>NZ_CM145759.1:0-95000 GCF_055635485.1 Olleya sp. KKT75
ATGAGTGTAACTGCGCAAACGGTCTGGAATAATTGTCTCCTTTTTATAAAGGATAATATCCAACCACAAGCTTACAAAACTTGGTTTGAACCTATTGTAGCGGTTAAGCTTGCAGATAATGCGCTTAGTATACAAGTACCAAGTAAGTTTTTTTACGAGTGGCTTGAAGAGCATTACGTTAAACTTTTAAAAGTATCTTTAACTAAAGAGTTAGGTGAAACTGCCAAATTGGTTTACATTATTAAAATGGAAAACACGTATGGTAATAAACAACCTTTTACTGAAAAAATTCCAAGTTCTAATAGAAGCGCTGTAAGGTCTCAAAATGTAGACGTACCGCTTAATAATAAGAACCGCGAATTACGTAACCCGTTTATAATTCCTGGAATTAGAAACGTAAAAATCGAATCTCAACTTAATCCAAACTATAACTTTGATAACTTTTTAGAAGGTGATTCAAACCGTTTAGCACGTAGTGCAGGTTTAGCAGTCTCTGCAAAGCCAGGTGGAACGTCTTTTAATCCATTATTAATTTTTGGTGGTGTTGGTTTAGGTAAAACACATTTAGCGCACGCTATTGGAGTTGATATAAAAGATAAATACCCAGAAAAAACTGTTTTATATATTTCTGCTGAAAAATTTACGCAACAATATATTGACTCTGTTAAAAAGAACAACCGTAACGACTTTATACATTTTTATCAATTAATTGATGTATTGGTTATTGATGATGTTCAGTTTTTATCAGGAAAGTCTGGAACACAAGATGTATTCTTCCATATTTTTAATCATTTGCATCAAAATGGTAAGCAAGTTATTTTAACTAGTGACAAGGCGCCCGTAGATATGCAAGATATTGAGCAACGCTTACTATCAAGATTTAAATGGGGATTATCTGCTGAATTGCAAACACCAGACTTTGAAACTCGTGTCTCTATATTAAAAAACAAATTATACAGAGATGGTGTTGAAATGCCTGACGATATTATTGAATATGTTGCTAAAAACATAAAATCGAATATCCGAGAGCTAGAAGGTGCTATTATTTCTTTAATTGCTCAATCCTCTTTTAATAAAAAAGAAATCAATATTGAGTTAGCTAAACAAGTTGTAGAAAAGTTTGTAAAAAATACCAAGAGAGAAGTATCTATAGATTATATCCAAAAGATTGTCTCAGATTATTTCCAAATGGATGTGGATACATTACAATCTAAAACTAGAAAGCGTCATATTGTACAAGCTAGACAATTAGCTATGTTTTTTGCTAAAAAACTAACTAAAGCATCTCTTGCCAGTATTGGTTCTCAAATAGGAAAACGTGATCATGCAACCGTATTACACGCCTGTAAGACCGTAGATAATTTATCATCTACAGACAAGCAGTTTAAAAAATACGTTGAGGATTTAACGAAGAAACTTTCGGTTTAAATTTCATTTTAAAATGACTAATATTTTAATGGTATGCTTAGGAAACATTTGTCGTTCTCCTCTAGCTGAAGGTATCTTACAATCAAAATTAAACCCTGAATTGTTTACTGTAGATTCTGCCGGAACTAGCAGCTACCATATTGGCAACAAACCAGACCCAAGATCAATAAGTACTGCCAAAAAGCACAATATTAATATTACTAAACAACGTGCTAGACAATTTACTAAACAAGATTTTATAGATTTTGATATTATCTATGCAATGGATAAGTCAAACTTTGCTAATATTATAGCATTAGCTGAAAATGAAGCACAACACTCTAAAGTCAAATTAATTTTAAACGAAAGTTTTCCCGACAAAAACTTAGATGTGCCAGATCCGTATTACGGTGGTGACAACGGTTTTGAAAAAGTGTACACCCTTTTAGAGGATGCTTCCGAAAAAATTAGCACCAAATTAAACAGCCTTACTTAATTTTATACCTTTACAGTACTATGACTAAAGGAAAACTATATTTAATACCATGTACATTAGGAGAATCAAACCCCTTTAATGTATTACCTGCTCAAGTAAAAACCATTATTGATAGTTTAGACACCTTTGTTGTCGAAAACTCTAAAGCAGCCCGAAAATTTATAAAAAGTATTGCTCCAGATAAGGCTCAAGCTAGCTTAAACCTTTTTGAACTTAATAAATTTACAGAAGTTACAGATTTACCTAATTTTATCAAACCCTGTTTAGAAGGTAAAAATTTAGGTTTAATATCTGATGCTGGATGCCCAGGAATTGCAGACCCTGGCGCAGATATAGTTAGTTTAGCACATAAAAACAATATACAAGTAGTACCGTTAGTTGGTCCTTCTTCTATCCTATTAGCCATGATGGCTTCCGGTATGAATGGACAAAGCTTTGCTTTTAACGGGTACTTACCGATTGATAAAGGTGAGAAAAAATCAGAATTAAAACGTTTAGAGCGTTTAAGTTTTGAACATAACCAAACACAGTCTTTTATTGAGACACCTTATAGAAACAATAAGCTTCTAGAAGACCTTTGTAGCGTCTTAAGTGATAGTACAGAGATTTGTGTGGCTTGTGACATTACATTGCCTACAGAGTTTATTAAAACACAAACAGTGAGTCAATGGAAAAAAAATAGTGTTGACCTACATAAGAGACCAACACTATTTATTATTCACAAAAGCCAATATTAAGCGCTTTCGTATTTTACTTTTACCTTTTTTAAAGGTTTAATTAAAGAGGTATCATAACCTGAAAACTTCTTCATGTAATACTTTATGGTTGCACCATTTGCATCTGCAAATCCTTGCTCTCCATAACTTCTTAAAAATTTCTTTACGCTGCCTGGTCCCGCTAAATGCGCTGCAGCCAATATACCCGATTCCGTAACTTTAACACCTTTGATATACTTGTTGTTAAAACGTTTGATATCCTTACGTAATACCCATTTGTTACGTTGTGCATTTGCTATAAATGCTTTTTCCTGTAACTCAGGATTACTCAAAAAGTACTGAGGATGATGGATACCTAAAACTTTTAATGTACTTTTTCCAAATTGATATTTTCCTAAGTAACCAAATTGGTTTACTCTAAAATAATCATTTTGAGATTCTTTAAATCCTAAAGCTTCTTTAAAACCTGTAAACGTTTTACCTAATTTAGGTGTAAACGCTGTTCTATTAAATGCTTTTACGTTTGAAGCAATATTTGCATATTGTATATTTTCAAAGTCAACGTTGTTAAACTCAATTTCATCTACTAATGTAGCATCATTTTTAGTGGTAACAAATACAACTAAAAGTAAAATTGATATTGTAAACGTTAGGGATAATAACTTTCCAATATTATTTTTCATTTATTTTTGATTTAAAAGTCTGTTTTTTAATATTATAAAGACTTAAATTTCAGCGTGCAAATATACAACAAATAATTAAATACTGAAAATCAATATGTTAACTTATGTTAAAAGTAAATTAAGTGCCCTTTTAGCTTCCCGCGACTATTAATTTCCAGTGTCGGAAACGGTACTTTTATAACATTAATTATGTTAAAAAATTGTTTAAAAAATGTAGAATCGGTCTTGATTTTGGTTAAATCCATATCTAGACTTAAATAGAATTGTTTGGTTCTGTCTTGGTTTGGGAAATTAATATCTTGTAATTGATCGGTACCATATAACAACCCATCCACGCCATAACCGACTGCTAAATTTAACCAATTTGGTAATTTACTGTCTTTAAAAAAAGAATGAAGATTAGCACTTAACCAATACGTCTGTCCATTATAATCTTTTATAAATTCTTCAAAAATCCCATTACCAAGTTTATCTGGGTTTTGATTAGCGTATGGACTTTGGTTAAAAGAATATTTTAATTGAATACGTTGCTCTTCCCACAACAACTCTTGTCCAATAAATAGCCCTGCTCCTGCTGCGTTCGCGGTAAAGTCTCCCCAAGAAAAACCCCATTCTTCAGAAAAACCATCTAAAACTTCTACTGCTGTTAAAAAAGAAAAGCCAAGTGTTGCTCCGTAAATTAGTTGATTTTTTTTACTCACTCCACTCCAATGTAACGCTTGAGATCCAAAACGTCCTAATTGATAAGCTGTAAAGCTATGCCCCAACTTATCCATTTTAAACCATTCTGAATTATCATTAGTACTATGAAGGTTAGAACGCTCAAAATCAGAATACCACAAAGCGTTTAAACCTATTATAGATAAAGACGCTAAGCTAGCTTCCGTTATAATAACTGCGTTTTTACGTGACACATTAAGTGTATCACTAGGTTTAAAAAACTGAGAGTGATTGTTTTGTGCAATTGTACTACCTGTAATTAAAAAGGCATATATAATTAGTACTGTTTTAAGCACACCTTTATCTGTTAACACCTTTGCTATTAATCCAACGGACATACTCATTTTTATTAGCATTATGTTGACTTAAATTTTTAGCAAATTTGTGATATCCAAAGTTTTTTACATTAGCTACAAAATAATAGTACCCGTGGCTTTCTGCATTTAAAACAGCATCAATAGCAGATACATCTGGCATTGTGATTGGTCCCGGTGGAATCCCTCGGTATTTATAAGTATTGTAAGGCGAATCTATTTCTAAATCTTTATATAACACACGTTTTATAACTTGATCAAAATCGTTATCTTTTAATTTCTTAGAATAAATAACTGTTGGATCGGCTTGTAAGGGCATACCAACTTTTATTCTATTTAAATACACACCAGCAACTCTTGGCCTCTCGTCTACCTTAGCGGTTTCTTTTTGAACGATAGATGCAATAGTAACAACTTCGTTTACAGAAAGATTTAATGCTTTACGCTTTGCTTGACGCGAATCATTCCAAAAACGATAGTATTCTTTTAGCATTTTATCTCTAAAGCCTTCAGCTGATGTATTCCAGAAAAACTCGTAGCTGTTTGGAACATACATATTTAATACTGTTTGGTTTGTAAACTTATGCTTGTCCAAAAACACTTTATCCGTCATGGCTTGCAACAGTGACAAACTATCCGGTTCTATTTGCTCAGCAATACGCCCTGCTAAATTTTGAATACGTTCTTGATTATTAAAACTTAATTTTATTGGAATATTTTTACTTCTAATAGAGTTAATAATATCATTATTACTCATGTTTTTATCAATAGCAAAACGTCCTGCTTTAATATTTGTCGTATATTTTTTACGTTGTGCTAATGCATCAAAACTATCAATATCCTTTAATAAAGGTACCAACTGCTCTCTAACCTGATCATAATTAGCATTGGTTGGTACGTAAATATAGGCTGTGTCATTATTAAATGCAGTGTTTTGTTTAAACATCGCACCATAAATAAAATAAGCAAAATAAGCAGCAATTACTAGTCCTATTAATGCTATTGCTACTAAGATTTTTTTAATATACATTGGTATTAATTAATTGAAATAAATATTCGTTTTTGTATTGACCATTTAAATAATTCCAGTCTTTTTTAAGACCAATTTCTTTAAATCCTTGATTTTTAAATAATGCTAAACTAGCTGTATTATCCTCACTTATATTGCAATATAATTGGTGCAAATCTAAATGCTTAAAACAATAACTAGTTAGTAGTTGTAAAGCTTCTTTACCATTACCTTTTTGCCTATCATCGCTTTCTTTTATTAAAATACCAATTCCTGCACGTCTATTTTTAAAGTCAAAATCAAAGACATCAATCATACCCATAGCCTGATGCTTATAATTACAGATAACTAAACGCAACTGCTTTACTTCAAAAATATCTTTATGTGCTTGATCTAAATATTGCTTGATTAAATATTTAGAGTACGGTGTTATGGTATTGCTTATTTCCCAAATAGATTCGTCATTTTCAATGGTATGAATAAACGATAAATCTTCAGGCTCTAAAGCACGTAAATAAATATGTTCTCCTTTTAATGTTAACATGCTATTTCGCCTTTAAAAACTTGCGTCGCAGGTCCTATTAACATGACCTTTTTATAACTATTACCGTCTTTTACAAAAGACACTTTTAACGCGCCTCCTTGTACGTTTAAGTTAATGGTAGTAGCAACACTGTTTCCTGTGTTATGCATTGCAATTGCAACAGCTGTAACGCCAGTACCACAAGATAAGGTTTCGTCTTCTACACCTCTTTCATAGGTTCTAACCGTATAAGTATCTTCATTAACCTTTTCTACAAAGTTAACATTTGTACCGGCTTGATTATAAGGTTGACCATATCTAATTTTTTCACCTTCATTTTTAACATCAAAATGCGCTAAGTCTGTAACAAACTGCACGTGATGTGGTGAGCCTGTATCTAAAAACTGATGATTTTTAAAGCTTTCGACCGTATCCACATCCTTCATTTGTAAATGGATAATGTTATCCTCTATTTTTGCAAAATGTAAACCGTCTGTTGCTTCAAACGTTGTCTGATCTGTAATCAACTGCAAAAATTCCGCGAAAGCGACAATACAACGTCCACCATTACCACACATACTACTTTCGTTTCCGTCTGCATTATAATAGACCATTCTAAAGTCCTCCGTTGGATGGTTTTCTAGTAAAATTAGACCGTCTGCTCCAACGCCAAATTTACGGTCGCATAAAAAAGCAACCAATTTGGTATTGTTTTTGTCAAACACATTTTGTCTGTTATCGATCATGACAAAGTCATTACCTGTTCCTTGATATTTATAAAAAGTCAACGTCATTTGGATGAAAAATTGAATGACAAATATAAGTTTTTTCAGTTGTTAAAACGTCGTTAAAGTTGAAATAGGCATTCAATATTTAATTAATTTTAATCGTTATCTAATTAAATCTAAACTAAGTATTTTATGAAGAAGATGTTAACTTTGGTTTTAGTTTCGGTATTAGGAGGCGCAATTACTCTAGGAACATACAAAACCTTTCTTGAAAAAGATGAACAACAAATTGCCAACACAACAACGCAGGAAACACCAGTGTATTTACCTGCCAATTATAACACAAACACGACTGCTTTAGCTGCTGCTGAAGGTATTAATTTTACAACTGCTGCAGACAAAACAGTACATGCTGTAGTCCACGTTAAAAACGTTGCTTTAAATACAACACAGCCTACTTTACAAGACTTATTTTATGGTCGTGTGCCACAAAAAAGGCAGTTAGGAACTGGAAGTGGTGTAATTATATCGCCTGATGGTTATATAATTACTAATAACCATGTTATTGAAGACTCTGAAGCGTTAAGTATAACACTTAATGATAATAGAACTTTAAAAGCTAAAATTGTAGGAACTGATCCAAAAACGGATATTGCTTTACTAAAAGTTGAAACTGAAGACCAACTACCTTACACCACATTTGGAGATAGCGATACCGCAAAAATCGGAGAATGGGTTTTAGCGGTTGGTAATCCGTTTAATTTAACGTCTACAGTTACTGCAGGGATTATTAGTGCAAAATCTAGAGATTTAAGTGGAAGAAGCACCCAGTCTTTTATACAAACAGATGCTGCGGTAAATCCGGGTAACTCAGGTGGGGCTTTGGTAAACACTGCGGGTCAGTTAATTGGTATTAATACTGCTATATCGTCTCAAACGGGATCATACATTGGTTACTCTTTTGCTGTGCCTAGTAATATTGCTAAAAAAGTAGTCCAAGATATTATGGAGTTTGGTAATGTACAAAATGGTATTTTAGGTGTTATTGGAGGTTCTTTAAACAGTTCTTCTGCAGAAAAACTTGGAGTTGCTGAGACGGAAGGTTTTTATGTCGACGATGTCGAAGAAGACACCGGTGCATCTGAAGCCGGTATTAAAAGTGGCGATATTATTAAAATGGTTGATAATATTAAGATTAAAAAGTTTAGTGATCTTAGAGGTTTTCTAGATACTAAACGTCCAAATGACATTGTTAATATTACACTTTTACGTGATGGTGTAGAAAAAGAGGTTGCTGTAACCTTGCTTAAAAACAACACCTATATACTACCAGTAATTGGTGTTATTAAAAATGCTAAACCTGAAGACCTAAAAAAGTACAAAACTAAAAATGGTGTAAAAATCACAAAGGTTAATGGGACTTATGGTCAATATTTACAAGCAGAAGGTATTGAAGAAGGTAATATTATAACTGCCATCAATAACATTAAAGTAAATACAATCGAGGATGTGGATACGATATTAAAAAATAGAGATACGTATCAACCGTTAAGTATCGAATTAATAAACTCTAAAGGAGAAACAAATCGTTACGGTTTAAGATAATTACTATTTAAACGTTAAAAAAAGCCCTTAATTTATAAAATTAAGGGCTTTTAAATTTTTACACTTTTTCCTTTACGAAATCGTTTGAAATCAATACTTTTGCCGAAAATTTACATAATAAATTAACAACACACACTAAATAATTTAAAATGTCCATTAACGAAACTTACGAAAACGAATTAGCGTTTCAAGCAGACAGAAGACGAGCTACAGTCGAATTTATTAAAATTGTTAGCGATTTGTGGTATGACAAATCTATCGAATTGGTGCTTTTTAGAAACCAACTAATTGATAGAAATGTGTCTCAAATATTAAACCTACATGAATATGCAGGTGAGTTTGTAGAAAAACCTATTTCTATATTTGATTCTGTAGAGATTGCTCAAGCTATTCAAACGCTAGACGTCCCTCCTGCTAAACTTGATATTGGTAAATTAACTTACGAGTACCATTTAGAAGAAAAAAAATACAGCAATGCATTAGCATTTGTATCTAATCAACTTAAGGGTGCTAGTAAAACTAAAGACATTACGCCTAAGGACGTAGTACTTTACGGTTTTGGTCGTATTGGTCGTTTAGTTGCTAGAGAGTTAATGACACGTACTGGAAAAGGTAGTCAATTACGTTTACGTGCTATTGTTACTCGTGGTAAATTAGATGCAACCGTATTAGAAAAACGTGCTGCATTATTACGTAACGATTCTGTACACGGTGATTTTTCAGGAACGGTTACTACAGATTTAAAAAATGAGGCTTTAATAATTAACGGTACTACAGTTAAAATTATTAATGCTAATCAACCAGAAGATATAGATTATACTAAATACGGTATTAACAATGCATTAATCATTGATAATACAGGAGTGTTTAGAGATAAAGAGGCTTTAACAAGATTAAAAAGCTCTCCAGGAGCAGATAAAGTTTTACTTACTGCACCAGGAAAAGGAATTCCTAATATTGTTTATGGTGTAAACCATTTAGAAAACAATCCTGATAAAATAGATATTTTTTCTGCTGCATCATGTACTACCAATGCCATTACGCCTATCTTAAAAGCAATGGAAGATACGTACGGTGTAAAAAGTGGACATTTAGAAACTATCCATGCGTATACTAACGATCAAAATTTAGTGGATAACTTCCATAGTAAATACCGTCGTGGACGTGCAGCTGCATTAAACATGGTAATTACAGAAACTGGAGCTGGAAAAGCGGTCTCTAAAGCATTACCTAGTTTTGAAGGTAAATTAACATCAAACGCTATTCGTGTACCTGTACCAAACGGGTCTTTAGCCATTTTAAATTTAGAATTAGACTCAGAAACTACTGTCGAGCAAATTAATGAAACCATTAAAAAGTATGCTTTAGAAGGTGATTTAGTAGAGCAAATTAAATATGAAATGAGTGACGAGCTAGTATCTACGGATATTATTGGTAGCTCTGCGCCTTCAATATTTGATAGCAAAGCGACTATAGTTAGAACAGATGGTAAAAATGCAATCTTATATGTTTGGTATGATAATGAGTACGGTTACAGCCATCAAGTTATCAGATTAGCTAAGTATATTGCTAAAGTAAGACGTTTTACGTATTACTAACATCTAAAATTTAATTATCAACGTATATATAAAAGCCTCGCAATTGTGAGGCTTTTTGTTATTTTTAAGCCAAAAAGCAAACCTTTTTTTATATTTTCGCAAAGCGAAAGACATCAAAACAATTACCATGCGTCATACAAACTATTTATTAGTAACTATTTTTCTTTTCTTATTTTCATTTACAGCAGTAGCACAAACTGAAACCACAGAAGAAGACGATAAACTATCTCTAGATTCTGGAACATTAGAAAACCAGTTCGAATACCTTACAAAAAGATCTAATAACTGGAGAGATCAGCGTGGACAATCTTATGAAGTTGTAAGAAACGAATGGATTGCAAAATTAAAATCACACACCTTAGACTCGCTTAAAGTACTAAAAAAGGAATTACTTGACACACAAAACAAAGTAAGCTCTCAAAGTCAAGAAGTAGAGCAGCTAAAAAGCAGCCTAAGCAACACTAAAACTAATTTAGAAGAAACTAACCAAGAAAAAGACAGCATGTCTTTATTTGGTTTACAAATGAGCAAAGGCGGGTATAACACTTTACTTTGGTCAATCATAGCAGGATTATTAGCCTTTTTATTCTTTTTTATCTTTAAGTTTAAAAATAGTAATTCAGTTACTAAAGAAGCTAAATTAAAATTAGAAGAAATAGAAGAAGAATTTGAAGAGCACAGACGTAACGCCTTAGAACGCGAACAAAAAGTAAGACGTCAACTTCAAGACGAATTAAACAAAAGCAGAAATAGCTAAGTTTAAATAAAAAAATATAATATCAATTAAAATCTGTAAATTCACGTTTACAGATTTTTTTATGACCATAATTCAAGCCAACCTTACACATTTAGATCAAGTAGCAACATTGTTTAATCAATATCGCATCTTTTATAGACAAACGCCAAATCAAGAAGGTGCCACACAGTTTATAAAAGATAGACTAACCAAGCAAGACTCTATTATTTTAATCGCTTTCGCGGAAAAAAAGCCGGTCGGATTCACACAATTGTTTCATAGCTTTTCAAGTGTTAGCATGCAACCTTTATTTATATTAAACGATTTATTCGTAAATGAAAACTATCGCAAACAAGGTTATGGTGTCACACTTTTAAACGAAGCAAAAGCGGTGTGTAAAAAGCATAATTACAAAGGCTTAGCCTTACAAACAGAAAGAACCAATCCAGCGCAAAAGCTTTATGAAAGCTTAGGTTGGAAACAAGATCAAGACCTTCAATATTTTTGGACTAATCAATAAAAAAAGCGCAATCCAATGGATTGCGCTTTTTAATATTTAAACTAGTGGTTAATTACCAAAAGCTAGAAGCCAATAATTACATTGCTCCCCATTCTTTTAAAGAATCTTTATTCATCTTAACGTAGTCAGCATTTTTAGCTTTATCAGCATACTCTAAAGATGCTTTAGCAGCTTTGATAGCTCCTTTTTTATCTCCAGCTTTTGCATGGATTAACGCTTGTTGACGTAACCACCAAAATTTAGGAGATTCTTTAGTCATATCAATTGCTTTGTCAATCCAAGTTACTGCTTGCTTAATATCTTTTCCAGATTCTAAGTAGTAACGTGCAGATGCATAATAGTTATCAGCACTTGGTCCATTCATTATTTTAGAAATAGCATCTGTTACTGTTGCATCAGTTGGTACACCAATTGTAACATCTACCATTGTGTTTTCCCATAGTAAACTTAATACTGCAGAGTCATTAGTTAAATTATCAAATGTAAATGTAAACGTTTCGATAGACATTGGTAAAGTTGTTGCTTTTACGCTAACCTTAGCTGCCACTTTAGAATCGTCCCATGTTGCAGGTGTTCCCCAGTTTTCTGTATCAGTATAAAATACAACCTCCCAGTTCTCTTTATTAGGTGTTGTAAAAATAGCATAAGATCCAGCTTTTAAAGTCTGCTCTCCAATTGTAACTGCTGTACTAAAAGTAATAATAGTGTTTTTGTTTGCTCCTGTTCTCCAAAGCTTTCCAAAAGGCACTAAGTTTCCAAAAATTTCACGACCTCTCATTGATGGTCTAGAATAATCTAAAGTAACATCCGTTAAACCAACTGTTTGCTCAATTTTTTGAGAAGGACTTGGTTGTGGCGTTTCTATTTGTGCATTAACAGCAAATGATACTGTCAACACCATAATAAGTGTAAATAATTTTTTCATGGTTGACTTTTTAATAAGTTATTTAAAATGTAAAATTAAGCATTAGAAATACCTTGTTTGTTAATAAAACCTTAAAAAAAGAGGAATCTGTTTTATCAATCAAACTATTAATCGTAATATTGCGATATACAAATACACAAACAAAAAATGGGATTAATTAAAACCGAAAAATTTTCAGAATCACAAAATCAAATTGCATTATTTGCTAAAGCGTTTGGACACCCTGCTAGAGTAGCCATTATACAGCATCTCTTTAAAATTAATGCTTGTGTTTGTGGTGATTTAGTAGAAGAGATTGGGTTAGCACAACCCACAATCTCACAACATTTAAAAGAACTGAAAAACTTAGGTTTAATACAAGGTACTATTGAGGGTACTAGTGTTTGCTATTGTATAAACAAGGACAATTGGACAGCCATGAAAACACTTTTAAATGGCTTTTTTAACAACAATTTAGACAGTAACACGTGTTGCTAACATCAAAATATTAATCATAATAACACATTAAATTATGACACTTTCAGAAATTAAAAAACACTTATCACAATTAGAGACTATTTCTTTTACGCTACCTGATGGTAGTTTAGTCCCAAACCATTTTCATGTTACAGAAGTGGGCAAAGTAACAAAGCACTTTATAGATTGTGGCGGAACTGTAAGGGAAGAGAAAAAAGTAAATTTTCAATTATGGAATGCAGATGATTATGATCACAGATTACATCCTGAAAAACTGGTTAAAATTATCACCCTTTCTGAAGACATCTTTAATCTTCAAGATTTAGAGATTGAAGTAGAGTTTCAAGGAGAACAAACCATTCAAAAATTTGGTTTAGAGTTTCAAAACAACTCGTTTCAATTAACCTCTTTACTTACCGATTGTCTTGCAAAAGATAAATGTGGTATTCCGGAACCTAAACAAAAGCTTAAATTTTCAGACATACAAGCAGGAGACTCTTGTGCACCAGGTTCTGGATGTTGTTAGAATGAAAATTATTACCATAAATAAAACCAATTTCTCAGAAGTACAATCCATTTATCAAGATGGTATTGCTACTGGAGTTGCAACGTTTGAAACAGTTATACCTGATTGGGATTATTGGAATAATAACCACTTACCTATTGGTCGTATTTTAGCAATAAAAGACGACCAATATTTAGGATGGGCCTCGTTAAGCGCTACTTCTAAACGCAAGGTATACTCCGGCGTTGCAGAAGTTAGTGTTTATGTTTCAAAACATTTTAGAGGCCAAAAAGTTGGAGATTTCCTGCTAAAAAAACTAATTGAGATTAACGAGCAGCATAATATATGGACACTACAAGCCGGGATTATGCGGGCCAATACTGCTAGCTTAAAATTACACACCAATAATCAATTTAGAATTATTGGATACAAAGAAAAAATAGGGCAATTAAATGGCATTTGGCTAGACAATGTTATACTAGAAAGGCGCAGCAAAACTGTTGGTTGCTAAATTCAACATACAAATGAAAGATGTAAACGACATGTATTCATTCTCATCACTTTCAAGCTAGTTTTAAACTAACTATAATAGAACATCAAGCTCACTTATTCTTCAATTTCAGTGCAAACTGAAACTAAAAACAGTACATAACACAAACTCGTGTTAAATTTTGTTTAACTTTAATCAATCATCGTTAAACATTTTGTATCTTTATGCTATCAAATTTTCACAGGATGGCAAAAAAGAAAAACATAAGCAGTAACGACATTATTTCATTTTACATGGATTTTGTCTTAGAACATAACGAACAACCTAATTCGGTTTACGCATTTGCGAAGCATAATAATTTCGAGGAGTCTAAATTTTATGAGCACTTCGCAACATTTGATGCTATAGAAAAAGGAATCTTCAAAGCCTTTTTTGACAATACGCATCACGCCTTAGAAGCTAGCGAGGAATACGCACACTTTGAGCCTAGAAATAAATTACTAAGCTTCTACTTTACCTTTTTTGAAAATCTTACGGCTAACAGAAGTTATGTGGTATATGCTTTACACAAACATAAAAACAGTCTAAAAGGCTTCGCTGCGTTATCAGAGCTTAAAGCAAGTTTTGCACACTATATAAAAGATTTAGGTATCGAGCTTATTGACATTAAACAAGAACAGCTAAACAAAATTCAAGATAGAGGTCTTACAGAAACAGCATGGTTACAATTATTATTAACCATGAAATTTTGGATGGATGATACTTCTGCTTCGTTTGAAAAAACAGACATTTTTATAGAAAAATCTGTGAACACTAGTTTTGATGTATTAAACGTCATGCCTTTAAAAAGCCTAATTGACTTTGGAAAATTCATCTTTAAAGAAAAAATTAAGATGAATAATTAAAATTACCCTTAGCACAGTACTTAAAATACAACGACTTCTAATTGTCATTCAGAGCAAAAAGAAGTTTCTAAAACTTCTGGATACTTATTATTACTAAAATCCACAACTATTGAAAACGATAGACAAAATACCAACTTCAAAAATTTCTAGAGCAACTAAACTTGTTACTACTGGAGCAAAAGTTGGTGTTAATTACCTAAAATACTATGGTGACAAAATCACCAAAACTGAAGCCGAAGCTAAAGCTAGACTTAACGAAAATAATGCTGAAGACATTTACGATGGTTTAAAGCAATTAAAAGGAAGTGCGCTTAAAGTAGCACAAATGTTAAGCATGGAAAAAAGTATTTTGCCACAAGCTTATGTAGAGAAGTTTTCGTTGGCACAATTTTCTGTACCACCACTTTCTGCCCCTTTAGTTAGTAAAACTTTTAAAAAATATTTCGGTAAATTACCAAGCCAAATTTACGACTCTTTTAATCTAAATTCTGTAAATGCGGCCAGTATTGGACAAGTGCATTTAGCCGAAAAGGATGGGAAAAAACTTGCTGTGAAAATTCAATATCCAGGAGTCGCAGATAGCATTGCTAGCGATTTGGCTATGGTAAAACCTATTGCCATAAAAATGTTTAATATTAAAGGTAAGGACTCTGATAAGTACTTTCAAGAAGTAGAAAACAAATTAGTAGAAGAAACCAACTATATTTTAGAAGTTGAGCAAAGTAAAGCTATTGTTGCAGCGTGTAAGCACATCCCTAATTTAAAGTTTCCAAACTACTATGAAGCATTATCTTCAGAACGTATCATAACTATGGATTGGATGGAAGGCGAACACCTTTCTGAATTTACTGCATATAATAAAGATCAAAACAAAGCGGATCAATTAGGACAAGCCCTTTGGGATTTTTATATGTACCAATTGCATGTTATAAAAAAAGTACATGCCGATCCGCATCCTGGAAACTTCTTAGTCTCTAAATCTGCCGATTTAATTGCTTTAGATTTTGGATGTATGAAAGAAGTACCTGAAGATTTTTACGTGCCTTATTTTGAATTAGCAAAACCAGAGGTTATCGATAATAAAATCTTATTTACCGAAAAAATGTACGAATTAGAGATTTTAAGAGAAGAAGACACTCAAGAAGAGTTAGATTTTTTCTCTGCAATGTTTCATGAGTTATTAAGCTTATTTACAAAACCTTTCCACGAAGATACTTTTGATTTCTCAGACCCTGAATTTTTTAACGCTATTTCAGAAATGGGACAACGTTACAGTAAAAGTACAGAGTTAAGAAAAATGAATGGAAACCGAGGTTCTAAGCATTTTATTTACATAAACAGAACCTTCTTTGGTTTATATAATTTAATGTTTGATTTAAAAGCAAAGAACGTTCAAATCAACAATTACAAATCCTTATAAATGGCTTATTTTAATTTAAAACAGATTCAAGAATTAGAGCATTTGTATAAAATTAATTTAATTAATAGTTGCTCTGGTTTTAAAAGTGCTAATTTAATTAGCACAAAATCTACCAAGGGACAAGAAAATGTAGCTGTATTTAGTTCGGTAACACATATTGGTAGTAATCCGCCTTTATTGGGCTTTTTTTGCAGACCAACAACGGTGACACGACATACGTATGATAACATAAAAAACACAGGTGTTTATACTATAAATCATATTGACTTACACAATTTTGAAGACGCACATCATACCTCTGCTAAATACGACCAGTCGATTTCAGAATTTGATATGACTGGTTTAGAATCAGAATACAAAGACAATTGCAAAGCGCCATTTGTTAAAGGGGCTCCAATTCAACTAGAAATGAAATTTGTTGAAGAATATCTAATCAAAGCTAATAACACGATTTTAGTAATCGGAGAAATACAAGGCTTGCATATTAATGGCGATTTATTGCAAGACGATGGATTTATAAACTTATCTAAAGCTAATATTGCTGCCATTAATGGCTTAGATGGATATACAATCCCTAGATTAGAGAAACGTTTAGAATACCAAAGACCTAGAAAATAAATAAATTAAAAATATTGATAAACACAACGTCAGTTCGAGTGATTTTTTGAAGAATGAAAAAAATTGTATCGAGAACAACATAACACTTAAAACCAAACCCATGAGAATATTAGTAACAGGAGCAACAGGTTACATTGGTAAGCGCATTATCCCGTTACTATTAGAACAAGGACACACTGTGGTTTGTGCTGTTAGAGGTAAATTACGTACAGAACGTAAATATTCTGAAGAAGAAAATTTACACGTTATTGAGGCTGACTTTCTAAAGCCTGAAACTTTAAGTAATATTCCAAAAGATATTGATGCTGCCTATTATTTGATTCATTCTATGTCAAATTCGGTAGATCAATTTCATCAAATGGAAGAAGATTGTGCTGTAAATTTTAAAAATTATATTGAAACAACTAACGCCAAGCAAGTCATTTATTTAAGTGGTATTACAAACGACACCAAATTATCTAAGCATTTATTATCTAGAAAAAATGTCGAAACAACTTTACAATCCAAACACTACGCCTTAACTGTTTTTAAGGCAGGTATAATTGTTGGTTCTGGTAGTGCTAGTTTTGAAATTATAAGAGATTTAGTAGAAAAACTTCCTGTAATGGTTGCGCCTAAATGGTTAAATACAAAAACACAACCTATTGGCGTTAGAGATGTCTTAACGTTTTTAATTCGTGGTCTTGGAAACCAAAAATTATATAATACTTCACACGATATTTTTGGACCCGAAGTCATGACATATAAGCAAATGTTATTAAAATTTGCTGAAGCCAGAAAATTAAAGCGCTACATATTAACGGTACCTGTAATGACACCAAAACTGTCTAGTTATTGGCTATATTTTGTGACGTCAACGTCTTATAAATTGGCGGCATCATTAGTAAATAGTATGGGTATTGAAATTATAGGCGAGAAAAGTAACATCAACCAATTATTAGATGTCACACCTATGTCTTACAAACAAGCTGTAGCGTTAGCTTTTGTAAAGATTGAAGGTAACGATATTATTTCAAGTTGGAAAGATGCACTTATTAATAGCCGATTTAAAAAACGAGCATCCACACAATATTTAAAAGTACCAAAACACGGTTGCTTTACAGACATAAAAGAACGCAAAGTCAAAGACGAGCAGCGTACACTTGAAAAAATCTGGGCTATTGGTGGCGAAAACGGTTGGTATTACGGGACGTTTTTATGGAAAATCAGAGGTTTTCTGGATAAACTAGTTGGTGGTATTGGTTTGCGTCGTGGACGTACAAATAAAACAAAAATAAAAACTGGAGATGCCTTAGACTTTTGGCGTGTCCTTTTAGCAGATAAAGAAGAACAGCGTCTAATACTCTTTGCAGAAATGAAACTGCCCGGAGAAGCCTGGTTAGAATTTAGAGTGGCCAAAGGTAAAGTTTACCAACGTGCTACTTTTAGACCTAGAGGATTGGCGGGACGTTTGTATTGGTATAGTGTATTACCATTTCATGGCTTTATTTTTAAAGGGATGATTAACAAATTAGCCAATGCCTAAAAACATAAAAAAACAAAATCTACCAACCAAAACATGCCCAACGTGTCAATTGCCATTTACATGGCGTAAAAAATGGGAAAAGAGTTGGAATGACGTAAAATATTGTAGTGAAAAATGCAGACGCAACAAAACAAAAACAGCCTAGTTTGGTTTAAAAACGACCTAAGATCTCAAGATAATATTGCTCTTAAAAATGCAATAGAAAACAGCAATAATACCATTGCTGTTTATTGTTTTGACCCAAGACAATTTAAAAAATCCCCTTTTGGATTTAAAAAGACTGAAAATTTTAGAGGGCAGTTTTTAATTGAAACCATAACGGATTTAAAGCAGCAGTTAAAGCAGCTTAATATTCCGTTGTTCGTTTACACGGAAACCCCAGAACACGCTATCCATGGTTTAGTTAAACAACATAATATTTCGACTGTTTACCTTCAAAAAGAATGGACAGATGAAGAGGTTTCTGTTATCAATCAAGTAAAAACTAATCTTTCAGATGACATAGAATGTATTGAAACTTACGACCAGTTTTTATACCATCCAGAAGATATTCCGTTTAAAACGGAAGCATTGCCTCACGTGTTCACACAATTTAGGAAACAATGCGAAAAACTGAGTACTATCAGACCATTAAACGTCACTAATTCAGCTACAGCGGAAAACTTCAACATAACAAACAACACAACAATTCCTACTTTAGAAACTCTAGGATTGGATACTATAACTCCGCATCCTAATAATGCATTTCCTTTTAAAGGAGGAGAAACCGAAGCTTTAAGACGTTTAAATAATTATTTTTTCGAAACCAAAAAATTAGGCTTTTACAAAAAAACTAGAAACGGATTAATAGGCACAGACTTTAGCTCTAAGTTTTCGCCATGGTTAGCTAACGGAAGTTTATCTGCTAAACAAATTTATCATCAAGTTAAACGTTTTGAAAACGAACATTTAAAAAATGAATCTACTTATTGGCTAATTTTTGAATTGATTTGGCGAGATTATTTTAAATACGTGTCCTTAAAACACGGTAACCAACTATTTAAAATAGGTGGTATTTTAAACAAGCAATACGACTGGTCTACAAATCAAACAAAAATTAAACAATGGATTGATGGTAACACTCCGGAACCTTTTGTTAATGCTAACATGCTTGAGCTTAAAAAAACAGGTTGGATGAGTAATCGTGGACGACAAAATGTTGCCAGCTATTTTGCAAAATCTTTAGAATTAGATTGGCGTATTGGAGCAAGTTATTTTGAGAGTATGCTTATAGATTATGATGTGCATAGCAACTACGGAAACTGGATGTATGTTGCAGGCGTTGGAAATGATCCAAGAGACCGAAAATTTAACGTAAAACTACAAGCAGAACGCTATGATACTAACGGGAAATATCAGCGATTATGGCTGCAAGACACCCTTTTTTAAGATACGTACGTTTAAGCGTTTTATAAGCACAAGCAAAATACAAAAAGAACTAAACAGAAAACAACCAATCATTGAAAACATTAAGACTAATACTTGGCGATCAATTAAATAGTAAACACAGCTGGTACAAAGACAATCCGGAAAACACAGTATATTGTTTGTTTGAAATGCGTCAGGAAACCGACTACGTGACACATCACATCCAAAAAATTATTGGATTTTTTGCTGCCATGCGCGATTTTGGTCAACATTTAAAAGACCAAGGTTTTACTGTCCAATATTTAAAATTAGACGACAGTAAAAACACCCAAAGCTTAACAGACAACCTTAAGTTACTAATTGATGAACATAACATTACTAAATTTGAATATCAATTACCTGACGAATACCGATTAGACGAGCAATTGTCTACTTTTTGTAACTCGGTAGATATTGAAACAGAAGCATTTTCAACAGAACATTTTTATACAGAACGTCACGATTTAAAACAGTTTTTTAAAGGTAAAAAGCAATACCTAATGGAAAATTTTTATCGTGATATGCGTAAAAAACACGATATACTAATGGTTGCAGGACAACCTGAAGCTGGTAAATGGAATTACGACAAAAGCAATCGCAATAAATGGAAAGCCGAGCATCCTATTCCGCCTTACAAATATTTCAAAAATGATATTGAAACTATTGTTACACTAATAGAAAAAGAAGACATTAAAACACTTGGAACATTAGACACAAAAACCTTCAGTTATCCTATAAATAGGCAACAAGCATTAGAACAACTTAAATATTTTTGCGAAGTATTGTTGATTCATTTTGGAGATTATCAAGATGCCATGCACACGGACCAAGTCTATTTGTTTCATTCTAGGCTGTCTTTTGCTATGAATCTAAAATTGATTTCACCTAAAAACATAGTCGATACTGTACTTAATTATTGGCGCAAACATGGCGAGGATATAAATATTAGTCAAGTAGAAGGTTTTATTAGGCAAATTTTAGGTTGGAGAGAATATATGCGTGGCATGTATTGGGCTTTAATGCCAGAATATAAAACGCTTAATTATCTTGAAAACAATAACAATCTGCCAGATTTTTACTGGACAGGAAACACAAAAATGAATTGCCTTAAACAATCCATTACCAATAGTCTGGACAATGGTTATGCACACCATATCCAGCGTCTTATGGTTACTGGTAATTTTGCATTATTAGCACAAATAGATCCTGATCAAGTGGACGCCTGGTATTTGGGCATATATGTTGACGCTGTTGAGTGGGTTCAGCTTCCTAATACAAGAGGGATGAGTCAATTTGCAGATGGCGGAAAAATAGCAACAAAACCATATGTATCTAGCGGAAGTTATATTCATAAAATGGGAAATTACTGCGACAGTTGTCACTATAATAAAAAAGAAAAATTAGGCGACAAAGCGTGTCCTTTTAATAGTTTGTATTGGAATTTTTTGGATGACAAACGTAAACAATTAGGCGATAATTTCAGAATGAAAATGATGTACAGCCTATTAGATAAAATGGAAGCTAAACAACTAAGTAGCCTAAAAGAAAGAGCACAACAAATTATTGAAAATCCTGATAGTTTTTAAAAACACCTCGATACAATTTTTAGAGAAAAACTAAAAACCACGCGATGTGACGATTACGTAAAACAAGACATAAAACAGAAACTAAAAGACAATGCAATCACACAAGCGTCACTTCGCGTGATTTGTGAGGCACGAGCAAATTGTATCGAGAAGCAATAAAGAGTAATCAATAAAATGAAACAAAACCTAAGCATAGTATGGCTAAAACGCGACCTTCGACTACAAGATAACGAAGCCATTACTAATGCTTTAAACTCAGGTCAACACACGCTCCTACTCTATACTTTTGAAGATTTTTTATTACAAGACAAACATTATAGCCAGCGTCATTGGGACTTTGTAAAACAATCTCTAGAAGATTTAAACGCACAATTAAAACCATACAATTCCAAAGTATTGGTTGTCCAAAATGACATCCAAAAGGTTATAAAAACCATCAACATAACTTTTAACGTCACCAACGTATTTTCTCATAAAGAAACAGGTCTTTTATCTACGTTTAAACGAGATATCGCTTTCGCGGAATTTTCGGCCAATAGCACTATTGTTTGGTTAGAAAATGACAATAATGGAGTGCAACGTGGACTAACCAACAGAAATACATGGTATCAGAATTGGGACAATTATATGATGCAAGCCGAGTTTCTGTTTCAACCGAAACCAAATCAGTTACTAAATATTAATCAGATTGAAATACTTGAATCAGAACTAAACACAATTTCCGTGAAAACGGACTACTCAAAAAAGTTCCAAAAAGGAGGCACAACAACAGGATTAAAATACATGAAATCGTTTTACAACGGACGCTATCACAATTACATGTATCACATCTCTAAACCATTAGATGCAAGAACAGGATGTAGTAGATTATCACCTTACATTGCTTGGGGAAACTTATCCATAAAACAGGTTATTAATGGCGCATCAGACGTTGTAAAGCACACCAAATACAAACGTCATTTAAATGCATTTGTATCTAGACTACGTTGGCAAGCGCATTTTATCCAAAAGTTTGAAATGGAACATCTAATGGAGTTTAAAAGTGTTAACAAAGGCTACCATCAACTTAATAAACCTGTAAATTTAAAATATCAAGAAGCTTGGAAAAATGGACAAACCGGATTTCCTTTAGTAGATGCGTGCATGCGTTGTTTAAAAGAAACTGGCTATCTAAATTTTAGAATGAGAGCTTTAGTCGTTTCATTTTTTACACATAATTTATGGCAACCTTGGCAAGATATGAGCGCGCATCTAGCAAGCTTATTTTTAGACTTCGAGCCCGGTATACATTACCCACAAATACAAATGCAAGCTGGCGAAACAGGTATTAATACTTTACGTATTTACAACCCTTTAAAAAATAGCATAGAACATGATCCTAAAGGCCAATTTATCAAAAAATGGGTTCCAGAATTGGCATGTTTAGAAGCGCCATTTATTCATAACCCTAGTCAAATGTCATATTTTGACCAGCAACTGACAGGATTTCAGTTGGGAACTGATTATCCTTACCCAATAATTGACGAGAAGCAAACCAGGACATTTGCTAGTGACACACTATGGAACATGAAAGACAATGTTTTGGTGAAAAAAGAAAGTTATCGTATCTTAAAACGACATACTTTAAGTAACAGAGCTAGAATGATTAACAACCAATAAAACATAACTACAGTAATAAAATATAATCTAATATGTTAAATTTTGTTTAACATTAATTTTAAAAGGTTAAACATTTTGTATATTTGAGTATAATATTACAAAACACATCCATTTGCTACTAAATACAACACACACTAATAACGAAAATAAGGAGCTAATTAATAACACTGTTGGACCTCCTTTTTCAATATTAGAAATGATTAAAAAAAAGGGCGTTGGATCCAAACGGATGATAGTTGACGAGGTTAGTCCAAATATGGCATCAATTTTGAACACTATTAGTGATGTTAATTACGGAAATATAGAATTAAGACCAAAAGGAATACTAATTCATGTTACCAAAGGATTACAAAACTTTACATGGATAATACCATATTATAGGTTAGTTGTGTATAAAGTGGATGGTTCTAGTATCCATTCTAACGGAAAGTTTATACATTTTAGAAACAACAAAACTTTTAAAGAAAACAAAAAGTTTTTTGATAAATTAATGACCGAAAAGATAAATTATGACGCTATATATAATGTGTCGCCAATTTAAATGAAGAAAGAATTTACTATTGAAGAAACGGACAGAATAATTGAAATGGCTTGGGAAGATCGTACACCTTTTGACGCAATTACTTTTCAATTTGGAATTAAAGAACAAGAAGTAATTACATTAATGCGTCGCGAAATGAAACCTAGTAGTTTTAGATTATGGCGCGCAAGAGTACAAGGTAGAAATACCAAGCATAGTAAAAAAAGAGTATTTGAAGATGGACGTTTTAAATGCTCTAGACAAAAACAAATAACACACAATAAAATATCTAAACGTTAGATATTTACAAAAAACTGCTTTGATTTGGCCTGTCAAACCAGATACAGCAAATAAAAAGACATAATGAATAAAGAAGAAGTATTAACAAAACAAACGAGTCAAACTTTACAAGGTTTTGATGACAACGATATTGGAGACGACCACCTATTTACTGGATTAGAAACACCTATGAAAGCTGATGCTTTCAAGCTTTCTGATCAAGAAAAAAAAGAAAGAATTGCTATTCTTTTTGAAGAAATTATGGACGTTATGGGCTTAGATTTAACAGATGATTCGTTAAAAGGTACACCCAAAAGAGTTGCCAAAATGTACATTGATGAAATATTTTCTGGATTAAACCCTCAAAATAAGCCAAAAATTGCGTTATTTGACAACAAATACCAATACAATCAAATGTTGGTGGAGAAAAATATTACTTTCTACTCCAACTGCGAGCATCACTTTGTACCAATTATAGGTAAAGCTCATGTCGCTTATATTTCTTCAGGAAAAGTAATAGGCTTATCAAAATTAAACAGAATTGTACAGTATTTCGCTAAACGTCCTCAGGTACAAGAACGCTTAACAAACCAAATAGCAGAAGAGCTAAAAGCAATATTAAAAACAGATGATGTTGCAGTTATTATTGATGCCAAACACTTATGTGTATCGTCACGAGGTATTAAAGATGAAACTTCTGCAACAGTGACGACATTTTATGGTGGACAATTTAATACACCAGAAAAAATAGCCGAATTACAAAATTATTTAAAAGATTAGCATTATGAGCATCGTAGACAAAGCAATAGAGTTTTCAGAGAGAAAACATAAGTTTATTACAACAAGCGATCGTATTCTTGCTTCAAGAGAAGCTAAAGATTTAATCCTTGGTGTAAATGAACTTTATAAGGAAAATAAAGATCCAAAATTAATGGATATTATGAAAGCCTTAACTGTTATTAAACAGAAAATTGAAAAACGATTAAAAGGAAGACCATCTGCAGCATAAGTTGTAGATAACGATCTAAATTACATATTAAGTGGTATTAATTAATAAGAGCAATCTTGTTGATACCACTTTTTTTATACCTAAAACTCAGTAAAATCATGAAAAATCTAGTAATAATTGGCGGTAGTAAAGGCATCGGAAAAGCTATTACCCAAACTTTTTTAGAAAACCACAATGTTATAAACATCAGTCGCAGTGCACCAGAATTTACACATACTAATTTAACACACCACACTTGTGACATTTTAACAGACGATTTACCAGAAATAGAACAAGTAGACACACTTATATATTGTCC
This sequence comes from Olleya sp. KKT75, assembly GCF_055635485.1. NCBI lineage: Bacteria > Pseudomonadati > Bacteroidota > Flavobacteriia > Flavobacteriales > Flavobacteriaceae > Olleya > Olleya sp. KKT75. The sequence goes on from NZ_CM145759.1 coordinate 24,697, forward strand.
AGGGAGCATAAACCTGAAACCAATTACTAGGTTAAAATTAGAAGATTTTAGAAACGATTTTGAAATAAACGTACTTGGAGCAGTAAAAGCCATACAAAAGTATATAGATCCTTTAAAAAAGGGGCAGCAACCTTCCATTGTATTGTTTAGTACGGTGGCTGCTAAATTAGGTATGCCCTTTCATGCTAGTGTTGCAGCATCTAAAAGTGCAGTAGAAGGTCTAGTAAAATCTGTAGGTGCAGAATTAGCACCAACGGTTAGAATAAATGCCATAGCGCCTACCGTTACAGATACTGAGTTAGCTTCAAAATTATTGCGCAACGATAAAATGATTGAAAATATTACAGAGCGTCATCCTCTAAAAAAGTTTTTGAACCCGCAGGAGGTAGCAGACATGGCACAATTTTTAACCTCATCTAAAGCAGCTTCAATATCAGGACAAATTTTTGAAATGGATTGTGGAATTGTAAGCTTTAAAATATAATTTATATGAATCCTTTTAAAGCATTTATTGCAACCTTATTTTCTAAAAGCAGCACAAGTATTGACCGCTCTAAACTGCCCAGTATTTATGATATCAAAATCAATAATTTACCAGGCAAACCTATAGATTTTAAAACATTTAAAGGCAAACACATTCTATTTGTAAATGTAGCTTCTAAATGTGGTTTTACACCGCAATACAAAGATTTGCAAGAGTTACAAGATAATAACCCAGATACTTTAAAAATAATAGGTGTCCCTTGCAATCAATTTGGTAGTCAAGAACCAGGAGATGCAAGCGCTATTGAAGAGTTTTGCGAAGTTAATTATGGCGTTTCGTTTTTAATTACTGAAAAGATAAAGGTTAAAGGAACTAATCAACACCCATTGTATGCTTGGCTAACTAACGTGACTAAAAATGGATCAAGCAGCTCTTCTGTTAAATGGAATTTTCAGAAGTATATGGTTAGTCCTGAAGGCCAATTACTAGATTACTACTACTCTACTACAAGTCCTAAAAGTTCAAAAATTACTAAATATTTAAAATGAAATTATTAAAACCATTACTGCTGTTTTTAATAATCAACTTTGGAGGTTTAGCCTTAGGAAGTTGGTTAATGGGCAATGGTCCTTTATCGCCTTGGTACACTAATTTAAACCAAGCTCCTTGGACACCCCCGGGCTGGGTTTTTGGTGCTGCTTGGACCATAATAATGATTTGTTTCTCTGTTTACTTAGCGCAACTATTTAGTAGTTATCGCTCTAAAAAACTGACTGTCATTTTTTGTCTGCAGTTTGTTTTAAACGTAATTTGGAACTATCTTTTTTTCAATCAACACTTAGTATTATTAGCTTTAGCTGCTATAATAGCATTAACAATTGTTATCTTTTACTTCTTTTTAAATTATAAAAAAGACATGAAAAGCAAAAGTTACTTGCTTCTGCCCTATATGATTTGGTTAATTATAGCCACTTCTTTAAATGCTTATATTTTAATTTACAATTAAAAATTTCCGTGTAAACGGTACTAAAACATATACGTTATGAAAATATATAGATTTCATAAAAAACAAAATTTACCAATCACAAAAGCGCAAGCTTGGGATTTTTTATCAGACCCTAAAAACCTAAAGACTATTACTCCTGAATATATGGGGTTTAATATCTTATCTGGTGCGGACAGACCTATGTTTGCAGGGCAGATTATTCAATATATAGTAACACCAATTTTAGGTATAAAAACCAAATGGGTAACAGAAATTACACATGTTAAAGAAGGTGAATATTTTGTGGACGAGCAACGCTTTGGACCATATGCATTATGGCATCACAAACATTTTATCAAAGCGATTGATGGCGGTGTTGAAATGGAAGATATTATCGATTACAAAATACCAATGGGAATTTTAGGACAACTCATGCATCCCATTTTAGTGAAACCTAAATTGGAAGAAATTTTTAATCATAGAACAGTTAAACTAGAAAAACTTTTCGGAAAGTATTAGCACATGACAACACCTATTAACATATTTTGGTTTAGACGCGATTTGAGGCTAGAAGATAATGTGGGGCTTTATAATGCCTTGCAATCCGAGCTGCCTGTATTACCTATTTTTATTTTTGATAAAGACATTTTAGAACAACTGCCAGAAGACGATGCGCGGGTTTCTTTTATTTTTGAATCTCTTCAAAATATGCGCAATACATTACAAAAAAAGTATAACAGTAGTCTTGCCATGTATTACGGTACACCGGAAAGTGTTTTTGAAGCTCTAATACAATCTTATAACATTGATACGGTCTTTACAAATCATGATTATGAGCCTTACGCAACTACACGTGATAACAGTATGAAAGCCAAATTATCTAAAAACGACATACATTTTAAAACTTTTAAGGATCAAGTTATTTTTGAAAAAGACGAAGTTGTTAAAAAGGATGGTAAACCTTATATGGTTTATACGCCATACATGCGTGTTTGGAAAGAAACATTTAAAGCACAAGCACTTAAAATATACGATACCAATAAACTTTTAGAGAACATAGTTAAAGAGGTTAATCTACCCAATCTAACATTATCTGATATTGGTTTTAAAAAAGCGTCTCAAAAAATAGAAGATTACACGGTAACACCAACTTTAATTCAAAATTATGAGGAGACAAGAAATTTTCCTGCTCAGGATTCTACATCAAAATTAGGACCGCACTTAAGATTCGGAACTGTTAGTGTAAGACAAATGGTTAAAAAGGCAATTGCTGAACAAAATGAGATTTTTTGGCAAGAATTAATTTGGCGAGAGTTTTTTATGCAAATTTTGTGGCATTTTCCACATACGCACAAAGATGCATTTAAATCTAAATATGACCGCATTGTGTGGCGTAATAATGAAGATGAATTTAAGGCATGGTGCGAAGGTAAGACTGGCTATCCCCTAGTTGATGCAGGAATGCGACAACTTAATCAAACTGGTTTTATGCACAATCGTGTACGTATGTTGGTTGGTAGTTTTTTATGTAAACACCTATTAATAGATTGGCGATGGGGAGAAGCTTATTTTGCTGAAAAACTACATGATTATGATATGTCTAGCAATGTTGGTAACTGGCAATGGGTTGCAGGATCCGGAGTAGATGCTTCTCCGTACTTTAGAATATTTAATCCGACTACACAAATTGACAAATTTGATAAACAGCATAAGTACCTCAACCAATGGGTTCCTGATTATCAAGAATTAACATATCCAAAACCTATTGTAGAGCACAAAATGGCGCGTGAGCGTTGCTTAAAAGTCTATAAAGAAGCGGTTAGTTAAATCTTAGCGCTTTGTTAATACTAGCTTAATATACTGGTTTTTAATTTTTTACTATCTTTAAGTAAACAAAACAACTAAAAATCATGAATACAAAAGACGTCGCTCAAAAATGGGCAAATTTGTGCAGAGCAGGTAAAAACTTAGAATGTATTACAGAGCTGTACGCAGATAATGTAGTAAGTAAAGAGATGCCCGGTATGCCAGGCGAATTAATTACGGGTAAACAAAATGTTTGGAACAAAAGTAAAGAGTGGCTAGAAAGCGTTGAAGATTTTCATGCCAGCGAAATTGGAGAACCTATTGTAGCCGGAAACTTCTTTACAGCAAAAATGAGCTTTGATTGCACCTTCAAAGCACGTGGAAGACAACAAATGGAAGAAGTCTGCGTATATGAGGTTAAAAATGGCAAAATAGCCAGCGAACAGTACTTTTATAACATGGGAGAATAACTCCTTATTTAAATAACGACACAAAAAAAAAGCTTCAATTAATATTGAAGCTTTTTTTATATAATTTTATACTATTCTAGTTTCCTTCTAAACGTTCAATTTTAGCTCCAATAGCTTGTAAACGTTCTACTATTTTTTGGTAACCTCTATCAATTTGTTCAATATTATGTATTGTACTTGTCCCTTTAGCAGATAATGCTGCAATTAATAAAGAGATTCCTGCTCTAATATCAGGAGACACCATTGTTGTTGCTTTTAACTGTGACGTAAAATCATGTCCCATAACTGTAGCTCTGTGCGGATCACAAAGTATTATTTTTGCTCCCATATCGATTAGCTTATCCACAAAAAACAAACGACTTTCAAACATCTTTTGATGTACTAAAACTTCTCCTTTTGCTTGTGTAGCAACTACTAAAACAATACTTAATAAATCTGGAGTAAACCCAGGCCAAGGTGCATCTGCAATGGTTAAAATAGAACCATCAATATAATTTTGTATTTGATAACCGTCCTTATGTGCTGGTATATAAATATCATCTCCTTTTCTCTCGACAGTAATTCCTAGTTTTCTAAACACATTTGGTATCTGACCTAAATCATCCCAACTTACGTTTTTAATAGTCAGCTCACTTTTAGTCATAGCTGCTAAACCAATCCAACTACCAATCTCAATCATATCCGGAAGCATTGTATGCTCTGTCCCTCCTAAACTATCAACCCCTTCAATGGTTAATAAATTAGAGCCAACACCAGATATTTTTGCTCCCATTCTATTCAGCATTTTACATAATTGCTGTAAGTAAGGTTCGCAAGCTGCATTATAAATAGTAGTAATACCTTCTGCTAAGACAGCAGCCATTACAATATTTGCAGTACCTGTTACAGAAGCTTCGTCTAAAAGCATATCTGTACCAATAAGCTTATCGGCCTCTACACCGTAAAAATAGTCTTCACGATTGTATCTAAATTTCGCTCCTAAGTTGATAAACCCTTCAAAGTGAGTATCTAATCTACGACGTCCAATTTTATCACCTCCTGGCTTTGGGATGTATCCTTTACCAAAACGTGCTAATAATGGTCCAACCATCATAATAGATCCTCTAAGCCCACTACCCTCTTTTTTAAAATCGGCAGTTTGCATATAATCTAAGTTAATCTCGTCTGCTTGAAAAGAATAAGATTCTTCTTTTAACTTTTTAACCTTAACACCTAAATTTCCTAAAAGTGTTATTAACTTATTAATATCAATAATATCAGGAATATTATTTATGGTTACTTTTTCTGGAGTTAGTAAAACTGCACAAAGTATTTGTAATGCTTCGTTTTTTGCGCCTTGAGGCTGGATGTCTCCTTTTAATTGGTGACCACCTTCAATTTTAAATGTTCCCATAAATTATGCTTAATATCTTTTTCGGTTTCGGTTTAAGTTGTTGCTTTTTTTGTGGTTGGATGTTTTCTTACTGTTAGTATTACTAGCGTATTTTTTACCACTTGACGCTTTCATTAATCGACCAGAATCTGTTAAACTTTCTTCAGAATCTTTTAAATTAATTTTACCGTCAGACAATTCGAATAAATGGTTAAAAATCACGTAATCTTCTACGGTATCTTTATTCCAATTTAAAAAACACTTTTTCATGTGGTTAGCAATGGTGTACGTCAATGCTTCCTTCATCTCACCATCTTCCCATGTGTTTGCCACGTCAATCATTGTTTTTATGTTATTACCATAAAAACGGTATTTCGGAAAATTCTGTGGATACTCTAAAGGTTGAGGACGCTCTGACAATTCTTCTTCAGACGGTGCTCCATAAGGAGAATCTGCATCTAATTCAAAATTAGCCATGATAAATAACTGATCCCAAAGTTTGTGTTGGAAATCTGCAACATCACGCAAATGCGGTTGCATATTACCCATAACAGCTATAATAGATTTTGCTAATTTATTACGCTCCTCTTTGGTTTCTTGTATTTTAGCATGATTAATCATTTTTTGAATATGGCGTCCATACTCTGGAATAATTAAATGCTCACGCTCTGTGTTGTACTCTATGTCGTCTATCAAAATAAAAAAAGTGTAGAATTTATAAGTGTTGCATCGAAGTTTCTAATGCATGTGCAAAATACAAAAAAAATCTAAAGACTTATCACGCCTTCTACTTTTTCTGCAACTTCTAGATATTTTTCTACAACATGATCCGGATTATTCATTGTAACGCTTATAGAAACACTAGTATATTTACCATTACTAGATTCTTTTGTTCTAATTACTGCGCCCATATTATCAAAGATAGCTTCAATTTCGGCTATTTTTTGCAAATCGGATAACACTATAAATTTATATAAATACTCATTCGGCCACGTTGCTGTGTCCGCTAATTGTGCTTTTAATTTTGCGTAAAATTCTTCTGGATTTGGTGTCTTATTCATGCCTATTTAGTAAGCAACAAATATACCATTTTGTTTAGATTTTTTTTTAATGAATTAATTTCGGATTTTTACAAATAAATTATTCTCATTTGAAAGCAAAAAAAATAGTTATTACAGGAGGCCCAAGTACCGGAAAGTCGGCAATTATAGACGAATTAACTAAACGTGGCTACACCTGTTACGAAGAAATATCCCGTCAAGTTACCCTTGAAGCAAGAGAAAAAGGCATTGACCAGATGTTTTTGACTGAGCCTTTATTATTTAGCGAACTATTATTAAAAGGACGCGAACAACAATATAAAGACGCAGTAAATAGTGATAGCGAATTTGTGTTTTTGGACAGAGGTGTGCCTGACGTTGTGGCATACATGGATTATGCAGACGAAAAATACCCAGATAATTTTATTAATTCTTGTAAAGAAAACATTTATGACTATGTTTTTATTTTAGCGCCTTGGCAAGAAATTTATAAAAGTGATGCTGTACGATACGAAAGCTTTGAACAAGCAAAAATTATACATCAAAACCTATTAGAATCCTACCAAAAATACGACTACAATTTACAAGATGTCCCTTTTGGAAGTATTGAAACTAGAGCACAGCATATTTTAGATGTGGTTAAAGCATTATAAATGGCGCATCCAATAAACATATTAGAGCGTTATTGGAAATTTACAGCATTTAGACCTTTGCAAGAAGAGATTATAAATGCTGTGATTAATAATGAAGACACCTTTGCCCTATTACCAACGGGTGGTGGTAAAAGTGTCTGTTTTCAGATTCCGGCATTAGCTAAAGAAGGGATTTGTATTGTCATTTCGCCTTTAGTTGCATTAATGAAAGACCAAGTAAATGCACTTCAAAATAAGGGTATAAAAGCTTTAGCGTTAACTAGCGGAATCCCTAACAGAGAAATTGACACACTTTTAGACAATTGCATTTACGGAAACTACAAGTTTTTATACTTGTCTCCAGAACGATTGCAACAAGAATTGGTACAAGATCGTATTAGACAAATGAATGTTAACCTTATTGCGGTTGACGAAGCCCATTGTATTAGTCAATGGGGAAACGATTTTAGACCAGCTTACAAAAACATTAATATTTTACGTCAATTACACCCCACAGTAAATGTAATTGCTTTAACTGCCAGTGCCACACCAGAAGTGGTGGAAGATATTATTACGGAGTTGGACTTTATTAGTCCAAAGGTTTTTAAACAATCTTTTTACAGACCAAATATTGCATATATGGTTTTTAATGAAGAAGATAAATATTTTAGACTGGAAGCTATTTTAAAAAAGAATCCACAACCGTCTATTATTTATGTCAGAAATCGACGATTAACACTTGAAATCACTCAATATTTAGAGCAAAAAAACATTAGTAGTACCTATTATCATGGTGGATTAAATAACGCTACAAAAGACCAACACTTAAAAGACTGGCTGGCAAGTAAAAAGCAAGTTATGGTAGCTACCAATGCTTTTGGAATGGGAATTGATAAATCTGATGTAAAGACAGTTATTCATATCAATTTACCTGACAGTATTGAAAGTTATTTTCAAGAAGCAGGGCGTGCTGGACGTGATGAGAACAAAGCATATGCCGTTATTTTAAAAAATAAAAATGATGATAATGCTTTAAATAATCAGTTTCTAAAAGTACTACCAACCGTAGACTTTGTAAAAGTGGTTTACAGAAAATTATGTAGTTACTTCCAAGTCTCTTATGGAGAAGGTGCTTATCAAACCTTTGATTTTAATTTTAACGATTTTTGTAAAGCTTATAAATTTAATACCGTTACCACTTATAATGCACTAAACATATTAGACAACACAAGTATTATTACACTTAGCAAACAGTTTAATAAGCGTATTGAAGTTCAGTTTTTAGTATCAAGTAATACACTTTTTAAATATTTAGAGTCACATAGAGATTTTGAAGTTATAATAAAATCAATATTAAGAACCTATGGCGGAATTTTTGAGCATGTTACAAAAATAAACAGTAGCCTAGTTTCTGACAAAGCATCTGTTAAGGAATTTAGACTCCTTAGCGTGTTAGAACAATTAGAAAAAGACGAAGTCATATCGCTTAAAATAAACAAAACAGATGCGCAGATTACTTTTATTGAACCTCGTGAAGACGAAAAAACAATAAACCGTATCGCATCAATAATAGAGCAACAAAATAAGTTAAAGCAAAAACAGGTTAAAGCGGTATTAGATTACGTTAATAATGACCAAATTTGCAAGAGCATGCAGTTACTAACTTACTTTGGAGAAAAAGAAGTTAGTCCCTGTGGGATTTGCTCCGTTTGTATTTCCGCGAAAGCGAAACCCAAAACGGATTTAAAAATTACAAAAAACAAAATAATTGAAACTTTAGAGTTTGGAGAACAAACTTCAAAAGCGTTATTTAAGCTATTACCTTTTAACGAAATAGATATAAATAACACCTTAAAAATACTATTGGAAGATGATATCATAGTGATAACAAAAACAAATAGCTACAAATTAAAACACATATGAATAAAGACATAAAGATTGTATTTATGGGTACACCTGATTTTGCTGTAACCACACTAAAAACTATTTTAGAACATAATTACAATGTCGTTGGTGTTATAACCGCACCAGACAAACCTGCTGGACGTGGACGTAAATTAAATGAGTCTGCTGTAAAAGTATTTGCTAAAGAAAAAGGACTAAATATACTGCAACCTACCAATCTAAAAAGTGAAGCCTTTTTGGAAGAGCTAAAAGCTTTAGAGGCTAATTTGCAAATTATCGTAGCGTTTAGAATGTTACCTAAAGTAGTTTGGGACATGCCGGAACATGGTACCTTTAATCTTCATGCGTCACTTTTACCAAACTATCGTGGTGCTGCACCAATAAACTGGGCTGTTATTAATGGTGAAACAATAACTGGTGTCTCTACTTTTTTTATTGATGAAAAAATTGATACTGGAGCAATGATCTTACAACAAGAAATAGAGATTGACCCTATTGAAAACGCCGGTAGTCTTCATGACAAATTAATGAACACAGGAAGTCACCTTGTAATAGATACTATTAAGCTAATTGAAACTGGAGAGGTAACCACAACACCACAACCCGAAGATGCTGTATCTAAAACAGCCTATAAGCTAAATAGAGACAATTGTAAAATAGATTTTACGGACACTATTGATAATATATATAATAAGATTCGTGGTTTAAGCCCATATCCAGCTGCTTGGTGCGAATTATTAAATAATAACGAAGTCTTAGATATTAAAATTTATAAAGCTGAAAAAGAAATAGAAGCACACAATTTAGAAACAGGAACTATTATTAGTGACAAATCAACACTTAAAGTAGCTGTAAAAGAAGGCTTTATAAAAATACTAGAATTGAAACTTCCTGGAAAACGCAATATGGATGTAAAATCACTTTTAAACGGTTATCGTTTTGATGAAGACTCAAAACTTCGCTAAACCCTTATTATCATTGATATTGTTATAAAACACAAAAAAACAAGTGTCTTTATTAACAAATGTCAAAAGTTATTAACAAATCAACGCATTTCCCTTGCTATTACTTGCATAGTAGCATAATCCGTATAAATTTGTAAAAGGATTTAACAAAAACTGTTAATCAACTATTTATTAATAATAAAAATTAAAATTATGAACAAAACAGATTTAATCGATGCAATGGCAGAACACGCAGGAATTACTAAAGCAGCTTCTAAGAAAGCTTTAGAATGTGCGTTAATCGAAATAGAAGGAGCGTTACAAAAAGGTAACAGAGTTTCTTTAGTAGGTTTTGGTTCTTGGTCAGTATCTAAAAGAGCTGCTAGAGACGGAAGAAATCCTCAAACTGGAAAAACTATCAAAATCAAAGCTAAAAACGTTGTAAAGTTTAAAGCTGGTTCTGATTTAGCAAATGCTGTAAACTAGTATTTGTTTAAAATAACTTCAAAAAGCCTTCAGAAATGAAGGCTTTTTTTATTTTATATAGCATTTATTATTGTGTATTACATAAATATATGCTACATTTAAAAAACAAATCCTTTTAAAATGACTACAACCAAACCAAAAAAGGGTGACTTATTAATTGCAGAGCCTTCTATTATTGGAGATGTATCTTTTAATAGATCAATAGTACTACTAACTGATTATAATGCAGAGGGTGCTATTGGTTTTATTTTAAACAAGCCCTTAAACTACACTATTAGTGATCTAATACCAGAATTAGACGCGTCTTTTAAAGTCTACAATGGTGGACCTGTAGAACAAGACAACCTATACTTTATACACAAACGTCCAGATTTAATACCAAATAGCGTAGAGATATCCTTAGGTATATATTGGGGTGGTGATTTTACTATTGTAGCTGATCTTATTGCAGAAAATAAAATAACTACAAACGACATCAAATTCTTTTTAGGGTATTCCGGTTGGGATAGTAACCAGTTAGAAACCGAATTAAAATCAAATGCGTGGGTGGTTACTAAAAACACCTACAAAAAAGATATTATAGAAAAAAGCTACGAAACCTTCTGGAAAGAAAAAATGGTCGAGTTAGGTGGTGATTATTCTATTTGGTCTAATGCACCAGAAAACCCAAGCTATAATTAAACTAATATTAGCCTAATCTTACTTTTACATTTAACTTTTGAAGTAGCATTTTTGCTACATCATTTTTAAATTCTTTTTTTCTATACTTTGTTATGGACTGAATACCTTTTATAACATTAGTAGTAAATAACTCGTCAGCTTTTTGTAATTCAAAAGGAGAGATTGATGTTTCTTCTAAACTGTAATCAGGAAGTAATTTAATAATTTCCATGATTTGCTTTCTTAAAATACCTTTAAGACAGCCATCAGATAAAGGTGGCGTTTTGATTGTAGTCCCTTTTACCAAAAACAAATTACCATTAAGCGCTTCTACAACACTTTTATTAGTATTTATTAGTAGACAATTATCTAATCTATTCTCTTTAGCAAAGATACTTCCAATAACGTTTATCACTTTATTGTTAGACTTAAGCGTAGACATTAAACTTGGCGATAAATAATGATCCTTATAAAGGTCTACTTCGTATTTGTCTTCATTTAAAAGATAAAAATCCTCATCAATAGCTTTAACACTAATAATAAAATTAACATCATTAGACTCTGGTAAATATAATCCACCTTCTACTCTATCAATTTGTATTTTAACACGACCAGATTGTGACAATAAATTATTAGCCTCTAAAGTGCGTTTAATTTGCGCTTCTAAAAACTCCATTGTAAAGTTCATCGGAATTTCCATACGTAATATTCGCATAGACGCCATTAACCTAAAATAATGATCTTCAAAAAATAATAATTTACCATGTACCGCCTTGATGGTTTCAAAAAGTCCATCACCGTATGAGTAACCACGATTATTGTTAGAGATTACTGTATTATCTTCTTGAAGTATTCCGTTAAAATTTATCATAAAAAAAGTCCCATTTTTCAATGGGACAAATATACTTTAAATGTATTTATTTTTAAGCAGAACCTATAACTTGTTTTAAATCTGAAATCTGATTTGTCCAAAGCATTTTAGCTTCCTCTACTTCATCTTCTTCTGCAAAATCTGTTACAATAATTGAAACATCTTTAGTTATTTCGTCTACTTGAATCTTGATTTCAAAATAATATGGCGCGTCTTCATCCACTAACCATCTAAATTTAATGCGTTCTCCTGATTTTTTTGTTAGTAATTTAGCTTGTTCTTCAGATCCATCCCATATAAACTTGAAAAGCTCACCTCGCGAATTTACATTGTCTGCAAACCACTCTGACAACCCTGAAGGCGTAGATATATATTGGTATAGTAATGATGGAGAAGCGTGGACAACAAACTCCATTTCGTACTTTATTTTATCTTCCATTTAATTGTAATCTTGTGTTTTTTAATTAGTCCAATATATACATTAATTAATAAGTTTAGAAAACATTTTAAAAAAAAATTTATTTTTACAATTATGTTTGCACACATCAATATTGTTTATATATTTGCACTCTCAAAAAATATGGCGAGGTAGCTCAGTTGGTTAGAGCGTTGGATTCATAACCCAGAGGTCACGAGTTCAAATCTCGTTCTCGCTACAAGAAAGACTTACAATTGTAAGTCTTTTTTTTTGCTCTAAACTCAAAAATAATACACTTAATCGGTAAAAAATGCTTTTCATAAATTGCTGAATAACAATTAAATACGAGTACAAATTACAGTTTATCGTATTTTTATGCGTTTTAAAGATGTTTTTCAGCATATTTTAATTAGTTTAGCGGTCTAACTAAACACACTAGATCTCGTAAATCTATTTCAGATTCCCTAATCTAATTACTATGAAGAAAATTACTTTCGCTCTTATTTTATTACTTACAATTGTACAGACTTCATTTTCTCAAGACCTTTACAAACAAGTCGTAGTAAAAAACACTTCCGCCAATACTTTAAAAGAACTAGCTAATCAGGGTATCGATTTACGTTGTGGTGCTTCATTAACCAAAGAAGGTATTGTCATAGAATTATCTGAAGACGTTTTAAGGAACCTAGATAAAAGTGGCATCAACTATTCGGTAAAAATAGAAGATATGGCTAAATTCTACAGAGAAAGAGCAACCAATGATATGCCAAATGCCATATCTCTTTTAAAGTCGGAAAAAGCCAAGAGCAAGGCTAAGAGACTTCAAGCTTTAGAAAAAAATAGTCAGAATAGATCTTCAATTACAAATGACGTTTTAGGTAATTATTTACAAGACAATAATAACCCTACCGAGATTGATTGGGGAGTCCCTTCTAACTTCAACTTAGGGAGTATGGGAGGCTGTCTTACAGTAAGTGAGACAGAAATTGAAATGGCCAATATGGTAGCTTACGCTACGTCTCTTAATATTATTTCTCCCGTATTAGATGCTTCCAGTGAGACCACCTATGGTAATTCATATACTGGTGGTGGCGCATATAACACATGGCCTGGACAAACCGTTAAATATATTAGAATTACAGGAGATCACTCCGGTTCAGCAGAAGGCTCTAAACCGCAAATTCTGTTTACTTCTATGATTCATTCTAGAGAGTCTGCCAGTTTGATGCAAAACATTTATTTTATGTGGTATCTATTAGAGAATTATAATATAGATCCAGCCATTAAAAATTTAGTAGATAATAATGAGTTATATTTTATACCTATAGTAAATCCGGATGGTTTAAAATGGAATGAAGAACGCGATCCTAATGGTGGAGGACTACAGCGTAAAAACTTACGAGACGGTGGAACAAATAATTCTGAAGTTAGAGGAGTGGATGTTAACAGAAACTTCGATTATTTTTGGGGAGCAGATGGTCAAGCAAGTGGTTCATCAAACATTCCTACAAGTGATACATATAGAGGTCCAAATCCTTTTTCGGAACCTGAATCTAGAATTTTAAGAGATTTTGTATTAGCCCGAAATTTTAAAACGGTTTTAATGCACCACACTGCAGCCAACGGGATACCTCACCCTTATGGAGGTGAGCCTGGTAATGTTTCTGGAAGAGAAGACGAAATGCATAAATGGCATGAAGACATGACTAAATACAATCGTTATGTCTCTGGAGCTACTATTTTTAACCCTGCTAATGGAATTGCAGACGATTGGATGCTTGGTGGACCGGCAGATGGCGGTAATACAACCTCTAACAGTAATAATCCTTATCCAAATGATTCGAGTCCAGCGTCTGTTGGATCTGGACAAAATATTTTAGCGTCTACTCCCGAACATGGACATAGTAGTGAAGGTAGTGCTAATGGTTCCTTTTGGCCAGCACCTTCTAATTTTGTTCCTATATCTAAAAGAGCAGTTCGTATTAATTTAATGAATATCTACTATGGTGGTAAGTATGCAAAACTACAAGACCAGACACAAAGTGACATTAATACATTATCATCAAACATACAATTTGGAATAGAACGTTTAGGACAAACAGATAGTGATTTTACTTTAACAATTACTCCTATCTCTGCCAATATAGCAAGTATAACATCACCTGCTACCCAAACTGGAATGTCTAAATTAGAGCAACGCAATGTTACAGCTAGCTTAACCTTAATCTCAGGTATTCAGCCAAATGAAAAAATTGAATATAAAGCACAATTGGCAAATGGAGATGGAGTTGTTTTTTACGAAACTAATTACGAAAAATATTACCAGCCTAATGTAATGCTAGCCGATAATCCAGATACAGGATCTTTAGCAAACTGGACTGCAACTGGCGGTTGGATAACCACAACTGCTACTCCATTTTCTGGATCAAGAGTTATTAAAGACGGAGCGTCTGTTCCATATAATGATGGCGATACAAAAACCTTAACAACAGCCAGTACTTATGATTTCTCAAGCTCTAGTGAAGTATTGATTCAATTTTATACAAAATGGGATTTAGAACGAAATTATGATTTTGTTGAACTATTAGCATCTACAGATGGTACTACTTGGATACCTGTTGATGGAAATTACAACAAACCAAATGCGGTAACAACTACGAATGATGCCAATTTTTATGGAAGTAAAAACAATACGTCTCATAACTTTCAAAATAGTAATAGTTCTGGTAAAGTCTATGATGGTGATCAAATGGACAAATACGTTATGGAAGAGATTGTTATTAATGCTTCCAATAATAGTTTTTTATATAATGAAACAAATGTAAGTTTCCGCTTTAGAATGCGAACCGATGCTAATAACGGTATTGAAATCTACAATACGACGTTTACAGGTTTTTTTATTGATGATTTTAAAATCATTGGTATAAATACTCCCTGTATGACTACTGTACCAACAAACGTTGCAGTATCAGACATAACCACAGTAACTGCAAAAATTGATTGGGACGCTGTAGCCTCTGCCAATTACGACATTAGATATAGAGAAACGGGTTCGGGATCTACTGGTTGGACTACCGTTACAAATCTTACAACTAACAGCTACCAAATAGCAGGTTTATCACATACTACACAATATGACGTAAGAGTTAGAACACGTTGCAGTACATCAACATCTAGCTACTCTACAATAGAAAAATTCACAACCTCATCCCCTGTCCCTTGTACAGGTAGCTCTATTACTAGTTTCCCATATTCTGAAAGTTTTGAAAACACCTTAGGATTATGGACACAAGACACTACTGACGATTTTAATTGGACAAACAAAGAAGAAGAAACCGATGGAAACTCAACACCTTCTGCTGGGACAGGTCCATCTACAGCATCTGACGGATCTTATTTTTTATATACAGAAGCTTCAAATCCTAATTTCCCTAGTAAAATAGCTAGATTAATTAGTCCATGCTTAGACTTTACAGGCAGAGAAAATGCTTCAATAGCTTTCGACTATCATATGTATGGAACAAATATTGGTGTTTTAACTGTGGATATAAGCACTGATAACGGAGCCAATTACATAACATTAGATACGTATACACTAGCAGGAAGCAAGCAAGTAAGCCATACAGATGCTTGGAAAACACAAAATGTAGATTTATCCACTTTTGATAATCAAACAATTAAACTAAGGTTTAGTGCTACTACCGATTCTGATGCCTCTAGCGGATGGTCTGGAGATATCTCTATTGACAAATTATCAATAACTTCTGATCAAGTTTCGAATTCACCCCCCCCAACTGCTTTATGTCAAAACATAAATATTCAATTAGATTCCACTGGAAATGCTTCAATTGTTGCTGGAGATATTGATGGAGGCTCTACAGATGATGTTGCAATTACCAATTACAGCATTGATATTAACTCTTTTGATTGCAACGATATTGGTACTCCTGTGAGTGTGACTCTAACGGTTACCGATGCTGACAATCAAACAGACACCTGTACCGCACTAGTAACTGTACTTGATCAAATTAAGCCAGATTTAATAAACGTACCTAGCAATATATCGCTATCATGTGGCAACAACAATCCAACTTGGACCTCCCCGACCGCAACAGATAACTGTGATGACTCTTTAACTGTAATCAGAACAGATTCTACAGGATTAAACAGTGGTGACGCATTTCCTGTTGGCAATACTACTATAAGCTATCAAGTCACTGATACTTCAGGTAACACAAAAACAGCGTCGTTTAGTATAAATATTATTGCAGACACCATAAATCCAAATGCCGTAACCCAAAATATTACAATTCAATTAGATAATTCTGGCAATGCTACAATTACGCCTAGCGCTATTAACAATGGATCTTCAGATAATTGCTCAATAGCTAATTTTACTTTATCAAAAGACACTTTTGACTGTTCTGACATTGGTAACAATGTGATTTCTTTAACTGTAACCGATATTAATTCTAATACAGATACCGCAAATGCTACAGTAACAGTAACAAGACAAGACATGCCGACTGCAACAAATTGTTGGGATAATTTTACTTACAGCAACATAACCTGTACTTGGGAAAACAAAGGAACAAAACCAGCGGAACCAACAACAGAATGTTATGAAACTGCAACATTCAATAATACAACGTGTACTTGGGATGTTTCTGGATCTAAACCTGCGGAACCAACTACAGAATGTTATGAAACTGCAACATTCAATAATACGACTTGTACTTGGGATGTTTCTGGATCTAAACCTGCGGAACCAACTACAGAATGTTATGAAACTGCAACATTTAATAATACAACTTGTTCTTGGGATGTTTCTGGATCTAAACCTGCGGAACCAACAACAGAATGTTATGAAACTGCAACATTCAACAATACAAAGTGTTCTTGGGATGTTTCTGGATCTAAACCTACTGAACCAACAACGGAATGTTATGAGACTGCAACATTCAACAATACAACTTGTTCTTGGGATGTTTCTGGATCTAAACCTGCAGAACCAACAACACAATGTTACGAAACTGCGACATTCAACAACACGACTTGTACTTGGGATCTAACGGGAACACAACCTGTGGAACCAACTACGGAATGTTACGAAACTGCAACATTCAATAACACAACTTGTACTTGGGACGTAACAGGAACAAAACCTGTGGAACCAACAACAGAATGCTATGAAACTGCAACGTTCAACAACACGACTTGTACTTGGGATGTTTCTGGATCTAAACCTGCGGAACCAACAACAGAATGTTATGAAACTGCAACATTCAATAACACAACTTGTACTTGGAACGTAGTAGGAACAAAACCTGCAGAACCTACAACTGCTTGTTACGAAACTGCAACATTCAATAATACAACTTGTACTTGGGATGTAACAGGAACACAACCTGCGGAACCAACTACGGAATGTTATGAAACTGCAACATTTAATAATACAACTTGTACTTGGGATGTTTCTGGATCTAAACCTGCCGAACCAACTACAGAATGTTATGAAACTGCAACATTTAATAATACAACTTGTACTTGGAGTGTAACAGGAACAAAACCTGCAGAACCTACAACTGCTTGTTACGAAACTGCAACATTCAACAATACAACTTGTACTTGGGATGTTTCTGGATCTAAACCTGCAGAACCAACTACAGAATGTTATGAAACTGCAACATTTAATAATACAACATGTACTTGGGATGTAACAGGAACAAAACCTGCAGAACCTACAACTGCTTGCTACGAAACTGCAACATTCAATAATACAACTTGTACTTGGGATGTTTCTGGATCTAAACCTGCGGAACCAACTACAGAATGTTATGAAACTGCAACATTCAACAACACAACGTGTACTTGGGATGTTTCTGGAACAAAACCTGCGGAACCAACAACAGAATGTTATGAAACTGCAACGTTCAACAACACGACTTGTACTTGGGATGTTTCTGGATCTAAACCTGCGGAACCAACAACGGAATGTTATGAAACTGCGACATTCAACAACACGACTTGTACTTGGGATGTAACAGGAACACAACCTGCTGAACCAACCACGGAATGTTATGAAACTGCAACGTTCAATAATACAACTTGTACTTGGGATGTTTCTGGATCTAAACCTGCGGAACCAACAACAGAATGCTATGAAACTGCAACATTCAATAATACAACTTGTACTTGGGATGTAACAGGAACACAACCTGCGGAACCAACTACGGAATGTTATGAAACTGCAACATTTAATAATACAACTTGTACTTGGGATGTTTCTGGATCTAAACCTGCCGAACCAACTACAGAATGTTATGAAACTGCAACATTTAATAATACAACTTGTACTTGGAGTGTAACAGGAACAAAACCTGCAGAACCTACAACTGCTTGTTACGAAACTGCAACATTCAACAATACAACTTGTACTTGGGATGTTTCTGGATCTAAACCTGCAGAACCAACTACAGAATGTTATGAAACTGCAACATTTAATAATACAACATGTACTTGGGATGTAACAGGAACAAAACCTGCAGAACCTACAACTGCTTGCTACGAAACTGCAACATTCAATAATACAACTTGTACTTGGGATGTTTCTGGATCTAAACCTGCGGAACCAACTACAGAATGTTATGAAACTGCAACATTCAACAACACAACGTGTACTTGGGATGTTTCTGGAACAAAACCTGCGGAACCAACAACAGAATGTTATGAAACTGCAACGTTCAACAACACGACTTGTACTTGGGATGTTTCTGGATCTAAACCTGCGGAACCAACAACGGAATGTTATGAAACTGCGACATTCAACAACACGACTTGTACTTGGGATGTAACAGGAACACAACCTGCTGAACCAATAACAGAATGTTACGAAACTGCAACGTTTAATAATACAACTTGTATTTGGGATGTCACAGGAGCACAACCTGCTGAACCAACAACAGAATGTTACGAAACTGCAACGTTTAATAATACAACTTGTATTTGGGATGTCACAGGAGCACAACCTGCAGAACCAACAATAGAATGTTACGAAACTGCAACGTTCAACAATACAACATGTTCTTGGGATGTTTCTGGAACACAACCTACTGAACCAACAACGGAATGTTATGAAACTGCAACATTCAACAATACAACTTGCACTTGGAGTGTAACAGGAACAAAACCTGCAGAACCAACTACGGAATGTTATGAAACTGCAACGTTCAATAATACAACTTGTACTTGGGATGTTTCTGGATCTAAACCTGCCGAACCAACTACAGAATGTTATGAAACTGCAACATTCAACAATACAACATGTACTTGGGATGTAACAGGAACAAAACCTGCAGAACCTACAACTGCTTGCTACGAAACTGCAACATTCAATAATACAACTTGTACTTGGGATGTTTCTGGATCTAAACCTGCGGAACCAACTACAGAATGTTATGAAACTGCAACATTCAACAACACAACGTGTACTTGGGATGTTTCTGGAACAAAACCTGCGGAACCAACAACAGAATGTTATGAAACTGCAACGTTCAACAACACGACTTGTACTTGGGATGTTTCTGGATCTAAACCTGCGGAACCAACAACGGAATGTTATGAAACTGCGACATTCAACAACACGACTTGTACTTGGGATGTAACAGGAACACAACCTGCTGAACCAATAACAGAATGTTACGAAACTGCAACGTTTAATAATACAACTTGTATTTGGGATGTCACAGGAGCACAACCTGCTGAACCAACAACAGAATGTTACGAAACTGCAACGTTTAATAATACAACTTGTATTTGGGATGTCACAGGAGCACAACCTGCAGAACCAACAATAGAATGTTACGAAACTGCAACGTTCAACAATACAACATGTTCTTGGGATGTTTCTGGAACACAACCTACTGAACCAACAACGGAATGTTATGAAACTGCAACATTCAACAATACAACTTGCACTTGGAGTGTAACAGGAACAAAACCTGCAGAACCAACTACGGAATGTTATGAAACTGCAACGTTCAATAATACAACTTGTACTTGGGATGTTTCTGGATCTAAACCTGCCGAACCAACTACAGAATGTTATGAAACTGCAACATTCAACAATACAACATGTACTTGGGATGTTTCTGGATCTAAACCTGCAGAACCAACTACGGAATGTTATGAGACTGCAACATTCAACAATACAACTTGTTCTTGGGATGTTTCTGGAACAAAACCTGCGGAACCAACAACACAATGTTACGAAACTGCAACGTTCAACAACACGACTTGTACTTGGGATGTTTCTGGATCTAAACCTGCGGAACCAACTACGGAATGTTATGAAACTGCAACATTCAACAACACAACTTGTACTTGGAATGTAACAGGAACAAAACCTGCGGAACCAACAACAGAATGTTATGAAACTGCAACGTTCAATAATACAACTTGTACTTGGGATGTTTCTGGGACAAAACCTGCGGAACCAACAACAGAATGTTATGAGACTGCAACATTCAACAATACAACGTGTACTTGGGATGTAACAGGAACAAAACCTGCGGAACCAACTACGGAATGTTATGAAACTGCAACGTTCAATAATACAACTTGTACTTGGGATGTTTCTGGATCTAAACCTGCGGAACCAACTACGGAATGTTATGAAACTGCAACATTCAACAACACAACTTGTACTTGGAATGTAACAGGAACAAAACCTGCGGAACCAACAACAGAATGTTATGAAACTGCAACGTTTAATAATACCACATGTACTTGGAGTGTAACAGGAACAAAACCTGCAGAACCAACTACGGAATGTTATGAAACTGCAACGTTCAATAATACAACTTGTACTTGGGATGTTTCTGGATCTAAACCTGCCGAACCAACTACAGAATGTTATGAAACTGCAACATTCAACAATACAACATGTACTTGGGATGTTTCTGGATCTAAACCTGCAGAACCAACTACGGAATGTTATGAGACTGCAACATTCAACAATACAACTTGTTCTTGGGATGTTTCTGGAACAAAACCTGCGGAACCAACAACACAATGTTACGAAACTGCAACGTTCAACAACACGACTTGTACTTGGGATGTTTCTGGGACAAAACCTGCGGAACCAACTACGGAATGTTATGAGACTGCAACATTCAACAATACAACTTGTACTTGGAGTGTAATAGGAACAAAACCTGCAGAACCAACAACAGAATGTTATGAGACTGCAACGTTCAACAATACAACATGTTCTTGGGATGTTTCTGGAACACAACCTACAGAACCAACAACAGAATGTTATGAGACTGCAACATTCAATAATACAACATGTACTTGGGATGTAACAGGAACACAACCTGCAGAACCAACTATGGAATGTTACGAAACTGCAACATTCAACAACGCAATGTGTACTTGGGACATAACTGGAACGCAACCTGCTGAACCAACTACAGAATGTTACGAAACAGCAACCTTCAACAACACGACTTGTACTTGGGAAGTAACGGGAACGCAACCTGCGGAACCAACTACAGAATGTTACGAAACTGCAACATTCAACAACACAACGTGTACTTGGGATGTAACAGGAACACAACCTACAGAACCTACAACAGAATGTTATGAAACTGCAGCATTCAACAACACAACGTGTACTTGGGATGTAACAGGAACACAACCTACAGAACCTACAACAGAATGTTATGAAACTGCAACATTCAACAATACAACTTGTACTTGGAATCTAACGGGAACACAACCTATAGAACCAGAAATAGAATGTAATGAGACAGCTATATTTAATGAGATAACATGTGCTTGGGAAATAACAAATAATGGCCCTAAAAACATCTATTATGCTGACACAGACAACGATGGTTTCGGAGACTTTGTCAATACAATTGAAGCATGTACTCTTCCTGATGGATACACTACAAATAATGAAGATTGTGACGATACTAACGATACCATTTTTCCCGGAGCTACCGAAATTGGAGGAAACGGAATAGATGAAAATTGTGACGGAATGGATGATCCTACTTTAGGAGTAAATGATTTTGAAATAGAAAACATAAACATTAGCCCTAACCCATTTAATTCTTATTTAAGCATAAAACTTCCTTTGGCGTTAAGAAATGAAATGATTACCACAAGAATTTATGATATAAATGGAAGAATAGTTCACAGAAATATATCAACACCAATTAACGGTAAAATCGTTCTAAATAATTTAGAAAGATTAGAACAAGCGCCTTACTTTTTAAGAATTTCTAACTCCAAAAATGTAATAATCCACACTCACAAATTGATAAAATTCTAAACAAAAAAACTCTCAAAAAAGCTAAATATTGATTTATTTAGCTTTTTTTATGCAACAAAAAGTCGTTCAAATACCATAAAATAGGTTGAAATGTAATTTTTTTTTAACACTTAAAATACTGATTATCAATTATTTAAAATTTAAGATATACCGTTTGTCGAATAAAATTGCATTTCAAAGACAAAATACAGTATATTTGACACTTACTATTTAGTCCCTAACTAGAACTTAACCAATTATGAAATTTTTGACCCTCAAAAACACTTTTTTTACAATAATAGCGATTACGTTATTTATTAAAACCTCCAATTCACAAACTACTTTAGGATTTTATGACTTTGAATCTGGAAATCAAGGTTGGACAGGAGGTTCAACAGCGGTTAGAACAAATAACGCAACTTTCGCTTATAGCGCAAATAATAGCTTTTGGCTAAGAGACAATTTAGGCAATAATTCTGCCATGACTTCCCCATCGTATAGTTTATTTCTTTATGATAAAATCGATCTTAAGTTTTTCTTTACAGCATACAGCATGGAAACTGGAGAAGATTTTTTTGTTGAATACAATAGTGGAGGATTAGGTTCAACTTGGGAAACAGTAAAGCGATTTGTAAGCGGAAATGTATCTGATAAATCTGCTGACTTTCAACGCACTAATTCTGTTATTTATTATAGTAAAACAGTAACATTAATGGCTACAGACTTTAGCTTCCCAATATTACCAACTGGACAATTTAGAATCCGATGTGATGCAAGTGACACAAATGATTATGTAATGGTGGATGACATTTCAATAACTGGTACTACTTATAACACTCCAACTAATGGACCAGGCGGTGTAACTAATAATTTAGACCTATGGCTAAAAGCAGATCAACTTGATGGTACAACTTATGGTTCTGATGGCGCAAATGTTACCAAGTGGTCTGATAATGGAAAAGGAAATCATGCAGAAGTGGTTAAAACAGGTCAAGAGCCAGTATACCGAAATAATAGTGGTAAAAACATGAACTTTAATCCTGTGATAGAGTTTGAAAACAACAATAACACTTCAGGCTCTGACATGACCTATCTAACAAATAGAGATGAGTTAAAAGGAACAGGAGGTTTTAACACCAATGATTTTTTTGTTGTATTAATGCCAGATCCAAATATTACAAGTTCTATAATACCTCTAGATACTTTTACTAGCTCTGACCCATTAGCAGAAAGCTATGCCGAAGACGTTACTGGATTTGGTTACGGATCTTATACTGCACGTTTAAATAATGAACGCCTAACATATTGTATCGGAACAACAAGTGAAACATCTTCAAATCCCACTGAAAATGGATATGCTAGATCAGACACTAATTCATCAACAGATTATAATCAAATTCAAATTGTAAACATTAGACAGAATGCTAGTGATACTGATATGGAATTATATTTTAACGCCAATCAAGTTGGGAACGAAACAAATGATATATCCAGATATGCCACGATAAACAATGGAAGATATTGGCTGGGCCGAAGTCAATATTGGAATGGTAGTTTTGATGGTCGTATTGCTGAGGTAATTACATATAACTCAAGAAAATCTGATAACAACCTAACACAAGAACGCAATAGAATACAGTCATATTTAGCTATAAAATATGGAATAACGTTAGGTATAAATGGTACTTCTCAAGATTATGTTGATAGTTCTGGAAACATAATATGGGATCAATCTGAAAACTTAGGCTACAATTATGACATAACAGGAATAGGTAGAGATAATGACTCCGAGTTAAATCAAAAGCAATCTAGAAGTGTAAATGACAATACTGATGGCGCCGGAAGAATCCAAGGTATTCTTACAATGGGACTAACTGATTTACATGATACAAATTCTACAAATATTAACACCAACTCTACTGCGTTTGGAGATAAAGAATTTTTAGTTTGGGGAAATAATAATGCTAGTTTAGACGCTGCACCAAATGTTATATCTGTAGACATGAGCTCAGGAATTTCAGGTTTATCTACTCCTGTTAGTTTTCTTGGTATGCAACGTACTTGGAAGGTTGTTGAGAATGGTGGAGACATTTCTGAAGTAAAAATTAGAATTCCTCAAAATGCAATTAGAAATATTAGCCCTCCGGGTAATTATTATATGTTTATTTCAGACACACCTGTATTTGACCCTACTGCAGATTACAGAATCATGACCATTAATGGTACTGATCTTGAAACAAGCTACGATTTTGATGGTACAAAATATATCACTTTTGGATACGCGCCTCAAGTAGAAGTCGTGCGCTCTGTATATTTTAATGGTACTACAGACTTTATTGACATGGAAGACAATTTGGATTTAAATCCTTCAGGCTTTACTATATCTGCGTGGATAAAAAGAGACGCAGCTGACACCGGGACTAAATCAATTGTTTCAAAACGAAATAATCCTTTTACAGAAGGTTATGACTTTCAAATTTTAAATAATAACAAAATTAGAATGTATTGGAAAAATGGATCCAATCAAACATTAACTAGTTTTACTCAAATCCCTGATAACGAATGGCATCATGTTGCTGCAATTTACAATGGAACAAGAATCTATTTATACATTGATGGTGTTTTAGATAGGTCAATAAACAGATCTGCACCCTTAAGTACTACTAATTCTTTTCATGTAGCTTCTGCTGCTAAAACAGGTACAACACAATTTTTTAGAGGAAATATTGATGAAGTCCGTGTTTGGAGCACCGCTTTAAGCGTAAACCAATTACGTTATATTATAAATCAAGAAATTAAACAAAATGCAGCCTTTGTTTCTGGTAAAGTATTACCATCAACAATTACAAATAATGAAACCGCAACGCTAGCTTGGAATACACTGGAAGGATACTATCCAATGTCCATCTACACATACACCAACACTAATGATGCATCAGGTAACAATAGGCAAGGTGCTTTAAGAAATCTAAATACTGTAGATTTCCAAACTGCTCCACTACCCTATTCTTCTAAATCTAACGGAACTTGGACTAGTCATAATACATGGACCAATGGGGACAAACAATACATTCCAGGCTCTGCATCAATTGTAGATTCAGATATAACTGTAGACTGGAACATTGTACAAACAAGTCATAATATAACCATGGATAACGCCAGTTTACCTACTAACAATAATAGCAACAGACGTGTATTAGGTATGGATGTTCAAAGCAATACGCTAATGCTAGATGGTACTACAAGTCTAAGAACTGGAAATGGCTTAACTATAACACATTACTTAAAATTAGATGGTAAAATTGATTTACAAGGTGAATCTCAATTAATTCAATCTTTAAATAGTGATCTTGATGTAACTAGTTCTGGAACGTTAGAACGCGACCAACAGGGTACAAAAGATTTGTTCACATACAATTATTGGTCTTCTCCAGTAGGTGTTGGTAATACAAGTACAAATAATAATGCTTACACTTTACCACAAGTATTTAAAGATGGTACAGATCCTAACAATCCAATAGACATAAATTTTATAACTAGCAGTTATGATGGAACAACAGGAACTCCAATAGGAATTGCAGATTATTGGATTTGGAAATACTCTAATCAATCAGGCGCTTATGCAGATTGGCAACATGTAAGAAGTACAGGTACTTTGATTTCTGGAGAAGGGTTTACCTTAAAAGGGGTTACAGATACAAGCGGAAACGTTTTATTAGAACAAAACTATGTTTTTAACGGAAAACCAAACAACGGTAATATTACACTACCAATAACAGTTGGTAATGAATATTTAGTAGGTAACCCATACGCTTCGGCTTTAGATGCTAATCAATTTATAATGGATAATGCACCTACTATTGAAGGCGCAGGAAGCACTACTGGAACATTATATTTCTGGGAACATTGGGGAGGTGGTTCTCACAACCTTGCAAATTACCAAGGAGGTTATGCTACCTATAACTTATCAGGATCTACTCCTGCTGCCAGTTATGGAACTAATGACCCACTAGTTGGGACAGGCGGAACACCGGTTAAACTGCCTGGGCGTTACATCCCTGTTTCTCAAGGTTTTTTCGTTAAAAGTGAAAACACAGGAAACATTAGGTTTAATAACGGTCAACGTGTATTTGAAAAAGAAGGAGCTTCCTCTGTATTTGTAAGAACCTCTGACACTAATGCAACTAGTGATGTTTATAATTCTGATGACCGCTTAAAAATTAGATTAGGTTTTAACTCGGTTAACAATTTACACAGACAGTTATTAGTTACTGAAGATGCTAATGCTACTCCAGGTTACGATTGGGGTTATGACGGAGAAAACAACGAATCTCAAATGGATGATATTTATTGGATGATTGAAGACAACCAGTACATAATACAAGGTACAAATACCATTAACGCCTCTACGATATTACCATTAGGAGTACATACAAATACGGACGGAGAAAACACTTTTGTAATTGATGCTTTAGAAAACACACCGGAAAACATGGAAATTTACATCTATGATACAGTAACCAACCTATATCATGATATTAAACAGGATACGTTCTCAATTTACCTTGCTGCAGGTGCTTATACAGATCGTTTTGAATTAAGATTCAGTCAATCTGAAGTGTTGTCTACAAATGAATTTGATATTGAAACAACAATACAATTTTATTATGCAAATAATTCCAATACTATTGTAGTTAACAACCCTAAGTTAGAAACTATCAAATCTGTGAGTTTATTTAATATAATTGGACAGGAAATTACTGTTTTTAATGACTTTGAATCTATAGATTTAATCGAATTAAAAACAAATGTAATAAGTACAGGCACCTATATATTAAAAGTAAAAACTAACGATGGGACATTCTCTAAAAAGGTTTTAATCGAATAATAAAAGGTTACAAAATTTTTTATATAAATAAAAACCCAAAACACTTGTTTTGGGTTTTTACTTTTAAACCATTCAACTGTATTAAAAAACACTTAAACGTCTAAACAAATCACAAAGCAGTATTAAAGATGTATTTCATCGAATAATTTTGTTATTCATCTAATTTATAGGTAGTTTTATCCCGATTTAAATATTAGTTCCCCAA
Organism: Olleya sp. KKT75; assembly: GCF_055635485.1. Taxonomy (NCBI): domain Bacteria; kingdom Pseudomonadati; phylum Bacteroidota; class Flavobacteriia; order Flavobacteriales; family Flavobacteriaceae; genus Olleya; species Olleya sp. KKT75. The sequence goes on from NZ_CM145759.1 coordinate 52,184, forward strand.
CTAAACTAAAATCCTACTTATGAAAAACTATACTCCTAAAGTATTACTAGCTAAAACATTATGTAAAAACATGATGTTTACTGTTTTGTTTTTAAGTTTCTCTTTAACCTATGCACAAACCTCAGCAGTTCAAGTAACAGTAAATTGGCCCGAATGGTCTTCAGAAAATAGGGTGCAAATATATAATCCTTCAGGTACATTATTAGCTACTATTGATGATGGTTATACTGGCGCTTCAAATTCGTCTTATTCAACAACCTTAGATTTAAGCTGCTTACTTGACGGAAACAACTATTATGCTACTATCTACGACACATATAATGATGGGTGGAATGGCGGCGCCTCCAATATTACCATAACCTCAAGCGGTACAACTGTATTAACAAATTCAGGTAACAGTGCAAACTCAGGCGGAACAACCTTATATTTTAATGTTTCTGGAGGATGCAGCGCTACCTGTACTTCTGTTATTACAACCTTTCCATACACTGAAAGTTTTGAATCTGGTTTAGGAGATTGGTCTCAAGATACAGGAGACAACATGAATTGGACACGAGATGCTAATGGCACACCATCTAGTAACACCGGGCCTTCAACTGCTAATGATGGCAACTATTATTTATACACAGAAGCAACTGATTATAATAACAGTACCGCTAATTTAATAAGCCCATGTTTTGACTTATCCGGTGCCAGCAATCCGGTATTCTCATTTTACTATCACATGTATGGTAGCGCTACTGGAAATCTAAATGTAGACTTAAGTACAAATAACGGCGCAACCTATCCTAACAACATCTGGTCACAATCTGGTCAAGTGCAAACTAGCAATGGTGCTTCATGGGCTGTGGTTACATTAGATTTAAGTGCATACGTTGGACAAAGTATTAACCTAAGATTTTCAGGAACAACAGGTAATGGTTTTAGAAGCGACATCGCTATTGACGATATTTCTCTTATTGCTACCACAACACCATTACCTGAAATAGATATTACAGGAAATAGCATTAGCATAATCAATGGAGACACAACACCAAACACTTCAGACAACACCGATTTTGGATCTACAAATGTTACTACAGGAAACGCTACTAAAACATTCTTAATTAATAATGATGGAACACTTCCATTAAACTTAACAGGTTTATCCCCATATGTAACAATAACAGGAGCAAACACTTCAGACTTTACGCTAACAACAACTCCTACTTCTGTTATAGCTGCCGGAAATACGACTAGTTTTGACATTACTTTTGATCCTTCTGCCAACGGATTAAGATCTGCAATACTGACAATAGCAAATAACGATTCTAACGAAAACCCTTATGTTTTTTACATCCAAGGGTACGGTACAACATCATCAGTAACCAATGGACCAGGAGGTATTACTGCTAACTTAGAAACATGGCTAAAAGCAAATGATGGTGCTGGTGTTAGCGATAACCAACCTATAACAACATGGTATGATCAAGCAAATACAAATAACGCTACAGTAAATACCGCGGGACAAGAGCCAACATACAGAGACCATCCTGATTACAACGTTAATTTTAATGCAGTCTTAGACTTTGATAGCTCTTATACACTAGCCCCAACAGATGATGATTACTCTTACGACAGTACAAATGGAGATTTCTTAGAAGGAGGAACCGGTTTTTACACTCAAGATATGTTTGCTGTTATTTTACCTGACACTAATATAAATGCAACATTTGGTAATATGGATGTATTTTGTGGAGACGAAGATATTAATACAAATACAGTAGACGTTACAGGGTTTGGATACGGGCGTTACTCTGCAAGATTTACTAATGAAGTCTTTGCGTATTGCGTAGGACCAACAACTGCAACATCACCATACACTGGATACGGTGTCGCTGACAACAACACGTCAAACAACTATAATAATGTAGGAATATTAAACGCCAGAAACAATAGCGCTTTAACTAGACAAGAGTTGTTTTACAATGCTAATAATGTTGAAACCGTACAGAATGATATTTCAGATTTTTCAAATGTAAATAATTCTCGTTATTGGATTGGAAGAAGTGAAGGTTATGAAGCAGCAACAAATGCTAGAATAGTAGAAATAATCTCATTTTCCTCTCGTAAAAACGATGCAAACTTATTAGACGAACGTAATAAAATACAATCTTATCTTGCTATTAAATACGGAGTAACATTAGGTGTTAACGGAACGTCACAAGATTACGTTGCCTCAAACGGATCCGTAATTTGGGATACTTCTGCTAACTCAGGTTTTAACTATGATATTGCAGGAATTGGAAGAGATGACGATTCTGACTTAACCCAAAAACAATCTAAAAGTGTCAACAACTCAAGTATTGTTGCAATATCATTAACTAATACAGAAACAACAAACAACCTCAACACCAGTGCATTTAACACTAGTAATGAATTTTTAGTTTGGGGTAATGATGGACAAAACACAAGTACCTCAGGAAGCTCAATTACAGTTAGCTTAGGACCTGCAACTGTTACTACCATTACAGATGTAATGAACAGAAAATGGAAAATAGTTGAAACTGCTGGTGATGATATTGGAAAAGTTGAGGTATCAGTATTTGATACAGATCTTGCAGGTTTACCGCCTTTAACAGGAAACGATGCCTACGTACTATTAGTTTCTGATGATGCTGGTTTTTCAACCAATCTGCAAACAGTATTTTTAGACTCCAATACTTTTAATGGTATCCCAACTAAAGAAGGTAGTTATGATTTTGATGGAACAAAATATTTCACTTTTGGAGTAGCACATGAAGAAATAAAATCAAGACATTTAGGCTTTGACGGTATAGATAATTTTACACTAGTTGGAGACAAAATAGATTTAGCTGGAGATTTTACTGCTTCCGCTTGGGTAAAAACAAATGGTTCAAACGCCCTAGCTTCAGACAAAACTATAGTTGCAAAAAATGATGGTGTTGATGGGTATAAATTCTTTTTAACAGATAGCAACTTAGTAAGTTTTACAATAGGAACTACCGCTTCAGGAAGAATAGAATCCAATACTACAATTCCAAATAATGTATGGCATCACGTCGCCTGTGTTTACGACAATGGCATTGCTAAATTATACATTGATGGGGTTTTGGATACTACAAAAACATTAATTAACCCGACTCCTAATGGTTCTGACTTTGCTATTGGCGCCATTTATATTGACAAAACAAATGTTTTAGATTTTTTTAAAGGAGATATTGATGAGGTTAGAATCTGGGATCAAGCGCTTTCTATTACGCAACTGCGCTATGTTATGAACCAAGAACTTGAAAAAGCAGGAACAGTTGTTAATGGCGCTATTGTACCAAATACAATTACCAAAAATGATATTAACAGTATCAACTGGACCAATCTTAAGGCGTATTACAACATGAACTCTTATATCGGAACCCATCTTAACGATGTTTCTGGAAATGGCAATAGAGGTAGCTTAACAGACCCTAGTAAGTTTACTTTAGAGTTTCAATCCTCTCCACTACCCTACAACACCTCAGCAGATGGTAACTGGGACAACACTAATAGTTGGGCAAGTGGTACCGAGTGGTATATCCCAGGATCACAATCTTTAGTGGACCCAAATATTACCATAGACTGGAATATAGTTAACACCAACCACAACGTTACCTTAGACAATGCAACTTTGCCTTCAATAAATAAAAACAACAGGACTATTTTAGCTTTAAATGTACAAAACAACATTTTAACTGCAGATGGTGCTACTGCAACTAACTCTGGAAATGGTTTAACTATCACGCATTATTTAAAAATAGATGGTAAAATTGATTTACAAGGCGAATCTCAATTAATACAAACTTTTGAAAGTGATTTAGACAGCACCAGTTCCGGAACTCTAGAACGCGACCAACAAGGAACACAAGATTTATACACTTATAATTATTGGTCATCTCCTGTAGGCGTAACAAATACAACTAGTAACAATAATAGCTACACGGTACCTACAATTTTTAAAGACGGTAGTAATCCTGCAGCACCAGTAGATATTAACTTTATTACAAACAGTTATGACGGTACATCAGGTACCCCAATTGGAATCGCTGATTATTGGATATGGAAATACGCTAATCAATCTGGAGCTTATGCCGATTGGCAACATGTAAGAAGTACAGGATCTTTAAATACAGGGGAAGGATTTACACTAAAAGGAGTAAATAACACTAATGGAAATGTACTAACAGAACAAAACTATGTCTTCCAAGGAAAACCTAACAATGGCGAAATAACACTTCCTATTACAGCTGCTAACGAGTACCTAATTGGAAACCCTTATGCATCTGCAATAGATGCACATCAGTTTATTTTAGATAACGGGCCTACCATTGAAGGTACAGGAAGCACAACAGGAACATTATATTATTGGGAACATTGGGGAGGTGGCTCTCATAATTTAGCACAATACCAAGGTGGTTATGCCTCTTACAATCTATCCGGAGCAACACCCGCTGCAAGTTATGGTACAAATGACCCACTAGTAGCGACTGGTGGTACTCCATCAAAATTACCGGGTCGTTATATTCCCGTAGCACAAGGTTTCTTTGTGAAAAGTGAAAATACTGGTACTTTAAAGTTTAATAATAATCAACGTGTCTTTGAAAAAGAAGGCAGTGGATCTTCAGTATTTGTAAGGCAAGATGTTGACAATACAACTGCTGACAACTATAATTCTGACGAAAGGTTAAAAATTAGATTAGGCTTAAATTCCGTTAACGGAATACACAGACAATTGCTAGTAACTCAAGATCCCAATGCTACTTCTGGTTATGATTGGGGCTATGATGGTGAAAGTACAGAAAACCAAATTGATGATATGTACTGGGATATTAACAACGGTAATTACATCATACAAGGGATTGATGTAATTAACACTAGCACAGTATTACCTTTAATACTAAAAACTAACTTAGACGGGAACAACACGATTACGATTGATGCGCTAGAAAACGTGCCTTCTGACTTAGACATTTATATACATGATATTTTAAATGCCACTTATAGCGATTTAAGAGCATCTGATTTTACAATACAATTAGCCGCAGGAGAATATACTGATAGGTTTGAACTAGTCTTTAGTGCTTCAGAAACTTTAGGAATTGAGGATCTTACTTTAGAAACTACACTAAATACTTATTACGCCAACAGCAGTAATAGTATTGTTGTAAGCAATCCTAAATTAAATAGTATAACATCTGTAAATCTTTATAACATATTAGGACAACTTATTGCTGATTTTTCAGATTTAGAAACTCAAGATTATATCGAATTAAAAACAGGTAGACTTAGCACAGGAACCTATATTATTAAGTTAAAAACAGATAATGGAGAACTATCTAAAAAAGTTTTAGTTGAGTAAGTGAATACCCCAAATTAATTCTCATTTACTAAAAAAGCCGAAACTTGCGTTTCGGCTTTTACTATTATAAAGAGTTACCTTTTATTTTATTTTAGAAATCATTGTTTCTAAGTCAACAGTATCTTGTGTTCCAGATACCATATTTTTTAAAGTAAACTGGCTGTTTTTCAATTCTTCTTCACCAACTAAAACAACAAAAGGAATGTTACGCTTGTTAGCATAATTCATTTGTTTTTTCATGTGTTTTCCGTTTGTAATCTTATCAGGATACAACTCAGCATTTATACCAGCTTCTCTTAATGCTTTTACAGCTTTTAAGCAGAACAAAGCTTCGTTATCTCCAAAGTTAATAAAGATAACCTCAGTAGATTTAGTTATAGTTTCTGGAAACAATCCTAATTCTTCCAAAACTAAGTAAATACGATCTAATCCAAAACTGATACCTACTCCACTAACATTTTTAAGACCAAAGATACCTGTTAAGTCATCGTATCTTCCACCTCCACCAATAGATCCCATAGCCACACCTTCTGGTGCAGATACTTCAAAAATAGCACCTGTATAGTAATTTAACCCTCTAGCCAAAGTTACATCTAATTGCAACTTTGCAGATTTTAAACCTAAAGTAGAAATTGCAGTATTAATAAAATCTAATTCTTCAATACCCTTTTGACCTTCTTCAGACGTTGATAATATTGATTTTAAACTGGCTATTTGAGAACCAAAATCGCCAGTTAATGTAAACAACGGTTGAAGCTTAGCAATACCAGCTTCAGAAATACCTTTACCAAGCATTTCTTCTTTTACCTTTTCCTCTCCTATTTTATCTAATTTATCTAAAGCAACAGTAAAATCAATTAACTTATCACTTGCTCCAATAACTTCTGCAATACCAGAAAGTATTTTACGATTATTAATTTTAATAGTCGCACCTTCTAGTTTTAAAGCAGTAAAGACCTCGTCATACAATTGTACAAACTCAACCTCTTGCCATAAACTATCACTTCCTACAACATCTGCATCACATTGATAAAACTCTCTAAAACGTCCTTTTTGAGGTCTATCTGCACGCCATACGGGCTGCATTTGATAACGTTTAAATGGAAACTCTATATCGTTTTGATGTTGTACCACGTATCTTGCAAATGGTACTGTAAGATCATAACGCAATGCTTTCTCTGATATTTTAGTTGTTATTTTATTTGAATTTTTCTCAGTATATAAGTCATCATTTACTTTTGACAAATAATCACCACTATTCAAAATTTTAAAAATCAAACGGTCACCTTCTTCTCCATATTTACCCATTAAGGTATCCGAGTTTTCAAAACTTGGTGTTTCTATAGGTTGAAACCCAAAACGCTCAAATTTAGACTTAATAGTACTAAAAATGTAGTTACGTTTTGCTACTTGTTCTGGATTAAAATCTCTTGTTCCTTTTGGTATGCTTGGTTTTTGTGCCATAATATTTTCTGCCGAAGCAGAACTATTTTTAATGATTACTTATAATTTTAAAATAGAACCTACTACTGTAGGCTTGACAAAAATATATAATACTGTTGTCTTTGTGTCCCTTTAGAAGAAAAAACACTATTACCTACCACAACAAGCCTGTAATACGTTTTTACTAATTACGAATGTCTTAGTTGATTAACTTGTTAAAATACTCATACAACTCCCCTTTTGTAATTGCACTTCCGGATTGGATCAACTTAAATTTATCTAAGTTTTTATCTTCAGAATAGTCTTTTTTACCTTGAGTAAATGTAACCGTATCGTCCATTAAATTTTCGCGCAACCAATTAAACCCATCAGTTGTTGTTACATCTATAGGTCCATCTATTTTAATTCCAATAACATGCATGTGATCTTCGTTAAACACAAACAAATGTATGTTGTGCTCCGATATCTGCTCAACATACTTCACAGTAGATAAGACACCTTCCCAAACCAAGTCGCTAAACACATCTAATTCTTGCTCTGCAACTTCAGGCTTTTCAGTTTTAAGTTTATCCCACTCGTCTGCGGTAATGGTTTGCGTTGCTAAAAAGTTAATAAACTCTTTATGTAATTCTTCAAATTGTTCTTTTGTAAGTCTAGAATACTTCATCTTCTCTATTTCTTAATATTTAATGCTTTAGCTACTTCAAAAGGTCTATCAGTTGCAAAAAGATCTATTCCTTTATCTCTCCATAACGTATATGGCATCTCTCCTTTTGCCTCTGCTTGCTTATCTAAGTTTCCTAACGTACCTAACATGGTTTTTATACCGTGTGATTGTACTGTTTTATAAAAGTAGTTTGGAGATAATCTTGTCCCCGTAAATGCTAACATATTTTGTGTTGGTATTTTTGAATTTAATAACCAATCTAATTCTTTTTGATTTCTAGCAGATACAGATAACATTAAATTAGGCGCTAAACCGTATGCTTCTTCCGCTTGCTTTAAATCGTATGTAATAATTATTGAGACATCTTCTGCTTCTACTTGCTTTACTAAAGCTACAATAGCGTCAAAAGAGACACTCTTTTTCTTATCCAATGTAAGTACTACGTTTTTTTCTTTAGCCCAAAGTAAGACCGCTTTTAACGTTGGTATTTTAAATGCTGTCTCATTACCATAATCATCTTCTAAATTAAAGGCTTGCAACTCTTGGTAAGTATACTTGTTTAATTTATCTGTTCCAGTAGTGGTACGCTCTAATGTATTATCATGCATTAATACTAATACATTATCTCTAGTCTGCGCGATGTCAATTTCATAGATAGCAGGAATACTATCATTTATATATTTTAAAGTTTCTAAACAGTTTTCAGGATAATGCTTTAAACCTTTACCACCTCTGTGCACACTAATAATTAACTCTTGCTCTGGCTGGTACTTAAAAGTTTCGATTAACGCCGATTGTTTAAGTGTAGAAGCATCTACTGTAGTTGTTTTTGATACTTGAGCTGTCTCTTTTTTACAAGACACAAAAGCCACTAATAGCACTGCAAAGTATATGTTTTTAAAGGCAAGGTTTCCGCGAAAGCGTTGAAATAAAAAAATCATTTAAAAATGTTTTAAGTTATAATATTGAATAAAAAAAAATGCGCCCCTTAAAAGGAGCGCAAATTTAAAAAATATCTATGACGTATGGACTAGAAAATGTATCTAACTCCAAATTGTGCTTGCCATCTTGATAATAAACTTGAGTTATAAGAAAATGTTTCCGTTGCTCCTGTGTACGTATATGTTGGCACACCAGATGTATCAACATCTACTCCTAATGGTTGTACAGAACTTGGTTGTTGTACAAGACCCCAGTCACTATTTAATAAGTTTCCAACATTTAATACATCAACACTAAACTGTATTGTATTAGTTTTACCACCTCCTACATTAAACTTGTAGTCTTGTAGTAATTTAAGATCCCAACGTCCTCTCCATGGAGCTAAAGCACCGTAGCGCTCTACATAGTCTCCACGACGATCACTTAAATAATCATCTTGTTGAATAAAAGACTCAAAAGCCTCAGCTTGTCCAGCTCCTGAGAATTGCATGTCTTGTAATTCTGCAGCTGTAGGCACGTAAAGTAAATCGTTTAAGTTAGAACCATCTCCGTTTAAATCTCCACCATAAGTGTAGTTAAAACGTCCACCTTGAGCGTACTCAAAGAACGTAGAGATTGTTGTTGCCCATTTATCATTACCATAAGTAAACTTTTTACTTGCAACACCAATAAAACGGTGTGTATCTCCGTATTTAGAATGTGATAACACATCGTTATTAGCATTACCAACTACTGGATTAAATGCAAATGCATCACCCGTAATTTCTGCTTCAATTGAATTAACATCCTTAGAGTTTAAGTAGTTATAAGCAACACTTGTGTATAATCCGTTATCAAACGTTTTTTGAGCCTTAGCTGTAAAGTTCCAAACACGACCTTTGTTTGAGTTTGTAAATACATAAGCATTATTAATAACATCATCCGATGTGTAGATTGCTCTTGTATCTCCAGGTGCATTTAAAGTTCCCGTAGGATTACGAAGTCCCCAGTTTTGCACGTGTGCTCCATTAATATCTTTTGTATAAGAGATATCTGTTGTTGCAACAATACCATTATCAAATCTGTAATCTGCTCCAATATTTGTTCTCCATACTTGAGGGAATTTAAAATCTGGATCTACTACTTGGTAAAAGAATACTTCTGGATTAGCAATCTGGTTACCTAACCATACAAATGGTAAACGACCTGTAAATAATCCCGTTCCACCACGTACTTGAAAACTATTATCTCCTTTTACATCATAATTAAATCCAACTCTTGGAGAGATTAACACTTTGTTTGATGGCATTTTAGTGTTATCTAAAAACACACCTTCTCCTGTATTAGGATTTACATATTCAATTCCTGGAGCATAACAACATGCTCTATCAATAACATCTTGTGCTTTTGAAGATGAGTCAAAAAATAATGGCTTGTCAAATCTAACTCCGTATGTTAATTTAAAGTTTTCAGTAACATTCCATTCATCCTGAAGATAAAATGCTAATTGTCCTACATTAGTTTCGGCTAAAGCCCAACCACCTGCAACACCATCACCATTTGCTTCTAAACTAGCATTAGCAGCTGCAGCATCGTTAAATAATGCTTGTAATTGTCCTGAATCTGCAAAGTTTTGAAAATCGTCCATTGTTGTTGTTGGAAAAAAGACGCCTTGCGCTCCATAAGCTCCTAAATTGAAAGAGTTATCAAACTGAAATTTCTCATAAGAGAAACCTACAGTATACGTATGATCACCTTCAACATAGTTTAAGTTATTTGAAAATTGAAATACTTTCTGATCCAATGTATTGTTAATAGAAAAAGGCTCATGTCCTGCAATAATATAATTAGAACCACCATTTGTAATTGTAATTGTTGGTGCTGGTGATGATAATGCATTTCTATAATCGTCAAAATGAGTATACCCCATTTGAAACTTATTACTTACGCTACTAGATAACGTCGAGTTTAATTCTAATTGAAAAGACTTGATGTTATTATTGATCTCATATCCTGTGTTTTCAAACTGTAATGTGTTTGTGTCCGGTCCTCTAAAACCTAATGCCGATGGATGTGCAGGTTTTTGTTTAGATGCATTTAAAAAATTATAAATTACCGCTAAACGGTTATTGTCATTAATATTCCAATCTAACTTAAAGATACCTTTAGTAGAATTTGAATCGTAATTAAATCCTTGGTAACGTCCTGGATCATATCCTAAGTCCAATAATGCATTTTGAACAATTAATAGATCAGACTCTAAAACACGAGTTTCGTTAATTGCGCCACTTCCTGTATCTGGTACAAAACCATTTGTACCTAAATCAGAACGTTCGTCCTTTTCAAAGTTAGCAAAGAAGAATAATTTATTTTTTACAATTGGACCTCCGATACTAACACCATATTGGTTTTGTTCTAAATCCGACTGAAAAACATCTTCTCCTTTAATCTTTCCTCCAGTCATGTCTTCGTTTCTAGTAAAACCATAAACAGTACCATGAAACTCATTAGTTCCACTTTTAGTTACCGCATTAACAGCAGCACCAGTAAAACCAGACAATGTAACATCATAAGGTGCTAAAGATACTTGAATCTGCTCAATAGCATCTAAAGATATTGGCTGAGAATCTGTTTGACCTCCCGGAGTTGCAGCATCTAATCCAAATGGATTATTAAAAACTGCACCATCTAAACTAAAGTTGTTAAATTGATCATTTCTACCTCCAAAAGAGTTTCCTGAAGCAGAAGGCTCTAACCTTGTAAAATCTGCAGCAGATCTAGAAATAGTTGGCAACGTTGTTAACTCACGTCTTCCAACACTAGTTTCTGCACCTGTTCTATCACTTCCAAACGTACCAGAAGCAGACCCGGTGATAACAACCTCATCTAGAGACTCGGCATTACCATTCATTGCAGCATCTAAGTTTGTTGTTTTACCTAATGTTAAATATACATTAGTAAATGTTTGCTCTTTAAATCCAACATAAGTAATAGATACCGTATACGGTCCACCTACTCTAAGATTTAATAAATTGTAACGTCCATCTAAGTTTGTAATAGCGCCATACTTAGTTCCCGTTGGACCATGTACTGCTACCACATTGGCACCAAATAATGGCTCGTTGGTGTCATCCTGAACAAGACCTTTAATGTTAGATGTAGTGACCTGAGCAAAACTCAGTACTGTAAATAACAATAAAGTAATAGTTAAGTTAAGTTTTTTCATTGTGTTATATTGTTGTGTTGATTGTTTTTGATATTATGCAAGCATAACATTTAACAAAAATATAACAAAAAAAGCCACTCTTTACAGAGTGGCTTTAATATTTGAATACTATTTATTAACGTATTGTTAACAACAATTTTTAGTTATGCTTGAGCAACAACTTCAAATTCTAAATCAACATTTACTGATCTATGTAAACGTACTGCTGCGTTATATTTACCTAAACGCTTAACTGTAGTAACAGAGATAAATTTCTTCTCAATGTTTTGACCTTCTTTAGCTAATGCTTCAGCAACATCAATGTTGTTTACAGAACCAAATAATTTGTCTCCTTGTCCAACTTTAGCAGCTATTTTGATCTCTAAAGCTTTAATTGCTTCAGCAATTACGTTAGCTTGTTCAACCTCTTTAGCTTCTTTGTAAGCACGTTGCTTTAAAGTTTCTTCTAACGATTTGATAGCAGATTTAGTTGCTAAAATCGCGTGTCCTGTAGGGATTAAAAAGTTTCTACCATAACCGTTCTTTACCGTTACAACATCGTCTTTAAATCCTAAGTTTTCAACGTCTTGTTTTAATATAAGTTCCATTGTTATGATATTTTTATTTTAATAAATCTGCTACATATGGCATTAAAGCTAAGTGACGTGCTCTTTTAACAGCAACAGACACTTTTCTTTGATACTTTAATGAAGTTCCTGTTAAACGTCTTGGTAAAATTTTACCTTGAGCGTTAACAAAACCTAATAACCAATCTGCATCTTTGTAATCTACATACTTGATACCAGACTTTTTGAAACGACAATATTTCTTTTGTTTGTTAGTTTCAATATTTAAAGGTGTAAGATATCTGATCTCTCCTTCTTTTTTTCCTTTTGCTTGTTGATCTATACTTGCCATAATTAAGCTTTTTGTTTTAATTTAACTCTTCTACGTTCCGCCCATGACACTGCATGTTTGTCCATAGCTACAGTTAAGTAACGCATAAAACGCTCATCACGTCTAAACTCTACTTCTAAAGGATTGATTACTTCTCCTTCTACTTGGTACTCAAATAAGTGGTAAAATCCACTTTTTTTGTTTTGAATTGGGTAAGCTAACTTCTTAAGTCCCCAATCTTCTTTTGATACCATCTTTGCTCCTCTAGATACAAGAAATTCTTCGTATTTCTGTACTGTTTCCTTTATCTGTGTTTCAGATAAAACGGGATTTAAGATGAAAACAGTTTCATAATGATTCATAAAAATCTAATTTAATTTGTGTTAAAAATGAGTGCAAAAATAATTCTTTTTATTTAATCCCACAAGTACTTTTCAATCATTTTTAATACAAAATAAAGCGTTCAATAAAATCTTTTTAAAATGTTAAAATTTACATTTTAGCGGAGTTTTTTGGTTTTAATCCCGATTTTTTGTACTATTGTCGATAACTTAACCTATAAAGAATAAAGACTATGGTATTAAATTGTGTAGTAGTGGACGATTCAGCAATACAAAGACTGTCTATTGTAAAGCTAATTGAAAACAACAATCATCTAAACTTGATTGCTGAGTACAGCAGTGCTTTAGAGACTAAAAACGGATTAAATACACATAAGGTAGACCTTATCTTCTTAGATATTGAAATGCCTGTATTAAATGGTTTTGAATTACTAGACGTACTAAATAATAAACCTCAAATTGTTTTTGTAACTGGTAAAACAGAATACGCATTTAAAGCATTTAATTATGATGCTACCGATTATTTACAAAAACCTATAACTAGAGAACGTTTTAGCCAAGCAGTTGATAAAGCTGTAGAGCACCATAAATTAAAACTTGATTTTAATCAAGAAGAAGGAGAACATATATTTGTAAAAAGTAATCTTAAAAAACGTAAAGTTTACATTAGAGATATTAAATGGATTGAAGCACTTGGTGACTATGTAAAATTAGTAACTGAAGACACCAGTCTTGTTGTATTATCTACAATGAAAGCTTTTGAAAGCGAATTACCAGAAGGTAAGTTTTTAAGAATCCACAAATCATATATTGTCAATCTTGACAAAGTAGACCGATTTAACAGTAAAAATGTTGAAGTTGGTGCTTACGAAATACCTTTAAGTAGAAACAAAAAAACACAGTTAGTAGAAGCTTTAAATAGCATCTAAACAACTACATTCTTTATATAATTAAATCCTGCTTTTTTTAAGTGGGATTTTTTATGTCCCATAATTTGAAGTAAAATTTATAAAGTACTACAACTAGTAGCACGTCTCTAATAATTATCGACATTAATAATAACTCGTACTCCTTTAAAACCTCCAATAGCAGCAAAACTAGTATTTACTTTTTTAATAGCTTCTTTTGTTTTACCTAATGGCTGACCTTGCGGTACTTTAATTAAAATATTTTTATGGTATTGATTACGGATTCTAGATATTGGCGGAAACTCAGGTCCTAAAACATTATGTTTAAACAATTGCGTTAGCGACTTTGCTAACCAATCTGCTGCCATATCTACTTTATTATAATCGCGATGTTTTAGTGTAATTTTTATTAACCTATAATATGGTGGGTATTTATAATTATAACGCTCTTCCAGCTGCTCCTTAAACATCCCGGCATAATCATTTATTGAGACTTGCTGCAATATTTTATGATATGGATTATAAGTCTGAATTAGTACTTTCCCTTGCTTATTGGTACGTCCTGCCCTACCAGACACCTGCAACATTAACTGAAAACTTCTTTCATGCGCTCTAAAATCCGGAAAGTTTAACATGTTATCGGCATTCATTATACCAACTAACTTAACGTTTCTAAAATCTAATCCTTTAGTTAACATTTGTGTCCCGACTAACACATCAATCTCTTGCTGCTCAAAAGCAGTTATAATTTTTTCGTAACCAAACTTACCTCTTGTCGTGTCTAAATCCATACGCCCTACTTTAAGGGTTGGAAATAGCAGTCTAACCTCACTTTCAATCTGTTCCGTTCCAAAACCTTTAGAGTCTAGTCCTGGCGTCCCACATGCCATACATTTAATTAACATCGCACTGTTATAACCACAATAATGACAACGCAACTGTTTACGAAATTGATGATACGTTAAACTAACGTCACAATTAGGACATTGCGGCGAATGTCCACAAGTATTACATTCTACAATTGGCGAATACCCTCTTCTATTCTGAAACAGTATAATTTGATGTCCATCGGCAATTGCTTCAGTCATTTCTTCGATTAATCTATCGGAAAAATGCCCTTTCATTTTTTTACGCTTCTGTTTGTCTTTAATATCTACTAGCTCGATATCTGGTAACTGAACATTGTTATAACGTCTATTAATTTCGACTAAACCATATTTATTTTCCTGCGCATTAAAATAGCTCTCAATACTTGGAGTAGCACTTCCTAAAAGTGTTTTTGCTTTAAAAAGCGATGCTAAAACGACAGACACATCACGCGCGTGGTAACGTGGTGCAGGATCAAATTGCTTAAAAGAAGATTCATGCTCCTCATCCACTATAATTAATCCCAAATCCTTAAAAGGTAAAAATATAGATGATCTAGCGCCTAAAACTATTTTCGCTTTCGCTGAATTATTTAATACTTGATTATAAACCTCAACACGCTCATGAGCAGAATATTTGCTATGAAACACCGCTACTTGTTCTCCAAAATAGTTTTGCAGTCTAGTAACCAACTGTGTTGTCAATGCAATCTCAGGCAATAAATACAAGACCTGTTGTCCTTTTGCGATAACTTCCTCGATTAGCTTTACATATACTTCCGTTTTACCAGAAGACGTTATACCATGTAAAAGCACGACGTTTTGAGTTTTAAAGCTAGTCTTAATTTGCTGTAAAGCTTCCGTTTGAAATTCGTTTAAAGCTTTTGAAGCTTCATTCTCTTCTCCATCATAAACCACACGATCTGTTTGGATATGATAATCTTCTAAAACACCTTTATCAACTAACGCTTTTACTGTTGCAGAAGTTGTTTTACTTTCTGCCACTAAATCCGAAACTTTAACTGGCTTTTTAGTCTTTGCAGAAATAGAAAATAAGGTCATAACAACATCCCGCTGTTTTTTTGCTCTACTACTTAATGCTTCTAATAATTGATTTAAAGATTCTGGAGTAGTATAGTCTTCTGTTAGCTTAACATATCTAACATATTTTGGCTTATACTTATCGTAAATTTCTTCATTTAAAATAATAGCCTCTTTTTCTACTAACCGTTTTACTACAGGAAGCACATTTTTTTTATCCAAAATGTTGGCAATATCCTGAATCTTAAGTGATGATTGGCGTTGTAATGCTTCGTAAATAAGATACTCGTCGTCTTTTAAATCTGTTTCATTTAATTCAATAGCATTATTCTTACTTATAATGGTTTCGCTTTCAAGCAAAAAAGCATTTGGTAATGCCGCACGCATAACCTCGCCTTCTGTACACATATAGTATTTAGCAATCCATTGCCATAATTGCAATTGCATTTTTGTAACTATTGGTGTTTCGTCAAGAATTTGATGGATTTGCTTTGCCTCATAAATTAAAGGCTTTACTTGATGGATTGACGCGACAATTCCTGTGTATATTTTTGATTTCCCAAAAGGGATAGACACACGCATTCCGATACTTAAAAACCCACTCTCTGCCTCCGTTATACTATATGTAAAACGGTTTTCTAGAGGAATGGGTAATATAACATCTATATAATGCAAAATATATTGGCCTTTTTAATTGGTAATTATTTTATACGTTCCCAATATTGAGTAGAGTAGAAAAAACCAATATAACCTCTAACTTGAAGTGTATCGTCTTCTGTAACTGCTAATCTTAAGTCGTAAACTTTACCACTTTGAGGGTCTACAACAGTCCCGTTTTTATAGTACTTACCATCTTTAGTCATTTCCTTAATTATATCCAAACCTAAAATTGGTTGATTATAATCGTCACCTTCACATTTTACACATGGTAAATCACGTCTGTCTTTATTAAAAATTTCAATGATTTTACCATATACTTTTCCGTCTTTTTCATAGACTTCTACAATTGATTTTGCTTCACCTGTTTCGTCATCAATAGTTTTCCATTGACCAAAAACATCTTGTGCTTGAGCTGATAAACTAAATAATAGAACTAATAAAACGACACTACACTTTTTCATAATTAAAAACTTTTTTTAAGTTGTTTTAAAGACATGTTTAACTCAAACCCCAATAATAGGATATTTGCGTTAAGCCATAAATAAAATAATAAAATTAATAATGCACCAATCGAGCCATACAGCTCATTGTACTGTGCAAAATTTTCGATGTAAATCCCAAATAAAAAGGAAGTCACTAAAATTAGTATTGTGGTAAACAGTGCTCCAATGGAGAAAAACCTAGACGACTTTCCTTCTGCTGTTCCAAAATAATATAACACTGCGGTTGCCATATACACCATAACTACAAAAAAACCATATTGTGCTAATGTACTCCAAATACTAACTTGACGCTTGGCAATATAACCCCGATCTGTTAAATTATCGATGACATATATATTAAAATATCCTAAAACTGCAACGGTCACAATTAGTAAAAAGGATAAAATTAAAGCGATACCTAACGCATATAAATATTGTTTAAACACATTACGTGTTAATTGGTCATGATATGAGTTTTCAAACCCAGAAAACAAGGCATTAATACCGTTTGCCATTAAAAAAATAGATAACAAAAACACAGAGGATAATAAGCTTCCGTTTTGATTACCTCCTATATTATTAAATATATTATCGGAAAAAAAATCTGATGTTGTTGGTGGCAAAATAGATTCTAAAAAGACCAAAAAATCTGTTTGAAAATCGTCTATTGGGATATATGGAATGACAATAATCACGAATAGCAAAAACGGAAATAATGCCATAAAAAAGCTATAAGCTATTGCACTTGCTCGTGCTGTTAATGCCCCCTTTACAATGCCAATAATGTACAATTCAATTAAATCGTACATAGATAACCCCACCAAGCCAGGTAGTTTTATTTTACCCAATAGTTTAACCAAAATGTTAACCACCGGTATTTTGTTAAGCTTCTCCTCTATGGCTTGAGACATTTAATTTTAATTGTTTGATTTGCTTTTACTTTTTATCAATAACACTTTTCGTGTAAATGCTTAGCTATTACGGTGTTAAAAATGATAGTTTTAAGACGTCTATTGGTTAATTATTAACCTTTTAAAATAGTTAAACTATTAAATTAATCTACCGCTTTTAAGCTTAAATCCATATTATAAACAGAATGCGTTAATGCACCTGACGAAATAAAATCAACACCACATAAAGCATAGTCTCTGATTGTTTTTTCGTTAATTCCACCAGAACTTTCCGTCAAACATTGATCACCAATTAGTTTTACAGCTGTTTTAGTGTCTTCGTAATTAAAATTATCTATTAGTATTCTGTAAACACCTTCGGTTTTTAAAATCTCTTTGATTTCGTTTAAATCTCTAGCTTCTACAATAATTTTTAAATCACGATTAGTGTCTTTTAAATATTGTTTTGTTTTTTGAATAGCTTTAGTAATTCCACCAGCAAAATCTATATGGTTATCCTTAAGCATAATCATATCGTATAAAGCAAACCTATGGTTTTCTCCGCCACCAATTTTAACTGCCCATTTTTCAATAGCTCTAATACCTGGTGTTGTTTTACGTGTGTCTAAAACTTTTGTTCCTGTACCTTCTAATAGGTCTACAAACTGTCTTGTTTTTGTTGCAATAGCACTCATACGTTGCATAGCATTCAACACTAATCGTTCCGCTTTTAAAATAGATTGTGATGCACCAGTAACATAAAACACAATATCACCATATTTAACTCTGCTCCCATCTTCAATAAGGGTTTCGACCTTCATGTCAGCATCTACATAGCTAAATACCTGCTTAGCAAATTCTACCCCTGCAATAATCCCTTCGTCTTTAACCAACAACTTAGCTTTACCTTGCGCTGATGCAGGAATACAAGATAATGAACTATGATCACCATCTCCAACATCTTCTCTAATAGCGTTAGTTATAATTAATTCTATTTCTTTATCAAATTGCGCTTGACTTATCATGTGTTTCTTATTTGATGTAAAAATAACAATACATTTTTGATTTACTATTTTGATTTATCATTTTTCAAACTAAAAAATTAACGCATCTTATCTCATAAATTGTAAATTTGCACATGACTATAAAACTTCTAGCCATTGGCAAAACCGATAATAAGCAATTACAACAGCTAATTGACGACTACACAAAACGTTTAGGTTTTTATATAGGTTTTGATTTGGAAATTATTCCAGATTTAAAAAAAGTAAAAAATTTAAGCGAAGACCAGCAAAAACAAAAAGAAGGTGATCTTATTTTAGGAAAGCTAAAACCAACTGATGTCTTAATTTTACTTGACGAAAACGGTAAACAATTTGATAGCGTCGGTTTTTCTAACTATTTACAAAAACACATGAACTCTGGAGCTAAGCAAATTGTTTTTGTTATTGGAGGGCCTTATGGTTTTAGCCCTGAAGTATATGCAAAAGCACAAGGAAAAATATCATTATCTAAGATGACATTTTCCCATCAAATGGTGCGCTTATTTGTTATTGAGCAGTTATATCGTGGTTTTACAATTTTAAGGAATGAACCTTATCATCATAGGTGATAGAAAAAGACACAGTTGTTAGTCAATTTTAACGTCTAATTGATCAAAAAGGAAAGCGTATTTATATAAGATTAATTTTTCAAAATCCTGATTATTTAATGCGCCTCCATGCCCAGCACCATCAATAAGTAATAAACTGTAAAGCGACTTGTCGCTTCCTTTTTCTTGAAGTGTTGCTAAAAATTTATAAGAATGTAATGGAGGCACTCTATCATCCTCTTTACCTGTAATTAACATGAGGTTTGGATAACTTACGTTTTCTTTAATATTATGTAATGGCGAATATGATTTTAGGTTTAAATAATCTTCTTCGTTGTCAACAGACCCAAACTCGTTTAAATTAGTATTTACAGAACCAACTGTAAATTTTGAAAATCGCAGCATATCAAAAGCTCCTGCATCAGCAATGGCGGCTTTAAACAACTCTGGTCTTTGCGTGTAAGCTGCCCCAACTAATAATCCTCCGTGTGACCCACCATTAATAGCTAATTTATTTTTATTAGTGTATTTTTCAGATATAAGATATTCTGCAGCAGCAATAAAATCATCAATTGCAACCTGCTTATTTAATCCACGCCCTGCTAATCCCCAATCACTTCCTTTTGCACCACCACCTCTAATATTAGGCACCGCAATAATACCTCCATGCAATAACCATAAGGTTAAAGATTCGTCAAAACTAGGAACAATAGTTGTTCCGTAGCCTCCATAACCTCTCAACAACGTTGGGTTACTCCCATCTAATTTAGTATCCTTTAAACATGAGATATACATTGGTATTTCCGTACCATCTTTGGACTTATAATTAATGTATCTTGTCTCTAAAGTTTCTACTTTATATGGTACAGACAACACTTGCGTTGGCTTAAATGTTAAGTCTGACAAATTTAATTGATACCATATTTTAGGATGAAAAAAGGATGACACACAAAAATCGGTATGCGTTGCGTTATCTTCATTTTCATAAAAATAGTTTAATTGCTTTCCTTCTGGAAAATCAATCTTTCGCAATAACTCGCCCGACATATTAAATATTAAAGCTATATTTTTTCCTTTATCAGTATAAATACATGCCAATTTATCTTTACCTAATTTATTTACGTTAGTTAATAAAATATCATACTCTCCTATTAACTCTGACACTTTATTTAACTCAGTAATATCCGCAGATAAAACTCTACCATTAGTAGCCTCCCAATTTGTATTTAAAATAGCCGTATTACCAAACAGTTCCTCCACACTAACATAAAGACCTGGTGTATTTGGATATAATAAAAAGTTAGTTAAATAAAACGATTCTGGATTTATGTTAGCCACAGATAGTGCTCTGTAAATAGTACCTCTTACCGTATAATAATGTTTGAAAAACAACTTTTCATTCAGCTTAAAATAAGAAAACCTATTGGTCCCTGATGTGTCTCCATTTTGATACAATAATTTATCCTGACTTTGATTATCTTCCAATTTATGATAATATAACTTTTGTCCCTTAGCCTTATCTAAAAGTTCTCTTCCGGCTTCTGCTTCATCATAAGAATCATAAATAACATCTCTACCTTGCCATATTACATTACTACTAGCTCTTAAATTAGATAATTTATTTTCAAACAGATCCCCTGTTAGTAAATTAAAGAAATACACCTCTCTCCAATCGCCTCCATTATGGGACATTTCGATAGCTATTAAATTATCTTCTTCATTCAAATAACGATTAGTAATTATAACATTATCGTCTTTATCCAGCATAAAATCTTTAATCCTTACTAACTTCCTGTAGTTTTTCTGACCTCTTACTCTATACACTAAATCAGCTGCTCTGCTTGAATTGAAATTCTTTAAATCAAATTCATACTTACTTTTTAAACTATCTTCTTTTTCTTTGTAAGTGGAAATTTCTTTAGTACGCACACCATGATACATGGTTGCTATCTGACTTCTAAGCATCCACCATTTTGTGTATCGCTTTTTTATTTTATCAGTGATTTTAGTTTGCTCATCCAACCAATCTGACATCCTAATATCTTCAGAATTCTCCATCCATTGATAAGGATCCTCTATTTTTTCATCAAAATAAACATCAACTGTAGCATCTTTTGGCGTTAATGGGTAATCTTGTTTTTTTTGAGCATTTGCAAAAGTAGATGCACTAATAATAAAAGTGATAATAATAAATCTAAGCATTAAAAGTTTTTTTGAAATTTGGAGCTAAAGTACATCAATTGTTAAAAAATAAAGAAAAAAGTAGGATTTATATTACCTACTAACAACACGTCTTCTTATCTTTTTTAATAAGATTGGCCATTAAACCATTAACTATACAAAAAGCGACTAGTATTAAACCGAAAAAGTATTTCCAGTTTTCGTCTCCCTTAAAAAGGTATGCGCCTACAATAATAATAGTGGCCCAAACAATTGCGTTTATTAAGATTAATTTTTTCATGCTTATTAGACACAAAAACTTAAATTTTGTTACAAAAATTAGTAGTTATTATTAATTTGCAACAAAAAGCCCATTATGCAACTCGTTTTCGCGACAAACAACCAAAATAAAGTCAAAGAAGTCCAAAACTTAATACCGTCACATATTAAGTTGTTAAGCTTAAAAGATATTGGATGCTTTGAAGACGTGCCAGAAACCCAACCAAATATTATAGGCAATGCCGTACAAAAAGCAGAGTACATAAAACTACATTATGGCTTTGATTGCTTTGCAGACGATACCGGTTTAGAAGTTGAAACTTTAAACGGGGCACCTGGCGTTTTTAGTGCCCGATATGCTGGTCCACAGCGCAATGACAATGATAACATGTCCTTATTATTAGAAAACCTAAAAGAAAAAGATAATAGAAACGCGCAATTTAAAACGGTTATTGCATTACATTTAAACAATAACTTGGACACATTTACAGGTATTTGTAAAGGCGAAATCACTAGTTCCAAACAAGGAGTCAAAGGGTTTGGTTACGATCCTATTTTTAAACCCAATGGTTATGACAGCACATTTGCACAAATGGATTTAAAATTAAAAAATAGCATTGGACACCGCGGTAAAGCTGTACAACAATTAGTTGCTTTTTTAAATAGACTTTAAACTTTTAAATCAGTAATTAAAAAAACAAACCTCTTTTAGCGTAAAACAACCTTTTTTAGACCAATTTAAAACGTCATTTTACTTAATCAGATTTAACAAAAAACACCACATCCCTTTTATTTACTGTACTTAACAAGGATAATCTATTAAAGATTGAATATCCAGAATTAAAACGTACCTTTGCACCTTGAAAAACCCATGAGGGTTTATATATTCCTCAGAGAGAGGATGTGTTATTAGAAGTTTAGGTTAAGTATATTCAATGCGCTTCTATTTGTAACACCAAACAGATTGACATTGAAATACATAAAATAAAAGAATGAGCACATTCCAAGAATTAGGTCTAAACGAAGATCTATTAAAAGGTATAGAAGATTTAGGTTTTGAAACACCATCTGAAGTACAAGCAAAAGCAATCCCAATTTTATTAAACGAAGACACAGATTTAGTTGCGTTAGCGCAAACTGGAACTGGTAAAACTGCAGCATTTGGTTTTCCTATGTTACAGAAAATAGACGTAAATAGTCGTACTACTCAAGGTTTAATATTATCTCCAACACGTGAACTTTGTTTACAGATAGCAAACGAAATGAAAGCCTACGGTAAATACTGTAAAGGTTTAAATGTTGTTGCTATATATGGTGGGTCAAGTATTACTGATCAAGCAAGAGAAGTAAAACGTGGCGCACAAATTATTGTAGCTACGCCTGGTCGTATGAAAGATATGATTAATCGTCGCTTAGTTGACATTACTAAAATCCAATATTCGGTTTTAGATGAGGCTGATGAGATGTTAAACATGGGATTCAAGGAAGATATTACAGAAATTTTATCTGGTACTCCTGAAGACAAAAACACATGGTTATTCTCTGCTACAATGCCAAGAGAAGTTTCAACTATTGCTAAGAAGTTTATGGTTAATCCACAAGAAATTACTGTGGGTCATAAAAATGAAAGTACAAGTAACGTTTCTCACGAATATTACATGGTTAACGCTCGTGACCGTTACCAAGCTTTAAAACGTTTAGCAGATGCAAACCCTGATATCTTTTCAGTTATATTTTGTAGAACAAAACGTGATACACAAAAAGTAGCCGAAAACTTAATTGAAGACGGATACAGTGCAGGAGCTTTACATGGTGATTTATCTCAAAATCAACGTGATATTGTAATGAAACAATTTAGATCACGTCAAATCCAAATGCTTGTTGCAACAGATGTTGCTGCACGTGGAATTGATGTAGATGATATTACTCACGTAATTAACTACCAATTAAGTGACGAGATAGAAACATACACACACCGTTCTGGAAGAACAGGTCGTGCTGGTAAAACAGGTGTATCTATGGTAATTGTTTCTAAAAGTGAAGTACGTCGATTAAAAAGTATCGAACGTATAATCAACAAGAAATTTGAATTAAAAGAAATTCCTAACGGAATGGCTATTTGCGAAGTGCAATTAATGTCTTTAGCAAATAAGATACATAACACAGAAATCAATCATGAGATTGATAAGTATTTAGGAGATATCAACGCTTTATTTGAAGACACTTCAAAAGAAGAACTTATCAAAAAATTCTTCTCTGTAGAGTTTACACGTTTCTTTAACTACTATCAAAAATCTAAAAACTTAAATGTTGCAGGTGGAGACTCAGGTCGTGAAGGAAGACCACAATCTTCTGGAAGCGCAGCACGTTTCTTTATTAATGTTGGAGAAAAAGATGGTTATGACTGGATGAAATTAAAAGATTTCTTAAAAGAAGTTTTAGATTTAGGTCGTGATGATGTCTTTAAAGTAGATGTAAAAGAAACATTCTCTTTCTTTAATACAGAAAAAGAACACCAAGAAAAAGTCTTAGCATTCTTTACAGATTACAAAGATAACGGACGTTTTGTTAATGTAGAAGTTACAGAAGACAGAGGCGGAAGTCGTGGTGGTGGTCGTGATAGAAACCGTGGTGGCGGTGGCGGTGGAAGACGTCGTGAAGGTGGAAATGGTGGCGGAAGACGTCGTGATGATAAACCAAGAGGAGAAAGACGTTCTTCAAGAAGAAGCGATGACAGTTCTAGCAGAAGTGACAGACGCAGAAGCAACGAAGGTGGTTCTGATAGATCAAGTCGTACTGACAGAGATAAATCTGAATTTAAAACATCTCACTCTAGACCAACTAGATCTAGACGTAAAGATTAAAACATAGTTTTAGAATAGCAAAAACTTAAACCTTTTTGTTAATATTTAGTCAAATAACAAAGAAGACGTCATTTTTAGCGTTTTCTTTGTTATTTTTATATTCTAACTATTCTACATGAAGTATTCCCTTTTTATATTACTCTTTACCTTAAGCATAACTTTTGGGTTCTCTCAGGACGCAGGTGTCAAGGCTAAAGAAAACACAACTGCTAAAAAAGTCAGTGACTCTACTGCTTTAAAATCAGATTCTACCGTTAAAGGTATTATCATTGATGCTACATCAAAACAGCCCCTAGAAAACGTAAATATTGTTAACTTAAATCAAGTTATTGGTACAGCAACCAACTCTAAAGGAGAATTTGAGTTACGTGCAAGAGCTAATGATACTTTACACTTATCTTATTTAGGTTTTAAATCTATTAAAGTTAAAGTAACTAATGACTGGGTTGACAGAATTGATAAATCTACAATTACATTAACAGAGCTAGCTTTAGCTTTAGAGGAAGTTGTAGTTACTGGATTGCAATTAACTGGTTATTTAGAAGTAGACATCAAACAAGTTAAAATAAACAACAATTATAGATATAGTATCTCAGGATTATCAAACGGTTATGAAGCTGGAAAAAAACAACCTAGTGCTGTTACCAAGGTTTTAGGATCAATATTTAATCCGTTAGACTTTTTATATAACACCTTTAGCAAAAAAGGAAAAGAGTTACGTAAGTTGAAGCAAATGAAGGAGGATGACAACATCCGAAACACTTTAGCTAACAGGTTTGACAGAGAAGTACTAATTGCTTTATTAGGTGTTAACAAAGTTGATTTAGACGAGATTGTTAGCCAATGTAATTACTCTTTAGAGTTTGTAAGCACTGCTAATGACCTTCAAATATTAGACGCTATTAGCGAGTGTTATGAGGAATATAAAGTATTAAATAGAGGTCGTAAAAAAAGAATATAATCTTTACCACCTATCATAAAATTAAAAAATCTCAAATTATAATAATTTGAGATTTTTTTATGTCTTAAAGTGACTACCACTTATTTAATGTAGCACGCTATTATAAGCCTAGCACTACTCTATTTTTTTGTATTGTAAAAACGGGTCGTGATCTCATCGTAACTTTTAATAGTTTTCTTACACCAATCTAGTCTTTTTTCAAGCAATTCATTTTCCGTAAGTTGCCAATCGATATCTGTTTTTTTCAATTTAGAAGTTGCATGCTGCAATACTATTGCTGCGCTTACAGAGATATTTAAACTTTCAGTAAAGCCAACCATTGGGATTTTTAAAAAACTATCGGCTTGTTTTAAAACTTCTTCGGACAAGCCATCTGTTTCTCTTCCAAAGAAAAAACACGACTTTTTAGTCACATCAAAATCATATAAATCACAATCGTCCGTATGAGGTGTGGTTGCCACAATTTGATACCCTTTAGCTTTTAAAACTGTGATACACTCTTTAACCGAATGGTACCTGTTTAAATCGACCCATTTTTGTGCACCCATTGCAATTTCTCTATCAATACTTTTACTATTAGTTTCTTCTACAATATTTAACTCTTGTAGTCCAAAAACATCACAACTACGCATCACAGCGCTGGTATTATGTAATTGATAGACATCCTCTGTAGCTACAGTAAAGTGTTTAGTACGCTGACTAAGGACTTTGTTAAAACGCTCCAATCGGTGGTCTGTTAAAAAGGTCTCTAAATGTTCTAATAATTGTAAATCTACCATATTTTAAAATTAAAAAACCTGATGGGATTACCATCAGGCTTTTGTAAAAATTTGTATTTATAATTAGTTTATACCAATATTACCCTGTGCAATTAAAGTGCCTAAATTAGTACTACTTAAATGTACGTTTACGTAGCCATTAACATTTAAAATGTCAGTATACCCAAACGGTGTACCATCGTCCAATTTAGCGATATTAGATTTACTAATACCCATTGTACCATCAACAGGTGTAAAGCTAAACATAATAGCACCAGGTGCTGTTGCGACACTACCAACATGTATATGTGCTGGATGCATACCGCCTGCTGGACTACCAGTTAATGTAATTACAGCTAGCGCCTCTCCGTTAACACGTTCTGAAAAACTTATTACTCCTGAAATATCAGTAACATCAACCCCATTTAAAGCATAGTTTATATTATTAGTAGTTACAATATTTTGACCAATATCTGACTGCGCTAAAACTGATGTGCTGGTACCGCTTTGATTAATGACAACATTACCATCAAAATTTAATAATTCTTCATAAGTAATTGCTGTCCCGTTTTCTAAAGTAGAAAAAGTGGTTCTACTTTTTCCTGTATTACCATCAACAGGTTCCAGGTTTAATGCAACCATTGTAGTAGATTGCTCAAATTCTACAGCAGTATCAAAATATATTGTAGCTGGATAAGATTGACTAACCGCTATACCAACCAAATTAATTTCGATAGTAATTGTACTATTAGAGTTTTTAAAATATTCAATAGTACCAAAAACTCCAGAAGAACCTACAGTTGCAATATTAAAAATTTCGGATTCTAAAGACATTATTTGTTCTGAAACATCATCGTCCGAACAATTAGTAAATAACGTAATAGAAAGAATAATAAAAAGGTAGTGAAAGGATTTCATGGATTAATTTTTTAAATGAATGACTTATTTTTTACTAAGCATTAAGATATTAAAGGGAATTAATCTTAAGTTTATAATCTAATATCAAAAGTAATAAAAAATTTAATGGCACTAAACAAACTAATCCTCTCTTTATCATTATATCTATTATTTTCAATTTTTGCTATTGCTCAAAACAATGCTAATTTTAATCCTAATGATACAATTACGTATAACGACACCAATTCTGAAAAAGTAGTTGCTTTAGGTAATTTAATAGAAAGCTCAGTACTTAATAACCAATCAGAACCTTTTGTTGGAAAACTGTATAAAAACGCATTACTAAAACGTATTCTGCAAGACAATACTACCCCAGATTTAAATAGTGATTACCTAAAATCTTTTGTCAAAGGAATTAAACAAGGCTTGGACTTATTTCCACAAGAAATTATAACCGAAGTAGAAAATGGTGCGTATTACGATTTTGTAAACTACAGGTATGATCAAAATTTACAAACCTATTATATCCTTTTTAGACTATACTCTGCCGAAGGTGGATTAAATTATCATGATTATAGAATCCATAAAAAGGATTCTGAGATGTTAATATCCGACATCTACTTATATCTTGCTGGAGAAAATATTACCACCACCATGTCAAGATTAATGACTTATGTAGCACCCAATAAAAAAATATTAGGACTAATAGAAACAACAAAAGACGAGGGTGTTACAGAACTATTTCAAGCCATACAATATAAAAAATCAGGAAATTTTGAGCTAGCCTACAAATTAATGGATGGTATAACCTCTAAGCTGTCTAAAGAAAAGTTTTTCTTAATATTTAAGTCTTTAATGGCAAGTAACGTTGATGACGAAAAATATCTTGCTACTTTAGAAGAATTAATAAAAACCTATAAAGACGATCCAACTATTGTGCTTAACAAAATTGATTATTATGTCTATAAAGAAGATTACTTTGAAGCCATACAAGTAATTAATCAACTACAAGAAGAAACAGAAGACGATTTTTTAAACTTTATAAAAGCAAATGTTGCGTTTTATGACGAAAATTATGACTTTGCACTTAACAACTATAAATATATAATTGATAACTATCCTGATTTTTTTGAAGGTCAAGCTGGTTATTTAAGCACTTTAGTAATGATGGAAAACTTTAAAGATGCTACAACCTATATAGAAATATTAATTAGCGAAGGCTATGATAGGGCAGATATAATTAATTATGTTGAAGAAGATGATGATAATGGCGAAAACATCTTAGAAGTATTAGTCCAGTCTGAGCCTTATAAAGCTTGGAAAATAAAAACATCAAATTAATTATGAAACATTTAGTAGTACTTACTGGAGCGGGTATGAGTGCAGAAAGTGGCATAAAAACGTTTAGAGGTGCTGATGGTTTATGGGAAGGTCATGATGTTATGCAAGTCGCCTCTCCTGAGGGTTTTGAGGCTAATCCAGAATTAGTATTAGAGTTTTATAACCAGCGCAGACGACAGTTACTAGAAGTAGCGCCCAATAAAGCACATTTAGAATTAGCTAATTTAGAAAAGCATTTTAAAATAACCATAATTACGCAAAACATAGACGATCTGCACGAACGCGCAGGTAGTACAAACGTCATACATTTACATGGCGAATTATTAAAAGTAAGGAGTACAAAAAATGAAGCTCTAGTTTTTGATTGGAAAAAAGATCTTAATCTAGGGGATTTAGATAAAAACGGAAACCAATTGCGTCCGCATATTGTTTGGTTTGGAGAAGCAGTACCGTTAATTGATACAGCTGTAGAGATTTGTGCTACAGCAGATAAATTATTAATTATAGGTACATCACTACAAGTATATCCCGCAGCAAGCTTAATGCATTATGTACCGGAAAATACGCCTACCTTTTTTATTGATCCAAACCCATCTATTTCTAGCTCTAAAAAGGTAACTGTTATTGCTGAATCTGCAACAGAAGGCATCAACACCTTTATTTCTGTACTATAATTATGAAATATACATTTTTAATTGTTTCAATATTTATCACAACTTTTGTTTGTGGACAGAATGCTGTGATTTCATTTAAAGAAAATTTACTAGTAAAATCTAATATTAGCACGCAGTCCGAGTCGTTTTCCATCCAAGATAATGGGCAATCTGTTATTGTAAATGCAAATAACACGTACAGATTACAAGTCGCTGCTAACTATAAGCTTTTAGGTTTAAAAGTAGGATTTTCTCCAAGCAGTCGTAATTCTAATTTCAAGTCTAAGTTTATCAATCCCCAGTTAAATATTTTTATAAAACAATGGATACAGAGTTTTGAATACAGAAAAGTCAAAGGATTTTATCAAGATAATCATGCAGATGTATTAGCACAATTCCCTAATTTAAAAACAACTAGTTGGATTGGTACCACATCTTATGTGTTGAATGATAATTTTTCTTTAAAACACTTGACGCACCTTACTGAATGGCAGAGAGAAACTGCAGGAAGCTTAGTCCCGACATTAAGGTATGGTTTTAATAGATTAAGTAATACTATTGACAATCAAAAAATTGCAGAAAACAGCTTTGACATTGCAATAGCTCCGGCATACTATTATACTTGGGCATTTAAAGAACATTGGTTTATCTCCTCTTCTATCTCCCCTGCTTTAGGGGTTCGTTTTACAACAGAAAAAATAGACCAAATAGCAACAACCAAAAACACGTTTATTACTCGTGCTTTAGACTTTACATTACAATTTGGGTATACCTCAGAAACTATTAGCGCAGGTGCTAGTTTCAATTTTGACTCTAACGCTGTAAATAAAAAGCTTACACAAAGTGTTGTAACAGACAAAAGCTATGCTAGTCTGTACTTTGGTTACCGATTTATTGCTCCTAAATTTTTAAAACGAACGGCTAAATCTATTGAAGACAGATTTAATCTCTAAACACTTATTTCATTAAATTAATATCTGCAATACTCTTAATTCTATTGCGTTCTAAAAAGGCATCAATAGTTTCAAAATGCTCAATAACACGTTGCTCTTTAAATTCAAATACCTTTTCAGATAAACCTTGCAGGAAATCTCTATCGTGAGACACTAGTATTAATGTCCCATCAAATGTTTTTAAAGCTTCTTTTAATACGTCTTTAGATTTAAGATCTAAGTGGTTTGTAGGTTCATCTAAAATCAACAAGTTAACTGGTTCTAATAATAACTTAACCATAGCTAACCTTGTTTTTTCTCCTCCAGATAAAACACCTACTTTTTTATCAATATCATCGCCTTTAAACATAAAGCGACCTAAAATATTTTTTACACCTGTTCTAGCATCTCCTTTTGCAACTTCGTCCACCGTTTGAAAAACAGTCAAATCGTTATCTAACAAAGCCGCTTGGTTTTGAGCAAAATACCCAACCTGAACATTATGACCTAAACTACATTCTCCTTCAAAGTCTATTTGACCTAAAATAGCTTTAATCATTGTAGACTTACCTTCTCCGTTTCTACCAACAAAACTAACTTTCTCCCCTCTTTTAATTGACATGTTAGCATCACTAAAGACCACAACATCATCATACTTTTTGGTTAAGTTTTGTACAGATACAGGATAATCTCCAGATCTTGGTGCCGGAGGAAAACTTAATTTTAATGCAGAATTATCGACTTCATCAATCTCTATAATTTGCAGTTTTTCAAGCATACGCTCTCGCGAAGTCACTTGGTTAGTTTTAGAATATGTTCCTTTAAAACGTTCAATAAAAGCCATATTATCCGCAATATACTTTTGCTGTTCTTGATACGCTTTTATTTGATGTACACGTCTATCTTCTCTTAACTGTAAATAATGACTATAATTAGCTTTATAATCATAAATACGTCCCATAGTAACCTCTATAGTACGGTTTGTAATATTGTCAATAAAAGCTCTATCATGCGATATTACCATAACTGCATCCGCTTTATTAACTAAAAAATCTTCTAGCCAAATAACAGATTCTATATCAATATGGTTAGTGGGCTCATCTAATAGAATTAAATCAGGCTTTTGTAATAAAATTTTTGCCAATTCAATTCGCATACGCCATCCACCAGAAAACTCATTAGTAAATCTTGTAAAATCATCTTGCCTAAAGCCTAATCCTTTTAAAGCTTTTTCTACTTCTGCATCGTAATTAACATCTTCTAAAGCATAGTACTTTTCACCTAAATCAGACACTTGCTCAATAATAGACATATACTCATCACTCTCGTAATCCGTCCTAGTTTCTAACGCTTTATTAAGTACTTCCATCTGGTCTCGCATATCATAAACATGCTTAAACGCTTTAGCTGCCTCTTCAAAAACAGTACAATTATCTTCTGTCAATAAATGCTGTGGTAAATAAGCAATTACAGCTTCTTTTGGTGCTCTAACATGTCCTCTTGTTGGGTTTTGTCTACCTGCAACAATTTTCATCATGGTAGATTTACCTGCTCCGTTTTTTCCCATTAAAGCAATTTTATCCGTTGGATTAATCACAAAAGATACATCACTAAACAAAGCGGTACCGCTAAACTCTACTGCCAAATTATCTATAGAAATCATAGTCTGTTTTTTAATGCTGCGAAAGTAATAAAAAGACTAGTATTTAAGCCAATCTACATTTGACTTTGTTATAAAAATATGATTAAAAACACTCCTATTAAATAGACACAACAACAAATCATCTTACTTTTTAGGATAAAAACGAGAATAAATTGGCGTAGAATCATCCAAACATTTCTTCTATCTTTGCAAACTATAAAGCAAAACCATGAGAATAGATATAATAACTGTTTTACCAGAATTACTAAAAAGCCCGTTTGAAGCATCAATATTAAAACGCGCTATAGAAGCTGACCTGGTAGAAGTACATTTTCATAATTTAAGAGACTACACTACAGGTAACTATAAATCTATTGACGACACACAATTTGGTGGTGGAGCCGGTATGGTCATGAGTATTGAACCCATTGATAAATGCATCTCTAAACTAAAGGAAGAAAGAGATTATGACGAGGTTATATATATGACACCCGATGGAGAGACACTTAACCAAGGTATTGCGAATCATATTTCATTAAAAGAAAATATTATTATCCTTTGCGGACATTATAAAGGTGTGGACCAACGTGTTCGTGATTTACTTATTACTAAAGAAATTTCTATTGGTGACTATGTGTTGTCTGGAGGAGAGCTTGGTGCTGCTGTACTTTGTGATGCTGTTATAAGATTAATACCGGGAGTATTAGGAAACGAAACATCTGCTTTAACGGATAGTTTTCAGGACAATTTATTAGCTCCTCCTATTTATACAAAACCAAGAAACTATAAAGGCTTAGAAGTTCCAGAAATATTATTAAGTGGTCATGCTGCTAACATTGATAAGTGGAGAGAAGACCAAGCTTACCAACGCACAAAAGAAAGACGCCCAGATTTATTGGATAAATAATCCAATTAAACAACTAATAAACAAGACTTTAAACAACAACGTACCACAGTGAAATTAGGTTAAAAAAAGCTTCAAATTTTTTAACAATTATACTTTATACTTTTTAGTTTTTACTTATATTTGCACCCAAATTCGGATTAACCTCTGGCGAGATACGTGAATGTTGCTCTGAATCAATCATTAAAAATAAAATAAAGATGGAATCTTTAATAAAATTTGTACAAGACGAGTTTGTAACTAAAAAGGACTTCCCTGAATTTTCAGCTGGAGACACAATTACTGTGTACTACGAAATTAGAGAAGGAGAAAAAGTACGTACTCAGTTTTTTAGAGGAGTAGTAATTCAAAGAAGAGGAACTGGTTCTTCTGAAACATTTACTATCAGAAAAATGTCAGGAACAGTTGGTGTAGAGCGTATCTTCCCTGTTAACTTACCTGCATTACAGAAAGTTGAAGTTAACAAAAAAGGTAAAGTACGTCGTGCTAGAATCTTTTACTTTAGAGGTCTTACTGGTAAGAAAGCTAGAATTAAAGAAGTTAGAAGAAAATAATATCTTCAACCTTACACATAATAAAAAGCCTAACTTTTATAAGTTAGGCTTTTTTGCGTTATTAACTTTTGTTAATAACTACGGTTCACAACTAGTTAATAACTAAGTGGTTATATTTTGTAAAATCTTGAAGATAAAACGTAATTTAGTAAAACAATTAACAACAATAGTAATATTGGTTTCAATCAAAAATTGAATTTGAGTTAGTTTAATTGTTTTTTGAGGTTTTAAAATAATATGTGTAGTCATGTCAATTAAAAACCATGATATTTTAAAAAGTGAATCATGCACGCAGGATTTAACTAGTAAGATTGAAAGTTTTAAGTAAACTACAGGAGCGAAAGCAAATGTATTTAAACAAAACAATGCAAAAGAAAAGTAGTTATTGTGTAAACAAGGACTATAAAGTACGCATCAAGAAAAGCAATTACCAGGTGCATTTAGTAACAAGTCAATACATTTTGAAAGTTACACCCAAATGTACTATTGATTTAATGTTAGTTTGTTCTGAAAAAATGTAAAACGTAAGTTTTGGATTGATTTAATGAAAATTAAATAAGACAACATAGTGTTATCTCAAAAAAGCCATAACAACAATAGTTAGATCTATTATGTTATGGCTTTTGTAATTTATATAAAATCATCCTGTTTTAAAATAAAACCATTTATATTGTATAACCATACAAAAACAACTGATGCACTTACCCTTTATACCGGACAAAACGTTTAAAAATGAAGACTTCACCATCAATAGTCTACAAAAAGGGGAATATGACAATTGTAGTTTTATAAACTGTAATTTTAACGCAAGCTACCTGTCTATAAGTACTTTTTTAGAATGTGAATTTATAGATTGTGATTTAAGCAATAGTAAAACATCAGATACCACCTTTAAAGATGTAACTTTTAAAAACTGTAAATTATTAGGAGTATTATTTAATGACTGTAATCAGTTGTTAATGTCTATTACCTTTAAGAA
Source organism: Olleya sp. KKT75 (assembly GCF_055635485.1). Classification (NCBI taxonomy): domain Bacteria; kingdom Pseudomonadati; phylum Bacteroidota; class Flavobacteriia; order Flavobacteriales; family Flavobacteriaceae; genus Olleya; species Olleya sp. KKT75. The sequence continues at coordinate 86,412 of NZ_CM145759.1, forward strand.
TTGTCAACTTAATTTTGCCTCATTTTATCAAGTTAAATTAGTCAATACGCAGTTTGACAAATGTACATTTGATAAGACAGAATTAACAGAAGCAAACTTTTCAAAATCAAATTTTAACGCGTGTGACTTTAAGCATGCTGTATTTTTTAATACTAATGTAGAGCATGCTAGCTTTTTAACATCCTACAACTACTCTATCAATCCCGAAAACAACAAAATAAAAGGTGCTAAATTTTCGAAAGCGGAAATTCATGGCTTGCTAGACAGCTACAAAATCCATATTTCTTAATATATTATTCTTTTTTTATTAATTCCGCAATAAACTAAGCTTCAATTTATTTTCCAACCAATTGCAGTGTTAAGTAAACGTTTTCGCTTTAAAATACCTCCTGTTTTTTGTATCTTAGCCAAGCTTAAAATTAAACTAATACACAATATATATTTATGTCAAATACACCAAAAATTATATATACTATAACAGATGAAGCTCCTGCTTTAGCGACGCGTTCATTTTTACCAATAGTACAAGCTTTTACAGCTTCTTCAGGAATAGGATTAGAAACTAAAGACATCTCACTTGCTTCAAGAATATTAGCAGTCTTTCCAGACTACTTAACAGAAGACCAACGTGTGTCTGATGATTTAGCTTTTTTAGGTGCTTTAGCCAAAACGCCAGAAGCTAACATTATAAAACTTCCAAACATTAGTGCTTCTATTCCGCAGTTAAAATCTGCAATAAAAGAATTACAAGCAAAAGGTTTTGCTATACCAAGTTACCCAGAAGAAGTAACAAATGACAAAGAAAAAGACGCAAAACTACGTTACGACAAAATTAAAGGTAGTGCTGTAAATCCAGTATTACGTGAAGGTAATTCTGACAGACGTGCTCCAAAAGCAGTAAAAAATTACGCTAAGAAAAATCCACACTCAATGGGTGCTTGGTCTAAAGACTCTAAATCACATGTCTCTACAATGACAGAAGGTGATTTTGCAAACAACGAAAAGTCTGTGACATTAGCTGAGGCAACTAGTATTAAAATAGTACATACTGATACATCAGGAAATGAAACTGTTTTAAAAGATAACTTAGGGTTATTAAAAGGAGAAATTATTGATGGTACTGTATTAAGTAAGAAAGCATTATTAACTTTTTTAGAAGCACAAATTAAAGATGCTAAAGAAAAAGGAGTGTTATTCTCTTTACATATGAAGGCAACAATGATGAAGGTCTCAGACCCTATCATCTTTGGTCACGCAGTACGTGTGTTTTTTAAGGATTTATTTGCTAAATACAGCAAAACATTTGATAAAATTGGTGTTGACGTAAATAACGGATTCGGAAATTTACTAAGTAACTTAAGTGAGTTACCAGAAGCTGAACGTAACGCGATATTATCAGATATTGATGCTGCTTACAAAGCAAACCCTGCTTTAGCAATGGTAGATAGTAATAAAGGAATCACCAACTTACATGTACCAAGTGATGTAATTATTGATGCGTCAATGCCTGCAATGATAAGAAACTCTGGTCAGATGTGGAATGCGGATGGTAAAGCTCAAGATACTAAAGCTGTAATTCCTGATAGTAGTTATGCAGGAATATATACTGCAACAATCGATTTTTGTAGAGAAAATGGTGCTTTTGACCCAACAACAATGGGAACAGTTCCAAACGTAGGACTTATGGCTCAAAAAGCTGAGGAATACGGATCTCATGACAAAACTTTTGAAATTGCTGCAGACGGTAAAGTAGACGTTATTGATACTGACGGTAATGTATTAATTTCTCATAATGTTGAGGCTGGAGATATCTGGAGAATGTGTCAAGTTAAAGATGCACCAATCCAAGACTGGGTAAAATTAGCAGTTACTCGTGCTAGAGCATCTCAAACACCTGCTGTTTTCTGGTTAGACGAAAACAGAGCTCATGATGCAGAATTAATCAAAAAAGTAAATACATACTTAAAAGATCACGATACTGAAGGTTTAGAACTTCATATCTTATCTCCAATTAAAGCAACTGAGTTTACTTTAAAAAGAGTAAAAGCTGGAGAAGATACAATCTCTGTTTCTGGAAATGTATTACGTGATTACTTAACAGATTTATTCCCAATTTTAGAATTAGGTACATCTGCCAAAATGTTATCTATTGTGCCATTAATGAACGGTGGTGGTTTATTTGAAACTGGTGCTGGTGGATCTGCTCCAAAACATGTACAACAATTACTTGAAGAAAACCACTTACGTTGGGATAGTTTAGGAGAATTTTTAGCACTTGCTGTATCTTTAGAACATTTCAGTCAAGTAAATAATAATCCAAAAGCAAAAGTTTTAGGTGATGCATTAGATGATGCAACTGAAAAATTATTAGAAAACAAACAAGGACCATCAAGAAAAGTTGGTGAAATTGACAACAGAGGAAGTCACTTTTATTTAGCAATGTATTGGGCAGAAGCATTAGCAAACCAAGATAAGGATGCTGCTTTAAAAGCACAATTTGGACCAGTAGCTTTAGCTTTTAAAGCTGAAGAATCTACAATTATATCCGCTTTAAATGATATCCAAGGTGTTGCAGTAGATCTTGAAGGGTATTACTCAACAAACGAAGAATTAACAAATAAAGTAATGAGACCTATTCAGTTATTTAACAACTTACTTAAAAGTATCTAAGTCACTGATTATAGAATAAAAAAGCTCCCAATTGGGGGCTTTTTTTATTTCAAATTATTAATAAATAATATATTAATCTTCCACAACCATCGTTTAATAATAAATAACTTAGAAAATTAAGCCTAAATAGTTAACCCAAATAAATTTTATCTTAACGTTAAATACTAATTACTAAGGCACATTTTCATTATTTTTACTACTCAAAATTAAACAATGAAACACGTCACCAACTATATCTTAATACTATTCCTTCTTTGTAGTTCTGTACTCTGCGCACAAGAAAAATTCACTTTAAGTGGAAAAATAACAGAAGCTAGTAGTAATGAAACTTTAATTAGCGTTAACGTAATTATACCAGAATTAAATACTGGTGCTGTTACTAATGAGTATGGCTTTTACTCCATCACACTTCCTAAAGGAACCTACAAAGTAATTGTGTCTTATATTGGATTTTCTGATGCTATCCAGACAATAACTTTAGATAGCGATATTTCTAAAAACTTTAGTTTAGAAGAATCTTTTGAAAATTTAGATGAAGTAATTATTACAGAAAACATAGAAAAACTAAACATTAAAAAACCTCAAATGAGTGTTAATGCGCTTAGTTCTGCAACTATAAAAGATATTCCTGTGGTATTTGGAGAAGCTGATGTAATTAAAGCCATCACACTATTACCAGGTGTTACTAACGCTGGAGAAGGATCTTCTGGGTTTAATGTCCGTGGTGGTGCTGTAGACCAAAACCTAATATTATTGGATGAAGCTACTGTTTTTAATTCGTCTCACTTATTTGGATTCTTTTCCGTCTTTAATCCTGACGCCATAAAAGATATAAAATTATATAAAGGTGGTATTCCCGCACGTTATGGAGGAAGAGTTTCCTCAGTTTTAGATATTTATCAGAAAGAAGGTAACAGTAAAGAGTTTCATATGAATGGTGGAATTGGTATCGTTGCATCTCGTATTTTAGCAGAAGGACCTATAAAAAAAGACAAAGGGTCTTTTCTATTTGGTGGACGTAGTAGTTATGCACATTTATTTCTACCTTTATTTGATATAGACAATAAAGCCTACTTCTATGATTTAAACACAAAACTAAGCTACGATATAAACGATAATAACAGTATTTACCTTTCTGGTTATTTTGGTCGTGATGTCTTTAGTATTTCAGATAGCTTTGAAAACACATATGGTAATACGGTCCTTAATTTTAGATGGAATCATTTATTCTCTGATAAATTATTCTCCAATATGTCTGTTATTTATTCTGATTACTATTATGGTTTAAAACTAAATTTTGTAGAATTTGATTGGAATTCCGGAATTCAAAACTTTAATTTCAAATACGACTTTAAACATTACTTAGCCGATGGCTTCAAATTACAATATGGTTTAAATAGTATTTACTATAAATTTAATCCAGGAGATATTAAACCATCTACGCCAACTTCAGGAATAAACTCATTTAAACTAACAGATAAATATGCATTTGAAAATGCTGTGTACATAGATGCGGAACATAAAATAACAGATAAATTAAACCTAAGTTACGGATTACGTATTAGTTCTTTTCTACGTTTAGGGCAAGACCAATTAAATACGTATCAAGATAATCAAGCTGTTGTTTTTAATAACGATTTTCAAATCTATCAAAAAGCGACTCCAACAGGATCAGAATCTTATAATAAAAGTGATGTTATAGAAAGTTTCGCAAATATAGAACCAAGAGCATCCTTAGCGTATCAGTTAAACGAGGATGCCTCTATAAAAACTAGTTATAATAGGATGACACAATATTTACATTTATTGTCAAACACATCCTCTCCTACACCATTAGATGTTTGGACACCTAGCGGTAAATATGTAAAACCTCAATTATTGGACCAAGTTGCCTTAGGGTACTTTAGAAGTTTTAATGATGATAAATATAGTTTAGAAGTAGAGACTTATTACAAAAAAATTCAAAACCGAATTGATTATATAGACGGAGCAGACTTAATTGCTAACGATGCTATAGAGCAAGTAATCCTTAATGGAGAAGCCAGAGCATACGGACTAGAAATATTATTAAGAAAAAACGAAGGGCGTTTTAAAGGTTGGTTAGCCTATACGCTTTCAAAATCCGAACAGAAAACTCCCGGGCGCACAACAAACGAAACTGGTATAAATAATGGTAATTGGTATAACACAGCTTATGACAAAACACATGACATATCCTTAACTGGTAGTTATGATTGGAATAAAAAATGGAAATTTAATGCCAACTTCCTATTTCAAACAGGACAACCAACAACATATCCAAATGGACAATACACCTATAACGGAATAAATATACCTAGTTATAGTAATAGAAACACAGACAGATTACCAGCCTATCATCGTATGGATTTATCGGCTAATTACACACCAAAACCAGATAAAACTTCCGGATGCCAAAGCTATTGGGTGTTTAGTATATACAATCTATATAACAGACGCAACGCAGCATCAATAACTTTTGGAGAAAACAGAATGACAGGAAATAACGAAGCAACAAGACTTGCCATTTTCGGGTTAATCCCATCTGTATCTTACAATTTTAAATTTTAATTAAAAATGAAAAAAATCCTGTATATATTAATAGTATTTACACTCTTTAATTGCGAAGATGTAATCGATTTAAAAGTCCCAACATCAGACCCTAAATTAGTGATAGAAGCATCATTAAATTGGTTTGATGGTACAGATGGCGCTCAACAACAAATAAAACTAACATTATCTGCACCATTTTTCGATGCACAAGTTCCACCAGCCAATAATGCAATCGTAACTGTGGAAGATAACAATGGTAATATGTTTCAATTTTTAGAAGATGCTGAAACCGGAATATATAGAACATCAACATTTATACCTCAAATTAATCAAGAATATACATTAACTATTATATATCAAAATCAAACGTACGTAGGTACAGAAGTACTCACAACAGTAACTCCTATAGATTATATCGAACAGAATAACGATGGCGGTTTTTCTGGAGAAGATATAGAGCTTAAAGCCTATTATACTGATCCAGCTAATATAGACAATTACTACTTTTACGAGTTTATATCCGATATTCCCGAAATTCCAGTATTAGAAGTTTATGACGATCAATTTACAGACGGTAATCAGATATTCGCATTTTACTCAGAAGAAGACCTAGAGTCAGGAAACCAAGTAACCATAAATAATTACGGAATATCCCAACAATTTTATCAATTCATGGATATTTTATTACAACAAACCTCAGATAGTGGTGGCGGTCCGTTTCAAACCCAACCAGCAACTGTTAGAGGAAACTGCGTAAACATTACAAATCCAGATAATTTTCCACTAGGTTACTTTAGAGTGTCAGAAGCTTTCCAATTTACCTATATTGTAGAATAATTATTGGGCGTTACCACAAGGGTCGCGCTTTCGGTAGTCGCTCTCTGCGAGGAGCTTCAACAAATGCCTCAATCCCTAACGCAAATCAGTACTAGCATTAAACTATGAAATTTACAAAAACAACAGAGCAAGATTCAAATTATAACAATTTAGAAAAAATGTCTATAACAGACTTGCTTCAAAATATAAATACAGAAGATAATACTGTTCCAAAAGCTGTACAAAAAGCAATACCACAAATAGAAACATTAGTAGAGCAAGTTGTAAATAAATTAGAACAAGGCGGAAGACTATTCTATCTAGGTGCAGGTACAAGCGGAAGACTAGGAGTTGTAGATGCATCAGAATGTCCTCCAACCTTCGGAGTCTCTTATAACGTAGTAATAGGACTAATAGCCGGAGGAGATAAAGCTATTAGAGAAGCAGTCGAGTTTGCAGAAGACTCTAAAACACAAGGTTGGAAAGATCTTACACAACATAACGTATCAAAAAAAGATGTAGTAATAGGTATAGCAGCATCAGGTACTACTCCATACGTAATAGCAGCATTAAAACAATGTAATTCAGAAGGCATATTAACAGGCTGTATTACATCAAATAGTAATAGCCCGTTAAGCCAAGTATCAAAGTTTCCTATAGAAGTTATAGTAGGACCAGAATTTGTAACAGGTAGCTCACGTATGAAAGCAGGTACAGCGCAAAAACTTGTCCTCAACATGATATCTACCACCACCATGATAAAACTAGGTAAAGTAAAAGGAAACAAAATGGTAGACATGCAACTAAGTAATGACAAACTAGTAGACCGAGGTACAAAAATGATAATGTCAGAATTAAACATAACTTATACAGAAGCAGAAAGTTTATTAAAAACACACAAAAGTGTTAGAAATGCAATAAATCATTATAACAATGGAAACTAAATCAACAGACAAAGATATTCTTGTAAAAGGAGTAAAACAAATGGGTATAGCAATGTTACTAATGTTTGTTGGTCCTACACTACTTTATCTCGTATTAAGTAATAAAGAAAGAGATTTCTATATTCCACTATTAATAATTGCAATACTAATATGTGTATTAGCTGTATTTATGGCTTTTAAAGGTATAAATACAATTTTAGATAGTCTTTTCAAAAGCAATAAGACTAAATAGAATTAAGCACTGCAAGACCACTAACTAACCAAAGTAATAACATAAATACATCTACTCCACAGAATAGTAATTTATAATTTAAATACTACTTTTTAAAAATAATAAAGCCTCTAATAATATTAGAGGCTTTTATTTTAAACTAATAATGATGATAATTTACTAATCTATCCTTTAAGTTAAATGTTCAAGTTTTAAAAGTTTACTAATTTAAATATAATATTCCGACCTAGAGATTAATCCCTTTATTGAACCTTAGTTTATAACTGTGCTATAGTCATTTATTCCTTTTCCCTATTTACTTTTCCCTATTTACTTATACCTATTTACTTTACCCTATTTACTTTAGACTTTTAGCTTTTCACTTTTAGCTATTTACTTCTGTCTTTTGCCTTTTTCCTTTTGCCTCTTTACTTCTTTTTTTTGGCTTTTTGCATTTACTCCGACCCTTTATTTATTTGAGTATAAGGCACAAAAAAACCCTTCATAAATAAATATGAAGGGTTCTCTAAAAAGGCGACGACCTACTCTCCCACAATGTAGTACCATCGGCGCAAATGGGCTTAACTTCTCTGTTCGGAATGGTAAGAGGTGAGCCCCATCGCTATAATCACCTTAAATCTTTCGGTGTATGTAGTAGTAACTACTTAACCGTATAAAATAACATATTGAAAAAATGATTCATGAAAATCTGTATTGAACTTTATAAAAAACAGGCGTACAATAAGCCTATGGGTTATTAGTATCACTCGGCTATGACATTACTGCCTTTACACCTATGACCTATCAACGTAGTCATCTCCTACGACCCTTTAAAGAAATCTCATCTTGTGGTGGGTTTCGCGCTTATATGCTTTCAGCGCTTATCCCTTCCCAACGTAGCTACTCTGCAATGCTCCTGGCGGAACAACAGATACACCAGAGGTTAGTCCAACTCGGTCCTCTCGTACTAGAGTCAGATCCACTCAAATTTCTAACGCCCACTGTAGATAGAGACCGAACTGTCTCACGACGTTCTGAACCCAGCTCGCGTGCCACTTTAATGGGCGAACAGCCCAACCCTTGGGACCTTCTCCAGCCCCAGGATGTGACGAGCCGACATCGAGGTGCCAAACCCCCCCGTCGATATGAGCTCTTGGGGGAGATCAGCCTGTTATCCCCGGCGTACCTTTTATCCTTTGAGCGATGGCCCTTCCATACGGAACCACCGGATCACTATGCTCTTGTTTCCAACCTGATCGACTTGTAGGTCTCTCAGTCAAGCACCCTTATGCCATTGCACTCTACGCACGATTACCAACCGTGCTGAGGGTACCTTTAGAAGCCTCCGTTACTCTTTTGGAGGCGACCACCCCAGTC
>NZ_CM145759.1:100000-102500 GCF_055635485.1 Olleya sp. KKT75
TAATAATATCTTATCGTTTAAAATAAATATTCCAGTTAGAATATTTATAATTTGAATATAATATTCCGACCTAAAGATTAATCCCTTTATTGAACCATAATTTATAAATTATAACTGTGCTATAGTCATTTATTCAATTTACCTATACCCTATTTACTTTAGACTTTTAGCTTTTCACTTTTACCTTCTGATACCTGATATCTGATATCTGATATCTGCTTTAGCCTTATTCTTTTAGCTTCTGCCTTTTGCCTTATTCTTTTAGCATTTGGTTTTTTGCTTTTTACTTCTATCTTTTAGCTTTTGCATTTACACCGACCCTTTATTTATTTGAGTATAAAGCACAAAAAAACCCTTCATAAATAAATATGAAGGGTTCTCTAAAAAGGCGACGACCTACTCTCCCACAATGTAGTACCATCGGCGCAAATGGGCTTAACTTCTCTGTTCGGAATGGTAAGAGGTGAGCCCCATCGCTATAATCACCTTAAATCTTTCGGTGTATGTAGTAGTAACTACTTAACCGTATAAAATAACATATTGAAAAAATGATTCATGAAAATCTGTATTGAACTTTATAAAAAACAGGCGTACAATAAGCCTATGGGTTATTAGTATCACTCGGCTATGACATTACTGCCTTTACACCTATGACCTATCAACGTAGTCATCTCCTACGACCCTTTAAAGAAATCTCATCTTGTGGTGGGTTTCGCGCTTATATGCTTTCAGCGCTTATCCCTTCCCAACGTAGCTACTCTGCAATGCTCCTGGCGGAACAACAGATACACCAGAGGTTAGTCCAACTCGGTCCTCTCGTACTAGAGTCAGATCCACTCAAATTTCTAACGCCCACTGTAGATAGAGACCGAACTGTCTCACGACGTTCTGAACCCAGCTCGCGTGCCACTTTAATGGGCGAACAGCCCAACCCTTGGGACCTTCTCCAGCCCCAGGATGTGACGAGCCGACATCGAGGTGCCAAACCCCCCCGTCGATATGAGCTCTTGGGGGAGATCAGCCTGTTATCCCCGGCGTACCTTTTATCCTTTGAGCGATGGCCCTTCCATACGGAACCACCGGATCACTATGCTCTTGTTTCCAACCTGATCGACTTGTAGGTCTCTCAGTCAAGCACCCTTATGCCATTGCACTCTACGCACGATTACCAACCGTGCTGAGGGTACCTTTAGAAGCCTCCGTTACTCTTTTGGAGGCGACCACCCCAGTCAAACTACCCACCAAGCACTGTCCCTTCATTGAAGGTTAGACTCTAGACAAGCAAAGGGTGGTATTTCAACAATGACTCCACAACGCCTAGCGACGCCGCTTCAAAGTCTCCCACCTATCCTACACATTACTTATCCAAAACCAATACTAAGCTATAGTAAAGGTGCACGGGGTCTTTTCGTCCCACAGCGGGTAATCGGCATCTTCACCGATACTACAATTTCACCGAGCTCATGGCTGAGACAGTGTCCAGATCGTTGCACCATTCGTGCAGGTCGGAACTTACCCGACAAGGAATTTCGCTACCTTAGGACCGTTATAGTTACGGCCGCCGTTTACTGGGGCTTCATTTGAGATCTTCGCCGAAGCTAAACCCTCCACTTAACCTTCCAGCACCGGGCAGGTGTCAGGCCATATACGTCATCTTTCAATTTAGCATAGCCCTGTGTTTTTGATAAACAGTCGCCTGGACCTTTTCACTGCGGCCACCCCGAAGGGTGGCGACCTTTCTCCCGAAGTTACAGGTCTATTTTGCCTAGTTCCTTAGCCATGAATCTCTCGAGCTCCTTAGAATTCTCATCCCAACTACCTGTGTCGGTTTAGGGTACGGGCTGCTTCTCTCGCTTTTCTTGGAAGTCGATTTGCTAGATTATCACCGCGACCGTAGTCTTAGTGTACTATCGGGGGGTTACCCCTCCCTTCAACGCACAATTCCGTCTGTGCGCACTAACTTTTCGCCTCCGTCACTTTTAATGAGAGCAGGTACAGGAATATTAACCTGTTGTCCATCCACTACCCCTTTCGGGTTCGCGTTAGGTCCCGACTAACCCTCAGCTGATTAGCATAGCTGAGGAAACCTTAGTCTTTCGGAGTGCGGGTTTCTCGCCCGCATTATCGTTACTTATGCCTACATTTTCTTTTGTAGCTACTCCAGCATCCCTCACAGAACACCTTCAACGCCACTACAATGCTCCCCTACCACTTTTACAAGTCCATAGCTTCGGTAATATGTTTATGCCCGATTATTATCCATGCCGAACCGCTCGACTAGTGAGCTGTTACGCACTCTTTAAATGAATGGCTGCTTCCAAGCCAACATCCTAGCTGTCTAAGCAGTTCAACCTCGTTTTTTCAACTTAACATATATTTTGGGACCTTAGCTGATGGTCTGGGTTCTTTCCCTTTCGGACATGGACCTTAGCACCCATGCCCTCACTGCTGATTAACATTTTATAGCATTCGGAGTTTGTCAGGAATTGGTAGGCGGTGA
>NZ_CM145759.1:107500-1952500 GCF_055635485.1 Olleya sp. KKT75
AGGATAAAAACTTAAATTATGTTATAGAAACTGGCGAAGCTGCTTTTTACGGTCCTAAATTAGACTTTATGGTAAAGGATGCTTTAGGTAGACAATGGCAATTAGGAACTATTCAGGTTGACTATAATTTACCTGAACGTTTTGAATTATCTTATAAAGGTAGTGATAATGAATCGCACAGACCGGTAATGATACACCGTGCTCCTTTTGGAAGTATGGAACGTTTTATAGCCATTTTATTAGAACATACTGGTGGGAATTTTCCGCTTTGGTTAATGCCAAATCAAGTTTCTATATTAACTCTTAGTGAGAAATACGAGAAATACGGTCAAAATGTTTTAACTTTGCTAGAAAATCACGAGATTCGCGCACTTGTAGACAACAGAAGTGAGACCATTGGTAAGAAAATTAGAGAGGCTGAAATGAGTAAAACGCCTTATATGATTATCATTGGAGAGCAAGAAGAAGCGGAAAACATGATATCTGTCAGACAACATGGCGGTGAAGATTTAGGCACGATTAGTGTAGATACCTTTGCAGAGATTGTTAAAACAGAGATAAATAAGACCAAAAGACAATTTTAAAATTAAGTTTAACTAAAATATATAAGTCATAGCAATACGTAGAAAAAGATCAAGAGGTCCGGCAAGAATCATTAAGGAAGATCAGCACAACATTAACGGTAAGATTAGAGCAGAAAAAGTGCGTCTAGTTGGAGAGAATGTTGAAGTAGGAATCTATACCACTAAAGAGGCAAGAGAATTTGCAAGAGAGCAAGAACTTGACTTGGTAGAAATTTCGCCAAAAGCAGTTCCACCTGTATGTAAAATAATGGATTACAAGAAGTTTCTTTATGAACAGAAGAAGCGGGAAAAAGCATTAAAATCCAAGGCTACTAAAGTTGTAATTAAAGAAATTCGGTTTGGACCACAAACAGATGATCATGATTACGAGTTTAAGAAAAAACACGCCGAAAAATTCTTAAAAGAAGGTGCAAAGCTAAAAGCATTTGTTTTCTTTAAGGGACGATCGATTGTGTTTAAAGAGCAAGGACAAATATTATTATTACGTTTAGCCCAAGATTTGGAAGAAATTGGTAAAGTAGAACAGATGCCAAGACTTGAAGGGAAACGTATGACAATGTTTATTGCTCCAAAGAAGTAGATTTTAAAAGTCTAACTATCTAGATTATCAAGATGCTAAACATGTTTAGCACTAAAAATATTATAAGCGAAATAATTAAAACTAGGAAACAAAATGCCTAAAATGAAAACAAAATCTAGTGCTAAAAAGCGTTTCAAGCTTACAGGTACTGGTAAAATTAAAAGAAAGCACGCTTTTAAGAGTCACATCTTAACAAAGAAGTCTAAAAAGCGTAAGCTTAAGTTAACTCATGACGGTTTAGTACATAAAGCGGATGAGAACAACATTAAAGTAATGATGCGTTTAAAGTAACATTACCTTAATTGGTTACAAATTATTATTTATAAACCCTGGAGTTAGGCCCATACAAAGTGTTATTAATTAACCGCCTACTACAAAATACATTAAAATTATGCCTAGATCAGTAAATTCTGTTGCCAAAAGAGCCAGAAGAAAAAAGGTGCTTAAACAAGCAAAAGGTTACTTTGGACGTCGTAAAAACGTTTGGACAGTAGCAAAAAATGCGGTTGATAAAGCTATGCAATATGCATACAGAGACCGTAGAAATAAAAAGAGGACTTTCCGTGCACTATGGATCACGCGTATTAACGCTGGAGCTAGATTACATGGAATGACTTACTCACAATTTATGGGGAAAGTAAAAGCTAACAATATCGAATTAAACCGTAAGGTTTTAGCTGATTTAGCGATGAACAATCCAGATGCTTTTGAAGCAATTGTGAACAAAGTAAAATAAAAGGCATTTTGCCAATTGTATAACAATACTTCGCTTATAACATAGAAAATCCGATTCTTAATTGAATCGGATTTTTTTATGCCTTTTAATTATTACTTAACTTTAATAATTGTCTTTTACCAATCGTAATCTTTAATTTTACAACAAAATAGAATGCTATCTTATGATTTTAAACCAAATAAAATTAATCGTATCTGACTTAGATGGTACTTTATTAAACTCAAACCACGAAGTCAGTGCTGAGTTTTTTGAATTGTACAAAGTATTAAAAGAAAAAAACATACTTTTTGTTGCTGCTAGTGGACGTCCATACTATAGTATGATTGACAAATTGGCAACTATAAAAGATGATATTATTATAGTCTCTGAGAATGGTGGATTAGCGGTAGAAAATAATAAGTTGATAATTTCGAATACATTTAATCCGGATAACTTAAATAGTATTGCTAAGTTAGTTACGACATTACATGATGCCCATCCAGTGTTTTGCACAAAAGACAAAGCGTATGTTATTAGTAAATCTAAAAAACTGATGTCGCTTTTAAGTGAATACTACTCCAATTACGACGTAATAGATAGCTTAGATGATATTAAGGAACCTGTTTATAAAATAGCACTGTATCATGAGGAAAGCTCTGAAAAACATATTTATCCAGCTGTAAAACATCTTGAAAGTGATTTTAAAGTAAAAGTATCTGCAAATCATTGGGTAGATATTTCGGAAAACATCGCTAATAAAGGCTATGCTATAAAGCATATACAAGAAATTTATAATATAAGTGAAGCAGAAACTATGGTTTTTGGCGATTATAATAATGATATAGAAATGCTGAAATTAGCGCATTTTAGCTATGCAATGGAAAATGCGCATCCTAATGTAAAAAGTATTGCTAATTATACCACTAAAACTAATGATGACAATGGTGTAGAACACATTATCAAACAATTAATAGCTAGTCTAAAATAAACTTACCTATTGATAGAAAACAGCTTTACCTCCTGCTCTTTTCCTTTTAGAGATATATTTCCTATAGATTCCAACTTATACTTATGCAATTTTAGATTTTGCAGCAGTATTTCTGAAATAAGTAAAGTTTGACTGTAGGTATTACATTCTCCTTGTATTCTTGCTGATGTATTAATAACATCACCATGATATGCAATCTCCTTTTTAATTGAACCGACTTCTGTTACAATTAACTTTCCGCCATGCAATCCTGCTTTAAATTTAGGGAGTAAACCGAATTTTTTGATGTAAGATTTTTGCTTTTTAAGCAATCTATCTTGAAATTTATAGAATAACTCCACACAGTTATTATCTTTTATTCCTCTATCAAAAGACCAGCTAATTACTGCCTCGTCTCCGACATATTGATATATCTCTGCGTCAAAATTAGGCAGTACATGATTTAGATCGTAAAAACACTCTTGAATTAACTCACTGTACTTAAAATGCCCTAATTGTTCTGCAATAGTTGTTGACGCTTGAAGATCTAGAAACATAAAAATGCGCCTTTCCTCTCTTGGTTTTTTATATTTACCGATAAGTTGATTAAAAAACACACCTCTTCCAAAGTTTTCTTTTGCTAATTTAAAGAAAGAAAATATTAATGAACAGATTACAAAATAACCAACCACTAACCAAAACACCTTATTTTCTATCCACCAACCTGACTCGTTAGGTAGATTTCTATCAATCTGAACTTCTATTAAGTGAACAATAAAGTTTGTTGACAACACCAACATTAGTAGATAAATAAATGACTTCTGCAATAAAACTAAACCTGTAGCTAGTTTGTCTAAATGTAATTTTTGAAAGAGAAACTCTACAATTGCATATACAAACCCCACTACAATTCCTGCATAAAGGCCAAACTCTAACCAATAAATGAACGGTACAACATCCACATCTAATTCTTGAAGTCCTTTCCCTATTTGAAATGCCTTTCCTCCTTCTGTACCCACTTGATAATAGCGAACTGTAATAAAGAGACAAAAGGACAACGACCAAAATATAATGGTTGCAATTAATAGCCTTACAAATGGAAATACAATGTTTTTCAAAATGTAGAGTGAATTATTCAGAAATCTCTTCTAAAGCTAATTGAAACTCTGACCAACTTATTAAACCATCGCCATCTTTATCATATCCTTCAATAAGTTTTGATGATACTATACCTCGAATAAATCCACTAATTTCTGCTTCTTGTAATAAGTTTTTAATTTCGGACTTAGATAATTGTTTGTCACCATCGTTATCAAAAAACGAAAAAGCTTTTTGAGGAGAATCAAAATGATTAGTAATTAAAATTTCTATTTTTTTTAGGATTTGATCTTTTGTTGACATAATACTTTTAGATTGAATGAATACTGATTTATAATTTAAACCTAACGATTGTCCTGATGCGTTAAGGATGGAAAGGTTTGTTTGAGCACCTCGCAGAGTGCGAGCCTTGAGAGCCTGCCCCTTATGGTAACGCCCAAATATTAAGTTTTCTGTTTTTTCTTTTTTGCTGCAGGGAATAACACATTATTAAGTATTAATCTGTAACCTGGAGATGTTGGATGCAATTCTAATTCGGTTTTAGGATCACCAACTTGGTGTGTATAGTCCTCTGGGTCGTGGCCACCATAAAATGTAAAAAAGCCTTTTCCTTTTATACCATGAATGTATTTAGCCTCTCCATTTGTTTTATTTTCTCCCATGACTAATACGTTTGACTTTATTTGGTCTCTAGTAAACGAGGTTGTTTGTCCCATAAACCCTTTAACTAATGCCGTATGATTTTGACATAACATACTAGGAATTGGATCCCATTTAGCTGAGAAATCCATTAACGAAAAATAGTCCGTTTGTTTGGGTATTTTACGTTTCATGGTCATATCAATACTTGAAAACTCATAGACTAGCGCACTACGCTCTAATGTATAATCTTTAAAAGCGAACGTTTTAGAGAAGTCTAATTTGGATTGGTAGTTAGCGTCACTGGCATCTCCATCAAACATGGGCTCGCATATGTCTATACCTGCAGCAGATAATGCGATATCAAAACTTTCGGTTGCACTGCACATGGCGAACATAAACCCTCCACCAACAACATAATCTCTAATTTTTAGTGCTACGTCACGTTTTTCTTCTGATACTTTAGAATATCCAAGTTTTGTAGCTAAAGCTTCTGCTTCCTTTTTTTCTTGGATGTACCAAGCTGCTTGACGGTATCTAGCATAAAACTTACCAAACTGTCCTGTAAAATCTTCGTGGTGTAAATGCAACCAATCGTATAATAATAATTCGTCTTTTAAAACGCCTTCGTCATAGATTGTTTCGTATGGAATTTCGGCATAACTTAATACCATAGTAACTGCATCATCCCAAGGTAATTTTCCTTGTGGTGTATAGACTGCAATTTTTGGTGCTTTTTCTAAGACTACTGCTTCCATGTTTTTACTTGGACTAGCAATATCTTCTAGAATTTGTTGTGTTTTAGAATCTGATATAATCTCAAAACTGACACCTCTAATTTGGCATTCTCGCTGAATTTCTGCACTATCTGGCAACAAAAAAGCACCACCTCTATAGTTAAGTAGCCACTTAACTTTTACATTTTTTTCTAGCGTCCAATAAGTAATACCATAAGCTTTTAAATGATTTTTCTGAGTATCCGCATCCATAGGAATAAGGATGTACGACGCAAACAATTGGTTTGCAAATAGAAACAGAAATAGAAATATTGCTATTTTTTTCATTTAAAAAGATGGTTTTATAAATTGAAAGATACTTAAAAAACCGACTTCAAAAAAAGAGATTAGTATTAAATTAACTAGGAGACCCAGAAAGCAGATCTGAGATGATCTTTGTTCTTGGAAATTGCTCTAAAATAATTTTTAAAAACACTGTAATTGGTATTGCCATAATTAACCCAGGAATACCCCAAATAAAGCCCCAAAACATTAACATAACCAAGACTGCTATAATGTTTATAGAAAAAGATTTACCCATAAATACAGGCTCTAAAATACTTCCATATAATACTTGTGTACCTGCAATTGATAGCACAAAAAACAGAAGTTTACTAGACGTTTCTAACTCCACAAATGCAAAAAGAGACAATAGTATTACTGTTATAAAAGAACCTACCATTTGAACAAAATTGATTAAGAATGCGAATAAACCCCAAAAGATAGGGAAACTAACATCAAAAAAGTAACATGCTAACCCTGTAAAAACACCTGTCAGGAAGCTTACTAAAAACTTAACTTTAATGAATTTAATTAAGTCCTTTTCTATCTTCATGAAGGTTTTGATAGAGGTATGTTTCTTTTTTAGAATGGTCTTATTAATTAACTGCTCTACATTTATAGATTCCGCCAACCAAAGCACAACAAAGAACGTCGTCATTAATAACGCTGTCAAAAATTTAGTAATAAAACTAATGGTTGGTGATAGATTACTTAATAGTGCGTCTTTATTTAAAAGTCTAGTTAATGATCTACTACCTTCTACTTTGTCCACTCCAAAGAAAGCTTCTGTATTATCAATTAAAAGATTGATTTTGTCTTCTGCCTTATGAAAAAATTGAGAATCTGAAGCGATAATTTCTTTACTTGATAATTTAACTAGCTCAACTCCTAACTTAACACCTAATGCAATCACTAAAAGCACTATTAAAACACTAATTGCTTTTGGAAGCTTACGCTTGCGTAAAAAACGCATCAATGGTAAAAATAGTAATGCTATAAACATTGAAAATACCAATGGTACAAATATAAAA
Source organism: Olleya sp. KKT75 (assembly GCF_055635485.1). Taxonomy (NCBI): domain Bacteria; kingdom Pseudomonadati; phylum Bacteroidota; class Flavobacteriia; order Flavobacteriales; family Flavobacteriaceae; genus Olleya; species Olleya sp. KKT75. The sequence continues at coordinate 114,173 of NZ_CM145759.1, forward strand.
GACAACACTTTTAACAGATAAAATATAATTGGTATTACAATTATTAAAAGTAGGTAATTAGTAGTTTTGATTTTATCCATCAAAGTAATAGTTAATTTATATTAAAAAGGTACATCATTATCTTCTTCCGGTGCACCAAAAGCATCGTTAGCAGAAGGGAAATTATCTGGAGCAAATGTATTGTCATTTGCGGCAGCATTCATTTTACTATGAAACTCTTGACCAAAAGGTGTATCAAAATCATCCAAGTTATCAAACTTACCTAAATGTCCGATAAATTTAAGTCTAATACTTTCTAAACCACCATTACGGTGTTTTGCTACAATAAACTCACCTTGACCTTCTGTAGGAGAACGCTCTTCATCATCCCACTCGTCAATTTTATAATATTCAGGTCTGTAAATAAAACTTACAATATCGGCATCTTGCTCAATTGCACCAGATTCACGTAAATCGGATAGTAAAGGACGTTTACTTCCTCCACGTGTTTCCACAGCACGCGATAATTGTGAAAGTGCAATTACAGGTAAACTTAATTCTTTAGCTAATGCTTTTAAGTTACGTGAAATAGTTGATATTTCTTGTTCACGGTTACCACCTGAACCAGCAGCTGTCATTAACTGTAAATAATCAATCATGATCATTCTAATACCATGTTGTGAAGCTAGACGACGCGCTTTTGCACGTAAATCGAAAATAGAAAGCGAAGGTGTGTCATCAATAAATAGTGGCGCCTTCTCCAGAGCTTTTACTTTTACGTTAAGCTGTTCCCACTCGTGTTTCTCTAATTTTCCTGTTCTTAGTTTTTCTGAAGACAATCCAGTTTCACTAGAAATTAAACGTGTAATTAATTGTACAGATGCCATCTCTAGAGAGAAAAAGGCAACCGGTATATTTGAATTTACGGCAACATTTCTTGCCATTGTCAAAGTAAAGGCAGTTTTACCCATACCTGGACGTGCTGCGATAATAATTAAATCACTTTCTTGCCATCCAGAAGTAAGTTTATCTAGTTTATTAAAACCAGAAGGCACTCCACTCATTCCCTCTTTTTTAGAGATTTCTTCAATTTTCTTTTTGGCTTGTATTACAAGATCTTGTGCTGTTTCACTTGATTTTTTAATGTTTCCTTGCGTTACTTCGTAAAGTCGAGATTCTGCTTTATCTAATAAATCAAAAACATCCTGCGTCTCGTCATAAGCTTCTTCAATAATCTCTGAAGAAATCTTAATTAAACTACGCTGAATAAATTTCTGTAAAATAATTCGTGCATGAAACTCGATATGGGCAGAAGACGATACTTTTTGCGTTAAGGAAATCAAGTAAAAATCTCCACCAGCTAAATCTAATTTCGAATTTGTCTTTAATTGCGTCGAAACTGTTAATAAGTCAATAGGTTGACTTTCCTGGAACAACATAAAGATAGCTTCGAAGATGTGTTGATGTGCTTCTTTATAGAAGGCATCAGCACTTAAAATATCAATTACTTCATCCACACCCTTTTTATCAATCATCATAGCACCAAGTACTACCTCCTCTAAATCTAAAGCTTGAGGTGGAATCTTCCCTTTTTCAAGGTTAATTATGGTACTTCTATCAACTTGATAGCCTTTTACTTGATTGGGTTGCTTCATTGATTTGTTCTAATTTTAAGTTAAAAAACTTAATGATTTTTTGGTTAAATATTGATTAAAAAGTAGTTCAAAACCACCTAATTTAAGACTTAGCGAAAGTAAATAAATTGTTAAGAACAATTGAATTACAAAGTTACTCAATCTTAACAGGTCATCAACATTTATAGTGTTAATAAGTCTGATTTTTTGTTAATAAGCATAAAAAAAACCTGAAGCCTAAACTTCAGATTTATGTTAGCAAATGGTTTTATAAGGATTAACCCTTAAAAACTCCCATGTCACAATATTTTTCGATACGCTTATTTACTAAATCCTTTGGTGATAAGTTTTTAAACTCATCATAAGCAGAAACGATTGCTTCAGATACCGTTTTAAACGTTGTTTCTCTATCAGAATGAGCACCTCCAAGAGGTTCTTTAATGATTTCGTCAACAATTTTCATTTTTTTCATATCTGTAGGCGTTAACTTTAACGCTTCAGCAGCTAACTCTTTATATTCCCAACTTCTCCATAATATAGAAGAACAAGATTCTGGCGAAATAACAGAATACCATGTGTTTTCTAACATCATGATCTTATCTCCTACTCCAATACCTAAAGCACCTCCTGAAGCACCTTCACCAATTACTATGGTAATAATAGGCACTTTTAAACGTGTCATTTCTAAAATGTTTCTGGCAATAGCTTCACCTTGTCCACGTTCTTCAGCTTCTAAACCAGGATAAGCACCTGGCGTATCTAATAAAGTTACAACCGGAATTCCGAATTTCTCAGCAGATTTCATTAGTCGTAATGCTTTACGATACCCTTCAGGGTTAGCCATACCAAAATTACGGTATTGTCTAGTTTTTGTATTGTACCCTTTTTGTTGACCAATAAACATAAAGCTTTGATCTCCAATTTTACCTAAACCACCAATCATAGCCTTGTCATCCTTAAAACTTCTGTCTCCATGAAGCTCTAAAAAAGACTCTCCACAAAGCGATTTAATATAATCTAAGGTATAAGGTCTATCCGGGTGACGTGACATTTGTACACGTTGCCATGGGGTAAGGTTTTTGTATATTTCTTTTTTTGTTGCTACAAGCTTTTTTTCAATTTGCTTGCAAGTCTGTGTCACATCTACATCACTCTCTTCTCCAATAATTTGACACTTTCCTAGTTGCTCTTCTAGTTCTTTAATCGGTAATTCAAATTCTAAATATTCCATAGGGAATGATAGTTTTGTTTATTTGTTAGCTAGCAAAATTACATATTTTTTATTTCAAATTTTAAGAATTTGATTAAAATACATGCTTTTTTACGTTAAATTTTGATAATCAATTAGTTTCTTTAATCTTGTTTTTTTTGAAGTTCTTCCAGTTTTTAAGAATACCATTACTTAAAACAACACCTAGAATAATAAAAGCACCTATATAAAACGAAGACGACATTGTCTCTGACTCTGGAAATAAAATTAAGGCTAAACCAATTCCATAAATAGGTTCTAAATTATAAGTCAATACAACTGTATATGGACTAATAAAGCGCATAACATGTACGGATGCAATAAAGGCATATGCTGTGCATACTGAAGCTAAAACAAATAACCAAAACCAATCTGATAATGAAACATTAAAATGATTTGCATTAAATCCATCCCCAAACATCGCGATATATAATGTGATAAAAAACACACCACTAATAAACTCATAAAAAGAGATTTTGGTCGCTGAATGCTCTTCCAAGAATTTACCATTTAGCACCGCAAATAATGATGATAAAAAAGCAGAAATAACACCTAAAATCATACCTTCAATATATCTGAATTCGCTTCTAACAATTAGATAAATACCTAGAACCACAATAAGACCAAAAACAATCTCGTAGGTAATAATTTTTCGTTTATAAATAATGGGCTCTATAAATGACGCAAAAAAAGCACCTGTAGAAAACATGGCTAATGCTATAGATGCATTAGATACTTGAATAGAACCAAAAAATGTAATCCAATGTAACGCTATTATAATTCCGGCAATAGCTAATTTAAAAAACGCTTTTCTGTTAATAGAAATATTAATCTTAGCTATTTTTATATAGACAAACATCAAAACGGTTGCTATAAGCATCCTATACCAAACTAAACTTACCGCATTTAAGGTTATTAACTTTCCAATAATAGCAGTAAAGCCAGCAATAAATACTAGTAAATGTAAGTGTAAATAATTTTTAAGCTTATCGTTTTGCATTTCGCAGTAATATTATGGCTAGAATTCCGAAAATAATATTTGGAAACCATACTGCTAGTAATGGCGAAAAATTTGATTGAGACGCTAGTGTACCGAAAATTTTATCGAAAAAGACAAATATCATAGCTATACAGATACCAAACGCTAAATTAACTCCCATACCTCCTCTTCGTTTTCTTGAAGATACAGCTACAGCAATAATAGTTAGGATAAAGACTGATACTGGTAAGCTCCATTTTTGATATTTAGCTAATTTGTACCTCCCTATAAATTTTGATCCACGTTTTTCTTCTCTATCAATAAAATTAACAAGCTCATTATAACGTAGTGTTTCTGCAATATAATCTTCTGGTGTTAAATCTTCTAAATCGAAGCTGAAGAGTGTGTCTTTTTTTCTTTGTAACTCCAACTTATCAGAATCTTCACCTATTGTCCTTTTAACGTAATTACGTAAAACAAATGCAGAATCCTCTTCTATATACCTAATATTAGAGGCACTTATCTTATACTCCATTTTATTATTTTCAAAATGCTCTAAAGTAAAGTTAACACCTGTTTTATTTTTAGTATCAAAGCTAGTAACATAAATAATATCATTGTCATTAATCTGCTTCAGGACATTGGTACTATTAGTTGTTTTCTTGCCAGAGAGGTATTTATACTTAAAATTATTAAATCCTTTACTTGCGTTTGGCGCTAAATATAAACCTAAAACTATAGAGATAATAGCAACAATGACTGCGCCAATTAAATAAGGCCTTAAAAATCGTGAGAAAGAAACACCTGAACTTAAAAAAGCAACAATTTCTGTATTATTAGCTAATTTTGAGGTAAACCAAATAACCGATAAAAATAAAAATAGAGGAAATAGTAAATGGGCAAAATATATGGTAAAGTCTAAAAGGTACTGCATGACTTCGCCGAAAGGCACATTGTTTTCTAATATTTTTCCAATTTTCTCAGCCAAATGTACTGTTATACCAATAGGTATAAACAACAATAGCATAACTGCAAAAGTTAGTAAATAACGTTTTAATATGTACCAATCTAATATTTTCACTTACAGACGATTATTCATTTGTTTAACCATTTTATCTTTCCATGCTTTAAAGTCTCCTGCAATAATATGCTTTCTAGCTTCTCTAGTTAGCCATAAATAAAACCCTAAATTATGGATGGTTGCTATTTGTTTTCCTAATAACTCATTCACGTTAAACAAGTGACGTAAATATGCTTTACTGTATTCGGTATCTACATATGTAATTCCCATTTCATCTATTGGCGAAAAATCTTCACGCCATTTTAGATTTTTAATATTTATTGATCCGTACGCTGTAAATAACATCCCATTTCTGGCATTACGTGTTGGCATAACACAATCAAACATATCAACTCCTAGAGCAATATTTTCTAATATATTTATAGGCGTTCCAACTCCCATTAAATAACGTGGTTTATCCCAAGGTAGTATATCTGTAACAACCTCTGTCATCGCATACATTTCTTCAGCTGGCTCTCCCACAGATAATCCACCAATAGCATTACCTTCTGCTCCAACACCTGCTATATACTCTGCTGATTGTTTACGCAAATCCTTATAAGTGCTTCCTTGTACAATTGGGAAAAACGATTGTGAATAATCGTATTTAAACGGTGTTTTTTCTAAATGTGTGATACAACGCTCTAACCAACGATGCGTCATATGCATAGATCGTCTTGCGTAATTATAGTCACATGGATAAGGTGTGCATTCGTCAAACGCCATAATAATGTCAGCTCCAATACTACGTTGGATTTCCATAACATTTTCAGGAGTAAACATATGGTAGCTTCCGTCAATATGAGACTTAAACTTAACACCTTCCTCTTTTATTTTATTATTTCCTGATAAAGAGTACACTTGGTACCCACCAGAATCTGTCAAGATATTTCTATCCCAATTCATAAATTTATGCAAACCACCCGCTTTTTCTAAAACATCAATTTGAGGTTTCAAATACAAGTGATAAGTATTTCCTAAAATAATATCAGGATTAATATCATCTTTTAATTCTCTTTGGTGCACACCTTTTACAGAACCAACAGTACCTACAGGCATAAAAATAGGTGTTTCTATTACACCATGATCCGTAGTCATTACTCCTGCTCTTGCGTTACTTTGTGTGTCTTTTGCTTTTAAATCGAAAGTCATTATATCTCTTAAATCTTCAGCTAACAAATATATATAAGAAAAACACAAAGGGTCCTAAATAGTTGCTAAAATTGTTTCTGAATACTCTAATTAATTGTAATTGTTAAGAAATCGGTACATTTCGTTAATAAGTGTCATCAATAATCTTGGTAAAGGCATATTAAAAAACTAATTTTGAAACAAAATAATTAACCCATACAACATGGCAAGCACACAACAATTAGAAGATTTAACTACTCAAGTACGTAGAGATATTTTACGTATGGTACACAAAGTAAATTCTGGACACCCAGGAGGTTCATTAGGTTGCACAGAATTTCTGGTAGCACTTTATCAAGACATAATGGACAGAAAAGAAGGTTTTGATATGGACGGTATTGGAGAGGATCTATTTTTTCTATCTAATGGTCATATTTCTCCTGTCTTTTATAGTGTATTAGCAAGAAGTGGTTATTTCCCTGTAGAAGAATTAAATACTTTTAGATTAATAAATACAAGATTACAAGGACACCCAACAACTCACGAAGGACTACCTGGTATTAGAATTGCGTCTGGATCTTTAGGTCAAGGTTTAAGTGTTGCTTTAGGTGCTGCCCAAGCTAAAAAATTAAATGGTGATAAGCATTTAGTGTACAGTTTACATGGTGATGGAGAAATGCAAGAAGGTCAAAACTGGGAAGCAATTATGTATGCTTCTGGAAAAAAAGTAGATAACATTATTGCAACTATTGATTTAAATGGTCAGCAAATTGACGGTTCTACAGATACTGTTTTACCAATGGGAAGTTTCAGAGCTAAATTTGAAGCTTTTGGATGGACTGTTTTAGACATTGAAGCTGGTAACAATATTGATGCTATATTAAAAGGTATGGCAGAAGCAAAAAGCTTAACAGGAAAAGGAAAACCAGTATGTGTATTACTAAAAACAGTAATGGGTAATGGTGTAGATTTTATGATGCATACACATGCTTGGCATGGAAAAGCACCTAATGATGAGCAACTAGCTATTGGATTAGAGCAAAACCCTGAAACGTTAGGCGATTATTAATCAACTTGAATTAAGACAAAATGAAAACATATACAAATACAGGAAGTAAAGATACAAGATCAGGTTTTGGAGACGGATTGACAGAATTAGGTAGAACAAACCCTAATGTTGTAGCACTTTGCGCAGATTTAATTGGTTCTTTAAAAATGAATCAGTTTATAGAAGAAAATCCAAAACGTTTTTTTCAAATTGGAATTGCTGAAGCAAACATGATGGGGATTGCAGCGGGTTTAACTATTGGAGGAAAAATTCCTTTTACAGGTACATTTGCTAACTTTTCTACTGGTCGTGTATACGATCAAATAAGACAAAGTATTGCTTATTCTGATAAAAACGTAAAAATCTGTGCCTCTCACGCCGGATTAACTTTAGGTGAAGATGGTGCAACACACCAAATCCTTGAAGATATTGGACTAATGAAAATGCTTCCAGGAATGACTGTAATTAACACTTGTGATTACAACCAGACCAAAGCTGCCACAATAGCTATTGCAGACCATGATGGTCCTGTCTACTTGCGTTTTGGACGTCCAAAAGTAGCTAACTTTACACCTGCTGATCAGAAGTTTGAAATCGGGAAAGCATTACATTTGCAAGATGGTACAGATGTAACTATCGTTGCGACTGGACACTTAGTTTGGGAAGCATTAGAAGCTGCTAAGGTTCTAAACGAAAAAGGTATTTCTGCAGAGGTTATAAATATCCACACTATAAAGCCATTAGATGCTAATGCTATTATTGAGTCTGTTAAGAAAACAAAATGTGTTGTTACTGCAGAAGAACACAATAAGTTAGGTGGTTTAGGCGAAAGTGTTTCTAGAATACTATCTCAAAATCAACCAACACCTCAAGAGTTTGTTGCTACAGACGATACATTTGGAGAGTCAGGTACACCTGCTCAATTAATGGAAAAATACGGTTTAAATGCAGAAGCTATCGTAAAGGCTTGCGAAAAAGTTGTAAAAAGAAAATAGATCTAAAATATAGACTAAAAAAAAGGCGTTTAAAACAATTTGTTTTAAACGCCTTTTTGCTTTCTTGACAAAGACATAACAACTTATCTAAAATATTTTGGCACAATTTTCGTTATAAATGGTGTTCATCAAAAAAACTACAATTATGAAAAATTTAATTTTAACATCAATTGCAACGCTATTAGTTTCTACATGTATCTATGCTCAAACCGAAAGTGGTTTTGGGATTAAAGGAGGTTTAAACTATAATGGTAATGGAGATTATTTTGAATCCGCAACAAACAGCTACCAAAACCCAGACCGTAACTTAGGGTACCATATTGGCGTTTTTGCAAAAGTAGGTACCAAAGTCTATTTTAGACCTGAATTAGTTTACACAGCTACTAAAAGTGATTATATCGCAGGAGAATTTGACTTAAAAAAATTAGATGTTCCGCTATTAATTGGTCTTAAAGTATTAGGACCTTTGCATGTTTTTGCTGGCCCATCATTACAATATATAATAGATAGTGATTTTGAAAATGCCACTATAAACTCTATTCAAGATGATTTTTCTGTAGGTCTAAATTTTGGAATCGGTGTTAGTTTTAATAAAATAGGAATTGACCTTAGATACGAAAGAGGATTTAGTGATAATGAAGCTACATTAATAAATAACAACATCTCATTAGTAAATAACGATAGATTAGACACAAGACCAGACCAATTAATCCTTAGTTTATCTGTAATGCTATAATTTTAATTAAACAACAAAAAAAAAGAGCCACTTTAAAAGTGGCTCTTTTTTTATTAAATAATTTAATTACTAATTATCGTAATTAATTGAAATCGTGTCTTCCAAATAATCTGCTATCCCATTGTTATCAGAGTCCATCAATGTAATTGTTTTAATAGTAATTACACCTGAAATTTGACTTCGAGTAGTCTCATATTCATTATCCGCATAAACCGGCTCTACATCTCCATTATTAGTATCAATAACATAAACATTTTCGATAATTTCGTCTATAGTCGAAACACCATCGTTATCATCGTCACTATCTACAAAATTGGAAAAACTATCTCCATCTGTATCTTCATCATCTCCAGCACCATCAGCATCTAAATCTTCTAAATAAGAAGGTATCCCATCTCCATCATAATCTGTATTAATTCTTGTAAGAACACCAAATTTGAAAATTAAAGGGTAATAACTAGGTATTATAGTTGTACTAGATGAGAAATAAGCAATACCTGAAGGTATAAATGCTGCTCCTATACCAAAATTATGATTTGTAGTTGTACCATCACCATTTTCACTATAACCATCTCTAGTTTTAAATTCTATTAAAGCTTCTCTAAAACCAGTAATAACTCCAAAAGAAGTTCCTGCACTAGTTAAATCAAAAGGACTATTAACTACATCTGCACCGTCAAAAACAGTTCCATCAAGTAATATACCCTCATAAGTTACACCTACCGCATCCAAAGGATGAACAACATTACCTAAACCTTCTCTAATATTTAGAAAGTATAATGTGTGATCTATATCATTTTCAGTAACTATTTTACTACTTAATTCAGGTCTATCTATTAATGCTATTGCATCTAAATTTCCATTAGCAGCACTAATGGTATCAAATGCAATCTCAAAACTATCGTTTGCTAAAGTATATGGATTAGCAAAGTCATAGTCACTATAATTGTATGTGTGAGTCGTTAAATATTCTTCAATTTCTGTAATATTCTCATCGTATACTTCTTGTCTATCTCTTTCAACAAAAATTGTAGTCGTATCATCATCAGAATTACAAGCTGTAATTAACATTAGCATAGATATAACACCAAAAGTAATTTTTCTTAATTTCATTATTGCTATTTTTGAAGTTGCAAGATACATTTTAATATAATTTTGTACAATAACGTTAACGTCAATTTTAGATAATTTATATGCGAGTAGACAAATATTTGTGGTGTGTTAGGTATTTTAAAACTAGAAACATAGCTACAACTGCCTGTAAAAAAGGACATATTAAGGTAAATGATACTGTAGCAAAGCCCAGCAGAGATGTTTACCCTACAGATACTATTGTGTTAAGAAAAGACCAAGTCAATTACACTTTAACCGTTTTAGACATACCTCCTAACCGTGTTGGTGCTAAGTTAGTTGACATATATCGCGTTGATAAAACACCTAAATCTGCTTTTGAAGCACAAGAAATGCTTAAATTAGCTAAAGATTATTACAGAAAAAAAGGGGTTGGTCGACCAACAAAGAAAGATAGAAGAGATTTGGATGATCTAGCATTAGAAAATGAACAATAATATGGAATTACCAAAAAACATAATTTTAGACGCGACAGCTATTAATAATAAGTTAAGACGAATAGCTTATCAAATTTATGAGGCTAATACCACCGAAACAGAAGTTGTTTTAGCAGGTATAGATGTTAATGGTTATATTTTAGCAAAAAAATTAAAAACCATACTTTCAAAAATATCTCCAATTAAGCCGGTACTATGCAAAATAGAGATAGATAAAAAAGACCCAAGAAAACCAATTAAGACATCTGTAAAGCCTCAAGACTATCAAGACAAGTCTGTGGTTTTGATTGATGATGTTTTAAATTCTGGAACTACGCTAATATATAGTGTCAAGCACTTTTTGAATGTCCCTTTAAAACAATTTAAAACAGCTGTACTTGTTAACCGTAATCATAAAAAATTCCCTGTAAAGGCAGACTACAAAGGAATTTCTTTATCAACTTCTTTGCATGAGCACGTACAAGTAGATTTAGATGGTAAAGATTGGATAGCCTATTTAAACTAGTTTTTCCATTAAATTACTTAGAGTGTCCTCTTCAGAATCTACTGAGTTTACAACAATATTAGCCTGATTATAAAAGAAAGAACGTTCAAATATATGTTTAGCAATAAAGTCCTTTAATGCTTCCTTAGTATCTAAATGGGCTATTAAAGGCCTAGTACTATCTTTATATAATCTATTAGTTAACACATCTAAACTAGCCTTTAGGTAAATTGTTGTGAGGTTATCTAACTTATTTAACCAACTCATGGTATCATAAAAACAAGGTGTACCACCTCCTAAGGAAATAATTGTTTTATCAAGATTATTAGTCAATTCCTTTAAATAGGTTTGTTCTAATTTTCTAAAATGAATCTCTCCTTTTAATTTAAAAATCTCAGAAACAGATAAATTTTCTTTTTCTTCTATATAATTATCTAAATCAACAAAATCAAAATTCAGTAATTCTGCTGCTTTTTTACCAATTGTTGATTTCCCAGACGCCATATATCCAATTAAAATTAAGTTCATTTTTGTTGTTATATATTGATTATTAAATTCATACATAAATGCTAGGCAAAAAAACAAAAAAAAAAATGAAAATAGCCTTGTATTTTTGATAAAAGCTTATATATTTGCACCCCGTTACGGAAAAGACCAGTTAGCTCAGTTGGTAGAGCATCTCCCTTTTAAGGAGAGGGTCCTGGGTTCGAGCCCCAGACTGGTCACAACATTAAAAGTCAAGTATTTGGTTGCCTTTTTCTTATATTACATACAAATACAAGACCAGTTAGCTCAGTTGGTAGAGCATCTCCCTTTTAAGGAGAGGGTCCTGGGTTCGAGCCCCAGACTGGTCACAAAAAAAGTTAAGCATACTGCTTAGCTTTTTTTTTTATCTTTTTTTAAAATTGCGCACGTGGCGGAATTGGTAGACGCGTTAGCTTGAGGGGCTAATGGTTATTATAATCGTGGAAGTTCGAGTCTTCTCGTGCGCACATTTCCAAATTTATATTTTATTGTTAATTATTTCAAAATGTTTGATCATTTATGGTTAAAACTCATTTTGTTTAACTATTTTAGCTAAATAATGAACAATATCAAATCAAAATTCAGCATAAAAGATCTTGAGAATCTCTCAGGCATTAAGGCTCACACCATTAGAATATGGGAGAAGCGCTATAACTTATTTGAACCTAATAGGACAGATACTAATATTAGATATTATAGCTTAGCTAGCTTACAAAAAATATTAAATATTAGTTATTTAAACAGTAATGGGTATAAAATATCAAAAATAGCAAATCTAAAATCTGAAGAAGTACCCCTGTTAGTTAAAGAAATTGCGGAACAAAGTGATGAAAATGTTCACGCCATTAACTTATTTAAACTAGCTATGATCAATTTTGATCAAGCGTTATTCTATCAGACCTATAATGACTTAATAGATGAATTTTCTTTTAAAGACATTTTCTATACCATATTTGTACCGTTATTAGATAAAATAGGTTTACTATGGCAAACAGATACCATAACACCAGCGCACGAGCATTTTATAGTTGAATTAATCAAGCAGAAAATTTTAATCAACACAGACAATGCTTTAAGTGGCTTTAAGCATTCAAACAGCGACAAAACTTATGTTTTATTTCTTCCTGACAACGAAGTACACGAATTAGGTCTATTATATACTAATTACGAAATCATAAACCAAGGTGCACACGCCATATATCTAGGTCAAAGTGTCCCTATTGAAAGTTTACAATATCTATTATCTCAATTTGAGAATATAACATTTGTATCCTGTTTTACCGTTAAGCCGGATAAAGAACATATCTTAAAGTATATTGCTGAATTTGATAAAAACATCTTAAGTAAAAGCAACAGCAACTTAGTAATATCTGGTCGTATGACTGCTTACTTACAAGACATAACAAACCCTAAAATAGCCGCTTTTAAAACCACAAAAGAGGTCTTAGAAAGTTTATAATTAATATAAATTAATGAGTAAAAACATCGCAATTATAGGCTCCGGATTTTCTGCACTTTCAGCTTCTTGTTATTTAGCGCAAGCTGGACACACTGTTTCTATTTTTGAAAAAAACGACACTATTGGTGGTCGTTGCAGACAATTTAAAAAAGACGGTTTCACCTTTGATATTGGTCCAAGTTGGTATTGGATGCCAGATATATTCAACAAGTTTTTTGCCGAGTTTGGTAAAAAAACATCTGATTACTACCAACTAGATAAATTATCTCCGGCTTACAAAATATTTTTTAAGGATGACAATATAACCATCGGTGATACTTTAGATAAGATATGTTCTGAATTTGAACGTATAGAACCAGGTAGCTCAACTCCGCTTAAAAAGTTTATAAAAAAAGCTGGCGAAAACTATGATATTGCAATTAACAAAGTTGTTTTAAAACCAGGTATTTCTCCTTTAGAATTAATAACACCAGAAACAGCACTTCGTGTAGATCAGTTTTTTAAAACTATAAGCAGAGAGGTTCGTAAAAACTTTAAAAATCCAAAGTTAATTTCAACCTTAGAGTTTCCCGTATTATTTTTGGGTGCAAAACCTAGTAAGACCCCTTCATTTTATAATTTTATGAATTATGCCGACTTTGGTTTAGGTACATGGCACCCAAAAGGTGGAATGTATGAGATTATAAAGGCAATGCAATCGCTTGCAGAAAGTTTAGGAGTAGTCATTAAAACCAACAGTCCTATTACTAAAATTAACGTCGCTAATAAAAAAGCAACGTCTATAGTCGTAAATAATCAAATATTAGATTTTGATGTTGTTTTAAGTGGTGCTGACTATCATCATTCAGAAACATTATTAGACAAAACACATAGACAATATTCAGAAAAATACTGGAGCAAGAAAACATTCGCCCCTTCCTCCCTATTGTTCTACATCGGATTTGATAAAAAACTGAATAACGTACAACATCACAATTTGTTTTTTGACACAAATTTTGAGGCGCATGCTGAAGAAATTTATGATAATCCACAATGGCCATCAGACCCTTTGTTTTATGCCAATTTCCCTTCGACAACAGACAGTAGTATGGCACCCAAAGGCTGCGAAACTGGCTTTTTCCTAATACCTATTGCTCCCGGAATTGAAGACACACCTGAAATTAGAGCACAATATTTAGACCTAATTTTAACTCGTTTTGAAAAATTAACAAAACAAGATGTAAAAAATAACATTATATTTAAAGAGTCCTTTTGTGTTAAGGATTTTATAAAAGATTATAACTCATATAAAGGAAATGCATACGGAATGGCTAACACCCTATTACAGACTGCATTTTTAAGACCAAAATTAAAAAGTAAAAAAGTCAATAATTTATATTTTACAGGACAACTAACTGTACCAGGCCCAGGCGTGCCACCAGCACTTATTTCTGGTAAACTAGTCGCAGAATTAATTAACAAACACCACAATAACTAAAGATGAAATCATTATTTGACGCTGTTTCCTACGATTGTAGTAAAGTGGTAACCACCTCTTATAGTACTTCATTTTCGTTAGCAACAAAAATGTTGTCTAATACTATAAGACAAGATATTTATAATATATATGGTTTTGTTAGATTTGCTGACGAGATTGTAGATACATTTCACGACTATAACAAACAAGAATTATTTGACCGTTTTGAAAACGACTTAGAATTATCTTTAAAAGAAAAGATAAGTTTAAACCCTATTTTAAATGCCTTTCAACACACGTATCACAAATGCAATATAGATAAGCATATGGTAGACTCGTTTATGAAAAGTATGCGTTTAGACCTATCAAAAACTAAATACACCACAGATCAGGAATACAAAGACTATATTTACGGGTCTGCTGATGTCGTTGGACTAATGTGCTTAAAAGTATTTGTTAAAGGTGATAACCAAAAATACGAATCGTTAAAAAACACAGCTATGTCTTTAGGCTCTGCCTTTCAGAAAGTAAACTTTTTAAGAGATTTAAAAGCAGATCATGAATTATTAGACAGAACTTATTTTCCTAATACAGATTTAACTAACTTAACGGAAGAAGATAAATTGCTAATAATAAAAGATATCGAACATGACTTTGAAGAAGGTCTAAAGGGAATCAAACAATTACCAATCGAAGCTAAATTTGGTGTATTTATGGCGTACCGATATTACAACCAATTATTAAAAAAATTAAAGAACACACCAGCTTTAGAAATTAAAAACACACGTATTAGAGTGCCTAATTACAAAAAGGCAGAGCTCCTAACACGTAGCTATGTTAAATACCAACTCAATTTATTATAATAATGCAAACAGTATATTGGATATTAGTTTTTTTAGGAACCTTTTCTACAATGGAATTTATGGCGTGGTTTACACATAAGTATGTCATGCATGGTTTTTTATGGAGCTTACACAAAGATCACCATCACAAAGATCATGACAGTTGGTTTGAGCGTAATGATGCATTTTTTATATTTTATGCTATTGTTAGTATGACATGCTTTTACCTTTGGAGTTATGAAGGTGTGTGGTATTGCCTTCCCATAGGTCTTGGTATTATGGCTTACGGCGCAGCATACTTTTTAGTGCACGATATATTTATACACCAACGTTTTAAGTTGTTTAGAAACGCAAATAATATTTACGCTAAAGGTGTTAGACGTGCGCACAAAATGCACCACAAGCATTTAGGGAAAGGTGATGGAGAATGCTTTGGGATGTTATTTGTTCCTTTTAAATATTTTAAAAAGTAATCTACAATTTAGATGCATAAACCCCATTATGATTACATAATAGTTGGTAATGGATTAGCCGGGCTACAACTAGCTTTAGCATTAGTAAATGATGCATATTTTAACGACAAACAAATTGCATTAATAGATCCCGATACAAAATCCGCCAATGACAAAACGTGGAGTTTTTGGGAAACAGAAGATAACTACTGGGGAGCATTGCCTTATAAAACTTGGCAAAAAGCTACTATTTATAGTTCAAAAAAGCAAATACATTTAAACCTCGCTCCTTATACCTACAAAAGTATACGCGCCTTAGATTTTTATAATTACGCTAAAGCGAATTTAAAACACAAGCCTAATATTCATTTTATAACAGATACGGTTACAAGCGTATCAGAAAAAGATTTGGTTACAGTAACAACCGAAACGAATAGCTATACTGCAAATCATGTTTTTGATAGTAGAGTCACACCTGAATTTTCAACTAAAATAAAAACACACACAACATTATTACAACATTTTAAAGGTTGGATTATAAAAACGGAACACCCAGTATTTGATGACACACAGATAACAATGATGGACTACCGTTTAAAAGACGGAAACCAAACTACGTTTATGTATGTGTTACCATTTTCTAAGACTGAAGCTTTAGTAGAATTTACTTATTTTACAGAAAACACAGTTGAAGAATCGACGTATGATAGTTATATCAAACAATACATTTCTGAGTTTTTAAAAATTGAAGACTACAGCATAACAGAAACCGAATCTGGAATTATACCAATGACCACCTTTCCGTTTAATGATTATAACACCACTAATATAACTAAAATAGGAACTGCTGGAGGCTGGGTAAAACCGTCTACAGGTTATTCATTTAAACATACTCAGAAAAAAGTAACAAAGGTTATTGCTAATTTAAAAACCAACCAATCCCCTTCTAAAAATCTATTTATATCAAAATATAAATTCTACGATAAAATATTTTTAAAGGTTTTAAAAGACGAAAATCATAAAGGTGAATGGATTTTTGAGCAATACTATAGTAAAAACGATATCAATACAATGTTTCGCTTTTTAGATGAAGAATCTACTTTTGCAGAAGATCTAAAAATTATGTGGTCTTTATTCAGCTTTAGCTTTATTAAAGCTTTTTTTAAAACGCTATAAACGCGTATATTTATCTGATGAAAAATATCATCTATTCCCTTCTTATCACACTTCTAGTATCCAACTGTAAAAAAGCTATCAATCTTGACATTATATACAATCCTCCAAAAATAGAAAGTCAACTAGTTAGGGATGTTTACTTTGGGACCACAATAGATGATCCTTATAGAAACATTGAAAACACCAAAGACAGCACTGTTTTAAAGTGGTATAAATCTCAAACAGAATACACCAATAGCTTTATTGAAAATATAAATAATAGGACCTCTTTTATAGATAACACTTACGAGATCGATAATAGAAAATCTTATTATATAAAAAAGCATCACCTTACAGAAAATGACAATCGTTTTTATTTAAAGAAAAACATTGGAGAAGACTATTACAAATTATATTTCAAAGCTGTCAACGACTCAAGTGAAACACTATTATTTAATCCAAAAGAGTATAAAACAAATAGTAAAAACGATTATATAATTAACTATATAAAACCAAGTTGGGATGAAAAGCATGTCGTGGTATCATTATCGTATTCAGGAAAAGAATTATCAGAATTAATTATAATTGATACTAAAACACAAAAACAGCACCCACAAATATTAGACAATGCTTGGCCAAACTCATTTTTAGGGATAAACTGGTTACCAGACAATAGCGGGTTTACTTATTTATATTTCACCAATCCAGATCCTAACATAAGCAATTTTAAAAACAATAGTCAATCTGTATTATACACTTTAGGTCAAGATCCAAAAAAATTAAATTTTATATTTGGTAATTCAACTCACCCTGCGTTTAATATTATAAAAAGTGAATATCCATTAACAAAAATAAATGGAGCTAGAGATAAATACATAATTGGTTACCTCGCTGGAGTAGATAATTTTTGGGACACTTATTATGCAAAAATCGAAGACCTTAAAAAAGGTAATTTAAATTGGAAGCTACTGTATACAAAAGAAGATAAAGTTAAAACTAATAAAGGTATTATTGTTAAAGACCAATTTGTATTTATGTCTGGCTCAAATGCTGATAACTTCAAATTGGCTTCTATAAATTTAAATACTTTGAATTTTAAAAATCCACAAATTATTTTTGAAGAAAAGAAAGATGAAGTAATAACCTCCTTTAGGATTAATAATAATGCTATCTATCTAACGACAAGTAAATACGGCATTGAAGCATTCCTCTATCAAATAAAAGATGGAGAAACTAAACAAATTAAATTACCTAAAAAAGCTGGAACCATAAGTATAAGCCATAAATCTATTAATTATGATGATTTATGGGTTTCTATTAGTGGATGGACAAGCTCTAACGAGCGTTATAAATATAATTCTATAACAAATAAATTTACAGAAGACTACTTAACAGATAAAGTAGAATATCCTGAATTTAAAAATATAATCATTGAAGAAATTAGTATTCCTTCACACGATGGGGCTTTAGTACCTATTTCTATTATTTATAATAAAGATATAGAAAGAAATAGTAATAACCCTTCATTCTTTTACGGTTATGGCGCGTATGGAGATGGTATCAATCCATTTTTCTCCCCAACCTTTTTATACTACGTACAAGAAGGTGGTGTTCTATGCATACCCCATGTTAGAGGGGGAGGAGAAAAAGGTGAAGAATGGAGAAAGGGTGGATTTAAAAAGACTAAGCCAAACACATGGAAAGATCTAATAGCTGCTGTTGAACATCTTATTGATAATAAGTACACTTCCAAAAACAAGACTGCTATTTATAGTAGTAGTGCCGGAGGAATAATGGTTGGAAGAGCAATGACAGAGCGTCCAGATTTATTTGCGGCTATTATATCTGAAGTTGGTGAATTAAATCCTATTAGAACGGAAGTTCAACCAGGAGCAGGTGGTTCTAATATTAGGGAATTTGGTAATGTAAAAGATTCTACCGAATGTATGGCTTTACTAGAAATGGATGCATATCTACATATAAAAGACAGTATAAATTATCCAGCAACTTATTTAACCGTTGGAATGAACGACCCTAGAGTTGTCCCTTGGGAAAGCGGAAAATTTGCTGCAAGACTACAAAACTCTAACCTATTAACAAAACCAGTGTTTTTATATGCTGATTTTGAGTCAGGACATAGCGGTAGCAATGGTAAAAAGTCATATGAAGAATGGGGGAATGTTTTAACTTTTGCCCTTTGGCAAACAGGTCATCCCAAGTATCAACTTAAAAAAAATTAATTGATTAAATCATTAATTGTCTCCTTTACCGCATCACTATTCCAATTAGCTGCTCCGTTTTTGTCAATTACGATAGCCCCTTTTTGATCAATTAAAAATGTATGCGGAATGCTACTTACATTAAATTGATTGATTATTGGAGCTTCTAAAGGCGTGTAGACCTTAAAATTATATCCGTTTTTATCCATAAATGTTTTTATAGTTTCACTTTTTTCGTTGGATACAAATACAAATTCAATTCTATCGCTATAAGCTTCGTATAATTTCTGCATACTCGGTAATTCTGCTATACACGGTGGACACCAAGTTGCCCAAAAGCTGACCAGTACGATTTTGTTTTCCGCTTGACGGAAATTATACACGCTACCATTTAAGTCCACTAAATTCCAATTATAATTGGTAATCTGTTCTCGGTTTGATTGCGTTTCAATACTAGGCGAAAATAACGCCAAGCCTTTATGTAGCTGTATTTGAATAAACTGTCTACTAGCAGGAATAATTAATAAGACTATAATCAGTCCAAAAACTATATTTTTTAATGTAATCTTAGGTGTTTGCATAAGTCTAAAAAAAAAGAAGCACCTAACATAATTAGGTGCTTCAAATCTAACAAAAAACAATTATAAATTATCTATTTACTGTCCCCATTAAAGATTGCACTGGTCCATCTCCCATAGTTATAGAAGTATGTACTGCTGCATCTGTTGCCACCATTTGTGCTAATGGTTTTAGTGTAAATGGTGCTGCACTGTTATCAGGACTTGGCTCTACAGACACTACTATTGTAGTTCCTCTTAGATCCGTTGGAAATGTAAATCCTGCTGGTGCATTTTGTAAGTAATCTTCTCCTGGATAACCAGGTCCATTTCCTGTGTCTCCTTTAAATACAGATGTTGCTGCATTATCATCCGCCATAGAAGCATCTGTAAATGTTCCTGTACTTATAGGTGTACCGTTTATAACTGCCCATCCTTCATACTTCCAACCATCAGAAAGTACTGGTAAATTTAACCCTGTTACTGCTGATCCAGAAGCGTTATCTAAAAACCAAACACCACTTTCTTCGTTGGTATCATCTGCATCCGTAGGTGTCGCTAAAATAAACGTCCCTGCTACTGTAGAAAAATCTGCAACTAAATTAGAATTTACACTTGCTGAAGTCCCTGAAAAATCTCCCGCTAATACTTTAGTTTCGGCTGGAGCCGGATCTGGATCCACTGTAGGCTCTATTGACAATACAAACGTTGTTGCTGCTGCTAATTGTGTACTTAATACTTGAAATGTTTGTGGAAAAGTGACATCACTAAATCGTCCTGTAGATACAGGTGCTCCATCCACTATTACCCATCCTTCATATACAAAATCATCTCCAAGCGCTTCTAGACCTGTAAGATTTAATGTTAATCCTGATGTTTCAATTTGTGGTGTAGCATCATCATCATTACTACACGACACACTTAATAATCCCATAGCCATTACAGCTAAATACATTTTTCTAATCATAGTTTTAGTTTTAATTAATTAAACAATTTTCTTAAAATGGTCGTTACATCAACTAAATACTTACAAATTATCTGAAAAAATTATTAAAAATTCATAATACACTCAATATCAATAACATTATAAAAACAAAAAAAAACGCTAATTTTTAAATTAGCGCTTTTTATATAAACTATTGTATTGCCAAATCGATAAAACAAAATATATTATATCAACTTAGTAATAAATATTATCTAGTAGCTGTACCTGTAACCGTTACATTAATGTTATCCACTAAGCTAACAGCATTACTAGCAACACCCTCTGTACCACTAATTGGCTTAAAAAAGAAAGGAGTAGTATCATTAGTTCCTTCTACATCTGGCTCAATAGAAATAACAACTGGTCTACCTGTTACTACACCATCAATATCAGCTGGTAAAAAAGAAAGAAAGTCCTCCCCTGGAAAAGCAGGAGCTGGCTCGTTACCACTATAAGGAGATGCAGAATCTACACCTGAAGCAGATGTGAATTTACCCATAGATAATGGTACATCTTCCGTTCCGTTGTTAAATACAACCCACCCTTCGTATTTCCAACCTGCACTTAAAGTAGGTAGATTTACTAAACTTGGTACTGGTCCTGGCATATCTAAAAACCAAACACCCATATCATCATTACCATTATTTACTCCTCCTGTATTATCTGTAGGAGTTGCTGTGATAAAAGAACCTGAAAAAGGTAACGTTGATGAGTTAAACACACCAACTTGGTCATTAATTACTAAAGATGCTGCATTAGCTGCAAACGACCCTGATAAAATTTTTGTTGCACTTGGTAATGGATCAGAATCTGATGCTGGCTCTAGAGATAAAACAAATGCTGTGGCAGCATCTAAATCTTCCGTTGGAATATCAAAAGTAGTTTTTGAAGCCACTCCAGCGTCATTTACTGTAAACGTACCTGTTGTTTGAGGGGCACCATCTACCATTATCCATCCTTCATATACTAAGTTATCACCTAAGTTACCTAAACCATTAAAGTTTAATGTTAGTGTACTTGTTGGGATTACTACTGCTGGTGTTGATGCGTCATCATCACTGCTACAAGACGTAGCTAGTGCACCTAATGCTAAAGAAGCAAAAATCATTTTTTTAATCATAGTTATTTTTTTAAAAGTTAAATTCATTTTTTTTATCAGTGCAATATAGTCGTAATCAAGGAAAAAACTTACACCTATTATAAAAAAAACTCCTAATTACTATTAGGAGTTTTTAATATTACTTAAAATCTAATTACGCGTTATTCTCTTTTTTAATCAAGTTAAGCGCGCTTCCTTCGTTATACCAAGCAATTTGTGCTTCGTTATACGTATGATTTGTTACTACTGTATCTTTACTTCCATCGGCATGAACAACCTCAATTGTTAATGGCTTTCCTGGAGCAAACTCGTTTAAATCTACAAAGTTGAATGTATCATCTTCTAAAATTAAATCGTAATCTGCTTCATTATTAAACGTTAACCCTAACATCCCTTGTTTTTTAAGGTTTGTTTCGTGGATACGTGCAAAAGATTTTACAATTACCGCTACTACACCAAGATGTCTTGGCTCCATAGCTGCATGCTCTCTAGAAGATCCTTCTCCGTAGTTATGATCTCCAACAACTATAGTTTTGACACCCGCAGCTTTATAAGCTCTTGCTGTATCTGGCACACCACCAAACTCTCCTGTTAATTGATTTTTAACAAAGTTTGTCTTCTTACCAAATGCGTTAACAGCACCAATTAAACAGTTATTAGAAATATTATCTAAATGCCCTCTAAAACGTAACCATGGTCCAGCCATACTAATATGGTCTGTCGTACATTTTCCGAAAGCTTTTATTAATAATTTAGCACCAGAAATATCATTTCCAATAGGTGTAAATGGTGTTAATAATTGTAGTCTTTCAGAATCTGAAGCTACTTTTACTTCCACACCACTACCATCTTCATCGGGCGCTAAGTATCCATTTTCTTTTACTTCAAAACCTTTTGGAGGTAATTCCCATCCTGTTGGCTCATCAAACATTACTTCTTGGCCCTCTTCGTTTAATAACGAATCCGTTAAAGGATTAAAGTCTAAACGACCCGCAATTGCAATAGCAGCTGTAATCTCTGGAGAGGCTACAAAAGCATGTGTATTTGGGTTACCATCTGCACGTTTTGCAAAGTTTCGGTTAAACGAATGCACGATACTATTTTTAGGCGCATTTTTAGGATCACTATATCTTGCCCATTGTCCAATACATGGACCACAAGCATTGGTAAATATCTTAGCGTCTAATTTTTCAAAGATTCCTAAAATACCATCTCTATCTGCTGTGTAACGTACTTGCTCAGAACCTGGATTAATACCCAATTCTGCTTTCATTTTTATACCCTTATCTAACGCTTGTTGTGCAATAGAAGATGCACGCGATAAATCTTCGTAAGATGAGTTAGTACAAGAACCAATAAGTCCCCACTCTACTTGTAAAGGCCATTCGTTAGCTGTCGCTTTTTCACCCATAGTTTTACCAACTGGTGTTGATAAATCTGGAGTAAAAGGCCCATTTAATAATGGTCCTAATTCTGATAAGTTAATATCTATGACTTGATCAAAAAAGTTTTCTGGATTAGCATATACCTCTGCATCTGCAGTTAAATAGTCTTTAACTTGATTTGCTGCATCAGCAACATCTGCTCTATCTGTAGCACGTAAATAACGCTCCATAGACTCGTCATATCCAAAAGTAGAAGTTGTTGCTCCTATTTCTGCACCCATGTTACAAATAGTACCTTTTCCGGTACAAGACATTGATTTAGCACCTTCACCAAAATATTCAACAATTGCTCCTGTTCCTCCTTTAGCAGAAACAATACCAGCCACTTTTAAGATGACATCTTTTGGTGCTGTCCAACCAGATAATTTACCTGTTAGTCTTACACCTATTAATTTAGGAAATTTAAGTTCCCAAGCCATACCTGCCATTACATCTACAGCATCAGCACCACCAACACCAATAGCTACCATACCTAAACCACCAGCATTTACTGTGTGAGAATCTGTACCAATCATCATTCCTCCTGGAAATGCATAATTTTCTAAAACTACTTGATGAATAATTCCTGCTCCTGGTTTCCAAAAACCAATTCCATATTTGTTAGAGACCGATTCTAGAAAGTTAAAAACTTCACTACTCACACTATTTGCGTGCTTTAAATCTGTTGTAGCACCATCTTTAGCTTGAATCAAATGATCACAATGCACCGTTGTCGGCACTGCAACATTGTCTTTTCCAGCTTGCATAAACTGTAATAGTGCCATTTGAGCTGTAGCATCCTGACATGCAATTCTATCTGGAGCAAAATCCACATAGTCTTTACCTCTTGTGAAGGCTTTTTCAGGGGTTCCATCCCAAAGGTGAGAATATAAAATCTTTTCAGAAAGTGTTAAAGGTTTACCTACAACTTTACGTGCTGCATCAACACGTTCCGTCATTTTAGAGTAAACTCCTTTAATCATATCGATATCAAATGCCATAAATTTTATTTTTTTTAGATTCTACTTTAATCCTTACAAGGTACGAAATATAGAGAGACTTTAAAAGCACCATTAATAGTATAGATTGATTCTAACATAAGTTATTTATATGTCACAGCTATTTAAAGTTACCGCATAAAAAAGCCCGAATCTAGGATTCAGGCTTTTTAATATATTTATTAAGTATTATGCTAACACTAACTTCTTTTTAGAAGGCTTAAAACTAGTTAATACGATTCCGTCAACTGCAGCTTCATATTCTGCCATTGTAGGCGTTCTTCCTAAAATAGTAGATAATACAACTACTGGTGTAGAAGATAATAAAGATTCTCCTTTCTTTTCTCCTGAATCTTTTACAACTCTACCTTGGAATAAACGTGTAGATGTAGCCATTACTGTATCTCCTGGCTCTGCTTTTTCTTGATTACCCATACAAAGGTTACATCCTGGACGCTCTAAATACAACATGTTTTCATATTTAGTACGTGCTAAACCTTTAGGTGCATTATCGTCAAATTCAAAACCTGAGTATTTAACTAATATATCCCAATCTCCTTCAGCTTTTAACTCATCAACAATATTATAAGTTGGAGGCGCTACTACTAATGGTGCATTAAATTCTACTTTACCATGCTGCGCTTCAATATTCTTCAACATTTGCGCTAAAATTTGCATATCCCCTTTATGAATCATACATGATCCAATAAACCCTAAATCTACCGTTTTAGTTCCTCCGTAGTAAGATAACGGTCTGATATTATCGTGCGTATAACGTTTTGATACGTCTTCATTATTTACATCAGGATCAGCAATCATTGGTTCAGCAATTTCATCCAAATCAACAACAACTTCTGCAAAATAATTAGCATCTGCATCTGGTTTTAAAGCTGGTTTAGCACCTGACTTTAATTCTTCGATTCTAGCATTAGCTTTTTCGACTAAACCTTTAAGCATTTGCTTTTCGTTATCCATTCCCTTATCAATCATGATTTGGATACGACCTTTAGCAATTTCTAAAGATTCTATTAATGTATCTTCCTCTGAGATACAGATAGATGCTTTTGCTTTCATTTCGGCAGTCCAGTCCGTAAATGTAAACGCTTGATCAGCCGTAAGTGTCCCTAAGTGCACCTCAATAATTCTACCTTGGAATACGTTATCTCCACCAAACTGATTTAACATCTGCTCTTGCGTAGCATGTACTACATCACGGAAATCCATAAAAGATTTCATTTCTCCTTTAAAGGTTACTTTTACAGATTCTGGAATTGGCATTGTAGCTTCTCCTGTAGCTAATGCTAACGCTACTGTTCCTGAATCAGCTCCAAAAGCAACACCCTTTGACATACGTGTATGAGAATCTCCTCCAATAATAATATCCCAGTCATCCACAGCAAGGTCATTTAAAACCTTGTGGATCACATCTGTCATTGCATGATATTTCCCTTTAGGATCACGCGCAGTAATTAATCCAAAGTCATTCATAAAGGTCATTAACCTTGGAATGTTAGCCTTAGACTTGTCATCCCAAACAGACGCTGTATGACACCCTGATTGGTATCCTGCATCAACAATTGGTGAAATAATAGTCGCTGCCATCATCTCTAATTCTTGAGACGTCATTAAACCCGTAGTATCTTGAGACCCAACAATGTTTACTTCTACTCTTACGTTAGATCCTGCATGTAATGTTTTTCCCGGAGTTGTACCTACAGCATTTTTGTTGAAGATTTTTTCAACAGCAGTAAGCCCTTGTCCATCAATAGATACTTCTTTTGAAGTGGCATATACTTGCGGAATCTCTACTTCTAATATTTTACAAGCTAATGTTTGTAATTTTTTACCAAAAACAACAGCATAAGATCCACCTGCTTTAATAAACTCCATTTTTGGTGGCGTTAATGCAGCAGAAATATCTTTTAACTCTTTATCTCCGTTATATAATTTTTTAGTTTTAGTATTAATGGTTAATACTGTACCTGTTTCTACTGAATAGGTTTGCTTTAAAACTGGTTCTCCATCTGCATCTACAACAGTATTTCCGTCAGCATCTTTTTGCTTTTCCCAGTTTTTTAAATCAATACCAATACCTCCAGTTACTCCAACCGTAGTTAAAAAAATTGGTGCGATACCATTTGTCCCCGCGATTACTGGTGCAAAATTGATAAAAGGAACATATTTACTAAAAGGAACTCCAGTCCATAACGCCACGTTATTTACACCAGACATTCTAGAAGACCCTACTCCCATTGTTCCTTTCTCTGCGATTAACATCACACGTTTATCAGGGTGTTGCTCTTTTAAAGCTAATAATTGATTCTGCATGTCTTTGTTATGCTCAAACATACACTGACCATGTAATTCACGATCTGATCTTGAGTGTGCATCTGCACCCGGAGATAATAAATCTGTAGAGATATCTCCAACACCAGCAACAAAAGTTACTATTTCTATTTCTTCGTCAACTTCTGGAAGTTTTGTAAAAAATTCTGCTTTAGCATAACTCTCTAATAACTCTTTTGCAATAGTATTACCTGCTTTAAAAGCATTCTCTAAAAGTGCCATATCTGCTTCGTATAAAAACACTTGTGTCTTTAATACTTTTGCAGCTTCTGTAGCAATAGCAACATCGTTTCCTAAAGCTAAATCCAATAATACCTCAATAGATGGTCCACCCTTCATGTGTGACAATTGCTCAAAAGCAAAAGCAGGTGTAATTTCTTTAACTACAGCTTCACCTAAAATAATTTCCTTTAAAAACTTAGCTTTTACTCCTGCAGCACTAGTTGTTCCAGGTAAAACGTTATAGATAAAAAAGTTAAGAGACTCCGCTCTAAATTCATTATTTACATCAATAATTTGAGTAATGATATCGCTAAGTAATTCAGCACCATCAATTGGTTTAGGATGAAGTCCAAGTACTTTCCTGTCTTCTATCTCTTTAAGGTAATCTTTATAAGTGTTCATATAGTAATTAAAAGGATTATATTAAATCTTAAACGTCCAATTAAGCTAACCTTTTAGCTTAATTGGACCGCCTATTTAACGCAAACAAAATTACGAAAAATTGAAGTATTTTGAAAATATATAAGATATTAGAACAATCACTAAATAAAATTCAATAAAAAGACCAAATACTACTTACAAAATAGTAAAATGATAATTTTTAACACCTTAAAATATTAAATTAATAAGAAATCTAATTTGCAAACCATCCTTTAAACCGTGCAGAATCTCTAAATTTTATAATTGGATATTCAAAAAAGGAAAATAAGAGATAAGAAACCACAAAAGTAGCACTCCAATACAATCCTAGAACACCTAATTTACTTAAAGCGGATAGATCCGAAATAACAACATAGTGCTTAATACTTAATAGTATTATAGAATAATTTACTAAATAAATAGAATATGACCATAAACTAATGTTTGTAACAACCTTTTGAAACCTTAAAGTTGATCTCCAATTTGAAAACATAGGAAATGTGAGTAATATACTTATTGACACTATAGATAAATAATACACATTAAAGAACGTTGAAAAATGATCTGGATTTAATGAATTTATAAAAATATAGACATGAACACCCAAGAACAAAACGACACCAAAACCAAAACTTAACCATTTATAACGTTTCCAAGCCATAGCATAATAGTATGCTATAAACGCAGCTAGGAAGCCATAGTAAATACTATCTAGTCTATACACTAAAACTTTACGTAAAGATTTACTCCATGAGAAGTGGTAAGGACTATTAGTAATACTAACATCAAAAATAAACCTATGAAAGATGGCGCTAATAATTACAAGCAGTGTTACAGCCAAAAACAACCATTTACCACTCTTTTTAAAAATTAAACCTAAAATAAATAATAAAATTGGTCCGATTAAATAAGCAAACTCCTCAATAGTTAAGCTCCATGATTCCGTGAAAAAATCCGCCTGTTTATTTGAAAAATTCTGAAGAAAAAAGAAATATTTATAGATCTGCTTTGGAACTTCAGTATTAAAAACAAATAACAATCCTATATTAATTAGTAATACTAAATAATAATTAGGCAATGTCCGTAACCAACGACGCATCCAAAACTGGGTAAAATTTTTAAACTTAGTTTGTTTAGCTTCTATCTGTTTGATTAAAATACCTCCAATTAAAAAACCGCTAAGCACAAAAAAAAGATCAACACCAATGGTGCCAAAAAATCGAATGATTTTAATAAGTGTGGACTGCGACTCCGGAAAAATTAAGATAGTAGAATGTGAACATAATATGAGCAGGATTGCTAATGCCCTAACAACATCTAAACCAAATACTCTTTGTTTTTTTGCTGTTATAGATTTCAAAATAGAAAAGTTTAAATATTATTGTCTCGCTATTTTTATAAGCTTAATTATACCTAAAAAGATACCACAAAACTCAATAAATGTACCCAAAGTTAATATTAAACTTCCATTAGTCCAATGTTGGATTTTAAAAACAGCACCTACAACTGTTACTGCAATACCAATTAATAAGATAATAAATGGTACTAATAACTGTTTCAGTTTCATGTTAAAATAAACTTTTAATAATATGCTCAATAGTCACTCCCTCAGCTTCAGCCTTATAGTTTTTAATCATTCTATGACGTAAAATACTAGTTGCTACTGCTTGTACGTTTTCTATATCTGGAGAAAACTTACCGTTTATAGCCGCATGTGTTTTAGCTGCCAAAATTAAGTTTTGAGAAGCTCTTGGACCTGCTCCCCAATCTACATATTGCTTTACCAAATCAGAAGCTGCATCACTATTTGGTCTAGTTTTACCAACCATAGTTACCGCATATTCTATAACATTATCAGCTACAGGAATACGTCTAATTAACTGTTGAAAATCTACGATTTCTTGCGCAGTAAATAAGGCATTAACCGTTGGTTTATGATTAGAAGTTGTTGCTTTTACAACATCTACTTCTTCTTGAAAACTTGGGTAATCTAAATTGATAGCAAACATAAAACGATCTAATTGCGCTTCTGGAAGTGGATACGTTCCTTCTTGCTCAATTGGGTTTTGAGTTGCTAAAACAAAGTATGGTAAATCTAATTTGTAATGGTGCCCAGAAACCGTTACCGAACGCTCTTGCATCGCTTCTAACAGGGCTGCTTGCGTTTTTGGAGGTGTACGGTTAATCTCATCTGCTAAAATAATATTAGCAAATATTGGTCCTTTAATAAATTTAAATTGTCTGCTTTCGTCTAGGATTTCGCTTCCTAAAATGTCACTTGGCATTAAATCTGGAGTAAACTGTATACGTTTAAAATCCAATCCTAAAGCTTGAGAAATAGTATTAACCATTAATGTTTTGGCCAATCCCGGAACACCAATTAATAAGGCGTGACCACCAGAGAAAATCGAGATTAAAATCTGATTAACTACATCGTCTTGTCCTATAATTACTTTGGCTACTTCTTGCCTTAACGCATTGTATCTTGTTACTAGAGATTTTACTGCTGCAACGTCTGACATATAAATCTATTTGTTTTTTAACCAGTTACTGCTAAAATCGCAATCTCTATGAGATTCGCTAATTTTAATGTAAGTATCATTAATTTTTTCGTCTTGCCACTCACCAATAGCATTGTATTGTTTTTCGTTTAAAGCTAATTCTTTAATCTTTAAATAATCACGAGAGTAATCTGCGTCATGCTCATCAATTCTATCCGTAACTGTAACTAACTTAAACTTGATGTTACCTTGTCTGTCAGAGTCTGTTAAAACATCACTTACTGTGTTGTTTTCTAAACCTTGTAGTTGTCCGTATAATTCAGGATCCATTTTAGTTAACTCAAAATTGTAATCTTGAGTTTGTGGATTAATTAGCTGTCCGCCTTGACTTTTAGTTTCTTTCTCGTCACTAAATTCTTTAGCAGCTTCAGCAAACGTGTAATCTCCTTTATTAATATCGTCTCTAATTTTTTCTATTCTTTGCTTAGCTTCCATAACTTCTTCATCAGAAATTTCTGGAACTAAAAGGATATGACTCACATCATATTCTTGTCCTCTAATTTTTTCTAAATAAATAATATGGTACCCAAAGTCCGTTGCAAAAGGCTCTGAAATTTCTCCTTCTTGTAAAGAAAAAGCAACATCTCTAAACTCCTTTACCATTCTTGGGTTAGACCTATTCATTGGAGGTAATTTTCCTCCTGATTTTTTTGTTCCTGGATCATCAGAATAAAAAGCAGCTCTAGATCTAAAACTTTTCCCGTCTACTTCTACTTCTCTCTTATACTCTTTTAATTGATCAATGACACGTTGTCTTTCAGTTTCAGAAACTTTAGGCTCAATTATAATTTGTGCTACTTTAAGCTCTGTTCCAAATCTTGGACGTTCGTCTTTTGGTATTTTATTAAAAAACTGACGTACTTCTTCTGGAGTTACTTCAATCTCGTCAATAATTTTAGTCTTCATCTCTGAAGCTAATTTATTACTCTTGTTAATTTCAAACATTTCTTCTCTGAAACTAGCTTCGCTATCTTTTTTATAAAACTTTAGTAACTCATCCATGTTACCTTTGGTCTGTTGCAAGAATTGTTCAATTTGTTGATCTACTCTAGAGTTTATCTCAGCATCATTAACCACGATACTATCTTGAATAGCATGGTGTGCATATAGCTTATCTTCTAATAATTTACCAAACAGTTGACAGTTAGATACCCCTTGTAAAGATGCACCTTGCGCCTTAAGTTGTAAAATCATTTTGTCAATATCACTATCCAATACAATGTAATCTCCAACTACTGCAGCAACACCGTCTACCTTAGTTGCTCCTTTAGTTACCGTAGTATCTTTAACTGTTTCTGGAGCAGTTTCGTCAATAATTTCTTGCGCTGAAGCAGTAAAATTTGCTAATAATAAAAACGCAAAAGCGGATAACGTTTTAGTTTTAATTGTAAATTTCAAATTGTTCGTTTTTAATGGCATCTTTAGTAATGTCCTTTTCTAATTGTTTAATCAATTCCAATTTTCGTTTATTAATAACGATTTGGTTAATTGTTGGTCTTACGTATTCTAATGGTGCTGTATCGTTTCTTAACAATACATCATTTATTTGCATCAAATATAATCCTAATGAGTCTTTGAGTTGTATAAAATTAGATTTTTTTAACAAATCATTTCTATTATCAATACCTACAGCTTCTATTTTCTTAATGACTTGATCTACTCTTATCCAAACGGAATCTTTTAAAGAATAGGATTTAAATTGAATTGAGATTGAATCCAATTCCTTTTTGTCCTTTGTGTTAAAACGTTTAAACTTTGTTTTAACCTTTTCTAGATCTAATCTATTTGCTTCAACATTGATGTATCTAAATTTTATTAAATCTTCATTTAATTTAAAAGCTTCCCTGTTGGCATCGTAATAAGAGACTGCCTCTGTATTAGACACTACAGTATCCAAATTTTTAGCAACCAAAGCCTCCACATAAGCTTTACTGTATAGATCATTTTTATACTGCTTAATTAACCTGTCAAACTTATCTAGTTTAGCGTCTGATAAATTAACTTGAGCATTTTGAACAAATAATTGTTGCGTTGCCCATTTAGTAATAAAATTATTAGCAAAAATAGCACTATCCGATTTACTTAAATTATCGGGTAATACCTTTTTAAGGTCCTTTGTATATAAAAACACATCGTCCACTCTAGCAATAGCTTCTTCTAGTGGCACCGGTTTAAAATAGTCACAAGACCACAACAGACTAAATAACGCAAATATGTAGATGGTTTTTCTCAAATTATTTAAGTTGTTCTTTGACTTGATTTAAAGCCTCTTGATTAATAACTACTTTATACTTCTTTGCTAAGCCAAACATCCATTCTTTTTCTTTTTCTTCCTGAAAATCTGCAATAACATGCCCCTTAGCTTCCTTAAAAGATTTTGAGGTTTTAGGTATCACTGACTTAATCCTAACAACACTGTAAGCATCATTATGTGTAAAAATATCAGATACTCCTGTTTCTAATTTTAAGTCTTTTGGTAAAGCTTGATGGTTAGCATCTAATATGTCTTCAATAAAGCTAACATAAATTTTAGACTCTGAGTTTAACTGCGCTTTAATTGCATCAGGACTAACATTAGAGCTTAGCATCTTTGCCACCTTTTTTATACTACTTTTTTTAGCTGAAGACGCTACAATTGCATCCACCCTAACATCATAAAAATAGTTATCTTGGTGTAATGCAAAATATTGTTGTAAACCTATTGAATCTTGTTTTGCTGCATTCCAGATTTCCGTTTCCATCAAATCAAATAGCAATAAGCCATCTCTATACTCCATTAATATTTGAGCATAGTCTTCGTTTTCATTTTCTAAATTCTCTTCTTGGTATATTTTCAAACTACTTTCAACAAACAAGATATAATTATCTGCTACTAGCTTTTCTAATGCCACTTTAGCTTGACGTTTACGTTGGCTTTTTAGCAAAAATTCAGCAAAATCTTGTTGGCTAAAAACTGTATTTCCGATCTTAAACAATTGTGTTTCTCCTTTAAAATCAGCAGGAATCTTCCAACTGCTACTAAAATAAGTATCATTCAAAATAGACACTATCGGTTTTAAATCTGGAGTCGTTTTAGACACATTATATTTGTTGTACAATCCTTCCAAACGTTTATCATTAATGACCTTAGACCTAGAGTCACGTTTGATTTTATTTTTTAATTCAGGTGCTAATTCAGAAAACGATTTGATACCATGCTTTTCAATTAACTTAACAATGTGATATCCAAATTCCGATTTAAACGGTTTAGACACATCTTTTGCTTGCTCTAAAGCAAATGCCTGATCTTCAAAAGTTTTAGAACTTAATTGCCCCGCAGAAAACGTATTAAGTTGCCCACCGGTACTACTTGAGCTTTTATCTTCAGAAAACTGTTTTGCTAAGGCTCCAAAATCTTCACCTTGCTTTATACGTTTATATATTTCGTTTATACGATTTTGATTGTCCTCGCTATCCTCTTTGTCTAATAGCATAATATGTGCTACTGTAACATCCCCTCTGTTTTTACGCTTATCTTTTACTAATACAACGTGATATCCAAATTGTGTTCTAAAAGGCGCTGACCATTCTCCAACAGGCGTATTGTAAGCTGCATTCTCAAAAGAATACACCATTTTAAATGCTGTAAAATAACCTAACTCTTCTGCAAATAAAGTACGGCCATTATGGATATCCTTTTTTACAACATCAAAGCCTTCATTTATAGCACGTATTCTTAATTTTTGGATTTCTTGAAATGCTAAAAGCGAATCCCTAGGGCTTGCATTTTCTTCTAATTTGACTAAAATATGATTAGCATCAACCTCTGTTTGTAGTCTATTGTAGGCTTCTTCAACTAACTGGTCTGTAACCTTATTATCATTTAAATAATTTTTAGCTAATTGGTCTTTGTAATTACCAAACTCTCTTAAATAAGATGTTTTTTTGTCTAAGCCTAAAGTCTTAGCTTCCGCTATTTTAAGCTTGTATTTTACAAATAAATCTAAATAATTATCAATGTCTTTTTGAGAATCGTCTTTTACTAAATCTAAATTTTTATTGTAAACACGTTTAAACTCATTGGTATAAACTGGCACCTCATTTACCGTAAATAACACGGTTTTTTCTTGCGCACTAGCAAAAAAACAAGATACTATAAAGGCGATTAAAGTAGTACGTAAAACGTTCATTTTCATAAAAAAGGGCACTTTTATTAGCAATGTCGGCAAAAATAGCAATATTACACTATAATACAAGCACTTTTACAAACGATGCTAGATTCTATTTATTATATTATTGAAGTAAAAAACAAAACGCTAAAGTGGCATATTTATTGATACACAAATGTTATAATAGTATTAAAGTTTTAGAAAAACTTAAATTAAAGTATTACATTTACTTGAATAGATTATTGATTATGGCTAAAAACTACATTTTAATTTTATTGCTTTTTGTTTTCAATGCTACTTTAGCAGAAGAAGCAACACCATTTAATAACAACAACCTTACTTATGATAGTATGGTTTCAGTTATTGATGCTTCAGACTTACAAGATAATAAAACAGTAGATTTTTCTGCAAAAATTGTCAAAAACCAATTATTAATTTCAAACTATAAAGGAAAAGTAACCATAAAGGCCTACTCTATTTTAGGAAAGGAAATACTTAGACTATCAGACATTGATGTTACTAATACATTTAGAAAAACATTAGACTTACCAAAAAATCAAATTAGCATTATAGTTATTGAAACTCCAAAATTTAGACATTCGTTAAAAGTCGTATTATAACAAAACACTGCTTTAACCAATATATTTAAACCTTTAGCGATTGTAATTTTACAATCGCTATTTTTTTTATAATTTTGAATCCTATTTAGTAATGACAATGAAATATACTACTCAAATAATTATCAATAAGCCTTTATATGAGTGCCTTGACTTACTTGAAGACCACAACTCTAAAAAACACTGGCAAGACGGTCTTGAAAGCTTTGAACACGTTTCTGGAGATTTAGGAAAAGTGGGATCTAAAATGAGATTAAATTATGTATTTGGTAAGCGAAAAATAAGCTTAACAGAAACCATAGCACAAAAGGAATTAGGAAAAACATTTCATGTTAATTATGACATGGATGGTATGCACAACATACAAGAAAATTATTTTGAAGCTTTAGATAGTAACACAACTAAATGGGTTAGTAATAATGAGTTTGCTCCGACCAGATTTAGAACACGAATGATGTTACTATTAATGCCAAAAGCATTTAAAAAACAATCTAAAAAGTATTTAGTAGATTTTAAACATTTTGCTGAAAACATTACAACTAGTAAACAAGAAAATGAGACAACTTAAACTAATATGGGACTTTAGAGGTCCTGACGCCTTAAAAATTGCCGAACACCACGAAATACACCTAAAAGAATATATTGCAATAGAAAAAACAGAATTAAATATTACTGGGTTTCAGCAAATAAACGATATGTTAAGTATTGCATTTATGGTTGTAAATGAATCTGAAATGAAACCCGTACGTGATGCCTTAAAACCACATAGAGGTGAAATTTACAGTCCAGAACAATAACTAATAAAATTTGAAAGCACAACCTAATCGTTGTGTTTTTTTTACTCTACAATGCTCAACTTACAGTTGTACAAAACAATTATATTAGATTGATTACGATAATCCACTTAATACATGAATAGACTAAAACAACACCTTCTTTTACTATTAGCACTTGTGTTTGTGACCTCATCTTGTGTTAATACTAAAACGACTACCTTAAAAACAGAAGACTGTATAAATAGTGTTGAAGGAACACTTATTGACATGACTGGATTAGATGGTTGTGGTTGGATGATTAAGCTTAAAGATGGCAAAAAAGTTAATCCAACAAATCTTAAACGCTTTAATATAGCATTGACCGCTAACAAAAATATAACGTTTAGCTATACCAAAAACAACGACCTTGTTGGTATTTGTATGGCTGGTCAAATTGTAGACATCACTTGTATTCAGGACCAAAGCAAAGAATAATTAACAATACACGGGCATACTGGTCTATGTGCTAAAAAGCTGTTAAAAGCAATCTTGTATTTTACTAAAATTAAGATAAATCTTATCTTGTTCTTTATTGTTTCATAAAAATAAAATCATGACAAACCTTACCTTAAACGACAACTCTAAAATACCTCTTATTGGTTTTGGAACGTACAAATGTACTGACCAAGAAGGGATTCAATCTGTAAAAAACGCCATAAATAAAGGGTATCGATTATTTGATACTGCAGCAATTTATGGTAACGAAGAGGCTGTTGCTAAAGGTATTGAAGCTAGTGGTATAGCACGAGAACAATTATATATTACCACAAAATTATGGAGAACACATTTAAATTATAAAGAGGCTAAAGCCGAATTTAATAAATCTCTAGAAAAATTAAAGTTAGATTACATTGATTTATACCTAATACATTGGCCTGCTAATGCTAAAAATTACGATAATTGGCAACACGCTAATGCGGAAAGCTGGCGCGCAATGGAAGAATTGCAAGCCGAAGGTAAAATCAAGTCTATAGGAGTAAGTAACTTTTTTCAAGAACATTTAGAAGCTTTATTTAAAACAGCTAAAGTTATTCCAGCTGTTAATCAAATCGAGTTCCATCCGGGGTATTGGCAACAAGAATTAACTGATTATTGTAAAGCTAAAAATATAACCGTTGAGTCGTGGTCACCTCTAGCACGCGGAAAAGTATTTGACAATCAAGTTTTAAAGGACATTGCTAAACAGCATAATAAATCAGTATCACAGATTTGCTTACGTTGGGTTATTCAGCATAATGTAATTATAATAACAAAGTCTACCTCTCCAAATCGCATGGAAGAAAACCTAGATCTTTTTGATTTTGAATTATCGCAAAGCGACATGGAAGTTATCAATGCATTACCAAAAATGGGGTTTAGTGGAGAGCATCCTAATTTTTGGCCTGACCGTATTAGTTAAATAAAAACTATACTTTTTTAAAAAGTAGACAGACCTGTCTACTTTTTAGAAATATTATTATATATTTGCCCTGTGAAACAATCTGAAGTAAAAAATAGAATCATTGAAACCGCCTCCTACTTATTTTATAAGAACGGATATAACTTGACGGGCATTAATGAGATTATTTCGGAAACAGGAATTGCTAAAGCTACACTTTACAATCATTTTAAATCTAAAGAAGATATTTGTTTAGCCTACCTTCAATTTAAAAACACAAGCTTTTTAAAAGATATTGAAACCTATACAGCAACTAAACAAAAAGGGAAAGATCAAATATTGGCTATTTTCGATTTTCTGAACCTCTTTTTTATGGATAAAGATTTTAATGGCTGTTGGTGTATTAAAACAGTTTCAGAAATACCAAGAGAAAACGATCGAATTAGAACAGAGATTCAATCTCAAAAAAATAGTTTTATTCAGTTAATCAATACACTTATCACAGCTAACCTAGAAGGACTGAGTAAAACTCAAACCGAGTCTCTAGCTAGACAAATCTATTTATTATATGAAAGCGCTGTAGGCGAAAGCCACTTACACCAAGCAGACTGGCCTATTAAAGAGTCCAAAAACCTGTGCACCATAATATTAAACTAAAAAAAAAATTTAAACAACAATAGACAGACTTGTCTGTCTATAATTAATAATTAATAATTAATAATTAAAATAAATAAAAATGAAAGAATTTGAAAACAAAATTGCTCTAGTAATTGGAGGAACAAGCGGAATTGGTAATGCAACAACAAATGCGCTTTTAGCAGGTGGTGCAACAGTACATGTTGTAGGTCGAAACACCACTAAAATTGATGATGCTCCTAATTTGATAAAGCACACCGTCAACATCTCCAACACGACAGAAGTAGAAGACTTAATCGGTAGTATTGATGCCTTAGATAATTTAGATTATTTAGTAAATGCTTCAGGTATCTTTGGACCAAAACCTTTTTTAGATCACACTA
Source organism: Olleya sp. KKT75 (assembly GCF_055635485.1). Lineage (NCBI taxonomy): Bacteria > Pseudomonadati > Bacteroidota > Flavobacteriia > Flavobacteriales > Flavobacteriaceae > Olleya > Olleya sp. KKT75. The sequence goes on from NZ_CM145759.1 coordinate 151,733, forward strand.
TGGAAGACTACAACTCCTATTTAGATCTAAACAGAGGTTTCTTTTTTATCACGCAAAGTGCTGCTAAAAAAATGAAAGCAACAGCAGGAGGCGCTATAGTCAATGTTGGTTCAATGTGGGCTAAACAAGCTGTAAAAGCAACACCATCTACAGCCTACTCTATGCAAAAAGCAGGTTTACATACCTTAACTAAACATTTAGCAATGGAATTAGCAGAAGATAATATCCGTGTTAATGCGGTTTCTCCTGCTTTAGTAAACACCCCTGTTTATCATGGTGTTTTTGGTGGAAAAGAAGCTGCTGATAAAGCATTAGTTGGGTTTAATGATTTCCATCCTATTGGACGATTTGGAGAAGCTTCAGATGTCTCTAATAGTATTTTATTTTTATTATCTGATAAAGCTGCTTGGGTTACAGGTGCTATATGGGATACGGATGGTGGTGTTATGGCAGGACGTAACTAATTATTAAAACATTATAGCGGTTTGTGTTACAACATAAATCGCTATTTTTAATTTAAAAACATTTCTAATGAAATCTTTACTCCTAATTTGTGTAATAAGCTTGACACTACTTAACTGTAATACTGCTATAGAAAAGACCAATAAAAACAAGGACAACCAATATTTTTTACCACCAGCAACTACATATAATTATGCTACAATTGATAGTGCTAAATTATTTTACAGAGCGTCTGGCGATAAAAAGAATCCCGCTATAGTATTATTACATGGTTATCCATCGTCATCACACTCGTATAGACACTTGATTCCAATGTTATCTAGTCACTACTATGTCATTGCACCTGATAATCTTGGGTCTGGCTACAGTACGCATTTAAATCCTGAAACAACACAGTACACTTTTGACTTACTAGCTAATTACACACAAAAGCTTTTAGAGCACCTCAACATAGATAATTACGTAATGTATATGCAAGATTTTGGCGCTCCTGTGGGGTACAGAATGATGTTAGACAACCCAAATAAAATTGAGGCTCTAATTGTACAAAACGCAAATGCTTACCTTGACGGTTTAACACCAAATAGACAAGCCTTTTTTAGAAAAGCACAAACAGATAAATCTAAAGAAGAGCATGATTTTCTATACAGTTTAACAAGTAAAGAGGCCATAATAAACAAACAGTATTTATTTGACTTAGATAGTAATAATATAAATACTCAAAGTCCTGATGCTTGGATACACGATTTGGCATTTCTAAATTCTGAAAAAGACCGAAACATCCAAGTACAGTTATTTAAAGATTATAATACAAATCTATTAAGCTATCCAACATGGCAAAACATGCTAAAGAAAGAGCAACCTAAGACACTAATTGTTTGGGGCAAAAAGGATTTAAAGTTTAATGCTAATGGTGCCAAAGCATACCTAAAAGATTTGCCAAATGCGGAGCTCCACCTTTTAGATGCCGGACATTTTGCTGCAGAAGAAAAAACCAGAGAAATAGCGACACACATATTACATTTTTTAGATGAAAACGGAATTAAATAATCATCTTACTTTATAATAGCACAATCCAAACGTCGTGCTATTTTTTGATTTCTATTTGTTAAAAAATAGCAGTATAAAGTTAAATGGTTTTGTCCTAACCTATTATCTTTTATATTAAATACATGATGTTAATTAAACTAACTGTATTAATACTAATGGTAAACGTACTATATCCACAATCTACAATTCCCGAATCTATTAAAGATGAAGTAGAAACTGCTTTATCTTATTACCCTGAATTAAAAGACACTGCAATTAATTTTGAATTCAAAAAGAATATAAAAAAATCGACTATGCAAGCACAACCAACTGCTAGCAGTTTTTTGAAACGGAAAGGAAAACGATCGTATAATATTTTTATAAGCGAAACTGTAAAAATTTCTGGCGAAGTGTATTATACTAAAGACATGCCAAAGGACGTACTTATTGGCTGGATTGGTCACGAGTTAGGTCACGTTATGGATTACAAAAACCGAAGCAACCTAAACCTAATGTGGTTTGGTGTTAAGTATCTACTATCAGACAACCATATTGCAGCTGCCGAACGGTCTGCTGATACTTATGCTGTCCAATCAGGAATGGAAGACTACATTTTAAAAACTAAAGATTTTATACTAAGTCAAGCAAATATTGATCAATCCTATATTGCAAGAATCAAAAAATACTATTTGTCTCCAGAAGAAATTATGGAAATTATAAATCAAAGAGATGCTAACCTATCTAAGTCTTAGTGTTTACTAGTAAATGCTTCCCATTCTTTAAACTTATCTTCTCCCATAACACGTTCCATTTTAACCTGTCCTCCTTTTTTCTTGTTAGTACCACTCCACTCTGCAAAAACATGAGGATCTATTACCTTAACTTTTACGCCTTCTAACGCTTTTCCTCTAGCAACTCTGTAATTTTTATTAGCATCTTTTAAAAATTTGTCCAATGTAGCTACAATAGTCAAAGTATCTTCTTTTAAACCTTCGGAGCCCAAATACCAACTATGGTAAAAGCCATCCTCAAAACGTTTAGCACATAAAGTATATTCTGGGATTGTAGTATTAAATGTTTCTTCCAAATGTCTGATAGCATCATCTAATTTATTTACGGACAACTGAGAGCCCACCGTATTTAAAAAGAATTTAGTACGACCAGTAATTTTGATTTCCGCACGTTCTACATCAGTAAATTCTATAGTATCTCCAATCAAATAACGCCAAGCACCACTTACGGTACTAATAATGACTACGTAGTCCTGATCTAATTGGACGTCCTTTAAAGTGACGCTTGGAGCTTCATTTTTTAATGACCCATCCGGATTAATGTATTCAGGTTTAAAAGGCACAAATTCAAAATAAATACCACCATCTGTAACCAACTGCATCGCCTCTGTTTCTGGTCTAGCTTGAAATGCTAAAAATCCTTCTGAAGCTAAATAGGTATCAATAACCGTTACAGGCTTTCCTAATAAAGCATTAAAACTTTTTTTATAAGGTCCAAAAGCAACACCACCAGAAGTATATACTTGAAGGTTTGGCCATATATCGTGAATAGTATCTACCTCATGGTAATCAATAACTGTTTTTAACATCAGTTCCATCCATGATGGAATTCCGCTTAAAGCGCCAATATCCCATTGTTTTGCACGCTTAGCTATTGTTGCCACACGTTTATCCCAATCGTCTATTTTGGCTATATCTTCGCCCGGTTTATAAAAGCCTTTAAACCATGACGGAATATTGCTAGCTGTAATACCACTAATCTCTCCTTCTAAATGGTCCTCTTTTTCGGTTAAATCTGTAGAGCTACCCAACATCATAGCTTCTTTACTAAAAAACTCGGCAGGCAAATCAAAATTACTAAGTGCTGTTACTTGGTCAATTCCTGCCTGTTTAATTGCAGATAACATAGCATCTGTAACCGGAATACGTTTGCTAGTCTTTCCTGTTGTACCAGAACTTAAAGCAAAATAAGATGGATTACCAGGCCAAGTTACATCCGCTAATCCCTCATGTAATTTAGACCACCATTTGTCATTAATTTGATTATAATCGAAATAGGGAATACTATTCGCAAATGCCACTTTAGAATCTTGTGCATTACTGATAGCCTCAAAATTATACTGTTTACCAAATAAGGTGTCTTTAGCTGTAGATAGTAAATGTTGTAATACATGCTCTTGTGCCTCTATAGGATTAACGTCTGGTGTTAATGCTTCCTTTATTGTAATGGCTCCTTTGATAATGTTTCCTATAATTTCCATGCTAAATACGATTGCTAATATTAATTTACTATTTAAATTACCATAGAGTTTATCTCTTTACTAATTTGATAGCATTAAAATAGTAAGAATAATATACTTTACATATTGCGTTATAGTAACATTAACACTAACGTAATTGAGGGTTCTTTTTTTATTAAGAGATCTAAAACCACCTCTACTTTACAAAATATTTAATCAAACAAACTAAAAATCAATAATTTACATTTGAATTTTCAAGATAAACCTATTAACTTTGGTTACTATAACAATACAATAAGTCGTTATAAAATCACAGTTCCACTTAATATCAAAATCATGACTAAAATACTAAGTTTGTTTTTACTTTTAATATTTACTCAGCATGGCTTTTCACAAACGTGTGAAGAAACCTCTCCTTATAAAGAAGGTATGACATTAGAATATACTAACTATAATAAAAAAGGTAAGGAATTATCTGTTGAAAGCCATTCTATAGAGTCTGTAGCAAACGAAGATGGTAATCTAACTATATACATCAAATCTGTAGAAGACAAAGAAGCTAAGGACTACATTTTAAAATGTATTAATGGTGATTTTTATGTTGACATGTCTAATTATACAGCACTTCAAAGTAAGGATAACAATAGTGCTTTTAAGATCAAAGCTACAGGAGACTTCTTAGAGTTTCCGGATAATATGGAAGTTGGTACTGTTTTAAAAGATGGAAACATTGATTTAGCTATTGGAGATGAAGACAATTCGGCTTCCATTGCAACCATGTCAGTACTTAACCGAAAGATTTTAGCAAAAGATTCTCTAACGATTAAAGCAGGGACATTTGATGGTTACAAAGTATCCTTTGATTATGTTTTTCAAATGGGAATTATAAAATTTAGAGGTTCTGGAATAGAATGGTACGTTAAAGGTATTGGAATTGTTAAAAGTGAAAACTATAGCAAAAAAGGAAAACTACGATCGTCTAGAGAATTAACAAAAATCACTAATAATTAAGAGTTTGATTTTAGTTCAAACCAAAAAAGCACAACCAATGGTTGTGCTTTTTTTATATTATATAAACCTAAGACCTATCTAGAATAGTTAGGCGATTCTTTAGTAATAGTAACATCATGAGGGTGACTCTCGTTAATACCTGAAGCGGTAATTTTAACAAAGCGTCCTGTCTCTTGTAAAGTGGCAACGTCTTTTGCTCCACAATATCCCATACCTGCTCTTAAACCTCCTATAAATTGGTGTAAGCTTTCATATAGTTCTCCTTTGTAAGGTACACGTCCAACAATACCTTCTGGCACTAGTTTTTTAATGTCGTCTTCTACATCTTGGAAGTAACGGTCTTTACTACCTTGCTTCATAGCTTCTACTGATCCCATACCTCTATACGATTTAAACTTACGCCCTTCGTATATAATAGTTTCACCAGGACTTTCTTTTGTTCCTGCTAACAGAGACCCTAACATAACTGTGTCTGCTCCTGCTGCTAATGCTTTAGGAATATCCCCTGTATATCTAATTCCACCATCTGCTATTACTGGTACACCACTTCCTTTAATTGCTGCTGCGACTTCTAGCACTGCACTAAATTGAGGAAAACCAACACCTGCAACTACACGAGTTGTACATATAGAACCTGGTCCAATACCAACTTTTACTGCATCTGCTCCTGCTTCAACTAAATACTTAGCTGCTGCTCCTGTTGCTATGTTACCAACAATGACGTCTAATTGTGGGAATTTTTTCTTGATTTCTTTTAACACATTTACCACACCTTTAGTATGTCCATGCGCTGTATCAATTACTATGGCATCAACACCTGCATTTACTAATGCTTCGGCACGCGCTACTGCGTCTCCTGTAACACCTATTGCTGCTGCAACACGTAAACGTCCAAAAGTATCTTTATTTGCTATTGGCTTTTGCGTTAGTTTAGTAATATCTCTAAAGGTTATTAAACCTTCTAATTTATCGCCTTCAACAATTAAAAGCTTTTCAATTTTATGTTGTTGTAATATTTTTTCGGCATCTTTTAAAGACGTTCCAACTGGAGCAGTAACTAGATTCTCGCTAGTCATTACCTCAACAATTGGTCTGTTTTTTTCATGTTCGAAACGTAAGTCACGATTTGTTACAATTCCTTTTAGCAGTCCGTTATCGTCTACTATCGGGATACCTCCAATACCATGCTCTCGCATTGCGTTATTAGCATCTGCAACTACTGCAGTCATTGGTAACGTTACAGGATCTATGATCATACCACTTTCTGCACGTTTTACTTTACGCACTTTAGTAGCTTGCTGCTCTATAGTCATGTTTTTATGTAATACACCTATACCACCTTCTCTAGCCATAGCAATTGCCATTTGACTTTCTGTAACAGTATCCATAGCTGCGGAAACTATTGGAACGTTGATAGTAATGTTGCGTGTAAGTTTTGATTGAATGTTGACTTCGCGAGGAAGAACTTCAGAAAAAGCAGGTACTAAAAGGACGTCGTCGTAAGTTAATCCTTCGCCTACTATTTTATTTTCGTGTGCTGTCATTGCAATTAGAATTAATTGCGAGTAAAGATACGTTTTAAATATTAATCAAAAAGCATAATTAACGTATAGTTAGTTAAAATTTAATCTCTAACGTTGTATAAAAGTTTCTGTTAGCCGATGGAATAATTCCTGGACCAGGATATCCTGTAGCGCGTCTTGTAAAATACGCGTTATCTAAAAGGTTATTTACTCCGGCTTCTAACTTAAACTGCTTGTACTTGTAAGAAAACGATACATCTAAAACATCATATGCGGGAATCTCTCCTGTAACACCACTTAAGTTTCCTTCTGTCGAGTTTGTAGCATCTGTAAATTGAGACGATAAATATGTGTATTGTATGTTAGATAAAAAGTCTTTATATCCTAAACGAATCCCTGTTTTAAAATTATAGTTAGGTATAAATTCTACCTTATTACCTTCTACTCCGTTTTCATCAGATTTAGTATACTCAGAGTCTACAAAAGACATATTAACATAATAGTTAAAAATATAGTCTTCATTGTTAAGTAATAGATTTTCTAAATTAAATTCGACTAAACTCTCCACACCATACATCATAGCATCACCTACATTACCTCTTTCGCTCTTAACACTTCCATCAGCAAAACCACGTTGTATAAACCCAATACGGTCGTTATAAAATAAACTAAACGCACTAACATCATAAGATATTTTGTTAGACACACGCCCTCTTACTCCGGCATCTACAGTAAAACCACTTTCGTCATCAATATCAGGACTAATTACAAATGCAGGATTGGTAATACTAATATCTGTAAATGTTACTGATCTGTAGTTTTGAGACACGTTTCCGTATAACTCAAAAGATGTGCTTGGCTTATAACTTGCACCTAAACCTAATAGCACAAAAGAACGTTCTCTTGTTAAGTCATCCTCAATTTTTTCATTTAAAATAACATTTCCAGCAGCATCTGTATTTATACGTCTAAAATAACCATCACTTTGTGTGTTAATATATTCAAATCTAAAACCAGGAGTTATAGATACCTCATGATTTAAATACACTATGTTTTCTCCAAAAATGGCAACGTTTAAATTGGGGTAAGTAAAATCCGATTGGTTAGAATAGTTAGGAAAGGTATCATACTGAAAATCAAAATTTGGATCAATACCATCACTTCCTGGACCTTGTTCTGCTGTGTTCTCTGACTTATAAAACTTAGCCCCCAAAAGACCAATTGCTTTTTTATTAAACAAATTATAGTTAGTCAAAACTCTAGTTTCAAAACCAAAATTATCAAACTGTCCCTTAATTAAATCTCTAACACCGTTATCATCTGCTTGATCCACACGGTTAGTTCTAAACCCTAAAGCATCTCTAGACGCATTTAATCCAAAGGCATTAAATGTAAAGTTTGTGTTTTCAGAAAATTTATGAGACAATTTTAAATTATACAATAACCAATCTACCTGAAACCAGTTACGTGCTCTGTTACTTTGGTATGGATCTTCCTTAAAAGCAGCATCCGATAAACCACCACCTTGCTTAGCTAAATACCTTAAGTACGTCACCTCTCCTTCTAGCTTTGTTTTATCATTAAACTGATACCCTAAATGCGCATAAAAATTTTTAGACTCGAAATTAGAGTTATCTCTAAATCCATCGCCTTTTTTATAGTTAAAAAACGTGTAATAACTAAATTTGCCTTTAGTACCACTAGCGCTAGTAAAGTTGGTGTACAACCCATTACTTCCAATGGTATTTCTAGTAATTAGCTCTAAAGGTTTTTCTTTATTTGGCGTTTTCATTTTAAAATTAACCAAACCACCAAATTGTGTTCCGTACTGTAACGATGCGGCACCTCTAACTATTTGTATTTCTTGTAACGCCTCTGCTGTTGGTGTGTAGTAACTCTCTGGATACCCTAAAACATCTGCACTAATATCGTACCCATTTTGACGCGTATTAAAGTTAGCTGTTCTGTTTGGATCTAATCCACGACCTCCAATATTTAATTGTAAACCAGCATCATCATTTTGGTAAATGTTTAATCCAGCTACTTGACTATATAATTGTCTAGCATTATTTGCCCCAAGGTTAGCCATAGACTGATCTATTAAAACAACCTCCGTTTTTTTACCTGCGTAAATAGCTGTTTCTTCCACATCATTCAGTTGTTTTAAACTAAACAGTTTTGCCTTTCTTAATGTAATTTCGACCTCAGACAACGTTGTTTCTGCTAAAGGCGCTAATTTTATTTTTAAACTTTTAGCATTGGTAGACAGTACTGTTTGTTCAAACACTTGATATTCGTAATCAAAAAAGGTTAACTCTAAAGTCTCCTTTTCTGTTTCAAAAGTAAAAAAACCGTTAGCATCAGACTTAGTTAATAAGCCAGATGTTTTATCGTACACCCCAACATCTTCCAGCGCACTGCCCTGAAGATTAGTAATCGTTCCAGAAATTTGCTGTTGTGCTAACATGCTAAAAGCAGATAACATCAATAATAGTAATAGATTATAGTCCTTTAATTTCATCTGTAAATGGTAAAATCCAGTGTTTATGTTTAAACGATTCTTTTTCTTGGTACAAATTTACGCTTTCATCAATAAATAATTGACTTAATCGACCATTTAAAGCCACATAACTTTTAGTATACACTTGCACACCTTTATGTCCTTGCTTTGTAAAATGGTCTCCTAAATAATGTGCATATTCTAATATAAAATCAGGTTGAAAACTCATTTGTTTTTCCTGTAATGGGGTTAAAAAGTCTGCGTTATTTACTAAAAACATATGTCCTTCTTCATCCTTAATCTTAAACGTTGTGTTTCCCATTTTCTCCATCAACATCACACGCCATGATAAGCGGTAGCCTTCTTCTGTCCAAAACAACTCCCCTGGATATAATAGATATCTAAACGGTAATACTAATTGAAGCACAAAAAACACACCTAGTATTGGTAGTATTACTTTACTAAACCTTACTTTATAAGTGGATTTGTAGTTTATGGGTTTCGCTTTCGCGGAAATAAAGCCGGTTAGCGACTTGAATTTGTTTATAATTTTATGATGAAACGGGGCATCAAAGAAGATTAATGCACTTACAATCATAACAAACGGAAACATACCGATAGGAAACAAAATACGGGTAAACACATGAAAGAAAATAACCATTATAAAGGCTACAAATCGTGTGCGTTTGTACAGTAAGAAAAACGGAATTAGTAAATCATATAACATTCCGGACCAGCTCATAGCATAATGAAACCAATCTTGTTGCATAATAGTCTCGCCAATAAGTGGCAAATCGTATTTAGAGCGTAACCATATTTTTAAAGGTTGTGCTTTTAATAACCAATCACTATTTATTTTTGCCAATCCTGCATAAAAGTAAACAATACCTAGTAGTAGTTTAATACCATCAATAGTCCATTTAGGGATGGTATTATAACTTACTTTAGAGCGATAAGTATCTATAGAAAAGTATTTGTTAGCTGGTAAAAAAATCATTAAAAAGCTAAGAATGCTTATAAAATAATAATGATTTAAATAGGTGGTTTTATCCATTAACTCTATATAAGTAAAGCTAATAAAAAAGGTAATTATGGCTAGTCTGTATTTAAAACCTATAGCTACAAATAATGCAGACACACCACAAATTAAAAATAATAAATAAGTGTAATTACCTAAGGTATTAACCCATTCAAAACCGTAATATTTAAAATGAAATTTTGGTTGGATATATACCGTTTCAATCCATCCTTTTAACCAATAACGGATCATACCATAACACATCATTATTCCAAATCCAATCCTGAACACAGCTAAAGGTGCTGCATCCGTAGTTTTGTTAAGATATGTTTTTAAGCTAAAATCCATAATACAAAAAAAAGGTTGACTCTTTTAAATCAACCTTTAATAAATTAGTGTTATTTAATATTAATCTCCGTCTGCATCTACGTAATCCACACTTACATTAAACGCTTGTAACATGTCTACTTTAAAAGACACAACTACTAGTTGTAACGCATCGTAAGCTTCAGTCATTTTTGTATTGTCAGTTTCTACTTGCGTTTTTAAATCCGCATTTAAAACTTGTATTTTTTGTCTAGCATCATCAATTCTTGTATTAATTAATGTTGCTAAATCTGTTCTGTCTAAAGCTACTAGGTATTTATAAAAACCTTCTCCTGTTGCAGACGCATTTGTTGCCTGACCATTAAAGATATTCTGAACATTATCTAGCGCAATAATTGCTAAATCTCTAGAGATGGTTCCGTTATAAATAGCTTCTGCTTTATCCGCTAAAGGGCCTGAAGAAAATACACCTGCAGGGATACCAAATTTATTAGCACGTAACCCTTTTTCAAAATAGAAAATATAGTCATTAATAAACTTATTTACGGCACTTGACACAGTGTTTTCTGTACTGTTAACAAATACATCTCTATAATTACCAGTCCAATCAGATAACACGGTTTGTGTTAAACTATTCATTTGTGCAATTAAATCTGTTAAGTATGTTTTGTAATTTGCATCCGCATACTTAATTAAGATATCTGCATCTGTAGCAGCTATACCATGTAACATATAATCTACCGCAGGAAAACCTACTGCATCATTATTTCCAACCGCTGACAAATCATAAGTACCATTAGCAATATTTGCTTCAATATCTTCAGTTGTTGTTGGATACACATTCATTTGAAAACCGTAAAGCATAACTTCGGCTTGACCGATATTAAAAGGCTCCACTAATTGCCAATCTTTATAAGCACTAACAAAAGCAGCTCTTAAATTATCTAAACTAGTCTGATCTGGTGCAGCTGTAAAAGAAGTACCAACAGTAGTCAAGGTTTCTAAACTTGATTTTAAGTCTTGAAGTCTTGGAATAATTATATTATCTGCTAAATTGGTTTGCATTGCAACCCTATTATAGTCATCAGAGTTACTTGTACCACTACCTGTATCATCAGATTCTGTACAAGCCACTACGACTAACATTAATGTAAAAATGTAAACTAACTTTTTCATAATTATCAATTTTCTTTTCAATGTGCAAAAATAACAATAGAAGACGTTTAATGCACAACGTCTTCTATTTAAATATATGTTAATTATTAACTTCCTGCTTGAGCTGTTGTAAAGTCAAACTCTGCAGAAATTGTATCAGAAATAGCATCTAATGTTGCTGGTGTAACATCCCAGAAACCATTTCCTGTCATTAACTGACTTGTAAGTGCTTCTACTTCTGTTTTTGTTAAGTAAGGTTGTGTTGTACCTGGCTTTCTTGTAAACTGTAAGCTATAGATAAACCCATAAGCTTCTGATAAAGCATGAAAAGCTGATGCCATATCTGTACCTAAATTAGCTTTACCTTGTTGTAAGTAGTAGATACCTCTTACTGCAATTACTTCAGAAATTTTAGCTTTAATAATTTCAGCTTGTGCATCACGTACGTCATAGTTTTTAGCAACAATTGCAGCACGACCTAATTTAAATGCGTTGTAAATATCCATTGCAATTCCAGAAAAATCTGAATCTCCGTCTACTTTAGCAACATACTCGCTTAAAAACTTATCTGCTTCGTATACTGGTACAGCTGGGTTGTCTTCGTTACCATATAAATAACCATAAGCTTCATCCCACTTGTGTTCCATTGTTGTATAACTATTTGTACCATCTAAAACATCAGCATCGTTATTTGCAACATTATCTCCTGCATCTAAAACTGCTGTACTTAAATAGTTGTTTAAAATTTGATCTACCATTAAAGCGCCAATTAAACTTTTAGCAAATGCTTGGTTATACTCTAAACCTTTTGCGTTAACGTAACGGATAGATCCACCACCTGCTTGTTGTATTTGACCTGCTACACCTGATGTTGCAGTTGTTGCCCAATTTGGAAATACATCATTTACCTGAGATTGGATATAACCATCCATTGTTGATTTGATTGTATTTGCATCTGTTGTATTAGCTGCAAAATAATCTGTTGATGCTGCTACTTTACTTCTAACGCTTTTATCTGAAGCATTAAGATCTGAATCAGTAAAATCGTTAGCATCAGCTACATGTGCAAACATATTATCTAAAACTAATTCTGTATTATTAGTATTAACTAAACCAGACACAATTTCTTGAGCCATTTGTATACGTGTTGTTTGTCCTCCAAAACTAACAGTACTTGCTGCGTCTCTTTCAAATACATAAGTATCTGGAGCTGTAACGCTATCTACTATTACTGTACTTCCACCATCATCATCACTTGAGCAAGAGGTTAAAGCTAATGTGGCTAATGCTGCTAATCCGAATGCAAATTTTTTCATGTTTTGTATTTTTGTTCTTATTGTTATTTAGACTAATTACAAATAGGTTTGTAATTTTGATGCAAATTTAAAAACCAAAACTAATTTACGCAAGTTTATTTAGACTAAATTTAAATAAAAAACACAAAAGTTACTTAACACATTGACTGACTACAAGTTAAGTAACGTTAAAATTCTTTCAATTTAATTGAAAGAAACAATAAAAGAAAAATTAATGGTAAGCTTTGAAGATCTTAGAGGCTTCATTATAAGCACTTTCAAAAGACATTGCATTTAAATTATTAACCTTTTTAGCTGTTAAATAAGATAATACTTTCTCTGTTGGCATATTACCTGTAAGATCGTCTTTTGCCATAGGACACCCTCCAAAACCTTGGATTGCACCATCAAAACGTTTACAACCTGCCAAATATGCTGCATCTACTTTTTCAAACCACGTATCTGGTGTTGTATGCAGGTGTGCTCCAAACTCGATGTCTTTGTAATGGGGTATTAAATTAGAAAATAAATACTTTATATTTTCTGGATTAGAAGTCCCAACGGTATCACTTAAAGATAAGATTTTAACACCCATTTTGCTTAAACGCTCAGTCCACTCTCCAACAATATCAACATTCCAAGGATCCCCGTAAGGATTACCAAAGCCCATAGATATATAGACAACAACCTCTTTATTAGCTGCATCTGCTTGGTTTAAAATATCTTGAAGTAATACTATAGACTGTGCTATAGTTTTATGCGTATTACGCATTTGAAAATTTTCTGAGATAGAAAATGGATAGCCTAAATAGTCAATTTCGGGATGTTTACAAGCTTCTGCTGCGCCACGAGAATTTGCTACAATAGATAATAATTTACTAGTAGTTTGACTTAAATCCAATTTTGACAAAACCTCTGCTGTATCCACCATTTGCGGAATAGCTTTAGGCGATACAAAGCTACCAAAGTCAATAGTATCAAACCCCACACGAAGTATAGATTGGATATATTGTATTTTTTGTGCTGTAGGTATAAACTGTTTAATGCCTTGCATGGCATCTCTTGGACATTCTATAACTTTAACCTGGTTTGACATTTGTGATTTAAATTCTTGTATAAAAGTAGGTTATTTTTCTGAAAGGAATATAAAAATAGCAATCCCAATAAAGACTACAATCTGTAACCACTTTAAAACCAACCCAATATTTTTACTTTGTTTTAAATAATCAGAAATAAAACCGGCTAAAATTGCGATTAATGCAAATACAATAAATGAAGTCGCCATAAAAATCAATCCCAAAACATAAAACTGTGTCACCGTGCTTATGGTATCACTATATAAATAAGCTGGGAAAAAAGCCAGAAAGAAAATAGAGACTTTAGGATTTAAAACATTCATGATCACCCCTTGCTTATATAATTGTCCTAAGCTTTTTTTAGGGACAGCCGCACTACCTAATGAGACTTTAGCATCGCTTTTATAGACTTTATAAGCTAAATATAATAAGTACAAAGCACCTAAAGCTTTGATTGCAAAAAACAAAGTATCACTTTCTTTAATTATTGCCGACACACCAAACGCAACTAACGTGGTATGCAATAAACAACCAGAAATTAAACCACAAACCGTGGCTAATCCATATTTACGACCGTTAGTAATACTTTGCATTAATACGTAAATATTATCTGGACCTGGAGAAAAGGACAAGGCTACAGTAGCAAATATAAAAGACAGAATAAGGTTATAATCCAAAAGAATAGCTTAAATTTATTGAGCAATAAATATATATTTAAAATATGAAAAAGTCCATCTTTCTTTTAATTTTAAGTTTTGTTTTAAACGCAACCGCACAAGATTCTTGTATAAATAGCGGTATAAATGCTTCAATTTATGATGTAACGTTTGAAAGTAATTGGAATGAGATTGACCACTCATCAATACCCACTAATGCACATTGGTCTAATTTACTGCTAGTAAACCATAATACGCCAAACCAGTTTTTAGAAATTGGACAACTTGCTACAGCGGGCATTAAGGATGTTGCTGAATTAGGGGATAATACAGCCTTTTCTAATGAGGTCCAAACAGCTATAAACAATGGAGATGCGCAACAACTATACACAAATGCATTTAGTCCAAATAATGCAACTAGCACTGTTACTTTTGAAATAACAGTTTGTAACCCTTATAATTATTTGACTGTAGTTTCCATGATTGCACCAAGTCCAGATTGGTTTATTGCAGTTAATAGTTTTGACATTACAGATATCCCTTTAAACAGTATAGATATTCCTATTGTCATAGATGTTTTTGCTTACGATGCAGGAACAGATGATGGTATAAATTACGACTCGTCTGATAGCCCAAATACACCTACAGATATTTCTATGATTAATGGTTACCCTTTTAATGGTATTAAGATTGGAACTTTAACTATTGAATATAAGTTGACCTTACTAAGTTTAGAAGACAAAAAAATAAACAATGAAGTTAAACTCTTTCCAAATCCATCCGACGGAAACATTTTTATATCAGGTGATACTCTATCAGAAATAGATACGGTAACCGTCTATGATATACTAGGTAGTGAAGTAAAATCTATTAAAATAAATACTGTCGAAAATAGTATAACATTGAATCTTTCCGATTTAAACAAAGGAATATATCTAGTTCAAATAAACACTAAAGATGGACATTCTAAAACTCAAAAGTTAATCTTGCAATAGCGCTTTATTTATCTTTTTTATTAAGCTTGGTCCTTCATAAATAAACCCTGTGTAAATCTGTACCAAATCAGCACCTGCATGTATCTTGTCTAAAGCATCTTGTGCCGAGTGGATACCTCCTACTCCAATAATAGGAAATGCTTTATTGCTTTTATCCGCTAGATACTTGATAACCTTTGTTGATTTTTCTTTAACCGGTTGTCCACTTACACCTCCATTACCTATTTCTGCTAAACGTTCTGCGGAAGCTTTTAAATTAGAACGATCTACAGACGTATTACTTGCAATCACACCATCCAAATTAGTCTCGGCAATTAGCTCAATAATTTCGTCTAATTGTATGTCATTTAAATCTGGAGCTATTTTAAGTAAGATGGGCTTCTGTTTAGCAAAAGTCTTATTAGCCTTTTGAACAGTACCAATTAATTCTAACAAATAATCCTTATCATTTAACTTAGCATGACTCCCCACATTTGGGCAACTTACATTAAGTACAAAATAATCTACGTAGGGATGTAAACCGTTAAAACACTCTAGATAATCTTTGGTATAATCTTCAGGTTTAGTCTGTGTGTTTTTTCCAATATTACCACCGATAATAAGTTTTCCTTTATTTTTTTTAAGCTGAACGATAGCTTGTTCTAAACCTTCGTTATTAAAGCCCATTCTATTAATAATCCCTTGGTCGTCTTTTAATCTAAAGAGACGTTTTTTAGGATTACCCGCTTGGCCTTTTGGAGTCACAGTACCTATTTCAATAAAACCGAAACCAAAGTTTGCTAATTCGTTATACAACACCGCATTTTTATCAAAACCGGCTGCTAATCCTACTGGATTTTTAAAGGTTAAACCGAAAAGCTTACGTTCTAGCTTAGGGTCTTCAATAGTATATAAACGTCTATATAACGATGCCATACCAGGAATCTTAGACGTCACTTTTACTAATGAAAACGTGAAATGATGAATCTTTTCAGGATCGAAACTAAAAAAGAAAGGTCTTAAAAGGGATTTGTACATTGTAATAGGTTTGCACAAAAGTAATTCTAATTAAAAAATTGAGCAATTCAAAAGCTAAAAAACTTAATAATCGTAACTTTGACGTACGGTTAAATAATTTAATTTAGCTTAACCTTTCAAAGGAATACAAAACGTATAAAATCACAACAAAATGATTTCAAAAGAAGATATAATTAAAAGATTTGTAGGTTACGTAACTGTGGATACTGAGTCTGATCCAGCAAGTGACACTACACCAAGTACTGCTAAACAATGGGATTTAGCCAATGCGTTAGTAGAAGAGCTAAAAGCTATTGGTCTAGAAGAGGTCACTATAGATAAGCATGCTTATATAATGGCAACTTTACCTAGTAATGTTGCTCATGACGTACCAACTATTGGGTTTATTTCGCATTTTGATACGACTCCTGATTTTACAGGTGCTAATGTTAAACCTCAAATTATTGATAAGTACGATGGTGAAGACATTATTTTAAACAAAGAAGAAAATATTGTGTTGTCTCCAGATTATTTTGAAGACTTACTATTATACAAAGGTCAAACATTAATTACTACAGACGGAACAACACTTTTAGGTGCAGATGACAAGGCTGGAATTACAGAGATTATTTCGGCAATGGAATATCTTGTGGCTAATCCACAAATCAAACACGGAAAAATTAGAGTTGGTTTTACACCTGATGAAGAAATTGGTCGTGGTGCACATAAATTTGATGTTGAAAAATTTGGTGCAGATTGGGCTTACACAATGGATGGTAGTCAAATTGGAGAATTAGAATACGAAAACTTTAATGCTGCAGGAGCGGTTGTAAAAGTAAAAGGAAAAATTGTGCACCCTGGTTATGCTAAAGGAAAAATGGTCAACTCCATGTACATCGCTACAGAGTTTATCAACTCGTTACCAAGATTAGAAACACCGGAACATACGGAAGGTTACCAAGGTTTTTTCCACCTGTACTCTATATCTGGAGAAGTTGAAGAAACAGTATTAGAATACATAATTAGAGATCACGATTTAGGTCATTTTGAAGCTAGAAAAGAAATGATGCAAAAGCTAACTGATGAGCTTAATGCACAATATGAAAGAGAAGTAGTAACTATCGAGATTAAGGATCAATATTTTAATATGAAAGAAAAAGTGGAACCTGTAATGCACATTGTTGATATTGCAGAAGAAGCTATGAAGCAATTAAATATCAAACCGCTTATCAAAGCAATTCGTGGTGGTACAGATGGATCACAATTAAGCTATATGGGCTTACCTTGTCCAAACATCTTTGCTGGAGGACATAATTTTCATGGTCGTTATGAGTATGTTCCTGTTGAAAGTATGATTAAAGCAACGGAAGTAATTTGTAAGATTTGTGAAATTACAGCAGAGAAAAACAAATAATAATGAAAAAACTATTAGTATTATCGGCTTTGGTTATAAGCTGTATTGCTTGCAAAAAAGAGACAAAACAGACTAATCCTGTAACAACAGAAACAAGTACTACATCAGAAAAATTAGCAACTATTACAAAGGTTGCAGAATTTACTGGTCAACAAGTTACAGGTGTTTCTGTAAGTCAAGCGGGACGTGTATTTGTTAATTTTCCTAGATGGAGACCGACAGTAAAACATTCGGTTACAGAAGTGGTGAATGGCGAATCTATTCCTTTTCCAAATGAAAATTGGAATAGCTGGACTCCTGACACCCCTTTAACAGATACTACTTTTGTTGCAGTGCAATCTGTTGTTGTTTCTCAAAACGAATTATTTGTAGTAGATACTAGAAACCCGTTTTTTAAAGGTGTTTTATCTAATCCAAAATTATTTGTTTTCAATTTAGAAAATGATAGTCTAACACAAACGTACACGTTACCAAACGATGTGTTTTTTAAAGATTCATATATCAATGATGTCCGTATCGATCGTAAAAATAAGGTTGCTTACTTTACAGATTCGGGACACGCAGGTTTATTAATTTTGAATTTAAAAAACGGAACATTTAAACGTGTATTAACGGATCATTTTTCTACAATTGCCGAAACGGATCATTTAACTATAAATGGTAAACAATGGGTAAACACCGTACATTCTGACGGTATTGCTTTAAACCAAATAGATGATACATTGTATTTTCATGCATTAACCGGATATACGTTATACGCAGTGTCAACAGCTGTTTTAATTAATGGTACGACGGAAGATATAGAAGCTGCTGTAGAAGTTGTAGATAGAACTGCTGCACCTGACGGAATGATTTTTGACCAATTTGGTAATCTTTACTATGCCGATTTAGAAAACAATGCCATTTTAAAAAGAGATTTAAACGGTAAAACAACAACTATAGCCAAAGGTGATATGGTACGTTGGGCTGATACTTTTAGTATTTATAATGGTGATTTGTACTATACCAATTCACGTATTAACGACATTACGGGACCTATTCCAACCATGACATTTCAGGTTAATAAATTAGCCATAACAGAGTAATTACTTATTTAAGACTATCATTATCAAAACGGATACCACACAAAACAATACCATTGAAGGTTTAGAGGAAGATTATCTTTATGTGCACCCCTCGCAAATACTTGAAGCTGGCAGTGGTTTATTTACGGTTATAGACATATACAAGCATGAGATTATTTCGCTTTTTAAAGGCGAAATAATTGATGCGCTTGAAGCAGACAAAAGAGCAAAACAAAACCACGACCGTTATTTTATTAATTTATTAGATGGAAGCATAATGGATAGCATGCATACCGACTGTTTTGCTAAATATGCAAATGACACTAAAGGGACCTCGAATAGTCCTTTTAAAAACAATGCCAAAATTGGATTAGATGATGATGGCAATGTTTGTATAATAGCAACTAAACGTATAAAATCTGGATCCGAAATTTTTTGTGGTTATGGTAAACCCTATTGGAAAAAGCACCAATGATTTACAGCCATTAAAAATAATTGAAATAAACATCTGCAATTGATTTCCCGTAAGGACAAAAAAAATTAAATTTGCAATTCGAAGTAACTAATCATATTATAATTTTGCCCTTTGGAAAATAAAAAAGCAATTACGCTAATAGACCGTATTCTGAAAAACCTAGATGCTACAGGTATTACTTCAGATACATTGATTGATGACATTAAAGAATTAAGAACTTACGCTATAGAGAAAGAAGTGCCTCTTGCTGTAAAAGTACTTCGTTATACTTACGAGCATATTGAAGAGAATGATTCTTTTTTAATAGCTATACCAGAAGATTCTCCTCTTGAAGAAGATACTGATACTGAGGAAGACACTGAAGAAACAGAAGAAGCTGAAGTTGAAACTGTAGAAATAGATCAAATTGAAAGTCTTAAATATGTGATTTCGCTTATCAGAAACCTTGATAACAGCATGAACATATTAGATTTAAAATATTTCAAAAAAGTATTAACTGAAAACTAGGCCTAAGCTCTAGTTTTTTTTTAGCCTTTACTTTCTATCTCTAAACAGATAGATAAAACTGTGTGTTTTTACTAGCTTTACGCTACTATTATATTCAGATTAGACTATTACGTTAATACATCAAACATAAGCTAGCGTGCGTTGATAAAACCATGCTTACAATAAAAAAAGCCAAAACAGATTTGTTTTGGCTTTTTCTATTTAAAATAAATACGCTTCTGCTTCTAATAAAAATTAAAAGATGTAATGTATCACACCACTTTTATAATTCAGCTAAACAAAACTCAAAAGCAAACTCTAAATTTAATGCATAAAAAAAGCCTTCTTAAATAAGAAGGCTTTTACTGTTTCTGTGGGGAGAGCAGGATTCGAACCTGCGAAGACGTAGTCAGCAGATTTACAGTCTGCCCTCGTTGGCCGCTTGAGTATCTCCCCTAAGCTGGCACAAATATATTTAAGTTTTACGTTTAAACAAACAAAAATCTACTGTTTTTATCACATGTTTTTTGTTTGATTGATTATTAAGTGGTTACAGCACTTTTATTTTCTAATTTATTTCATTCACCCTAATAATAGTAGTAAAATACACCTGAATTCTGACTCCTAACTGTGCTAAAACCAACTAAAAAAGCTAGCAAAGTATACTATTTGTAAAAACACATCAAAATCAATAAAGATAACCCGAACTAAAATGATAAAAATTGAATTAATATTGGTAAGCTACAAATTAGTTAGACTATACTTTTAAGACCTCCTCTACTTAAATACAACACTATGTAGTCAATTATATAAATGAAGCATAGAAAAAGGGGTTAAAACAAGCGATAGGCTTAAAAAAACAGCCTTTATTATAATTAAAATAGAAGGACTACAGCATCATAAGTCCAAAATTCACTAAACATAAAAAGGCGACCAAATGGTCGCCTTTTAAATATATTTTAAAGTAATGTTTACTTTTTTAACTCTGCAGCTGGTTTGTTTAACGCTGCGCTCATTTCCATAGAAATGGCAGAACGATCAAACTTAAGCTTTCCAGACATAGTTTCTATAACACAACTATTGTCTTTATCGTTAAGCTCTGCAACTTTACCGTGCATACCGCTTTTAGTAATTACTTTATCACCACGTTTTAATTCCGCAGCAAATGCTTTTTCTTTTTTAGCACGTTTCATCTGTGGTGCAATCATTAAGAAATACACAACAGCAATCATTGCTACTATTGGTAAAATTCCGCTAAGACTCTCCATTATTGAATAACCGGTCCTAAGTTAGTATTTGCACCTTTTGAAGCTGCATTAGGATCTGGAGTAATAAATGCTGTAATTTTTACAGATTCTTTACCTGTAGAAGTGTTAGCAGTAATGTTAATTACTTTAGATGTTTTGTTAGCTCCTTTACCGTTAAATTTAACTGTAAATTTATCAGACTCTCCAACTGCTAATGGTTGTCTTGACCAATCTTGAGGTACTGTACATCCACAAGTACTTTTAATATCTGTAATTACTAAAGGTGCTTCTCCAGTATTAGTATAAGAAAACACTGTTTCTTGAGGAGTACCTGATACAATCTGACCAAAGTCATGCTCTTTTTTATCAAAAGTAATTACTGGTAATTTGTTAGATTTAGCGTCTCTTTCTGCTGCTGCTGTAACATTGCTTGGGTCAATTTTAGCTGCTGCATTTTGCTTACATGATGTTAAGCTGATTAAGCATACTGCACTTAATAGAATCAATACTTTTTTCATAATACTTATTTTAAATTTGTTCAAGTCTAAATGTTTAGACTTCCGTTAGATAATATTTGGTCTGTCAAAAATAATAATATTTTTTTACTACATCAATCCTCGACCAATTTTATTTAGTTTTCCGTCCTCTTGGTACTCTTTTAATATTTTATCTAAAATACCATTGATAAAAATACTACTTTTTGGTGTAGAGTACTCTTTAGAAATCTCTAAATATTCGTTAATTGTGACTTTAGTTGGTATAGATGGAAACTCTTTAAGCTCGCAAATGGCCATTTTTAATAATACCATATCCAAACTTGCAATACGTTCTGTATCCCAATTTTTAGTTTTATCAGAAATCTCTTGACCAATTTTAGTTTGATTTAACAATGTTTTTTTAAACAAGTTAATCGCGTATTGTTTGTCTTCGATATCCTTATATAATTGCGGCGTTAAAAAACGCTCGTCAGAAGACTCCTTGATTTTACGTAACAATTTTAATATTGAAGTATTAACCGTTGGTAAATCATCTAACCACGTTAAATTTTTATCTTCGATATAATCGTATAGTTTTTCGTTTGGAGCAATAATATCCTTAAACACATCTACAATAAAATCTCTGTCTTCTTTAAAAGTAGAGGTTTTAGTTTGCATGTATTCCTTATACAAGTCACTAGCAATAATTGCTTTATAAATAACGTCTACATACTCGTTATCTAATTGCCAATTATTAATATTGTTATTCGCGAAAGCTATTTTTAAAGCCTCGTTATTAGCAATAAGCTGTAATACTTGATTGTTTATAAATTTTTTGTTGGGATTTTTTTCTTCTGGAGTTGCTAAATGCTTCTTTTGAATGGTCTCTAATTGGGTTTTAGATTTTTTATTAACCTCTATCATTAATGACAAAATCATTAAATAAAGGCTATACATGTTATCTATACTGTATAATAAAAATTTTTGATCTTTTGAAAAATCATCACTTTCTGTACCATTAAATGCGTACAATACTTGCATTACTTTAACACGGATATGTCTTCTACTTAGCATATTTACAAAGAACTTTAGATTTCAATTAGTTTGAAATACTTTTTTATATTAATTAAAAAGGGCGAAAGTTTTCACTTCCGCCCTGCAAAAATAGTCTATTTTAGTAATATCTATTGCTGATTTTCTTTTTTTCTAGCTTCAATTCTACCTAAAGCTATATCTAAGGCTGCTTGATGTGTTGTAACATCATTAGTTTCAGCGTTATTCAAGATTTCCAACGTCGTATTATAAATATTTTCTGTCTTTCTCATTATTTCTTGTTTACCGTAGTTTTCTAACTCAGCATAAACATTAATAATTCCTCCAGCATTAATTAAAAAGTCTGGTGCGTAAACAATTCCTTTTTCTTGTAATATACGACCATGCTTAATCTCGTCTGCTAATTGGTTGTTTGCTGCTCCAGCAATAACTTTAGCTCTGATTGAGTTAATTGTGTTATCGTTAATTGTTGCGCCTAATGCACAAGGTGCGTAGATATCTACATCCTCTACATATACATTACTTCCTTTATAAATTGAAGCCCCGTACTTTTTGCTTATTGCAGCAAGACGCTCTTCGTTAATATCATCAATAATTACTTTAGCACCATCGTTTGTTAAATGCTCTACTAAAGACTCACCAACATGTCCAATCCCTTGTACAATTACAGTTTTATCTTCTAAAACATCTGTTCCAAACTTATATTTAGCAGCAGCTTTCATTCCCATAAATACACCGTATGCTGTAATTGGAGATGGGTTTCCTGCACCACCTTTGTCTTCAGATATTCCAGTAACATAAGGTGTTACTTCTCTAACTAAATCCATATCTGCAGTTTCCATTCCTACATCTTCTGCAGTAATGTATCTTCCGCTTAAGCTATGCACAAACTCTCCAAAACGCTTCATTAATTCTGGCGTTTTTTGTGTTTTGGCATCACCTATAATAACAGCTTTTCCACCACCTAGGTTTAAACCTGTAATAGCTGACTTAAAAGTCATCCCTCTAGATAAACGTAATACATCATTAAGTGCTTCCCACTCATTAGCATATTGCCACATTCTAGTACCTCCTAATGCAGGTCCTAAAACTGTGTTATGTATTCCAATTATTGCTTTTAATCCTGTATCTTTGTCGTTGCAAAAAACGACTTGTTCGTGATTATCGAAAGATAATTGTCCAAAAACAGGATCTGCTTTTGATAGTTGATTGGTATTGATTAATTCTGAAACCATTTAGTAAACATTTAATTTAATACATAGATATTACATTATTTGTAAAATCAATGCGCGAAATTAGCTTATAATTAATATTAAAACAATAATTAGCATGTTAAAATGTGAAATTGTTAAAAACTTTCTAAAACTACGTTGTCATTTAAATGAAAGAACTACAACATCTTAACAAGTATTTTTACAAATATAAAACACAAATAATAATTGGTGTTTTAATTACTATAGTTTCTAAATTATTTACTGTTTTTGTTCCAAAATTTATTGGTTCAATTATAGATGTAGTCAACGATCAACTACAAAACCCTGAAACTAGTGAAGTCACGTATAAAGCCAAATTACTAAAATACATCTTGTTTTTAGTAGGCTCTGCTGTCTTATCTGGTATACTTACCTTCTGGATGCGTCAAACAATTATTAACGTGTCACGATATATTGAGTTTGATTTAAAAAACGAAATCTATCAACAATATCAAAAACTGTCTCTTAACTTTTATAAGAAAAACAGAACGGGAGATTTAATGAACCGTATTAGCGAGGATGTTGGAAAAGTACGCATGTACGCAGGTCCTGCCATTATGTATAGTATAAACACCTTAACTTTATTTATAGTTGCGCTTGTTTTTATGTTTAAACAAGCCCCTTTATTAACCTTATATACTATTATTCCTTTACCTATTTTGTCTATAATAATTTACAAAATAAGCTCAGAAATACACAAGCGTAGTACCGTTGTACAACAGTATTTATCTAAATTATCAACGTTTTCTCAAGAAACGTTTAGTGGAATTTCTGTTATAAAAGCCTACGGAATAGAGCCCCAGACATCTGCTAACTTTAATGAGTTATCAGAAACTAGCAAAGAAAAGCAACTTAATCTAGTCAAAATACAAGCTTTATTTTTTCCAATGATGATTTTACTAATTGGATTAAGTAATGTATTAGTTATATATATTGGTGGAAAACAGTACATGAATGGCGAGATTAGCTTGGGGACCATCTCTGAGTTTATAATGTACGTCAACTTACTAACATGGCCAGTAGCCACTGTAGGTTGGGTAACCTCAATAGTGCAGGAAGCAGAAGCTTCTCAAAAACGTATTAATGAGTTTTTAAAGACAGAACCCGAAATACAAAATAACACACCAACAGCGTCTAACATAAAAGGTGATATTGAGTTTAAACATGTATCCTTTACTTATGACGATACTAATATACAAGCCTTAAAAGATGTTAGCTTTAAAGTTAACTCTGGAGAAACGCTAGCTATTATTGGTAAAACCGGTTCTGGAAAATCTACTATTTTAGATTTAGTTGGACGTCTATATGATGTTAATAAAGGCGAAATTTTAATTGACAATACACCAATCCAAGATTTAAATTTATACAGCCTGCGTGATGCCACAGGTTATGTGCCACAAGACGCCTTTTTGTTTAGTGACAGTATTAATAATAACATCAAGTTTGGAAAAGAAAACGCAACAGATGAGGAGGTTATTGAAGCTGCAAAACTAGCACAAGTACATAAAAACATAGTCAAGTTTAAAAAACAATACAACACTGTTTTAGGAGAACGTGGTATTACTTTATCAGGAGGACAAAAACAACGCGTTTCCATAGCTAGAGCAATCATCAAGAAACCTGAAATCATGCTATTTGACGACTGTTTATCAGCTGTTGATACAGAAACTGAAGAGAAAATTTTAACTAATCTAAAAACGATTACTAAAGACAAAACAACCATAATTGTTAGTCACAGGATTTCTTCTGCTAAAAATGCAGATCAAATAATTGTTTTAGACGATGGACAGATAGTACAATCCGGAACACATAATCAGCTTATTACCGTAGATGGTTATTATAAAGAGTTGTATTTAAAAACAACTAAGTAAAAATATTTGTATTAAAATGTTGTGACATTCAACTTTTTTCTTGATTTTTGAGAGAGAATTAACTAACAACACAAAACTAGTATTATGCATAATAACGAGATGATGGAGAAGGAAGAGATTTTTTCGAAAGTTTTAAGAGCCGGAAGACGAACTTACTTTTTTGATGTAAGAGCGACAAAAGCAGACGATTACTATTTGACGATTACTGAAAGTAAAAAGTTTACAAATGACGACGGATCATTTCATTATAAAAAACATAAGATCTATTTATACAAAGAAGATTTTAACGAGTTTAATGAAATCTTAAAGGAAATGACAGATTATATCATCAACGAAAAAGGAGATGAAGTTATAAGCGAACGTCACCAAAAAGATTTTAAAAGAGAATACGATACACCAAAACCAGAAGCAACTACAGAAGCCATTCCTGTTACTGAAACTACTGAAAACACAACAGGTGCAGAAAGTAGATTTACAGATGTAGATTTTGATGATATCTAATCCATACTAAAAGCATAAAAAAAACCTTTTCTAATTACAGAAAAGGCTTTTTTTATGCTTTATTATAAACCAAGAATAATAGTAAGCTTGATATTAAACCAACAAGTCCCGAAACTAACCCAAAGCTACTAATTGTAATACAAAACAATAAAAGCATCCAAAAGGGCACTAATGTCAAACAGACCGCAAACCTAAAGGTTGACTCAAATTCTTCTTCTTTAATTTTAGGTTTTAGCACTTTTTTCCAGACAAGTATTGGTAAGCACAATATTGCATACACCACTGGCTTTAAAACGCCTTTAAAAACACCTGTTTTTAAAGGCTGACTGCTACACTCTTCAAAATTAGAAGCAATGCAACGGTTGACCGTTTTAGGATCGGTAAAATCAACTTGACGTTCCGTTAATTTTTGTAACACGATATCATACTTTTCTTCAGGAATCTGAGTCGTCAACTTGGACATTGCATCAAACACATCCGCCTTTATTTGTTTAGTAGCCTCTATTGTATTTAATTGATTGTAATCCGAAGACACTATAGGTTGCCCAAAAACAAGAGTTACACAACTTCCCATTTGTTTAGCTTCTTGATAATTAAACCCTACTGGAATTAAATTAACTGCGGTATTAGGGTGCTTTTCTCTTAACTCTAGTACAATCCTAGTAAATCCTTTACTAAGCGGTCTAACACGTCTAACCAAACTATGACTCCCTTCCGGAAAAACAGTTATAGCCTGATTGTCATGCAATAACCCTACACTAGTACTAAATACTGATTTGTTTTTAGCAATAGTACTCCATCCATCACGGACACGATATACTGGAAGCATATTAAGACTTTGCAATAGTTTACTAACCAGAGATTTTTTAAAAACAGCTGCTCGCGTTAAATAATAACAAAACCGTCCAGACTTAGTAGCGATCAACAAGGCATCTAATAGTGCATTTTGGTGATTACCCAAAAATAATACGGGCTGGTCTTTGGGTATTGTTTCTTTTCCTATTAAACTGATGTTTTTATAATAAAAAAACAATCCAATTTGGATATACAACCTAACACTATGCAACCACAATTTTTTCAAAAATTTATATTTTTTCATTTGATCTCGTCCAAAACGACGCTAGTATTAACCCAGAAATAATATGCCAAATTCCCCAAAAGGCAACCAAAACTGCCATTCCGCCTAAGCCATCAAAAAAAGTAAAGACCAATAACAATCCAAGCCCTGAGTTTTGAATTCCGGTTTCGATACTTAACGTTTTTTGATTTTTAAATGACAACCTAAAAGCTTTCGCTACCAAAAAGCCCAATAATAAAGCCACAATATTATGACTTATTCCGATCGCTAATACGTGATGTATAAAATCAGTAAATACTGTTATATTTTTTGAAAATGCAATAACTATGATGCTAATAAAAATGAAGATAGATACTGGCTTCAAAACTTTAGACAACTGATTAGACCATTTTGGTCGATAGTAATTTAATAACATCCCTCCTATTAACGGAAGCCCTAAAATTAATGCCATAATTTTAAATATAGCCATAGGCTGCAAGGTTACCGACTTTAATATCGTAGCTGTCGGCGCATATAAATTACCAAACAACTGAAAATTAAAGGGCGTAAATACCAACGCTAATACAGACGCAAAAGCGGTTAGACTAATGGACAGCGCGGTATTACCCTTAGACAAGTGGGTTATAAAATTACTAATATTACCACCAGGACATGCTGCCACCATAAACATACCTAACGCAATACTAGGTTCTGGCTGTATTAAAATGACTAATAAAAAGGTGACTAAAGGTAATAATACAAACTGAGACAGTAAACCTACAAGAATGGGTTTAGGCTGCTTGATTAATTGTTTAAAATCTTGAATATTTATACCTAAAGCTACACCAAACATGACAATAGCTAAGGCAATATTTAAAATAAAAAGACCATTAGAATCAAAGTTGATTTGCGCGTGATCGACCTCTACCATAAACTATGATACCGCAGCACCATTTGGCACTTTACTTTCTGGATTAAGTAAAATAACATCCTTACCATCTACTGCTCCAACTACAAGACAATCACTCATGAATTTAGCAATTTGTTTTCTAGGAAAATTTACTACAGCAACAATTTGCCTATTAAGCAAGGTTTCTTTTGTATATAGAGTTGTTATTTGCGCACTGGTTTTCTTGATACCTAAATCTCCAAAATCAATAGTTAATTGATACGCAGGATTTCTGGCTTCAGGAAAATCGTTCACTTCTAATATGGTACCAATACGTAAATCGACTTTGGCAAAATCGTCAAATTGAATAGTATCACTCATGACTTAGTTAGGTTGTGGTTATACTGCAATGTAATATTTTAAAATGAAATACTAAAAATGACATGATTTAAATCATATCAAAAGTTTAATTTCAAATTGAAGAAATTGGTATCTTTATTAAGGTGTTTTTTATGATATTTCGCTTTAAACACACCCGTCTTTTAAAACTAAAACTGATTGTAAAAAGCATCTATATAAATAGTTAATAAAAACAAATTATGACCTATTCCATTACAGCCCAATCCAAAGCAAACAACAATGCATCTATGCAGATTAAACAATCTGATATTAACTTTGGAACAACTAAAGCATCTGCTGACACATTAGCTAACCCCGCAGAATTATTCTTGGGGTCTTTTTCGGCGTGTATTCTTAAAAATGTTGAGCGCTTTTCTGGATTAATGAAGTTTGAGTACACAAAAGCAGAAATAACCGTTGGTGCGACACGTTTAGAAAAACCACCTAGAATGGACCAGATAAATTATAAGCTAAAAATTTATAGTGATGATGACAGTTTAAACATCAATTTACTTAAAAAAAATATTGAAAAATTTGGCACTATTTACAACACTGTAAGTCAATGTTGCGCTATAAATGGTACGATAATAAAAACACCCAATTAGCGGTTACATCCAACCTTCGCGTTTAATCAGTTCTTGTATATGCGCATAATGGTGATTACTATGCCATGCATAAATCCCTAAGTTTTTAGTTAAAGCAACCGTTTCATTACTTTCAGGATGTATAAAGGTACGTTGTAACTGCTCTATACTTAATCCTTTAACATAATGTACCAACTTAGCATGTACCGCTTTGATGTGTAATAATGACAATTCGATAGGCTGATTGTAATCATGCTGTGCAGCCCATGTGTTTTCGTTATATGCTTTAATCACAGGATTATCTTCCGTCATAGCCCATTTAAAACGGATATAACTATGATGATGGCTATCCGCAACATGATGTACCACTTGCCTAACCGTCCAACCATTAACACGATATGGTGTATCTAATTGCTTATCCGATAAATCAGATACTAATTGCTCTAATCTATTAGGAAAATGTTCTAAAATAGAAATCCAAGCCTCTGTCATGGCTTTTGTAATAGTTGATGGACAATCAAATGTACCAATAGGGTATTTTAATGTTTCTAGTTGCTGGTCTGTCATGAGGTAAAAGTAAATAAAAAAACCTCAAAAGATTTGACTCTTTTAAGGTTTTATTAGTGTTTTAATATAGTATTTAAACGTGCTAAATATTATACTGTCTTATTATTATTTAACGTCAACAAGCTCTACATCAAATACAAGTACGGCGTTAGGTGGAATTGCTCCTCCTGCACCTCTTGCTCCATATCCTAAGTCTGAAGGTATTACAAAACGCGCCTTATCACCTACGTTTAATAATTGAATCCCTTCATCCCAACCAGAAATAACTTGACCTACTCCTACTTGAAAATCTAAAGGTTGGTTACGTTTGTAAGAACTATCAAATACAGTTCCGTCTGCTAATTGTCCTTTATAGTGCACAGATACTTGGTTTCCTTTTTCTGCTTTTTTACCAGCTCCTTTTTGGATGATTTGGTAACGTAAACCACTTTCAGTTTCTTCAAAACCTGCAGCTAATTTATCTAACTCAGCACTTTTTTCTGCACGCTCTTCAGCAATACGCTTTTCTCTTGCACCTTCAAATGTTCTAAATGCTTCAATAGCATTAAAACTTTCTGCAGCAGCACCAACTCTAACAATCTCTAAAGTATCAATTTGATCTCCTTGAGCGATAGCGTCTACTATATCTTGTCCTTTTACTACATTACCAAATACAGTATGATTACCGTCTAACCAATCTGTAGCAATATGTGTAATAAAAAATTGACTTCCGTTTGTTCCTGGTCCAGAATTGGCCATACTTAATATTCCAGGCCCACTATGTTTTAATTCAGGATGAAATTCGTCATCAAATTTATACCCTGGATCTCCTGTTCCAGAACCTTGAGGACATCCTCCTTGAATCATAAAATTATCTATAACTCTATGAAACTTTAATCCATCGTAGTAAGGCGTACCTTGAGGCTTAACCTTATTTTCCATATTCCCTTCTGCTAAAGCAACAAAGTTACCAACTGTTCCAGGCGTTTTTTCAAATTCTAAAGCGACTAAAATCTCGCCTTTATTCGTATTAAATTTTGCGTATAAACCGTCTTGCATTACATTGTTTTTTAATGAACTGCAAAGATATAAAGAAGTTAAAAGGTATGTGTTATCTGATATCATTTTTTTTAAGCGAATCCTATTCTCTTAAATTTTATTAGATTTGACACAGATTAAAATAAACTATGGGTGTATTTAGTAAAATTTTTGGAGGAAATAAGACAAGTCAAGCTGAAGATGCTGATTATATCGAAACCGTTTTAAAACATAGTGAAGATGCCCCACTTGGCGTGTCTGATCAAAATGTTATTTATGCTGGTTATAATGAGCTTGGTGGTTACTATTATTTACAAACGTACGTTATTGGGCGCTTAAATACTAAAACCAAAACTGGCGCTACATTGTTAGTGGATGGCGAAGGGTATAACTTGAGCTTAAAATCTGATATGGACGAAATAGAATCTGATCCTGTAGATATTTTTAAGGGTAATGCAACACGTATTGATTTTGAAATTGAAAAAGATACTGTCGAAAAAATAAAACGATCTACTATTAAAAGTATCACGTTAAATATAAAAAAGAACACGTTTGTGTTTAAACCTATTGCAAAAATAAAAGAGGAAAACGAACAGTAGCAACTGTCGTTTTCCTCTTTTAGTACTGTAATGTGTAATATTAATTAGCGACTTCGCTAATAAATTTGATACGATACAGACGTAATTCTTCGTCATCATAGTCGCCATCAAACTCATCTATTGCCACATCTATTTTATCTGTTTCTGACTCCATAAAGTAGTCATGAATTTCTTCCTGTTGGTCTTCATCTAAAATATCATTTATCCAATAATCGATATTTAGTTTTGTTCCCGAAAATACAATAGCTTCCATTTCTTTAATAAAAGCAGGCATTTCCATTCCTTTTGCAGAAGAGATATCTGTTAATGGTAACTTTCTGTCCACATTTTGGATGATATATAATTTAAGAGCAGAGTTACTTCCTGTAGATTTAACAACTAAATCATCGGGTCTAATAATATCATTATCCTCCACATATTGCGCAATTAAGCTAACAAAATCTTTTCCGTACTTTTTAGCTTTCCCTTCTCCAACACCATGCACATTGGATAATTCGGCAACAGTTATTGGGTATTTTAAAGCCATATCCTCCAATGAAGGATCTTGAAATATTACAAAAGGAGGTACACCTAATTTTTTAGCATTAGATTTTCTTAAATCTTTTAGCATTTTCATTAAAGCCTCATCCACAACTGCACCAGCACCACTTTGTGCTGTGATAATAGAATTATCAGTCTCGTCACCAAACTGATGATCTTTAGTCATCATAAAAGATGACGGGCTTGTAATAAACGCTCTTCCCTTATCTGTTAACTTAATAACACCGTAAGTTTCGATGTCTTTTTTAAGCATAGCTGTCACTAAAATTTGACGTGTTAAGGCCATCCAATAGGATTTATCTTTAGCTTTTCCTTTTCCAAAAAAGGGCTGTGCATCCGTTTTATGTGATGCTATTAAAGCATTTGATTTTCCAGTAATAACATTTACTAGTTCTTTTGCTTTATACTTTTCGTTAGTTGCATCAACAATTTCTAAAAGCAATTTAACATCGTCTTGTGCTTCTTGTTTGTCTTTTGGAAAACGCATGTTATCATCCATATCTCCACCATCTCCAGTGGCGTTGTCAAACATTTCTCCAAAATAATGCAATATAAATTTACGTCGTGATATTGAAGTTTCCGCGAAAGCGACAACCTCTTGCAGTAACGCTTGACCAATCTCTTGCTCCGCTACAGGTTTACCAGACATAAACTTTTCTAGTTTTTCTATATCCTTATATGCATAATACGCTAAACAATGTCCTTCTCCTCCATCACGTCCTGCACGACCTGTTTCTTGGTAATAACTTTCAATACTTTTAGGTATGTCATGGTGAATTACAAAACGTACATCTGGCTTGTCTATTCCCATCCCAAAAGCAATGGTAGCGACAACAACGTCAATATCTTCCATCAAAAACATATCTTGATGGTTAGAACGTTTTTTAGCATCCAATCCGGCATGATACGGTACTGCTTTAATACCATTAACTTGCAATACTTGTGCTAACTCTTCCACGCGCTTTCTGCTCAAACAATAAATAATCCCTGACTTCCCTTCGTTTTGTTTTACAAAACGGATAATATCAGAATCTACAGTTTTTGTTTTTGGACGTATTTCGTAATATAAATTAGGTCTATTAAAAGAAGCTTTAAACGTATTAGCGTCATTCATCCCTAAGTTTTTCAAGATATCCTCTTGCACTTTAGGTGTTGCGGTTGCTGTTAAACCAATAATAGGAATATTATCCCCTATACGTCTTATAATAGATCTTAAATTTCGGTACTCTGGTCTAAAATCATGACCCCACTCACTAATACAATGCGCTTCATCTACTGCCATAAACGAGATTTTTACAGTGCGTAAAAACTCCACGTTTTCCTCTTTGGTCAGCGATTCTGGTGCTACATATAATAGTTTTGTAATACCGTTAGTAATATCCTCTTTAACTTGTTTTACTTCTGTCTTGTTTAAAGATGAATTTAATACATGTGCAACACCATGCTCATTAGATATACCACGAATGGCATCTACTTGATTTTTCATTAATGCAATTAAAGGAGACACTACAATAGCAGTCCCTTCTTGCATCAACGCTGGCAATTGGTAGCATAAACTTTTACCACCACCAGTTGGCATTATCACAAATGTATTTTCTTGTTTTGTAATACTTTGTATAACCTGTTCTTGAAGTCCTTTAAACTCGTCAAACCCAAAGTATTTTTTTAATGCAGAATGCAAATCGCTTTTCACTAGTTATAACTTACGTATTAAATTAATTATTTACACTTACTTACATATGACTAACAAATAAAATGTTGCTAAAAATTGAATTCCCCTCCCAATTTTTTCGCTAAATTTGTTGCCAATATTATTATATTAAAGCTTTGTCGCTTTTTTAGAATAAAACTAAAGATAGTAAAATCTTTATAAACCAAAAAAATTAAATACATTGAAAACAAAAGCATCTATTATTAGTAGCGCAAAAGAAACAATTAAATTAGAAGGGGAGTCAATACTAAACCTCTCTACTTTAATTGATAACGACTTTGCGGACGCTGTAGAATTAATCTATAATTCTAAAGGTCGTGTTATTATTACAGGTATTGGTAAAAGTGCTATTATAGCTACAAAAATTGTAGCAACTTTAAATTCTACCGGCACACCCGCTGTATTTATGCATGCTGCGGATGCCATCCATGGCGATTTAGGATTGATACTACAAGATGATGTGGTAATCTGTATTTCTAAAAGTGGAAACACACCAGAAATTAAAGTCTTAGTGCCATTAATTAAAAATGCTAAAAACAAAATGATTGCCATTACTGGTAATAAAGATTCGTTTTTAGGACAACAAGCAGACTATATCTTAAATGCGTTTGTACAAAAAGAAGCGTGTCCAAATAATTTAGCCCCAACAACAAGTACAACTGCACAATTAGTCTTAGGTGATGCTTTGGCGGTAAGCTTATTAGAATTAAGAGGGTTTTCAAGTAAAGATTTTGCCAAGTATCATCCAGGTGGTGCTTTAGGAAAAAAATTATATTTAAGAGTTGAAGACATTTCTTCTGTAAACCAAAAACCAGAAGTTACTTTAGACACCAATATTAAACAGGTAATTATTGAAATTTCCGAAAAAATGTTAGGTGTTACTGCTGTTACAGAAAACAATGCTATTGTTGGCATTATTACAGACGGTGACTTACGTCGTATGTTAAGTAAAGTAGATAATTTTACAGATTTAACTGCTAAAGATATTATGAGTGCTAACCCAAAACGTATCGAAGAAGATGCTATGGCTATTGATGCTATGGAGGTTTTAGAAACGTACGGTATCTCTCAAATATTAGTAGAAAAAGAAGGCAAATACGCTGGTGTGGTACATATCCACGATTTAATTAGAGAAGGTATTTTATAATGGCGAAAAAAAATGTAAACGAGATGTCTTTCTTAGATCATCTTGAGGATTTAAGATGGCATTTAATTAGAATCGTTTCTGCTGTTGTACTTTGTGGTTTGGTGGCCTTTTGCTTTCCAACATTTATGTTTGACAGCGTTTTATTTGCACCTCAAAAAATGACGTTTCCAACCTACCAAGGTTTGTGTGAAATGTCTCAGTTTTTTGGAATTGAAGACATTAGTTTTTGTGCAGATTCCTTCCCATTTATTATTCAAAACCGTGAAATGGCAGGGCAATTTTCCATACATATCTGGACCTCCATTTACGCTGGTTTTATTGTAGCTTTCCCGTATGTGATCTATCAATTATGGAAATTTATAAGCCCGGGATTAACCTCTAAAGAAAGAAGAACTTCAACAGGATTTATTATTATATCTTCCTTGTTGTTTTTTATGGGTGTCCTATTTGGATATTATATTATAACACCACTCTCTATTAACTTTTTAGGAACATATAGTGTTAGTGCGGAAGTGTCTAATGAGATTGACATTTCGTCTTATATTGGATTAATCAGAGCATCTGTATTAGCTTCTGGAATAATATTTGAATTACCTATATTAATCTACTTTCTTACAAAAGTTGGTTTGGTTACTCCTGAATTTTTAAAAAAATACCGAAAATTTGCATTGGTTATTGTATTAATTTTGTCGGCTGTAATTACGCCTCCAGATGTAGCAAGTCAAATTATTGTAGCGATCCCTGTACTAATCTTATATGAAGTTAGTATCCATATCTCTAGAGTTGTAGTGAAAAACGAAAAAAAAGAAAACAAAAAAGAAAAAAATGTCAGAACCAGTTAAAGAATTTAACGACTATCGCGAAAAAATGAATGATAAAATTCTAGGCGATAATAATAAAATAATCAAACGTATTTTTAATTTAGACACCAATGCTTTTTCTGAAGGCGCTTTGGATGTTAAAACTAAAGAGTTATTAGGTTTAGTAGCCTCTACAGTATTACGATGTGATGACTGTATAAAATACCATTTAGAGTCTAGTTACAACCATGGTTTATCTAAAGAGCAAGTTATGGAAACGTTAAGTATTGCAACTTTAGTTGGTGGTACTATTGTGATACCACACTTACGTCGTGCTTATGAGTATTGGGAGGCTTTAGAAGCACAAGATACAACAAAGCAAGGTTAAACTTTATATAAAATAAAGCGCCTATTTTACAAGTTATACTGAAATGCTTATTTTTAGCACAATTAAACACACCAAATGAAGCTTAGAGCCGAACATTTAATGAAGTCCTATAATGGACGTAAAGTAGTAAAAGACGTATCGCTTGAGGTTAGTCAAGGTGAAATTGTTGGGCTTTTAGGTCCTAATGGTGCTGGAAAAACAACGTCGTTTTACATGACGGTTGGTTTGGTAAAACCTAATGCTGGAAATATCTACTTAGACGACACCAACATTACTAATTACCCTATGTACAAGCGTGCTCAAAACGGAATTGGATATTTAGCGCAAGAAGCATCTGTGTTTAGAAAACTAAGTATTGAAGATAATATTCTAAGCGTGTTACAAATGACTAAGCTTACAAAAAAAGAACAATTGCACCGCATGGAGTCTTTAATTGAGGAGTTTAGTTTAGGTCACATCCGTAAAAGTAGAGGTGATTTATTATCTGGAGGAGAGCGTCGTCGTACAGAAATTGCACGTGCATTAGCCACTAATCCTAGTTTTATATTATTAGACGAACCCTTTGCAGGAGTAGATCCTGTTGCTGTAGAGGACATACAACGTATTGTAGCACAGTTAACCAAAAAAAACATTGGTATATTAATTACAGATCACAATGTACAAGAAACGTTAGCTATTACGGACCGTACATATCTTATGTTTGAAGGAAGTATCCTTAAAGCAGGAGAACCAGAAGAACTTGCTAATGATGAAATGGTACGTAAAGTATACTTGGGTCAAAACTTTGAACTACGTAAGAAAAAAATTAGAGACTAAATTTAATCTCATAAATACAACACAAACAGCTATACTCTTAACTAAAGAGTGTAGCTGTTTTCTTTTGCTCTAAATCTAACATTTGTTTTTATTTTAAAATTAAATAGGATTCGTATGTAAATTTTATATATCTTTATGATATCAAAATAATATCATACTAAATCACTAACTATGAATCAAGAAAAAGAAATCAAACCATTAAATGGCTATTTAATACTAGCCATAACTATTGCATTAATAGTCACTAGCATCTACCTAATAATTACAACCAAAAACCCGTTATACATATTTGGTTTAGTTGCAGCTATTATATTATTTAAAGGATTTGTATTAGTAAATCCTAACAACTCTAGAGTATTACTTTTATTCGGTAAGTACGTTGGAAGTATAAAATCTAATGGTCTGTTTTGGGTGAATCCTTTATACAATAAAAAAGCAATTTCTTTACGTGCTAGTAATTTTGATAGCGAACGTTTAAAAGTAAACGACAAGCTAGGAAACCCAATTATGATTAGTACAATCTTAGTATGGCGCGTCACTAATACTTACAAAGCATCCTTTGATGTAGATAATTACGAAAACTTTGTAAAAGTGCAAACCGATGCAGCCGTAAGAAAACTAGCTAGTATGTATCCTTATGATAATTTTGCAGATGAAGGTCATGTTGAAGATATCACCTTACGCTCAAGTGTAAATGAAGTTAGTGAAGCGCTTGAAAAAGAAATTGACGAACGTTTATCTATTGCAGGAATCGAAGTATTAGAAGCAAGAATTGGATATTTAGCATACGCACAGGAAATAGCTAGTGCAATGCTTAAAAGACAGCAAGCAACCGCTATAGTTGCAGCACGTCATAAAATTGTAGAAGGTGCTGTAAGCATGGTCGAAATGGCTTTAGAAGAACTAGGTAAAAAGAATATTGTAGAGTTAGATGACGATCGTAAAGCTGCCATGGTTAGTAACCTAATGGTTATCCTTTGTGGAGATAAAGATGCATCTCCAGTATTAAATACAGGGACTTTAAACCAATAAGCAATACATTTGCATTAATCACAACACTTTAACTAATACTATAAATGGCTAAGAAAAAAGCTTTTGCATTACGTATAAATGAAGACATGATGAAAGCCATAGAAAAATGGGCTGCGGATGAGTTCCGCAGCACTAATGGTCAAATTGAATGGATGCTAAACGAGAGCCTAAAAAAAGCAAAACGCAGCCCTAAAAAAAGAACACCTGATACTAACGATTAAATATCGTTAGTATCTTTTACTTTATTCCTTGAGGCATTTTCTGCTAAAATCTTCTTTTGATAACGCCCTTGCACAACGTCCACAATAATTAAAATAACCAATACAAAGTAAAAGGTTGTCTTACTCATAGACTCAATTGGGTTTCCAAATAACTTTAAGTGTGCCAAATGCCCACCTTCTGTTACTAACATGATTCCAACTATAAATAAGATAAATAAACCTAAGACTTCATACATACGGTTTTTAGCTAAAAACACTGAGATTCTATCGGCTAAAAACAACATTAACAACCCACTAATTACAATCGCAATTGCCATAACAATAAACGCGGTTGTTGCGTTTTCAATTTCGCTAGTTAATCCTATAGCTGCTAAAATAGAGTCAAAAGAGAATACTAGATTCATAATAACTATACTAGTTACCACAGCATTTGCAGATTTACCACGTTTACCATCACCTTCAATATCCACCTCTAAATCGTGTGCACCAATCATGTGCCATATTTCTTTAATAGCCGTATAGATAATAAAACCACCTCCAGCAAGTACAATTAAACTATGCCCGTTAAAAGCAAAACTAGCAACACTCCCAAACTCCCCTGTCATAAAAGAAAAAGGTTCTTTAAAAAAGTCAATAATAGATACTAGTACAAACAATAAAATAATACGCAGTACAATAGCTATTAAAATACCCACTTTTCTAACACGTTTTTGATCAGCTTCTGGTGCTTTTTTAGATTCTAAAGAGATATATAAAAGGTTATCAAAACCTAAAACTGCTTGCAATAAGACAAGCATTAATAATGTAAAAACAATTTGTAACATGATGTAATTAGTTGATTAAGAAAATTTAATTGATATTATTAAATAAGGATAGTAATATGTAAAGTAAAATAACTACCGGTATAGCAGCAAAATGTAATACTATTAAAAGCACAATGCTTAAAATAATAAAGATATAACGGACAGCGTTCGGTTTAAAACTCCAGTTTTTAAATTTTAAAGCAAATAACTTTACTGGCGAGTTCAATATATAACAACTTAATATTGTCAAGGCTATTAAAAACCACTTATTAAGTATAATACTATTAATCAAATCATTATTCTGAAACTCTAAAATTAAAGGTAATGACAAAATTAGTAATGCATTAGCTGGTGTTGGTAAGCCTTTAAAGTAACTCTGTTGGTCTTCGTCAATATTAAAACGCGCCAATCTGTATGCAGATGCTAAGGTTACAAATAACCCTATAAATGGCAATAAATTAAAATGATAGCCCGTCCACTCCATAGATTCTGACCAAGAATCTATTGGTGTAATGGCTTTACTATTACTCGCTAATTCTAATAATTTAAAAAGCACTAAACCTGGGACTAATCCACTAGTCACCATATCTGCAAGACTATCTAACTGTAGTCCAAGCTCACTTTGTACGTTTAATTTACGTGCTAAAAGACCATCAAAAAAATCAAAGAAAATACCTAAAAACACAAAAAAGGCAGCAAAAACAAAATGATTGTTTATGGCAAAAATTACTGCAATACTTCCGCATAATAAATTTAGAAGCGTAATAAAATTAGGTATAAAAGCTTTGATGTTCATCAGTTAGTTTTTTGTAAAAATAACAAAGTATTTTGGTCTATTCCAAACACTAAGCAATATACTATTAATTTTGAAGTTTAATATATAGAAAAATTATAGCATCTTTGTAAAAAAAATTGAAATTGAAAGTCCATTTACTAGCTTTTTTAGTCCTAAGCACAACACTTACCGTTGCTCAAACAACACGTAAATATTCAAACGAATTTATGAATATTGGTGTGGATGCAGCTGCTTTAGGAATGAGTAGCGCTACCGTGGCTAGAACTAACGATGTTAATTCTGGTTACTGGAACCCTGCAGGACTTATCAATTTAGAAGACAATCAATTAGCCTTAATGCACTCTAGTTATTTTGCAAATATTGCTAATTACGACTATGCTGCTTTTGCCATGCCTTTAGATGATAGGAGCGCTTTCGGAATCTCGTTAATTAGATTTGCAGTCGATGACATTTTAGACACTACACAACTTATTGACGAACAAGGTAATGTTAACTACGATCGTATTAGTTTATTTTCTACAGCAGATTATGGCTTAACATTTTCTTACGCTCGAGATTTACCTATTGAGGGGTTAAGTTATGGTGTCAATGCTAAAATTATTAGACGTATTATCGGAGACTTTGCTTCTAGTTGGGGATTTGGTTTAGATGCTGCCATACAGTTTCAGAGCGACAACAATTGGAAGTTTGGTATTATGGCACGTGATATAACGACAACTTTTAATGCGTGGACTATAAATGAAGACGAATTTGCCAAAGTACAAAATGCAGTAGAAGGTCAAAACCAAGAACTGCCTGAAACTACCGAAATTACGATACCAAAACTACAAATTGGGATTGCCAAATTATACCGTTTCCATTACGACTATACATTGGAAGCCGAATTAGACTTAAATGTTAGGTTCGAACAAAATAACGATGTAATATCAACCTCTTTTGCAAGTATAAATCCTGCGCTAGGATTTGAATTTGGATACCTAGATATGATTTATTTAAGAACAGGTGTAGGTAATTTTCAAAACGAATTACAAATAGACAACTCTGAAGATTTAACCTTTCAGCCCAGTTTTGGTGTTGGCTATAAATATAAAGGCATCCAAGTAGATTATGCATTTACGGATATTGGAGACCAAAGTGTTGCACTTTATTCAAATGTGTTTTCGTTAAAACTTGACTTTAGTGTTTTTAGATAAGTTATCTTTGTTGCATGAAATTAGCTTTACAATTTTTCTTTTTATTTACAATAACAATAGGGTTTTCTCAAAGCCTTCCATTGTCTCAAGATGCTACTATTAGTGTTATTACTATTGGACCAGGACATAATTTAAATGATGCTTTTGGGCACAATGCTATTAGAGTTAAATCTAGGTTTTCTGATATCACGTATGACTTTGGTCGTTACGATTTTGATGCGCCTAATTTCTACTTAAATTTTGCAAGAGGAAAACTAAACTACCTACAAGGTAAATCAGATTACAATAGGTTTGTAGCCTTGTATATTAGAGAAGACCGTACGGTTAAAGAACAAGAGTTACGCTTAACATTTGCGCAAAAACAAGCCTTAAATAATTACTTAGAAACCAATTACAAAAAAAATCAAGGGGCCTATTTATATGATTTTTTCTATGATAATTGTGCTACAAAAATAAGAGATGCAGTTGAAGTTACTTATGACAATAATTTTACCTACAACTTACCAAAAGACTACCAAAAACAAACGTTTAGACAATTAATAGACAGTAATTTACATTGGAATACTTGGGGAAGCTTTGGAATAGATATCGCCTTAGGTTCTATTATAGACCGCACAGCAACACAAAGAGAACAACTATTTTTACCAGAGTATGTTAATCAAAATTTTGAAACAGCAACTTTAAAAGACACCAAACAACCGGTAGTCCTTAACTCTAAAACTATTTACACTCAAAAAGGGACTAATAGTAATAAGACAAGTACGTTTATAACAAGCCCATTATTAGTGCTTACCATTATAGCTGGTATTATTGTTTTTATAACGTATACAGATAATAAAAACAAGACCAGATCTAAAGGTTTAGACCTAACACTATTTATTACAACAGGTGTTATTGGTGTGTTATTGTTTTTACTTTGGTTTGCAACAGATCATACTGCTACTGCTTATAATTACAACATCTTATGGGCATTTCCAC
The DNA here is from genome assembly GCF_055635485.1 of Olleya sp. KKT75. Classification (NCBI taxonomy): domain Bacteria; kingdom Pseudomonadati; phylum Bacteroidota; class Flavobacteriia; order Flavobacteriales; family Flavobacteriaceae; genus Olleya; species Olleya sp. KKT75. Next base: position 193,404 of record NZ_CM145759.1, read on the forward strand.
TAAGTGTCTTCTGTATACCTCAACTTTTAAAAGCAGTGCCTAAAAACTGGTTTATTGCCTATATTAAGTTTTCTATTTTAATGTTATGCCTAATGGTAATGCATTGGACTATTGGTGTACAACGCTTTGCTCCTGCATTACTACCTTTATTAATCGCATTAGCTATTAGATATGCATATCTATTAAAATATTACAAGGCAAATCGTTTACAATAAGGCTTTAGATTGCCTATTGTCCTCTAAAGAAAATTACAGTACTTAACGTTTTAACAATGATATTAATATCAAGTAAAAAACTACGGTGTTTGATATAGTATAAATCATACTGTAGTTTTAACAAACTATCATCAATACTAGAACCATAACGTGCTTTAACTTGCGCCCAACCGGTCAATCCTGGTTTTACAATATGCCGCGTTTCATAAAAAGGAATGACTTGAGATAATTCTTCTACAAAATAAGGGCGTTCAGGACGTGGTCCTATTAAACTCATATCGCCTTTTAGAATATTTACAAACTGTGGAATTTCATCCAATCTAGAAGTTCGTAAAAATTTACCAAAACTGGTTATACGACTATCATTTTTAGTCGCCCAAACAGCACCTCCCTGTTCGGCATTTTTAACCATGGTTCTAAATTTATAAATCTTAAACGGAATACCGTTTTGACCAACACGATGCTGTGAATAAAACAACCCACCTCTATTACCAATCAAATTACCAATTAAAATTAAAGGTAAAAATACCGTACCTAAGAGTATTCCAACACAAGATAATATGATATCAAAAATACGTCGCGCCGTTAAATATAACTTGTTTTTATTGTTTCGGCTAAACGGAAAATACTTATAAAAATCCTTCCCGACAAACTGCACAGGCACTCTAAACGTAATGTCCTCATACACTTGCGTGTACTCTTTTATTGGGAACCCTTTTTCTAATAATGTTATTAAATCTGTATAAATTGAAGACGTGATATTTTCAGAATTATAACTAGCTATAACCACTTCAGAAATACTCTCATCTTTAATTATTTGATGTATCTCATCAGGCGCATATTCTTTTAACCCTGTATACTTAATAGCGTGTTTTTTTTCTGTTTCACAATTAATAAACCCCATTATTTTATAATTAGGGTCGGCACTCGCAAATGCATCTACAATGGTTTTAATATTAGAAATTTCTCCAACCAAAAGTACTTTTTTAAAAAATCTAGGAGAAGAAATAAACGTAATATAAGCCCATCTCCAAAAATACAATCCAAATAGAATTGCTAAATAAAAATACAGAATCTGCAATCTATTTTCTGGTAAAGATGGTGTATAGAAAGGCGTTAATAAATAAAAGAGGACCGTTACAGATGTGGTTAATAACACGGTCCCTAAAACCGTATCTAACCGACTTGATTTTTGTAAATCATACAATTCTAATACTGTACCAAATACGGTAATATATATAGCTAATACTACAAGCGATGTCCAGTTATCCTCGTAAACTCTAAAGTAATCAAAATCAAAAAACGTACTAACTGCAAATAACGATAATCCTATAAAAAGTAAATCAAATAAACGCAGTAGAATCTTACGTTCAGAAATTTCAAAGTGAATACCACTAGTATCAGTCATTGTTGTTTAGTTGGAAGAATTGATTCAAATATAACAAGTAATTGGATTAATGCAAGTCTTTTACTTTAAAGTAAGCAACCACTGTTGTTTTACAACCTCCCAATCAAAAGATTCTGCAGTGGATCTAGCTTGTTTTACAACAGACTGTGAAAATTCAGGCTTGTCTTTATAATCTAAAATAGCAGTAACAAAAGCATCTATAGCTTCTGGAGCAACCAATACGCCATTTTTAGAATCCGCTATTAAATAAGGTAAACCGCCAACATTAGTAGAAACTATTGGTAATCCTAATGCCATTGCTTCAATAACACTAACAGGAGTATTATCAAAATTAGTCGTATTAATAAACACATTATAATCCTTTGCACGTGCTATCCAGTCTGCTTTACTTAATTTACCAGGAAAATCCACAGACACCCCCAAGCTTTTAGCATAGGCTTGTGTTGTATTTAAGCTACCATCATTATCTGGTCCAATCATGCAAAGCGTAGCATCAACACCCTTTAATTTTAGGGCATGTAAAATGGAAACAGCTAATTTAGGATTATATAATTCTGAAAAAGAACGCACCCAAAGCAAACGGACGTGATCAATTGTACGCTGTTTAAACGGATACTGTTGGATGGCAATACTATTAGGAATTACTGTAACATTAGTAAAACCATGGTTTTTAAACTGAATCTTTAAAAAATTAGAAGGCGCACTATTTACGTAGGCATTGTTAAATATAGAAGCACTTAATTTTGGATTATTTTTCAATCTATTAGACAAATTACCGCCATGTAAAATAGGAATGTACTTTAGTTTTAACATACGACATAGCTGACTGACCCCATAAGCATAATAAAAGTTTAATGTGCTATAGGTATCAATCAATACGTAATCCGTGGCTTTACGATGCTTAAAAACCGTCCAAAGCATATCTATAAACCGGAATACAATATTGGTATAACTAGACGCATAAGACACTTTAAAACCAGCGTCTTCCAAACCCTTGCCTAAAGTATCAATAGTCGTGGCTGTTTTACCCGTGTTGGTTAATTTGTTTCCTATGTAAACTAGGTTTGTCATCAATAATATGTAATAAACTTAATGCATAAATAAAAGCTGGCGCAGCAATACGCATGGCCGAATGGTTAATAGTTAGTAGCCAAAATAAATAAAAAGAAAAGAATAACACATTACTACGGTTTCCTATTCTAAACAATAATGGCACAATTAATAGTATAGAAAAGGCTAGAAGACCAAATAGCCCATGCTCGGACAAAAGACGACTCATTTCATTATGAGAAGCTAAATGAACACCCGTTTTCTGAAACCTTAAATCCATTACGCGACCAACACCAACGCCTAAAAAAGGATTTGCAATAAACTCTTCAAATTCTGTTTCAAATAAAAATTTTCTTCCCGTTGTCATATCTTGCTTTACCTGCCCTAAAGCATTCTGATTTGCATAACGTTTCTCAATCAATCCATTAGTCTGACTTGCAGAAATAGCCCATGTCGCGATTCCCACACATAAAAAAATAAAAACAGACAATAACATCCTGTTTTTATTGAGCCTGTCAGTACTGCGATACAATACAAATACAAAAGCACCAATCATTATTATAGCAGTCAATACACCTCCACGACTAAACGTAACAATAGCTCTAAAAGCAAACAATAAAATAAGCAATAAATCTAAATATCGTAATACCTTAGTTTTACTAAAATAAAAAAAACGAACCGTCAATAAAAAAAAACCTAAGCTTAAAACTGTAGCAACTTGGTTTGGACCAAACCCTCCAGATGCCTCAAAATTAGATCCAGTACTTGTAGATATTACAGATACATCGGGGTTATACATTATCACATAAGTTAAGGTAGTAACTAAAGGGAAAATAATACAATTAACAATAGACTCTAACTGTTTTTTAGTAACGCGAACACTATAACAAAATAAAGCTGAGATACCCAAACAAACAGGCCCACTCAAATTAAAAGCTATTGCTTTCTTGATATTTACTCCAATATCCAAAAGGTACAACGACACATACACCGCAGGAATTAAAAGCACGATATACAATAAATAAGACGTCGCTTTTTTATTAAAACCATTATAAAACAAGCCCATAACGGAAAATAGTATCACAAGATACTTACTAGCTTCATAAAAAGGACCACTATCTGTCATACGTAAGATAACCTCAACCCCTAATACGTAGGAACAAGCTCTAATAATTTCAAAAGCTTTTACTTGCGGTTTAGCACTAATTATTCTAATAAAAAAATAAGCAAAAACACATATAAAATAAAAGTCTCCAAATGATTTTGAGAAATAAACCAATGCGCCTAATAAAACATGCAACCCTATTAATTTTATATATTTTTTTTGCATTAAAATTATATCACTTAACTTTTTAAAATAAAGAATATTTAATTTTCAAACCTACTAATTCAAATCAACTCAAAATTCTATTGCCACAAATTAAAATCAATTAAATTATATTTTATTGTGCGTTTCCAATTAAAATCCCTTTCCATAGCTTTACTCTGACCGTCATAAAAAACTAAAAAACTACCATTTATCATTTGTATATCGACATGATGCATCCCTTTATTAAAAACATCTATTTTTTTCTCTTTAGACAAAAACATGGGATGAGTTTTTATTAAATCTATCCTGTCACCAGTAATGACTATAGAATACAAAGAAACACCTGTACCGTAACCTTCTGACAAGTTTTGCATAGGTAAATAAATTTTATTATCATATTCGAATACACGACCTCCGGGTCTAGACTCATTCCCTTTTATTTTAGTGTGATTTTTATTAATTAGCCACGGTCCATTTACATCATTAGAAGTATAAACATACAACTCCAAATCATCATCTACTGTAAATAAATAAAATTTTTCATTTTTAATTAAAATCGTTGGATCTTTATAATTAACATTTTTTATCAAAGTATCAATAACCTTCCAATCAAAAGGAAAATTCTCAGTGGAATATAGCAGAACATTATCTGCTTGTTTAGTTTCTGGTATCATATAAAACTGATTATCATACTTAAAAACTTGTGGGTATGACAAATGAAAATCCTCATCTAATGCAATCCCTTTATAATCAAAATTAATATTATCTGAAGAAGTAAAAACATCAATACGTGCATCGGTACTAGTCGATAATAAATTTTCCACGAATAAATAGGTAGTATCTTTTTCTATAATATAAAAAGGGTCGGCAAGAAATATAGATTGTTCTTTGGTATTCAAAGTATTTAAAGACTTACTAGTAACAAAATTAGAATCTGAAACCTTCATTTTTCGGTCAATAGAATTAACAGTATTAAAACCTACTGTCCAACCTCCTGCCCTATTTGTCCAAAAAGGATATCTACTATTAAAAAAGTATAAAACTAAAAATAGAGCTATTAAAAGAAATAGTAATTTTTTCATAATTAATCTAATCGTTATGAATTGTAAACATTAAACAGCTTGAATAATATTGAAGATTCCGAATAATATTTATTCACTTTATAAACAAGTTTCGTACTGAACGTTTTTTTTAACATATCTGATTTAACTAACTCAATTAACTTAGAGGATAAAATAACGGAATCACCATGTCTTACAATAAAACCAGAAATATCATTTTCTACTACCGCTGAGCACTCGCCAACATTAGTACATACTACAGCTAAATTAGCCAAACCATATTCTAATAAAGCCAAAGGTAAGCCTTCTGACTGAGATGATAAAACCCCAATATCGCAAGCTAAAAGTATTGCAGAAACATCTGCACAACTCCCATAAAAAAAGACATGATCCTCCAATGTTTCGCTTTTAATATATTCAAACACTTGCTTAGAATAATCATCCTCAAAATCTTTACCTACCAAATGCAAGGTCCATTCTGGATTATTTTTAGCTACTAATTTAAATGCTTTAAGTAAATTTATATGATCCTTTTGCGGTCTTAAATTTGCCAAACAAACAATACGCTTGCCTTCTGTACCTTTTAATCGTGTAGACAATACTGTATCTCCAACCACAGCATAATTAGGTAAATAACTAACTGTTTTTGCTTTTAATTGTGATGATGCCCAATCTTTTAATTTGGAATTGACACTAAATATGTGATCAAAATATTTAGAGCAGTATTGCAGAATACGTTTAGGACGTTGCTCTAAAAATTCACTTTTACCATAGTGATCATGCCACACCAATTTTAATTTAGGATTTAAAATAGTAATCAGCGTAGCTAAAAAATAAGACGACGAATGTGCGTGTATTACTGTTATGTTTTCTTTTTTTATAAAACGATACAATCGCCAAATCGCCGAAACATCTATTGTTGCTTTTTTATTTAAAAACAAATAACCAACCGCCTTGTTTACACTAGCTTTTAAAAGACCTTCTGCTCTAGTCACACACAAATAACTACCGTCTACTTGACTAATCAGACCATTTGCATAATTAACAGCCACCCGCTCTGCACCTCCTGCTTCTAGACTATCTATAAGTTGCAATACTCTCATCTTAAGACTTTAATAGTTTTTTAATTTCACTTTCAAATACATCTAAAGTATAATGTTGTGACCAATCCGACGCCAATCTAGACACCGACACTAATGCTTGTTTAGATTCTAAAGCTAGTACTATTTTGGATACCGCCTCTTCTAAATTAGGCGCTATGAGTATACCTCGTTTACCATAGTCTAACATATTTGGCACACAAGATATAGACGTTGCAATAGGTATGACGCCAAAAAACATAGCTTCTGCCAAGGCTTTGGGCCAACCTTCGGACTTAGAAGCTAGTATTGTAAAATGAGCAGATTGTAACGCTATTTTTACTGTTTCACTAGTTTTATTACCATGCAGAACAATAGAGTCCTCTAGCTGTTTATCATCTATATACTGTTGCAATTTCGATTTTAAAACACCATCTCCAAATAATTGCAAATTACATGTAACACCTCGACTTAATAATTGCTCCACAATTTGAATAGCTAATAACGGACGTTTACCAGATACCAGGCTCCCTACAAACACAAAATCTAACGCTTTTGTATAATCACGAATAACAGGTACTACCCGATCTTGATTTCTATAAGTTGCTGTAAAAAATGATTTAATGTTTTTAGTTTGATTGGGCCACTCACCATATACTAGAGCAGTCATCTTTTTTGTGTATTTTGTATTACTCAAAATCGTTTTTTGAAGACGATAACTTAAAGGCTGTTTTGCATTTGGATCCCAATTACCTGCATATTTTGCAGTTTTCACCTTATTTGGAAAAAAAAACTGTATCAAACTCCCTAATAACCCTATATTACCAGGACATCTTAAATGAATATGATCTGCACGCTTACAAGCTTTCCAAAGTTTTAAAAAAATATATGGCAATGCCAATAATGACTTTATTCCAAGACTAATATTAATAAAGGCTATTGCAGGTATCTGAGTTAATGTAATATGATCATGACTATAAGCTATGTCTATCTCGGAAAGGGACATACTAGTTACCGGAGCAACAATCTCAACCTCATCCACATGATTCAACCACAAATTCATCTCGCGCACATAGGGTGCGTAAGCATACCATTTTAGGCCATTTGATTTGTGTAAGACATGACTTATTATTAAAAAACGCATTATTTATGTTTTGGAGGATTGAAAAATAAAGAGAACCAGCCTACAATTCTACCTAAGCTTTCAGTAAACGCTTCCTTTCTATTAGCTGTTGTAATAACATTAAGTAATCTTACCTTAGTTAGTAATATAGCGGTTAAATGCCATTTAAACCTCGCTTTTAAGGTTGGATTATCATATTTTACACGCCAAACATACCAACCGTTTCTAATAACCATTTTACCATAATGGAATTTATTTGGTCTGCCAGATGCTTCATGAAAATGTTCTAGTTGTGCTGCTGTATTTATATAAAGTGTGCCTTGTTTAGCTAAACGCAAAGAAAAATCAGCATCTTCATATAACCCATAACCTTCAAAATAAGTTGAAAAATTTAAAATATCAAACACTTCCTTTTTATAAGACGAAACACCTCCCATAATTTGTTCAACAGGATATACTTTTCCGGAAGGTGGTAAAAAACTAACCGATCTTCCATTTGAAAAACTAGGCATAAAACCAGGAGGCACATCCGGCAACACACCAAACAAGTGTCTTATTTTAAAACGCAGAGGTTCCTTACGTTGCCACCCATCAAAATAAAAGTAATTAACATCATTGTTTGTTGTTTGTTTTTGCCAACTTACTTCATTTACAATATAGCCACCTATTGCCAATGCATCAGGTTTTTCTGCATAAGTATTTAATAGGACTTCAAAGTAATTTGGTTTTAAAATGGTATCATCGTCAAGAAAACAGATTACCTCTGTCTTATCATCTACTAAATTTATCCCAAAGTTACGCTGTTTTGTTAGTCCACGATTAGATTCATCAACTTTATGATAATACAGATTGCTAAATGTATTATCAACCAATACAAGCTCTGTTTTAGTATCCAGTGAGCCATCCACAATTATAATAGTATTTGGATATAACGTTTGTTCCCTAACCGACTTTAATAGCTTTAAAAGTGGTTCTGGACGCATGTAAGTGCAAATGATTAACGAAAATTTCATTTTTTATTTTGTTCGAGTCCCTAAGGCTATTAGTTTTTTGGCATAAAACACAGATTTATTAAACTGTAGTAACCGTAGTGGTAATTTCACTAAACGAATGGGCCATTCGATAAGTTTGGCTTTCGTAAAATAAAAAACAAAATACTTAATTTTATATTCTCTACGTTGTCGCACCGTAAAATGTTTGTGGAGTTGATACATAATTGTTGGACTTGGTTTTGGTAATATCTTCTTGATTGGCGTATCTAATTCCCAAGGCTGTTGTTTCCGTTTTTTACCTACTACTTTTGCCTGACTACCCCAAAAGCGATAGCCACCAATTGGTGGTTTTAAATGTAAATTAACTGAAAAAGGGTTGTGTAAAACGGTCACGCCAAGTTTAGTAATTGCTAACCCAAAATCACTATCCTCACCATAACCGCCATCATAATTAATATCGTTACCAATAAGCGTGTCAACTACACGTTTAGAAACACAAGAATTTGCATTACTAAAAGATTGTGCTGCTCCAACCTTCCAGCGTTCTGCATCAAAAGCTTTTAATTTAACATCTAAATCCTGCAAAGTTTGTTTCTGGTGATCCGCCCTTATATCTAGTCCGTTACAAGCCTCCGCATTGTACGTTTGCAATAATCTAATATGGTTCTCTATAAACTCTGGTTGTAATCTGACATCATCATCTCCAAAAACAATATAATCACTAGTACATAAATCTATAGCTTCATTTCGTGCGCGACAACTTCCTTTACTTGTTTGCCATTTAAAAACCACTTTAAATGAATAGTTGTTTTCGTTATATAAAGTATAATCCCTAGATACCTCTGGTGTAGCATCAACAACAATAACTTCACTAGGCTTATAGGTTTGATGTTCTAAATCGTTTAATAGGTTTAAAGTAAAATCTTGTCGCAACATTGTGGGTATAATGTAACTAACTGTTGGTTTACCTGTTATAGCATTAAGCTGTCTGGGCGCAACCACATTTTTTCTTGGATTCAATTTAAATTGCTTAGCATAATGATAAGCCCTTAACTCACTAGGTTTCCAAAACCCTTTTCTAAACAACATATAAATAGCGTGTGAGCGCTTAAAACTCTTAAAATAAAATGTGTAAACTTCTTTTTTAGATATGGTAATATCTTCCATTACATCGGGAAATAAACCTTTTATATACAGCGGTACAGCACCTTGATAACGTAACCCATTAAATGCAAAATCTAAAGCTGCTGTTTGGAGGTTACCATAATCATTATCAAAACCACCCAAAGCATTCCATGTGTCCTTTCTTATTGCAAATTGACTTGGATTTACTCTCCAACTCACTGCTTTATCTAAGTTATTAAAATCACTAGCGTACCAAAAGTAAGTTACCGTTTGATAAACTATATCTGGAAATATATTAGCAAAACCTTGATCTAAGCTACTATGCCAAATATCACCTTCACCTTTAGCCAAATCATCAAGTTGTAACACATCAGGGTTACCAACATATAAAATAACACTTCCATTAGAAGCTATATATTCTGTAAAATTCATTTAAAATTATTCTTTTATAAACTTACTGTAAAATTGAACAGATTGCTCCGCAATAAGCGTTGAACTAAATTTTGAAATTATTTTTGCTCTAGCTGCTTTAGCTAAAGTCTCTTTTAATCTGGCGTCCTTCAAAATAGCACTAATTTTGTTAGCATAAGCCTCGTGCTCCTTTGGATGGACTAAAAATCCATCTTTACCATCATCAACTATCTCTTTAGCCCAACCCACATTTGAGGCGACTATTGGTTTTTCTAATGCCATTGCTTCCAACCAAGATACTGGAAGTGCTTCCGCAAATGTCGGAAACACACAAAGTGTAGCAACCTGAATGTGGCGTCTCATATCTGCATAAGGTACTGCCCCAATATACATTACTTGTTTCAAAGCCGATTCCGTAAACAAAGGCTGCATTAATTGCCAAGTCGATTTTGATTGTGTTTTTATATCTGGACTATCTTTGCCTACTAAAACTAATTTTGCTTCAGGATATTTTTTATTTACTAGATTAAAAATATAAGGTAATTCTAGAAGCCCTTTTTTTCTTATTAATGTTCCGAAATATAATATGGTTTGATCAGTATTAGTATTTTTTTTAGGTATAAATAATTCGAGATTAATACCGTTATGAATAACCGTGAAATCACGATGTAAACCAAATAGTTTATTGGTTAATACTCCTGTAAACTGACTAACCGAAATAATTCCATCAACATTTTTTAAGCCTTTTTTCTCGTGGTATTTATTTACCGCTTTAACCTTTCTGTGATCTAAATGACAGAAATAAGTATCTGAACCATGCAGCCTAATAACAATAGGACAAGATGGTCTTATAAATGAAGTAATTCCGGTCCAATCTGTTGCCTCAACAATATCTATTTTACCTAATTTGTATAAAGTATTTATAAGTTTTTGAATTTTTTTACGAGTTAAAAGCCATGACAACCCTTTTAATTTAGGGTTCTTAATTTTATAAAATTGAATATTATCAGCTTCAAAAACAGCATCTTCTTCCTGACCATAAATAAGCAAAGACACCTCATGACCTTGTTTTTGTAAAGCAACAGCAAGATGTTTTATACTAGTACCAATACCGCCAGAATGACCGATACGCTCATGTGGATATTCTGGTGTTAAAAATGCTATTTTCACGTTATGTAATATTTATTAATTCTAAATGCTTCTCTACCATTTTGCCAATAGAAAAATGCTCCTCGATTAATGTTCTTGTATTTTCTCTAATTTCCTTTTCACCAGTAATAATGCACTGTAAAAGAGTTGTTAAAGCAATTATATCTTTAGTTTTAAAAATAAAACCGTTCTTGTTATGTATTACTACTTCCTCATTACCGCCAACTGGTGTTGTAATAACTGGAATATTAGCTGCTAAACTTTCTAAAATAGATAAGCTAAAACACTCCATGTGCGTTGGCTGAATCATATAATCATAATGTTGATATGTTGTACCTAATGTTGCACTACTTCCTTTAAAGCTAAATACGTGTTCTAGATTATAAAAAATGACTAAATCATGAAGTGCTTTTTTATAAGGTCCATCTCCAAAAATATCGATACAAAGATTGTCTTTCAAAATAGCCGGCAATGCACTTACTGCTAGAATTAAATCTTGAATCCCTTTTGAAAATCGTAAATGAGACACAACTAAAAACTTAGGATTCCTTTTTGCTCTTTCTTTCGTTTTTGGCACAATGTCTTTTATTAAAACACCATTATAAATTGTTTTTATTTTTGGTTTTAAAAAGCCTCCAAAATCATTTAAAATGGCCGCACTTGTATAGTCCGAAACTCCTATAAATTGATCTGTATATTTGGCATACAAACGCCCTTTTATTTTCTTTTTAATTCTTTTAATTAATGGGTACCCCTTTAAAGGTCTTGGATTATGATCTACCGCAATAATTTTGGTGTTTAATTTCTTTTTTACAATTTTGAAGAACGGCGTACACAATTCAACAAAATGAGTAATAACATGGGTATAATTTACAGTGTTACTATGTATATGATTAATAAAATTATTTTCTATAGATACACTCTCAGCAATAATACTATTAAACGTGCTATAATCTCCATGTGTTGCTGTATTTGGAAAAAACCAATCTACTTTTATATTTTGCTCTAAACATTTTTTATTAAAGGTCCAGAAAAAATAATCCATACCTCCAACACGATTTTCAAGTAATTTATAATTACAGATCACCGCTATGTGTTGTTTTACGACCATTCCAACAGTGTTTCAGCCATACGTTTACTAGTGCCTTTCAGCGGTACTCCAATTTGGATGTCCAAAATATTTGCTCTTTCTTTTTGGAATTCCGATGGATTTGATAAAGAATTATTTATGGCCTCAATAAAATCATCATCATTTCTTACAACTATTACTGCTTTTGACTTAACAACTTTATCAAAATGAACATAGTTTAGGTATTTTTGATCGTTATACAATCCATTTTCTTTATTACCGTAAACAGCATTAATAACAGGTTTATCAAATAACATGATATCCAATGACATAGTAGAACACATATTTATGTTAACATCTGAATATTTTAATAAGCCTTTTAGTGTTATAATGTCATCAACACTAGGAACTCTCTGAGACCATGTTTCTGTATGATTAGTCCTAGTTAATTCCCAATTAGGAAAATTCCATACGATATTATGGTATTTCTTCTTTATTTCAATAAAACGTGATTCATCTTCTGCTGGAGATGTTCTTACAACAAAATTTACGTCTATTATATTTTTATTTTCAATAAATCGTGCTATTTTCTCTATATAAAATGGATCAAGTTGACTCGTCGACACATCACCACAACTATAATAAACAGTCTTCTTACTTAAATCTAATCCTAAGCTCTTAAATAATTCTTCTTTTGAAACATCATACTTTTCCATAACATAGGGCTCAAATTGCGGTGTCCCCATAACGTGTACATTTTCTTCTATTGTATTTGGATAAAAATGCAATAATTCTTTTTTCATTAAATCACTCCAAACCATATATCCATCAAACTCACCTAACATCCGTCCTTTTGACGCCAAATTATCCCAACTAAATATAAAACTTGAAGTTTTAATATTCAACACTTTAGAAGCTGCTAATAGTGGCGCTAGATTATAAGGTCTTTGATGTGTGAAAAACAAACTGTCTGGATTTGTTTTAGTTAATGTAGTTAAATATTTTTTATAAGTCTTTTCGTTTTTAAAACTTTTAAACTGTCTTTTTTCATAAAACTTAATATTTGCTTCAGAATAAAAAACGTTAGTTATGGCGTATATAATCTTTATTAAAAAATGTCTTTTTGATTTAATCTTGGATACTTTTCCATTATTATAACTTGTTTTAATACCAAAAAAAGAAATATGTTTACGCATATGAGCCACTTCTTTCAGTTTTCTAAAAAACCAAGAAACTATGGATTCTTTGTAAATATCCAATTCATAAAAAGACACTTTTTCCAATAATTCTTTATCATAAACCTCCTCAATCAATCCAGAATAAATAATAACTTCATCATATTTATTTATTAATTCATGAATAAATTCACTCATAATAAAATTTCTATATCCAACGCCATCGGCAATTACAACCCCTATCTTTTCCATTTTATGATTTTGATTAATTTATCTAGAATAAATGTTTCTGTTTTCTCGATAGATTCAAATGTATTCCCTCCAATATGTGGAGTAATAATTACATTATCATTTAATCTAGCATAAGTAATTAATGGATGATTTTTAATGTCTGGCTCACCCCATAACACATCTGTTGCATATCCATCTATTTTTTTTTCTGTTAACAATTTTAATAGATCATTTTCATTTACTAAACCGCCACGAGCCGTATTTACAATTACAGATGTTTCTTTTAACAAATAAAGATTATTTTTATTTAATATAAAATGAGTGTTTTTATTATATGGTAGATGTATAGAAAGAACATCTACAATAGACAGAAGAGCTTCCATAGTATTTACTTTATTATATTTAACACTATATTCTGGTTGATTTGCAGTGTCATAATAAAACACCTCCATACCTAAAACAGCATAATAATCAGCCATAATTTTGCCTAACCGACCTAGACCTAACACACCTACCTTCTTTTTATACAGTTCGGTCCCTTTAAACAAATATCGATTCCAATCTCCTCCCTCCGTATGTTGAAAAGCATTTTTAGATTTTCTTATCAGTGTTAACAACAAGCTCAATGTATGTTCTGCTGTTGCTCTCACCTCTTTTAAAAACTCAAATTCTCCTTTTAAACTAATAACCTTTATATTATTTGAGGCACATGCTTCTAAATCTATATGGTCTAGCCCTGTGGCTGCACACAAAATATACTTACATCTCACTTTATTTAAAATAGTGTTTGTTAATTTGTGATTTAATCTAAACCAAAAAACATCACAATCTTGCAATGCTTTTTTTAGTTCTAAATCTGTAGCTATTTTTTGATACTCAAATGATGATATTTCACCTAAAGCTATCTCATTTTCTAAAGAAAGTGCACCTATCCCAGATATAATTGTTTTTAAAGCACTCATAACACACCTTTTTTCCATTCTTTTATTAGCACTTCAGTAATTAATAAATCACGTTCCGTATCAACATTAGCCCATTTAGATTCAGGCATAACATATGCTTTTTTACTAGGTAGTATTATTTTTTTCTCTTTAAGAAAAGTAGTTCTTTTCACTGCATAAATTGCTCCATTTCTTAAAAATACTGGCTTTAAATCTTGTCTTCTTTTACTTTCTGATTTTTCATCTAAAGAGGACATTATTTTGTTGTCGTTAACATGATACATTCTTGCAGGATGGATATCTTCTAATGCAATTACAGAAACTACACATTCCAAATTAGTATCTTCTAAAAACATCTGAATTACATTATCAATATCTTCACTTTCTCTTATCGGAGCTGTAGGTTGAAGCAGCACAATAAGGTCATATTTTGTCTTTAAAGATGTCAATACCTCAATAATAGCGTCTTCAATTTTTGAAGTATCCTTAGCATTATCTCTACTTCTTTTTAAACTTTGGCATTGGTACTTATTTGCGACTGCAATAATCTCATCACAATCCGTAGATACAAATATATCAGTCAATAATTTGGACTCCTTCGCCTTTTGTATAGTGTAAGAGATAAGTGGCTGCCCATCTACCAACCTGACATTTTTTCTAGAAACCCCTTTAGAGCCTCCCCTAGCAGGAATAATACCAAGAATACGCATATTAATAAGTTATTGTTTTATGAAAACCTAAAGACACATTAGCCAAGACCTCTGCAATCTTAGTTCCAGCATCTCCGTCACCATAAATAGATTCTGAAGTAATAGTCGTATTTGATATACGCTCTAATATTGCCTTTTTTATAGCGTCCTTATTGTAAGATACATCAATTATATTATTACCGCGCTGTCTTTTATGTTGTCGTGTTCCAATATTTACTACCGGTACTGCCAAATACGAACACTCTCTAACACCTACACTAGAGTTACCTATCAAGCATTTGCTATTTACTAATAATTTTAAAAAGTCATTAGGCTCCATATTTTTAAAAAAATGGATGTTTTTTGGCTTGCTATTTTCTCTGAATGCTCTAATCCCTCCCGAAGTTCCGTCTGAACCCGCATCAACATTTGGCCAAAACCAAAACGTTGGTATATTTAGCTCATGTACAGCATTTAAAGTAGCTTCAACATCTTTTCGCGCGGATGCATATTCTGTAGTAACCGGGTGTTGCATTACCACAATATAACCTTCTTCTTGCCAATTAACTTCAGCACCAACACCTCCATATTTTAAAATAGGATCAAAATCTAATGCTGAATTACTTTTTATTTGATTGGCCAAATCAATAGACGGACACCCTGTATTAAAAACCATATTAGGATCTTCTCCCATTTTCAATACACGTTGTTTCGCATCTTCAGAAGCTACCAAATGTAAATCTGCTAGCTTTGTGTTTGCATGACGTACTTTTTCGTCAATATTTCCTGTTACCTCACCACCTTGTATATGAATTAATGGAATATTTTGATACGATGCAGCTATACTTGTTGCAATAGTCTCAAATCTGTCAGCAATTGTAATTACTGCATCGGGTTTTAAACGGTAAAACACATTTGCCAATTCCATAACGCCTAAACCAGTTGTTTTAGCCATAGAGGTTGGATTTTCTCCCTCCAAAACCATAAATACTTTCTCAACAATTGTAAACCCATCTTTTTCTATAACCTCAACAGCGTTTCCATAACGTCCTAACAAAGCGGACCCTGCAATAACTAATTGTAGCTCTAAATTTGGATGATTTTTAATAGCTGTTAAAGCTGTTTTTATTCTACTGTAAGATGGACGTGCTGTAACTACAACACATATTTTTTTTATTGACATATTAATCCGTTAAATCTTCTTCATTTAAAAATTCCCATTGAGACATATCTCTATTTAATTTTCTGCCTATTACTTTTTCATATTCACTAGCCAATATACCAAATCCTTTAGGTTTTTTGGTCTCTAAGTCAGAAAAACTAATGGTATCTCCTGCTTTTAAATTTTTATTAATGGCTAAAGATTTTTCAAAAATGGACTTTAACTTTTCAAAATCTGAATTATCAGACTTATCTATAGGGTTTTGAAGCGCAATTGAAATATTATGAACAGCTTTTACCAAACTACTAGTCTCATCCAATGTTAAAGACGCTTTAGCATCCGGACCAAACATCTCTTTGTTAAACACCACATGAAACTCTAATATTTCGGCACCAAGAGCTGTAGCTGCTATACAAGCTTCAATAGAGGACGAATGGTCTGAAAAACCGATAGTAACATTGTATCTTTCTTTTAATTCCGAAATCACATTTAACCCAAACTGTTTTGCTGTTGTCGGGTATGCGGTTGTACACTGCAAAATAGAATAATCTACTTTTCTAGTTTTCAAAAAAGCTATTGTTTTATCTAACTCTTCTAATGAGCTCATTCCTGACGAAAGGATAACAGGTTTACCTGTTTGTGCAATTTTTTCAAGCAACACAAAATTATTAACCTCTCCTGAGCCAACCTTATAGCGCTTAACACCAACTTTTTCCAATAAATCTACAGCCGCGTTACTAAAAGGAGAACTAATAAATTCTAATCCAACTGCATCACAATGTGTTTTTATTTCTTGCCACTGCTCTAAAGTAAACTCCATGCGCTGCCAATACGCCATTCTTGTGTCATCTTGCTTAGAAAACTTAACTCTAAATGGTTCGTGAATACTACTTTCTGCCTCTGCTAAATGGGTTTGAAATTTTATGGCGTTACATCCTGTTTTAGCAACAGCATCGATATACGCATGTGCCATACCTAAACTGCCATCGTGGGCTTGTGCTATTTCTGCAATAATTAATGTCATAAATTATTTTATTTTTTTAGCAACCAAACCATAACTCATACCAATTGACTTAACGTTTTTTTTCTCAAAAAGAACCTCCATGAGGCGCTTAAGTCTGTCTTTATAATTATCATATTTCCTTTTCTGATAAACAGTATCAACAATAGCATATTCTATAATTTCAAAACCTGCAGTTTTCAAAAAATCCTTAACGATATGCTCCCAAGGTGTAAACACGTGATATTCTTTTAAATGTTTTTCTTGAAAAGCATATAATGTTCCTTTAAGGATTAAATTAATAATATTTTTACTACTTCGTGGATTAGGAGTTGTAAGTATAAGGTATCCCCCTGTTTCCATATGATTAGATATATTCTGTAAAGCAAGTAATGGATTTGGTAAATGCTCTAAAACCTCAAGCAATATAACTATTCCTGCTTTTTTATTATTTGGTGCTGGATTATTAAGATCCCATATAATTGAAAAAGGCATTTTTTTAATATAATCGAAAGGTTGCCATACACCTCCAATTTCTGTTATAGGCTTTTCCATATGACCATAACCTGCACCAATATCACTTACAATACTGTTAGAAACTTTAGGAAAATATTTATTAAGTTTTGTTATTCCAAATACAGATCTGTCCTCAAAAATTTCAATTTCATTTTTCATATTTATTTATAATTTCTAACGCTTATTTATTGTGATTTTTTAAATCTATAGTAAATGTAATTTGTTTTAAGTTTTCTGACACACCATAAAAATAATTATAATCTCTATAATTAAACACAATGTTTTCTAAAATTAAGTCATTAACTTCTTTTAGAGACAAATAGCTTTGCGATTGCTTCTTTAATAGTTTTTTAATAGTATACTTTAAAGAATTATAATAATTAGATTCTTCTATAATTATTTTAACAATTTCATCTGTAACCAAAGGTAATTCGACATTTAACAAGTGTATCACCTTTGCTTTAACATTGTCTATTACAATGGTTTGTGTTACTTTTTTTAAGGTATTAAAATCGTCTTTATAATAGTAATTACCTAAAAGTCTTTGATGATTTTTAATAACTCTTAATTCTTTATTTCTTAAAAAATGCCTTTGATTTAAGCGTTGAACATTTGTTAATCGCGGTGCAACTGTAAGTGTTTCATTATATTTTTGTGGGTACCTTTCATGCCATTGATGAAGTAAAACTTCTTCATCACAACGATTTAACCTACAATCTGAAGCTATTAATCTACTGTTTAAATCTTCGTCTTCTGAACCATAAAAATGAAAAAACTCATCTAAACCTCCAACCTCATTTAACTTTGTTTTTGTAAATAAACCAACTCCAAAAGTATCTCCATAATGTTTTGGTACTAAGGTGTCAAAACTTGATTCCTCAATATCTTTTGGGGTTACCGTTTCTGGTAAATATCCAATTTTAAATAAAGAGAACTGGTTATCAACTAATAAGTCTTTAATAGTTATTGAAAAAACAGGAGAAAAAATAACGTCCACATCTGCTATAAAAATATATTCTGTAGTTGCTTTATTAATACCATAATTAACAGCTTTACTTTTATTCCATAACAAACCTTGATGTCCAACATAATGATAGGTTACAAATTCAAATTCACTAATTAATTGTTGTATTGGATTTGAGTATAAATCTATACTTCCATAGTCTACAAATATTACTTCAAAATTAACACCTTTTTGTTCTTTTAAAGATAATAGAGAGTATTTTACGCGAGTTGCATCGCGGTTTCTAAAAGCATAAATTATTGTAAAATCTATCTTCATCTTTATTTTTCCAAATTATTAATTACTTCGTCTAAATACACGTAAGACAAATACTTATCTAAATCTGGTCTATCCAAAAACTGTTCAGCTTTTTTGTTTTTCCAATTATAATATAATTCTTCAATATGATTTGCAATAACATATTGTTTATCAATTTCTGCTGCGTATTTATAATCAGAACCTAATAACCTCAGAGTTTCGCTTTTTCCAGGTCCTAAATATAGAATAGGTTTGTTAGCTTTTACACAATGTGGAAATTTGCCCGGCAGAAATGGGCTAATATCGGATTTGGCTTCTAAAATAATATTAACCGATACGTTCTGTTGCAATTTATAAACCTCATCAAAAGGCACGTATCCATCACTAACATATAACGCATCAATACTTTGCATATAATCACTCAATATTTCTTCAAAATAACTAGCGTTTCCTAACATTAATAATTGCACATCTGCTTTAGCATTCGGATTCTTTTCAAGGAATAATTTAAATCCCTCGATTAAGCCTACTGGATTACGAGGCATCATTAAATTACCTGAGTGTAAAAGTGTGAATTTATTTTCAGAAAAATATTTAGGAAACTTATTTTTTGTAGATATATAATTTATATATTGGTGTGGGATAACTACTCCCGTATTTAAAAAATTAGGAAAAAACTGGCCCATCCATTCTTTTAATAACAAACTTGGAAACCCCGAATATTTAGCACTTTCAGAAACTTTTCTAAAAAAATCCTCTTTTTGTTTATATCCTGCCTCAACCCATTCATAAGGCTTAGGGTAATAATGAAATGGATAAGGATCATGAACATAAGCCATCCATTTACTATGCAGTTTTGGTAAATTTAGCATCGCACGATGCGGTCTAAAGCTAGCTCCCTGACTAAGTGTAATTATTAAATCATGATTATTATAGTATCTATTTATAAACTTTTTAATACTATTAGCATCATTAATAAACGTATATGAATGTCCAAAAATATTTTCTAATTTTTTAGAGACATTTATTTTTGTTACTCTTTGAAAAACACGTTGAGTTCTACTTAATATATAATTTTTACTTAATTTAATCTCTCTTATAGCTATGCATTTAACTAAAGGAATTTCAATTTTGTTTCGCGTATAATGAAGTACGGTTACTTCGTGTTTACATTTGACTAAAGCATTTATTAATCCAACATTAACCTTTGCTCCACTGGTTGTATTAACATCTATAGATTCTGCAATTATTAAAATTTTCTTTTTAAATACCATTAAACTTTTGTTTTTACATTTTCTTTAATCTTTCCTTAAACTGCCAAAAAGGAAACAAATAATACTTAATCATCATAAAAACCAATTTTTTAGAAGATATATTAATTATAGAAACTATTTTTATAAAATAATTTGCATCTCTAAATCCTATTGATGTATTTAGTAAGAAGATCTTTATATTATTAGATAGTAATCGTTTTGCCTCTAAATTATTAATTACCAAATAAATAGCTTCTTTTTTCGACTCTATTCTTTTAGGATTATTATTCCAAAATTCACCTGTATTAGAATTGACATGCTTTCTATTATAATATAAAACATTGTTAATAATAATACCATTAAAACCTAAGCTAATAATTTTTAAATAACACTCCCATTCTTCTGCATACTGTAAGTCCTCGTTAAAACGAATAGTTTTGAAACATTCTTTTTTCCACAAAACCGTGCAGGAAGCTAAACCTATTTCACCTGTAACTACATCTTCAATATTAGTTACACTTATATTAAATTTAACCTCAACTTCTAAATCTATAACCTTTGGTATTTCTGATACAAAAGACTGCTTTTGATAATGACAAAAATCTATGTCATTATTAATAATAACCTGATGAGCTATTTCAATATTTTTAGGATGAACCAAATCATCATCATCAAAAAAAATAATAAAATCCCCTTTAGCTATATCTAATCCGTAATTACGACTACCACACAATCCTTTTTTGTACTTATTTGCTCTCTTATAATATTTAAATCGGCTATCCTCTTTAAGTAAATTAGAAATAACTGTTTCAGTATTATCTGTTCCTCCATCATCTATAATAATACATTCCCAAGACTCAAAGGTTTGTTTACTTATAGTATTAAGCATCTCTAAAATAAAATGTGCTCTATTGTAAGTTGCTATTATGATAGTGACTGTTGGCTGCATGATATTAAAAAAATGATTTAAAAAATCTCAAAGGTCTTAATATAGCTTTACCTAGCTTAAAATCTATTTTATTTTGTTGTTTTATCTTGCTCTTCTCCTCTAATTCTATTTTCATGTAAACCTCATCTATATATGTTTCTATATGCTCTACAATAACATCTTTATTTTTCAACTGAATAAACTTCGTTAAATCATATTTTACTTTATTAGCTTTAGTTGTTGTAGATTTTACTCGCCTTCTATAGTTAAATAAGCGTTCTTCTATGACATAAGTTTCGCCTCCTTTTTTTAGGAGTCTAAGATAAAAATCCCAATCCTCAAAACCACTTCGCATAGACTCATCGTAGCCTTTAGACGTGTTCCAATCTACTTTTCTAAACATAAGAGAGCCTAACGCACTATTAGTAGTTAAGAAATTTGCAACACTTCCTCCTCTTGGTTTAAAAAAAGAAATACTACCATCAATTTTTAATATATTAACAAAACAAGTCAATAATTTAATGTCCTTATTACTAATTATTATATTAATTGCTATTTCGCAAAACGTTGGCTCAAAATAATCATCACTATCTAATACAACAATAAATTCTCCTTTAGACTTATTAATTCCAACATTTCTGGCTGCACTTTGTCCTTTATTTTCTTGCGTTATTAATATTGTAATTTTAGGTTCTATTGATTTTAATATTGATTTTGTCTCTTTATTAGACCCATCATCTACAACAATAACTTCTATATTGGAGTAAGTTTGATTCAATGCAGAGTCGACTGCTTGTTCTATATATTCGGAATCATTATAACAAGGTATTACAAATGATATTAAAGGTTTGTTATCTAATATCATTTTTTTATAAATTTAAAAATATCCATTGTTTGATAAGCGGCTCCTCTCCAAAAACCATTCCCTATACTTTTTCTCAAAAACTCCAAGTATAACTTTGTTGACTCTAGATAAAAAGTATTCTCTATTTTATTTTTTATAATTCTTAAAACAGACTGCCTGTATTTTATGTAAAAAATTTCTGATTCTTTTTTATTCTTTTTTCTAGAATGATATCTAAATAATTGATAAAAAACCACTTCCCGTTGGTAATCTTTCTTTATTTCAGTAAGCGTGCCACTAATATTATTATGATGTAATCTATATCCTGAAGGCAAAATATCAATCATAAATTTTGCTTCCCCAAATGCACCCAATAAACTAATTAAAAATACATCCCAATTAGTTACTCTGTAAGCTTCGTAAGGTATTTCTGTTATAACATTCCTAAAACACATCGTTACAGGCATTAAAAAAGCACCACAGATTAATTCTTGACTATTATAATCTCTTTTAGCTACATCTAAAATATATTGTTGTTTAATTTTTTGGCTATTTTCATCAAATAAAGTGACGTCATGGAAACTAATAACAAAATTTTTATTACTATTTAAAAAATTTATTTGTTTTTGAAGTTTAAATCTATCACTCCAAAAATCATCACTATCACAAAGTGCAATATATTCCCCTTTACAAAGTTTTAAAGATTCAAAAAAATTAGTAGTCATACCTAAGTTTTTTTCTCTTTCAATTAAATTTATAATATTTCCTTTAGGATGATTTTTGATAATACTTTTTATAATGCTCTTTGATTTATCAGTAGAACAATCATCCGAAATTAATAATTCAAAAGTAAAGTCACATTCTTGCACTAAGACACTTTCAATAGCTTCTTTAATAAAATTTTCTTGATTATAGTTAATCATGCAGACCGTAACTCTCATTAAATTACTTAAATTTTGTTTCTAACAAATTATTATAAATGTGTGATATTCTATTTTTGAAAGGTTTTTCTCCAAACCTACTTAATAATTCTGCGGAAATTTTGTTCCTATCAATTTCTATTTCTCTATTAATTAACTTCATAATATAATTGGCCATAGATTGATAATCCTTTATTTTAACTATTAATCCGTTACTACTATCAATAACTTCATCAACTCCTCCGCAATTTGTTGAGCAAACGGGCACTCCACATGCTAATGCTTCTAACACAGAAACAGGCATACCTTCACTTAAACTACTAAATAAAAAAAGATTCGATTGCTTTAATCTGTTTGCAACTTCTTCTCTACTTAATGAAGGTTCTAATTCAATATCTATATTTTTTAAATTATAACTTATAATTAAATTTTCTACTTCCTTTTTTTTATCCAATCCCCATCCAGAAAAACCGATCCAATTAAATGTAATGGGCTTTAATATTTTCTGATCCACTATACTCAAAGCTTTTAAAATAAAATTTTGATTTTTTATTGGATGATATGCACCAACGGTAATTAACTTAAAAACCTCATTTATATTTACACTTCCTTCTCTGTTAAAAAACTTTGAATTAACTAAATTACCAACATTCTTGTAATTATAAAAAAAACCATTAGCAATAAATTGTCTAGATTTATCATCACTAACAACTAAAATATCTTTACTACTCTCTAGAACTTCACTAATTAATTGTTGTTGCTCTATACTTTTATGTCTTAAACTAAATTGATTATGCTCTGTAACTAAATAGGGTATTTTAAATTTATTATATAGAAACAAGGCTTCAATACCAGCATTAAAGACACATTGCGCATGAATTAAGTCTATATTATTATAATACTCATCAAACGAACGTATTACATAATCATCATAAATTTCTAGGTTTTTAGATTTTGAAAGTTTTTCGACATATGGATATTGAAAAGTAACTAATTCTATATTATTAGGTGTAAATTCTTTTTTATAAGTTATGTCACTTTTT
The DNA here is from genome assembly GCF_055635485.1 of Olleya sp. KKT75. NCBI lineage: Bacteria > Pseudomonadati > Bacteroidota > Flavobacteriia > Flavobacteriales > Flavobacteriaceae > Olleya > Olleya sp. KKT75. The sequence goes on from NZ_CM145759.1 coordinate 217,358, forward strand.
CCAAAATAATATTTTTTTCTTCCAATTACATTCCTTTTGAATACACATAATTTTACATTATAATCATCGACTAATAAGCCTGCTTGTTCCCAAAAAAAAGTACCGATACCTTTTTCTATATCTATTGACCAACAGATGATTAAAATGTTTTTTTTTAACTTCATAATTTCAGTAAAACTCTAATTTATTTATAGAATATTATTCTAGGTTTTTTGGATAATTAAATAACTATTTTATAATAATTCTAAATATTCATAGAACTATTATGTAATAAAAAATAACCATGTTGGTTAGCTCTAGGCACATATCCAGTTCCGTAAAAATCAGTTTCAATCACTTCAAATTTCACTTCATTCTCTAAAGAATCAAAACCAGCAGTTCCAATTTCTCCTCCCCATAATGATATAGAATATTCCATAGCTCTTAAATTAAAATTTGGAATTTCAAACCTTACAACAGAAAAATCACCAACAGCATAGAGTTTGTTTTTTGTAAATTCATTACTAACATTCATTACAGGTATGTTTCTTGAATCTGTAAAGTCCATAGCTACATAAATTTCTCTTTTTGTTTTTATATTATTTTTCAACTCTACATCTATATAAACTTTACTTCCTGAATAAATTTTATCAGTATTTGAATAAATTTTGCCTTTATACTCGCTAGTAAAAGAAACACTTTTAAATAAAGATGTTTTATCTCCTTTGCGGTTTTTAATAGTCAGTAAACTATTATTATCTACAATTTTATTACGTTTTAAATACAAATCTATACCTTCAACTACCTTACCTTGAAAAATAGTCTTACCATTTTCCAACACTAATAATTCAGTACATAAATTTTGTATTGCTGCCATATCATGACTAACAAATAAAACCGTCCGACCTTCTCCTCTTGAGATATCCTGCATTTTACCAATAGCTTTTTTCTGAAACTCAGCATCTCCGACTGCCAAAACCTCATCTATCACCAAAATTTCTGGTTCTAAAAAGGCTGCTACAGCAAATGCTAAACGCACGGTCATCCCAGAACTATAACGTTTTACAGGTGTATCTATATACCGTTGACACCCCGAAAAATCAATGATCTCATCTATTTTAGCTGTAATTTCCTTTTTGGTCATTCCTAAAATAGCACCATTAAGGAAAATATTTTCTCGTCCAGTCATCTCGCCATGAAACCCTGTACCAACTTCAAGTAACGACGCTATACGTCCTCTTGTTTTTATTTCTCCCGTAGTTGGACCTGTTACTTTAGATAGTATTTTTAAAAGCGTTGACTTTCCTGCTCCATTTTTACCTATAATACCTAAAACTTCACCACGTTTAACTTCAAAATTAATATCCTTAAGCGCCCATACATATTCACTAGAACCTTTAGTGCTACGATCATTACTTTCGCCTACTTTTAAATACGGATCTTCTTTACCTCTAATACGATTCCACCAACGATTTAAATCATGACTTATAGTACCTGTTCCAACAAGCCCTAAACGGTATTGCTTAGAGATGTTTTGGGCCTTTAAAATTATATCTTGACTATCTACCATGTTCTACTCTTAAAAAAATCAACAATCTTTCTTGAAGCATCACCTTCTCCATATGGATTTATGCTTTTATTAGCTTTAGACTTAGACAAAAGCTCATTTGTTTTCTCAACTATTAAAACCTCATTGGTCCCTACTAAAAAAGAACAACCTGCTGTAACACCTTCTTGACGTTCTGTAACGGTTCTTGTCACTAAAACTGGTACTCCAAAAGTTGGCGCTTCTTCTTGCACGCCTCCAGAATCTGAAATAATAAGGTGAGATTTCTTCATAATCCAAATAAACGTTGGATAATCTAAAGGCGCTATTAAATGCACATTTGGTAAATTAGAAAGCCGTTTATAAACCACTTCTTGAACGTTTGGATTGAGATGCACAGGAAAAATAAGTTCCACATCATTTTCTTTTGCTATTCTGACTAAAGCATTACAAATAGACTCAAAACCTTCACCAAAATTTTCTCTTCTATGTCCTGTAACAAGGATTATTTTTTTATTAAAATTTACTTTTTCTTTTAAATTTTGAATAACAGTATTATTAAAACCTTGATCTAAAATAGCACTTGTGGTTTTCAAGGCATCTATAACAGTATTTCCAGTAACTAAAATATTATTTGATGCTACTCCCTCCTTTTTAAGATTCAAACTTGCAGTTTCTCCTGGAGCAAAATGAAAATCTGCCAACCTACCTGTTAGTTGTCTATTCATTTCTTCTGGAAATGGAGATTGCTTATTATAAGTTCTTAATCCTGCTTCTACATGTGCAACTTTAATTTTTCGATTAAATGCTGCTAAAGCAATAACACTAGAGGTTGTAGTGTCGCCATGTACTAAAACAAGATCTATTTTGTTTTCTGTAAATATTTTATCAATACCTTCTAGAATTCTTGAACTTAATTTATTTAGCGTTTGATTAGGCGTCATTAAATCTAAATCAAAATCTGGTTTCATTTTAAAAAAATCTAATACCTGATCTAAAAGACCTCTGTGCTGTGCAGTTACACAAAGCTTAGTATTATAATCTGACTTCAAAAACTGAAAATATACTGGAGCCATTTTTATAGCTTCAGGTCTAGTTCCTATACAAATTAAAACATTTTTATTCTCGTTCATATTTTTAAAATGGTTAGTCTAAACCGTATCTATAAAAGTCTTTTCTGTTTTATTAAAAATAATCAGGCCTATCAAGAAAATTACCACACTGATAACACCTGCATATATAAAATTAGCCCAAGAAAATTGTCCAATTCCTAAAGTCATATACCTAAATAATTCTATAATTGTGGTCATTGGATTATACTCTACAAGCCAAGCATATTCGGGAACACGCGCTTTAAAATAAGACAATGGATACATTACTGCTGATCCGTACATTAATAATTGCACTCCAAAGCTTACTAAAAACGTTAAATCGCGATATTTTGTAGTTAATGATGATAGCAACATTCCAAATCCCAATCCAAATAATCCCATAAAAAGAACTAAACAAGGTAATAATACCATTGCTAATTGTGGTCTGACTAATACGACTTGATCCGTAAAAAAGACATAGTAGATGTAAAATAGTACAAATACCAGTAATTGAATTCCGAATTTTAATAGGTTTGAAAACACAACTGATAAAGGCGTAATAACTCTAGGGAAATATACTTTACCAAAAATGCCTTGATTAGCTTTAAACGTATTACTTGTACCAGTTAAACAAGTACTAAAATAGTTCCAAGAAGTAATACCTGCTAGATTAAACAAAAATGGAGGCACGCCATTACCTGTAGGAATTGAAGCTAAATTATTAAAGATTAGCGTAAATATTACAGAGGTAAATAAGGGTTGGATAAAAAACCATAAAGGGCCTAATATGGTTTGCTTGTAAACCGTAATAATATCACGCTTTACAAATAGAAATAACAAGTCGCGATAGCGCCAAATTTCTTTAAAATTAAGATCTATCAGCTTCCTTTTAGGAGAAATGGTATACAACCAGTCTTGAGGGTCTACTTTGGTGTCCAAATAATCTAGTGTTAATTTCTGTTAAAATACAAATAAACGATTTTTTTGGTATTTTGTCGCATAAAAGAAGCGTTTTGTGGATAAAAATAATTTTAAGACGCTCTCAGCTTAGTTCCATCTTGAGGTAAATTATTAAAACTACTGTGTTTAGCATAACCTAAAGCTTCATAAACACAATTGTATTTAAAAAAACACCATGCAAATATTTCATTTTAAATCATTTAAGCCAAACTATTAGCCATTATGCTTAATTTCTGTGAAAACTAAAAAAAATATAACAGCTAGCAGGTGATTTGATAAACACTGTTACACCCGTAATTACTTTATAAAAATACCTTTAACACGTGCAAACAATGACTTTGGCTTTTCATTATCTTCATGATATCCATTACCATAAGCGCCATAGCCATAACCGTAGCCATATCCGTAACCATACCCATACTTTCCTTTTTGATCGTAAAAATTATATAGGAAACTGATGTTTTTAACTTCGCCTTTATTATGCTTACTATTAATTAAGGATAGCATTTCCTTTTTTGTATAGTCTTGTCTTACCACATATAAAGAGGCATCTGCATACTCAATCAACTCTAAAGCATCAGCCACTAACCCTACAGGTGGTGTATCCAACACAATATAATCGTACCTAGCTTTTAGCTCTGCTATAAAACGATCCATTTGTTCGCCAATTAATAACTCTGAAGGATTTGGCGGAATTGGACCTGACGTAATCACATCTAAATGGTCTACTTTGGTTTTTTGAATAATGTCATCCAACGGTTTTTGACCTATCAAATAGTTAACTGCTCCAATCTGGTTGTTAATCTCAAAGTCGCCAAATATTTTAGGTTTACGCAAATCTAATCCTACCAACACGGTTTTCTTTCCGCTTAAAGCGAAAACAGATGCAATATTAATAGAACAAAAGGTTTTACCTTCTCCACTGACTGAAGAGGTTACCATTACCGTTTTAGTGCCTTCTAAATCATGCTTTTTATAAATAAACTGCAGACTAGAACGTACAGCTCTAAAGGCTTCTGCTACTGCTGATTTAGGTTTGTTGAATACTGCTAAATTATTAACAGAATCATTTTTACCAACAACACCCAATACTGGTATTCTGGCAAGCTTCTCTAAATCTTTAGGAGCATGTATTTTATTATCAAAAAAAGTAATAATAAACGCGATAAATAAAATAGGTAGTAACGCTGCCAATACTGCAAATATGTACCTAATATTAAGGTTAACCGCATTACGACCTTGACCAATATCTTTAGCTGGCTCTATTAAAATAATATCCGAAATATTAGAGGCCTTGATTAAATCTGCCTCCCCACGTTTTGCTAAATACAAATTATAGGTGCTTTGACTTAACAGGTATTCGCGTTCTATAGATTCTAACTTTTGCTGATTTTCTGGTAATGTTGAAAACTTACTCTCCGTGCTATAAATCCTAGAATTAATAGATTGTAATTGGTACCCAATATTGGTTTTTACCGAAGCAATATTTTCTAACATCACACTTTTAAGTGATGCAATTTGATTATTTAAATCTCCAAACACAGACACGTTATCACGTACCGAAGATTCTAATGTAGATTTTTGAATGGATAAACTAACAATTTTTGAGATACTAGATTGTATGTTAGGATCATCAATACCTTGTAATGCTGGTGCAGGAAAGCTAGTAAAATCTTGACTTGTGGTTACATAATTTTTAAGCAAATCATAAGACATTAGTTTTTGACTTAAAATTTCTTTCTGTCCATTATACTCTTCAATTTTACCAGATAGTAGTTCACTTTCGTTTTCAAGATTAAAAATCTTATTACTACGCTTAAAATCGTTTAACGAATCTGCTTTTCTATTAAGTTGTCCTTTAACACGCGCTAATTGCTTGTCAATAAAAGCAACCGTATTAATAGCATATTGATTTTTACGTTGTAACTGATCACGCTCCAATATAAACACAGAGGTATTTATATAGTCTACAATTTTAGCTTTGTTTTTATTGGTTAATCGTGTAACTAATAACGGAGAATTTTGCTGATTTGTAACTGCATAATTATTTACAAACGAAGATACAGTCGCATTAAAATTAGTATACTGTATAAAAAATTCTTGCCCTTTACTAACTGACGCATTTTCTTTTTTAACCACACTCCCTTTAAAGAAAGGTAAATCTATATATTGGTCAAATGCATAGGTTTTAGAAAAGGTTGGATTACCTAATGGTATAGTCTTAAATGTTTTGTCTTGAAAATTTTGTGCAGTTACGCTTTGTGCTTCTCCAAAATCATAAGACAACTCAAAAGACGTCTGATCTATAAACACAATTTTAATAGGTTGCCCAATGACTTGGTAGGCACTGTCCAATCCAACAAATTTAAATGGGTTACTTCCGTAAATGTCCGTTTTATAAAAGCGCCCTTGTTTAAGATAAGATAAATACAGGTCTAGACTATCAACTACTTTTTCGTGGTGTTTTCTGGATTTTAAATTAAGTAATACCTCTTGCACTTTTCCTGAAATACCACCATAATTAAATACTAAACTAGTATTAGAGGTGAATAATGGGTTTTTATCATCTTGAACCGTCAAAGAAGCATCTAATGTATACGGAAACTCGCGTCTTATATTTTGTTGATACACAACATAAAACCCTACAATTAGAGCCAAAACAAACCATTTCCAATAACTTATGGTTCTAAAAACAAATGCTTTAAAATCAAAAACCTGAACACCGTTACCTTCCAATTGTTCTTCCATAATTATAGATTACGTGCTAAAAAGTAAGTACTAACCAGTACTGAAAAAATACTAGCAATAGTGGTTAGTGTTTGTGTCGCAGTTTGCCCAGCACCTATAGATTTACGTTTTAATGGTTTAACCATAATTAAATCGTTAGGCTGGATATAATAAAACTCAGATTGCATTGCTGAAATATCTGTCAAATCAATATGATGTATTTTTTGACCATTAGGATATTGTCTAACAATTAATACATCTTTACGGTCTCCTGTATCCAATATATCTCCTGCGTTAGCAATAGCCTCTAAAATATTAACACGGTCTTGATACAGTACTTTAATACCTTTACTACCAATTTCTCCTAATGTGGTGTACTTTAATCCTGATAATTTTACAGTGACAAAAATCTTAGCGGTCTCTTTTAAATATTTTTGAAGAATAACGTCTTTTACTTTTACCTCTACTTCGTCCGTAGTAAATCCTAACACATTGATTTCTCCTAAAATAGGAAACTCTATATTACCATGTAAATCTACAGTAAACCCATTATAGTATAAAGACTGATCTGTGTCACCAACAGCACTAGTGGTTGGATTAAAAATTTGCACAAGCTCGTTAATTTCCTTTTTTTCGGCTTTAACGTTTACGCTTAATAAATCATTAACCTGCACACGATACGGTGTTGCTAAAGCTTGAATTTGAAGAGAGTCGTTTATAACGGTGCCTTTATCCTGAAGATAAACAACATCTTTTTGAGTAATACAAGAGGTACTTAAAAGACCAAGTACTACGACAATACACACTATAATTTGCTTCATATTGAGGCGTTTGTTTAGTCACAAATATAACCTTTCGTCGTGAAAAACAAAACTTTTACCGTGCATTTGGTATTTAAACCAAGATGTCAATCAAAATAGCTGTTTTAAGGTAATGGCTTTCACTTTTAGACCTCTAAATAACAACTTTTTACTTTTCACTTTCTACATTTCACTTATAATAACCATCTTTGTAAAAAAAACACCCATTGAATTATCTAACTGTAGAAAATATCGCTAAATCTTATGGCGAATTAACATTATTTGAAGGCCTATCTTTTAGCGTCCATAAAGACCAAAAGATTGCATTTGTCGCAAAAAATGGAACCGGAAAAACATCGATACTTAATATGCTAGCTGGTTTTGATGTACCAGATACTGGTAAGATTATTTACCGAAAAGATATCAAGGTGGCTTTTTTACCTCAAGATCCTAAGTTAGACGATACGTTAACTATTGAGGAATCTATTTTTAACGCAGACAACCCTGTGTTAGATATTATAAAAAACTACGAAAAAGCGTTATTAAATCCTGAAGATGAAGATGCCTACCAAAAAGCGTTTGAGCAAATGGATAGACATAATGCATGGGATTTTGAAACACAATACAAGCAAATATTGTCTAAATTAAAATTAGATGATTTAACGCAAAAAATTAGCGTGCTATCTGGTGGACAAAAAAAACGTCTAAGTTTAGCCAATGCGTTAATTAATAAGCCGGATCTATTAATTTTAGATGAGCCTACCAACCATTTAGATTTAGAAATGATCGAATGGCTAGAAGCCTTTTTTGCTAAAGAAAACATTACTTTATTTATGGTTACCCACGACCGTTTTTTCTTAGAACGTGTGTGTAACGAAATTATAGAATTAGACCACGGTCAATTATATAACTACAAAGGAAACTACACTTATTATCTTGAAAAAAAGGAAGAGCGTATTGCTAGAGAACAAGTAGAGACCGGAAAAGCAAAACAATTATTTAAGAAAGAATTGGTTTGGATGCGTCGTCAACCTAAAGCACGTACCACTAAATCTAAATCTAGAATAGACGATTTTACCGAAATAAAACATAAAGCCTCCCAACGAAGAAATGACCATGTAATTGAGCTTGAGCTTAACATGGAACGTTTAGGAAGCAAAATTGTCGAGTTAGTTAAACTATCTAAATCGTTTAAAGACAAAATTATTTTAGACAAGTTTGATTATAATTTTCAGCGTGGAGAACGTGTCGGAATCATTGGTAAAAACGGAACAGGAAAGTCTACTTTTCTAAACATGCTAACCAATACAACACAGCCAGATAGTGGTAAAATACTAACTGGAGAAACCGTTAAGTTTGGGTACTACACACAAGCTGGTATTACACCTAAACCTGATCAAAAGGTTATTGATGTTGTTAGAGATTTTGGGGATTATATCCCATTAAAAAAAGGACGTCAAATTAGTGCACAACAATTATTAGAACGCTTTTTATTTGACAGAAAAAAGCAATATGATTTTGTTGAAAAACTGAGTGGTGGAGAACGTAAACGTCTGTACTTATGTACAATTTTAATACAAAACCCTAACTTTTTAATTCTTGATGAACCTACAAACGATCTGGATATTGTAACCTTAAACGTACTAGAATCTTTTCTATTAGATTTCCCGGGATGTTTGATAGTGGTATCGCATGACCGTTATTTTATGGACAAGATTGTAGACCATTTATTAGTATTTAAAGGAGAAGGTAAAGTCGAAGATTTTCCAGGAAACTATTCGGATTACCGTACTTACGAAGACAGTAAAGCGCCAGAAATAGCAGGAAATTCAGACGATAAAAAAGAAAAGAAAAACTGGAAAAAAGAGAATAACAAAGTCACTTTATCTTACAACGAACAAAAGGAATACAAAAACCTAGAAAGTAAAATAAAATCGTTAGAATTTGACAAAAAGGAAATGGAACAAAAATTTCTAGATCCAGATTTAAGTCAAGATCAAATTACAGAATTCTCAAATAAAATTCAAGGTATTATTGATAGCATCGAAGAAAAAGAAATGCGTTGGTTAGAATTAACCGAGAAAATGGAAGGATAAATTATCCATATACGATACAAAACAACTCTCCTCTTTAGTTAAAGAGGAGAATGAATTTTAATTTCCCAAATAAGGAAATTATAAGAAAGAGGAGTTTGAACTAACATCAGAATGAGTAAGACTTACCAAATACAATCCTACTTTAATTTTTTAAAACGCTCCACCAATCAACATGGTGTGCACTCCCCTTTTGTTTATGATTTAGTAACTAAGTGTTTTTACGACAAAAAAAAGCACTCCGCTTACAAAACCATAAAAAATTACAGAACACAATTACTACAAAACACCTCTACTATTGACGTTACCGATTTAGGATCAGGTAGCCAAGTCTTTAAAAACAACAAAAGAGTCATTTCTAAAATGACTAAAGTCGCTGGGTCTAGTTATAAAGACGCCAAATTACTGTATCGTATCGCGCATTACTTTAAGTGTCATACCATTCTAGAACTTGGTACTTCTCTAGGTATTGCAACGCAAGCACTGGCACTTGGCAATCCAAAAGCAAAGATTACTACTGTGGAAGGCTGTCTTAATGTTTCGGCTGTAGCCAAAACCCAATTTAAAACGTTCGACTTAAAACATATTACTTTAAAAACAGGCGATTTTGCAGAGGTTATCAGGGATTTAAAAACTAAAACATTAGACTTTGTCTATTGCGATGGTAACCATACCAAGCAAGCAACATTGCAGTATTTTGAAATGCTATTGCCTAAAATGCACAACGATTCTGTGTTGATTTTTGATGATATTTATTGGTCAAAAGGAATGACCGATGCTTGGGAAATTATAAAAAACCACCCTCAAGTTACTGTAACCATTGACACCTACAAATTTGGCTTTGTATTTTTCAGGCAAGAACAAGCTAAGGAGCATTTTACAATTAGATTGTAAAGCATTGTTTTTACCACAAAACAACGTTTAAAAAATATAGCTATATTTATCCTATATTAATCTAAACCAACCACTACATGGATAAGTACTATTCTCCTTCAGGGAAATTTGACCCAAAAGCAATTCTTTATTTTATTCTAATCTCAGTAATAGCAATGCCACTTTTAGGTTTAGCCTATTCTTACGCTATTTGGTACATTCCAATAATCTATCTTAATTTTTTAATTGCAGGAGCTGTCGGTTTTGCTATTGCTTGGCTAATATCAAAGTTTGTTATTAAACTAGGAAAAGTAAGAAACAAAGCATTGGCTGTTATTTTTGCGCTTTTAGCAAGTATTATCGCGCTCTATTCTTCTTGGGTCGTTTGGGCGGACCTAGTTATTAACATGGGAGAAAGTTATGGAACTTCTAGAATAGGTATCACTGCAAGTAATGTTGATGTCAATCAATTATACATTTTAGCCACCAACCCAGCAACTTTATTTGAATTAATAGCTAATATAAACGAATACGGTACTTGGGGCATAAAATCAACAACCGTTAGCGGAACCATTTTAACTATTATTTGGATTATAGAAGCACTATTAATTATTGGGGTAACACTACTTTTAACTAACGGGTCCAGAGTACCATTTTGCGAGTTATCTAACAAATGGTTTGAATCTAAAAACCTACCACCTTTTAATGTTGTAGAAAATAGAGGCGAATTAATTAAAGCTATTGAAAGTGGCGATCCTACAGCTTTTGACACCCTTGCTTTAGTAACAAAAGCAGACCAAGACCATAGTGTATTTACGTTGTTTTCTTCAAGTAATAATGAAAATTATCTAACGGTAAACAACATGAAAGGGAAGTTTAATAAAGACGGTGAATTAGAGTTTGATGATACGTTGCTTGTTGAAAACATTTATATAAACAACGAATTAAAAAACAAACTAGTAAACGTTAAGGACATTATTAAACCCACCTTAGATTCCGAAGAAACAATAATAGAAGACAAAATAATAACCGAATAATAGTATTGACTAACATTAAATTGTAGTTAAATTTTTAAGTTTTAATCTTTTTAACTTTTAACTTGCGTCACATGAAAATATACACTAAAACAGGAGATAAAGGTACGACAGCTTTATTTGGAGGCACACGTGTACCAAAACACCATATTAGAATTGATAGCTACGGAACGGTAGACGAACTAAACTCGTACATCGGTTTGATGAGAGATCAAGACATCAATCAAATCTATAAAGACATCTTAATAATTATTCAAGATAAATTATTTACGGTTGGTGCGGTATTGGCAACAGACCCTGAAAAAGCGATTCTTAAAAATGGAAAAGAGCGTTTAAACATCAATAAAATATCTGATGATGACATTGCTTTACTAGAACGTGAAATGGACGCTATGAACCTTGAATTACCACCTATGACACACTTTGTGTTACCTGGCGGTCATCAAACTGTGTCATTCTGTCACATAACCAGAACGGTATGCAGACGTGCAGAACGCTTAGCATCAGCGCTTAACGATTTAGAACCTTTTGAGGCTAATACTTTAAAATACTTAAACCGTCTTTCTGACTATCTTTTTGTCTTGGCACGAAAGTTGTCTCATGACTTACAAGCAGACGAAGTAAAGTGGATTCCAAAAAAAACGTAATCAATTTTATAAAGAACTGTGATTAGTAACACTGCAAAATACTTTAGTATCAATTAGTTTGGTTTTAAAGACGTTCTTTTATTTAATGAAAAAATAATTCACTTTTTTCTTGACTATTTAAACAAAAAATTTACTTTTGCAAAAATTAAATCCTATTAAGAAATGTATTGGACATTAGAACTAGCATCTTATTTAAGTGATGCACCTTGGCCAGCAACTAAAGATGAGCTTATTGATTACGCTATAAGAACAGGCGCACCTTTAGAAGTTGTAGAAAATTTACAATCAATAGAAGACGAAGGTGATTCGTACGACTCTATAGAAGAAATTTGGCCAGATTATCCAACTGACGAAGATTACCTCTGGAATGAGGACGAGTATTAATAACACACAAATAGTATCAAAAAAGTCTCAATTAGAGACTTTTTTTGTGCTTTAAAATTTAGCCAAACGCGGCTAAAAACGTATATTTAACCACTTTTATTGACAGTCTATTTAACTCAGACTTAAAATAAAACCAAGTCGACTGCGCTCGCTGTGACAGTCGTTAACAATAAATAAACTAAAAATGTCATGCTCAGCGCTAACCACGCACTGATTTAAGACATAAAACAGAATATAACTATGAGTTTTTTAAATTCCGTACTAAAAGTATTTGTCGGCGACAAGTCTAAACAAGACGTCAAAGCCATTACACCTATAGTAAATAAAATTAAAACCTTTGAAAAGGCTATGATAGCCTTATCTCACGATCAATTAAGAGCTAAAACAGACGAGTTTAAAGCTATTATTGCGGAAGCACGCCAACCGTTTAATTCTAAAATTGAAACACTTCAAGCAGAAGCTAATGCAACTGAGGATATTGACAAGCGAGAAGACATCTATCAAGCTATTGATAAAATTAAAGATGAATCTTACACCGCTACAGAAGAGACTTTAAACAAAATATTACCTGAAGCGTTTGCAGTAGTTAAAGAAACAGCTAGACGTTTTAAGGACAACACAAACATAACAGTAACTGCTAATGAGTTTGACAGAACTATTTCTGGAGAAAAAGATTTTGTAACCTTAGAAGGTGACAAAGCACATTGGGCTAACTCTTGGGATGCTGCTGGTAAAGCCATTACTTGGGACATGGTACACTATGATGTACAACTTATTGGTGGGGTTGCTATGCACCAAGGTAAAATTGCAGAGATGCATACGGGAGAAGGTAAAACGTTAGTGGCAACACTTCCTGTTTATTTAAATGCTTTAGCTGGTAAAGGTGTGCATTTAGTAACGGTAAACGACTACTTAGCAAAACGTGATAGTGCTTGGATGGCTCCAATATTTAACTTTCATGGTTTAAGTATTGACTGTATTGATTACCATCAACCAAATAGTGACGCCCGTCGTAAAGCCTATAACTCAGACATTACTTATGGTACCAATAACGAGTTTGGTTTTGACTACCTACGTGATAACATGGCACATGCTACTGGAGATTTAGTACAACGCCCACACCACTACGCTATTGTAGATGAGGTGGATTCTGTATTAATTGATGATGCACGTACACCTTTAATTATTTCTGGTCCAATACCAAAAGGTGATGAGCATGAGTTTACAGAGCTTAAACCTAAAGTAGATGATATTGTAAATACACAACGTAAATATCTAACTCAGGTTTTAGTTGAAGCTAAAAAATTAATTGGAGAAGGAGATACTAAAGAAGGTGGATTTAAATTATTACAAGTTTACAGAGGTATTCCTAAAAACAAAGCATTAATTAAGTTTTTAAGTGAAGACGGTGTAAAACAACTTCTTCAAAAAACAGAAAACTATTACATTCAAGACAACAATCGCGAGATGCCTAAGGTTGATGCTGATTTGTACTATGTAATTGAAGAGAAAAACAATCAAATTGAATTAACGGATAAAGGTGTCGATTACATTTCTGGAAAAGACAACCCTGACTTTTTTGTGATGCCAGAAATTGGTATTGAAATTGCAAAAATTGAAGCTAAAGGTTTATCTACTGAAGACGAAGCTGAAGCTAAAGAAGATTTATTCCGTGATTTTGGAATCAAATCAGAACGTATTCATACACTTAACCAATTGCTTAAAGCCTATGCTTTATTTGAAAAAGACACACAATATGTGGTCATGGAAAATAAAGTAATGATTGTTGACGAGCAAACAGGTCGTATTATGGATGGGCGTCGTTATAGCGATGGATTACACCAAGCTATTGAAGCCAAAGAAAATGTAAAGATTGAAGATGCAACGCAAACTTTTGCAACGGTAACGCTTCAAAATTACTTCAGAATGTACAAAAAACTGTCAGGTATGACAGGTACAGCGGTAACGGAAGCTGGAGAATTCTGGGAAATCTATAAATTAGATGTTGTCGAAATTCCGACTAACAGACCAATTGCTAGAGATGACAGACAGGATTTAGTTTACAAAACTAAACGTGAAAAATATAATGCAGTTGTAGACGAGGTTACAAAACTATCACAACAAGGACGTCCAGTATTAATTGGTACAACGTCTGTAGATATCTCTGAATTACTAGGTAAGATTTTAGCACAACGTAAAGTACCACACAACGTATTAAACGCCAAGCAACATAAAAAAGAAGCAGAAATAGTTGATCAAGCTGGTAAACCAGGTCAGGTAACTATTGCTACAAACATGGCTGGTCGTGGTACGGATATTAAATTATCTGAAGCAGTTAAAGCAGCAGGTGGTTTAGCAATTATTGGTACAGAACGTCACGATTCACGTCGTGTAGACCGTCAGTTACGTGGTCGTGCTGGTCGTCAAGGAGATCCAGGAAGCTCACAATTTTACGTGTCTCTTGAAGATAACTTGATGCGTTTATTTGGATCAGAGCGTATTGCTAAGATGATGGACCGTATGGGATTAGAAGAAGGCGAAGTGATTCAGCATTCTATGATTTCTAAATCTATTGAGCGTGCACAGAAAAAAGTTGAAGAAAATCAATTTGGAGTACGTAAGCGTTTATTAGAATATGATGATGTGATGAACTCGCAACGTGAAGTTGTATACAAGCGTCGTTATAACGCCTTATTTGGAGAGCGTCTGCGTGTAGATTTAGCAAATATGATTTATGATACCTCTGAAGGTATTGCAGAGTCTAATAAAGCTGCTAGTGACTTTAAGAATTTTGAATTTGAATTGATTAGATATTTCTCAATGTCTTCTCCAATTACAGAAGCAGAATTTAATAAAATGTCTCCTTTAGATATTGCACAAAACATTTACAAAGCTGGTTTTAAACACTACAAAGAGAAAATGGGAAGAAATGCTGACATTGCATTTCCTATTATTGAAAATGTTTACGAAAACCAACGTGACAGATATAAGCGTATCGTTGTTCCTTTTACAGATGGTGTAAAAAACATACAAGTTGTAACAGACTTAGAAAAAGCTTACGAAACAAAAGGAAAACAATTAGTTACAGATTTTGAAAAAAATATCTCTTTAGCTATTATTGATGATGCTTGGAAAACACATTTACGTAAAATGGACGAGCTTAAACAATCTGTGCAGTTAGCTGTACACGAGCAAAAAGATCCTTTATTAATTTACAAATTTGAAGCTTTCGAATTATTTAAGGAAATGATTGACCAGGTTAACAAAGAAGTAATTTCTTTCTTATTTAAAGGAGAATTACCAACTGAAACAACCAATGCCATAAGCGAAGCTAAAGAAGTACGTAAAAAGGAAAACTTACAAACACAAAAAGAAGAAATCCAAAACTTAGACGAACGTTCTGCACAAAACAGAGCTGCCTCTAATACGCAACCTCAGCAGCAAGTGGTAGAAACAATTGTTAGAGACCAGCCAAAAATTGGTCGTAATGACAAAGTAACAATCAAACACATTATTACTGGAGAAAACAAAACAGTTAAGTACAAACAAGCAGAACCTTTAATTACTAAAGGGGAATGGGTAATAGTTAACGATTAAGTTAATTACTAACATTAGTACTACTTTAAATACAAAATCCCGATACTAATTTAGTATCGGGATTTTTTTTTGAATGCCCTCTCCTACTTATTTCTATTAGGAGATTAAATATAATTTTGTAAATTGAATAACTAACCAACTCCTGTTTGAGTAACAATACTTACCACCATGCTTAAAAATATTTTAGCCACCATTGTAGGATTTGTAGTTGCATCTGCAACAGTATACTTAATCGAAACATTATTAGGACACACCTTTTATCCATTACCCGATACTATAGACCCAAATAATATGGAGTCCCTAAAAGCAAACTTACATTTAGTGCCTAATGGCGCCAAAGTATTTGTTGTAATTGCTCATTTTTCAGGTATATTATTAGGGATGTTAGTTGCTGGAATAATTTCTAAAACAAGCATGATACCGGCTTATATCGTTGGTGGACTTATGGTTATTGCTACTGCTGCCACTATTATAATGCTACCTAAAGCGTTATGGTTTTCAGTAAGCGATGGACTACTAGCAATCGCTGCTTTTTTCTTTGGAAAATCGTTAGCAGCAAGACATGTCTTTGGTGCGTTGGTCTAAATTTTACTAAGAAAATTTACTATTTAACGTTGCTACAATGGCAGCCATATTTTCATTTTTAGCCTTTTTTTCTAAAAATATAGCTGGCACCTCTCTAACCTTGCAATCTGTGATTGGACAACGCTCGCAAGTAACACCAACATTCTGGGTTGCAATGTTACCATCCTCTAAAAAATTAAGCTTACGTTGTAACTGTTTATTAATTAACAAACCTACACTTATACTTCGGTAGTGGTTATCTCTAAACGGATCTTTTGTAGCAGATGATAAGACTAAATACTTCACGCCATCATCCTGATAATTAGAAATTTGAACATCAAATTCGTGAGTATTATTACCTAAACTTATGTCTTTTAACTTTTGTAAAGACACCCAACGTCTGCAATAATGCTCATTAGTTTCGTTGGCATGAGGCGATTGTTGATGTGACAAATGCAACTCTTTAGTAAGATAAAATTTATTACTATTCGCTTTATGCGTAAATCTTAAAAAGAAAAGGTTTTGAATATTAAATGCTTTAGGTAATATATTAGTTAAGCGTTGATAAA
The DNA here is from genome assembly GCF_055635485.1 of Olleya sp. KKT75. Taxonomy (NCBI): domain Bacteria; kingdom Pseudomonadati; phylum Bacteroidota; class Flavobacteriia; order Flavobacteriales; family Flavobacteriaceae; genus Olleya; species Olleya sp. KKT75. The sequence continues at coordinate 234,222 of NZ_CM145759.1, forward strand.
AAGATTCAGGAGAGCCATTAAAACTATTAATAGCCTCTAAAAACAAATTAGCATCAAAGGTGTCTTTTTCAAAAACAGTACTTAATTTGGCTTTAATTTTAGCGCTAGGTATAATTAATGCACCTGCAAAATAAGAGGCATAAAAATTATTTAAAACTTGATCAAACGTATCAAACTTGATCCAAGGAAAAGTATACAAGCGCTCTTTTATATCCAAAAAATTATAAGCCAACTCTTTTGCAAAAATAAAGTTACGTTGTGCTTCGTCAATTTCATTAGACAGCAACAACGTCTTTGTTTTAGGCACTAACAAGGATCGTAATTTACCCAAAGCGTCATAGTTGCTTAACTCATTATCTAGAATAGTATAACCAAATTCTTCTACAAGTATTTCTTTTAAATCTTGAGATCTAACCGTCTGATCTAAATCTACCTGATAGGCTTTTGCAAACTTTAAAACACTTTGCTCTAAATCTTCAAAGTAATTATTATTAGCCTCTTGAAAAGATCTTACAGAAGCTAAAAAAAAACTTTCGCGACTAAAATTATAATTCTTTGCAATTTTAATAATAGTACTAATAAACGCGTTGACTTTTGCTGGTGCATTTGCCACAATGTCTATCAAGTTGCTTTCTTTAATACCAAAAAGTTCTAAAGGTATTTCTTTTAAAATTTTAGATTGTAACAAATCACCAATTGGCGCTAAGTTTTTATCTAGCTTTAAAGACACCATTTGATCATATGGTACATCTAGTTTTTCTGAAAGAATAGCAATTTTATCAGGTTTTGGATATTTTTTTCCATTTTCTATTTCGTTTAAATACGACTTAGATAATCCTGAAAGTTTAGACAGCCCAAACAATGATAATTTTTTATCAGTCCTTATCTGCTTTAGCTTTAAGCCAAATATCAATTTAATATAATCTTCTTGCATAATAGCAAATATACTCTTTTTTGCGAATATTCAATTTCAGCGAAAAATCATTTTTAGCGAACGTTCGCTTATTTTATTAAAATCTTTGTTATACTATTGTCATATAAAATCATAACATCATGGAAAACACACTTTTAAAATCTCCTAAGATTACATTCTCTAAAGACGTTACAAATTACTATCCTGAAATTTTAACTGATGAAGCACTTACTTTTCTAAATGCACTTCATGAAAATTTTAATTCTGAACGCTTAGAATTATTAAAAAAACGTATCGAGCAACAACAAATTTTTGATAGTGGTCAATTCCCAAAATTCCCAAAAGAAACAAAAGCTATTAGAACATCAGATTGGACTGCTGGCACTATCCCTCATGATTTACAAGACCGTCGTGTCGAAATCACAGGACCTGTGGACAGAAAAATGATTATTAATGCTCTAAACTCAGGTGCCAAAACATTTATGGCCGATTTAGAAGACAGTAACGCGCCGACATGGGATAATGCTATATCTGGACAGCAAAACTTAATAGACGCTAACAACAAAACCATTTCTTTAAAGGATTTAAAACGAAATAAATCATACAAACTAAATCCTGAAACAGCTGTTTTAATGGTAAGACCAAGGGGCTTGCATTTAAACGAAAGACATATTACTATTAATCACGAAGAAGCCTCTGGAAGCTTAGTGGATTTTGGATTATACGTGTTTCACAACACAAAGACGCTATTAGATAATAATACAGCGCCTTACTTTTATCTACCAAAATTAGAACACTATTTAGAAGCACGTTGGTGGGATGCAGTTTTTACATTTGCTGAAGCGTATTTAAAAGTACCACACGGTACGTTTAAAGCAACTGTCTTAGTAGAAACGATTACTGCTAGTTTTCAGTTAGACGAAATAATCTTTGAACTTAAAGACCATATCGTTGGGTTAAACTGTGGACGATGGGATTATATTTTCTCTTTTATCAAAAAATTTAGAAACCATCCCAATTTTGTGGTACCTAATCGTGATCAAGTCACTATGACGTCCCCATTTATGGATGCGTATTCTAAATTAGTGATACAACGTTGTCACAAAAGAGGCATTTTGGCTATTGGTGGAATGGCTGCACAAATCCCAATAAAAAATGATGAATATGCTAATATTGTTGCCTTAGAAAAAGTAAGAGTAGATAAAGAACGTGAAGTTAAAAATGGACACGATGGGACGTGGGTAGCACATCCTGCATTAGTTGCTGTTGCTATGCGTGAATTTAATAAGTACATGCCAAATCCAAATCAATTAGAAGTCACCAGAAATGACATTACAATAACCGAACAAGATTTAGTAGAAATACCCAAAGGAACGATTACCGAAGCCGGCATACGCAAAAATATAAACGTTGGTATTTTATATACTGAAGCTTGGCTACGAGGTTATGGCGCTGTTGCGCTTTACAATTTAATGGAAGATGCAGCTACTGCTGAAATTTCACGAACTCAAGTTTGGCAATGGTTAAAAAACGAAGTCACTCTTGAAGATGGACGTTCATTTAATGTAGACTTATATCAAGAATTATTTAATGATGAAGTAGAAAAAATTGTTACCGAGTACGGTGAAGACACAATAAAAAACACAAAATTCAAACTAGCAATCTCTCTGTTTGACCAATTAGTAACCGCTGATAAATTTGAAGAATTTTTAACGCTTCCTGCTTACAAATACCTATAAAAAAAACAATCCTGCGATTGCTGTAACAATCAACAGGATCTAATTATTAATAAAAAATAACGTATTACAAAATTATGAAAAATTTAGCACAATCAAATTATAGTTCGGCTTTAGAAACCGTTAGAAATCTAAAAGCAAAGTATGGCAGTACTTGGAATGCCATACGACCAGAAAGCGCAGCAAGAATGGCTACTCAAAACCGCTTTAAAACAGGTTTAGATATTGCAAAATATACGGCTGGTATTATGAGAGCAGATATGGCAGCATATGATGCAGATCACTCAAACTATACGCAATCTTTAGGGTGCTGGCACGGGTTTGTGGCACAACAAAAAATGATTGCAGTAAAAAAACACCACAAAACAACAAGCAAGCGCTATTTATATTTGTCTGGATGGATGGTTGCAGCATTACGTTCGGAATTTGGACCATTACCAGATCAGTCTATGCATGAAAAAACAGCAGTGCCAAGTCTAATTGCAGAAATCTATGATTTTTTACGTCAAGCAGATGCCATAGAATTAAATGATTTATTTAAAAGACTTGAAAATGGAGAAAATGTGCAAGATCAAATTGATAATTTTGAAACCCATATCGTACCAATTATAGCAGATATTGATGCCGGTTTTGGTAATGAAGAAGCTACTTATTTACTAACAAAAAAAATGATTGAAGCAGGCGCATGTGCTATACAAATTGAAAACCAAGTATCTGATGCTAAACAATGTGGACATCAAGATGGTAAAGTAACTGTACCACACGAAGATTTTACTGCAAAATTAAATGCCATTAGATATGCCTTTTTAGAATTAGGCGTGGATGAGGGTGTTATTGTTGCAAGAACAGATTCTGAAGGTGCTGGATTAACCCAGAAACTACCAGTTAGTCAAGAACCAGGAGATTTAGCATCACAATATTTAGCATTTGTCGAAGCTGAAGAAATCGCCATTACTGATGCCAAAGAAGACGATGTACTACTAAAAAGAGACGGGAAACTAGTAAGACCTGTAAGATTAGCCAATGGTTTATACAAATTCAAAGACGGTACAAATATAGATCGTGTCGTTTTAGACTGTATAACAAGCTTGCAAAATGGTGCTGATTTATTATGGATAGAAACGCCAACACCAAACGTAAAACAAATTGCACATATGGTTAATCGCGTAAAAGCTGTAATACCTAATGCTAAATTGGTTTACAACAACTCACCATCATTTAACTGGACATTAAACTTCCGTAATCAAGCTTATCAAGAGATGCTTGCAGAAGGTGAAGATGTAACAGCTTACGACCGTAATAATTTAATGGCTGCAGAATATGATAACACAGAATTATGTTTTCGTGCAGATCAAAAAATTAAAACATTCCAAAAAGATGGCGCTAGAGAGGCTGGAATATTCCACCACCTAATTACACTACCAACCTACCATACCACTGCGTTGCATATGAATGATTTAACGAAAGGTTATTTTGGCGAAGATGGGATGTTAGCTTATGTAAAGGATGTACAAAGACAAGAAATCCGCAAAGGCGTGTCTTGCGTCAAACACCAAAGAATGGCAGGTTCTGATCTTGGAGATGATCATAAAACGTTTTTTGCAGGTGACAAAGCTTTAAAAGCAGGCGGAGAAAACAACACGTCAAATCAATTTGAAAGCAAAACAAACACTATATCAAAAGCTGTTTCAGCAGCATAACTATTAACATTGTTAGCGCACTTTATTTAAACACACAAACCTATTAACAACTTAGGTTTGTGTGTTTTTATTTATACTGCACATATTACAACTGACGCAAAGACAAATTAACAACTTGAAATTATCCTTTTTTTAATTAACTTCGTTTGACTTTTAATAAAATTCTATAAAACAGGATCTTATTAACTATACATCAAACCAAACTACCAATTATGTTAAAAACTCCAGTTATTCACCCTACAATTATGGAAGCGTTAGCGCGCTCAGGTCATTTTGCACAAGTTGTCATTGCTGACGGTAATTTACCTGTTGGCGCCATGACAGGTCCAAACTCGACAACAGTCCACCTCAACTTTCGTCCTGGATTGTTAGATGCGCTTACCGTACTTAAAGGTCTAATAGAAGTCTGTCCTTTTCAAGGCGCCATTGTTATGGAAAAACCTGCTGAAGCAAATGCAGAAATACATGACGCTTATAAAAAAGCGCTTGGAGATGTTACATGGGATGAGATGGAACGTTGGGCTTTTTATGACAAAATTAAAGCCCCAGAAACGACTTTAATAATTCAAACCGGAGAGCAACGTCGCTTTGCCAATTTGATTTTAACTGTAGGTGTTGTAAAAATGGCTGAAGAAAGTGGTTTTTAATAAGATCACTTTACAAATTTAAAAGACAAGCTTCTACTTAAAAACCTTTATACCACACCAGTTTTTAATACAAAACCTATCCCAAACCCATGAAAGAACAATTAAAAGTATTTAGAATTATTCATTTAGCATTAGTTGCTGGCTTAGTAGTTGCCTACTTTGTATTAGGTAATTTATCTGACTTTAGTCAATTAAAATTACCAACATTAGATAACGATAACATGATATATTTAGCGATTCCTATCGCTGCTTTTATAATCAGTAATTTGATGTTTAAAATGTTGGTTTCCAAAATAGACAACGCGCTTAGCTTAAAAGAAAAAATAGTACCCTACCAAAGTGCATCTATTGTGCGTTATGCTATTATAGAAGGTGCTGCCTTTTTAATCTTAATACTTAAACCAGAGCTTATTGTTTTTGGACTACTTCTAATTGTATATTTAGCTTTATTAATGCCAACAGAACAACGTATTAAAAGAGATTTACAAATTTTAGATTAATTGTTATACTCCTAAAATTGGTCCTGGATCTACAGTATTTGATTTATAAAAAGCAAGCGTATTTAAACAGCAAACGCCCGGATAGTCTCCAGTCTTATCTTGTATATCCAATATAATCTGAAAGTGTAAATGCGGGGCATAATCTCCGTTTACAGAAGCGTCTCCAAGATGTGCTATGGTTTCGCCTTGAGCAACAGTAGCTCCCACTTTTAAATTAGCTATTGATGCTTCGTTTAAATGCCCGTAAAGTGTATAAAAAGTTTCGTTATTAATGGTATGTTTTACAATAATAGTTGGCCCATAGTCGCCAAAATTGGTGTTATTATTAAAACTATGAATTGTACCATCAAAACAAGATAAAACTGCTGTATTGGCTGGACACCATAAATCTAACCCAATATGGATGTTACGCTGTTCTGCTTCGGCTTGAGCCGAAAAATAAGCACTACGATTATATAGGTTTCTAGTCTCTAAATAGCCGCCAAAAGCAACTTGCTTATTGTGCGCTTTAAGATAATTAGTCATATAAATCTCCCAGGCGGAAGATGATGCCACATCAAAAGTATTTAAATCCTGATTAGCTTTGGATAAATCTATAGCGATATAATCCGATTTTGGGATGGATGCATCTATAACATTTAGAGCTGGTCCAGTCCATTGACTTAAAAAAGAAGAAGGTGTAGTTGAATTCATATTAAAACAATATTGAATTCAAATTTAGAAATTTTATTTAGCAATTACATTACTAAACTTAGCATTTATAATTATGGTTTTACTAGTATTACTATTATCGTTTGGATAATTTTTAATGGTTTTATTAGAGGCTGACACGTTATTAAATTTAGAACGACTACCATTAAAATACAAGTTGTAATCTGTATTTGGCAGCTTTAATTTAGCTTCTGAGTTTTCTAAAACAATGTTTAAATTATTAAAATCTGACGCGATTGTATTAATTAACAAATCTCCAAAACTACCGTTAATCACGGAGTTACCAGACAGGTTATTAACTTCAATATCTGAAGATACCGCATTTAAAATCAGGTTATTTGCATTAGCTATTATAGCATCATCGACATAGTTTAATTTTAACTGACCAGACATCCAGTCTTTTATAGCCACTTTAGCATAAGACACATTAATGGAGGTATTACCCCCATTAATGTGATTAGCTATAAATGATCCATGAGACACGTCCCCTTTTGCGTTTTCCAATGCATTGGCTAATTTTAACTCGCCATGTCTGACGTTTAGTTTTAACTTGGCTTTTTTAGGCATTTTTATAATAATGGTTTTGGTTGTATTATAATCTATGTCCTTAAACAGCTTGTTGCTTTTGTCATTTCCTTTTTTTCCATCGTCCTCAAACTGTGCTTCCATTTTACGTTCAAACTCAGCTTCAAATCGTTTTCCCCAAGCCTCTAACTTAGGTGCAACTTCCTGTTCAAAACGCGCTCCCCAAGCTTCTAATTTAGGAGCAATTTCTTCTTCAAACTTCTTACCAAAATTCTCACCCCACGCTTCCATACTTTTCTCAAAATCATCATCAAATAAGCTTTCTATTTGTTTACCAAAATTTTCGCCCCAAGCTTCCATTTCTTTTTCAAATCTATCAATATCCTCCTGGTTGATGCTTTTTGCCCAAGTTCGCATTTCTTGCTCATAAGCTTCACCATAGTCTTTACGGTATTTTTTACTCCACGTATCTAAATAAGATTCACCTTCGTTTTTATACCTATCGTAATCAAAATCGACATTATAATTCCCGTCCGGAGACTTTGGAATGCGTAATGATTTTAGTTTTTCTGGCAATTCTCCTAAAACATCTAATTGCTCTAACTTTTGTAACAGTGGTCCTAAGTTTATTTCTAATTTTTCTGGCAAGTTAGCCAATGCTTGGATTGACGCTTCATCCAAAATGGTCAAACTCATATCATCAGACCAAATACCCTTAGATCCTTTTGAGGTAATTTTTACATAATCCGAATCTCCAGTTAAGCTAACCTCCCAATTATCTAATGCTTTTTGTAGATCTTCTTTGGATAGTTTTTTACTTTCAATAAAGGCTTCGACCTCGATATAATCTTTATTCCAAGTTTCCACAATAATATTGGTATGACTTGTATTTAGATCTACCGTTACATCACGATCTGCTCTTACAGATTGATCAATTTTACTCATCTTTTGTTGCGCAGTAACACTTAAGGTTACCAACAAAAGGATTGCGCTAAGCGCTATAGTTTTTAATATTTTATAGTGTTTCATTATATTATAATTTTTAAAGCTTACCCTTGAGAAGCTTTTATACTGTTTAACTGACTTAACTGTTCCTTAAGACGATACATCAAGTTTAAACGCAGTTTAAGATTTTGGATTAATGCATTAACGGTATGCTCATCTGGGCCACTAGTAGTCAACTCTGTAGACAAGCTTTTATATTCTGCATTCAACTCTTCCAATCGTAACACATACCCATCAAACAACTCTTTATTATCCGGTGTCAATTTTAGTTTAGATAATTCTAAATTAATATTGGCCACGTAATAATCTTCCACCTTTTTTAAATCAGGAGAAATATCTCCTAATGTTATAGATGGTTTTGTAGTATTAGTTTTTGGTGTTGGATTATCCGTTTCCACGACTTGTGTTGGCGTCGTTTGGGTTTTAAAAAGCGTATAACTTCCAAATCCTAAACCAATTACTAACAATACACTTGCTGCAATATTTAAAAATGTCCATTTAGACTTGGTTTTCTCTGGCAATGCGTGCTCTAACTTGTCCAAAAATCTAGCCTCATGTCCTTTAGACATTTGGGGTTTGGATAATGTATTATCTGCATTAAATAAGTCTTTAATATCTTTCGCCATAATGGGTGTGTTTTAAAAGGTCTTGCAATTTTACTTTTCCTCGGGATAATTGGGTACGCGAGGCAACTTCTGTAATATTCAAAATTTGCGAAATCTCTTGATGATCATACCCTTCTACTAAAAATAGCATGACTACGTATTTGTATTTATCCGGGAGGCTGTTAATGGCTTGTTTTATTTGGTCTAAAGTTGTTGTATCATCTACTAACCATTTGTCATTTGTATCGGTATCTATTACCTTCAGATGCACCTCGTCCAATTCAACCAATCGTTGCTTTTTAGACTTTAAGTAATCAATACTTTTATTAATAACAATACGTTTTAACCAAGCGCCAAAAGTAACATCGCCTTTAAATTGATGTAGTTTACTAAATGCCTTAATAAAAGCATCTTGGACGACATCTTCTGCCTCGGCTGTGTGGTTTACAAATCGTAAAGCAACATAATACATGGCATCGCAGTATTGCTGATACACCTGCATTTGGGCTTTCCGGTTGTTTTGTTTACACAACTCGATGTTATCTAAAGTAACGACTTTCACTTGTTGGTTTTTGGTTAGTGTTCAGCTTAAAGACGACACAAAAAAAGCAGTGTTGCAAAAAAGTGATATTATTTTTCAATTTAGCACAAATATTTAGAATAATTTAAGGCTTATCCTTCTGTAAGTACTAAATTTTCAGTTAATTTTGTTTCACTATTAATGACTATTATCCAGTTAAATTAAAATGAAAAAATTTATATATCTATTAATTCTTGTCGTAATTGGTGTCGTAGGTTATCAATTTTCGACTAGCACAGGACTATTTAATAAACCTTTAAGTCCAAAAGATACTGCCGGAATCAAAATTAACGACTTAAATGTAAAAGTTGTATACAACAGGCCTTCAAAACGTGACAGAGATGTTTTTGGTGCATTAGTCCCTTTTGATAAAGTGTGGCGTACTGGTGCCAATGAGGCAACTACATTTGAGACTAATCATGATCTATCAATAAAAGGCGTTAAATTACCTAAAGGAAAATATACCCTTTGGACCGTACCAAAAGCGGATAACTGGAAAGTCATGTTTAACTCTAAACAATATGATTGGGGAGTTAACGAAAAAATGGAACCTAATTGGGATCCTAATTTTGACGTGGTAGAAGTTGAAGTACCCGCACAAAAACTAGATAAAACCGTAGAGCAATTTACAGTCGCTTTTGACAACTCTACAGACGATTTAAAAATGACAATGGCTTGGGATAATGTAAAAATTGAAGTCCCTTTAAAAGATTAATTTTAGTAACGCTTACGCGGAAATTAAAAGCAACTATGTCCAATAAAAAAACAGCTCTATCAGAAACTGAAGGCGTTTCTTCTCCAGAAATGACCAATCCAGATGCTGTTTTAAAACTAAAAGCCAAACGTAGATTACAACGTACCACTAAAGATTTAGTAAGCGCGATTTTAAACGGAAACATTACCGCTTTAAGTCAAGCCATTACTTTAGTAGAAAGTAAAAACCCAAAACATACCGCACAAGCTAATGCTATAATTAAAGCCTGCTTACCACATGCCAATCAATCGACACGAATTGGTATTACCGGTGTGCCTGGTGTTGGAAAAAGCACCTTTATTGAAGCTTTTGGAACACATCTAACCACTTTAAACAAAAAAGTGGCAGTCTTGGCTGTAGATCCAAGTAGTAGCATAACTAAAGGTAGTATTCTTGGAGACAAAACCAGAATGGAAGATTTGGTTAAAAATAACAATGCCTATATACGCCCATCAGCCTCCGGAACATCTTTAGGCGGTGTAGCCAGAAAAACGCGGGAAACAATTATCCTATGTGAAGCTGCAGGTTTTGACACAGTGATTATTGAAACTGTTGGTGTTGGTCAAAGTGAAACTGCTGTCCATAGTATGGTAGACTTCTTTTTACTACTAAAACTAGCAGGCGCTGGAGACGAACTGCAAGGTATTAAAAGAGGTATTATTGAAATGGCAGACGCCATAGCCATTAACAAAGCAGATGGAGACAACGTTAAACGTGCTAAATTGGCTAAAGTCGAGTTTAACCGTGCTTTACACATGTACCCAATTAAAGACTCTAATTGGCAACCTAAAGTTACTTTATGCAGCGCTTTAACTAATGATGGTATCTCTGAAATTTGGGATGTTATTTCTGATTACATCACGCTAACTAAACAGAACAACTACTTTAATACCAAACGTACCGAGCAAAATAAATTTTGGTTGCTACAGACTATTGAAGAACAACTTAAAGCTGTCTTTTTTAATAATCCTGACATTAAAATAGAACTAAACAAACAACTCGCGCTGATTGAGGCCAATCAAACCACTCCTTTTGCTGCTGCAGATTACTTGTTAGGATTGGGGTAATTTTTTGCTGTATAAATTAGAAGTTTAACACTAAAACTAATCTAATAAAAACCATCGACAACTTAAAAAAAAGTCCTTTAAAACTATTTATTCTAATAATTAATTTCATTTTTTTATTACATTCTTGTGGTAACACAACTGAAAACAAAAAAGAGGATTCGCTAGAGATACGTACTAATGTAAAAGATATTAAAAGTCTAACCACATCTAAATTAATTATTCCAGATAGTTTAAATCAAAAATTTAAAGTGTTAAAAATTGACTCTATAGACAACAGCTATATGACGTATGCTTTTAAAGCAGATAAATATTATAAAATACTATCCAAAAAAAGTGATTTGATTAAATCCAAATGGAAAAAAAATAAACTTGGAAGCTACTATAATTTGCAATTAAAAGAGACCTATTCTCAACGTGGTCTATATGAACACGCAACTGGAATAGCAGCGGGTGATGGACCAATTATTTACTTTGAAGGAGATTCTATAAGAAGCTTGTACTCTTCCCCTAACACCAAAGAACTATATTACAGCCCATCACTTTAATCAACTGATAATATAACACTTACAAAACATCTATTCGGTTTTAATTTACTAATTTAGACAATACAATTAGCGCCTAATCATACACAATTAACCTAACCACCATGAAAAATATTCTGATAATACTGATTCTGACTATATTTATCAGTTGTAATAATGATGATGATGGCTACGAATATACAGAAATAGAAAATAGTCCATTAGCACACGTAGATTTGGGTTTTGAATTGGATGAACCAAATATAATTTTAAATGAACTTTCAAAAGCAGAACTCAAAAACTCAATACATTCTATTTTATTAGTTAGCTATGGAAATACATATAGAAAATGGGAATTTGAATATCTAGAAAACACAAACACCCTTTCTAAAATGGTATTTTATTTACCACATTACCAAGGTTGCGAACAAAACATATATGACTTTTCATATAATTCTCTAAATTTAATTGACAAAGTCGTTTCTACACGTAAGAACTTTTGTAATGAATATGAGGTTATTAAAACTTACACGTTTAATTACAACAACGCAGGATTATTAAAAAGTATTTTTATGGATAATGAATATTTCGTTGAAGAAAATTATTTCGGATATTATCCTAATGGAAAAATAAAAGAAATATATAATGACCACCGTGGACAAGGTTCTGAGCCTAGTTTTAATCTTCAAAAATTTACATACAACCAAACATTCACCAATGTAACAGAAGTTGAACAGATTAGCACAAACACGCATTATACTTATAAATATACTTACGATTCCAATCCAAATCCTTTTAAAGATGTGTTTATAGCCACATCCGTTTTTATGCCCTATATTGGACCTGCTTATCTATCAGAAAATAATGTTATTAAAGTGCTTAAAAAAAATGAAAATAATATTTATAATCAAGAATTTTGGACCGAGTTTGTATTCAACTATTCCAGTATAAATTTATTAATGAATTACTTTAATTCCAACAATGAAGTTGTTTACACTATTAATCAATAAAACAGTTTACAAATACACTTTAACGCCATGTATTACACGCTCTAAAACACGTCAAAATTTATTGAAGCAGTAATACGTTCTAAAAATTCTACTTGAATGTATCAATACAAAAGCTAACTACTAACAGTATTATTTACCACAACTTGACTTTGTTAAAAATATGTTAACTTTGTTTTTCGCTACTAAAAATTAAGCATTCTTTTATTAATTATTTTCAAAAGCTTAATTGTTAGATAATTTAACAAATGACTATGGAGCCTACTTATAAGGAGTTAAAGAAGCAGAATGACCGTTTACAAATAGACCTAAATAAAACGAAAAATGCTCTAGAACAAGCTACACTTGAAAATGAAAAAGCAGAAGTTAGAATCAGTTATTTACAATCAACTTTAGACCATTTAGATACTTGTATTTACATAAAAGATACAGAAAGGAAGTATTTGTACGCTAATAAAAAAACACTCAAATTATTTAATTGTACAGCAGAAGAGTTACAAGGAAGTAGTGATTTAAACTATTTTCCAAAAGACACCTGTGAACAATTATCACAGATTGATAGGCGTATTTTAGAACTTGGAGAAAACACTAATTTTGAAGTAGAATCCAAAGACAGTGACGGTAACAGAATAGTATTTTTAGAAATAAAAACTCCGCTTTTTGATAAAAACAACAACAGTAAAATTGTTGGTCTTTGTGGTCTATCCACCGACATTACTGAACGCAAAAAAAACGAAGAGGTAATAAAAGAAAGCCAACAACAATTAAAAATACTCAATAACACTAAGGATAAATTATTTTCAATCATAGCGCACGATTTAAGAAGCCCTTTTTATGGTATAACAGGTTTTTCAGAACTACTTATTGAAAATTTAAGCACTACAGAAGATGAAGAATCTAAAGAATATATTGGATTAATAGACACTTTAGCTAAAAACACTTTAATTCTGCTTGACAACCTTTTAAGTTGGGCAAAATCACAAACTAAAGAACTTAGTTTTAAGCCAGAGAAGCTTTTACTATCAGAAGTTATACAGGAAGTAATAGTGCTTAAAAAATCTCTTTCAAAAGTTAAGCACATTTCTTTAAACTATCAACCCACTGACAAAATTGAGTTATATACTGATAAAAATATCCTACAAACCATTTTAAGAAATCTAATTTCAAATGCTATTAAATTCACTAATAAGGGAGGTAAAATAGACATTACAGTTACTACTAATAAAGAGTTAATTGAAATTTGTGTTTCTGATAACGGTGTCGGAATCAGTAAAGAAAGCATTAATACTATTTTTGAACTCTCCAATACCACTGTTTTACCAGGCACTGCTAACGAACAAGGATCGGGATTAGGACTAATTCTTTGTAAAGAATTGGTTGAAAAACTTAATGGAACAATTTGGGTTGAAAGTAATGTAAAAAAAGGAAGTCAATTCACATTTACTTTGCCTTCTAGCATATAAAATCAAAAAAAAACACAGTTTTTAACTGTGCTTTTTTTACATTCTAGTTAACCTAATAACATATTAAAATTAGTTAGGTGAGTTTTAAAAGTTTCAGGAATAATATCTACTTCTTCTCTTAAAAAAATCTATCGATTACTTTCCTCAAATATTTTTCTCTTTTTCATAATCTTTAAAACAAAATAAATAATTGTAGAAATTATAGCTCCATAAAACCAAAAGTCATACTCTATTTTAAAAGATTCTGATTCGATTAAATTACCGACTAATTCAAAACCCCAAAACAACACAAACACAGCACAGAAACCATTCTTCTCCTTTTTCAAAACTTTCTTTATGCTAAACTCATATTTAGGTTTTGTATAATTTTTAAATGAAGGAATAAACGCGGGAACATTTATAGACCAATCCATATAGACAGATCCAAATTTATCGCGCAGAAAACTCTCTTCAGCATACATTATTCTCTCATAATAAAAAGCATAAAACAAAACAAAAGCAATAGAAAACCAAGTATTCTCTGTTAGCATAGCTACACCAAGCCACATAAAGAAATTACCAAGATATAATGGATGTCTAACAACTGAGTAAATACCAGTCGTATTTAACTCATCTGCTAACTGTCCCGATTTTGTATTTCTGCCAGACGTATTTTTAGGAGTAAAACCAACAGTAACTACTCGAATAAACAAACCAAACAAACTAATTCCGAGACATGCAAACTCGAACAATTCTGAAAACCAATGATCTGGAGTTTCAATTTCGTAATATTCCGTATGGATAAAAACTGCAAACCCCAAACCTAAAATAATTAGGGGCAAATAACTTCTATTTCTAAATAAAAAATCGCCTTGTGTTTTTAACTCTTCTTGTAATGCCATAATTTTAAAATTTATAAGTGAATCCTAATAAGTAATTGCCTTTTCCGCTTTTAAAAGAGAGGTTATAATGTTTTTTCTGATAAGGTGTAGTAAACAAATAAGTACTACCTACACCTACAAGTATTCCTCCAAAAACGTCCCAACCATCATGTCTATCATTTACCCCTTCCAGTCTAGAATACGCCACATAACTTGCTATGAAATATGCAGGGACACCATAGGACCAACCATATCGACGTTGTAAAAATGAAGCTCCAGAAAAAGCAACAGCAGTATGCCCTGACGGAAATGCATGTCCGTCCGTTGCGCTCTCAGGTCTTGACTTATTTATACTATACTTTAATAGATATGTTGCAGCCAGAGTTGTTCCATAGCTTTTGGTAAATTGCCAAAACCCTTGTTTGTCTTTTTTTGCCAAGATTGTTATTAATGCTGTAACAGCAGGTGCATGTTGCGCATAATCTCCAATTTTTTCAATAGTAGTTTCTCTTTGTATTTCAGCATCGGAATCAACATCCTGTCCAAATAAAAAAAATGGAAATACAATTAAAAGAAGATTACAAAGCTTTTTATAAATTAGTGCTCCTTTCATATTAAAATTTATAAATGAAGCCTAATGAATAATTGTCATCTTTACTATTAAAAGATAATTCCATATGTTGCTTTTGATACTCAGTAGTAAATAAATAAGAACTACCAATACCTATTATCGCGCCCACAAGAATATCCCAACTATCATGTTTTTTTGCATCAATACGACTAAAAGCTGTAAATCCAGCCAAAGCATATGCGGGTATACTATATTTAAACCCATAACGCATATGCAAGAATGATGCACTCTGAAAAGTAGTAGATGTATGACCAGATGGAAAAGAATGGTTATTACTTGCATCCGGCCTTGGTTTGTTTACACTAAGTTTCAAACCATAAGTAAGCGCTTCTGTTAGTACTAAAGATTTCACAAATTGCCAACTTCCTTTTGTATCATCTATTAAAAAAGTACTTGCTAATGTTGTTACAGGAAGTGCTATAAGTATTATATCTCCTGACCTTTCAATAACCGTATTCTGAGCAGGTAATTTATTGCAGGATATAACAAAAAGGATAAAAAAAATAAATACTAATTGGGGAATTTTTGATTTGTACATTGAGAAAATTAAGTTCGGTTTCTCAAAGAACGTCGTATTTACAAAAGATATTTTTTAGAAGAGGTGCAGACTAATTTTGTTAGACCTATTCTGTTTTTTTTAAGTGAATTTTCCTATACTCACTAGGTGTTAAACCTTTGATTTTCTTAAATGTAGAGTTAAAAGATGATTTAGAATTAAAACCAACATCCATTGCTATTCCTAAAAGTGTTAAATGGCCATTTTGGTCGTTTTCAAGTCGTTTCAAAAATTCCTCAATACGATATCTATTTATAAAGTCTTGAAAACTTGTGTCCAAATGCAAATTCAAAACTTCAGAAATATATTGACGGGGAATATTTAAATTTTCAGAGACATTATGTATAGATAATTTACTGTTGAGATACAATTTATCAATCTCCATTGCATTAATAATATCTGATTTGTATTTATTAATTAAATTAGGATTTAAATTTGAATTTTTATACTTGCTTCTATCCTGTTTAGGCAATAATTGGCTATCTTTTGTTAATAACTTAAAAGCAATAAAATAAAACAAAAAAGCAATAACCAATAAAAGATAAGTAATAAAATCCGAGTCTGTAAGTAGAGAGATTTCATTAAAACCGAATGTCTTAAGTAATTCATTTAAAGAAGAAAACGCAAATAATATAACAATTGGGATAGCAAAATAAATGATCCAATGCTTCTTTTTTGTTGTGATTACAGAATATACAATTAACGACAAGTAAATAATAAATGTTAATTCTGAAAGAAATTCAAAAATTTCTACAACAAAAGACTCTGTAGGAAATAATACTTCAATTCCTTCAATAACAAAATAGATAATATTAGGAATAAAAAATAAATAATCAAACTTTTGGAATTTTTCCTTACCATTTTTATAGTACCTAAAAAATAAAAACAAAAAAGTAACAAAAAGAGAACTATCAAATAAAAACCAATCTGCTTGTTCTACAAAAAGATTATTTTCGTCATCACCTAGTATGTATAATAACACAGAAAGTAAACTACCAAAAAGTAAAACAAAAGGTATTTTCTTATAGTCTTTGCGATTAAAAAACAAAACAGATATAACAAAAAAACCTTGTAATAAAGCAATAATTTGGAGTATTTTAAGCATTCTGTTTATCTGAAATTTAATAAAATATTAAGTTTGAAAATCATAAAAAACAGCAGTATTAAAGTAGGATAACAAAAATCTTATAGCTCTTCTCTTTTTGAATCACAACAATCCATTTGTACTAAATGTAATATATAATACTCTTACACATGATAAAGTTGCTCTATAAAAACAAACCATTATAACGTTCTTGTTTTTTATTAAATTATTATACAAAATTAGCCTTGTACCATTCTACTTGAGCTTTAACACCTTCTAATAAAGTAGTCTGCGGATTATAATTTAACAATTTTCTAGCTTTATCGATATTAGCTTTAGTACGTAATTGATCTCCTACTCTAGCTTTGACGTGATCAATTTTTATAGCCTGTCCAATAACTTGCTCAACCGCCTCAATACCGTCTTGTGTGGTATGTTCTACTTCTGTCCCAAGATTAATAATTTCGCCATCTACTTTAGTGTCATTACCAACTACACTAACAATACCATCCACGATATCTCCAACATAAGTAAAACTACGTAAATGTGTCGCGCTTCCTTCGTATAACGGGAAAGCCTCTCCATTGTATGCACACGCTATTAATTTGGTGTACATTTTCTCTGGACGTTCTCTTGGTCCAATCACAGAATATAAACGCAGAGAACAGCTTTTAAATAGTTTCTCTCTACTTTTTTGTAATACAAGTTGCTCTGCTGCTAATTTAGTAACCCCATAATGCGATGCTGGTTCTGGTGCTTTTGTTTCTGGAAAAGTTGCTTCCAAGCCATAAATTGAAGATGTCCCGATATTAACAAACAGTTCCAAACTATTACACTCTAATGCGTAATCAATTAAGTTTTTAGTTGCAATAATATTATTAGTAAAATAATCTTCAAAAGTTGAACTTGCCGAAATACCTGGCTGTGCAGCAAAATGAAAAATATAATTAATATCTTTTGGTAAAGCTTCAGCTAAATTATCAGCTCTTAAATCGGTCTTAATAATCTTAATTCCTTTTTCTAAAAGTGCCTTTTCGTTTAAGGTTTTCAGCGCTAAGCTGTAATAATCATTAAAATTATCTAAACCAACAACGTCATGACCTAAATCGTGTAAACGTTCGCATGTGTGAGAGCCTATAAAACCTGCTGCTCCAGTAACTAAAATCTTCATAAGTGCATTTCTATACTACAAAGAAACATATTTTTTTTCGATACCGATTTCAATTATCTAAAAAACAATACATTTGTAGCACTAAAATAGGTTTATGAATTACCAGTTTACCATCATTGTTCCTGTATATAACGAGGAAGATAATTTACTAAGAGTTGAAAAGGAGTTATTAGCTTACACGCAAATAGCAACAAAAACAACTAAAATATTATTTGTTAATGATGGCTCAAAAGATAAAAGCCAAGCATTAATCGAAGCTATTTGTAGTAGACATGATGCTTTTGACTACATATTATTTAAAGAAAATCGTGGTTTAAGTGCTGCAATAAAAGCTGGTTTTGACTATACTACAACGGAGTTAGTTGGGTATATTGATTCGGACTTGCAAACAGCTCCTGAAGACTTTAATCTACTACTAGCACATATTGGTGAATTTGATTTAGTTACTGGTGTCCGCTCTAACCGAAAAGATAGTTTTGTAAAAAACATGTCGTCTAAAATTGCAAATGGTATTAGACGTGCTTTTACAAAAGACGGAATGGATGACACAGGTTGTCCCTTAAAAGTTATCAAAACAGATTATGCTAAACGTATCCCAATGTTTAAAGGGTTGCACCGTTTTTTACCAGCTATGATCATGTTACAAAACGGAACAACTAAGCAAATAACGGTACAGCACTTTCCAAGAGTTGCTGGAGAAGCAAAATTTGGGGTTTGGAATAGGCTTTTAGGACCTTTAATGGACTGTTTTGCGTATTTATGGATGAAGAAAAAGTACATTAATTACGAAGTCGCTAAGAAAAAATAATGAGCAACTGGATTATACTTAGCATTGGTTTTTTGGCGCAAACCTTATTTTCGTCTCGTTTAATAATCCAATGGATTACTAGCGAGAAACAAAAACGAGTAATTACGCCAACCTTATTTTGGACGCTAAGTTTAATCGCTTCGTTTTTACTTTTTATTTATGGGTATTTACGTGATGACTTTGCAATTATGTTAGGTCAAGGTCTTACCTATTACATCTACATTAGAAATTTACAGTTGCAAAACCAATGGAAAACATTTCCGGCTGGCATCAGATGGATTTTACTATTAATGCCCATTTTTATTACCGTTTTCTATTTTAACAACAACGCTATTGATACGGTTAAATTATTTAAAAACCAAGCCATCCCATTATGGTTATTAGTATTAGGGATAGTTTCTCAAATAGTATTTACATTACGTTTTGTATACCAATGGTTATATTCTGAAAAAAACAAAGAATCGTCTTTACCTCTTGGGTTTTGGGCGTTAAGCCTAATAGGATCTCTATTAATTTTAACCTACGCTATTTTTAGAGTAGACTATGTGCTGCTAGTGGGACACTCCTTAGGAGCGGTTATTTACATCAGAAATTTGTTAATTCTAAAACAACAAAATGCCTAAGCTATTTAAAGATTATCCACTTACTATTATTTGTTTGATTATAGCAATTATGTTATTACCAAACCTAGAAACCATACAAGTAACAATCATGGAAGCACGTAATTTTATTACTGCAAGAGAAATGATACAGGATAATAACTGGCTATTAACCACCATGAATGGCGAAGCACGTTATGAAAAACCACCATTACCAACATGGCTGACTGCTTTTTCAGGACTACTTTTTGGAGTAAAGAGTATCTTTGGAATGCGTCTACCGGCTATACTAATGATTATGGTATTGGCTGTTTTTAGTTTTAAACTATCAGAATCTATATTACAAAACAAGACGCATAGTATAATAAACACCCTAATATTAATCACATCATTTTATATTATTGGTATCACTATTGAAGCCCCATGGGATATTTTTACACATGGCTTTATGATGATAGCCATATACTACTTATTTACCTTTTTTAAATCTGAAAACACCAATTGGAAACACGTCTTATATGCAGCACTATTTATTGGATGCTCTATACTAAGTAAAGGTCCTGTTAGCTTTTACGCGTTATTATTACCGTTTTTATTAGCCTATGGTTTCAGTTTTAAATATAAAAACATCAAAACAAAAATATTACCTATTATAACTACACTTGCACTAGCCATTGTTATTGGTGGTTGGTGGTACTTTTATGTCAGACTTGAAGATCCGACAACATTTGCTGCTATTACAAGTAAAGAAACAGGAAATTGGACTAGTTATAATGTTAGACCATTTTATTACTATTGGAGCTTTTTTACACAAAGTGGG
This sequence comes from Olleya sp. KKT75, assembly GCF_055635485.1. NCBI lineage: Bacteria > Pseudomonadati > Bacteroidota > Flavobacteriia > Flavobacteriales > Flavobacteriaceae > Olleya > Olleya sp. KKT75. Next base: position 254,485 of record NZ_CM145759.1, read on the forward strand.
TTATGGACTATTCCTGCTTTTATAAGTTTATTATACCCTTATTTAAAAACAAGAGTTATAAACTTGAAAGCTTACAAATTCACGCTATTTTGGACACTTTTTGCAGTTGTACTATTATCTGTAATCCCTGAGAAAAAATCACGTTATTTAATGCCTGTTTTAATTCCGTTGGCTTTAAATATTGGGTTTTATATCGAGTATTTAATTCGTAAGTTTAAAACTCTAGAAGATAAGCGTGAAACTATTCCTGTGTATTTTAACTTTGGTTTAATTGCTCTAGTTGGTATTGTCGCTCCTTTTTTAGTGTATTTTAAATTTGCTGATCAATTAAATACTAACTTGTTTCAATTTATCCTATTTGCTATAGTTGTTTTTGTGTTAGGTTTAGCAATACTATCACAACTAATAAAAAAAGAGATTAAATCAGTTTTCTTATTAACCACTGCGTTTTTTGCAGCTATCTTTCTTTTCGGTTTACCGTTAACAAAAAGCTTTACTAGTGCCAATTTTAAGCCAATTTCTGAGCTTTTAAAAGAAACTAAAAACACTAATACCAAACTTTATATTATCAATAATATTGCGCCTGAAGCAATATGGCAATATGGCGAAAAGATCCCGCAGATCTCTAAAGACAAGACTACTTTTAATTTTCCTTTAGAGAAAGAATTTGCTGTCCTATCTGATTATATGAGTCAAAAGGATTTAGAGGCGATAAGTGAAATTTATACTATTACACAACAGACAACTTACGATTTAAATGAAAGCGCGCCAAATAGCAAACAGTATAAAGACCGACTGATCGCTAAGTATTATTATCTTAAAAAGAAGTAATTTATTTTAACTGAAATCTAGATTGAAAGTACTTATCTAACTTGTAAAACAAGACTCCAGAAAAGGCACCAAACAACATTCCGCTTAATATATCTAAAGGATAATGTACTCCAATATACACTCTGCTGTAAGCCATTACTATTGCCCAAACTATCAAGAAATATATTAAATACTTGTATTTATAGCGTAATACTAATCCAGAAAAAATAGCAACTGCCATACTATTACTGGCATGACCAGAAAAGTACCCAAAAGCACCACCACAGGATGACTTAACTAAGCGCATGACCTGAATAAGATCGTCTTCATGACAAGGTCTAGGACGTCTTACCAATACTTTTTTGAAAAGGTTTGTAATTTGGTCTGTAAATAAAATCATTAAAGCAATAACTACAACCGTTAGTACAAACATTTTTGTATTAGACCTTTTGTACATAAAATAGGCTAAGATTCCGTAAAACGGAATCCAATGTACTTTATCCGTATAAAACATCCAGAAACTATCCCAAGTGGTAGATCCTAATCCGTTTAAAAATAAAAAAAGCTCCTTATCGTATTGTACTAATTGGTCTAACATATAATTAATCGTCGTATCTTGCTACTTCCCTATCGTAAAAAGCAGTTGCTTCTATGATTAGATTTTCAGTCTCCATTTCTAATTCTTTTTCGTCGTGTTGGTCAAAATCTTCAAACCATTCCACTTCGTCATCTTCTAGATTGATAATAAATCTAGGAAACTGAGTATGAATCACAAAAATTGCATTTGGTAAATCTGTATTATCGCCTAGTATGTATTTTGGTAGTTCCATGTTGTATTTAGCTTTTAGCTTTTGGCTGTTAGTTATTAGCCGAGTTCAAAATTAACCTTTTAGTTAGATAATTAAAACGTATAAACAATAAAATAGCTGCAGAAGTTAAACCAGCTAGTAATCCTAACCAAATACCAAAGCTACCATAAGCGTCTTCCTTACCAAAATACCAACTGATTGGGAATCCAATTAACCAGTATGAGATAAATGTAATTATAGTTGGAATTTTAACATCCTGAAGTCCTCTTAAAGCTCCCAGAACAACGACCTGCAAACTATCACTAATTTGAAACACTGCTGCTGCAATTAATAATTGTGAGGCTATTGTGACCACTTCCATATTGTCCTTAAAGTTTACAGTATCATCAAAATCGACATATAAACGAGGTAAAAATTGATTAAAAATCAAGAATAAAGATGCGAAAATAACTGCAAAAATAAAGCCCATTAAAAATAAGGACACCGCAATACGACGCAACTCTAAATATTGATGTAATCCTTTTTGGTTACCAACCCTAATCATAGAAGCAACACTAAGTCCCATTGCAACCATAAAGGTCATAGAGCTTAAGTTTAAAGCCACTTGATTGGCTGCTTGAGGGTTTTTACCTAATAATCCACTAAGCCAAATAGCAGCAGTAAAAATGGCTACTTCAAAAAACATTTGCATAGCACTAGGCGTTCCTAATCCTATAATTTTTTTAAGCATTAATTTATCTAATACAAAAAATTTAATATTGACGACGTAGTCTTTAGATTTAGCGCGTCCTTTTAACAACCACCATAAATAAATTACCATTATAATACGCGATACCAGCGTCCCGTAAGCTGCACCAATTATTCCCATTTCTGGGAAACCAAACTTACCAAAGATTAGCAAGTAGTTTAATCCTACGTTTATTAAATTGGCTAAAATTGTAGCATACATTGGGTATTTAGTTAATGACAACCCATCACTAAACTGTTTAAACCCTTGAAATATAATTAATGGAATTAATGAAAACGCGACTAAGTCCAAATACGGAATAGCCAACTCCACAACCTCTATAGGCTGCTTCATTAAATACATTAAAGGTTTAGCAAAAAACACTAATAAGAATAACAAAATCCCTAAAACGGTACACAAAAACAACCCGTGTTTAAATGCCGATTTACCTTTACCAAAGTCGTTTGCACTATCTGCTTCTGCCACCAAAGGTGTAATAGCAGTGCTAAACCCGATACCAATTGACATGGCAATAAACATAAAACTATTACCTAATGACACAGCAGCTAACTCTGCTGTTCCCATTTGACCAACCATGATATTATCTACAAAACTGACAAATGTATGACCAAGCATGCCCAACATAACCGGAGCTGCAAGCTGCCAGTTGTATTTAAACTCTTTAGTGTAATTACTTAATACCATTACTTTTTACGTTAATTTCATTTAAAAACAGATACCTCCTATTTTTTTGAAAACACTACATTTTCACCTGACTTAGATACTTTAAAATTAAATTCGTCTAATCTAGAATGGACCAAGTCTGTAACACCAGGCGCATAATTTTCATGTAATTCTAAAAAGCCAAATGTAGTCTTAGATAACCAATATTGATAGTTTTGTTCAAAAACATTTTTCTCTGAACCTTCAATATCCATTTTTAATATATCAATTATTTTAATGTCATGCTCCAACATGATGGCATCCAAACTATACCCTTTAAATTCTTTAGTATTATCTATTGCTTCTACCACTCTAAATGCCCATTTACCAGCATCTTTATTCAGAATTTTTAAATCGGTATTTATATTCCAAACACCGCCTTTTACAATAAACACATCCTTAAAGCCAGAGGTGTTTTTTTTAATAATTTCAATATTAGAAGTGTCAGGCTCAATAGCTATAAGTTTAGCCTTTTTAAACTTATTTTTAAAATACACTATCGAAAACCCGCAATTAGAACCAGCATCTACGATATAATTAACCTGTTCTGGAAAAGTGACATTATATTCTTCTTCAATAAAAATTTGTTTGAATATTTTTAAGTCGGAAGTTTTTGGTCTTAGGTAAACTTTATTATCATATCCCTTCAGTTTTAAAACTAAATACGGCGCTTTACTAGTTTTAGAGAGTAACAATTTAACGCACTGAAAAACACCAAGTAGACCTATCCATTTTGGAATCCACTTAATTTGATAAGATTTAAAAAGCAGTTTTTTAATTAGCATTATAATATGTTAGGCCACTAAAAATTACAGTTGTCCAACATTAGACTTAGCCACATCAAACTCCGCAACCATGTCTTTAACAATTTCAGCTACTGGTTTTATATCGTGAATTAACCCTGCTATTTGACCAATCTCTAGTTCGCCATCGTCTAAGTCTCCTTCAAACATCCCTTTTTTGGCACGCGCACGACCTAATAATTCTTTAAGTTGTTCTGGTGTCGGACTCGTTTTATATAACGCTTCTAATTGTTGATAAAACTTGTTTTTAACAAGTCTAACAGGCGCTAATTCTTTTAACGTCAATTGGGTGTCGCCTTCTTTAGCATCAACCACAACTTGCTTAAATGCTTGATGCGCGCTACTTTCTGTACTTGCCACAAATCGACTCCCGACTTGCACACCATCAGCACCTAAAACCATACACGCTAACATCGCTTTTCCTGTAGCAATACCTCCAGCTGCAATTAGCGGAATTTGTAGTTGTTCTCGCACCATTGGAATTAAAGTTAGCGTAGTCGTTTCGTCACGACCGTTATGTCCTCCTGCTTCAAAACCTTCTGCAACAATGGCATCTACACCTGCTGCTTGTGCTTTTAAAGCAAACTTAACACTACTAACAACATGCACCACTGTTATCCCTTTATCTTGTAACCATTTGGTCCACGTTTTTGGATTTCCTGCGGAAGTAAATACAATCTTAACCTCTTCTTCCACAATAATATTCATGATCTCCTCAATATTAGGATATAACATTGGAACATTAACACCAAAGGGTTTATCTGTTGCTTTTTTACATTTTTGAATGTGTTCTCTTAACACATCTGGATACATACTTCCGGCACCAATCAATCCTAATATTCCAGAATTACTTGCTGCTGAAGCTAATTTCCAACCACTATTCCAAATCATTCCTGCTTGGATAATTGGATGTTTAATATTAAAAAGTTGGGTGATTTTGTTTGACATATTCAATGGGATTTTTGAATCAATTGCATTTTAGTTTCTTCTTAAAAAATAACCGAATGCCTAATTTTTGATGATTTTTTTAGCTATTGAAAGCCCTTCAGCTTCAACCTTAATTAAATACACACCTTTAGATAATGGATTTGTATTAATAGTTTTATTAATATTATTGACTTTAGTATCAATAACTTTTTTTCCTAAGACATCGTATAACTTTACACTAGCTTCCTCAATCTGTAATGGCAACTGTATTGTTAATTGATTAGAAACAGGGTTTGGATATAATTTTACTGTAGTCGTATCGTTTTGAAAATTGGTATTAGATAACGTTCTTGCTAAATCTAAATCTGGAATACCGTAGCCCAGAAAATTATCTGGTGTATTATATTGTGATGCCGACTCACGTACCACTTGCATTATTTCGGCATTTGATAAATTTGGTAACGCTTGCCATAAACACACAATACCTCCCGCTAAAATTGGAGCACTAAAAGACGTTCCGTTTAAAGTCGTAATATTATCATTAGTATTTATAACATAACTAGCTTGACCTTGTGCTACAACATCTGGTTTTTGAGTTGGTTGTGCACTACTACCTCTAGAACTAAACGATGCATACGTACCATCTGCTTTAACCGCTCCGATACTAAATACACCCGCAGCATCTGCAGGAGCACCAACAATACCCCAACTTGAAGACCCTGAATTACCTGCTGAATTAACTACCAAAATTCCTTTTTCAAAAGCGATATTAGCACCTTTGGTAATATAAGCTGTATTCCCATCCATTTGGGCTGGTGTATAACTGTAATTAGGATTATCAAACGTGGTATACCCTAAAGATGAGTTAATAACATCCACACCTAAACTATCTGCACGTTCTGCTGCCTCTATCCATAAACTTTCTTCTAAAGGTGTTTCCGTCGCTGCATTTTCTGTTCTAAACAAATAATAACTTGCATCAGGCGCTGTTCCAACAAACTGATCTTCAATAAAACCAGCCATATCACTTAATACCCAAGTCCCGTGCGAGTTTCCTGTGTAAGCATAAATATCTGTATTGCGATCTACAAAATCATAACCTCCTAAAATTCCGTTAGCATCTCTTAACCGTTGAAACCCATTCATGGTATTTACATTAGTAAAACCTGCATCTATAACAGCGACCGTCATACCGGTACCGGTATAACTGTTTACATGTTGATGTAAATTGTCAACCCCAATCATAGTAACCTGATTTGTGGTATTTCCGTAGGTGAAGTCTGTTAAACTAGCTTCAAAATCATGTTTATTTTGATTTGCACTTGGTCTTGCATTTAAACTAGTATCTGCATAATCTATACTGCTAACTACTAAATTACCATTAACGGTAACTGTTAGTAAGGCATTAATATCAGCTTGCGTACCTAAGACATGTAATGCGTTAAACCATTTAGATTTTGACATAACTGTAATTCCTGACTGTGATTTTACAGCAGAAATATAACTCTCGTCCACGGGGACATCTCTAAAATCTATGCTAACATTATGTGCCGCTTTACGGTCCAATGCTTTTTGAGTTAAGATTGAAATAGGATTAGCTAAAGCTACTGCGCTATCAGGCTTGTCTGCTAAATACACCCAAGCATGTTCCTGAGCAAATAAGCAAGATGAAAAAGCGAAAAATAATAAAAAGTATAGGTGTTTCATGTCAGCAACAATTTGTTACTGCAATTTAAGAAATTACACCTGAACCAACTAATTCTTCATCCAAATACCAAGCAACAAATTGCCCTTCAGTAATTGCAGATTGTGGGTTTTCAAATTCGACATATAACCCAGACTCAACTTTATGCAATGTTGCATTTTCTAATGGTTGTCTATATCTAATTCTAGCTAAAACCTGCATAGTTTCGTCTGTATCTAATGCTAAATCTTCTCTAACCCAATGCAACTCTTCATTAGACACAAATAATGCGCTTTTATACAAACCAGGATGTGCTGTGCCTTGTCCGGTATAAATAACATTTTCTTTTACATCTGTATCAATTACAAATAAAGGTTCTACTGTACCACCAACTGCCAATCCTTTACGTTGCCCTTTAGTAAAATAATGTGCACCTTGATGCTTACCCATTATTTTTCCTTGAGACACCTCATAACTTGGTTTTCTAGATTGGTATTGTAGTTCTTCTAATTTAGAATTAAACGTCGGTACTGTTTCATTATAAAAAGCATTATCCTTCGGAATCTCAACAATAACACCTTCTTTTGGTTTAAGTTGTTGTTGCAAAAATTCTGGCAATCTTACTTTTCCAATAAAACATAACCCTTGCGAGTCTTTTTTATCTGCAGTCGTTAGTTCTTGTTCTTTTGCTATTGCTCTAACTTCAGGTTTTAATAATTCTCCAACCGGAAACAACGCTTTTGCCAATTGCTCTTGAGATAATTGACATAAAAAATAAGACTGATCCTTATTAGGATCTTTTCCTGCCAATAATTGATGTACATCTTGTCCATCTTTAGTTAATGTTGTTTTACGACAATAATGTCCTGTTGCAACATAGTCTGCACCTAAATCTAAAGCAATTTTCATAAAGACATCAAATTTGATTTCTCTATTACATAATACATCAGGGTTTGGCGTACGTCCTTTTTCATACTCGTCAAACATATAGTCTACAATGCGTTCTTTATATTGCTCGCTTAAGTCTACCGTTTGAAACGGAATTCCTAATTTTTCTGCAACCAGCATCGCATCATTACTATCGTCCAACCAAGGACACTCGTCAGAAATAGTAACAGAGTCATCATGCCAATTTTTCATAAAAAGACCAATAACCTCATAACCTTGCTTCTGTAATAAATACGCAGCAACACTAGAATCTACACCTCCCGACAAACCAACAATAACTCTTTTTTTCATGACAATTTTTAAAATAGACTGCAAAGATAAGGCTTTCTGTAAAATTTACTACCACTTAGCACTAATTGGACAATCACCATAATAGACTGAAAAACAATATTTTAAAAACTTTAACAAATCTTTAAAATATTAATGTTTAATCTTTTTATAGATTTGTTAAACAAAACAACAAAAAAAATAATTATTATGAAAAATTTAAAAACATTATCACTAGCTTTTTTAGCAATTGTAACATTTTGGTCATGTAGTGACGACGATGATGCTGCGGTTATGGAACCTCAACAATTAAACATTGTAGAAACTGCACAAGCAACACCTAGTTTAAGTATTTTAGTTGAAGCTGTAATTCAAGCCGATTTAGTCAATGCCTTATCTGCATCAGGTAGCAGAACCGTATTAGCGCCAACAAACGATGCCTTTACTGCTTTTTTAGCAGCCAAAGGATTTGACTCTTTAGCAGATGTACCGGATGATGTTTTAACACAAATTTTATTAAACCACGTTATTGATGGCGCAAATATCATGTCTTCAGATTTAGCAGGAGCAACAGGATACACTAACACTTTAGCATCAGGTCCAAACGACTCTAACTTGAGTTTATACTGGGACGGAACTTCTGGAGTAACATTTAATGGCGCATCCAATGTAGCTTTAGCAGATGTATCAACATCTAACGGAATTGTACATGTTGTAGATGCAGTAATAGATTTACCAACAATAGCAACTTTTGCAACTACAAACCCAGGATTATCAACATTAGTAGATGCCTTAGCCTATGCAGATACAGGTGCACCAACAGTACCATATATTACAACAGTATCTGATGCAACAGCAGGACCATTTACAGTTTTTGCACCAACTAACGCAGCATTTGGAGACTTACTAACAGAACTTAACGTAACCGCTCTTACAGATATAGACACAGCAACTGTTGACGCTGTATTAACGTATCACATTGTTGGCGCAAACGTACAATCGTCAATGCTAACATCAGGAACCGTAACTACTATTGGAGGAGACATCACTGCAGATACAACAGCATTTACACTTACAGATGCTAATAACCGTGTAAGCAATATTATAACATCTTTAGTAGATATTCAAGCAGTAAACGGTGTTGTACACGCTATTGACAAAGTAGTTTTACCACCACAAATGTAATCACACAACATAATATATAGTTTGATATAAACACATTCTTCCCTTAATTAACAGGATTTATTTAGATCAAACAAAAAAAACGCCTTATTTTATTAAGGCGTTTTTTGTATTAATAACATTAAATAAGTTATCCTTTTTTATCTAAATCTTTTTCTTCTACTACTGCTCCATTTTTATAACGTTTCCAAATGCAACACTTAACATCATCTCTATAGTACCCTTCAGTAGCAATAACACCTTGCTTATTATAGGCTTTATAAACACCATCAAATTTATCGTTTTTATACGTAATCACTTTAATAAGCTTACCATTTTCTGCAAACCAATTAGCTTCTCCGTGTAAAAGTCCATCTCTGTATAATGCCTTTTCTGCAACCTGTCCACTTAAATAATATACCTGGCGCAACCCTTCTAATTTACCTTTATCGTTATACAACTCTTCCGTCATAACTTGATCAGATTTATTATGGTAAATCACCCATTTACCAATATGGTTACGACCACGCATTTTACCTTCGCTAATTTTTCGTTTATTACTAGATAAAAAAGTAACCTGTGCCACGTCGTTATCCGCATTAAATACTTTAGTTGCAGTTAACACCGCCTTACCATCAATATTTTTATAAAAATTAAAAGTCCCAATTTCTTTACCATGATCAAACTGACCTTGATATCGCGTAACTTTTGTGTTTTTAAACGTTTTTTTCCATTCACCATGACGCTGTCCATTAGCATCAAACTGATTTAAATCCTGAGCAAACAAGATGCAGTTAGTAAATAAAACAACCAATACAATACTTAATCTTTTCATTTAAAATGTAATTATAGCGCTTTCGCGGAAACTAGGCCTTATGGCTTAACGTTAATAACTTGATATTGTTATAACAAAAAAGCTGCCAAACTTAACTTTTACGTTAAAGCTGACAGCTAATATTGTAAAACCTATCCGAATTTTAGCTGTGCAAAAACTCACCTTCCTAGAAAGAAAGGAATTATTAGGTTCTTATTTTTTCTTATTCTTTTGTTGCATTTGTTTCTGCTTTTCAGCTTGCTCCATCATCGTCTTCATTTTTTGCTGAAACTTGCTTTCCTTTTTAGGCTTTGCTTTCTGAACCTGAATATTAGCATGTATTTTTTCTTCATCTAAGATAAAATTCTTGATTACTAATAAAATCCCGATACTAATTAAGTTAGAAATAAAGTAGTATAAACTTAAACCTGATGCATATTGGTTAAAGAAAATAAGCATCATAATTGGTGCAAAGTATATCATGTACTTCATCATTTTAGCCATATCTGGCATACCTTCTTGCTGTGGTGCAGACATCTGGTTTTGTCCAGTCGTCAACTTCATGTAAAAGAAAATAGCAATAGCAGCTAAAATTGGGAACAAACTCACGTGATCTCCGTATAACGGAATACTAAATGGTAATTCCGCTACAACATCATAAGATGATAAATCCTCTGCCCATAAAAACTTTTTCTGTCTTAAAGCAAATGCAATCGGGAAAAACATAAATAAGGCATAAAACACAGGCATTTGTATTAACGCTGGTAAACAACCAGCCATAGGACTAGCTCCTGCTTTATTTTGAAGCGCCATAGTCTCTTGTTGCGCTTTCATTTTATTATCCTTATGCTTTTCTCTAATAGCATCTAATTCTGGTTTTAACACCTTTAATTTCATTTGCGATAAGTATTGCTTGTACTGTACAAAACTCATTGCTAATTTAATTAAGATAGTCATTACAATAATGGCAATACCATATGGTAAGAACGAACTTAAGAATCCAAATAATGGGAAAAATAAATACTTGTTAATCCATCCAAAAATACCCCAACCAAATTGAACACTTTCTTCTAAGTTATTATCGTATTGTTTTAAAATCTCGCTATCTGTTGGACCGTAGTACAACTTAAGATTATTATTAAGATTAGAACCACTTAAAGCTAATGCTGTTTTTGTAGAAAACTGCTTTGTAAAAATAGAATCTCTAGCTTCGTCTTCTACTAAATTTTTAGATGTAATAGCAACTTCCTTAAAAGGCTTGTCTGTTACTAGTATAGAACTAAAAAAGTGTTGTCTGTATGATAACCAATCTACATCTTGTTCAACCTCATCATCCTCACTCATTTGAGACAATTTATCAACGTCTCCTTCTGCTTGGTATGTTAAACGCGTGTATCTGTTTTCAAAACTGATACTTTGATCGTGTCTGTATGTTTTTTGAGTCCAATCTAAATTAATTGGATTTGATGTATTTATTGCTGTTTCTAAACCTTGAGATCTTATTGTAAAATCAACCATGTATTGGTTAGGCTTAATCACGTAATTATATTCTAAAAACTTGTTTTCAGCAGTTTTTAACTTCATAGACACAATAGTGTTGTCTCCACTTTTAGTTACTGTTGGCTGAAAATATAAATCTTTAGTATTTAAAGTACGATTATCTGTAGTTTGAAACTGAATATTAAAAACAGAATTACCATCTTTTACTAAATAGATTGGAATAGAATCAAAGTCTACAAAGTTTTTAAGTCTTACCTCTGATAAATGTCCACCTTTAGTATTAAATTTTAAATCTAAAACATCATTACTAACGTTTAATTGATTGTCTTTAAAACTAGATGTTGCTGCAGAATATGCAAAATCTCCAATTTTAGATTGTAAAGCTGCTACTTGAGCAGAATCTTTTGGGATTGAATAATCTACCGCTGTAGTAACCTTAGTATCTGATTGCGTAGCTGCTTCAGCCTTTTTATTAGCTTCAATTTGCGCTTGCTTTTCTGCCTCTTGTTCTTTTAATTGTTCAGGAGTTGGCTGGTTTTGCCACATCATGAATAATAAGATTGCAAAAATTAAAACAAATCCTATTATCGACTTAACGTCTAGTTTTTTTTCTTCCATAATTGTTTGGTTCCTCTTATTTGTAAGGAATAATTAATTAGTCAAATATACGACCACTTTTAAATAGGTGTCAAATTGACACTTATTTTTTCTTACTATGTTTTAAACTTGCTTGTACAAATGCCACAAATAAAGGATGTGGATTGGCTACTGTACTTTTATATTCTGGATGATATTGTACTCCAACAAACCAAGGATGAGATGGGTTTTCTACAATCTCTACCAATTTAGTTTCTGGGTTGTAACCCGTTGCTTTTAAACCTGCAGCTTCCACTTGATCTTTAAACGTGCTATTAAACTCGTATCTATGTCTGTGACGCTCTTTAATATCTTGAGATTTGTATACTTTATAAGCTATACTATCTTTTTCAATATGGCAATCCCATGCACCTAATCGCATAGTACCACCTTTATCTGTAATTGTTTTTTGATCTTCCATGATATCAATCACAGGGTTTGTAGTATCAGGATCCATCTCTGTAGAGTTAGCATCAGCTAATCCCATTACGTTTCTACAAAACTCAATAACTGCCATTTGCATTCCTAAACAAATTCCTAAAAACGGAATGTTATTTTCACGGACATACTTGATTGCTGTTATTTTACCTTCAATACCACGCTCTCCAAAACCTGGAGCTACTAAAACACCATCTAAATGTGATAGTTTCATTTTAATATTATCTGCATTCAAATACTCAGAATGTACAGACTCTACATTTACTTTAACTTCATTCTCCGCTCCTGCGTGAATAAACGATTCTAAAATTGACTTATAAGAATCTTGCAACTCAACATATTTACCAATTAATCCGATTGTAATTTCAGATTTTGGGTTTTTATGACGCTTTACAAATTGGTTCCATATTGTTAAATCTGGAACATCGCTATTTAAAGCTAATTTTTTAAGTACTACTTTATCTAGACCTTCATCTAACATCATATTTGGCACATCATAAATTGTTGATGCATCAATAGATTGTATGATTGCGTCTTCACGTACATTACAGAATAATGCTAGTTTACGTTTTAAATCTGATGGTAACTCATGCTCTGTACGGCATACTAAGATATCTGCCTGAACACCACTTTCCATTAAAGTTTTTACACTATGTTGTGTTGGTTTTGTTTTAAGTTCTCCTGCTGCTGTTAAATACGGAATTAACGTTAAGTGAATCACTAATGCGTTATTATCCCCTAAATCCCATTTAAGTTGTCTTACTGCTTCTATGTAAGGTAAAGACTCAATATCTCCTACAGTACCACCAATTTCAGTAATTACGATATCAAATTCTCCAGAATTACCTAAAATTTGGATTCTGTGTTTAATTTCGTCTGTAATATGTGGAATAACCTGTACTGTTTTTCCTAAAAACTCACCTCTACGTTCCTTTTGTATTACACTTTGGTAGATACGTCCCGTCGTTACGTTATTAGCTTGACTAGTCGGTACGTTTAAAAAACGCTCGTAATGCCCAAGATCTAAATCTGTTTCTGCACCATCGTCAGTCACATAGCATTCGCCATGTTCGTATGGATTTAACGTCCCTGGATCTACGTTAATATAAGGGTCTAATTTCTGGATTGTGGTTCTGTAACCTTGTGCTTGAAGTAGCTTAGCAAGAGATGCTGCTATAATTCCTTTTCCTAGAGAAGAAGTTACTCCTCCCGTTACAAATATGTACTTAGTTTCTGATGTCATGTTGCGTTGTTAAACGCTAGCAAATTTATGATTTTTAGTTGAAACTAATCCTGTTTACTGTTTTATTTTTGGAAGAATTTGGAATCCGCTTTTAAATGACAACCAAGTCGATAAAACCTTTGAATTTATTGTTTATTTTAACACCTTTTATCAGAATATATAAAAGTTCTACCAAACCGTTACCTCGGTTTTGGATACTGTTTTTTAATATTTCTAATTAGATCTTCCAAACCATTAAGTTTAACGGTATAAATAGTGTCTAGCATCTCTCCTAGCTTCCCTTTTGGAAACCCTTTGCTATGATACCAAACCACATAATACTCTGGTAAGTCTATTAAAAATCGGTCTTTGTATTTTCCAAATGGCATTTTAGTGTGTGCCAATTTAATTAGAAACTCTTTGTCAGGTTCAACTTGTTGCACTACCCTTTAGATTTAAATTGTGATACAGATTTTAAACGCTTAGTAATACTATCCTGCCATTTTTCTTGTCCTTTGACATCAATAGAATATTCGCTTTCCGTATCGTATGCATTTTGCATAGCCATTAAGTCTGCTTCTATTTTTGCATGCATATCTTGAAGTGTTTGTGCTAAATCTTCGTGTAGTTTAACATTTGCTATACGTTGTCTAAATAGCCTTGCATGCAACTCTGTAATATCAAAGTGCAATTGCTCATGTCCTAAAACATGTATATCGACTTGATCAGACTTACACCAAGAATGTTCTGGATAGAAAAAGGCCTTAACTAATGTTTTAAAACCTTGTACTTTTTGAGTACGTTTATATTTATTAATAGAATAACTAAAAGTAATACCAGATGCTGTTACTGCAACAGCATCTGTATCCTTATTAGGTTGTCCCTTAAAATCTTTCCATGATAACTTGTAATGTTCGCTCCAAGATAGCTCTTCCATTGCATCACTTTGCAATAGAAAAAAACTAACCATAAGAAACATATACTTTAGCATAGATTAATTTAACGTTACCGGATTGATTTTTATTGTTTTACCTCGACAATCCTTAAGTCTTGGTATTTTACTATATAAACTGCGTCGTTATAATACCCTCCAAACAGCTTCTTCTTATAAGCAAATTTATTTTCTACATAAGTCGTTAATGCCGACTCATTTGCTGATAGATATAAATCGTCTGAGGTTACTAAACGTAATACCACATCCATTGTTATATCAAATCCTCTAACCGCGTAATCGTTTGGTGTTTCATGATACAATGCTTGGTAACGTTTAGCAAAACTATTACTAGCATCCTCACTAAAAGATTTGTTTATTGACCCGTAAGTAAAACTTAAGTTAGACAAGTGCATGTTGCTGACCTCATCACTTTCAAACGCGTTATTTTTATCGGTTGTTGTTAAAACAATCTCTTTTTTAGTTTTTGGATCTATTTTAGAATTTAAAACACTTGTTACATTAGATATAAATCCTGGATTAGCAGTTTCTAAAAACACAACGTTTCTACCTGCCTTTATTGCAAGATTTATATCGTCTTCCATAATGTAATAAGCATCAGCTCCTGTTTTAGTGACTTTTCTAGAAGAAATCATCTTAGCATTTGGAAATGACTTTTTAAGCGCATTTGCTGTTGCTCTATTTTTCATATCAGAAATGATAATAAAATTAGCAGTACTATCGGCTTTAAAATGACTTAATAATTTTTCCTGTAACAAATTTTCTGCAGGTCTAGATTGAAATACATTATCAATTAAGTTTACCTTTTTTGTAATTGGAGATACTAAAGGAATATTTCTACTTTTTAATGACGCTGCTGCTGTATTAAACACTTTTGACATTACTGGTCCAATCACTGCTTGTACGCCATCAAAATTATTTGAGCGTACTATAGATAATACTTTACTTTCTCTATTTTCCGTATCATAAACATCAACCTTTAAGTTAATGCCTAATTTAGATAAACTATCCAATGCTATTTTTACTCCAGAATAAAATTCTAGCGATGTACTAATTAGTCTATCCTTTTTAATTAATTGCTTAGCGTCTGATACTGCACCAGAATCTATGGCATCCAATTTAAAAGGCAACATAATTGCAATATGCTTAGTTGACCCATCTAAATTACGTGTTGTCAAATCAGACGTCACGCCTTCTGATCCTGAAGTTACAGCTACGCCTCCTTGATTTTCTGAAACTAAATTAGCATCAAAAGGTACTTTTAAAACCATCCCTTCTTTTAACCCTACAGTTAATAAGTCTGGATTTAATTGCTCTAACTGCTCTTGTGTCAACCCCGTTTTTAGCTTTAATCTGTAAAACCCTTCTGACTTTAATACCGTATAATAACTGTATTTTTCGTCAATTACTTTTACGTCTTGAACCTCTAAATTTGGAACAAGAATAATATCTCCAGGTTGTAATACATCCGCCATATTTGGATTTAAATCCTCTAATGCCTGAACAGTCATACCGTATTGGTAAGCAATACGCCATTTACCTTCTTTAGGTTTAACTGTATGTGCTTTTGTTGCGGACTTAACTGCAACTTCCTCTTTAGTAATTTTGTAAAGCGGAATTTGAATTTTATCTCCTTTACGTAAGTTATTTGCGTATAAATCTGGATTATGTTTTTTTATATCCTCTTGCGTTACATTGTACTTTTTAGATAAACTGTATAACGTTTCTTTACGTTTTACTTTATGCTTTTTAAAACCATCTAATGTTTTAACCTCTGTAAGTGTTGTAGTATTTGATACAACAGTACCGTTTGGAATTATTAAAACCGAGTTAGTTCTTAACGCCTTTCTAGCATCCGGATTTAAAGCATAAATCTGAGATTTAGACACGCTGTATTTAGTCGCAATCTGCTCTATAGTTTCTCCAACTTGTACTTTGTGCGTTTTGTAATTTTGCGCTTTCGCGGAAGCACAGCCAAACATTACGACTACGCTTAAGATATATATTAATTTTCTCATATGTTATTTATACGTTTCAAACTGCGTTAGCGGTTGTAATGGCATCCTTTTTTTTGCTGCCATATATGGCAAAAAAAAGATATAATGGAAGACGCGACCCTTGTGGTAACGCCCAACTTATTATAAAATTTTTAAAAAAGGAGGTTTTATTCCCACTCTATAGTTGCTGGTGGCTTACTACTTATGTCGTAAACTACCCTGTTAACGCCTTTTACTTTGTTTATTATATCGTTACTTGTTTTTTGTAAAAACTCGTATGGTAAATTTACCCAGTCTGCAGTCATACCATCAGTACTTTCTACAGCTCTTAGTGCTACACATTTTTCGTAAGTACGCTCGTCTCCCATTACACCTACACTATTTACAGGTAGTAAAATAGCACCTGCTTGCCATACTTTATCGTATAATCCTGCGTCGCGTAATCCGTTAATAAAGACAGCATCTACATCTTGTAAAATTTGTACTTTCTCTGCTGTGATGTCTCCTAAAATCCTGATTGCTAAACCTGGTCCTGGAAATGGATGACGTCCTAAAAGGTCTTTATCCATACCCATACTTGCACCAACACGTCTTACTTCGTCCTTAAACAAAGCGCGAAGTGGCTCTACAATTTTTAATTTCATGTAGTCTGGTAATCCACCTACATTATGATGACTTTTTATAGTTGCACTTGGTCCTCCTGTTGCACTTACACTTTCTATCACATCTGGATAAATTGTCCCTTGTGCTAACCATTTTACATCTTCGATTAGATTTGCTTCTTGGTCAAAAACCTCGATAAACGCGTTACCTATGGCTTTACGCTTTTTTTCTGGATCGCTCAGTCCTGCTAATGCATCCAAAAAGCGTGCCGAAGCGTCTACACCTTTTACGTTTAAGCCCATCCCTTTGTATTGTTCTAATACTTCTGTGAACTCATTTTTACGTAATAATCCGTTATTTACAAATATGCAGTATAGGTTTTTGCCTATTGCTTTGTGTAATAACATGGCTGCTACTGACGAGTCTACTCCACCTGATAGTCCTAGAACGACTTTATCATCTCCTAGTTTTGCTTTTAGGTCGTCAACGGTTTCCTGTACAAATGCATTTGGTGTCCAATCTGGATTTACATTTGCTATAGCTACTAAAAAGTTTTCTAATAATTGTTTACCATCTTTAGAGTGGTATACTTCTGGATGAAATTGAATGGCGTAAGTAGATTCTCCTTCAATTTTATAAGCCGCGTTTTTTACATCATGTGTACTGGCTAATAATTTACCGTTTGTTGGTAAGTTTTTAATAGTATCACTATGACTCATCCACACCTGGCTACCTACCGATATGTTTTTGAAAAAGGCATCCTCTTCCACAAAACTCAAGTTGGCACGTCCGTATTCGCGTGTGTTTGATTCGGCTACTTCACCTCCAGAAAAATGTGCTAAATATTGTGCACCGTAACAGACAGCTAGCATTGGCTTTTTGCCTCTAATCTCTGATAAGTCAGGATGAAAAGCATCTTCTGATCTTACAGACATTGGACTACCAGAAAGTATAACTGCCTTGTAATCGTCTACGTTTTTTGGTGGTTTGTTAAATGGGTGTATTTCGGAATAGATGTTAAGCTCTCTAACTCTGCGCGCAATTAGTTGTGTGTATTGCGATCCGAAATCTAATATAAGTACTTTGTCGTGTTGCATGCACAAAAATAGTAATTGCTTTGATAAATACTATTTATGATTTATTAAATTTCTACTATTTTTTCAACAATTTACTTTTCTTATTTCATAGACTCCAAAATAGCCTTAATATCTTGCTCTGTAGTATCAGGATTTATAAAACAAAAACGAGATACCGTCTCAAAACTTTGACCTGCTTTCCACTTGGTTGGTGTTACTAATGCAAACCCTTTATCATGGTTAGCAAATGTCCAGTCTCTATAGTCATCCGGAGCCCAACCTTTACGTCTGTATAACACACAAGATAAACTTGGCTCTCTAACCAACTCTACATGATCCATATCTTTAATTAGTTGCCCTGCAATGGTTGCTAGTTCTAGACCTCTTTCTACTGCTTGTTTATATCTATCAGTACCGTGTGTTGCTAAGCTAAACCATAAAGGCAAACCACGTACACGACGTGTTAATTGTATTTGATAATCTGTTGGATTAAAACCGTGCGCACCTTCGTCTTTAAAAATATCTAAGTAAGATCCTTCTTGCGAATGTGCCTTTTTTGCTAATTCTGGTTGCTTGTATATTACAGCTCCACAATCATACGGAGAGAACATCCATTTGTGTGGATCTATTGTAATACTGTCTGCTTTTTCAATACCGTTAAACAAATGTCTAACCGAGTCTGCTGCTAATGCACCTCCACCATAAGCTGCATCTACATGCAACCATAAGTGTTCCTTCTCGCAAATAGCTGCAATCCCCTCTAAATCGTCAATAATACCTGCATTAGTAGTTCCTCCTGTTGCTACTACTGCAAATAAACGTTCTTTCTGGTGTACTGTTAAACCGTCCATAGTTTGCTGTAATGCAGCACCTTTTAAACGGTCTTCCGTATCTACTAATAAAACATCTACATCAACCACTTTAGCCATAGCTTTTATAGAAGAGTGGGCGCCGATAGATGTGATTATTAAACCTTTTCTGTTTTTATTGTCGTTGTTTAAACTTCTCCAATACTCACGTGCAGTAACAATTGCAGATAAGTTTGCTGCGGTACCACCACTTGTAAAAACACCAAATGCACCTTGTGGTAATCCTGTTAAAGACACGATCCATTTCATGGCTTCGTTTTCACAAAAAATTCCTCCTGCACCTTCCATCCAATACGCACCATGTATACTTGACGCGGATGTTACTAAGTCAAATAAAATAGACGCTCTTGTGGGCGCTGCTGGTACAAATGCTAAATGACGTGGGTGATCTATTTTTACGTTAGCATGCATTAAATGTTGCTTCCATAGATTAAAAGCAGTCTCTCCACCAATACCTTTATCCGTTACAGTTTCTCCGACTAACGCTTTTAATGTTTCAGCTTTTTGCGGTTTACCTATTACGTCTTCCGTTTTTGAAATACGATCGATGGTATATTTCATGACGTCTAGCGTCATTTCGACTAAATCTAAATCTATTTTATGCATAACTTATAATTCAACAATTAAAAATTGACCTTGCAAAGGTTTCAAATTTTTAATTAAATGAGGTATTAATTCCGAACCAAATTCTAAATATAATTCTGAAAAATTGGTGTTTCGTTCTTGCAAGCTATAATTTGGAAACAATTGGTATTGTAAAGCGGTCATGCGGGCCACTTGATCCTTTAACTTACGTTTTTGAGCTGTAAGTAAACGTTTTTCTAAATGCTCTAATCCATTGATTTGTTTCTTTTCTTGAGATGCTACTGCACCAACAAAAGACTGGTCTGTTTGTTCTGCTAACGCATACAAATCCTTAAACTGTGCTTTTAAATGTTTGATTTGCTCAGAAAAATCGATATCTATATTTGAAATCTCTCTTACCTTTTTGTTAATAAAACTATTACGTTTTAAGAATAAATCTTTATCAGAAATACCTAATTTATCAAGCTTTTCCGTTTGTTGTTTTGTTTTTATTAAAACAGAATTACGCAGTAATAAGATTGGGAACGTCACGTGGTTAGCTTCAAAATTACTTTGTAACTGAAACCAATACGCTAACTCTCCTCCTCCACCAATATAACACAGGTTTGGCAATATCACCTCCTGATATAATGGACGCATAATAACGTTTGGACTAAAACGTTCAGGGTGATCTTTAACCTCCTTTTCTATCTGGTCTTTACTCCAAACAACAGTTGTATTTAAGGCTGTATAGGTGTTGTTTTCAAAAACAATACGCTCTCTAACGTCCTTTGTAATGTAAAATAAGTTAATCTCTCTTGGATTAACTTGTATGCTATAATTATCGGAAACTTGACTTAACTGTTTTGAGGTTTTGGTTACAGCTTCAAAAGATGTGTTATTAAATAACTCAGTTTTGATTTGCGGGATAAACAGTTGTTTTAACGCTTTTTTATTAGCATCAATAACAACTAAACCTTGCTCTCCAAACAACCCATTTGCTAAGTAATGTGTGGCTTCAGCTAAATTATCGTGTTTTAAATACGCGTTTTCAAATAGTGCTTTTAAATATTTAGCATTAGTACCAATACCTAGTTCCTTAGTAAATAATTCAAATACCTCTTTTAAACCTTTTGTATCTAAATCTCCAACTGCTCCTGACGCCTCTTTATTCCAACGTATTTTTTTTCCTCTGAAATTAAAATAATTGATTTCTTCAAAATCATGATCCTCCGAAGCCATCCAATAAATAGGCACAAAATTGTACTCTGGATAAGCAACCTTTAATTCCTTTGTCAGATTTATGGTCGAAATAATTTTATGTAAAAAATATAAAGGACCAGTAAACAAGTTAAGTTGATGCCCAGTAGTAATAGTAAATGTTTTACTATCTGCTAATAACTTAATATTAGTGTTTGTAGCTTCAGACGTATCAAGTGTTTTATATTGTTCTTGAAGCGCATTAACTAATACACTTCTATTGTCATTACTAAACGTCTCTTGCTTTTCTTTAATTTGGGCTTTAAAATTCTGAATATTTGGAAATCTATTATAAAACGGTTTTAACGCTTCCGCTTCCGCTAAATAATCGCAAATTAATTGAGAAAAATATCCAGTGTCTTTAAATGAAATACAGTGTGTTGGCATAATTACAGATGAATCTTGCGTAAAGATAAGGCAGTTTAGGGTTTAGTTTGTCTTAAAATTAACATAAAACCTTACTGAAAAATGATAGTTTTTGATTAAATTATTAGGGTTAACTCCTAATTGCTATATAATATGAAATCTTTAACGAATATAAGTCTTAAGCCAATTATTACTTTTCTAATACTAATGAGTTGCGTGCTTAGTTTTGCACAAAACCTGCAAGAATATAAAGGTGAAGTCTTGGATAAAAACACTAATAAACCCCTTGCATTGGCAGATTTAACCATAGCCAACTCTAACATTAGCACCATTACTAATAACGCAGGAGAATTTAGCATTAAAGTACCCGATAATCTAGCTCAAAATACGGTAACAATTTCATATTTAGGTTATCAAAAATTAGAATTTTCTTTATCTGATTTTAAAGATAACACCAAGTTTTACTTATCACAAGCACCAACAGTACTTGCCCAAATTGATTTAGTTAGACCTACAGATGCCGAAGCTTTAGTAAAGAAAACCTTTGATTTAAAAGGGGATAATTATTTTACGGAGAATGTAAACATGACTGGTTTTTATCGTGAAACCATAAAAAAACGAAACAGAAACGCATCATTATCCGAAGCTGTAGTATCTATAAATAAAGTCGCTTATAACTCTAAAAAAAATGATGAAATAACATTAATAAAAGCCAGAAAAAGCACAGATTATGCTAGACTTGATACTATCGCTTTAAAATTACAAGGAGGCCCTTTTAGTAGTTTATATACAGATGTGATAAAATACCCTGCCTATATATTTAACGACAATACCATGGTTAATTATAACTTTAAATTTGGACAAAACACACAGATTGATAATAGATTGGTATATGTAATCCATTTTGAGCAGAAAAAGAACATTACTAGCCCAATGTATAATGGTAAACTATATATAGACGCCACGACTTACGCACTGACTAGTGCTGTTTATAATTTAAATGTGGAGAATCGTGAAGCAGCATCTAAACTTTTTGTTAGAAAAAAACCAAAGACAGCTACCGTTTATCCTACTGAAGCTTCCTATCGTGTAAATTACAGAACAAAAGATGGCAAATGGTACTTTGGATATAGTAACATATTATTGACCTTTAAAATTAATTGGGACAACCGCTGGTTTAATAGTAAATACACCCTGCAAAGCGAAATGGCAATTACAGACTGGAATATGGATGACACAAAGCTGTCTTTAAAACAAAGTAAAAAACTTAGACCAAATTCTATTTTACAAAATCAAGCATCGGGATTTTCTGATCCCAATTTCTGGGGAGAGTATAATATTATTGAACCAGAAAAGTCTATTGAAAATGCCATTAATAAAATTGACAAACAATTAAAAAGAGGGTAAACTAGACTTAATTATTCTTGATGATTAATAATGATATCAAAATAATTAGGGTCGTAAAATGTTTTAAGCGTATTATACTTTTGTACATCAGTAAGTGTATCTGACACTTTTAAAATCTTTAGATTATGCTCGTAAATACGCCAAATTAACTCGGAACAATAATGCTCTGTGCTATCTTTATAATTAAAACTATGATCAAAGGGTAATTGCTTTTTGTAGTAATACCCTATTTGATTTACAATTTTTTCTTGTTTTACTGAATCTATATTTTTTAAACGTGTGACTAATATTGTGCGATTATGAGAGTTATGCACAAATGAATCTATTGCCTGCAATCTTAAACCATCTTGATTAGACACACTGCTAGATAAAGCATGTGCAATCTTTAAAGTATCATTTTGTCTAACAACCATACCAAGGTGTGTCACATCATAATCTTCATTCATCATTTTTAATATCATAGTGCTGACTAAGCCATAACCACGACGCAAAATAATGTCTCCACTTTGGAGTTTTGATTTTTCGTTAGCATTTAATTTATACAAAAAAGACGATTCATACGGTCTGTTTGAATCGTCTTTTAAAAATTTATATGCCAATAAAACAACACTAATAACTAGTATAATTTTAATAGCTGTTTTTATCATTTACTCAGCAGCTTCATTATCTTCAAACATGTCATCATCATCAGAATCCATATCAGGGTTACCTGTTTCTTTGTTCTGTTGCCCCATACCTTCTTTATTCATAGATTCTTTATCCATGCTAACTAACCATTTACCATCCTCTTTTACAAGATTCATTGGCATATCTTGGTCACTGTCTTCTTGACTACTTGTCATTTTTACAGTACACACAGCCTTATCACCATCAATTTTAGTCTCTACAACTTCAAAATCAATATCTGCTTCGCTCATTTTATCTGCAAACTGATCTTTAGCTCCAAACGACTCTAACATGGTTAACATCGATTTTGTATCTGTAGTTGCATATTTTTTAGCTGTTTCAAAATCTCCTGAATACATTGCTTCCAAAAAGTTAATTGCTGCACCTTCTGGTCCGCCTCCACCGCAAGCTGTTAACATAAAAAAGCAGGATACTAGAAACGTTTTAAAAATTTGTGTTTTCATTATTTGATTGGTTTTTGTTTATGTAAATATAGCGTATTACCATTAATAACCAAATGACTACTAGCTTAAACCCGCTTCTTAGTTGCTCATTACTAGTTACTTTATAACTAATAATATCCAATAAAACGATTACTTCACCAATTCACCGTAAAGATCAAAATCTTCAGCTTCTGTGATTTTAATGTTGTAATACTCTCCCGTTTTTAAATACGTTTCAGTAGCGTCTATTAACACTTCATTATCTACATCAGGACTATCAAACTCTGTACGACCAACAAAATATGTACCTTCTTTACGGTCTATAACCACTTTAAAGGTATCTCCTATTTTTTCTTGATTTAACTCCCAAGAAATCTGAGATTGAATTTCCATAATTTGGTTAGCTCTATCTTGCTTAACGTCTTGTGGTACGTCATCCTCTAAATTGTAAGCATGTGTATTTTCTTCATGAGAATACGTAAAACACCCTAAACGTTCAAAACGCATGTCTTTTACCCATTGTTTTAACTCTTGGAAATGTGCTTCAGTTTCGCCTGGATACCCAACAATTAATGTTGTTCTAATAGTCATTTCTGGAACTATAGCTCTAAACTGGTGTATTAGCTTAGTCGTCTTTTCTTTAGTAGTTCCACGACGCATACTTTTTAGTAAATCGTCACTAATATGTTGTAATGGAATATCTAAATAATTACAAATCTTAGGCTCACGCTTCATTAAGTCCAATACATCCATTGGGAAACCCGTTGGAAAAGCATAATGCAATCTTATCCATTCTATACCTTCAACTTTTACTAAGTTTTCAAGTAATTCAGCAAGATTTCTTTTCTTATAAATATCTAAACCGTAGTATGTTAAATCTTGAGCAATTAAGATTAATTCTTTAACACCATTAGCTGCTAATTTTTCAGCTTCGATAACCAAGTTTTCAATTGGTGTAGATTTGTGTTTCCCTCTCATTAAAGGAATAGCACAAAAACTACAAGGTCTATCACAACCTTCAGCAATTTTTAAATAGGCATAGTTTTTTGGTGTTGTTGTTAAACGCTCACCAATTAGCTCATGTTTATAATCTGCACCTAAAGCCTTAAGTAATCCTGGTAATTCTGTAGTACCAAAATACTGATCTACATTAGGAATATCCTTCTGTAATTCTGGTTTATATCTTTCACTTAAACAACCTGTTACAAAAACTTTATCAACCTCTCCATCTTCCTTTTTCTGCATATACTCTAAAATAGTATTTACACTTTCCTCTTTGGCATTATTAATAAAACCGCAAGTATTTATAACTACTACATTACCTTCTTCTTCATGCACAACCTCTTTACCGTTAGCTTTTAATTGTCCCATTAGGACTTCGCTATCGTAAACGTTTTTACTACAACCTAAAGTTATTACGTTGATTTTGTTCTTTTTAAGTGACTTTGTTCTCATACCTCATTTTTGGACTGCAAAGATACTATCTAATTTTAATATATCAGATATTAAACCATTATGATTTATATTAGTCAAATAGAAAACTAACACCATGAAACCACGTACTTTACTTATTACTGTATTTGTCCTGAGTATTATAGGTTGTTCTTCGGAAAATGAAAGCGTGTCTATTGAAACCCCTTCTATAGATACTATTTATTTCCCTCCAATAAATTCAAATAACTGGGATACCGTTTCTTCGAATGAACTAAACTGGAATAGCGAAAGTCTTGACGAATTAACTGTCTTTTTAAACGAAACCAATACGAAGTCGTTTATAATCTTACACAAAGGAAAAATAGCTTACGAGCAGTATTTTAATGGTCACACAGCCAACAGTCCATGGTATTGGGCAAGCGCAGGAAAAACATTAACAGCTACCGTTACCGGCATCGCACAAGACCAAGGTTTACTTGATATTAACCAAAGGGTATCTGATTATCTAGGTTTAGGATGGACTAATACTACCCAAGAACAAGAAAATCTAATAACCAATAAAAACCTTTTATCCATGGATTCTGGTTTAGATGACACATTAGGCGACGCTATTACCACAACTAATTTACAGTACTTAGCAGACGCTGGCACACGATGGGCATACCACAATGTTTATCTAAAACTACAGGATGTTGTAGCCCAAGCTAGCAATCAAACTTGGAACACTTATTTTAATGAAAACTTAAAAGACCCCATTGGCATGACTGGTGCATGGATTACTAACGAGGATTTAAACATATATTGGAGCACTAGTCGAAGTATGGCGCGATTTGGATTATTAATATACGCTAACGGACATTGGAATGACACTGCAATATTATCTGAATCATTTTTAAATGAAGCCACAAATACGTCTCAAAACCTCAATCCAGCTTACGGTTACTTATGGTGGCTGAATGGTAAGGACAGTTTTAATTTACCACAAACTCAAGTCGCTTTTTCCGGAACATTAATACCAAACGCACCTAGTGACATGTATTGTGCATTAGGTAAAAATGATCAAAAAATATACATCGCACCTAGTAAAGACCTCGTTATAGTTAGAATGGGAAACGCAGCAAATGATGCTAATTTTGCGCTATCAAACTATGATAATTTACTTTGGGAGCAGATAAATAACGTTATAGATTAGTCGTATTTTAATGGTGCGACTCTCTTTTTTGAAGCTTGCTCATACAAATATGCATATTCCAATATTTCTTTTTCAGAATCACCTATTATTGTTAATCCTTTTGGTTCTCCAATTGTTGTATATCCCATAGGGATTGTAATTGCAGGAATTTCTGCTACAGCAGCAAATCCAGCATGATAATTATTTATAGATAAAAAAGCATCTAAGTTGTGTTGTTTTTTGGCAAAATAAAAATACAGCGATCCATTAATTTTTAGCTGTTTTTTAATTTCTAAAAATTCTTCGTTTGTTGCTTTATCTGCTACTATACCTTCAAATAAACTTTGACCATAAGGCATACTATTTATTGAATCTTTTAAATTGAATGCCATAACATCCTCCACTGATTTTAAACCTAATGAAGGATCTCCATATTTAGAAAAATATTCTGGCAGGTCTTTTTTCATATCTAAATTAAGTAGTCTTAAAAAATCTGGCAGTTGGTAATCTTTAGGTTCAAACTCTATAATCGTTGCGCCTTGTAATTTTAAATCAGCTATTGCTTTAACGTATAATGAATCTTCAAGCAAACCTTTGAAAGCTCCAAATGTCTTCCCTCGTAGTGATGCGAATTTAAATTTTGTATAATTAGTATCCACATTTTTTAAATCCTTTGATTTAAAAGATTTTGCATCCTGCGCATCATAACCATAAATAGCATCTAAAACAATTGATGTATCCGTTACGTTTTTAGCAATTGGGCCTGCAGTATCTAATGTTGACGAAATTGGAATAATACCACTACGACTAACTAATCCAACTTTTGGCTTTAAACCAACAACCGAATTCTGGCTAGATGGAGATAATATTGATCCAGACGTTTCGCTACCAATTGCAGCAACACAAAAATTAGCAGCCACAGCTACTGCGCTTCCAGAACTAGAACCTCCTGTATCAATAGTTTTACGACCATAAGGATTTAAAGTTTGTCCTCCAATGGCACTATAACCACTTGGACAATCGCCACAGAAAAAATACGCCCACTCACTTAAATTAGCTTTACCTAAAATTAAAGCATTATTAGATTTAAGCTTACTAACTATAAAAGCATCTTGGGTTGTATTATCTTTAAGTGCGACTGCACCTGCTGTAGTTGGCATACTAGCAGTATTAATATTATCCTTTAATAAAATAGGCATTCCAAAAAGCGATGCTTTTAAAACTTTTGCATCGCTTAAAGTACTTCGTAAACTATCTTTCTGTTTAGCTTCCGCAATAATATTAGGATTAATAGCTATCACAGAATTTAAAGACAAAGCGTTTTCTCTATCAAATTTTCTAATTCTAAATAAATAAAATTTAGTTAATGCTTCATAACTTAATTTACCATCAGACACATATTGCTGCAATGTTGGAATGTCTTGTTCTAAAACTATAGGTTTAAGTGCATTATAATTAGCTTCTGTAAAACTTTTTAATTGACTATTTAGGTCTTGCCAAATTATCGCGTTAGACAAATATTTAGAATCTAATACTTTAAACTCTCTAAAAGGTTTATCAACTATAACGCTATCTTTTAATGTATCTACATCTGTACTTTTAGTTTTATTATCGTTTTTACAACCTACTAAAACTATTAAAAGAAGACAAAGCCTAACTAATTTCATGAGCTATTTTTTTCTAAAAATACGAAATAAAAAAGGAGTGCATAACTGCACTCCTTTGAATATATAAACTATAGAGATATTATTACTTAAAGAAAGAATCTACAAACTCAAATTTATTAAACACTTGTAAGTCTTCAATACCTTCTCCAACACCAATATATTTAACAGGGATTTGAAATTGGTCACTAATACCAATAACAACACCACCTTTTGCCGTACCGTCTAACTTTGTTACTGCCAAACTAGTTACCTCTGTAGCTACTGTAAATTGTTTAGCCTGTTCAAATGCATTTTGACCTGTACTACCATCCAAAACTAATAAAACATCGTGAGGCGCGTCTCCAATCACTTTCTGCATGACACGTTTAACTTTTGTTAACTCGTTCATTAAATTAATCTTATTGTGTAAACGTCCAGCGGTATCAATAATAATAACATCGGCATTTTGAGTAACACCAGATTCCAACGCATCAAAAGCAACAGATGCGGGATCTGATCCCATATCTTGTCTTACCATTGGCACATCTACACGGTCTGCCCATACTTGCAATTGGTCTATTGCAGCTGCTCTAAACGTATCTGCAGCACCAAGAACAACACTTAAACCTTGTTTTTTAAATTGATATGCTAATTTACCAATTGTCGTTGTTTTACCAACCCCATTAACACCAACCACCATTAAAACATAAGGTGTTTTACTACCGTCTGCTTGCTTTGGTAAAACTGGTATTTTATATTCTGTATCTTCTCCAGCGTCAATTTCTGACAATAAGCCAGCAATCTCTTCACGTAAAATTCTGTTAAGTTCGTCAGTTCCTAAATATTTATCTTTAGATACTCTAGCTTCAATACGCTCAATAATTTTTAATGTTGTGTTTACACCAACATCACTTGATACTAAAACTTCTTCAAGATTATCTAAAACAGCATCATCAACTTTTGACTTTCCAGCAACTGCTTTACTTAGCTTTCCTAAAAAGCTAGTACTTGATTTTTCTAAACCTTTATCTAAGGTTTCCTTTTTCTCTGAAGAAAATATTTTTTTAAAAAAACTCATTTGTTTTTTATTGGTTTTTATTGGTTGACGTAATACAATTATAAAGCCTAAATTAAATGACTGCTACATTGTCATAGTTTTATACTGTAAAGTAACGCAATATTTTAAAAACAAAAAAGCTACTTCCTAATAGAAAGTAGCTTTTGTATATTATAAATTTATGAAGACTATTTGTCTTTCATAAAATCGCTAACAAATTCTGGTGACATGATTGATTCAACAAACATGTAAGCTCCAGTTTTAGGAGACTTTACCATTTTAATTGCTTTTGATAATCTTTTAGACGATGTCTGTAAAGATGCTACGGTTTTCTTTGCCATGACTTATATGGTTTTAGTATTCTTATTAAAAAGAATATTATTTAATTTCTTTATGAACGGTCATTTTCTTCAAGATAGGATTGAATTTCTTAATTTCCATTCTATCTGGAGTGTTCTTTTTGTTCTTCGTTGTAATATAACGAGACGTTCCTGGCTGTCCAGACTCCTTGTGCTCTGTGCACTCTAATATTACTTGTACTCTATTACCTCTCTTTGCCATAATTATTATACTTTACCTTTTGGGCAATTATTTTACAAATCCGTTAGCTCTTGCTCTTTTTAATGTAGCAGAGATACCGATTTTATTAATAGTTTTTAACGCTGATGTAGATATTTTTAAAGTTACCCACTTATCTTCTTCAGGAATATAAAAACGTTTTTTAATCAAATTAGCATCAAATGTACGCTTAGTTCTATTCTTTGCGTGAGACACGTTGTTTCCAACCATTGCCTTCTTTCCTGTAAGTTCACAAACTCTTGACATTACTTTATAACTTTAAAATATGTTATTAAAAATCGAGGTGCAAAGATACTAATTATTTACTATTTTACAAGAGCTAAATAATTAATTTTTAAAAATTTCTTTTTGAAGCAACTCTAAAGCCTTATTTACTGTTTTATTTATGACGCGTTCACGATGATTTCCCATCGTAAATTCATGAGCTTCAACTCCGTTTTTTGTAGCTATAGCTATAAAAACGGTTCCAACCTCTGCATCACTATCTCCTTTTGTTGGTCCTGCATTACCGGTTGTGGCAATTGCAAAATCCGAATTCATTTTTTTTCTAACATTGGTCGCCATAGCTTTCGCAACCTCAGAACTAACCACCGAAAAGCGATTTATTAAATCCTCTGGCACGTCCAAAACGTCAATTTTAGTCTGCGTAGCATAACTGACAATTGCACCTTTAAAAAATGCAGATGCTCCAGAATGTGATGTAAATTGTTCCGCCAATTTTCCACCCGTACAACTTTCTGCTAATGCCAAAGTTTGTCCTTTTTGTGTTAATTGTTTAGAAATAATTAATTCTAAGCCTTCGGTATTATCTTGATAACCGACAAAAATATCTTGTATTAATGGCAGTATTTTATCTATTTCGATCTGGATCTCTTGTTCTAACTTAGCTTCATCCTCTCCAATACCTGACAAACGCAATCTAACGCTTCCTAAAGCAGGTAAATACGCCAGTTTAATATGATTTGGCAAACCATCTTCAATAGCCTCTATACGCTCCGCAACTACACTTTCACCTAAACCATAGGTTAAAAGTGTTTTGTGTATTATAAAAGGGCGTTTGTATTTTTCGGCTAATTTAGGTAGCACCTCCAACTCGATTAAAGATTTCATCTCGTAGGGTACTCCTGGTAATGATATGAACGTTTTGTCACCTTTTTCAATCCACATTCCGGGTGCTGTTCCAAACCTATTGGTTAGTACTTTTGCTTTTGAAGGGACTAAGGCTTGTTTTTTATTTACATCCGAGATAGGCTGATTGATATACTTTTTAAACAGCTGCTCTACATGTTTTAAAACAGCGTCGTCTTGAATTAGAGTATCATTAAAATATTCGGCTAACGTGTGCTTTGTAATATCGTCCTTTGTAGGTCCTAAACCTCCCGTAATTATGATAATATCCGCATTTTTTTCTGCTTCAGCAAATGCTTTTAACAGATGTGCTTTATCATCTTGTATGGATGTAATTTGATATACTGAAACACCAATGGAGTTTAGCGCTTTACCTATAAAAGCAGAGTTTGTGTCTACTATTTGACCTATCAGTATCTCATCTCCAATAGTAATTATTTCTGCTTGCATTATAGTTTAAAATCTTGAATAATCTCTTTAGTTGCTCTATCAATTGCAGCCAAAACACTATTTAATTGTGCAGTAATATTTTTATCCTTTTGCTCTAGCTTACCCCAATCTTGTACTACGATTAAGTCGTCTAATATTCCCAACTCAAACATGTCTACTGTTGGTTTCATTTTATGAGCCGTCTGATAGGTTAATAGATAATTTTCATTTTCTACTGCTACCTTTAATATTTCTGCATCCGCTGGCACTTCTTCTATAAAAGTAGAAGCTAAAGCAAATAAAAATTCTTGATCGTTATCTGCTAACTCTTTAAGCCTATGTAGTTTGTAATGTTTTTCCATTTATTTCACATTTATTGAGAATAACTCTCTATCCTCAAGAAAACCTTTTAGTTTATCATTAGCAATTACCTTACCAACGCCTGCCGGTGTTCCCGTAAATATAATATCTCCTATCTTTAAAGTAAAATATTTTGATACATATTCTATTAATTCGTCGATTTTCCACAACATTAAGTCGGTATTTGCACTTTGAACGACCTCAGAATTTTTTTCTAATCTAAAATTAAGACTATCTACGTCAGAAAATTCTGTCTTATCAATCCACTTACCTATTACTGCTGCTCCATCAAAAGATTTTGCCTTTTCCCAAGGTAGCCCTTTATCTTTTAATTGCTTTTGCACATCACGTGCTGTAAAGTCTATCCCCAACCCTACATGATCGTAGTATTTATGTGCAAATTTTTTATCTATATGTTTTCCAAGCTTATTGATTTTTACTAAAACCTCAACTTCATAATGCACATCATCTGAAAAATCTGGAATAAAAAAGGGTTGCTTTTTTAAAAGTATTGCATTATCAGATTTTATAAACACTACTGGATCTGTAGGTTTTTCGTTTTCTAATTCTTTAATATGGTCTGTATAATTGCGACCAATGCAGATTAATTTCATATGCTGTTATGTATTAGAGACAGTGCCAGTTTGTCTCGGATTAAAACTATTAAATAAAATTAAAACTTATTATTTAAGGCTCTTAACTTAATTGCTGTCAATATTTTTTTAGTGTATAATGGAAAATCCGCATTTAGTAACCATCCAAAATACCCAGGTTCTTTATCTAAAACATCTGTTACCAGTTTTCCTTTATGTTTCCCAAAAGCAAACACTTCTTGCTCTTCTTTATTGTAACTTATAAAACCTGCAAAATCAGCAAATTTACGTCTAGAACTAAACTCAGCTAAAAACTTAGTATCATTCTCCAACTCGTCATAACGTTCTACTTGCGCCTTTAAAACCTCGTAAGTCGCTAAAGTATCTGCTTCTGCAGTATGTGCGTTTTCTAAACTTTTATCGCAATAAAACTTATAAGCTGCACCCAAGGTACGTTGCTCCATTTTATGAAAAATAGTTTGCACATCTACCGCAACACGTCCTTTCATATCAAATTCCATATCTGCACGTAACATTTCTTCTGCTAAAAGCGGAATATCAAACCGGTTAGAATTAAAGCCTGCTAAATCAGCATCCTTAATCATTGCACTAATTTCTGGTGCTAATTGTTTAAATGTAGGTTCGTTTGCAACTCTCTCATCAGTAACACCATGTATTGCTGACACTAAAGCCGGAATTGGCATTCCTGGATTAACTAGCCATGTTTTACTTTCTTTATTTCCGTTTGGAAACACTTTTAATATAGAAATCTCTACGACTCTGTCTGATGTTATATTGATTCCAGTCGTTTCTAAATCGAAAAAACAGATGGGCTTGGTTAAGTTTAAAGACATATTTATTTTTTGGTTTACATCCAAAATTGAGCATATTAAAGACAATAAAAGCAGTATGACCTGCATTTTACTTAATACAAACAATTTTCGGTACGGTTTATGCAAATATAATTCTAATCTGTTACTTTTACTTTGTAATACTTTTAAAAAATGATAAGAAACCTTACACTACTATTTATTACTTTACTATCACTAACTGCTTTTGGACAAAACGAACATAAGCATGTTAAATTGCAAGAAGAAATTAAAGGCAAGCGCTATGAGATTTATATAGAAAACACAGACTCTATATCTTACGACATCTTTTTAAAGGTGGACACCAATGATTTTAGACGCAGTAGCGAACGCCCTATTTTACAAACAATAAAAGGAAACAGCCGTGTTCGTGTTTTAACCATGGTAAAACTAAACGGTAAAGAAGGTAAATACACTTATATACTAGTGGTCAACGAAGTATCTTACGCTTTAGAAATAGACAAAGACTTTGAGATTATTGACTTTAAATTAGACAAAGAAATAAACAATAAATCTGTCATTTTGTACACGCAAGATGATTGTACCATCTGCCCAGATGCAAAACATATTTTGACCAAAAATAAGATTAGTTATACTGAATACAACTTGGACAAAGACACAACAAACTATAATAAGATTATAAAAGAATTTAAAGCTATAAAGCCAAAAAGCGATTTCAATAAAATTCCGATCATGAAAATTGATGACAAACTTTACAATGACATTGACAGTCTAGAAAGTTTTATTCAGGCGTTACGCGACGGGTTTAATTAATAAGTAAAAATGGGCTGTTCAAATCCCCTGAAAGTATAAAAGACGTATATTATGGGTACATTATTCATAAAAAATTAGATAAATTTATTGCTATCCTTTATTTTTAAAAGTGAAAACAAAACAACCAAAACCTAATCTTATGAACGAAAAGATGAAACAAAATGCTGTTGCGTTTTACAAAATGGCATATGAAGGAAACCCTAGACAGGCAACAGAATTATATGTTGGTAAAGAATACATCCAACACAATCCAGCGGTAGCTAATGGCATTGAAGGTTTTATTGCATATTTTGAACGTATGAAAAAAGAGTATCCTAAAAAATCAATAGAATTTGTCCGTATAATTTCAGAAAACGATTTGGTAGCTTTACATACCCACCAGGTTTGGCCAGACAACGATCAATATGTTACTATGGATTTTTTTAGATTTGATAAAGATGCAAAAATTATAGAACACTGGGATTCCATACAGCAAATACCAAAACAATCTGCCAACAAGAATACCATGTATTAATGCTTACTGAATATATTATTTAAATACAACACATAAAAAAAAGCACAATCTTAAGATTGTGCTTTTTTAGTATTATACTATTTATTTCTAATATCTGATATGCTTCGCTACGCTCTAAATATCAATAAAAGGTTTTAGATTTCTCTGTTTTTGTCCCAAGCTTCTAAGTAATCCTTAACTGCTTTTACAAACTGACCACCTAACGCACCGTTTACAACTCGATGGTCATAACTATGTGATAAATACATTTTGTAACGGATACCAATAAAATCGCCATCAGGCGTTTCGATTACAGCAGGTACTTTACGTATTGCACCTAAAGCAAGAATACCAACTTGTGGTTGATTAATAATTGGTGTCCCCATGATACTTCCAAACGTCCCTACGTTAGTTACGGTATATGTACCACCTTGTACATCGTCTGGTGTTAACTTACCATCTCTTGCACGTCCTGCTAAATCGTTAACCGCTTTAGTCATACCAACTAAGTTAAGTTGATCCGCATTTTTAATAACAGGTACAATTAAGTTACCATCTGGTAAAGCTGCAGCCATACCTAGGTTAATGTTTTTCTTTTTAATGATAGTATCACCCTGTAAAGAGATATTCATCATCGGAAACTCACGTAATGCCTTAGCAATAGCTTCCATAAATATTGGTGTAAACGTTAAGTTTTGACCTTCGCGTTTTGCGAAACCATCTTTAACTTTTTTACGCCAATTCCAAATATTAGTAACATCCGCTTCTATAAAACTTTGTACATGCGCACTAGTTTGAACAGATTGTACCATGTGATGAGAAATCATTTTTCCCATTCTAGTTAATTCTATAATCTCATCTCCTTCAGACACAGCAATTGGCGCTGCTGCTTTTGGCGCTGCTTTAGCTGCTGGAGCGCTTGGTGCTACAACTGCTTTTGCAGGTTGACCACTTCTATCTTTTAGATAAGTAATCATATCGTTTTTAGTAACACGACCATCTTTACCTGTTCCAGCAATAGTATCTAACTCTGCTTGAGCGATACCTTCTGCTTTAGCCATATTTTTTACTAAAGGCGAATAAAAACGCTCATCACTAGAAGCAATCGCTTCTGTAGTAACTTTGGCTGCTTCCATTGTTTTAGATACTTCCTGTGCTGCAACTGCTGCCTGAGGTTTAGCTTCAGCCTTAGGTGCTTCGGTTGTTGTACCAGCATCACCATCAGTTTCAATTATTGCTATGGTTTGACCAACTTGCACTACATCGTCCACGTTAAATAGTTTTTCAACTAAAACGCCATCAACTTCACTTGGTACTTCACTATCTACTTTGTCTGTTGCAATTTCTAAAACTGCTTCATCCGATTCAATAGTATCTCCAACCTCTTTTAACCATGAAGTAATTGTTGCTTCAGCAACGCTTTCTCCCATCTTAGGTAACTTAAGTTCAAATCTTGCCATATTAATAATTTACTAGTCTTTTTAATGTGTTGAATTGCAAAATTAATAAATAATAAGCGTTTTTACTACTTATTATGCATCATTTTGCAACGTTTTAAAAGTGAAGCACTTCGCCTCTGCTTTTTGATGAATCGCTTCCGAGGATAAAATTAGAGTTTTTTGGAAGAATTCTAAAGCTTAAATTTTTATTTTTTTCAGAATTTATTATCGTTTCAATAATTGTTTTAAAACTTAAATAGTTAGCATCTAAGATAACCTGTGTATCTGCTTCTGTTTTTGATAATTCTGAAACTTTATTAAGTGGTTTAGCTATTTTATTTTCTAACTCAGGATAGTTTTTATCAGATACTATAGTGTGGTTTCTAACCGGCTTTATTTCCGCGAAAGCGTTATTATTTAAATGTTTAGCCATTTTTATACCAATCCAAACCAATGCATCAAAAACTAAGTTACGTTTAAAATGCTTTTTGTAAAAAATCTGCATCGCACCATAAAAACGTTGGGCGTAATTGGCATCTTTTAATGTGCTTTCGCCTTTAAAATGAATGACTTTTATCGGACCATAATACATGTTATCAAAACCAGCTTTTACGATTTTATAAGACAAATCAATATCCTCTCCGTACATAAAATAGTCTTCGTCAAATCCGCCAACCTGTTGATAAATTTGTTTTTCTAACATCATAAAAGCACCTACAAAAACAGGCACTATACCTGACGTATTTGGTTTTAAATTGGATACATAATACGATTTATCAAATCCAAACACCTTTTTCATTGCCACTTTGGGTGTTGGAATTTGACGCTTACTTTCTGGTAAAAAGCAACCTCTACCATCCACTAATTTGCAAGCAAACAATCCTAAATCGTTTTTAATTTTTGAAAACTCAAATAACTGCTCAAAACAATCTTCAGGAACCACTGTATCGGGATTTAGAATACACAAAAACTGCCCTTTAGCTTGCTGTACACCTATATTATTCCCTTTTGAAAAACCTAAATTTTCCTTATTCTGAATCAGTTTTACATTAGGAAACTTTTGCTTAACCATAGCGCAACTTTGATCTGAAGAGTTATTATCTACGACAATAATCTCTGCTTCTAGATTTGTAATTGCAGCTGATACACTTTGCAAACACAACTCTAAAAAATAGTGCACGTTATAATTTAATATAATTATGGATAGCTTCATTAATGCTTATAACTTTAATGAAGATTCAAATGGAATTCGGTTTAAGATACTACGTCCTAAGGTAATTTCGTCAGCATATTCTAACTCGTCACCAACAGATATCCCTCTAGCAATAGTTGATGTTTCTATGCTAAAATCTTTAATTTGTTTATAGATATAAAAGTTTGTTGTATCACCCTCCATAGTTGGACTTAACGCAAAAATAAGCTCTTTAATTTGACCTTCTCTTACTTTTTGTACTAGGCTAACAATATTTAAATCGTGAGGTCCCACACCGTCCATTGGCGATATTTTTCCGCCTAAAACGTGATATAGTCCTTTATGCGACGCTGTATTCTCAATAGCCATTACATCTCTAATGTCTTCGACCACGCAAATAACATCTGCTTTACGCAATGGGTTTGAGCAAATATCACACAGCTCGTTATCACTAATATTATTACAAGATTTACATACCTTTAAATCGTTAACCATGGTATTTAAAGCATGACTTAACCCATGTGTATGCGCTTTAGGCTGACGTAATAAATGTAGCGCTAAACGCAATGCTGTACGCTTACCAATACCTGGCAGTTGCGAGATCTCGTTAACTGCGTTTTCAAGAAGTTTTGAAGAAAATTCCATAACTGCAAAATTAATGCTTTTGCTATTACTTTTAGCATTTATTTTAAGTCTAATTATGTTAATAAAATCTATATGTTTTAACTTAAAAAACAAAATAACCTTCAGTACATTTTTAACTAAAATCGGTTATAATTTTCTGTTTATTGTCAAATAACTTTTATCTAAATACTAATTTTGTATTTTGTCCATTATATCCAATTTTTATGACTTCGATACAAATCCTTTTATTAATAGCAGCCTACTTTGGTGTGCTAATTTTAATCTCATATTTTACAGGAAAAGACGACTCTAACGATGTGTTTTTTAAAGGAAAAAAGCAATCGCCTTGGTATGTTGTTGCGTTTGGAATGATTGGCGCCTCACTTTCTGGTGTGACATTTATATCGGTTCCTGGTTTGATTGAGGGACAACAATTTGCCTATATGCAAGGTGTATTTGGTTTTTTTGTTGGGTATTTAGTCGTGCTTCTTGTGCTTTTACCTTTGTATTATAAATTAAACGTCACCTCTATTTACCAATACTTAGAGCAACGCTTTGGAACGGTTAGCTATAAGACTGGTGCGTTTTTCTTTTTATTATCCAGAGTTACCGGAGCAGCTTTTAGACTATTTTTAGTAGCATTAGCCATGCAAT
This sequence comes from Olleya sp. KKT75, assembly GCF_055635485.1. NCBI lineage: Bacteria > Pseudomonadati > Bacteroidota > Flavobacteriia > Flavobacteriales > Flavobacteriaceae > Olleya > Olleya sp. KKT75. Next base: position 292,599 of record NZ_CM145759.1, read on the forward strand.
ACATTGTATTTGAAGCCTTAGGCGTTCCGTTTTGGTTAACCGTAGTCATATCTATTGCATTAATATGGTTATACACTAAACGTGGCGGTATTAAAACCATTGTATGGACAGATACACTGCAGACTTTAGCCATGCTAACATCTGTTATTGTTGCTATATTTTTAATTGTAAATAAATTAGATTGGTCCGTAACCGAGATATTTAACAAGGACAGTTTTAAGGCTAAAAGTCAGCTATTCTTTTTTGATGATGTAAACAGTAAAATCTATTTCTGGAAATACTTTATTGGAGGTATATTTATAACTATTGCTATGACTGGTTTGGACCAAGATATGATGCAAAAAAACTTAACCTGTAAAAATCCTAGCGATGCTAAGAAAAATATGTTTAGCATGTCTATTTTATTAGTATTTGTTAATGTAATATTTTTATCCTTAGGGGCTTTATTATTTATATATTCTGAACAATTTGGGGTTTCTATCCCTGTTGTAGATGGCAAAGTAAGAACAGACCTATTATTCCCAGAAATAGCTATGAACCAAGGATTAGGTCTTGGGCTACAAATCACCTTTTTAATAGGACTAATTGCTGCAGCTTACAGTAGTGCTGATAGTGCATTAACATCTCTAACAACATCTTTTTCTATTGATTTTTTAAATATTGAAAAATTACCGTTAGCACAACAAAAACCACTACGTAAAAAAGTACATATTGGTGTATCCTTATTACTAATAGTGGTTGTGGTTATTTTTAATGAATTAGAAGGTAGCGTTGTCGGTAACCTATTTAAGTTTGCCACCTTTACTTATGGTCCTTTATTAGGTTTGTTTGCATTTGGAATACTAACTAAGCGCTCTATTAAAGACAACTTTGCTTGGATTGTAGGATTAGCGTCTATAATAATCACTTATTTTATTACAGAGCTTCCTGCAAACTTTCCTGATAGCTTTATTGGGAAGTATGCTTTCCATTGGGAAATTCTTCCTTTAAATGGTTTAATAACATTTATAGGATTGCTTTTAATTTCCGCGAAAGCGAAACCTAATACTGATTTGTAGACAACAATACTAAAGTACAAGCGACTTCAAAGTCAATATTATTTTCTTTTAAAAGCACGTACAATTCAGGGTTTTCTGTACCTGGATTAAAAATCACGCGCTTTGGATCTAAACCTACAATATAATTGTAATACTCTTTTTGTCGTGTTGGATTTAAATATAGTGTAACAGTATCTAAATCTTGATATTGTTGTAATTCTTTATCAATAGTAACACCAACGACTTCTCCTGCTTTCATCCCGAAAGCAACCGTTTCATGGCCGTACTTAACCAATTTGCGCAATGCAATATTACTATATCTATCTAATTTTAGTGATGCCCCAAGGACTAACGTTTTTTTGCTCATAAATGTTAAAATTTAAAAATAATATAAATATACAGTAACAGTTTACAAATTAAGGCGTCTTTATAATAGAAGTAAAATACATCAATCAAATAATCAATCAAACAATGAAAAAACTAATCACCATTGCCTTACTATTGCTAACCTTTAGTATCCAGGCCCAAGACAAAACAAATGCTTTACCCAAAATCGGAACCGTTACCGGTAATGTATTAGACGTATCACTTAACCAACCCTTACCTTATGTTAACGTCATTGTAAAAGACACCAACAATAAATTAATAACTGGCGGTATTACAAATGACGAAGGACAATTTAGAGTGACACAAATCCCAGAAGGCACTAATTTAATTACTATCGAGTATTTAGGTTTTTTACCACAGACTAAAACCATTGTTATTACTAAAGATAATAAAGTTATAGACTTAGGAACTATTAATTTAGAAGAGGCAGCAACTAGCCTAGACGAAGTAACTATTGTGGCAGAAACCTCAACAATACAGCAAAAAGTAGACAGAAAAGTAATTACTATTGGTAAAGACTTACAAACTGCTGGAGCAACTGCTAGCGAGATTATGAACAACTTACCATCTGTAAGTGTTGATCAACAAACAGGCTCTATTAGTTTACGTGGTAACCAAAATGTAAGAGTTATGGTAGATGGTAAATTATCAAACATTCCTGCGGAACAATTACTAAAACAAATCCCATCTTCTTCTATTAAAAGCATCGAATTAATTACTAATCCGTCTGCAAAATATAACCCTGAAGGAATGAGTGGTATTATTAATATTGTACTACATAAAAACACAAAAATTGGATTTAACGGGAATATAAATATTGGGCTATCGCATGACATCGAAGCTAAATTTAATAGCTCGATTGATGCTAATTACCGTAACGGAAAATTCAATTTATATGGTTCTTACAATAATAGTGTCACCAAAAACTTCAATTTTGGAGAGATTAATAGAGTTGAACAAGATATTCAGCAAAAATTTGAAATTCTAAATAACAACAAATCTCATTTATTTAAAGTCGGTTTAGATTATTATTTGGATGATAGAAATACTATTTCTGTATTTACAAATCAAAATATTTTTGACGGTTGGGTTAATGTTGATTCTGAAATCAATTATTTAGCGAATGCTGCTTTAAACGAATCTCAGTTTACTAGAAATGATAACGGAAACGATTCTGAACAATACAATTTTAACTACAAGCACGACTTTAATGACGATGGACATAGTTTAGAGTTAGAGGTTGATCACAATACATATGATGGTTTATCAGATTCTAGAAACAACTTTTTTAGCTCTCAACGTCCAAACTTTTTAGAAAACACAGATACTGACAGAGCAAGCTCTACAATAAATTTAGATTATAGTAATCCTATATCAGAAACTACTAAATTAGAATTTGGTTTACAAGCCCGCTTGTTTAACACTACTATTTTTTACCAATCTGACGCAAGAGAAACTAATCAATCTGGAGTTTACATTCCGACAACCACTACTTTTGATTATACAAGAGATATTTATTCTGCCTACGCTACTTATGGTAAAACATTAGATAAATGGAGCTATCAAGTTGGATTACGTGCTGAGACTGTTGCTGTAGATTCTGAGGCTTTCAAAAAAGATTTAGCATCAAGCGATGAGACGACAATCCCATTTGATAATGATTACTTTAAACTATATCCTTCAGCGTTTTTAACGTACACACCTTCAGATAAAAATTCGTTTCAATTAAACTATAGTAGACGTGTGGATCGTCCAGGTATTGGACAAGTTAATCCTTTACCAGAATGGAGTACGCCTTTAATCTCTCAATTTGGGAATCAAGAATTACGTCCACAGTTTACAAACTCCATTGAAACCAATTACACAAGACAGTTAGAAAACGGTAGTATTACCGCAGGTGTGTTTTATAGAATTATTGAAGACGAAATACAACAAGCCATCCTAATAGACAGATCAGATGTTAACAGACTATTTTTTACAAACTTAAACTTTGATAACTCTTCTGCCTATGGTATAGAATTATCTTCAAACTATAGACCTACAAAATGGTGGAGTATTAATGGTAGTTTTGATTTATTTTCTCAAACACAAAAAAGTGTTGCCGAATCTTTTGACACCAACCAAAACATTGTTTTAAACACAGTTAAAGTTGACAATATCGTTTGGAATGTAAGAGCCTTTAATAATTTTAAAGTCACTAAAGCTTTAAGTTTATCTGCTTTTGGTATGTACAGCGGAAAAAACAAAAACATACAATTTGAAATGGAAGATATGTTAATGGTAAACCTAGGGATGCGTTATAGCTTCTTAGAAGGTAAAGCCAGTTTTAGCTTAAGCTATAATGATATTTTTGACACCATGTACGCGCAGTTTGAAGGCCAAACTCCTTATTTACAACAAGGTCGATTTAACTGGGAAAGCCAACAAATTTCCGGACGTTTATCGTACCGTTTTGGTGGCGGAAAATACAGAGCTAAATCAAGAAAACAAAGAGACGACGATACTAAATCCGGTGGTGGATTTATGTAATAGTATAAACAATACCATCTAGAGGTTATTTAGTAGCTAACAAACAGTTAATGGTTAGTGTTTAAGTTAGTTGCTAGATAAAAACCCCAAAGTCTGATCAGTTTTGGGGTTTTGTTTTTTTAACATCATTTTTTGTTATCGACCCCTTCCGTGTTAAAACCACGTTAAATACTAATAGTCAGCGTAATAAATTTCTCTTTTATGCGTCTTAACTATAACAAGACAGTAAATCAGTTTTATTATTTTTATTTGAATTAGTCTTCACAACAAAAAACAAGAAAAAGATTTATATAGTTAAGTTTAAGTAGTTAGTTAGTTAAAAAGCCAGAAACAAAATTTTGTTTCTGGCTTTTTTTTTCTTGATAGTAACTATACAATGAAATATAGATTATTATTATTATTATTATTATATTGCTTTAATAAAAGACTGTTATTCATTCGCTTTCTTTTTCTCCTTAAGTCCATCATAAATTGTATGTACTCCCAAACCAAAAATAAATAAAACACTTATCATCCCTCCTTTTTCGACTAGAGTATTAAAATTTAAAAATTGAATGGAAAAAAATAATGCTACAACTATTAGAAGTGTCCCTGAACCTATTTTTTTATTTTTGATCATAATTATATTGTTTAATTAATACCACATAAAGATACTTAATTAGTAGCAAAAACACAAACTAGCAAAATAAATTACCATTTAATAATAACACTACCCCAAGTAAATCCACTACCAAACGCAGCTAATACAACATTATCCCCTTCTTTAACCTTACCTTGTTCCCAAGCTTCAGTTAATGCTATTGGTATAGAAGCAGCTGTTGTGTTACCGTACTTCATAATGTTATTAAATACTTGATCATCACTTAATCCAAATTTCTTCTGGATAAACTGTGCAATACGTAAATTAGCTTGATGTGGTATTAACATATCAATAGCCTCTTTATCCATATTGTTTTTAGCTAGACCTTCCATAATTACTTCGCTAAAACGGACTACTGCATTTTTAAATACAAATTGACCATTCATATGCGGGAAGTAACTAACGTCATCCGGATCGTTATCTGCAAGTATATCACTTACCCAACGTTTACCCATTCCTGGCGCCACTAAAACTAGCTCTTCAGCATGCTCTCCTTGACTATGTAAATGCGTAGATAAGATCCCTTTACTATTATCCTCTTCTCTTGTTAATATTGCAGCTCCTGCTCCATCACCAAAAATTACAGTCACACCACGTCCTCTTGTAGTCTTATCTAACCCTTGAGAGTGCAACTCACTACCAATAACTAATATGTTTTTATACATACCAGTTTTTATAAAATTATCTGCAACAGATAAAGCATATACAAAACCAGAACATTGGTTACGCACATCTAAAGCCCCTACGGTTTTAATATCTAAAGCATGTTGTACTTGTACCCCTGGACCAGGAAAATACATATCAGGACTTAGTGTTGCAAAAATGATAAAATCTATATCATCCTTATCAATACCTGCACGTTCTATTGCTTGTTTGGCAGCTTTCACTCCCATTGTTGCGGTTGTATCTCCAGAGCCTTCTTTTACCCAACGTCTTTCTTTTATTCCAGTACGTTCTGTAATCCACTCATCATTAGTATCCATCATTTTGGATAAATCCGCATTTGTTACAACGTTGTCAGGTACATATTTACCTAAACCAATAATTTTTGAATTGTACATTAAGTTATATTTTTATTATGTCTACTTCCTTTTTTCCATTAAAAAAAAATAGTATCGCAATTTAATGCTTTCAAAAATAATGATTTCACAATTATTTCTTATTCGTTATGCATGCATAATAGTTTCGGGTATTTACAAGTGTCATCTTGTCACATTTTAGCAATTGGCATTTTTGTTGACTGTTAAAGATTAAGAAATTAATATAAGTTTTCGCTTTAAGCGGAATTAAAAAAATAAATAATATCATGGCAAAAGGAAGTATTAATGTTTCAGTAGAAAACATTTTCCCATTAATTAAAAAGTTCTTGTATAGTGATCACGAAATATTTTTACGTGAGCTTATTAGTAATGGTACAGATGCAACATTAAAATTAAAGCATTTAACGACTATTGGCGAATCAAAAGCCGAATACGGAAACCCAGTAATCGAGGTTAAAATTGATAAAGAAGGTAAAAAACTTCATATTATCGATCAAGGTTTAGGTATGACTGCGGACGAGGTTGAAAAGTATATCAATCAAGTGGCATTTTCTGGAGCTGAAGAGTTTTTAGATAAGTATAAAGACAGTGCTAAAGATTCTGGAATTATCGGACACTTTGGTTTAGGTTTTTACTCGGCTTTTATGGTTGCAGAGAAAGTAGAAATTATTACTAAATCTCATAAAGAAGGTACAACAGCTGCACATTGGACATGTGATGGTTCTCCTGAGTTTACTTTAGAAGATGCAGATAAAACAGACAGAGGAACTGAGATTATTTTACACATTGCAGAAGACTCTCTTGAGTTTTTAGAAGAAGCACGTATTAGTAGCTTACTTTATAAGTATAACAAGTTTATGCCGGTGCCAATTAAATTTGGAACTAAAGAAGTAAACGACCCTGACCATACACCAGCAACTACAAAAGATGCTGAAGGTAAAGAAACGACTGAGCCTCAGAAAAAAATTACTGTAGATAATATTATTAACAATCCTACTCCGGCTTGGACTAAACAACCAGCAGATTTAACGGATGAGGATTACACTAGCTTTTACAGAGAGTTATATCCTGCACAACACGAAGATCCATTATTCCATATTCATTTAAATGTAGACTATCCATTTAATCTTACAGGTATTTTATACTTCCCTAAGATGACACAGGATATGGCAATGCAAAAGGACAAAATCCAATTGTACCAAAACCAAGTGTACGTTACAGATAATGTAGAAGGGATTGTACCAGAATTTTTAACGATGTTACGTGGTGTGATTGACAGTCCAGATATTCCATTAAACGTGTCTCGTAGTTATTTACAAGCAGATGGTGCTGTTAAAAAAATATCATCTTACATTTCTCGTAAAGTAGCCGACAAATTAAAGTCGCTATTTAACACCAATCGTGAAGAGTTTGAAGCAAAATGGAATGACATTAAGATTGTTATTGAATACGGAATGTTATCTGAAGACAAATTTTTTGATAAAGCAGATGCATTTGCATTATACCCAACGGTAGATGGTAAATACTTTACTTACGAAGAGTTATTAAACGCTATCAAAGCAAAACAAACAGATAAGGATGGTAAGTTAGTTATCCTTTATACAAGTAACCAAGAAGCACAACACAGTTATGTTGAAGCTGCAAAAGACAAAGGTTATGATGTGTTATTGTTAGATAGTCCTATTATTTCGCATTTAATGCAAAAATTAGAATCTACTAAAGAAAACATTACTTTTTCTCGTGTAGATGCAGACGCTATTGATAAGTTAATTGCTAAGGACGAAACTACAATCTCTAAATTAGACGACACGCAAACAAAAGCGTTAGACGAGCTATTGAAAGAAGTAATACCGTCTGATAAATTTATGGTACAATTAGAAGCTATGGATAGCAACGCAACGCCATTTATGATTACACAACCAGAATTTATGCGTCGTATGAAAGAGATGCAAGCGTCAGGTGGTGGCGGCGGAATGCAAATGTTTGGTAACATGCCAGAGATGTACAACCTTGTGGTTAATACAAACTCTGACTTAGTTAACGAGATTTTAAGCACAGAAGCTAAAGACAAGCAAACACATTTAATAACGCAAAGTTTAGACTTAGCACGTTTATCTCAAGGTCTTTTAAAAGGAAAAGAATTATCAGACTTTATCAAACGTAGTTACGAGTTATTAAAGTAACATAAGGCAGGCTGTTTTTGTAATGCCATTAGCATATCAATAACAAACCGCTTTAAATATAACACTACCGCTTTCGCGGAAATTAAAAGCCACCTAATTTAGGTGGCTTTTTTTATTCAATATAAATAACAGTATCATAATCTGTTATACACTATAACTATCAAAATTTTTGATTAAGTTTACCTACCCAACCAAGTATTTTTTTTTAATGATTGACCAAAGCCTACCACAAACAGAAGCCATTAATAAGCTTCTAAATAATGCTTATAATAATCGATCCCTAGACCTACCCAACAGTATTGTCTTAGCAAAAAAAGCTCTGCATTTAAGCCGAAACCTTAATAACCAACAATTAATTGGACGTAGTTTAAACCAGCTTGGTTTGTATTACATGATTATTAGCGACTACGCAAACTCTACCAAACACGCTACAGAAGCAGTTGCTTGCTTTACAATTATTGATGACCAATTAGGTATTGCAGACTCTAAATACACCATTGGTAGTGTCCATTATAAAACAGATAATTATCACGAAGGTTTAATTTGTTTAATCGAAGCCTTTCGTATTTATAAAAAACATGGTGACTTTAAAAACCAGTCTAAAGTTGGTAAAGCTATTGGTACTGCTTACGAGTATATTGGAGATCAATCCAATGCTTTTAAATCTTACAAAGAGGCTGTAAAAAATGCCAGAAAAGTAAACTGCATAAATCTAGAATCTAACGTATATAATAATCTATCAGGTTTATTACTAAAAAACAATAAGACCAGTTATGCCATAAAAATGATAGAGCATTCCATAAAACTAAAAAAAGAATCTGGAGACACTAGAGGTTATGGGTTTGCTATTTATGGACGCGGAAAAATATATTTTGCTCTAGGTGATTTTGAAAAAGCTGAAAACGATTTTTTAACAGCTATCACAACCTACAATAAGGTTATCGAAATTATGGGCGCTTGTATGGCTTACAATAAATTAGGGAAACTATATTTAAAACAAGACCAATTAGACAAAGCAGAACAAGCGGTTTTAACCGGGTTAAATCTGTCTATTAAATACAACATTACCATTACCAAAATAAAAGGATACCATCAACTATATATCATATACAAAAAGGCTAATCAAATTGAAAGTGCTTTTAAATATCTTGAACTGTACCTTACAGAGAAAGAATTAATCATGAATACGCAGACGCAACAAGTTATGGATAACTATAGCTTGATTAACAAAACTAACGTGTTAGAACATGAAGCCTTACTTCAAAAAGAGAAACAAAAAATAATAGAGAAAAAAAACGAGGACGATCAAAAAGCATTAAAACTAAAACAAGAGTTTTTATCTGTAATGAGTCATGAGATAAGAACACCGCTACATGCCATGACTACCATTGTAGCTATTCTTGAAGACCAAGTTTTTGGAGAAAACAAAAAGCTAATAGAAAGTCTACAGTTTGCCTCTAACAACCTTATAAGCATAGTAAATAACGTCTTAGACTTTTCTAAACTAGACTCTAAAAAAACAAACCTAGAAGTAGAAAACACTAATTTTGATACGTTATGTAAAAATATTTTAAATCTACATCTAAATTTAGCACAGTCTAAAGGCTTAAAATTAGTTTTAAAAAACAATGTTCCGGACACCACAAACTATCTAATAGACCAAACCAAACTAACACAAATACTTAGTAACCTGATTGGTAATGCTATTAAGTTTACAGAAAAAGGTAAAGTGACCTTTAAGATTAAATTGAAAGAAAAAAGCGAAACGCATGACACGCTTTTAATTAAGATAAAAGATACAGGAGAAGGTATTCCTAAAAAAGACTTGATAGAAATATTTGATAGTTTTTCTCAAATAAAACCTATTATGACTAAAAAGCAAGGCGGTACAGGTCTTGGATTAGCCATAGTAAAAGAACTAGTTAAATTGCATGACAGCGTTATCAAAGTAAAAAGTAAAGAACAAAAAGGCTCTGAGTTTTACTTTACAATCCAATTAGAACGCATAGCACCAATGGTAGCTAAACCTAAACCAATTTTTAATCAGCTAAAAAATAAACTTATTCTATTAGCCGAAGACACCGTAATGAATGCCACACTTATTACCAAAGTGTTATCTAAATGGGGTATTAAAACAGAACACGCTGTAAATGGTAAAGTAGCTGTAGAATATGCTAAAAATAAAATTTACGATTTTATTTTAATGGATTTACACATGCCAGAAATGAATGGTATTGATGCAACCAAATTAATCAGGACCGAAAGTAACTTAAATAAAGACACGCCAATATTTGCCATTACGGCGGATGTTATGACAACCAAGAATAATAAAGAGCATGCTAAGCTTTTTAATGACATCCTATGGAAACCTATTGAGATTGAAAAACTATACCAAGCCATAGCCAAAGAGGACGTTTTAAACTACAACTAAAGACTACATCAAGTTAATTATAAATTAATCCGTACTATTTACTTTATTAGATAGTATTGCTACTGCATGCCTTCTTTTTAATAAAACACGATGGGCATTACTGCAATATAAATTGCGATAAAAAAAGCGCAACTACTCCCCTACACCTATATCAAAAAGGTTATTAATCCCGATTTTGTACTGTTTGTATTGAAATAACAAAAAATACTATGCATGCATTGTATTTTTAAAAAATAAAAATTACCTTATAGCCATAGGTCTAAAAAACAGACTCACAATTTGTCTTTAAATGGTCTAAACAGTAAAAAACACACTTTTAAAGTGATAAACGTTCTTTTAAATCACACCCCTTTATACTTATGTCACTTTTAAAAATCAGCGCTTAACAGTGGTTTTTAAAGGTTTGTACAGACGTTATAAAAAACTATAGTATCACACAACACACACTAACACACACACTAAAAATGAAAATCAAAAAAATTCTTGTTGCTAATAGAGGAGAGATTGCTATTAGAGTATTACGTGCTTGTACAGAGTTAAATATTGCTACAGTAGCAGTTTACACCTACGAAGATCGCTACTCGCAACATAGAAACAAAGCGGATGAATCGTATCAAATTGGTGACGATAATCAGCCTTTAAAACCATACTTAGATATGGATGGCATTATAGATTTAGCAAAATCTAAAAATGTAGATGCGATACACCCAGGCTATGGTTTTTTATCTGAAAACTCAGAGTTTGCAAGACGATGCGCTAAACACGGTATTGTTTTTATTGGACCAGACCCAGAAGTTATGGATGCTTTGGGTGATAAAATTACAGCTAAAAAAATAGCAGAACAATGTCAAGTCCCTATTATAGAAAGTAATAAAAAAGAATTAACCTCTTTAAAAGTAGCAATATCGCAAGCAGAAAGTATTGGGTATCCTTTAATGCTAAAAGCAGCTTCTGGTGGTGGTGGACGAGGCATGCGTATTATTAGATCTGCCGAAGATTTAGAAACTAACTTTGACTCTGCACGTAATGAGTCTTTAAATGCATTTGGTGATGACACTATGTTTTTAGAAAAGTATGTCGAAAACCCAAAACATATCGAAGTACAAATTGTAGCAGACAGACATGGTAACATTCGTCATTTATTTGAAAGAGATTGTTCTGTACAACGACGTCATCAAAAAGTAGTAGAAATTGCGCCATCTTTTAATGTGTCTACTAAAGTAAAAGAAGCCCTTTATAAATACGCAGTCGCCATAGCAACCAAAGTAAGTTATAATAATATTGGAACTGTAGAGTTCTTGGTAGATCAGCAAGACAACATTTACTTTATTGAAGTCAACCCAAGAATACAAGTAGAACATACGGTTACCGAAATGGTAACAGGAATTGACCTTGTAAAAACACAAATATTTATTGCTGGAGGTTATAAACTATCAGACGATCAAATTAAAATTTACGGACAAGACACATTAGCAACCTATGGCTTTGCTTTACAATGTAGATTAACCACAGAAGACCCTCAAAACAACTTTACACCAGATTACGGTACAGTAACAACTTACCGTAGTGCCTCCGGAATGGGAATCCGTCTAGACGCAGGAAGTATTTACCAAGGTTATAAAGTCAGTCCCTTTTTTGACTCTATGCTAGTCAAAGTATCCTCTCACGGAAGAACTCTAGATGGTGCAACACGTAAAATGGTACGTGCTTTAAAAGAATTTAGAATTAGAGGTGTTAAAACAAACATTCATTTTTTACAAAATGTCATTCAGCATCCCACTTTTAAGGATGGTAAAGTGACTGTAAATTTTATTCAAAATACGCCTGCCTTATTCAAAATAAAACTGCCACAAGACAGAACATCAAAAGTCGTTCAGTTTTTAGCAGAAGTTAGTGTAAACGGAAATTCTGATGTTAAAAACATTGAAGAAAACAAAGTTTTCAGAACCCCAAAAGTGCCAAAATTTAGTTTGTCAGATCCCTATCCAAAAGGAACAAAGGACTTGTTAACGGAGTTAGGTCCAGAAAAATTCTGTGCATGGTTAAAAGACGAGAAAAAAATTCATTTTACGGATACCACCATGCGTGATGCGCATCAATCGTTATTAGCAACCAGAATGCGTAGTTATGACATGCTAAAAGTGGCCGAAAGTTTTGCAAAAAACCATCCAAACACTTTTAGTATGGAAGTTTGGGGAGGTGCCACCTTTGATGTTTGCTTACGTTTTTTACACGAAAGTCCTTGGACACGTTTAAGAGAATTGCGTAAAGCAGTACCAAACATATTATTCCAAATGTTATTACGTGGCTCTAATGGTGTTGGTTACAAAGCATATCCTGATAATTTAATCGAGAAATTTGTTGAAAAATCTTGGGAAAACGGTGTTGATATTTTCAGAATATTTGACTCTCTAAACTGGGTAAAAGCAATGGAACCAAGTATAAACTATGTCCGCAACAAAACAGGCGGAATCGCAGAAGCAGCATTAAGTTATACAGGAGATATATTGGATGTAAACCAAACAAAATACAATCTTAAATACTACACACAGCTAGCCAAAGATTTAGAAAATGCTGGAGCACATATGATTGCTATAAAAGATATGGCAGGATTATTAAAACCCTACGCAGCCACAGAGCTAGTTGCCGCATTAAAAGATACCGTAAACGTACCCATACATTTACACACACACGATACATCATCATTACAAACAGCAACCTATTTAAAAGCTATCGAAGCAGGCGTTGATGTGGTTGATGTTGCATTAAGTGGTTTATCTGGATTAACATCGCAACCAAACTTTAATGCAACCGTAGAGATGATGAAAGGCCAACCAAGAGCACACGCTTTTGATATGCCCAAACTAAATCAGTTTTCTAACTTTTGGGAAGACACGCGTGAATTGTATTATCCATTTGAATCAGGACTAAAAGCAGGAACCGCTGAGGTCTTTGAACATGAAATACCAGGTGGACAATACAGTAACCTACGCCCTCAAGCTACCGCTTTAGGATTAGCAGATCGTTTTGATGAGGTTAAAAAAATGTATGCCGAGGTTAATATACTGTTTGGTAACTTAATTAAAGTAACACCAAGCTCTAAAGTGGTCGGAGATATGGCTATTTTTATGGTAACCAACAATCTAACTACAAAAGATGTTATGGAACGTGGTGAGGAGATTTCGTTTCCAGACTCTGTGATAAGTTTCTTTGTTGGAGATTTAGGTCAACCCGAAGGAGGTTTCCCTAAAAAGCTTCAAAAAATTATACTTAAAAACAGAAAACCATATACCAACAGACCAAACGCACATCTAGAACCAATAGATTTTGATTTAGAATACAAAGCCTTCAAAAAGAAATTCCAAAAAGGCTTTACTCGTGCAATTGAGATGGAAGACTTTTTATCCTACACATTATATCCAAAAGTCTTTGAACAAGCGCACGAAAACTATAAGACCTATGGAAACTTAGCATTAGTACCAACAAAAAACTTTTTTTATGGTATGACCCTTCGTGAAGAAATTTTAATAGAGCTAGAACCAGGAAAAACAGTCATCATTAAATTACTATCCATTGGTATTCCAAACGAAGAAGGTATGAGAACCGTCTTTTTTAAAGTAAACGGAGAAAATAGATTTGTAGACATTTTAGACACCTCGTTAAACATAAAAATCGAAACTAATACAAAAGTAGACCCAACTGACGAAAACCAAATTGGCGCACCATTACAAGGCGCTTTATACAAAGTTTTAGTTAAAAAAGGACAAGACGTTAAAGAAAACGATCCTCTATTTATTATAGAAGCCATGAAAATGGAAACCACTGTAGTTGCCTTTAAATCGGGTACTATAAAATCAGTAACACTAAAAGAAGGGAAAATGGTAAAACAAAATGACCTTGTTGTTACCATAGAATAATACAGCTTTACTATATTAAAATACCGCTTTCGCGGAAATAAAAAAACCACCTATTTAGGTGGTTTTTTTGTTCCAATAAAGCAAACTAGACCTACAATGTATTTCATTTTTGTAACTTAGTTTTTTTAAAAAATAAGTGCTGTAATAAGCACATGTTATAACGCTTTATTTCTCACAGAGATATATAACAACGTATAAGTTTGAAAACACAATATAAAAAAAGATATTTAAGGATTGTGAATAATAAAAATAGACAATGAAAAAAATAGTAATAGGAATTATAATACTAACGTTAAGCGCCTGTAAATTAATTGGTAAAGGAAATGAGATTGAATTCACTATTGAAAACAAATCTGATGCCCCAATTGAAAACGTAAGATTTACAACATCTGAAAATCTTACGGAACTAAAATTTGATAACATTGGACCTAACGGAATTGCTTCTGGTTTTTTAAATATGCAAGCCAATAAAAGTGATGGAACTTATATATTAGAATACACTAGAAACGGAAAAAAGGAAACTAAAAATCATGGACATTATACAAATGGAGCAGCGATTAATCAATGGGTAGAGTTTGAAATCGAAAATGATAGTGTAAATCAAAAATTTGGTGATCTTTAATAATAAAAAGACTAGCTTAAAAGATATACTACTTATTACTGTCTATAGCCAACTTATGTTTAAAGTAAACTACACTAGTTATAGAATAAACCAAAAGTATATACTCTTAGTTTAGGAAGTTAAAATAACATTAAATCTGTAACATTACAATAGTTTTGGCTACTAACTAGTATAAATTAGAAGACAGTAACTTAAACCAACCAAAACCACAAAAATGATAACTAATTTAAAAAAAAAAGACCGTATCCGATTAGTTTTAATCGTAGTCACATTTGTTATAGCAACAGTACTATTTTCTGATTGGGACCATTTTAAAGCAGGATTATTTGCGTAACACTAAATAAGTAATGCGGACCTATAGCCAACCGGTTAGGTGATTTTATTTTGCTTTTTTTTTACCGTTTATCAGATACCCGATCTTTTCATTATTTCTGATTATATACTTAAATTTAACACCTTTAATCAATAATTGGTTACACAAGACCGTTGTACCTTATTTAATAGATGACCATTTTCCTAACCAAAAAAACTATAAATTATAAAAAACATGAACAATAAAAAACTTATAAAATCTAATGATAAAATGATAGCTGGTATTTGTTCTGGAATTGCTGAGTACCTTGGTTGGCAAACTTTGCATGTTAGAATATTATTCATTATTGCTACATTTTTAGGAGCTTCTGGATTAATAATATATACTATTTTAAACTTTGTGATGCCTAATTCTAATAATGATTCTTTAGCATAGAAGGTTGCGAAAGTATGTTTTCAATAGTTATTTATAAAAATGAACTATTTTATGAGCTTTCAAAAATTTAGTTTAAATAAAATACTACGCTCAAAACAAAACTATCATTCTTTGCGATGTGAAGAATCTCAAAACTAAAACCATCTAATCAGGTGGCTTATTTTTCTGTTTTACGGAAACCCGTAAAACTTAAGTATTACAAAATTGTACCTTAGTTGCAGCAAATAAATTTACGTAGTTCTACGTATTTTAAACGCGTAATAATAGTTGTAGGTTTGTATAAAATTAAAAAGTAAATCAGGAACAAAAGTTCCTCATATCCCGTAAAAATTGAGGGATATTTACTACTTTAGTCACCATATAACTAGTTGTAAGTAATGTAACCGAACAAACTAATGAACACTTTATTTAGAAGAATTCTATTAATTTCCATTCCTTTATTTCTAATCTCTTGTGGTTCTTCAAAATTTAACTTGGATTATCCTGACTATGTGTCCTTAGAAAAAATTGAATATAAAAGTAAAGAAATTTACTTCATACCAATGTTCCATTTCGGAGATGAAACATTTTATACGGATGCAAGAAAAAAAATTGATTCATTGCGCAAAAATAATTTCATTTTTTATTATGAGACTGTAAAAAACCCACTAAATATTGATTCATTAGATAGTGATATTAGTAAACGAAAATTTAGAAAACTTTACGGAAAATCAATTACATCAAAACGTTATGACACAGTAACTAAAAAATTAAGAGGGAAATATAAATATGTTGGGGAGGATAAAATCATAAATCAACCAAACCGAAAAAATCTGAATATTAACGATAATGACAAAAAAGTTGATATTCCAATTATTACCTTGATTTCAGAATTTGAAAAAAAATATGGTAAAATAAAGTTATCAAATTGTGATTTCAGAACTGACTTAAAAAAAGTTACCTATAAGTGTAAAAAAATAAAAGAGGAATTATCTTCTGCATTTAAAAGAGATTTTATTTTAAAATTACGTAACGAGTTTGTTGCTAACAAAGTTATTTCTTCTGTAGACAATAAAATAGTTATTATCTATGGTGCATCACATTTGAATGAAATAAAAAGAATGATTGAAAACAAAAACACTACTTACAACACCGTGTATAATTAATTGCTTGGTTCACTGCCGACTTACGAACATTCCTGCGGAATATTCTATCTGTGATTTATTTGCTAAATTAGTTGCTTAACCACGCAACTAACCATACACAACAACGTTGTGCTTAATTTGACCAAACCATAATCTATGAACAAAATCTTAAAAAAAAGAGCTTATTTTATATCAATTATTTTTCTTATTTCTTGTGGAACAAATAAAATAACAACTGAAAATAAAGATGTAAATACACAACCTAATTCAAAATACAAGAAAAGTAGAAAAGCTTATTCTGGAAAGTTGAATAACTCTGAATACAAAGAATTAATAAAAAATTTGGAATCAGAATTAAAAACTACAATTCCTAATGACAAATCTATTCTTGTTAATTTTAACCAGAAAGCGCCGAATTGTATATCTGTTCGATTTGGCGAAAAAGATAATAAGCAAGTAGTCAACAACAGAATACGAATCTCATCCCGAATTAGTTCTAACAATAACGTTTTGGATTTCTTTGTGTATACAAAAGATTCCTATAATGAAGATATTTATGAAAAAACGGCTGAATTTATATTGGATTCAGGGTTTTTCTATGAAAATGTATTTACTGAACATCAAAATTGCGAAGCATTTCTAATTATTAAACCGAATGGGGATTTTTACAAATATTATGGAGAGGATTATTACACCGAAGTTGAAAACTTTTTAGAGAAGAATTAAAAACTAAGCACAACACCGTATAAAATTAATTGCTAGTTTTAGCTTACTTACGAAAGTCCTCGCGGACTTTCTATCTATAATTTATTTACTAACTTTAGTGCTTAAAACACGCAACTAATCTTATACAACAACGTTGGCAAACATTAGAGAAACTGCATCCTAAACATCAAACATATATTCTAAATTTCGAAAAAAACATCCTAAACTGTGATTTTTTATAATTATTTGCGAACAATAGTATATAAACAATAGCCTATTTTGAGCAAAGAGAATAAAACAAAGCGATTTCAGAAAATTATAGAAGAAAATAAAGGAATCTTATATAAGGTCATAAATATTTATTGTAAAGATACTCAAGACAAAAAAGACCTCGAACAAGAGATTTTAATTCAATTATGGAAATCTCTTGAAAAGTATAATAAAAACTACAAAATATCTACTTGGATTTATAAGATAGCAATGAATGTTTCTATTTCTTTCTACAGAAAAAGCAGAAATACACCAACACATTTGTCAATTGATTCAATCTTCATCGAAAAAGATTATGAAGAACATAATGATGATATAAAAGATAGGAAAAGGATTCTAAATATTTTTATTGACCAACTAAATGCTTTTGATAAAGCGATTATACTATTATACTTGGAAGACTATAACTATAAAGAAATTAGCAATATCGTTGGAATTACAGAAACCAATGTTGGAAGTAAAATCAACAGAATAAAAAATAAATTAAAAAAAACATATCAAAATGGAAATAAACGAACTTAAAGAAATTTGGAGTAAAGAGCAAGAGAAACTAATCTCCCGTGTTGAAATTAATGAAAACAGAATCAACGAAATTACAGTTGAAAACTATAAAAGCAAACTTGATGAATATATAAATATTTCTATTTTGGGTAGAAATTTAGCATTGCTATATGCTATAATTTCAATATCCCTTGCATATATAGTGCGAAATGAATTACTATATAGTTTACCTGCTTTTATAGCTGGTCTTGCTATGATCTTATCATTTTTTCAGCATATGTCACTAAAAAAAATAGATTATAATTCTATGAATATTATTGAATTACAAAAAACAATACATAGATTTCAAATTCATATCTTAAAGTACTCAAAATTTGACATAGGAATTGTTGCTTTATGGGTTCTGACTTCTATTCCAGTTTTAATAAAATTAATATTTAAGGTCTCTCTTTTTTCAAATCTCATTTCTTGTATTATTTTCGCAATATTTGGAATTATATTATTCTTAAAGTTATTTTCTATTGACATATATAAAAAATGGGATTTGGATTTAAATACAGCTCGAATAAAACTAAATGAAATTAAGGAATTTGAATTAGAATAACGTTTGCCAACATCGTATAAAATTAATTGCTGGCTTTTAGCTTATTTACGAAAGTCCAAACGGACTTTCTTGGTTAGTTGTTTTATTTATTAAATTCACAGCTTAAAACCCGCAACTATTCTTATACAAACCGTTGCCAAGCATAGCGGAATTCCACTCAAACTGAAAAAACTGGACTTTAAAATCACCGAATTTCTACCGACTCAAACTCCGAAAAACTTACTGTAAACTGAATTTCACTCTTGCGGAATTCTAATGAAACGGAATTTATATAGTTTGCTTAATTTAAGCAGCTTTGTGTGAAATTCAGACTATTGAACCTCACTCAAATCCGAATTGAAAGCGGATGAATCTATTGCCGAATTCCAACTGTTGTGTTGAATTTCACTCAAACGGAATGACATTGATTATGTGAAATAATTAGCGAAATTCCACGCGTGGCAACAACGTGCATAATTAATATGCTTGTTTTATGCGCATCGTGAAATTCTGCCGAATTTCACTAATGGTTAGTTTTTATTTATTAATTTAGTTGCTTAACAGCGCATACTAAGTCATGCACAAGCACGTTGGCTGTAATTAACGAAGACCATGAATAAACCCAATCTAACTGCTTTTGTACTATTTCTTTTAGTATTTAGTTGTTCCAAAAAAGAAGTCTTCCTTGAAGGGATTATTATATCTAATAAAGAATATCCTGTAATTATTTCTACAGTTGATACAATCTCAGTCTCGTGGAATGATAAAGAAACTAACCGACTTGATAGTTTATCAATGAACTATCAAAATGTAACTAAAACAGATTATGATGGTTTCTTTAGCTTAAGCGCTTATGAAAACGATTCGATTTATATTAAATCATTTAATCACGTTACTCAATCAATTTCTGTTGCTGACTATTTAAAACTAGAAAATCAAAATATTACCTTAAAACCATGTGATTGGGAATTCGAGTGTGATAACCCAAAGCAGGAACTTTTTGTTTTCATAGCTGAAAAAATAAGCTTAGAGTTAAAGGTTCCAGAAGCATCTTGTAACGTGCTAATGGACGCTCAGTTTATTGCAAAATATAAAGTTCTTGAAAACCTATATGGAGATATTAAAAAAGACTCAGTAACATTTTATGTTTTTGATCATTATGGTTGGCCAAAATTTAAAGATTATGAAAAATTGGTTTTATACGTTAATAAGTATTGTGACATTTATGTTCATGAAAAATATCAATACCAGCAGTTACTCGAAACGAAAAGTGGCGAATTCGCATCTCCATTTTTAATGAGTGATTATAGATATCTTGAACATGATTTTCCAATCAAGCCAAAAAGAATGGAATTTCTAAATCCAGTAATTTTTGAACATGAAAAATTGGATACTATTGAAAACATAAAGAAAAGATATCCTGAGCCTTATTTTAGAATAGAAAACAATAAAGTTTTCGCTCTTTATGGAAACGATATTAATGAGCTTTTTGAATTGAAAAAGTTGACAATTCTTAAGTCAAGAGGTAAATTCAAATAACTACAGCCAACAACGTGTATATTTAATTGCTGGTTCTGTGTGTACTCGGAAAATCCTACGGATTTTCCTCTGGTTCGTTTTTGTTTACTAACTTAGTCCTAGCCAACGCAACTAACCATACACAAACTCGTTGCCAAGCATAGCGGAATTCCACTCAAACTGAAAAAACTGGACTTTAAACTCCCCGAATTTCTGCCGACTCAAACTCCGAAAAACTTACTGTAAACTGAATTTTACTCTGGCGGAATTCTGATCAAACGGAATTTATATAGTTTGCGGAATTTAAGCAGCCTTGTGTGAAATTCAGACTATTGAACCTCACTCAAAACCGAATTGAAAACGGATGAATCTATTGCCGAATTCCAACTGTTGTGTTGAATTTTACTCAAACGTAATGACATTGATTATGTGAAATAATTAGCGAAATTCCACGCGTGGCAACAACGTGCATAATTAATATGCTTGTTTTATGCGTATCGTGAAATTCTGCCGAATTTCACTAATGTTAGTTTTTATTTATTAATTTAGTTGCTTAACAACGCATACTAAGTCATGCACAAGCACGTTGCCAAGCATAGCGGAATTCCACTCAAACTGAAAAAATTGGACATTAAAATTCCCGAATTTCTGCCGACTCAAATTCCGAAAAACTTACTGTAAACTGAATTTCACTCTTGCGGAATTCTAATGAAACGGAATTTATATAGTTTGCGGAATTTAAGCAGCTTTGTGTGAAATTCAGACTATTAAACCTCACTCAAAACCGAATTGAAAGCGGATGAATCTATTACCGAATTCCAACTGTTGTGCTGAATTTCACTCAAACGGAATTACATTGATTATGTGAAATAATTAGCGAAATTCCACGCGTGGCAACAACGTGCATAATTAATATGCTTGTTTTAGGCGTCTCGTGAAATTCTGCCGAATTTCACTAATGGGTAGTTTTTATTTATTAATTTAGTTGACTTACCAACGCATACTAAGTCATGCACAAGCACGTTGCCAGTAATAGCGGAAAAACATACTCACTAAAAAAAACATTAAAAATTATGAAAAAAACTTTATTAATAGCATTATCAATGTTATCGTTTCAATCGATTTTCTCTCAAGAAATTACTTATGGAGTTGAATTAGGCACAAGTGTTTCTACTATTTTAGAATTAAACACAATCAACAAAGGTTATGCTACTACACCAAAAGGAAATGGAATATATTTTGGTGGGTTTATAAATTACAAAATTGCTGAAAAAATTGGCATTTATGGAAGTCTAGCTTACGATAATCGAAAATCTAATTTTTCTATTGACGAGAGTAATGATTTAATAATCAATCACAATTATTTAACCATAAATCCAAGTGCTAAATTTAGTTTATCAAAAACTTATAACAAAGGATTTTATTTAAGACCAGGTGTTAGATATTCTTTTTTCTTAAGCGCATCTGACAAAGATGACCAATTTGAAATAATTAATAATTTTAATGGAGTTTTTGCTGGAAATTTAGCTTTTGGTTTTGACATAAACGATTATATTGGTTTAGAACTATATTTTGATTATTCACTTAACGATATTTTAAACGACTCTTCTTCTAAACAACTAAGTGGAATTTTTAAAGCTAACATTAATTTACAAAAAATATTAGAATAGAAAAGAAACTTCTACATAAAACAAGTTACTAAAAATTTAAAAAAATACGAAATGAAAAAACTGAATTTACTACTTACTATTTTAATCGGAATGTCAATTTTATCTTGTTCATCTGATGATAATGACAACACTCAAACAGAAACTGAAATAATTGTTGGGATATGGAAACCAATATCTGAATTACAAGTTGTAGATGGAGTTCAAGAAACGGACAGTTATACTTGTGGAGAAGTAACAACGTTTACCTTTTTACAAAATGGGAATTACACTTTCACTAGCTTTCAACAAGATGACAATAACGATTGTATTGAACAAAATGAGTATATAATAAGTGGAACTTGGGACAAATTACAGGCTAATCAATATAAGTTAACTACTAATTTTGAAAATATTAATACATCACAAATACAAACAGAAATTGAAACAAAGGAAATAACATTTTCAGGAAATAATTCAATGACAATTTTTAATGATTTTGACCCAAGTGACAATTATTATAACATTTCTGTAACATTTGAACGAATTGAATAAAACTACTACTGGCAACAACGTATAAAATTAATTGCTAGTTTCTAGACTGCTTACGAAAATCCTCGCGGATTTTCTATTCAGTTTTTATTTGCTAAATTTAGTGCTTAACAACGCAACTAATCTTATACAACAACGTTACCTGTAATATGAAAAACATAGTTCCTAAAACTATAATAAATAAAGGAATTAATCCAATGATATATTTATCAGCAAATGAATTTTATCAAACTGCTGAAAATATTCAAGAGCGATTCCATACTCGTTCTTTAATAGTTAATTACGCATTTTCAATAGAATTATATTTGAAATCTCTTACCAGTGTTGTTACTCTAAAACTTAAAGAAAATAAATCATATCCAGAATACGATAGAACTATAGAAACAAGTCGTGGACATAATTTGCTAAATCTCTATAATAAATTAAAAGAGGTCGACAGAAAAAAAATATCGGATATATATTTAGAAAAATATAACTCAAAAATACAGGAACACTTATCTGATATTAAAGCGGACTTTATAGATTATCGATATTCTTATGAAAACGATATGTTGTCTACAAATTTATCAGCTTTGAAATGGATTTCTTTGACATTAAAAGAATACATCGAATCTGAAATGAAAAATTAAAATACTCCAGGTAACACCGTGTATAATTAATTGCTTGTTTTAAGCCTACTTACGAACATTCCTGCGGAATATTCTATCTGTGATTTATTTGCTAACTTAGTTCCTTAAATCACGCAACTAACCATACACAATCTCGTTCTACACCATTTGAAAAAAAGACAGTACATACTTGCGATTTTAGGATTAATGACATTTGTTTCTTGCAAATCCTTTAAAAACCCATATTCTGAAAAAGATGATTTTACGGAATTTAAAGGAGGAAGATTTGGTTATGATTATCTAACTCTGCGAATTTATTCCGATTCCACTTATTATTTTGACAGATGGTCTCATAATCAAGTTTCTGTTAAGGATTATGGTAAATGGAATTTGCAGAATGACACGCTGAATTTAAACTCAACGGAATCTTTGACTGAAAGTAGGCTTCCGAAACGCAAATCACAAAAGAAACACTTTGTGAATGTAAAATTTTCAATTCAAAATGACACGCTGAAATTATATTCGGACTTGAAAATTAATAATGAATATTCTAAAATAAGTAACGAACTTTATAGAACGAATTAACGGAATGAAGCTGAATAAAAAACGGTGTAGAACAACGTGTATAAAAAATTGCTACATTAGTGCTTAAATAAAGGTCGTTGCATTTTTGTTACGTCTGATTTTCCTTCGGAAAATCCTCGCACACAAAAACGCAACTTTCCATACACAAAACCGTTACCACACATTTGAAAAATGAATTTTCCTGAAATAGGTTGACTAAAAATTAAGCAATTAATTACAGTCACTTATGAAAACAAAAAAGGAACACTGGCTAAAAAAAAGCTATCAAAAAGCTACTTTAGAAACCAAACTTTTAGTCGTTGACCAAATCTTAAATGGTCAGATTTCAAACAACCAAGCTTCTAAAAAATATGATATTCCTAGAACAACTATTTCTTATTGGTTAATAAAATACAGTCCCTTAGTGAAACAAAACGCTTTACCAACAAAGAACTGAGTTAAAAACAAGCAAGTTCTAGCCTAATTAGAAAAACACTTGCATAATAAAACATTAATCAAATTTTCGCAATCAAAAAAAAGCAAAACAACTAAGCATAACCTCTACACCACCCAAAAAATTTACAATTACCTTAACAAACCACTACTTTTCTATTCGTAAAAAATAACTAACTTGTAACCAACAAACAAGACACGCCGTTATTATGATAAAAAAGTACTTACAAGCATCCGTTTTAGCGCTATTACTTTCGGCTTCAGCCTTAAGTGTTGCACAAGACAAAACCGTTCCCGTTTTTGAAAATGGAGAAGCACAAATTGTAGAAGGATTTAGCAATTATAAAGATTGGATTAGGCATGACCTTTGGGTAGAAACCTCTTTTAACACAGATGGAGACGATACTTTAGATCGTGTACACGTGTCTGTTACCAGACCATCACAAACGGATACCGAAGATTTAAAACTACCAGTAATTTACGTAACTAGCCCATACTTTGCAGGTGTTGCACCAGATGTA
This sequence comes from Olleya sp. KKT75, assembly GCF_055635485.1. NCBI lineage: Bacteria > Pseudomonadati > Bacteroidota > Flavobacteriia > Flavobacteriales > Flavobacteriaceae > Olleya > Olleya sp. KKT75. The sequence goes on from NZ_CM145759.1 coordinate 317,178, forward strand.
CCTGGTATTATGTGGGATGTGGAGCACGAGTTAGGAGCCCGTCCAACACAAGAACGCGCACACCCAGAAGTAACCCGTTTAGGAAAACGCCCAATAATATCAAACTCGCATATCATGAAGTGGGTACCACGCGGTTACATTGTTGTACACTCGTCTTCTCCCGGAACCGGATTATCTCAAGGTAGCCCTACCGTTGGTGGACCAAACGAAGCATTAGCACCAAAAGCAGTTATACAATGGTTAAATGGTGACGCAAAAGGTTACACAACACCAGATGGCGATCAAGAAGTAACAGCCTTTTGGAGCACAGGAAAAGTAGGTATGACAGGTACATCTTACAACGGAACATTACCATTAGCAGCTGCAACCACTGGCGTTAAAGGATTAGAAGCCATTATACCAATTGCACCAAACACATCGTCCTACCATTATTACAGATCAAACGGATTAGTGCGCTCTCCTGGAGGGTATTTAGGAGAGGATATTGATGTGCTTTATGATTTTATACATAGTGGTGACGAGGCAAAAAGACCATACAATAACAAAACCGTTAGAGACACAGAAATGGCTGCAGGAATGGACAGAGAAACAGGAGATTTAAACGACTTCTGGAACGACCGTGATTACCTCAACCAAATGGATGGGATGAAAGCCGCCTTGTTAATGTCACATGGTTTTAACGACTGGAATGTAATGCCAGAACATAGTAACCGTATTTATCAAAAAGCCAAAGCAATGGGCTTACCAACACAAATATATTACCATCAAAACGGACATGGTGGACCACCGCCAATGACCATGATGAACCGTTGGTTTACTCACTATTTACACGGTATTGACAACGGTGTAGAAAACGATCCTCAAGCACGCATTGTTAGAGAAAATGACAGACCGGACCAACCAACTGCTTATGCTGCATACCCAAATCCGGATGCTAAAAACGTGACGTTATATTTAAATAAAGGCGGAAACCAAGTTGGTACCTTAACAACAACGCCAAGTAAAAGACAAAAAACTGAAATGTTAGTGGATGATTTTACCATTTCTGGGAAAGCACATGCGCAAGCGACAAACAGTACCCACCGTTTATTATACAGTACGGCTACTTTAAAACAAGACGTACATATTTCTGGCGAAAGCACAATAACTATTAGCGTATCTAGTAGTAAACCAGCTGCCAATTTATCCGTAATGCTAGTCTCTTTACCGTATACGGATGATGCCAAAGTAATTACAGATAATATTATTACACGTGGTTGGGCAGATCCACAAAATCATAAATCATTACGCGAAAGCGCACCATTAAAGAAAGGCGAATTTTACGATCTAACGTTTAACCTACAACCAGATGATCAAATCATTAAAGCAGGACAACAAATTGGATTGGTTATTTTTTCTAGTGATAAAGAGTTTACAATACATCCAAAACCGGGGACTGAGTTAACGGTGGATTTAGATAAAACAAGCATCACCTTGCCTATTGTTGGTGGTTTAGATGCCCTAAAAAAAGCGATTGAATAATTATGAACATTGTTATTAATAATATTACTTTAGACAAGGAGATTATTCTAGAATTAATTTCCGAAAGTCAGCTGGTTGCCATAAAATACGTGAGAGCAAAAACAGACTTAGGTTTAAAAGAAAGCAAAGACATTGTAGACAATTTAAAAGCCAATCCGGAGTATTACGATGGCAAACCGCATACAATAGCTTTTGAAGTTCCAGACATGGATAAAGACATTCAAAACATTAAAAAACAATCTAGCAATGGGATGTTATACAGCAAACCCAATCAAGTCAAAAAATATGTGCTAATTATTTTAGCCATTTGTCTTGTGGCTGCATTATATCTGTTTTTAAATCAATAAAAAGCAAGACTATTGTTGGTATCAGGCAAACCTCAGCTTCTATTTGATTTCAATAAAAACTTAAACGGTCTGCAATAGACCCATTAAAAACCACTTCAAATAGAAGTGGTTTTTTTATAACCAAAATAAACAACGTAAACGGTAAATTTATAGCGTACCTTCAAAAAAAAGGAATGTCTATAGAGCGAAGAGTACGATTAGTGGAAGCGTTATTTGAGACGTTAGACACCCAAATTTCAACCTTTCAAAACAAAACAACTTTGCATTGTGCAACAGGTTGTGGTAAGTGTTGTACCAACCCAACCATGGAGGCTTCTCCTTTAGAGTTTTTACCTTTTGCGTTTCATCTTTTTTTGAACGGTCAAGCCGAAACCACGCTAAAAACATTAAACACAAAATCAAAACACTCCATTTGCCATATTTATAGGCCGCTAAACTTAGTAGACAGCGCACTAGGGCGATGTAGTAATTATAAATATCGCGGTTTAGTTTGTCGTCTTTTTGGCTATGCAGCTTCTAATGATAAGTATGGGCAAAAACGCATGGTGACTTGCAAAATTATAAAAGAAAACCAAAAAGAAACCTTGCAAGATACTGTAGAAGCCATAAATAATGGGCTATATATCCCGATGTTTACGGAGTATTACATGCAACTGTCGCAGATAGATTTTACAATGGGTAATGTTATTGTCCCAATAAACAGGGCGCTAAAATTAGCAATTGAAGAAGTACTACAATACTATGCCTATAGACCTTTTCCAAGTGGCTTGGTAAATATTGCGTAATTGTAATATTTTGAAACTATATTTGCGCAACTAATATTACCGCATACTTAAGATGTCCATTACTTTATTGTCTTCTCCTTTACAAGGCTTCACGGATTTTAGATTCCGTAACGCGTTTCACCATTATTTTGGTGGTATCGATACGTTTTACGCACCTTACATCAGGCTAAACGGAAAGCTGAAAATTAAGCAATCCTATCAATTAGATTTACAACCAGAAAATAACACGACCTTAGAAGTGATTCCGCAAGTAATGACCAATGATCCTGACGAGTTTATGTTTGTAGTTAAATACGTGCAAAGTTTAGGGTATAAAGAGTTAAACTGGAATTTAGGTTGTCCATATCCAATGGTGACTAAATCTGGTATGGGATCAGGTTTGATTTGTAATCCTGCAAAAATTGACGACGTCTTAAAAAAAGCACATAACGAAAGTGATATAACCGTGTCCATGAAAATGAGAATGGGTTATGACAATGCTGAAGAAATTTTAGACGCCTTCCCTATTCTAGATAATTATCCGCTTAAAAATATTGCAATTCATGCCAGAATTGGAAAACAACTGTACAAAGGACCTGTAGATTTAGAGGCGTTTGAGCGCTGCATTAAAAGTACAAAGCATAAATTATATTACAATGGAGATATCACGTCTGTAGCATCTTTTAAATCCATGGAAGCCCGCTTTCCGGGTATTGATCATTTTATGATTGGTCGTGGTCTAATTGCAGATCCATTTTTACCAAGCATGATTAAAAATAACACCACAGAATATCCTAAAGACCGTTGGGAGATTTTTAGTCAATTTCATGATACAATTTACCAACAGTACGACGAGTATCTATCGGGACCAACCCCAATAAAAATGAAAATGTTAGGCTTTTGGGAGTTTTTCTCGCAGTCGTTTTCTAATCCTCAAAAAACATTCAAAGCCATTAAAAAAGCTGGGAATCCTGTAAAATACAAGCAAGCAGTAGCTAGTATTTTGAGTAATGAAAAGTAATTTTTCAATATTTACTCTATATTTACAGAAACCAACCAGAGTAAAACCATGCAAAATAATTATAGATCTAAAGCTTTTAAAGCTTGGCTAGATAAACTACAACAAGAAAGTTGGCAGTTAGAATTAATTATTTCTGGGTTTGCAATTTATGGTTTGACGCAAGTGTTAAAACCGCTTGAAACAAGTTATAATATTGCAAAAAATGATGGAGACCTTTTTTTTAGAATAGCTTTAAGCGTAGCTATTTACGCCAGTCTTATTTTGTTAACAACCTTATTATTTCACGTTGTTCTTCGTGGGTTATGGATTGGTGCTTTAGGGTTACGCTATGTCTCAGGAGACATCGATTACAAAAAATTAAAATACAGACCTAAATTTGACAATTATTTACGTAAAAAAATAGGTTCATTTGATAAGTATATATCACAACTAGAAGACTATTGTAGCGTCTTATTTGCAGTTTCTTTTTTATTAGTGTTTTACCTGATTTCTTTTTTATTGTATGCCGGAATACTTGTTTTAATAGGTTATTTTTTAATTAAAGACCACGATATTAGACCTAAAATGTTTTTTATCACAGGAGTCTTTTTAATGATTTTCACAATTCTAGGGATGATTTTAACCTTTCTAGATTTTATAACATTAGGGTATTTTAAAAAAAATAAATGGTTAGCAAAAATATACTTTCCTTTTTATTGGTTATTCAGTTATTTAACACTCTCTTTTTTATATCGCCCACTAGTCCATAATTTTTTAGATAACAAATTTGGAAAACAAATAAGTTTTATCCTCATCCCAAGTTACTTTCTACTATCAACTATTTTAGCATTTAGCTTTAATCGTTCCAATTATTTCTCAGCTTCAGAGGATTCTAATAGCTTCTCTGCAAACCTTTTAAATTACGATGAAAACATAAAAAAAGAAGATCTTTTTATTGATAAAGCTTCAATTCCTTCAAAAATCATAACAACGTCTTATTTACCAATATTTATTGAGTATAATGAAAGTATTGAAGATGCTGTGTTTTCCTTTAACAAAGGTCTAAAACCTGAAGAAGACATTAGAGGATATAAATCAGATTTCATCACTGGATACAATCGAAATATCAAAAAAATATCGGATAGCTTAAAACTAGAATACGTTAAAACCTTATCTAGTATTTATAGCTTAAAAATTGACACCCTAAATTACACGCTACCTGATTTTATCTATACTAAACACAATCAAAATCAAAATGGTTTTGAAACAGTATTATCTCTTAAAAACATTAAAGAAGGTAAACACGACTTAAGTATTTACAGGTTATCAAAAACAGACACTACACAAACAAAAGACACCATAATAACCATCCCTTTTTGGTACTATAAAAACTAAGTCTCAAACATGCAAATCACTTCTACTAACATCGCCAAACCAACAACCATTGAATGGAATGGAAAAAAGCAAACCACGGGCATGTACAAAAACCCAACAGATGTTGGTATTTATTTAGAAAAAGAAGACGTAAAAGGTGACGAGGTTTCCGACAGAAAGCATCATGGTGGCATTTTTAAAGCCTGTTACTTATTTTCGGAAGACCATTATGACTATTGGAAAAACCTATACCCAAACATAGCGTTTAATTATGGCGTTTTTGGAGAAAACCTAACCGTAAAAGGATTAGACGAAACTAAAATTAGGGTTGGCGATATATATAAAATAGGAACCGCCCTAGTCCAAGTGACACAACCTAGAGAACCTTGTTTTAAACTGGGTATACGGTTTGGCACACAGACCATTCTTAAACAATTTATCAATCATGCACGCCCAGGAACCTATATCCGCATTTTAGAAGAAGGACTTGTAAAACCCGGAGACCACATGTTATTGGTACAAGCGGCAACCAACAGTCTAACCACCGCACAACTGTTTACCTTATTGTTTTCTAAACAAAAAGACCAATCGCAGTTAGCTTTAATTGTAGACAATGATGCCATACCACTAAAAAAACGTCAAAAACTAGCGGCTTTTATAAAAAACTAATAGAACACAAATCTGATAGCTAACAATTAAGTTATCTTTGCGCCAATCTATTTTTAAAGCCATTTTTTTGAAAGATCTTTTACTAATAACACCACCTTTTACCCAATTAAACACGCCTTATCCTGCCACTGCATATTTAAAAGGATTTTTAAATACTATAGGGGTTTCTGCCTTTCAGATGGATTTAGGGATTGAGGTGATTTTAGAATTATTCAGTAAAAAGACCTTTGAAAAACTTTTTGATTTAGCCATAGAAAACGACTCCATTTCGACAGAAAACGGGCAACGTATTTACACGTTAAAAGATGATTATTTACAGCCTTTAGATGCTATTATTTTATTTCTACAAGGTAAAAATCAAACTTTAGCAAGACAAATATGTACTACAAACTTCCTACCACAAGCCTCTAGATTTGAACAACTAGAAGATATGGATTGGGCGTTTGGAGAAATGGGCATGCAAGATAAAGCCAAGCATTTAGCAACCTTATATCTTGAAGATTTATCAGATTTTATTATTGAATGTATCGATCCTAATTTTGGATTTAGCAGATATGCCGAGCGTTTAGGACAAAGTGCCAATGCGTTTGACGCGCTTTATGAGAGTCTAAAAAACAAACCAACATTTATTGATCAGTTAACCTTGGCTATTTTAGAAGACCGATTAAAAACTGTGCAACCAAAACTAATCTGTTTTTCGGTACCCTTTCCAGGGAATTTATACAGCGCGTTTAGATGTGCACAATTTATAAAAGCGAATTATCCAGAGATTAAAATTGCAATTGGTGGTGGTTTTCCAAATACCGAATTACGTCAAGTAACAGACACACGTGTTTTTGATTTCTTTGACTTTATTACGCTAGACGATGGCGAGCTACCCATTGCGTTATTATACCAAAACGTATGTCAACCTGATAACAATCAAAGTACTGCGGAAACTGATTTAGAAAACAATCTAGAAAACACCCTAGAAAACGATGACTCAAATAGCAATAACAACGGTCATGCTGAGCGCAGTCGAAGCACTACAATAACCAAAGACACAAATAGCAACAACAAAGGTCATGCTGAGCGCAGTCGAAGCACTACAATAACCAAAGATCACAATAGCAAAGAAAAACAATACAAACGCACCTTCCTTTTAGAAGATGGAAAAGTAGTTTACAAAAACAACACCACAAGACCAGAATACAAACAACTACAAGTAGGGACACCAGACTATTCTGACTTATTACTAGAGGATTACATTTCTGTTATCGAAATTGCCAATCCAATGCACAGTTTATGGAGTGATGGACGTTGGAATAAGTTAACAATGGCACATGGATGTTATTGGGGAAAATGTACGTTTTGCGACATATCCTTAGACTACATCAAGATTTACGAGCCCATTGCAGCAGCCCTATTAGTGGATCGTATGGAGCAATTAATTGCGCAAACTGGCGAAAACGGATTTCATTTTGTGGATGAAGCTGCACCGCCTGCATTAATGAAAGCGTTAGCCTTAGAGATTATAAAACGAAAACTTACCGTTACATGGTGGACTAACATCAGATTTGAGAAAAACTTTACACAAGATCTATGTTACCTACTTAAAGCCTCAGGTTGCATTGCAGTCTCTGGAGGTTTGGAAGTGGCATCAGATAGACTATTAAAACTAATTGATAAAGGTGTAACTGTGGAGCAAGTCGCGCAAGTGACGCGTAACTTTACGCAAGCCAACATTATGGTCCACTCCTATTTAATGTACGGTTACCCGACACAAACGGTACAAGAAACAGTTGATAGTTTAGAGATGGTCAGACAGTTATTTGAATTAGGTATTATTCAATCTGGGTTCTGGCATCAATTTGCATTAACAGCCCATAGTCCGATTGGTTTAAATCCAACAGAATATGGCATCACACCAAATTATAAATCTATTTCGTTTGCCAATAATGATATTGACTTTACGGATAGCACGGGTATTGATCACAACCAATTTAGTTTCGGTTTAAAAAAATCGTTATTCAATTTTATGCACGGGATTGGTTTTGATATGGATTTACAAGAATGGTTTGATTTTGAGATTCCGCAAACCTCAATTGCACCTTTTCATATTGATGACTGTTTAAATACAGAAACCGCACTAACCACAAAACCAACTGCAAAAATTGTATGGTTAGGACACTTACCATTAGTTGCAGAGCGTACAAAAACTAAAAAAGGATTTACAAATGAGTTGTTAGACCTGACGTTTCATGATAAAACGGAGCGTCTTCAAATGACATTAAATAAGCCTGAAGGCGAATGGTTGCTTGACACACTAGAAACGCTAAAACCAACAAGTGGCAAAAGTGTTTCTTTTTCAGCGTTAAAAAAAGACTTCGAAACTCAGTTAGACGATTTTGAATTATTCTGGTTTTCTAAACCTATGCAAAAGCTGAAAGACTTTGGATTACTGCAGTTATAATTAACACAAGATTAATTTCGCCGAAAGGCATTAAAAGCTACCTTTGTTTTAATGCGAAATAAGATTAAAAATCATTTAAAAACAATCGAGTTATTTCTTAAAGGTTCAGGCTTTTATAGAGGTGTAGTCTTAACCGTTGCTATTGTTTTACCATTAGCTGTTTTTAATTTAATAGACTTATTTGCTTATGCGCCCGCCATTGCTCTAGGGACATTTTTAAACGCACCAAGTGATGTCCCAGGAAGCTTAAGACGTAAAATAAACGGTATCTTAATTAGTATTATACTAACCATGTTGGTAACGTTTATAATCCTGTTAACCAAACCTGTTTTTATTATTCTACTAATTGCTATTGCTGTTTTAAGTTTTGCGGTTAGTTTGATTTCTGCTTATGGTTTCAGAGCTTCTTTAATATCATTTTCAGGATTATTAGCTATTGTGTTAGGCTTAGCGGTTAGTAAGCCCGATTTTCAATCTATTATTTTACACGTCGGCTTAATTGGTGTTGGTGGATTATGGTATTTAGTAGTGTCTTTATTATCAAATTGGGTTTTTCCAAGAAAAGACGATGACCAATTATTATCGGATACATTATCGCTTACTGGCGAGTATTTAAAAATAAGAGCCAAGCTATTAACCAAGCCTAATAAGCGTGAAAAGTATGCTAAAAAAGCACTAGTCCTTCAAACCCAAATAAGCGAAAAACACGAAACCTTAAGAGAGCTACTTTTAGAGGGTAGAAAACGTTCAGGACGTTCTTTTTCTAATGAGAGAAGACTCTTAATCTTTATATCCTTAATTGATATTTTTGAGTTAGCCTTAGCAAACACTTTAGATTACACCAAAATTGACACCCTATTTGGTTTAGAAAAACAGCATTTAAATACCTTTAAAAAACTTAATAAAGAGCTAGGAAATCACCTTATCAAATTGTCTGAATTATTCATAAAAAAAGGCAATCTTCCTGATATTGAATTAATAAATAAAATAGCTGCAGACACAGAGACTGCAATTCAGGATTACGTTACTGAAGTTACTTTACCAAAAGCTAGAGAAGGTGCAATTACCATGCGCAACCTTCAAGACTATCAAAAGCAATTATTACAAGAAGTAAAAGCTATCAGACGTGTTTTAACTAAAGTAAAAAACAATGCTAAAGCGTCTTTAAAACCACAAGAATCTAAACAGTTTTTAACCTCTCAAGATTACAGACTAAATATATTAGTACAGCATTTTAGTTTAAAATCGCCAATGCTTAGGCACGCTTTACGATTAGCAAGTGCCATTGTGTTTGGTTTTCTTTTAGGAAGTATATTAGATTTAAAAAATGCGTATTGGATTATTCTGACCATAATTGTAATCATGCGTCCCAATTACGGGTTAACCAAAGCGCGCTCTAAAAACAGAATTATCGGTACTATTATTGGTGCTATAATTGCCACAACAATTATTTTAATTACCAAAAACACAACGGTCTATTTAGTCTTAGCGATTGTCTCGTTAACCTTTGCTTTTTCATTAATACAACAAAGCTATAAAGTAGGTGCTGCTTTTATAACCTTACACATTGTATTTGTTTACGCACTTATAGATCCTGATGCTTTTACTGTAGTGCAGTATCGTGTTATTGATACCGTAATTGGTGCCATAATAGCAGTAATAGCAAATTACCTATTGTTCCCGAGTTGGGAATACAAAAACCTTGATACTGTATTAGCCACCGTAATTACCTCTAATAGTAATTATTTAAAAGCAACCAAAAAACTTTACCACGACAAAGAAGAAAATACATTGGCTTATAAAGTATCTAGAAAAGAGGCTTTTTTAGCGATGAGTAATCTAAATGCAGCCTTCCAAAGGTTAACGCAGGATCCAAAATCTAAACAAAAAGAATCTGCTTTAATTTATGAAATGGTCACGTTAAACCACACCATATTATCTGCAATAGCTTCGATTGGGCGTTATATTTTAAACCATAGCACAACACCAGCTTCAGAAGAATTTGATACTATTATTGAAGGGATTACAGCAACTTTACTGCACTCTGCTTCGCAATTAGAAAGTACTAAAACAGTTCTTGTTTCCGAAGAAAACAAAATATATCAAGCGCATAAAAAACTACAAAAACGCTATGATAATTTATCTTTAAAACGAGATAGTGATATTGAAGCCGGGCAAACAATAATTGACGACAATACATTACTAAACCTGCAGGAAGCCCACTTAATTAACAATCAATTACTGTGGTTAAAATCGTTATCAGCCAATTTAACAAAAACGACATTAAAGTATAAGTCGGTATTTAGTTAACTTGCTATATCATATTACTTTGGTCTATAAAAAACAACTTATAATGAAACAGTACTCATCTATTATTCTCTTATGTATTGCTATTATTACTTTTTCAGTAAGTTGTTCTGTAAAGAAAAACAGAGCCATTTATACTGCTATCCCAACAGTTGAAGAAAACATTATAGCTGCGTATGGTCAAATAATCTACACGCAATCACTTTGCAGTCAGTGCCATACACAACAAATAAGGAATAAAACAGAACAACTGATTAGCCTGGATGGATTAGGTGGTAAGTATTCTAACCAGTGGTTGTTTCATTTTATAAATGATCCCAAAATAGTTATTCCTAATGCTAAAATGCCTGCATACCCAAAACTAAAGACCAATCAACTTACCAAAACTGTAGTATCACAAATTACTAGAGATAATAAATTACAAGTAGATCAGGATACAATTTGGAAAACACTAACTAATGAAACCACAACGATCTCCAAAGAAGTAAGTGAGTCAAATACGAAAGAAACAACCGAGATCGTAGCTTTAATTGCCTATTTACAGCAAATTCCGATGAGTCCAGAATTTGAGAAAATCACAAAAACAAGGAAAGATAAGCTTCAAAATGAAACCGCTGCTTCCGACAAAAAAAATCCCATACTTAAAACTACAAACGACGAGAATAGTATTGATTTTGGAGAAATAATATATTACAATAATTGTAGCGCTTGTCACGGACAGCATGGACAAGGAGGAATAGGTCCTAACTTAACAGACAACTATTCTCTACATGGTGGAAGCAAAAAAAATATCGCTAAAATAACCGCGTTTGGTGGTACACCTGGAAAAGGTATGATTGCATGGAGACATGTATTATCTCCAGAAGAAATTGGTCAAGTAACAGCTTATGTGTATGCTTTAAAAGGAACAAATCCTGACAATGCCAAAGCACCAGAAGGCGAACAAGACTAAACCGTTTTTCTGAAAAATCAAACATTTGACTAGTTAGCTTTAAGTAAATGCTATCAAAAAAACAGACTTTACTCATTGAAAGGTGCAGTTAACTCATTGCTCTTTTTAATCCACCCCTTATTTATATAGGTTTGATGTATAATAACATTTAAATCTATATCTCATGCAAAATCAAATCAACTTAGACATTACGACGCCTTGCTCGGAAAACTTCAATCAATTTTCACCAACTCCAAAAGGTGGTTTTTGTGATTCTTGTACAAAAGAAGTGATTGACTTTACTACAATGAATGCCAATCAAATTGAAACCTTTTTCAATAAAAAAGACACTCAAAATACTTGTGGTCGATTTAAAAGCACACAATTAAAATCGTATCCGGTAAAACCTACAAAAAGCAAGTTTAGCTTTATCAGTGCTATTGGTTTGGCTTGTTTCGCTCTATTTTCATTTTCGACAGTAAAAGCACAAGACCAAATAACCAAAAACACGTCAACAAATAACAAGATTAACCAAACACAAAATTTGTCCATTACGGGTAATATAACAGACGGAAACGGTTTACCACTTCCAGCAGTAAATGTAGTTTTACAAGGTACTGCTTTTGGATGCGTATCTGATTTTGATGGTAATTTTGTGTTTCCTCAAAAAGTAAAAAGAGGTGATGTTTTAATCTTTAGTTATGTGGGTTACAAGTCTAAAAAAGTAACTGTTCAAAATACTAGCGCAACTACAAACATGGTATTAAATGTAAGTTTAAACGACGATTCTTATATTCTGATGGGTAAAGTTGCAGTTAAAGAAGTGTATTCTTCTAAAAAAGACTAATTCTATTTACATGAAAAACGTACTCACCCTAATTTTATTTTTCATAGTTAAATTAACTATTGCGCAAGTTTCGGATTTTAAAACTATCGATTTTACTAGAGCTGATAATATTGCTAAACTAAATGCTAACGCTAGTTTAAAAAACTTACCATTACTTGCGTATAATTTGACTTACAAATTAGATAATGATGCTGAAAAATTTAGAGCAATTTATACTTGGGTTTGTACTAATATAAAAGGCGATCTTAATCAAGACAATAAAGTTAGTAAACAACGTAAGCGTTTTAAAAACGATAGTCTAGCCTATTTAAAATGGAATAATGAGTATCAAAAAACAGCATTCAAAAAATTACTAAAGCATAAAAAAACCATGTGCACAGGTTATGCTTACCTAATAAAGGAACTTTGCTTTTTAGTTAATTTAGACTGTAAAATGGTTAATGGCTTTGGACGCTCTACAACCACAAATGTGGCATCTTTAGACTTAGCAAATCACTCTTGGAATGCCGTAAAACTAGATAACAAGTGGTATTTATGTGATGCGACTTGGTCTAGTGGCTATTTTGTAAACGATGTATTTATCAAAGACTACAACTTAGGTTATTTTTTGACAGACCCTACTCTATTTGCTAAAAACCATTATCCGTTGGATAAAAAATGGTTATTAAACGACACGTTAATAACCTCTGATTTTAGCGCTTCTCCAATAGTTTATGGAGATACATTTACACATAAAATCATTGCGATTGGTCCTAGTGACTTAAACACAACCATAAAAAAAGACGATACTTTAGAAATTCGTTTTAAATCTTTAAACAGCTTAGACACTAAAGACATATCACTAATTAAATATTCTGGTTTTAAAACTATTCCTTATAAAATAACCAACCTTAAAAACGATAATGGATTAGTATCCTTTAATTACAAATTTGAAACTAATGGAGTTTATGATGTCCATTTAAAAATCAAAAACGACATCGTTGCAACATACACTATTAGCGTAATTACAGAGTAAAAACAGCAAGGCTATTCTAAAAATATTAAACCACATTAAATGCTTGGAAAAAACTACCTTTGTAGCAAATTCTAATTCATGTCATTTAAAGACTTACAACTTAACAGACCTATTTTGCGCGCTATTGCGGAAAAAGGATACGATAACCCAACATTAGTACAGGAAAAAACAATTCCGTTAGTACTAAACGGAAAAGATGTGATTGTTTCTGCACAAACTGGTACAGGAAAAACCGCAGCTTTTGCATTACCTATTTTACAGTTATTGTATGATAAGCAAGAGGGTCCAAAAAAAGGAAAAAAAATTAAAGCTTTAATTGTAAGTCCAACTAGAGAATTAGCGATACAAATTGCAGAAAACTTTGAAGCTTACTCAACACACACAAAACTAGAAAGTGCTGTTATTTTTGGTGGTGCTGCTATAGAGCCACAAAAAGAACTTTTACGTAATGGTATTGATATTTTAATTGCAACACCAGGACGTCTATTAGATTTACATAAACAAGACGAAATTAATCTAGATTATGTGCAAACATTAGTACTAGATGAAGCAGATTTAATGCTTGACATGGGCTTTATTGACGATGTTAAAAAGATTGAACGTCTTTGTCCTAAAACAAAACAAACGTTATTATTCTCTGCAACTATACCTTATAAAGTAGAGCAATTAGCGAGTACCATTTTAACGGAGCCACAACGTATTGAAGTGGCGCAAAACAGTTCTACTTCAAAAAATGTTAATCAATTACTTTATTTTACACCTAAAAAGGACAAAATAGAATTAGCATTACACCTGCTTCGTAATACCATAAAAGGAAACATTATAATTTTTAGACGTACCAAATATGGTGTGGATAAATTAGAAAAAACCTTACTTAAAAATGGCTATTTAGCGGATAGTATCCATGGTGATAAAAGTCAAACAGCAAGACAAGACGCCTTAAAACGCTTCAAGAAAAAAGAAATTAATATCTTAATTGCAACAGATGTTGCAGCACGTGGTATTGACATTGATCATTTAGATGCTGTTTTTAACTTTGATTTACCAAATGTACCAGAAACATATGTCCATAGAATTGGTCGTACGGCTCGTGCAGGTCAATCAGGTATGGCATACTCACTTTGTAGTGCCGACGAGAAAAGCTATTTAATAGATATTCAAAAACTGATTCATTTACAGTTAGATGTTATGGACGACCATCCTTATCCTTTAGATCCAAAAGCAAAACCAATCATACACAAATCTGCTAAATCTGGTAGTAAGCATAAAAAAGGGCGTAAAAGTGAAGCGTCTAAAAAGAAGAAAAAGCGTTGGTATTAATAAGTAACATGATATCAATAATTTAATTACTCCTTCAAAATAAACATAAAATGAAACATTACTTCACCCTACTTTTAGTTATTACATTATTTACAGCATGTAAAAACGATAAAACTACAGAAGACAACACACCTACTGAAACTTTAGTAAAAAACGAGGCTTTTAGTACAATGCTAAACGATTTTTATGAAGAAGGTTTAAAATTAAACCCATTAAGCGCGACATCCGCTGGAGATAATCGCTATAACAATAGCTTACCAAATACGCTAACGGACGCCTTTTCTGAAAAGGAAAAAGCATACTATTCGGATTTTAAAGCTAAAGCGGAATCTTATAGCAACTCACAACTTAACGCCAAGCAACAATTAAGTCGTGACATTTTAATATGGGATTGCGATATTAATTTAGAACGTTTTGATTTTAATGAAAACTACACCCCAATAAACCAAATGTGGACCAAACAACTAACGGTTGGTACTCTGGCAAGTGGTGCAAGTTCTCAGCCTTTTAATACAGTCGAAGATTACGACAATTGGTTGCAACGTGTAGACCAGTATTTAGAATGGGTAGCTTCTGCTGAAACTAAAATGAAAGCAGGTATTGACAACAAACATGTTTTACCAAAAGCATTAATTGCTAAGGTTGTCCCACAATTAAAAACAATTGCAGAAACTAAATTAGAGGATCACCTATTTTATACGCCGATTACAAATTTACCAGACAGTTTTTCTGAGCAAGACAAAACACGTTTGACAACAGCTTATGCCAATATGGTGTCAAACAAAGTTATTCCTGCTTACACATCGCTTTACAATTTTATGAAAGACGATTATATGGCAGCTGGTAGAACAACTAGTGGGATTGACGATACACCAAACGGGAAAGCCTATTACGAGCATCAAATCAAGTTATACACAACAACTACAATGACTGCAGACCAAATACATAATTTAGGTCTAAGTGAAGTGAAGCGTATTCTTGCCGAAATGGAAAAAGTAAAGACACAAGTTGGGTATAAAGGAGATATTATTTCGTTTTTTGATTTTGTTAGAAACAACAAAGACTTAACGCCATACAACACGCCAAAGCAAATTATCGATAACTTTAATGCGATACATGAAACCATGAAACCGCAAATTGCTAAGCTATTTGATGTTAAACCTAAAACAGCTTTTGAAGTTAGACAAACTGAAAAATTTAGAGAAGCCTCTGCTAGTGCAGAATATAACCCAGGGTCTTTAGACGGCACACGACCTGGTATTTTTTACACACCAATTCCTGATGCTTCAAAATATAACGTCTTTAGTGACGAAGCCTTATTTTTACACGAAGCTATTCCGGGACACCATTATCAAATCTCCTTACAACAAGAAGATACCGAGTTACCAAAATTCAGAAAAACACTATGGTATAGTGCTTATGGAGAAGGTTGGGCATTATACTGCGAGTCTCTAGGGAAAGAGTTAGGATTATACACAGATCCTTACCAGTATTTTGGAATGTTAGGTATGGAAATGCACCGTGCCATACGTTTAGTCGTGGATACAGGAATGCATACTAAAGGTTGGACAAGAGAACAAGCTATCAAATACTCATTAGACCATGAAGCAGAAAGTGAAGCTAGTATCATTTCGGAAATCGAACGTTATATGGCAAATCCAGGACAAGCATTATCGTATAAGATTGGGCAATTAAAAATCATAGAATTACGTGCTAAAGCAGAAAAAGCCTTAGGTGATCGTTTTGATATTGCACAGTTTCATAATCAAGTATTAGAACCAGGTTGCGTACCATTAGCACTACTAGAAACTAAAATTGACCAATGGATTGAAGCGTCTAAATAAAATATAAGACTGCTGTCGTCAACCTGAACTCGTTTCAGGTTCTCACATAAAAAACAACACCCAAAAATAATGAGATTCCGAAATAAATTCGGAATGACGTTCATTAATAAAATTAAGACATACAAGTCGTCAACCTGAATTGGTTTTAGGTTCTCATGATAAACTTTGAATTATAAGACCGCACCCGTCAACCTGAACTCGTTTCAGGTTCTCACTTAAAACTCAACAATCCAAGATAATGAGATTCCGAAATAAATTCGGAATGACGTTCATTAATAAAATTAAGATATACAAGTCGTCAACCTGAATTGGTTTTAGGTTCTCATGATAAACTTTGAATTATAAGACCGCACCCGTCAACCTGAACTCGTTTCAGGTTCTCACAAGAAACTAATAATACAATACTCAAATAAATTAAAAAAGCCTTCTATTTCTAGAAGGCTTTTTAATTTCCAAATTATTGGAATAATTATTGAATCATTTAAGTATAATCTTTAAATTAGACCATGTCAAAAAAACACCTACTTCTAATTTGTCTTGCTTTTATTTCGGCTTTAAGCCAAGCACAAAACAAAACACTACTATCTACAACCAACCAACCGGTCTCTTTTGCTACTATTTCATTTGGAAACGGAAACGGTTTGTTTGCAGATGACGAGGGTAAATTTCATTTTACAAAAAAACTATATTCAGATATTGACTCCCTATTTATTTCGGCCTTAGGCTACAAAGATTTAAAGTTAGCAACAGCGACATTAAAAGACACACTATTTTTAGAATCTAAAGCAGACTTACTAGACGAAGTTATAGTTATTGCTAGACCTACCGGAAAGTTTAAAGAAGTAACGTTAAAACCTACAGATCATAACGATTATTACAAATGTTGGTTGCCAACAATAGAGAGTGAAATTGCGGTATTTTTTCCAAATAATGACACCAAACCAAAGCACTTAACAAAAATACTGCTTCCTATAAAAACGGAAACTAAAGATTGGGACAAACGTGGTAAAAACAAACAAGCCAAACGACCCTTTTCGACCTTATTTAGAGTACAATTCTATAAAAACGACAAGGGATTACCTGGAGAGGTTTTAACCTATGAAAAAGTAATTTTTATTGCCACAGAAGACACCAAACCTATATTTGAATTTGATGTTTCTGGATTTGACATTTTTGTGCCAAAAGACGGTATTTACGTATCCATCCAAGTCCTTGGTTTTACGGATAAAAACGGAAAGTTACTACCCAATAAAAAATATAAAGAAGTAAAAACACGACGTGGTATTGTTAAAGTATCCACCACGTTTAGACCTTTATTACCATTTACAGACCAAATTGCTGCCAAAACAACATTTATAAAACGTGTGTTTCATAACAATGGACAGTGGATTCTTTTTGATAAGAAAAATGTAAATAATTCTAACCTATTAAACGCAGGTTTAAACAATTATGGAATGGGATTAAAAATGGAAGTTTATAAAGAGCAATAAGTCTTATAATTTCGTTTTAACGAATAAAAAAGCACCTTATTCAGTTTCAATTAAAATTAGAGTAAAGGATGTGGTCTATTCATAATTTTATAGTATTTTTAGTATTCATTCTATTTTAAATGAAGGAGCACAGTCTATGACAGAAATTGATATTGAAAAAGAAAATGCAGACATTGCAAATGCGTATAAACAGCTTTTAAAAGTTAGTTATCGCACCTTATCTACGGATGACAAAAAACTAATCAGAAAAGCTTTTGATGTTGCTGTTGAGGCCCATAGCCATCAACGCAGAAAAAGTGGCGAAGCTTATATTTTTCATCCCATTGCTGTTGCCAAAATTGTAGCAGAACAAATTGGTTTAGATGCAACGTCTATTGCTGCCGCCCTTTTACATGATGTTGTAGAGGATAACGAAAATTATTCTGTCAAAGACATCGAAGATTTATTTGGAGAAACTGTTGCCAAAATTGTTGATGGACTAACAAAAATATCATCTTTAAGCAAAGAGAAAGACATGGATGTGTCTTTACAAGCTGAGAACTTCAGAAAAATGCTATTAACTTTAAATGATGACGTTAGAGTTATTATTATAAAAATAGCAGACCGTTTGCACAACATGCAAACTATGGACAGTATGCGTCCAGACAAGCAAGAAAAAATAGCATCAGAAACCTTATATATTTATGCGCCTTTAGCACATAGAATTGGGTTATATAATATCAAAACAGAACTAGAAGACTTAGGTTTAAAATATACAGAACCTGAGATTTACAATGATATTTTACACAATATAAAAGAAAGCAAAGAACAGCAAGACGCTTATATTGAAGAGTTTAATGATGTTATTAAAAAATCATTAGATAAAGAAGGCTTAAACTACACCATAAAAGGACGTCCAAAATCCATTTTCTCTATTAAAAGAAAAATGGACAAACAAGGCGTAACTTTTGACGAGGTTTACGACAAGTTTGCGGTAAGGATTATATACAAAAGTGACAGAGACAACGAGAAGTTTTTGGCCTGGAAAATATACTCCATAGTTACCGATCATTTTAGACCCAATCCTACCCGATTACGTGACTGGATATCGTCACCAAAAACAACAGGTTACGAAGCACTTCACATTACCGTAATGGGACCCAAAGGACGCTGGGTAGAAGTACAAGTCCGTAGTGAGCGCATGAACGAAATTGCAGAAAAAGGATACGCTGCACATTACAAATACAAAAATGCTGATGACAAAGAGGATAATCTAGACATGTGGATTAACCGTCTACAGGAAGCGTTAGAGCACGCCTCTACTAACGCTGTAGATTTTGTAGAACAGTTTAAACTGAATTTATATTCTAAAGAAATTTTTGTTTTTACCCCTAAAGGGGAATTAAAGTCGTTGCCAAAAGGAGCTACGCCTTTAGATTTTGCTTTTAGTATACACACTGAAGTTGGTAAAAAAACTAGAGGAGCTAAAGTAAACGGAAAATTAGTACCATTAAGTCACGTTTTAAATAGTGGCGATCAAGTAGACATTATTACTTCAGAAAGTGCAAAACCTAACCCAAACTGGTTAGACTACGCGACTACTGCTAGAGCTAGAGGAAAAATAAAGTCGTTATTAAAAGAAGACACTAAAATAATTGCCGAAGATGGTAAAGAGATTTTAAGACGAAAATTAAAACAACTTAAAATTACCCTAAACGAAAAGTCTGTTAACGAAATGGTTAGCCATTTTAATTTAAAAACTAGTTTAGACTTATTTTACCGTATTGGTACTGGAAGTATTGATAACACTATGCTTAAGGAATATGCTGCGTCTAGAAGTAATGCTTTAGTCAGCTTTCTAAAAAGTAAAATTAATAGAAAACCGGGTACCAATCCAGACGATATACATAAAGAAGAAATTACTAATAAGTATGATTTATTAGTCTTTGGTAAAGAGGAAGAAAAGTTAGATTATAAATTAGCCAATTGTTGTAATCCAATCCCTGGCGACTCTGTTTTTGGTTTTATTACAATAAATGATGGTATTAAAGTGCATAAAAAAAACTGTCCAAATGCGCTTAGTTTACAATCTAATTACGCGTATCGTATTATTCAAGCACGTTGGATAGACTCTTCTCAACAAGAGTTTGCTGCACAAATCATATTATCAGGTATTGACAACTTAGGATTAGTAAATGAAATTACTAAAGTAATATCCTCAAACATGCATGTTAACATGAATAGCATAAGCTTTCAGAGTGATGATGGTGTTTTTAAAGGCAAGATAAATGTCAAAGTTCACAATAAATCCATGCTTAAAAAGTTAACAGATAACCTTAAAAAAATTAATGGTATTGACAAAGTTATTCGCGTTTAACGCTAAGTTGTTAATAAGTGTCTAATAACACATTTGTCAAATTATACTTTTTATGAGTACAACCTCAAAAAAAGATGTAAATTTGTTGGGTATTTATGAGCGGAAAAACAGATATAAAAAATCAAGAGATTGTAAAAAACGTCTTCACTTCTTTTTTAGAAGACAATGGTCATAGGAAAACGCCAGAACGTTACGCTATACTTCAAGAAATCTATTCAAACACAGAACATTTTGATATAGAGTCTTTGTATGATAATATGAAGAACAAAAAGTATCGTGTTAGTCGTGCGACGTTATATAACACTATAGAGCTACTCTTAGATTGTGGTTTGGTTAGAAAACACCAATTTGGTAAAAACCAAGCACACTACGAAAAATCGTATTTTGATAAACAACATGACCATGTTATACTTCAAGACACAGGAGAGGTTATAGAATTTTGTGATCCAAGAATTCAGGCAATTAAAAAAACAATTGAAGAAGTCTTTGATATCGAAATCTCTAAACACTCATTATACTTTTACGGAAATCGAAAAAAAAATAATAACAATACAACTAACTAAAAATGGCAGTAGATTTACTACTTGGTTTACAATGGGGAGATGAAGGCAAAGGAAAAATTGTCGATGTATTAACCTCTAAATACAACATTATAGCACGTTTTCAAGGTGGTCCAAATGCAGGACACACATTGAAATTTGACGGAATAAAACACGTACTACGTACTATACCTTCAGGAATTTTTCATAAAGACGCAATGAATGTTATTGGAAACGGTGTCGTAGTCGATCCAGTGGTTTTTATTAAAGAATTAGAAGGTTTAGACCAATTTGATATTGATTATAAAGCAAAGCTAATTGTTTCAAGAAAAGCACATTTAATCTTACCAACGCATCGTTTATTAGATGCAGCTAGTGAAGCCTCTAAAGGAAAAGCCAAAATTGGTTCTACTTTAAAAGGTATTGGTCCAACTTACATGGACAAAACTGGTAGAAATGGGATTAGAGTTGGTGATCTAGAAATGGATAGCTGGAAAGAAAAATACAGAGCTTTAGCTAACAAGCACGAAGCAATGATTGCTTTCTATAATGTAGACGTACAATACGATCTAGAAGAAATGGAAGTAGAGTTTTTTGAATCTATTGAAAAACTTAAAGAATTACAATTTATT
Organism: Olleya sp. KKT75; assembly: GCF_055635485.1. Lineage (NCBI taxonomy): Bacteria > Pseudomonadati > Bacteroidota > Flavobacteriia > Flavobacteriales > Flavobacteriaceae > Olleya > Olleya sp. KKT75. The sequence goes on from NZ_CM145759.1 coordinate 338,586, forward strand.
GATAGCGAAGCGTATTTACACCAATCACTTAGAGAGGGTAAAACCATTTTAGCTGAAGGTGCTCAAGGATCGCTTTTAGATATTGACTTTGGTACGTATCCATTTGTAACATCAAGTAATACAACTGCAGCTGGAGCATGTACTGGTTTAGGTATTGCACCTAACCAAATCAAAGAAGTCTTTGGTATTTTTAAAGCATACACAACACGTGTAGGTTCTGGACCATTCCCAACAGAATTATTTGATAAGGATGGTGAAGAAATGGCTAGAATTGGTCAAGAATTTGGAGCTGTAACAGGTCGCGCAAGACGTTGTGGTTGGTTAGATTTAGTAGCCTTAAAATACACATGTCGCGTTAATGGTGTGACGCAATTAATGATGATGAAAAGTGATGTGCTTTCTGGTTTTTATACTTTAAAAGTAGCAACAGCTTATAAATATAAAGGCGAAACAATTACACATTTACCGTTTAACATAGAACCGGAAAATGTAGAACCTGTTTATACTGACTTTAAAGGTTGGAGCGAAGACTTAACTGAAATGAGTGAAGCGTCTCAATTACCAAAAGAACTTAATGATTACATTAGTTTCTTAGAGGAAGAATTAGAAATTCCTATTAAAATAGTTTCTGTTGGACCAGACAGAAAACAGACTATTTTTATGTAATATAAAATCAAAGTTTAAATTACAAACCTGCTATTCAATTTAATAGCAGGTTTTTTCATCTTAAATTATTACTAATACACAATTACAAGTCTATTAAATCGTTATTTTTGTGTCAAACAATTACATCTTGAAATTTAATAAATACACATACTTTTTATTCCTTGCATTTGTTATGCAATTAGGAATGGCGCAACAAAAACATATTGAGATTAAAGACTCCGGTGCTTTTGGTGATATTGATGAAGAAAACTTTCCAGGAGCCAGCATCTTGACTAGAAGTGATCAAGGTCAAGTACATATTTACCATGACGGTATTGACATGTTTTGTGACAAAGCCATTTTTTATGGAAAGGAAGATTTTATTGAAGCCTACGGTAATGTTAACATGAAACAAGGTGACACCATTAATCTGACCTCTAAATATGTAGAATATTCTGGTAAAACACAATTAGCTTTTGCTAGTGGTGACGTGGTACTTACAGATCCACAATCCACTATTACATCGGACACTTTATATTTTAACAGAGCTAGTCAAGAATCCTATTATAAATCTGGAGGAAAAGTAGTTAGAGATTCTTCTGGGACTATTACAAGTCGTATTGGTCGCTATTACATGAACGAAAAAAAATACCGTTTTGTAGATAGTGTAAAACTAGTCAACCCACAATACGAACTAAATACAAAGACATTAGATTACTATTCAGACAATGGTCACGCATACATGTACGGACCATCAACTATAGTTGGCGATAGTAGTAAAATTTATAGCGAACGTGGTTTTTATGACACTACAAATGACACCGGTTATTTTGTTAGAAAATCCAGAATAGATTACGATAATCGTGTCGTTAAAGGTGATAGTATCTTTTTTGATCGAAAGCGTAATTTTGCGTCTGCAAGCAATAATATTACAGTAACGGATACTGTAAATAGTAGTCTTATTAAAGGCCACTATGCAGAAGTATATCGTGCAAAAGATTCGGTTTACATTACCAAACGCGCACTAGCTATTACCATTCAAGAAAAAGATAGTATTTACATGCATGCGGACACGTTAATGATTACAGGAAAACCGCAACACCGTATTACAAGAGGCTATTATAATGCTAAAATATTCAAGAAAGATATTAGCGCCAAAGCAGATTCAATACATGCGGATCAAAAAACGGGCTTAACGCAGTTAATTAACCTAGCTAGGCTTAATAAAGGAGACGCCTTTTCTGCTGCAAGAAAACCTATACTTTGGAATGTTGACAATCAAATGACTGGAGACACCATTCATTTAAAATCAAATCCTGTTTCAGAAAAATTAGATTCATTAATCGTCTTTAATAATGCCTTTACAATTAGTAAAGATACCATTAGCGAAAATGCTTATAATCAGATTTCCGGTAAACGACTTATTGCATTATTTAATGATAATAATGATATTAACGAGGTCCATATTCTTAAAAATGCCGAATCTATTAATTACACACGTAATGATAACGGTGAATTAATAGGGATTGATAAAGCAAAATCCGCAAATATTGTCATCTATATTGAAGATAAAGAAGTGGTCGAGTTTAGAAGAGAATTTAACCCTGAAGCTAAGACGCACACAGAAGATGATTTACCTGAAAATGCAAGAAAATTAAGAGGCTTTGATTGGCGCGATGATGAGCGTCCAACATCTGTTGAAGATTTATTTAAAGATGATCCGCCACTTGTACTTCCTGTTATCAAAGGTTTAGAACCTTATAAAGCTGACGACGAATTTTTTGGAGAAGCATTGCTTGGCAGAATAAACAAAGCAGATGCGGAAGCTGACAAAAAACAACTTAACAAAAAAGAAGAAGCACCAAAAGCCTCTAGAACTGTTCCGAAAAAATTTCTAAAAAAAGATGTGAAGGCTGTTACAAAACCAGCAAAAGCAACAGTAACGGAAAAAGAATAATTTATGAAAGCAGGGTTTTTAAAATACCAAGCACAAACCTCTCCATACCCATTAGCTTTAGAAATATCTCACGCTAAAGGCAGCTATATCTTTGACACTAATAACAAATCTTATTTAGATTTTGTTGCTGGCGTGTCTGCTTGTACTTTAGGTCACAGTCACCCAAAAGTGGTAAATGCCATAAAAAACCAAGCTGACAAATATTTACACGTTATGGTTTATGGCGAATATGCCCAACAACCAGCTGTAGAACTTTGCAAATCTATAGCCACGCACCTACCCGATCCTTTAGAATCTACCTACTTAGTAAATTCTGGAACAGAAGCAATTGAAGGTGCCTTAAAATTAGCACGTCGTGTTACGGGACGTAGCCAAATTATAGCAGCACATAATGCGTACCATGGAAACACTATGGGTTCTTTAAGTTTAATGGATTTTGAAGAACGCAAAGCGCCATTTAGACCTTTACTGCCCGACATTAGTCATATTACTTTTAATTACGAACCACATTTTAAACATATTACTTCAAAAACCGCAGCAGTAATAGTAGAAACGATACAAGGAGGCGCAGGATTTATAGAACCTAAAGTAAATTACTTAACCAAATTAAAGGCTAAATGCCAAGCTGTAGGTGCTTTATTAATTTTAGACGAAATACAACCAGGTATTGGACGTACCGGTAAACTTTTTGGTTTCCAAAACTACAATGTCATTCCTGATATAGTCGTGACAGGAAAAGGACTTGGTGGGGGTTTACCAATTGGTGCATTTACAGCGTCAAAAGCACATATGGACCTCTTACAGGACAGCCCTAAACTTGGTCATATTACAACGTTTGGAGGTAATCCATTAATTGCAGCGTCTGCACTAGCAACCTTACAAGAAGTTGTCACTAGTGACTTAATGGCAGAAGCCTTAAAAAAAGAACAATTAATAAAAAAGCACTTAAAACACCCACTAATAACAGAGATTAGAGGACGTGGATTAATGTTGGCAGCCATAACCACATCAGCAGAAGTAACCAATCAGGTTATACTAGAAGCTCAAAATCAAGGGTTAATTTTATTTTGGCTGTTATTTGAGCCTAAAGCAATTAGAATTACACCTCCCCTAACTATTAGTAACGAAGAAATAATTAAAGGTTGTGGCATTATTATTGACTTATTAAACAAAATAAGTGACACTAAATAAAGTCTAAGTCACTACAAATCACCCAAAAACGCTTAAAACCTTGTAATTGTTGATTACTTTGTTAAAAACAAAAACAGTTTTTGACATTATGAGGCTAATAGAACATTACATTTAATACACTAGAAACACCTAAACAGTGCCTATGGAGTTTAGTCAAGAAGAACCAAATAAAATATCGCTTAAAAAGTTCGAATCCATGTTAAAAACAAACCATGTGTTGTTTTTTGATTCGGATGAATTTGAGAACATAATACACCATTACCTTAATCAAGGTAAGGTGTCTTTAGCCAAAAAAGCTATTAAATTAGGTTTGCAACAACATCCCTCATCCACTAATTTAAAATTGTTTCAAGTAGAAATATTTGTATTTGAAAACAAACTAAAAGAAGCAAATCAATTACTTGATGCGCTATATATTTTAGAACCTTCTAACGAAGAAATTTATATTCAAAAAGCCAATATATTATCCAAGGATGATAAGCATGAAGATGCCATAAAAATATTGACTACAGCTTTAGATTTGTCTGAAGAAACATCAGAATTACATTCTTTAATTGGAATGGAATATTTGTTTTTAGATAATTTCGAACAAGCAAAACAAAGTTTCATGAGTTGTTTAGCTGAGGATAATGAAGATTACTCGTCACTATACAATGTAATGTATTGCTTTGATTTTTTAAATGAAAATCAAGAAGCCATCCATTTTTTAAATGATTATTTAAATGGGAGCCCTTATTCTGAAGTAGGATGGCACCAATTAGGAAAACAATTTTACACACTAAAAGAATATAAAAAAGCGCTTAGTGCTTATGATTTTGCGATTATCTCTGACGACAGATTTGTTGGGGCTTATCTAGAAAAAGGTAAAGTATTAGAAAAACTTAAACGTTATAACGAAGCTATTGAAAATTACGCTTTGACGTTAGAGTTAGATGACCCAACCGCTTTTGCATTATTAAGATTAGGATGTTGTCATGAAAAACTAGGTCAATTTGACTTAGCCAAACAATACTTTTATAAAACTGTAAAAGAAGACCCATTATTAGACAAAGGTTGGATTGCAATCACTAAGTTTTACAACAAGCAAAAAAATTACCAAAAAGCTTTATATTACATTAATAAAGCGATAAATATTAACGAAGAAAATGCAGTGTACTGGAAACTATATGCACAAATAAACCATAGATTAAACTTCTTAGAAGAAGCAGAACGTGGTTACAAACGTGCTATAGAACTTGGTAATTATGAATTATCTTCTTGGTTAGAAAGAAGTGACATATTAATCAAATTAGGAGAAACTGATGCAGCGTGTTTAAATTTAATTCAAGCTGCCGAATTTTATCCAGAAGAAGCTGATATCGAGTTTAGATTAGTAGGTATTTATTATGGTATGTTAGAAACAGAAAAAGGAAGTTATCATTTAAAAAACGCATTAGATTTTAATGCAGAAAATCTGTTTATTGTAGAAGAATTATTTCCATTGGTTTACGAATCTACAACCTTTAAGAAGGCATTAAAAAAGTTACAATAATTTACACTTAAAACGAATTTTGTATACCTTTGATTACTAACAAAAATTAAACTATGCAAAGACGTTTAAAAGATTACCTTTTAATATCCTTAAAAGGTGTAGCTATGGGAGCAGCTGATGCTGTCCCTGGTGTTTCAGGTGGTACAATTGCTTTTATTTCTGGAATCTACGAAGAGCTAATAGCTACTATAAGCGGTGTTAACTTAGCATTATTTAAAACCCTAAAAACAGAAGGTCTTTCAGCGTTTTGGAAGCAACTAAACGGTAACTTTATTGTTGCGCTTTTAACTGGTATTATTATCAGTTTTGTATCGTTTATGCGATTAGCAAAATATTTACTAGAGCAACACCCTGTTTTAATTTGGTCTTTCTTTTTTGGTTTAATTATAGCTAGTATTTTATTTATTGGTAAGCAAATTAACAAATGGTCCATTAGTACAATAATTGCTTTAGTAATTGGTGCTTTAGCTGCGTTTTACATTACTAGTTTACCATCTCTAGCTAGCAGTAATAATCCATACTTTTTATTTGTCGCAGGAGCTATAGCCATTTGCGCTATGATTCTTCCTGGTATTTCAGGTAGTTTTATCTTATTAATTTTAGGAGCTTACAAAACATTAAGTAATGCTTTTCATGATTTTGATATTAAAAAAATAGCCTTATTTGGTACAGGTGCTGTCGTTGGATTATTAAGTTTTAGTCATGTTTTAAAATGGTTATTTAAGAATTACCACAACACAACCCTAGCTATACTGACAGGTTTTATATTAGGGTCTTTAAACAAGGTGTGGCCTTGGAAAAAAACAGTTTCCGTAATGATTGATAAAACCGGAGACATTGTACCATTAAATACCATTACAGATTTTGGCACGCTTTCCTTTTTCCAAAAAACTACAAACGATTTTGATACGTACAAAACTATAGCAGAACAAAGTGTAAACCCGCTTCACTACAGTGAGTTAAATAACTATTTAGCTAATCCACAAATAGCAGTAGCCATTGCTTTAATGATTGCAGGATTTTTAACTATTTTTATTCTAGAAAAAGTAGGTCACAAGTCTAAATAAATGGAAAACACGCGTACATTTAAAGATAAACTATTCTTAATCTTAAAAGGATTAGGCATGGGCGCTGCCAATAAGGTTCCTGGCGTATCTGGAGGTGTTGTCGCATTTGTTGCTGGATTCTATGAGGAATTTATATATTCTCTACAAAAAGTAAACGGTACAGCACTTAAACTACTAATTAAAGGTCGGTTTAAATCCTTTTACACCTATATCAATGGTCGTTTTTTAAGTCTATTGTTTTTAGGAATGATTGTTAGTTTTTTTAGCATCTCAAAACTTTTAGACTATTTAATAACGCATTACCAATTGTATGTATGGAGTGTGTTTTTTGGGATGATAATTGGTTCTATTTATTATATAAGCAAAGACTTTAAAGATTGGAAAACAACCACTTTTATAGCATTATTAATAGGTACTGCACTAGGTTTAGGAATCAGCTTTTTAGATCCAGCAACAGAAAATGACAACCTTATATTTGTGTTTTTCTGTGGTATTATTAGTGTCTCAGGTATGACATTACCTGGGTTTTCAGGCTCGTTTATCTTAATACTTTTAGGTAACTATGTGTTATTATTAGTAGATTCCGTAAATGCTTTATTTGACACATTTTCAGAAATACTTATTGGTGATTTTAGCTTTACTGCTAACCTAGAGCGCTTAAGAATGCTAAAAGTATTAACCGTATTTACAATAGGGTCTGTGGTTGGATTAGTAACATTTTCTCACGCCCTAAATTATATTTTAAAACATTATAAAAGTGTTACAATAGCATCAATAATTGGATTTATTGTAGGATCCCTAGGTGTTGTTTGGCCTTTTAAACATACACTATATAAACTAAACGACAATGGTAGTTTATTACTTGACTCTAGAGGTCAAAAAATCATAGAAAACTACGAGCGGTTTTTACCGCCACTTAATACCCAAACGTATTTAGCCATTTTTTATATTTTATTAGGAATAGCAATCGTATTAGCATTAGAACTTTATGGACAAAAAACAAGACAACAACAAGCGTAATTTCGGGTTAATTGGTAAGGATATTTCTTATTCGTTTTCAGAAAATTATTTCGCAAACAAATTTAAAGATCAGAACATAACAGATGCTAATTACCAAAATTTTGATATTCAAACTATTGAAGATTTTGACAAAAAGGTATTAAAAACAAAAGCCTTAGCTGGCTTAAATGTTACCATACCGTATAAAGAAAGTATTATTCCTTTTCTTGATAAATTAGATAAAAAAGCAAAAAAGATAGGCGCTATAAACACCATTAAATTCACCAAAAAAGGAAATTTAAAAGGATACAATACAGATATCTACGGGTTTAAAAAAGCAATAAAACCACACTTAAAAAAACAACATAAAAAAGCCTTGATATTAGGAACAGGAGGCGCAAGTAAAGCGATTGCTTTTGTTTTAAAAGAATTGAACATTGACTTTCATTTTGTATCTCGCCAAGCTTCAAAAAAAGCAAGTTACACCTATGACGCGCTTTCAGAACAAATAATAAGTGACCATCAGATTATAATTAATTGTTCGCCTGTAGGCACATTTCCAGATATTACAGATGCACCTAAAATTCCGTATAACGGAATCCAAGACACGCATATTTTATTCGATTTAATATATAACCCATCGGAAACTGTTTTCTTAAAAGAAGGCAAGCAAAAAGGTGCAAAAACACTAAATGGTTATGACATGTTAGTGTTTCAGGCTGAAAAATCATGGAAAATCTGGAATAAAGGCCTTTAATTGACGAGTAAACACCTAAAATATTGGTAGTTTTTGAAGTTGTTACTATCTTTAAAAGCTAAATACACATTAAACAAACTAAAACATTTATAAAATGTCAGAGCTAGATAACCTGCAAAATGCAGATGGAACGGAAGAAATTAACGAAAACGTGCAACCAGAAACACCTCAAGAAGTAACTTCTGTAACAGAAGATAACGATGAAGTGTTGAATGAAATTGACGACTCTAATGCAGAGGATGCGGAGGATGAAGGTAATGTTGATCGTCATAACATTGAGGATAAAGATTACGAGTCGCTTAACCTTGAACAATTGGTTATTGAGATTGAACGTTTAGTACAAAATGAAAAAGTGCAAGCCATCAAAAAACATGTTGATGCTATAAAAACAGAATTTGATAAGCAGTTTCAAGAATTGCTTAACGAGAAAAAGGAAGAGTTTTTAAGCACAGGTGGTAACATCATTGACTTTAGTTTCCAATCTCCTTTACAACGCAGTTTTAAAGACAGTTATAAAGATTATAAACAACGTTTAAATGGTCACTATAAAAATATAGAGCAAAACCACAAACAAAACCTTACAAACAGATTAGAAATCATAGATGGTATTAAGGCATTAACAGAAGATGCTGAAGACTCTATGAACACTAAATACAAAAAATTTAAAGAGCTTCAAGACCAATGGAAAGTTGCAGGACCTATACCGCGTGACAAATACAATAACGCTTGGAATAGCTACCATTTTAATGTCGAACGTTTTTATGATTTACTACATTTAGATAGAGATTTAAGAGACAAAGACTTTGCACGTAATTTAGAATTAAAAACTAAAATAATTGAGCAAGCAGAAGCTTTAGCAAACGACGAAAACACAAACAGAGCTTTTAGAGAACTTCAAAATTTACATAAAATTTGGAAGGAAGAATTAGGACCTGTATCTAGAGAACATAGAGAACCAATCTGGGATCGTTTTAAAGAAGCAACAAAAAAAATAAATGCGAAGCGTCAAGATTACTTTAAAAATCTTGATAAAGTATACGAGCAAAACTTGCTAAATAAGCACGCTATTATTACCCTAATTAATGAAAAAGCTAACGAGAAAATTAGCAATCATGGTGGATGGCAAAACAAAATTAAAGAAATTGAAGCACTTAGAGAAGAGTTTTTCAAAGCAGGTAAAGTTCCTGTAAAAGTTAACGAAGCAACTTGGGCTAGTTTTAAAGAAGCTGTTAGAAATTTTAATAGACAGAAAAACGAATTCTATAAAACGCTAAAGAAAGACCAATACGATAATTTAGAGAAAAAGCAAGCCTTAGTTAAAATTGCAGAAGACAATAAAGAAAGTGATGACTTTCAAGCGACGACGCAATTAATGAAAAAAATACAAGGTGACTGGAAACGTATTGGACATGTACCAAGAAAAGACAGTGACAAAATATGGAAACAGTTCAAAAGTGCTTGTAACCATTACTTTGACCGTATAAAAGAACAACGTAACGCAGCAAGTGTTGAGGAAGAAGAAGCTTATACACAAAAAGAAACGCTTTTAGCTGCTGTTAAAAGTCTAGAATTATCTGGAGAGCAAAAAACTGATTTAGCGACTATTAAAGAACAAATTAATAGCTGGAAAACCATAGGACGTGTACCGCGTAACAAGCGTCAAATTGAAAGTGATTTTAATGAAACTTTAGATGGACTATTTAAATCTTTAGATCTTAATAAAACAGAAACTGAATTAATTAAATTTGAAAACAAATTAGACCAATTAGCTTCAGGAGATGACTCTAGAGCATTGGATAATGAGCGTTTTTATATTCAGAAAAAAGTTGATGAAATTAAAGCTGAAATCATTCAATTAGAAAACAACTTACAGTTTTTCTCTAACGTAAAATCGGACAATCCTTTAGTAAAAGATGTGCATAAAAACATTACAAGACATAAAGACGATCTAGTGTTATGGACTACTAAATTGAAAAAAATAAAAGGTTTATATTCTTAATATTTAACTTATTACACTAACCTGTTTAACACATTATAATGTTTTAAACAGGTTTTTTTTGTTTAAAACGCTAATACCCAATCATGACTACCACAACAATACAAGACGCACGTGCTATTAACGAACAAAAGGTTATAAAAAACTAAATCCCACTTCTAAAAAGAAGTGGGATTTTAGCTCCTAACTAAACTAACCAATTACTTCTGTTCGCTTACAAGAAATAATTATTTTTAATGACATCAGTGTGATGTATGCTATTAATCAACTATATTCTATAAAAATATTGTGTCATTTATAAGTATATACGGTACAATTATAGTTTTGGACTTTTTAGATTGAAAAAAAATAATATATATTCAAAAAAGGACCTCTTTTTTAGCTAATAATTAGACTACAATTACATAAAAAAGGCTGTTGATCATTCTTTCAATTTTCAATTTTAATTAAAAAAAATCCTACCAAAGCAGGATTATAGAATAGTCTCTTGACGCTCTCAAATAGAATATTAGAGTTGCTGTTTTTTGGCCTCCTCCCAAAAAAACTTAGTATTTGAAAATCACAGATTTTCTAATTACTGCTTTTTGGCCTCCTCCCAAAAAATATCCATTTCACCCAAAGTCATGTCTTTTAAATCTTTGTTTAACCCTTTTGCTTTTTGTTCTAAATACTCAAAGCGTTTTTTAAACTTTTTATTCGTGCGTTCTAAGGCGTTTTCTGGATTTATATTCAAAAACCTAGCGTAGTTTACCATAGAGAACAATACATCTCCAAATTCGTCTTCCATTGCATCAACATCGCCCTTTTCTACTTCAACTTTAAACTCGTTAAGCTCCTCCTCTACTTTTTCCCATACTTGCTCTGGTCGTTCCCAATCAAAACCAACTCCTGCTACTTTTTCTTGTATCCTGCTTGCTTTTACTAAGGCAGGCAAACTATTAGGAACACCTTCTAAAACACTTGTTCTTCCTTCTTTTAATTTTAGATTTTCCCAATTACGCTTGACTTCTGCTTCATCTTTTACAGTAACATCTCCATAAATATGTGGATGCCTATGGATTAGTTTTTCGCATATACCATTACAAACATCTGCAATATCAAATGCTTTTTTCTCACTTCCTATTTTTGCATAAAAAACCATATGCAACATAAGATCTCCAATTTCCTTTTTAACCTCTTCTAAATCGTCTTCCAAAATAGCATCGCCTAGCTCGTAAGTTTCTTCAATAGTTAAATGACGTAACGTTTCCATGGTTTGCTTTTTATCCCAAGGACATTGCTCACGTAGCTCGTCCATAATAGTCAATAAACGGTCAAATGCTTTTAATTGGTCTGCTCTAGAATTCATATAAAAAAAGGTTTTTGTAAAAGTACGTTGATTTGTTTCATCTTAAAAAATGATAAACAAAAAAAATCCAGCAAAAGCTGGATTTTTAATATCTATAAATTAAGTCAATTTATTCTTCTTCGTCAGACGTTTCAGTCTTAGCTGTATCAAAGTCTAACATGTCATTTTTTTGTAACATATTATACCATTGTACTACTTTTTTAATATCACTTGGGTACACTCTATCTTCATCATAATCTGGTAATACTTCAAAAAAGTATTCTTCCAGTTTATCTTTAGAGTCTTTATGACTAATACTAGTTTGTGCTCCTTTTTCTTTGTCTTTAATTTTACTTAAGACGTCTTTTAATGGTACTTCTTCTGTTAAAGTATAAATTGCAATCTCACTTAAAATACTAACGTTTTGTTGTATTCCAACAGACATACGTCTATTATCAATTAAAGATTCAGCAATAAAGCCACCTCTTGTTTGAGTTACTAATTTATATAATCCAGGTTTACCTGCAATTGCTAATACTTTATCTAAAGCCATATAGTTTCTTGTTTTTAATTATCCTTTTATCTTTCACTTTGACGCTGCATAGTGTTCAAAAATTGGATGGCAAATATCTTATGTTAGTTTGGGTTTTCCAAACGTTTAACGTTTCTTTTTCATTAATGGAAATTTCATGCGGTAATCTACATTGATTTTCCCTTTAGAGATATTGGTTAATTTTCCTTTTATCAAACGCTTTTTTAAAGCAGATAAATGGTCTGTAAATAAAATCCCTTCGATGTGATCATACTCATGCTGAAATACTCTAGCAGCCAAACCATCTAATGCCATAGTTTGCTTATTAAAGTCTTCATCAAAATATTCAATTTTAATATTTGGTTGTCTAAATACATCCTCTCTAACATCAGGAATACTTAAACAGCCTTCATTAAACGCCCATTCATCACCAGATTCTTCTAAAATAACTGGATTGATAAAGGTGTGTTTAAAATTTTTCAAAAACTCACTTTCTTCCTTACCTAAAACTTCTTCGTCATCTGCAAACGGAGTTGCATCCACAATAAACATACGGATTGACAATCCAATCTGCGGTGCAGCTAAACCAACACCAAACGAACCATACATAGTTTCGTACATGTTTGCTATTAGTTCTTTTAACTTTGGATAATCCTTAGTAATGTCAGTCGCTTTTTTCTTTAAAACGGGATCGCCATAGGCGACAATTGGTAATATCATACTATTTATTATTGATTATAAAGGTAACTCTGTAAGATTATGGTTGCACTAACCTCGTCTAAAAGCGCTTTATTTTGTCTTTGTTTTTTCTTTAATCCACTATCTATTAACGTTTGCGTCGCCATTTTAGAAGTAAAACGTTCATCCACACGCTTTATCGGAATCTTAGGAAATGCATTTTCTAGTTTTACCAAAAACGGAATAATTAACGCTTCACTTTCACTTGGCGTATTATCCATTTGTTTTGGTTCTCCGACTAAAAATAATTCGACCTGCTCTTTACTTAGATAGTCTTTTAAAAATGCAATAAGCTCCTTAGTATTAACTGTGGTTAATCCAGAGGCAATAATTTGCATCTCATCAGTAACTGCTAATCCTGTTCTAACTTTTCCGAAATCAATTGCTAAAATGCGAGCCATATTAAATTTTGTGCAAATTTATAGTTTTATACTCTTAACACCTTAAATATTGTGCCATATTTTAATTTTTACGAATTATATTTGTCTTAAATTAAAATTGACATGACAGAATTACAAAAAACAATAGAGAATGCTTGGGATAACCGAGAGTTATTAACAGACGCAAAAACGATAGACGCTATTAGAGAAGTGGTTAACCTTTTAGATTTAGGAAAACTTCGAGTAGCAGAACCGACAACTGATGGTTGGCAGGTTAACGAATGGGTTAAAAAAGCGGTTGTTTTATATTTCCCTATTCAAAAAATGGAAACTTTAGAAGCTGGTATTTTTGAATATCATGATAAAATTCCACTAAAAAGGGGGTATAAAGAAAAAGGAATTAGAGTGGTACCAAATGCTGTTGCACGTCATGGTGCTTACATATCTGCTGGAACAATTTTAATGCCTAGTTACGTAAATATTGGCGCGTATGTAGACGAAGGAACCATGGTTGATACTTGGGCTACCGTTGGTAGTTGTGCACAAATTGGTAAAAACGTACACTTATCTGGTGGTGTTGGTATTGGTGGTGTTTTAGAGCCTTTACAAGCGTCTCCGGTAATTATAGAAGATGGTGCATTTATTGGATCACGTTGTATCGTTGTAGAAGGTGTACACGTAGAAAAAGAAGCTGTTTTAGGAGCTAACGTGGTGTTAACCATGAGTACTAAAATTATAGATGTTACGGGTGATACACCTGTTGAGATGAAAGGTCGTGTACCTGCAAGATCAGTAGTTATACCAGGTAGTTACACTAAAACCTTTGCTGCAGGAGATTTTCAAGTCCCTTGTGCATTGATTATTGGAAAACGTAAAGAAAGTACAAATAAGAAGACGTCTTTAAATGATGCTTTAAGAGAGTATGATGTTGCTGTGTAATTAATTTAGAATTACAGTAATTATCAAAACAAATTAAAGTACTGATATAAAATAAATAGCGATTGAAAATTTTAGTTGTACAACAGAAAATGATTGGGGACGTACTGACAAGTAGTATTCTGTTTGAAGCTCTGCGCGAAAAATACCCGAAGGCACAACTAGATTATGTTATTAATACTCACACATATGCGGTTGTAGAGCACAACCCATATATTGATAACTTTGTTTTTATTACTCCAGAAATTGAAAAGAGTAAACTAAAATTTTATCGCTTTTTAAAAACTATAAAAAAAGAAAAATACGATATTGTTATTGATGTTTATGGCAAATTAGGAACTGCACTTATCAGCGCTTTTACTGCTGCCAAAACGAAAATAGCATATCATAAAAAATATACTGCATTTGTTTTTTCGCATACTGTACAGCGTTTAAAAAAACCGCAACACAATGCTAGTTTAGCAATTGAAAACAGATTAAAACTTTTAGAACCTTTAGATATTACTTTTAAAAATAGAGTCCCTCAAATTTATTTGAAACCTCAAGAAATAAGTAATGCTAAAAAATATTTAGAGCGTTCCAAAATAAAGGACAGTAAACCTCTATTTATGATTAGTGTTTTAGGTAGTAGTCCTATAAAAACCTATCCTGCTAAATATATGGCTGAATTGTTAGATAGTCTTGTAGCAAATACTAAAGACGCTCAGATACTTTTTAATTATATACCAAAGCAGAAAACAGAAGCAAAAGCTATTTTTGATTACTGTCTACCAGAAACAAAAAAGCACATCTTTTTTGATATCTTTGGAAAAAGCTTAAGAGAATTTTTAGCCATTACACAACAATGTGATGCCTTAATAGGAAATGAAGGAGGTGCAAATAACATGGCCAAAGCACTAAACATTCCTACTTTTACTATTTTTTCGCCGTATTTAAATAAAGCTAATTGGTATAGTAAAAACGAGCCAGGACATAATATAGCAATACATTTATCAGACTATATCCCTTACGGGGAAACCGATAAAAACGAAGCAAAAAAGAATCCTGAGATGTTTTATCTAAAACTTAAACCTGAATTTATAGAACCCGAACTTAAAAAGTTTTTAAGTAACTTATAAGCATGAATTATAAATTTTTAATCTACATATCATACAGTTATGCGTTACCAATTGGTATTCCTCTGGAAAAAGAAATTTTAAAACGAGGCTATACTGTAAAATGGTTTGCAGATATTGGAGATGGTAAAAAAGCAATACAACAAAAAGATAATGCTTTAAATACGATACAGGATGTTATAGATTATAATCCGAATGTTGTTTTAACAGCCACTGATGATGTTCCTGATTTTATTTCAGGCTTGAAAGTGCAAGTGTTTCATGGGTTTTTAACTTATAAGAGACCAAAAAAAAGCTATGGAGAAGCTCACTTTAGACTTCGCGGCCTTTTTGATTTATACTGCACACAAGGTCCATCATCAACTAAAGGGTTTATTGCACAGCAAATAAAACATCCTTATTTTGAAGTTATAGAAACAGGCTGGAGTAAAGTAGACCCTTTATTTCCTATAGAGAAGAAAAAAAGCTCTAATACTATTATGATTGCCTCTACTTTTACAGAGCGTCTAAGCTTAGCTTACAATGACGACGTATTTCAAGAAATAAAGCGATTATCTAATAATGGGAATTACAATTTTATAATGGTATTACACCCAAAATTACCTAACATTATTAAACAAAAGTGGCAAACAATAAACAACAGAAATTTCACATACTGTAATACAACAGACTTAGTACCACTATACAAGCAAGCAGATATCATGTTTGCTGATACAACCTCTGCTATTCAGGAATTTTTACTACAAAAAAAACCTGTAGTTACATTTAACCATACGTTTAAACACAATTATTTAATTGATATCAATCAATCAAATAATATCGAAAAAGGATTTATTGAAGCTTTAAGTTTTCCAGAAAAATTACTTAAAAACATCGAAATATTTATAAAAGACCTGCATCCTTATTTTGACGGAAAATCAAGCCAACGTATTATTGATGCCAGTATAATGCAATTACATAAAGATAAAAGAGAGTTGAAAAACAAACCTTTAAATCTAATACGCAAATACAAAATACGTAAACGACTAAACCTTTTTACTCTAAAAAGTTACAATAAACCTTTTACAATATCTAAGTAATCATTAGCACATTTAACTAAACACAATGAAAACAATAGCCGGGCTAATTATAACATTTAATGAAGAGAAACATATTGAGAAATTGATTAATAACATCTCATTTGTAGACCAAATTATTGTAGTAGATTCTTTTAGTACCGATGCTACCTTAGAAAAAACAGCAAAATTTAGCAATGTAACAGTAATACAACATAAATTTAAAAATTTTGCAGAACAGCGTAATTTTGCTTTAAAGCAGGTAACTCAAGATTGGGTACTATTTATTGATGCAGACGAAAGGATAACCAAACCATTACAAAAAGAAATAATTACAACTATCAATAGCGACACTTCTATTTCTGGTTACATGGTAAAACGTTTATTCTACTTTAAAAATAAACGCATTAGGTTTAGTGGTTTTCAAACAGATACGACCTACCGCTTATTCCAGACCAATAAAGTATCTTATATCCAAGATAAAATAGTACATGAAATGCCGAAAATTGAAGGAGAAACTGGTCTTTTAAAAAACAATATGCTACATTATAGCTTTGCTAGCGCAGCCCATTACAAGTCAAAAATGGAGCATTATGCTAAACTTAAAGCGTTAGAACTAAGCAAAAAAGGAAAGACAACCAATATCTTTAATTTACACTTTAGACCACTATACAAGTTTATTGTCAATTATATTTTTAGACTAGGTTTCTTAGATGGTAAAGAAGGCTTTACGCTATGCTACTTAAGTGCCTATGGTGTTTACTTTAGATACAAAACATTAAAAACATTAAATCATTAACGTGTCCAAAATTTAAGTTTCTTTTTTAAACGTTTCTTACGATAAAACTTTTCTTGAAAAGCTTCAGTCTCTTTCCACATTAAATTAAAAATCTTGTCATAATCAGCACCAGAACATTTTGCGTACTCATCACTCATAATTTTAACCATACTTTTATGAATGGTTAATCTTGCAAAGTTTTTAATACGTACATCAAGGCTTAAATCCTTAAACTGCATTCTATTTAAATCGACTAGATAAAACTGATAGTCCTCTCCTACTTTTTTTATTAATGTATTTCCAGGAGAATGATCTAAAAACAAAATATTATTTTCGTGTAGGTTAAATGTAAACCTAGTAAAAGCTCTTAAAATAGTTTCGTAATCTGGTATATTAAAATCTTTAGTTAAATCTCGATAAGTATAATCGCAATCTAATTGTTGACTAACATAGTAGCTTTTTTTAAATAAAAAAGTGCTCATTTCTTCATAAAAGGCAACAGGTTGTGGTGTTCCAATATTTAATGCTTTAAGTTTATTAGCATAAATAAACGAGCGCTGTGCTTTACTTTTTCTAAAAAAACGATACGCTACTTGGTTAATAAAATTAGGAATCCTAAAAGATTTTACATTTACAATATAACCTTGCAAATCAAACGTTTTTAAAGTATTACGTTCTTGATCGCCAAAGGGCGTTCCTTTAGTTTCAAAATTAACAAAAATGTCATCTAAAACTGATTCGTTTATTTTAAAGTCTGGATGTACTTGTCTATTTGTTTTCACTTTTATCTTTGTTAATTCCATTGTCACACCACGTTACATTGTTTTTTATAGTCTGTAACTCAATACTATTATTTTTCTCTAAATTATTTTTAGGTTTTTCAAAGTGATAAATATGAAAAACAATCGCTTTGTATCTTATTCGTCTTGAAATAACCCCATTATTCAATAATCGCAATGCGAAATCAGAATCCTCACGACCCCAACCTTCAAAATCTTCGTTGTAACCATTAATAGCCAAAGCATCCGTTTTAAAATAAGACGTATTACATCCTCTATATTTTTTAGAAAACTCTCGACTAGATTTATAAAAATGGCTAAGAAAAGGAATATGAATCGCTCTAGTGCGTTTCTTAATTCCTTTAGACAAAAATGAAAAATTAATACCTTTTCTTTTAAACAATGAATCTAAAAACGTTTTTTTTATGGTAACACGACTACCAAAAAGATACTGGCTTGGTTTTGCTAAAGACAAATGATCTTTAACAAAATGTCTATGCAAAATACAATCTCCATCCACCTGTAAAATATAATCTCCTGTAGATTCTACTATGGCTCTATTTAAAACTTTTGCTTTTCTAAACCCTATATCTTCTTGCCAAAGATGAAGAACCGTAATTGTTGTTTTAGACTTAAAGGCATCTATAACCACTTTAGTTGTTTTAGTAGACCCATCATCCGCAATAATAACTTGATCTGGAAGTTTTGACTGGTTTAAAACGCTTTTCAAAACTAAACTTAATGCTTCGGGCCAATTGTATGTTGATATAATTAAGGTATTAGTCATTTTTAAAATAGCCTTCAAATTTAACGTCCTTCTTCTTTTTAAAAAGTCCCAAATGCTTAAAATATTGTCCTATATTTTTTTTAAACAAATAAAATTTAGAGTGACACATTCTAGGATTAGCTTTTATAATTTTCTCTATTTTCTTTAAATCTTTAGTATTAAAATAACCTAAAGACTTCCAAAGCTTAGGATCTAAATAAAAGGTGTCTTTTATTGTTTTATAATTATTTTTATTTGCCTTTTTCCACTTATCAAAAAACTGATTATTAAATTGATGGCTATGCCCCCAATTTTTAAATTTAAAACGCAGCTCTTCCTCTGTTCTAGATAAACATTCATGTAAAAGCACATTGTTGGTGTAAATAATGCGTTCTTTAGTTTTTCTAGCGGTTTTGTAATTAGGATAATTTGTAGCCAAAAACACTTTTGTAGGCTGTTTAACATACAGCAATCCATCCTCCAAATATTTATAGATATTAATTAAAAATCCTGCTATCTGAATTGGGTTTTCCTTTGGATTATCTAAGTACTTATCATGATGTCTTAATGTTTTTACAAACTTTTCAAAACCAATAAAAATCTCGTCAGAATCCACTTGTATTAGCCAATTACCAATCCCCATTTTTAATGCTAATAAATGACGTTCTCTTGTATCATTCTGGATAGCATTTAATTCTGGAATGTAAAAATCAGCTCTATAAACTTCAATCTTATTATCCTTGTCAAAACTAGTTAACCATTCAAAAAAACTATGATCCACCTCAAAGGACATTCCTGTCCAAGTACGCTGTTTGTGGTCTAATGCAAGGTAGATTTTATCCGCTTGATCATAAACTGGAGGAATGGATAGTTTTAACTTTTCGTAGTCATAAGACATCAAAAAGCCAACAACAATGTTTTTCATTATAAATTATTAGTCAAACAAATCTAACAAATAATAAAAACTTAAGTGAGTCAATCTGTTGGTTTTATTTATTTTTACCGAAAATTACTACATGGACGTTTCTATAATTATTATTAATTACAACTCTTCAAGCTATACGATTGGTTGTATTGACTCCATATACAAATATACCAAAGGATTAAATTTTGAAATAATTGTAGTAGATAACGACTCGAAAACAGAAGATTTAAACGTAGTAGAAAATCACTTAAAACAAATTGATTTTACGTTAATAAAAAGCACAGAAAACTTAGGATTTGGAGGTGGAAACCATTTAGGCTTCCAACACTCTAAAGGTAAACATATCGCTTTTGTAAATAACGACGCAGAACTAACCGAAAACGCTCTATTACAACTACTAACCTATAGTCAATCAAAACCCGCTACAGGTTGTATTGGCTTAAAACAAGTAGACGAAAACGGGAAAATTTTTAAATATAGTTACCGACAGTTTATAGATTTAAAGTATCATTTATTTGACCAGAAAAAACCTGTAAAATATTACAGTAAATTACACAAATCAGATTTATCAGAGCCCTTTACTGTTGATTTAGTTTCTGGTGCATTTATGTTTTTTAAAAGAGAAGCATATGAAAAGTGTGGCGGTTTTGATCCTAAAATATTTTTATTTTATGAAGAAATGGATATTTGTCTTCGGTTAAAAAAACAAGGTTATTTTACAGAGTTTTATCCTAAAGCCTCATTTATACATTATATGGGAAAAAGCAGCGGTAATATCGCTTTAAAACGAGAATTTACAGTATCCTATCTTTACGTAATAAAGAAAAACTACAGTACAACTTATTATCAATTTTTACGCTTTATTTTAACACTTAAATATGGGGTGAAAAGCATTTTTAAACCTAAAAAACATTTAGTTCCTTTTAAAATAGTCTTAAAAGGTGGTGATCCTTTACGTTTTTCTATGAGAGTTAAGGGTTAACTATTTGTAGTATTTGCGCTTCTGTGGTTGCTAATGAAAATGGTTTTAAAATACCTTGACAACTATCACTAGCTGCATCCCAAAGTGCTTTATTTGTGTATAAAGCAACTATTTTATGAGCTATTTCCTCTGCTGAATTTGCAATCATTATTTCTTGCTGATTTTCAAAATCAAAACCTTCTGCACCTACATCTGTAGTTACCAATGGTAAGCTATGCTCTAAACTTTGTCCTATTTTACCTTTAATACCTGCCCCAAAACGTAAAGGAGCAACAAACAACTTAGCAGAGTTTAATGTCACATTAATATTATCCACAAAACCCAAAAGGTTAAATCTATTCGAGGCCAATGCTTTTATATCTTCGGTAATATAACTACCTACAATATTAACTTTTACTTCTGGCAAAGTTTGCCAAACTAAGGGCATAATATTTTGCTTTAAATATTTGACAGCATCATTATTGGGGTCATGTCTAAAACTTCCAACAAACAAAATATCTTTTCTGTTTTCAAAAACTGTAAAATCAGAATTCTTGTCTACATGTTGATGTATATTACTTATCAACACAACTTTTTCACTAGCATTAAAATGTTGTTTAAGTAATTGTTTATCTGTTTTAGAGATAGCAATAACAGTATCTGCTAACTTACAATTCTCTAATTCAATTTTAAGAAATTTTTCAGCTTCAATCTTTAGAGCCTGATTACCACTTAACTCATACTCTCTTAACAATCTAACATAATGAAAATCCACCATATCAAATACTAATCTTACATTTGGGTTAGCAACTTTAATTAACGTATGAAATTTGTTAAAAATCATTGGTCTGTGCAACCACGCAATAGTTATTTTTGGAGCAATAAACTGTATAAATCTTTCTTTTGTAACAAGCTTACCACGACTATCTACACTAGGTTGATAAACATTAACACCCAAATCTATAAACTTTTTAAGGTAATCGCTCTTATACTTGTATTGTTTTAAGTCTGCAACCAAAAATACTGATACGTTATTTTTTAGCAGTAATTTTATAATTTCGGTTAAGCGTCTAGAACCAGAATCCTTATTAAATTCTGGAATAATCTCATCAATAATTAAAACGTTTTTTTTAGAAAAAGTAAAATCATGTATGTCAAATGTCTGCTTTTCTTTTTTTAACCTTTTGGTTAATAAAGAGATTTTGTACTTGTTTTTAAGCGATTTAAAACTCATCTTAGATTTGAATTTAATTTAGTGTACACCGATTGTTTTGAAAAAGACTGTTTAAAAAAATCTCTTGCCAGTTGACTTTGCTTGTCATACATTTTTTTGTCAGTTAATAATTGTTCTATAAATGTAGCAAACTCAGTTTCAGAATTTGTAACTAGGCAACCATTATTTGTTTTATTTAAAAGTCCGTCTAATCCTCTCTCGTTACAAACTACAGGTATAGCATAAGATAACGCTTCCACCAATTTAATTTTTAAACCAGTACCTGTTATCATTGGACATATGGATACTTTTGAAGCTTGGTATAAATCTGATAAATCCTCAACATAAGTATGTTTTATAACATTAGTAAAATCCGGAATAACTTGACTAATTTTCCCAACGACTGTAATAGTTATGTCCTTATTTAATAAAGGGTATACGTTGTCAAAAAACCAATGTGCTGCTTTAACATTGTGGCTGTTATCACTTGCTACGTAAATTAAATCTATGCTTTTCTCTTGATTGTTATCCGAAGATTTGTCTTCTAGTGCATGAGGTGCTAATTTAACTTTATCTCCTAAAAATTGTGAATACAAATAATGTTCTTCTGATGAAATTGACCAAACATCATCAAAATCATTTAACAACTGGATTTCATTATTAAAATACATTCCTAAATTAAATTGCTTATGATTTTGAAACTGTGACGTCAAAAAATCATGTGTATCAACTACTGTTTTTGAATTAGTTGTATTTAAATATTTTAAAAAACCATGATAGTATGCGTAGGATATAATGATAATATCATAGGTTTTATCTTTTGTAATTGAAGCTAATTCTTCACCTTGACCAAATCTAATCCTGTTAAAGGCCGAAACTTTATTTTTAAATAGATTGTTGATTTTTCGTTTTAAACTAAATATTGAATATTTAATTCCGCTTCGTTTATTCCTTTTTAAAAGCCAACCATTTGTAATTAAATGCTTGTTTTTTAAAGTAGCTAAATGTGCATTTGTAAAATTTTCTTTATGTGGTTGCTCTAAAGACACTAAATCTACTTGATAGTTTTGTGCTTTAAAATATTCCAACAAGCAAAAAGCTCTAGCATTGTTTCCTTGATGTTTTAGTAACGGATTTTCTGGATAGAAGAAAAGTATTTTTTTCATTTATTTAAATATTTTCTTGAATTGATATTTCATTTGAATGAAAACATTTTTCTCTAATTTTCTTATTTTTTTGAGTTGTGTCTTAATTTCTTTATCCTTTTGTTCTAAATTATTTAATAATTTTAAAGTCTTAACTTCTTTATCTAAAAAGTTATCAGTTATAGTTTGTAATCTATTTTTAATCTTATTACCAATAGAATTTTGAGATAAATAGGTGAGTATATCTGCTTTACTTTTTTCTGACAAGTTGCTAAACAAAATGTTATCTTCTACTAAATTTTTCATTAAAAAAGACGCATGATTAACATCAGGATCTGCAAACAAATAGCCTTTTTTAGTTAAACCATAATCCTCACTTACAGGTATCAATTTATATTTCACTAAAAGACTATTATTGACATTCATGTACTCCAAATTACCAGAATAACCGGTGGATATGGTCGGTTTACCATAAGACATAGCCTCTGCCATAGTCAGCCCAAATCCTTCTGATCGTTGTAGTGACACATAAGCGTCAGAAACATTTATTAAACCGTGTAATTCTTCTTTTTCAAAAGAAGCGTTAATCAATTTAATATTTTCGCTCCCTGCTATTGCGTTATCAAGTAATGCTGCTTGCTCAGGAAACATATCTAAATGATGTGTTTTTATGACCAAACATACTTTTGGATTATTAAAGAAAGCTTGTTTAAAAGCTTCAATTGTAGCTAACGGATTTTTACGTTCTAATGAACTAATAGAGTCGAATATAGTTAAAAAAATAAAAACATCTTCGTTTAACGAAAAATGGTCTCGTTTTAAATGACCAGCAATCGATTGAATAGAATGCGGAATTTTTACAACTGGAATTGGAGATGTTATTGATAAGGCTTCTACACAAAAATCACTTGGTACCCATACCTCATCAAAAAACGACAAGTATTTCATAACCTCAATTGGAGGCTCAATAAACTCCCAAGCCCAAAAAACTATGTTATAGTGATTCTCTAAAAATTGCTTATTCGTGTTTTGTATAAAATCTTCAATAAAATTTAAGTTAATATGTATTAGATTTACCTTATAATTTACATCTGTATTTTTATGATTGAAATCATAATTTACAATCTGATTACTATAATTAAAACAGGTAACATTAGTTCCTACACCTACTTTATTTAAAGCTTCAATATTTGTCCTGGCGGCCTCGCTTAAACCGGACAACTCATTAAGGTAACCATAAACATTAACTCCTAAAATATTATTCATAATCCAATTTTATCAAAAACAAAAATAGATATAATTAAGTACCATTTTTCGTTTTCATCTTATATATACTTCCTTTTCGATTAACAAACTCAAAAAAAGCAAAATAGTTAGAGTAAAAGCTACTATTGATTTGTATTTTTGTTACTTAAAAAAAAGTATAAAAAAGCAGCAAGCTTAATTGTCTATTAAATACTTTAATCAAATCTAATTTTACAATTAAAACTAAGAACATAGACTAATGAAGGAGATAATACAAGAAACAATAGAAATCTTAAAACAAGGCGGACTTATACTCTATCCAACAGATACCGTTTGGGGAATTGGTTGCGACGCAACTAACGCTAACGCTGTCCAAAAAATATACAAACTAAAACAACGCCAGGATGATAAATCTTTAATCTGCTTAGTTAATAATTATAGTATGCTAGAAAGACATGTAGACAATGTGCCAAAAATAGCATACACAATTTTAGATATTGCGGACAAACCAACCACTGTAATCTATGATGCCCCAGCTGGTATTGCTGAAAATTTGGTAGCAAAAGACAATACATTAGCAATTAGAATAGTGAATCATGATTTTTGCGAAAAATTGATAAAATATTTTGGAAAACCAATTGTATCCACCTCTGCAAATATAAGTGGTCAACCAACACCAAAATCCTTTAAAGAAATTAGCGAAGCTGTTTTAAAAGGTGTGGATTATGTCGTAAATTTGCACCAACAAAAAAACGGAGGAAATCCTTCTACTATTATAAAACTAAGTAATAGAGGAGAGGTCAAAGTTATCCGCGAGTAAATAGTTTTATGAATTACAAAGAAGCCCTACAAAACCCAATATTTAAATTTATATCTGAAGCCTCTAACAACTTAAATTTAGACAGTTATGTTATTGGTGGATTTGTACGTGATTTTATATTAAAACGAGGTGACGCTAAAGATATTGATGTTGTTGCTGTAGGAAGCGGAATAGAATTAGCTAGAGAAGTTGCTAAACTACTACCAAACAAACCTAAAGTACAAGTTTTTAAAACTTACGGTACAGCCATGCTACGTTATAATGACGTAGAAATAGAATTTGTTGGGGCTAGAAAAGAATCTTACAACGAAGATAGCAGAAACCCAATTGTAGAGAATGGTACGTTACAAGACGACCAAAATCGTCGTGACTTTACAATAAATGCACTTGCTTTAAGCTTATCCGAATCTAATTTTGGAGATCTTTTAGACCCATTTAATGGTGTAGCCGACTTAGAACGAAAAATAATAAAAACACCTTTAAATCCTGATATAACCTATAGTGATGATCCTTTACGTATGATGCGTGCTGTTAGATTTGCTACACAATTAGACTTTATTATTGAAGAGGAATCGTTAAAAGCAATTACCAGAAACAACGAACGCATAAATATCATTACTAAAGAGCGTATTATAGTTGAACTAAATAAAATTATAGAAAGTAAAATACCTTCTAAAGGCTTTTTACTTCTAGAAAAAACTAAGCTTTTAAAACATTTTTTACCAGAGATAACTAATCTTAAGGGTATTGATGAAGTTGAAGGTCAAACTCATAAAGACAACTTTTATCACACGCTAGAAGTAGTAGACAATATTTCTAAAAACACAGACAATGTGTGGTTGCGTTGGGCTGCTTTGTTACATGATATTGGGAAAGCACCAACAAAACGTTTTAGTAAAAAAGTG
This sequence comes from Olleya sp. KKT75, assembly GCF_055635485.1. Lineage (NCBI taxonomy): Bacteria > Pseudomonadati > Bacteroidota > Flavobacteriia > Flavobacteriales > Flavobacteriaceae > Olleya > Olleya sp. KKT75. The sequence goes on from NZ_CM145759.1 coordinate 364,349, forward strand.
GGATGGACTTTTCATGGCCATGAGTTTGAAGGTTCAAAAATGGTGTATCACTTATTTAAACGTTTAAAAATGCCATTAAATGACAAAATGAAATTTGTCCAAAAAATGGTATTTATGAGCTCTAGACCTATTGTTTTAGCACAAGATTTAGTAACAGACTCTGCTGTTAGACGCTTAGTTTTTGATGCAGGAGATTACGTTGAAGATTTAATGACGCTTTGCGAAGCTGATATTACTACCAAAAACCCAAAACGATTTGAAAAGTATCACAACAATTTTAAAATTGTTAGAGATAAAATTATAGAAGTAGAAGAGAAAGATCATGTTCGTAATTTTCAACCACCAGTATCGGGAGAAGAAATTATGAAAACGTTTAATTTAAAGCCTTCAAAAGAAATTGGTATCATTAAAGAAGCAATAAAAGAAGCCATTCTTGAAGGAGAAATACCAAACGAGCACGATGCTGCTTTCAATTTAATGATTAAAAAAGGGGAAGCTCTAGGATTAATTAAAAGTTAAAAATCATGTTAGAATTAATTAAAACAAATTCTGAAAACATCGACTTTAAAAATCTAGTTGTAAAACTAGACCGCTTTCTTAAAATCACAGATGGCGATGATCACGATTTTTACAATCAATACAACGGTCTAGATAACATAAAACACGTATTAGTTGCCTACCATGACAAAACGCCTGTTGGTTGCGCAGCGTTTAAACCTTTTGACAACAATACTGTCGAAATTAAACGCATGTTTACCACTGAAGCTGCAAGAGGCAAAGGTGTTGCATCCGCTATTCTAAAACAACTAGAAGTTTGGGCTAAACAATTAAACTACACGCATAGTATCCTAGAAACAGGCATACGACAAATAGAAGCGGTTAATTTTTATAAAAAATGTAATTATCAAATCATCGATAATTACGGTCAATATAAAGGTGTAAAAGAAAGTATATGCTTTAAAAAAGCATTGTAAGTTAAAGAAAAAGCAATATGAAAAAGGACAATAACAAAGTTATCTATTGGCTATTAACGGGTTGTTTATTAATTTTTATAATGGTCATTGTTGGTGGCATCACCCGATTAACACATTCAGGATTAGCCATTTCTAATTACAAACTTATCTCTGGGACTATCCCTCCTATGAATGATGTAGAATGGCAAGAGGCTTTTGACTTATACAAGCAGTTTCCTGAATACCAAAAACTAAACAATCATTTTAATATTGAAGAATTTAAGGACATTTACTTCTGGGAATGGATCCATCGTGTTATTGGGCGTTTTATTGGATTAGTATTTTTCTTTCCGTTTTTATATTTTTTAATTACCAAGCAACTAACAGGACCTACCATAAAAAAATCGATAGGATTAATGTGCCTAGGTGCTTTACAAGGCTTTTTAGGTTGGTACATGGTTAAAAGCGGTTTGGTTGACAGACCAGACGTTAGCCATTATAGGTTAGCCATGCACTTAACAACTGCATTTATAACCTTTGCTGTCACCTTTTGGGTCGCACTAGATTTGATATTCCCGTTTGACAAAATTGTAAATACAAGGTTTAAAAGATTAGTGCAAGCAGGTATGTTAGTGTTAATTATTCAGATAATCTATGGTGCTTTTGTTGCAGGATTAGATGCTGGATGGGTACACAACCATTGGCCAATGATGAGCGAAGGAAAATTAATTCACGAAAGTGTATATTTAGAAAGAGAAACTCTATTTGCTAATTTAACAGAAGGTAAAAGCGGTGTGCAATTTGTGCACAGAACCTTGGCATATGTTGTAGTACTATTTATTGTTTTAATATTTTTTAAAGGAAAAAAATATATCGAAACCAACTACCAACGTAAAGCGCTTAATTTATTAATGTATCTCGTGTTTTTTCAATTTACATTAGGGGTTTTTACCTTATTATTACAAGTTCCTGTTTGGTTAGGTGTTGCCCATCAAGTAGGTGCGTTTTTATTGCTATCCGCAATGACATTTACGTTACACCGTTTTAGTAAATAACAGCTAAAAGCACTATCTTTACACACTTATTTTTTTATTATGATTTACAGATTCAGAGTTATATTAGACAACGATACCAAAGAAGATATCTTCAGAGATTTTGAAATTCGCGAAAGCGATACTATGGAAGACCTACATAATGTTATCACACAATGTTTTGGCTTTGAAGGTAATGAAATGGCTTCTTTTTATTTAAGTGATGACGAGTGGAATCAAGGTGAAGAAATTAGCCTTTTTGACATGAGTGATGGATTAAACGAGGTTAGATTAATGAATGAAACCTCTTTATCTGATACTGTACACGAAGCACAAACAAAATTAATTTACGTTTACGACTTTATGAGTATGTGGACCTTTTTTGTTGAATTAGCTGAAATTGTTGAAGTTGCCGAAGGTGTAGACTACCCTAACCTAATGTACGTTCAAGGTCAAGTACCTACTGAAGCACCTGAAAAAGTGTTTGAAGCAGAGAAAGATGAATTTGAAGACGAATTAGAGGACGATGATTTTAATATTGACGATTATGATAATTTAGACTTTGAAGAAAACTGGAATTAAAAATCCTGAGTATTCATATCTTCATAATTACGTTTAACAAAGTTTAGTGCGTTTTTCAAAATTTCGCCCATATTTTTACTTTTCTTAAATTCTAAATCTAACGTGTGATCGTATATTTTAGACTTTAGAAGTTCTATATTGGCTGTATTTGATATTTCGTCATTAACCATGCAATCAAGTAATTGGGCAATACGGTCGTTATAACTTATCATACGTTTTGCAACTATAGAACGTTCTTCAATTTTATATTGATCTATAGATTCTTGAGTAAACTTTTTAGCGACTAGTTGTACTAATTTTAAATTTTCCTTAAAAAACTGAGGTCGGTAGACCTTAAACTTCCCTTCGTAGCATTGTTGGTCAAAATCAATAGCTCTAATTTTAAACACAACGTGATCAAAATCATGCGTTGGTACAATTACGTAATTATAAGCACGCATATCCCCTAGTAATCTAATCATGCAACGCTCGTTAAACTTAACAAACTCTTTTGCAATCTGAGATTTTTCACGTTCTGAACAATCTGGTAAATTATTTTTTATAAACTCGTCACCAGGTATTCCCGCAATATGCTCCTCTATTAAAGTGTTACCGTGCACCATAAAGTTTAACTGATATGGAGACAACATCTGCTCTAACTCTAAGCCGTAAATACGGGAAGCATCGGCTTTTTTGACATAAAAATAGGTGTAATTGTCATTTATAATATTCCTGATTTTTACTCTAAAAGGTTTAGAATTTCCAAAAGTACAATAGTCTATGGCATCAATATTTAAAAAGGCGTTAGCAGTAACATTTCCATCAGAGTGGAGTCTACTGTAAACCTTTTTTAAACTAAGATCAATTTCTTCTCTATCAAATTCGCTAAAATACACACGTACCCAAAGCGTATCATTATCATCTTTATCATAAACCGTTATGGCACCCTGAAAACGCAATAAATCGTCATATAGAATAGTTATTTTAGAGTTACGGTTGTACTCTGTTAAATACTTATTCAATCTATCGCTAATTGGGTAAGACGGTTTTTTCTTCGAAATTTTTAAATCTTTCATAAATTTATCTGTTCTCAAATTTATAAACTATATTTTAATTTGTAACATTTTTAACAATCTATCGTCTTACTATTAAACCAATCAAAAAACCACACATCTTGGAAACTATTCTTAGCATTAGTAATCTTACTAAAAAGTATGGCAATTTAACCGCTGTCAATAATTTATCCTTTACAATTCAAAAAGGTAACGTTTATGGTATTTTAGGACCAAACGGAAGTGGAAAATCAACCACTTTGGGTGTTACCTTAAATGTTGTCAACGCTACTAGCGGAAACTTTAGTTGGTTTGGAGGAGACACCACTACACATGAAGCATTAAAAAGAGTTGGAGCTATTATTGAGCGTCCAAACTTTTACCCTTATATGTCTGCATACAAAAACTTAAAATTAGTATGTAAAATTAAAGAAATCAGTGAAGATAAAATTAACGAAAAACTAGAATTAGTAGGTCTTTTAGACCGAAAAGACAGTAAGTTTAAAACGTTTTCTTTAGGGATGAAACAGCGCCTAGCAATTGCATCCGCTTTACTTAACGATCCTGAAATTTTAATTTTAGACGAGCCCACAAACGGTTTAGACCCCCAAGGTATACATCAAATTAGAGCAATAATACAAGACATAGCCAGTCAAGGTACTACCATTTTATTAGCGTCTCATTTATTGGACGAAGTAGAAAAAGTGTGCTCTCATGTTGTCGTACTTAGAAAAGGTGAAAAATTATATGAAGGTCCTGTAGATCAAATGATATCAAGCAACGGTTTTTTTGAATTAAAAAGCGAAAATACTGATGACTTAATTAACTATCTAGAAGCGCATCCAAATATTAAAAGCACCAAAATTCTGGAAGGTTTAGTAACTGCTTTTATTGATCAACCAATGTCTGCTGCTGCTTTTAACAAAGAGCTATTAGAAAAAGGCATTTTATTATCTCACTTAGTATTGAGAAAAGAAAGTTTAGAAGAACAATTCCTTCAACTTACAGACGATCTAAACGACGCTAACTAACCACTACCTTAACAAACCGCAATCATGTTTCGACTATTATCCATAGAATTACAAAAATTACTAGAAAACAGAAGTAGTAAAATACTTATCTTTTTTTCTTTTATACTGCCCTTTTTTATAATATTATTATCGTCATTTAAAATCAATTTTTTCGGCTTATTCACGATAGATTTAGGAAGCGTTGGTATTTTTGACTTTCCATACATTTGGCACATAACAACTTTTTTTACAGCCCAATTCAAACTGTTTTTTGCTATTGTTGTAGTAAGTATGATTGGTAATGAATATAGCAATAAAACGATTAAGCAAAACCTAATTGATGGTTTAAGCAAGAAAGAATTTATACTCTCCAAATTTATTGCAATTGTCTTTTTTGCTTTGGTATCCACGTTATTAATTGGACTAATTACTTTATGTATTGGATTGTATTACTCCGGAGATACGGAAGCCTATTACATGCATAGCGAAATTATATTTTTATTAGCCTATTTTGTTAAGCTTGTTGGCTTCTTTAGTTTATGTCTTTTTCTAGCCGTATTAGTCAAACGATCAGCATTTGCGCTTGGTTTTATGTTTATCCTTTTTATTTTAGAATGGATTGTATATGCGATACTAGCAAAAAACTATGATGATGACATAGCAACTAACATCCAAAATTATTTCCCATTAAAATCCATGTGGAAATTAATAGACGAGCCCTTTAGACGTATTGTATTAATGAAGTCGCCAGAAAAAACAGAACTCCTTTATGACTATGCTGTGCATTGGAACGAAATAGGGATTGTTGTGGTTTGGACTGCTCTATTTATATACGGGTCATACAAACTATTACAAAAACGAGACTTGTAGGAATTATAATACTTAACATTTATATTAAATAAATATTTTATAATATCTTTACTACCAAGCGCTATAAAATATGAAGAATATAATATTAATCCTTTCCCTGTTTTTTTGTTACACCATTGTAGCCCAAAATGAAGCTTCAAACTGGTATTTTGGAAATAATGCAGGAATAAATTTTAATACAAATACCAATGCTGTGTCAGCATTAACTGATGGATTATTAGTTACAGAGGAAGGCTGTACTAGTATATCAGATAGTGATGGCAATTTGTTGTTTTATACTAACGGTGAAAATGTATATACCAGTCAGCATACAATTATGCCAAATGGAACAGGTTTATTTGGAAATCAATCAAGCACACAATCTGCTATAATAGTACCAAAACCGGAATCAACGACTATTTTTTATATTTTTACTCAGGATACAAATTTCCAATCTAATCCTGACAATGGTTTCAACTACTCTGTTGTAGATATGTCCTTAAATGGCGGTTTAGGCGCGGTGACCTTAAAAAATCAATTTTTACTTAATAAAGCTTCAGAAAAATTAAGCGCCATATTAAAAGATTGTCAATCTCAAAACATATGGGTTGTTACCTATGCTGATGATGATGCACGTACAAACGCAAATGCTGTTGACAATAATAACAATACATTTTATGCTTTTGAAGTCAGTGCTGCATCGGGCGTAAATTTAACTCCTGTTGTTTCTACTTTACCATTTACTATTTCAGAAAGAAGAGGTTATCTTAAGTTTTCCCCTGATGGTACTAAATTAGCTTGTGCTAATGTTGCGGATGGGCTTTACCTTTTTGATTTTGATAAGGCAACGGGAATAGTTAGTAATCCACAACAAATTAATACCCAATTCTCACCGACCAACAAACCTCAATCCCCATACGGAGTAGAGTTTTCTCCTAATAATCAAATATTATATGTTTCGACTTATTTTGAAACACTGTCAGAAGATTTCACCAACCCAAGCGCACAATATGGTGCATTACTTCAGTATAATTTAACAGCACCTAACATAAGTCTTACAGAGCAAGTTTTAGACCAAAGAGTTATGTACAGAAGTGCATTACAGTTAGGTCCCGATCTTAAAATATATCGCTCTTTGAGTGCTACTTATGACCAAGGAACACCTTATTTAAGTGTTATAAATAACCCTAATAGTGTCATCGCACCAAACTACCAACATCAAGCCATAGATTTAAATGGACGAAGCTCTAGACAAGGTTTACCGCCTTTTATAGCCTCTTTTTTCTCTGAAAAAATAGATATAATACCAACAGATGCTTCAAATAGTATTGATTTACCACTATGCACAGGTGATAACTACACCTTAATTGCAGAAGATATCCCAGGAGCAGTTTACACATGGACCGTAGACGGAATAGAAATACCAACACCCACGATTGTAAATGAACTGTTAATTTCAGAAAATGGTAATTATGAGGTTTTAATAGAAATAAATAATATTGATTGCGACAAAAAAGAAGGTCAAGCTATTGTTACATATTTTGATATCCCGGTGGCTACACAACCTGATGATATAATTATTTGTGAATATGATAATGATAATGATTTAATAGCAATATTCAATCTATCCTCTCAAAACGACGCTATTATAGATAATCAAAATTTAGGATTTTATGATGTGCAGTATTACGCATCACAATTAGATGCAGATTTAGATCAAAACGCACTAATGAGCCCATATAGTAACACAAATCCTCAAGAAACTATATTTGCGAGAATTTCTAATATTAATAATCCTAATTGTTACGATACTACAAGTTTTACTATTTCTGTTTTTAACACACCAATAATTAATAGTTTACAAGACTACACCGCTTGTGACGATATGACTGATGGAGACGACAGCAATGGTCAAACCACACTAAATTTAGCAGATTTTAATGATCAGGTATATAACAATCAAAGCGTATTAACATATGCTATTTCGTATCATATTTCTCAGGCAGATGCCGATATAAATAGTAACCCTCTGCCAAACAATTATTATAATACAACACCAGTAAATCAAACGCTTTTTGTTAGACTAGAAAATATTGACAATCCAACCTGTTTTAATACAGGAAGTTTTGAAATTACAATCAATCCTGTCCCTATTGCATTGGATGTAATACTTTTTCAATGTGATCAAGATGGTATTGCAGATGGATTAACCACCTTTAATCTTAACGAAAGCATACCTGAAATTACCAACAACATTTCAAATACCTCAACAGCTTTTTATAATAATATGTCCGATGCTATAGCAGAAACTAATGCCATAGACGGAAGCGCTTACAATAACAACTCAAGTCCTCAAACAGTTTATACCGTAGTGACAGACAACACTACTAATTGCAAGTCTATTGCCACATTAACTTTAGATGTTAGCGTCACACAAACTAATAACTTTATAGCGCCACCTGTATGTGATGAGCTAGAATCAGAAGATGGTATTAACACGTTTAATTTAGACGTCTTTTCAACCGAAATATTAAATGGGCTTCCTAATGATCTTACAATTAATTACTACGAAACATATAACGATGCTTTAATTGAAATTAATTCACTACCAATTACATATACCAATACAACACCATACAGTCAAGTTATTTACGCCAGAGCAGAAAACAATAATGCTTGTTACGGTATTAATGAAGTCTTATTAACCATTAACCCGTTACCTGAATTGTCTGAAGACGAAACTGTTTTTTATTGTTTAAATGAATTTCCTGAGACTATAGAATTATCAGCTTCAAACCCAACCAACAATAGCTATAGTTATAATTGGTCTACAAATGAAACTACAGCAACAATTGAAATAAATGCTGCAGGAACATACACCGTAACAGCAAGTACCGCAGAAGGATGCGAAAAAACAAAAACGATTATAGTAGAAGCTTCAAACATAGCAACCATTGAAAATATTGAGGTCATTGATGGTAACATAACCAATAACGTTGTTACTATTATTGCATCAGGAGAAGGTGATTATACTTTTGAATTAATAGATGCCGAAAACCTATCGTCAGGCTTTCAATCTAGTAATATATTCAGTAATGTTAAACCTGGAATTTATTCAGTAAACGTAAAAGATATAAAAAATAACTGCGGAACAATTGACCAACTATTTTCTGTAGTAGGCTTTCCGCTTTTCTTTACGCCAAACAACGATGGTCAAAACGATTATTGGCAAGTCTATGGCGTTTCAAGTCAATTTCAACCTAATTCTGTCATTCAAATTTTTGATAGATATGGTAAATTACTAAAACAATTTACACCTAATAGCAAAGGTTGGGATGGTACTTTTAATGGTCTACCTTTACCAACAAATGACTATTGGTTTACTGTAAAACTTCAAGACGGAAGGCTTTACAAAAACCACTTTACTTTAAAAAGATAATTTGAAATCACTTAATAAAACCCTATTTCTTGTTTGTTTATTTATCTACTCTTTTGGATACTCGCAACAACCAACAGATTGTATTGATGCCATCACGGTGTGTGGAAACTCTAACGTTAGCTTAGATGTTAACGGTATTGGTACACAAGAATTATCAGGAAGCAATATTTGCTCTAGTCAAGAAACCAATAGTATATGGCTAAAAGTAACCACAGTAAATAGTGGAACTTTAGCATTTACACTTACACCAGACAGTAATGCTATAACAGAAGATTATGATTTTTTTATTTTTGGACCAAACGTGTCCTGTGGTAATATAGGTCAAGCAATAAGATGCTCCACCACCAACCCACAAGCAGCCAATCAAGGCAATAACTTAACAGGATTAAGCGCTACAGCTTCAGATACAGCGGAAGGTCCTGGAGTAGATGGTAATAGTTTTGTAAGCGCCATTAATGTTAGCGCAGGAGACTCTTATTATATTGTCATAGATAGACCTGTTGGTAACAGTCCATTTAGTATTGATTGGACTGGAACTGCACAATTTTCAGAACCACCAACTAGCGCTGCTTTTAACGCTAATCAAATTGCAATTGAAAACTGTGACCTAACAAGTCCGTTTGATGACGGTATTACATCATTTAATTTAGAAGAAAACACACCTACAATTATAGGTGGTCAAAATAATGTAACGATTACCTATCACGAAACAGAAAGTGATGCCAATATAAATACAAACGCATTACTAAGTCCATATACCAACTTGACTAATCCACAAACCATCTATAGCAGATTAACCAATACAATAACTAATTGCTATACTATTGTTCCGTTTGAATTAATCATAGGCACTGGTCCCGCAATAAATGCACCTTCAGATTATCAAGTTTGCGATGACGCTTCGGACGGTAGCAATACCAATGGTCAATCTTTTTTTTATTTACCTAATAAAAACACTGAAATTGGCGGTGCAAATACTTCTGATTTTACTTTTTCATACCATCCAACAACTATAGATGCATCTAATAACACAAATGTTTTAGCGGATAACTATTATAATACGACTCCCGATGTACAGACTGTTTTTGTTAGAGTAGAAAACGTATCAAATCCAGGTTGTGTATCTACAATAGCATTAAATTTAATAGTAAATGAAGCTATAATTACCAATGACAGTGCTCTGTTTCAATGTGATGAAGATGGTTCAATTGATGGGTTTACAATTTTTAATTTAGACGAAGCATTTGATGACCTAACAGCAGGATTTACTGATAGAAACATTGTTTTTTACCCAGATGCAATTTCGGCTTTAAGCCAAACAAATGCCATAAATAGTTTAGGGTATAGCAACATTAGCAATCCGCAAACTATTACCGCTGTTGTAACTAACCCAAACACCAACTGTTTTGCAACTGCGACTTTAACTTTAGAAGTCAGCACAACATCAATTAGTAATTATGATGCAGCTTCTGTTTGTGACGACGCAGATTCTGAAGATGGTTTAAACACCTTTAATTTAAGCGATTTTTCCATAGATATATTAATTGGTCTCCCTGCAGATTTAAACATTAACTATTACGAAAATTATAACGATGCGCTTTTAGAACAAAACCAACTATCAAATAACTACACTAATACAGTGCCGTATAATCAAACTATTTACGTTAGAGTTGAAGACAACAATGCTTGTTACGGGATAAACGAAGTAACTTTAACCATCATACCATTACCTCAAATTGAAGACGATCAAACATTGTTTTATTGTTTAAATAACTATCCTGAAACTATAAACTTAACTGCAGGAAATACTGATGATATTTTAAATAATTATACCTATAGTTGGAATACAAGCGAAACAACAACTAGTATAGATGTTAATACTATTGATAGTTATACTGTTACAGTCACTAATAGCTTAGGGTGCTCCAAGGTCAAAACTATAACCGTAAACCCTTCTAACATTGCAACTATTAATGATATTTTGGTTGTTGATAGCACTATAGATGAAAACCAAGTCACGGTGCTAACCTCTGGAGAAGGTGACTATGAATTTGAACTTATAGATTTTTTAGGAGAAAGCACAGGCTTCCAAGACAGTAATGTATTTAATAATATCTCTCCAGGATTTTATACCGTTAATGTTAAAGATATAAAAAACGATTGTGGGACTGTTAACCAACAACTATCCGTAATTGGCTTTCCTTTATTTTTTACACCTAATAATGATGGCGAAAATGATTTTTGGCAAATTTATGGTGCCTCCAATCAGGTTCAGCCAAATTCAACCATTCAAATTTTTGATAGATATGGAAAACTATTAAAAGAATTTACTGCATTAAACACAGGTTGGGACGGTACTTTTAATGGCTTACAAATGCCAACAAATGATTATTGGTTTATTGTTAAGCTAGAAGATGGTCGAGTTTATAAAAACCACTTTACTTTAAAACGATAATATGTTGTATTTTTAAGGAACCCCAAGTACCAATGAAACAATTGTATTTTGCTTTTTTATGTTTACTACTTTGCTTTAAACAAGCACATGCGCAAGATATTACACTATTTCAACAATTTAATGGTAGATATGATTACACCGCCATTGGGAACACTTTAAATCAAGCAGAAAACAACTTATCACAAAGTTTTTGCGAGATCCTTCCCTCCTCTCAAGCAACCTTAAACTTACCCACAAATACTAGCATTACCGCTGCCTATTTATTTTGGTCTGGTTCTGGACCGGGAGATACCACGGTTACATTAAATACAACTACCATAGTCGCAGAGGACACGTACACTGTAAACTATAATGCTGGAACAACCAATCAACTAACTTATTTTGCTAGTTACGCCGATGTTACCGGTCAAATTATTACAGAAGGTGATGGAACTTACGTATTTTCCGACTTAGACATTACTGATGTATTAGCCAACACACCTGGATACTGCGAAAACAGAACAAATTATGCTGGTTGGAGTTTATACGTGATATACCAAGACGATACGCTGCCTTTAAATCAAATCAATCTTTTTTTAGGTTTAGAAATTATAAATGGAGACGTACAAGACAAAACAATAGTCCTAGAAAACATAAACGTTTTGGACAATAATAATGCTAAAATAGGTTTTTTAGCTTGGGAAGGCGATAATGCTTTAAATTATGGAGAATCCCTATCTATTAACGGAAACACCTTATCTAATCCTCCACTAAATTTAGCAGATAATGCCTTTAATGGCACCAATAGTTTTACTAATGCTACTGATTTTTATAACGTCGATTTAGACGTTTATAACATTGAAAACAATATTCAAATTGGCGATACCGAAGTAACAATTAACCTAACAACTGGAGCAACGGACACTAACGGAATCTTTAGAGCTGATTTAATAATTATAAATAATATAATTACAGTACTAAATAGTCAATTACCCGATGCTACCATAATGGTCAATACCTATAATGTTAGTTGTGCAAGTAGATTAGTCACTATAGACTACACTGTTTTTAACACTAATAGTACAGATATATTACCGGCTAACACGCCAATTGCTTTTTTTATTGACACCCTATTAGTCGCACAAAGTCAAACTACTAATGACATACCAATTGATGGTAATGAAACCAGTCAAATTACAATCCAAATTCCGGATAACGTTCCGGATAATTTTAATATCCAACTTGCAATAGATAACAACGGAAACAACGAAGGGATAATAACTGAAACTAACGAGGAAAATAATACAACTAATCAGGCCATAACATTAATAGCATTTCCAGAAACTATTATTATAGATTCTCTTTTAGAATGTAATCAAGGTTATAATAGTGCCATTTTTGATTTAACGCAAGCGTTATCACAAATCAATCAAAGTCAATATTCTAATTTTCTGTTTTACAAAACGCTTGATGATATAACAAGTAACACCGCTATTACCAATCCAAATAACTACATAGCTAATACTACACCGCAAAACATTTTTATAAAAGCAGAAACAGACCAATGCTTTGACATATACACGTTTCAGTTAGTAACCCAAAACTGTCCACCTTACATACCTCAAGGATTTTCTCCTAATCAAGATTCAATAAACGATTATTTTAATATTCAAGGTTTGTATTCCATATTTGAAAATCACGACCTTTTAATCTACAATCGTTATGGTACTTTAGTTTTTAAAGGAAATGATAATACCAAATGGTATGGTCAAATAAATCAAGGGTTAACTAACCATGGAAAAACCGTTCCCGTCGGTACTTATTTTTATGTTCTTCACCTCAAAGACCCGAATTATCCTACAAAAACAGGCTGGGTTTACGTAAACTATTAAAAGACAATAATTTAGTTAAAACTTTTAATCGATATAATTTGTATTTAATCGATAAATAGTCTAATTTTGTACTTTAAACGATGAAATACGACGTTTATCGTGGTTCCCAAAACCGAAAAACAGATGAAACTTAACCTAAAACACCCGATTATTGCTATTATCGGCTTACTAACCACGGTTGGTTATGCTCAGCAAGTATCTATTAACGACTCTTTTTCTGCCCAACAATTGGTGGAAAACAATTTAGTACAAGGCTGCGTAGAAGTTACAAATATTACTTCTACCATAAACGGAACCGTAGATGGTTTTTCTAGCTTTGGTTATTTTGAAAGCGCTAGTTCTGACTTCCCTTTTGAAAATGGAATCGTGTTATCTACCGGACAAGCAAATTCTGGAGGTAATACCCTAAATACAAACCCTTTAAATGAAGGCTCAACAAATTGGTCCACAGATCCAGATTTAGAAGCAGCTTTAGGCATAACAAATACATTAAATGCAACTTCTATTGATTTTGATTTTATATCAAGTTCTAGTACCGTACAATTTAATTACATACTAGCATCTGAAGAGTATTTTGCTGAATACCCTTGTTTATACTCTGACGGATTTGCATTTCTTATTCGCGAAGCTGGTAGTGGTAATCCATATCAAAATATAGCAATTGTTCCAGGTACAAATACACCTGTAAATACAAATACAATACATGATGAAATAGTTGGTTTTTGCCCAGAAGAAAACAGTCAATATTTTGAAGGTTATAATGTAGGAGACACTAATTTTAATGGTCGTACCGCAGTATTAAGTGCTTCGGCAAGTATTACACCTAATGTACAATACCATATTAAATTAGTTATTGCGGATCAAACCGACCGTAATTTTGATTCTGCTGTATTTATTGAAGGTAATAGCTTTACGGATAGTGTTAATCTTGGAGAAGATATAAATACATGTGATGCTTCTGTAACCTTAAATGCTAACACAAATAATCCTGATGCTACTTATGTTTGGTCTTTAAACGATACAATAATCACTGGACAAACTAATAGCACACTATTAGTAACTACAGACGGGAATTATAAAGTAGAAATTACAGTACCTTTAAACATGGACACCTGTACTTTTGAAGATGCAGTTACCATAGCACTTAACACTATCCAAGATGGACCAACAATAACAGATATTGAAATTTGTGATGACGCTTCAAATGATGGTCAAGCAACTTTTGATTTAACACCGAAAGTTTCAGAAATAGAATCAGCATTACCAAATGCAACGTACACTACAACATTTCATACTACACAATTACAAGCTGAAGATAACACTAATGCAATTTCAACTTTTGTAAGTTCTAACCCTGAGCAAATCATATATTACAGAGCAGAAAACACAGCTAGCGGTTGTGTTTATATCGATGCTTTTGATTTAATATTACATCCCTTTTTGACCATAACGGACCCAACACTTTTACAAGTGTGTTCTAACGGAAGTTCTGGAGTAAATTTAACTGTGAAGGATGAAGAAATAACTAATGCTAATTCTAATTACACTGTAAATTACCACTACAATCTTACGGATGCTCAAAATATACAGAACACTATTGACTCGCCTTATGTCCCTGCTAGTAATGCAGAAACACTATTTGTTAGTGTTTTGGACATGACAACAGGTTGCAGTACAACAACAACTTTGGATGTACAGATAAATTTTAATCCCGCAATAAATCCAGACCGCCAATTATTAGATGCTTGTGAGCAAGCAGGAACGGGTTACGACACGTTTGATTTAACCACTAATATTAACGATGTTTTACAAGGTATTACAGGCGTTACTGTAACTTATCACGAAACTCCAGAGGATGCTTTTAGCGCAACAAATGCAATTACTAATCCTACTAACTTTCCAAACTCTCAAGAATTTATTCAAACGGTTTACATACGTGTAGAAGATGATACAACAGGATGTGCCTCTGTAGTTCCATTAGAATTACACACCTTTTTATTAGAATCTGCGACACAAATCACAGATTATTATGAGTGTGATGTCGTACCAAACGACGGTATTGTAGACTTTAATTTGCGTCAAGTGGCAATTGCCATAATTAACGGTTTAGAAAATGTAACATTAGATTTTTATGAAACTGAAGAAGACTTAATTGCTAACATCAATGCTATAAATCAGAATGTAGAGTATGTTGTAAATGATGCCCCTCACACCTTATTTATTGCATTAAATAGCGATTCGTGTTCACACAATTCTTCAATTCAATTAATTATAAATGATGGTATCGAAATTCAGGCATTAACTACACAAAACTACTGTGACAATAATAGCGATGGTTTTACAAGTATAGATTTATTTTCTTTTAATGATTATGTCACTACAGGGATAACAGATGGTGCTACTTCGTATTTTGAAACACAAGCAGACGCCGATGCA
Source organism: Olleya sp. KKT75 (assembly GCF_055635485.1). Classification (NCBI taxonomy): domain Bacteria; kingdom Pseudomonadati; phylum Bacteroidota; class Flavobacteriia; order Flavobacteriales; family Flavobacteriaceae; genus Olleya; species Olleya sp. KKT75. The sequence goes on from NZ_CM145759.1 coordinate 380,006, forward strand.
AATAATAACCCATTACCACCATTTTATAGCAATACAACTAATCCTGTAACGGTTTATGCACGTGTACAAAATCAAAATGGTTGTGCTGCAACCTCAGCTTTGACAATTCAAGTATTACCTGCACCAGAAAGCGCTAACCCAGAAAACATTACTATTTGTGATACTGATCAAGATGGATTTACAATTATTGATTTAACTTCAAGAATCCCGTTAATGGTTACTGATACAACTAACAGAACGTTTACGTTTCACAGTTCTCAATCAGATGCAAATAATAATACTAACCCAATAACTAATCCTACTAACTACGATGCCAATACACAAATAGTATTTTGCAGAATAGAAAACACAACTACAGGCTGTTTTTCTGTAGAAAACTTTATAATTTACGTCAACACATTACCCGTATTTACTAATATTAGCACTTTAATTAGTTGTGAAACGGATGGTAATCAAATTGGCGAATTCCTTTTTTCCGATAAAGATTCAGAAATATTAAATGGTCAATTAGGTAAAGATGTACTTTATTTTACTTCTCAAGCTGATGCTGACTCAGGAGATAATCCAATAGATAAAGATGCTATTTATGAAAACACAAGTAATCCTCAAACTATATATGTTCGTGTTCAAAATGTAACAGATGTTGATTGTTATGGCACCGCTTCGTTTCAAATAGAAGTGGGATCAAATCCAATCTATAATGCACCAACCGATGTATATGTTTGTGACGATGTTAGTAATGATGGCTTTAGTACTTTCGATTTAACAGAAATAACAACCCAAATAACACAAGGGTCTCCAGAATCTTTAAGTGTTACTTATCACTTAACTTTAGAAGATGCAGAAGCACAAATCAATCCACTACCTGATAGTTTTACAACAACAGTAAACCCACAAGAGGTTTTTGTAACGGTAGATAACGGAACTTTTTGTAAAGGTATTGTCAGCTTTGAATTTGATGTTATTGCAGTCCCTTTAACTAATAGCGCTAGTGCGTTGCATGTTTGTGATGATAATACAGATGGACTTTCTGTCTTTGACTTAACACTTTCAGAAATTGAAGTCCTTTCCATAAGACAAGATAATACTGAGGTGGCTTACTTTATGTCCTCGGAAGATTTAGAACAAGGCATTAATCCAATAAGTAACCCAACAAATTTTGCTAATACTGTAAATCCACAAATCGTATTTATTAGAGTATTAAATACCATTTCTAATTGTTATGCTGAAATTCCTTTAGAATTAATTGTAGACATACCTCCAATTATTACACCAAATGTGACAGTAGACATCTGTGAAAACGCTTCATTAATTTGTAACTTAAATGACATCACACCAGAATTAGTTGACACAGCACAACCAATTGATGCGAGATATTACACCTCGCAAATCGATGCAGAAACGGAACAAAATCAATTAGATACTAATTACAATTATACTATTGGTAATCAAACCTTATTTATCAGAGCAAATTATACTAGTAGCCCGTGTTATAATATTGGTTCATTTATTTTAACTGCAACCCCAACACCTACTATTGGAAATTTACAAGACTTAGAAACTTGTGACGATGATTATGATACGTTTGCCATGTTTGATTTAAGCCAACAAACTAATATTGTTTTAGGTAGTCAAAGCGCAACTAATTTTACAGTATCTTATTTTACCTCTCAAAATGATGCTGACAATAATACTAATGCGATTAGTGATCTTAATGTAGACTCTGAGAATAATACATCATATTTTGTAAGAATACAAAATAACGCTGTTGGTTGCTATAATACTTCAAGTTTCTCTACAATAGTTAACAGAAAACCAGAACTAGACATTCCAAACCAAGTACTTTGTTTAGACAATTTACCTTTATTAGTATCTGCAGAAACTAATGTGCCAACAGATACCTATTCTTGGTCAACTAACAATACTAATAGCTATATTGAAGTAACAACAACAGGAACCTATTCCGTAACAGTAACAACAGCATCAGGTTGTACAACCTCAACAACATTTACAGTATCAGAGTCTGAAGCTGCGACTATTGATTTTACAGAAACCGTAGACTTTTCTGACCCTAACAATGTGACCGTAGAAATTTCAGGAATTGGGGATTACTTGTATCAATTTGATAATGAAGAACCACAAGAATCTAACTTTTTTAACAACGTGCCACTAGGTCCGCATAACATTACGGTAATAGACTTAAACGGATGTAACTCCACCACAAAAGAGATTGTAATTATTGACGCTCCTAAATTTGTAACACCAAATGGCGATGGATATTTTGATACTTGGCATATAACAGGAGTTAATCAACTTTCTGGTACGATAGTAAACATTTACGACCGTTATGGTAAGTTACTAAAAACACTAACCCACAACTCTCAAGGTTGGAATGGAAGATATAACGGTAATTTAATGCCTGCAAATGACTATTGGTTTGTGGCAGACGTAAAAAAGGGAGCTATTGAGTTTCAGGTCAAAGGTCATTTTTCATTAAGGCTTTAACAGTTATTCTCTTTATTAGAAAAGACATTCTCATTACCTTTGCTTACCACTAAAAACAGGTATGCAAAAAGTAATTATTTTTATTCTAATGTTGTCTACAGCTTTTGTGTCTGCACAAAATGTTGTCACAGATTCTCAAACGTATTCTGCACAGCAATTAATAGAGGATATTTTAATAGATAGTAATTGTATTACCAATGTACAAGTCACTAATATTATCGGTGGTAATTTTGGAACTACAGATAAAAGCTATGGATATTTTGATGCTTCGGGTACAACGTTTCCTTTTCAAAGTGGGATTGTATTAAGTACAGGACGTCTTAATAATGTAAACGGTCCTAACACAACTTTAAGTGATGATAATGCCACAAATTGGTTAGGTGATTCTGATTTAGAAACCGCTTTAAACGAGAATAATACTACTAATGCTACCGTTATAGAGTTTCAGTTTACTGCAACGACCACGCAAATTAGCTTCAACTATATTTTTGCTTCAGAAGAGTATCAAGAAGGTAATTCTAACACGTGTCAATATTCGGATTTATTTGGTTTTTTAATTCGCGAAAGCGGACAATTAGACTATCAAAATATCGCGTTAGTACCAGAAACACAAACACCTGTAAAAGTAACCACTGTACATCCTGCAATACCTGGTGGTTGTCCTGCCGAAAATCAATTTTACTTTGGAAGTTGGAATAATACCACCTCTCCAATTAATTTTAATGGTCAAACAAAAGTACTATCCGCAAATGCTATCACAACGCCTAACACGACCTATCAGGTTAAATTAGTGATCGCTGACGAACAGAATTACAGATATGATTCGGCAGTTTTTTTAGAAGCCGGTAGCTTTGAGCTAACCACAGATTTGGGCCCTAACTTATTAAGTGATACTAATAACGCATTATGCCCTAATAGTTCTGTAACATTAGATGCGTTTCAGTCAGGAAATAATACTTACGCTTGGTTTAAAGACAACATACTATTAACCTCAGAAAATAATGCAACACTAATCGCTCAAGAGTCTGGCGTGTATAATGTCGAAGTTACTTTAGAAAACGGATGCATAAGTTACGGTCAGCTTATTATAGAGCAGCAAGCCCCCTTAAACGTATCTAACACCACGCTTTTACAATGTGATTTAGATCCTGATGGCATTACCTATTTTAATTTACTAGAAGCCAATATTGCAATAACAAATGGGGATAACAGCTTGTCTATAGATGGTTATTACACGTCTCAAACAGATGCAGAACAGCAAATTAATACCATTACTAATCCTGACAACTATCAAAATACGACTACAAATCAAATCATTTTTGCAGTTATCACAAGTAATCAGTCTAGCTGTACAACATTATCAGAAATAACATTAAGCACTGCTAACAACACACTACCAACATATACGGTTGAAACTTGTGATGATACTGTTATTGATGGTTACTCTACATTCAATTTAAACACTATTGTTACACAAATACAAACAGAAGTACCAACTAATGCGACAATAACTTTTTATAGTACTCTAGATAACGCTTTCGCGGAAAGCAATCCGTTGCCAATTAATTTTGAAAACACACAACAAGACACGCAAACCATTATTGTACGTGTAAAAACAGACACTAACGATTGCTATGCGCTAACCGAAGTCCAATTAGATGTTTTAAATACACCTATGATATTAGCTAATGAAAACATAAGCTATTGTCCGGATAATTACCCTGAAAACATCACTTTAGAAGGGGGTGTTTTAAATGACGCACCTAGCAATTACAACTATCAATGGTTACTAAACGGAGTAGACATTAATCTTAATACAGCTTCAATTAACGTCAACCAAACGGGGACGTATACTGTTGTAATTTCAAATCCAAATGGTTGCTCAAACACAAGAGATATTACTGTAACTAACGCTCAAGTGCCAATTATAGAAAACATTGACGTTTCAGAACAAACAACTAACAATACTATTACTGTAAACCTAAGTAATACGGGCAGTTTTGAATATAGTTTAGACAACGTTAGTTTTCAAAATTCTAATCAATTTTTAAATATCCCTGCCGGAATACATACTGTTTATGTACAAGAATCTAATGGATGCGGATTGACACAGCAAACTATTGCTATCTTAGGTTTTCCAAAATATTTCACACCAAATGGAGACATTTATAACCAATATTGGAAACCTGTAGGTATAACTCCAGATTTTAACGCCAATTTAGACATTAAAATATTTGACCGTTATGGCAAGCTGCTTTATGTAATAACTCCTGAAGCTCAAGGTTGGGATGGTACTCTAAATGGCCACCCCTTGCCTACAAGTGACTATTGGTATCAATTACAACTTAAAGATGGTGTTGTTGTAAAAGGCCATTTTACTTTAAAGCGCTAAAACCTTTAACCTTCCTTTAAAGAAATAACTGCGTATTATTCTGTAATTTTGTCATATGAAATTCAAAATACATTCAGACTTTAAACCTACCGGTGATCAGCCTTCAGCTATTAAGCAATTAGTGACTGGTTTGGACAATAAAGACAAGTACCAAACCTTATTAGGTGTTACTGGTTCTGGTAAAACTTTTACAGTCGCTAATGTTATTGAGGAGACCCAAAGACCAACGCTGGTATTGGCTCACAACAAAACATTGGCTGCACAATTGTATTCTGAATTTAAACAGTTTTTTCCAGAGAATGCGGTTGAATATTTTGTGTCTTACTATGACTACTACCAACCGGAAGCTTACATACCAACCTCAGGAGTTTATATAGAAAAAGATTTATCTATAAACGAAGAGATCGAGAAAATGCGTTTAAGCACAACCTCTTCCCTATTGTCAGGTCGTCGTGATGTTATTGTTATCGCGTCTGTGTCTTGTTTGTATGGTATTGGAAATCCTGTCGAGTTTCAGAAAAATGTAATTTCTATTGAGGTTGATCAACAAATTTCCCGTACTAAATTACTACATCAACTAGTACAAAGTTTGTATTCACGTACGGAAGCCGATTTTAAACATGGTAATTTCAGAATAAAAGGAGATACAGTAGATATTTTTCCTAGTTATGCGGATGATGCGTTTAGAGTACACTTTTTTGGAGATGAAATTGAAGAAATCGAATCTTTTAATATTCAAACCAACGAAATTGTAGAAAAGTATGATAGACTAACAATCTATCCTGCAAATATGTTTGTAACCTCTCCAGACATTCTGCAAAATGCTATAAAATCTATCCAAGACGATTTAGTAAAACAATATGATTATTTTAAAGAAATTGGTAAACATTTAGAAGCAAAACGTCTAAAGGAACGTACGGAATTTGATTTAGAAATGATACGCGAATTAGGGTATTGTTCTGGAATCGAAAATTACTCGCGTTACCTTGATGGTCGTGATCCAGGAACTAGACCATTCTGTTTGTTAGACTATTTTCCAGATGACTATTTAATGGTTGTGGATGAGAGTCACGTGACCATATCCCAAGTGCATGCCATGTATGGTGGTGACCGAAGCAGAAAAGAAAACTTAGTAGATTATGGTTTTAGATTACCTGCTGCCATGGACAACAGACCGTTAAAATTTGAAGAGTTTGAAGCCTTACAAAACCAAGTGGTTTATGTTAGTGCAACCCCTGCTGACTACGAATTACAAAAAACGGATGGTATTTATGTAGAACAAGTAATACGTCCTACAGGTTTATTAGATCCTATTATTGAAGTAAGACCTAGTCTAAATCAAATTGATGATTTAATTGAAGAAATCCAACAACGCATAGAAAAAGACGAACGTACTTTGGTAACAACGTTAACCAAGCGTATGGCAGAAGAGTTGACTAAATATTTAAGCCGAATTAATATCCGTGTAAATTATATACACAGTGATGTAGATACTTTAGAGCGTGTTCAAATCATGCAAGATTTACGTAAAGGTATTTATGATGTATTGGTTGGTGTAAACTTACTTCGTGAAGGTTTAGATTTACCTGAAGTCTCTTTGGTAGCTATTTTGGATGCGGATAAAGAAGGTTTTCTACGTTCGGCAAGATCATTAACTCAAACAGTAGGTCGTGCTGCACGTAACCTAAACGGAAAAGCAATTATGTATGCTGATAAGATTACTAAAAGTATGCAAAAAACTATTGATGAAACTGAGTACAGACGTGAAAAACAAATAGCTTACAATACCGCTAATAACCAAGCTCCAAAAGCTTTAAATAAAAGTTTAGACAGTGCATTAGGAAAAAACTCTGTAAGTACTTATAGTTATGAATTAGAGGCTGCAAGAGCTGCAGAACCTGAAAGCGAGTATCTGTCTAAAGGTGAATTAGAAAAGAAAATTAGAGAAAAACGTAAAACAATGGAAGCTGCTGCTAAAGCATTAGACTTTATTATTGCGGCTAAACTGCGTGACGAAATAAAAATGTATCAGGGTAAATTAGAAGACTTGAAAGTCTAATTATACTGTACCTTAAAAATATCTATCAAAACCTCCGCAGGGACCATCATATCAGGAAAACCTTCCATTAAATACAACACTCTAGTTATGGAGTCGTGACTTAATCCCATTCTAAGTCCATAATTGTACAACTTAGCTAATTCTGATTTGGTACGTTCTTGATCCACATGCATCAGCAATACCATTCTATGGAATTGTACTATACGTTCGCTATGAGATTTAAGTGGTCTACGATTTACGGGATGGTTAATTAAATAGTCAAAATCTTCTCTTGAAACATCTAATTGCTGCGCTACTGACAATAAAAAGGTATACTCTACCATTTTTAATCTGTCATCACTTTTTGCAAAAGCGATCATCTCTGATAATAGGCTTAATTTCTCTACTCTTTTAGGCATAACTCTGGGGATAAATAATACTTTATAAAGTTAGGAATAAAACCTAATTTATAATCGTTGAAAATTAGTCGCTTATCGAAAAAATGAGCGTTATACAACGCTATTTTAGCTGCCTCTATCCTAAATAGATTTATTAAAAAAGAAACTAGTGAGATTTTAATCTTATTTTTCTACGCTTTATAGCCTCACTAAAAAGGCGCAATCTGCTGTTAAAAAATAAGTTAGCTTTTACACTACATATTTTCTACTTTAAAATCGAATAATAAAACATAGCGCTATTGACCACTAAATCACAAAACGCTAGAAACGGACTATTTGATTATAAAAGTGATATTCTATTACTATTAAAAACGGTAAAGTCTAAAACATACAAAGTATGTATTTAGAAGTCTAATTATTTTGTAAAAGCAAAATTAAACGTAAATTAGGTCTTATAACTTTACAAGTTTGTACTTTTACACTTTAAATTTAAATAATGACAAACAACGATATTTTAAAAAAACTAAGAGTAGCTCATAAGTTTAGAGATACTGATATTGTAGATATCTTAGCTTTAGTAGATTTCAGGATTACCAAATCAGAGTTAAATGCGCTTTTTAGAAGAGAAGATCATCCTAACTATGTAGAATGTGGAGATCAGATTTTACGTAACTTTTTAAATGGCTTAGTGATTCACTTAAGAGGACCAATGCCTAAAAAAGGTGAGAAACCATCTGTCGATGATTCCGCGAAAGCGAAACCTAAAAAAATAGACTTAAATAAAACGTACAATAAGTCACAAAAAAAGAGCAACTAAATAGTTGCTCTTTTTTTTATTATATACATTAAAGTATTAAGCTAATACTGCTTGTACTTTATCTGCTGCTTCTTGGAATTCTGTAGCACTCATTACATCTAATCCAGAATCGTCAATTAATTTTTTAGCGATATCTGCATTAGTACCCTGTAAACGTACAATAATTGGTACACTAATGTTACCCATGTTTTTGTAAGCATCAATTACACCTTGAGCAACACGATCACAACGAACGATACCACCAAAAATGTTAATTAAAATTGCTTTAACAGCTGGATCTCTTAAAATAAGTTCGAAAGCAATTTCTACTCTTGCTGCATCTGCAGTACCACCAACATCTAAAAAGTTAGCTGGCTCTCCACCTGCTTGCTTAATTAAATCCATAGTTGCCATAGCTAAACCAGCACCATTTACCATACAACCCACGTTTCCGTCAAGGTCTACATAGTTAAGTCCTTGTTCTCCTGCTTCTACTTCAATAGCATTTTCTTCACGTAAATCGCGCATTGCTGCTAAATCTTTATGTCTAAATAAAGCGTTATCGTCAATTGTTACTTTAGCATCAACTGCCATTATTTTATCATCACTAGTTTTTAAAACTGGGTTGATTTCAAATAATGAAGAGTCTGACTTATCGTAAGCAGTATATAATGCTGTTACAAATTTAGTCATGTCTTTAAAAGCTGCTCCTGATAAACCTAAGTTAAAAGCAATTTTACGTGCTTGAAAAGGTAAGATTCCTGTTGCAGGATCAATTTCTTCAGTAAAAATTAAATGTGGTGTTTCTTCAGCAACAGTTTCAATATCCATTCCACCTTCTGTAGAATACATAATCATGTTACGTCCATTACCTCTATTTAATAATACAGACATATAATATTCTTCTGGCTCAGAATCTCCAGGATAGTATACGTCTTCACATATTAATACTTGGTGCACACGCTTACCTTCTGCTGAAGTTTGAGGTGTTACCAAATCCATTCCTATAATTTCTCCAGCGATAGTTTTAACTGCGTCTAAGTTTTTAGCCAACTTAACTCCACCACCTTTACCACGTCCACCAGCATGAACTTGCGCTTTAACAACGTGCCATCCTGTTCCAGTATCTTCAGTTAATTTTTTAGCTGCAGCAACCGCTTCCTCAGCATTTTGTGCTACAATACCACGTTGGATACGTACGCCAAAGCTGCTTAATAATTCTTTTCCTTGATATTCGTGTAAATTCATCTTGTTTAGAGTAAAATTTTAGAATAACAAAAGTAAATAATCACATTTACTTACCCTAATATTTAATTATGAAAAAAGTTAACAAAATGAAGAATTTATAAATTGTTAAATAATTAACAATTTGTTTTAAATGTGTAATATTATTATAATTTAATTTTTTAATGTCTTTAAAAAAATATCTTTGACTAAAAATTACATGATGCAAAACAGCCAATTACTAGATATAGCAGCGGACTTTGGGAGTCCTGTATACATTTACGACGCAGACATTATCACGTCACAATACCAACGTTTGACGTCTGCTTTTAAATCCGTAGACCAAGTAAAAATTAATTATGCTGTTAAAGCATTATCAAATATTTCGGTTTTAAAGTTAATGAAACAGCTAGGTTCTGGTTTGGACACTGTGTCTTTACAGGAAGTACAATTAGGACTTGCTGCTGGTTTTGATGCAGAAAATATCATATTTACCCCTAATGGTGTCTCTTTACAGGAAATAGAAACGGTTGCAGAATTAGGTTGCCAAATTAATATTGATAATCTATCCATTTTAGAACAATTTGGAACTAAGCATCCTAAAACACCTGTATGTATTAGAATAAATCCGCATGTGATGGCAGGTGGAAACACTAATATATCTGTGGGACATATAGATAGTAAGTTTGGAATATCCATACATCAAATACCACATATATTACGAATTGTAGAAAACACAAAAATGAATATTAACGGTATCCATATGCATACTGGAAGTGATATTTTAGATATTGATGTGTTTTTGTACGCAAGTGAAATACTATTTGAAACTGCTAAAAACTTTAAAAGTCTAGAATTTATAGATTTTGGATCTGGATTTAAAGTACCCTACAGCGCTGGAGATATTGAAACAAATATTGAGGAGTTTGGCGAAAAGCTAAGCAAAAGGTTTAATGATTTTTGCGAAGAATATGGTAAACCTTTAACCTTGGCTTTTGAACCAGGAAAATTTTTAGTCAGTGAGGCTGGTCAATTTTTAGTTAACGTTAATGTTGTAAAACAAACAACATCAACTGTTTTTGCTCAAGTAGATAGTGGTTTTAATCACCTAATCAGACCAATGCTTTATGGGTCTCAACACGGTATTAGAAATATTTCAAATCCAGAAGGTCGCGAACGCTTTTACAGTGTTGTAGGTTACATCTGCGAAACAGATACGTTTGCCAATAATAAACGTATTTCAGAAATAAATGAAGGTGACATTTTAGCTTTTAGTAACGCTGGAGCCTACTGCTACTCTATGGCTAGTAATTACAATTCGCGTTGCAGGCCTGCTGAAGTATTAGTTTATAATGGCGAAGCCCATTTAATAAGAAAAAGAGAAACTTTTGAAGACATATTACATAATCAAATAGAGATTGATTTAAAGTAATACTTGATCAATTAAGTAAAAAAAAGCCATTTCTAAACAGAAATGGCTTTTTAACATAAAAGACTAATTTACAGAGCACTATAACTAAATTTAATAATAATTATTTTCAACAATAATCGGTGAAGTGTTAAAAAAAGGCTTTTAAAAGCCTAATACAGTGTTTTTTAACCGATAAAAATGCTTTTAATCTAAAAAAAGTATTAGTTTCGCAGTTAATGGTGTTTCCCCGCCAATTACTGTTAAATTTTTAAAATATTATCCCTAATCCCTTAAACATGTCTACTGATACGTCCCCTACTATATTATCAGACGAAATCCATGATAAAGATTTTTTATCTACAATTGAAGACTCATTAGCTATTGGCTCTTGGGACCTTGATGTAACTTCTAATACTTTAAAATGGAGCTCTTTCACAAAAACAATTCATGAAGTAGCAGCAGATTATACTCCAGAGGTTAGTCAAGCTATCTTTTTTTATAAGGAAGGCTCTCATCGCGAAAAAATAACGCTTCTATTTCAAGCTGCATTAGAAACTGGACAACAATTTGATGACGAATTTATAATTGTTACAGCTAAAGGAAACGAAAAATGGGTCAGAGCAATAGGACATCCTAAATGGGAAAATAATATTTGCACCGGAATTAGAGGGATATTTCAAGACATTACAGAAAAAACTTTAGAAACAAAAAAAACCGTTATAAAAGAGAAACAGTTTAGATCGCTTTTTGACTATTCTCTAACTGGTATGGCATTACTAAGTCTAGAAGGCCAATGGTTAAAAGTAAATCATGGTATATGCAAACTGTTAGGCTACACAGAACAGGAGTTTTTAAACACTCACTTTAAAGAACATACCCATTTAGACGATCAAAAAAAAGGACAAAAAGAATTAAAACTAATGCTTTCTGACCAATTAGATAATTATCAAATTGAAAAACGTTATTTACATAAAAATGGCTCTAGCGTACATTGTATTTTGTCACTGACAATAGTAAGGGATAGCGATAGAAAACCAAAACATTTTATTGCGAATATTAATGATATCTCAGAAATTAAAAAAGGAAAAAACAAAATAACGGACCTATTAACGGTTAGCTCTAAGCAAAACGAAAGATTATTAAATTTTGCCCACATTGTATCTCATAATTTAAGATCACATGGTGGTAATTTAGACATGCTTTTAAAATTAAAGAAAGAAGAATATCCTGAAGTTATTACTAACGAATATTTTCCATTAATCGAGCAAGCTGTTGAAAATCTAAACGAAACCATTCAAAACTTGAATGATGTTGCTATATATAACTCTTTAGACAACAACAAACTAGAACCCCTAAATATACTGCAGTATACCAATAATGCACTAAGCACTATTAATGGTGTTATAATCGCAAACCAAGTCGACTTAGACATTACTGTAGATAAAAACATTACAATTAAAGCCATACCTGCTTATTTAGATAGCATTATTATAAATCTATTAACCAATGCTATTAAATATAAAAGACCTGGTGTAAACCCTAAAATAGAAATTGAAGCCTTACAAACAGAATCTCATGTTATGTATTCTATCACTGATAACGGTTTAGGTATTGATTTAGAAAAGCATAGCACCAAACTATTTGGAATGTATAACGTGTTTCATAAACATAAAGAAGCAAGAGGACTTGGGCTATTTATTGTAAAAAATCAGATTGAAGCACTGGGCGGAACAGTGGAAGTGGAAAGTACTGTAGGAGAAGGTACTAAATTTATAATCTATTTTAATTATGAATAATTCGTTAGACTTAATTTGTATCATCGACGATGATCCTATTTACACTTTTGCTGTCCGAAAACTATTGAAAATAAATAATTTTTCGGACAATCAACTTGTATTTAAAAATGGAAAAGAAGCATTAGATGGGCTAATTACTATGCAAAATAAAAAAGACAATTTGCCTGATGTAATCCTATTAGACATAAATATGCCTATCATGGATGGTTGGGAGTTTTTAGAAGCATTTAAAATTAGTAATTTTAATAAAGACATTCCCATTTTTATAACAAGCTCTTCTGTGGACAATCTAGATATTAGAAAAGCAACAACTAATACATTAGTTAACGGTTATATTAGCAAACCGCTTAATAATCAAAGTTTACAAGAAATAAAACGTAAATGTCTTTAAATATTTTGATAAAAGGTTAATCCATTTTTATATAAATCGTAAAACGCAAACTCTCTAGTTTGCCAATCTGTATTCACTACAGCTGTTTCTGGATGAAACACCTCTTTATCCTTTAGTTCTTCATACAAACTATCTACATATTGCGTTACAATACGAAGCATTGGTCTGTCTACATTAAAATCCCAATCCTTATCGTCTCGCCATTGTAAATGAATCTCTACATGGTCACGTTTAATACCTGCGTATTTTGGATCTTTTGGATCGTCCGCAAAAGCGATTTCAAACCCAAGTTTTTGAGTATAAAAAAATAAGGCAGCTAACACATTCTGTACCGGTAAAACGGGATGAATTTGATGTAATGTTGGTCTATTCATGCTTAATCTTGTTTTACTTTACCCGAAAAATGATTCACTTTTGGACTGATTGGGTTTCCTGTGATCCGTCTAAATGATGCTATTTGGCCACAATGCCATATAGAATCTGCTATTGGACCATTAATATTATTCCAAAACTGAATTCTACTTAATCCAAATATGATTTCAAATTCTGAAATATCTTCACTTGCTCTTAATATATCAGCTGCTTGTTTTAAATTATTTAACGTTGCACTACGTTGTGCTTCAAAATCCAACACAGTGTTGTCCTTAACGTTCTCTTGTTTTAACGTCGAATTTAAAACGATTATTGATAGCTCATAAATATGCTTTACCGTTTCTCCCGTTGTCCTAACAGAATCAGATGGCTTGTAAACTAAATCTGCTTCCGTTAATCCATCAGTAGCATGATAAAATCGAAATCCTAAAGCATCTACTTGTCTTGCTGCAACTGTACCAGCAGTAAACGTTTTTGATGCTTCTGGCAATTCATAATAGGGTAACTCTTTGGTTTGCGAAAGCATTGTAGTTGTTATAATTAAGGTTATAAAAAATAATTTTGTTTTCATTTTTATCTATTATTATTAATATAATTTGTTGGATCTAAATACCCTTCTGTATCTGAAGAATATCCTGGACCAATTGGCATGTTTAGAGCATCTCTTACCTCTAAATGCAAATGTGCTAAATAAGTACCATCCGCTGTCCCAATCGTCCCAATAACAGTTCCTTTTGTAATGTATTGGCCTTTTACTACTGATATGGATTGACAATGTGCATATACCGATTCAATTTTAGACTGATCAGGATTATAATGTACAATTCTAATCACATTACCCCAACCACCTTTTATATCTTCTGCAAAAGACACATACCCATTTGCTATAGCATATATCGTATCTCCTAAATCCGTATTACCGCCTCCAACACCATTCCAATCATCTCCTAAATGATAATTAACTTGAAAGCCTTGCGCATTGTAATACTGTTTTGCATCTGGTTTACCTACAGGAAAATCGTAACCATTAGTCACTTTAAAAGTGTCCACCTCCACTCTTTTAAGTTTTAGCGCATCTACTGTTATATTTTGCTTTTTAATACCGACCATTACTTCTCTTTCTTTTTTACATTGAAAAAAAAGCACACAAAATAAAAACAGCAATTTATGGTTATTCCACATCGTCCTCTGTATTTAGAATACCGTCAGGTCCTTTTGAAACTAAGGAATAAGTTAACCCGTCGTCTGTGACTATATAAGAAAAGGGGTTATCCCATACATCTACTGTCAAGTCTCTATGTAGAGGGTTGTTTCTAATAATTGAGTTTAATTGTTTTGGATATGTATTGAATTGTTTTTTTTCGGCCTTTAGCAATTCATGAATCTGCGTCATCTGCTTAGTCATTTCATTTTTGTTTTTATTTATGGAAAACAGAAACCAAACTGGAATAGCTAAAATAAGAAGCAATAATCCTACTCTTAGATAAATTTTGTCTGGCGGATAAATCATAAGCTGTTTAGGAAGCCCATGTTCCTTTTCGTATTTGCGTTGTGCTTTTTTCTTTTTCCAGAATTTATAATCGGCAAAAAACAGATAGATCTCTAAAAAACTCTCTAATAAATAAGTTAAAAAATCCAATTCCTAATCTTTAAATTCCTTAACCTGAGGGATATTACTTGTCCCGTATTTATCAAACAAATACACTAAACTTGTCATTGTTGCTGCACCAAGTTCCAACTCACGTTTATTTACTGCGTCAAATGTATCGTTTGCTGCGTGATGATGATCAAAATAACGCTGAGAATCTGGACGTAAACCAGCCATGACAATTGTTTCATTTTTTAATGGACCAATGTCTGCTCCGCTATACCCTTTTTCAAAATAATGAATTAAATAAGGTTTGAATAAAGACTCCCAACCTAACACTTTATTTAATGCTGCTTCACTGCAATCAAAACTAAACCCACGAGGAGAAAACCCTCCAGAATCACTCTCTAAAGCAAAAACATGATTTTCATTTTTACGTAGTGCTTCTTCTGCATATTTTTTTCCACCACGTAATCCGTTTTCTTCATTCATGAATAACACGACTCTGATAGTACGTTTTGGTTTGATACCGCTTTGTTTTAATAACCTGATAACATCCATAGATTGTACTACTCCTGCACCATCATCATGAGATCCGTCTCCTAAATCCCACGAGTCTAAATGTCCTCCAACAACCATAAACTCATCCGGAAATTCGCTTCCCGTAATTTCTCCGATAACATTATATGATAAAACATCTTCAAATACTTGACAACTTTGTTTAAAATAGAATTTTAAATTATTGTCTTTTAATAAGGCTTCTGACAGTTTATTAGCATCATTTGTACTTATTGCAGCAGATGGCACACGTTGCTCATTTGGCAAATCCATGTACCCCATGCTTCCTGTATGTGGCAAATCGTCTTGACGTAAATTTAACGAACGTACAATTACACCAACTGCTCCTAGTTTACCAGCCTCATAAGCACCTGCATAACGTTGTTTAGAACACCCTCCGTAAGCTTCAAACGTGTGTATTAATTCAGGATTCATAGCGCCATTAAAAAACACTATTTTTCCTTTTACTTTTTCTCCAAGTTCCGCTAGCTCTTCAAAGCTTTTAACTTCTATTACTTGTGCTTCCAATCCTGAAGTAGACGTTGCTACAGAACCTCCTAATGCACAAATATTAACATCTAAGGTTGTATTATTGGTTGTAAAGTGCGCGACTTCTTTTGCGCCACGCTCCCATTTTGGAACCATTACTTCTTGCAACCATACTTTGTCTAATCCTAATTTCTCCAATTCAGATTTTGTGTATTGTACTGCCTTTTCTGCACTTGCAGATCCTGACAAACGTCCTCCTATTTTGTTAGACAAATAATCTAACCATTGGTAAGCTTTACCATTAGTTAACGATTGGCTGTAAATAGTTTTTAATGCGTCTTGATCCGATTGTCCTGAGACGGTAATGGATAGTAATAATGCAAAAAGAATTGCTAGTTTTTTCATGGTTGGTAATTTTACTTTAAAGATAGTATTTATATATGGAAAGACCTGATAGAAATTTAATCCTATCAGGTCTCCTATTTTATTTTGATTAACCGCTTTAGTTGTTTTTTAAGATCATGCGGTTTGCGTTAGCGATTGAAATGGCATCCTTTTTTTGCTGCCACAAATGGCAAAAAAAGATATAATGGAAAGCGCGACCCTTGTGGTAACGCCCTAATTGTACTATTCGTTATTTAATTGCTCTCTGTACAAATGTAAATTAGCTTTGGTTTTATCGTCCAAATCTGGCTCTTTTATATCTGTGTATTGCTTTAATGTATCGTATAAAATTTGTGCTACAGCCAATCGTGCTGTAGGTTTATCGTCTGCAGGAATGTTATACCAAGGCGCATAGTCTGTACTTGTTCTGTTAATGGCATCCTGATAACAATCCATGTATTTGTCCCAAAGTTTACGTTCTTTTAGATCGCCTGCTGAGAACTTCCAATTTTTTTCTTGCTTGTCTAAACGACGCAGTAATCTGTTACGTTGCTCGTCTTTTGACAGATTCATGAAGAATTTAAAAACCAATGTTCCGTTATCTGTCAAGTGTTTTTCAAAATTATTGATTTGCTCAAAACGTTTGTCCCAAAAGGCCTCGTTTACATCGTCAATACTTTTAACAAACGGTAATTTTTCTCCTAAAATATACTCAGGATGGACGCGTGTTACTAATACGTTTTCATAATGTGTACGGTTATGAACGCCAAATTTACCACGTGCCGGAAGCTTTATATAGTGCCTCCAAAGGTAGTCGTGTTTAAGCTCTAATTCTGTAGGAACTTTAAAACTCATTACCTCAACACCTCTGGCATTAAAATCTTTAAAAACTTCGCGTATTAAACTGTCTTTTCCTGACGTGTCCATACCTTGTAAGCATACTAAAACCGAATATTTACCGTGCGCATACATGGTGTCTTGCAGTTTACCTAGTTGGCGTCTTACTTTGCGTAAAGCGTCCTCTGTAGTGTCTTTGTCTGTTTCTAAGTCCAATTTACTTGGCAGGTCACTAAGCTTAATTTTTGAAGTGATTTTATGATCTTTAATTTGGATGTCTTTCATGCTGTTTTATTTACTTGCAAATAATTTTACGTCTTGCTCACTCACCTCTGCTGCTCCTAATATTATTAATCTTTCTACAACATTACGCAACTCTCTAATGTTACCTGTCCAGTCGTAATCTTGTAATAATTTTATGGCTTTAGCCGAAAATGATTTATGTGCAGTACCTTGCTCTTCTGCAATTTTTGCGGAAAAATGATTAATTAATAACGGGATATCCTCTCTTCTCTCGTTTAAAGCAGGCACTTTAACTAGTATTACCGCTAATCTGTGGTATAAATCCTCACGGAAATTACCATCTGCGATTTCCTTTTTTAAATTTTTATTGGTTGCTGCAACGACACGTACGTTTACTTTTATATCCTTATCGCTACCAACACGTTGGATGCGACTTTCTTGTAAAGCACGTAATACTTTTGCTTGAGCAGATAGACTCATATCACCAATTTCGTCAAGAAAAATGGTTCCGCCATTAGCTGCTTCAAATTTACCAGCTCTGTCTTTTGCTGCACTTGTAAACGCCCCTTTTACGTGACCAAAAAGCTCACTTTCTATTAACTCTGACGGTATTGCTGCACAGTTAACCTCTATCATTGGTGCTTTTGCACGTGTACTTTTTTCGTGTAACCAGTGCGCTACAAGCTCTTTACCTGTTCCGTTTGGACCAGTTATTAAAACTCTTGCATCCGTTGGTGCCACTTTATCTATAATATCTTTGATTTGAGAAATAGCGTCGCTATTACCAATCATTTCGTACTTTTTGCTAACTTTTCTTTTTAGAATTTTGTTTTCTATAACTAATTCTTTTCTGTCTAGCGCGTTACGTACGGTATTTAATAAACGGTTTAAATCTGGCGGCTTTGAGATATAATCAAAAGCCCCTAAACGCATTGTATTTACAGCTGTATCTAGATCTCCGTGACCAGAGATCATAACCATTGGTATTTCTGGCTTAATCTTTTTTGCTGCTTCTAACACCTCAACACCATCCATTTTTGGCATTTTAATGTCACACAGAATTAAATCGTAATCTTCTTTTTTAATTTTATTGATACCAACTAATCCATCCTCAGCTTCTTCTACTTGATACGTATCGTTTTCCTCCGAAAGGATTTTAACTAATACTCTCCTAATTGCTGCTTCGTCCTCTATTACTAAAATTTTTGGCATTATATTTTAAATTTAAATCCTGTTCTTAAATAAAATGTATTGACGTTGTCAAGCTTAAATACATCTTCTCTGTTCTCGTCTCTCAACCTATTACTCATACTTAATGTGTAACCTGTATAAGCGTACCATACTAAATGGTCCGTAAAACAATACTCATACCCAATACCTGCTAATATTAATGATAATGAGACGCTATCCGCTTCCTTACCATCAATTGAAAAACGCTCTTGTGTGTTGGCAAAATAACCATCAATCCCAACAAAGGTTTGGATGATATTATTTTCGTTTATATAATATTTTACATTAGTTTTTGGCACTCCTAAATTATAAGACCATTTCTCGTTAACACGTCTAAAATAACTAACAAAAGGTAGTGGTAATGGTATACCTGTTGTAGTATTATAGGTAAGCCCTAAAACTAATCTATATGGTTTGCTAGCCGTTTTATCTTTAGTCCTATCGTTAATTGCATAAACCCCTCCGTTTAAAAAGATATCGTCTCCTGAGATCTTATGTCGCAAAGTAGAAGCTAATCTTGGTGTTATTTTTGCGCCAAATCTCCAATTTTCAGACATTTTAAAAGTGTATCCTAAATTAAAATCTAAAACATGCAAACGTCTTAAATTAGAAGTTGGAAATGGGTAACTATCTTCCAAGTTTAATGTAATTCTACTATACTCACCACCAATTAAAAGGTAAGCACCTTCGCTCATTTTTATAGGGTAATTTAGTAGAAACCTAAACCTATCAAAACTGTCTTCGGAATTATTTTTTGGAATATAAGAATACTCTACACGTGCTAAATCTGTTAACTGAGCATTAGCAGTATTAACAGCACTTATTAGGACAAAGACAAACAAGAAAAATTTAAAATGCTTTTGCATAAACAGACTAATTATTTGATTGATATTGAGTTATTTTGATTATTATCTTGAATAATATGGACATCTCTTTGCGGAAATGGTATGGTAATATTATGCTCTCTAAACAGTTTGTCAATTGCGAATCTGATTTCGCTTTTTGGAATTCTAGAATTAAAACTATCCTCAATAGTAAAAGCGACTCTAAAATTTAATGCACTATCTCCAAAATCTGTAAATAAGACTGTCGGTGCAGGTTGCTTGAAAACTAATTTACTAGACTTGGCTGCATCCAATAACAACTTTTTAACCAAGTTTACATCACTTCCATAAGCGACACCAACATCTACAGACTCTCTAGTAGTCGATCCGTTTTGAGTCCAGTTATACAAACTATTAGTTAAGTACAAGTGATTAGGTATTACCAATACTTTATTATCAATAGTTACAGCTCTTGTGGTACGTAATTTAATCTCTTCAACACGTCCTACCTTACCATCTATTTCAATAATATCACCAACATGTACAGATTGATCAACAAGTATAAACACTCCAGAAATAATATCCTGAAATAATGTTTGCAAAGCCAAACCTACACCAATTAATAATGCTGCTGAAGCTGCAAAAACTGCTGTTATATCTATTCCTAAAGAATCTATTACAACTAAAAAAACAATACCGTAGATAATCCAACGTGCAAATGAAAACACAGTTACAAACTTTGCTTTATCTTCTATTGGTAATTTTTGAGTTACTAGCTTTCTTACCCAGCGCAAGACATAGGTTGTAAGCAATAACACAAGAATAACAAGCAGTAAATATTTTACTTTTAAAACACCTGTGATCTGATCTTGATTATCTGTAAATGTATAGATCTTAAAATTTAAAAATTCGACAAGCTTTTCCCACGCAGAACTATCTACAATAGCATCTCCCATCTTCTCTACACCTTCCTCAATTTTGTCTGCGACTTTACTCTCTTGCATTCTATTATTTATTAATATCTAATCCACTTTAACAACTCTTTATACGTTGGTTTTTTTCCGTACATTAAAATACCAACTCTATAAATTTTTGCTGCAAACCATACAGTTCCCATAAATGTCCCTATCAGTAATAACAACGACACTATTTGTTGCCAAATTGGCACTCCAAACGGTATCCTCATTAACATTACAACTGGAGATGTAAACGGTATAAACGAAAATATAGTACTTACCGTACCATGTGGATCCTCAATTACTGTAAACATACCTACATAAACTGCTAAAATTAATGGCATTAAAATAGGCAACATAAATTGTTGTGTATCTGTTTCGTTATCTACTGCTGCACCAATTGCTGCATATAAAGAGGCATATAACAAGTACCCACTAATAAAAAACAGTAGAAAAGCAATAACCAAATTGGCTAATGGTAAATTATAAAAAGCTGTAAATAAACTTTGTACTTTTTCTCCCGTTCCTGGATTATCCATAGCCTGAAGCATTAACTCTTGCTGTGGTGTTTGTGCTTGCGCGAAGTCTATCCCGAAAATAGCTGATACAACCGTTAGTAAAACACCTCCTAAAATAATCCAAATTACAAACTGAGTAATTCCGGCTAAAGACGTTCCTATAATTTTACCTAACATTAATTGTATTGGCTTTACTGAAGAAATTATAACCTCTATAATTCGGCTTGTTTTTTCTTCAATAACACTTCGCATAATCATGTTACCGTAAATAATAATAAACATGAATAACAGATAACCCGCTGCACCACCAAATGCCAGTTTAACAACACTATCTATCTTAGAAGACTTTACACCTGTAAAGTTTTCTTGTGCAATATCAATACTAATTTTAGACGCTTTTATGGTTGCTAAGTCAATTCCTTTTTGAGCCATATTTTGATTAGTAAGCTCCTTTTCTATTTTATTTTCTAAAGAAGAAATAATAGAAAGTGATGGAGACTCTTCAGAATAAAACTGAACAGCACTGCCTACGTTGTCAAAATTCTGAATCTTATTAACGTGCAACAATCCATAATTACCCTGTTCTTCGACTAGCTTTTTAGCATTGTCAAGTGTAAGTCCCGTTAACACATTATACTTTGTGTTTTCTGTATCTATAAACGCTTCAGTTAAAAAACCTGAATCGTCTAAAACAGAAATTGTTCGTTGCTTATTGTTATTCATTTGTGATAAATACATCACAACAGTAATTAACGCAATCATAATTAACGGACTAAGTACAGTCATTATTAAAAATGATTTGTTCTTAACCTTGGTTAAGTATTCGCGTTGTATAATAAGTGGAAGATGATTCATAATTAGTTATTCTTTACAGTTTGAATAAAAATATCGTTAGCACTAGGAATAACTTCTACGAAATGAGAAATTTGTCCTTGATTATTTAAATAGCTTAATAAGTCGTTAGCAGATTCATTCTCTGACAACTTAATATTAAGTTTTAAATCGTCACCAAGTGTTTTAAATTCGGCTGGCGTAACACTAAACTTGCTAGCTAACTCTTGTTCTAATCCACTATTATTAGGATTAATACCTATTTGAAATGTATTAGTTTTAAACTGACGTTTAATATCCATTAAATTACCGTCCAATACTTTATTAGATTTATGTATTAATGCTATATGATCACACAACTCTTCTACAGACTCCATACGGTGTGTAGAAAAAATAACAGTTGCTCCATTATCACGTAGTCTTAAAATCTCATCTTTAATTAGATTAGCGTTTATTGGATCAAATCCAGAAAAAGGCTCGTCAAAGATTAATAATTTAGGCTCGTGTAAAACGGTAACAACAAATTGAATTTTTTGAGCCATACCTTTGGATAACTCTTGTATTTTTTTATTCCACCAATCTCCAATCTCCAAACGCTCAAACCACATTTTTAGTCGTTTTTTAGCTTCTGCCTTTTGCATTCCTTTAAGTTGTGCCAAGTATAACGCTTGCTCTCCTACCTTCATAGACTTATATAAACCACGCTCCTCAGGTAAATAGCCAATATCTCTAACATGATGATTTTTAAGAGCTTCTCCATCTAACAAAACATGTCCAGAATCTGGCATTGTTATTTGGTTAATAACTCTAATTAAAGTTGTTTTTCCTGCTCCGTTTGGTCCTAGTAAACCAAAAATACTGCCTTTAGGCACAGTTATAGACACATTATTAAGTGCAGTAAAGTTTCCAAAATTCTTAGATACTTGATGCACCTCTAAAAGGTTGCTCATAGATTTTTAAAATTGATTAGTACGACTGCTTATAGCGCGCTTTGTAAATATAGAAAATGTTAAAATAGTATCGTAATAGATTTACTTATTTTTAACTAGGTGTAACCAATTTTATTATAAACACTTTAATCTTTAAGACAACTACACCAGAGGTATCACCTTGGCTATAACTAGCATCCAAAAATTAGAAAAAGTATTTAGTAGAAAATTAAAGGTTAATCTGCTATCATCTTGCATTGCAATCTGCTTTGGGATTAATTCGACTAATTTACTTTTGTTAGCGTGCTGCGCTACAAAAGTAAAAGTCCATCTTCTATATTTTTTGGATCCCAACCTGCGTTGGGGTTAATTCGACTAGTTTACTTTTGTTCGCGCTATGCGCTTTAAAAGTAAAAGCCCACCTATTACCATCTTGGATCCCAACCTGCGTTGGGATTAATTCGACTAGTTTATTTTTGTTCGCGCTATGCGCTTCAAAAGTAAAAGTCTCATTAAAAACAAAACCCACCCTTTAAATAAATAAAGGATGGGAAAAAATTGCTATGAAAAAGAAAAATTATCACTAGCTAGGCTAGCGATATATCAAATATAATATTTTTTATTAAACTAAGATGTTAAATGATTTAAATAGTTAAACAAAAGGCAAAAAAAATCCGCTTTTTACAGCGGATTTTCTTACTAATCATATAACTAAGATACTGTTTAAATTAAGAAAACATATCTTTTACTTTCTCGAAAAACGACTTATCACTGCGTTCCGGCTTAGGTGAAAAATGTTCGTCCTCACGCATACTTTCAAAGAAATCTTTTTGTTTTTTGTTTAACGTTTTTGGCGTCCAAACATTAACATGTACTAATAAATCTCCTTTTCCGTAACCGTTTATGCTAGGAATACCTTTTCCGCGTAAGCGTAATATTTTTCCTGATTGCATACCTGCTTCAATCTTAATACGCACTTTTCCAGTAACTGTATCAATCTCTTTAGAGTTACCTAAAATAGCATCTGGTAAGCTTACATAAAGATCATAATGTAAATTATCTCCTTCACGTTGTAAAGACTCATGCGCTTCTTCTTCTATAGCTACTAATAAATCTCCAGAAACGCCATTACCTGGTGCTTCGTTACCTTTACCAGAAACTTTAAGCTGCATACCATCTACTACACCTGCAGGAATATTTACAGGAATAGTTTCTTCTTTAGCTATCATACCTTGTGCATCTGCCTCACTAGGTTTTTTATCTATAGTTTGACCTGCTCCTCCACAAGTTGTACAAGGAGATGCCGTTTGCATACGTCCTAAAATAGTATTTGTAACTCTAGTAACTTGACCAGAACCATTACAAGTACTACACGTTTTATATGTAGTTCCTGGTGCTTGAACTTTACGTTTTACTTTTATTTTTTTCTCAACACCATTAGCAATTTCTTCTAATGTTAGTTTTAAACGTACACGTAAGTTACTTCCTTTAACACGACGCTGTTGCCCGCCACCAAAACCAGAGAAACCACCTCCTCCGAAGCCTCCGCCTCCAAAGATATCTCCAAACTGACTAAAGATGTCGTCCATATTCATACCACCACCGCTGTAGCCACCGCCACCGCCTCCTTCGAAAGCTTGGTGTCCATATTGGTCATAACGTGCCTTTTTATTCTCGTCGCTTAGTATTTCATAAGCTTCAGCTGCTTCTTTAAATTTAGACTCAGCGTCTTTATCATCCGGATTTTTATCTGGATGAAATTCGATTGCTTTTTTACGGTACCCTTTTTTTATCTCAGCTTGTGTCGCTGATTTGTTAATACCTAATATTTCGTAAAAATCTCTTTTAGCCATACTTATATTATTGTCCTATAATTACCTTAGGAAAACGTATAACAGTCTCGCCTAGTTTATATCCTTTTTCAATAACGTCTATAATCTTACCTTTTAAATCTGCTGTAGGTGCAGGTATTTGTGTTATAGCTTCATGATGATCTGCATTAAATGTATCTCCTGCTCTAACCTCAATTGTAGCCAAACCTTTTTGTTGTAATGCGTTTAATAATTTGTTATAAATTAATAAAACACCTTTACGTAACTCTTCAGCTTCTTTATCTTCATCAATATGTAATAAAGCACGTTCAAAATCATCCAAAATTGGCAACATTGACACCATTACATCTTTACTTGCTGTTTGAAACAATTCCACACGCTCTCTAGACGTACGTTTTTTATAGTTTTCAAACTCTGCAAAAAGACGTAAAAACTTATCTTTTTCTTGTTGTAAATCTACCGTTAATTGATCCTCTACAGATAATTGCTCTACCACTTCCGCTTCTTCTGGTGTTGTAGTTGTATCTGATTGATTAGAAGTTGTATTCACTTCTTCTTCTATGTCTGCTTCTCTTTTAGTTTTCTTGCTCATTGTTGTACTTAATTTAAAATACTGTAATTGGGATGGCAAAAGTACTGCCATTACTATAAATAATGCCAAAATGTCATTATTTATTTTAACAAATATTTAATTAGTTTCCATGGAAGATTATTTATATATTTGCATAATAAATCACTAAAGACTAAAAACTTATATCATGAAAAAAATTGTATTAAATCTTTTTGCTGTTGCCATAGTTGGATTAACTGTTGTTGCATGTAAAAGTGACGTTAAGGAAGCAAAAACAGGAGAAGCACAAACTGTTGCACAAAATACTGAAGCTGCTAAATTTAAAGCTGACGCTGCTACTTCTATGATTGTTTGGAAAGCAAACAAAATTGTTGGTGGACACGAAGGAACAATAAATGTATCTAATGGTGTTGCCGAATTTGAAGGAGACAAATTAGTAGGTGGTACTTTTATGTTTGACATTAATACTATTGCATGTACAGATATACCTGCAGATGATGAAGCTAACGGTAAATTAGTTAGCCATTTAAAAGGTGATGACTTTTTTGACGTTGAAAAATTTGCTACTGCTGCATTTGAAATTACTAAAGTAGAAGGTGATAACGTAAGCGGTAACCTTACTATGAAAGGTATTAAAAAGAATGTAACATTTCCTGCAACAGTAACTGTAACTGGTGATGATGTAACTATTTCAAGTGAAACATTTACTATTAATAGAACGGAATGGAACATCATGCACAACTCTAGCAAATCCTTAAATGCTGCTGCATTGGGAGACAAAATGATTAAAGATGATGTAGAAATCAAAATAGTAGTTAAGGCTAAAAAAGCATAATACTTACTAATTATTTATATTAAAAGCCACAACTTAAGTTGTGGCTTTTTTGATATACGGTCAATTTGACGTTGTCAAGTAATACTAATAACTTTGCGAAAAAAATATTATATTAATAGTTATCAAAAGACTTTAAAATTAAACCTATACAAACACATATAGCACCATTACAATCTAATGCCATAAGACTGCAAGACTATGGTGTTGGTCTATTTGAAACCATTACAACTAAGTCTGCATTAAAAAAAACATTAAAAAAGGAGCTAATTACTGTTAATGGAATTACAGCAACTTCTGCAACCTTTATAAAAGGCGGAGAAACTATTACATTATTTGCTTCGGAAAACGAAGGAACAAAAACCAAACTAATCTTTAAATTAAAGGTTTTATTTGAAGACGATTATTTGGCGATTGTACACAAGCCAGCAGGGATTTTAGTTAGCGGAAACACTTTTAAAACTGTTGCTAATGCGCTTACACAAAACTTACAAAAAAGCACACAACCTGATGCCACAATACCGCAACCAGTCCATCGCTTAGATTACGCTACTACTGGTATCTTATTAATAGGAAAAACAAGTAGTAGCATTACTGCTTTAAATAAAATATTTGAAAACAGAGCCATTACAAAAACCTATTACGCAATTGCAATCGGTGCTATGCCTGAAAGCGGAAACATTAATGATACAGTAGATGGTAAATATGCTGCTTCAGATTTTAAGGTTTACAACACAGTACCTTCCAAAAGATTTACGACACTAAATTTAGTAAAGCTACACCCTCAAACTGGACGTAGACATCAACTAAGAAAACATTTAGCTAGTATTGGCAATCCAATTTTGGGAGATAAAACCTATGGAACAGCACCATTAATTTTAAATGGAAAAGGCATGTTTTTACATGCTTACTCTTTAAAATTTACACATCCTTTTACTAATGAAGCACTGTATATAAAGGATGAATTACCTAAAGGTTTTAAAAAGATATTTGTAACAGCATAAAGCGCTATTACCAGTATAGATATTACTCTACAGGAAAATCGAAATACTGGTTACGGTAAGGTTCTCCTCTTAAGGTAAAATGCCACCACTCTTTTGGATAATTCCTAAAACCGTTAGTCAACATGACATGTTGTAACAACTGTCTATTTTTTTGTTGCTTTTTGGTTAACTTATTATTTACAACCCAAGATTCTGGGCCAAAAAAATCATAAGGCGTACCCATATCAAGCTCTTCCCCTGTTTCTAAATTAATAATAGTCAAATCTAAAGTACTCCCGCTACTATGTCTAGATTTAGAGGCAATATAACCTTGACTAAATAAATTTCGTTTTTTAACATTTGGGTAATACGCTTCTTTTTGTAATGTATCGTTAATTTGTTTAGCCCATCTTACAAAATGATTTACCGCACGTTGTGGTCTATAAGCATCATAAATTTTTATACCTAATCCTTGTGTTTTAAGAGTATCCTGAATTTTGCGCAGTGCTTTAGCTGCCAAATCTGTCATAATAACAACTTCTTTATTATAGCCATCTATTTGTTGTCCTACAAAATTATCATCGTTACAGTATCTTAATTCTACCGCTAGATCATCAATAATATCTTGTGCATATACAAAACCTTCGCGGAGTTGAGCAACACAAATAGTTGTAAAAAATGTTAGTAAAAGAGCTAGAGTAAACTTCATGGTATCTAAATTATAGGCTAAATTTATAAAATAAAACACTAACTATGACTTATCCTTGGCATCTTTATATAATGTCTGTAATGTATTTACTTGCCGGAATTATGCATTTTATTAAACCCAAAATGTATATGCGTATAATGCCAAGCTACTTACCAAACCATAAATTACTAGTTTATTTTAGTGGAATAGTAGAAGTGTTACTAGCCATAACCATTTGTATTCCAAGCTTAAAAACCATTTCTATTTATGGTATAATTACTATGCTTACAGTGTTTTTAATGGTTCATTTTAATATGTTATCTAGTAAAAAAGCTTCCGCTGGAATACCTAAATGGGCGCTAATACTTCGTATTCCTTTACAATTTGGATTAATGTATTGGGCATTTTACTACTTAAAATTTTAGTCTATGTTATTTTCTGAAGAAATAAAACTTAATTTACCCGATGCTGACATTAGTTACTTTCCTGGTTTTTTAGATTTAAAAGATGCCGGCAACTATTTTGATCGTTTTTTAAAAACTATTCCTTGGCAACAAGATGATATTACTGTTTTTGGAAAAACACATCCACAACCTAGACTTACTGCCTTGTTTGCTAGCAATAACAAACCCTATAGTTACTCAAATATAACCATGCAACCGCACGGCTTTACTTCCGCTTTAAGCGAAATAAAAAAACTTATAGAGCAACAAGCTGAAACCGTTTTTACAACATGTTTAGCAAATTTATATCGAGATGGTCAAGACAGTAACGGTTGGCATGCCGATAACGAAAAAGAATTGGGGAATAACCCGATTATAGCTTCTGTAACTTTAGGAGCACCACGTTATTTTAATTTAAAACATAAAGGCAACCCTAAATTAAAACACAAACTATTACTAGAGCATGGTAGCTTATTACTTATGAAAGGTGAAACGCAACATCATTGGCTGCATCAAATTGCCAAAACAAAAAGAGTTATAAAACCTAGAATCAATTTAACCTTTAGAGTTATAAAATAGATTGCTTTAGTAAAGATTTAAATTTTCAATTTTATAATACGTTTAAATAACTATTAAAAACAAAAAAGCCAAGGTCCCTCAACCTTGGCTTTTTGCTATTTGGCATTTTACATTAGTTTAAAATAAACTTAATAATGCAAATAATAATTAATTAATCCATTGAACTAAAAAGTATGTAATTTCTAGTACACTACAAACATAAAACTTATTCACGTATTTCACGTTTAAAAACAATATAAATCGATGAAACGCATTAAATTTTAACATTTACCGATTAACCAGTGTTTTTAATCGATTAAAAACACGTTTCAAAATAATAACATTCGGTTTTTTATGCCAATAATTAGATGTAAATTTGAGTATGGCATTTTATTTGTCTTAGTAGATCAAAACGCTTTATATGAAATTACACATCTTAATACTACTTGCAATAACTTCATTTTTTGCTAACGCACAAGATGCCACGCCTATTAGTCAAGATATTGCTATAAACCAGCATATTAACGGGACACTTTTAAAGCCGAGTACACCAGCTAGTACACTGGCTATAATTATTGGTGGATCAGGACCAACGGATAAAGATGGTAATCAAAATTTTCAGAAAACAAATAATATAAAAAAACTTGCTACACATTTAGCAAACCAAAATATTGCAACATTTAGATATGACAAAAGGATTGTTAAACAAATACGCAATAAGACCGTAGCTAATAATATTATGTTTGATGACTTTGTGGCAGATGCATCAGCCGTAATGACCTACTTTAAGACTAAAAATAATTATAAGCATATCTATATTATTGGTCATGACCAAGGTAGTTTAATTGGGATGTTAGCCGCTAAAGATGCTGCCGATGGTTTTATATCCATAGCAGGAACTGCTTTAAGTATTGATCAACTTATTACAGAACAAGTAGAAAAAACAGCACCGCAATTTACGGCGGATACCAAAAGAATTTTCAAACTTTTAAAAGCAGGAAAAACAACAACGGATTATCCTGTTGCCCTATCTTCTATTTTTAATATCGAAACGCAACGTTTTATTATGAATTGGATGCAATACAATCCAACAGAGATTTTAAGTACTTTGGAGATTCCTATTTTGATTACAAATGGCACAAAAGATTTACAAGTAAGTGAAGCCGAAGCTAAACTATTACATGATGCTGCACCTACATCAGAATTGAAGATTATACCAAACATGAATCACGTTTTAGTTACTATCTCTGGTGGTGATCTAGAAAATTCAAAATCTTACAACGAGTCACAAAGACCTCTATCTCCAGAGTTACTAAACTGTATTACTACGTTTATAAATCATTAATTTACAATTAGTACTAATAGAAAAAGCATCCTTAAAAAGGATGCTTTTTCATACTAACCAACCAAAAATATGATAATTACAACTCGTTTCGTTTAGGTAACCACACCTAAGTGAAAGTCTACATATATAATTACTATTACAGTAATGCAATTGTCATGCCATTTCTAGTTACAATAAACAACGTATTGTTAAAGCTTTATTAAATGTATTATATAGAAAAAGCATCCTAAAAAGGATGCTTTTTCATACTAACCAACCAATGTAATTATTACTCGTTTCTGTCTAGGTAACCACACCTAATGAAAGTCAACATATATAACTACAACTCTAATAATACAACAGTCGTGCCAATAACAACTAACTAACATTTAGGATTGTTAAAGATTTACTAAAATAATTAAATAGAAAAAGCACTCTAAAAAGAGTGCTTTTTCATACTAACCAACCAATGTAATCATTACTCGTTTCTGTTTAGGTAACCACACCTAGTGTAAGAAAGTCATCATATTTGATTACAACTTCTATAATACAAATGCTGTGCCAAACTTTATTTTATGAGCTTTAAATAACCATTTTATTTGATTATTTTGCGTTAATAATATACCAACACTATGAGTGAACCATTATTTACAAACGACACCGTTGTTTTCGGGGTACTAATGCTTGCATTAGGTTTGATTTTTTACACAGAATCTTTAAAAGGAGGCTTCTGGGAAAAATTTTATAAAATTGTACCAGGACTATTTATGGCCTATATGCTACCCGCAATACTAACAACCATTGGTTTAATAGCTCCAGAATGGGAAACTACTACAAATACCGGTACTGTTGTAGCGCATAAAACAAACTTATATTTTGTTGCCAGTCGTTACCTATTACCTGCTGCTTTAGTACTTATGACACTAAGTATTGATCTAAAAGCAGTATTTAATTTAGGTTGGAAAGCCCTGATTATGTTTTTTACAGGAACTGTAGGTATTATTATTGGAGGTCCAATAGCAATATTGCTAATATCTGCCATTTCGCCAGAGACTGTTGGGGGCGTAGGTCCTGATGCTGTATGGAGAGGATTATCAACTTTAGCCGGAAGCTGGATTGGTGGAGGCGCTAACCAAACCGCAATGCTAGAAATTTACGGTTATAATCAAGCAGAGTATGGTAAAATGGTTTTTGTTGATATAGTTGTGGCTAATGTTTGGATGGCCATACTATTAATAGGAATAGGAAAACGCGCTAAAATAAACAAATGGTTAAAAGCTGACACATCGTCTATTGAAGCTTTAAAAGAAAAAATGTCCAAGTTTACGGAAAGTGTAAAACGCAACCCAACAGTTACCGACCTTATGTTACTAGCCGCAATTGCTTTTGGAACAGTAAGTTTTGCTCATTTTAGTGCTGATAACATAGCTCCTTTTTTTGGAAGAATAATATCCGAGATCGAGTCTACAACAATAAAAAACACATTTACATTTTTAGATAGTACGTTTTTCTGGATGATAAGTATAGCAACCATTGTTGCTATTTTACTATCGTTTACAAAAGCTAAAAATTACGAAGGTGCAGGCGCAAGTAAATTTGGAAGCGTATTTATTTACATACTAGTTGCTACTATTGGAATGAAAATTGACATCAGCTCTATATTTGACAATGTAGGCTTAATAGCTATTGGGTTTGTATGGATGACTATCCATGCCTTACTATTGATAGGTATTGCTAAACTTATAAAAGCGCCTTATTTCTTTTTAGCAGTAGGTAGTCAAGCTAATGTTGGTGGTGCAGCCTCTGCTCCTATTGTTGCTTCCGCCTTCCATCCATCACTAGCCACTGTTGGCGTGTTGTTAGCTGTATTTGGATACGCTGTTGGTACTTTAGCCGCAATTGGTTGTACAATTTTAATGCAATTAGCCTCGGGCGGTTAGTATTATTGTATTTTTTAATTGATATTTGCCAACGTTAAAAACAAATTTTAGATGAAAAAAATTATTGCATTATTACTATTAGTTTCTATATTTTCTTGTGGGAATGACACTGACAAATTAACCGTAACCGGAACTGTCAAAGGATTAAAAAAAGGTACAATCTATTTAAAGAAGGTTCAAGATACTGTTTTAGTTACTATGGATTCCATAATAATAAATGGTACCTCCGACTTTAAGCTAGTTTCAGACATTACAGAGCCAGAAATGTTTTACTTATACCTAAATAAAAACACAAAAGAAGATGATCGTATCTCGTTTTTTGGAGACAAAGGGTTGACTACAATACAAACATCATTAGATAACTTTGCTTATGATGCTAAAATAAAAGGCTCAAAGCAACACGAAACTTTAGAGGAATACTTATCTATGATCAGTAAGTTTAACGACAAAAATTTAGACCTTACTAAAGCGTTGTTTGATGCTGCAAAGGATAATGATACCATTACACTTAAAAAGACAGAAACTGCTTTAAAAACCTTTACAAAAAGAAAATATTTATATACTGCCAATTTTGCTGTTTCGCATAGCGATAGTGAAGTAGCACCTTATTTAGCGCTATCAGAAATATATGATGCTAATGTCAAATACTTAGATACAATCAATAGTGTATTGTCTCCTAAAGTAAAAGCATCAAAGTATGGTAAAGAATTAAATCAATACATCCTAGATATTAAAAAATCAGAACAGTAGATTACCAATTTACACTTATAAAAAAAACCATTTAATTTATTAAATGGTTTTTTTTATGCCTTGAGTTAAAGCTTCAATTATAGGCAAAAAAAAAGCTTCTCAAATTGAGAAGCTTTTTAGAGCCGATGGAGGGACTCGAACCCACGACCTGCTGATTACAAATCAGCTGCTCTAGCCAGCTGAGCTACATCGGCAAAAGAGTTGGCAAATATAATACTAACTATTACATTGGCAAACTTTTTTTCAAATAAATTATCCTAATTTATTTATTCTTTCAATCAACGCACGTCCTTTAACCTCAAGGTCAGACTTAATACCATTAAAATGAGCCTTCTTATTTTCTTCAACTTTTGTGTTTAATTTAGAAATAAGATCGTCAAATGTCTCAATAGCGTCATCTATAATTGCTTCACTTTTAGAATTGTCCTTATCAGTGTTTGAATATTCCCAAACGTATACTGCTTCAATAATATCTCCTAAAACGTAATTAATGTCTTTTTTTAGGTCTCTTTTATTTGCCATAACTTTTTAATTTAATTAGCTGCAAAGCTACATATAAAGTTCGAAATTAAAACTATTTATATGCATTTTAAAGCCTTTATTTATATTAGATAGATTATTTGCCAGAATAACTAACAAAGTTTCTTGGTGTTTCGTACAACGTGACCTCTAGCTCTAAGTTAGATTTAAGTTTTGCCTTTATTTTATTATAGATAACCACAGCTATATTTTCTGCTGTTGGGTTTAAATCTTTAAACTCCGGTACATCTAAATTTAAATTTTTATGATCAAAAGCATCTTCGACTTCAGCCTTAATAATATCCTTTAAAATCTTGACATCTATAACAAACCCTGTTTCTTGATCTATTGCTCCAGTAACACTAGCTATCAATTCGTAATTATGACCATGATAGTTTGGGTTATTACATTTCCCGAAGATCTCGTTATTTTTTTCAAAAGACCAATCTTTACGATACAATCTATGCGCTGAATTAAAATGTGCTTTTCTACTTACTGTTACTCTCATGATTGATATTTATAAATTCATAAAACTTATCAAATATTATTTTAAACCAAGCCGTATATAGTTCTGGTTGATTAATAATATCCGACTTAACATCTTCTAATGGCATCCATTTCCAAGCCTCTACTTCTTCTTTATTAATGTTTGGGTCTTCTTGATAATACCCAACCATAATATGGTCTAATTCGTGCTCTGTTAAACCGTTATCAAAGGGTGCTTTGTATATAAAAGATGTTTTCTCTTCTAGTGTGGTTGCAAACCCCATTTCTTCCATTAAGCGTCTAGTACCAGCTTGTATATTACTTTCTCCTTCTCTTTGATGACTGCAACATGTATTAGTCCATAATCCTGGAGAGTGGTATTTACTTAATGCTCTTTGTTGTAACATTAATTCGTTTTGATCATTAAATACAAATACTGAAAATGCTCTATGAAGCAGCGCTTTTTCATGCGCTTCCATTTTAGGCATCAATCCTATTTGCTCATCAAACTCATTTACTAAAATTACGTTTTCTTCTTTCATTAATTATAATTAATACACAAAGTTAATACTTAGATAATTGAAAAATTTATTTTAAATAGAATTTAATAAAAAAAAGCACCTCTAAAAGAGGTGCTTTTTTTACTATGATAAATAAACTTAAATACTATCTGTTGATAATAATAAAGTTACTTCTTCTATTCCAATCATGTTCGTCTTCGGTACATTTTACACCGTTACTACATCTGTTTACTAACATTGTTTCTCCATAACCTCTACCTTCTAATCTATCAGCAGCAATACCACCTTCCTGGATTATGTATTGTTTAGTTGAAACGTTTCTTCTGTTAGATAATGCCCAGTTGTAATCATCTGTTGCTCTTGAATCTGTATGAGACTGAACATCGATTCTTACTGAAGGATATTTTCTCATGTAATTAATTACTTTCCATAATTCAACTTCAGCATCTGCTCTAATGTTAGACTTGTCAAAATCAAAGTATATTGGATTTAAATCTAACACTTCTACTAAGTCCATACCAACTTCTGCAGGTTTTGTAGTTTCTGGTGTTAAGTTAAGTTTTAAAACCACATCCTCTTTCTTCTTAGGATTAACTAAGAATGTTTGATCCGCTTGAATATAACCATCTTTAGATGCTATGATATTATACTTTTGTTTGTTACATGGTCCTTCATAACTGAATGCCCCATTTTGATCAGAAGTTAAGTTTTGTACTTCAACTCCTTTTTCGTTTATAACTACAACACTTGCGTAAGGTATAATAACGTTAGTCAATTTGTTTACTGTTGTACCAGAGATTAATTGCGTACAGAATGTTCTAGTAAACTTATAAATATCATCATCTCCTTTTCCGTTATATCTATTAGAAGTTAAATATCCTGTGTTAGAAAACTCGTCAATAATAAACTCAAAATCATCTCGAGAACTATTTAAAGGCTTCCCTAAGTTTACTACTTCATGATTAACATCATCAAGCTTAGTCATAAAAATATCTAAACCTCCTAATCCTTGGTGTCCATCAGAAGAAAAGTAAAGTGTTCCGTTGTTACTGATATAAGGAAAATTTTCTCTTCCTTCAGTATTAATATCTCCACCTAAATTAACTGGTTCTCCGTAAGCACCATCTTCTAAGATATCAACATAGTAGATATCAGACTTACCATGAGTACCTGGCATATCACTAGCAAAATATAATTTAGTTTCATCTAAACTTAATGCTGGGTGAGCTACATTGTATTGGTTATTATTAAATGGCATACTAACTACATTAGTCCATGCACCATTAATAAATTCAGCTTTAAAGATTTTTAAACCATTAACTTTTTCATCACTTTTTTTAACTTTACCCTTGAAATAGTTATTTCTAGTAAAGTAAATTGTGTTTCCATCTTGAGTAAATGAAGTAGAAGACTCGTGAAACTTCGTGTTTAATTTAGCAGAAAATGGTGTTACATCATCAGCTTCGTTAACTGAATAATACAAATCTAAAAATGGTTGTTCATTCCACTTGTATAATTTACCTTCCCCTCTTGATGAAGCGAAAACAATTCCATCTTTGAAAAAAGAAGTACCGAAATCAGAAAAACGAGAGTTTAAATCTAAATTTTCTAATTCGAAATCTCCTGAAAGCGCTTCAATAGCTTCTAAATAATTTGGTGATTTAGAAAATAATATTGCTCTAGAATCTTCCGGCTTATAAGTAGCAAACTTTCTCATGTTTACGTTAGCATTCTCATAGTCTCCAATTGCTTTTAAACTCATTGCATATCGGTAGTAATACTCATATTCTACAACTGCATCTAATTTAAATAACTCTCCGTACCATTTAGAGGCATCCTCCATCTGAGTATTGAAATAATAAGAGTTAGCTAACTTTTTGTAAACCTCTGGTGTCTTATTTCCTTTCTCTACTAGTTTCAACAATTCTTTTGTTGTTTCTATGTAAGAAAGTTTATCGTACTTTTTATCTGTACTAGAAGAGATACCATCATCTTGTGCAAATGAAAAGGTAAATGTTAGTAAAATGATTAAAGTAGAAAGTATATATTTATTTTTCATAATCTATATTGTCTATATATATTAAAAGAATCTTGGTGATAAAATCTTAGTAAGATCTCTTGGTTCAAATCTTAAAAACACTTCAAAAGAACCTGAATTAAATTGTGTTTGACCTAAATCTGTCACTTCTCTATCATATCCAAACCCTAGCATTAAGCTATCCGAAACTTGGTATCCTAAAAGCCCACTTAATGCTGCAGACCAACGGTATGCTAAACCAACAGTAAATTTCTCTTTATATAATGCATTTACAGTTAAATCTGCTTGTAATGGTGCTCCAGTTACAGCTTTCATTAAGAATGCAGGCTTTAATTTTAAGTCTGTATTAATATCAAATACATAACCTCCAATTAAATAAGCATTCATTCTTTCTGTCGCTTGAGATAAAGAAGCTTCATCAAAATGCTTTGTTTCTAATAAATTAGGAACAGATAAACCTAAGTACCACTTGTCTGCGCTACGGTAATATATACCAGCACCTACATTTGGCGAAAATTTGTTTTCGATATCCGTTTGTAATAATGGATCCCCAGCATTATATTGATTCAATTCAGAATACTTAACATCTAAAAAGTGACCACCGGCTTTTAAACCTAAAGATAACCTTCCTTTATCCGATGTATTAATAGTATATGAAAAGTCAACATCAACATAAGTTTCTTGTGTTGGTCCAATTCTGTCATTTACAACAGATAAACCTAAACCTACCTTACCGTCTTCTCCTCCAATAGGTGAATGGATATTGAACGTACCAGTATCTGGCGCACCGTCTAATCCAACCCATTGCGTACGGTATAACAATAACGCACTTAAACCATCTCTAGACCCTGCGTAAGCCGGGTTTACACTCATAGTGTTATACATATACTGAGTAAACTGAGCATCTTGCTGGGCAGAAACATCTATAAAGCTAAAAGCACTTATAAGAGTTACTAAAATTAAAATTTTATTTTTCATTATAAATAGGGTATAATTATTCTTTAATTAGAGATAGCCATTTGAAAGGCTATCTCTTTTTTTTATTAATTATTATCGTTGGATATATAAGTATCCAGCTCTTGATTTAGTTTCACCTGACTTATTATACTCAATAGTATAGAAGTAAGTTCCTACTGGTAATTGCTCATCAACTTGAACATTTACTCTACCATTAGACTCTCCTTTAAAGAAGTTTCCATTTTGAGCGTATCCTGACGTTTCATATACAATAACTCCCCATCTGTTATAAATCTTAACAGTATTTTCAGGGTAAAGCTCAATGTTTCTTATAATAAACACATCGTTTTCACCATCTCCGTTAGGCGTAACCGCATTAAATATTTCAAGATCATCTTCAGAAGGCGCTGCGTTGTTTACATCTAAGTAATCTGGTAAACCATCACCATCACTATCTACTGCATCATCACCGAATCCGATACCATCTTCATTAGGGTCTGGATACTCATCTGGAGTTAAAATTCCATCATTATCATCATCCGTATCTAAGTAATCTGGAATACCATCTCCGTCTGTATCATCGTTAGTTGGATCATCATCTCCCGTAGGATCTATATCACCATCAGAATCATCAGTATCAGCATAATCTTCGTTAATAGTATCTACACCATCATTATCATCATCAGTATCCATCCAGTTAGGTATACCATCTCCATCTGTATCTCCTAAAGGAAATTCTTCACCGTTTGGTACATTATCCATATCACAATCTCCTGCTAACCATTCCATAGATTGAGGAACTGTAGTACTTGATGTAATAAAGTCACATGGGTTTTGAGGATCAGTACTATCTTCTAATTCTGTTCCGTTAACTACACCATCTCCATCACAATCAATTGCTTCCCAAGCTGCAGATACTATTGAAATATCTTGACTTGTTGCTAAGTAATCACAAGGATCTAATGCATCTGTTCCGTCTATTTCTTCTTGACCATTACTTACTCCATCACCATCACAATCCGCATCAAGGAATACTGAATCTTGAGCTAAAGTAATACTTCCTAATAAATAATTACAAGGATCATTAGGATCTGTTAAGTCTAAAGCTTCTTGTCCGTCAATTACTCCATCTCCATCTGTATCAGGATCTGTAGGATCAGTCGTGTTTCCTGCTGGATCAGCTGGTGTAGATAGATCATCTACTCCTGTAACTTCTTCAACATCTAATAAACCATCCATATCACAATCTGCTCCAGAATCAATAGTCAATGTAACACTTGCTACTACATAGTCACATGCATCATTAGGATCTGTTCCATCTAAAGCTTCTTGTCCATCTGTTACTCCGTCTCCGTCTGTATCTGGATCTATAGGGTCAGTTGTGTTTCCTGCTGGATCAGCTGGTGTAGATGGATCATCTACTCCTGTAAGCTCTTCCGCATCTGTTAATCCGTCCATATCACAATCTGCTCCTGAATCAATAATCAATGTAATACTTGCTACTACATAGTCACATGCATCATTTGGATTTGTTCCATCTAAAGCTTCTTGTCCATCTGTTACTCCATCTCCATCTGTATCAGGATCTGAAGGATCAGTTGTATTTCCTGCTGGATCAGCTGGTGTAGACGGATCATCTACTCCTGTAACTTCTTCAACATCTAATAAACCATCCATATCACAATCTATTGCTGCTGTGATTACTTCTGTCACATCTGCTACGTTATACTCACAAGCATCATTTGGATTTGTTCCGTTTGTAACTTCTGTTCCGTCTAACACACCATCTCCATCTGTATCAGGATCTGTTGGGTCTGTTCCGTCATCTGTTGTTGGATCTCCATCTGGTCCGTTGATCTCTTCTGCATCAGTTAATCCATCCATATCACAATCTGTTGTTGCTGTGATTACTTCTGTAATATCTGCTACATTATACTCACATGGCTCATTTGGATCTGTTCCATTTGCAACTTCCGTTCCGTCTAACACACCATCTCCATCTGTATCAGGATCTGTTGGGTCTGTTCCATCATCTGTTGTTGGATCTCCATCTGGTCCGTTGATTTCTTCTGCATCAGTTAATCCATCCATATCACAATCTGTTGTTGCTGTGATTACTTCTGTAATATCTGCTACGTTATACTCACATGGATTGTTTGGATCTGTTCCATTTGAAACTTCTGTTCCGTCTAACACACCATCTCCATCTGTATCAGGATCTGTTGGGTCTGTTCCATCATCCGTTGTTGGATCTCCATCTGGTCCGTTGATTTCTTCTGCATCAGTTAATCCATCCATATCACAATCTGTTGTTGCTGTGATTACTTCTGTAATATCTGCTACGTTATACTCACATGGATTGTTTGGATCTGTACCGTTTGCAACTTCCGTTCCATCTAACACACCATCTCCATCTGTATCAGGATCTGTTGGGTCTGTTCCATCATCTGTTGTTGGATCTCCATCTGGTCCGTTGATTTCTTCTGCATCAGTTAATCCATCCATATCACAATCTGTTGTTGCTGTGATTACTTCTGTAATATCTGCTACGTTATACTCACATGGCTCATTTGGATCTGTTCCATTTGCAACTTCCGTTCCGTCTAACACACCATCTCCATCTGTATCAGGATCTGTTGGGTCTGTTCCATCATCTGTTGTTGGATCTCCATCTGGTCCGTTGATTTCTTCTGCATCAGTTAATCCATCCATATCACAATCTGTTGTTGCTGTGATTACTTCTGTAATATCTGCTACGTTATACTCACATGGATTGTTTGGATCTGTTCCATTTGCAACTTCTGTTCCGTCTAACACACCATCTCCATCTGTATCAGGATCTGTTGGGTCTGTTCCATCATCCGTTGTTGGATCTCCATCTGGTCCGTTGATTTCTTCTGCATCAGTTAATCCATCCATATCACAATCTGTTGTTGCTGTGATTACTTCTGTAATATCTGCTACGTTATACTCACATGGATTGTTTGGATCTGTACCGTTTGCAACTTCCGTTCCATCTAACACACCATCTCCATCTGTATCAGGATCTGTTGGGTCTGTTCCGTCATCTGTTGTTGGATCTCCATCTGGTCCGTTGATCTCTTCTGCATCAGTTAATCCATCCATATCACAATCTGTTGTTGCTGTGATTACTTCTGTAATATCTGCTACATTATACTCACATGGCTCATTTGGATCTGTTCCATTTGCAACTTCCGTTCCGTCTAACACAC
The DNA here is from genome assembly GCF_055635485.1 of Olleya sp. KKT75. Classification (NCBI taxonomy): domain Bacteria; kingdom Pseudomonadati; phylum Bacteroidota; class Flavobacteriia; order Flavobacteriales; family Flavobacteriaceae; genus Olleya; species Olleya sp. KKT75. The sequence goes on from NZ_CM145759.1 coordinate 420,391, forward strand.
CATCTCCATCTGTATCAGGATCCGTTGGGTCTGTTCCATCATCTGTTGTTGGATCTCCATCTGGTCCGTTGATTTCTTCTGCATCAGTTAATCCATCCATATCACAATCTGTTGTTGCTGTGATTACTTCTGTAATATCTGCTACGTTATACTCACATGGATTGTTTGGATCTGTTCCATTTGCAACTTCCACAGAGTCTAAAACACCATCTCCATCTGAATCCATATCTACTGGCGCGAATCCATCATCTGTTGTTGGGTTATCACCTTCTACTACAGTAATTGTTTCTGGATCTGAATCCGTTGTTGTTAATGTATCTGTAATTTCTGCTGGTAACGTTGTTTCGTCAACATCAACTACAGTATCCCCTACTGGAATGTCTGTTGCTTCCCAAATACCATCTGCATCTGTTGTTACTGTTGTTTCGTTTCCGTCAACATCTGTAATAACTACATCTACTCCTGCAATTCCTTCTTCTCCTGGATCTTGTACTCCATCTCCGTTGATGTCTTCAAATACAACTCCTGTTAAATCTCCTACTGCTGGTGCAAATCCGTCATCTGTTGTAGATGTTACTCCGTCTACTACTGTTACTGTTTCTGGATCTGAATCTGTTGTTGTTAAAGTATCTGTAATATCAGCTGGTAATGTTGTTTCATCAACATCAACTACTGCATCTCCTAATGGAAGATCTGTTGCTGACCATGAACCATCTGCTATTGTTGTTACTGTTGTTTCGTCTCCGTTAACATCCGTAATAACTACATCTACTCCTGCAATTCCTTCTTCACCTGCATCTTGAACACCGTTATTGTTGGTGTCTTCAAATACAACTCCTGTTAATCCTGAAGTTACTGGTGCAAATCCATCATCTGTTGTTGGGTTATCACCTTCTACTACAGTAACTGTTTCTGGATCTGAATCCGTTGTTGTTAATGTATCTGTAATTTCTGCTGGTAAAGTTGTTTCGTCAACATCAACTACAGTATCTCCTACTGGAATGTCTGTTGCTTCCCAAATACCATCTGCATCTGTTGTTACTGTTGTTTCGTTTCCGTCAACATCTGTAATAACTACATCTACTCCTGCAATTCCTTCTTCTCCTGGATCTTGTACTCCATCTCCGTTGATGTCTTCAAATACAACTCCTGTTAAATCTCCTACTGCTGGTGCAAATCCGTCATCTGTTGTAGATGTTACTCCATCTACTACTGTTACTGTTTCTGGATCTGAATCTGTTGTTGTTAAAGTATCTGTAATATCAGCTGGTAATGTTGTTTCATCAACATCAACTACTGCATCTCCTAATGGAAGATCTGTTGCTGACCATGAACCATCTGCTATTGTTGTTACTGTTGTTTCGTCTCCGTTAACATCCGTAATAACTACATCTACTCCTGCAATTCCTTCTTCACCTGCATCTTGAACACCGTTATTGTTGGTGTCTTCAAATACAACTCCTGTTAATCCTGAAGTTACTGGTGCAAATCCATCATCTGTTGTTGGGTTATCTCCTTCTACTACAGTAATTGTTTCTGGATCTGAATCCGTTGTTGTTAATGTATCTGTAATTTCTGCTGGTAAAGTTGTTTCGTCAACATCAACTACAGTATCTCCTACTGGAATGTCTGTTGCTTCCCAAATACCATCTGCATCTGTTGTTACTGTTGTTTCGTTTCCGTCAACATCTGTAATAACTACATCTACTCCTGCAATTCCTTCTTCTCCTGGATCTTGTACGCCATCTCCGTTGATGTCTTCAAATACAACTCCTGTTAAATCTCCTACTGCTGGTGCAAATCCGTCATCTGTTGTAGATGTTACTCCATCTACTACTGTTACTGTTTCTGGATCTGAATCTGTTGTTGTTAAAGTATCTGTAATATCAGCTGGTAATGTTGTTTCATCAACATCAACTACTGCATCTCCTAATGGAAGATCTGTTGCTGACCATGAACCATCTGCTATTGTTGTTACTGTTGTTTCGTCTCCGTTAACATCCGTAATAACTACATCTACTCCTGCAATTCCTTCTTCACCTGCATCTTGAACACCGTTATTATTAGTGTCTTCAAATACAACTCCTGTTAAATCTCCTACTGCTGGTGCAAATCCGTCATCTGTTGTAGATGTAACACCATCTACTACTGTTACTGTTTCTGGATCTGAATCTGTTGTTGTTAAAGTATCTGTAATATCAGCTGGTAATGTTGTCTCATCAACATCAACTACTGCATCTCCTAATGGAAGATCCGTTGCTGACCATGAACCATCTGCTATTGTTGTTACTGTTGTTTCGTCTCCGTTAACATCCGTAATAACTACATCTACTCCTGCAATTCCTTCTTCACCTGCATCTTGAACACCGTTATTGTTGGTGTCTTCAAATACAACTCCTGTTAATCCTGAAGTTACTGGTGCAAATCCATCATCTGTTGTTTCTGTTGCTACACCTTCTAATACCGTTACTGTTTCTGGATCTGAATCCGTTGTTGTCAATGTATCTGTAATTTCTGCTGGTAACGTTGTTTCGTCAACATCAACTACAGTATCTCCTACTGGAATGTCTGTTGCTGTCCATGTTCCGTCTGTTCCTGTTGTTACTGTTGTTTCGTTTCCGTCAACATCTGTAATAACTACATCTACTCCTGCAATTCCTTCTTCTCCTGGATCTTGTACGCCATCTCCGTTGATGTCTTCAAATACAACTCCTGTTAAATCTCCTACTGCTGGTGCAAATCCGTCATCTGTTGTAGATGTTACTCCATCTACTACTGTTACTGTTTCTGGATCTGAATCTGTTGTTGTTAAAGTATCTGTAATATCAGCTGGTAATGTTGTCTCATCAACATCAACTACTGCATCTCCTAATGGAAGATCTGTTGCTGACCATGAACCATCTGCTATTGTTGTTACTGTTGTTTCGTCTCCGTTAACATCCGTAATAACTACATCTACTCCTGCAATTCCTTCTTCACCTGCATCTTGAACACCGTTATTGTTGGTGTCTTCAAATACAACTCCTGTTAATCCTGAAGTTACTGGTGCAAATCCATCATCTGTTGTTGGGTTATCACCTTCTACTACAGTAATTGTTTCTGGATCTGAATCCGTTGTTGTTAATGCATCTGTAATTTCTGCTGGTAACGTTGTTTCGTCAACATCAACTACAGTATCTCCTACTGGAATGTCTGTTGCTTCCCAAATACCATCTGCATCTGTTGTTACTGTTGTTTCGTTTCCGTCAACATCTGTAATAACTACATCTACTCCTGCAATTCCTTCTTCTCCTGGATCTTGTACGCCATCTCCGTTGATGTCTTCAAATACAACTCCTGTTAAATCTCCTACTGCTGGTGCAAATCCATCATCTGTTGTTGCTGATGTTCCATCTACTACTGTTACTGTTTCTGGATCTGAATCTGTTGTTGTTAAAGTATCTGTAATATCAGCTGGTAATGTTGTCTCATCAACATCAACTACTGCATCTCCTAATGGAAGATCTGTTGCTGACCATGAACCATCTGCTATTGTTGTTACTGTTGTTTCGTCTCCGTTAACATCCGTAATAACTACATCTACTCCTGCAATTCCTTCTTCACCTGCATCTTGAACACCGTTATTGTTGGTGTCTTCAAATACAACTCCTGTTAATCCTGAAGTTACTGGTGCAAATCCATCATCTGTTGTTGGGTTATCTCCTTCTACTACAGTAATTGTTTCTGGATCTGAATCCGTTGTTGTTAATGCATCTGTAATTTCTGCTGGTAACGTTGTTTCGTCAACATCAACTACAGTATCTCCTACTGGAATGTCTGTTGCTTCCCAAATACCATCTGCATCTGTTGTTACTGTTGTTTCGTTTCCGTCAACATCCGTAATAACTACATCTACTCCTGCAATTCCTTCTTCTCCTGGATCTTGTACGCCATCTCCGTTGATGTCTTCAAATACAACTCCTGTTAAATCTCCTACTGCTGGTGCAAATCCGTCATCTGTTGTAGATGTTACTCCATCTACTACTGTTACTGTTTCTGGATCTGAATCTGTTGTTGTTAAAGTATCTGTAATATCAGCTGGTAATGTTGTTTCATCAACATCAACTACTGCATCTCCTAATGGAAGATCTGTTGCTGACCATGAACCATCTGCTATTGTTGTTACTGTTGTTTCGTCTCCGTTAACATCCGTAATAACTACATCTACTCCTGCAATTCCTTCTTCACCTGCATCTTGAACACCGTTATTGTTGGTGTCTTCAAATACAACTCCTGTTAATCCTGAAGTTACTGGTGCGAATCCATCATCTGTTGTTGGGTTATCTCCTTCTACTACAGTAATTGTTTCTGGATCTGAATCCGTTGTTGTTAATGTATCTGTAATTTCTGCTGGTAACGTTGTTTCGTCAACATCAACTACAGTATCTCCTACTGGAATGTCTGTTGCTTCCCAAATACCATCTGCATCTGTTGTTACTGTTGTTTCGTTTCCGTCAACATCTGTAATAACTACATCTACTCCTGCAATTCCTTCTTCTCCTGGATCTTGTACGCCATCTCCGTTGATGTCTTCAAATACAACTCCTGTTAAATCTCCTACTATTGGACTATTCTCAAAGTTGTTATCTGCATCAACTTCTCCTGCTGTTACTGTTACTGGAATACTTCCATCTGTTGTGTCTGTATTTGCTACAGTATCACTATCATCTGTTGTATCGCCATCAACTACTGTTGTATCTGCTGGTGTTGTTTCTGTAACTACATACTCTCCTACTGGTACATCTGTAAATTCATATGTTCCATCAACTCCTGTTGTTACTGTTGGATCAACTGTTGCTGCATCGCCATCATCTAATGTTACTACGATTCCTGATACAGGATCGCCATTCTCATCTACGATTGTTCCGCTTACACTTCCTGGTGCTGGACTATTTTCAAAGTTGTTATCTGCATCAACTTCTCCTGCTGTTACTGTTACTGGAATACTTCCATCTGTTGTGTCTGTATTTGCTACAGTATCACCATCATCTGTTGTATCGCCATCAACTACTGTTGTATTTGCTGGTGTTGTTTGATCTATTGTATAGTCTCCTACTGGTACATCTGTAAATTCGTATGTTCCATCAACTCCTGTTGTTACTGTTGGATCAACTGTTGCTGCATCACCATCATCTAAAGTAACTACGACTCCTGATACAGGATCGCCATTCTCATCTACGATTGTTCCGCTTACGCTTCCTGGCGCTGGACTATTCTCAAAGTTGTTATCTGCATCAACTTCTCCTGCTGTTACTGTTACTGGAATACTTCCATCTGTTGTGTCTGTATTTGCTACAGTATCACCATCATCTGTTGTATCGCCATCAACTACTGTTGTATTTGCCGGTGTTGTTTCTACTATTGTATATTCTCCTACTGGTACATCTGTAAATTCATATGTTCCATCAACTCCTGTTGTTACTGTTGGATCAACTGTTGCTGCATCGCCATCATCTAATGTTACTACGATTCCTGATACAGGATCGCCATTCTCATCTACGATTGTTCCGCTTACACTTCCTGGTGCTGGACTATTCTCAAAGTTGTTATCTGCATCAACTTCTCCTGCTGTTACCGTTACTGGAATACTTCCATCTGTTGTGTCTGTATTTGCTACAGTATCACTATCATCTGTTGTATCGCCATCAACTACTGTTGTATTTGCTGGTGTTGTTTCTGTAACTACATACTCTCCTACTGGTACATCTGTAAATTCATATGTTCCATCAGCTCCTGTTGTTACTGTTGGATCAACTGTTGCTGCATCACCATCATCTAAAGTAACTACGACTCCTGATACTGGATCACCATTCTCATCTACGATTGTTCCGCTTACGCTTCCTGGTGCTGGACTATTCTCAAAGTTGTTATCTGCATCAACTTCTCCTGTTGTTACTGTTACTGGAATACTTCCATCTGTTGTGTCTGTATTTGCTACAGTATCACCATCATCTGTTGTATCGCCATCAACTACTGTTGTATTTACTGGTGTTGTTTGATCTATTGTATAGTCTCCTACTGGTACATCTGTAAATTCATAGGTCCCATCAACTCCTGTTGTTACTGTTGGATCAACTGTTGCTGCATCGCCATCATCTAATGTTACTACGATTCCTGATACAGGATCGCCATTCTCATCTACGATTGTTCCGCTTACACTTCCTGGTGCTGGACTATTCTCAAAGTTGTTATCTGCATCAACTTCTCCTGCTGTTACTGTTACTGGAATACTTCCATCTGTTGTGTCTGTATTTGCTACAGTATCACTATCATCTGTTGTATCGCCATCAACTACTGTTGTATCTGCTGGTGTTGTTTGATCTATTGTATATTCTCCTACTGGTACATCTGTAAATTCATAGGTCCCATCAACTCCTGTTGTTACTGTTGGATCAACTGTTGCTGCATCGCCATCATCTAATGTTACTACGATTCCTGATACAGGATCGCCATTCTCATCTACGATTGTTCCGCTTACACTTCCTGGTGCTGGACTATTCTCAAAGTTGTTATCTGCATCAACTTCTCCTGCTGTTACTGTTACTGGAATACTTCCATCTGTTGTATCTGTATTTGCTACAGTATCACCATCATCTGTTGTATCGCCATCAACTACTGTTGTATCTGCTGGTGTTGTTTCTGTAACTACATACTCTCCTACTGGTACATCTGTAAATTCATATGTCCCATCAACTCCTGTTGTTACTGTTGGATCAACTGTTGCTGCATCGCCATCATCTAATGTTACTACGATTCCTGATACAGGATCGCCATTCTCATCTACGATTGTTCCGCTTACACTTCCTGGTGCTGGACTATTCTCAAAGTTATTATCTGCATCAACTTCTCCTGCTGTTACTGTTACTGGAATACTTCCATCTGTTGTGTCTGTATTTGCTACAATATCACCATCATCTGTTGTATCGCCATCAACTACTGTTGTATCTGCTGGTGTTGTTTGATCTATTGTATATTCTCCTACTGGTACATCTGTAAATTCATATGTTCCATCAACTCCTGTTGTTACTGTTGGATCAACTGTTGCTGCATCGCCATCATCTAATGTTACTACGATTCCTGATACAGGATCGCCATTCTCATCTACGATTGTTCCGCTTACACTTCCTGGTGCTGGACTATTCTCAAAGTTGTTATCTGCATCAACTTCTCCTGCTGTTACTGTTACTGGAATACTTCCATCTGTTGTGTCTGTATTTGGTACAATATCACTATCATCTGTTGTATCTCCATCAACTACTGTTGTATCTGCTGGTGTTGTTTCTGTAACTACATACTCTCCTACTGGTACATCTGTAAATTCATATGTCCCATCAACTCCTGTTGTTACTGTTGGATCAACTGTTGCTGCATCACCATCATCTAATGTTACTACGATTCCTGATACAGGATCGCCATTCTCATCTACTACTGTTCCGCTTACGCTTCCTGGTGCTGGACTATTCTCAAAGTTGTTATCTGCATCAACTTCTCCTGCTGTTACTGTTACTGGAATACTTCCATCTGTTGTGTCTGTATTTGCTACAGTATCACCATCATCTGTTGTATCGCCATCAACTACTGTTGTATTTGCAGGTGTTGTTTCTACTATTGTATATTCTCCTACTGGTACATCTGTAAATTCATATGTTCCATCAACTCCTGTTGTTACTGTTGGATCAACTGTTGCTGCATCGCCATCATCTAATGTTACTACGATTCCTGATACAGGATCGCCATTCTCATCTACGATTGTTCCGCTTACACTTCCTGGCGCTGGACTATTCTCAAAGTTGTTATCTGCATCAACTTCTCCTGCTGTTACTGTTACTGGAATACTTCCATCTGTTGTGTCTGTATTTGCTACAGTATCACCATCATCTGTTGTATCGCCATCAACTACTGTTGTATTTGCTGGTGTTGTTTCTGTAACTACATACTCTCCTACTGGTACATCTGTAAATTCGTATGTTCCATCAACTCCTGTTGTTACTGTTGGATCAACTGTTGCTGCATCACCATCATCTAATGTTACTACGATTCCTGATACAGGATCGCCATTCTCATCTACAACTGTTCCGCTTACGCTTCCTGGTGCTGGACTATTCTCAAAGTTGTTATCTGCATCAACTTCTCCTGTTGTTACTGTTACTGGAATACTTGCATCTGTTGTGTCTGTATTTGCTACAGTATCACCATCATCTGATGTATCGCCATCAACTACTGTTGTATCTGCTGGGATTGTTTCTACAACTGTATATTCTCCTTCTGAGACATCTGTAAATTCATATGTTCCATCAACTCCTGTTGTTACTGTTGGATCAACTGTTGCTGCATCACCATCATCTAAAGTAACTACGACTCCTGATACTGGATCACCATTCTCATCTACTACTGTTCCGCTTACGCTTCCTAAACAAGCATTTACTAAATCATTTGTAGAATCACCAACTGTTTGACCTGCATTAGCATCTACATCACTAGGTACACCTGTAGTAGAATCTACAGTTCCTGTTAATTGACCATTAGCATCTACATTTGTACTATCTAAAGATCCACCACCTTCAATAGCATCTGGACAAGTATCTCCATCACTATCATTATCTAAGTAATCCGGAATATTATCTCCATCTGTATCTTTACTTGTACAACCTTCTTCAAATACAATTGTATAAGAACCACCTGTATTTACTGGATCATAATATTTAATAGCAATTTGGTCTATTGGTCCATTAAAAGTAATAGTAAATGCATTATTTACATTTTGACTAGAACCAATTTCACAAGCTGGACCGTTTGTAGTAAAAACATTACCACTCTTAGCTAAACAAGATCCTAATACATCAACTGTATATGGTACAAAAACACCATTATTAAAACCTTCAAAAATCATTGTATCTGTCTGGTCAATATCCCAAATAGTTACTGTTTGATTAACTACCAATTCAGAGAAACTATAAGTATCTGACATAACTTGAGCAGTACTATTAGAGAAAACACCATGTTTAATTCCAATTGCAGCTCCAGTATGACTATTATTTATATCATTCTCATCTTGTGTAGCTCCTCCTGTAAAAGATTGCGCCAATGTTAAAGTAGCACCACCAACTGTAAGGTTAGCAGCATTAGCATCAACTATAGAATTAATACTACCATCTAAACTAGTTAAATCTATAGTAGAACATAAATCTGCTATTCCTTCATTAGCATCAGTAATACCATCATTATCATCATCTAAATCACAACCATTAGGTACGCCATCACTATCAGAATCTAAACTATCGTTAGAACCTTCACATATATCAAGACTATCCACAACACCATCTCCATCTGAATCACATTGACCATTTGGATCTGAAGGTGTTCCGTCTATAGAACCTCCAATAGATTGACCATTAGTAGTATTTACATTATTTGCTACCCCAGTTGTAGTATTAATAGTACCGTTTAAAGTACCATCACTATTTACACTAGTTAAAGCAATATTGTCACCACCTTCTACAGCATCAAAACAACCATCATTATCTGAATCAGTATCCAAGTAATCCGGTGTACCATCATTATCTGTATCTAAACTTTTACATGCAGATAAAATAAATTCGATACCATCCGTACCTGTTCCGAATAAACCACCTTGTACAAATTGTAAGGTAAAAGTTGAAACCTCCCCATTAATTTGCATTGTACCAGCAGCTGTTCCATCAGAATTGTTTTGAGTTGCTTCTTGGGTATGTGATAAATCAGCATCTGTATTATTTCCTGAATCAAAAACGGTAGTTGCTGTTGTACTAAAATCAGACGTTCCTGATAAAGTAGTCCATGTTAAACCGTTTTGTAATGTTACAATTGCAGTATTTTGTGTTGTAACGCCATCCGTACCTCCAACTCTATCTAAATAAATTATTGGATTAGTAACTGTAACTGGATTACCTAAAGCATCTACATAATTAACAGTTAATGTTCTATCCCATACATAACTGTTTTGTAGTGATGCTGCACCTGCTAAATTTTCTGTCCAAAATGAACCGTTAGAAAAAGTCCCTGGAGCAAACACAAAATCACTAGGACTAGTAGGATTATCAGTAGTTACTTGAGCAATAATTCCGTTTCCAAAATCATAAGAAGCTGTATTACCAGCAATAACCCATGTTCCAGATAAAACTTGAGAAGCACAAGTGCCTTCATTTGCATCTAAAATACCATCATTATCATTATCTAAATCACAACCATTAGGCACACCATCATTATCAGTATCAACAGTATCATCCGATCCTTGACAAATATCACTACCGTCTAAAACTCCATCGTTGTCTCTATCACATTGTCCGTTTGTATCAAACGCTGTATCATCTTGAGACGTTCCAAGCGTTTGACCTGTAGTTACATTTACATTATCTGGCACACCAGTTACAGCATCAATAGTTCCATCTAATTTACCATTAGCTAAAACTTCACCTATAACTATAGCATCACCACCTTCTAAAGCATCATAACAACCATCGTTATCAGAATCGTAATCTAAATGGTTAGGGATTCCGTCACCGTCAAAATCATAAACATCTGGCACTCCGTCTCCGTTAGCATCAACATAATCAGTTAAGCTACCATCTCCTGTACCATTATCTACTGTATCCTTCCAGTTAGGTATACCATCTCCATCTTCATCAAAACTCGGAGAAAAACCATTTGCTTCATCAATATCTAAAATACCATCATCATCGTCATCTAAATCATCGATATCACTAAATCCATCACCATCTTCATCTGGTAAAGAAAAGATAAATAATTTACCATCCCCATGATCACTACTTGTAGCCGTTATTCTTACATCCGTAATAATAGACCCTTGAGGAGCAATATCATTAACGTAAAAAAGAGCGATACCTATAGTACCACCATTAGTAACAACCACTCTATCACTTAACCAATAATCAGCAGCACCAGTTGGAGCCGTAATTGTACCTACTGTCCCAAAACTACTACTAGTTCCAGTACCACCATGTCCGTACCATACTCCACCTTGAGGATTTACAAAAGTAGAACCTAAAGATTGATTAGCACCTCCACCTACTGGCGTACCAAAAAACTCAATATGATAACAATTATTAGCATTACGCTCTGTAATGGCAATAATGCTTCCAGAAGTACTAGGTATTCCAGGAGAATAAGAAAATGTCTGCTTTTGAGCAACTAATGTTGTTTGAACTGCTGCAAAATTATCGCAAATAGCCTCACCGTTATTAGAAGTTTCAAAAAAGTGATTCAAGTTTTTATCTTGAAACGCGGACAGAGCCGAAGCATCCCAAGTTGGACTTGCACTTGTAGATTCTACTACAGTGTTGTTCTCCCAAATTCTATTAGCAGCATCTCCACCAGTAGCACCTAATTGTGTCATTTCATAAGACTGAGCAATACCAAAGTCTACAAAAACACGACCATCCACAGTAATACTTTGGATAGTAGCAGGATCATTTAGTGTTGTTTGCACATCACTCCACTGAAAAGAAACACCACTTTGTATACTTGGTGCATTAGTCTGCGAAAACAGACTAGAAAAAGAAAATAAAGTAAACACTAAAAATGTAAGTGATTTTACTTTAGAGAATCGAGTAAAGATTTTCATGTTGTTGAGGGTAAAATTATTTTATAATCAATTTTTTTTGGGATAATACTTTTAAATGAGGGTTAAACCACATTGGGGACAAATGTAAATACTTAAAGAGTTTTTTGATTTAATTACACGCTATAAAGTGTTAATTTTCGTTAAAGAGCTGTTTTATTGGTTAAAATTGGCTGAAAAAATTTCAAGAAAACCAACGACAAAACGACAAGAAACACGATTAAATACAGTTTTAATCGATTAAAAGAAATGCATGTTGTACAGATATTACTAAATCTCCGTTTTAACAAGAAGAAACATAGATAAACTACACAAAAAAAATAAATACCATAAAACACAATAAATGATTTTCTGAATAGGACGTTAAACGTGATACATCTATATTTGTAAAAATTTATTTAATGAAATTCTTAGACGAAATAAAAAGAAGAAGGACCTTTGGAATTATATCGCATCCTGATGCAGGAAAAACAACTTTAACCGAAAAACTATTACTTTTTGGTGGTGCAATTAATGAAGCTGGAGCAGTAAAAAGTAATAAGATAAAGAAAGGTGCAACCAGTGATTTTATGGAAATAGAACGCCAACGTGGTATATCTGTTGCAACCTCTGTACTTGCTTTTGAATATGATGGCATTAAAATAAATATACTTGATACACCAGGTCACAAGGATTTTGCTGAAGATACATTTAGAACATTAACTGCTGTAGACAGTGTTATTGTGGTTATAGACGTTGCTAAAGGGGTTGAGGAGCAAACCGAAAAATTAGTGGAAGTTTGTCGCATGCGTAACATACCAATGATTGTCTTTATTAATAAGATGGACAGAGAAGGGAAGGATGCATTTGAATTATTAGATGAAATAGAGCAAAAATTAAAACTAAAAGTCACACCGTTGAGTTTCCCTATTGGTATGGGATATGATTTTAAAGGTATATATAATATTTGGGAAAAAAATATTAACCTTTTTAGCGGTGACAGTCGTAAAAACATAGAGGATACTATAGAAATAAACGACTTAAACTCCAGCGAACTTACAAAACTGATAGGAGATAAAGCTGCTGATACATTAAGAGAGGAAATTGAATTAGTAGAAGGGATTTACCCTAAGTTTAGCAATGAAGACTACTTAAAAGGAGATTTACAACCGGTCTTTTTTGGCTCAGCTTTAAACAGTTTTGGAGTACGAGAATTATTAGATTGTTTTGTAGAAATAGCGCCTAAACCTCGTGCTAAACAGAGTGAAGAACGTTTAGTTAAACCTGAAGAAGATAAATTTTCGGGATTTGTATTTAAGATACATGCAAACATGGATCCCAATCACAGAAACAGATTAGCGTTTGTTAAGATTGTATCTGGTGAATTTAAAAGAAACACACAATATCTGCACGTAAGACATAATAAAAAAGTAAAATTTTCAAGCCCGAATGCTTTTTTTGCTGAGAAAAAAGAAATTGTAGACATCTCTTATCCTGGTGATATCGTTGGTTTACAAGATACTGGTACATTCAAAATTGGAGATACACTAACGGAAGGTGAAATATTAAATTACAAAGGTGTCCCGAGTTTTTCTCCAGAACATTTTAGGTACATAAACAATGCTGACCCATTAAAATCTAAACAATTAAACAAAGGGATCGACCAACTAATGGACGAAGGAGTTGCGCAATTATTTACATTAGAATTGAATGGTAGAAAAGTAATTGGAACTGTAGGAGCTTTACAATATGAAGTTATACAGTATAGATTAGAACACGAATATGGTGCAAAATGTACTTATGAAAATCTAAATGTATACAAAGCATGTTGGGTAGAACCTAATGATAAGAAAAATAACGAGTACAAGGAATTTTTAAGAGTAAAACAACGCTATTTAGCAAAAGACAAAAGGGGCCAATTAGTATTTTTAGCAGACTCTCCTTTTTCTTTACAAATGACACAACAAAAATATCCTAGCATCAAATTTCACTACGTATCTGAATTTGAATAATAAATATCGATTTTAAATAGTATTTAACAAACAAATTAACAATCGATAGCTACTATGTTTGCTTTTACTCAAAAATCGCTTAAACAACAGTTTAAAGAACTAGATTACTCGAGATCTATAGTTTAAAATTATTTTATTTATAAAAATTATAATTTTTATTTATACTAAAGCATACATTAAAAAAAGCCTTTTTACTTAATTGTAAAAAGGCTTTTTTTTATGCTTGACCAGTTGGTCCAAAATTTAAAGGAATTGGTGGTTGTTCATAATCCTTAATTTCGCCATGTGCTTTTTCAAATCTCTGCACATTTTCTCCTAATGCTTTTAAAAGTCGTTTAGCGTGCTGTGGTGTCAATATAATTCTTGACTTCACTTTACTTTTTGGAGTACCAGGCATTATACTAACAAAATCAACAACAAACTCAGATACTGAGTGATTAATTATTGCTAAGTTAGAATAAATACCTTCCGCGATTTTCTCGTCTAACTCAATATTTATTTGTCCTTGTTTTGGTTTATTATCATTGCTATCAGCCATTCTCTTATTTTTTTAAACAAAGAATCCCGCATTACTGCAGGATTCTTTTAATTATTATAATTTAGAAATTAATCTATACATTTAAGTCTAACAATTAGTTATAATTAACTTCTTGTTTAGCTTTCATCATTTGATCAAATTCTTCTTTAGATCCAACAATTATGTTTTCGTAAGCTCTCATACCTGTACCTGCTGGTATACGATGTCCTACAATTACATTCTCCTTAAGACCTTCAAGATGATCAACTTTACCAGCTACTGCTGCTTCGTTTAATACTTTAGTAGTTTCTTGGAAAGAAGCTGCAGATATAAACGATTTAGTTTGTAATGATGCTCTTGTAATACCTTGTAAGATTGGCGTAGCTGTTGCCGGCTGTGCATCTCTTCCTACTACAAGTTGCTTATCTTCGCGACGTAAGATTGAATTTTCATCTCTTAATTGGAAAGCAGATATAATCTGTCCTTCTTTTAATGTAGACGAATCTCCAGCACTTTCAACCACTTTCATTCCAAAAATGTTATCATTTTCTTCAATAAAATCAGATTTATGAGCTAATTGATCCTCTAAGAAAATAGTATCTCCTGAATCAATAATTCTTACTTTACGCATCATTTGTCTTACAACAACTTCAAAATGCTTATCATTAATTTTTACACCTTGTAAACGATATACTTCTTGTACCTCGTTAACTAAGTATTGTTGTACTGCAGATGGTCCTTTTATATTAAGGATATCGTTTGGTGTTACAGAACCATCAGATAAAGGCATCCCAGCTTTAATAAAGTCATTTTCTTGCACTAAAATCTGGCTAGATAACTTAACCAAATACTTTTTGATTTCACCTAATTTAGATTCTACAATAATCTCACGATTACCTCTCTTAATTTTACCAAAAGATACAACACCATCAATTGCACTAACAACTGCAGGGTTAGAAGGGTTACGTGCTTCAAACAATTCTGTTACACGTGGTAAACCTCCTGTAATATCCCCAGCTTTAGATGATTTACGAGGAATTTTAACTAAGATCTTACCAACCTTAATTTTTTCTCCATCATCAATCATAATGTGGGCACCTACTGGTAAATTGTAAGAACGAATTGCTTCACCTTTACCATCTTCAACAATAAGTGTTGGTATTATTTTTTTGTTTCTAGACTCTGAAATCACCTTTTCTTGGAAACCTGTCTGCTCATCAATCTCTACTTGATAAGTAATACCTTGTTCGATATTTTCATATCTCACTTTTCCAGCAAATTCAGAAACAATAACTCCGTTATATGGATCCCAAGAACAAACAACATCACCAGCTTTTAATGCATCTCCGTCTTTAACTAAAACATGAGATCCGTAAGGGATATTATTAGTACTTAAAGTAATTCCAGTTTTCTTATCTACTAATTTAATTTCTGATGTACGAGAAATAACAACATCAGCTGCGTTACCATCGTTATCAGTACCTTTTACAGTTTTTAAATCTTCAATTTCTGCAATACCGTCAAATTTAACTGCAAGTTTGTTTTCTTCAGAAATGTTACCTGCAATACCTCCAACGTGGAACGTACGAAGTGTTAACTGTGTACCAGGCTCTCCAATAGATTGCGCTGCTACTACACCAACTGCTTCACCACGTTGTACCATTTTGTTAGTAGCTAAATTACGACCGTAACATTGAGCACAGATCCCTTTTTTAGCTTCACAAGATAATGGAGAACGTACTTCAACTGTTTCTATTGGTGAATTTTCAATTCTAGCTGCTACTACTTCGTCAATTAATTGACCAGCTTCAGCTAAAACTTCTTCACTTAATGGATCATATACATCATTTAATGAAATACGACCTACAATACGTGCTTCTAATTTCTCAACAACTTCATCATTTTTCTTAAGTGCAGAAACCTCTACACCTCTTAATGTACCACAGTCTTCACTGTTAACAATAACATCTTGAGAAACGTCTACTAAACGACGTGTTAAGTAACCTGCATCGGCAGTTTTAAGTGCTGTATCGGCAAGTCCTTTACGCGCACCGTGAGTTGATATAAAGTATTCTAAAATTGAAAGACCTTCCTTAAAGTTAGATAAAATCGGGTTTTCAATAATAGATCCACCTCCTGCAGTAGATTTTTTAGGCTTAGCCATTAATCCACGCATACCTGTAAGCTGACGAATCTGTTCTTTAGATCCACGGGCTCCAGAATCAAGCATCATATATACCGAGTTAAATCCTTGTTGGTCTTCTCTAATACGTTTCATTGACAATTCTGTCAATTCAGCATTCGTAGATGTCCAAATATCAATAACCTGGTTGTAACGTTCGTTATTTGTAATTAATCCCATGTTATAGTTACCAGTAACACCATCAACTTTTTCGTTGGCAGCATCAATCATAGATTGCTTTTCTGGCGGGATAATAATATCTCCTAAACTAAATGATAATCCTCCTTTAAATGCGAAGTAATATCCTAAAGTTTTAATTTCATCTAAGAAATCTGCAGTTTCAGGTACACTAGTTACTTTTAAAATATTACCAATAATATCTCTTAAAGACTTCTTAGTTAATACTTCATTAATATAACCTGCTGCTGCTGGTACTTTTTCGTTAAATAAAACACGACCAACAGTAGTTTCAATTACTTGAAGTACTAATTCGCCAGCGTCATTAAAGTCCATTGTTCTAACTTTAATTCCTGCGTTTAATTCAACTCTCTTTTCATTGTAAGCAATAGTTACTTCCTCTGCAGAGTAAAATGTTAATCCTTCACCTCTTACTTTTACTTCTGGTGTAGATAATCTGTGCTTAGTCATATAATATAGACCAAGTACCATATCCTGAGAAGGTACAGTAACCGGAGCCCCGTTTGCAGGGTTTAAGATATTGTGAGATGCCAACATTAACATTTGGCACTCTAATATAGCTTCAGGTCCTAATGGTAAATGCACAGCCATTTGATCTCCATCAAAATCGGCGTTAAATGCCGCACAAGCTAATGGGTGTAATTGGATTGCTTTACCTTCAATTAATTTAGGTTGGAATGCTTGTATACCAAGTCTGTGTAATGTAGGAGCACGGTTTAAAAGTACTGGATGTCCTTTTAAAACATTTTCTAATATATCCCAAACAACTGGTTCTCTTTTATCTATAATTTTCTTCGCAGACTTAACTGTCTTTACAATACCTCTTTCAATTAATTTTCTAATTACGAAAGGCTTGTATAATTCTGCAGCCATGTTTTTAGGTAAACCACACTCAAATAATCTAAGTTCTGGTCCAACAACAATTACAGAACGTGCAGAATAATCAACACGCTTACCAAGTAAGTTTTGACGGAAACGTCCCTGCTTACCTTTAAGTGAATCTGATAATGATTTTAATGGTCTGTTAGAATCAGTTTTAACAGCAGATGATTTACGTGTGTTATCAAATAAAGAATCTACAGATTCTTGTAACATACGTTTTTCGTTACGTAAAATAACTTCAGGTGCTTTTATCTCAACCAATCTTTTAAGACGGTTATTACGGATAATTACACGACGGTATAAATCATTTAAATCTGAAGTTGCAAAACGTCCACCATCTAAAGGCACTAAAGGTCTTAATTCTGGTGGTATAATTGGCACTACTTTCATGATCATCCATTCAGGACGATTCTCTCTGTGCTCATTAGATTCACGTAAAGCTTCAACTACTTGTAGACGTTTTAAAGCTTCTGTTTTACGTTGTTTAGACGTTTCAGTATTTGCTTTGTGACGTAACTCGTATGATAATGTATCTAAATCAATTCTTGACAATAAGTCAATTAAACACTCAGCTCCCATTTTAGCAATAAACTTGCTAGGATCTGTGTCATCTAAATATTGATTATCTTGAGGAAGTGTTTCTAATATGTTTAGATATTCTTCTTCAGTTAAAAAGTCTAATTTTTGTAAAGGCTCTCCCTCTTCATTCTTAGCATTACCAGCTTGTATTACTACATAACGCTCGTAATAAATGATCATGTCTAATTTCTTAGACGGTAAACCTAATATGTAACCAATTTTGTTTGGTAAAGAACGGAAATACCAGATATGAGCAACAGGCACAACTAAGTTAATGTGTCCTACTCTATCACGACGTACTTTCTTTTCAGTAACTTCAACTCCACAACGGTCGCAAACAATACCTTTATATCTAATACGCTTATATTTACCACAAGCACATTCATAATCCTTTACAGGACCAAAAATACGCTCACAGAATAAACCATCACGTTCTGGTTTATGTGTACGATAATTGATAGTTTCTGGTTTTAAAACTTCACCTCTAGATTCTGCTAAAATAGATTCTGGTGATGCTAAACCAATAGAGATTTTATTAAATCTCTGTACTGTATTCTTATCTTGTTTTTTTGCCATAATTCTTATAGTGTTCAGTTTGTAAAGCAGTCCGTAAAATTAATTTACAGACTGCTCGACTCACTTAAAATTATTCTTCTAATCTAATGTCTAATCCTAATCCTTTCAATTCGTGCATTAAAACGTTGAAAGATTCTGGTAATCCAGGTTCTGGCATTGGCTCTCCTTTAACGATAGCTTCGTAAGTTTTAGCTCTACCAACTACGTCATCAGATTTTACAGTTAAGATTTCTCTTAACGTTGCAGATGCTCCGTAAGCCTCAAGTGCCCAAACTTCCATTTCTCCAAAACGCTGACCTCCAAATTGCGCTTTACCTCCTAAAGGTTGTTGCGTAATTAATGAGTACGGTCCGATAGAACGTGCGTGCATCTTGTCATCTACCATATGCCCTAATTTAAGCATGTAAATAACACCTACTGTTGCAGGTTGATCAAAACGGTCACCAGTTCCACCATCATAAAGATATGTATGACCATATCTAGGAATTCCAGCTTCATCAGTTAATTCGTTAATCTGATCAATTGTAGCCCCATCAAAAATTGGTGTTGCATAAGTACGACCTAAATCTTGTCCAGCCCATCCTAATACTGTTTCATATATCTGTCCAATGTTCATACGAGATGGTACACCTAATGGATTTAATACGATATCTACAGGAGTTCCGTCTTCTAAGAAAGGCATATCCTCTTGACGTACAATACGTGCAACAATACCTTTGTTACCATGTCGTCCCGCCATTTTATCACCAACTTTTAACTTACGTTTTTTAGCGATATAAACCTTAGCTAACTTGATAATACCTGCTGGTAACTCATCCCCTACAGAAATAGTAAACTTTTCACGTCTTAAAGACCCTTGTAAATCGTTTTCTTTAATCTTGTAGTTGTGAATTAAATCAGCTACTAACTTATTAGTATGATCATCTGTTGTCCATGTACCGCCAGTTAAGTGGGTATAATCATCAACAGCATTTAACATTTTTAGAGTAAATTTCTTACCTTTTGGTAAAACTTCTTCTCCTAAATCATTGAAGATACCTTGAGACGTTTTTCCGTTTACAATTGTAAAAAGCTTTTCAACTAATACAGTTTGTAATTCGTCAAACTTCGTGTAGTATAAATTCTCTAATTTATTAATATCTTCTTTATCCTGAGCTCTCTTACGTTTATCCTTTACTGCTCTAGAAAATAATTTTTTATTAATAACAACACCATGTAAAGAAGGTGATGCTTTTAATGAAGCATCTTTTACGTCTCCAGCCTTGTCACCAAAGATAGCACGTAATAATTTTTCTTCTGGAGTTGGATCAGATTCACCTTTTGGTGTAATCTTACCAATTAATATATCACCAGGTTTAACTTCAGCACCAATACGAATCATACCGTTTTCATCAAGGTCTTTAGTAGCCTCTTCAGAAACGTTAGGAATATCGTTAGTTAATTCTTCGTTACCTAATTTAGTATCTCTAACATCAAGAGAATACTCGTCAATATGAATAGAAGTAAAGATATCTTCACGTACAACTTTCTCAGAGATTACAATTGCATCCTCAAAGTTATACCCTTTCCAAGGCATAAAGGCTACTTTCATGTTTCTACCTAAAGCTAGTTCACCCTTTTGAGTTGCATAACCTTCAGATAACACTTGCCCCTTTGATACCTTATCACCTTTCTTAACGATAGGTGTTAAATTAATTGAAGTACCTTGGTTAGTCTTTCTAAACTTAACTAAAGCGTAAGATTTGATATCACTATCAAAACTAACTTTAGCCTCGTCATCAGTTCTTTCATATTTAATTACAATCTCATTAGCATCGACATACTGTACAACACCTTCTCCTTCTGCATTAATTAATACACGAGAATCTGAAGCAACTTGTCTCTCTAATCCTGTACCAACAATTGGTGCTTGAGGACGTAATAATGGTACCGCTTGACGCATCATGTTTGATCCCATCAATGCACGGTTGGCATCATCATGTTCCAAGAATGGAATTAAAGATGCTGATATAGACGAAATTTGATTTGGTGCAACATCAGTATAATGGATATCTTTTGGATCCATTACTGGGAAGTCACCTTCCATACGTGCAATTACCTTATCATGTAAAATCTTACCATTCTCATCAACTTTAACAGTTGCTTGAGCGATTAATTTATCTTCTTCTTCTTCTGCACTTAAATAAATTGGATCTCCTTTAATATCCACAACCCCATCAGTAACTTTTCTATAAGGTGTCTCAATGAATCCCATAGAATTCACTTTAGCATATACAGATAAAGATGAAATTAATCCAATGTTTGGTCCCTCAGGAGTTTCAATTGGACAAAGTCTTCCGTAGTGAGTATAGTGAACATCACGTACTTCGAAACCAGCTCTTTCTCTAGATAAACCACCTGGTCCTAGTGCAGATAAACGACGCTTGTGCGTAATTTCAGCAAGAGGGTTGGTTTGATCCATAAACTGAGATAATTGGTTTGTACCAAAGAAAGAATTAATAACAGACGATAACGTCTTAGCATTAATTAAGTCAATAGGAGTAAACACTTCATTATCACGAACGTTCATACGCTCACGGATAGTACGTGCCATACGTGCTAAACCAACACCAAACTGAGAAGATAATTGCTCTCCAACTGTACGAACACGACGGTTAGATAAGTGATCAATATCATCAATCTCTGCTTTAGAATTAATCAGCTCGATTAAGTACTTGATTATAGTAATGATATCTTCTTTGGTAAGCACCTGCTTATCCATTCCGATATCTAATTGTAGTTTCTTGTTCATTCTATAACGACCTACTTCTCCAAGAGAGTAACGTTGATCACTAAAGAATAATTTGTCAATAATACCACGTGCTGTCTCCTCATCTGGCGGCTCAGCATTACGTAGTTGACGGTAAATATGTTCTACAGCTTCTTTTTCAGAATTTGTTGGATCCTTTTGAAGTGTATTATGTATGATTGCGTAATCTCCTTGTTGTGCACTTTCTTTGTGTAAAAGAATAGTTTTCACATCAATGTCAAGGATTTCTTCAATATTATCTTTATCTAATTCTGTATCACGATCTAATACTATCTCGTTACGCTCAATAGATACTACTTCACCAGTATCCTCGTCAACGAAATCTTCATGCCATGTATTTAAAACACGTGCAGCAAGTTTACGACCGATTACTTTTTTAAGACCAGACTTTGAAACTTTAACCTCTTCGGCTAAGTCAAAAATCTCTAAAATGTCTTTATCACGTTCAAAACCAATTGCTCTGAATAAAGTTGTTACAGGTAACTTCTTTTTTCTATCAATGTACGCATACATTACTTGGTTAATATCCGTAGCGAATTCTATCCACGATCCTTTAAAAGGAATAACTCTAGCTGAATATAATTTGGTTCCATTTGCATGGAAAGATTGACCAAAAAAGACACCTGGTGATCTATGCAATTGAGATACTACCACACGTTCTGCACCATTGATACAAAAAGTACCAGATGGAGTCATGTAAGGTATAGTTCCTAAATACACATCCTGGACAATGGTCTCGAAATCCTCATGTTCAGGGTCTGTACAATATAACTTTAACCTTGCTTTAAGCGGAACGCTATAGGTTAGTCCTCTTTCAATACACTCATCAATAGCATATCTCGGCGGATCAATAAAGTAATCTAAAAATTCTAAAACGAATTGATTACGTGTGTCTGTAATTGGAAAGTTTTCCATGAAGGTGTTATAAAGACCTTCATCACCTCTTTCTTCAGATTTTGTTTCTAACTGGAAAAAATCCTGGAAGGATTTAATCTGAATATCCATGAAATCTGGGTATTCCGTTCTATTTACAATAGACGAGAAATTTAATCTTTCAGCTTGTGTTACTAACATCAATGGACGAAATTTTGATTAAAAAAAATATTATTTTATATAGTTGATCACTATATACGACAAATGGTTTAGGTCTTAAAGCGAATGCTCCAGACCTAAACCTTTGTAAAATTATTTGGTAAGCTTACTTAAGCTCAACCTCTGCTCCTGCCTCTTCTAACTGAGTCTTAAGAGCTTCTGCTTCATCTTTAGAAACTGCTTCTTTGATAGCACTTGGTACATCATCAACTAAACCTTTAGCTTCTTTTAAACCTAAACCAGTTAATTCCTTAACTAATTTTACAACTGCTAATTTAGAACTACCAGCTGCTTTTAAAATAACATCAAATTCAGTTTGAGCTTCTTCAGCATCTCCTCCTCCAGCTGGTCCAGCTGCAACAGCTACTGCAGCAGCAGCAGGCTCGATACCATATTCATCTTTTAAAATAGTAGCTAACTCATTTACTTCTTTAACAGTAAGGTTAACTAATTGTTCTGCGAAATCTTTTAAATCTGCCATTTTTCTATCGTTTTAATTTTTTAATAATATATAATTGTAAAAGTGCGTAATGTTTGAATTATCCCTCTTTTTGAGATAATGTTTTTAAGATACCTGAAAGTGTTCCACCGCTTGATTTAAGAGCCGAGATAACGTTTTTAGCAGGAGACTGTAATAATCCTATGATGTCCCCTATTAACTCTTCTCTAGACTTGATGTCTACTAACATATCTAATTGGTCATCTCCTAAATAAACCGCTTCCTCAATAAAAGCACCTTTTAATAAAGGCTTCTCAGATTTTTTTCTGAAAGCTTTGATTAACTTAGCTGGAGCATTCCCAGTTTCAGAATACATCACAGATGTATTTCCTTTTAATATCGATGGTAAGTTTCCAAAATCTCTATCGGAAGCTTCCATTGCTTTTTCAAGTAATGTATTTTTAACAACAGCTAACTGTATGTCTGCTTTAAAACAAGCACGACGTAAGTCAGAAGTAGTTCCTGCGTTTAAACCAGAAATATCCGCTATATAGATATTAGAGTTATCGGCTAATTGTACAGTTAATTCTTTAATTACTTGTGATTTTTCTTCTCTAGTCATAATATAAAGTTTTTAACTACTAACCTATTTTAGTTTCTACAGCAATACTTGGACTCATAGTAGAAGACATAAAAATGCTTTTTACATAAACTCCCTTAGCAGTAGTTGGCTTAAGTTTCATTATTGTTGTTAATAATTCATTTGCATTTTCCTCAATCTTATCAGCACTAAAAGATGCTTTTGCAATTGAAGCATGAACGATACCAGTTTTGTCAACTTTAAAGTCAATTTTACCAGCCTTAACTTCAGTTACAGCTTTTGCTACATCCATAGTTACAGTACCAGTCTTAGGATTAGGCATTAAACCACGAGGTCCTAATACACGTCCTAAAGGTCCTAATTTACCCATAACGCTAGGCATAGTAATAATCACATCAACGTCTGTCCAACCACTCTTGATTTTATCAAGGTACTCATCTAAACCAACGTAATCAGCACCTGCTTCTTTAGCTTCTGCTTCTTTATCTGGAGTTACTAATGCTAAAACTTTAACGTCCTTACCTGTACCATGAGGAAGAGATACTACACCTCTAACCATTTGATTAGCTTTTCTTGGGTCAACCCCTAAACGAATTGCTAAATCTACAGAAGCGTCAAACTTTGTATTAGTTATTTCTTTTACTAATGCTGAAGCTTCTTTGATAGAATATACTCTATCCTTTTCAATTTTTGCTACAGATTCTTTTTGTTTCTTTGTTAATCTTGCCATTTTTTAAAATCTTTTTAGGTTAATTTGGTGCTTCACCACCTTTAACAGTTATACCCATAGATCTTGCAGTACCAGCAATCATCTTCATTGCAGAACCAATAGTAAATGCATTTAAATCTACCATCTTATCTTCTGCAATAGTTTTGACTTGATCCCAAGAAACTTTTGCTACTTTTTTAACGTGTGGTTCACCTGAACCTTTCTTCACTTTGGCCGCTTCTAATAATTGTACTGCAGCAGGAGGTGTTTTGATTACAAAGTCAAAAGACTTGTCTTTGTAAACCGAAATCACAACTGGTAAAACCTTACCAGCTTTATCTTGGGTTCTTGCATTAAATTGCTTACAGAATTCCATGATATTTACTCCAGCAGCACCTAAAGCGGGTCCAACCGGTGGCGACGGATTCGCTGCACCTCCCCTTACTTGTAGCTTAACTACTTTACCTAATTCTTTTGCCATTTTGAATGTTTTTGTTTTGTACTTATTTTAAGTGGAAGCCTAAAAGAAGTACTCTTTATTGTAACAATTATTAAATCTTCTCTACTTGCATGTAACTTAACTCTAATGGTGTTTTTCTTCCGAAAATTTTAACCATTACTTCAAGCTTACGCTTTTCTTCATTAATGTTTTCGATAGTTCCATCAAAACCATTAAAAGGTCCATCAATAACTTTAACCGTTTCTCCTTTTGTATAAGGTATTGCAACATTAACGTCCGCATCAACAGATAACTCATCTACCTTACCTAACATCCTGTTAACTTCAGATTGTCTTAAAGGTAAAGGATCACCACCTTTTGTAGCACCTAAAAAACCAATAACATTAGTTATTGATCTAATAATATGAGGCACTTCTCCTGTAAGGTTAGCCTTAATCATAATGTATCCACTAAAGTAAACTTTTTCTTTGTTTACTTTTTTACCATTACGGATTTGAACTACATTTTCTGTTGGTACCAAAACCTGCTCTACATAATCTTGTAGACCTAATCTTGAAATTTCGTTCTCGATATAAGTTTTGATTTTATTCTCTTGACCACTTACAGCTCTAACTACGTACCATTTTTTTTCTCCAACTTCAGCCATAATGATCTATCCTGTTATAAGGTTAAAGTATAAACTAATAACTTTACTAAAAACAGTATCAATTCCCCATATTGCTAAAGAGAAAATAATTGAAAAAACAGCCACTAGGATCGTTAAACTTTGTGCCTCAGACCAAGGTGTCCAAGTTACATTGTTCTTTAATTCTCCAAATGATTCTTTTATATAGTTTACTATTCCAGCCATATGTCTTTGTTTAAATGTCTTCCTATGGAGCGGACTACTTTATTCTATTTTGAGGTAAAGGATAATTATTATCCTTTACCTCAATTTGCACGGGCGGAGAGACTCGAACTCCCGACACCTGGTTTTGGAGACCAGTGCTCTACCAACTGAGCTACGCCCGTAAATAAAAACCAAGACACCACGCGAACGAAGTGTCTTAGCTTTATACTTTATAAACTATAAATTAGTCTAAAATTTCAGTTACCTGACCAGCACCTACTGTTCTACCACCTTCACGTATAGCGAAACGTAGACCAATATTCATTGCGATCTTTTGGATTAACTCAACGTGAATTGTTAAGTTATCTCCAGGCATAACCATCTCTACTCCTTCAGGTAACGCAATGTTTCCTGTTACGTCAGTTGTACGAACGTAAAACTGAGGACGGTAGTTATTATGGAATGGAGTATGACGTCCACCTTCTTCTTTTTTAAGGATATAAACCTCAGCTTTAAATTTAGCGTGTGGTGTTACAGAACCTGGCTTAACAATAACCATACCTCTAGAGATTTGAGACTTCTCAATTCCTCTTAATAAGATACCTGCATTATCTCCAGCTTCACCTCTATCTAATATTTGACGGAACATTTCAATTCCTGTAATTGTAGATGTTAACTTTTCAGCTCCCATACCAATAATCTCAACAGCATCACCTGTATTACCAACACCAGTTTCGATACGTCCAGTTGCTACTGTACCACGACCTGTAATAGAAAATACATCTTCAATAGGCATTAAGAAAGGCTTGTCCATATCACGAACTGGCTCTTCAATCCAGCTATCAACAGCTTCCATTAATTCCATTACTGAATCTACCCATTTTTTCTCACCGTTAAGTGCTCCTAAAGCAGAACCAGCAATAACAGGTCCATTATCACCATCATACTCGTAGAATGATAATAATTCTCTGATTTCCATGTCTACTAATTCAAGTAACTCTTCATCATCAACCATATCCACTTTATTCATGAATACAACCATACGAGGAATTCCTACCTGACGTCCTAATAAGATATGCTCACGAGTTTGTGGCATTGGACCATCTGTTGCAGCTACTACTAATATAGCACCATCCATTTGTGCAGCACCAGTTACCATGTTCTTAACGTAATCGGCGTGACCTGGACAATCTACGTGCGCATAATGACGATTTGCTGTTGAATATTCAACGTGAGAAGTGTTAATTGTAATACCTCTTTCTTTTTCTTCTGGAGCGTTATCAATCTGATCGAAAGATTTTGCTTCTGATAAACCTGCATCAGCTAATACTTTAGTAATAGCAGCAGTTAAAGTTGTTTTACCGTGATCTACGTGTCCAATTGTACCAATATTTAAGTGTGGTTTTGAACGATCGAAAGTTGCCTTTGCCATGTTTTAATAATTTAATCTTAGTTATATAATAATATTAGTGTATTCTTAATTTTTTATTCTTTATTCAGAGCCAATGACGGGAATTGAACCCGTGACCTCTTCCTTACCAAGGAAACGCTCTACCCCTGAGCTACACCGGCTTAAATATTAGAGCGAGAGACCGGGTTCGAACCGGCGACATTCAGCTTGGAAGGCTGACGCTCTACCAACTGAGCTACTCTCGCAATTATTTAAAATCCTTTGTCGTCTAAAATTAACTTTTCTAATTAAAAAAAAGTGGGGAGAGCAGGATTCGAACCTGCGAAGACGTAGTCAGCAGATTTACAGTCTGCCCTCGTTGGCCGCTTGAGTATCTCCCCAATTTTAAACTTTTCACTCTATTAAAGAACTTACATAAAGTTAAAACAATTTATAATTTATTTTAACTTTATTTTGAGCCGATGGAGGGACTCGAACCCACGACCTGCTGATTACAAATCAGCTGCTCTAGCCAGCTGAGCTACATCGGCTTTTTTTACTCTTTTTACTTCTAAAAAAAGCCCGCTATTTCTAACGGACTGCAAATGTATAGATTTATTTAATTATTCAAAACATTTTTATGAAATATTTTTAAAATTTTCTCGTAATTTTTGTTTTCGCTTTTTTAACTGCCTTTCTAAAGAGGCTACAGCACCGTCTACACCCTCTTCAAAAGACTTACATTGTTTTTTAACAACAAAGCTATCTCCGGGTACATTTATCTTGGCTTCAAAAACTTTATTTAGTTTATTACTAGTCTTTTCGACCTTTAGATAGACTTCTGACTGAATTACCTTATCGTAATACATTTCTAATTTATTCATTCTTTTTTGAATAAATTCTAATAATTGGGGATCGGCATTAAAATTAATTGCCTGTGTGTTTACCTTCATACTTTAAATTTTTGTGGTTAAACATTTATTTTTTACTTCTAGGATGTGCTTTGGCATACACTTTTTTTAACTCTGCAATACTATTATGAGTATATACCTGAGTGGCTGCTAAACTAGAATGCCCTAATAACTCCTTTACCGCGTTTATCTCTGCACCTTGATTTAATAAATGGGTCGCAAACGAGTGTCTAAGTATGTGGGGGCTTTTCTTAACCTTACTTGAAGCCTTACTAAAGTAATCATTTATAATTCTGTAAACAAGAGTTTCATAAATTTTAACGCCCTTTTTTGTTAAAAACAAATGCGTTTGATCAGTAATAACTTCTAATTTATTTCTTTCCGTTTTATAATTTGCTATGCTTTCTACAATTGACGGTAATAATGGCACAATGCGCTCTTTATTTCTTTTACCTAAAATCTTAATTGTTTTGTTTTCTAAGTCGGCATCCTTTAATTTAATGTTAATCAATTCTATACGACGCATTCCTGTTGAATAAAACAATTCTATAATTAGCTTATTTCTTAACCCTTCAAAATCTGAATTATGACTTATTTGATCTAGAACGGTTGTTATTTCGTTTTCAGAAAAAGGGATTTGAACTTTTTTACTAGTTTTAAGTGCCTTATGTTTTGACAATGGATTTATTTTAACTTCTTCTATTTTAAGTAAGAATTTAAAAAAGCTATTTAGAGCAGAAATCTTTCTGTTTATACTTCTGTTTGCTATCCCTTTTTGAACAAGACTAACAATCCATGTTCTAATTTGAGCATAATTAACCTCATTAATCGTATTATTCTGTTCTTCTTCATTTAAAAAAAACAAAAAGGATTCTATATCTTTCTTATAAGCATTAACTGTTAGACTAGAATATTTTTTTTCTAATAACAGATAATCTAAAAAGGCTTGTAATAGCATTATGTATGTAAAGTATTTAAGTCCGATAAATATACCATTTTTTGTATCAGATTACTGGAAAAACAAAAATCCCACTAAAAATTTAGTGGGATTTTATTATTAATTGCAACTGCTTACACAGCTTCTTGATCTCTTAAACGTTGTACATATTGAGCCTTTTGAACTTTAACTCTATTACCTACAGAAGGTTTTGTAAACTGCTTACGACTTTGCAAAGCACGTCGCGTTCCTGTTTTATCAAACTTACGTTTGTAGCGTTTTAATGCTCTCTCTATATTTTCTCCGTCCTTTAATGGAATTACTAACATAGTATCTTAACCTCCTCTCTTTTAAAATTTTGAGGTGCAAATATAGAAAGTTATTTAAATTGAGCACTCATAAATTTAATTTTATTGTTTAAAAAGAGACGATCGCTTTGTTAAATCTTTAATTAGTTTTTCGTCTTCTTCACTTTCTAAAAG
Organism: Olleya sp. KKT75; assembly: GCF_055635485.1. Classification (NCBI taxonomy): domain Bacteria; kingdom Pseudomonadati; phylum Bacteroidota; class Flavobacteriia; order Flavobacteriales; family Flavobacteriaceae; genus Olleya; species Olleya sp. KKT75. Next base: position 449,631 of record NZ_CM145759.1, read on the forward strand.
GGTATTGTAGTTATCCCAAAACAATTTATTGTACGGTTTAACTGAAAAAATATCTGGATCCCAATCTTGTTGCAAAGCAGCTTCAATTACTTCTGGATCTTGAATTATCTCTGTAAACAGTATTTCTTGTACTGTATAATAAAAACGTTCTTCCTTATTAAACAGCGCTTCTTCTTCCTTGTTTATCTTACCCGTTGGCTTATAACCTACGTTAACTAGTTTAGGTGTTTCATAATAGATATAATTAGGATACATTTTATCCTGATACTCCATATAAGAGATTACAAGCTTATGATTGATTTGCGTATCAAATAACGTTTTACTCCTATTTTTTTGTGCGTCAGACCCTGCTCTAAGTTGGTATTCGATTTTTTTAATTGAAAAATTATCCCAATAAATATAAATCCAACCTTCTGCAATATATCCTTCGTTATAAATCCCTTCCGTGTTTAAACCCGCAAAGTTTTCTCCTTTATCAATTTTAATTTTATAAATTTTGCGCTCGTTGTCTACTAAAATAGTATCCAATTTAAATTGATGTGTTTTTAAAACATCATCACCCAATAATGCTTTTGGACTTTTAGAGTTACGGACTAAATTAAGCTTTCCTTTAAATAAGTTTTCTAATCCATTTACCCTGGTGTCATTCCATTTAATGGACTTTATTAAAGATGACTTAGCAATTGTATCACGTCTTAAGTTTTTGGGCTTTAAATTAACATTAGCATTATACTTTAAATAGGTTGAATAAGAGAATAAGCTATCTACGTCACGTAAGTCGTAACTTTTTCTAACCTGATCTACATTTATTTTTAAGTTGTCTGCACCTCCTGTAACATAACTGGAATCGTCGTACAAAGTAATAGCACTTTCTACTAACCATTTAAATTGTTTCTTGTTTCTTTCTTTATGTCTTAAAAACCCTTTCTGAAGATAAGGCTGCTCAGGCAGGTTGTTTTCTAACCTTTCTAAAGCTCTAATTACAATATCATTACCTGTTTTAGGTCTATTTTCAGCAACGATTAAAATTTCGTCTAAAGACGCAATATCTTCTTCTAAAAGTATATCTAGTGAGTTATCAAATTGATCGATTGTTGTTTTGTAGCTTTTAAACCCTATTGAAGAAATTATAATTGTATCCTTTTCAAATGCCTTAGGCACCAATAATACAAACTTCCCATCCGCATTGGTTATTGTTCCAATGGTTGTGTTTTGAACATACACACTGGCGTTTTCAATAGGTAACATACTCATAAAGTCTGTAACCTTACTCTTAATTTCGGTTTGTGCCACAGCAAAGCTTCCTACTAGTAAAAAGATAATAATTACTGAGGATTTGATCTGAGTCAATTTCATTATAAAAAATTTAAATATTATTTGTTAGCAGGATTGCAATCGGTTATAACGATTACCATTTTAGCGAAAACGCATTACCGCTTTCGCTAAAAAGCTAATCAAATTATTTCGTAGCTGGCTTATAGTCTTTACCATCAATTACCATTTTAGCGATAATTTGGAAGAATTTTCGCCAAAAAGCTAAACAAACTATTTCGTAGCTGGCTTATAGTCTTTACCATCAATTACCATTTTAGCGATAATTTGGAAGAATTTTCGCTAAAAAGCTAATCAAATTATTTCGTAGCTGGCTTATAGTCTTTACCATCAATTACCATTTTAGCGATAATTTCTCTTAAAATTTCTGAAGTACCACCACCTATTGGTCCTAATCTACTATCTCTCAATAGTCGTGCCAATGGATATTCTTCCATATAACCATAACCACCTAAAAACTGAAGACAATCATAAATAACATCGTCCGCTACTTTAGTAGATTTTAATTTAGACATTGTTGCTTCTTTTACAACATACTCGCCTTTACCTAATCTATCTGCAATTGTATAATTAAACGTTTTACAGATTTCTACTTCTGTAATATGATCTGCTAAACGGTGTCTTAAAGCTTGAAAACGATCTATGGTTTTACCAAAAGCTGTACGCTCTGACATGTATTGCATTGTATAATCTAAAGCAAACTCTGCTCTAGCATGTGCATTTACCCCCATAATTAGACGTTCCGTCGCAAAATGCTGCATAATATATGCAAAGCCTTTGTTTTCTTCTCCCATTAGGTTAGAAGCTGGAATAGTTACATTATCAAATGCAATCTCTCCTGTATCCGATGCTCTCCAACCTAATTTATCTAATTTAGTTGCAGATACACCCGGCGTATCTCTATCAATCAAGAAAATACTAATCCCCTTGTTACCTAATTCAGGATTTGTTTTTGCTGCTACTACTAAATAGTCGCTGTACACTCCGTTTGTAATAAATGTTTTTGACCCATTAATTACGTATGTATCTCCTTTTTTAACTGCTGTAGATCGCATTCCTGCAACATCACTACCACCAAAAGGTTCTGTAATACAAAGACACCCAATCATGTCTCCTGTAATACTAGCAGTTAAATATTTTTCTTTTATGGCATCACTACCTTCCGCTTTTAAATGCGTCATTGCAAGATAAGCATGCGCCCACATTGCAGCTGCAAAACCAGCAGAATTGATTTTTTGCAATTCTTCTAGCAAAATAATCATATAGAAAATATCTAAATCCATTCCGCCATATTGCTCAGGGTAACTAATACCAAAAAAGCCCATATCGCCAAATTTTTTCCAAATAAAGCGTTCTATACTTCCAGTTTTTTCCCATTTATCAATATGAGGAACGACTTCTTTTTTTAAAAAATCGCGTAAACTTTCTCTAAATAAATTATGCTCTTCACTGAAGTACATATTTCCCATAATACGTTGTGTTATTGTTAAGTTCTAATCTAGACGTAAAGATAGCTTAATTATCTGTATTTTATTAACAGGAAAACCGTTAACTTTTGTTAATTCGTCAATGGATTTAAACCCGTCACGCAAGGTCCTTTCTTCTATTATATTGTGCGCTACTTCGTAATCTATATATTTAATAGTAACCAACTGTTCTTTAGTTGCTTTATTTAAAGCCATTTTGGTAATTGCTCTTGGTAATTTAATAACAAAGTTATCTTTTACGTTTTGAATAACTTCTGGCGTTAATCCATACACCTCTTGCAACTCTACAAACGAATGAAACCCATTTATCTTTGTTCTAAACTTTACTATACGCTCTGAATAAGAAGGTCCGATACCATATACTTTTTGAAGTTGTGCAGCTGTAGCTGAATTTAAATCTAACTTCTGACTTATGGTCTTTGGTGTATTAGAAAATGTCTTAGAAAACGTCTTTTGTTTTGGCTTTGGATTAGTTACCCAATCTGGAAATTTAAAAGAAGGAGATATTTTAGCCAATAAAGAATCTGAAACCATTGTTACTGCCTTAAATTGACCAACAGAATTGATCCATTTATCTTGGTTTCTAAAAGCCAATAATCTATCAATTTCTTGAGTAGTCATTCCTAGAGTATAGCCTTTATGATCTGTTATAAAATTAGGATTAAAAGGATAGATTTTTGGTTTACGCTTTTCTATTTCAATTGCTTTAAGCGAATCTACTTGTTTAATAAAAGCATCAACTTCAGCATCTTTAGAATCAAAGTCAGGAGTTGTATTTAAGAGTGATGGTAATACAAAATGAAAAAACACAAGTAGCATTAAAATTATTGATACCAATAAAAAAATCCCACTCCTTTGTTTTTTAGAAAACATGAAGTGGGATTGATTAAACATTATATAGTTTATTTATGACGCATTAAACGTTTTAATAACGCTCATATATTTTTTAAGTTCTGACTTAACTTTTGGCGCTAATAATACTAATCCAATCATGTTTGGAACCATCATAGCAAATACCATTGCATCAGAGAATCCTATTACTGAATTTAAACTTGCTGCTGCACCAATTACTACAAATACACAAAAAATTACTTTATACGTATACTCTGCTCTTTTAGTTCTTCCAAATAGGAAAGACCATCCTTGGTAACCATAGTAAGACCAAGATATCATTGAGCTAAAAGCAAATAACACCACTGCAACTGTTAACACATATGGGAACCAGCTAATAACACTACCAAAAGCTCCTGAAGTCATTAAAATAGCTTCTGCATCACTTGATGGTCCTGCACCTGCTAAAGATCCTGTAATAATTAAAACTAAAGCTGTCATTGTACATACTACAACTGTATCGATAAATGGCTCTAATAAAGCAACCATACCTTCACTTGCAGCATATTTTGTTTTTACAGCTGAATGCGCGATAGAAGCCGAACCAATACCTGCTTCGTTTGAAAACGCTGCACGTCTAAATCCTTGTACTAATACCCCAACAACACCACCTGCCATTCCTTCTGGGCTAAAAGCTCCATTCCAGATTTGAGCAAATGCATCTCCAATCATATCATATTTAGCAAAAATCACAAATAAAGATGCTAACACATATATTAATACCATGAATGGCACAATCTTATCTGTTACTTTAGCAATTTTTTTAATTCCACCAATAATTACAATACCTACTAAAACAGCCATTACTAGACCAAAAGCCCATCCATAACCATGTAAGAAAGATTGGTCTCCTCCTGTAATGTTTTCTACTAGTTGAAACGCTTGATTGACTTGGAACATGTTTCCACCTCCAAAAGAACCTCCAATTACAAATATTGCAAAAAGAACAGCTAAAACTTTTCCTAAACCACCCATACCTTTAGACTTAAGTCCTTTAGTTAAGTAGTACATTGGACCACCATATACGGTTCCGTCTTCTCCAATATCTCTGTATTTAACACCAAGTGTACACTCTACAAACTTAGATGCCATACCTAAAAACCCAGCTACAATCATCCAAAACGTTGCTCCTGCACCACCAATTGATACAGCAATAGCAACCCCTGCAATATTACCTAAACCTACTGTTGCAGATAAAGCAGCAGTTAATGCCTGAAAGTGTGACACTTCTCCTTCGTGGTTTTCAACAGCTATAGTTTCTATATTATCACCACCTGGAGTAGAATCTCCTGCAGCAATCATAGACTCATGATGATCTAACTCATCATACTTACCTCTTACAATGTTTATAGATGTAAAAAAACCTCTAAAATTGATAAAGTTAAAATAGAATGTAAAATAAAGCGCTCCCAGAATTAAAGGGAACAATACCCAAAATATTTTAATTCCTCCTCCAAAATCTATTTGATAAAAAATAAGATCAACAAACCAGCCTGTAGCGTCTCCGAATTTTTCGTCGATAATCTGATCTAAACCTTTTTCTTCCTTCGCAAAGGTCAAAAGCGGTAATATTAATGTAAAAATTGAAAGAAGGTATTTCTTCATAATTTAATTATTAGTTAGTAAAATTTTAATTAAGATTAGCAAGATGCAAAAAAATGGTGAATTTTTAAAAGAAAACTTGTTAAATACCGTATTAGTCTAAACTAAAAACAGTATTCAATTTTTTAATTTGTTCCGGTCTTCCTAATACGATAACTTTAGAACCAGGTATTAATTTTAGTTCGCCTTCTGGGTTGACAATATACTCACCTGCACCACTTTTAAACCCTATAACTGTACATCCTGTTTTGTGGCGTAAGTCTAAATCTATGATAGATTTGATACCTGTATTTGGATCGTATAATTTTTCGACTTGAACTTCCTCTATATTTATATTGCTTTCTCCTACGATAGCAAGATTATCAATAAATTCTATTAAATCAGGAACAACTACTAAAGACGCCATGTGATCACCACCAATACGATCTGGTAAAATAACGTTGTTAGCACCTGCTAACTTTAGCTTCTCATAGGATGTTTCTTGAGATGCACGACTTATGATGCGTAAATCCTTTTTCATTTGTCTAGCAGAAAGCACAACAAATAAATTATCTGCGTCATTTGGTAAAGCCGAAATCAAACTACTGGCACGCTCTATACCTGCTTGCAATAAGACTTCATCTTCGTTAGCATTTCCAAACACGAAAGGCATATTTTCATCTTCAAATTTTTCAATAACCTCCTTGTTTTTTTCGACAATAACAAAAGGTTGTTTGTGTGCTAATAACTTGGTTGCAGCCTGTTTTCCGTTTCGACCATAACCACAAATAATAATATGGTTATTCAAGCCATCAATTTTTTTCTGCATTTTCTTTTGTTTTAATTCTTCTATATTATTTCTGCTTAAAATAAATTCAGTAATAATTGTTAAGGCATAACCAACAATGACAACACTATTTAATATTAAGAATATTGTAAATATTTTTGAGGTATCATCCAAAGGTTGCACCTCTCCAAAACCTACTGTCGTAATGGTGATTACTGTCATGTACAAGGCGTCTATCCAAGTATAGTTAGACATAAATCTAAACCCAAAAACACCAATTACTAACAATATTAGTAATAAGGTTATGGCTGTATATATTTTAGACCTGTAGAGAGTTATTAATGGGTTAGTCATAAGTTATAGATCAAACACAGAAGAGCGTTTAGTGTATACAATATCTTTAATACGCATCCAAAATGCTAAAAATAAATACAATGCAAATCCAAAGCCAAGTGTCGCAAATGTTAAATACATAAACGTTGTACGTACTACTTTAGCTCTAATCCCCAAACGGTCAGCAATACGCTGACAGACGTGATAACCACGTTTTTGAAAATAGTGTAATTGTTTATATAAGAATTGCATATTGCAAGATAATTAATTTTGAGTAAGTATAGTATTACCAATAGCACATTTTAAACATTGGTTTGCATCACAATAATTATTTTTAAGTTGAATAACCGCTTGACTCTCCAAAGCTGATGTCACTGAAACTTCTAAGCTTTTAAATTTATCTACAATTCCGTTTTGTTCTGGATTTAATTGTTGCATAAAACTAACAATCTCTTCCTCAATAGATTTACCTTGTTGTTTTGCGTAACAAAATTTAAGCGGAATAATTGTATTGATTAACAATAGATCAATAAACGACTTTGTTATCTGCTTTTTTCTGGTTTTAGAAACTTTTTCAAACGTATAATGTGACTCCCAAAAAGGTGAGGTTGACACCGAAAACAATTTATAAATAGCCTCTAGGTTTTCCGAAGCAATTACCTTTGAGAACAAATTTTGGTGCAAATGATACAAATTAGCCAATTGTGATAATCTAATAGTGGGAAAATTTGGCGGTCGCAACCTAAAAAACTGTAACGGACTAACACTACTACTGTCTAATTTAAATTTTTGTTTTAAAAACGTGTATTCTTTTTGAAGTCCTATATAATAAATATCCTCCACTTCTTTATCTAACAAACTAGCCTGACCATAAAACAAAGCTTCTAAACTTAGCAGACTACTCTGTTGTTTTCTTACTACAGTAAAATCAAAACTATTAACCAAGCTAAAAAAGGGATCTCCATTAACTTTAAGTCCAAAGTTTTTGGCTAATAATTTAAACATTACCGCTTCCCAATCATTGTTTGATGTTTCTAAAATAGACTCGATAGTTTTTGCTTTACGTTCCAGACGTTCAAAATACAAACGCTCCAACCAGTTATTAACTATAAATGGGTTAACCTCTGTAATTGTATGCTCACAATTAATCCAAGTTTGCTGACTACTAAACAATTTATGATAATTAGTTAACGCAGTTTCCGAAACGTAATTTTGAAGTTCTATAGTTGGTATTTGTGTATTGTCTTTTCTGAAAATTTCTGTGTCATGCTCCCAAACGACATGTAAAATAACATTATCATAGTTAGGATCTTCTTCATGATTATGGACAAACCAATCGCTAGATTTAATATGGATTTCAATATTACCAGCCCATAATTGATTATCAATATGTATTTGTCCATTAAAAAAATCAGGGCCAGTATGATGGTTGTGTGTCCCGACATGTTTTACACTTACTAACTCACCTTTAGTGGTTTGAAGATTTGATGTTTCAAACTTTTTAAGTTTCCATAAGTAGTGTAAAAAATCTTCTTGCATGGTTTAAATGTAAGATTCGCTTTTGAGATTTACAAATAAGCAGTCATTATTTGTAAGAAAAATAAGCAATTAATCAACCAGGTGTCGTAAGGAAGTATTAACCAATTGTACTTTCAACTTAAAAAATTAAGCTAAAAAACCACTAACTTCGCTATATTAAATCAAACAAAGCACACCACTAATATTGAAACATTTTAAGTTAATACTGCCTGTAATTGTAATTTCTCATTTTTGTTGCACATGCCTATGGTTTGCAGGTAATGGTGTGATTAATGACTTGGTATTAAACTTTAATTTAAAAGTTACCGCCTTAGGTCATTTAACGTCTGCAGTACAATTTGGCTTTATTATAGGAACATTACTATTTGCTATTTTAACAATTGCAGATCGGTTTTCGCCTTCAAAAGTCTTTTTTATTAGTGCCTTATTTGGATCTGCATTTAACTTGGGAATTATTTGGAACGGTCACACCTTGATATCTCTACTAACACTTCGCTTTTTAACTGGTTTTTTTCTAGCTGGAATTTATCCAATAGGAATGAAAATAGCTGCAGATTATTACAATAAAGGCTTAGGAAAGTCACTCGGTTTTCTGGTAGGTGCATTAGTATTAGGAACTGCCTTTCCGCATTTGTTAAAAGATTTTACAACAACATATCCTTGGAAATCTGTTTTAATTACAACCTCAGTACTTGCAATAATTGGAGGACTATTAATGTTACTATTAGTACCTGATGGTCCCTACCGGAAACCTAGCCAAAACACAAATTTAAGTGCCTTTTTTAACGTCTTTCAGAAACGAGATTTTAGAGCTGCTGCTTTTGGATATTTTGGTCACATGTGGGAACTTTATACTTTTTGGGTATTTGTCCCTATAATATTAAAACAATACACCATCATAAACACAGACGTCACCTTTAACATCCCTTTATTATCCTTTATAATTATAGGGCTAGGAGGATTATCCTGTATCTTTAGTGGTTATATAGCGCAAATTATGGGCACAAAAAAAACAGCGTTTATCGCGCTGCTTTTATCGTGTGTCTGTTGTTTAATATCTCCATTAGTATTTACCACAACTTCGGAAACGCTATTTATTGGTTTTCTTATATTTTGGGGAATGGCAGTCGTTGCTGATTCGCCATTACTTTCTACTTTAGTTGCTCAAAATGCTTCCTCTGAATTAAAAGGAACCGCACTTACCATAGTTAACTGTCTTGGGTTTACTATTACCATAATTAGTATTCAGGTGATGACTTCTCTAGTTGAGTTATCAAGCTCCAACAGCATCTATTTTATATTGGCTTTAGGACCAATATTAGGTTTGATTGCTTTGGGACGTAAACACAAAACGACTGTATTATAATAATTCATAATAGTCTATTCTATTTAAACATACTACCCAATCAACCCCTTTACCTCATAAAAATTTAAACCACCATAATTACCACTGCTCATTAACAACAACGCTTTGTTATCAAATTTTTGAGAGAATAGATAGTTTTAATTCTTTAAAACTTCTCGTTTGATAAAAGGATATAATTCCCTTAAAGAATCCCTTTCCGCTTCAAAAGCTTTTTTATTTAAACATCTATATTTATCATCGTATTCCAACTTAATAGTTTGATGTTGTTGTCGTAATTCTTCAACTACTTTTTTATGTGAAGATAGCACCCATATATAATCTTGATAAGTTGACTCTTCAGAAATCACATATTCAATTAGAATATCCTCAGCAATATTATTTTTCAAAATTCTAATTAACAGATCATCAAACACCTTATAACCATCAATAAAAACACCATTTCTATTAAGGTTAACCTTCAATATGTTTTTATCATAGCCATTATTGTCTATTCCTAAAAGCGTAGTTGGATTGAATAAAAAAGGAGGCAACTCTTTATAGAAAGTACTATTAGTGTTTTTAAAAGCCTCAACATCCGGATTTAATCGATTATAAACATATTTTTTTTCAAATCGTCGAGAGTAATCATCTTCATTAAAAACCACATAATTCACTATGCCTTGTTGTATTGCAAATAAACGTTCTTCAAAAGCTTTTAGTTTCACCAAATTCGTTGTACTATCCGCAAATATATTAACAGCAAGTCTTGGAATCATTACTTCTCGCATGCCCTTTTTTCGATCAACTAGCTCAGAACATATTTCATTAATATTTACTACTTTATTTTCATAATTCTTAACAGATAATGTTCCGTCAGGGTTATTTATTAAAACATAATTTAAATCATAATCATCTACATATCGTCTATTTACAGTTTTATAATTTGACTTTGGCAAATTAATATTAGTGTAACTTTTTAAACTAAATGCATCTACCGTTTGATAATTGATATTATTAATTTTTGACAATCCAAACGTCAATAAGCAAAAAACAACAAAATGTATAAATAAATATTTATATCTCTTTTTTCCAATCACTTGAAGTAAAACCTTCCATACATCAAGGTACATGACAATTATTAGAAGTATTAAAGGATAAAACAAATCACTAAACGTAAGAAAATCCGCAAAAAAAAGTGCCATTTCACATATCCAAAATGCAACATTAAAATTTAAAAATACTTGATCATTTAATATTCTTTGGCGTTTATTATTTCTTCTTGAAAATACTTTCTGTGGTCGACTAATAAGAATGCTTAACATTATTGATTGTCCAAAAATCATTGAAAGCCCAGCAAAGAACAAATTATAAAACGATCTTTTATCTTCACTTAAAATAATAGGCATATAATTTTGAACAGATAATACTCTGTAAAATTCTCTTAGACCATAAAAAAAACTATAAATTGCAAAAGCAGAAGCTAAACCAATAACTAAAGCTATTATAAATTGCTGCTTAGATATTGATTTAAGATTTACTGAATTGTCAAAAAATAGTCGTTTAAATTGCATACCAATGTCTTATTCTAATTAGTAGACATTTATGCACAAATGTTACAATCAAAAACCATTTTGGATTTGCTACTAAAAGGAGAAATACTTAATAATGGCTATTTTAAAAAGAAACATACTACCCAATCAACCCCTTTACCTCATCAAAATTTAAACCACCATAATTACCACTGCTCATTAACAACAACGCTTTGTTATCAAATTTTTGAGAGAATAGATAGTTTTTAAAATCTTCTGGATTGGTGTAAATAATTAAATCTTCACGTTGAAAAGCATCTGCAATTTGCTGTTCTGACACTGAATCTAGTTTTTTAATCTCTACTGCATGCGGACTATAAAAGACAACTGCAACATCTGCTGCATCTAAAGCACCTTTATATTCCTTTAAAAACTCAGCATTTAAGCTACTATACGTGTGCAACTCCAGACACGCCACTAATGTGCGATTTGCGTATTGCTCTTTAACCGCATTTGTTGTTGCTTTTACCTTACTTGGCGAATGTGCAAAATCCTTGTAAGCCACACTCGTTTTACTTTCCGCAATTTTCTCTAAACGCTTACTAGCTCCTTTAAAGGTAGAAATAGCTTCATAAAAATCGTCTTCGTCAATTCCCATATGTTGGCAAATCCACTTGGCGCCTGCTAAATTGTTCAAATTATGTTTTCCAAATACTTCAATAGGCATTGGACCTTCTGGAGTTTCTAATAGTGTTTCACCATTATCAACAGTATATTCTGGTGTATTATATGCAATCTTACGGATTGGGTTTTCTGAAGCTTCAACAACACGTTTTACCTCAGAATCTTCTTCATTATAATTAATACTTCCACCTTTGACAATACTATCTACAAATATGCTAAACTGCTCTACATAGTTTTCATAAGTCGGAAACACATTAATATGGTCCCAAGCAATCCCGCTTAATAATGCAATATTTGGCTTATATAAATGAAATTTTGGTCGTCTATCAATCGGACTGCTTAAATACTCGTCACCTTCCAACACGATAAAATCGTTATCATCGGTTAATTTAACCATAACGTCAAACCCTTCCAGTTGTGCACCAACCATATAATCTACATCACGATCATGATAATGCATGACATGCAAAATCATTGATGTAATAGTTGTTTTACCATGACTTCCACCAATGACCACTCTAGTTTTATGCTTAGATTGCTCATACAAAAATTCAGGATAACTATAAATTTTTAAGCCTAACTCTTGTGCTTTTAACAACTCAGGATTATCAGCTTTGGCATGCATCCCTAAAACAATAGCATCCAAATTACCGGTTACTTTTTCTGGAAACCACCCAAAAGTTTCAGGCAATAATCCTTTAACTTCTAATCTAGATTTTGAAGGTTCAAAAATAGTATCATCACTACCCGTTACTTGGTAGCCTTTATTGTGTAATGCTAATGCTAAATTGTGCATGGCACTTCCGCCAATAGCTATAAAATGTACGTTCATTATACTTGTTTTGTAGAGTAATCAAAGATACTAATTGCGAACAAAAATCAAGGATTGATTACACCCTTTTTCTAAATCTTTTTCAATTTAAAAAATCAAATAAATTTGAACTTTACATTATTAGGGGTATTATTGTCTAACAGAAATAATAAATCGCTTTTATGACTTCGGAAAACATTGATCACCAAATTAGTGATCACAAGTACTTGAATCTACTTTTAAACGGTAAAGAAATTACCGGCTTTTCTGATTTTTCTAATTTAGATTTTGCTGATCAAGACTTTAAAAACCATATTGAAACACAATATATAGATAGCTTTAAGACTATTTATAAAAAGTACGAAATAGACTCTAAAAACAATGCTAAAACTAGTGCTTTTTTAAGATCTCTTGAGTTTTTAGCAACGCCTAAAGTTATTGATGTTGTTGCTGCACAGTATTACCCAAAACTTAATGACGCATTAAACGTATTAAAACAGACTAAAGCTATCGTAGATGAAAAGCCTGAAAACTTTAATGTCCCTTTAGTGAATAATACATTAAATGTTTTAATCTTAAATATCTGCAATAGATTAGACCAATCTGAAGTTATTGAAAATGGCAAAAAGCAACTTATTGCACACTGTTTATATATTTGTGATGCAATATCACATGTAAATCCTAAACACCATAAAGAGATTTACGTAGCACGAAAAGATGTTTTAAAATACATCGGAAAAATTGACAGTTACAAAACTGAAGAAAGTCATTTGTATTTTGCTCCAAAAATAGAAACCGATGAGGACGCTTCCGCAGAAGGACCTATACTTGAAAAGAAAGTAAAAAAACGTGGTGCTGGTTTCTACATTTCTATAGCCATTGCTATCGCTTACGTTGCTTACCGCTTTTTCTCTCGTATAAATTAAAGCCTATAAATTCTTTTTAAAAGAAGTAAACACATCAATACTTGGTAATTCGGCAAGCGCCAAATTAATATATTTCAAAGCATTTATAGTGTCTTTTTTATGCTTATAAATTTGTGCTAAACGGTAATTTGCCCAAGCTTTTGGCACACCATCTTTAGCTGAGTAATTTTGAATATACGCTACCAAACAACGTTCCCCTTTTTCCAATTGCACATTATAGTCCGCACACACCTTACCTATTTGGTAATGTAAGCTATTACGTTGGTGTTTTGTTTGTGCAGCTTCGATATTAGAGACTGCTTTTTCTGGTTGTTTTTCTTTTTCATACAAAGCGGTAAGCTTTTCATAACAAGTCAAAGACCCACCTACTTTAATGGCCTTTAGGTAATACTCTTCTGCTAATTCTGGCTCATCATCATATTCATAAATATAACCTTTAGCCAAATAACCATCTACCTTAGATAAGTTTTCTAACTGATTAGCATACTTTAAAGACATCTTTTTGCTTCCACCAATTATACCTGGTAATTGCATATACAACTCTACTAATGCCCAACGTGCTTCGATATGGTTAGCATCTAATTCGGCTGCCTTTAAAAAAGAAGATTTTACATCTCCGATAATTCCTAAAGCTGATATTTTACTAACGGATAAGGCTTTCATCCCTAAAGCACCTCCTAATTTATAGTGGTAATTAGCGGTATTTGGTTTAGAGGCTACTAATTTTTTATATTCTGTAGCAGCTTCATCCCATTTTTTCTGATGTCCAAAAGCGTCACCCAATAACTCAATAGCCTGTAAATTATCGGCATGATATTTTACGTAAGCACTTAACTCCTGCTCTGCTTTAGCAAATTGTTTATTAGTGATATAATCCTGACCTTTTTCTATAGAGGTTTGCGCTAAAAGCGCTACAGGAAATAATAAAGCGATTAAAAATAATTTCATGTATTTATAGATATTGATTTAATATGTGCTTTTTATGATTGAATATTAAAGGTTTACAAAAATAGTATTCTATTGGTATTGTTTTTGTATTAATTGGTTAAATATTATTTAACTTTAAATCCGTGACACGTTACTCATTCAAACGTCCACTTTACGCATTTATGTTTTCAACAACTAAAAAACTAAAGTACTTTGCTTAAAAATTAATAAAATGAAGCACATATCCACTTTTTTAATGATTTTACTTTTTGCTACCTCGCACTCTCAAACCAACAACTATTCCAAACTTTGGAATCAAGTTGAGGCGCACGAGATTAACGGGCTACCTAAAACAGCGCTTGAAGCTCTTAAAGTCATAGAGTCCAAAGCTATAGCAGAAAACAATACAGACCAACGTATTAAAGTTTTATTGTTTAAAAGTAAGTTTGCTTTATTATTAGAAGAGGATGCACAACTAAGTATTATTAATAGTTTTAAAGCAGAAATTGCTAAAAGTCAAGCTCCAACAAAAAATGTATTAGAAAATATGTTGGCGACTTTATATTGGCAATATTTTAAACAAAACAGATATCAATTTTATAGACGTACCAAAACCGAAGTCAAGGCAGATGCTATAGATTTCCGTACTTGGGACTTAGAGATACTTTTTACTGAAATAAAAACACATTTTGATAACTCTTTACATAATGGTTTAATATTACAACAAACGGATATTAGTCAATTTGAAGCCATCATTACAAAAGGGAAAGACACCAAAATCTACAGACCAACATTATTTGATTTTTTAAGTCATAATGCTATTGAGTTTTACAAAACATCGGAAAACAGAATTGCACAGCCAGCTTATAAATTTACGATAGACAATGCTTCTTACTTAAATACTTCAGAAGCATTTTCTAAGATAAACATCACCTCTAAAGATTCCACTTCACTACAGTTACAAGCCTTAAAAGTATATCAGGATTTAATTAAATTTCACTTAAAAGACAAAACCCCATACGCTTTAACCGACGTTAATACGGAGCGTCTAGACTTTGTCTATTACCACAGTACTTTTAACAATAAAGACGCGATTTATTTAAAGGCGTTACAAGCTGAAGCTGAAAAACATAAAGGACATGAAGTTTCTGCCTTGTACAACTTTAAAATAGCGACGTATTACAACACGCAAGGTCATAGTTTTAACAAAGACACTAATCCTGATGTAAGATTTAAAATTAAAGATGCTTATGCTATTTGCAAGCAAGTTATTGCAGATTTCCCAGAAAGTAAAGGTGCTAGCTTGTGTAAAACGTTACAGTCTCAAATAGAGCAACCTAATCTTACTATTACTGCGGAGCAATTTGTGCCCATCAAAACACATGCTCGTTTTTTAATTAGATACACCAATGTGGCACAGTTAACCTTTAACGCTCATTTGATCTCAAAAAAACAACGTGATGCTTTTTCTAAACTATATAAAGAAGACGAAAAGAAAGCCTTTATAGACAAACTTAAAGTTGAAAAAACGTGGACATCGTCTTTAAAAAACGAAAACGATTATCAGCAACACACTACTGAAACCTTAGTTCCAAAACTAGACAACGGATTATACCTTATTGTAGGACAATCTACAGATTTAGATACCAACTTTTTTGCAACAGCCTTAACGCAAGTCACTAATATTGCAATAGTAAATTTTGAAGACCAAAACCAAGAATTTTACCAAGTTATTGATCGTAACAACGGACAACCTTTAGCTAATGTAACAGTAGCAATCGATTACATTTATCGTAATGAAATTTTAAGTACTACAAACAGTACGACAGATTCCAAAGGAATAATTACACTTAATAAAACCAACACCAATAAGCGTAATCAAATAGCCTTAACTATCAAATCGAAATCAGATACCGCCCATTTTGGCAATTACTACTTAAATAACTACTATAAAAATCGTGATAATAACGACACCAATTATCGTGCATTTATTTTTACAGATCGTAGTATTTACAGACCATCGCAAACCGTTTATTTTAAAGCCATCGCATTAAAAAACAAAGTCAATACCACTAATGTAATCGCTAATCAAAAACTAAACGTTATTCTATATAACACTAATGGTGAAAAAGTAAGTGATTTAGACCTTATAACTAATGACTTTGGATCCATTTCTGGGGAATTTATTTTACCCAACGACGGACTTACCGGTAATTATAGCATTCAGATTAACGACAATAAGATTTATGGAAACACTACTATTTCTGTTGAAGAATATAAGCGTCCTAAATTCGAAACCAACTTTAATCCAATTACAGAAACTATAAAAGTAAATGATAGTGTTACCGTAAAAGGTGAAGCTATAGCTTTTGCAGGAAGTAAAATCACGGATGCTAAAGTGATATACCGTGTAGTTAGAAATGTACAATATCCTGCATGGTACAGATGGTATAGACCAAGTTACAATAGTGACGCGCAAGAAATAACACATGGCGAAACTATAACTGATGCAGAAGGTAATTACGATATTATTTTTAAAGCTATTCCAGATGAAAAAGTAGACAAATCAGGCTTACCTATTTTTAGTTATGAAGTTACAGCAGATGTCACAGATATTAACGGAGAAACTAGAAGCACCTCAACTATTGTAAAAGTAGGATATCACGCTTTAACAGCAACTATTGGCATTACTCCTGTTATTGACAAATCTAAAAAGGATAATCAAATTACTATTACAACACAAAATCTAAATGGTCAATTTGTTGCTGCAAAAGGGACTTTAAAAATCTATAAGCTACAAGCACCCAATACTGTATTGAGACCACGTCCATGGGTTGCTCCAGATTATGCTGGATTTACTGAAGACACTTTTAAGGACTACTTTCCACATGATGCTTACACTAATGAAGACAATCCAGAACATTGGAAAAAAGGCGACTTAATATTAAGTGAAACCTTTGATACTGAAAAGTCAAAAACGCTAGATTTAAAAAACACTAAAAAATGGTTATCGGGAGCTTATATAATAGCGCTTGAAACCAAAGACAAGTTTGGACAAACGGTTAAAGACAAAGCTAAAACCATGTTGTTTTCAGATAAAGACAACACCTTAGCAGATCAACAATTAATTACAGTTACGACAGACAAAACAAGTTATGACATTGGCGATACCGTAACACTAACTTTAGCAACTGCTGCAAAAGATATTACTGTTACCGTAAGTGTAGAACGCAATTATCAAATCGAACAAAATTATGTCATCCAATTAAATCAAAACAAAAAGACGGTATCCATACCTGTAGACAAAAACGATTTAGGAGGTTTTGGGATCCATTATAGTTTAGCTGCTTTTAATAGTTATAAAGGAGGTAGTATGACTATTAATGTGCCCTATCCTAAAACAGAATTAGAGATTGAAACTTTAACATTTAGAGATAAGCTACAACCTGGAACTGATGAAACTTGGAGCTTTAAAATTAAAGGCACTAAAGGCGAAAAAATAGCATCCGAGTTTTTAGCTAGTATGTACGATGCCTCTTTAGATCAATTTAAATCTCATAATTGGAACTACTCTAGCTTTACACCAAGAAGTTACTACGCATCATACCGACGTAATAATGGTAATAGCTTTGGAAGCACTTCGTTTAGAGTTAATAGACCGTATACTTATGACACCTTTAATAATTCAAAAAGCTTTGATCAATTTAATTGGTTTGGCTTTACTATTAATAATAACCGTTGGGTGTACAATCAGTATTTAAATAAACTTAGAATTGATCGCGTTGTAACGTCCTATGATAGTGCAATTAAAAAAGGTTATGTCTCAGGAACAGTTATTGACGCAAACGGATTACCTCTCCCTAGTGCAACAATACAAGTAAAAGGAACGGATACAGGAACAAGTACCGACTTTGATGGAAAGTATATAATTAAAGTAAAAAAAGGCGATGTTATAATTTTTAATTATGTCGGTTATTCAATTATCGAAAAAACTGTAGGGTCTGATAATGTTATTAATATTAGTCTATATCAGAATAATGAAAGTTTAGATAAAGTAGTTGTGGCTGGTTATAGTAATGATAGCAGAATGAAAGCCTCTAGACCAAATGCTAGTTTAGTACAAACTCTCGAAGGTCAAGTTGCGGGATTAAACATTACTTCAAATCAAGCTGACTACGAGGATGACTCTACAGAAATTAATTTAAGAGGAGTTAATAGTTTAAATGGCGAATCAAAACCTCTATTTATAGTCGATGGTGTTGCGTTATCAGAAGCAGAGTTTAGAGCTTTAAACGCTGACCAAATTTCAAGTATTTCTGTTTTAAAAGATGCTTCTTCTACTGCCATATACGGAAACAGAGGCGCGAACGGAGTAGTAATAATAACCACAAAAAATGGAGCAAAAAAAGCGTTTTCTGATGTAAAAGCAAGAACCAACTTACAAGAAACTGCTTTTTTCTTTCCACAATTAGCCACAGATAAAGAGGGCAATGTATCGTTTAACTTTACAACTCCTGAAGCTTTGACTAGATGGAATCTTAATTTGTTTGCACATGATAAGCAAGGTCATTATGCTAAAAAAACTTTGCAAACAGTCACACAAAAAGACTTGATGGTACTACCTAATGCTCCACGTTTTTTACGTCAAGGGGATCAAATACAGATTAGCACAAAAATTTCTAATCTTAGTACAAAAGATTTAACGGGTACTGCAGTGCTTCAGTTGTTTGATGCATTGACCGGAAAATCTATAGATTCGGAATTAGCAAATACTTTAAACCAGCAATCATTTTCCGCGAAAGCGAAAGGCAACACACAAGTCACATGGACGTTGTCTATCCCAGATAATGTAAGTGCTGTACAATATAAAATATTAGCTAAATCAGGCAATTTTAGTGATGGTGAACAAAACGCTTTACCCGTTTTAACTAACCGCATGTTAGTAACAGAAACCTTGCCAATGTGGATTAGAAGCAACGAGAGCAGAACCTTTACTTTAGATAAATTAAAGACTAACACGTCTACCACTTTAAAGCACCATAAATTAACCTTAGAAATGACTAGCAATCCTGCTTGGTATGCAGTACAAGCGCTACCATACTTAATGGAATATCCATATGAATGTAACGAGCAAACGTTTAGTAGATTTTACGCTAATGCCTTAGCAAGTCATATTGTAAATAGCAATCCACGTATAAAAGAGGTGTTTAGCCAATGGAAAAATACAGATGCGTTATTAAGTAACCTTGAAAAAAACCAAGAATTAAAATCTATTTTAATTCAGGAAACACCATGGTTACGTGATGCACAATCGGAAACGGAACAGAAAAAACGTATTGCATTATTATTCGATTTAAATAAAATGAATAGCGAGTTAAAACGCGCCAAGAAAAAACTACGTAACAACCAAATGAGTAATGGTGGTTGGTCTTGGTTTGGAGATTACCGTGTTAACCGTTACATCACGCAACATATTATTACTGGTTTTGGACATCTTAAAAAATTAAATGTGATTAGTGAAAAGGATGAAGACATTACTGACATGGTTGAAAATGCTTTAGATTATTTAGATGCTGCATTTGAAAAAGAATATAACGATTTAACAAAGTATACTAATGACGTGGATTACACCAAAGATCATTTAAGTTATACGCAGTTACATTATCTATACATGCGTAGCTTTTTTCCGGAATACAAGTTATCTAAAAAGCAGCAAGACATACACCAATATTACTTGTCACAGATTAGAAATTACTGGCTAAAACGTCCTTTATATGCAAAAGGAATGATGGCACTAATTATGAATAGAAACGAGGATAAAACAACGTCTAATGCTATTTTAAAATCGGTAAAAGAAAACAGTATTACGTCTGACGAGTTAGGTATGTACTGGAAAGAAAACACCAATTCTTACTACTGGTATCAAGCGTCTATCGAAACACAAGCCTTGATGATTGAAGCTTTTGCCGAAATAGATTTAACAAGTACTGATGTCAAACTAAGTGCTATCGAAGCGCAAGCAGAGCAAACAAAAACTATTGACAATCTTAAGATCTGGTTACTTAAAAATAAACAAACCAACCGATGGAAAACAACTAAAGCAACCACAGATGCAGTGTATGCATTACTATTACAAGGTAATGATTGGTTAAGTGTTACCGATATGGTAGATGTGGTTTTAGGTGGCGAAAAAATAACCCCTGCGACTTTAGAAGATGTTAAAGTAGAAGCTGGAACAGGTTACTACAAAACGTCTTGGTCCGGAGCTGAAATCACACCAAAAATGGCAGATGTCAAGCTGACTAAAAAAGGAAATGGCATTGCTTGGGGAAGTTTATACTGGCAATATTTTGAAGATTTAGATAAAATAACCTCTGCTGAAACCCCTTTAAAACTGAAAAAGCAATTGTATTTAAAAACCAATACTAATACCGGTGAAGTTATTACTGCCATAACTAAAGACAGCAAACTAAAGGTTGGCGATTTAGTGAGGGTCCGTATAGAGTTAAGAAGTGATCGTGCTATGGAATTTGTACACATGAAAGATATGCGTGCTGCAGGTTTAGAGCCTATAAATGTATTAAGTAAATATAAGTATCAAGATGGTTTAGGATATTACGAAGCCACTAAGGATGCGTCAACAAATTTCTTTTTTGACTATTTACCAAAAGGTATTTATGTTTTTGAATATGATTTACGGGTTAACAATGCTGGTAATATGAGTAATGGTATTACAACCATACAAAGTATGTATGCACCAGAATTTAGCAGTCATAGTGAAGGTGTTCGTATTGAAGTAGAATAATTAATACGCCATCAAAAACTTAACTGATCTTTAAATATATAGGACTGTCTTCTTGAGATTTCAATTTCTTCTCCAGAATTCAGTTCTATTTTTAATTTTCCATTAAACCAAGAGACTACTTTTTTAACGTGATTGATATTAATAATTTGTTGTCTGTTGGCTCTGAAAAAGATATCTGAAGGCAGTTTCTCCTCTATTTGAGCAAGTGATTTATAAATTAATGGTTTGTTACCATCAAAAAAGACTCGGGTGTAATTACCAACAATTTCGAATAAAGAAATGTCCTGCACTTTTACTAGCCAACATTTTTCGCCGTCCTTAATAAAAATCTTTTTATCCAAGCTCAAGCCGACTTCTTTGGTTTCTGTTTTTGGAAGGTCTTGACTTTGTTCTAAGACTTTTGTTATTGTTGCAGAAAAGCGTTTTTGATTGATGGGTTTTAATAAATAATCAAACGCATTATACTCAAACGACTTAATAGCATATTCGTCAAAAGCGGTTGTAAAAATAGTAGTAGGTACTTCGTCTAGCATTTCTAAAAGCTCAAACCCGTCTTTTTCCGGCATATTAATGTCTAAAAAAAGTAAGTCTGGATTAGTTTCATTTATAAGCTTAAACCCCTCGTCTACGTTTTCAGCTTCGCCAATAAGCTCAATTTCTTTATGTGCTTTTAAAAGCTCTTTTAATTCATTTCTAGCCAATCTAGAATCTTCAACAATAACTGCTTTTAATATTTTCATAATAATGGCATTTTAATAGTGGCAACCACCTGGTTATCTATTTCTACAAGATTAAACATGGCTGAATCACCATATAATAACTTAAGACGTTGCTTAATATTTTTTAGTCCCAATTGTGTTGAGTTTTGAGCAACATTTAACACTCCCGAATTTGATACTATTATATTTAATTGATCCTCTTCTATTTTAGTAATTAAACATACTTGACCACCTTTTTTTAAATTTGAAATACCGTGTTTTAATGCATTTTCAACTAACATTTGTATAATCATTGGTGGTATTTTACAACTTAAAGTATTAGAGTCTAAATCTGTAGTAAATTGTAACCGGTCTTCAAATTGAATTTTGGATATTGCCACATAATTTTCAACCATTTCTAATTCGTCCTCTAGAGCAATTGCATTAACTTCGCTTTTAGTTAAAGAGTACCTTAAGGTTTCTGATAAATTAGTTAACATAACTCTAGCCTTATTAACATCTTCCAACATTAATCCACGAATATTATTTAAACTATTAAACATAAAATGTGGGTTAATTTGCCCTTTTAAGGTATTGAGCTGAGACTCCTTTAAATTAGCTTCTAATGCTAATCTGGCCTCTCTACTTTTATTTAATTGCATCAACCCTTTTATTGCGACATAAAAAACGGTCCATACAATAAAATACAAACCATAGTTAATAAATACAATTATATTATTTTTTAAGTTTTGAGACTCGTGTGATAAAACATCTGACCTATCATAAAGATAATTGTATACTAAATAATTATATAGTAAAAAAGCAACATAAAACAGGCTTGTAAAAACAAATAATAACCAAACAACATTAAAACCATCTATTAGCTTTAAGTTGTCAAACTTAACAAACCTATTTAATGCTTGTTTTAGTAAATGACTTGTAATTACAGTTAACACCATAATTACAGAAAAATCTAATATTAATTGCCATAGCTTTAACTCTAACTGATTACCTCCAAACCAATAAGAAAAAGCTACAAGAACACTTAACAATGTCCAGACTATAATTTGTATTGACCAATAATAAATTGCTTTTTTAGACATCTCTTTTACAGGTTACAATTATTAATATTAAATATTTGTGCATTACTATCTGGCATTAAAACTTTAAAAGAAATAGTCAGATCCAAACATAAATTTTGTTTTTTTAAAGCATTTAAAATATCTTGTTTTAAATGGTCTAAAGATTGATATTTACAATTAGATAATTGCAATGAAAATGTTTTGGCTCTTTTTTTAGACTTTAAATCCTTAATAAGACGTGTGTTACTTATATTTTCTTTTAAAGCTGAAACTTGACAGTCACAATTATTTTCAACCACAGTCTTTAAAATAGCTGCATCGTAGCCATGATGCATACCTAATAAAAAAGTAATTACAGCTACAATGCCACTTATAAAAATAGACAAAACAACTAAAATCATAATAGCCTTTTTTATTTTAAACCCCATAATTAAGCATTGATTTTGTGTTTAGCAAACTCAGTTTGTAATAGTTGCTCTAAGTCATTAAAATTATAAATCAAACTATTTGAAGTTATGGCAATTGGTGTACCGCACAACCTCATGTTAGATTTCATTAGTTTTGCTTTTATTTTAGAATTTGCTTTACTAATATATGCTTCTGGATTCTTTAAATTAATTAAAATAAACTTGGTTGAAGCTACATGCTTAATTTCTACACCTGTAATATCTCCCCATTTAACAAGCCCAATACTAGTTGCATTTGAATTATCTACAACTCCATTTTGATTGATAATCAATCCCGGTTTTTTATCAAAATATTTTGTGATTAGATAAACACCTGTTGCTCCAAAAAACAGTAAACAAAAGCCCACTACAATTCTTAACACTAAAGGATCTCTCATAAATTTTAAAGGAAAATTTTGATATAAATGTGTATTAAACATTATCCACACAGTACCTATTACAAATAGAAAAGAGATAATAATTCCGAATATTATTTTTTTCTTACTTAATGGTATTTCCATTGTATTGTTCATTTGTTTTAAATAGTATTAGTTGGTTTAGCCCTTAACATTTTTCAATAATAAAGCTTCGTTATTGTTATACACGTTTTTACTGCTTATTTTTTTAATCTGTTTACAGTAATATGTAATTATATAAAATTTTCTAGTTCTTTACTCATGGTCATTTCTAGCTCTAAAATCACTTTGTCTGATTTTTTAAATGCTAAGTTACCTAAAAAACCAACAATAGTTATGTAAAGAACAACACCTAAAACACCATAGACATTTGAACTAAAATAAGTTTCTAAAAAAGGAATTAGAGTTAACATCCAAAAAGCAATAAAATACATTTCATATTTTTTACGTCCAGACATATAGGTCTTAAGTTTTGCAATACTTGCTAATAAGGACATTTGTGTATAGGATTTTTGTTTTATCTCTTTTAGAGACATAAATTTATCTATATAAAAGATTTGAGCTAAAGCACCTATTAACAATAGCATTACAGATAGACTATTATCTCTAGATTTAAATGCTAACGCTAATGAAATAGTTATTAAAAGAATTGATGATAGTTTAGCCAGATTAGCCCCTATAAGCATCTTTTTAAATTTTGATAATTGTTGTTCAAATGTGTCTGTTCTGTTTGTTTTTGATGTTGTCATGGTGTATTGGTTTTAGGTTAATTATTGGTTTTAGGTTAATTATTGGTTTTAATTTAAAGCGACGTCAATGATTAATTGAACGACTGCTTTTACTAGATTGATCATAACACTGTTGTTTTTGATTGATAATTACTACTCGTTTTTTATTGATAGTATAAATATACAGCCACATTAGGCATTTAAAAGTGATAATATGACGAGTGGTAAATAGATTATGCTAAGCGGAAACAAGAGGTTTTAAGTCATAAAAAAACCTTTTAAGATTACGCTTAAAAGGCTTTTTACTAACTAATTGATTGGTTGGTTTTGATTGGTTTTGGCTGGATTACTTTAAATGTTGTGCAAAAAAACCTAACATCGCTTTGTACAATGCCACTCTATTTTCTTCATGAGAAAAGCCATGTCCTTCATCATACTTTACCATATAAGGCACCTCTATATTTCTAGCTCTCATACTTTTTACAACTTGATCAGATTCGTCTATATTAACTCTTGGATCATTAGCACCTTGAATTACAAATAATGGTTTAGTAATTTTATCGACGTGTAAAGCAGGAGACACTTCTGTCATAATCTTTTGATCATTTTCATCCTCAGTATTATACCACTGCTCATTAAATTGTGGCATGTAAGGTTTCCAATATTCTGGAAAAGACTCAAAAAAGGTAAACAGATTACTAACACCTACATAATCTATCCCACAAGTATATAAATCTGGAGTTTTAACAAGGCTACCTAAAGTTGCCAATCCGCCGTAACTTGCGCCATAAATAGCTGTTTTATTTCCATCAATAAAATCTAAGGTTTTAGCATAAGCTACAGCATCCTCTAAATCGTTAAGCATTTTTCTCCCAATTTGCTTATTTCCTTTTAAAAAGAATTCTTTTCCATAACCACCAGACCCTCTATAATTAACTTGTAAAGTAGCATACCCTCTACTTGCAAACAATTGCGTTTCTGGATTAAAACCCCAATAGTCTCTAACACCATAAGGTCCTCCGTGAGGATTTACAATTAATGGCACTCTTTGTCCCTTTTTAATATTATTTGGTATTGTGATGTAACCATAGACTTTTAAACCATCTCGAGATATAAAGTTAATAGGTCTCATTTCTGCCATATCTTCCTCATGCAGTTGTGGCATTAAATCCAATAGCTTTGTAAACGTGTCACTTTTCACGTCATAAGTATAGTATGTTCCATAAAGCTTATCTGTCTGTATAATTACCAAATACTTATCCTCGTCTTCAGTTTTATCCACAATAGAGAACACTTTATCTCCAAACTCTTTTTTGAATTTTTTATCTAGCTTTTTGTAATAATCACTTACCGGTACAATGTGTGTTTTTTCTCCTGTATAAAAATAGTAATCCACTTCATACCCTCTTTTTTTAGAACGACTAACACCACCTACATCAAAAGTTGGATTACTATACACCTTTTCTATTATTTCTTTTTTTGCTAAATCGTATAAAACTAATTCGCTTGTGTTACTCTCTAAATTGGTTAATACAAAAGCATCATGCTTATAAGGTGTATTATAATTAAAAGCTACGATAGAAAAAGAATCTTTCCAATTAGTAGTTACCACTTCATTAAAAGGTTGATCAGCTTCTGTTCTGTAATTTAACACATACTCCACTCCATTTTGCTGTTTTGTATAGCCTCTTAAATTACCATCTTTATCAAATTCATAACCCGCAATAGGTGAAGTTGCGTCTTTATTTTCAAACAGTTTTTCCATATCTCCCGTTACAATATTGATTTTGTAAGGCTCAAATATTTACTTATTATCTTTATTCATCATTATAATAACATGATCTGGTTGATCCGCCAAAAGGTTAGAAAAATTAACTTGTACATCATCAAACGGTGTTAATGCTTTTGGATTACTTCCATCAATATTAGCAGCAAATAGTTGATAGTTTTCGTTACCCCCATTATCTTTTACATAAACTAATCTATTATCATTAGCCCAACCATAACCTCTAATTAACTCCTCACCTTCTTCTATGGCAAGTGTTATCTTATCAGTTTTAGTATTTTTTACATACACATGGTTTTTCCCATTAGCGTCTTTCTCTCTGTATGAAAAGTAATTTCCTTTAGGCGAAAATTGAAAAGAGCTAGTTGCTGGATCTTCAAAATAATCTTCAGTAGAATATTTATATGTTCCATTATCAAAAACAGACAACTTATCTAAAGCATCTTTAGAAGATGGCAAAGACACATCGCCTGGTTTGGTTTTTATGGTTTTTGTTAGATTTAAAGGAAACTCCATCCCGCCTTGATAAAATATTCCATTAATAGCTTCTTTATCTAAAACACCAACATATTTAATACCGCCTTGTGTAAAAGTGATGGTTAATTGGTTATCTTCAAAAATGGTTTTATCCATAGGAATCCCTGTTGCACCTTGCGAAGGACTATCCATTGTAGATGACAACACGCCACTATCGTTTTTTACATTAAATAATAAAGGAATATCTTGACCTTGCGCAGTCAATATCCCTTTCCAAGATCCAGAAATATCTTGAGCAAATGTGCTAATGGATAGCAGTAAAGCTAAAATACTTAATACTAATTTTGTGTTTGGTTTTTTCATGATGGTTGCTTTTTATTATTAGTAGTTACCTTATTAGTAATCAATTACAGTAAATTGTTACATTTGTTTTTATAAAGATATATCCAGAATCTGCTTTTAAAATTGAAATTATGATGAGCGGTCAACTAATAATGATAAACGGAAATATCAAGTAAATCCATTAATATGAAGCCTTTAAAAAAAGTAATATCCTTATTAACGTTGTTTATTTACACGATATCTTTTGCACAAACCGAAAAACCACAAACACCAAAAGGACCATTTGATTATATAATTGAAGACGTCACGTTTGTAAATAAAGACGCGGATAGTATAACGTTAGCAGGCACATTAACACTACCAAAAGATATAAAACAACCGCCAGTTGTTATTTTAATAAATGGTTCTGGCGCACATGATAGAGATTGTACTATGATGGCTCATAAATCGTTTTGGGTTATAGCGGACTACTTAACCAATCAAGGTATTGCTGTGCTGCGCTTTGACGAACGTGGTACCGCTAAGTCCGAAGGTGATTTTAGTAAAGCAACCACTTTTGATTTAGCCAAGGATGTAGAAGCGGGTATAAACTACTTGAAATCTAGAACAGATATTGACACTTCAAAAATTGGGTTAATAGGCCATAGTGAAGGTGGGCTAATAGCACCTATCGTTGCTTCTACAAATCTTAATGTTGCCTACATTATTATGCTTGCAGGACCTGGAGTTAATGGTCAAAAAATACTACAATCGCAAAGTAAAAAGATAGCAAAACTACAAGGAGCTACCGATGAAGGTATTGCTTTTAATAATCAATTAACCACTATTGCATACCAAGCTATGTTTTCTGAAACTGAGGTTGAAAAACAAAAAATAGCTATCGAAAATACTTTAAAAGAATTTAAAATCAAATTAGAAACGGAGGATAGCCCTTTTAAAGTATATGTTAATGATTATACTATTAATCAATTAAAAACACAACTTTCTAATCCTTGGTTGCAAGCGTTTATAAAACTAGACCCTAAGCCTTATTTAGAGAAAACCAACTGTCCTATTCTTGTATTAAACGGATCAAAAGATGTACAAGTGTTACCTGAAATTAACTTGCCTGAAATTGAAAAACATCTTAAAACTGCAAATAATAAGGATGTCACGATAAAACAATTAGAAGGATATAATCACTTATTTCAAACAGCTAAAACAGGGCTTTTAAATGAATATTTTACAAACGAAGAAACCTTCTCTCCTGTTGTTTTAAAAATAATGTCAGATTGGATTAATGCTAGATTTTAGAGTAATTATTAACATTGTATAATATAGATTTTGTATCGTAGCTCAGAATAACAAATTCTATAAACACAAAAAAAGCTTCCAATAGGAAGCTTTTTTATATAATAATTGAATACTTAGTTAAGCATTTTCCAAAGCGAATCTTTCAACTCAGTTAACCCTTGTTGTGCTACACTTGATATAAACTGATAAGGTATTGGTAATACTTTATCTAATTCTTCTTTCATTTCAGCTTTAAGCTCATCATCCAACATGTCTGACTTAGAGATAGCAATCATGCGATCCTTATCTAACATTTCCGGATTATAACGTCTTAATTCATCTAACAAAATCTCATACTGAGCATTAATATCTGGTGCATCTGCCGGTATTAAAAACAGTAAGATAGAGTTACGTTCTATATGACGTAAAAAGTAGTATCCTAATCCTTTTCCTTCTGCTGCTCCTTCAATAATCCCTGGGATATCTGCCATTACAAAGGTTTGAAAATCTCTGTATTTTACAATTCCTAAGTTAGGTTTTAGTGTCGTAAACTCATAGTCAGCAATTTTTGGTTTTGCTGAAGTTACTACAGATAGTAATGTAGATTTTCCTGCATTTGGAAAACCAACTAAACCAACATCTGCTAAAACTTTAAGTTCTAAGGTTATAAAACGTTCTTCTAACGGAATACCAGGTTGCGCGTAACGTGGTGTTTGATTAGTAGGTGTTTTAAAATTCCAGTTTCCTAGACCTCCTTTACCTCCTTGAGCCACAATACGCTCTTCTCCTTCTTCAGTAATTTCAAAAAGGATTTCGTCAGTTTCAGTATCTCTTACAACAGTACCTAATGGCACATCTGCGTACATATCTTGACCGTCTTCTCCAGAACTTCTACTTTTACTTCCATGCCCACCATGTCCTGCTCTAATATGTCTTTTAAATTTTAGATGCAATAGTGTCCAAAGGTTAGAGCTTCCTCTTAATATAACGTGTCCTCCACGTCCACCATCTCCTCCATCTGGTCCACCTTTTGTAATAAATTTTTCGCGATGTAAATGCACAGATCCTTTTCCTCCGTTACCAGAAGAGACGTGCATTTTTACGTAGTCTACAAAATTTCCCTCAGTCATAATTTAGTTAAAAAGTTAAAACGTTAACAGGTAAAAGTTTTCACTTATACTTATTAACTCAAACAAACATGTTTGTATTACAATTTGTCAATTACAGTGTTTAAGCGTTTAGTAATATCTTCAATACTACCAATACCATCTACTCCAAAATATTTATTTTGTGCTGCGTAGTAGTCTTTTAAAATTGCAGTTTCGTTATAATAAACTTTAATTCTATTTCTAATAATAGATTCGTCAGAGTCATCTTTTCTTCCACTAGTTTTCCCACGTTCTAATAAACGTTGTACTAATACCTCATCTTCAACTTCTAAAGCAACCATTGCGCTAACTTCAGAATCTTTAGCAGTCATGATTTTATCTAATGCTTTAGCCTGTGTTTCGTTTCTTGGAAAACCATCAAAAATAAACCCTTTTGCCCCAGCATTACGTTCTACCTCTGCTTCTAGCATATCGATAGTAACTTGGTCTGGCACTAAATGTCCTTTATCCATGTAAGATTTAGCTAATGTTCCTAAAGCCGTCTGATTTTTGATATTATATCTAAAGACATCTCCTGTAGATATGTGTACTAAATCATACTTCTCTTTTAAAAAATTTGCTTGAGTTCCTTTTCCTGCACCTGGAGGTCCAAATAGCACTAAATTAGTCATGTGTTGTGTGGTTTTTAATTGATATACTGCTGGTAAGTCCCTTCCTAATCCATCATAGTCTAATCCGTAGCCTACAATAAATTTATTAGGTATTTCTATACCAACATAATGCAACTTAAAATCTTTTTTGTAAGCTTCTGGCTTATAAAATAAGGTTGCTATTAATAATTGTTTTACGTTTTCGTTTTCAAAAATGCGGTGTACTTCAACCAACGTGTTACCAGTATCTATAATATCCTCTAAAATAACTACGGTACGTCCGGTCAAATCTTGCGTTAAACCTATTAAGCGCTGAATATCTTCTGTAGATTTCACGCCTTCATAAGACGCTAATTTAATAAA
This sequence comes from Olleya sp. KKT75, assembly GCF_055635485.1. Lineage (NCBI taxonomy): Bacteria > Pseudomonadati > Bacteroidota > Flavobacteriia > Flavobacteriales > Flavobacteriaceae > Olleya > Olleya sp. KKT75. The sequence continues at coordinate 479,977 of NZ_CM145759.1, forward strand.
TGTAACCTCACAAGGTTTTGGATATTTTTTTACAAAATCACTAACCAACATAAACGATCCGTTTAAAATCCCAATAAACACTGGTACTTCGTCTCCTAAATCGTTAGCCACTTGATTAGCCATTCTTGTTACTGCATCATCTAATTCTGTTTCAGAAATAAATGGCTTAAACTGTTTGTCGTGAAGCGTAATAGTTTGCATTTTATAAATTTAAAGCGCAAATATACGCATTTGTGACTGCTTTACAGATATTTGAATTCGATTTTTAGGCACTGTTTTGGTTTTAAAATGTATTTTTGTAGCTAACACGTTTTATCACTAATGAATTATTTTTCTTCTGACTTTAAATTAGGTATTTTAGGTGGTGGCCAATTAGGCAAAATGCTACTTTATAATACAAGAAAATTTGATATACAAACTTATGTTTTAGACCCAAGTAATGAAGCGCCAAGTCGCATGGCTTGCAACGTTTTTGAACAAGGTGATTTAATGGATTTTGATACCGTTTATAAATTTGGCAAACAGGTAGATGTCTTAACTATCGAAATTGAGAATGTTAATGTTGCTGCTCTAGAAAAACTAGAAAACGAAGGAACAAAAGTATATCCATCATCAAAAACATTACGTCGTATCCAAAATAAAGCAACTCAAAAATTATTTTACCAAGATCATAATTTACCAACAGCACCATTTAGCAGATTTGCTTATGCGTCAGAAATTGAAGACGCTATTGATAATGGAGGCGTAACCTTACCATTTGTTTGGAAAGCAGCACAATTTGGTTATGATGGTAATGGTGTTAAGATAGTACGCTCTCTTGCGGATTTAAAAGATTTGCCTAAAGGCGAATGTATAGCAGAGCAATTAATACCTTTTAAAAACGAATTAGCAGTTATTGTATCAAGAAGCGCTACCGGAGAAACAAAAACCTACCCTGTGGTAGAGATGGAATTTCATCCAGAAGCTAATCAAGTAGAATACGTTATTTGTCCTGCAAGAATTAGTGAAGACGTCGCTAAAAAAGCACAAGAAGTTGCACTAAAAGCATCTCAAGCTTTTGACCATGTTGGTGTATTAGCAGTCGAGTTATTTCAAACGGAAGACGATAAAATATTAATTAACGAAGTTGCTCCAAGACCACATAATTCTGGGCACCAAACTATAGAGGCTAGTTACACCTCTCAATTTGAACAGCACATACGTGCTATTTTAGGCTTACCACTTGGTAAGACTGATAATAAAGTTGCTAGTGTCATGGTTAATTTAGTTGGAGCAGAAGGTTATACAGGGCAAGTACATTATAAAAACATAGAGTCTATAATGGCTATGGATGGTGTTACACCGCATATTTATGGTAAAAAAGAAACACGTCCTTTTAGAAAAATGGGACATGTTACTATTGTGGATCAAGATTTAAGTACAGCACGTCAAATTGCTGAAGAAGTAAAAAAGAGTATTAAAGTAATAAGTTTATAACACAATGAACAAAGTAGCAGTAATAATGGGAAGCAATAGCGATATGCCAGTCATGCAAGACGCTATAGATATTTTAAAAGAATTTAAAATTGAAATTGAAGTTGATATTGTTTCGGCACATCGTACTCCAGAAAAATTATTTGACTTTAGTAAAAATGCTCATAAAAGAGGTATTAAGGTAATTATTGCAGGAGCCGGAGGTGCAGCACATTTACCAGGTATGGTAGCTTCATTAAGTCCTTTACCAATTATTGGTGTCCCTGTAAAAAGCAGCAACTCTATTGACGGGTGGGACTCAGTATTATCCATACTTCAAATGCCAGGAGGTGTTCCTGTAGCAACAGTGGCTTTAAACGGAGCAAAAAACGCAGGTATATTAGCTACTCAAATTATTGGAGCTTCTGATCCAGCGGTATTGGATCAAGTTATTGCTTATAAAGAGGGTTTAAAATTAAAAGTAGAACAAGCTGCAAAAGATATTAAATAGCTAAAAACAGAAAACCCCAACTAGGTTGGGGTTTTCAATCGCTATTAATCTTTTTATATATGAGGTAAATAAACCCACACCAAAAAAACTTATATCAAAGGTCTTCTTAATCCTTCTGTTTTGACAATTAACAAGTCAATTTTTCAACGTTTTCGGTAAAATGCAAAAATAAACGTTTAAAGGCGAAAATTAAATAAAATAAAAAAGCCCCAAAATAAATTTGAGGCTTCCATCGCTATTATTTTTCTAGTCAATGTGTATAAAACACATATCAAAAAAACAGATACAAAAATGTCACTTTTATTAAAATAACAACATATTTGTTGAGAAACATTTTTTCTTTTAGATTAAAGGAGATAATATTAAGACGAGTAGCAGAAAAACATGAAAATAAGCAAAAAAAAGCCTCAGAAGAATCTGAGGCTTTTTATCGCTATTAATCAATAATTTTTAAGTGAGTAACCAGCTCACGGGAAAAAATCAAGGCAAAAATAGACATTTATATAATTAAAACGCAATTAAAACAGTAATTTTAACATCAAATATTTTATTTCACCATTATAATGAATATACTACTAAATACTTTCGATACTAAATACAACACGGCTCCTTTTGAATCTATAAAAAATAAAGACTATAAACCAGCCATTTTAAAACTTATTGAAGAGGCTAAAAAAGATATTGACGCCATAGTAAATAATACAGCTGTCCCAACGTTTGAAAACACCATTGAAGCGTTAGAGTTTTCTGGACAACAACTAGAACGTGTTACTAGTATATTCTTCAATCTAAACTCAGCTGAAACTAATGACGAGATTCAGAAGATAGCACAAGACATCTCTCCTATTCTAACAGAGTTTGGAAATGACATTACATTAAATCAAGCGTTGTTTACAAAAGTTAAAACGGTTTTTGACTCTAAAGACAGTTTAGATTTAACAACAGAACAAAATACATTATTAGATAAAAAATACAAAAGCTTTTCCAGAAACGGTGCAAACTTATCTGAAGACAAAAAACTAAAATTAAGAGCTATTGACAAACAGTTAGCTAGTCTTAAATTAAAGTTTGGAGAGAACTTATTAGCAGAGACTAATGCTTTTGAAATGCTACTAACCAAAGAAGAGGAAGTCTCTGGTTTACCTGAAGGCGCAAAAGAAGCTGCTAAGCAACTAGCAGAAAGCAAAGACAAAGACGGTTGGCTAATAACATTAGACTACCCAAGCTACATACCTTTTATGACGTATGCTGACCGTAGAGATCTACGCGAAAAATTAGCAAAAGCTTCAGGAGCTAAAGGTTTTAAAAATGATGCTTTGGATAACCAAAGTAATGTATTAGATATTGCAAGATTACGTTTTGAACGTGCTAATCTTCTTGGGTATAAAACGCATTCGCACTTTGTATTAGAAGAGCGCATGGCAGAAACGCCAGAAAAAGTAAACTCATTTTTACAGGACTTATTAGTAAAAGCTAAGCCAGCTGCTGAACGTGAGTTTGCCGAATTAGAAAATTTCGCAAAAGAACTTGATAATATTGATCAATTAGAAAAATGGGATTCAGCTTACTACTCTGAAAAATTAAAACAAAAACTATTTAATTTAGATGACGAGCAACTTAAGCCTTACTTTAAATTAGAGAATGTTATTGATGGTGCTTTCCAAGTGGCTACCAAATTATTTGGACTTCAATTCAAAAAAATTGACACCATAGATAAGTATCATGAAGATGTTATGACCTATGAAGTTCTAGATGAGAACAATGATTTAGTCTCAATATTCTACGCTGATTTTTTCCCTAGAGCAGGAAAACGAAATGGTGCATGGATGACTTCTTACAAGCCTCAATTTATTAAAGATGGTATTAATGAAAGACCACACATCTCTAATGTCTGTAACTTTACAAAACCAACTAAAAGCAAACCATCCTTATTAACGTTTAATGAAGTAACTACTTTGTTTCATGAGTTTGGTCATGGATTACATGGTATGCTTGCAAATACTACTTACCCAAGCTTATCTGGAACAAGTGTATTTTGGGATTTTGTAGAGCTACCAAGTCAAGTGTTAGAAAACTGGTGTTATGAAAAAGAAGCTTTGGAGTTATTTGCAAAACACTATGAAACTGGAGAAGTGATCCCTATGGATTTAGTTGCAAAAATTAAAGAGAGCGCGACGTTCCAAGAAGGGATGCAAACCTTAAGACAGTTAAGCTTTGGTCTTTTAGACATGAGCTGGCATGGTATAAATCCATCTGATATTACAGATGTAAAAACACACGAATACAAAACGTTTAAAGACACTAACTTATATCCTGACGTAAAAGAAAATTGTATGAGCACTGCTTTTGCACACATCTTTCAAGGCGGATACTCTTCTGGGTATTATAGCTATAAATGGGCGGAAGTTTTAGATGCTGACGCATTTGACTATTTTAAAGAAGAAGGTATTTTTAATAAAGACGTAGCAAAAAAATTCAAGGACAACGTGTTGTCTCAAGGCGGTACAGAAAACCCAATGATATTATACAAACGTTTTAGAGGTCAAGAACCAAAACCTGAAGCGTTATTAAAACGTGCTGGACTGATTAAATAATCCATATTTAAACTAAACAAATCAAGCCATTCTTAATTAAGTTAAGAGTGGCTTTTTTAATTAAACTAATTAAACTTTCAATAATTACTGAAAGTTTAAAAATAAGTTATATATTTGTAACATGGAATATCAAGAAGCAAAAGATAAATTTATTAGTACTTGGGGAAGTTTAGGTTCTTTATGGGGAATAAACAAAGCTATGGCACAAATACAAGCGCTTCTTTTTATATCCACTAAACCATTATCTATGGAGGAGATCATGGAGGATTTAAAAATCTCTAGAGGTAATACAAGTATGAATCTAAGACAATTAATGGATTGGGGTATTGTTACCAAAACATTAGTTGCTGGAGAGCGTAAAGAGTTTTTTACTACTGAAAAAGACGTGCAAGAATTAGCAAGAATTATTGCGGTAGAACGTAGCAGAAGAGAAATAAAACCTGTAGTAAAAGTACTAAGCGATGTGTCTAGTATTGCAGATGATGGTACAGCCAAAACTCAAGAATTAATTAAACAAACCAAAGCACTTCACGAGTTAACCGAAACTATGGACGTGATGATAAATAAATTGGTAAATCAAAAACAAAACTGGATTACTAAATCTTTACTTAAACTATTCAAATAAAAAAATTTACATTAAACTTTCAGTAATTTCTGAAAGTTTAATAAAAACTATAACTATGAGAAATTTACTATCTTTTAATCTAATCACTTATTTATTTGTCATTTTACTATTCTTAATAGAAATAGTATACGGTGCACTTGCACAATTAGTGCTAGGAATAATACAACTAATTATAGCAATATATCTACAAACTAAATCATACCAATACTCCAAAGCAAACAAAAAACTACTAAGTTACTATTGGATACAAATTGCAATTTGGCTTATCTCTTATGTCGTATTTGCAAACCTGTTAACTCTAAAAGATTACAACGCTATTTTTCTATTAATAATCCCTATGTGTATTGGACTGTACTTGGTGTTTGTTAATTACCAAATCTCAAAAGAGTCCTAAGGTTAATTTCAAGATTATGAAAAACATATATCAAGTCAATTATTGGTCAGTCTTAATAACTATATTACTTAGCTTAACCTTTTGGGGCGGAATAATAGCATTACCTATTTTAGGGACTATACAAATAGTAATAAGCCTAATTATAATTAACAGATTTAAAACGCTAACTAAAACAAACCAAATACTTTTTACTAGCTACGCAGTGCTAACAGTGTTTCTGATCATATTTTTTAAACAATTAAAAGGTGAAGAATTAGGTGTTTTATTTATATGGGCAATAGTGTCCTTATTCCTAGCTTGTTTCCATTTATATATAACTTATAATATCTCAAAATCATGACAATTCAAATTCCAAATTGGTTAATAATTTTAGGAGGCTGTGGCCAAATATTCACTGCCCTAATCTACCCCTATATCCGTCATAACGTTTTTGATTGGTATAATGATGTTAAACAACTAAAACCGTTAAATCAAGAAATTGCTAAAACTTATGGGCGTTATATCCAAGGTTTAAATTTCTCTTTTGGATTAATAGCAATTCTAATACCTACAGATTTAAAAAACGGAACACACTTAGCAATCGCATTAACAGGACTAATCGCTGCCTATTGGGTTGGTAAAGTAGCTACGCAAATAGCTTATTATCCAATGTATGACATTCCGAAAAAAACAATCTTTAAAATTGGAAGTTACTTTATGAATACCCTATTTGTGACATTCGCAATTATATATACTTGGTTATTCATTTTAAATATTTGTAATTAATTAAAACGCAGGACTTATGAAAACGATACTCACAGCGCAAGTTGAACAGTCAGAACAAAACAGAATAGAAATGGTTGACTTCTATAACGAAGCAACAGAAGATTATGAGTTTTGGAGTAAAGATTTTAATATGCATTTTGGATACTACATTCCTTTTAAAACAAACCCTTTTAAAAGAGACGCAATGTTAAACCAAATGACAAATCAAGTGATTAGTCGCTTTAATTACACAAACAAAAAAGCAACTCTAATTGATTTAGGTTGCGGTATGGGTGGCTCCATGCGATATGCTATTAAAAAACATAAAAACCTGACTGCATTTGGTGTTACATTATCCGATTTTCAAGTAAAAAAAGGAAACCAATTACTAAAAGGCTTAAAAGGAACAATCCTAAAAGAAAACTACAATAACACCTCGTTTAAATCTAACAGTTTTAATTCGGCTTTAGCCATAGAAAGTTTTTGTCATTCTGGTCATAGCAAAACAGCACTAAAAGAAGCTTACCGGATCTTAAAGCCAGATGGCAAATTAGTTATTGCTGATGCTTTCTTGAAAAAAGAAGAAACAGAATTATGTTACGGTGGTAAATACGCGTATCACAAACTGTGTAGTCATTGGAGTTTAGAAAAGTTAGAAACCAAAAATAACATGGTTAAAAAGCTTCAATCTGTTGGCTTTACAAATATCAAAATAGAAGACGCTTCGCTTAGAGTAGCTCCTTCTGTATTGCATGTTCCATTTACAATTATGGGGTTCTTCATGAAAAATATAATAACCCTTAAAGGTTTTAAAAAAGAAAGTCTGCATAACTTGCAAGGGTCTTTTTATGCACTATTATCTGGACTACACATGAAAAGTTTTGGGTATTACATTATAACTTGTACTAAATAAATTAAAAATGAAAAAAATAATCATAGCAGGCGGTACGGGATTTTTAGGGCAAGTCTTAAAAACTCATTTTACAAAACAAAATTATACTGTTTTGATTCTAAGCAGACAACCAAAATCTAAGAACGACATATTTTGGGATGGAAAAGACCTTGGAGACTGGACTAAACATTTAGAAAATGCAGACGCATTAATAAATCTATCAGGAAAATCTGTGGACTGTAGATATACAGATAAAAACAAAAAAGCAATTTACAATTCCAGAATTGACACCACCAATTTACTTGGCTTAGCTGTCAACCTGTGTGACAATCCACCTAAGTATTGGTTTAACTCTTCCACTGCAACAATATATAAAGGATCTTTAGACACTCCAAATACCGAGCAAAACGGAATAATAGGCGATGATTTTTCTATGAACATCGCTAAATCCTGGGAACAAACTTTTAATGCAATAACAACCCCAAAAACAAAAAAAGTAATCTTACGCACCTCTATTGTATTGGGTAAAAATGGTGGTGCAATAATCCCTTTAAAACAATTAACACGTTTTGGACTAGGCGGTAAACAAGCCTCAGGACAACAAAAAGTAAGTTGGATACATGAAGATGATTTTACTAGTGCCATTCAGTTTTTAATGGAACAAAAATTAGAAGGTGTATTTAATCTTTGTGTACCTCAACCCACAGATAATAAAACACTAATGCAAAGTTTAAGACATGTATTAAAAGTTCCGTTTGGAATATCTCATCCTTTATGGCTTTTAAAACTTGGAGCATTCTTTATAGGCACAGAAACAGAATTGGTTACAAAAAGCAGAAATGTCTTACCTGAAAAATTACTACAACATGGGTTTATTTTTAAGTTTGAAAACATAAAAACAGCATTAGAAAACGTATTAAAAAAATAAAACTTAAGGTTTGTTCTAATTTTACTATTTTTAGCCTGAAAAAGAAAAATTATTTATATGCCTAATCACAAAATAGATCCCAATAAATGGATTGATTTATACAGCGATTACCTGTTTAATTACACCATTACGCGTGTAAATGATAGAGCTATCGCGCAAGATTTAGTCTCTGAAACATTTTTAGCTGGTCTAAAAAGTATGAAAAATTTTAAAGGCGAAGCTAGCGAACGTACATGGTTAGTTTCAATTTTAAAAAGAAAAGTCATTGACCATTATCGTAAAATCAATTCTAACAAAGGAAAAGCAGAAGTTAGAATGTCCTATAATAGTGACAGCGAAACCGAAGGCGATTGGCTAGAGGAACGCGTTGCTGATCCTTACGATAAAACAGCAGAAGACAACATTGAAAATACCGAACTAGCCGATGCAATTGATAATTGTTTATCAAAATTGCCAAAAAAGCAAGCTCAGATATTTGAAATGAAAACAATTTTAAATTACGAAACGGAAACTATTTGTAATGAATTAGAAATTACTGCGTCTAATCTGTGGGTAATAATACACAGAGCCCGAGTATCTATGGCAAGTTGCCTACAAAATAATTGGTTTTAAAAATGATGAATAAATTTATGATTTCTTGCGAGGAATCCGGTCACATCTGTGACAAAGCACAATACGATGAAGCGTCATTCGTTGAAAAAATAAAATTTAAATTTCATAGTTTAATGTGTGCTGTATGCAGGCAACACTCAAAAACAAACGATAAACTTACTGCACTAGTTAATAAAGTAAAAGCAAATAATTTATCTTCTAGAGAAAAAGACACCATAAAGTCGTCTTTTGAAAAAGAGTTAAATAAGCATCAACACTAGCCAAAAGACAGGCAAGGCTTCCAACCAAAAGGACGTATAATATTTTGTCCTGTTTTGGTTAGCAAATAGTATAAATATACCTAACACTAAACAGACTATTAATTGTGTTATTAAATAGTCTGTTTGAATGGTATCTTTAAAAAATTCTGATAAATAAAATATAAGTAACAAAACAAGACCTAGTAGTTTTGTGCGCTTCACTCCTATTTTCTGAGGTATTGTCGCCAATTTTAGACTGTCATAACGTAAGTCTATAATTTCAAAAGGCAACATTAAAGCAATTACAAATATAAAAACTTGTAAAACGGACACAATCACGTCCTCACTAAAGCCCACTTCATTATTTACTAGTGGCAAAATAACGGTTACCCCACTCCACACCAAAGCAATAATATATACTTTTAACCCACTAATATCTCTCAGGTTTTGTTGGGCATCTAAATACCATTTTTTTGGTAAAAAAGGAATGGCGTATAAAAAAGTAACACCTCCAAATATAGCAATCAAAACCAACGACTCTTCCGCTAATTGTAATGCATAATAGCACATTAAAATAAAGCAACCCAAAGAAAACACTTGTGTGACGCGCAACCAACTAGCCAAGCTTCTATGATGCCACTTGGCGATCCCAAAATATTTTACAAAATTATAACCCGTTATTGTGGCATAAAAATTAAACCACAACACACTGCTATCATAATTTATATCAAACTTTTTTAGAGTTACCCAACTTAGTGCATACACTGCTAAGGCAACATGCACGCTGCTATTTATGTAAAAATCTAAAAGTTGTTTTAACACCTTCATTAGGCAAAAATAATTAATCTGTTAATAAAGCAGCCTAATAGTTGAAAACTTTCAATTTTTAACAAAACTTTCTATTAGTTTTTGTTAATTTTGCAATCATTAAAAAAGCAACTAAAATTTATTGTCAGTCCTCCAAAATAGGACATTAACAACACAACACAAATGAATACAAACGCTTTCGCATTACGTCACATTGGTCCTAGAGAAAATGATCAAAAACTAATGCTTCAAACAGTTAATGCAGATTCTATAGAACAACTAATTTCTGAAACCGTTCCTGCACCAATTCGTCTTAAAAAAGAATTACAATTAGACGAAGCAATGACAGAATATGAATACTCAAATCATATTAACACCCTGTCAAAACTTAACAAAACTTATAAAACCTACATTGGATTAGGGTACCATCCTACAATCCTTCCGGCTGTTATACAACGTAACGTTTTAGAAAACCCGGGTTGGTACACAGCTTACACACCTTATCAAGCAGAAATTGCGCAAGGGCGTTTAGAAGCATTGCTTAACTTCCAAACCATGATTACTGATTTAACAGGAATGGAATTAGCAAACGCCTCTTTATTAGACGAAAGTACTGCTGCTGCAGAAGCTATGAGTTTGTTATTCTCGGTTAGAGCACGTGACCAGAAAAAAGCAGGGATTTGCAAGTTTTTTGTAAGTGATGCTATTTTACCGCAAACACTTTCATTATTGCAAACCAGAGCAACTCCAATTGGAATTGAGCTAGTTATTGGTACAGAAGCAACATTTGATTTTTCGTCAGACTTTTTTGGAGCTATTTTACAATACCCAGGAAAAGATGGTCAAATTACAGATATCAAAACTTTTATAGAAAAGGCAAATGTTAATAACATAAAAGTAGCAGTAGCTGCAGACATTTTAAGTTTAGTAAAATTAGAAGCGCCAGGTAAATTTGGTGCAGATGTGGTAGTTGGTACTACACAACGCTTTGGTATCCCAATGGGTTACGGAGGTCCACACGCCGCTTATTTCGCTACTAAAGAAGCTTACAAACGTGATATACCTGGTCGTATTATTGGTGTTACAAAAGACGCTAATGGCAACAGAGCTTTACGTATGGCTTTACAAACTAGAGAGCAGCACATTAAACGTGACAAAGCAACCTCTAACATCTGTACTGCACAAGTACTATTAGCAGTTATGGCTGGTATGTACGCCGTGTATCATGGACCAAAAGGTTTGACGTTTATAGCTAATAAAGTACATAATGCAGCCTCTACTTTAGCCGACGCCTTAACTAAAATGGGAATCGAGCAAGTAAACACTGCCTTTTTTGATACCATCCAGCTTAAAGCTAATGCGTCTGCAGTAAAAAAAATTGCAGAACAACGTGAGGTTAATTTTTATTACCCTAATGATACTACAGTAACGGTTTCTCTAAACGAAACAACTTCTGTAAACGATTTAAACGAGATTATTTCAATTTTCGCTGAAGCGGAAACAAAGCCGGCAGTAACAATAGATGGTTTTACTGACGCAAACAATATTCAAAATTCAATACAACGTCAAACGTCATTTTTAACTTTAGACGTTTTTAATACGCACCATTCTGAAACAGAATTAATGCGTTACGTCAAAGGATTAGAGCGTAAAGATTTAGCATTAAATCACTCTATGATTGCACTTGGATCTTGTACAATGAAGCTTAATGCAGCCTCAGAAATGCTACCTTTAAGTAATCCAAACTGGGGAAGTATTCACCCATTTGTGCCAATAGATCAAGCCGAAGGTTACCAACAAATGTTAAAAGCATTAGAAGACCAACTAACGGAAATCACAGGTTTTGCAGGAACCTCTTTACAACCAAACTCTGGTGCTCAAGGTGAGTATGCTGGATTAATGGTTATTAGAGCGTATCACGAATCTAGAGAGGATCATCACAGAAACATCTGTTTAATACCAAGTTCTGCTCACGGAACCAATCCTGCAAGTGCAGTAATGGCCGGGATGAAAGTGGTTGTTACTAAAGCAGATGAAAACGGTAATATCGATATTGACGATTTACGTGAAAAAGCAGAATTACATAAAGATAATTTAGCTGCCTTAATGGTAACCTACCCGTCAACACATGGTGTTTATGAGTCAGGAATTAAAAATATAACACAAATAATACACGATAATGGTGGTCAAGTCTACATGGACGGTGCCAACATGAATGCACAAGTAGGCTTAACTAACCCAGGTAATATTGGTGCAGATGTTTGCCACTTAAACTTACACAAAACATTTGCTATACCTCACGGTGGTGGTGGACCTGGTGTTGGACCAATATGTGTTGCTAAACAACTAGTGCCATTTTTACCAAGTAACCCAGTAATCAAAACAGGAGGAGATCAAGCTATTACTGCTATTTCTGCTGCACCTTTTGGATCAGCTTTAGTCTGTCTAATATCTTATGGTTACATTAAAATGTTAGCTACAGAAGGTTTAAAAAAATCAACTGAAATTGCCATTTTAAATGCAAATTACATCAAGCACAGGTTACAAGGTGCTTATGAAACGTTGTATTCTGGAGAGCAAGGTCGTGCAGCCCACGAAATGATTATCGACTGTCGTCCGTTTAAAGAAAATGGTATCGAAGTTGTAGATATTGCAAAACGACTAATGGATTATGGTTTTCATGCACCAACAGTGTCTTTTCCGGTTGCAGGAACGATGATGATTGAGCCAACGGAAAGCGAAAGCAAAGCAGAAATGGATCGTTTTTGTGATGCTATGATTTCTATTAGAAAAGAAATTGATGCTGCATCAAAGGATGACGATAATAATCCGTTAAAAAATGCGCCACACACATTAGCGATGTTAACAAGTGACGAATGGTTACTACCTTACTCTAGAGAAAAGGCTGCATACCCATTGGACTACGTGATAGACAACAAATTCTGGCCTTCTGTACGTCGTGTTGACGATGCTTACGGAGACCGTAACTTATTTTGTACTTGTGCACCTATTGAAGCATATGTAGAGGCAAATTAAGCGTTGAACATCGTAAAAAAATAATCATTTAAAATTGCCTTTAATATTTACTGCTTATCTTTGTAGTTAAATAATTAAAGGCAATTTCTTTTTATATGAATATTAAGATTACAGGCACAGGAAGCTTCATCCCGAGTACGATAGAAAAAAATGAAGATTTTTACAATCACGAATTTTTAAATGCAGATGGTTCTAAAATAAATAGCCCAAATGAAGTTATCGTAGAAAAATTTAAAGCGATAACAGGTATTGAGGAAAGGCGCTATGCTAAACCTGAATTATCAAACTCTGACATTGCGTTTTTTGCAGCCGAAAAGTCTATTGCAAATGCAAAAATCGATAAAGAAACTTTAGATTATATTATCGTAGCACATAATTATGGTGATGTAAAAATAGACTCGGAACAAAGTGATACTGTCCCTAGTTTAGCCTCGCGTGTAAAACACCTTTTAAAAATTAAAAACCCTAAATGCGTTGGATACGATTTGCTTTTTGGTTGTCCAGGCTGGATAGAGGGCGTTATACAAGCTAATGCTTTTATTAAAGCAGGTATCGCTAAACGCTGTTTGGTTATTGGTAGCGAAACCTTATCTAGAGTGATAGATGCACATGACCGTGACTCTATGATTTATAGTGATGGTGCTGGTGCTGTTATAGTTGAAGAGACTACTGAAGAAGGTGGTATTTTAGCGCACGAATCTGCAACTTTTGCTTATGACGAAGCACATTATATTTTCTTCGGAGAAACTAACAAGCCTGAGTCTGATAGTAAACGTCGTTACATTAAAATGTATGGTCGTAAGATTTACGAATTTGCTTTAACAAACGTGCCATTAGCTTTAAAATCATGTTTAGAGAAAAGTGGTTACGCTATAACAGATGTTAAAAAGATTTTGATTCATCAAGCTAACGAAAAAATGGATGAAGCTATTGTAAAACGTTTTTACAAATTGCATAACATGAAAATGCCCGAAGGAATTATGCCTATGAGTATTAACACTCTTGGTAATTCTAGTGTTGCAACAGTACCTACTTTGTACGATTTGATTTTGAACGGTCAATTAGAAAACCAAGAAATTAACAAAGGAGATGTTATCCTTTTTGCTAGTGTTGGGGCAGGTATGAATATTAATGCTATAGTTTATAAACAATAAAAAGTCTGAATCCATTTCTGACTAAAATCTATTTTTGTGTACGAACAAACCTTTCCGCATAAACGCTTTAAACTAACCTATCAATTTTTAGAAAAGCATATTTCTAAATCTGAAACAGTGTTAGATTTAGGTGTAGAAAACCCGTTTACCAAAATTTTAAAGGACCACGCATTTGTAGTAGAAAATACGACAGGTGAAGATCTAGATTTTGACACATCAGCAATTAAAAACTCAGACGCAACAGTAGTCACTGCTTTTGAGATATTTGAACATCTATTAAATCCTTTCACTGTTTTACAAAGTATAAAAGCAAACAAATTAGTAATAAGCGTGCCCCTTAGATTATGGTTTTCTTCTGCTTACAGAAGTAAAACAGATAAATGGGATAGACATTATCACGAGTTTGAAGACTGGCAATTAGATTGGTTATTAGAAAAAACGGGATGGAAAATTATAGACAGACAAAAATGGACCAATCCAACAAAAAAATTAGGAATTAGACCAATTTTAAGATGGTTTACCCCTAGATATTATATTATTTATGCTGAACGCGCTTAAATACATCTAACTTTAAATTCTAATATTTTCTATTTTGAATTTCAGCATTATTATTCCAGCACACAACGAAGAGTCTTCTATTGGATTAACACTACAGTCTTTAGTAGACCAAACGTTACTTCCTAAACAAATTGTGGTGGTTAATGATAACTCTACGGATAACACAAGAAGTATTGTAGAAGACTTTCAGAAGCACCATGACTACATCACTTTAGTTAACGTTACGTCATCAAACAAACATTTACCAGGAACTAAAATAATCAACGCCTTTTACAAAGGCTATGAGGTTTTAAACACCAATTACGATGTACTTTGTAAATTTGATGCCGATCTTATTTTTCCTTTAAATTATTTAGAAACATTAGCGCTTCATTTTAATAAAAGCAAAACCATTGGGATGGTTGCTGGTTATTGTTATATTCAAAAAAATAATGATTGGGTTTTAGAGTCTATAACTGGAAAAGACCATATTAGAGGTGCACTTAAAGCCTACCGCAAAGATTGTTTTGAAGCTATCGGACAACTTAAAAGAGCAATGGGTTGGGATACTATTGATGAGTTATTAGCTAAATACAATAACTACGATATTGTATTAGATGAGACATTACACGTTAAACATTTAAAACCTACAGGCGCAAGCTATAATAAAGGTGCAAAATACCTGCAAGGTGAAGCGATGTACAAAATGCGCTACGGTTTTACACTTACACTCATAACAGCCTTAAAAATGGGCTTAAAAAAGAAAAGCTTCCGCTACTTTAAAGATTATATTATTGGTTACTTAAAAGCTGTAAAAAACAAACCAGAACAACTAGTATCTATTGAAGAAGGTCAATTTATTAGAAACTTGCGATGGACCGGAGTAAAGAAAAAATTAGTTTAGAAAACACAGATTAGAAATAACAAAAAATCACTTAAACAGTAAAAGAATCATTTTCGCCAAATATTACTTTTCAGCTTCTAACTTTTGCCTTAAAATTTCAACATAAGTCTCAATCTAAAAGCTCCAGCCTTTATAATCACTAGAGGCTTCTAATCTATTCTCCGTAGCATCATCTAATTCTGAAAAGAAATCAATTCCGGTTAAATTTTCAATAGTATCAACTGAAGTTACAAATTTATATAATGGCTGATCAGACTCTTGATGACGCATCAAAAATGCGATAACTTTAGTCTTACCAGAATTATTATCTATCAATACTTTATAAAACTGATTAGGCACAGCCACTTTTTCTGTTCCAATAGTTTTCATTTTTCCTTTTAAAATACCTCCAGAAACCACAAAAACACCATCATACTTACTAGCCCAATACCTAGTCTTTTGTTCTAATCGATTCCAAACACCTGCATTAAAATCATGTCGTTGAGGAGAAATATTACTAGTCAAAAAAGTTTCGTCATGCGCAGCTTTACTATATTTTCTATCTCCAGCAGGACACAAATGGCCACGATCATAACCTGATTTTTTATAATTACGCCAATGTGCGGCACCTGTTTTTACAGCATTGTCTACTTCAAAATAAGGTCTTTTAAAGTCACTTTTTGATAAGTGAGACTTTTTAAGCTCATAAGCTACCCACTCTGCTTGCTCATGTGGCTCGCTATAACTTAAACTATAACCATCATGATGCACAATTTGTCCAGTAGTACTTGTTGGTAAAAAGTATTCGTTAGTGTCTGATTTAACCGTTTTACCTTGTGCTACAACTTCCGTTTGTTCCTGAACATTAATATACTCCTTAGCACCATAAGTTAATATTACAACCAGCGCTGTTAATAAAGAATATTTTGTTTTATTTGACATATCTAACTATTTGTCACAATATACAGTTTTGAAATAAAAAAAACCTTTCCAATTGAAAAGGCTTTTAAAATCATATATAATATCAGTCGAAATACCAGATTTGACTTCGACTTAAAAAATACTACTCCAACTGCGACAATAATTTCAGAGCTTCGTTATACTTGTAATTACTGTTGTCTTTTGTTATTAATTTTAATTGCGCTATCGCATTAGAATTATCTTTTACTTTTAAATACACCAACGCTTTATACCAATAGCCTTTAGAAAAATCGATACTATCACTGTCTATTACCTTATCAAAGGTAGCTAACGCGTTCTTGTTTTGATTTAATTCTAATTGTGTAATTCCTAAATATAAAAATACGTTAGTATTATTTGATTTAGTTTTCGTCAAATACGTTGTATATAATTTGTTAGCTCCAGCAAAATCTTTAGCGACAAACTTAATTTCAGCATTTTCTAATATTGCACTTTTAACCTCACCTCGCTCTATCATAGAAGGTAACTCGGTCCAAGAATTGTAACTATCATAAATATCAGAAGTTCTATTTAAAAAGAATAAACCAACAAGTAAAATTACAGATGCTGCTAATGCCAAAAACGAGAACACCCTACTATTATTTGCCTTATTAGGCTTACTAATTGTTTTATGTTTTTTTGCTGCATCATTTAGCGCGGACTTTAATGCTATTGCCTCATCACTTTTAAAATACGTCTGTAAGTCTTTGGTATTGTTTGCATCCGAATCCTCTATAAATTGCCAGTCCGTATCACTAAACTGAATACTCATTTCTTTGTTAATTGCTACGTAATCTGCCAATTCCGCATTACTATTCAGTTCAAGTAAAAAAGCACCTAATTCGGGTTCGGTCAACTTATTGACCAAGTACTTATCTGCTTGTAATAGTAGGTTTTCAGATAAAATCATAATGTCTTTAATTGATTATAACGATTGTCTTCTTTAATCATTTGGGTTAATTTATTCTTGCACTTAAACACACGTTGTCTAACCACATTGTCGTCACTATAATCTAACTCCTTGGCAATATCTTTATAAGGCATTTTTTTAAAAAAACGTTTTAAAATTTCTTTACAATTCCCGGAAATTAACTCTAACTTTTCTTGAAAAAACTCCCATCGCTCTTGCTCTAAAACAGACTGTGCCATATCATTAGCTTCATCCTTTAGTTCAATAGGTTGATCAAATGTTACCATCCGTTTTGATTTATTTAACTCTCTACGCCACAAATTTTTACAAGCGGTAAACAAAAATCCATCAAAAGTAGATTTAATAACTACGTTTTGAACCTGCACTCTAGCCATAATTTGGATTATTGCTTTTTGAAACACATCTTGTGCATCTTGTTCTTGTCCTGAATTTTGAAGTACAAAACGCCTCACGTTGGGATAAGAATTAGTGTAAATCTCTAGTATTACTTTTTCGTTTTGGGTTTTTAAACCGTTAATAAAGTAATTTGTATTATCCATTAAAAAAAAGTTGATTAGATTAATTTAAAGCATCAAAAATGATACCCTAAAAGAATTGAAAATTATATTTACAAATAAAATCATTGAACTTGGGTAACAAATATATATATTTAGAAACGTTTTAGTATTAACATATAAAACTAAACACAATGAAAGCGTCTAAAACTAAGTATTCTGCAATAAAACTAATACTCCTAATTTTTAGCATTTGCCTTTTTAACTGCTCAGTAGATAGTATAGAGGACGAATTAGAAGAAGATATTAACACAACAGAGTCTGCAAGACTTGCAGCCGTAAACCCAACAGGCAAAAGAATACCTCCTAGTGAAGATACGGATGAAAACAACTCTGACGGGACACCGAACGATGGGAATACAAATGGGACAGACGACAGTGCAGATGACAACAGTTTAGATAATGATGATTTAATTGATCACGGAGAAGATGAAACCCCTGATGGTTTTGGTGAAGGAGTGCACGATTTTGAATACAATAATGACGAACATGAAACCGATCAGCCATAATAAACTAGTTATTATTTTCTTTCTTATTAGCTTTAGTTTAATTGCACAAACAAACTCTAGTTATTTTTTAAAGAAAATTAACTCAAATACTATTTCAAAAGAAAAAAAGGAGGCTACTTTAGATAGCCTCTTTTCTAATTTAACTACTATAAATTTCTATGATTTACATGAGTATACTAAATGGCTTAGAAGAAATGGAAAATTAGAAAAAGCTATTACTATAAATTTAAAAACATTAGAGAATAACCAGTTATATCAAAATAAATATGACGAAATAAGAAGTAGAATATTAAAAAATTTAGGGTACTTTAATTATCTAAAAAAAGACTATTACCAATCATTATATTTTTACAATAAGACAACTTTATTACAAAAATATCCTCGAATTTCTGCCCTTTCCTTAAAAAAAATGGGCCAAATTTATTTTGTTCTTGGCGACTATTTTAACGCAGAGCTTCATTACGAAAAAGCAATGCAATTATCTAAAACAATAGATGCCAATCTCCATGCGGGCATCATAATAAATGCTTGTATAAATTTAAAAAATGTAAAAAATAAATCAAATTTTATAAAAGCTCTAAACTTATTTGATGAAGCAGAATTACTACTTCAATCACCTAATCACGGAATACCAAAAAAAAGGATTATTGATATCTATAAACAGTTAGGAAACACATATTGCGAGTACTTGTACTTAAATACCGACAAGAACTTTAAATCTAGTTTAAAAAACTACACCAAAAGTTTAATATTAGCAAGAAAAATAAAAGACTCCTCGCGGATCTCAGAAATCTTAAACAACATAGGTTGTCTTTTTATGGAGACAAACAAAAGTAACTCCATTAATTACCTAAAAGAAAGTTTACTTTATACAAATAACAAACTACATAAATCCAGAATACATTTTAATATATCAAACTACTTCCATCAAACACTGCAACTGGACCTTTCATTATTAAACATTAACAAATCAATTAATCTTTTAACCAATGAAGAACAAAGCACTTCGATAATAAAAATTGATAAAAACACACTAAACACAAATACTCATAAATTTTACTTATTAAACAATTTTATTAGAAAAGGGATTTTATTAAACAAACTAAACCGCAACAATGAAGCGTTAGAAACATTTAAGATCAGTGATTATCTACTAGACTTAATAAGATATGAAAGTAATACCAGTGCATCTAAACTTTTCTGGCAAGAAAAAGCATCCTTACTATATTCAGAAGCGACAAAAACGTGTTTTAATTTAAACAAACCAGAATCCGCATTATACTTTATTGAAAAAAACAAAGCCATATTACTTTTAGAACACATAGATAACAATAAATCAAAAGGAGAGATAGATTTTGAAATATATAAGGACCTTAAAATGTCTAATTATAAAGTAAAAGATTTTTCAAATGAAGAAAAAATAGCAACATTAAAACAAGTTCAAGATAACCTAAAGCCCAATACAGCAGTATTAGATTATATAATAAATGATACGATAGGTTATTTACTAAACATAACAAAAAAGGAAGCTATTTTACACCAACTTTTGAATGTAAACGACTTAAACAAAAACACAAAAATATACTTAGATTTAATTTCAAAACCGATATCACAAAAAGCAGATTTAATTGCACTAAAAAAAAGTGCTAATATGATATCAAAAACATTATTACCTACAAATTTAAATATAAAAAGAAAATTAATAATAATTCCAGATTACAACCTTCAAAATATACCTTTTGAAACCCTATATCATAACAATGAATTATTAATTAAAACGCATGAAACATCTTACGCCTATTCCTATTCTTTTCTTTTAAAGAATAATTTAATAAAAAGGAGTCCTAAAAAAACATTAATCAGTTTTGCTCCTCATGCTTTTAATTATGACAACTTAAAACCGCTTAACAATAGCCTTTACGAATCCGAACAAATAACTAAAGAATTAAATGGTGACAACTTCCAAAAAGATTCAGCTACAACAGATAACTTTAAAAAATACATCTATGACTACAACATAATAAACATATCCTCTCATGCTAATGCCAACGATTCCATAACACCTTGGATTGCTTTCAGAGACAAAAAGATTAGTTTAAATGAGATAAACAAAATTAAGAATCAAGCAGAGTTAGTTGTATTAAACGCTTGTAAAACATCTTTAGGCGACATAAAAAAAGGAGAAGGTGTCTTTAGTTTAGCTCGAGGATTTTTACAATCTGGATCTAAAAGTGTCATCTCATCATTGTGGAATGTTAATGATAAATCAAACGCGGAAATAACATTATCTTTTTATAAATACATAAAAAAGGATAAATCAAAAAGCGCCGCTTTAAGACAAGCCAAACTAGATTACTTAGAGACTCATAGTTTAAGTGAAGCTTCTCCTTACTACTGGTCTTCTTTGATTTTAATTGGTGATGATTCTGCAATAAAAACAAATAATAACTTAATTAACACCGCACTAATAACTACATTTATTACTGTATTCTTTCTTTTTTTATTAAAAAAATACAAAATCAAGGGTAACAAGTAACAACAAATCAGAACTGTTAAGAAATCATAATTCTTAACTATTTTGAAAGATACATTATCCTTTTTAGTACAGTCCCTACTTCAAAAAAACAAAATAAATATTGATAGTGAAGAACTGGACTTCCAAATACAAAGTCATCCTTCCTACCCAAGTTTACACGCAATAACAGGAGTTCTAAATCATTTTGATGTAGAGAATATTGCAATTCGTGTTCCTGTGGACAAAGAAACATTAGAACAATTACCAAATAGTTTTATAGCACAATTAAACGTGGATGGTGTTACGGATTTCGCTTTAATTATAAAGCAAGGAGAACACTATAAAACGATACATAATAACAAAGAAAAAAAATCTATAACCCAAACTAGCTTCTTAGAGCAGTTTACGGGTATTGTTGTTGGTGTAGAAAAAGACGAAACAAAAAACATAAACGAAGTTTCGACAACAAGCTTCCAAAAACCATTATTTGCTTCAGCTTTAGCGCTACTAATTATTTTGTTTATTTATTCTACACCTGGGTTATATGCCTCCATTTATTTTGGATTAACCATAACCGGTATAGTAGTAAGCCTATTAATTATACAACATGATCTTGGTATAAGTTCCAAAATAATAGATAGTATTTGCTCTCAAGAAAGTAAAACCACAAACTGTAATGCTGTTTTAAACTCTAAAGGAGCGACCATTTACAAAAACATTAAACTTAGCGATATTAGTCTTGTTTATTTTTTATCCATTAGTATATCTGCTGTCTTTATTAGCCTTACAACCAAATCCATAAACACATTATATTTAATAAGCTTAGCAGCAACACCTGTTGTAGTATACTCCATTTACTATCAAATAAAAATATCTAAAAACTGGTGTGTTTTATGCTTAGCTATAGCTTCGGTTTTAGTATTACAAGCGTCTATTTACTTCTTGTCTAACGCTACATTTTCTTTGTTAAAAATAGAACCTACATTAATAATAGGATTTGCCTTTATTACCATAGCTTCAGTTTGGCTATTTATTAGCTCCAGATTAAAACAAGAACAGGATTTTAAAAAACTAAAGATACAGTCTGCTAAATTTAAAAATAATTACGATTTATTTAAAACACTACTACAACAGTCTGAATCTGTTACGACCAATATAATTGATACCTCAGAAATAGTGTTGGGTAACTTAAATGCACCTCTAAATATTACTGTAATCACAAATCCTTTTTGCGGACATTGTAAAAGTGTTCACAATCTAGTGGAATCGATTTTAAAAAAACACCATAACATAATCAATATTACAGTTAGATTTAATATTAACACTAATAATATAGAAAGTAATGGCGTACAAGTTACTAGCAGGTTAATGGAGCTTTTTAACACAAAAGGAGAAGTTAAATGCCTAGAAGCAATGCACGATATTTATAATAATGGCGACATAAAAACATGGCTATCTAAATGGGGGAAATGCAGTGATACCAATAATTACGTTAATAATCTGGAAGCTGAAAACAAATGGTGCCTAGACAAAAATATTAATTTTACACCCGCTATTTTAATTAACGGTAAATCCTATCCAAAAGCTTACGAAAGAGCTGATTTATTATATTTTATAGAAGACTTACACGACACTTACAGCACCCAAAACACCAACCAATTACAAGAAACCTTATAAAAACAGTAAAGCCCTAATTAAAGGGCTTTACTTAAACAAAATTCTCTCGCGAAGAATAGACACAAACTGTGAGTGTCTTTAATGTTCACAGCAAATATAATTTATTAAACATTTTTAATTATGAAAAAATTACAAAACTTAGGAACAGCTTTAACAAGGGAAGCACAAAAAACAATTATTGGTGGAGGAAAACCACATTTATTGAGGCAACCAGATTTTTGTGATACACTAACAGAAATTAGCAGAGAGGAATGCTTTTGCTTGTATTTTAATAGATGTGATCCGAATAATCTTTAATCTTATTCCAATGATAAAAGCTTTATAATATTACTAAAGTAATTAATGGCATAAAAAAAGGGAAAAAGAACCTCCCCTCTCATCTTATAACAGATTTAACTTTGAACAAATTCCCAACATACAAACAAGCAGAGTCCAAGGATTGCGGGCCAACATGCTTAAAAATTATAGCTAAGCATTATGAAAAAACCCTATCTATTGCACAGATTAGAACCATTAGCGAAACCACTAGAGAAGGTAGTAGTCTACTTAACTTAAGTGACGCTAGTGAGACTATTGGTTTACGCAGCTTGGGAGTTAAATTAACTTTAGAAGAATTAAAAAAAGCACCACTACCTTGCATATTACATTGGAACAAGGATCATTACGTGGTGCTTTATAAAATTAAAAAAGACATATTCTACGTTTCAGATCCAGCACATGGCTTAATTACTTACACAAAAGAAGAATTTTTAAAATTTTGGATTGGCAACAATGCTACTGACACAATACAAGACGGTATTGCATTATTATTAGATCCTACTCCATCTTTTTATAACAACCAGTTTGATGAAGACGAAGCACAAAAATTTAACTTCACTTATTTAACCAAATATTTAATAAAATATAAAAGCTTTATAATTCAGCTTTGTATTGGATTACTAGCCGCAAGTTTACTGCAATTAGTGGTCCCTTTTTTAACACAAAGCGTAGTAGATGTTGGTATAAAAAACAGAGATCTAAACTTTATATATCTTATACTATTTGCTCAAATTGCCCTATTTATTGGTAGAACAGCTATTGAAATTATTAGAAGTTGGATATTACTGCATATAAGCACTAGAATAAACATCTCATTAATTTCAGATTTTTTTATAAAATTAATGCTATTACCTATCTCCTATTTTGATGTAAAAATGACAGGAGACTTACTACAACGTATTAACGACCATAAGCGTATAGAACAAATACTAACTACCTCGTCTCTAAACGTGTTATTTTCTATGGTAAACTTTATAGTATTCAGTTTTGTACTATGTTACTATAGCATTCAAATATTTACCATATTTCTAGTTGGTAGTTTTTTATATTTTCTATGGATTAAAATCTTCTTAAAAAAAAGAGCAACATTAGATTACAAACGCTTTTCGGCCTTAAGCCAAGAACAGAGCACCGTTATAGAGCTTATTAATGGAATGCAAGATATTAAGCTACACAATGCCGAAAAACAAAAACGTTGGGCTTGGGAGCATACACAAGCTAGACTGTTTAAAGTCTCGATAAAAAGTTTGGCTCTAGAACAAACGCAAAGTGTTGGGTCTTCTTTTATAAACGAACTTAAAAATATTTTTATTACCATACTGTCTGCAAAACTAGTAATAGATGGTGACATCACTTTAGGTATGATGTTGGCTATATCATATATAGTAGGACAATTAAACTCTCCTGTACAACAGCTTATTAATTTTGTCAGAGAATTACAAGATGCTAAAATATCTTTAGATCGATTAAGTGAAATCCACAATATGGAAAACGAAGAATTAGATCCACAAAGCAAAATAAAAGCCATTCCAAAAAACGAAAATATAGTAGTTAAAGACTTAACTTTTTCTTACACTGGTTCCGACATTGAGGTCTTAAAAGATTTAAACCTAACTATTCCTGCAAACAAAACCACAGCCATAGTTGGCACAAGTGGAAGTGGAAAAACGACACTAATGAAACTACTATTAGGCTACTACAAACCTAATGAGGGCGACATATTATTAAATCAATTTTCAATACAAAATATTTCTCAAAAAACATGGAGAGATCATTATGGAGTAGTCATGCAAGAAGGCTACATTTTTAACGATACTATTGCCAATAATATAGCAATAGGAGAAGATATTGTAGACAAAAAAAGATTAGCACACGCTATAGAAGTGGCAAACATAAGAGACTATATAGAGTCTTTACCGCTAGCATACAACACCAAAATAGGTGCAGAAGGTACTGGGTTAAGTACAGGACAAAAACAACGTTTATTTATTGCAAGAGCTGTGTATAAAAATCCAGATTATTTGTTTTTTGATGAAGCCACCTCAGCTTTAGATGCCAATAACGAAAAAGTAATTATGCAAAACTTAGATACTTTTTTCCAAGACAAAACAGTAGTTGTTATTGCACACAGATTAAGCACGGTAAAAAATGCACATCAAATTGTAGTATTAGATAACGGGAACATTGTAGAAATTGGAAACCATGCAGCATTAGTAGCAAAAAAAGGGAATTATTACAACTTAGTAAAAAACCAATTAGAATTGGGAAACTAAATGTTAGGTTGAGTGCAGTCGAAACCTATCAAATTGGAAACAAAAAATAATATCAGAACGAGTAATGAAACGACAAAGCTATCTCTTCAATTAAAAAGATTGCTTCGTAATACTCGCAATGACAAAAGGAATTCTCTCGCGAGGAATAGACACAAATCTTGAGTGTCTTTAAACGATCAAGACTAAATAATTTATATCAATTTTTATTATGAAAAATTTAAAAAATTTAGGTCAAGCTTTAACTAAAGCAGAACAACAAACTATTAATGGAGGAGGCGACCCTATTGCCGGTTTCCCTGGAGGTCCAGGTAACGGAAACGTTGGTTCTGGTGGTATCGGCCCAGAATACGGTGTATGCCTTACTTTCCCAAATACCATTAGAGTGGTATTATGCACCAATTTATGTGCAAATGGTACTGATCCAATATGTGCTTAATAAACACTTATATAAATAGGAAGAGGTCTAAAAACCTCTTCCTATTAAAAATAAAAACATATGTCAAAAAAACTAGAAGAAATAGAATTAAGAAGCGAACAAGTACAAGATATACTATCCTATGTACCACATTGGATGATACGTTATGGCAACTTCCTGTTTTTAGGTTTAATACTGTTGTTTTTTAGTTTAAGTTGGCTAATAAAATATCCAGATGGAATAGCTACTGAAGCCTTACTAACCACCAAAATACCACCAGAAAAACTAATAGCAAAAACTACAGGTAAATTTGAAATTATTTTAATTAACGACAATAGTACTGTTACAAAAAATAGCCCAATTGCCATTTTAGAAAACACCTCTAACTATAAAGACGTTTATAAACTAAAATCAATAATAGATACTATTAAAGTAAACACAAAGTCTTTTTATTTTCCTGTAAACCATCTACCTGTTCTATTTCTAGGAGATATAGATACGCAATACGCGCTATTTGAAAACAACTACATCCAATATACATTAAACAAAGATTTACAACCTTTTTCTAATGAAGCAATAGCAAATAAAAACTCGATATCAGAATTACGCAGAAGACTCAAAAATAGCAAAGAACAATTAGTACTAAACCAATCACAATTAGCTTTAAAGCAAAAAGATTTAAACAGATACAAAACCTTATTTGATCAAGGTACTATTGCACGTTTAGAATATGAAAACAAACAAATAGAGTTTCTACAAGCAAAACAAAATTTAAAAAGCTTTGAAGCTTCTATCTCACAATTAAGAGAATCTATTGGTAACGCTAACAAAACCTCTAAAGGATCGGAAATAAATAAAACAAAAGAAGAAATGATGCTACTAAAAGGGGTTATTCAATCTTTTAATCAATTAAAAAAAGCTGTAAAAGACTGGGAAACACAATATGTACTAAAATCTAACATTAATGGTAAAGTTGCCTATTCTAACTATTGGACAAAAAACCAAACTGTAAATCAAAACGATTTATTATTTACAATAATCCCAAGCGAAAGCTCTTCATTTATAGCAAAATTAAAAACACCAGCCACCAATTCAGGTAAACTAAAAGTAGGTCAAAATGTAAATATCAAATTAGAAAATTATCCAGAAGCAGAGTTCGGAACTTTACAGGCCAAGGTTAATCATATTTCGCTTATACCGGATGAAGATGGTAATTATTTAATACTTGCACAACTACCCCCTAACTTAATAACATCTTACAAAAAAGCAATTGAGTTTAAACAAGAAATGAGAGGTTCTGCAGAGATTATAACCGAAAAATTAAGATTAACCGAACGCTTTTTTTATCAAGTAAAAGACATATTTAAATAAAACATTCTCTCGCGAGGAATAGACAGAAATTGTGACTGTCTTAAAATGATCACTTCATATTTAACAATAATAATTTTTATAATGAAAAATTTAAAAAACTTAGGTGTTGTATTGTCTAGAATTGAACAACAAACTATTAATGGTGGTGTCGACAAATGCTGTATAAGAAAACCTTCAAATGAACTAACACAATCATTTAGTGCTGATGAGTGGTGCAACGATAGCCGAAGTTGTAAATATAGAAGTAAATGTGCTTGTTAAAGCAAAAAAAACACTCAAAACAATAGTTATTTATACCTTAAATTAGAACGATTTATCAAAAAATAAAACAAAAATAATAGACATAAATTGTGATTGTCTTAAAATCATCACTTCATGTTTAATAATAATAATTTTATAATGAAAAACTTAAAAAACTTAGGTGTTGTACTGTCTAGAACTGAACAACAAACTATTAATGGTGGTATATGTAAATGTCGTATTAAAGTTCCTGGACAGCCTCAGCCAATAGAACGAGTAGAACGAAAATGCTGTGGTTACTCCGGATGCCCGCCATGCTAATAAACAATAGAGTATAGAGCGTTTTAAAATTGACGGATAATTTTATTGTAAAAAATTTAATAACTAGACACAAACCTTGAGTGTCTCAAATTGATCAAGGCATTTTTAATTGTAACAATTTTAATAATGAAAAATTTAAAAAACTTAGGTTCATTACTATCTAAGGCTGAACAAAAAATAATTAATGGTGGTATTTGTAAATGTAAAATAAGGATACCAACACATGGAATAACAATGGAATACAGCAACGATAGATGCTGTGGCAGTCATGCTTGTCCACCCTGTTAAAATTTAATTTATAAAAAACAAAAACATGAAAAATTTAAAAAACTTAGGTTCAGTTTTAACTAAGACCGAACAAAAAAACATTAATGGAGGAATCTGTAGATGTAAAATTGATGTGCCAACTCAAGGGTTATCTGATAGTAACCAACAGTCCTTTGTAGAAGTAAAAGAATGTTGTCCACGTGTTAATTGCCCTCAATGTAAAAAAAGAGAAACTGAGTTTTAGTTTATAAAAAAAGTCTTTCCAATTGGAAAGACTTTTCTTTTATTTTTCTTGAAACAACAACGACATAATCACCTCTTTTGCAAAGCTTTACAATTTAAAATTACAAAAAAGGGTTTTAATTGCAAAAACTAAGGGTAACAAACTTATAGATTTTGCAACTAATATGTAGTTAGTTATTTATTACGTGGGAAGAATCAAAATCAACCAAAACTGATAAATTCCCAAATTCCCAAAAAAGCCTTTCCAGTTAGAAAGGCTTTTTAAATTACTAATTATAAATAATCCAACCTCATAAACTACCTTATTAATTCCTAGACATTTAAACTGTTTTTTTTATAAAGTTTTCAAATTCCATTTTCAAAAAAAAAAAAAAAACAAGGGTAACATTTTACATAACCTAAGAACCTACCTACAGTGAGTTAGTTATTTACTAAGGGGACTAGTCAAAATCAACCAATAACCATAAAAGCCTTTCCTAACGGAAAGGCTTTTTAAATTAATACAAAAAATGGCATTTGTTTTTCTACTTTATATTACAATTTCTGGTATAAATACTCAAAATGATACGCTTAAAAAAAGCGTAAACGTTATACATACTGAATGTGCGACTTCTAAACTAGTAGAAGAATGCCATTTAGATAAAAATGAATTATCAGAATTGATTTGTAATGAGATTATAAATTTATTAGATTAAAACAACAAAACATGTTATAACTAACATGTTATATGCTTAAAAATAAAAATACAAGTCACTAATCTACAGCTCTTTATGAAGTTTAATTTTAAAAAATTAAAAAAAAGGGTAACATTTTTAATGATTAGGTAACTAATATGTAGTTAGTTATTTAAGGGAAATAATCAATAGCAATTAACCAATGACCTGAATAACAAAAAAGCCTTTCCAATTGGAAAGGCTTTTTAATTTTATAAAGCATATCGACTACGCTTAGTCTATTTTAACTACTTCAAACTAGCTAAACTAGATTTTAAAGTTTCGATCTTCGCTAAAGCATCTGCTTCTTTCTTCTTCTCAGAAGCGACAACTTGTTCTGGAGCTCCAGCAACAAAGCGCTCGTTAGACAGCTTCTTTTGTACTGATTTAAGAAAACCTTCAGTATAGTTTAACTCTTCTGTTAACTTTACAATTTCAGCCTCTACATCTATTGCACCATCCATTGGTATAAAGTACTCGTTAGATTTTACTCTAAATGTTAATGCCCCCTCTACAGGTTCTTTAACGTACTGGATAGCCTCTAGATTACCTAATTTTGCAATAACGGTGTCAAACGCTGTATTTGAATTTTCATTATTTATTACAGAAAAACCAATAGCATCTTTAAAAGCAATATTCTTTTCTTTTCTTACCGTTCTTATTCCAGAAATAACTTCCGAAGCAAATTCGAACTGAGAAATCAATTCTTTATTTACAGGTTTAGCTACCGGCCATTTTGAAACTATTAATGCTTCCTCTGGAGTCCTTTCAGCAATATATTGCCAAATTTCTTCCGTTAAGAAAGGCATAAATGGATGTAATATTTTTAAGTTTTCCTCAAAAATAGCCATCACTTTATTATACGTTGCAGCATCAATTGGTTGTTGATATGCTGGTTTAACAATCTCTAGCAACCATCCACAGAAATCGTCATAAATCAGTTTGTAAATAGACATTAAAGCATCGCTTAAACGGTATTTACTAAAATGATCTTCAATCTCTAAAAGGGCTTCGCTAAATTTAGCTTCGTACCAATCTAAAGCAATTTTACTTGAGTCAGGTTGCGCTATTGTATCATTAACCTCCCATAGATTAGTTAAGTTAAAGGCGTTCCATACTTTATTACCAAAACCTTTACCTTGTTGGCATAAAGTTTCATCAAACATTAAATCGTTTCCTGCTGCACTACTTAATAGTAACCCAACTCTAACACCATCTGCACTATACTCTTCAATTAATTTTAAAGCGTCTGGTGAGTTCCCAAGAGACTTACTCATCTTACGACGTTGTTTATCACGTACTAGACCTGTTAAGTATACATTGTTAAATGGCTTTTGGTCTTTATACTCATAACCTGCAATTATCATACGCGCTACCCAAAAGAATAAAATATCTGGACCGGTAACTAAATCGTTAGTAGGATAGTAATATTTAATTTCTTCGTTTTCTGGATTACGGATACCATCAAAAACAGACATTGGCCATAACCAAGAGCTAAACCATGTATCTAAAGCATCTGTATCTTGCTTTAAATCTGTTGCCTTTAAATCTGCTCTTCCTGTTACCTTTTGAGCTTTTAAAACAGCGTCTTCTAATGTTTCTGCAACTACAAAATCTTCTTTTCCATCGCCATAGAAATAAGCAGGGATTTGTTGTCCCCAAAGTAATTGACGTGAGATATTCCAATCACGAATATTCTCTAACCAGTGACGGTATGTATTTTCAAATTTCTTCGGAAATAATTTAATCTCAGCATCTTCTCCTAAAACGGCTTCAATTGCTGGCTTTACCAACTCTTCCATTTTTAAGAACCATTGGTCACTTAATCTTGGCTCTATAACTGCTTTTGTACGTTCTGAGGTCCCGACTTTATTCATGTGCGTTTCAGTCTTCACTAAAACACCAATTGTTTCTAATTCCTTTGCTACATTTTTTCTAGCAACAAAACGATCTTGACCTTCAAATTGTAATCCAAAGCTATTTAATGTGGCATCTTCATGAAAGATATCAATAACTTCTAATTTGTGTTTATCTCCAAGATTCTTATCGTTTTCGTCATGAGCAGGCGTTACTTTTAAACACCCTGTTCCAAATTCGATATCAACATAGTCATCTTCGATTATAGGAATAACACGATTAGAAATTGGCACAATGGCTTTCTTTCCACGTAAGTGTGCAAACCTTTCGTCTTCTGGATTAATACAAATTGCTGTATCTCCAAATATTGTTTCAGGACGTGTTGTAGCGATAGTTAATGTATCATCACTTCCTTCAATTTTATAATTTATGTAGTATAAGTTTCCTTGACGCTCTTCATGGATAACCTCCTCATCAGACAACGTTGTCTTTGCTTCCGGATCCCAGTTTACCATGCGGTAACCTCTATATATTAATCCTTTGTCATGTAGGTCCACAAATACTTTAATTACAGCTTCAGACATGTCGTCGTCCATTGTAAATTTTGTGCGTTCCCAATCGCAAGAACATCCTAATTTTTTAAGTTGTTCAAGGATTACGCCTCCATATTCTTCTGTCCATTCCCAAGCATGTGCCAAAAACTCATCTCTTGTCAGGTCATTTTTGTCAATACCTTGTTCCTTTAATTTAGCAACAACTTTAGCTTCGGTAGCAATTGATGCGTGATCTGTACCAGGTACCCAACAGGCATTTTTACCTTGCAAACGTGCACGACGTATCAAAACATCTTGAATAGTATTGTTAAGCATATGTCCCATATGCAAGACTCCTGTTACATTTGGCGGAGGAATTACAATGGTATATGGCTCTCTGTCATCTGGTGTAGAATGAAAATAATTATTCTTCATCCAGTAGTCGTACCATTTGTTTTCTGCTTGAACAGCATTATATTTTGATGGAATTTGCATACTTTGGAATAGTTTTTGAAATATATCTTACAAAAGTACTTATATTTCTGTTTTTGTGAAATTATAACGAAGATTAATGTACAGTTAAATATGTTATAAGTATTTGCAAGTGTGCATTACATCTAATAACTTTGCAAGAGGAATAAAAAGTAATTAGATTTACAAACCAATAAAATCAAAATACAATGAAAAAATTATTTACAATATTATTTATCGGACTGATTAGTTTATCGATGAATGCTCAAGAAAAAATGGCCAAAATAGAGTTTAAGGACACTACTATTGACTACGGAACAATTAACAAAGGTGATAACGGAATTAGAACTTTTGAATTTACTAATACTGGAGATGCGCCTTTAATAGTATCTAAAGTTAGTTCTAGCTGTGGTTGTACTGTGCCTAAAAAACCAGAAGCACCAGTAATGCCAGGACAAACTGGAGAAATTGAAGTAAAATACGATACACAAAGAGTTATGCCAATTAGAAAAACGATTACTGTTTTATCTAATGCTGAAACGCCAACAGTATCTCTTAAAATAAAAGGGGAAGTTATTGACCCATCTAAAACAAGTGTTTTAGAGAAAAAAGGAAAAAGTGTAATGGAGAAATAATCTTTATTAACATATATACAAAAAAGCCGAAACATAATGTTTCGGCTTTTTTTTTGTTATTGTTTTACAATTAACTAATTGTTTTTCCAGGTAAAAAAAAGTTTAACAATATCGCTTTTTTAAAAGACCTTTTTTATTAGGAAACTTATCAATTATTTTCGCAAATTTGTAATCTAAATAATTTGTAATGCCAAAAATTTCTAACAAAGGGCTATCCATGCCACAGTCACCAATAAGAAAATTAGTGCCATTTGCAGAAAAAGCTGCAAAAGCCGGTAAAAGTATCTACTACCTAAACATAGGTCAACCAGATATTAAAACACCAACTATAGCAATGCAAGCTGTAAAAGATGCTGATATAGAGGTGTTGTCTTATTCAAGATCTGAAGGATCAGAACAATACCGTACAAAAATAGCCAACTACTACAAAAATAATGACATCCACGTAAAACACGATGACATTATTGTAACTACTGGTGGTAGTGAAGCCTTGCTTTTTGCTTTTGGAAGTATTATGGATGTAGATGACGAGGTTATTATACCAGAACCATTTTATGCTAACTACAATGGATTTTCTACTGCTTCTGGCGTAAAGGTTGTTCCTGTAATTTCTAAAATTGAAGACAATTTTGCTTTACCTCCAATTGAAGAGTTTGAAAAATTAATT
The DNA here is from genome assembly GCF_055635485.1 of Olleya sp. KKT75. NCBI lineage: Bacteria > Pseudomonadati > Bacteroidota > Flavobacteriia > Flavobacteriales > Flavobacteriaceae > Olleya > Olleya sp. KKT75. Next base: position 512,855 of record NZ_CM145759.1, read on the forward strand.
ACACCTAAGACTAAAGCTATCTTAATTTGTAACCCAGGGAACCCTACAGGTTATTTATACTCTAAAGAGGAAATAGAAAAACTAGCTGCAATTGTTAAAAAACATGATTTATTTTTAATTGCTGACGAGGTATATCGTGAGTTTGCTTATGATGGTGCAACGCACTACTCTATCTTGCAAGTTGATGGATTAGACGACAATGCTATTGTCATAGATTCTGTTTCTAAACGTTACAGTATGTGTGGCGCACGTATTGGATGTTTAGTCTCTAAAAACAAAGACGTAATTGCAACTGCTTTAAAATTTGCACAAGCACGTTTAAGTCCTCCTACATTAGCACAAATTGCTAGTGAAGCCGCTTTAGAAACACCACAAAGTTATTTTGATGATGTTATTGAAGAATATGTAGAAAGAAGAAACGTTTTAATTGAAGAATTAAATAAGATTGAAGGTGTGCAAGTTGCTAACCCTAAAGGTGCTTTTTACTGTATAGCACAATTGCCTGTAAAAAATAGTGATGTTTTTGCGCAATGGCTTTTAGAAGATTTTGATGTAGATGGCGAAACTGTTATGGTTGCTCCTGCTGCAGGTTTTTATAGTACGCCAGGCGTAGGTTTAAATCAAATCAGAATTGCTTATGTGTTAAATACTGAAAGCTTAAAAAAAGCAGTAAATATTTTAAAAGAAGCTCTTAAAGTATACAAAGATTAGTGCAAATTTTAAACAACATATCCCTAAAACCATACAATACTTTTGGTATTGATGTTAATGCAAAGCAATTTGTTTCCGTTAAAAACATAGCCGATTTAAAAGCTGTATTTTCTACTAACAAAATTGAAGACACCTTTATCCTTGGTGGTGGTAGCAATATGCTACTAACCAAAGATGTGGATAAGCTTGTAATACATCTAGATCTAAAAGGTAAAACTATTATCTCAAAAACAGAGACTGAAGTTTTTATCGAATCTCAAGCTGGCGAAAACTGGCACGAGTTTGTATTATGGACTTTAAATCAAGATTTTGGAGGATTAGAAAACCTATCCTTAATCCCGGGTAATGTTGGCACAAGTCCTATACAAAATATAGGCGCTTATGGTATTGAGTTAAAAGACAACTTTTACGCTTGCTCCGCACTAAATCTAGAAACTTTAGAGTTAGAAGAATTTAGTAATACAGACTGTAAATTTGGATACCGTAACTCTATTTTTAAACAAGAAGCAAAAGGACACTATATTATAACAAGTGTGGTTTTTAAACTTAGTGTTAAAAACCACACTTTACATACTAATTACGGCGCTATCACAGCCCAATTAGAACAAAACAATATTACGCAGCCCACAATACAAGAGGTGTCTAATGCTGTTATTGCTATTCGCGAAAGCAAACTACCTAACCCTAAAGAGATTGGTAATTCTGGTAGTTTTTTTAAAAATCCAGTCATTTCAAACACTGCTTTTTCTAAACTTCAAGAAAACTTTCCAAATGCACCGCATTATACAATTTCTGATACAGAAGTTAAAGTTCCTGCCGGTTGGTTAATCGAAACTGCGGGCTTTAAAGGCAAAACATTTGGCAATTATGGGGTTCATAAAAAACAAGCGTTAGTCTTAGTTAACTATAGTGATGCTAAAGGAGATGACATATTAAAGCTCTCAAAATTGATACAAAATACTATTTATCGTATCTTTAATATTTCTATTGAAGCCGAAGTCAATATTTTTTAATGACACACAACACCTTCAATTCAAAATAATTAAACTAACAACCCTTAATTACTAAGCTTGAATTTTTCATTAGAAGAACATATTATAGCTCACCTTAAAAATGGTGATAAACAAGCCATAAACTTGTTGTATGAAAACTATGCTGATGCCCTATTTGGTGTTATTAAGAAAGTAATCTCTGATGACGATTTAGCACAAGACGTACTTCAAGAAACACTTATAAAGGTTTGGAAAAAAGGAAAAAGCTACAATCCTGATAAAGCTAAATTATTTACTTGGTTATATCGTATTGCTTACAACTCTGCTATAGATAAAATTAGATCCGTAAATAATAAATCTAAAAAAGAAGTCCAAATAGAAGATTCCAACGTATATAAACTGACAACTAATAGTTTAAACGAGGATGTTTTAGATATTAAAAAGCATTTAAACACTCTAGATTTAAAGTATCAGGTTGTTGTTAACGCGCTCTTTTTTGAAGGAATGACGCAACAAGAAGCGAGCGAAGAATTGGAAATACCTTTAGGTACTATAAAATCAAGATTAAAAATTGCGTTACGTGAATTGAAGAAAATTTACAACCCTTAATTGTAAAGTGATGAATGACAAAATAATTACATTTTTAAACTCTGACTTATTAAACAACTATTTAATAGGTCAAACTAATGCTTCTGAAACCTTAGAGGTTGAGCATTATATTTCTGAATTTCCAGAAGTAAAAAAAGCATACAATACACTACAGGATAAATTAGAATTTAGCTCGCAATTAAATGCCGTTAAAGCACCTAAGTTAGTTTTAAGTAATGTGTTAGATGCATTAGATGACAAGCCCTTAATTGCATTAAAACCTAAACGCACAAGAAAATGGTACAGTTTAGCTATTGCTGCTAGTCTTACAGCTCTAATGCTAGGTGTAAGCTCTGTGTATCTTTATAACCAAAACAAGCAATTATCAAGCGAAAATCAGACAATTGCAGACGAAATATTTGATCTAAGAAGTGACATTGCAAACAACAACAGCACATTAACACAATTATTAGAGCAGTTTAAGCAATTAAACAATCCTGAAACAGAAAAATATGTCCTAAAAGGAAATACAAGAGCTAAAAATTTAAAAACAGTAGCTTACATTAATCCTGAAGAAAAAAAATCAATGATTGATGTAGTATCATTACCTCAATTACCGGACAATAAAGTATATCAAATTTGGGCAGAACTACAGGATAAGATGGTTAACTTAGGTGTTTTAAGCCAAGCTGACAGACGTCTTCAAGAAATCCCTTATACGGAAGATGCTTTAGGTCTAAGTATCTCTATAGAACCTAAAGGCGGTAGTCAGGTAAGATCAAACGACACCCCCGTTGCCGAAATATCTTTAAAGCTTAACGATTAAAGACAACGCATAACAGCATAAAAAAAGCCTCACTTATTAAGTGAGGCTTTTTTGTTTAAACTAAAATAAGTTAGTCTTTACTAAAAAAGGCTTTGTGTATCAATCCCGCAACAATTGCTCCTGCAATCGGCGCTAACCAAAACAACCATAGTTGTCCAAGGTAATCTCCACCTTCTGCAAATAATGCTTGACTTGTAGATCTAGCAGGATTAACAGATGTATTTGTAATTGGAATACTAATTAAATGTATTAATGTTAACGCTAATCCAATTGCAATACCTGCAAAACCTTTAGGCGCTTTAGGATATGTACTACCCAATATAATTAAAAGAAAAAACATGGTTAATAAAAACTCTGCAACCAAAGCAGACATCATAGAATACCCGTCTGGGGACAAATCTCCATAACCATTAGCTGCAAAACCACCCACATCTGTAAAACCAGCTTTACCAGATACAATATACATTAATGCAACTGCTGCCACTATTGCACCAACTAATTGAGCAATTATATAACCTGGTAATTCTTTAGCAGGAAACTTTCCTCCAGCCCAAAGCCCTATGGACACTGCAGGGTTAAAATGCGCTCCAGAAACATGACCAACAGCATAAGCCATGGTTAAAACTGTTAAACCAAACGCCAAAGCCACACCTACAAACCCAATACCTAATTCAGGGAAGCCAGCAGCAAAAATAGCACTACCACATCCTCCAAAGACCAACCAAAAGGTTCCAAAAAATTCTGCAAATAATTTTTTCATAATTTAAATTGTTAAAAAGTTAGAGCAGTAAATTATAAAAAAAATAAGAATTCAGACACTTTACATCCATCTAAATGAGATTTTCGTTAAAAAACTGATTTTAATGTTCAAAATAATGTGACAAAGACTATTGAAACGTTAAAAGTGGTCTTGTTTTTCTAAAAAATCGTATCTTTGTACCTCTAAAAAAGCAACTATTTTGAAACTTTTATTACTTACTATAGGCCTATTAGGTTTAGGTTTTGCAGGAATTGCAATTAAAATTTGGGCTAAAAAAGACGGTAAATTTGCAGGTACTTGTGCAAGTCAAAATCCTATGTTAAATACAGAAGGAGAATCTTGTGGGTTTTGCGGAAAAACGCCAGATCAATTTGAGAATTGTACCGACACTCAACACTCATAAAGCATGCTAATACTTGAGGTGTTATTCTACAGTTTTGTAACTGTAGTGGTTATTCAAGTATTATATTACGCCGTACTTTTTGGTAGTTTTGCTTTTTCTAAAAGCGATTCTAAACCTGTCAAAAGCACTCCTGTTTCCGTCATTATTTGCGCTAAAAACGAAGCTGAAAACATTAAAAATTTTCTCCCTACTATTTTAGAGCAAGATTATCCTTTTTTTGAAGTTGTATTAATTAACGACTCGTCTCATGATGATACGCTTGATATTTTTGAAGATTTTAAATCTAGACACGATAACATAAAGATTGTCAATGTTAAAAATATAGAAGCTTTCTGGGGAAATAAAAAATACGCCCTGTCTTTAGGTATTAAAGCTGCTAAATACGACCACTTATTATTCACAGACGCAGATTGCAAACCGTTATCCAATCAATGGATAACACAGATGAGTGCAAACTTCTCAGATCAAAGCACAATTGTCTTAGGTTATGGTGCCTATGATAAAATTAAAAACTCTTTATTAAATAAAATCATCCGATTTGAAACCCTAATAACAGCAACACAGTATTTTTCGTTTGCCAAAATTGGGATCCCATACATGGGTGTTGGAAGAAACTTAGCGTATCACCGCGACGAGTTTTTTAAATCTAACGGATTTATTAAACATATGAAAATTAGATCTGGTGATGACGATTTATTTATAAATGAAGTTGCTAACTCTAAAAACACAAGTATAAGTACAACCCGGGAAAGTTTTACAACCTCTATTCCTAAAATGAGTTTAAAAGATTGGTTTAAACAGAAACGAAGACACGTATCTACTGCCAAACACTATAAAGTTAAGCATCAATTTTTATTAGCACTTTTTTATATAACGCAGGTTTTATTTTGGACATTAGGAATTTCGTTAGCCATTACAACTTACTTATGGCCTTTTGTAGCAGGACTTATTATAATTAGATTTATAACGCAATATTTATCCTTAGGATTTTCAGCAAAAAAACTAAACGAATTAGACACAATTCTATTATTACCTTTTTTAGAAATAACCCTGATTATACTTCAATTTAGTATCTTTATAACAAACAAAATATCAAAACCAAATTATTGGAAATAGACGAAGCAATAATAAGAGCTAAAAAAAACGACCAAAAAGCGTTTAACTATCTACTACATAATTATTGGGATAAAGTTTACGGGTTTCAGTTAAAACGTATTCAGAATGAAAATGATGCAGAAGACATCACCATTCAAACGTTCTCTAAAGCTTTTGATAAAATTGAATCCTACGACAATACTTACGCTTTTAACACTTGGTTGATTACTATTTCTAAAAATATTCACATTGATATTATAAGAAAGGAAAAAAACAGTATTAAACAAGCCCTGTCTCAAACAGAAGAAAACGAAGTTTATTTAGTGGCAGATGAGTCTCCATCTGTTGAAGACAAACTTATTACAGAACAAAACTTAGCCAAATTATTACGCGATATTAAAAAATTAAAACCGCATTATCAAGCAGTTATAAATCTTAGATACTTCCAAGAATTAAGTTATAAAGAAATTTCGGAAGAATTAAAAGAACCTATAAATAATATTAAAGTTAAATTACTTCGTGCTAAAAAATTGTTAGCAGAAATTATTCAAAAAAAGTAAGTCTAACGCGTATTGACTTTAAGACTTCTACTTAAATTTTAAACAAAATACTTCGTATCTTTGCGTATAGAAAACTGCAATTATGAACACAGAAACTGCATCTAATATTTTACCAAAAAGACAACCTAAACCAAAATGGTTACGCGTAAAATTACCTACGGGTAAAAAATACACGGAATTAAGAGGTCTAGTAGATAAATACAACCTAAATACAATTTGTGCGTCAGGAAGCTGTCCAAACATGGGAGAATGTTGGGGAGAAGGGACTGCTACATTTATGATTTTAGGTAATGTATGTACACGATCTTGTGGCTTTTGCGGTGTTAAAACAGGACGTCCAGAAGATGTGGATTGGGACGAGCCAGAAAAAGTAGCACGATCTATAAAAATCATGGGTATTAAACACGCTGTTTTAACAAGTGTGGATAGAGATGATTTAAAAGATATGGGAAGTATTATGTGGGCAGAAACTGTAAAGGCTGTCCGAAGAATGAACCCTGAAACAACACTTGAAACTTTGATTCCGGATTTTCAAGGTGTAGAGATGCATATTGATAGAATTATTGATGTAGCTCCAGAAGTTGTTTCTCACAATATCGAAACTGTAAAAAGACTAACAAGAGAAGTCCGTATACAAGCTAAATACGAAAAAAGTTTAGGTGTTTTAAAATACTTAAAACAACAAGGACAACGTAGAACAAAATCTGGTATAATGCTAGGTCTTGGAGAAGAGCGCGAAGAAGTGATACAAACACTGCATGACTTGCGTGATAACGATGTAGATGTTGTTACTATTGGCCAATACTTACAACCAAGTAAAAAACACTTACCAGTGAAGCGTTTTATCCTACCTGATGAGTTTAAAGAATATGAAGAAATTGGTCTAAAATTAGGATTTAGACATGTCGAAAGTAGTGCTTTAGTACGCTCTTCTTACAAAGCTCAAAAACACATTAATTAATATGATTACTGTTGCCATTAATGGTTTTGGACGCATAGGACGACGTGTTTTTAGATTACTTCATAATAATAAAAACATTAAAATTGTTGCTATTAATGATTTAGCTGATGCTAAAACACTTAGCCATTTACTAAAATACGACAGTATTCATGGTGTATTTCCTGCTGTAATTAAATCAACAGAAACAGATATAGTTGTTGACGGTGTTAGCGTTCCGCTTTTAAATCAAAAACATCCTGAATATATTAATTGGGCACCTTTTGCTCCTGATTTTGTTATAGAATCTACTGGAAAATTTAAAACCACTGCAGATTTACAACATCATATTAATAATGGTGCAAAACGTGTTATCCTAAGTGTTCCGGCAACGGAAGATGACATAAAAACAATTGTGTTAGGTGTAAATCAAACAGAATTGGACGGTACGGAAACTATAATATCCAATGCGTCATGTACCACAAACAATGCCGCACCAATGATTGATGTCATTAATGAGCTTTGCGGCATTAACCAAGCTTACATAACAACAATACACTCTTACACCACAGATCAAAGCTTACATGATCAACCGCACCGCGATTTAAGACGTGCCAGAGCTGCAGGACAAAGTATTGTACCTACCACAACTGGTGCCGCAAAAGCATTAACTAAAATATTCCCAGAACTATCAGATGTTATTGGTGGTTGCGGAATTAGAGTACCTGTTGCTAACGGATCACTTACAGACATTACTTTTAATGTCAAAAAAGCGGTTACTATACCTATGATAAATGATGCTTTTAAAAAGGCTTCGGAACAAAAATATAAAGGCATATTAGAATATACTGAAGATCCCATTGTATCTATTGACATTGTAGGAAATCCGCACTCATGTATTTTTGATTCGCAAATGACTTCTGTTATTGGCAATATGGTCAAGATAATTGGTTGGTACGATAACGAAACAGGATATTCTAGTCGAATTATAGACTTGATATTCAATTTGTCGGCAAAAAAATAACTTTTGTCGGATAAATATTTATATTTGTTTTCATAATTGAAATAAATGAAATCCCAAATAATTAAAACTTTCGCTTTCATTATCTTCTTTTTTGCAGGACTAAATCTGCAAGCACAAGATATTACCCAAAAAGAAGAAGAGGTTATACAAAGCACTATTAATTACAACATTAGTATTGCTCAAAAAAACATAGACAATAACGAATTCTACAAAGCTCAAAGCGACTTAGATCAAGCGCTTGACCTAGCCTATCAAATAAAAGACCACAGGAGCATTGGATTAATCTATTCTAAAATAGGTAAAATTCAATTTATATCAGAAGAGCCTGTTGAAGCTTTAAAAACACTATTTAAAGCTGTAGAAAAACAACGCTTTGCTGAAGACAACCTTAATATAGCTGAAACTTATAAAACAATAGGTAATGTTTTTATGAGTCGTAATGAATATAGTAGAGCTTTAGATTATTACAATTCTGCTCAAGGTGCTTTTGAACAAGAAAATCTATATGATTATATAGCAGAAACCAAAATGTATAAAGGTGACGCTTACTACAATCTAAAGCAATTTGATAATGCTATAGAGCAATATGAAGAAGCTATAAGCTTAGCAAAACGTTACCAAAACAATAAAATATTAAGTAGTATTTATCTTAATCTTGGTAAAACAAAAGCTGAGTTAGGAGACTTAACGGACGCTGAAAACACAATAAATCAAGGACTAACATTAGCTATAAAAGAAAAACACAGAGGTATTGTTAATAATGCATATAAAGCTTTAAGTGATTTATACACTAAAAAAGAAGACTACAAACAAGCTAATTCTTATTTACAAAAACACTTAGTCCTTAACGACTCTATCTTAGCAGTAAAACGCAGCTATCTTTCGCCAGAAAAAAGATTAGACAAGCTTTACAATAACCCAATAGAATACCAATTAGAAAAAGAAGCAGATTTAGAAAAAGAAGCGAGTTCTACATGGTTAGAAAAACTGACTACAATTTTAAGTATTGCATTAATTACTATTTTATCATTACTGACATTATCACTATATAAAAACAATAATATTAGATTAAAATCTAATAACATTTTGCACAAGAAAAATGCAGAATTAACAATAGCAATGGAAAAAGCTGAATTAGCAACAAAAACTAAAGCTAACTTCTTATCTACAGTAACGCACGAGCTTAGAACGCCTTTATATGCCGTAACAGGATTAACCAATATGCTATTGGAAGAAGACCCGAAACCTGCTCAAATACAACACTTAAAATCGTTAAAATTCTCAGGAGATTATTTATTGACGTTTATTAATGACATCCTTCAGATTAACAAAATTGAAGCTAATAAAGTTGATATAGAACCAGAAGTGTTCAACTTAAAAAAGAAAGCAGAAAATGTTATTTCAGCATTAAACAATTCGGCTTTAGACAACAATATAAAATTACATTTAGAATACGATAGAGAGCTTCCAACTAATTTTAATGCAGACCAATTAAAAATCTCACAAATACTAATTAACTTAATCGGAAACTCTATTAAATTCACCAAAGATGGAGACATTTGGATTAGAATTATCAAGCAGAGTCAAAACGACAATAACTATGAAGTTAGATATGAAGTCGAAGATAATGGTATTGGGATAAGTGAAGAAAAACAACAAAATATGTTTGAAAGTTTTTCTCAAGGATCTATCCAAATTAACAGAAAATATGGTGGTACAGGTCTTGGTCTTTCTATTGTAAAAGGATTAATAGATATTTTAAAAGGAAAGATCTATATGAAGAGTGAGTTAGGAAAAGGAACAACCTTCTTCTTTGAAATACCTATGAAAAAGAGTAATGAGGTTATTGTTGAAAAGAAAGCCAATTACTTTAATGAAGTCGATGAAATTGAATTAAGTAATATTAAAATATTAGTTGTTGAGGATAATAAGATTAATCAAATGATTACTAAAAAGATCCTTAATAAAATGAAACTATATTGTGATGTTGTGGATAATGGTGAAGACGCTGTAGAACAAGTTAAAACAACAAAATATGATGTTGTCTTAATGGATATTCATATGCCAGGGATTAGTGGTATGGAAGCCACTAAAATCATTAGATCGTTTGATAAAGAGCTTACTATTTTTGCACTTACCGCTGTAACTATAGAAGATAAAATGCAAGAATTTGACGAAGCCGGTTTCACGGATATCATTCCAAAACCATTTAAGCAAGAAGAGTTTGAGAAGAAGCTATTTAACGCATTAATGCTAACTGAAAAAGAGTAAGCTTAAGATTTCCTAGTTATTAATTGCAAAGTCTTTAATTAGCGTATTAAACTGCTCTGGTCTATCAATTTGAACTTCTATTGGTAGATAATACAACTTACCTTGTAAAGATGGCTCGCTTTTTAAGCGCATATAATCTTTTTCCGTTGTAACAATACAGGCATATTTAGACATCTCATCAATTTCACCACGACTAAAAATATGATGGTCTTTAAAAGCTATATGTTCAAATTCTGAACCAATGGTATTTAAATAATCTACTAATGGCGTTGCATTAGCAATACCAGTAACTAATTTAAATGCAGGTAATTGTTTTAGACTAACAGGTTTTTTATCCCCTAAAATTACATCGGCACTATATCTAATTACACTAAAAAACACCTCTTGATGTGTTAGAGGTTTAATTTTAGATATAATATCTTGTTTAATCTGATCACTTAAATCGCTAGGACATTTAGTAACAACAACTATATTAGCGCGTTTAGCCCCACTTTTAGGCTCTCTTAAATTACCCGTTGGTAAAACAAAATCATCGGTATATAAATTGTCATAAGTAGATAATAACACATTAAATCCTGCTTGTACTTTTCTATGCTGAAAAGCATCATCCAAAATAATAACATCAGGCATGGGATTTTGCTCTAATAATTTAGCAATCCCTTCTTGCCTATTACCATCAACAGCCACCAAAATATCTTTATTAAATTTGTTGTAAAACTGAAACGGTTCGTCCCCTAAACTTAAAGCATCAGACGTCTCGTTACCTAATACAAAGCCTTTACTTGATCTACCATATCCCCTGCTAAGCGTTGCTAACTTAGTATTACCCTTTAACAAGCGGATTAAATACTCCACCATAGGTGTTTTTCCTGTACCTCCAGTACTTAAATTACCAACACAAATAATAGGTAAATCGTAGCTTTTAGACGCCTTATATCCTTTGTCAAACATTAGGTTTCTAAACCAAGTTATAACATAGTAAATAGGTACAATGGGTAATAAGATAACACGTAAAAATTTCATTAAAACAATGTATAGTCTATTAAACAAAACAGCTACATTTAATTTAAAAATGAAATGCAAGCAACATTAATAGTAACGAAAGTAAATATTTTATATTTGTTTTAAATAATAAAGACAAAAAAGTATGTTAGTTAAAGACCTGATAAATCATCTTGAAGAAATAGCACCACTTAACTATGCCGAAGATTTTGACAATGTAGGGCTTCTTGTTGGCGATAAAAACACGACAGTAACCAATGTACTTGTCACTTTGGATACCTTAGAAGAGGTTGTAGATGAAGCTATTGCTAAAAAATGTAACTTTATTTTAAGCTTTCATCCAATAATATTTAAAGGACTAAAAAGCTTAACAGGAAAAAACTATGTGGAACGCACCGTTCTAAAGGCTATAAAAAATAACATAGCTATTTATGCCATACATACTGCTTTGGATAATGATAACAATGGTGTAAACGCCATGATGTGTAATCAATTAAACTTGATAAATCAACGTATTTTAATTCCGCAAAAGCAAACTATAAAAAAACTAACAACTTATGTTCCCGTTGCTGAAGCTGAAACATTAAGAACAGCATTATTTAACGCTGGCGCAGGACAAATTGGTAACTATAAAAATTGCAGTTTTAATGTCAATGGTATTGGAACTTACAATGCCACAGAAAAAGCGAATCCTGTAATTGGAGTTATTGGTAAAAATCATAGCGAAGCCGAAACGCAACTAAACATTACTTACGCTAAACACGTCGAGAAATCTGTATTAAAAGCACTATTTGAAACACATAGCTACGACGAAGTGGCGTACGAGGTTACAACTATAGAAAACACCAACCAAAATATCGGTATGGGCATGATTGCAGAGCTAAAAACAACACAAACAGAAACTGAGTTTTTACATTATTTGAAAGAAAAAATGGACATTTCTCTAATAAGACACTCAAAATTATCCGATAGACCAGTAAAAAAAGTTGCAGTTCTTGGAGGATCAGGAAGTTTCGCAATAAATGCAGCCAAAGCAGCAGGAGCGGATGCTTTTGTAACATCAGATTTAAAATATCACGACTTTTTTCAAGCCGAAAACGCTATTTTATTAGCAGATATAGGTCATTATGAAAGCGAACAATACACAAAATCTGGTTTAGTAGCAATACTTACGAAAAAAATTCCTAATTTTGCATTTATTTTATCAAACACAAATACCAATCCTGTTAAGTATTTTTAATATATGGCAAAGACAAAAGAAGCAACAGTAGAAGAACGTTTAAGAGCGTTATACGATCTACAATTAATAGACTCTAGAATTGACGAAATAAGAAACGTTCGTGGAGAATTACCTCTAGAGGTTAGCGATTTAGAAGACGAAGTTGCAGGATTAAAAACTAGATTAGAAAAATTAGAAGATAGTTTAAGTTCTGTTGATGCAGATATTACTTCTAAGAAAAACTTAATTGAAGAAGCTAAAGCTTTAATTAAAAAATACTCTGAGCAACAAAAAAATGTTAGAAATAACAGAGAATTTAACTCTTTAACTAAAGAAGTTGAATTTCAAGAGTTAGAAATTGAATTAGCTGAAAAGCATATCAGAGAGTTTAAAGCTCAAATAGATCAGAAAAAAGATGTTATTGCTAAAACAAAAGAGCATAACAAGCAACGTGAAACTCACTTAAAACATAAGAAGAGTGAATTAGATGCTATCTTAAAAGAAACTGAAAAAGAAGAAAAAGCACTTATTGAAAAAGCTGACGATTACAAGAAAAAAATCGAAGCGCGTTTAGTAAAAGCTTATAACCGTATTAGAGTAAACGTAAAAAATGGTTTAGCTGTTGTACCAATCGAGAGAGGAGCTTCAGGAGGATCATACTTTACAATTCCACCACAAGTACAAATGGAAATTGCTGCACGTAAAAAAATTATTACGGATGAGCACAGTGGACGTATACTTGTAGATGCAGCTTTAGCTGATGAACAAAAAATTAAAATGGAAAAATTGTTTTCAAAATTATCGTAAACATTTCCTAACATATAAAAAAAGCCTTTACAATGTAAAGGCTTTTTTTATACCCTAAATTTAAAACAATTAAGAAATATTTATCACATTTAAAATTTAGGTTTGAGTATTTTAAACGTCTAATTGAAAAAAGAAAAATAAAATGAAAAAATTAATCCCATTACTAATATTAACAATACTGTTTAGCTGCAACAATCAAGCACAGACTAATCCAAAGCAAGAAGCTCTAAAAATAGCAACACCTGTTAGCGTACCTTTAGAAGACGGTATGGCAAAAGCATACTTTGCAAGTGGCTGTTTTTGGTGCGTAGAAGCTATTTACGAAAGTGTAAAAGGAGTAGATGACGTTATAAACGGTTACGCTGGAGGTTTTACAAAAAACCCAACATACGAGCAAAGCAATACAGGACGAACAGGTCATGCAGAAGCTGTAGAAGTAATTTACAATCCTGAAATAGTTAGTTTTGAAACATTAGTAGATGTTTATTTTGCATCTCAAAACCCAACTCAAGCCAATGGACAAGGTCCAGACAGAGGAAGTCAATACCGTTCTATACTATTCTTTCAAAATGACGACCAAAAGAAAATAATAACACAGAAGAAAAAGGCTTTAGCCGAAAAACTGAATGCTACAATTGCTGCAGAAGTATACCCGTTTCAAAAGTTTTGGATAGGTGAAGATTATCATCAAAATTACGAAAAACTGCACCCAGAAAATCCTTATATTCAAAATGTATCTATCCCAAGATTGAATAAATTTAAAGCTAAAATGCCTGAACTATTAAAAGATAAACATTAAAAATCAACACTTCATCGGTCAAATTTTGTATTTTAGCGATTAAACAAACCTATAGTTAGTCAGTAATTTATATAGCTTACAAGCCAATTATATTTACTGACTAACTCTATTTCACTATTATACCTATGAAGAAATCTTTACTTTTTAGTATTGTTGTATTACTTAATCTTTCGGCTTTAGCCCAAACTGTACCTGACGCTGTCCCTGAAACGCCACAATATTTAGATAACAGCAAACAATACATCGAATACATCCCTGGTAATTTACCAATAGTAATATCTGCACCACATGGCGGAAAACTAGTTGCCAGCGATTTACCAACTAGATCAGGTTGCGGTACTAACGAGGAAGACAACAACACGGACATCTTAATTCGTGAAATACAAAAACAATGTTATGCACTAATGGGAGGATATCCTCACATTATAATCAATAATTTAAGTCGTTCTAAATTAGACCCAAATAGAATTGAGTCTGTTGCGACGTGTAACAACGCTGCAACTGTGCCTTATTTTAATGCATATCATGATTTTATAGACACTGCTGCAATGCAAGTCATGACCGATTACGGAAAAGGCTTTTATATTGATTTACATGGGCAAAGTCATACTCCAAAAAGAATTGATGTTGGATACAACATATCAACTTCTACCTTAGATAATGGAACATTAAGCAATAGTATTGCATATTCTACAATTGAAAACTTAAAAAACGATAACCTACAAAATTTAACATTAGACCAATTAGTTAGAGGTAGCCAAAGTTTAGGCCAACTTTTTCAAATAACGGGTGGTGATTTTTACAATACAACAAGTAGTGGTACTTACCAACAGTGCGGAAGAACAGTAGGCTATAGAGCTGTACCAAGTAATTACAATTCTGGAGGTTGTGATGACACAACCCCAAATGGATCTGCATACTTTTCAGGAGATTATTACAGTAATGTACGTCATGGATCTGGAGACTCAAGCACATCTACTGCACTTTCTGGTGGAGGAACACTAAACGGTGGTGGCGGAACTGTTGACGGAATGATGACAGAAGTTAACAGAGATGTACGCCATTTAGGATCTGTTTACGCGGGTAGCGGTAGCTATAACAGAACTGATACAAAAAGTCCAACATTATTTTATTTTGCTCAAGACTACGCCTCTGT
Source organism: Olleya sp. KKT75 (assembly GCF_055635485.1). NCBI lineage: Bacteria > Pseudomonadati > Bacteroidota > Flavobacteriia > Flavobacteriales > Flavobacteriaceae > Olleya > Olleya sp. KKT75. The sequence goes on from NZ_CM145759.1 coordinate 528,005, forward strand.
ATTGGTAGATTATGTTACTGCACATTATGATGATTTTACAGGGTTTAACTACGACAACACCTTGTATGATAGCACAACGGATAGCGACCCTACTCCAACGTTAACAACAGGTGTAGCTAATGGAATTTATACTAGTAGCGCAGGATTAGTTATAGATCAAACAACAGGAGAAATTGACTTAGCAGCTTCAGATAACGGAAACTACGTTGTGACCTACTCTTTTGGACCAACATCTTTAACGGATGCGCCTGTAAAGTATTTTTCTACAACACAAAATATAGAAATCACAACAAGTACTTTAAGCACCTCAGAATTTGATAAATTAGCGTTTAGCGTTTACCCTAACCCCGCTAACAATACTATCAATTTTAAGTCTAACACTACTATCTCCAATATTAAATTATACAATTTAATTGGTCAAGAGATATTAGCAAAAGACATAAACGATAGACAGTCATCAATAGATTTATCAACCTATTCTAGTGGTTCGTATTTACTTTCATTTTATGTAGAAGGTAAAAAAGTAGACACAAAATATATTATAAAAAACTAAAGTTTAGTTGCTTTTATTTCAAAAACTAAAGGATACAATTTATCTTTTGTAACATATTTGCCAGATTCAGTTTCGACTAAATCTGGCAAAATATTATACGGACTTTCGTTATGTTCGTTTAGAAATTCTATGTGTAATCCTGCAGTAGTCAAAGCATTTATTACTTCGCTTAAACCATGATTCCAACCATACTCTTTACTAATCATTTTTGAAGTTGTATCAGCGTATGTTCCTTCGTATTCTTCATAAATAGCATCGTCTTGCATATAACCATAAGTTATTACAGGCTTACTTTTTAGATAATCAAACATCCAAATTATTGGATGAAACTCGACCATATAAAAACTCCCACCAACATTTAAACGATCTGCAATCATTTGACCCCAGGCTTTCAAATCAGGCAACCAGCCAATAACACCATAACTTGTATAAACAATATCAAAAGTTGCTTTTACATACTTAGAGGTATCTAACACATTACAACATATAAAGTTTGCATCTAAATCCAGCTCTTGGTTTAGCTGTTTTGCTAACGCGATACCAACATCACTCAAATCCACACCTACACACTTTGCTCCTAGCCTACTCCAACTTAATGTGTCCTGTCCAAAATGACATTGTAAATGTAAAAGTGATTTCCCATTTACATCACCTAAAGCATCTAATTCGTATGACTTCAAAGAGGTTTCTCCTTTTTTAAAAGCATCCATGTTATAAAATTCACTTGTAGCGTGCACCTTAACTTTTGTATTCCAAGTAGCTTTATTTATTTCGAAGTAATTTATTTTCATTGTTAATTAATTATACCACTAATGTAATATTTCTATTTTAAACAGAAACGCTTCCTTATATTTGCAAAAAACTAAAAGATGAAAAAATTACTACTTATACTTATTACAATGGTTTGTTTTTCGTGTAAAACAGATACAAAAACAGCAAAAGAAACTACAACCTTAACTACCGCTGATAAAATAGCAAACGCACATGGGCTTAGCAACTGGGATAAAGTAACTCAAATTGACTTTACATTTAATGTAGATAAAGACAGTAGTCATTTTCAACGCTCTTGGTCTTGGAAACCTAAAAAAAATGAAGTTTCTTTAATTGTTGGACAAGACACCATTAATTATAATAGAGGTAAAATAGACAGCTTATCTATACAAACAGATCAAGGATTTATTAATGACAAATATTGGCTTTTAGCACCTTACCAATTGGTTTGGGATACAGATACCAAAATAACTGATTCTGTTAACAAAATTGCACCTATTAGTAAAGTTGCATTAAACAAATTAACCTTAGCTTATAGTAATGCTGGTGGCTATACTCCTGGTGATGCTTACGATTTTTATTATGATGACAACTACATGATCAAAGAATGGATTTTTAGAAAAGGAAATGCTGCAGCACCATCAATGATAACGTCTTTTGAGAATTACGAAGATTTTAATGGTATTAAAATAGCTAAAGATCATAAAAAATCAGAAGGCAACTGGAACCTTTATTTTACTGATATTTCTATAAAAACAGAAAAGTAAACATCTAAATAACAGGTTACAAACGTATATAAAATAATTCCGCTTTACGCGACACTATAACTTTGTTGGGTTTCATAAACTAGTTTTATGAAACCCTTTTTTATGCAGTAATATTGGGCTTCATTTCTAAATTAATAATTCTTATTTTTGTGTAAACCCGAAAAACCACACATCGTGTCCAACTACAAACAAGGTCTAGATTACGCTAAGCAAGAAGATAAAAACGATCCGTTGTCGCAGTACAGAACTCAATTTCATATCCCAAAAGACAAACAAGGAAACGATTGGTTATACTTTACAGGAAACTCACTTGGTTTGCAACCAAAAGCTACTAAAGATTATATTAATCAAGAGCTTGAAGATTGGGCAAATCTAGGTGTAGAAGGTCATTTTGAAGCAAAAAATCCTTGGATGCCTTATCATGAATTCTTAACAGAATCTATGGCGAAAATTGTTGGAGCAAAACCAATTGAAGTTGTTATAATGAATACCTTAACGACCAACTTGCACCTATTAATGGTAAGTTTTTACCAACCAACAAAAACAAAATACAAGATTGTTATAGAAAGTGACGCCTTCCCAAGTGATAGATATGCGGTACAAACCCAATTAGAGTTTCATGGTTTTGATGCTAGTGAAGGCGTAATAGAATGGAAACCAAGACCTGGAGAAGAGCTTTTAAATATTGAAGATTTAGAAACTATTCTTGAAGAACACGGGGATGACATTGCGTTATTACTAATTGGAGGCGTAAACTATTACACCGGACAATACTTAGATTTAAAAAAAATAGCAGCACTTGGTCATGCAAAAAACTGCAAGGTAGGTATCGATTTAGCACATGGAGCAGGAAACATAAAACCCGAGTTACATGATTCTGGTGTAGACTTCGCTGCTTGGTGTACGTATAAATATTTAAATTCTGGACCAGGAAGTTTAGGTGGCGTTTTTGTCCATGAAAAACATGCACATAATAAAGATTTAAAACGTTTTGCTGGTTGGTGGAGCCATAATAAATCAACCCGATTTAATATGCGTCAACCGTTAGATGTTATTCCGGGAGCAGAAGGCTGGCAACTAAGTAATCCGCCAATTTTATCCATGGCTGCTATAAAAGCATCTTTAGATATGTTTAACGACGTTGGTATGGATGCCATCCGCAGAAAAGCAGAAAAACTTACTGGTTATTTCGAGTTTTTAATTAACGAACTGAATAACAATAAAATCAAAATCATCACACCTTCTAATCCCAAAGAACGTGGTTGCCAACTATCCATTCAAGTAAAAGATGCTGACAAAAATTTACATACAAAATTAACCGAAGCACATATTATTACCGACTGGAGAGAACCAGATGTAATACGCTGCGCTCCGGTGCCATTATACAACACATTTGAAGATGTGTATAGAATGGTGGAGAAGTTGAAAGAGATATTGAATTAAATAAAAAAACATTAAGATTTCAGATATACTAAACATAGTTAATATTCAAATCCTAAATCAATTCACAGATTTGAACATTGAAATGCAGAAATAATGAGCAAAGGAATGGTGCTGCAAAGCGAAACTTTAAGCACATAATACCGAAAGAAAATGTTCCGCAGGAATTCCCTATTTTCGCTATGCTTTTTGGCTTTGTATTTAGAATAAAAATGTCTACCAGACATTGCATCCTAAATAATGTATCAAGACAAATTAATTGTAAAATAAACACTTCGACTGCGCTCAGTGTGACATTTTGCAATAGAAAAAGAACAACAAATAATAAAATCCTGAATCAAGATTAGGATAACGAAGACTAATACCAAGTCAAAGACAACACTACTGATATGAGCAAAAAAGACAACATACTAATTATTGGAGCAGGGCTTTGCGGCTCTCTCCTAGCCTTACGTTTAGCGCAAAGAGGTTACACAGTAAACGTCTACGAAAGCAGACCTGATTTACGTACCACAGATATTTCTGCAGGACGATCTATAAACCTAGCGCTTTCTGACCGCGGACTAAAAGCTATGCGATTAGCGGGTGTTGAAGACAAAGTAAAACCGTTATGCATCCCTATGTTTGGTCGTTTAATACACGATATAGAAGGCAATACGTTTCCTTCTAATTATTCAGGAAGAGATAACGAATACATAAACTCTATTTCTCGTGGAGAACTTAATGGTTTACTATTAACTGAAGCCGACTCGTACGATAATCTGACTATTCATTTCAACAAAAAATGTAACGGTATTGATATCGAAAATAATACTGCCAGGTTATACGATTATGAAACAAAAATAGAAACAGAAGTTAAAGGCGATGTGCTTTTTGGTACAGATGGCGCAGGGTCTTCATTAAGAAAAAGCTATTATCTAGAACGTAAGTTTTTATTTAGTTACTCGCAAAACTACTTAACGCATGGTTATAAAGAGTTAGAGATTCCCGCTTCCGCTAAAAAAAAGCATCAAATAAGTAAAGACTATCTTCATATTTGGCCAAGAGGTGACTACATGTTAATTGCACTTCCTAATTTAGACGGAAGCTTTACGGTTACACTATTTTTGAGTTATGAAGAAGGTAAATACAATTTCAACAATCTTACTACAGAAGACACCATAAAAGAATTCTTTGCAACACAATTTCCAGATGCATTAGCATTAATACCAAATATAGCAGACGAGTTTTTTAACAACCCAACAGGTGCTTTAGGAACAGTAAAATGTTCCCCCTGGCATTACCAAAACAAGAATGTGTTATTAGGAGATTCAGCACATGCTATTGTTCCATTTTACGGACAAGGTATGAACGCTTCTTTTGAGGATGTCACTGTTTTTGATAGTATTATAGAACAATACGAAGGTGATTGGGAAACCATTTTTAAGGTCTACGAAAAAACAAGAAAAGCAGATACAGACGCTATTGCTGATTTAGCAATAGACAATTATTACGAAATGCGTGATCATGTTGCGAATCCTATTTTTAAAGAAAAACGTGCGATTGAAATGGCTTTAGAAAAAGAATTTCCAAATGATTATTTCTCAAAATACTCAATGGTAACTTTCAAAGAAGACATCCCGTATCATACAGCAATGACAAAAGGAAGAGCGCAAGACAAAGCTATTTTAAACTTACTAGCAGATAAAAAAATTAACACAACCGATAATTTAAGTAGTATATTTAAACAAGTAAAGGAAGAAACCGAAGCTATTTTACAAGACGATAGAGTTGCAGGATTGAAATAGTTGGCATTTAGCAAAAAGAAACTATTTTGGGCTAAACAAGAACAAAAGAAAAATAAAAGTCCCAAATCAATTCATGAGAATTGAAACATTGAAAAGCAGAAATAATGAACGAAGGAATTTCCTCTTTTCAATTTGATTTTTTGGCTTGGTTTATCCTGAGCGTAGTCGAAGGGTTTTGCATCAAGGCAAAATGAACAGAAAGAAAGAATAATGAGATCCTGAAACAAGTTCAGAATGACGAGATACTGGATAAAAAAAGCACTTCGACTGCGCTCAGTGTGACATTTTAAATTAGAAGAAGAAAAATAATGTGATCGTGAATCAAGCTCAGGATGACGCAAAAAAAATAAAATTAATGAACGAAGGAACTAAAGTAACACCAAGAGGAGCCTATCCACACGTAAAACAAGTTGGCGATTTCATTTTTGTTTCAGGAACAAGTTCACGTAGAGCAGACAATACCATTGCAGGAGTAGATATTATTGACGAAATGGGAACTAAAAAATTAAACGCCTACACACAAACGCAAGAAGTTTTAAAAAACATAGACACCAATCTTAAAAAAGTTGGCGCCAGTTTAAAAGACGTTGTAGATGTGACTTCCTTTTTAGTAAACATGAATGACTTTTCAGATTATAATAAAGCTTACGCTGAATTTTTTGATAAAGAAACAGGACCAACCAGAACTACAGTTGCTGTACATCAATTACCGCATCCCGATTTGGTTGTTGAGATTAAAGTTATGGCCTATAAGAAACAATAAATGAATATTCAAAACTACATAAACGGAGCATTCCACAATCCAATTCAAAACCATTGGATAGATAACTACAATCCTAGTAATGGAGAAGTTTACGGACAAATACCAAACTCGTCAAAAGAGGATATAGAAAACGCATATATCGCTGCGAAATCAGCTTTTCCTGGTTGGTCACAAACTAGTATAGAAGTGCGTAGTAGAATATTAATAAAGATTTCAGAGTTACTAGAAGCTAACTTACAACGCTTTTCAGAAGCCGAAAGTAAAGACAACGGAAAACCGATTAGCTTAGCAAAAGCAGTAGATATACCAAGAGCAGCAAGTAACTTTCGTTTCTTCGGAAATGCCATAACACAATTCGCAAGCGAAAGCCACGAAAGCATCGGACAAGCCATAAATTACACCTTACGCCAACCCATTGGTGTTGTAGGTTGCATTTCACCTTGGAACCTTCCACTCTATTTATTTACATGGAAAATCGCTCCAGCAATTGCAGCAGGAAACTGCGTTGTTGCCAAACCAAGTGAAATCACTCCAATGACCGCATATTTATTGGGCGAAATTTGTAACGAAGCCGGTCTCCCAAAAGGTGTTTTAAATATTGTACATGGACTTGGTGGATCTACTGGACAAGCCATTATAGAACATGAAGACATAAAAGCCATTAGTTTTACAGGAGGAACAGCAACAGGAGCACATATTGCAAAAGTAGCAGCTCCAATGTTTAAAAAGCTATCGTTAGAATTAGGCGGGAAAAATCCAAATATCATTTTTGCAGATTGTGATTATGACGATATGTTAGACACAACAGTACGTTCGTCTTTTGCCAATCAAGGTCAGATTTGTTTATGTGGAAGTAGAATATTTGTAGAAGCATCTATCTATGAGAAATTCAAGAAAGATTTTGTTGCTAAAGTAAAAGTTTTAAAAGTTGGTCATCCATCGAAAGCATCCTCCAATATTGGAGCATTAGTCTCCAAACCACATTTAGAAAAAGTAAAAGAATATATAAATATAGCTAAAGCGGAAAACGGAACAATCCTTTGTGGCGGAAATGAAGTGACTGTAAAAGGTTATGAAAACGGATACTATTTAGAACCAACAGTTATTGAAGTACCAAATGATGACTGCAGAGTAAATCAAGAAGAAATTTTTGGACCTGTAGTTACCATTATGCCTTTTAATACAGAAGACGAAGTATTGCAAATGGCAAACAAAGTGAAGTATGGTTTATCTGCAACATTATGGACTAACAACTTAAAACGCACCATGCAAATGAGCAACCAACTACAAGCTGGAATAGTTTGGGTTAACACTTGGATGATGCGTGATTTACGAACACCATTTGGTGGTGTAAAAGCTTCTGGAGTTGGTCGTGAAGGTGGTTTTGAAGCGTTACGTTTTTTTACTGAAGCTAAGAATGTTTGTATAAAATATTAACTCATTAAAAAAATAAAATTGACTAGAAGAGAGTTTACATTCTATATTTGGACTAAATATTTAAGACCTATATTACTTATTTGTATAATATTATTTTGCGGTAACTTTCTAATTAATAACTTTAGAGAGAATAGTTTTAATGATATTCGAACTATTGGAACGATAATTATTATAATTCTATCAATCTATATTTCATTCTACTTTTTAGGTATATTTATTGATTCACTTAGAGAAAAAATAGTTTCAAAATTACCTGATTCAATTAAGTCATTATTGAGGGTATTAAGCAATATTATAGATTTTATTTCACCTTTTATTATGGGTGCTTTAATATATTATTTTTGGTTAAAAGACAAACCAATTGCGATTGTGCTAACTCTTGTTATCTTAATTCAAAAAATAAGTCATTTTATAAAATCAAAAGAAGGAAATGAATCTAAACTTAAACAATAAATACGCGCTAGTTTGCGGAAGCACAGCAGGAATAGGAAAAGCCACAGCAATAGCTTTAGCTGAAGAAGGTGTACAAGTAACACTTATTGCTAGAAATGAAGATAAGTTAAAAGCAACATTAACTGAGTTACCTCAACATAGAAATCACGATTATATAGTTGCCGATTTTTCTAACCCGAAGGAATTAAAAGAAAAGGTAGAGGCTTACATAAAAGAGAATCATGGATTTCATGTATTAGTAAATAATACAGGAGGACCAAAAGGAGGACCAGTATTTTCGGCAGATGTAGACGAATTTGAAGCTGCTTTTACTCAGCATTTAAAATGTAATCACGTGTTAGCACAAGCAGTAGTTCCGTTTATGAAAAATGAAGGCTTTGGTCGCATTATAAATGTAATTTCTACATCAGTAAAACAACCTTTAGATGGACTTGGCGTGAGTAATACCATTCGTGGTGCTGTTGCCAATTGGAGTAAAACCTTAGCTAACGAACTTGGTCAATTTGGTATCACGGTAAACAATGTTTTACCTGGTGCGACAGGAACCGATCGTTTGGCTGAAATTATTAAAAACAAATCTGCTAAAACAGGAAATACCGAAGAAGAATCTGCAAATGTTATGAAAAGTGCGGTTCCTGCAAAACGTTTTGCCAAGCCTGAAGAACTAGCTGATGCAATTACATTTTTAGCAAGCGAACGTGCTGGTTATATTAACGGAATTAATCTTCCGGTTGATGGCGGAAGAACAAAGAGTTTATAATTCTATCTGTCATTGCGAGATTTTTTTCTTTTTAAAAAATCGTGGCAATCTGTTCAATTATCATTAATTTTATTGAATTCATGAATCTGCGTTAAGGATTACTCACTGGTCAATATTTTAATATATTGATTTCGTGAACCTAAAGGTTTGAAACGACATCCTTTTTTAAACGTCAGTTCGAGTGTTTTGTGAAGTATGAACAAAATGTATCGAGAACAAGTTTAAAAAAAGATATAGTGTAAAGCCTGACCCTATTTAGGGAAACGCCCAAAATAATATAATATGAGTAAATTATTTCCACCTATAAATTTTAAAGCTTGGATCGAAGAAAACAGACATCTTTTAAAGCCACCAGTTGGTAACAAAGTGGTTTGGAAGGATGGTGATTTTATTGTTATGGTTGTTGGTGGACCAAATAATAGAAAGGATTACCATTATAACGAGACACCTGAGTTTTTTCATCAAATTGAAGGTGATATTGTCTTAAAAGTTATTGAAGACGGTATGCCAAAAGATATTCATATTAAAGAGGGCGAAATATTTTTGTTACCTCCAAAAGTACCGCACTCGCCACAACGTGGTGCAAACACAGTTGGCTTGGTGATTGAATACCCAAGAGAAAAAGGTGTGCAAGATGCCTTATTATGGTTTTGTGAAAATTGCACAACTAAATTGTACGAAGAAGATTTTACAGTAAAAAATATTGAAACCGATATGCCAAAAATATTCGATAAATATTATGGCGATTTGGACAAACGTACATGTCCAAACTGTTCGGCCATCATGCAACCACCACAAAAGGTACAGTTAGAAAACTAGTTAGCAGTTAGCAGTTAGCAGTTAGCAGTTAGCTAAAGAAAATAAAAGCCGGGATTAAAAATAACATTAGCTTAATTGAAAGTCCCCAATCAATTTGTAAAATTGAACATTGAAATGCATAAATAATGAATGAAGGAATGAAGCTGCAAAGCGAAGCTTTAAGCACGTAATTCCGAGAATGAATGTTCCGCAGGAATTTCCTCATTTCAATTTGATTTTTTGGTTCGTTTTGCATCAAGGCAAAATGAATAAAACAAATAATTTAAGACAAAGATTGCCACGTCTTAAGACTAGCAATGACAAAACATATGGAAAAACGCAAACTTAGAATTAACGGTCACTCACACCTATTGCCATATCCTGAGGAAATCCCTCAGTTTATGCAGGACAAAGAAATTTTTTGGGTCGATAAAGACCGAAAATTTATGCTTCAAAAAGATTGGAACAGACCAATTACAGATTCTAGTTTCTTTTTAGATGAAAAACTAGCTTGGATGGAACGTTTTAAAATTGACCATGCAGTTGTTTTAAATTTATCGCAATTATACGGTAACGGTTTGCGTGTGGAAGAAATGAAGCAAGCGCTTAAATTTCAGAACGATTTTAATGCCAAAGTACAACGTGAAAACCCAAGTAAATTTACTTGCGGTTTTGTAGTACATCCTGGTTTTGTTAGAGGAGCCTGTTGGGAAATTGAACGTTGTGTAGAAGAATTAGGCATGCAATTATTATGCTTACCAACCCACTACATGGATACTATTGGAACTTGGCGTTGTATTTTTGATGAAGAAAACGAGCCTATTTTTGAAATGGCTAACAAGTATAATCTAGCTGTAGAAATACACCCGTATGATGGTGAAAAGTTTATAAAACTAGAAAACACGTCTTGGCGTTTTCACTTAATATGGATGCTAGCACAATGTGCAGATGCCTACCACTTTTTAACTTTAAACGGTTACCAGGATAAGTACCCAAATATGAGAACATGCTTTGCACATGGTGGACAACTAGCACAAATAAACTTAGGACGACGTATACAAGGTTTTGATGGTAGACCAGATTTATTTGAAGGTAAAAGTCATCCAAGAAAAGCGGTTGGACATAAAAACATATTTTTCGATACCTTAGTACATGATACTGGTGGATTAGATTTATTATTAAAAAACCAAGGTTCTAAACAGGTCTTAATGGGACTAGATGACCCTTACCCTTTAGGGGAAATGGAAAGCGAAAAACAAAGTTCTTACCCCGGAAAAATTTTAGATTTAGCTATCGAACGTAAAATTATTACAGAAACAGAACGAGATGCTATTTGGGAAGATAACGTGATCCAATGGTTATGTGGAGATGACCAAGCAGCTAAAGATAAACTTGTTAAACGTATTTTAGGATAATGTATTTCTTACCAGAAAAATTAGACGACTATGTTGTTGCTCACAGTCAAGATGAGCCCGAGTTATTGCAACAATTAACTAGAGAAACTTATCAAAAAATATTACAACCTATTATGCTGTCTGGACCTTATCAAGGTCGCGTACTAAGCATGATTTCTAAATTAATTAGACCAAAATCTGTTTTAGAATTAGGTACTTTTACCGGCTATGCAACCCTTTGTTTAGCTGAAGGCTTACATCCTGAAGGAGAAATACACACCATTGATGTTAATGAGGAGTTGGAAGATTTTCAGCGTAAATATTTTGATAAATCAGAATTTGGGCAGCAAATACATCAGCATTTAGGAAGCGCAATTGATATACTTCCAAAGCTAGACAAATCTTTTGATTTGGTATTTATTGATGCTGACAAACCTAACTACGTCAATTACTTTCATTTAATTATTGACAAATTAAGACCTGGCGGAATCATATTATCTGACAATGTTTTATGGCACGGGAAAGTAGTTGAACCAGTGGATCCAAAAGACGTTTCTACTAATGTTGTTTTAGAGTTTAATACACTCTTAAAAAAAGATCCAAGAATCGAAACCGTTTTATTACCTATTAGAGATGGTTTAACTATTAGCCGAAAAATATAATATTACTAATGAGTAAATTAGATATAAGAACCGTTGATGTCACACAATACATCACACCTCTAAGAGAAGGTGGTTCTTTACCTGCTATTGTAAAAGCAGATGACGACTTTTTATACGTGTTAAAATTTAGAGGTGCAGGACAAGGAAAAAAAGCATTGATTGCCGAATTTATTGGTGGCGAATTAGCACGCGCTATTGGCTTAAAAGTACCCGAATTGGTCTTTATGAATTTAGATGATTCGTTTAGTAAAATGGAACCCGATGAAGAAATACAAGACTTACTTAAGTTTAGCGTCGGTTTAAACCTAGGACTACATTATTTAAGCGGTAGTATAACCTTTGATCCATTGGCGTCTGTTGCAGATGCTAAAACAGCTTCTAAAGTCGTTTTATTAGACAGTATCATTAGTAATATAGATCGAACTTCTAAAAACCCGAACATTCTAAATTGGAATAAGGAATTATGGGTAATAGATAATGGTGCTAGTTTTTATTTTCATCATAATTGGGACACGTGGAAAAACCATTTAACAAGAACATTTCCATTAATAAAAGACCACGTGCTTTTAAGTCGTGCTACAGAATTGGAAAATGCTTCAAAAGAAATAATTAAAGCTTTAGATAAAACCACTATTAAAAACATTATCAATACTATTCCAGAAGATTGGTTGATAAGTGAGGGCGACACCTTAACACCATCAGAAATACGAGACGCGTATACAGATTATCTAGATGCCAAACTGGCTATGATAGACTCACTAGTTAAAGAAGCTCAAGATGCAAGATAAAGTTACTTTTGAATACGCGATTATTAGGCTTGTCCCTAAAGTAGAACGTGAAGAGTTTTTTAATATTGGTGTTATTTTATACTCTAAACGCAGAAAATTTGTTGGTGTAAAATATAAAATCAGCGATGCTAAGTTAAAAGCCTTTGCCTGCAACTTAGACTTAGAAGCTTTAAATAGCTATCTAAAATCATGGGAACTAATTTGCAAAGGAGATCCTTCTGCAGGGGTTATTGGTCAATTTGAAGTATCTGATAGATTCAGATGGCTAGCAGCCGCAAGAAGTACTATTATACAAAGTTCTAAAACACATGCTGGATTAACAGAGGATCCAGAAAAAGAACTAGAATCTATTTTTAAATCTTATGTTTTGTGTGAAGAGACAGATGCTTTAATCTAATTAAACAACATTGTAATGACAGAAGACAAGCCAAAAAAGAAAAGTAATATTATTGGAATAACAGTAGGCGTTATCGCCTTTCTTATTTCATTTTATGCTGTTAAACAACTTTTTAAAAAAGATATAGCTACTGAATTAAAAAATGTAGCTATAGAAATGAATAAATCAACACCCATAGCAGTTGATCAATATACAAGATTAGACAGTGCATCATCCAAAGGAAAAACTAATTTTATTTACCATTACACACTTTTAGATATGGCAAAATCTGAAGTCAATATAGACACAGCTAATAAGTACATAAGACCCAACATCATCGAAAGCGTAAAAAACAGCCCTGAATTACAAACATACAGAGATAATAACATCACTTTAGATTACAAGTATTACGATAAGAATGGTGCTTTTACCATGGAGATTTCTGTAACACCAGAGCTTTATAATAAATAAACCTCCCCTTTTTAAAAGCTATTTTTACTCTTATTTATTACTCATAACACCAGCCAAATAACTAGCATCTTTAGACACACCTCCTAACGTTGCGGATCCACGTGTAAACATCCATGGTAAACCTATAAAGTATAAGCCATCAATATTACTAACGCCTCTATAGTTTTTAGGATAACTATTAGCATCCAGTTCTAAACCTTGAATCCATTTAAAATTAGGTCGATATCCTGTTGCCCAAATCACATTTTTAATAGTCGATTTTTTTTCTTTTTCAAAAAAGATATCGTCGTTTAATGCATCTTTTGTGCGTCCTACAGGTATGACATTTTCTCGAGACAAAATCTCTTTTACATCCGTACCAATAACAGGTTGTGTTGAAGAGTTAATTTTTTTACCAACCCAACTATATTTACTATAACTTAAAAAACCAACGACAGTAAACCACCACCATAGTGTTTTACCTAAAAAGTTTTGAGGTAATGATTTTACACTAGTATCTCCAGAAAAATAAACAGTCCTAGAGCTGTCTTTAGAAATCTCGTTTAATATTTGATAACCAGAATCCCCACCTCCAACAACTAAAGCATCACCTTGTTGTAATTGCTTAACACCTTTATAGTAGTTGCTATGCATTTGTAATGTACTATCCGATATTTTTGTGTGACATGGCGGTGTATAAGGAATATGAAATGGACCTGTAGCAACCACTACATTTTTAGCCTCAATTTCGCCATCTTTATGCTGTACATGGAACCCTTTTGCTGTTTTAGTAACAGCAGTCACCAATGTGTTTAATTGCACAGGAATCTCAAATGCAGTAACGTAAGTCTTAAAATAATTAGCAACCTCAACCTTTGTTGGATAATGCCCTTTAGGCGCCTCAAATTTTAAACCTGGTAAATGATTGTATTCTGTTGGTGTGAATAATTTTAAAGAATCCCAACGGTTTAACCAGGACGCACCAACTTCTGCCTCACCGTCTAAAACTATAAAATTGACGTTCATTTGTTTTAAATGATAAGCCATAGCTAATCCTGCTTGTGCACCTCCAATGACTACATAATCCAACATTTAATCCTTTATTTTAATTCTTTGCGAAAGTAAAAACAATATATTGATTAAAGATGAAATCACTAATTTGCTTTGTTTTTTTATAACAATGAATTGCTCAAGAGCTTTTGATTGTTTCATTAAAAAAGTCGAACTTCGTTTAAGTCTAAATAAAAAGACATTCCGATTAATAATCCAAACCGATTGACAATAAAACCCACTTGTTTAGCATGAATAAATCAATAATAATTATTTTATCATTCTTATTTTTACAATGCAATAGTAAAACAAGCAATGACATAAAATCCTCTCAAAATGAGGATAAAACAAAAAAACAAGAGGCAATAATTGAAAAATATGTTACAAATTGTGCTGAACATTTCAATTATAGTTTTCAAATGTCAGAATGGCAAAACTGTTTAGATACTGGTTTAAAAGTTGATAGTACGGTCGCTTATTTATGGCAACAAAAAGCAATGCCTTATTTTAAAGCTAAAAAATATGAGGTTGGTATGACGTACTTAGACAAAGCTGTTTTATACAAACCCGAAAGATGGCTAAGTTACAGAGCATTTATTAAATGTATTTTTGCTAAAACATATAAATCGGCAATAGTAGATTTTGAAGAATGCATTAAAAGAGAAGGAAATACTTACGTAATGGATCATACTTACCGATTTTATATTGCGCTATCTTATTTACAACTTAATGAGTTTGAAAAAGCAGAAAACCTATTAAAAAAAGACATAATAGAACAGGAAAAGGAATGGGGTGAACCACATTTTTTAGATTTATTTTATTTCGGAATAAGTAAATATGAACAACGTAAATGGCAGGAAGCAACAACTGCTTTCGATAAAGTAATAGCACAATATCCCACATTTTCTGACGCGAAGTATTATAAATCAATTTGCTTACGCCATCAAAACAAGATTGAAGACAGCAAAACTTTTATACTTGAAGCTAAAGAAGATGCAGCTCTAGGAAATACTATAAATGAGGCAAACAGCATTTATGAACCCTATCCATATCAAGTAAGGTGGTAAAAATCAACATAAAAAAAAGCCTCTCATAAAACGAGAGGCTTTTTACATTAACACTTATAATTTTTATTGTACTGCTTGTAAAGCATCAATATTACCATATCCAAAACTTGAATTTTTATTAGGATAAAACTCTGAAGACTGCTTTAATTTAGTTAACACTTGAGCTCTAGACCATGTTGGGTGCTTAGACCAAACTAATGCAGCAATACCAGCTGTTGTTGCTGTTGCTACAGATGATCCACCTGTGTAACTTCTATCTCCGTTGTAAAAACCTAATACCGGCGGTGCTTTACTAGTATTGTTATTACCTTCCATAATAATAGTAAAGTCTATTTTACTTCCGCTATGACACACCTCACATCTATCGTAATTTGGTCCATCATCTACACCTGTTACCGCAACAGTCTCACTCATAGTTGCAGGAAAAATAACCCCGTAACCGTTTGTAAAACTAGTAGACGTCCCACCTGCTGCGAAAATTAATTTACCTTTACTGTAAGCATATCTAACAGCATCTTTTATATTTCCGATAGACCATAAATACCCTATAGACATTGATATAATTTTCACATCACTTCTATTTCCTAATTGTGTTAATGCGCTAGATACTCCTTTACGCTCATGATAGTCATTAAGTAATACATCTTCTGTTGCTCTGTACGCTACTAAATTTGCATTATAAGCAACACCAACAGGCATTCCGTTATCGTTACGTGGCGCTGCTATTGTTGATGCCATAGCTGTACCATGTCCACATTTATCATGTATACCATCATAGTTATTTGACCACCACCAATTAGAGTCGATAAATGTTCCATATTTTTGAACAAAACGCCCATTTGAATACCCATCATTAATTCCTGACGAATTCAATAAAGGCTGAGAAGCAGACACTCCTGTATCTATCAGACCAATAGTTATCCCTGCTCCTGTACTTTGACTCCAAGCTTGTGGGATATTGTGTTTGTAAAAATGCCAAGACACTTGCGCATTATTTGGCGCTATAGTCGTGTAATGTGCAGCATTAATTGTGTCTGCATTTTTATCGCATCCAGAGCTTGAACGCCCATTATTTACGGTTTCGTATTGGTTATATCCGTTTGGCTCCAAATATCTAACACCGTCAGTTTGTAATAATTGTTTAATAGTCTCAAAGTTTGCAACCTGTACATCTACGACATTTATAATATCGTGTTCAAACATTGTTTTTTCGTCTTTTTTATAATCTTCATTATCCTCTACCAATTGTATAATATTAGATAATGTTGCTTTTAAGCGTTCTGATTTAACCTCAGCAAAACTTTCGTTTTCTTCTCCGTAACCAATGGTTAAAATATTATTACCTCTAACTACTGCACTCCATAATGTATGTGGTGTGACATCTTTCCAGTCAAAAGCACCTGTTTCGGTAAAGCTTTGATTAATTAAGGCATTTATTTCAGGAACGGTTAACGCGGGTTTTTGACTGTAGTCTATTGTTGTGTCTTCCGGAGCATCTAATGCGTCTTCTTTTTGACACGCGTTAAATACTGTCAAAGCTATCAGAAGGACTGATAGTTTTAGTAATGGTCTTTTCATTTTGTATATGGTTTAAGGTTGATGCTTAAATATATACATTTTTCTTAAAAAAAAGTTAATTTGGTTATCAATTTACCTATTAAACATCTTTAAAAGTAGTAAAATCTTAGTGGTAAGTTGTTTTTATTTTGCGTTAGCGGTAGAAATGGCATCCTTTTTTTTAAACTAAATAGCACTAGCTGTGGTAAATTATATTTAAATGGACACTTAAAATACTATTGAGAATATCCTAAAAAAAGATATAATGGATGACGCGACCCTTGTGGTAACGCCCCTATAATTGATTCGGAAATTGGATTATAGTTTACGACGTACAGATCCGGTAAACTCCTCTAGATCGTCTTTAACTTTTTTAAGTTCTTCGTTTACACCATCTGTTATGCTTGTATCCAAACCGTTACGTTCTGCAGATTTAGTGATTTCGGTTTTGATATCATTAGTGGCATCTTTAAGTTGACGCATACCTTTACCTAATCCCTTGGCAATATCCGGCACATTTTTAGCGCCAAACACCATAACAACGATAAGCAGGATGAAAAATATTTCTCCTCCGCTTATAAATAAAAATGTTGTTAATTTAACCATGGTACAAATATACTAAGTTGTTTTGATTGTTTGAATAAACTACTGTTTTTTTTAAGAGTCTTTTAGTACGATTTTTGTATTTTTACGTCAAGTGAAACACAAAGCTATGGAGTTTAAAAATATTGAGTCTAATCCAATTTTAGATCGTTTACCGAAGCATTTAAGACAGTTTATTAAGCCTCAGGATTATGAGGATTATTCTGCTATTGACCAAGCGGTTTGGCGTTATGCTATGCGTAAAAATGTAGATTATCTTAGTCAAGTGGCCCATAGCACTTACATAGAAGGTTTACAGCAAACAGGAATTAGCGTAGATGCTATCCCAAATATGTATGGGATGAATCGTATTTTAAAGGCTATTGGCTGGGCTGCTGTTGCTGTAGATGGTTTTATACCTCCTAATGCTTTTATGGAGTTTCAGGCTTATAATGTATTGGTAATTGCTAGTGATATTAGACAATTGGAACATATTGAATACACACCTGCTCCGGATATTATACATGAAGGTGCTGGTCATGCTCCAATTATTGCAAATCCAGAGTATGCTGAGTACTTAAGACGTTTTGGTGAAATTGGGTGTAAAGCCATCAGTTCTGCCAAAGATTACGAATTATACGAAGCTGTGCGACACTTATCTATTATTAAGGAAGCGCCTAATACACCACAAGATCAAATTGATTTAGCTGAAAAAGCGGTTGAAGATTTACAAAATAATATGGGTGAACCAAGTGAGATGGCTTTAATAAGAAACTTACATTGGTGGACGGTTGAATATGGTTTGATTGGAACCATTGAAGATCCTAAAATTTATGGTGCTGGTTTATTATCGTCTATTGGAGAGAGCGCTTGGTGTATGACTGATAAGGTTAAAAAATTGCCTTATACAATAGACTCTACTTTTCAGAATTTTGACATTACAAAACCACAGCCACAATTATACGTCACTCCGGATTTTGCACACCTTAGTTTGGTGTTAGAGTCTTTTGCTAACACTATGGCGCTGCGTACCGGTGGACCAAGTGCTATTAAAAAATTAATACATAGTCAAGCTTTAGGAACAATAGAGCTTAGTACAGGTTTACAAATATCGGGTGTGTTTACTAATATGATTGAACATAATGGTAAAGTAAGTTACATACAAACTACAGGGAAAACTGCCTTAGCTAACCGAGATAAAGAATTGGTTGGACATAGTACTTTAGAACATGCGGATGGTTTTGGATCTCCTATCGGGAAATTAAAAGGTATTAATCTTGCTATTGAAGACATGTCACCACGCGATTTACGTGCTTATGATATTTATGAAGGTGAAACCGTTACTTTAGAGTTTGAAAATGACATTATTGTTACCGGAGAAATTATTACCGGTACACGTAACTTACAGGGTAAAATTATATTAATTAGCTTTAAAAACTGTACAGTAACACATAAAGACACGATCTTATTTGACCCTACTTGGGGACTTTACGATATGGCTGTTGGTAAAGAAGTACTTTCTGGTTATTCTGGTCCTGCAGACTTACATAGTTTTGATTTAATTACACATAAAGTAAGCAGCACGACAATACATGTTAAGCATTCTGCTGAAAAGTTAGAATTAATTGACCTTTACAAACAAGTCCGTGATTATCGCGAAGGGACAAACCCAACTATTTCTAGAACTAAGGTGTTAGAACAATTGGTAAATCGTTTTCCTATGGATTGGTTATTACCAATCGAGTTATTTGAACTGGCTAAAAAAGGTAATGAAAACGAGCTTTGCAATAGTATTTTAGCACATCTTGAAACTATCAAGCAAAACAGACCAGAGGTTGGACATTTGATTGATGATGGTGTTAAGATTGCTAGTCAAGAAATTGCGGTATAGATTAACTATAACTCTTTAATTTTTGTTTAGTAAAGTCGCTTAGGACCAATTTACCACTAATTTCGGCACGCTCAATAAGCAAGACGCTCCACTCGTTAGTGTCTTGCCAAAGCACTCTTTTAAGTTCTAATAGCGCCTCAGGATTATACGATGCTAATTTGGTAGCTAAAGCTAAGACTGCATCATCTAAAGCCTCTACAGTGTCAAACACATCTGCGTACAAGCCTTTTTGTTTTGCATAATCTGCTGTGTAAAATGTTTCCGCGTCAATTGTCATTTGAGAAAAAGCAGTTTGCCCAATTTTTCTGGTTACTGCAGGCTCTATTACAAATGGTCCGATGCCTATACTAATTTCTGATAATTTTA
Source organism: Olleya sp. KKT75 (assembly GCF_055635485.1). Lineage (NCBI taxonomy): Bacteria > Pseudomonadati > Bacteroidota > Flavobacteriia > Flavobacteriales > Flavobacteriaceae > Olleya > Olleya sp. KKT75. Next base: position 547,717 of record NZ_CM145759.1, read on the forward strand.
TAGCTGCAAATTTTGTTGCCAAACAATAGTCCGTTGCACTTGCCAATCCAACACCACCTCCAACAGCTTTACCTTGTACACGACCAATAATTAGTTTTGGGCATTTACGCATAGCATTAATCACATTAGCAAATCCAGAGAAAAAGCGTTTACCTTCTTCCAAATTATTAATAGCAACCAACTCTGTAAAACTTGCTCCAGCACAAAACGTACGCGCTCCGCCACTTTTTAAAACAATAACCCTAATATCATCATTTTTACCAGCGTCTTTAATAGCTAATTCCAATTGTTTTAAGATCGGGCTTGGCATTGCGTTATGTTCTGGTGTAAAAAACGTAATATACCCTACGTTATTCTCTATGGTTTGTTTGACGTATGCTTGAGACATGTAATCCTTATTTTTTATAGTTGAATATAGACAAATTTAAGACTTTTAAATCTTCTAAATTTATTAACTTTGAAGGAAACATTATACTATGGGATTTTTCAGTTTTCTTTTTGGGAATAAAACCAACAAAATAAAAGAATTTACAGATAGAGACGCTATTATTTTAGATGTGCGCTCTAAAGCAGAATATGATTCTGGCGCTATTCCAGGCTCAAAACATATTCCGTTACAACAAGTCCAAGCCAAAATTAATCAGATAAAACAATGGGACAAACCTGTTATTACTTGTTGTGCAAGTGGTATGCGCTCTGGTAGTGCTGCAGCTATTTTACGCAGTAATGGTCTCGAGGTTATGAATGGTGGTGGATGGCAAAGCCTATCGGGAAAATTATAGTTTTAATATTTCCAATCGGTCTTCGTTATCAATCTTACTGTCATTATACTGTAACGTCCACCCTAAACTATTGGTTAAAATATAAAATTTAGACAGCTCACTTACTAACCTGTTTTTAGCATTTATGCGCAAGTTAGACGCCTCTACTTTTTTACGGATTCGTGCGGTAACCGTTTCCTGTATTTTATTATAGTCGTCATGATTAAAAGCATTAAGGTAACCACTTTCTACATCGTAATATTCTAATTTAGGATAGATTTTTAATTCCTCCTTAGGGATTTTAGTAATCTTCAATACCTTATTTATACTATCTATTTGGTATTCGATCTTACTTAAATCGTAACCAACGGTTACCTCAGCATTTACTATAACTAACGCTTGCTTATCTGATGTTAAGTTAGCAAATAATGCTTTGGAGTTTTTATAACTGTATGCATCACTAAAATAGCCTTCAGTCACTATTAGCTTACCAACATTATTAATTTGTTTTTGTATTAAAGCAGAGTGCTCACTAATAACAGTTCTGTCTGCACTACCTTCTGTACATTTTTTTAAAACAAACGACAGAACAAATGCTATTACTATACCAATAATTATTTTTCGCATACAATAAAAGTACTATTAGATTTTGAATTTATCTACAACGTGAAGTTAAAAATTTTAGAAAAGAAAAAACACCAAAACAAAAACTACAGAAGCAGATTATTGATTTGGTGTTTAATTGAAATATATGATTAATAGCTCGATAAAAGTAGCGCTACTTTACGTTAAAATATTTTTTATTCGTTAAACCGGATATTAATCTGTTGTAAACATCATTTGTACTAAATCGCTTACATATCAATAGGTTGCGAATCATTCGAATTTAATATAAGGTAATCGACGAACTAAACTTTCTTGTTTATTTTGTAATTGTTCTGTAAATTTTAGATGTGCTTCAGAGTTAGGATTAAATGGTTTATGCTGTATTCCTTTTTGTACAACATCGACTTCTGTCATAATTTTCTCTGCGGAATCGGCAATCCAAACATCATTAAAGCGCTGCCAAATATAATCGACTGCTAATGGACTTGGATGAATAAAATCTTGATTATAAAAACGGTAATCCCTCAGCTCGTCCATCATAATTTCATAAGATGGAAAATAATGCGTTTGACTGCCCAGAACTTTATGAATAGCTGTTATTAAATGTGATTTACTTTGTGTGTTCTCCACAAAACCATCCTTAATGTGTCTTACAGGAGATACTGTAAAAATAAAATTAACCGCAGGATTAACTTTTTTAACCTCCGTTATAATAGCTTGAAGTGCAGCCACGATAACATCCACACCTAATATTTGTTTTTGAAATTGCTGCTGCGGAATTTTATGACAATTGGCAACTATTTTATTAGTCTTTATATAACGATAAATCCATGCTGTACCTAAAGTGATAACCACATGAGAACTTTGCTTTAAATAATGACCCGTTTTTTGAGACGCCGCATTAAGCTGATGTAATAATAAACTTTTTGTATGTTGACTTAATTTTGAATGTGCATCAAAACTATGAAACTGCTCGTTGTTAAGAAACACATCCGTATCCGCATATTTCTTCCCACTTAATGCATTAATAACCAAATTATGAATAGCCACAGGATGAAATAAAATACCAAACGGATTAACATAATGCTGAAACTTGAAATACTCAAATTTTTCACCAATGTTTTCCGCAAAACAAGACCCTAATAAAAACACTTTCGAGTTATAGCTTATTAGATTACTTTCTTGCTTTTGTAATGGTATTTTGGTTTGAAGATTCAATTAGATCTTTGTTTTTTTAAACATTTTCTTTTCAGCTTTTTTTCTGTTTTAAACAAAATATAAGGGTACTTACCTAAACCGACATCAAAATTAAACTGTTCTAATTGCTTTTTAGTTTCATCATCCAAAATACCTGTCTCACTCAAGTTATAACCTAAGTAATTTAATTGTTTTTGGATTTGCAAAACTTGTGCTTTTGAAGGTGACAAAACTGTTTTCACCCATTTAGTATTGCCCTCTAAATCTACAGATTCGCAAAACACATAACCATTATCAAACGTATCAAAACTAATCGACTGGCTTACTTGACAAAACAACATACAAGGAAAAAAAACTAAAAGTAACAACCAACGCTTTTTCATAAATTATTTCTTTTAGTTCCTTTACTTGTTTATTAATTCTGATAGTCTATTCTTAATTAAGAAATATACCCTTTAGCAGCCTCTAAAGCATTAACAATACCTTCTGGATGCTTACCTCCTGCTGTAGCAAAAAATGGCTGTCCACCACCTCCACCATGGATGTGTTTCCCTAATTCTCTTACAATAGTCCCTGCGTTAAGCGACTTAGTTTCTACCAAACTTTTAGATACGTAACATGACAAGATTGCTTTACCATCGTTTTCTGCTCCAAATAATAAGTATAAGTTATCAAACTGACTACCTAACTCAAAACATAAATCTTTAATTCCTGACGGATCTAAATCTAATTGCTTAGCTAAAAAGTTAACCCCATTTATTTCTGTGATTTCGTTTTTAAGTTCGCCTTTTATATTCTTAGCTTTATCTTTAAGTAATTGTTCTATTTGCTTTTTTAAGCCTGTATTTTCATCTTGCAAATTTTGTAATGCTTTAACAGGCTCTTGCGCATTGTTAAGCATATCTTTCATTTCAAAGAATGATCTATTATTTTCGTGATAATAAGACTTAACTGCATCGTTTGTAATTGCTTCAATACGACGTATTCCAGAAGCAACTGCGCCTTCAGACACTATTTTAAAATGCCATATATCTGCAGTGTTATCCACGTGCGTCCCACCACACAACTCTATAGATTGACCAAATCTAACGGTACGTACAGCATCGCCGTACTTTTCGCCAAATAACGCCATAGCCCCTTCTTCAATAGCTTTTTCCATTGGCACATTACGTCCTTCTTGTAATGGCAACTTACTTTCTATTCTAGAGTTTACAAAGTTTTCTACATCACGTAATTCTTCTACAGTTAACTTAGAAAAGTGAGAAAAATCAAAACGCAAATATTTAGAGTGTACCGCACTTCCTTTTTGCTCCACATGCTCTCCTAAAACTTCTCTTAATGCTTGGTGCAATAAGTGTGTTGCTGTATGATTACATTCTGTTCTGTAACGTTGTTTAGCATCTACTTTAGCAATAAACACTTGATTTACATCACGAGGCAACTCTTTAGTTAAGTGAATAATAATGTTATTCTCCTTTTTAGTATCAACGATATAAAACACATCACCATTACCTGCTTGAATATAACCTTTATCTCCAACTTGCCCTCCACCTTCTGCATAAAACGGTGTTAAATTAAAGACTAGTTGATACATTTCGCCATCTTTTTTAGAAACGACTTTACGGTATTTTGTGATTTTTACTTTAGCTTCTAATTGATCGTATCCGATAAATTCTTGATCTTCATCTTCAATTAAATCAGTCCAATCATCAGACTTTAATTCTGATGCCTCACGACCTCTTCCTTGCTGTTCTTTTAATCGCTTATTAAATTCACCTTTATTATAAGAGAAACCTTTTTCTCTTAAAATTAAATCAGTTAAATCTTCAGGAAAACCATAGGTATCTTTAAGCTCAAAAACCTTAGAACCAGATACTTGTTTATCAGTTGCATTATCTACAATACGATCTAAAATAGCTAAACCTTGATCCAATGTTCTTAAAAAAGAGGCTTCTTCTTCTTTAATTACATTTTCTATTAATTGTTTTTGTGCTTTTAATTCAGGGAATGCAGCACCCATTTTTTCCGTTAAAACATTAACTAAACGGTAAATAAATGGTTCTTTCTTATCTAAAAATGTAAATCCATAACGTACTGCACGACGCAAAATACGACGGATTACATACCCCGCTCCTGTATTACTTGGCAATTGCCCGTCTGCAATAGAAAATGCGACTGCACGTACATGATCAGATATTACACGAATAGCAATATCCACTTTCTCGTCTACATCATAATCTTTACCTGTTATAGCTTCTATTTCTCTAATAATAGGTGTAAAAACATCAGTATCGTAGTTAGATTGTACGTTTTGTAACACCATACATAAACGTTCAAACCCCATACCTGTATCAATATGTTTGTTTGGTAACCCTTCTAACGTTCCATTTGCTTTACGGTTGTATTGCATGAAAACTAAGTTCCAAATCTCCACAACATGCGGATGGTCCTCGTTAACTAAAGTTTTACCATCTACTTTTGCTTTTTCTTCCGCAGACCTAATGTCTACGTGGATTTCGCTACAAGGTCCGCAAGGTCCTTGTTCTCCCATTTCCCAAAAGTTATCTTTTTTATTTCCTTTTAAAATACGGTCTTCACTAATATATTGTTTCCAAATGTCATAAGCTTCCGTATCCATTTTAAGGTTATCATCATCATCACTACCTTCAAAAACGGTAACATATAAAATATCCTTATCAATTTTATAGACTTCCGTTAATAACTCCCATGCCCAAGCAATAGCTTCTTTTTTAAAGTAATCACCAAAAGACCAGTTACCTAACATTTCAAATAATGTATGGTGATAAGTATCATAACCAACTTCTTCTAAATCGTTATGCTTACCAGAAACACGTAAACATTTTTGACTATCTGTTATACGATTATTTTTAGGCTCACTATTTCCTAAAAAATACTCTTTAAAAGGTGCCATTCCGGCATTTACAAACATCAAAGTTGGATCATCCTTTAACACCATTGGTGCAGATGGCACTATACTGTGCTTTTTATCTTCGAAAAACTTAAGGAAAGTTGCGCGTATGTCTTGAGAATTCATATTGTAATGTTGATAATCTTGTTAGCATAAGCTTAACGCTTATTAAAACAATTTATATATTTGTTATTCGTTACTATTTTAATCAACTGAAAAATTCAGTTTTAATAACTACAAAAATAGTATAAATTAGATAATGAGTAAGGTAAAATATTATTATGATTCTGAAACGCTCTCTTATAAAAAAATAGAGCGTAGAAAAAGACGCACATTTAAGTTTATATCTTTATTCTTAATTGCTGCTGCCTTATTCGGTTTTTTGTTTGTTTTTATTGGTGGGCACTACTTTGAATCGCCCAAAGAAAAAGCGTTAAAACGAGAATTATCAAACTTAGAGTTACAGTTTGATTTACTTAATAAAAAAATGGAAGAGGCAGAAACAGTCTTAGCCAATATTGAAGATCGCGACAATGCTATTTACCGTTTATATTTTGAAGCTAACCCAATACCTGAAGAGCAACGTAAAGCTGGGTTTGGTGGTGTAAATCGTTATAAAAAATTAGATGGTTACGATAATTCGGAATTAATTATAAGTAGCAGCCAACGTATTGATAAATTACTAAAACGTATTGTTGTGCAATCTAAATCTTTAGATGAAATAGCGGTTTTAGCTGAAGAAAAAGAAAAATTACTACTAGCTATTCCAGCAATACAACCCGTAAGTAACGAGGACTTGACACGTATGGCTTCTGGATACGGTATGCGATCTGATCCTTTTACTAAATTAAGAAAAATGCACTGGGGGATGGATTTTACATCTCCAAGAGGAACACCTGTTTACGCTTCTGGAGACGGTAAAATAGAACGTGCAGACAGTAACTCTGCAGGGTACGGTAATCATATTAGAATTGACCATGGTTATGGTTATGTCTCTTTATACGCGCATTTATTTAAATATAATGTTCAAAAAAACCAGCGTGTTAAACGTGGCGATTTAATTGGGTTTGTTGGTAGTACTGGTCGCTCTGAAGCACCACACTTACATTACGAAATATTTAAAGACGGAGAACGTATCAACCCTATTAACTTTTACTACGGAAGTTTATCTCCTGAAGAATTTAATAAACTATTGGAGCGTGCTTCTTTAGAAAATCAATCTCTAGATTAATGATTATTGATCTTCCAGAAAAACGGTATTATACCATAGGTGAGGTTGCCAAAGCATTTGATGTCAACACATCACTACTTAGATTCTGGGAAAAAGAATTTGATGCTTTAAAACCAAAGAAAACAGAAAAGGGAAACCGTAAATTCACACCCGAAGATGTCAAAAACTTGCAACTAATTTATCATTTAGTAAAAGAACGTGGCTTTACGTTAGACGGTGCAAAAACACATTTAAAAGAAGAAAAAAAGAAAACACTAGATAATTTTGAAATTATAACTAAATTGGAAGGTGTTAAAGCACAATTAATAAAATTAAAAAATGAACTATAAACAACTGCCAGAAAACGGAACTAAAAAATCTTCGACTATGAAAAAATTACTTATCCCTATTATTATCATCGGAATCCTTGCTTTTGCATTATTTAGATGGGGAATTGGAGTTAACAACGAAATTATAGAAAAAGAAGGTGTTGCTGTTGCACAATGGGCAAACGTAGAAAGTTCTTACCAAAGAAGAGCGGATTTAATACCTAATCTTGTTGCCACTGTAAAAGGATATGCCGATCACGAAAAAAGCACTTTGGAAGCTGTAATAAAAGCAAGAGCAGAAGCTACTAAACCTACAATTAATGTAGATGCAAGTGCTATTTCTCCAGAAAATATTGCACAATTTCAAAAAGCACAACAAGGTTTAAGCGGTGCTTTATCTAGACTATTAGTATCTGTAGAGCGTTACCCTGATTTAAAGGCTGACAAAAGCTTTTTAGAGTTACAAAGCCAATTAGAAGGTACAGAAAACAGAATTAATGTAGAGCGTAACAGATTTAACAATTTAGCAGGAGCTTACAATATCTTTATTGCAAAATTCCCAACTAGCTATGTTGCAGACTACATTAACAAAGGCGCACTTGGTTTATTTAAATCTTCTCCAGGAAGTGAAAATGCACCTAAAGTACAATTTTAATTTATGCAAGATCAAGTTGAATCATTTTTAACGACTATTGAAGAACAGGAAATTGTTGAAGCTATTAGGTTAGCCGAAGATGAGACCTCGGGCGAAATAAGAGTACATATCGAGCGTACTTGTAATGATAACGTTGAGGCGTGCGCATTACAAGTATTCTCGGTTTTAAAAATGAATAACACAAAACATCGCAATGGTGTTTTAATATATGTTGCTGTAGATGACCATAAGTTTAGTATTTATGGCGACGAAGGCATCAATAAAGTGGTTCCTAAAACATTTTGGGACGACACTAAAGCTGTCATAGAAACTCATTTTAAAAATGCCAATTTTAAACAAGGGTTAGTTGACGGAATCTTGCACGCTGGTCAACAATTAAAAAAACACTTTCCGGTTGAGGATAACAATACAAATGAGTTATCAAACACTATTTCTAAAGGATGATATTAAGTAATCAGTGGTCAACAGTTAGTCCAAAAACTTTAAAACACATAGCCAGACATCTTGTTACATTATGTTTATTGCTTTGGGTTAGTAATGGTTTTGCGCAATATAAAATTCCGCCAAAACCAGATAAAGCTAATGGTGGACAAACTAGTGTTTATGACTACGTTAATTTATTATCACCTGCACAAAAAAGCACTTTAGAAAACAAACTAATACGTTATTCTGACACCACATCTACGCAAATAGTGGTGGCCATTATACCGTCTACACAAGGCGAATACATTAACTATTTAGCGACTAATTGGGCTCACGAATGGGGTATTGGTCAAGAAAAAGAAGACAACGGTATATTTATACTTTTAGCACGTAACGATAGAAAAATAAATATCAGTACGGGTTATGGTGTAGAACACTTATTAACCGACGCCTTAGCTAGTCGTATTATCGAGCAAGACATTATACCATTTTTTAAGCAAAACGACTATTACGGTGGCTTAAATCGTGGTTCCGATGCTATTTTTGAGGTTATGACTGGTGAGTATAAAGGTTCTCGTCAAAATGATACATCAGAAGAGTTTCCAATAGGTGTCATTTTCTTTTTAGTCATTATTTTTATCATCATTTTAATTTCGATATCTAAAAACAGACGAGGCGGGAATGGTACTGATAATTTTGGTGGCGGTAGCAATTCAACACGAAGTATTCTTGAAGCCATTATATTAAGTAACTCCGGTCGTGGTGGTTACAGAAGTGGTTCTGGAGGCTTTGGAGGAGGCGATTTTGGCGGTTCTTCTGGAGGTGGTGGATTTGGTGGAGGCTTCGGAGGCGGAGGCTTTGGAGGTGGTGGTGCTTCAGGTGGGTGGTAACCCGTTATGAAGTCAATTACTTTAAACAAGCAATTTATAACGTCTTATAAATATCTTCAGACAGATAAACTCTAAAACTACAGACAACAAAAATACAATCTCAAGTATCAGTTTAAAACTCATTACTAATTACATCAATAGTTGTAAAACACAAAAGCCATAACAGATTATTTCTGCTATGGCTTATTTGATTATTGATAATGGTGTTTCTATTAAAAAGAATGGATTAATTAATCCATAAAATACATTCCGCTATCTTTAGTTTCTACTTTAGATCCTAAGCTATTAAACTTCCAACTAAAATTAAGCATGAAGTATTGACGCAACACTGTACTTTGTGTATCTTGGATATAATCATTAGTAGCCGTACGTCTTGCATTAGTATTTTGATTTAATAAATCATAAACCTTTAAAGTTACCAAGCCTTTATCATTTAATACAGAATAAGCCACACTAGCATTCCAGAACCAAGCGTCTTTTTGGAAGCCATCCGCAATATTAGCATTGTAATTATAGGTTATATCATTTCGCCATTCAAATCCTTTTGGTAAGAAAAAAGCGGAATTTAAATCTAAATTATGAGACGTAAAGTTTCTATCTTCAAAAGCATCAATATCATACATATTATTTGTTAATGTAATACGGTAACGTGGCTTAAACTCAAACACATCATTGTAAACATAATCAATCCCTACATTAGGATTAAATACTAACACGTTACTAGCATATTGCACATCATTATTATAATTAATGTTTTTAGAAAAATTAGACCAATTCCCTATTTTCAGCCTCACTGTTTGCAAAGAATCTATTTTAAATTTCTTACTAAAATCAACTCCAAAATACCCATTGTAATTACCATCTACATTGTCATAAGTTGTTGTACGCTTTAACGTCTCTGCATCAACTGTTGTTCTTGATACTACTGCATTTTGACTTTTTTCCATATTGGCGTAAACATAAAACCCAGTGCGTTCTTTCCAGTTATAAGCATTAAAACCCATATATAAACTGTGTTGATTTGTAGGCTCTAAATTTGGATTACCTACAATGGTGTTTAAAGGATTAGAAACATCTTCAAAAGCTTGTAACTGCCTTACAGAAGGTGGTCTATTTCTTAACCTGTACCCTAAATAAAACGATGCCTTTTTACTAAATCTGTAATTAAAATTAGAGTTTAATTCGACTGTATTAAAATCACGTTCTACATTAAATTCAGGTCTCAAACCATCCTGATTTTTTAAGGTGCGCATCACATAATCTGCACCAAATCGTGCTGACCATTTTTCCTTACGGTAGCTTAAACTTACTCCAGGAGAACTTCTAGTGTCTGTGTATTCAAAATCTGTACTTAACGCAGTATTAAAGGTGTCAAAACCATTTGAAAGCTCGTTAAAATCGAATGTGCTTTGCTTATTCTTATCTTTATTATATTGATATTCATAATTAAAATTCACAAAAAACACTTTGGTTTTAATTGGCAACCTATAGCTTACATCTGTTTTAAGCGTATTACTATCATTATCACCATCTGTAAATTGATTACGGTCTATTGTTTCTGGATCAGTTCCAAAAATCTCAGTATTTGAATTTATAAAATCATCACTTTCACTATTACTAAAACCATTATCTATTCCAAATTTTAGAAAGGCACCTTTGGTTCCAAACTTTTTAGTAGCAGAAATTTGATTTGAAAAATTGTTAGACTTATTCTCTACAAAAGAGCGCAAAGCAGATTGGTTAGTTAATATTAAATCCTGATCTAAGGTTTCGTCTTGACTTGTATAATCTGTTGTACTTGTAGATCTAGAAAATGATGGTTTTATATTAATAAAAAATGTAGAATCTAATTTTATCTCAAAATCAGAATTTACAGAATGACTTTGGGTATCGTTACTAGATTGAGAACTTGAATTAGAAAAATATCTAGAGTCCGATAAAATAGTTTCTCGTTGAGAAGCTGATTTGTTTTCAGAATTACTATTAGAATAAAAGTAATCTGCAGCTACTTCTGTTTTTTCACCTATGGCATCTGCATAATTCACACCTCCTAATTTAGAAGTTGTAATCCCTTCTCCACCTCCAAATTGGCGACCATTAATACTAAAAGATCCGTTGCTACTAAAACTACGCGAACCTCCACTACCAAACATTTTTTTGATTTCGCCAAAGCTAAAACCTGGAGAGTTTATATTATTACCTCCAACCAATACACTTACACGTTGATCATTATCAAAACGGTTAAACATTCCTGCAAACTCATATCTATCATCAGTCCCTACTCCCGCTGCAACACGTCCAAAAACACCTTTATTGTTTTCTTCCTTAATCGTTAAGTTTATAGTTTTGTTTTCTTTATCGCCTTCTTCTCCAGTAAATGCTTCACTTTTGGTTTTGGTATCTACTACTTGGATTTTATCAATAATCTCTTTAGTCAGATTTTTTATAGTAATAGACGGGTCGTTTCCAAAAAAAGGCTTCCCATTAACTAAGATTTTATTAACCTCTTTACCGTTAACTTTAATTTTACCTTCTTCATCAATTTCCACACCAGGTAGTTGTTTAAGTAAATCCTCAACTGTTGCGTCCTTTTTTGTTTTAAAAGAATTAACATTAAACTCTAACGTATCTTTTTTGATTGTAACAGGCGCAGAAGATTTAATAACAACCTCATCTAAGGCATTACTAATTTGTAAATTAATAGCTCCTAAATTAATAGGTCCTGAAGTGATTGCTATTTTTTTCTTGTAAGATTTATAACCAACATAAGACACTAGAAGGTTTAAACTATCTAAAGATGTCTCGTCCTCCATACTAAAGACGCCATCTTTTTCAGTAATGGTATAAGTTACCAAGCTATTATCCTTAATACGCTCTAGATAGACTGTTGCTGCTTCAAGGGGTGCTTGATCTAAGTCGTCAAATACTTGACCGCTTATAATAAATTGTTTGGATTGACTAAATGAGGATACTGTGCACAAAAAAGTGCAAATTAAGATTAGATAACGCATTTTGGTTTTGGTTGATGTTAAAGGGCTTAATAAAAAGCCCTTAGATTTTCAACGAAAATAAACTTGTAATCTTATTCTTAGTCTTAAGAAAAACTTAAAAGTAATTTAGAACGATTATTTTTTACGCATGTAAATACTAATCGGAACACCTTTAAAATCATAAAGTTCACGTAATTTATTTTCTAAATAACGCTTATAACCTTCACGTACATATTGCGGTAAGTTACAGAAAAAAGCAAATTGGGGTTGCGGTGTTGGCAACTGCATAATATACTTAATCTTAACAAATTTACCTTTGTAAGCTGGTGGTGGGTAATTATCTATTATTGGTAATAGAGTTTCGTTAAGCTCACTAGTCTTAATACGTTTTGTTCTGTTGTTGTAAACTTCAACAGCAGTTTCAATAGCTTTAAAAATACGTTGTTTAGTTAATGTAGAAATAAAGATAATTGGCACATCTGTAAAAGGCTCTAATTGTTTTTTGATATGCTTCTCATATTCATTAGTAGACTTATGATCTTTTTCTACTAAATCCCATTTGTTAATTAAAACTACAATACCTTTTCTGTTACGTTGTGCTAACCAAAAAATATTTTGGATTTGCCCATCAAACGTTCTGGTAGCATCTACAACTAATAAACATACATCTGCATGCTCTATAGCACGTACACTACGCATTACAGAATAAAATTCTAAATCTTCTTTAACTTTTGATTTTTTTCTAATTCCAGCCGTATCAACTAAATTAAATTCGAAACCAAAACGGTTGTATTTAGTATCAATTGCATCTCTTGTAGTACCTGCAATATCTGTTACTATATATCTTTCTTCACCAATTAAAGCATTAATAAAAGAAGATTTTCCTGCATTTGGACGTCCTACTACAGCAAAACGTGGTATTGCATCTTCTACTACTTCTTCTTCCTCTTCTTCAGGTAAAGCCTTTACTAAATCGTCTAATAAATCTCCTGTACCACTACCGTTTATACTTGCAATAGTATGATACTCTCCTAATCCTAAATTATAAAACTCGACAGCATCTTCTTCACGCTTACCGTTATCTACTTTATTTACAACTAAAAAGACAGGCTTAGTTACTTTACGTAATAATCTAGCAACATCTTCATCCATTCCAGTAACACCGTCTTCCACATTAACCATAAAAATAATAGCATCAGCTTCTTCAATTGCTAAAACTACTTGTTTATCGATTTCTGCTTCAAAAACATCATCACTTCCCTTTACATAACCACCTGTATCAATTAGAGAAAACTCTCTACCATTCCAATCACTTTTTCCGTAATGTCTATCTCTTGTTACACCACTAACAGCGTCAACAATTGCCTCACGACGTTGGATTAAACGATTAAAAAATGTTGATTTACCTACATTTGGTCTTCCTACTATAGCTACTATACTACTCATAATTTATATTTTTATGCATTACATATCCTGTAAGCGCGTGCAAAGGTAGTGTTTAGTTCGAGAAAAAATAGTATTTTACTTTCATTATGAGATAATTATGAACGAAAATTTAAATGAAGTCGTGCTTCGTCCACGATTTAAAATAGAGCTAAACAAACAACATACCAGTGTTTTAGATGCTTTTGAAGCTAAAAGACATGACCAGAGTCAGTTTATTGTTTCTAGAATAGACGATCATGTTTTTATTAAATTACCCAAAGCACAGCAACATTTTTGGTCGCCACAGCTACATTTAGAGATAAATGATCTAGAAAACAATAAAAGTCAACTCTACGGATTGTTTGGTCCCAACCCAACCGTTTGGACTTTATTTATGTTTTTACATTTTATAGTTGCAGGTTTTTTTATCGCCTTTTGTATTTGGGCTTATTCTAACTACGCCTTAAAAGTAGATTACCAACTTCAGGTTTGGGGTATTGTTGGGACGACACTATTATGGTTTATACTTTATTTTGCCGGACGCATGAGCAAAACATCAAACCAAACCGAAATGACAGCACTCTATACTTTTATGAGTGGTGTTTTAGACGCATAAAAAAAGGCTTTAGTAATTAACTAAAGCCTTTTAAATATCTGTTTTATTTTTTTATTGATTGTAACCAAAACGTTTTAATTGACGTTGATTGCTTCTCCAATTTTTATTTACTTTAACGTAAAGTTCTAAGTGAATTTGTTTTCCAAAGAATTTCTCTAAATCTTTTCTAGCCTCTACACCTACGCGTTTTAATGCGCTTCCTTTGTGCCCAATAATAATTCCTTTTTGAGTCTCACGCTCTACCATTATTACAGAACGTACACGAATAATTTCATCCTCTTCAAAAAACTCTTCAGTATCAATCTCAACCGCATAAGGGATTTCCTTTTTGTAATGCATTAAGATTTTTTCGCGAATAGTTTCGTTTATAAAAAAACGTTCTGGCTTATCTGTTAATTGATCCTTTGGATAAAAAGCTGGAGATTCTGGCAATAATTCAATAATTCTGTCAAAAACTTCTTTCACATTAAACCCTTCTAAAGCAGAAATTGCAATAATCTCTGCATTTGGAACTTTAGTAGCCCAAGATTGCACTTGTTCTTCTAACTGCTCTTGATTAGATTTATCAATTTTATTAAGTAATAATAATACTGGAATTTTAGCGTTAGTGATTTTATTAAAAAACGCTTCGTCTTTTAATTCTCTTTCACCAATCTCTACCATATAAATTAAGATATCAGCATCGTCAAAAGCGGACTTTACAAAATCCATCATAGAGGCTTGCAGCTCGTAAGCTGGTTTGATAATCCCTGGCGTATCACTTAATATAACCTGAAAATCCTCACCATTTACAATACCAAGAATTCTGTGTCTTGTAGTTTGCGCTTTAGACGTTATTATAGACAGTTTTTCGCCTACAAACGCATTCATAAGTGTTGACTTACCAACATTTGGGTTACCAATAATATTTACAAAACCTGCTTTATGTGCCATCTTAATCTTATTTAATAGACCGCAAAGTTACGACCTTGGTTTGTTTATTCCTCTATCGTACATCACAATACTTCCGGCAACGGATACATTTAAACTTAAAGGGGACTTAAATTTAACTAAAAAGTGACTTTTCTCTATGGCTTGCTTAGATAATCCATGATCCTCAGCACCTAATAAATAAACACAACGTCTAGGATGATGGAAGGTTTCTAAATCTACAGCAGTATCATCTAGCTCCACACCAACCAATCTAGCACCTTTTGGGATGTTGTTATAAAACTCCTCAAACGTGGCATAGTGAAAATAGGGCATTGCCTTTACCGCATTATGTGTGTCACACGCCTGTTTAGCATATCTATTACCAATAGTAAAAATATAACTTGCGCCTAGATTTTGTGCTGTACGCCACAGTACACCTAAATTCTCAGGTGTTTTACCATTTTGGATGCCGATTCCAAAATATTCGTTTTCAAAATTATCTACCATGCTACAAAAGTAAAATTTTTATATAATATATAAACAATCACAAAGGTTATATCAATTAATGACAATGTCTTAAAGTTTTATTAATTAACTGAAAGGTCTTGACATAAAAACGACAAAAATTGTAGTTTCATGCAAAATTTAATAAATGACAACACTTAAATCAGTTATACTATTTTTATCTCTAGTCTTGATCACCTCTTGTAATACAAAAGATAAAAACAAAACTGAAACTATTACCACTAAACCTACTACTACAACTCCAGTTGTAACGTTAAGCAAGGCACAAAAACTTTTAAACCAAACTATTTTAGCGCATGGTGGTGACCTTTATAATACAGCACATTATGCTTTTAGTTTTAGAGGTATTGAGTATCAGTTTAAAAACAACGGAACGGATTATACATACATTAAAAGTTACAAAAAAAAATCAGACAGTATCAAAGATGTATTAAAAAACAACGTCTTTACACGCACCATAAACAATAAGCCAGTAGTACTATCTGATAAGGACATTGCAATTGGAACTGGTGCAATTAATTCTGTAATTTATTTTGCAACATTGCCTTACAAGTTAAATGACAAAGCTGTTAATAGCACTTACGTGGAAAGTCTTACCATCAAAGACCAAAATTACGATGCTATAAAAGTTACATTTAATGAAGCTGGTGGCGGGCAAGACCATGACGACCAATTTTACTATTGGATAAATATAGACACTAAAAAAATTGACTATTTGGCGTATAGCTATAATGTAAATGATGGTGGTGTAAGATTTAGAAGCGCTTACAGTCCAAGAGTTATTGACGGTATAACGTTTCAAGATTACATAAACTACGAAGCAATAGTGGGCACACCATTAAAAGACTTACCAGTCCTTTTTGAAGCTGGGCAACTAAAAGAACTTTCAAAAATAAAAACTGAGAACATAATTAATTTAAACAAAAACTAGACATGAAAAAATTACTATTTATTATCGCAATTGTATTAACAGGGTCAACTGTAAACGCACAAGAGTTTGCTAAAATGGACAAAAGCCCAATGGACCGTGCTTACTACCCAAGTGATGCACCACACAGAACCTTTAAAAAAGACGATGCAGAGAAAAAAGCAGCAGAACCACAAATACGTGTAACATACTCGCGTCCTGCTAAAAAAGGAAGAGTTGTTTTTGGTGAATTACTAAAATTTGGTGAAGCTTGGAGAGTTGGAGCTAATGAGTCTACTGAAATCTTATTTAACAACGACGTTACTTTTGGTGGAAAAGAGATTAAAGCTGGACGTTACACAGTAATTATTATTCCTACTGCTACAGAATGGACTTTAAAATTAAATACTGAATTAGATGGTTGGGGTAACTACGGATACGATTCTAGCAAAGATGTTGCTAGTGTAACTGTTCCTGTTACAAAAAGTGAGAAAGAGATCGAAAATTTATCTGTTTCACTTTATAAAGCTTCAAAAAACACAGTACATTTAAAAATTGGATGGGATACTACAGTTGCTGAGTTTCCTATTACTTTAAAATAAGTTAAATAAAATCAGTCACCCAAAACAAGGGACACTATTTTATATTAAAAAACCGATGAAGTTAGCTTCATCGGTTTTTTTTATTTTATCGAAAATTAAAGTTATAGATCGTTTAAAATAGAACGTTCTATTCAAAATGTTTTTTCACAAAAGCACTTTTCTCGTGGTCTGTCATCTTATCAGCTGGTTCAACATCAATTTTAACATCCTTAAAATGCAAATCTTTTTTCAAGACATTATACAATTCTGTTTTTGCATTTGTTGGTCCAAATAACACCACATTATTATAGTTTAAAATAGCATTTGCAATTTGTTTATAATAAGCGTCATTCATTTGCTGTCGCTTATTATGCATCAAGTTTTCGCTTCTACTCAATGCTTCTTCTTTAGTGTTAAAATTAAATTTTGAATCTATAGTTTTATTTGCATTTTGGACTTCTAAATCAATCAGATTTGCGGTGGAATGATCCATCCATATTCCTAAGTTTTTTTCTGTTTTCATGTTTTTTCTATTAAAATTAGAGTTAACTATACCACTTACTTAAGATCAATTAAAACCTTATTTTGTATTAACAGGTAATTTGATTTGTACATCTACATCAGGCCACAATTTTGAAATCCCGTCTGTTCCGGTATGTAAATCATAACACACTTTATTTAAAGACTGCATAGCCTTTTCTCCTTGCCATATATTTAAATCAATTTTTGCAGACAATGTTATGGTGTCATTTTTAAATAAATAGGCACATTCTAACGGGTGCATCCTATTATTCATCTTCAAATTAAAAACGCCTTTACCTTGATCTGCCTCAACTACAGCTCCTACAATAGTATCTGTATTAAATACTTTAAAAAAAGAGTCGACTAATTTGGTATCTCTTATTTCTAAATTAGAATTAACAGAAGCCGTTTGTATTTCTATTTTAGCCTGTTTTAATAACGACTCAATAGTTGCAGCATTATTAGTTCCAGAAAACTTAAAATCATCAAACTGACCACTTACCCCTAGCTTATCGGTAAACTTATATGCAGTCCATGATACCAAAACACCTTCAGTATCTATTGTATATAATTTATCTTCTTTAATCGCGTCACGCTGATCAATAATCTTCTGTTCTTTTTTTGAAGTATTACAAGAAGATATTAATAGTATTAAAACCAAATAAGTTGTTTTTTTAAATAGTCGTTTCATAAAACAGATATAATATTATGTTTAAGAATTGTATTTAACACGTTTACCCTATTATTAAGTGTTAACAATGACAAAGGTAGACATAGTAAAAGCCTCCTGAAATGACGTAAGTCAGTTTTACTTGTTTTTAAAATTGTTAATTTGCCACTTAAACCTTTAGTAATAAATTTAGAATCAACATTTTATGATCAAGAACTTAGTGCTTATTGTCTGTTTTATAACCTTAGGAAGCGATTTGTACACTTCTCAAGAAAAAATATTGTTTGATGTTATTCGTAACGAAAAAGTAATTGGCAGCCTAAAAGCAACTAAAATAATCAAGGACTCTAAAACTTATTATAAAAGTTCGACTAGTATTAATGCAAAAATCATAAAAGAAATTAGAGTTAATTATAAATACGACGTCATTTTTGAGTCTGAATCGTTAGAGCAATCCAATGTAAACATTACAGTAAATGAAAAATCACATGCTAAGACTATTACAGAATGGGATGACACTAACTACCAAGTCATTAAAAATGGGAAGAATGAAGCTACAATTACTAACGCCATCTCCTATGCTACTGTCCAGTTGTATTTTGAAGAACCCAAAAACATCACGACTTGCTATTCTGAACAAAATGGGGATTTTAATACCATAATAGCCATGGGAAACCATATATATAAGAAAGTAAATGCAAGCAATAATGAAAATTTATACTATTACAAAAACGGACTTTTAACCAAAGCCACTATAGATGGAGGACTTATTCAGTTTGAAATAATAAGAAAAAGCAATCATTAGACTATGACAATAGCCATTATTCTATATTTTCTTTTAGCTTTTTTCTTAATGGGGAAACTATTAATTTATGGCATCAGACCCACTAAAACACTAGCTTGGTTACTCGCTATTTTTACAGTCCCTATTGGTGGTATGCTGTTTTACTTTGTGTTAGGAAGAAACAGAAGGAAAAACAAATTTTATACACTTAAAAAAACTAAGGCGATAGCTGAATATTACGAAAAAGTTGAAGCTTATTATAGCACATTGGATAACGATAAAAACACGACCATCCCAAAAGCTATTAAAACACACATTAAGTTAGCTAAACTAATAACTAAAGGCTCTAAATTTACACCTACATTAGGCAACGCATTACTTCCATTAAAAGATGGGGCAGCGACTTTTAAAGCTATTTTCCAAGCTTTAGAGCATGCTGAAAAATTTATTCATCTTCAATATTACATTTTTGAAGATGGTGATTTAGCCGAAAAATTTAAATCCATTTTAATTCAAAAAGCGAGGACTGGTGTCGAGATTCGTTTTCTATATGATGCGCTAGGCAGCAGATCACTAAGCAAAACTTACATTAATAGTCTTAAGAAAGAAGGTATAGAAGTCTATGCTTTTTTACCCATGACATTTGGGCATCTACTCTCTTCTGTTAATTATAGAAACCATCGTAAAATTGTAATTGTAGACGGTCGTATAGGTTTTACTGGTGGCATTAATGTCTCTGACAAATATGTCATTGGAGATCCTGTTTTAGGAAACTGGTACGATATGCACTTGCAATTAAAAGGGACAATAGTTAATAGTTTACAAGCGGTATTTGCAATGGACTGGAGTTTTGCTAGTGGCACACATAATTTACTAAGCACTAAATACATATTAAAACACACTGCACCAGGACAATCTATAGCACAAATTGTTGCTAGTGGCCCTGATTCTGATTTTTCTTCGGTACAACAACTCTATTTTTCTATAATAAATAATGCTAAAGATTATGTGTATATAACCAATCCGTATATAATTCCCGGAGAAGCTATATTGGAGGCCATGCAAGTCGCTGCCATGAGCGGTGTAGATATTAGGCTTTTGCTATCCACTAATTCCGATAGCTTCTTAGTCAAATGGAATGTTCGTGCCTATTTTGAAGACCTATTAGAAGCGGGTGTTAAAATTTATTTATATCCTGATGGTTTTTTACACAGCAAAGTTATTATATCAGACGATGCCTTAACCTCCATAGGAACTGCTAATTTAGACATTAGAAGCTTTGAGCAAAACTACGAAGTAAATACACTTATATACGATAGTAAAATAACGATAGACCTTAAACAAGATTTTTTAAAAGACTGTAATAAAAGTAGTCAAATGAACTATAAACAACATCTTAAAAGACCCAAAACAGACCGCTTGAAGGAAGGGTTAGCAAAAGTATTTAGTCCTGTATTATAAGCAACTGATAATAATCATTATTTATATGTAACCAACGCACTACCTTTACTTTAACTAACACAACTTATAAAATGAATACAGGTTTAGTTCTTTCTGGAGGAGGCGCTCGTGGAGCTGCACATATAGGTGCAATAAAAGCATTAGAGGAGTATGGGATTACACCAACACATATTTCTGGAACAAGTGCAGGCGCAATTATTGGCGCTTTATATGCTGCAGAGGTCAGTTGGTCAGAAATGTTAGCCTTTTTTAAAAACATATCCATATTTCAAACGACAAGATATGCCCGAAATAAACCTGGTTTTATAAACTCTGAAAAATTTTATGACGACCTTAAAACCTATTTTCCAATTGATAATTTTGAAGCTTTAAAAAAACCCCTCTACATTACAGCTGCCAATGTAATCGATGGTACATTAAAAATTTTTAACAAAGGACAACTTATAAAACCTATTATTGCGTCAGCGTCTTTCCCAGGTGTTTTTACCCCAACTGAGATTAATGGTAAATTTTATATTGATGGAGGTACTTTAAACAATTTTCCGGTAGAACCTTTACAAAAAGACTGCGAGAAAATTATAGGCATCTATGTTAATCCCTTAAAAAAAATAAGCATTAACGATTTAAAACATTCTTATAGTGTTGTAGAAAGAGCTTATAAAATTAAAGTTGCATCAGAGTCTATGCTAAAATTTCCTAGTTGTGCTTTAATTATCTCCCCGCAAGAGTTAAATAATTACGGCACTTTTGACATGAATAGTATAGATGCTATTTTTAATTTAGGTTATACAGCAACAAAAAAAGCTCTAGAAGAAAATAAAAACATATTAGCACCGTAATTACGCCTATAATTTTTCAGATAAAGCATTAAAATTATTATATAACAATTAACTCAACATCTAATTTAGAGCCATAAAAATGAGTAGTCAATTAAAAGACAACATTCTTTTTAAAAGCATTTTCCAATCTTCAGTCGAAGGTATTTTGGTTATTGATGATGCTGGAGTAATTATTAAAGCAAATCCTGCTAGTCAACTCATGTTTGGTTATAACAAAGACGAGTTAATTCAAAAAAGGTTAGAAATTCTTATTCCCAATAAATTTAAAAGCAATCATAAATCGCATCGCATTCAATTTTCTAAAACCCCTACATCACGGCGTATGGGACAAAATTTAGATTTATGGGGCCTAAAAAAAGATGGCTCGGAGTTTCCTTTAGAAATTAGTTTAAGCCCCGCCAATATTGAAAACCAACAAATTGTCATTGCTTTTATAATAGATATAACAGAGCGAATCGCTGCAAAACAAGCCCTACTAACTAGTGAAAGTCGAATGACGGAAGCGCAACGTCTTGCGCACGTTGGCAATTGGAGTTGGAATATCCAAACTAATGAGAGAAGTTGGTCAGACGAGTTTTATAGAATCCTTGGTCTTATTCCTGGTGACAAAAAACTAAATTCAGAATCCGTAAGACATTTTATTCATCCAGAAGATAGATCATCGACAATTCAAGCAATAAATAATGCTATAAAAAATAAAACCCCATATAAACACAAACACAGAATTATAAGACCAAATGGCACAATAAGACATCTTTTAACAAAAGGAAAAGTACTATATGATACCATTGGAAAACCAAAAGAACTATATGGTACCATTCAAGATATTACTAGACATAAAGAAAATGAATTAAAACTAAAAAATAGTAAAGACAAAACGCAAGCCATACTTGAAGCATTACCTGATGTCATGATTCTTTATGACAAGCATGGCAATCACCTAGAAGTTCATTCACCAGAAAATTATCAACTTGTAGCGCCTTATCACGATCACATAGGTCATAATATAGATAAGATTCTACCAAAAAAAGTCTGTGAAAAAATAAGACAAGGGTTTGCTGATTGCGAAAAAACTAAAAAAAATCAAATCGTAGAATACTCACTTAACATCATGGGGAAGTTGATACATTTTGAATCACGAATAGTTAAAACAGAAACCAATAATTTTTTATGCATTATCCGCGATATTACCGAAAGTGAAAATGCAGAAAAAAAAATTCTAGAAAACGAACAAAGACTACGATTAACATTAGAAGCCGGCGAGTTTGGCTCTTGGCATTGGGATTTATTATCTGACAAGATCGTAAGAGACACTTACCAAAATGCTCTATTTGGCATGAACACCGAAGAGTACACGACTACTTATCAAGATTTTTTAAGTAATATACATCCTGAAGACAGGGATAAAGTGCAAGCAACAATAACTAAAGCTATAAAAAACACCAGTAATTACACTATACAGTACAGAATAACGCATCCGGATTTATCTGTCCATTGGCTTCACGAAAAAGGAAAGGTTTTTAAAAACTCTAATGGCACACCAGAACGCATAATAGGTGTAACCAATAGTATTACAAAACAGAAATTAGCAGAAGAAAAATTAAAAGAAAGCGAAGAAAAACTAAGAAACTATACCATAGCGTTAGAAACTAAGGTAACAGAACGCACTAAAGAACTAACTTCTGTTGTGCAAAAACTAGTGGCAGCAAACCTTAGTCTTGAAGACCAAATATTAATCACCGAGGAAGCTGAAAACATAGCTCTTAATAGCAAACAGGTCCTTGCAAACATTACTAAAAACTTCCCAAAAGGATTTGTAGTGGTCGTTGACCATAGCTTAAACATTGTTTTTATAGATGGTGAAGAATTAGAATCATTAGGCTTTAGCGACCTGGTACATATAAATGCGACAATATATGATGGCATCGGAATAACGGAAGTTACTAGAGACATCTTAATAAAAGAAATAAAAAAAACTTTTAAAGGTGAGCATTGCTCCTTTGAAATAAATATTCAGAATAGATCTTACCTAGTTAACACGACTCCTTTACTAAATAACGAGAATCAAATTGAACAGATATTATTAGTAAATAATAACATCACACAGCAAAAACAGGTAGAACTTGATATCTTAAAAACACTAACTAAAGAGCGGGAATTAAGCGAATTAAAATCACGTTTTATATCTATGGCTTCACATGAATTTAGGACACCTTTAAGTGCCATTTTGTCTTCAGCTATATTAATTGAAAAACAAAACGAGCCAGGAAAAGAGGATAAAAGAATTAGATATGTCTCAAAAATTAGATCGAATGTAAAAAATCTAGTTGTCATACTAAACGACTTTTTATCTTTAAGCAAATTGCAGGAAGGAAAAATAATCGCACATCCAGAATGGTTTAATTTAATTGCTTTTACAGAAACGTTAATTGAAGAATTTGAAGGCATAATAAAAACAGGTCAAACCATTAATTTACATTGCAAACAAACCGCCATCAATGTCTTTTTAGATATAAAATTACTAAAGCATATTATTTACAATCTAGTATCTAATGCCATAAAATATTCTGAAGAACATCAGGATATAAGTATAAACATAACAATCAAAAGCCAACGTATCTGCATAGAAATCAAAGATCAAGGCATTGGAATTCCAATCGAAGATCAAAACAACATGTTTCAACGCTTTTATCGCGCAAATAATGTTTCAAACATCCAGGGTACTGGTTTAGGATTAAATATCGTAAAACAGTATATCGAATTAATGGATGGAACTATACACTTTAAAAGCGAAATAAATAAAGGCTCCGCCTTCTACATCGACTTTCCTTTAAATCAAAAACAAAATGAATAAAATACTATTAATTGAAGACAATCAAGACGTAAGAGAAAATACAGCAGATATTCTTGAATTAGAAAACTACACGGTCATTACAGCAGAAAACGGTAAAATAGGTGTTGATATGGCCATAGAGCATAACCCTGACATCATTATTTGCGATATTATGATGCCTGTTTTAGACGGTTACGGTGTTTTTGAAAGCTTAAGTAAAAACCATAAAACAGCAAGTATTCCTTTTATTTTTCTGTCTGCTAAATCTGAAAAAACAGACGTAAGAAAAGGGATGAATATTGGTGTAGATGATTATTTAACCAAACCTTTTGAAGAAGACGAACTTTTAGATGCTATAACTTGTCGCATAAAAAAAAGCGCCTTTTTAAAGAAAGAATTCGCCAAAAACATGGAAGGTCTTAGCGCTTTTATTAACGATGCCTCAGAGTATTTAAAATTAGAAGAACTCTCTCAAGATCGCAAACTTAAAAAGTACAAGACTAAAGATTGCATCTTTACAGAAGGTAACGCTGCGCATCAATTATATTTTATACAAACAGGAAACGTTAAAACCTACAGAACAACAGAGTCTGGAAAAGAATTTGTAACGGGATTTTATGGGCCAGGAGATTTTATAGGTCAATTATCATTATTAGGGGATAAAGGCTTATACATAGAAACCGCAAGTGTATTGGAAGATGCTGAGATTTGTGGCATTCCAAAAGCAGACTTTACTAAACTACTTTACAGTAATAAAGAGGTCTCTAATAAATTTATAGATCTTATCTCAAATAATTTAATAGACATGCAAGAGCATTTAGTAGACATGGCTTACTCCACCGTTAGACAAAGAACAGCTAAAGCATTGTTAGAATTGGATCAAAAAGGATTAATTAAAGACAACAGTCATGAAGGTATTAGCATCCCTAGAGAAGATTTTGCAGGTTTAATTGGCACTGCTACAGAAACTGCTATACGCATGTTAACCGAATTTAAACACGAAGGGTTAATCGAGGTAGAGTCTAATAGAAAACTTATTTTATTAAACAAAGTCAGTCTAAAACAAATTGCAGAATTTGGATAACAGTTATTAAAGACAAAGGAGTTTTACTATAATTATTTAGTAAAACTCCTTTTTTTATCTAAATTTTTTAATCAAATTAGTAGTAATATATTCTAGCAACTTGACTTGTAACGTGTTTTTAACCTCACTTTTAATACTGGTAGCACTAAAACTAGATTTGGTGCTTTTTAAATTAAGTTTTATCTGCTGTTTATAAATCTGTTTTTGAAGACTTATAATTTTTAACTGATTATCTATGTCTTCAAAGGAGTTGTAGCTATTTGGCATCATCTTTTGTAAAATAATAGTTAGAAAATCTTTTTAATAATGGCCCATTAAATTTATCTCTTAATAAATAAACAACCATTATAACTAGTAAATAAAAAAAGCCTACAATTAAAAAACCATAAAACGTATCATCCAAAATTTGTGCTAACCTAAATGCTACAGCAAAAGATAAGATTAGTAACATTATACACGCTAAAGCTCCAATAACAATTACTTTAGTTATATAAGTAACCCCTAACATTAATACTTTAAAAAATTTAAGCTTAAAATAGTCTTCATTACTTTTTATATAAGCATGAATATTAACTTCTGTGTCTAAAACGTTTTCTTTAAATTTTTCAAAAGCCATAATTATTATTTTTGCGGCTCCATTTTTTTTAGCTCCTCTAACTTACGTTCTAAGCTAGAAATAATATCTTCTGCCTTACCATTCATATGAGAAATAGTTTCATCTAACTTCTCTTTCATTTCTTCTTTTTTCTCATTTACAGATCTTGTCAAATCCGCTTTAGCGTGAGATACACGTTCAGAAATATCGTGTCTTGTATCTTCTGCTTTTTGCTTAATTTTTTTTCTAGTTTTCGTCCCTTTATCTGGAGCATATAACACCCCTATTCCTGCACCTAATGCAGCTCCAGCCAGTAAAGCTAATAATGTGTTTTCCTTAGTACTTGACATAATTTCGTGTTTAAAAGATTAATAAATTAATTTCTATACCACTAAATTAAAGCAACTATCACTTATTTAAAATGACCTAAGTCACTACACTAAAAATATCAGAATGACATAGGTCATTACTCTATTGTATAAAGCACATTACATTAGAACTATAATATGAAATTACTATGAAATCGAAAATTAACAAAACAAAGCAAAAGCACGTTTTATTAAAATCATACTCAAAATTTCAGCAAATAGAACAAGCAATAAAAGCCATTAAAACAACGGATAATAGCAACCTACAAATTTCTATTATTGGTAAGGTTGACGAAGACCATTTGGATGATGCAACCCCCCTAATTGCTTTAGAAGAGGACATGGAAAAAAAATGTAAAGCTTTATTTAAAAACGCCATAGATTTTGGCATTCTTTCTAACCCTGACATTGGAACAATTTTTATTACAGGGTTTCTTGTATCTCTTTTTTTACAAGAAATAGAACTTAAAAAAATTGGTACTATGCTAACAGGGCCTTATGGTATTTTAAGAGGTTTAGGTATTGATAAAAAGCCAGCGTTTACTTATTTAAAAGCATTACATCAAGGAGAATATTTAGTGATTTTTAGAGGATTTGAAAACGATTTAAAGCAATTAGAAGAAACAATTAATTAATAATAAAAAATGATACAAAAAAATTACTTTTTTTTCCTAACTAACTGACCCAAGTCATTTTATACCAAACGTTAAGCATCCATCTTTACAAATAAATTATTAAGACCTATATCATGCAAACAAATGTTTCTTATTACCAAAATAAAAAAGCGTTCCGTGTATTAGTTACTAAATCGTTTACTGATTTAATTAAACTAAAAAAAGAAGGTAATCAAACCTCTTTTAATGCCTTAGTATTACAAATGATGCCACAAATTAGACAGTATGTCAATACACAATTAAACATCGCTATTAAAAAAGGCCATTTTTCAAAAAACAAGTACAAAGCAGACGATATTATAGATCAACTATTTATTGAAATTTATGACCATATAGAAGAAGTAAAAAAAGAAGAACACTTCTATCAATGGTTATATAAAAAAACAAATGCTTTGTTAGAAGACCTTAGTATAACAGAAGAATTTGATGATTTTTTCTTTAAAAATATTGATGATTATTCTAAGCCAGAATGGGATGCTATGCAAGAAAAATATAGTTCTGATGCAGATGGAGATGGTCATTTAAAGTTAATTGAAGAATTTGAAGACCGCTCTTACAACCATAATGACTATACTTTAAACCACGTATTTATTGAGAATAAAGAAAAAAAATGGATTGAAAAAATTGATAAAGATTTAAGTGAAGAAGATATAAAAAAACACATTTCCATGGTGTTACACAACCTACCTTCTGCAATGCGCAATGTTTTTGAATTATTTACTACTCAAGAACTAAGTCTAGAAGAAATTGCACAAATTAGAAACAACACTATTAAAGATGTAGAACACCTTTTAAAAGATGCAAAAAAAGCGTTACAACTTAGTTTATTAAACAGATATACTACTAAATAGAATACTAATTTAAAATATATTATTATGAATACAGCAACTTCAAACCCAAAAACAGACTATTTACTTGGTGCAGGACTAGATGTTTTACACTTTGAAAGTAGAGAATGGCTAAATACTATTGCCTTTTGGAAAGACGAAATTAGATTTTTTAATGACTTATTAAAGCGTAAAGAAGCTTCTAAAAAAAGCAACTCAGACTATGAAAACATGTTAAAAAACTTAAATAAAGTACATGATGATTTGTTTGATGATTTAGAAGAAAGCGTGAAAGTACATGAACAATTATTATCTAAAATAGAGCTAGCAGAAAAAGGAATATCTGATAATGATTACAGAGAAAAGCACGCCCAGCTTTTATCAAGAATAGCCACTTTTAATAAAGATTTCAAAACCTTTAAAAAAGTAGTTTTTGACTACTCAAAAAGCTTATAATTCTCACAACTACTGAGGACATTAGTGTCGTCTTTTAAACACATTATCTTCAGTAGTTATTTTTAAACATAAAACACTTAAACACCATAACTATGGAATTATCACTATATACTACAACATACAATAACGCTGATGTAATTAATAATTTTCTGGATTTATACCATAGTTTACATATGACGCATTTAGCCAGTGATCTTTTAAAAAAAGGATTATCTCCAGACCAAATCTCAGAAGCAGTAGCAGCAGCCATAAGAATTGCAAAAACGTCTAATATTGAGACAAACAAGCATTTTATGCCTGTATATAGTGGGTTAAATGAACAAATTGTTCAAGATTGTAAATTATCGCATTTGGGGTATGGATTGGTAATAATGAATGCCGATAAAAGTTTACCGCTTGTTGGTAGCTTTCAAGTAGATATATTAAAAGAATTTCTTAATGATGTACAGTAATTAATTAAAAAGCTTTACAAAGTGATTTATAGATTAATTGGTCATTAATCAGAACCATCATAAATTGATAACATTTGTGTTATTTTTATTTTACCGACAAGAGATTATCCTGTTATATAATTAATCGCACACCGCCCACACCTCCAATTTTATATGGACAAAGCCCTTTCAAGAACCAAGAAATATAACGTTAATCTGAATACTAACTTGCATAAAGGATCGCCCATGCAGACACCTATAACATTGATAAACTGGTATCGTTATTATTAATAGCGGTTACTTTTAATTCGTTTTGCACTGCACGTATTTTTTCTTAGCTAAATAAACTCCTATTTTAAAAAATCAGGTTCCATAAACGCTGGGTTTGGATACTTATAAAACCCTTCTCCTGTGGCAACTCCTAATTTATTTTTATCTATAAAATGCTCTTTTAAGTATTTTACGGTTTTGATTTTTAAAGGATCATTTGTTTTTTCTACTGCTATTTTATTAATATTATAAGCAGTAGTAATCCCTACAACATCTAAGATACCAAAAGGTCCAACAGGTGCTCCCGTTGCTTTAATCCATGTTTTATCTATAGTCTGTACATCCGCCACCTCATTTACTAATAAGTTAGTGGCTGCTGTTAATAATGGTACAAGCAAAGAATTAAGGATATATCCTGGTTGTTCCTTTTGCAATGGTAAAGCCAACATCCCAATAGCTTTAGCAAACGCTACGACATCTTTAAAATTTTCAGGATCTGTAGTGGCATGACCCATAATTTCTGCAGTGTTATGAACCCAAATATTATTCGCGAAATGCAACGCTAAAAATTGTGTTGGACGTCCTGTTGCCTCAGCAAATTGACTTGGTAATAGTGTGGAAGAGTTTGTTACAAACACCGTTTTTTTTGGTGCAACCTTAGCTAACTTATGGTAAAACTCTATTTTAATTTTTGGGTTTTCTGGTACGGCTTCAATTAGTAAATCTGCAGCTTTCACCGCTTCTGCCAAATCGGACGTGTAACTTAAGTTTTGACGTGTTACATCTAGTTGCTCTTGTGTTGCATTTAAATCCCTTTTAAACACGTCACACATGGTATTAAATTTTGATTTTGCTTTTTCCAAAACAGCATCATTAATATCATAAACAGTGACATTAAACCCATGAAATGCGGTTTGAAAAGCTATTTGATACCCCAAAACACCACTTCCTGCTACAGTTATATTTTTATAATTCATTTTAATAATTTTTATTTGTTTTTATAAATACATTGGGTAATAGTCTACTTTTAATTGATTGATCACATTATTTATACCTGGTGCATTATATGCTGCAATTTCTGCATCATCTTTTTCCTTAATAGAATGCACTGTCCCGCTTAATGTTAACTCATGATCATTGACCGCTACTTTAATATTTTTAGCATCAATATTTGCAGATCGTGTAAATGCTTTTTGAATTAGATGACCGACATTGTGGGGCGTTGGTTTAGGTTTTAGATGGATATTATTAACAACTTCTTTTACACCATATAAATGTTCGATAGTTCTTTTTGCAAAACTTTTTTGATAAGGCCATTCTAATTCTCCCGTTAAATAAATCCTCCCGTCTTCCACCTCAACAATAATATTTTCTGAAGGGACAGACGCATTCCACTCTAACGTATTTATGGCGGCTTTTGCTATCTCTATATCAGATTGCTTATCTGTACTGCCATACTTTACTGTAATTGCCTCTGCTAAAGCTTTGACACCACAGAGAGACTTAACTGCATCTTCTATTGCTATTTTTTTCGGCAACTCATTAACCTCGCCAGTAAGTGTAACAACGCCATCATCTACAGTAACGCCTATTTGAGTATTATCTATATTTGGTAGCCATGCTAATTCCTCTAAAACGTCTTTTTTAATTTCAAAATCTGTTTTCATATTTATCCCTATTAAATATTATAATGCCTAAGTCTGTATAAATTTACGGCACTAAGTTATATTACATAATGACCTAAGTCAGTCTTAAAAAAAATCACCCTAGCACAGTACTATGTGATAGGGTGATTCTCTATAAGGCAGCAAATTTATTCTGTCTTATAAACTTAAAAAAATCAATACTCTACTACTAACTCATTATCGACACTCCAAACTCCTGGTGCGTAAAAAGCGGTTCGTCTAGCATCATCTTTTTCTTTTAATGAATGTACTGTACCTGTCAATTTAATGTTGTGACCTTCGGCTTTTACTGTAATATCCTTAGCGTCAATATCTGCAGAGCGCTCGAATGCTTTTTTAATTTTGTCTTTTATGTCTTCTGCTCTTACTGCGTTTTTTAATGCAATATTATTTACTACATATTTTACACTTTGTAAGTTTTCAACCGCTTTTTTAGCTGCATTTTTTTCAAAATCCCACATGACATCACCTCCTAAATACACCCAGCCATCTTCAACTTTAACCTCGATTTTGTTAGAAGGGACAGAAATATTCCATTTTAATGCATTTACTGCAGCAGCAGCAATTTCTGAATCTGATTTCTGAAACGTAGTATTATACTTTACTTCAATCTCTTCGGCTACAGCCTTAACACCTACAACGCTTTTAGCTGCCTTTTCTGCTTCACGCTTTTTAACATAACTATCCACCGTTCCCGTTAGTGTTACAATACCATCTTTTACAACAACTCCAATTTGAGTTTCGTCAATACTTGGTTGCCATTCTAATTCGTCTAAGATGTCTTCTTTAATACTTAAATCTGTTCTCATAATTTCTATGATTTAAATTAAACAATTAATATACATTAAAGATAACAAGACCATAACCCTTTGACACTGACCTATATCAGTCTTGATTTTATTTTTAAAAATTTAACAATACAAATCATTTTATGCCTTAAAAACATTTGCCCATAAAAAAACCCAAACAGCCGTGTAGCTATTTGGGTTTAAATTGGTCACTTTAACTAATAATTGACTAACTTATTTTAAATGCGATCTTAACATCCAAGCTGTTTTTTCGTGCTGCTCCATAAGCCCTGTAATGTAATCACTAATCCCATCGGCTTGCCATTTGTCTGCAATAGGTTTTATTTCTTCTCTAATAAAAACAATAATACTTTCATGATCTTCTAACAATTCTGCGAAGATACTTTGGCTATCATTTTTACCTTTTACTTTTTCAGTAAGATGCGTTAATTGTGAGTACTTTTCTAATGTTGCAGGTACATAATGACCAAGCATTCTTATTTTTTCTGCTACCGTATCGACAACCTCCTGTTGTGCCTCATATAATGTTTCAAGGTACAGGTGTACAGAATGAAAATCTGGTCCTTCAACATTCCAATGAAAATTTAAAGTTTTAGAATACAATACAAATTCATCTGCTAATATTTTAGATAGTTGATCTGCTATAGCTTGTCTGTTTTCTGCTGAAATGCCTATGTTTGGTGTTTTCATCTTTGTAGAATTTAATTAATTATTAAGTAAAGGTATTGGATGTCTTAAACACTGGTAATGACTTAGGTCAGTTTTGTCTTTTTTTTCTATTTTTCAATATTGAATATAAATAAAAACAGACCGCCACCAATACAACCCCAAAAAAGGCAAGTCCCATATCTTTTTGAGAATCCCAGATATCGCCTTGCGTTCCCAGATACGATAATCCTTGTTCCACAAAAAAAACATCTGCAACTAGCCATTCTAAAATTTCATACAATGCACTTGCCGATAAAATGATTAAAACGGGTAATCTTAAGGCTAAGTTTTTTGATATTTTAAGTCCATTAGAAAGACATTCCTGCAAAGGATAATAGAGTAATGCTCCAAAACTAAAATGTACTATTCTGTCATAATTATTTCTTGAAGTATGAAATAGTTCTTGTAACCAATAACCAAACAAGTTTTGGGCATAAGTATATTTAGAACCATATACGTGCAGGCATAGAAAAACACAAATTAAAACATAACTAGTGTTACTAAAACGATACTTAGTATATGTAAAGACTAAAAAAAGCAGCGCGAAAACTGTTAACGTATTTTCTATAAGCCAATTTTTAAGATCTGTAGTACCTATGAGCGCATTTGCCCAAACGATACCAAAGAATAAACTAATCCAAAAAAGCTTATGTCCGATGACAGTTACAACACTGCTTTGTAATTTCATTTAAAAAAAATATTTTAATAATCGCCAATAAAATTATCACCTCTTAGTGTTACTATCCGTTAACCGCTAATAGATTTTACAGCAGTTAATAATGCTTTTGGACTGTGTATAGAGTCATAAACTGGCAGTACTTTTTTATCGGTTTCAAACAAACCAAAAACAGCAGTTTGTGCTGTTCTTACAGAATATTCTACAGTAAACACAACATCTTTTGGCACCTCAGCAAACTGTCCTAAAAAAGCAAAGTTAGTAGCTCCTTTTGGTAAGACTTTTGGTCTATCTCCAATTTTTCTTGGCATAAATAAACTATCAATATAAGGCATTGCTGTTGGTATACAATTTACCTTTCCCGCTTTTACAACAGGACTCATTATATCTTGTACTTTTAAATGATACCACAATTCTTCTAATATTTCTCTACCAGTACATTCCGCCATCGTCTTATTAACGTAGTTTCCTTTTCTGTCTGGATATAAGCCATACCCCCAAAAGATTTTAACATCTTCCGGTTGGTTTGGAAAATGAGGTTGACGCGCAATGACAATAGACATTAACCAATTAGAATCTGTCATAGTTACCAAACCACCCGTACCGTCAACATTTCCTGAAAAATTTTCCATATAATCATGGAACGTATTATCCTTTAATGTTGCTGTAAAAGAGTACCATTTTTGTAAATCGATGTTATCACAAAAGGGATCAGGATTACCAAAAGCCTTATCTTTTTTTGCTAGTGTTTTCCATAATTGCCAAGCCCCAGACGCTTCAATTCCTTTTAGTTTTGCAGGTCTTTCCCAGGCACCATTATCGGTACTTTCTGTTATAGAACCGTTGGTGATAAAGACGTAATCGTTTGCTCCCAAAACAATTTCGTTTTTATCTTTTAAGTGAATAACGGTTGCTGTTTTTTTATCTGAAGACAAATTGAAATCAATATCAACAACTTCGTGACCCACATCAAAATTTACACCATAATCTTTTAAATAATTTTTTAAAGGAATAACTACAGAATGGTATTGATTGTACTTGGTGCGCATGACTCCTCCTAACTTTTTTAAACCATCAATTAAATGAATAAAGCGTTTCATGTAACGTCTCATCTCTACAACACTACTCCATTTTTGAAAAGCAAACATCGTAGACCAGATATACCAAAAATTAGTTTCAAAAAAGGCTTGTTCAAACCAATCTTCGATTCTTTTATTTCCTAACGATTTCTCTGAAGCGAATATCAACTTTAAAAATTCCGCTTGTTGTTTTATAGATAATCCATAAGAAGATACATCCATAATTTTACCTTCTTTTAAAAGTCTTGCTTGCCCATTAGATACAAACCGTTTATTAAATTCAAACGATTCGTCTTTAACAGAAACATTGGGATCTTCATAAGACGGAATATTAGATAACAAATCCCAATAGCATGTATAATGCGCTTCGTGCATTCTACCACCTCTTACAACAAAACCTTCTTCTTTATCTCCTGCACCATCTAGAGCACCTCCTAAGATATTATCTTTTTCTAAAATATGAATATTCTTACCTTGTACACCCGCATCTTTTACTAGATATACCGCACTTGCCAGAGATGCTATTCCACTTCCAATAAGATAAACTTTAGCATCTTCTGGATTTTTATTTTTTGTTTTACTCATAACTTTATTTATAATAATTGAAAAGCAAAGCAGTAACTGTTAGTCGTCTTCTTCAAATTAGTTATACTATTCGGACCTATTAACAAATACTAAAACTACCTCGCATTTACAGTTACAGCAATGCTTTACAATGTTTTAATTGTGATTTTGATTTTTTAAATTGAATGCTAAAGCGATTCTAAAAATACCTGCAGAAATAAATGCCAGAGCGGTCATGTATACAATACTTAACCCTGCAATTATTGGATTAGCTAATAGCAGAAAAGAAAAGAGTATTATTAGACATCCCAAAAACAATAACCAACCCCAAGATAGGATTCCAAATGTTTTAATCTGAAATGATAATCCAATAGCCATAAACCCCTGAAACAATAACCAGAAACCAATATA
Source organism: Olleya sp. KKT75 (assembly GCF_055635485.1). NCBI lineage: Bacteria > Pseudomonadati > Bacteroidota > Flavobacteriia > Flavobacteriales > Flavobacteriaceae > Olleya > Olleya sp. KKT75. The sequence continues at coordinate 582,419 of NZ_CM145759.1, forward strand.
AAAAGGCAGAATTGCCATAGTCATCAATGGATGCGTTATTAATAGTAGCCCTATAATAAGATCCAAAATACCACCTGCCAAATACCAACCCCAACTACTTATCTCGTGTCTATTAGAAATAGAGAACACAATTTGTGAGCCTCCTGATATAAAAATGAATACACTAAAAATTATACTTAAAGAGACATAACTCGCTACTGGTGTTTGAAAAACCCAAACCCCGGCGATAATGTATAGAACACCTATTAAAAGCGTTATCCACCAATTTTTTACTGTGGATTGTGTAGAACTTAAAATTGTAGTTGCCATAATGTTATAATTTAAATTTATTAATCAACATTATCTTTAAAAAGGTCTTTTAAAGCAGCCCCAATCTCGTCCATATCATGCGTAAATTCGCGTTCAAATTCCTGTTCATTAGCCATAGTCGTTTCATTAAAAGAAATGACACCATCTTTAAATTCTTTACCCCTTTCGGCTAATTTATTTTTAAGTGCTTCGTTTTTTTGTTCTAGTTGATTTAAAGCTATCGTTAGCTTTTCTTTTTCTGCTTTACCTGCCGACTCCATTTTAGTTCTCAATGTTTTAATTTGAGCATCTGTTGCTTTAATAGCAGACTGAGATCTGTTTTCAAACTTTTTCCAATTCTCATTCACAGTCATTTTAATCTCCTTACTGGTATCTACTGCTCCTTTTTTAAGATCGTTACCAAGTACTTTTGCATCCTCTTTAACAGATTTAGCATCTTGTTTAGAGGCTTGCCCGCAACCAATTAATGTACTTCCTGCCATAAAAACGATTACAGCTAAGGCTAAAATTTTTGCTTTCATATCTAAATTATTTAAGTTAATTACTAAGTTTTTTATTGGTTATTAATCCACAATATCCTCACCTAATGCACTATGCAATTGGTATAACTTTTCTTCTTCCTTTTTGATTTTTTTACTGAGTCTATTTTTTCTAGCCTGAGCGTATGCATCGCTCACAGATTGTTCAAAACCATCCAAGCGTGTTTCTAGTTTGTGAATTCTAGATTTAGTGTCACTTTTAATCTTATTCAGTGTTGCTTTTCTTTTAGCTTCCAACCCTACGATATGCGCTTTTCGTTTTGCCTTTAAATCGGCAATCTTAGCTTTAATCGTGTCTTTTTCATGTGCTGTTGCTTTTCTAAGTTTTTGACGTTCGTCTTCAATACTATCTTCAAAATTTTCAACTTGCTCATCTACATAATCATCGAACTCTATACCAGCTTCACTTCTAATAATTTCTGAGGATAGTCCATTGAGTGCTTGGTCTATAAAAACGGAACTATCTTCTGCTACTTCTGCAACAATTGCAATAGTACCGACAGCCATTTTTTTACTTACCTTTTTAAGAAACTCTGCTTCAAAGTCATACCGACTAGCATCCCAAACTGCACCTACTGCAGTTCCTGTATATAATCCAATGATAAATCCTAAAGGCCCTACTAAAGCACCTGCAAGCCCACCTAGAGCCATACCAGTAAACAACCTCCAACCTTCTCCATCGGTTTGATTTTTTAAGATCTCGAATTGTTTGTTATCTTTTTTACGAATCATCATATGCTCATACAGCGTGATATCTCCATAGGCATCCAATTCTTTAATTCTATGTAAAGCTTCAATAGCTTTACTTTCTTCCTTAAACGGAACAACAATAATATTTGCCATTTTTATAGGTTTTAAAATTAATATTTGTTTAGTGGAATGCTTTAGCAACTGTTTGAAGTTCCACTTTAAGTGTTTTATCAAATTTTGTGATTGGCGGAATTTCAAGATCGATATCTAGTAATTGATATACTGCCATTTGTGCTGCTCTAACCGAATACTCTACCGTAAAAACAACATCATCAGGAATCTCTACAAACTGGCTGATAAAAGCTAAATTTTTAGAGTTTTTAGGTACAGGAAGTGGTCTGTCTGTTTTTAAGCGTGGCATAAACATACTAGTGATGTATGGCATCCTGCATGGAATACAGATTGCATTTGCAAATACAATATCGTAATCAAATTTTAAGTGTCCACAAAGCTCTCTCAGAATTTCTTCTCCAGAACATTCTGTCATGGGCTTACCTACAAAGTTACCCACGCGGTCTGGATGTAATCCATAGGTAAAAAAGACTTGCACATGATCTGGTTGGTCTTTATAATGAGGCTGTTCATTTAATGAAAAACTCATAAACCAATTAGAATCCTTAAGAGTTACTTGACTTCCTGTTCCAGCTTTGTTACCAGAAAATTGTTCCATTTGATCAAAAAACGCAGTGTCTTTTAAAGTGACAGTAAACGATTCCCAAAATGATTCTGCGATATTGGTATTAAACACTTCTGGTCTACCAAATCCAGGATATCTACTTGCTAATTTCTCCCATAACACCCAACCTTGACTGTCTTTTTTTGTGAAATGTTTTGGAGCACTTGTCATCGACCCATAACTAGAAGCATCTGTCATTGATCCATTTTGATAGAAAACTAAATCGTCCTCATTAATTGTTACAGTTTCAGAATGACCTGCCGTATCATACATTAGTTTTTTTACAACTACTTTTTCGGTTTCTGTTTTTGGATCCAAAGCATACGTTGTGTCTATATCTGTAACTGTACTTCCTGTTTTGAAATTAACACCATGAGATTTTAACCAAACTTTTAATGGTAAAATCATAGAGTCGTACTGATTGTATACGGTACGTTTAACACCTGTCATTGTTTCTACATTAGGAAACTCTTGCATAAAACGGTGTAAATATCGCTTAAACTCTACCGCACTATGCCAAGGTGAAAACGCAAAACTTGTGCGCCACATAAACCAGAAATTAGTTTCGAAAAATGAAGGCGAAAACCAATCGTAAATCGCACTATTACCTAATTTTTCTTCGCTTGCTTCACTTAATTTAAGAAGCTCTGTGCGGTCCGACATTGAAAACCCTAATTTAGATGAGTCTACAATTGCGCGGTTTTTATCTATTAGACGCGCTTTAGAATGTGATTTTACTTTGTTATTAAAGGCTATAGTCTCTTCGGTTACAGATGTGTTAGGATCTGAAAGCGATGGAATGGATTTAAACAACTCCCAGGTGCACTCGTAAATATTTAATGTAAACATACGAGAGCCACGCAAGGTGTAGCCATCTTCGGGATTACCTCCGGCATCTAAACTACCTCCTAATACTGGTAAACTTTCGTAGACCGTGATATTATTACCTGCGAAGCCACCATCACGAATTAAAAATGCTGCTCCAGATAAAGAGCCAATCCCACCCCCTATGAAATATGCTTTTTTGTCTTTGTTATTTGTGTTCATAATAAGTCTATTTGTCTTGTTAAATTAAGAAGCTTCTTTGTTTAAGTATCAAAAAGAACCTCTTACTCATCCTATTTATTAATACTTCAAAATTAGAATGTTATGTTGATTAACGCACTGACCTGAGTCAGTCTGAGTAAACTGACTTAAATCAGTTTATTCCTTTTTACTCCAATATGCTTCTGCTTCATTTTCCATTTTTTCTAAACGGGTATAGTAATCAGGAAACTCTTTTAAATGCGCCCAAGCTATTTTTCCTGTTAAAGCTTTATCGTTATTAGTAACATTGGTTTCTGGATATCTTGTTCCATGTTCAAACTCGACATTTATTCCTTTTGTAAATTCATCTAATTGAATATCCACCCATTGGATACCTAGACTATCTCCAATCTCTTTTGCTTGTTGTGTGTTTACTTTTTTCATTGTATTGTGCTTTATTTGACAGAATCCCAATAAAATGGCTATCAAAACTTATAGCATAAAATTACTTTTCTAAAAGACCACTTGCACTGACCTAGGTCAACTTGATGCAAAAAAAAGCTATTAAAAAGGGTGAATTTGCGTGAAGGATTGCAGCGAAAATCCCACAGCCCGACGCAGGAGGCGCGAGGAATTACAGCGAAAAGCCTGACCTTTATGGTCACGCCCAACTTTTAATTATTAAAATATAATTAACTTCTAATAATAAGAATGTAAATAATACCAACTAAAATGACGGTTCCAAACGCATAACCAACAAGTTTACCTGTAGTTTTGGAGCCTTTAAATAGGGTGATCCCTAATTTGACTAACATATTACTGATGGTTGCAGCAATGATTACGGAAGATGCTAGTGTTAGTTTGTCTTGATCTAAAGCAAATTTGGACATACTTATTGTAATGGCATCTGTATCTGCTAGTCCCGCAATTAAGGCCGAATAATATAGACCACTTTCTCCAAAAAACTGATTGCTATAATAAACAGCAAAAAGGATGATGACATACACGGCACCAAATCCAATTGCATTTAACATGTTTAATGGATTACCTAATTTTATATTGGTATCTGGTTTAGGGTCGTCCTTGCGCATTAATAATAAGGTTGCTACAATACAAACCAGTGTTAATAGTCCAAATGGGAGTATTAAATTAACCAGTATGGCGCTATTAAAAATATAGGCCAAAAAGGCTAATCTGGGAAACATAATCGCTGAAGCTACAATGATTCCTGCACTATATTTTTTGGAGAGTTCTGGAGAGGCCTTACTACTAGATGCGTAATTCCAAGCTACCGCTGTGCTAGAAATAAGCCCACCAAGTATGGCTGTTAGTATGATCCCTCTTTTTGAGCCAATAAACTTAACCAGAAAATAACCGATAAAATTTAAGAAAGACACAATGACTATTATCGAACCAATCTCGTAAGGGTTTAATAAATTATCTGGTCCGTACGTTTTGTTTGGTAGAAAAGGAAGTATTAATAAGGCTATTATTGCGAATTTTATAAATGCAAAAAGCTCTATTGAAGTAATGTTTTGAATGACTGTGCGAAACCTTGTTTTTAATGATAGTAATGTAACTATGATAACTGCTGTCGCGACTGCATCTCTATAATATTCCGCCGAAACCATTATCCCTAATACAAAGGTTGTTATTAAGGCTAAATTAGTTGTTAAATCTTGACTACGGAGTTCTTTATTTTGAGCATATTGATTGAATGCTAAAAACAAAATAAAGGCTCCTAAACTTATAATTAAGAGCCATACGGTATAAATTGTAGTAAGATTACCTAGTGTAAATCCAAGAATAGTCACTATAGGAAATGTTCTTATACCTGCTATACCATTGTCTTCTTTGAGTTTATCATACTCCCGTTCTAGACCAAGTATAAGACCAATCCCTAAACTTATCAATACTCCTAGAATATAAGATCCTACGAGCTGATTTATCTCTTCTTGTATTTGCATTTAATATTACATGTACTTTTCTAGAAACCTGAAAAATTCTTTTTTAAGATCTGCATAAATCTCACGTTGTGTTTCCATTTTATCTCTAAACGCAACATGCTGTTCTGCTAGACGAACATCTATTGCATCTTCGCCTTCTATGCATTGTGCTGCGATACGTGTTTCGTGTTTTTCTATAGTTTCTTGTAGGTCTTCAATAACACCACCATGAAGTATAAATTGGTTTTGATAATGCTCTAATTGTGCCAACACATCTTTATTAGTCCATCGCGTTACTAGTTCGCTTAATTTATTATTAAAAAACAATAACTCTTGTTTCCAAAATGCTAATTCACCTTTCCATTGCTCGTGCTCAAAGTGCATGTTTGAGTTGTATATAATTTCTTTTTCCATGATAATTAATTATTTAAATTATATCACAAAGATTGTATTTTACTTACATGCTTGAAATGACCTAGGTCAGTAAGACTAATACACAACTTATATTTTAATAATATCTGTTGGTGTCTCTACCAAAATTGTTTTATTACCACGTAACGCTATTGGCTGTTTCATTATTTGTGGATTGTGTTGTATCATTTTTATCCAATCATCCGTTGATAAGTTATGGGGCTCAAAACTAGCTTGATATGCTGGACTATCTTGATTAATAAGGTCTGCTACTGTAATATGTAACCGCTTGGCTAGTTCTACAATTTGTGTGCCCGTCAATTTTGTTTTTAAGATATCAATTTCTTCAACCTTAAACCCATCCGATAAAGCATAAGCTAACGTTTGTTTTGCTCTTGCTGATTTAGAATTATAGTATAGTGTTATTTGTCTATTTGATGTCGCAATCTCTCCCATAATTTGATTATTAAAACCTATTGTTTATTAATTTTTTCTTCTTGAACATAACGGTCTAAAAGTTGTTTTAAACTTGCTAAATAGTCCGTCAATACTTTTTTATCCATATGTGGATGTTTGCTTATTGGCAATGTCAAAGGGTTTTCATCTAAAGAACGATAAAGCTCAGGGTAATTGGTTTCAATATCAATAGTAAGCTGTGTTATGTCTTTTAATACTTTTTGTAGGTCTTTCATAAAATTTTATTTATGGTTAAAAATTAAATACTTTATTTATGTAAAACATTTAGTTGTTTGATTAATTCTTCTCCCCCAATCATATGTTCTGTTATTGAAAAAACCTCTTTTCTATTTTGTCTGAAGTCTTTTAAAAACTGAGTTAAATCGTCCTCTAATTGCTCGTGCTCTTCTCTAAACTTATCTGAAACGTATGTAAAAGGATCTTCTACCAACGCACTTAAATGATGTAAGTGTTTATCTATTCTTTGCAATAATATGCTGCATTGCTTTTCCACCTCTAATAAGCTTACTTCAACTTCAAGTATGACATCAATATTTTCCTTTTTTGTGAGGTATAAGAAATATTTATCGATCAAATGATGTAAAAATTTTAAATCCTGTTTATAAAATTCAATATCAGATTTCCAATGCTCTGTAAGCACATACAACTGCTCCCACGTTGCTTCGTGAATAAAGTTATCTTTTGGTCTGTTTCTAAAATCGCTCATGTCAATAAAGTTTTAAAAGTAAATGTAACCAAGAATAGATGCTTATAAAATGATCTTGGTCAGTTTACCTCCTTTTAATATCTGAAAAACAACTATTTATAAATAAAGCTTGTTAAATTTTTAAATTAAAATGCGGACTGACCTACATCATTTACAAACCCCAGAGCGCTCCCTAATTTTGTAAGACACAACAAGATTTAATTTAAAAACTAAAAATATGAAATCTAATAATTTTAAAGCGTACTGTTTAGGTGGTGGACTTGGCTCATTATCTGCAGCTGTATTCATGATTCGTGATGGCGGTATTCCTGGACATCAAATTACTGTTTTTGAAAAACTACCAACATTAGGAGGTTGCCTAGATGGTGCACGACTTGATGACGGGAGTTATTCCCTTCGTGGTGGTAGAATGCTAACCACAGATGCTTATGAATGCTTTTGGGGCTTATTTAAAGACATCCCGTCCATTAATAATAAAGGCATGTCTGTAAAAGACGAAACGATTGCTTTTAATAAAAAACATATCGCACACTCACAAGGTCGTTTAGTAGACAAAAACTGTCATATTGTAGATACCTCTACTATGGGTTTTGATATGCATGATAGATTAGAATTTTTAAAACTTCTTGAAGCATCAGAAGAAAAATTAGGCACCTCAAAAATCACCGATTGGTTATCTCCCGGCTTTTTTAATACTAACTTTTGGTACATGTGGCAGACCACCTTTGCTTTTGAACCTTGGCATAGTGCAGTAGAATTTAAACGTTATCTACATCGTTTTATGAATGAGTTTCCGAGAATTAATACACTTGGAGGGGTTAAAAGAACCATTTATAATCAGTATGACTCTTTAGTGCTTCCGTTAATAGCTTGGCTTAAAGACAAAGGTGTTAATTTTGAACTAGCAACTACCGTAGATGATATAATTGTGGAAGACATAAATGGAAAAGTTACCGTTACTTCACTTACAGTTATTAACAAAGAAGGTCCCAAACAAGTTAGTGTTAACCCTGATGACATTGTTATTTTTCAAAATGGATCTATGGTTGATGCTTCAAGTATAGGCTCTATGACACAAGCCCCAGTTAAAAAAACAAAACTAGAAAGTAAAGGATGGACACTTTGGGAAAAATTAGCAAAAGGAAGACCTGATTTTGGAAATCCAGCTCCTTTTAATAGTAGTATTCCTGAATCTTTTTGGGAATCGTTTACGGTAACATTCAAATCTTCTGAGTTTTTTGATAAAATAGAAAAAATGACAGGAAACGAAGCAGGAACCGGAGGCTTAGTAACCTTTAAAGATTCAAATTGGCTAATGTCTGTTGTGCTTTACAACCAACCGCATTTTATAGATCAACCGGAAGATATCTATATTCTTTGGGGATATGCGTTACACGGTAACCGTGTTGGTGATTTTATACCAAAAACAATGGTAGAAAGTAACGGACAAGACATCCTTAAAGAGTTGGCTGGTCATTTTAATTTTGATGACAATGTTTTTGAAGACGCTATTTGCGTACCCTGCAGAATGCCTTATATAACCTCTATGTTTATGCCACGTGCTTACAACGACAGACCAAAACCTGTACCTGAAAGCTCCAAAAACTTAGCCTTCGTGAGCCAGTTTGTAGAACTTGCTGATGATGTTGTATTTACTGTAGAATATTCTGTAAGAGCTGCTCAAACAGCGGTCTATCAATTATTAAATATTGATCTGGAAATACCTAAAATTACAAAACATGATAAATCACCCAAAGTCCTTATAGATTCCTTTTTTAAAGCCATTAAATAAAGAGTTAAGAACTAATCATCCTAGACTATTGAGGATTCAAGAACCGAAGCATTTGCTTCGGTTTTTTATTTTTAAGCTATTGTGTGTTATATAGAGACAGATAATCAATCCTGATGCGTCTGAGATTATTTAATTACACTGTCAGGATAATCTAAGTTAATACAAAACTATATAAAATAAAAAAGCTTCACATTTCTGTGAAGCTTTGCTTAGTAGCGGGAACTGGACTCGAACCAGTGACCTTCGGGTTATGAGCCCGACGAGCTACCTACTGCTCTATCCCGCGATTTTAAATTCGGAACAACTAACTTAGCTTTAAACTTTCGCTTCATAATGGCGACCTAGTTGTTTCGGACTGCAAATATACAATCTATTTTAGATATAACAAGTCTTTTTTTTTCTTTTTTTACTGTTCTATATTAACAGCTTCAAAACCAACAAGTTCTAACTCTAAAAAATTTGGAGTCACCTGTATTGGATTGCAACAAACCTCGCAATCTTCCACATAAGTCTGTTTTGTAACGCTTGGATCAAGTAGCATAGAAACCTCTTCCCAGCAATAAGGGCATTGAAAATAATGTTCGTACATAATTTACTTTTTACCAAAAATAAAAATAGTCAACCAAAGGCTGACTATTTTAAATATATCTTTAACATATATTAATCCTCGATACGTTGACTGCTAGCTAATACTTCTGTATCTTCTAAGTATAAGGACATTTTATTTGGAGCGTCACCTACAACAGTAACGTAATCGTTATTTAATTCGTTATCACTAACCATAACTAATTTAAGGTTTGCTAATTGAGATAATTCAAATGGCAATGTCCCAGATAAGTTATTACTAGATAAAACTAATTCTTCAAGATTTACTAGATCTGCGATACTTTCTGGAATCTGACCTTCTAATTGGTTATCTAAAAGACTTAATTTTTTAAGGGATTTTAAACTGTTAATATTAAAAGGGATATTTCCTGTTAAATAATTACTACCTAATTCTAGGCTTTGTAATTTAATTAAGTTAGTTATTGACTCAGGAATTGTTCCTGTAAACTTGTTACTATATAATGCTAAAAACTCTAAGTTAGATAAGTTACCTATCCAAGCTGGAATTTCACCTTCAAATTGGTTTAAAAACAATTGTAAAGACAATAAGTTTTGCATTGTAGAAATAGATTCTGGTAAATCTCCTTTAAGCTTATTAAAGCTAAGGTTTAAAACTTCAAGGTTACTTAATTGACCAATCTCTGTTGGCACTACCCCTTGTAAGTTATTAAATGATAAATTTAATCCTATTACTTTAGAATCTAAAACCGTTACACCATGCCAAGTATCTATTGACGCGTCAAGATCCCAAGTAGTATTCCACTCTGCTCCATTTGTGTTATTATATAAAGCGATCAAAGCTTCTTTTTCTGAATTAGATACACCTGCGAAAGATACACAAGCAAAAAGAAACATCAGTAAAGTTAGTTTTATCGTTTTCATAGTTACGTTTTTAAGATTAACTGCAACAAATATAGGACGAAAGGAGACTAAAAACAAAATAATTCGATTAAGTGCAACAAAAATTAACATTTAACTGAATTAATGATGTATTTAAACGAAAAACACTAAAACAATATAAAATCATTCTAGTGTTATCGATAAAATACTATGCTAATATCCAGCAATTTAGAACTCTACATTAAGTAATTCTCCACTTAATTGTAATAAACTAAGCTCTGCTAACTTGGCTTGATACTTGGCTTGATTTCTACTTAATTCTGCATTTAGTAAATTAAGTTGTGCCTGTCTAAATTCGATTGAATTGACTTGACCAATTTTAAATTTTTCTTGTGTACGTTCAAAATTACTTTGAGACGTTATTATATTCTGTTCTTGAATATTAAAGATATTTAACTTGTTTTCAAAGTCTTCCCATGCATTCTCAAAATCACGAGTAATGCCAATTAAAATATTTTCTTTCTCTAGTTTTTGAGTCTCTAAATTAACCTTAGCATTTTTAACGCTAGTTATTGTACTACCACCATCAAACAGATTCCAACTTAAACTCAAACCTCCAGACAATCCTGTGTTTGTACTTACTGCAACAAAAGACGCTGCATTGTTATTGTTTTTATTCCAACCATAAGTCCCATTTAATCCTACTGTTGGCAAATAACCAGACTTACTAGATTTGATACTTAATTGACTTATAGCAATATTTTTCTCTGATTGTAGCAATGCCACATTTCGTGTTATAGCTTTATCAAACAAGCTATCCTTTTTAAATTGAAGTGTAAAATCAACAGCTGTGCTTACTGAAAAGTCATAACTTAACGCATTACCTAATACCACATTTAAATCACGTTTAGCATTTTTTAAACTCTGATAAGATGAAATAATATTAATACTATCATTATTAATATCTACTTCTGCATTCAACACTCCAAGTTTTGTGTTTTGACCGTAATCAAATTGATACTGTGCGCGTACCAATCTATCTTTAGACACTTCTAAAGTTTCTCTTAACGCCTCTAAATTCTCCGATAACTGTGCTACTGAATAATATACAGAAAACAGCTGAATTACTGTGTTTTCGATAGTTTCTCTAGCCTGCAATTCTGACAATTGGTATTGTTCTTTAAGACTTTTATAATTATAACGTCTACCCAATCCATCAAAAAGTGTATAATTTAAACTCAAAGATGCATTATAACGATCACTTTCTGCACCATTTAAAACAGTTGATGTTCCGTTAGAAAACTCAGCTTCCGTATTATCTAAATTATAAGTTGCACCCGCACTTCCTGTAAGTGTTGGTAAATATCCCGAATTTAAAATACTAGTATTATTATCGGCAACTTCTACTGCATTTGCAGCGATCTTAATACCGTAGTTATTCTCTAAGGCTAATTTAACAGCTTCTGCCTGTGTTAAAACAGTTTGTGCCTTAACAATTGAAGCACAACAAAATATTGCTATAACTACACTATATTTAATGTTCATTTTCTTCATTTTGTTCTTTAATAGCACGTTCAACTTCTTCTTTAGTTACTTCCTTACCTGTAGATAACCACTTTACTTTCTGCTTTATAGTATTACTAAAAGATAAAAATAAAGGCAACACTAATAGCGTCAAAATAGTCGCATAAGCAATACCAAAAGAAATAGAAATAGCCATTGGTTTTAAAAATTGTGCCTGTCTACTCTTTTCTAATAATAAAGGTGCTAAACCGGCAATAGTAGTTAGAGAGGTTAAAAATATAGCTCTAAATCTAGATTTACCAGCTTCAGACAAAGCCAAATCAAAGGTCATACCTTCCTTTAAATTAGTATTAAACTTACCTATTAATACCAACCCGTCATTAACCATAATACCAATTAATGCTATTATACCTAATAATGATAAAATGTTTACAGGAAATCCTAATAACCAATGTCCCCATGCAACTGCGGTTAAACTAAAAGGTACTAACAGTAATAATAAGATAGGTTGACTATAACTTCTAAAAGTAAAAGCTATCGTGATGTATATTAGTAATAGAATAATACCACCTGCACTTTTTATTGAGCTAGACAATTTGCTAGCTTCTCTATTTTGTCCTTCAAAAGATGCGGTAATTGTAGGATATTTAGCTTGTAAATTTGGCAGAAAAGTTGTTTTAATATCATCTAAAATATCGGTACTACTTGTGCTAGGATCTTTTAAATCTGCAGACACTCTAATTTCTCTTAGTCCTTCTAAGTGATTAATAGCAACATCTCCTCTAACAATAGAGTAATTAGCAATATCCTTTAAATTAACACGCTCTCCGATGGGTGTTAAAATTCTCATATCATCTAAATCGTTGATTGAGTTACGGTTTGGTCTATCATATCGTACCCAAACTCTAATCTCATCTTGTCCACGTTGAAAACGTTGTGCTTGCGAACCAAAAAACCCAGAACGCACCTGAGCCATAACAGTACGTAAGTCTAACCCTAAAAGGTAAGCGCTTTCTTTAAGCTGTAATCGGATTTCTTTTATACCTGCAGGATCATTATCCTCGATATCTTTTAGCAACGGATTAGATTCTAAGTATTGCTTTAATTCTAATTTGGACGCTTTAAGTTCGTCAATATTATTTCCTAATAATGAGACCGACACAGGACTACCACCAAAGTTTCCTCCTGAACCAAAAATTAAACGCTCCGTTCCAATCACAGGACCAACCAACTCTCTTAATCTATTGGCAACCATAGAAGACTTTATCGCATCAGGACGTTCTTCTCCTGGCAACATATTTAATCTAAGTGATGCACTAGAACTACTATTAATTGTTAGGATTGTATTTTCGAATAATTTTTTTCCTGTTCCTTTTAAATATTTATCACTCAATTCTTCATTAACAATAAATGATTTTTCTTCAATTAAAGAAATAATAGAATCTGTTACTTTTACATTAGTCCCATTAGGCATTTCTAATGTAATAGACACACGGTCACTAGCTACACTTGGGAACAAAGTAACACCAATAACACCACCACCCATTGCTCCAAAGGTTAAAACCAAAAGCGCAACAAAAATCCCAACAGACAATATCTTAAATTGTAGAACAAAATCTAATGTTGGAGAATAGATACGGTCTCTTAAAAAAGACATTAACCTATCTCCCGCTCTATTTATAAATCTCATCTTAGCAAAAAACTGCTTTATTTTAGAAGGATTTTCTTCTTCTACAGGAGGTCTTAATGCTTTAGAATGTGCTAAGTGAGCAGGTAATATAATTAATGCTTCTACAAGAGACACTACCAATGTTAATATAACAATGACGGAGACCTCACTAAAAAACTCTCCAATACGACTATCTAAAAATAAAAATAAAGAAAATGCTAATAAGGTTGTTATAATAGCCGAAACCACAGGAGGAATCACTTCCATTGTTCCATCAATTGCTGCTTGCTTTGGCGACTTTCCTTTTTCGTAATGTTGGTAAATATTCTCGGCAATTACAATACCATCATCCACCAAAATACCAATAACAATAATCATCCCGAATAAAGACAACACATTAATGGTAACATCAAATTGTCCTGCAAAAATAAACATCCCTAAAAATGATATTGGCAATCCAAAAGCTACCCAAAATGCTAAACGCATGTTAAGGAAAAGGGATAAAAACACCAACACTAAAATCATCCCAACAATAGCATTCTCCGTTAATAAATCGGTACGTTGGTTTAAGGTTATTGATAAATCACGTACAACATTTAACTGCGCATTATTATGTTTTTGATTATACGTTTCTATGTAGGCTTTTACTTTTTCTGCTGAAGAAATTAAATCTTCATTATTTGTACTAGTAACAGAAATGTTAACTGCCAATTGCTGATTAAAGTAGGTCGCATTTGGTGTTTCAGAAAAACGGTCTCTAATAATAGCAACATCCTTCAAACGAATCACTTTTCCGTCTGCCGAAGCTTTTACAATAATATTAGACATCTCGTCTCCGTAGTACTCCTTATTATTGGCTCTAATTAAATACTCTTCAGCATCTGTTTTAATAGTTCCTCCTGTCACTAATATATTTGAAGCGCTAACCGCATTTGCAACATCTGCAAAAGTCAAATTATAAGCTAGTAAATTACCTTCGTTAACTGCAATTTCAATTTCTTCTTGAGGGTAACCAGAAACGTCTATCTGAGAGACGCCATCAATAGCACGTAAATCGTTTTCAACTTGACGCCCTAATTGTTTTAATGTTGCTAACGGGATGTCTTTTCCGCTTAAAGCGAAAGAAATAGTTTCCCTAACCGCTTCCTGCTTGGACACAACCAGAGGTTCCATTCCTGACGGAAACGTTGGCACTCTGTCCACTGCATTCTTTACTTCCAATAGCATGAAATCTAGATTTTCATCTTTCTCAATCTCTACTGTAATGGTTCCACTATTTTCTCGTGATACTGAAGTCACACGGTCTACACCTTTTAATCCTTTTAAATTTTCTTCTATTTGAAGTACAATACCTTCTTCAATTTCTTGAGGAGAAGCTCCTGGATAAGCAATACTAACATTGATTATTTTAGAATCAGTCAAAGGGAAGAAGGACGATTTTAAAGACGAATATCCAATAACACCAAACACAGCAAATGCTAATATAAATACATTAACTGCTACATGGTACTTGATAAAATAAGTTATTATTTTTCTCATTATTCCGCGCTATTGTTAGATTTAGATTGCTCTACAAATGGCTGAACTAACATACCTGAATAGGCACCTGGCACTGGTCTTTTTAAAATAACAGTTCCGTTTGGAATATCTTTTAAAACTACTTTAGTATCTGAGAAATGAATCGCCTTTGCAGGAATCATATCTAACAAGCTGTCTCTAACTACAAATATTTCTTGATTATCCGTTAACAGGTTTCTGTCAATCTCAATTGCATTTTCAATACTTTTTGCATTTAAACTAGCTTCTAAATACATACCTTCTTTTAGGTTAGCATCCTTTACTTCAATAAAAGCAGTAATGGTTTGCGTAGTTGCATCAATACTTCCGTTTACACGTGAGACTTTACCCGTATAAGTTTCTGTTTTATCTAAATTAGTTAAGCTAACACTTTCGCCTGCTTTTAAAATATTAGCAAAACTTTTACTAATAGCAACCTCCATCTCATAAACCGAAGGATTAATAAACTCTCCTAATTTTTGTCCACTTCTAATTAAAGAGCCTTCCGTTACCAAAGCTTCTGTTAAGATCCCTGAAAAAGGAGCAGAAATAGTGTACTTAGATAAACGTTGTTCTAGATTTTTTACATTGTAATAATTGGTAACAATACCACGACCAGTAATAAAATAGTTTTCTTTATCAGAAGTCATTTCTGGTAACTTTGGTGTGGTTTTATTTAAGTCGAAACCACTTAAGTAAGATTGCCATTTTTGAAACACATCTGGAAAATCCAAACGTAAATCAGGCATTATAGCTGCTATAGAATTATATAAATTACTTTTTGAAGATTGTACACTGGCATAATACTCTGATGCATCCACACGAATTAAAGTCTGTCCTTGACGATAATTTTGACCAGGTTTAAATAAGTAACTACCACTTCTAAATATCCCTTGTACTTCAGAATATAACTCAACACGTTGCTTTGCGGTAAGATTACCATTTGATGCTATAACAATAGGAACTGTTGTATTTTGAACAGTATCTGTAAACACTGTTTTTATAACTTTAGAAGCTACTGGTTTAGGTTTCTTTTTATTTGCTATTAAATTTTGAGCAATATAAAAGGAAGCAATAATAAATAAAACACCTAAAATAGATAGTATAATTTTGCGCATGAACTTGGTTTTGATAGTATGACCGCAAAATTAGACTTTAGTTTAGAGGGTAAACGTTAAAAAAAACCTAAAAGAACCGATTAAAACGCCTCTAACTGTGTCGTTATGTCTTCCCAATCTTCCATTAACTTAACTAATTGATCCTTTTTAGCTTGATAGTTTTCAAAAAAGTTGGGTTTGGCTACAACTTCATCATAGTTAGCTGCCATTTCTGCATCTATAGTTTTAATCTCTTTTTCAATTTGACCAATCTTAGATTCGCAATTACTTAATCTGTTATTTAAAGATTTTTGCTTTTTCTGGTCTTCGTATGATTGCTTAGGAGATTCTTTAGGTTGGCTTTTTATTATAGTACGTTTTTCTACCTCACGTAAATTCTCAACATTACGTTGCTCTAGGTAATAATCCACATCTCCTAAATACTTTTTAATGTTTCCATCTTTGAATTCAAAAACAGTATTAGTTAACCCTTTTAAAAAGTCTCTATCATGCGACACCAATATTAACGTTCCTTCAAAACGCTCTAAAGCATCTTTTAATACGTTTTTAGATTTAATATCTAAGTGGTTTGTCGGCTCATCCATTATTAGAACATTAAAAGGTTGTAACATTAATTTAGCAAGCGCTAAACGGTTACGTTCTCCTCCAGATAATACTCTAACGTACTTCTCTGCTTCTTCACCTCTAAATAAAAACGACCCTAATATGTCTCTAACTTTACTTCTGTTAGTTTCATTTGCAGCATCAATCATTGTATCTAACACCGTTTTACTACCGTCTAGATATTCGGCTTGATTCTGCGCGAAATAACCAATCTGTACATTATGCCCTAGCTTTAATTGGCCATCATGCTTTAAGTCTCCCACCAATATTTTAGCTAAAGTTGACTTACCTTGTCCGTTTTGTCCAACAAATGCTGTTTTAACATCACGCTCAATTAATAAATCAACACCAGATAATACTTGATTCTCTCCATAGTTTTTAGAAACATCTTTAGCCTCTACTACTATTTTTCCTGGCGTAATTGAAACCGGAAAATTTAAAGTCATCACGCTATTATCATCTTCGTCAACCTCAATACGATCAATTTTGTCTAATTTTTTCATTAAAGACTGCGCCATTGTTGCTTTACTGGCTTTAGCTCTAAACTTTTCGATTAACTTTTCAGTCTGCTCAATTTGTTTTTGCTGATTTTTTTGAGACGCTAATTGTTGTGTTCTAATTTCTTCTCTTAGTACTAAATATTGGGTATAAGGTTTTGGATAGTCATAAATACGACCCAAACTAATCTCGATAGTACGATTTGTAACGTTATCCAAAAACATCTTATCATGCGATACAATTGCTACCGCTCCAGCATAATTTCTTAAAAAACCTTCTAACCAAATAATAGATTCTATATCCAAGTGATTGGTCGGCTCATCCAGAAGCAATACATCATTATTCTGTAATAACAATTTTGCTAATTCAATACGCATACGCCATCCACCAGAAAAAGTATCAGTCAATTTCTCAAAATCTTCACGTTTAAAACCTAAACCTTGTAGTATTTTTTCAGTTTCACCTTGATAATTATAACCACCAAGAATCTCATATTGATGTTGAATATCACTAACCTCCACCATTAAATCATGATAGGCTTCACTTTCGTAATCCGTACGTTCTGTTAACTGCGTATTGATATATTCAATTTTAGCTTCAATCTCCTTTATCTCTGTAAATGCTTGATATGACTCCTCAAGTACAGTTCTTCCTAATACAAAATCAATATCCTGCTTTAAAAATCCTATTTTAAGTGTTTTATCTGCAGCAATTTGACCCGAATCTGGCTCAAGCTCTTTAGATAAAATTTTAAGCATAGTAGATTTACCTGCACCATTTTTACCGATAAGCCCTACTCTATCTCCATTTCCTAATTTAAATGTGATATCTTCAAAAAGGTATTCTCCTTGAAATGAAATTGATAAATTATGAATATTTAGCATGAATTGTGACTTATGTTACTTAAAATTGAAAGAATAAAACTTAATTTTGTTATTGAAGTGACTTACTTCAACACTGATTTTTTTTGAATTGCAAAAGTACACATTTATTATGTTTAAAAAAGGCTCTAGATTATACTCAATTTTTACAGGCGTTTGTCCGAAGTGTCATGAGGAATCTATGTATACCGATACCAACCCATATCACGTTAGTCAACTTTTTAGTATGCACGAGCGTTGTAGCCATTGTAATACTAAATATAAGATTGAGCCCTCTTTCTTTTACGGCTCTATGTATGTTAGTTATGGCGTAGGTATTGCGTTTGCAGTTGCTGCTTTTATTATTAGTTATTTCTTTTTGGGAAGCACACCTAATATTGCATTTATTGCCATTGTTATCACTTTAATTGTGTTCTATCCGATAATAGTAAGACTTTCTAGAAATATTTGGATCAATATTTTTATGAGCTATGACAAAGTATTGGCTGCTAAAGCGAAGAAGAAAACTACTAATTAGAAAAAACGGCTACAATCAATTTCTTGATCAAGTGGTACATTTTTTTCTATAAAATCAAATAACTGATTGGCCACAAACGGAGCAATCATAACGCCTCTTGACCCCAAACCATTAAATAAATAGACGTTTTGATTAGTATGATGCCTTCCTACTAAAGGTTTTCTATCTTTTACAGTTGGTCTGACTCCCGCTACTTGACTAACCACTTCAAAATCACAATCGACAAATGTTTTTAGCTTATCTAACAGCATATCCTTTGCATCCTGAGTAATTGTGTTGGTTTTGTCTTTCTGCTCGTAAGTAGAGCCCACGCGATACATATCATCTCCTAAAGGAATAACAAAGACACTAGACTTTAACACGTAGTCTAGTTTTAAATCTGGCGCATGGATAGTTAAGAGTTGCCCTTTAGTACCACCTAAAGGTAAATCTTTAAAAAAGGGGTTTTGTTTTATACCAAATCCTTCTGCAAAAACAATATGTTTAGCAGTAATAGTTTTGTAAATAACACTACTATCTTCGATAACTAAGTCTGCATGATTAAAGCTATCTGTTACTAATAAATTATGTTCTAAAAGGTAACCTTTATAGCTTTCGCTTAATTGTTTTGTATCTAATCTTCCGGTATGTAAAACTTCACCTAACTTAAAATCTGCATTAACTTTAGGATTAGTATTTTCAAATAAGGATGTATTTAAAAATGGTTTAAGCCCGACTTTATCTGACGCCGCAAACCAATTATTTTGTTCTTCTAAAGAGGTAAATCTTCGTTTGACAGGTATTTTATAATCAAGACTAACGCCTAACTTATCTTCCAATTTTTTATAAACTGGTAAAGCAACTTCTAATTGTGCTTCACTTTTCCAAACTGGCGTAAAACGTTTTAGCGTTACAGGGTTATATAATCCTCCTGCAACAATTGACGACTGCTGCGAACCATCATCAAAAACAACAAATGTTTTATCTTGTTCTTTCAGTTTTTCACAAAAAGAAATACCCGCTAAACCACAACCTACAATTATATAATCTACATTCATATTACAAAAATATACTATCTAAGCGGATTTCTCATTACTGTAATAAAACAAAAAAAACGCTCACTATAATAGTGAGCGTTTTTTAAATATTTTAAACTTGATTCTTTTAGTAAGACCACATGTCCAACTCAAAGTTTCTAATTTTTTCTTTAATTCTTTCAGATTCCATTAACTGCATTAATGCATTTTCTGCCACATACTCTTCAACCTTACGATCTCCAAATACATTTTCCTCTTTATAGATAACACTATTAAAACGTCTAGAGTTTAAAATGTGATCAAATGAGAATGGCATAGCACTATTCTTAGCGTTAAACGCTTTTGCTTCATGCAATACATCTCTTGCGTCTGGAAAGAAAATCCAGAATAAAGGAATAGGCTCTTTATTTGCTTCATCATTAGAGTTAACATAGTTAACATCTGGTGCAGCAGGAGCTAAACCTAATAACCTGTACTTTAATTCACCTTGGCGCTTATCAAAATACCAAAGACCTTTAATTAAATAAGCAGAAACATCGTAAGACGAAATAGTTGTAGTTGTAATATATTCTGGATCTACATATCCATCAGCATTTAACTGATCGTATCCAATATCCATTGTATCTACAGCAGTTCTAATCTGAGCTAATTCACTTTTAGTACGTCTTCCAGTAAAATAAGAATCGTTATAAACGTTTTCAATCTTACCTTCATCAATAGCCTTAGTTAATACATCAAATAAAGAACGTCTTTCGCTTCCAATATTATTTGTATCCACAGGATAGTATAAAGGAAAGTTTACACGCTCGTCTAAGATAACTTTTTCCCAAGTCATTTTAGCAAACATAATATCTCTATCATCAACATAACCATATTCTAAAGGTTTGTCATTATCCAACGCTTTTTGTTCTGCTGTTCTAACACCAATCTCTGAAGGAGATTTAGCATTAAGAATATTAGATTGCGCAACTGATTGAGATGCAAAACACACTCCGAATACAACTGCTAATAAAGATTTATAATTCATCTGAAAATTGTTTTTTAATATTTTATTAATCAAATAATTTGATTAGTTAGCTACTTCAATAGCTATTGGACTTGCTGGCTTAATTCTTGGTCCTCCTGAAGACTTAGATTTAATATCAAATATTTGAACAGCATCTCCACGTCTTGCTTTTCTTAAAGCAGCTTTAGCTTGACCATTTAATTTGTTTCCAGATACGTTAACAGTTGCCTGTCCAGGTATCTTGATTTTAAATGATGTTACTGTTAATGGTAAATCAAAATCAAAATCTTCTAATTCTGCTTTAATTGTTCCAATTTCAATGTTATTTCTAGGTAAAGATCCTTCAGACTTCCCAGCAATAGTACCAGAAGGTTTTGGAATATCTTTAATTCTAAACTTAGCATTGTCTGACACTTTAGAACCATCAGGTAATGTTCCTGTAACGTTAATAGTTACTTCTTTACCTGTTCCAGGTGTCATTGTATACTTACCACCACCTCTAGATGTTAATCCAGAACCTGATGCATTTACTTTATTATCCGGTACACCTGCAAAAGATATAGTCATTGGGTTAGAAACCCCTCTGTATACTACATTCATTTTGTCTGCAGAAATAGTTGCTGCATTAGGCTTAGGAATTACTGCATAAGAACTTGAGAATGGTAATGTAATGATAGAATCTCCTTCTTTAAATTGAAACTCTCCAGAAATTTTTTGCTCACCAACTCTACCTGCAGGAAACTTTAAAAGTGTTTCTCCAGCTTTCATTGCGTCAGCACCTAATTCCTTACCATTTACGATTACCTTATCAGCACGTAATGTTTCATCCTTTTTCCCTAAAACAATCTTACCTGTAAACTGCTCTCCGTTAAAGAAAGCTGTTTTATCAGCTACTACAATTGCTTCAAAGTTTGTTAAAGATGCTTCTACTTTAAGCTTTCCAGCTAGCATAGAAGATAACATCTCTGCTTCTGTTGTTTTAATATCAGACTGTAATTGCGTCATTTTAGTCATAGAAGCTACTAAAGGGAAACCTTTATAATGGTAATCTAACCATTCTAATTTTTTTCCTTCGTTGTTAGTTTCTTGATCAGTAGAAAACTTCTTTTCTACATCAGCAACGATATCTTTAAGATCTGCATTTTCTCCTAACACTTTTTTAACACCTTCTCTATAAGCTGCTATCTGTGCTAAAAATTCATTTCCATTAGGAGTAATTTTATCTCCGTTAAAGAAATACTCATCTAACCAAGCTGTACCATCCATTGTTTCGTAGTTACTTGGATCTTTAACTGTAGCCATCATTTCACCTTTCAAACCTTCTAAATAAGTACTTAAAGTATTACCTAAAGTTGTGATTTGATCAGCTTCTGCCTTTAAAGGCGCGTATTTAGCTGGTTGCTCAGACACTTTGTCTGCTAAACCTTGCATAAATTGTGCATTACGCACATCTGCCGATTGGTTGTTGTCTATTAACTTTGCATTCATTAAACCGAATGCTGATAATACTTCTTTTGACATATTCATTGCAATCATTGCAATAAATACTAAGTACATCAAGTTAATCATTTTTTGTCTTGCGGACTGTTTTCCTCCTGCCATTTCTAATTAGTTTTAGTTGTTAATATTAGTTGATATTAATCACTAATTAGTTTTTGTTCATTGCAGATAACATTCCACCATATACTCCATTTAAAGAAGATAAGTTAGACGCTAAAGATTGCATTTGCTCTTTTAATTTACCTGCATTTTCAACAGCTTCTTCATTAATTGATGCTTGACGACTAGCGCTTTCCATCTGTACTTTATAAAGACTATTTAAAGACTCCATTTGAGCAGCAGCTAATGTCATTTCTTCACCATATTTTTTAGTTGCAGCCATAGAATCTACAGTAGGAGAAATTCCTTTTGCAGCTCCTTCGAAGTTTTTAATGCTTTCACCTAAGCTAGCCATTAATTCTCCATCTATTTTTGCGTCTTTTAATAAGTTGTCTAATTTTTTAGATAATAAACCTTCAGCATCTTTTGGCTCTTCTTTAGATTTCTTAGCTCCTAAAGACGCTCCTCCTGCTAATTCAGGATAAACTAATGACCAATCTAATTCACCACCTTGCTTTTCGAAAGCTGAAATAGTAAATACAATAGCTTCTACAATCATACCAATAGTTAAGATTAAAGAACCATGAGGCCAGTGTTGAATTTTAAATAAAGCTCCAATAATTACAATTGCTGCTCCTAATCCGTACACCATGTTCATTGTTGAAAGTTTTCCTTTTTGTGCCATAATTTCTAAGTTTTAGTTGTTAAGTTTTTGTTAGTTAGGTTAATAGTATTGTTAGGATTATTGTCTTGCGTTAGCAGTAACATCTGTTCCCATATAATCTTGTACTGTTCTGAAACCAATATAGCTTCTTGCAGAATCTGAATATTCGTAATCTCTTGAACTTACTTGTAAGTAATAAGCAACATCTTTCCAAGAACCACCACGAACAACTTTACGTTTGTTACTAGGGTCGTTTACACTTGGGTTAATTGTTGAAGCATACTCATAAGATGCCGGATCGTAAGAAGAGTCTACCCATTCTGATACGTTTCCTGCCATGTTATATAAGTTAAAATCGTTTGGCTCATAAGCATCAGCTTCTACAGTATATAAAGACTGATCTGCTGCGTAATCTCCACGTAATGGTTTGAAGTTAGCCATAAAACATCCTCTGTCGTTTTTAGCATATGGTCCACCCCAAGGGAAAGTTGCAGCTTGCAAACCTCCTCTAGCAGCATACTCCCACTGTGCTTCTGATGGTAATCTATAACGACCTACGTTATGGATTTTTCTAGATCTTCTGTAATCATTATGATATTTTGTTCTCCACTCACAAAACGCTTTAGCTTGTTGCCAAGACACACCAACTACTGGATAGTCACTGTAAGCATCATGCCAGAAATAATCGTTATGCATTGGCTCGTTATAAGAATAAGCAAAATCTCTAATCCAAGCTGTAGTATCTGGATAAATCTCTACTTCTTCTCTAACTATAACATCTTTACGTCTTAAGTTTTTGTTTTTTGCTGCTTTAGAAATATCCATGTAAGTATACTGGAACTTGAATTTAGTTACATCCCAAGTACGTTGTCCATTGTAAGATTCTTCTAAAGGTAAATACATCGTATCCATAACCTCAACATAGTATTCATCTGGATATTCCGAGGTATCAAAAAGTAACTCAGCTTCGTAATTAAGCTTTCTACCTTCGTAACCTGTTTCACCTAAACCACTATAGTTATCAATCATATACTTTTCGTAAGCAGACATATTGGTAGTATCTGCATCCTTAAATGCAAACTCTCCAACACCACCATCAGCAGGTGTCATCCCTACCTCATCAGCTAAAATTGCTAACTTAGTACGAATTGTTGAATCTCTTACCCATTCTACAAACTGACGGTACTCACTATTTGTGATTTCCGTTTCATCCATGTAAAAAGATGCGACAGTAACTGTTTTTGCTGGAGCGTCTTGGATTCCTGCTAAATCATCATCTGCTTTACCCATGATAAACGCACCACCAGGGACTAATGTCATCCCGTAAGGTTTTTCTGGGTGCCATTTTTTTCCTTTAGCACCTACTAGCTGACCTTTGTCTTTTGATCCACAACTTACTAATAGTGCGAAAACCGCTGTTAATAATACAAACTTCTTCATATTCATTGAAAACTCGAGGTTAATTTGAACTCTTAAATTATTTAAGAGCGTAAACATATTTATATATTTTTTAAAAAACAACTTTTTAATCAAAAATAAACCCATTTAATCGTAAAAATTTAACATTTTAACGATTTAAAACGTACTTTATCTATTCGTCTATAACGATTATACACTGTTTTTTTGATACGCCTTATACCATCTTTCTGGGATAATATCATTACAAGCATCCAAATAATCTTGATGGGTGCATGGTAATAACGTATGTTTTTTTAATTTATTATTAACATTTGCTAAAAATGGTATTTCTATCCACCAACGTCCTGTTTTTGTACTCTTATAAAATATTAATTCATGCGACTCCGCTAATGTAATAAATTTTTGATGATTTTCTGACTTAGAAAAATCATCATCATTAACTCTACAATTAACACCTTCTATAAAATACCAAATCATTTGTGATACTAACATTGCTGTTATCTCATCATCCTGAGATGGTTTGTATTCATAGATACCGAATGAACTCACCTTATTACTTATCCCTGCGTAACGCGCTACTGCACATATCTCTTTTCCATCCAATCCATTTGGAGACACCTTTTGCCTTAAACTAACTTCGGACGCCTTTAAAGCGCCCAAATCAACGGTAACAATATTAGCATCTCGCATTACTGGCTCTACCAATGTAATGTCATTAGACACCTCTCCCAATCTATAAGATTCGAAATATAGGCGTTCCATTAAATCTATTTCCTCTTGGCTATTAAAATAAGTCTGATATCCGACTATCGAATAATTAAATAGGTTATACGGCTGATCTAGTACAATTTTTCCTACAAAACTAGTATTGTTTATCGGCTTAGACGTATCGCCTAAATCAAAGGATTTATCGACATTAACAATGTTTACCATTGGTATCAAACTATCATAAGCACGATAGGCAGAGTATGTAAGATCTTGACTACCTCCGATAATAATTGGAATAATTCTATTCTCAACCAATAACGTCAATGTCTCTTTTAATGCAAAATAAGTGTCTTCTGCTGTCTCTCCCTTTTCAATATCACCTAAATCTACAATATTTGTACCCCAATTACCAGGATACAATGTGTACAGCGATTTTCTAATTTCGTTTAAATTAAAATCCTCACCGATGTAATTAATATCATTTCTGTTTTCTAAAACTCCTAGAATAACAATCTTAACGTTATTTAAATCTGGAATCCCCTGTTGCTCAGAATGAATTTTAATTTTTTGACCTAAACATAAAGGTGATAATAATTGATTATGCGCTAAAACAGTATCTGAAACTGGAGATAGAAAATTAAAATTCATTTATATTACTTCTTTTTTGCTGTAGTTTTTTTCTTTGCTGCCGGCTTCTTGGTAGCCGTCTTTTTCGTTGCTGCCTTCTTTTTAGCTGGTGCTTTCTTCTTTGCAGCTGCTTTCTTTTTAGGTGCTTTCTTTTCTATAATATCTTGTACTTCTTCCAAAGTTAAAGCTGCTGCATCAACTGTCTTAGCCAATTCTATCTTAACTTTTCCTTTTAGGATATTATGTCTTCCCCAACGTGCTTTTTCAACACGGATTCCTTCTTCTTCCCAATTATGGACAACCTTATCTATTTCTTTTTGAATTTTAGCATCTACTAATTCTTCAATTTCTTCATTAGTTAAAGTATCCCAATCGTATTTTTTATTAACGTTGATAAACAAACCATTCCATTTAATAAATGGTCCAAAACGCCCTTTCCCTTTAGTTACACCATGATCTTTATAATGGTAAACTGGTGCATCTGCAATTTCTTTTTCTTTAATTAACTCAATAGCATCTTTAAACTCGATACTTATTGGGTCTTGACCTGGCGCTAAAGACACAAACTTTTTACCAAATTTTACATAAGGTCCAAAACGTCCGTTATTAACTTCAATATCTTCATCTTTATACTGACCTAGAGTCCTAGGTAGTTTAAATAAGTCCATTGCCTCTTCATAAGTAATATTACCTAATTGTTGATCAGGACTTAAACTTGCAAATGTTGGTTTTTCTTCATCATCTACCGTTCCCATCTGTACCATAGGACCAAATTTACCAAGACGCACACTAACTTGCTTTCCTGTTTTTGGATCTTTACCTAAAATACGCTCACCAGATTCTCTATCTGCATTTTCCTGAACATCTACAACTACTGGATGAAACTTCTTATAGAATGTTTTCATCATTTTTTTCCAGTCCTCTTTACCTTCGGCAATATCATCAAACTGACTTTCTACCTTTGCGGTAAAATTATAATCTAAAATACTTTCAAAATGGTTAACTAAAAAGTCTGTAACAATCATACCAATATCTGTTGGCACTAACTTACCTTTATCTGAACCTACTTTTTCCGAAAGCATGTTATCCTTTACTGTTCCTTCTTCTAATACTAATTGTGTATACTCGCGCTCCACACCATCTATAGCACCTTTTTCTACATAATTCCTATTTTGAATTGTCGAAATTGTTGGTGCATAAGTAGACGGACGTCCAATACCTAACTCTTCTAGTTTCTTTACTAAAGAAGCTTCCGTGTATCTGTAAGGCGCACGACTGTAACGCTCCGTTGCTGTAATATATTTATTTAGTAAGGTCTCATTAGTCTTCATTGCAGGAAGCATTCCTTCTTGCTCTAGATCCTCATCATCTGTTCCTTCTAAATAAACTTTTAAAAATCCATCAAATTTAATAACCTCTCCATTTGCTGTAAACGTTTGGTTATGCGTGTTTGCTTCAATTTTTACGTTTGTACGCTCTAATTGTGCTTCACTCATTTGCGATGCGATGGCGCGTTTCCAAATTAAATCATATAAACGTGCTTGATCGTAATCTATATCAACACTGTGTGTTTTAAAGTCTGTTGGTCTAATCGCTTCGTGAGCCTCTTGCGCCCCTTTAGACTTTCCTTTAAAATTACGCTCCTTACTATATTCTTTACCGTAAGCCGCTACAATTTCTTTCTCTGCTCCTTTTCTAGCTTCATCAGATAAATTAACACTATCTGTTCTCATATAAGTAATCAAACCGGCTTCGTATAAACGTTGTGCCATGGTCATGGTTTTACTAACAGAAAAATATAATTTACGTGATGCTTCTTGTTGTAATGTTGACGTAGTAAATGGTGCTGCAGGAGATTTTTTAGCTGGCTTTTTAGTTAAGTCTGCTACCTTAAAATCTGCGCTTGCGTTACTATCTAAGAAATCTAATGCTTCTTTTTTAGTCGAAAATGTTTTTGGTAATTTAGCTTTAAAAGACTGCCCTGCTTCATTTGAAAATTCAGCATCCACTCTATAAGATGCTTCTGGTGTAAAATTTTGAATGTCGCGTTCACGCTCTACAATTAATCTAACAGATACTGATTGTACACGACCTGCAGACAAACCTCCTTTTACTTTACGCCATAATACCGGAGACAACTCATAACCTACAATTCTATCTAATACACGACGGGCTTGTTGTGCATCTACTAAATCGTAATCAATTTGTCTTGGGTTTTCAACTGCTTTCTGGATTGCAGCTTTAGTAATCTCATGAAAAACAATACGTTTTGTTTTATCTTTATCTAAGTCTAGAGATTCTGCTAAATGCCATGCAATAGCCTCTCCTTCCCTATCTTCATCACTTGCTAGCCAAACCATTTCGGCTTTCTTGGCAAGTTGTTTTAATTTTTTTACTAGTGCTTTTTTATCTGAAGAGACTTCATATTTTGGATCAAAATCTCCTTCTACATCTACTCCTAATTCTTTAGATGGTAAGTCAGAAATATGCCCAAAACTGGATTCGACTTTAAAGTCTTTTCCTAAAAATTTTTCAATTGTTTTTGCTTTTGCAGGTGACTCAACTATTACTAAATTCTTCGCCATTCTTCGATTTTTATGAGTGCAAAGGTATATCAAAAAAAATTTATCATCCTAATTTAATAAGTATTAGCTAAAATTTTAGGTCTGTCAGATTGTCATAATTTTAAAATAATCCTATCTTTGCGTGCTTATTGGAGATGAGTGATTTCAATATATTTATGGAAAAGACAATAGACGAAAACAAACAAGGCGAAACATTAGTAATAGCTAAAAACCAAGAAAACACAAAAAAGCTTTTTATTGAAAGTTATGGTTGTGCGATGAATTTTAGTGATAGCGAAATAGTAGCCTCTATACTGCAAAACGAAGGTTATAATACAACACAAAATCTAGAAGAAGCAGACTTAGTACTAGTTAATACTTGCTCTATTAGAGACAAGGCAGAAGTAACTGTACGTAAACGCTTAGAAAAATATAATGCTGTAAAAAGAGATATCAACCCTAACATGAAGGTTGGTGTTTTAGGGTGTATGGCAGAACGTTTAAAAAGTAAATTTTTAGAAGAAGAAAAAATTGTAGACTTAGTTGTTGGACCTGATGCATATAAGGACTTACCTAATTTAATTGCAGAAGTTGAAGACGGACACGATGCAATAAACGTGGTACTATCCAAAGAAGAAACGTATGGAGACATCAGCCCTGTCCGTTTAAATACAAATGGTGTTACTGCCTTAGTATCTATAACTAGAGGTTGTGATAATATGTGCACGTTTTGCGTAGTTCCTTTTACAAGGGGAAGAGAACGTAGTCGTGATCCACAAAGTATTATAGAAGAAATTAATGATCTTTGGAGTAAAGGCTATAAAGAAATAACACTTTTAGGTCAAAATGTAGACAGCTACCTTTGGTATGGTGGTGGTATGAAAAAAGATTTTGACAAAGCTTCTGATCTAGAAAAAGCTACAGCAACAGACTTCTCTAAACTTTTAGAGCTATGTGCTACTGCACAACCAAAGATGAGAATCCGTTTTAGCACATCTAATCCGCAAGACATGCATCTTGAGGTGATAAAAATGATGGCAAAATATGATAATATTTGTAATCACATACATTTACCTGTACAAAGTGGAAGTGATCGTATTTTAAAAGCAATGAATCGTCTGCACACAAGACAAGAATATTTTACGTTAATTGATAATATCAAAAAAATAATTCCGAATTGTGTTATAAGTCATGATATGATAACTGGTTTTCCAACAGAAACTGAAGAAGACCACCAAGATACATTAAGTTTAATGGAGTATGTAAAATATAATTTTGGTTATATGTTTACGTATTCTGAAAGACCAGGAACTTTAGCAGAACGTAAATTTGAAGATGATGTTCCTGAAAAAACTAAGAGTAGACGTCTTAGCGAAATTATAGCACTACAACTTAAGCATAGCGAGTTTAGAACTAAACAGTTTATAAATACAACCGTTGAAGTGTTAGTAGAAAAAGAATCTAAAAAATCTAACCAAGAATGGTCTGGACGCACACAACAGAACATTGTTGCTGTTTTTCCTAAAGGCGAGTATAAAATTGGAGATTTTGTAAACGTAACTGTAACAGATTGCACAAAAGCAACACTAATAGGTGAAGCTATTGGAAAATCAAATAATAATTAAGAATCATGAAAAAAGTATTAGTTTTATTATTATCGTTAAGCCTATTCACAGCTTGTAATGACGAGCCTGTTGAAGGCTACTTCGCTGCTCTTGATAGCGATGAAGGTACAATTCCTGGAAACACTACGGACGAGCTAAAATTAGCAAGCTACACCTATGATGTTGAGACAGAAGCTCCGTTTATCGGGCCACTTATTCTTAACTCAGACTTTAATTTTAATGATGACAATAAGGTAAACACTTTAAATGTCGAAACTATCGCATTTGGCTTTCCTTTTACTACTACTGGAACTGTAATAAGAGATACAGATGGTAAAATTACAGCAATACAGACTTTTGACGGTAGCGCATTAGTAAGTCAAACAGACATCTTTTACTCTGCAGGCAATACAATTTCTCAAATAACACATGACGATTTTGATGATAACGCAGAGGATTACACCTTTAATTTTACAACATTAAATAATCAAATTACCAAAACAGAACCTGGCAACCCTGTCACTACTGTATATACTGCGGATGGATCTGGTAAATTAATAGACAAATCTTCTTTTGAAGCTGGAGAACTTATTCAATCAGAAATATTAACTTATGACGCTAATGACAATTGTATTTCTGTAGTTTCAACTGGAGAATTCAACAATACAACAACATACGGATTTGATAGTTTTGCAAATCCATTAAAAGATGGATTCAGCGATCAGTACTGGTTATCAATTCTAGACGATGATTACGAAGACGAAGCTGGGCCAGCAATAGTTCAATTTCATGGTAGTAACAACTGGAACTCTGTATCATCAGAAGGTACAACCGTTACTTTAATGATTAATTACGATAGCACTAACAGAATTACATCTAGAAGTGGTGTGTTTTCTTTAAGTGGTATTGAAATAGTACAAGAAGAAGCCTTTAATTACGTTAACTAAACACTTTCTGAGTTTACATGGAATCAATACAATCTATAAAACAACGTTTCGGAATTATAGGAAACAGTCCAACTTTAAATCGCTCTATTGAAAAAGCGATGCAAGTTGCGCCAACAGACATCTCTGTTTTAGTAACCGGAGAAAGTGGTGTTGGAAAGGAGAGTATTCCAAAAATAATCCATCAACTCTCTCACAGAAAACATGGTAAATATATTGCTGTAAACTGTGGTGCAATACCAGAAGGAACTATTGACAGTGAGCTTTTTGGCCATGAAAAAGGAGCCTTTACTGGTGCAACAGCAACTAGAAATGGTTATTTTGAAGTAGCCGATGGTGGAACTATTTTTTTAGATGAAGTTGGAGAACTCCCCTTAACTACGCAAGTACGTTTACTAAGAGTTTTAGAAAATGGCGAATTTATTAAGGTTGGATCTAGTAAAGTACAAAAAACAAATGTGCGTATTGTTGCAGCTACAAACGTGCACATGTTTGACGCTATTAAAAAAGAAAAATTTAGAGAAGACCTATTTTACCGATTAAGCACAGTTGACATTAACCTACCGCCTTTAAGAGAGCGTCAAGAAGACATTCATATATTATTCAGAAAATTTGCTAGTGACTTTGCATTAAAGTACAAAATGCCTACTATAAAATTAACTGATGACGCTGTACAATTATTAATAAAATATCGCTGGAGCGGAAATATTAGACAGCTTCGTAACGTTGCAGAACAGGTTTCGGTATTAGAACAAAACAGAACCATTAGCGCAAGCACACTTCATAGTTATTTACCTGTTGGTAGTAATTTACCTGCTGTAATTAACACTACCAAATCAGAAAGCGATTTTGGAAGTGAACGTGAGATTTTATACAAAGTATTATTTGACATGAAAGCTGATTTAAACGATCTAAAAAAGCTAACCATGGAATTAATGAAAACTGGTAACGCTAAAGAAGTACAGAAAGAAAACGAAGGTTTAATTCAGAAAATCTATGGTGAGAACGATAGCGATACTGAGTTTGATGAGCATGTAGAAGACATGGAAGTGTTGTCAATATCTCAAAATGCAATGCAACCACCTAGCACAATAGAAACTGAGAATACACAAGATAAGTACCATTTTGCTGAAGAAATTGAGGAAGAAGAAACGCTATCGTTACATGACAAAGAGTTAGAATTAATCAAAAAATCTTTAGAGCGTCATAAAGGCAAAAGGAAGCTAGCTGCAGAAGAATTAGGAATTAGCGAACGTACACTTTATAGAAAAATTAAGCAATTTGATTTATAATATCACGTTGTAATTCTAAACAAAAACTAAAATGAAACAGTTTAAATATATATTATTACTATTAATATCATTTACCATATTTGGTTGTGGCGCGTATTCTTTTACTGGAGCAGATATTGGTACCGCAAAAACATTTCAAGTTAATTATTTTAAAAACACAGCCAATTTAATAGATCCAGGATTGGACCTAGACTTTACAAGAGCATTACAAGATTTAATACAAGATCAAACCAGTCTAAGTCTAGTTAATTCTAGTGCCGATTTAGTTTATGAAGGTGATATTACAAATTACCGAATCTCTCCTACTACTGCTACCGCTAATAGCACAGCTGCACAAAACCGCTTAACCATAGGTGTAAAAGTAAGATTTTACAATAAACAGGATAGTGAAAAGGATTTTGAAAAATCGTTTTCATTCTTTTATGATTATACAGGAAGCGAATTATTATCTGGTACAACAAAAACATTGGCTTACGAAGAGATCTTTGAACGTTTGACACAAGATATTTTTAACGCATCACTTGCAAACTGGTAAACCTAATGACTAGCCAAGAATTAACAAACGTATTACAACTACCACAAGTAGTAACTGCAGAGCAGACCGCTATGTTGGGTTCCATATTGGAAGAATTTCCTTATTTCCAATCAGCACGTGCCGTTTTTCTTAAAGGCTTAAAAAACAAAGAGAGTTTTAAATACAATCAAGCATTAAGAGTTACAGCTGCTTATACAGCAGACAGAAGTATATTGTTTGATTTTATTACAAGCGACACCTTTAATCAAAATGAAATCTCGGAGTATATTAAACAAAACGCTGACTATATTAATAGTTTAGATGTTTTTGTAGAAGATATTTCTGTAAATAACACAACATCTACAGACCCAACCTTAAAGCAGCAACTTGAGGAGACTAGAAGTATACTTGATCCTGATTTATTTCAACCTAAAACAGAAACACAACCTGTCATTAGCTCAAATTTAATTAAAGATGAGACTACCAAAACAGAAAATGATGCGTCACTAAATTCAAGTAAAAAAGAAATTGAAGACTTTTTAAACATTGGAAAACCACTTCAATTTGAAAAAGACGAAACTCATAGTTTTAATGAATGGTTGAATATTGCTAAATTCAAACCAATACAACGCGAACCAGAAGACCCTTTAAAGGAAGAAGCAAATTTAGAACGCGCTAAAAAGTTTGATTTAATAGATCAGTTTATTATCAAAAATCCTAAGCTTGAAGCTAAAAAAGCAAAGGTGTCGACACATAACATTGCGCAAGCGCAGATGATACAGTCAGACGAATTAATGACAGAAACATTGGCTCGTATTTATGTCGAACAAAAAAACTATAAAAAAGCGATTCAATCTTATAAAATTTTAAGTTTGAAATATCCAGAAAAAAGTGGTTTCTTTGCAGACCAAATTAAAGCAATAGAAAAATTACAAGAATAAATAACAAATTATAATGAGCACATTTGCAATCTTTTTGATCTTAATAGTAATAGTAGCATTTCTACTAATAGTTGTAATTATGGTACAAAACCCAAAAGGTGGAGGATTATCTTCTTCATTTGGTGGCGGTGGTACACAACAACTAGGTGGTGTTAAAAAAACAACAGACTTTTTAGATAAAAGTACTTGGACATTAGCTACTATCTTACTAGCATTAATATTAGCCTCTAGCTTAGGTATTGACAAAAATGGTCAATCTGCAGAATCTAAAATTTTAGAAAGCGACAGTATTGATTTACCGACACCAACTGCTTCACCTACAACAGATGATGCTGCTAAAGTAATAGACCCAGTTACTGAGTAATAAGCTATCACTAAAACATAACAAAAAATGCCAACTTTATAAGTTGGCATTTTTTGTTTCTGCAAGTTTGTCAGTTGTACTCTATTGGCACATTTTTAGCTTATTATTAAGCACTATAGTTATAATTAATTAAACATATATATTATGAGTAAATTAAACATTAAACCACTTGCAGATCGTGTGCTAGTAGAAGCACTACCTGCCGAAACACAAACAGCTTCTGGTTTATACATACCAGATACAGCACAAGAAAAGCAACATAAAGGAACAATCGTTGCAGTAGGTAACGGTAAAAAAGACGAACCTTTAACGGTAAAAGTTGGAGATACTGTACTTTATGGAAAGTATTCTGGATCTGAAATCAAATTAGAAGGAAAAGAATACCTAATGATGCGCGAAGAAGACATCTTGGCAATTATCTAGTCTGAAATTTCAAAAACTAAAAACTAATTTAAATATTTTAATTGATCTTCAATGGGCAACCATAAGTTAGAAATAACAATTAAAATCTCAAAATAATCTTATTATGGCAAAAGACATAAAATTTGATGTAGAAGCACGTGACGGTTTAAAACGTGGTGTAGATGCATTAGCAAACGCAGTAAAAGTAACTTTAGGACCAAAAGGAAGAAATGTAATTATTGGACGTTCATTTGGAGCACCAATAGTAACTAAAGATGGTGTGAGTGTTGCAAAAGAAATAGAATTAGAAGACCCATTAGAAAATATGGGGGCACAAATGGTAAAAGAAGTTGCTTCTAAAACTAATGATTTAGCTGGAGATGGAACAACTACTGCAACTGTATTGGCTCAAGCAATAGTTAAGGAAGGTTTAAAAAACGTTGCTGCAGGTGCAAATCCAATGGATTTAAAACGTGGTATTGATAAAGCTGTAGAGGCTATTGTTGCTGATTTAGCAAAACAATCTAAAGAAGTAGGAAACTCTTCTGAAAAGATTAAGCAAGTGGCTTCAATTTCTGCTAACAATGATGACGTTATTGGTGATTTAATCGCTAAAGCATTTGGTAAAGTTGGTAAAGAAGGAGTTATTACTGTTGAAGAAGCTAAAGGAACTGAAACATACGTAGATATCGTTGAAGGAATGCAATTTGACAGAGGGTATTTATCGCCTTATTTTGTAACTAACAGTGACAAAATGGTAACTGATTTAGAGAATCCTTACATTTTATTGTATGATAAAAAAGTATCTACAATGAAGGATTTACTTCCTATTTTAGAACCTGTTGCACAATCAGGAAAACCATTATTAATTATTGCTGAAGATGTTGATGGAGAAGCATTAGCAACATTAGTAGTTAATAAATTACGTGGTTCTCTTAAGATTGCAGCTGTAAAAGCGCCAGGATTTGGAGATCGTAGAAAAGCAATGTTAGAAGATATTGCTATTTTAACTGGAGGTACTGTTATATCTGAAGAAAGAGGTTTTACACTTGAAAACACGACTTTAGAGATGCTTGGTACGGCAGAACGTGTAACTATTGATAAAGACAATACAACTGTTGTAAACGGTGCAGGAGACAAGAGCTTAATCAAGAATAGAGTTAACCAAATTAAAGCTCAGATCGAAACTACAACTAGTGATTACGATAAAGAAAAACTACAAGAACGTCTTGCTAAATTAGCAGGTGGTGTTGCTGTACTTTATGTAGGTGCTGCTAGTGAAGTAGAAATGAAAGAAAAGAAAGACCGTGTTGATGATGCTTTACATGCTACTCGTGCTGCAGTAGAAGAAGGTATTGTTGCTGGTGGAGGTGTTGCTTTAGTTAGAGCAAAATCTGTATTGAATGACATTACAACTGAAAACTTAGACGAAACTACAGGAATACAAATCGTAGCACGTGCTATTGAAGCACCGTTACGTACTATTGTTGAAAACGCAGGTGGAGAAGGTAGTGTTGTTGTTTCTAAGGTCATGGAAGGCAAAAATGACTTTGGATATGATGCAAAAACTGAAACTTACGTAGACATGCTTAAAGCGGGTATTATCGATCCTAAAAAAGTAACAAGAATAGCATTAGAAAATGCTGCTTCTGTTGCAGGAATGATATTAACTACAGAGTGTGCTTTAGTAGATATTAAAGAAGCTGCTCCAGCTGGAGGCGGAATGCCAATGGGTGGAGGTATGCCAGGAATGATGTAATAAAAACATCATCTATAAATACAAAAAAAAGGCCTCAACATTAGTTGAGGCCTTTTTATTTGGATTCTGATTTATATGACTTAAAACTATTTTATAGTAACGAGATTCAAATTACCATGAATACGATATTAATTACTGATATCAATTAGAAAGTTACTCTTATTACATACAACTCGAATAAACTAGTCTTCAAATTGTAATTAGCTTACTTTTAGATATTAGATCTATTACCATAAAAAAAAGCCTCAACATAAAATATGTTGAGGCTTTTATAATCTTTTACTCTATTTAATTAATGGTTACTTTTTTAGAAAGTACACGACCATCTTTTAATGTTACATCTACGATATAAACACCTGTACTCAAATTATTCAATTTCACTCCTGAACTTGCTTGAGTAGCGTTTACATTAGACAAACGCA
This sequence comes from Olleya sp. KKT75, assembly GCF_055635485.1. NCBI lineage: Bacteria > Pseudomonadati > Bacteroidota > Flavobacteriia > Flavobacteriales > Flavobacteriaceae > Olleya > Olleya sp. KKT75. The sequence continues at coordinate 618,709 of NZ_CM145759.1, forward strand.
TTACATTCTGACCTAACATATTAATTAAATTCAACCCTTTTATATCTTGATCTAATCCTTTAATGTGTAATTGATTTAGGTTATTATTCACAAATATTGAAACATTGTTTATTGCTTCAAAATCCTCATTAGATAATGACTGCTCCATTTGAAAAACAATTTTTAAACGATCCGCATCGTCACCAGCTTGAGCAGTAAAATTATAATCTCCTGATCGTAAATCGTGATAAACACCTTCCAAACTATCATATATATAAATCTCTTGAGAAGCATCTATATTTTTAGTTTCTGTCATTTTTATAGTATACATCGCTACTGCTTCACTTTTCAGTCTTAAAGCAACTTCCTTGTCAGATTGAATAGTAGAATACCCTTGAATAATATAATCTTCTCCATCTAAAGTAGATAATAAATCATTTGCAAAAACTTCACTAGCTCTAGCATCATACCCATAATCAAAAGCATCATCATTAATATCCTCTCCAAAACCAAATAACAATTCTCTACTTAGGTCATTAGACGTTACAAACTCTAATCTTATTATCTGAAGTTCGGATGCATCAGTCTCTTGGTCCGCAACAGCAGTCGTTCTTAAAAATTCTGATTCTCCCGAAGCTTCTGTCTTAAAAACTCTTTGACTATTATTAAATTCCACATTACCACTTCCAACAATTTCCGCCATAAAACCTTGCGCAACTGCAATATATCTTTCAGGTGTTTTAAGACCCGATACACCACCAGTAGTTGCTCCATCTAAACCTACAAATTGATACGCCTTTGTACCTCCAATTTTATTTAAAGTAGCATATCCTGCTTGGTATTGACTTAACACATGACTTTCTCCAGCCCATTGCTCCCAGAAATAAACAGCTCCATTAATAATTCCTGCGTTATCATCTATAAATGCATGAACATCTAATGCTGAAGGATAAGGATTACCTAATAAATATTCAGTTTTACTTGTACCTCCTACAGAACCTGGACCTCCTGTATCATTTACACTTACTAAAATTTCTCCATTATTTGGCTTACCTTCAAAGATGTATTGAAAATCACCACTTCCAACACCTGTTCCTTTTTGCGTATACCCCACACCTGGTTCTATTGGAGATGATTCATTTAAACCAGCCCAATCATAATAAGTTACTCCATTTTTAAAAGTATATAACCAATATGTACTTAATGTCGCTGGCGTTGTTACTGCAGGAGAATATCCATTAGTAAACTGAATAGGACCATTAGCATCCCTTAACATATCAATTGAAAAATCTGTATTATTTGAAGTTGTACTTTCCACACCTACTGGCGAGCTCCAATAATTATATCTAAATAAATTACTAGTCCCTTCTTGACGTCTCACTATGTTACCAGAACTTGTTACTTTTAATTCACTTAGTTTAGTTTGCACTAATTGAGACTCATCTTTTAAAATTAAAACCCCATTTAATTCTAAATACCAATAGTTATTGATTTCGTTACTTCCGTTAACAACAAGTCTTTTATTATCATCTATAATCAATCCTAAATGTGTATGTGACGCACTTGTTGTTACTCTGTTTTTTATATGAACTATGGACCAATCTTTATTTGGTAAATTTTCAATATCCCAAACATCTCCATGTAACCATGTACTCTCATCAACCCATGGTCCATTAGAAACACTCTCATAAGGCATTGGAGCGGTTTGTTCTTGAACAGTCGTAATATTATTTAATTTTAAAACGCGAGAATTATTAGACTCGTCATAAGTTTCTCCATTAACAATATTTGTCATTGGATAGTAAGCTTCTAAGGCTGACCAAGGTACTGAAGCTCCTGAAGTAAAATCTATAATATCTTTATCTATTACAGCACCTTTAATTGTACCTGAATTATTTTCAATTTCTTGATATACCATACTCTGTAATTGATCCGATGTCAAGGCTTCTTTAAAAACTCTAACCTCATCAATGTTACCATCTAAATGACCAAAATCAGAAGTTTGTGTTGGGTATTTACCAACTGTAAAATCTCTAGTAGAATATATATGATTGGAACCATTAAAATTTTTAGTCAATAAAACTGAATTTAATAATGGATCTACCTTTTCTCCGACCAACTCTCCGTTAACATATAACTTCACTGAATTAGTTGACGCGTCAAAAACCCCTGCAATATGGTACCATACATCACTTTCAATTTTCAAATTAAGCGAAGGATCCGGTAATGCAGTAAAACTTAAGTCAGGATAATTATCTGAAGACGTTACTTGAGCCTGAGTGTAAACAAGAAAACCAGGTAATCGACCATTACTAATATACAAACGTAAATTTTCTTGCCCTGCAATACTAAAAAGATTAGGCAAAGCAGTATTATCTCCTTCTATTTTAACCCAAGCCATGATTGTTGCTTTGGACCAATCACTAATAAAATTAGGTGCATCTAAATAATCATCAACACCATCAAAATCAATAGTACTAGAACCTATTATTGCAGTATTTGCATCTCTATAATCTAAATCTCCTCCGGTAGCCGCATCTGCATCAAAATCCCCAAAAGAACTAACCAAATTTGGTACGTCTCCGGTTGTTACTTCATCGTTAGAATCATAAACAGAAGAAATAACATCAAAGTTATCATCTAGTCCATCTCCATCAGAATCTGTATTAACTACAATATTAACATGCCCATTTTCATTAATATCTAAAATACCGTCATTATCAGTGTCTGTATCTAAGTAGTCAGGTAAATCTGTACCATCCGTATTTACTGGCGTAAATCCTGAACCATAATTTGTATATAACCCATTAGGACCAACAACTCCACTTGGTGCTAAATAGCCAGTAGTAGTCTGAGCTTCTACATTATCAGGTATTCCATCCTCGTCAACATCAATATCGATTTGTGGTTGACATAAAAAGCTATAAGCAAACCCATCTAATCCATGAGGATCGTGAGTACCTCCTACTAATGCTCCCGCCGTCACGATATGTCTAATCTCAACATGACTAACTAATTCACTAGTTACAAAACCAATAGTGTTTTCAATATTTTGACCAGCTGAAACAACTCCCTTTGAAACTCCATTTGCATCAAACAACTCAATAACACCAACTAAGTCATCTCCAAAATAAGTATCACTATAATAGGCTATTAAATCCCCATCTGCATACACCTCGTAATTCATTACTCCCGCACCTGCATTGGTATCATAAGCATCAACAAAATCAAAACTAAATGAAGCCACAGGCTCCGTAAAATTTATGTGTACTGAATAAAAATCACCAGTTTCAGCAGCAACTTCTGGCTTAACATAAAGACCATGAGATGGACCATCTCCAGAAGTAAAACCAGCTCCTGTAGTTGATCTAAACAAATTAATTCTAGGAGAACTTGTTCTTCTATAATAATTATCTTCAAAAGACAAAGTACCATTAGCAAAAGTACCGACGCTAGTATTTGCAGAACCAGCAGTCAAAGAAGACGCTGGAAAAGAAAAATCAGAAGCACCATTAAGCACTGTTAAAGGTTGTCCTCTACTAAACACTTCTTCTTGGTATCCAGATTCTTGATATCCTAATCCATTGGTGTTAGCGCTGATTGTAAAAACTTTATATTGATTAAGCTTCCAAGCTATTTGATCTGTTTGCGGACTAGCAGCTCCTGCAATAGCAGGACACTCAACAGTATCAAGTATACCATCATTATCATCGTCAACATCTAGTCGATCAACAATACCGTCATTGTCAAAATCTGATTCTTGTGCTTGTGTTGTAAAAGAGACACAAAACATGGCGCATAAAAGCACACTGAAAAACAAAGTAGTTTTCTTCATAGGTTAAAATATTAGATTTGAGGGATAAATCATTCTCTCGGGCAAAGAAAACGATTATGATACAAAAGTAACTTTTACCAATGCTTAAAAAAAACTAACCCGCTTAAACGCAATAATAACCGCTAAAAAACACAAATATGCGTATATAATCGTCAAACAACACGACTAAGTAGTTGTTAGTCAATCAAAAAACATTTAACTACTGGTTAAGTCTATTGTAATAAAATGCAGGCAATAACAACAACAATAAGATGGGTTGAATCAAAAAGCGTCTGATATTAAAAAAGAGATAATAGTTTTCTTGTTTAGGATCTAGTATGTAAAAAAGAAACAATGGAATTAGAATACAAAAAGAAACACCATACACTAACGCAGAAAACTTAACAATACTAATATCTTTAAAAAAGAGGTACAATACTAATAAAGACAACCCTGTATTTACAAAAAATCTAAGAGCCGTATTAGCAACTAACTTTAATGTTTCCTGCCTAGGAGAATCCATATATAGATAATCATTCTGAAAAAACAACAAATACGGATCATAAAACAATTCGTTTTCAAACCATCTTACCAATGCAAGTAACAAAAACACAAACGCTATCCCTATATATTTAGAATACTTACCCATTTACTTATTTATATGAGAAAAACGGTTAACCCAAAACATCCAAAGCAAAAATACCATACCATATATCATAGCAGGAAAAATGACACTATGTAATATCTCCTCTCTCCAAGGGTAATGATACAAGCCTATTGATAAAATAACAATTCTAATTAAGTTAACCACATACAATAGCACACTACCAGTCAGAATATAAATAAAAGTAGTTTTAAATCTACCAGCAAAAGCAATTATAAAGGCAATAAATAAAATAATAATACTTAGGCCATTACAACCTTCTATAACTCTGGCCACATATTTACCCTCAACAATCACTTTTACAGAAGGCTCATCCGGATGTGGCATCATTTGTGTTTTATACCCAACAACCTCTAGTAAGTTTTGAGATTGCTCCGCGACCAAACTGGTAAATAAATCAGGATAATAGGCTCCGCCTTTAGAAAAATCTAAGTAATAACTATAAGCTAAACTTAGCACGCCGTAAACCAATAAAAAGGTTAAGATAAATTTTATAACGGGCTTATATTTTAAGAGCAATGCTTTCAATTAAAAAAGAATAAATTTTAAGATTTTTTAGGAGTTGAAATTACGCCTTTTTAAATACTTTTACCAAAATTTTCAAATAAATGACATTCGAAACTTTAAAACCTCAAATTGAAACTATTGTTTCTAACACAACAACTACCACTGATGATAAATTATTACAAATTTGTCAGTTATTAGACCAAAACATCTCGTATTACAACTGGGTTGGTTTCTATTTTAAAAATGGAGATAAAAACGAACTTAAACTTGGACCTTACGTTGGCGCTCCAACAGACCATACCATTATTCCTTTTGGAAAAGGTATCTGTGGTCAAGTTGCTGTTAGTAATGAAAACTTTGTAGTACCTGACGTCGCTGCACAAGACAATTATATAGCTTGTAGTATTACTGTAAAAGCAGAAATAGTGATTCCTATATTTGTTAATGGCGAAAATTTAGGTCAAATAGATATAGACTCTAATACTCCAGATCCATTTACGGAAGCTGATGAGCGCTTTTTAGAATTTGTTTGCCAAAAGGTAGCAACATTATTGTAACATATATAATTACAAATTCTGGAAGCTACTAATTATTACAATTAACAGCTTCCGGAATTTGATATTTACTACTGCTTGTTAACAACTTAGTGTTTTAGTTGAAAAACCACTATTTATTTTCAACTATACCAATTTACTTTTACTTAAATTTGCTTGCTTATTAACACAACTATAATGAGCAACAAAACAATTAAATCTGCATTAATTTCAGTATTTAGCAAAGACGGTCTAGAACCTATTGTTAAAGAATTACACAAACAAGGTGTCACCATATATTCTACTGGAGGAACCGAAACTTTTATTAAAAATCTTGGTATAGATGTTGTTCCCGTAGAGGACGTAACGTCGTACCCTTCTATTTTAGGTGGACGTGTAAAAACATTACACCCTAAAGTTTTTGGTGGTATTTTAAACCGTCAAAACCATGATGGAGATGTAAAAGAAATGAAAGATTTTGACATCCCTCAAATAGATGTTGTAATTGTAGATTTATACCCATTTGAAAAGACAGTAGCTTCTGGAGCTTCAAATCAAGATATTATTGAAAAAATAGACATTGGAGGTATTTCTTTAATACGTGCTGCTGCTAAAAACTATGCGGATGTAATCTGTGTCTCTTCTGTAGATGATTATGCCGAGTTTTTAGAGTTAATTACAAATAAAAAAGGTGATTTATCTGAAGCGGATAGAAAAGCATTTGCTGCCAAAGCATTTAATGTCTCTTCTCATTACGATTCTGCAATTTTCAATTACTTTAATGCAGACCATGCTATTCCTGCTTTAAAAATAAGCGAAACTAATGGTAAAGTATTACGTTACGGAGAAAACCCACATCAAAAAGGTTTTTTCTTCGGAAATTTTGATGCACTTTTCACTAAATTACATGGTAAAGAATTAAGCTACAACAATCTTTTAGACGTTGATGCTGCTGTAAATTTAATTCAAGAATTTAAAGGCGAAAAACCAACATTTGCTATTTTAAAACATAACAATGCTTGTGGGTTTGCTCAACGCGAAACAGTATCTCAAGCCTATACAGATGCGTTAGCAGGAGACCCTGTTTCTGCTTTTGGTGGTGTTTTAATTAGCAATACAGAAATAGACGCAGCAACAGCGACAGATATTCATAATTTATTTTGCGAGGTCGTAATTGCACCTTCTTTTTCAGCTGAAGCTGAAAGCATTTTAAAAGGTAAGAAAAACAGAATCCTATTAGTTTTAAAAGACACCGACTTTGCAGAAACAACTGTTAGAACATGTCTAAATGGCGTTTTAGTACAAGACAAAAATAATAAAACGGATACTGTAGAAGACTTAAAGTATGTTACAGAAAGTAAACCTTCAAGTGCTGCAATTGACGATTTAATTTTTGCTTCAAAAATATGTAAGCATACAAAATCAAATACAATTGTTTTAGTTAAAAACAAACAACTTTGCGCTAGTGGAACTGGGCAAACTAGTCGTGTGGATGCTTTAAATCAAGCCATACATAAAGCACAATCTTTTAATTTTGATTTAAAAGACAGTGTTATGGCTAGTGATGCATTTTTCCCTTTCCCAGACTGTGTGGAAATTGCAGGTAACGTTGGAATAACTAGTGTCATCCAACCAGGAGGCTCTATTAAAGACCAATTAAGTATTGATTACTGTAATGCTAACAATATAGCAATGGTAATGACTGGTACACGTCATTTTAAGCACTAAGTCTACTCTTAGAATAAAGCGACTTAAATAACATCTAAAAGCTTCGGTTTAATTACCGAAGCTTTTTTTATCCCATCTGGCTAAATTTCTGCGTAAGCAAAACATCTAAAACTTTGTTTTAAACGTATCTTTTATTCATACGTCGATTAATAAAAATTGTGAGGCATTAAATCCTTATATTACCATACTTTTATTACTTTTACAGCATCTTTTTAATAACGCCTTATAATTACAAATAACACATGGGATTTTTTGATTTCCTGACAGAAGAAATCGCTATAGATTTAGGTACTGCCAACACATTAATTATTCATAACGACAAGGTTGTTGTTGATGCTCCATCCATAGTGGCTAGAGACAGGATTTCGGGCAAAATCATTGCAGTTGGTCAAGAAGCCAACATGATGCAAGGTAAAACCCATGAAAACATTAAAACTATTAGACCATTAAAAGATGGTGTAATTGCAGATTTTGATGCTTCTGAACAAATGATAAGTTTGTTTATTAAAAATATTCCCGCTTTAAAAAAGAAATTATTTACCCCTGCTTTACGTATGGTAGTTTGTATCCCTTCTGGGATTACAGAAGTAGAAATGCGTGCAGTAAAGGAATCTTGTGAGCGTGTTAATGGAAAAGAAGTTTATTTAATACACGAACCTATGGCTGCTGCTATTGGTATTGGTGTAGATATCATGCAACCAAAAGGAAACATGATTGTAGATATAGGAGGTGGTACTACAGAAATTGCAGTTATTGCGCTTGGTGGTATTGTTTGTGACAAATCTGTAAAAATTGCAGGTGATGTTTTTACAAACGACATTATTTATTACATGCGTACACAACACAACTTATATGTTGGAGAACGTACTGCTGAAAAAATTAAAATACAAATAGGTGCTGCTACTGAAGATTTAGATCTTCCGCCAGAAGATATGAGTGTCCAAGGACGTGATTTATTAACTGGTAAGCCAAAGCAAGTACAAATTAGCTACAGAGAGATTGCTAAAGCTTTAGACAAATCTATTTTACGTATTGAAGACGCGGTGATGGAAACGTTATCACAAACACCTCCAGAATTAGCTGCCGATATATACAACACTGGTATTTATCTTGCTGGTGGAGGATCTATGTTACGTGGTTTAGACAAGCGTTTATCTCAAAAAACAGACTTACCTGTTTATATTGCTGAAGATCCGTTACGTGCTGTAGTTAGAGGTACGGGAATCACACTTAAAAATTTAGCGAAGTACAAAAGTGTATTGATAAAGTAGTAATAGAAACTAAATGCAACAAATTGTAAATTTTATACTTAGAAACAAATCTTTTTTGTTTTTCTTGTTGCTGTTATGTGTTTCGGTTGGACTTACTATACAATCACATTCTTATCATAAAAGCAAGTTTATAAACTCCGCTAACAGTATTACTGGCGGTGTTTATAATACAAGCAACTCCGTAAGTAGTTATTTTGGTTTAAAACAAGAAAACGATAAACTACACGAAGAAAACACACGATTAAGATCGTTACTTTTTAATCAAAATATTGATGCAAAAACGTTTATAGATTCGACTTCTTTTAACGGCAGATATACTTTTACTACTGCAAAAATTATAAAAAACAGCTACTCGCTTCAGAATAATTATTTAACAATAAATAAAGGTAGTCGCGATAGCATAAAGCAAGATTTAGGTGTTATTTCTTCCAAAGGTATTATTGGTATTATTGACAATACAAATAGCAAATACGCAACAGTAATTTCAATTTTAAACACCACCAATAAAATTAGTGGTCAATTAAAAAAAACAAATCAATTCGGAACCCTAAGTTGGAATGGTAAATCACCACGATTAATACAATTAACGGATATCCAGAAAAGCGCAAAATTAGTAAAAGGAGACACCATAGTTACTTCTGGACGTTCTGCCATATTCCCAAAAGGAATTTTAGTGGGCACTATTGAAGATTTTAAATTAGATGTCACTAAAAACTTTTTTGAAGTCAATGTGCTTTTATTTAATGACATGACAAATCTAGAGCACGTTAGTGTTATTGAAAACAAAGACAAACCACTAATAGACGACTTACAAAAAACTAATGAATAACCTATTATCCATACATACTGTTAGGTTTTTTGTACTGATTTTACTTCAGGTATTATTATTTAATAAAATAAACTTTTTAGGCTACATAAACCCACATGTTTACATCCTGTTTATCATACTATTTCCAGTAAAAAATAACCGCATCTTATTTTTATTTCTAAGCTTTTTATTAGGCCTATGTGTGGACATTTTCATGGATTCTGGAGGGATTAATGCCTCAGCAGCTTTAGTGACTGCTTTTATAAGACCGGCAGTTTTAAAATTCAGTTTTGGTGCGGTTTACGAACATCAAGCTCTTAAATTTAATAATATAGATTTTGGACAAAAATTAACTTATATCTCTATATTAACTTTTGCACACACACTAACCTATTTTCTATTTGAAATATTTAACGTTTCTAAAGTAATTTTTGTGTTACAAAATACGTTGTTTTCTAGTATATTCACTATTATACTATGCATCTTAATAACCTCTATTTTTAGCAAAAAATCTAAATGAGAAAACTTTTACTTCTTTTATCTGTCATAATTGTAGGCATCGTTTTTACAGGTAGATTACTATACCTTCAAGTATACAATGCAACCTCAACAGATTTATACAAGGATAACGCCATCAGAAAAGTATTTGACTACCCTAAACGTGGTTTTGTTTATGACCGTAATGGCAAACTATTAGTATCCAACCAACCGTCTTATGACGTCATGGTAATACCTAGAGAAGTAAAGCCTCTAGATACTTTAGAGTTTTGTAACTTATTGAAAATTGACAAGCCTACATTTATAAAAAAACTTACAAAAGCTAACAGGTATTCTCCACGACTACCGTACGTTTTTGTGTCACACTTATCCAAAGAAGATTACGCCATTTTACAAGAAAAAATGCGTAAATATGAAGGTTTCTATATTCAAAAACGTAGTTTAAGGAAATACGAAACTACTATTGGCGCTAATGTTTTAGGAGATATTGGTGAAGTAAACGATAGAAACATTAAAAATGACAACTATTATCAATCAGGAGACTTAATTGGTAAAGCAGGTGTTGAGGCGTCTTATGAGTCTACTTTACGAGGACAAAAAGGTATTAAATTTATACAAAAAGACAGATTTAACAGAAACCTAGGACCTTACCAAGACGGGATACACGACACATTACCAGAAGCTGGAAAAGATATAAAAATAACCATTGATGCAGACCTACAAGCGTACGGCGAGCTATTAATGACCAACAAACGTGGTGGTATTATTGCTATAGACCCAAAATCAGGCGAAATTCTAGCATTAGTATCTGGACCAAGTTATGATCCTAATATTTTAGTAGGTAGAGATCGCTCAAAAAACTTTACAAAATTATATAATGACTCCATAGCAAATCCAACATTTGACAGAGGACTACAAGCGCAATATGCACCTGGATCTCCTTTTAAAGTTATAAATGCCTTAATTGGTTTACAAGAAGGCGTGGTAACTACTTCAGAACAGTTTACTTGTAGAATGGGATATTATTATAACGGTAGAAAACTACACGGTTGTCATAGCCATAGAAGTCCTGTTAATATGAATTTAGGTATTTACGAATCCTGTAATGCTTACTTTGTTAATGTCTATAGACGAATTTTAGAAAAATACCCAACCTCAGCTGAAGGTATGGATGTTTGGAGTAATCATGCCAAGAGTTTTGGATTAGGTGATTATTTAGGATATGATTTAGTCGTTGGACGAAAAGGACGTATTCCAGACAGTAAATTTTACGACAAATGGTACGGTAAAAACAGATGGAGTTCTACATTTATGACCTCTAACGCGATTGGACAAGGAGAAGTTGAAGCAACCCCTATACAATTAGCTAACATGGTTGCAGCTATTGCCAACAGAGGATACTTTATAACACCACACATTATAAAAAGTATTGAAGGCGAAACTATTGACGAAAAATATACAACACCAAGATACACAACTGTAGACCGCAAACATTTTGAACCCGTGGTAGAAGGAATGTACGATGTATTTAATAAAGGTACTGCAGAAAACTTACAAGTTGAAGGAATAGAAATTTGCGGAAAAACAGGGACTGCTGAAAACTATGCTAAAATTGATGGTGTAAAAACGCAGTTAACAGACCACTCCATTTTTGTTGCATTTGCACCTAAAGACAATCCTAAAATAGCCATTGCTGTATTTGTTGAAAATGGGTATTGGGGAAGTCGTTTTGCTGGAAAGATTTCTACTTTAATGATTGAACAATATTTAAACGGAAGTATTAGTCGTACAGATTTAGAAAAATGGATTTTAACCCATAGTTTAGAAAATGAATATGCTAAACAATATTCTGGAGAGCCTTTTAAGATTAACAGAGAAACACAGTTACAAATTGTACCTGCTCCGAATAAAAACGACATAAACGCAACACCAAAAACAAACTTAGAAAAACAACAAATACAAGCTACCCCAATACACGTAAATGAGGCAAACTGATAGACATTTTAAATTTGATTGGTTAACCATACTACTATATTTTATACTAGTTATGTTTGGTTGGGTAAACATTATATCTGCTTCACATTCTGGAGAAGCGTTAGAGTTTTCTAATTTCTCGCATTTTTACAGCAAGCAATTAGTGTTTATTGGACTGTCTGTACTATTAATAATCCTTATTCTATCCATAGAAGCCAAGTTTTACGAACGCTTTTCTAGTGTTATTTACATCATTGCCCTCCTGTCTTTAGCGGGTCTATTTGTCTTTGGAAAAAATATAAATGGTGCCACATCTTGGTATCCAATTGGTAGTTTCACGTTTCAACCAGGAGAGTTTGCTAAGGTTGCCACTGCTCTAGCTGTTGCCAAATATATAAGCGATTTGAACACAGATATAAATCGTTTTAATGATCAGCTTAAAACCTTTGCTATAATTGTTATCCCTGCTCTATTAGTGCTATTACAACCTGATGCAGGAAGCGCCATTGTTTACGGTGCTTTTTTCTTTGTTTTATACAGAGAAGGTCTACCACACATTTACTTAATTGTAGGTGTCCTTTTAATACTACTTTCCATATTCGCATTAAAATTTGGAGTAGTCAGCACGCTGTTAATTACATCTATAGTTGTATTAACTTATTACTTTACAAGAAAGAAAAGACCATCCATTATACAACCAATTACTGTTATATTATTGTGCACATCATTAGCATTTAGTGTGCGCTTTTTTTATGATAATATTCTTCCTGCGCATCAAAAAGACCGCATTACAATTTGGTTGAGTCTTGAAAAAGACCCAGACAAATTGGAGCGCATGAAAAAGACCGTTGCCTATAACTTAAATGAATCTGAAAAAGCCATTAGTAGTGGTGGATTTAAAGGAAAAGGATTTTTAGAAGGTACACGTACCACAGGTAATTTTGTACCAGAACAGCACACTGATTATATTTTTAGTACTGTTGGAGAAGAATGGGGTTTTATTGGTAGCTTTTTAACGGTAGTTGTTTTTCTTTTGCTAATTATTAGGATACTTATACTTGCCGAACGACAGAAAACACAATTTAGCAGAATGTATGGTTATGCAGTAGGCGCCATACTCTTTTTACACTTTATGATTAATATTGGTATGGTCATGGGATTAATACCAACCATTGGTATACCACTACCCTTCTTTAGCTATGGTGGCTCTGGTCTTTGGGGTTTTACAATCTTAGTATTTATCTTTATTAAGCTAGATTCTAATCGTATTAATGAGTGGTAGTGCTTTTGTCTTTTGCCTTTTGCCTTTTGCCTTTTGCCTTTTGCCTTTTGCCTTTTGCCTTTTGCAAAGTTTAAACATTCACTTATATAAAAATGACTCCTTTTCACAACTTGATTACAACTAGTTGTTTCGGTTTAAAATAACACATAAAAAAATCCCTTTCAACTTGACGTTAAAAGGGATTTGAAATTTTATTTTATTTCATCTTAAAGATTATAAATAAATCGAGCTGTAACAAATCTAGGTTGAATAAAATACTCACTAGTGCTTACAGAAAAAGCATCGTTACTATTTTGCACTCTAGAATCCGTATCTAATAAATTTGTAGCTTTAAGCTCATATTCCCATTTACTATCACTACTTTTTCTATACGCTAAATTAGCATTCCATAATCCAAAACTATTGCTATTACCTTCTAGCGTTTGACGGTTGTATGTATAGTCTGTTTTAAAGGTGAATTTTTTAAATATTAACGCATCAAATTCTGCTGATGGGGCATTGGTATATATTTTAGTACGCCTTGTCCCTTGGTCATTATCACTTAAACCATACGTATATCGTAATTTAAAATTTGGAGCTTCTCTAAAATTAGATCTAAACTCAGCTGTATAACTTTGACTATAGTTTTCGTTAACCGAAACTTGACTATTAATAAACTGATTAAATTTAGAGTAGTTAAATGTACCTCTAACACTAGCTTGTAATTTTCCAAAACGTCTTTGAAAACGTCCGCTTGCACTTAAACTCTCATCATCTAAACCAGAATTATAAGGTGTACTTGTTCTAATAACAGATCCCGGCTGAAACTCTGATACGTTTCTAATATTATCAATGTTTTTAGAGTAGTTAATAAACGCAAACACGTTAGTATAATTAAACATGTTAAAACTAAAGTAACTTAAGTTTATATTATGTGCTAAAGAGCTTTCTAAATCAGGATTTCCTCTAAACGTAGAATTATAATTGTTTAAAACTAAACCTTGAGCAAACTGATTAACATCCGTAAACTGCGTTTGCATCTTATAAGATAAATTTAAAGTTTCTGTCCCCTTTAATTGAATACGCACATTTAAATCTGGCAATACTCTAAAAAAGTTATCCGTTGTCTTATTACTAAACTGATCGTTAATAGCACTATAAGCATGTGCAGAAACTCCAGGACTAATTGTAAACTTACCAGTTTTAAAACGATAATGCGCTCCTAGATACAAATCACTAAACGTGTACTTAATATCATTAACATCGGATAAACCTGTTATTGTGGTATTGGTGTCTAACTCTGAACCATCATCTAAGGTTTGAAAAATATTAGAATCAAATTGCTGATTGCTATAAATAGTTCCAACTGTAAAGTTTATGTCACTCTTTTTATTTAGAATATTCCAATAATCTACTTTAGCATCTACTTGATTAGTTTTAACACGTTTTTGCTGATTAACATCATAACTAACCTGCGTCCCGTCTAAACCTAAACCTTGAGCAGTGTCATCAAAAGGATCCCTATTACTTGGATCAGTATCAGTATTATTACTTGGATCATTTTGCAATAAAGCATTGTAAAATGGATCTTCATCTTGCAGTAAATGTTGTATTGATAATGCAAAAATATTATCCTCATCCATTGTGTAATAATAATTTAAATTTTGATTTATCTTGTATGGATTAGTTTCTTCATTTTGATCAATTGGTCCAATCACGTTAGAGAACGTTCCGTTTAATTGTTCGTCTTTAGACACACGTCCTAAAATATCATAATCCAATTGATTACTCGCATTTGGTTTGTATTTAGCACTAAACTTAACCAACCCTAAATCACTTTTTTGTTGCGTATTGCTCTGTGTGTTTTCATCAGGAATACCTAACGTCTGATCTGTATATAATACCGCACTGTTTTCCTGCAACTCTATCCTGCTACTTGCAAAAATGGCAAATCCACTAACATCTAAAGTACTTTTTGGAGAGTAGCTAAAATTAGCAGCACCAAACTTAGTATTAATACTTTTTGCTTGATTATTTTGAAGTTGTCTAAAACCTAAATCATTACTACCTAAACTAATATTAGTTCCACTTTGCTGACTTGGTTGTTGGAAGCCTCCTGAGAAATTAAAAATATCACGACGCGACAATGCTAATTCGCCAATATTATTTAAATCACCAATAAAGTTAATACTCTTTTTAGGGCTATAATAAAATAATTTAGGCTGTGCTAAATACAGCTCACCACTACTAGAATCTCCCGCTCCAGCAGTAATAGTACCAAACCAAAAGTTTTTCTTTCCTTCTTTTAATTTAATATTAATGGCAATATTATCTTGGTTATTAGTCACACCACTTAATTGACCAACTTCAGAATAATTTTTTAAAACCTGAACTTTATCAATAGCATTTGCTGGGATATTTTTTGTTGCCAATTTAGTATCACCATCAAAAAACTCTTTACCATCAATCATAACTTTACCAACCTTCTTTCCTTCAATCTCTACCTCTCCATCGTCATTAATCTCAACACCTGGCATTTTTTCTAGTACATCACCAAGTTTACGTTCCGTTCCGTTTTTAAAAGAATCTGCGTTATATGTAATTGTATCTCCGCTTATAGTCACTGGCATTTCATAAGTAATTTCAACCTCATCTAAACTATTATCAATAGTCATTATGTAGTCTTTAGTAATACCTGCTTCTTTAGTATTAACAGTCTCAGAAATTTGTTGCATTCCAATATAACTTACCTTAATACTATAACTTGAATTAACATCTAAATTAAGCTTATAACGTCCTTTATCGTTAGTTATAGCGTAAGACTCTAATATTTTAGTCTCTTGGTTTATAGCAATTACATTAGCTAGCTCTAATGCAACACCTGTGCTATCTTTTACTACACCTTCAAATTTGACTTGGGCAAACGAGGTGCTAGCCACTAATAAAAGCAGCGTGGTTAAAATATGTTTCATTTGTATTATTTAATTGGTTGGGTTATGTACTAAAAAATTAATTACGACGTCCTCCGCCTCTTCCTCCACGTGATCTAAACATCTCGCGCATCTCTTCCATTTTTTTCTTTACAATGTCTTGATACGCTTCCATAGTAACTTCTTTACCTTTAGTAGGCTTTTTGATTTCGTTTTTATCAGAAGGATTCATGACTATTTTAGTACATAAAATGGTAGTTCTACCAGAATTAACCTCCAAGATTAAGCCAGGAAGTCCCCAATATTCTCCAGGACCAGCGCTTACAGGGATATCCATAGTATACCAAGCAACAACCTCAACTTCTTTAGGGATTTCTATATCTTCAAAAGGATCTTTTGGCGCATCTGCTTTTGTGCTATCACTTTTAACCTCTGCAGTTTCTTTTTTATCAGCCTCTTTTTTTCCTCTATCACCACCTCTTCTTCTCATGTTGGTCCAATCCGAAGCATCAACCTTTTTAGTAGCAGTAGCCTTAAAACAAGTATACTTACCAATTTGCTTAGACTCGCCAGTCATTTTCCAATCTAACTTGACTAAACTATCTTTAATTAAAAACTGCTTACCAAAAAACTCTTGATCTTGCAATAATTGATTGTCTTTAACATTTTTATATACCGTTCCTGCAGACATACCACCCATATTAAATCCACCTCTACCTCCACTTGGTGCTTCTAAAGCTTCGTCTTCTTTATACATAGATTCTGTTTTATTAAAATCTAGAATAAATGTTTTTTCAAGCATACTCTTCATACGCTCCATAATAGACTTCTTACGTTCAGGGCTCATCTCACGTCCACCAAAACTATCCATATCAACAGTTGTCTTTGACATATAAATAGCTTGACCTTGAAAACCATCTTGTGCAAACGCATTTGATGACATAATCATGACCACTAGAATAGCCAGATTTTTAATAGTAGTTTTTAGTTTCATTGTAATAGATTTTAAATTTATAAGGGTAATACGTCCATTAGACCTCAAAAAAAGATAATGGTTTAATCTAAAAGTGTTAAAAATTAAATTAGCAAAAACAATAGTCCTCTAAATATGTTTTCTGATACACCTTTGGTTTAGTTTTTGTACATTGGTAGTCCATGAAGGCAATACTAATATTATTCTGTATTTTATCATTTCCCTTATACGCTCAAGATGCGATAAGCGCGACTTTAGTCCAAAAGGACAGTCTAGATGCCGATCAATTTATTTCTAAAAATAATTTTGAAAGCCTCTATTACATAAAAGACAATACGCTTATAAAAAGCCAAGATGGCAATACTATAAACTACAGTAATTTTCAGTTAGGCAACATAACCACCGCACACACTTTTAATCCGTTAAAAATAAACGTGTTTTATGCAGACCTAAACACTGTGATTATATTAGATAATAGATTAGCCGAAGTCTCTAAAATAGACTTTAACGCATTACAAGACTACAAAAACGTATCGCATGTAACTACCGGTTTTGATAATACTGTTTGGTTATTTAACCAAGATTTTCAGTATTTAGAATTATACGATTACAAAACACAAACCACACGTTACAAAACCATACCAGTAGCCTCAAAGGTTTTAGACATAACAAGTAATTACAATTACTGCTGGTTATTGACAGAAAACAACCTGTATTGTTATAATTATTTTGGAAGTGTTGTTTACAAAATCAAAAACGATGGCTTTTCAAGCATCAAAGCCTCCAACAAAAACCTAATAATTAAAAACCAAAACGGTTTAATTTTTTATAATCACAAAACCAAAACACTGATACCTATTAAATTACCAAATATGTTAATAAGTCAGTTTTTTGTAACCAATCAAATCCTGTATATTTACAATCGTAAATTACTATTTCAATACCAACTTAAAACAGACTAACTATGCACGTTGCCATAGCAGGAAACATAGGCGCAGGAAAAACGACGCTTACTAAATTATTAGCCAAACACTTTAACTGGGAGGCGCAATTAGAAGACGTTGTAGACAACCCTTACCTTGACGATTTTTATAATCAGATGGAACGTTGGAGTTTTAACCTGCAAGTTTACTTTTTAAACAGTCGTTTTAGACAGGTTTCTCAAATTCACGAAAGTGGAAAAGACATCATACAAGACAGGACTATTTATGAGGATGCACACATATTTGCTCCTAACCTGCACGCTATGGGTTTAATGACCAATCGTGATTTTGAAAACTACAAATCTCTTTTTGATCTAATGGAAGGTTTTGTTGCCAGTCCTGATTTATTAATTTACTTACGCAGTTCTATCCCAAATTTGGTATCTCAAATCCACAAACGTGGACGTGATTACGAAAACTCAATAAGCATAGATTACCTAAGCAGACTTAACGAGCGTTACGAGGCTTGGATACATGGTTACACAAAAGGTAATTTATTAGTTATTGATGTAGACAATATGGACTTTGTTGCAAACCCTGAAGACTTAGGTATTATTATCAATAAAATAGACGCAGAAATAAACGGTTTATTCTAGATCGTTTGGGGCGTTACCACAAGGGTCGCGCTGTACATTATATCTTTTTTTGCCATTTGTGGCAGCAAAAAAAGGATGCCATTTCCATCACTAACGCGGGCTTATTTAATAAGACCATGACTTCTAGCATGGACTATAGCCTCTTTACTAGAATTTACCAATAACACTGGAGTTTGCTTATAATGACTAAGTAAACTTTTTACCCGTTTGGTTTTCTTCTTATCATTAACACTTCTTAAATATACTGCTTTAATACGGTCAGGATAGGCATTTACAAGTTGTAGATAAATATCAGGATCATGCTCTCCACTATCACCAATTAAAATAATTGATAACTTAGGATACGTCTTTAAAATATTTTCAATCTCTAACTGTTTTTCAGGCTTACTATCAGCAGTTTTCTTTTTAAAAATAGTACTAAAACCCCTCAATAAAATTGGGCCTTTAGGAAAATTATTAGTTCTTAAAAAAAACTCTAAATAACGGTATAAATTCCATGGACTATGGCTTACGTAAAAAATAGGATTCGACTTTTTATTAGTAGGACCTTTATGCAATTTATGGTAAAAATCTGCTGCACCTTCTAACGGAATTCTATTTTGAGCATGTTTAAAAAATGTATTATACAACACACGCCATTTTAAAACAGACACCACACCAGTGTGCAAAATAGTATCATCAATATCGCTAATAACACCAAAGTCAGAATCCTGATTAGGTATCAACAACTCTGCACGGAATCTATTCTGGCTTTGTATTGTTCGTTTTAAAGACGCATCATCATAAGACACCTCAAAATTTAACCAACCTTCCGTGTTTATAAAATCGCCAAAATCAGAAATAGCTTCATCTATTTTATAATAGCCATCCTTATCCGTTTCAGTGTAAAATACTTGATTATTAGGGAGTGTAATTTTAAGTCTTGTATGTTTTATTTCGTCGGTTTCAAATCGTTTCCACGTATTCAAAACAAGGTTAAACATACTTTTTTGGTCTAAGTCAATAGTTTCGTCTTCCAACGCACGACCGCGATGGTACAAATGGCTGGGCGTACCATAACTCAAAAACGAAATAATTTGTAAGGGATCTTTCTTAAACCAACTCATTACTCAAATATAGCATAAAAAAAACCTGCTAATGTTATTAGCAGGCGTAAAATTTATAATTTTAATACAGTTAGCCCTTTTTGACATTTACCGATTTAATAATTTTCCTATCCGCCTCAATACGTGTATTATTATCGGCTTCAAACGCTTTTATTTTAGTTTCGACGTCAGTCTTAACACCCTTAAAGGTTTCCGTTTTAACAACCGTTTCTCCATTAACCACAATAGTATATGTTATAACAGCTTCAGCCACATTACTGTCTGCAACCATTTGTTTTTCAATAGTAACGTCTTCCGCATGCGCTACGCCTGTATCAGCATGACCACCTAAAATTGGTGCAATCACCAACCCAATTAAACACGTTAGTTTTATTAAAATATTCATCGATGGTCCAGACGTATCTTTAAACGGATCACCAACTGTATCTCCAGTAACAGCAGCTTTATGTGCATCACTTCCTTTATAAGTCATTTCGCCATTAATCTCTACACCAGCCTCAAAAGACTTTTTTGCATTATCCCACGCACCACCAGCATTGTTTTGAAAAATGGCCCATAAAACACCGCTAACAGTAACACCTGCCATATAACCTCCTAACATTTCGGCAACAGCCAAATGATGCATTCCAAAAAGTAATGGCACAAAAGCTATCACCAACGGAAACCCAATAGTTAATAACCCCGGTAACATCATTTCTTTTAAAGACGCTTTAGTAGATATAGCCACACATTTATCATATTCGGGCTTTCCGGTACCTTCCATAATACCAGGGATTTCTTTAAACTGGCGTCGTACTTCTTCTACCATTTCCATAGCTGCTTTACCAACCGCATTCATGGCTAAAGCCGAAAACACAACAGGCACCATTCCTCCAACAAATAACATTGCTAAAACCGGTGCTTTAAAAATATTTATACCGTCAATTCCTGTAAACGTTACATAAGCAGCAAACAACGCTAACGATGTTAATGCTGCGGATGCGATAGCAAACCCTTTTCCTGTTGCAGCTGTTGTGTTACCAACCGAGTCTAATATGTCCGTACGCTCTCTTACAATCGGATCTTGCTCACTCATTTCTGCAATACCTCCGGCATTATCAGATATTGGACCAAAAGCATCAATTGCTAATTGCATAGCTGTTGTAGCCATCATAGCAGAGGCAGCTAAAGCAACACCATAAAATCCTGCTAATGCATAAGACGACCAAATGGCTGCTGCAAATAATAATACCGATGGAAATGTAGAAATCATTCCCGTAGCTAAACCTGCAATTATATTTGTTCCTGCTCCAGTACTTGATTGTTGTACAATTTTTAAAATCGGCTTTTTGCCTAATCCTGTATAATACTCCGTTACAGATGATATTACAGCACCAACAAATAGCCCAACTAATGTAGCATAAAATACACGCATAGAGGACACTTCTATAGTACCTTCTCCAAAAAAGTTCATTTGCATAGTTTCTGGTAACATCCAAGTTACTAATCCATAACAAGCTGCTGCTACTAATGCAATAGATACCCAATTACCACGATTTAAAGCGCCCATTACTTCGGACTCCTTAGCATCATTACTATTTATTTTAACTAATAAAGTTCCTATAATAGAAATAATAATTCCGACACCAGCAATAGACATTGGTAATAAAATTGGTCCAATACCTCCAAAAGCATCATCTATATTTCCTCCCATATCTTTAATCACATAATTACCCAATACCATTGCTGCTGGTACTGTTGCAACATAAGACCCAAATAAATCAGCTCCCATACCTGCTACATCTCCAACATTGTCACC
Organism: Olleya sp. KKT75; assembly: GCF_055635485.1. Taxonomy (NCBI): domain Bacteria; kingdom Pseudomonadati; phylum Bacteroidota; class Flavobacteriia; order Flavobacteriales; family Flavobacteriaceae; genus Olleya; species Olleya sp. KKT75. The sequence continues at coordinate 640,132 of NZ_CM145759.1, forward strand.
AACATTATCTGCAATAGTTGCTGGATTACGAGGATCATCTTCTGGTATACCAGCTTCTACCTTACCTACTAAATCAGCACCAACATCGGCTGCTTTAGTATAAATACCGCCACCAACACGAGCAAATAAAGCAATTGACTCTGCACCTAAAGAAAACCCAGCTAAGGTCTCTAACACAAGTGTCATGTCCTCTGTATTAGTCCAGCCATCTGGCATAAATACAAACTTGTAAAATATTATAAAAAAGGCAGTCAACCCTAAAACAGCTAATCCTGCAACACCAAGTCCCATTACTGTTCCGCCTCCAAAAGATATTTTTAAAGCATTTGGCAGACTTGTTTTTGCTGCCTGAGTTGTTCTAACGTTAGTTTTGGTTGCGATTTTCATACCTATATTTCCCGCAAAAGCAGAAAAAATAGCCCCGCAGATAAAAGCAATTACTATTAAATAACTAGTAGTGGGTACAAAATACGCGACTACAGCAAGTAAGACACTTACTATAACTACAAAAATTGAAAGCAATCTATACTCGGCATTTAAAAAAGCTAAAGCCCCTTCGTAGATGTGATCCGAAATCTCTTTCATCTTGCCATCTCCGGCATCTTGCTTCATTACCCAAGATTGTTTAATAATCATGTAAATTAAGCCCAAAATTGCCATAGCAATAGGCATATATATCATCATTGATTCCATATAAGTTTGTTTATTAGGTTGTTAAGTATTGCTAAAGTAACAAATCAAACAGAAACAAAAATATTAAAATGATAATTTTTTAACATTAAAATTATATTATCAATAATTTTAAAACCAATTAAACATCAAAAAAACAAAATAAATTGACTTTGTATTAACAGATTACTAATACAAATACTTGTGCAAAACAAAAACCCCTTTTACTTTGCAGTAAAAGGGGTTTAATATTTTGGATAAATTTACGTCTTAGATAGTAAAATTACCATTTGTCTTATGCTCGCTATTCTCATAACGCTCAACACATTTATTTAAAATCTCATAGGCTTCTTTTGCATCACCCCATGCTCCGATATCTACTTTTTTCATTTCTAAGTCCTTATATACTTGAAAAAAGTGAGTGATTTCTTTAACTCTGTGAGGATTTAAATCGTCAATATCGTTGTAGCTATTCCAAATTGGATCTGTAGTTGGTACACAAATAATTTTTTCGTCTGGTCCTTTTTCATCAGCCATGTGGAATACACCAATTGGCTTAACCTCCATTACACAACCTGGAAAAGTTGGCTCAGTTCCCATAACTAAAACATCTAATGGATCACCATCTAATGCTAATGTTTCTGGAATAAAACCGTAATCTCCTGGATACATCATTGAAGAAAATAACATACGGTCAAAACGGATTTTATTTAATTCAAAATCGTATTCGTATTTATTTCTGCTTCCTTTTGGTATCTCTATTAATACATCAAATGTTAATTTTCCTCCTGGACTCATATTCTTTATTTTTAGTTTCCGTCAAGCGGAATTTAAATATTAATTTTTACTTTTTCGGGATGCGAAAGTACGAGATTATTTAGGTATTGGCAAGAGAAACGTTTTGATTTTTGCCAACAACACTATTTTTATCCCATTTTCAATTTAGACTAAGTCAAAAACAACCAGTTATATAGGCTTTAAAACCCACAGTTCTACTTCTTCTAAAGCACGCCAATGTTGGTCTCTTTTTGTTTTATCAGAAGCCAACTTAACTTTACGTTTTAAACATTTTTCTAACTCAAAGCGTCCACCTTCTGCTAATTCCTTTTCTATAGGGTGTGCTTTAGTTACTTCTGTTATCTGAGCCAGGTTCGAAAACAACAAGACTAACTTACCGTCTGGCAATAAACGTTGTTTTGCACTTTCAAAAAAGTCAGGAAACAAACTTTCGTTATAATATATAGCTTCGTCTAACCTATTTAAACGACTAGACGTTGGTAACCACGGTGGGTTAAAAACAATCAGCTCCGTTTGTTTTTCATGTGTTCCAAAAAGATTAGCGTATTCCAACGTAATTTTTCTAGACAACTTGGTATCCTTAATAGATTCGTTTAATCCAAAAATAGCATTAGGATTAGTATCCGTACCATGTACTTTTTGAAAACCGTGTTTTACCATTTGAAGTGATAACACACCACTTCCAATTCCCACATCAATTGCGGATTTTTTTGGTCCTTCATAACGCTTTAACCAATTGTCAAATAAAATTAAATGATCATAACGCGTTGGAAAGTACGTCCCAAAATAAGGATGTATTTTATTACGTAACACAGGAATGTTTACACCATTTTCATACCATTGCCATGCACTGTTAAGTCCTTGGACTTGTACAAAAGGCAATAAAAAACGACTAGCTTCTGGATATAATTTTTCTAACCAACCAATAGCTGGTGCTTTTTTGACTGCTAATTTATAATCAACAATTTCGATCAAAATTAAGCTAGACAATTTTTTATATTGCGCTCTGTATTCGCGTTGCTCTTTAAAAGACTTATTAGGCAACTTTTTATATAAGTAAACTTTTAACTCCTTTAATAGTGTTAATCCATTACTATAAAATGCTGTTATTAATACAGGATGACCAGCTTCTAATGTTTTTATTGTTAATCTAACATCTGTTCCTTTACTAAATAACATTAACTGTTTATCTGAAACAATTATTTCTGGCTTATTTAGAGTTAACTCTGACATGCCATTTACTTCTGCTTTTGATACAGCCATATATATTTTAAATTGAAACGTTTTGCAAACTACAACAGCACGCAAGACGTAAGATTGAAATCAATAATTTACTATTTGGTTTTTAGAAGTAGAAACCAAAACTACCGGTAACACCAAATTTTCTAGCATCTGGATTAGTTACTGGATCCAAATAGTTACCTCTAAAATTAAAGTCTATTCTAAAGACTTTAAAAATATTACCTACACCAACGCTATACTCATAATACGCTTCAGTCTTTGGTGCTCTATAAACTAAACCTGACGCATTAATATCTCTATTTTCCTGAGAAACATCTCCAATAACGCCTCTTGCTCCAACAATAGCTCTTAAATTATACTTTTTAAGAAATGGAATACGAGAAAATAAACGTCCGTTAAAGTTATGCTCAATATGCAATGTTGCATATTCATCCGTAACAAACTCATAAAAATCTAAGTTTGAAAATGTATTATATATTGAAAAATAACTTTGATTACCTGGCACAACGCTAAGTAATCCTAATGGCACTTCTCCAAATGTTTTTCCTGCTTCAATAGTAGTATATAAACGACCATAACCTCCTAAAGCCCATGGTTGGGTGTAAGAAAATTGTAATCTTGTATAATCAAAATCACTATTTAAAACACTTTTATCTCCAACAGTTACTTGAGCAAATAGCCTTGCAAAATCATCGTTTTTAGTACGACGCTCTACTCCATACCCTGTCATTTCACGTTTTGGAAAATAAGACATAGAAAAGGCTGTTTCGTATTGCTTAACTTCAGATTTAGTTGCTGTTTGTGTGGCATCTGTAAAATAATCTAAACTAAATGTTTGAGAGGCAGATTCCAACGTTCTATAACTTCCGCTTAAGCGAGTAATTACATTTCTAAAAGGCTCAGCTTCGATAGATAATGTACTTAAATTTAAGTTAGTTAATTTATCATTTGTCCCTGTCCCAACTACGGAGCTACTGGCTAAACTTCGCCCTAAAACATCTGTACTAGTGGTTAAACTAGCTCCAATTTGCTCCACATCACGACGGTTACCTCCAGAGATAATTAAACGACTACGCTTATCAAGTAACCATTTACCTGATAGACCATATTTAAACTTATTATCTCTAAACCCGTAGGCTGTAAATCCTTCAATACGCCATAAATCGTTTTGCCCAAAATAAGTACGTCCGCCTGCTCTTAACCTTACTCCTTCCACTTCATTATAACCAAATGTTGAAAAGATCGGACCATAATCTAAATTAAGCTGAGGAAACTCTACATAACCAGAAGCTAGTATACTTCCTAAGTTATATAGGCGTTTAAATTTTTGAGTGTTTTTTAAAGAGTCCAGCATGACGTATACGCCTTTTTCGTCCTTACTTAAGGTTTCCATTCGGTTTTGGTCCCAAAAACTATCGTCTTGATTATAGATATCTTCATCAAAACTGAATACTTTTTCTTTATAAAACTTAGGGTCTTTTTCTTGATCAAACTTATAGTTATCGTACAATGTAGTACGCTTACCATAAATACCTTTTGATTTTTCTTTTTTATTAAAAGCAAAATCACTCATAAAGTAATCACGCTTTATTAAAAACACCGAGTCGTTTAGGACCTCAAACTCTTGTTCTATATAAATTTCTTTTACCCAGTTTATGTTGGCACTTTTAGAAGCCTGCATATTAATTTCCTTAATTGCAAAGGTGGTATCTGCAACCCAAAAATCGCCTTTAAAAGTTAATTCGTTTTTACGTCTTGGATAATAAATAATATTATAACACCATTTATTATCTATATAACTACTATCTGCTAATACGTAGTTATAGGTCTGAATTCCTGTTCTGGAAATTGGACTAGTAAAACTTTTATCAAAAAACTTAAGGTAATTATCATACACATCGTATTCTGAATATAAGTCATCCACAAAGTCAATAATAATTTGATTATTACTAAACCCTGAGTTTTTGTTTCCTTTTAAAATATCACGCTTTGCCTTGGTTATATTATCTCCATAGACCTCGCTAGACGACTCATTAATAAACATTGGTAAATACGTTTTACCTGTAACATTAGACGTATCCACTTGATCAAAAACAAACTCCATACCTCTAAACAGTTTACTTTCCATTAAAGTACTGTCCACGGTATTAAGGTCAAACTCTACTTTCTCGTATTTATCATACTGGTATTGTTTGTACTTTTTTAAACCGTTACTACGTTTGTTAGCCCAGATTTTTCTAAGAATATCAATTGCTGGGTTATTTTTTTTAGACTGCTTACCTGATACAATAAAGACTTCGTCAAGTGCAGCAACTTCTTCTTTTAGAATAAATTTTAAATCGTAATTAACTTTTTTCTCAAGCTTAATTTCTTGTGTTTCAAAACTAATAAAAGAGACTACAATGGTATCCCATGTGTTTTCGTCTTCAAGATAAAAACGACCTTCCTCATTGGTAATAACACCAACAGACGATCCTTTAAAAACGACATTTGCAAAAGATATTGGCTGATCAAACGCGTCAAAAACAACACCACTGACCTTAGTTTGTGCGATTGCAAAAAGACTTCCGAAGATAAAAAAGAGGCAAAAAAGTTTACTATTCATATTTAGGCATTTAATACAAAAAGCTTCATCAACAATCGTGCTAATGAAGCTTTTAATAAATAGAAAATACTATTTTTTTATTTATACATTACTTTTTTAACAGCAGTAATAACATCTGTATGGTCCGGTAACCATTCTGCTAATAATACTGGAGAGTAAGGTGCAGGTGTATCTGCAGTGTTTATTTTTATAATTGGAGCATCTAAATAATCAAATGCTTCACTTTGTACCAAATAAGTAATTTCAGTCGCAACGTTTCCAAATGGCCATGCTTCTTCTAAAATTATTAAGCGGTTTGTTTTCTTTACAGATTTAACAATGGCTTCTCTATCCATTGGACGTACTGTACGTAAATCGATAATCTCACAAGAAATACCATCTTTAGCTAATTGCTCTGCTGCGATGTAAGCCTCTTTAATAATCTTACCAAAAGATACGATTGTTACATCTGTACCTTCTCTTTTTATCTCAGCAACTCCTAATGGAATTGTGTATTCTCCTTCTGGCACTTCTCCTTTATCACCATACATTTGCTCACTTTCCATGAAGATCACAGGATCGTTATCACGAATTGCAGATTTTAATAAACCTTTAGCATCATACGGATTTGAAGGTACTACTACCTTTAGACCTGGTGTATTTGCAAACCAGTTTTCAAAAGCCTGAGAGTGTGTTGCACCTAATTGTCCTGCACTTCCTGTAGGACCTCTAAATACAATAGGACAATTAAATTGTCCACCAGACATTTGTCTAATTTTAGCAGCGTTATTTATAATTTGATCAATACCAACTAACGAAAAGTTAAACGTCATGTATTCTACAATTGGTCTGTTACCTGTCATGGTAGAACCTATAGCAATACCAGCAAATCCAAGCTCGGCAATTGGTGTATCAATAACACGTTTTGCACCAAACTCATCTAACATCCCTTTTGATGCTTTATATGCACCATTATATTCTGCTACTTCTTCTCCCATTAAGTAAATGCTTTCATCTCTGCGCATTTCTTCACTCATGGCTTCACATATAGCTTCTCTAAATTGAATTGTCTTCATCTAAATAATAATTTGAAAAGCAAAAATAACAATAAATGAAAAACTTTTAACTACAGAATTATTTAAAATTTACTATGCATGCATAGTATTTTTTCGAAATAAAATAATTATCTTCGTGTCCGTAAGATTTAAGCGGATTTTTAAAGACTTAAATTTATCAAAAATTAAATAAAAGTTAGACAAACTATATCGTTATAGTTGATTACATCTAACGTAACAGAACTCATAAAACAAAAATAATATGAAAATTTTAGTGTGTATTAGTCATGTACCAGATACGACATCAAAAATTAATTTTACAGATGGAGATTCAAAATTTGACACAACTGGAGTGCAATTTGTAATTAATCCAAACGACGAATTTGGTTTAACACGTGCTATGTGGTTTAAAGAAAAACAAGGTGCATCTGTAGATGTTATAAATGTTGGAGGACCAGAAACAGAACCTACTTTACGTAAAGCTTTAGCTATTGGTGCAGATACCGCTATTAGAGTTAATACGGAAGCTAAAGATGGATACCAAGTTGCTAAAGAAATTGCTAACGTAGTAAAAGAAGGTGGTTACGACTTAGTAATTGCTGGTCGTGAGTCTATTGATTATAACGGTGGAATGGTACCTGGTATGATTGCAGAAATGATTGACGCTAATTTTGTAACAAACTGTATTAGCTTAGATGTGGATGGTACAACTGCTAAAGCTGTAAGAGAAATTGATGGTGGTAAAGAAACGGTTGCTACTGCATTACCTTTAGTTATTGGTGGTCAAAAAGGTTTAGTCGAAGAAAGTGATTTACGTATCCCAAACATGAGAGGGATTATGATGGCTAGAAAAAAACCATTAACTGTTGTTGAGCCAGTTGGCGCGTCTGTTGAAACGTCTTCTGTTAAATTTGAAAAACCTACTCCAAAAGGTGCGGTAACTTTAGTTGCTCCTGATAATTTAGATGAGTTAGTTAACTTACTTCACAACGAAGCTAAAGTAATATAAATCCAATATTAAAATTCCGTATTCCAAGAAATCAAACTTTGGAATATAGCTTTGGAGTTTTAATTTTTAAAATAAAAAATTATGTCAGTTTTAGTATATACAGAATCAGAAAACGGAGCCTTTAAAAAAACAGCTCTAGAAGTAGCATCTTATGCAAAAGCAGTTGCAGACCAAATGGGAACAACTGTAACAGCTGTAACAGTTAATGCAAATGATGTTTCAGAATTAGGACAATACGGAGTAGATAAGGTATTAAAAATATCAGATGCTTCTTTAAATAACTTTAATGCAAAATCTTATGCTTCTGCAATTGCACAAGCAGCAAAAAACGAAGATGCTAAAGTTGTAATAGTAAGTCAAAGTGCAGATAGCAAGTATTTAGCACCTATATTATCAGTAGCTTTAGAAGCTGGTTACGCCTCTAATGTTATGGAAGCGCCATCATCTACCGCTCCTTTTACAGTAAAACGTACAGCATTTACAAATAAAGCGTTTAATTTAACTACAATTGATACAGATGTAAAAATTGTTGGTGTTTCTAATAACTCTTTTGGATTAGTAGAAAAAAGTGCTAGCGCTGCTGCGGAAGATTTTGCACCAAGCTTACCTGCTACAGGAGTAACTGTAGAGTCTGTAGATAAAGCAACAGACAAAGTAACTATTGCTGATGCTGAAATAGTAGTATCTGCAGGACGTGGAATGAAAGGACCAGAAAACTGGGGAATGATTGAAGAGTTAGCAGATGTTTTAGGAGCAGCAACAGCATGTTCTAAACCCGTATCTGACTTAGGATGGAGACCACACAGTGAGCACGTTGGACAAACAGGAAAACCAGTAGCATCAAACTTATATATTGCAATCGGAATCTCTGGTGCAATACAACATTTAGCAGGTATTAATGCCTCTAAAGTAAAAGTGGTTATTAACACAGATCCAGAAGCACCTTTCTTTAAAGCAGCAGATTATGGAGTTGTTGGAGATGCTTTTGAAGTGGTACCACAATTAATAGAAAAGTTAAAAGCATTTAAGGCAGCAAACGCCTAAGTTTTTATAAAATTAAGTTCTTATTAACAAAGGACTGTTTAAATTATGTACAAAAACTACTTATCGTAGTTTGGTAAAGTCCTAATTTAAACGGTTCTTTGTTTTTTATACACTATGAGTTTAGTCCGATTAAATATAAAAGGTATTTCTTACAGCCAAACACAAAATGGTGCGTATGCACTTATTTTAAACGAAGTTGATGGCGATCGTAAATTACCAATTGTTATTGGTGCTTTTGAAGCGCAGTCTATTGCTATAGCATTAGAAAAAGAAATTAGACCACCAAGACCACTCACCCACGACCTATTTAAAAACTTTGCAGATCGTTTTGATATTGTGGTTAAACAAGTTATTATTCATAAATTAGTAGATGGTGTATTTTACTCCTCTTTAATTTGCGAGCGCGATAAAATCGAAGAAATTATTGATGCTAGAACTAGCGATGCTATTGCATTAGCCTTACGTTTTAAAGCGCCAATTTTTACATATAAAAACATACTGGACAAAGCCGGAATATACCTAAAGGTTGACCCTACGCAAGAAAATGATCCAGAGAACATCCTTGTTGAAGATATAATAAACGAAGAGTTTGAATTAGAAGACGAACAAGACGATTATTTTTCTAAAACAACAGAAGAACTACACAACCTTTTAGACGAAGCTGTAACTAATGAAGATTACGAAAAAGCAGCTAAAATCAGAGATGAAATCTCTAAACGATAATCCCTTTACAATGAAATATTTTATACTTGCTATTCTAGCGACTTTAACGAGCATTACATCTACCTATGCTCAGGATATTGAAAAAGAATGGCAGCTTGAAGCAGGTCAAACTAAATTAGACTCGACAAGTTTAGACTTATCTGATAAAGATGTACTAACCATTAAAGATGGTAGTTTTAATCATAACAATTTATCTGGAGACTATTTATTTCAAAACAATGTACTAGTATTTTATTATGATACGCCTAGCGATGTCTCTCAACGCTTAAAAGTACAAACCTTAACAGATTCTACTTTAGTTTTCAAACAAAAAGAAAACATTTATTCGTTTAAAATAAAAGAAAAAACAGCTGCGCAACTTGCAGTATCTGAAGCTAACAAAATAATTCCTAGTGGTGGTTTTTCTGTAACTAGTCTATGGAGAGGTGCTTTAGGAATGGTTGCTTTATTATTTATTTCATTTTTATTTAGTAGCAACAGAAAAGCTATCGATTGGAAAATTGTAGTGATTGGTTTAGCCTTTCAGTTACTAATTGCAATTGGTGTTTTAAAAGTTGATTTTATAAAAACAGCATTCGAATTTATTGGAGGTTTATTTATAAGTGTTTTAGATTTTACTAGAGCCGGAAGTAAATTTTTATTCGAAGGATTAGTGGTTGATATGGATACTTTCGGATTTATTTTCGCTTTCCAAGTATTACCAACTATCATTTTCTTTTCTGCATTAACTTCTTTATTATTTTATCTAGGTATTATCCAAAGAGTAGTAAAAGCTATGGCTTGGTTATTATCAAAAGCGCTTAAAATTTCTGGAGCAGAAAGCTTAAGTGTTGCAGGAAATATCTTTTTAGGACAAACAGAAGCGCCGTTACTTATTAAAGCTTACTTAGAAAAAATGACTAAATCAGAAATGCTTTTAGTTATGATTGGAGGTATGGCAACAGTAGCAGGAGCAGTACTTGCTGCATATATTGGATTTTTAGGTGGTGATGATGAAGTGTTACGTTTATTTTACGCTAAGCATTTATTAGCAGCTTCCGTAATGGCAGCTCCTGGTGCCATAGTTATTTCAAAAATATTATTTCCTCAAACAGAAGAGGTAAATACAGATGTAGAAGTCTCTCAAGACAAAATAGGTTCTAACATATTAGACGCTATTGCCAACGGTACAACTGAAGGTTTAAAACTAGCAGTTAATGTTGGAGCAATGCTATTAGTATTTGTTGCTTTTATAGCCATGTTAAATGGTATTTTAGGTTGGGTTGGAGATGTTACTAACCTAAACGCCTGGATTGCTTTAAACACAAGTTATAAAGCTTTATCTCTAGAACTTATATTGGGTTACATCTTTGCACCACTAATGTGGTTAATAGGTGTCGCACAAGCAGATATGGCACTTATGGGGCAGCTATTAGGTATTAAATTAGCTGCAAGTGAATTTGTAGGTTACATACAATTAGCCGAACTTAAAAATGTAGCTAATGCAACACACTTATCTTATGAGAAGTCAATAATTATGGCAACTTATATGCTTTGTGGTTTTGCTAACTTTGCCTCTATTGGAATACAAATTGGAGGTATTGGATCTTTAGCGCCAGGACAACGTAAAACCTTGTCTAAATTCGGGATGAAAGCACTACTTGGAGGTACTATAGCATCACTAATATCTGCAACTATTGCAGGTATGATTATTGGATAATAACAGTTAATAACTTTTTATATATTATTTAGGGTTAACATTTTAATGTTAACCCTTTTTTATACTTTTAAATTCTTGAAATCTTAAGAAATATGAAACAATATCACGACTTAGTTAAGCACATATTAGAACATGGAAACGAAAAAGGAGACCGCACAGGCACTGGCACAAAAAGCGTTTTTGGTTATCAAATGCGTTTTGACTTAGGTAAAGGTTTCCCGATGGTAACAACCAAGAAACTACACTTAAAATCTATTATTTATGAGTTACTTTGGTTTTTAAAAGGAGATACAAACATCAACTACCTTACTGAAAATGGCGTTAAAATATGGAATTCTTGGGCTGATGAAAATGGTGATTTAGGACCTGTTTACGGACACCAATGGAGAAATTGGAATAGTGATGAGATTGACCAAATTAAAGACGTTATAGACACCTTAAAAAACAATCCTAATAGTAGACGTATGTTAGTGTCTGCATGGAACCCGTCTGTTTTACCTGACAATTCCAAAAGTTTTTCTGAGAATGTTGCTAATGGAAAAGCTGCATTACCACCGTGTCATGCCTTTTTCCAGTTTTACGTAGCAGATGGCAAATTATCTTGCCAACTATACCAACGTAGTGCAGATACGTTTTTAGGAGTCCCTTTTAATATTGCTTCTTATGCCTTGTTTACTATGATGATTGCACAAGTTTGTGGTTATGAAGCTGGTGATTTTATACACACTTTTGGGGATGCACATATTTATAGCAACCATTTTGAGCAACTGGAATTACAACTATCTAGAGAGGTGAGACCATTACCAACAATGACAATTAATCCTGATGTAAAGGATATTTTTGATTTTAAATTTGAAGATTTCAAATTAGAAAACTATAACCCACATCCGCATATCAAAGGTGCTGTGGCAGTTTAAACAGTATCCTTTTAATTACAAAAACAAATAGAGCGCTTAATAACTAAGCGCTCTATTTGTTTTTATAAGTTTATCACACTATTATCTGCAGCAGCATAATCATTCCAAGCATACCCATCCGCTTCCACGTCATTCTGCCATTGTCCATCAACAACATATTTAAACTCGTAAGCCTGACCTGCTTCTAGGTTTACAGTTCCTTTAAAGGTTCCGTTTTTTAACTTTTTTAATGGTTCTGCTTCCGTATTCCATTCATTCCAATTACCTGCAACAGTAACTTGCTTTGCTTCTGCTGCCGGAACAGTAAAAGTTACTTTACAAACTGGTTTACTTTTCAAAAATTGTTTCTTAATAGCCATAATATAAGTGTTTTAAAGGTTCAAAATTAGATAAGATTTTTTCAGCCATCAAAATAAAAAATAACTAATTTTAAACTTTTATGAGATTACTAAAATTACTGCCTAAAAACATCTATTTCGTTAATTTAATGGCAATAAATTGTTAATATTATTAATACAAAAACAGTTGTAAACAATTGATAATCAAACTATATCGATTTCGTCTACAAATATTAAAAGCAAATCTCATAAATTCATTAACTTTACATAATAATAGCGACCTATGTTCGGAATAAAGAAAAAAGAAAAACCTCAAATAGATAAAGAGCAATTAGAATTAATTAAAAATGCTCAGCGTAGAATTAAGCAAAAAAAGCGTTTGTATGCGCATTTTGTAATCTTCTTAATTGGTGCTGTATTTTTAATAGTAGCAAACACCGTTTTAGGAATAGGAAAAGAAACCAAATTTTTTGGAATTGATTGGTTTGTATTTGCTATTATGGCTTGGCTGTTTTTCTTTTTATATCATTTATTTAGTGTCTTTGTAACTTCAAAATTTATGGGTAAAGAATGGGAAGAACAACAATTAGCAAAACTAGTCACTAAGCAGAAGGTCAGAATTGAAAAATTAAAACTACAAGTGGAGAAAGAAGATTTAACACTTGCAAAAAGTGAAGTTTTTAAAGCGCAACAAACTAAAGCGATTAACAATCTAACCATGATTGTTGCTGCAGGTGAGAATAATGAAATTGGTAAAAACAACGATTTAATTTGGCATTTACGTGATGATTTAAAGCGCTTTAAAGCACTAACTTCTGGTCATCATATAATCATGGGGCGCAAGACATTTGAGAGCTTTCCAAAGCCATTACCTAACCGTACACATATTGTAATTTCAAGACAGTCTGACTATAAAGTACCTGAAGGTGTTATTGTAGTAAACAATATAGAAGCTGCTATTGCCTTAGCTAAAGATGATGCACAACCATTTATTATTGGGGGTGGAGAAATTTACAAACTAGCTATGCCCTATGCTTCTAAACTTGAATTAACTCGTGTACATTCAAATTTTGATGCAGACACATTCTTTCCGGAGATTGATCTATCTGTTTGGAAAGAAACTGCAAATACCTTTCATACAAAAGACGAAAACCATGACTTTGAGTTTTCATTTGTAACTTATCAAAGAGATTAATTCACTCTAAAATTTAATTAAAAAAAAGGGTAATCTAACTTTAGTTTAAATTTAACACCAAAAACATACCTCTTAGTATCTTTTAAATATACATTTGTAACATGTTGCAAAACGAAAAATCAGAACTTACCAAACAAATAATCTTAGACAAGTCGTTTACATTGTTTTACGAAAATGGTTTTAAAACCACTAGCGTAGATAAGATAATGAAAGCAACAAAGTTAACTAAAGGTGCTTTTTATCATCATTACAAAAACAAAAAAGAACTTGGGCTAGCAGTCATAAGTCTAAAAGTGCAACAACGTGTTTACAAAGGTATGATTACACCATTGTACCAATCTGGTAATGCTTTACAGATTTTAGAGACTACGTTTTTAGACCGCTTAAAATCATTTCCAGTTTACGACAAACAGCATGGTTGTCCCATGAATAATTTTATAAATGAAGTTGGTGATCTTGAAGTTGCCTACCAATTAGCTTTACGACGTATTATTGAGGATTGGAAAGCGGCATTAATAACCTTAATAGATAGAGGGCAAAAAGAAAACACCATTAGCAAAACACTATCAAGTAAAGCTATAGCCGTGTATTTAATAAGTGCTTTTGAAGGGATACGTGGCATCAGAAAGCTGTATGATACTGATGATATTCTAGACCAATATATCGATGGATTATCGTTATACCTAAAACAAATTAAAGCGTAATTTTTTTTAAAACAAAACATACCATGTAGTATGTTTTAAATAATTATATATGAAGAAAGAACAAAACAAAAGACGAGATTTTATTAAAAAGGCAGCATTAGCAAGTTTAGTAGCGCCCCACCTAGCCTTTTCAACATCAACTGAAAATACGCAAGACACTATAACAATAGCCCAAAGACCTAAAGTTATATTTTTTGATGTCAACGAGACGTTATTAGATCTTACCGCTATGAAAGATAGTGTGGGGCAAGTGTTAGGTGGCCGAAAAGATTTATTATCCCTTTGGTTTACAACCATGTTACAATACTCCTTAGTAAGTACAGTTGGAAACCAATATAACGATTTTGGTATTATAGGTGCTGCTGCCCTACAAATGGTAGCTGCCAACAACGGAATTACGTTAACCGAAGCTCAAGCTAAAGCTTCTATCCTAGGCCCTATAAGATCATTACCAGCACATCCTGAAGTAAAAGCTAGTTTACAAAAATTAAAGGATGCAGGTTACAAATTGGTATCTTTTACAAACTCTTCTAATAAAGGTGTAGAAACACAATTTAAAAACTCAGGCTTATTAAATTATTTTGATGAAAGACTAAGTGTAGAAGACATCGGTAAATTTAAACCACACGTAGATGCTTACATTTGGGCTGCAAGAAAAATGCAAATAAAACCTGAAGAATGCCTGTTAGTTGCTGCCCATGGTTGGGATATTGCAGGAGCACTTTGGGCCAATTGGCGTGGTGCATTTATTAGTAGACCAGGAGCACAATTATATCCATTAGCAGAAAATCCCGAAATTATAGCCTCAGATTTAGCTTTAATTACAGATCAATTAATAGCTTTAAAATAAGTATCATCCTAAATTAATAACTCATAATATCAAAACACATGACATTAGAAAACAAAGTCATCATAGTTACTGGTTCTTCTAGAGGAATTGGTAAAGAAATAGCACAATTATTAGCCAAAAACGGAGCTAAAATAATTGTAAATCATTCTAATAGCGAAAAAGAAGCTTCGGACACTGTACAAAGTATAAAAGACAATAACGGTGAGGCAATAGCGATAAAAGCAGATGTAAGTAACCGAGAAGATGTTACTAGATTATTTGATCAAGCTATAGCGCAATATGGTAAAATTGATGTTTTAATAAACAATGCAGGTGTAATGATTTCAAAAAAAATCAAGGATAACACACAAGACGATTTTAATAAGCAGTTTAACATCAATGTTAAAGGTGTCTTTAATACGCTACAAGAAGCAGACAGTAAGTTAGCCGATAATGGAATTATTATAAACGTTTCATCAAGCACAGTAAAATTAATGTTTCCAACCTACGCCCTTTATTCGGCTTCTAAAGCTGCTGTAGAGCAAATAACGCGCGTATTTTCAAAAGAAATTGGAAGAGGAATATCCGTAAATGCAATTGCACCAGGCGCTACAGAAACTGAGTTATTTTTAAAAGGAAAATCACAAGAATTTATAGATAAACTAAGTAGCATGAATGCTTTTAACAGATTAGCAAAACCAATAGACATCGCTAAAGTCGTTTTGTTTTTAGCTAGTGATGACTCCAAATGGATCTCTGGTCAAGTTATTGGCGCCAATGGTGCTTTAGTATAATTGATTAAACAAAAAAAAGCAAAATTCTAATATTAGAATTTTGCTTTTTTTATATGATTTTATAATCTAAGATTATAAACTGTTATTATAACATCTTAAGGGTGTTAACTTCTTGTTCCGTTAAAATTTTCCAGTTACCTCTAGGAATATCTTTTTTAGTTAAATGTGCTATCTGTACACAATCTATTCTTACTAACTCATATTTTAAGTGTTCAAAAATAGTATGTAAAATAGTATTACCTGTATTCTTTATTTTTACACCAACTTCGTTTTTAGTATTATTTACGTAGTCAATTTCTTCAACTTTTACAGATTTACCTTCTACTTTAAATCCTTCTCTAATCTTCTTCATGTCTTCCATTTTTAAGTTTTTATCCAACTCTAAATGAAATAAACGCTCAACTCCTTTATTAGAATTTGTAAAACGAGCAACAACTTTTTCGTCATTAGTAAACAACAATAACCCGGTAGAGTTACGTCCTAAACGTCCAATTGGTTTAATTCTAGAACTTGTAGAATTACCGACTAAATCCATTACCGTTTTACCTTTCTGGTCACTAGTAGTAGTTGCAAATCCTTTTGGCTTGTTTAATAAAACGTAAGCCTTTTTTTCTGGATTTATTCTTGCTCCATCGTAACGCACCTCGTCTTCTAACTTTACTTTATAGCCCATTTCAACGACTACTTTACCGTTAACAGACACTAATCCCATTGCAATATGCTGATCTGCTTCTCTACGAGAACACATACCAGAATTGGCAACGTATTTATTTAAACGTATTTCGCCTGGAATAGAAACTCTTTTCTGTCCAGGTTTTTTATCAAAAGCAGGCTTAGATGACTCATCGGCAACATCTTTCCCTCTTTTTTTAGGTCTAAAAGGTGCTCTTGGCTTAGCTTTCCCTTTTCCTTTGTCCTTTCCTTCGCGTGCTTTACTCATGATATAATTTTGTGCAAATTTACAATGTTTTTTTGATTATAAATTAAAAAGATTCTTAATCGTTAAACTCGACTGTAGATTGTCTTTGTCTATTCACTGTTAGCTTGGTAACATCTGGTCTAGAGTAGTGTCCAACAACGTCAAAATTCTGACGTTCTTCCAACACGCGATTAAAATCTAAAGTAGCAGTAATCAACCCTTCTTTATGCAAAACAGGTTCAATAATCCATTCGCCATCAGGTCCAGCAATGCAACTTCCACCATTAGCTAACACCTCCGGAGCATTAGTTAAAATGGTATCTAAATGCGGTGTACTTTCAGGAAAATCTTTTTTAGTCATAAGGCTTGAAGCCGAAATCACATAACTTCTTGATTCCCTTGCAATAAAACGAGTGATATCTTTAGTATTATGATCACTTCCTGGCCAAACAGCAATATGAAGATTTTCCCCTAAACCATATAATGCAGTTCTTGGTAATGGCATCCAATTCTCCCAACAATTTAGACCTCCTACTGTAAATTGTTTTAAAGGATGCACTTGCAAACCGTTACCGTCACCAGGCGCCCAAGTTAATCGCTCATCATAGGTTGGTTGTAATTTTCTATGCACAGATTTAATAACTCCTGTAGCGTCAATATATACAAGAGAAGCATAAATACTATGACCGCCTCTATTTTTGGCGCGTTCCATAATACCTAAATAAACCGCAATGTTGTTAGTTTTAGCAAGATCACAAATACGATCTAACTCTCCCGCCTCTATCTGGATAGAATTTTTAACATACGTCGCATGCAACTCTTTATTAACTTTAGTATCCCATTCTGCTCCCCCAGTTAATGCCACCCAAAACGGATAACCTGGCACTAAAGCTTCTCCAAAAACAATTAATTCTGATCCAACATGTGCTGCATCAATTATAGATTGTTCTACTTTTTTAAGTGTTTCTAGTTTATTTAAAAGTACAGGTGTAATTTGGGCTATAGCCACTTTTAAAGTGTGTTCCATGTTTTTAAAGTATTCGGTTTAAAACTAAATCAATATCAATTAACAAGATACTAAAAACACCTGCTACAATAATAAATTTTAAAATATTATGAAGCCACAAGTATTGTGTCTTTGTGCTTGATCTCCAAAGTAGTACTAGATAAATAATTAATAAAATTTCACACATGTAAAAATAGAGGTACATCTGTCCTATATCAAATCTGGTAATTAAAAAATACACCGGAAATAAGGTTGCTATAACTAAAAACGATATTATTTTTTTGGACATTTTTTCGCCATAAACAATAGGTACGGTTCTATAATTTAAAGTCAGATCTCCTTTTATATTCTCTAAATCTTTAGTTAACTCTCTTATAAAAATTATAAGAAATAAAAAGGTGGCGTGTACCAAAATAACTGACTTAAAATTATAGTAATACACAAAAATGACAAAAAAAGGTGTCAAGGTTAGAATAGCCGAAACAATATTACCAACAATAGGTCTCTTTTTTAACTTATGCGAATAAAACCAAATAGCGAATATGTAAAATGAAAAGAATAATACGGGCTTAAAAGAAACGTAGCTAGCCATAACAACTGCTGAAAAATTAAGCACAAAATAGAAAGACAACTTAGTATTTTGACTAACCAACTTATCTAACATTGTCTTATTAGGCCTATTAATTAAGTCCTTTTCAGAATCGTAAAAATTATTGATAATATAACCACCTGCAATAACAGCTCCTGTGGCTAAAACTAGCATTAATAAATTAACATCAAACAATACTTGTTTTAATGGTTTATCGGATGCAAAGATGTAAATAGATGCTAAGTACTGAGCAATAACTATAATAAGAATATTATAGCCTCTAACTACAGAAAACATACTAAAAAACTTTAAGTAAAGATGTTTTTGTTTTCTGGTAAACATTAATTATTTATTTGATAAGAATTTTCTTAAAACCTTATAAACAATAAATAAAATGGCAAAACTCAAAAGAAAACCAAGTATTTGCATTAAAAATAAACCTATTGAAAAATCATTTAACGTTGTTTCCATCTCAAATTAATTTTAAAAATTATAAACAACTTCTAATTTATAGTCCTTTAGTGCTTGTTCTGCTTTTTTAATATCTGGTGTAAAACCTAAAATATAACCCCCACCGCCAGAACCACAAAGTTTTAAATAGTAGTCATTAGTTTCGATTCCGTTTTTCCATAACTCATGAAACTGAGCAGGAATCATCGGTTTAAAATTATTTAGCACCACTTTAGATAATTGCTTGGTATTTTTAAACAACGATTTTATATCGCCTTTTAAGAAATCGTCAACACAAGCATCTGTATGTTTTATAAACTGTGTTTTAAGCATTTTTCTAAACCCTTCTTGCTTCATGCTTTCCATAAAAATGCTTACCATTGGTGCTGTTTCGCCAATAATACCAGAATCTAATAAAAACACAGCACCTTGCCCATCACTACTTTGCGTGGGGATACCTGTAGCTTCAATATTTTCTTGAGAGTTTATTAAAATTGGTAAACTTAAATAACTATTTAATGGATCTAAACCAGACGACTTACCATGGAAAAAAGATTCCATTTCAGCAAAAACCAATTTAAGAATTAATAATTTTTCCCTAGTTAAATTTTCTAAAACTGTAATTTTATCTTGAGCATATTTATCATAAATAGCTGCAACAAGTGCTCCGCTACTTCCTACACCATATCCTTGTGGGATTGATGAGTCAAAATACATACCTGCTTCAACATCTGATTTTAATGTTTTAATATCAAACACCACCAAATCACTATCAACTTTTGCAAGATAGTCCGCAAAGCGTTTCAAACTTTTATTAGATTTTATAGCCTCTTCAGACGGATTTTCTTCCGTTTTAAGTGCACCATTATAAAAGTTATAAGGTATAGACAGTCCTTTAGAGTCTTTAATAATTCCGTACTCTCCGAACAATAAAATTTTTGAATAAAATAAAGGGCCTTTCATATGCTATCTAAATCATTGATTTTATAAAGTTACGACTGTTTTGCTCCAAAACCAATTTTATCACAAATATAGTGACCGTTTTGGCAATATGCAACTAACTGTGATTTAATGAATTCTAAAATTTGGTCTGCATCTTTTTCTGGATATAACACGTGTACATTTGCTCCTGCATCTAATGTAAAACTGATTGGCAAACCTGTCTCTTGTCTAAAACTCCAGATTTTATTAATAATCTCTAGAGTGTTTGGTTTCATTAATATAAAATAAGGCATACTGGTCATCATCATGGCATGAAGGGTTAATGCTTCACTCTCCACTAAAGCAATAAAAGCTTCTAAATCTCCAGATTCTAATATGTTTTTAATTTTTGAAATATTACCTACTGCTTGATCAAAACGTTGCTTAGCAAAGGGATGACCATGCATTAAATTATGTCCTATTGTACTACTGACTTGCTTCTCGCCTTTATCAACCAACAAAATAGTATCCTGATAATTTTTAAAATTATCATGTACTTTATATGGATATTTAACACCAAAAAGATCGTTACTTCCTTCTATTTCTGGATGTGCACCCCAAACAACTAAATCACCTTCCAAACTTCTGCAAGCACTTCCTGACCCTAATCTGGCTAAAAATGAAGCTTTTTGAATAAAATCTGAATCCGATAATGTAGGATTTAATTGTTTTTCAATACTCATTAAACACAAAGCCAAAGCACTCATTCCTGATGCTGAAGACGCGATCCCTGAACTGTGCGGAAACGTGTTTTGCGTATGTATTGTAAAATGAAATTCTTTTAAGAAGGGTAAATATGCTTCAATACGATTGAAAAAAGTTTCAATTTTAGGATGAAAATCTGGTTTTGGCATATCATCTAAAAAAACTTCAAATGAAAAAGTAGATTGATCACCTTCTCTTTTCTCAAATTTTATTTCGGTAATTGTTTTACAGGCATCCAAAGTGAAACTAATACTAGGGTTTTCCGGAATTTGATGTTCCTTTTTTCCCCAATATTTAACTAAAGCAATGTTACTTGGAGACGACCAAGACGCTGATCCGCTTGTAAGAGTATTCGTGTATTTACCTAGTTTAAAACGAGTTGAATTCATTTATTTTATAAGTTTTAGCAAAGATAGGTCTATTATTTTATATAAATTCTTAATTTTGCTACCGAATAATCGTTCAGTTTCTGATAAAAACTGAGTTTTATTTACTATATTTAATAACTAACAATAGGTAAAAAGGTTCCCTTAAAACTTCGCTTTTAGCTAATTTACCGATTATAACAAGTCTATTTCATGGACAAGAAACAACGTATAATTATCACTATGCTTGAGCTAGTGGTAAAACAAGGTGTACACGCTACGCCAATGTCACAGGTTGCCCGAGAGGCTAATGTTGCAGTAGGAACAATATATCACTATTTTGAAAACAAAAATCAAATTATTGAAGAGATCTATAATATGATTTATCAAGATTACGGCGTTGTTTTGATGGCAAACCTACCAAATGAAGGTTTCCAAAAACAATACGAAGCGATGTGGTTGAATTTATATAACTACTTTATTGGTAATCCTCTTGCTTTTCAATTTGTAGAGTTTATTGGTGTCCCTCCTATTATTTCTAAGGAAGTTATGGACAAAACAGTAGTCCATTTTTCTTCTGTAAGAGATTTCTTTTTAAATGGTATCAAAGACAAACATCTTAGAGATGCCCCATTACGATTAGTTTTACAATATGCTTATGGTAATGTTGTATCTGCAGTTTGGTTAAAAACTAAAGGAGAATTAGACATGGAAGGAGACGACTTAAAGACTGCTATTGCTATGTCTTGGGATTGTATTAAAAACCAACGTTAATTAAGCCTCACTTAATGCGAGTAACTTTGTTAGTGTTTTAAAATTTCTGGTAGTTACCGAGATTTCTAATTTTTTTTCTAAAAAATTATTATTGGCTTTTGCCCTACCGTAACCTGTACTAGAATATAAATACACACAATCATTTATAAGCTTAAATTTTTCGTTTAAAAAACTAAAGGTCGTGATCAATTGTTTTTGATTGCGACCTACTTTTGTGTACAATAATGCAAAATAACTGGTTTGTTTTTCAGTTTCGCTAAAGGGATAATTCTCTAAAATTAGCGCCACTTGTTTTGGTGTTTTAACTAAAACGGGGATTTTAAAACCAAAACTATTTTCAATACCCGCTTCAATCTTAGAGGTTATTATAGCTATATCTGTTACATCCGACTTAAACACAATATTACCCGTTTGAATATAGGTTTTCACCTCTAAAAATCCTAACAAATCCATAAGCGCTCTTAAATCTTGCATTGGTAGTTTATTATGACCACCAACGTTAATACCTCTTAAAAACGCAATATATTTTTGCATGCTAATTATCTATATTTTTAGCTACAATATAGGCGCTTGTCCATGCATTTTGAAAGTTAAAACCACCAGTAACTGCATCTACGTTAATTATTTCGCCAGCAAAATATAAGTTATCATGGACCTTACTTTGGTAATTTTTAAAATTAACTTCTTTAAGATCTATTCCTCCTGCAGTAACAAACTCTTCTTTAAATGTGCTTTTTCCATCTACCTTAAAAACAGCTTTTGTTAATTGTCCAGCTAAGGCCTCTAATTGTATTTTATTAAGATCTGCCCATCTATTATCTTCCGTAATATCTGCAGCTAAAACTAGTGTTTTCCATAGGCGTTTTGGCAAATCAAATTGTGTTGCTTTAAACACCGTTTTTTTAGACAAGTCCTGTTTGATGTCTTTTAAATCTGACAACGCTGTTTCAAATTCTTGATTAATAAAATTAACTTCAATATCAAATTTATAATCTCTTTTTGCTAACTCTAAAGCTCCAAAAGCAGATAGCTTTAAAATTGAAGGTGCACTCATCCCCCAATGAGTAATCAATAATGGCCCAGAAGATTCTAATTTAGAATCAACGACTTTTACTGTAACATTCTGAGCGACTACACCAGGAATATCTTTTATACGTTGATCGTTAATATTAAACGTAAATAATGATGGAACAGGCTTTATAATAGTATGTTCTAATTGCTGTAAAAAAGACCATATTTTTGGATTACTTCCAGTTGCAACTATTAATTTATTTGCTAAAAACTGATCTGTTTTAGTGCTAATACTCCATTGCGTATTTATTTTTTCAAAACTTATCACAGATTGATTAGTCAACACATCAACATTGTGCTTATCCGCTTCATTTAAAAAACAATCTATAATAGTTTGAGAGTTATTACTGGTTGGAAAGATACGTCCATCATCTTCAATCTTTAGTGGTACACCACGCGCTTCAAACCAGCCCATAGTATCTCCTGTCATAAAAGTATGAAAAGGCCCCAATAGCTCTTTTTCCCCTCTAGGGTAATACGTCGTTAATTCTTGTGGGATAAACTCGGCATGCGTCACATTGCAACGCCCACCACCTGACACTTTAACTTTACCAAGGACATCTTTACCTCTTTCTAATATGGCTACTTTTAGGTTAGGATGTAGCTCTCCAATGTTTACTGCAGCAAAAAAACCTGCTGCTCCGCCTCCTATAATAATTACATCGTACTGTTTCATAATCTGTCTGGAAAATCACTAATTATAGCATCTACTTGATAGCTAATGGCTTGTTTTATATCTTGTTTTGTATTAACCGTCCATGTATTAATCTTATACCCTAATGCTTGAGCTTGCGCAACATTAAGTTTGGTTAACAAGGAAAATTTAGGATGAATTGCTTTCGCTTTTATAACATTCGCAAATGCTAAAGCCTCACTAAAATTATCTTCTGTCAATACACCTAATGGAATATTAGGATTTATATTGTAAAGCTCAAGTAATACGGAATGCTTAAAACTACTAACTATAATATTATCCAAAGCCCATCCTTTATTATCTATATAATCTTTAACAATATGATCTGTTGCAATTGCAGTTCCTTCGCCTTTTAATTCAATATTTATTACAATAGTATTATCAATTAAATCCAACACTTCTATTAAAGTTGGTATCTTAAATTGATTATCTACTTTTAATTTTTTAATATCTTTTAAAGTCAAATTAGCTATTGCACCTACCCCATTTGTAATACGATCTAAAATAAAATCATGAAAAACAACTAGCTCTCCTGTTTTACAGACATGCACATCAATCTCCACACCATCAACACCTAAATCTATAGCTTTTACAATAGACTCTAACGTGTTTTCCGTAACATAACCTTTAGCGCCACGGTGGCCAATTTTAAGAAATTTACTCATTAATTTTATCAATATTTTAAGATTCCAAAACTACATTTGGTTTGATATATGCTTATATTTATTTGAATTTAAAATCATCACAATTTATGACATTTCAATTAAAACCAATACTAGTTTCAGCATTACTTTTTATGTCATGCAACACCGGAAAACTAACTGTAGTTGGGTCTATTGATAATGATTTAGAAGAAGCTTCTGCAGCACAAATGGTTACAAACTCTAATTTAATTTGGACCATACAAGACGCCGGAAACAATAATAATATTTACGGTTTAGATTTAAAAGGTGACATTGTTAAAGACATTGATGTTAATAACATTAAAAATCAAGACTGGGAAGATTTAGCTAGCGATACTGAAGGCAATTTATACATAGGTGATCTTGGAAATAACTCTAGAAAACGAAAAAAATTCTTCATCTATAAAATTGAAAACTTAGCAAATGTGGATCATAAAACCGAAGCATTAACGATTAGTTTTACATTACCAAAAGATGTAAAATCAGAAGATTTTGAATCGTTTTTTTTATGGAAAGACAGCTTTTATGTTTTTAGTAAAGAGAACAAAAAGACAATGCTTCTTAAAGTCCCGAACAAAGTAGGAGAACATGTAGCTACTTACATTACAGAATATGAATTAAAAGGAAAAGACACACGTGTAACCTCTGCAGACATAAGTCCTGATGGCAAAACCGTTGTACTATTAAATCATGATCGCATATGGACCTTAACGGAATATAATACAGATAACTTTTTTGAAGGTGTTGTGTCCAAAATAGATTTAAAACACGACAGCCAAAAGGAAGGCATTTGCTTTAAAGACAACAAAACAGTTTATATTACTGATGAAGATTCTGGAAAAGATGGAAACAACATTTACAGCTTTAAACTATAAATTAAAGGGCTTTAATTGAAGCGTAATTAGCTTTACGTCCTCTGGATTAGTAATTGCCTTTTTAGCATCTTCAAAAAGCTTACTAGCCTCTTCATGCACAGCATTAACATAGGTTTTATTATTACAACCAACCGTAAAAGCTAAGTGATTAAGCATATGCATTAATTTAACCACTACTACAACATCATGCTTGGCATAAGTCCTAATTGGTGCTAAAACAGAAAATAATAGGTCTTTAAAACTTACCGAATTAATTTTAATCAAGGCATCATCATTATGTTGTAAAATACTAACATCTTGCTTCTGCATTCTTTTTTCAAATAATTCTGTTAAATAATCTATTGCAATTTCTGTAGTTCCGGGATCATTTATCCCTGGCGACATTGCTTTTACTGCAATCTCGGTAATTTGTTTAAACCCTAAAACATAATTATCTTCAATAACTTCATCTCTAGAAAACTGAAAAAAGCTTAATAAATCATCAAGAGCCTCTTCGTCTATTTCTGCATTACATTTAAATAAGGGTTTATCCTTATAGATATACTGTCCTTTTATGGCTACCACATGGCATTTGCAATTGTTATTTTTAGCAAACTCTAACACAGGGTCTAATATTATATCTTGTAAAAAACCGGTTGAAACCGAATTATAAGTCGTCCAATTATCAGTGTCAGGAAAATCATGATCACCATTCTTTTCTGATGTAATAAGTTGGTCTAATCTGTTTTTTGCTTCAGAAAAAATACGCTGCATTATATTATGCACTTGAATTTCTTGAGAAATAGAATGAATAAAATAAATAAAAGCCCCCAAACAAACGACCATTAAAACAATAGCCAATAACACTGAAAAACCTGGTAATTGATATTTATCACCATCAGGCTCTATTGAAACCATTGTGAATATACAATACAGTAACGTTGCATTGTAAATACCTAATATTTTTTGATGGCGTTTATTAGAAATCAAACCTGGCAATACTCTTGGCGAAAAATTACTTGACGCTTGATTAAGTAAAACCATAACCATCGAAAAACTAAACACCATTATTGAAATTAACCCAGCAATAAACGTGGTTAAAATACTAAAAGCAGTTTCTGTATTATTAATAACCAGTAAAGGAACATGATCCATTAAATAGGCAGAAACCCCTTTATTTTCTATGTAAAACATAAAAAAAGCAAAGCCTACACCAACTAAGCTATAAACCGTTGGATAAAACGCTATTTTACTTTCTAGCTTTTTTAAATATTCAAACCCACTGACTATTATATTTTTCATGTATTGGTTGTTAAAAATTCAACCCAAATCCAAAAGAAAATCGTAAACCTTCTTCACTATTAAAAAAGTTAAAAGTCCCAGAAACACTATCTGCTGCAGTTACCCAAAACCCTAATCCATAATCATTATGCCATACTTTAGAATCTCCGTTTTTAAGCCACACACGCCCAACATCTCCACCAACAAAAACACCTAATTGTAATGGTAACGCACGTGTTTTAAACTGATTAAAACTATAACGCACATCTGCACTACTGGTCAAACTGTTCTGCCCAGTAAAACGCTGCAATCTATACCCTCTTAATCCATTGTTACCACCAATATTTGCTGCTTGATAAAATACCAAATCGTCACCAAAACGCAATTGAGAACGCACATCGGTTTTTAATACTAATTTTCTATTAGTTGACAACGCATTGTAAAACCCTAACTCAGAATTTATGTAACCATAAGTAAACTTAGAATCGTTTATCTCGGTTTTTGCCCCTACATCCAAACCTAAAGTCATCCCTCGTGTTGGATTAGATGCATTATCAAAACTCTGATAATTAAAGTTACCTTCTAAGCCTACAAATACACGTCGTTTATAAAAATCGTCGTTTGTTGTAGATGGCTCTAAAGTTTCAATAAAACGGTTTGGTGTTTCTCCAATTTCAATAGCTTCAGTTAATAATTTAGCACCGTAGTCTGATCCAAAATCACCTTTTTTCAATATACCAACACTTGCCGCATAAGTACTTGTTTTAATTCGATTATAATCTAATTCTAAAACATCGTCATTATTAACGGTTTGGTTACCGTATCCAAAAAAGTTATTTGTAAAATTCTCACTAGTTACTTGACCTGCGACATGCAAATTCCAATCTCCAAAAAGATTAGCAAACTCGCCATCATAGTTCACACTAAACCCACTAGTTGCAAAAAAGTATCCCGCGTTAAAACGATGTTGTTGCGAGTATGGATTACGAGTAAACCCTTTGATAGTATAATTTAATCCAAAACCAACTTTAAAACCATCATCCGGATTATATCCCAAACTTGGTGTTAAGACACTGGTTTTAACTATGTTTTTCTGAAAATCAAACAAGTTATTGTTATAAACATCCGTGAATTTTATTCTGGCTCCATTATTTTTAGTTATCGTATTAGGCTTAGACTCGTGGTCATAAATACGTACGCGTCTTCCGTTGTTAATAATATATTCGTCATTATTTTGACCACCAATAATTCTTGTAAAAATCAAGTTATTAGCCTTTCCCGTTACTTCAATAACATCATCATCATCAAGTGCATAAATCCATAACTCTTTAGTGATGTTTTTATTAAACGTACGATCAACAATAACATCTGCTTTCTTTCCTTTTTTAATTCTAGAAATTATGACTTGAGTTTCGTTATCACCAATTCTTTTTACTTCAATATAATCGTCTTTATCTGTTCCGGTAAGTATGACTAATTCGTTTAAATAATCCGAATAACGTCCCGCTATATCTAACAAATTAGAACGTCTTCCTTTCAAAAAGGTTTTAATTTGTTGTAATGATTGGTCTTGAGCTTCTTCTGGCACTTTACTAAATGCCTCTTCTATCACATCGTCTGTAATATGATCTATTAAGTATTGCGCTTGCTTTAACCAAACCGATTTATCCGATTTTTGGATTAACACTTTATCCAATTTTATTCCAGCACTATTCATCCATTTGATGTCCTTTAACTCGGCATCATAGACTTGTAATTGCTTAGTTGATCCAGAAATAAAACGCATTACATCTAAGATGGCACCATCAAAATTAGAAAACACTTGATCTCTATCTCTTGGTATTGGCTTATATAATTTATCTCCATTTTCTTGATTAAATTGTGCCCAACGCCACTGGTCTTGGTGTCTATCCCAATCTCCTAAAAGCATATCAAATAAACGCGCTCTAACAAATGCATTTTCGTCTATTTTATATTTTTCATCTTTACGGATTTTCTTAATAATATCATGTGTGCTTTCAATATCATCCGCATAACCAAAGTTTTTTTCGTCAGAATAATTGTCTTCTGGACGTTCTTCAATTAAATACAATTCGCCTCCATAATTGTAATTATAATCCTTTAAATATTTGTGTTTTGGTATATAATATAATTTTGGATTGGTATGGTATACATCTGCTGCATGAGATAAATCCGGAACTACAGAAAACGCGTAGGGATGCGCTGCTGTGTAAAAATCTAATATTAAATCTTCGACTTTAGTTTTATCAAAATCATCACTTAAATACGTTTCTTTAAATAAAACGGTCTGCAAATATTGTGTTGCACTTTTACGTAATGCTCTCATATTTAACTGACGCCCATCTTTGGTTTGCAATCTTAAAGAGCGGGTTTGATGCCCTCCGCCTTCTCTTACAATTTCTAACCCACCATAAAGTGTATCTAAAGTAGCTACAGGTACTTCAATTTTCTGACTGTATAACGCTCTATATTTTTCCCCAAATAATGCTTGATACACCCCTGTTTTATCTGTTTCTTCTTTTGAATAAATAGACGCTTGCGTTGTTGTTGGAAAACTATCTGGTAATTGCGACAGATCATATTCTGCAGCTTTTTTATCTAATACTTGTTTTGTAAACAACAGTTTTGCTTGTTCATTATCTTCGCCATAAAAGCTAACATAACTACTACCATCTTCAAACATTGTTAATGTAGCAAACCCTTGTTGTCCTGAAGCAAACAATCCATTATGACTTAAAGACGCACCAGAACTTTTAGACCCAGAACCCGATACTATTTGCTTGATACCGCTATCTTCAATATACTGCAACGTATGCTCGTGACCAGAAGTAAATACAATATTTTGATACTCTAAGGCTAGGGTTTTAATACGGTTCATCATTTTGTTATAACGCTCGTTATAACGATCCTGAATAGAGACACCACCTTGGGTTCTAATTTGCGTAATTAGAGATGCAAAAAATGGTAAAGGCAAATTACTTTGAAAAGGAAACAAGTGTTTGTCTTTAGTATAAAAACCACCATGAGAACCGTTAGTATACATCGGATGATGCATGGCTACAACTACATTTTTGTTTTGGGCTTTTTTAAATTCGCCTTCCAACTCTAGCAAAAAACGCTCTCTTGTTTTTATTTCGCAATCATCATTTATGGTTGGGTGTTTATTCCAGTTTTCTAAATACCACTGCGTATCTATAATAATTAGCTCTACTTGATCACTAATCTCAACAACTTCTAAAGGGCAACCATTTTCTGGTTTAAAAGTATCCTCTCCTAAAGCCTCTTCTATAAATTTCTCTTCATTTTTTAAACCATGTAATCCATTGGCATACCAATCATGATTGCCAGGGATAAATACTACCTGCCCATCAAAATCGTTAACAGATTTAACTTGTGCTTCAATATTATTTTTAGCCTCGTTATACGATTTATGTTCCTTTGAGGGTAAACCTGCAGGATAAATATTATCACCTAAAAAAAGTGTCACATCTCCTTTTGTGTCTTTATTTTTAATGAAATTCTTATAGGCTTTTAACCCGTTAGAAAATCCGTTTTCTGGAGAAATACCGGCATCACCAACCAAATAAAAGGTTTTATGAACCGCTTTATTAGGCAACGCTATAATTGCTGAATCTGCATCCTTGTATTGTGCTTCAAAACTGGCGCAATTACTTAAAATTAGAGCAAGTGCAAACGTTAGAAATATGTTATTTTTTGTCATTAAAGGTTGATAGTTTTATTTTTTTAGTACTTTGGATAAGAATAATTACATACCTATGTCTAAACTAGTTGAAAAAACCGAAGCTTTTGTATTTGACCTCCTTAAAAACGAGCTTCCAAACACTATAGTCTACCACAATCATACGCATACCCTAAGAGTATTTAAAAGTACAAAAGAAATTATAGAAAATTCTAAAATTGATGTTAATGATGCGGAAATACTTGAATTAGCTGCCTTATTACATGACGTAGGATATACACAAACTAGAGACGGTCATGAAGTTGTTAGCGCGAAAATTGCTAGAGATTTTTTAACATCTGAAAATGCGAGCGAAAGTCTTATTAAAAGTGTTGAAAATTGCATATTAGCAACTCAATTTGATGCACAGCCGCAAAATGAGTTAGAAAAAATAATTCGTGATGCAGATTGCTCTCATTTTGGAAAAAAATACTTCCCTGAAGCTAGCGAGTTTTTAAGAAAAGAGCTAGAGTTATCCGGTATAGCTAATTATACACCTAGTGAATGGTTAGACGAAAACATAAAAGTATTATCTAAAAAACACAAATATCATACAGATTACGCTTTAAAAAACTGGCAATCTAGAAAAGAAAAGAATTTAGCGAAGCTTATTAAAACCAAAAAGAAACAGAAGACAAAAATTAAAAATGAAGAGCTAAAAGCAAAATATAAAGCGCAATACAAAAATGAAAGTCCAGAACGTGCTATACAATCTTTTTACAGAACAGCTTTAAAAAACCATATAAAACTGAGTGATATTGCAGATACAAAAGCAAACATTTTATTATCTGTAAATGCCATTATAATATCTGTAGTCTTAGCTAATTTAATATCAAAATTAGATACTAACCCTTATTTGATTTGGCCTACAGTGATATTTACATTATTTAGTGTAATATCTATGGTAATGTCCATTATAGCAACACGTCCAAATGTAACTAGCGGACAATTTACTAAAGAAGACGTAAAAAACAAGGAAGTAAACCTTACCTTTTTTGGAAACTTCCATAAAATGGGGCTTAAAGAATTTGAATGGGCTATTAATGAAATGATTAGTGATAAAGAATACATCTATAAATCACTAACCAAAGATTTATACTTTTTAGGATTAGTTTTAGAACGTAAATACCGTTTATTAAGAATAACGTACACCGTATTTATGATTGGAATAATAGTGTCTCTATTAGCTTTTGGTATAGCTGTAAAAAACAACCCAGGTGTTAATATCCAAGACGTTTTAAACACATCTACACACATACAATCCGTATTACCAAATGGTGTTGCTAATACGTTTGTAGCTATGCTTTAATTTCATTCATTAAATCGTCGTAGGTATAAAACTCTTTTTTACTAGAATCTTTTTGGTATAACATATTAATTCTAATAGCCTTTAGACCAGTTACGCCTTGTAGATCTTCTAATTCAAGAATTTCTACCTCGTCCCCTAGCTTATGTTTAGACTGTAAGAATTTAACGTATTTTAAATACTCAAACTCATCTGCTTGTTGAGAATAGACAATGGTTAATTTACCTTTAGCTGTAATACGTTCTGTAGTGCCTTTAATGTTAGCTTTGTCTACACGTTTTTTAACCACCTCATATCTTGCATTGTAAGTTCCGTCAACATCAAAATGTTTCTCATCTGCCCTAAACCTTATAGATAATGGCTGATTAAACACCAATATCATAGAAGCAACATCCAAAGCAATTGGATATTTGTGCTGCTTGTTATAGAAAGCAGTTTCCATATCTATCATAACTTGCATTTGCCACAAGCGTAAATTATACAAGTACAATTCGTTAAAAGAATCTTCTTTTGTTATGGACTCTCCTATATACATATTATGCTCTACACCATCTGTTTTGAAACGCTCAAAAAAGTGAGGATACATTGCTTGTGCTTCAACTTGCTTTCTATCTAATAATGAAGACATGTTTTTATTAATCAGACTTATCGTGTCATCATAATTTTTTCGGTAATAATAAATAACTTCTAAATCAGTATTTACTTTACTAAAATAATCTTCTATATCTTCTTTTAAATAGGGTTTGTTTTTAAGTTGAAATCTAAAAAGTGGTTCAATTTCATACTTAAAAAACTGAGTGATTTTTTGCTCACTATCTACTTTAAAATCAACTTTTAAAGCTGTTTTATAGGTTTTAATTTGAAACAATACCTGCTCAAATATTGGTAAATGCTCTTCTTTTAAAGCTACTTTTATAATTTTTTCAACCATTTTAAGTTGAAGTGCTAGATCTTTTTGAGTTGCATTATTTCTAGCTTCCGAAGACCCTTTAACATCTATTTGTCCAAATAAAGGATATACGTTTTCAAAACTAATTTTATTAAAAGTAGGGTTATCTACTCCACTATAATCTTCTTGCATAAACTGCCTAGCTGCAGTCTCAAACTTCCATTTTACACTTGGATGGATAGAAGTGCATTCTCTTTGGATAATAGCCTGAATAAGATTCTCTTCGTCTCTTTTAGAACGTTTTACTGCAGACAAAATAAAAGGCATCACATCTACCAATTTATTAGAGTTTATACTATTTAAAGCTCTTGGTGTTGCAGACACCAACTCTAAAACTGCCAACAATTCTCCATTTTCTGCAATAGGAGCAAAAATGGCACTTTTAAAACCTTGTTCTTTTAAAACTTTTATTTGAGGTACTAATCCCTTTGAAAGCTCAAACCCTTTATCAACATCAGAGATTGCAAAGTTTGTTTTCTCCTTTAATATTTTATCATAACTGTAATGACAGAATAAATTCTCGCATTTAAACTGCTCTTTTGCTTTTAATAAAAAACTACTAATAGCAGAGTCATGCACTTTCATTAACGTGTTTTCTTCTTTATTGAATATAGAAAAACCGACCTGCAAATCACTAACCCCTAACAAAGACCTAAATACTTGTTGGAAATCACTCATAAAGCTTTCGTCTTTACGTTTGTTGTTTCCTATTAAAGTCGTTTTAATATTAGATATTGCTTGATCATCAGTAACATCAAACATATTAGAAATTACAAATCCATTAGAAATGTAACTGTTTGGCGGAAACTTAGCTTTCCATAACTCTATATTGTCAAAATTATCCAACAACTCATCAAAATCTGACTGTGTTAATTTTGGTGCTTTATCCGTTGGTAAAATCTCCATAAAATCCGCATTATACGTGATTTTATAAACTCTAATCAGTCCGTTTTCATCCGGAATTTCATAATATAATGGTCGTTTGAAATTAGCATCAAAGCCATAACAAAAACTCATAATAATGGTACACCCTAAAATATACCAGTCATTTTCCGGCATATTTTTTATAACCAATTTAAAATCGGGACCTGCTGTTTTAATTATATTTTCAAAACGTTTTGACGCATTAAAAATAAAATTATGATAAGGTACACTTACGGTCTTAATCTCGTTTAAACTTAAAACTTCGCTAAACGAATCTTGTAATAGTATCTGAATTTCGTCTTTATACTTTTCTAAAATAGAAATATTACTAAACCCTTCTTTTAGAATAGGGTTTGCTTCTTGAATTTCTAGTATACGCTTTGCCTTAGCTGCGGTGAATGGATCTTCACTTTTAGCCAATGGTTTGTAACGTTCAATTAATTTATTGAAACTAATTTGTAACGAAAACGGTAAATTTATATTGTCGTTTAAATCGATCATCGATAGTATTAAAGTTCGGCAAAGATACGCATTATCACTATTAGTCGTGATATTTTAGATAAGTTGACATCTTTTTGTCTTATTAAAAACTACTAGACTAAATACGGACTCTTTTAAAGATACAAAACAGAAAATTAAAAATTCTTAAAACATTATAAAACAAACATTTTATTAACACAAAACCAATTTAAAACAAAAAAATCCGGAATAAATTCCGGATTTTTCTTAGTTATATATACTACTGATATTAGTCTTTAAGCTCTAAACCAGTAATCGTTAATACTTCAATTTCTATTTCGTTTCCTTCTGCATCTTCACTCATTTCCATTGTTTTCTCATAAGTAACCACAAATTTACTTCCAACAAAATCGTCAGATTCTAAATCAAAAGCCTCTAAAGCATCTTCTGATACATATTGAAATAACATTTTTTGGCTCTTACCATTTTCTATAACATTAAATACATAATCATATTCTACAACACCTTTGTAAGTACCTGTTACAACTATTGGATCTGTAGTTGTGAATGATGTTAAGCTAAAAAAAGCTAATGCGATAATAATTAATTTTGTTTTCATTTTAAAAAAATTTATTAAATTATTGTATTGTTTGTTGTTTTCGGAAGTTAGCCACCTCAAGTCCAAAAGTGCTTTTAGTATTGTTTTATTTTGCAATACGCGTGGTACAAATAATATACGTTTTTAAGGTGTTATTTAGATTACATTAGCTTGGTAAGAAACATATCAAAAACTTCAATTACAATTAAAATAATAATGATCCACTCTAGCCTGCTGCTTTCTTTGTGATCCATTATGTCTTTAAAAAGCTCAAGATTTTCTTTTATAATTTCTATTCTATCGTGTATTAATCGGTATCTATCTTTTAAATCAAACGTCTGTTTTAAATCCTGATTAAGCTGATTTAATTGTTCGTTTTCCCATGTACTATCAGGAGAATCAAAAATATATAGATTTTCCGAAATTCGGTTTTTAATATTTAAAGTTCTACCTATAAATCGTTTTAGCTTATTTCCTGAAATATCTAGTTTTCCCTTCTTTTCAAGATAAAGCGTGTGTTTATTCGTTTCTTCTAAAAGATCATACGTAATATCAGAATAACGATCTAGCGCCACACTTTGTGACACGTTAAGCATGACTAACCTAATCATGTCATCGTTTAATTTTGGTAACTCTATATGATTAAAATCAACTTTTAAACTATTGGGCTGGATAAGTACCTTAACCTCTTCGGATAGTTTTTCTGACAAATAATTATTGGAGAATGGCTCCATACTAGCAAGCACCTTATTAATAGACTGAGTGGTCATATTAAAGAAGCTTACTATTCCGTATTGAAAAATGTACACAAACGCATTATCGTCGCATTTGTAATACAGCTCGTCACTATCATTAAACAACAACTGCCAAGACAGTTGTTGTTTACATTGTTTTATATTGATAGTGCTAGCTACCTGATAGGCAACTACAGTGTACATGCTTAGAAATCGTCGTGATCTTGTTCCTCGCTTGGCTCTGATTCTGGATCCTGAACTGCTTCTGCGTCATCGTCTTCAAAATCTTCATAATCATCTTCGTCGTAGTTTTCCATAGTTTTTACCAACTTGGTACTAACCTTGACTAAATACTTAGTGTCTTCCGTAGTTACTTCTACAGCTTCTATAAGCTCGTTTTTAGCATTTCTAAACTCGATAATATGATCTTCATCGTAGCCATCAGGATACTTTTCTACTAACAACTTTAAAATTTCAGGTGTTAGTTTTTTAAAGTCTACTATGACACGTTTTAAATTGTCTGGTTTTTTCATTTTTTACGAAAGCAATTATAATCCTAATATGTAAGCAAATATAAGCGGAGCAACTATTGTTGCATCACTCTCTACAATAAATTTTGGCGTATCAATATCCAGTTTTCCCCAAGTAATTTTCTCGTTAGGTACAGCTCCAGAATATGACCCGTAACTAGTTGTAGAGTCACTTATTTGGCAAAAATAACTCCAAAATGGTGTATCTGTACGCTCCATATCTTGATATAACATTGGCACTACACATATTGGAAAATCTCCCGCAATACCACCTCCGATTTGGAAAAATCCGATTCCGTTTTGAGAATTTTCTGTATACCAATCTGCTAAAAATGTCATGTATTCGATACCCGATTTCATGGTGCTAGCCTTAAGCTCTCCTTTTAAAACGTAGCTAGCAAAAATGTTACCCATAGTACTGTCTTCCCAACCTGGGCAAACTATTGGTAAGTTTTTTTCTGCTGCAGCATACATCCAAGAGTCTTTTAAATCTATCTCATAATACTCTTCTAAAACGCCTGACAATAACATTTTGTACATGTACTCATGTGGTAAAAAACGCTCTCCATTAGCCTCAGCATCTTTCCATATTTTTTCAATATGGTGTTGTAAACGTCTAAACGCTTCGTGCTCAGGAATACAAGTATCTGTTACACGGTTAAGTCCTTTTTCTAATAAATCCCACTCTTCTTGAGGTGTTAAATCACGGTAATTAGGCACACGCTTGTAGTGCGAATGTGCTACCAAATTCATGATATCCTCTTCTAAGTTTGCTCCAGTACATGAAATAATATGCACTTTATCTTGACGAATCATTTCTGCAAAACTTTTACCAAGTTCGGCAGTACTCATAGCACCAGCAAGAGACACTAACATCTTAGCACCATTGTCTAATTGTGTTTCGTATCCTTTTGCTGCATCTACTAAAGCTGCTGCGTTAAAATGTAAGTAATGGTGTTCTATAAATTGTGAAACTGGTCCTTTAGTACTCATCGTCTTCGTTGAATTTAGAAGTGTTATTTTTTTGTGTGTCTTTCTCGTATGTGTTGTCGTAATCGTCTTCTGCGCCTTGATTTAAAAACTTATAGCTTAGCATTTTATAATACAATTTCGCAGCTAAAAAGTCTGAAGATTTATCCACTTTATTTGGACATAATTCAACAATATCAAATCCAACCACGTTTTTCTCTTCAAATACTTGCTTTAAAAACTCTAAAGTTTCGTACCATAATAAACCACCCGGCTCTGGCGTACCAGTACTTGGCATAATTGAAGGGTCAAATGCATCTAAATCTATGGTAATAAATACATTATCCGTCATCTGATCTATAGCACTATCCATCCAAGTATCATCCAATGCCATCTCATGCGCAAAGTATGTCTTTTCTGTGTCCATTACAGTCTTTTCAATAGCATCCATAGAGCGTATACCTACTTGAATCAAGTTAGTATTTTGACTTGCTTCGTATAATGCACACGCGTGGTTACATGCTGTACCTTCATACTCCTTACGCAAATCTGCATGCGCATCTAATTGCAATACTGTTAAACTAGGAAACATCTCGTTAAATGCACGTATTGTACCAATAGATATAGAATGTTCTCCTCCAAAAATAGTAACAAACTTATTTTTTTTAATATACTTTTTAGTTGCTTGATGAACAGCTTCTACCATTGCTTCTGGCGAACTATTTTCTGTTACAGCATCTGCTAAATACACCCCTTGATTGTATACTTCAGAATCTGTTTCGATATCATAAAGTTCCATATTTGCAGAAGCATCTAAAAATGCTTCAGGACCTTTATCAGCCCCTTTTTGCCATGTACTAGTACCATCATAAGGTACAGGAATTAAAACAATTTTAGCTTTTTCTAATTTTGCTAATTCTTCTGGAATCCCAGCATAAGTTTTAGTTTGCATAACCTAAAATTTTAAGTAAGTCTTCACTTTTTTGTTGTTCAGAAAATAATGTTTTTGTGATGTTTCCATCCTTGTCTTTATCTATTAAAATATGTTTTGGAGATGGTATTAAACAATGTTGTAATCCTCCAAAACCACCAATTGTTTCTTGATATGCTCCAGTATTAAAAAAACCTATATACAATGGTTTTTCTTTGTTGTATTTTGGTAAATAAATAGCGTTCATGTGCTGCTCGCTATTATAATAATCATCACTATCGCAAGTTAAACCTCCTAGTAAAACACGCTCATAAGAGTCATGCCAACGGTTTATCGCTAACATTATAAAACGCTTGTTAATTGCCCAAGTATCTGGTAATGTTGTAATAAAAGAAGAGTTTATCATGTTCCATTTTTCACGATCATTTTGTTGCTTTTGATACAACACTTCATAAATAGCGCCACCACTTTCTCCTACTGTAAAACTTCCAAATTCTGTAAAAATATTTGGCACATCTACTTCTTCCTCTTCACACGTTTGTTTGATTTGATTTATGATTTCATCAATCATATATTCATAATCAAAATCAAATGCTAACGAGTTTTTAATCGGAAATCCTCCTCCAATATTTAAACTATCTAAGCTAGGACAAACCTTTTTTAAACTCGTGTATACTTTTAAACATTTTAAAAGTTCGTTCCAGTAATACGCATTATCTCTAATTCCCGTATTGATAAAAAAGTGAAGCATTTTAAGCTCTACTTTAGGATTAGATTTTATTTGATTTTTATAAAACGGGATTATGTTTTTGTACCCAATTCCTAATCTTGAAGTATAAAACTCAAACTTAGGCTCTTCCTCTGATGCAATTCTAATACCTACTTTAAAGTTTCCATCAATTTGCTCAGAAAGTAAATCTATTTCTTCGTAGTTATCAATAATTGGAATACAGTTTTTTTGACCGTTATTAATTAACCTAGCAATGTTTGAAACATATTGATCACGTTTAAATCCATTACTAATAATAAATGTTTCGTCAGTTATCTTACCTTCCTTCTTAAGGTTTTCAACAATATCAATATCAAAAGCAGATGATGTTTCAATGTGAATATCATTTTTTAAAGCCTCATTTAAAACATGTTTAAAGTGTGAGCTTTTTGTGCAATAGCAATAGTTGTAGTTCCCTTTGTAATCGTGTTTTTTTATGGCATCTCTAAACCATGTTTTTGCACGTTGTATATTGTTAGAAATTTGTGGTAAGTATGTAAATTTTAAAGGTGCTCCATACTCTTCTACTAACTCCATTAAATCGATATCATGAAATTGTAATGTCTTGTCCTCTAACTTAAATTCTGGTTGAGGAAAATCAAAAGTTTGACTGATTAAGTCTATGTACTTTGTGTTCATTTTTGTTTAAAACGTTAAAATTAAAATATAAATAGTAAAAAAATCCTTGTTAAAAAAAATAACAAAGTGACTATCAAATTTGAATTCTAAGGTCGTAAGTAGGCGCAAAGCCAAACTGATGCTGGCTAGCATATATAGATGTGAAAGCGGAAGTTAGCTTTAGAATTCGGTCGCTTAATCTGTAAGCTGCTTTTGAATATGACTTCCTAATTTTCAAAAGCCCGAACATAGAAACAGAGTTCAAAGTGTTCAGCTATTATACTGCAAATGAAATACTTTTTTTTGAATTAAAAACTTTTTTATTAAAAAAATAAAAAATATTTAATACCCTGATAACAAGAGCACTTACAATTCTAAAAAACACAAAAGCACTTCTTTTATTAAATTACTTTAAAAACTAATCCAAATCCAATCTAATACCTAAAGAAATATTGTTTTGATCAAACGTTTGATTTTTAAATAGTGGGGCAATGTCATATTTAGCATATAAACTTAAATCTCCTACTCCAATATATCCGCTAAGACCGTACGTAAAAGTGTTGGTATTAAAGTTTCTTTTAATCTTCTCCTTTACACGATCTCCGTTTTCTTTGTAGGTTAATTTTTGTACTGCATTACCATTTACACCAAAATAACCTCCCAATCCTACTTTAAACTTATTATGATTAAAATAACGGACACGACCATCTTTATAGTCTTTTTTATTCCATGGACCAAACTCAAGATGCATAGGAATAACTAAGCTAGTGGTTCTAAACTTGGCGCGTTTTAAATCGCCATCAAAAGACTGTAATGTTGTTTGATTACCATCTTGAACAAAATACATATCGTTCTTAATATCTAATTTATTCCATTGCACAGAAAGCCCATATTTAAAACGTAAAAAATTAGACTCTTTTAGTACTCTAGTTTTCCATAGCCATCCTAGCTCTACAAAACCAGAACCTCCTAATTTATATGGCGTATCACTTAAACTAACACCATCAATTATTGTATTATTAAACCCCATTGCAAAAAGCATTTGGTTACCTGTACGGATATCTTTTTTGGGTGGTTTCCTATTTGCTCTTACCCCTAAAATCTCTCTATCACTGTCTCCAATTTTAATAGACACTACTGTTTTTTGAATATCATCCTTAGAACCTTGATTATTTCGAGTTAAAAACTCTAATCTATTTACCGCAATAGCTATTCTATTTTCTATATTTAATGCTCTTTTTTCTGCAGCTTCTTTTTTTAATTGTTCTGCTTCTTCAAAAGTAATCTCATCTTCCTCTAATTGATCATTTATTGTTTCAATTTCTAATTTCAAGGCATCACGCTCTTCGGTAGTAATTGTTTCTTTTATGGATTCTATTCTTGGTATTGAATCCGTTACTTGTGCTTTAAGCTGACTTACTGCCAACAATAAAAACAAGTACACTAAATGTTTTGTAATGTTTTGCATAACTGTTCGTTTTTTTTTAATGATTAATTGATTTAATTATCGCGCTCTACTACTGTCGTTCTTAAAGTTTCATAGCCTGATTTTACAGCATGAAACAATCTGTTTTTTAGAGACTTTTCTGATGTCATCTCTATCTCCTCTAGTAACGAATTCGCGTCTATTTTCTCGGATTTATACCCCGTATTTGTTGCCTTAACTTTGGCATAAGCTTTATTTAAAAGCAAATCTGCTTCATTAGTTAAAATTTTACTCTTAATTATTTGTGTATCTACTGACTGAGATTGCGCAACAACTGTACTAGTCACACTGTTAGAAGCGGTATTTAAAGTATTACCCTCATCTTCTAAGCTGATGGGTTTTAAATTCCCTGAAGCTACATTAATTACGCTTGCTTTTTTTGTAGGTGCCGTAATAACAACATTGTTCTTTTTTACTTGATACTGCTGCTCTTGCTCTTCATTTAACACATCCCTTTTAGCGTCCTTTTTATTTACAATTACATCTGGCTGTACTACCTGTATTTTTCTTGGTATATTTATTTCATTTTTCACTTCTTCAACAACCTCATTAATAGTATTTGATTGATTTCTAAAAATAAAAACCGTCAAACAAACGCCTACAAGTGTTGCTGCAATACTCAGCCACCAAAATGAGACTTTACGTTTATCTTGACGTTGATCTAATAGTGTGTCTAATTGACTCCAAGTTGTTTTACTTGGTGCAATTGTACGACGCTCTAAAGTGTCTTTTAATTGCTTTTCAAATTTATTTGGTGCCATATTCCTTGGTATTAAGTATTCTAATATTATTCTGTAATAATTTACGCGCTTTAAATAGTTGAGATTTAGAAGTCCCTTCACTTATATTTAAAAGTTTAGCTATCTCTGCATGCTTATACCCCTCTATGGCATACATTACAAACACCATTTTGTAACCTTCTGGTAAATTATCTATCAATTCTTGTAATTGTGCCACATCATATTGTTGCGAACTTTCATCCTGAATTTCGACATGTTCATAATCGTCGTCTACAAATTGAATCGTTTTTTTCTGTCTCAAAAATGAAATTGACTCTCTAACCATAATCCGCCTAATCCAACCTTCAAAGCTACCTTCGCCCCTAAAACAATTTAAATTTGTAAAGACTTTTAAAAACCCGTTAAGCATAACCTCCTCTGCATGTTGTAAGTTTTTGACATAGTAACGACAAACACTTAACATTTTTGGTGCATGCATTTCAAACAATACGTGTTGGGCTTCACGATTATTCTGAGCAGCTTTTTTGATAAGCTTAGTTTCGTTATTAAATAAAGTTACTACCTTCACGAAAGTGTTGTTTAGTTTGGTCTTCTATTCTATTTATAAAGACGCAAAAATTATACTAAAGGTTGCCTCAATAAAAAAATAAAAAATAAATAAAAGAGAATAGTGTTAATAATATTTACAACAATACTATTA
This sequence comes from Olleya sp. KKT75, assembly GCF_055635485.1. Classification (NCBI taxonomy): domain Bacteria; kingdom Pseudomonadati; phylum Bacteroidota; class Flavobacteriia; order Flavobacteriales; family Flavobacteriaceae; genus Olleya; species Olleya sp. KKT75. The sequence continues at coordinate 681,577 of NZ_CM145759.1, forward strand.
AAACACACTGTATTACTAGCAAATAAGAAGATATATTGCTAAGTATATAAAATAAAAAAAATACACTTAAAGAAAAGCATTAATCCTACTAAGAGAAGTAAAATACTTTGAATAAAGTGATTAAAAATAGAATTAGTATGCCTTTAAAGCAATTGTCGCATAGCCCAAGTATTAGTTTATATTAATAAATAACTCAAGGACTATACAAGTTTAGTCTAATCTAATACTTAACAATTTCAAACTCACTACGTCTGTTTAATTGGTGCTCTTGATCCGTACAATCTAACATTGGACATGGCACTATTGGAGATAACTCTCCAAAACCTTCAAACATTAAACGTCTAGCATTTATATAACTAACTAATGCAAGATAATTTCTAGTAGATTCTGCACGTCTTTCAGACAAAATCTGATTATACCTAACGGTTCCACGACTATCCGTGTGCGCACTTATTTTTAAATAAATATCAGGGTAACGTTCTAACTTAGAAGCCAATTCATCTAAAATCAGTTTAGAATCAGCTCTAATACTCCACATATCAAAGTCAAAGTATATTGGCTCTAATTGAAAAAATAACTTACCATCTTTCTCTATAATTGGAGGCCCCTTTAAATCTGTTAGCATTTCAAAACGCTTAGGATCATCTTTCTTAAGTTTTTTATCTATTTTCTTTTCTACTATAACTGCCTCAATAGGGTCAACAGGAACAACAACTATTGGTGGCGGCGGTGGTACTCGTTTTAAATATAAAATATGCTTTTGATCTTCTGCTTCTTTTGTAACCACAGGAATATTCCCAGAATAATACCCATCACTCTCTGCCCGAAACTGATACTTACCAACTAATAAATTATTATTAAATACAGCTGAATCTCCTAAAGTATTACTATAAATTTCGTTTTGCTTTTTATCTAATAAAACAACTTTAGCATTATTTACATAAGCTTTAGTTTCAAAATCTCTAACCTCAAAAGAATTATTATATTCTCTTATAAAAATTTCTCCAACCTGTTTAAATTGAAAGATATTATCATCTAACTTATTTCGATTAGAAGCAAAAAATCCTTCCGTATCATTATAATAGTTAAGATTAAAATCATCGTATTGCGAATTGATTGGAGCTCCTAAATTTACAGGCGCGGTAAAATTACCATCAATAGTCTCAGACACAAAATTATCAAGAAACCCTAGTCCTAAATGTCCATTTGAAGCAAAAAACAAATGCCCTTTTTGGGAGATAAATGGAAAATGCTCTCTATTTTCAGTATTAATAACATGTCCTAAATTAATTGGATTACTAGTCGTATCATCTACGTTTAAAGTTACATAATACAAATCAAAACTACCATAACCACCATCAATATCCGAAGAAAAATAAAGGCGCTTACCATCTAGACTTAACGCAGGATGTTGAAATGAAAATCCATTTATATTAAAGGACAACTTCTCTAACGCTTGCCACTTACCATCAACTTTTACAGTTTTATAAATATGAATATTATTATTATCCTCTTCATTAAATTCTTTTTTACCATCCGTAGTATTACTTCTTGATACATATAACGTATTACCATCATTACTGAAACAAAAATTACCTTCGTGTAATTTAGAATTTATAGTTTTACTTAGAGTATTAGTGTGTCCTAACGTGTCATTTTTATCATTTACTTTAGTCGCATAAATGTCCAAAAAAGGTTTATGTGTCCATTTATAAGTTTTAGATAACAATTGCTTATTTGCCCTGTCTGAGACAAAATAAACACTATCCCCTAACCTTACAGCTCCAAAATCCGAAGCTTCAGAATTAAACTGTGTTTTCTCTATTTGATAGTCTGGTGTTTTTAATTTAAAAGCCTCAATAGTATCTATTAATTCTGCTTTATCAATAGTTACTGATTCATTCTCTTTATATAATCTTAAATAATCCAAAGCTGTTTCATAATCTCCTAAAGCAGATAATACTTGATACAATTTAAAATTAAACTGGTTATCATAACTTATATCTTTCTCTCCAAATTGCCCTTTTACAAGTTGTTTTAAATATATAGATGCTTTTTTATACTGAAAGGTGTTGTAATAAGAAATAGCAGCATTCTGTAATGCATTTTTATGACGCTCTTGACCTAATTCTGCTTCGTAATATTTAGCAGCATTTAAATAATCTCCTTTTTCAAAAAACCTATCCGCTCTTGTTTTTTGAGCTAAACCCACTTGAAAAAACAATAGAGCTACAATAACACTTAATCTTTTTATCATATTAGTAAAATCTTGGGGATGAATACTTTTTACTTAATCCTAGTAAATCAAATTTATATAACAAGATAAACTCGTGACTTCCACTATTAAAATCATTCAGTTTACTTGTATTAAAATCGTAGGCATAACCTATTTTTAAATTAGACGAAATATTAAACCCTGCTAAACCAGCAATAGCGTCTTGATATCTGTAAGATAACCCTAGTTCAAACTTCTCTTTGTATAATGCATTAACAGATAAATCAAAAGTTAGTGGTGCGCCTAGAGAATACTTTACAACAGTTGAAGGCTTCAATTTTAAATCATCTATAACATCAAACACATAACCACCAATTAAAAAGACATGTGGTTTATTAGTATATGTGGTCTCATTATCTATATCTAAACTGGCTGGAATTAAATTTGGAGAAGATATTCCTGCATAATAATTATCAGTAAAAAAAAATACTCCTGCTCCAATATTTAATAACGTTTTATTGCTATTACCAAAAGCTGTATCTCCTGCTACATTACTTCCAATAGCACTAATATTAATATGCTCGAACCCTGCTTTTAAACCAAAAGATAGATTTACCCCATCATTAAGGTTAACTTTATAAGCTGCATCAACATTAAATAAGTTTTCGCTTAAATTAACATCACTTCCTATGTTATCATTTAAATAATTTACACTTAACTCAATTTTATCGTTTAGGGGGATGTTAGCAAAAACATTAGCGGTTTTTGGCGCACCATCAATTCCTACCCATTGGGTTCTATACAAACTACCAACTTGGATAATTCCAGGTTCGTTTAGCATGTAAGCAGGATTTACGATACTCATATTATACATGTACTGAGTATACTGAGGTTCTTGTTGCGCATATGTAGACCAGCCACATAACATCAATAGTATTAGTAATTTTTGTCTCATTCTAAAATTATCTACTTAAATAAAAGTTACCTTGAAAAGGATCTGTCATACCATCTTTTGGGTCAAAAACATAATAATATACACCTGTAGGTAATGTTTTTCCGATACCTACATTTGACTCGCCATCAAATAAAGGTGTGTTTCTACTACCCTTATATACAATTGTACCATATCTGTTAAAAATTTCAATTTCGAAATTAGGAAAGGTAATCGGTAGATTACATAAATCAAATTGATCATTTTGGTTATCATCGTTTGCGGAAACACCATCACTGATGCAATCCTCGCAATCAGGATTTCCAAAAGGCAATAAATTTACGATCATTGCTACTCGAGAAGACTCGCAACCATTACTATCTATAGCTGCTACAAAATAATCGGCACCATTAATCAATGCGTTGTCCACATCCAATGGAACAGTATCCGTTAGGGTGTCATACCAATTAAAATCCTGACCATTACTTGCTACTAAATCACTTACTAAAGCGCCTTCGGTTGCACAAAACGTTTGATTTTCTGTAATTGGAGCTTCGACCTCTGTAACTGAAATAGAAATAAGTATACTAGATAAATCGCAAGACGGATTACCTTGAATTTGATATGTAAAATCATACCTAGCTTCAATTAACTGCGACACATCAAGAATGCTTCCTGATAAAACGCCTGTCATATCTACATCTATAAAATCACCGCTTAAATCTGCAATAGCATCTAAATAATCTAATAAATCAATTTGCAATTCTGATTTACATACCGCGTACAATCCACCTTCGCCAATTTCTGGACTTTCAAATAAAGTTACAGTTACAATAGATTGGCTACCGGGACATAAAATAACATTATCTCCATTTATATTATCGGGTACTGTATAAGTATACACACCGCCTTCTAATAAAGATGGATCAAAAACACCAAGATGATCTGTTGTAACATACCCATCAGGTCCTGACCAAGTTCCGGCTGTACTAGGCGTACCTCCTAAAATATCAAACAAATTAAAAATAGCATTATTGTCGCAAACATCAATTGCTGCATCCTCTCCAGAATTATAGTTTTCAAAAACTGTAAAAGACAAATTAGCTCTATCCAAACACCCTTCTGGTGTTAATGTAGAATAAACATATGCAAAAGTCTGACTACCCGTTATCTCCGGTAACGTTAAAGGGTTTAAAATTTCTGTACCGCTACTATCTAACCAACGTCCAGCGTCGCCTTGATAAATTGGATCATCTATACCATTGGTTGTTAATAGACTAAATAAATCTAAGGGAGAAGCGACCATAGGATCTGTTTCACAAAACTCTAAATCGACAGTATCCTCTCCTGCATAAAATGTAGGATTAATAACGACTGTCACCAATGCACTACGATCAGCACAAGGATTTCCTACACACACATAATCCGACATTACATTATAACTAAACACATAAGTCCCTGCATCCTCATTTGTAATTCCTTCTACTGATATAAGACCTCCTGGGGTTAGCACTTCGTGATCATATAAAATTATTTGTCCGTTTACTTGAATATTTAAATCTGAAGGCCCAGAAACCAATGTCCAACTTGTAAATGGTGAATTAGGATATTCATATAATATTCCATTTTCTGTTGTAAAAAGTAACTCATCATATAAACTTATAGCATAAGGACGAAAATCATCCGTACAGATTTCCAAAGGCGACTCTTCTTGTTCAAAAAAGCGTAATGGTTCATAAAAAGTAAATGATATTCCTGTTGACTTATCAGGACAATCAGTTAATGTTGATCGCGCTTCAACGGTGTATACAAAAGTAAAAGTTTCGCAAGAAAACATAGGATTTGATGCTTTTAAAGCATCATAAATTTCTCTTATATTAACTATAGAATCAACAGGGTCAGAAATTTGCCCAGTTGGATCAACATCAGCAGACCAAAGCCCTTCTACATCCTCACCTAGTAAATATTGATCATCTCTTAAATTAATATCGGCATCCCAAACTCCTGCTAAAATATCTTCTTCGCAAATTAAATAATTAGTTCCTTCACCGGACAACACATCTCTAATAACTTCTACTTTAAAAGTTGACACTGAAGCTGGGCTGCATGGTAAAATACCTGGTACGGTATACGTAAATTCAAAAACATCAAACTCTATTAAACTTCCAAAAGGCTCGTACGGAATATCTGCACTAAAAGTGCTAGGTACTATTCCAAATCCTAAAAAATTAGAAGGATCTCCTAAATTACCTACAAATTCCCACACTCCGTTCTTATGAGGAGAAGGTTGTGATTCAAATACTTGAAATAAATCAAAAGATGACAATATGCTTTCGCATATAGTAATATTTGCATCATTTACACCTTGTGGAGGCAATGGGTTACCTTCAAAAGCTCCTAGCACTAAATTAATAGTGACTAAAACACCATTTGTACAACTTGAATTAGTATCAATTAGCTGAAACTGAAAATCTGTTATTGCTGTTGAAGAATCATCTAAATCCCATAAAAATAAATCACCACTAGCCTCATCTAAAGCAAAGTTGAAATTAGGATCAAACCAAGTACCATTTGCTACTGAGAGTGTTGCTCCTGTAAGACTATTATATTGATCATATAAGTTAATTATTCCATCAGGGACACCATCATTATTATTATCAATAATTGTCATATCACAAATAACAACAGTCTCCTGGGCATTACATTGTGCATGTACTTTTACTGAATAAAAAAATAGAATAACTAAAACGAAGTAGGTAATATTTTTCAATACGCTTTAAATTTAGATTTAAAGCAAGTTATATATTACATCCAATAAAATGAAAGAAAACAGTTATTTAATTTAAAACAAAGAACTTATAGGTTTAGAAAACTACTTTTTTCTTTCAATAACATAATTAACCATCAACTCAAGCGAATCTCTATATTCCGATTTTGGAAATCCATTTAGCAAGACTAAAGCTTCTTCTTGAAAAGATTTCATTTTTGAAACCGCATAATCCAAACCGCCATTTTGTTTTACAAAATCGATAACTTGATTGACGCGTTTTCTGTCTTTGTTGTGGTTTTTAATCGAATTGATTACCCACTTTTTATCTTTTTTAGAACAGTTATTTAGAACATAAATTAAAGGTAAGGTCATTTTTTGCTCTTTAATATCTATCCCTGTAGGCTTACCAATACTTTGTGTACCATAATCAAACAAGTCATCTTTAATTTGAAAAGCCATTCCAATAAGCTCTCCAAATTTACGCATACTTTCTACCTCAACAGAATTAGGCTTTACAGAGGCTGCGCCTAGACTACAACATGCTGCTATAAGCGTTGCTGTTTTCTGTCTAATAATTTCGTAATAGATATCTTCAGTTATATCTAACTTTCTTGCTTTTTCTATTTGAAGTAATTCCCCTTCACTCATTTCCCTTACTGCAATAGAAATAATTTTAAGTAAATCAAAATCGTTATTATCAATAGAAAGCAATAACCCTTTAGACAACAAAAAATCACCTATCAGGACAGCTATTTTATTTTTCCATAGAGCATTGATGGAGAAAAACCCACGACGTTTATTACTGTCATCTACTACATCATCATGGACCAAAGTCGCAGTATGTATTAGCTCTATTACCGAGGCGCCACGATAGGTACGCTCACTTACCTCTCCATTAGATACCATTTTAGCTACTAAAAAGACAAACATTGGACGCATTTGCTTCCCTTTACGGTTAACAATATAGTACGTTATCCTGTTTAAAAGTGCTACTTTTGAAGACATAGCCAGCCTAAACTTTTTCTCAAAAAGATCCATTTCAAAAGCAATAGGCTGTTTTATCTGTTCTGTAATCTTCAAAATTTAGATCTAATTTTTATTGATACCAAAAATACAAATAAACTTATAGACCCTAATATTAATAATTCGTAATTATTCTATAAAAATTATAATATTTAAAAAAAAATTTTACCTTTATGGTACTATTATTCAACTAACAATCAACGCTGTAATCTTTTACTTATGAAAAAAACTACATTTTTATTTTTATTTTTATTTCTTACCACATCATTTGCATTTAGTCAAGTTTTGATTGACGAAAATTTTGATGCCGGCTTAAGCACACCAACTGGTTGGTCTAACACTGACCTTGCTAATGGTGGTGTTTGGTCTTTTGCTAATAGCGGTGAAGCTCCAGGTTTTGGGGCAGCAAACACTGTTTTATATGACGAAGGTTTCTCTGGAAGCTATCCTATTTTTGATAGTGATGCTATAGGTAATGATAGCGAACCTGAAGATGCTTATTTAGAAAGCCCAACTTTTGATGCTTCTGCATTAACTGATGTACAATTAACATTTAATCATGTTATTCGTGCTGAATTTGCTGGTAATGGTTTTGTTGAAGTGTTTGATGGTACAGCTTGGGTACAAGTCGTATTGTTTAACAGCACAAACAATACTAGTGGAGCCAACGAACTTGATTTTGGTTTTAAATCTTATAATGTATCTGCACAATTAGCAGGTGTAAGTAATGCAAAAGTAAGATTTAGATGGGTTGGAGATTATTCATATTTTTGGGCTTTTGATAATGTAAAAGTATTTTCTTGTACAGAAACTACTGCTCCAACTGCTGCAACTGCAACTAATCCTGTTAATGGTGCCACAAATGTTGCTATAGATGTTACAGGTACAACACCGTTAATTACTCCTTTTAATTGGACTGCTGGACCATCTGCTACCGTTTTCAACTTATCTTTAGGTACAGATACTGCAGGAACGGATATTGGTACTATAGATGGTGCTACTAATGGAAACGGCATTACTTTTAACTGGGCTTATGATACGACATACTATTGGTCTGTAGAGTCATTTAATTGCTTTGGGTCTACTGTTAGTGCTGTTTGGTCATTTACTACAGAAGCAGACCCTGCTTTATCTGCAGCTAGTTTTGAAGCTACTACTTTTAGTCTTTATCCTAACCCAGCTAAAAGCAGTATTAGTATTAAATCTAAATCACAACTTACGTCTATTGAAATTTTTAATCAACTAGGACAACGTGTTATGCAAGTTGAAGCTGACAGTATGATTGAAAACACAATCAATATAAATGATTTAAAAAGCGGAATTTATTTCATGAAAATCTTTGCTGGAAATCAAGAAAAAACAATGAAATTTATTAAAGAATAAACTTTACACCAATCAAAAAAAGCGACTTTCAATTAATTGAAAGTCGCTTTTTTTATGCTTATTATTTAATAATAAACTATTCTTTATTAGCTAACTGTCCACATGCTGCATCAATATCCTTACCTCTACTACGTCTTACAGTTACAGTAATATTATTATCTTCTAACACATTTTTATACATGTCTATGGCTTCTGATTTAGCTTGTTGGAACTCTCCGTCATCAATCGGGTTATACTCTATAATATTAACCTTACTTGGTGCAAACTTACAAAACTGTACTAATGCATCTACATCCTTACGTTTATCGTTTATGCCTTCCCAAACAACATACTCATAAGTAATACGATTCTTAGTTTTTTCGTACCAATATACTAATGCTTCTCTAAGATCTGATAACGGGAATGTTGCATTAAATGGCATTATGGATGTTCTTACTTCGTCAATTGCAGAGTGAAGTGATACTGCTAATTTAAACTTAACATTATCGTCTGCCATTTTTTTAATCATTTTTGGCACACCTGAAGTAGAGACTACAATACGTTTTGGTGACATAGCTAAACCTTCGGGAGATGTAATTTTCTCGATAGCTTTAAGTACGTTATTATAGTTCATCAATGGTTCTCCCATCCCCATAAACACAATATTACTTAATGGTCTATCAAAATACAATCTACTTTCTCTGTCTATGGCTACTACTTGATCATAAATCTCGTCAGGATTAAGGTTACGCATTCGTTTTAATCGTGATGTTGCGCAAAATTTACAGTCTAAACTGCATCCTACTTGACTAGACACACAGGCTGTGGTTCTGGTTTTTGTTGGTATTAAAACAGACTCGACAATTAAATCATCATGTAATCGTACTGCATTTTTTACTGTACCATCGCTACTGCGCTGCATAACGTCCACTTTGATATGGTTTATAACAAAGTTATCTTCTAACATTTGACGCGTCTCTTTAGAGAGGTTTGTCATATCCTCAAAGGTATGAGCGCCTTTGCTCCATAACCATTCGTAAACTTGATTACCTCTAAAGGCTTTATCTCCTTCTTTTTCAAAGAATTCTCTAAGTTGCTCTTTAGTTAATGCGCGTATGTCTTTTTTCTTGATGTCCATTGGATTGCAAAAATAGTGATTTTGAATGACGATTGACGACTGTTGATTTACTTTACTTTAATTTATAACAAACCTTTGGCTAGCGCATTAGCGATGGAGACATTTGTTGAAGCTCTTGCTTTTGCCTAATAAGCAAATGCAAAGCGACTGTCGAGAGCGCGACCCTTGGGTAATGCCATAAAAAAACCTCTTTTACTGATTACAGACAAAAGAGGTTTTAATTATTTATTTAGAAAGAATTAGATGATTAACATCGCGTCTCCATAACTGTAAAATTTGTACTTTTCTTTTACTGCTTCTTCGTATGCTTTTTTCATAAAATCATGACCTGCAAATGCAGATACCATCATCATTAATGTTGATTTTGGTGTATGAAAATTTGTGATCATGGCGTTAGCGATACTAAAATCGTATGGAGGGAAGATAAATTTATTTGTCCATCCTTCAATTTCGTTTAACGTTCCGCTTGAAGATACTGAGCTTTCTATAGCACGCATTGCTGTTGTACCTACTGCACAAATACGACGCTTTTCTTTTTTAGCATTATTGATAATCTCTACTGCTGGCGCTTCTATTTTAAGCTCTTCGCTATCCATTTTATGCTTTGAAAGATCTTCCACTTCAACTGGGTTAAAAGTCCCTAATCCAACGTGTAAAGTTACTTCTGCAAAGTCAATACCTTTTATCTCTAAACGCTTTAACAAATGTTTAGAAAAGTGTAATCCTGCTGTTGGAGCTGCTACTGCACCTTCCTCTTTTGCATAGATTGTCTGGTAACGTTCTTCGTCTTCCGGCTCTACCTCTCTTTTGATATATTTTGGTAATGGCGTTTCTCCTAAAAGTTGTAGTTTTTTTCTAAACTCTTCATAAGATCCATCGTATAAAAAACGTAATGTACGTCCTCTAGATGTTGTATTATCTATTACTTCTGCAACTAACGTTTCGTCATCACCAAAGTATAATTTGTTACCAATACGTATTTTACGTGCTGGATCTACTAATACATCCCACAGACGTTGTTCTTTATTTAACTCACGTAATAAAAACACCTCAATTCTAGCTCCTGTTTTTTCTTTGTTACCAAATAAACGTGCTGGAAATACTTTGGTGTTATTAAGAATCATCACATCCTTTTCATCAAAATACTCGATCAAATCTTTAAACATTTTATGTTCAATGGTTTGCTCTTTACGGTTTAATACCATTAAACGAGACTCGTCTCTGTTTTCAGCAGGATATTCTGCTAATAATTCATCTGGTAAGTCAAAATGGAAGTGTGATAATTTCATTTATTAATATAGTTGTTAAGTTAACAAGACTGCAAATATACAATCTGGAGATAGGCCTTGTCAAGTAAATGGGCAATTATTATTTATTAAACGCTAAAAATGAACCCTAAAGCAGCCAAATCGTCCCAAAACGTTGGGTAAGATTTTGATACTACTTTTGAATCTTCAATAATTATTGGCACTTTTAAGGCCAATGGTGCAAATGCCATAGCCATTCTGTGGTCATTATACGTTGCTATTGTAATATTTTGCTGTCTATTAGTTGCTTTTTTTAATGTCAAACTGTTATCTGTAATAGCGACTTGACCTCCTAATTTTTCGATTTCGGTTTTTAAGGCTACTAAACGGTCGGTTTCTTTAATTTTTAAAGTATGTAATCCTGTTAAATGACACTCTAATCCTAAACCAAATGCGGTTACCGAAATAGTTTGTGCAATATCTGGCGCGTTTTTTAAATCGAAATTAATTTGAGTATCCAAAGTAACTCCTTCCACTTTTTGAAGCGTAACACTATTGTCTTTAAATGTTGTTGTCACACCAAAAGATTTGTAAATTGTCGCTAAAGCGGAATCGCCTTGCAGGCTATTTTGTTTGTAAGAAGACAACGTAATACTTGTCCCAATAGCAGACATAGCAGCAATACTATAAAAATACGACGCTGATGACCAATCACTTTCTACGGTTAACTGTTGTGCATTAACTTCTGATTGTTTTTTAGGTGCTATAGTAATTAGATTGCCTTCAAATTTAGTTTTTACACCAATCTCTTCTAACAAACTAAGTGTCATTTTAATATACGGTACAGATGTAATTTCTCCGTCAAGTGTTAGCTCTATTCCGTTTTCTAATTTTGGAGCAATTAATAGTAAAGCAGAAATATATTGACTACTAACATTTGCTTTTAGCGTTACCTTATTTTTAGTAAGCTTTTTTCCTTTGATTAATAATGGCGGAAATCCTTGATTTTCTTTATAACTTATATCTGCTCCTAATTGATTTAATGCATCTACAAGAATTGCTATCGGACGCTCCTTCATGCGTTTAGAACCCGTCAACTCAATACCCCTACCGTCTTGCGTAGAAAAATATGCGGTTAAAAAACGCATCGCTGTCCCTGCATGATGTATATCTATAATGTTGTCCTGTGATGCCAATGCTTTTGACATTAACACAGAGTCATCACTATTTGACACATTAGTTATTTTTATTTCTGGATATAAGGCTTGCAACAACAATAATCTATTAGACTCGCTTTTTGAACCTGTTATTTGGATAGTAGAAGCTTTATGTATTGTTGATTTATTAAGGTGTAAATTCATGTAAATACTAACTTTTTGCTTACGCAGAAATGACTAAACTTTATTTTAATTTTTGATTTTTGTGATGTCTATCGTGATCACGTTTTGTTTTTATATCTAACTTTTTATCAAATGCTTCTTGCAAATCTATTCCTGTTTGGTTTGCTAAACATAAAACTACAAACATAACGTCTGCAAGCTCTTCTCCTAAATCTTTATTTTTATCAGATTCCTTTTCGCTTTGCTCTCCGTAACGCCTTGCAATAATACGCGCAACTTCTCCAACCTCCTCTGTTAACTGAGCCATATTAGTTAACTCGTTAAAATAACGCACTCCATGGTTTTTTATCCAGTTATCTACTTCTAATTGTGCATTTTTAATATCCATTTTATTGTTTTTTAAGCACTATTTTCTCAGCCTTTTTATCTGTCATAATTTTATAAAACTCTTTAAAATTACTATAATCAGACGGTAATATATAGGTGTTATTAATCTCCAAATTTACAACTATTTGAATTTTATCGCCAATTTGTTTTGTAAGATAAGAAAAAGTTAATGCATCGGTATTAAAGTTAATTGCTTCGCTTTCTGGCAAAGACTCTAATTGATAGCCTTCCGGTATGTCTATGTTAACAATATATTTATCTGAAAGCGGACACACAAAGTCTACTGGATACGCTCTAGAATCTTGTGTAAAAGGATTTTCTTCGCTAGTTAAAAATAGTAAAGGCGAAATGTAAAGATTACCCGCTATATCTTCTACCGCTCCATCCAAAGTAAAATTATAAGATTGCATTATTGGTTTATACACGTTATTAACGTTTTTAACTTCCAAATCTGAGACTACAAGTCCTGCATTTCCTTTTTCTATAATTTGTACTAAAGACTCATTGGTTAATCCTGCTTTATTATTTCTATAACTAAGTGCCTGATATGCTGTCAAAGCCTTTCTTAACTTACCTTCCATTGATAAATCCGCATTGATTTGTACACTGGCAGACACAATATCCTTAGATTGTACTGATGGGCTTAAACTAATCCAAGTCGAACTTCCGTCTTCTCTAATTAATCTTCCTTGCCAATTAATCACATATTCTGGAATAATGTTAGGTTTTGTAAAACGACTAGAAGCATCCAAAAGCAACACACTATCTTGTGCCTCTACTGCGCAAATCACATAATTAAATCCTGAACGTGTTGGAAAAAGTGGCACCCCATTATCTTTTGTACTTACTAAAACTGGATTAGCATTTATACCGGTATATCTTAGCATTGCTACCAACATTAAATTGATATCCGCTACATTTCCTGTTCCTTCTTTAAATGCTTTTTTAACACCATTTTCGGCAATAAAACCAATGTAATCGTTAAACTTAACTTTACTTTTAACTAGGTTAAAAATTAATAGAATTTTTTCATCATCAGAGGTTGCCTTTGCAATTACAGCATCCACTGCCTCTTCAAAATATCTTTTTTTATTAAGTTGCCCACCAAAATCCTCATCATTATAAATTGTTTCCGTCACTCGCTCCCAACTAGTAGCCACACTTTTTATTTTTAAATCCGGACCTCTATAAAACGCGTATTCAAAAGCAATTAGTGCTCTATAATTATTCAAGTTATCTATAAACGGTTCTTCTTTTAATGCTGGAATATCTTCCATGTAAACACTTACTACATTCTCTTTAAAAGCAAGGTTTGATTCTGAAAATTTGGTGGTTGAAGTTTTACCTAAGATACTTTGTTTTGTTAGAATCTTTTCATCACGCACTTTTTGTGATTCATTTATTTTGGGTAAAAAAGAAGATTTTGGATTGACTACCTTATTATAATTATAAAATTCAGGCGTTATAATATCTACTTCAATTTGATTGATAGGAATTTGATACTGCAAAACAACATCTTCTATACTTAAGAAAGGTGACTTTATTGAGTATTCAAACTCGATAACACACCCTTCACTTAATCCTGGCATAGTAAAAGTACAAGACGTGTAATATTTACTTGTTCTTTTCTCAAAAATATTCTCATTTCTAAGCTTGTCTTTTTGTATTTCGCCATCTACTAGTGTATAAGTATACCCTTTTAGGCCTTCAATTTTTTGTTGACTAGTATTACTAACATCATACAAGCTTATCTTTTTTATGGCCCAATCATAGCCTTCCTTATTGTATATCTTTATACGCTCATGATATCTTGTCTCTTGCGTAAAACCGTCTTCATTATTAAACGGAAAACTAGTATATTGTTTTTTAAACAACACTACTGCATTTGCCTCAGGATGATTTGGGTGACTGGTTTCTTTTAATTCTTCTTTACTGATTTTTCCAAATTTAAAATTTTGTGATTGTCCTACAACGGACATAAACATAAACGCAAGGATGGTTAATTTTTTCATTTATTTAATTAGTAGTGGTTAATACTATTTTTGATTTATCGTGTTTAACAATAGCGAGTCTAAATTTTCTAAAAGCACTATAATCTTCTTTTGAAAACTGCCCTTTATTTATAATAATTTTTCTTTTGAATACTAAATTTTTGTCATCTGTTTGTTTTATTGAATAGTGATATTCTCCAAACTTATTTTTTATTACGACATCGTCCTGTAATGCTTCTACTTTAACATTCTCTGGTAACGTAATTTGATATTGATCTTCGTCCACAAAACCTCTATCAATCTCAAAAGGCAATTGTCTGTTTTTATATCTTGGCGGTGCTGTTTTAAATTTATTAAAAAAGTTAGGTTGCATTAACCACCTGTCTCCAGCTTTAGTTACATACTTGTCTACTTGTAGGTCTAAATCTTCTTTAAAAACAATATTATCTTTATCATTGTTAAAAAGCATATTATTTACTTGTAGGTTATTTATATCCGAAAAATTATCCTTATAATATAGCTGGTTTTCTTTTTCTGTTTGGACTTCAATACGTCTGTATTTATCGTATTGCGTCCCTTTAGAAGTAATATTTAACTTGGCTTTAAACCCTCCTAAACTATCTAATATAATATTGGAGTTAATTACCTGACTGTTTTCATTTGTGCTGTATACTTTTGTATGGACTATTTCACCTCCAGATGGCGTAACAATTAAAACGTCTCTGTCATCTGTAAAGTTAGCATTGTAACCAAAAGGCGTGGACTGGCTAGTGCACTCTAAAGTGATATAACCATTGTTGTCGGGTATTGACAGTATTGCATGATTACCTTGTAAAGATGAAAACGATGCATCTATACTCCGCACATCTTGTCCTCCATAAACAATTGTATAAAAAGAGGTAACTCCAACCTCATCCAAAAGCGCTTTTGTGTAATTTGATAACCCTTTACAATCTCCATATCCTAATCTATCCACATCACTTGCAAGCATAGGCTTCCAACCTCCAATCCCGACTTGCACACTTATATAACGTGTTTTATTTTGCATAAACTGATATACAATCTTAGCCTTTTCTAAATCTGTTTTTGCATTTTTAGTAAGTGCTTTAATTTCTACCTTAACAATTTCTGGAAGTTCTTGAGTACCATCAATTAGCTTATCACTCATCCATTTACCAAAATCACTCCAACTATTATTATCCCCTTCAACACCTAGCATACTAAATTGTTTAAGCGCAAATTTAACGGAAGGTGCCACGCTATAAAACGACGGGCTATAAGCCTCTCTTTTTATCGCTGATAGATTATTGGCTTGATAATTATAGTCTGACATTTTTTCAATTTTAAACGCTTCTAAGTTGCTGGCTTTAAAATCTAAAGGTATGTCTGTTTGATTTTGTATTTTATACGATGCTTTTTCTACACTTAAGTAATAGTCATCAATAGGAAACCACTGAGGTATAAAAGCAGTATTAGAGGACACCACTTCTAAATTAAACACTACAGTGTATGGATAAGACACAGGTGTGTAGTCGATATAACGCGCTCTATTATCTGTAAAAATAGATACACCGTCAGCAACACTAACATCTATAAAATCTTTTTTCTTGAACTTTTTAATTTCTTTTCCAAAAGCATTAAAAATTACTGCCTCTAATGTTTTGATGGACTTTGACTGATCATAATACACGACCGCTCCAACGTGTCTTTGACCTCTTTCGTTTAAAACAGTAACAACGCGTTGCTCTGTAATAACTATTTTATCCCTTGCTTCAATACTGATATCTATTGTACTAGATCGTACTATAGCATTTGCGTTTGATTGTAAATCAGGATTTAAAACTATAGCTTGGTAACTATCTTGAGAAAATACGTTGACTGAAAAGAAAAGCATACATAGTATACTTTTTAAGAATGTGTTTGTAGGCATTACATCTAATTAGCCAACAATATAGACATATTATGATAAAAACGAAAACTGTTCGGTACTAATTAAAACGAAAACAGTAATAAATATCCTACATTTTAATTTATTCAACAAAAACAGGAACTATACATGAAAAATCAGAAGATTACTCTTTATTTTTAGAGTCCATAATTATTGTCACTGGACCGTCATTTACCAGTTCGACTTTCATGTCTGCACCAAATTGACCGGTTTGAACGGGCTTCCCTAAAACTAATTGTATTGATTTAACAAACGCCTCATACAATGGTATTGCCACATCAGGTCTTGCTGCTTTTATATAACTTGGCCTGTTACCTTTTTTTGTACTTGCGTGTAGTGTAAATTGACTAACAACAATAATATCACCTTTGGAGTCTATAAGCGATAAATTCATGACTTGATTATCATCATTAAAAATACGACAATTAGCAATTTTATTGACCAACCATTTAATGTCTTCTTCCGTATCCTCTGCAACAATACCAAGTAAAACCAGTAATCCATTATCAATACTAGCTACCTTTTTATCTTCAATGGTAACGCTAGCTTTACTAACACGCTGGATAACTGCTTTCATTTATTCTTTTTCCCAAATATCGGTTCTGTAATGTTCATCATCCCCTTCAATAAGTTGTACATAACTTTTGTATCGTGATGCTGCAATTTCATCTTTTTCTAATGCCTCTTTAACCGCACATTTAGGTTCTTCTATATGCAAACAGTTATTAAATTTACAGTCTTGTTTTAAAGCAAAAAATTCGGGATAATAATCTCCAATTTCTTCCTTTTCCATATCGACTATTCCAAACCCTTTTATACCGGGCGTGTCAATAATTCGTGCATCAAAACTTAAATCAAACATCTCTGCAAATGTTGTGGTGTGTTGACCTTGCATATGTTGTGATGATATTGCTTTTGTTTTTAGATCCAAAGTAGGCTCTATTGCATTAACTAATGTAGATTTTCCAACACCAGAATGTCCTGTAAACATACTAACCTTGCCCTCCATTAGCGCCTTAACTTGGTCTAGATTTTTTCCGGTCTTCGCCGAAATACCAATACACTCATAACCAATATGTCTGTATACATGAGCTAGGTATCTAACCTCATCCAAAGTATCTTGATCATAAGTATCAATTTTATTAAATAACAAAACTGCTTTTATATCATAAGCTTCCGCAGTAACTAAAAAGCGATCAATAAAACTTGTAAATGTTGGTGGATTGTCTATCGTGACCAATAAAAAGACTAAATCAATATTTGAAGCAATTATATGCGTTTGCTTAGACAGGTTTACAGACTTACGCACAATATAGTTTTGTCTATCGTGAATTTTGTCAATAACCCCTGTTTCTTTATCTGATTTTGTATCCAATTCAAAGTCTACAAAATCTCCAACCGCAATTGGATTTGTACTTTTAATACCTTTAAGTCTAAACTTACCTTTTATTCTGCACTCGTAAGTTTGACCTAATTCGGTCTTTACTGTGTACCAGCTTCCTGTAGATTTATATACGCGTCCTGTCATTATTACAAATATGAAAATTATTATGGTCTCAACCAACAAAAATCAGTATCAAATGGTATCCTTGGTCTGTTTATTTTTTTTATTAACTTCGTGTCTTAATCTAAACACATATTATGAAAAAAAACTATTTATTTATCGCTTTAGCCATAGTAGGCTTTATTTCTTTTTCTTTTATTACTAAATCTGACAATAGAGCTCAGGTAGAGTATAAAGTTGTAACTGTTGTAGAATCTATAGTACCTAATGGCTTAGGTCGTTCTAGAATGATATCTGCAAATGAGACTAAAGATTACAAAGAATATACAACTGTGCGCTCTGACGATAAAGATTCTGATGAAAAAAACAAATCTAAAAGAAGTGAAATCAGAGTTAAAAATTATGACGAAACTAAGCTATTAAACTTTTATAATTTAGGTGGAATTAGATTTCAAAATATAGCTGCTAACGATGCTGTTATGACTTCAAAAGTTAACGACATGGTTGCCCAAGGATGGGAATTAGCCTTTATTAATACTGGTGTTGAAAGTGAAGGAGGAAAAGGTGATGGTAAAGGTATTTTTATTACAAGATATACGTTTAAACGAACACTTTAAAACACAAAAAAGCCTCTTAAATTTAAGAGGCTTTTTTTTATATTCAAAACTAAAATTATCCTTTTATAATTTTTTCTTGATGATTAATAGACTCTTGATGAATAGCCTTAAACATTTTTAAGATAAACTCTTCACTTAGACCTTTAGACTCACCTTCTAAAACCATTTTTCCTAAAATCTCGTTCCAACGTTTACTTTGTAAAACTGCAACGTTTTTCTGTTTTTTAAGACCTCCTATTCCATCAGCAATTTTCATACGTTTACCTAAAGCTTCGATAATCTGATTATCCACAACATCAATTTGCGCTCTTAGGTTAGTTAATTCCTGATTGTATTCTGCTTCTGGATCAGATTCTTTTCTAATCTTTAAATCTACCATCATTTGAATTAAAGATGCAGGTGTTACTTGCTGTGCAGCATCACTCCATGCATTATCAGGATCTGTATGTGTTTCAATCATTAAACCATCAAAATTTAAATCTAATGCAGTTTGAGAAACATCAAAAACCATATCACGTTTTCCAGTAATATGCGATGGATCGTTTATTAATGGTAAATCTGGAAATCTGTTTTGAAACTCAATAGCAATTTGCCATTCTGGAATGTTTCTATACTTCGTTTTTTCGTAAGTAGAAAACCCTCTATGGATTGCTCCTAAGTTTTTAATACCCGCAGTATATAATCTTTCAATACCACCTAACCATAAGGCTAAATCTGGATTTACTGGATTTTTAACTAATACAATCTTATCTGTTCCTGCCAATGCATCTGCTAATTCTTGCATGATAAATGGACTAACTGTAGATCGCGCTCCAATCCAAAGTAAGTCAACATCATTTTCTATAGCTAATTTTACGTGTGCCGCATTAGCAACTTCTGTACAGGTTTTCATACCTGTTTCTTCTTTTACTTTTTTAAGCCAATTTAAACCTAAAGCACCAACACCTTCAAACATTCCTGGTCTAGTACGTGGTTTCCATATACCTGCTCTAAAATAGCTAACATCCGTATCTTTTAGCTCGTGCGCTATTTTTAATACTTGCTCTTCTGTCTCTGCACTACATGGTCCAGCGATTACTAATGGATGATCTAACTTCATGTCATCCAACCAGTTTCTCATTTCTTTTTTGTTTTCCATAATCTTCTTATCTAATCCTATAAAATTTTATAGAATGTTACTATTTATTGTATTCCGTTTAATATTTGTTTGATGTAATTGGTGTCTTTCATTTCGTTAAAGACACCTTCAAAATCATCGTTTTCTATAAGGTTTTTAAACTGTGTTAAATTAGCGATGTAATCCTCTAATGTTTCGACTACATTAGTTTTATTCTGTTTAAAAATTGGTGTCCACATGGCAGGACTACTTTTTGCTAATCTTACTGTGCTTTCAAATCCCGAACCCGCCATATCAAAAATATCACGCTCGTTTTTTTCTTTTTCAATGACCGTTTTCCCTAACATAAATGCACTAATATGTGATAAATGCGACACATAAGCAATATGTTTATCATGAGATTCTGGATTCATATAACGCATACGCATTCCTATTTCCGTAAACAAACCGACTGCTTTTTCTTGTAGCTTGAAGGCTGTTTTTTCTACTTCGCAAATAATATTTGTCTTTTGATTAAACAAATCTCTGATTGCTGCTTTTGGTCCTGAAAACTCAGTTCCTGCAATAGGATGCATTGCTAAAAAATTGCGTCGTCTTGGATGGTTCGCTACCACTTTGCAGATATCAGACTTAGTCGAACCAACATCAGCAACTAACGTAAAATCTGATATTTTATCAAGCACATCGGGCAAAACACTAACAGAAGCATCCACAGGAATAGCTAATACTACTAAATCTGCCTTATCTAAATCTTCAAAAGTGGCTTTATGATCAATAACACCAAGCTCTAAAGCTTGATTGATGTGGTCTTCGGATTTATCAATACCATAAACTGTAACTTCAGGACGTTTATTTTTTATGTCCAACGCCAAGCTACCGCCAATTAATCCAACACCAATTATGTATATATTTTGTATCATACTCTTGCTATTGCTTCTTCTATTTGCTCTACAGTTGCACATAACGAAAATCTTACATACCCTTCGCCTTGTGTTCCAAAAACCGTCCCTGGTGTTATAAATAGGCTTTTATCGTGTAACAAAGTATCTATAAATGTTTCTGACTTGTAACCTTCTGGTGCTTTTGCCCAAACAAATAAACCTGAAGCTTCTTTATCATAGGTACAGTTTAATTTATCTGCTAACTGCCAAACTAATTCACGACGTGTTGTGTATACCGTATTTAAACTATCAAACCACTCTTGCGGACTATTTAATGCTGCTATTGCTCCTTTTTGAATCCCGTAAAACATACCAGAATCCATGTTACTTTTTACTTTTAAAATTGCGTTTATATGTTCTGGACTTCCTAAAACCATTCCAATTCTCCAACCAGCCATATTAAAAGTTTTACTTAGAGAATTTAGCTCCAAACAAACATCCTTTGCACCTTCAACATTTAAAATACTTAATGGATTATTATTTAAAATAAAACTATAAGGATTATCATTTACTAGTAAAATATCATGCTTTTTAGCAAAATCGACTAACTTTTTCAAATCCGTTTTAGACGCTTTAGCACCTGTTGGCATATGCGGATAACTGGTCCACATAATCTTAACGTTACTTAAATCTAAGGTTTCAATCTCCTCTAAATTAGGTAACCAATTATTACTTTGATCTAAATTATAAGTGATAGGATTAGCTTGCACTAATTTAGTCACAGCTGCATACGTTGGATATCCTGGATTAGGAATTAATACGCTATCACCTTTATTTAAAAAAGCCATAGATATATGCATAATTCCCTCTTTGCTTCCCATTAATGGTAACACTTCTGCATCTGGATTAATTGATACGTTATAATGTGCTTTATAAAAATCCGCAATAGCTTGCCTAAACTCTGGTAAGCCTTGATAACTTTGATACTTATGTGCATTAGCATCTAACAAACCTGCTGTTAACGCTGTAACAACTTGTTTTGATGGTTGTAAATCTGGGCTTCCAATTCCTAAATTAATGATAGGTTTTCCTGCTGCTTTTAAAGCATTGACCTCCTTTAATTTTTTAGAAAAGTAGTATTCCTCTACACTATGTAATCTATTAGCTACTTTCATTATATTTTCGCATTTTTATATTGACCAATAATCTTAAAATGTGTGGCCATAATATCCATTATAGATTTGGCTTTTTTAAAATCTTGATAATCCTGAAATGTAACATCTACAAAAAAGGCATATTTCCAAGGAGTTTCAATTATTGGTAAAGACTGTATTTTTGTTAAGTTTAATTTGCAATCACTCATAACATTCAAAATGGTTGCTAAACTTCCTCTTTTATGATCTAATTCAAATTTGATAGATGCTTTATTAATTTCCGCTTCAGCGATTTCAGAATTATCTTCTTTTACAATAACAAAACGGGTCTCGTTATGCTTAATCGTCTGAATACTTTTTGCTAAAATATCTAACTCAAATATCTCTGCAGCTAAAGCACTAGCAATAGCCCCAGTGTTTTTTAATTGTTTTTTATGGATACGCTCCGCAACCTCAGCAGTATCCTTATCTTCTATAAGTTTAATATGAGGATATTGTTTAAAAAAGGCTTTACATTGTAACAACGCCATAGGATGAGAATACACTTCTGTAATGTCCTCTATCTTTTGATTGGGAAGCGCCATTAAATTATGCTGAATATCCAAATAATACTCGCCAACAATGTGCAAATTATTAGTATCTATTAATGCGTAATTAGGAATAATAGAACCTGCAATTGAATTCTCTATAGCCATTATAGCTGCATCCGTCTCCTTTTTAAGAACACTATCTACCGTTTGATCAAAAGACATAAATGGCGCTATATTAACAGGCGTCTTAAAGTAATTTTGAGACACAATGTGATGAAACGATCCTTTTATACCTTGTATGGCTACTGATTTTATCAAATTATTATTTTTTTACTGATTTACCTCATTCTTTTTTTACACAATCATGACCTATAAAAACAAAAAAAGTCTCGATATATATCGAGACTTTTTAAAAAATATATGTTGTAAAATTACATATACAGTGTCTCGTTCCTTTTGTTAAAAAAGAAATAATACCAGCTGAAATATGTAGTGTTTATTGTGCTCATGTTTGTAATAATACTGCTAAAGTAAATAATAAAATGATATAACAAAACACTAAGCATCTATTTTTGTGCTTTTTAGTAAAGATTTAAAGATTTATTAATAATGTGTGGTTTAAATTACAGAATGTCTATTTTTGAGTAAACATTACAAGTATGTCTATTAAAGTTGAAAACATCACTAAAGTTTACGGCTCACAGAAAGCTTTAAATAATATTTCTTTTGAAATCGATCGTCCCGAAATTGTTGGTTTTTTAGGGCCTAATGGTGCCGGAAAGTCTACAATGATGAAGATTTTAACCACATATATTAGTCCTACCGAAGGTGAAGCGGCTGTTAATGGCCACGATATTTTAACAGACACCAAAAACGTACAGAAAAGTGTAGGCTATTTACCTGAGCATAATCCTTTGTATTTAGAACAATATGTAAGAGAGTACCTAAGCTTTAATGCCAGCGTCTATAATGTTGACAAAACACGTATTGAAGAGGTTATTAAATTAACAGGATTAACACCAGAAGCACATAAAACCATTGGACAACTAAGTAAAGGATACAGACAACGTGTTGGCCTAGCAAATGCTTTACTGCACAATCCAGAGGTTTTAATTTTAGACGAACCCACAACCGGCTTAGATCCAAATCAATTAATTGATATCAGAAACCTAATTAAAAATTTAGGAAAAGACAAAACTGTCTTTTTATCAACACATATTATGCAAGAAGTAGAAGCTATGTGTGATCGTGTGATTATTATTAATAAAGGCGAAATTGTTGCCAATAAAAAACTAAAAGACTTACGCGATGGACAAGCACAAATTGTTGTTGTCGAGTTTGACTACAGAGTAGAAGATGCTTTTTTACTTAGATTACCCAATGCTAAAAAGGTAAAAAATACACATGATTTTATTTACGAAATCACTTTTGAAACCTCTGAAGATATGCGCAGTAACGTGTTTGATTTTGCACATGATAACGAACTTAAGATTCTTCAGCTTAATCAGAAAAACGCGAGTTTAGAAACTTTATTTCAAGAGCTAACTAGTTAAGTTACTCAAAAATTACTCGTCCATCAAATAGTTCTGATTTTGTAACTGTTGATGGCGTATTTACAGCTATAACATCTCCTGTACTAACCAAATTAGCTATTAAGCTAACCTGAGGGTTAACAATAATATCATTACTACCTCTGTGGTAGATGGTAACATTTTGTGCTATTAAATTACGACCCTCAAAACGACCATCACCAGACGCGTGATTTATATTTAAATTTTCAGTCGTTCCAGAAATGATATTTGTAGTTACATTATTAATTACCACTGATAAATTAGTACAAGTAACTTCTAAATTAAAATTACCCACATTATAGTATTCTCCATTATAATCTTCTGACAACAACCTTAATTCAGGGAAGTTTAGCATACCAATACTATTTACATCAAAAGCACTGCTATTTCTTATTTCAATTAGATTTGGTGTAGTAACATAAACTTTAGTAACACCGTAATCTCTTGTCAAATTACATCCGTTATTATCTTTTAAAATTAATTGTCCATTCTCAACATAAACTTGTGTGTCATTCAGCAAGTTTTCGCCTGTTTCTAAAACCACCTTTTGAGTTAATCCTTGTTCAACAAACAACTCTACATTTTGGTAAACTAATATTTTAGTAAACAAATCAACTTCAATGTCCTGCTGAATGATATCTCCTGTACTTTGAAAACAATCTGGAGCATTTTCCGAATTGCACCCTAACAGAAAAACTGTAGTTAAAATAAGTAATATTTTTTTCATATAATTTCCGCGTAAGCGGTATGTTTTAAATTTTAAAAAGTTTCCGCGTCAAGCGCGAAATAACAAATTACAGACGTATTCCAATTCCAAATTCGACTGCCTCTGCTTTTGCACCATGTGACTTTAAGGTTAATGCACCGTACATTTTATTTCCAAAATAACGTTTTAGACCTATTCTATTATAAACACGTCCTTCAAAATCAAAAGGATAATACACATAGTAACCTAACTGGGTTATTAATGATGTTTTACTAATAAACAATTCGTGTCCTACAAATACTCCAACACGTTTATAATCCTCATCTCCTGACACATTATCTTCCGGAAAAGCAACAGATTTATATCTAATATGAGTTTTCAAAAAATTAGAGAAAAATACATCTGTACCTGCTTGAATCGCACTTTTATGATTTAAACGTTTATCCGCATAAGCAGACACTACGTAAAAGGCATACTGACCAGTATTAATAATATCACTCTCGTTAACTCCTGTTCTTAAAGCAAAGTTATATTTTACTTTCTCAGTAAATGCTTGGTCTACATGTTCGATAAATTCCGTGGTGTTTTCTGAATCAAAAATATAATTTACTCCTAAATTAAAAGCGATACTATTTATAGAACTGTTAGGTGCCTTTACGTTAGCATTGGAATAATGTATTAAAGTCAAACCCGTTTGCAACCCAAAACCTTTAAATAGGTTTTCCTTTTTATAATTAAGCATTAAATAAGTGCTACTTAATATGGCTGTACCAAATGCGTTGTTAAGGTAATTATCTACTTTGTCATATGGATTAGTATTATATGCTAAACCCTGACCAATCCTAAACATTAAGTTACGATTGAAAAAGTAAAAATTATAGTGCGCATAAACACCAAAATTATTTCCTAAAGTTTCGTTTTTTAAATCTTGATAAATAACTGAAGCCCCATAATCTGGGTAGTTAAATCTACTTTCCCAAGCTTTTTTACCAAATGTTTTTTGATTATAACTTAAAATAAATCCTGTAGGATGCCCTTTTATTAAATGTGAAATATCACTATTATGCTCCGCTATGTTTCCATAAAAAAGGTTAAGATCTAATGTAAACGGATTTTTTTCTTCTTGAGCCAAAGCAAACACTCCAAAAATCAAGAGTAAACAACTAAAATAATACTTCATTTAAATACTGAAAGTTAGGGCACAAAAGTAACTAATTTAAATAAAGTGTAGCGTAGTTATTACAGAATTACTATTCGAATAAACTTGAAGACAAGTAACGATCGCCACGGTCACAAATAATAGCAACAACAACACCTTCATCTAAGGTTTCAATTATTTTTAAAGCAGTCGCTACAGAGCCACCACTACTCATACCTGCAAGAATACCTTCTTCCTTTGCTAATCGTCTTGTCATAGCAATAGCTTCGTCCTGACTAACTTCTACTATTTGATCAACTTTAGAGGCATCAAAAATACTTGGCACGTAATCTGGAGACCATTTTCTTATTCCTGGTATCCTAGAACCATCCATTGGTTGTGCACCAATAATCTGGATATTACTGTTTTTTTCTTTTAGATATGTAGAGTTGCCCATTATGGTTCCTGTGGTTCCCATTGCTGAGACAAAATGAGTTATTGTCCCGTTGGTATCTCTCCAAATTTCAGGCCCTGTGGTTTTATAATGTGCTTTCCAATTGTCATTATTTTCAAATTGATTTAATAATAAATACCCTTTTTGGTCTCTCATATTAAAAGCAACATCCCTAGCACCTTCTATTCCCTTTTCTGCACTTGTCAATACTACCTCTGCACCATAAGCACGCATTGTTTTAACACGTTCTATTGTTGCATTTTCTGGCATTACCAAAGAGATATTAATCCCAAATAAACTTGCAACATAAGCTAGTGCAATACCTGTATTACCACTTGTAGCCTCTACGATATGTCCCCCTTTTTTTATGTCACCTCGTTTTACAGCTTCGGCAATCATATTATAAGCAGGTCTGTCTTTTACACTTCCGCCAGGATTATTACCTTCTAGTTTTAGAAATAATTTGACGTTAGGCTTAGAAACTAAATTTGTAGACTCTACTAACGGTGTATTTCCTATTTGCTTTAAAACACTCATAACTTATCTATTAGTTATTTTTATATCTGACTTGTAAGTAACCAATGCATTCTCCGGTATAGACTTTGTAATCCAAACATTGGCACCAATTACACACCCTTTTCCAATAACAACATCACCACCTAATATGGTTGCATTAGCATAAATAGTTACGTTATCATGTATTGTTGGATGTCGTTTTGTGTTTTTCAATGCTTTTTCTACAGTTATACCACCTAAAGTTACCCCTTGGTAAATAATAACATTATTATGTATAACAGCAGTTTCACCTATTACAACTCCCGTTGCATGATCTATAAAAAATGAGGCTCCAATAGTTGCTCCCGGATGAATATCTGTACCTGTTATACCATGTGCATATTCCGAAATCATTCTTGGTAAAATAGGGATTTCTAATAGCCATAATATATGACTTATACGATACATTGCAATCGCATAAAATCCCGGATACGCTAAGTACACTTCTTTTACACTTTTTGCTGCAGGATCACTATTATAAGCTGCTTCTGCATCTAATTGCAATTTAGATTTTAAGGTTTTTATATCCGTTTTAAACTGCCCCCATTTTGTATTACAAACACCGCAATCTAGTGCTTTTGACACATAAAAAAAGTCTGCCTTTAAATCTTCTAAAAGCTGTTCTTGTTTATCTGAACCTTCTAAAGCACAATAAAACAATTCTTTTGCTAAATCTTCTACCTTTTCTTTAAACCTAAATGGAATTTGCAATTCTTTTTGCATACTATATTATTTAATACTTTTAGCTACTACTCTATATTAATAATGGGCACTGGCTAAAAGTATTAATAACGTCATGTTTATCAAACTATAGCTTTTACCACTGCTTTTGGAGACTCTTTACGTGTTCCATCAAACCCATCTACACCACTTACAGTTGTATATTTTAAAACAAATTTCTTGCCAGGATTTAATATTTTGTAAGCCGATTGGCACATTAATGTTGCTTCGTGAAAACCACATAAAATCAACTTTAATTTACCTTCGTAGGTATTAACATCTCCTATAGCAAATATACCATCTATATTAGTTTGGTAATCAACCGTGTTTACTTTTATCGCATTTTTTTCGATTTCTAAACCCCAATTACCAATTGGCCCTAGTTTTGGCGATAGCCCAAAAAGCGGAATAAAATAATCAGTATCCAAAGTGGTTGCTTCTCCATCCTTTGAAACCGTAATACCCGTTATATGATCATCTCCATGCAATGCAGTAACTTCAGCCGGCGTGATTAAATTTATTTTATTTAACAATTTTAATTCCTGAACTTTTTCAACAGAATCTAAAGCCCCTCTAAACTCATTTCGTCTATGTACTAAAGTAACACTTGACGCGACGTCTGCTAAAAATATAGCCCAATCCAAAGCCGAATCTCCTCCTCCAGCAATAATCACTTTTTTATCTCTATACAGTTCTGGGTCTTTAATAAAATAATTAACCCCTTTATCCTCGTACTGCTCTATATTTTCTAATTTAGGTTTTCTTGGTTCAAAACTACCTAAACCACCAGCGATAGCTACAATTGGCGCATGGTGTTTTGTCCCTTTATTAGTAGTTACAATAAAACTACCATCCTCTTGTTTATCTATTGTTTCTGCACGTTCTCCTAAAGTAAACCCTGGCTCAAACTGCTTACCTTGCTCCAATAGATTACCCGTTAAATCCCCTGCCAAAATCTCTGGAAAACCAGGAATATCATAAATTGGTTTTTTAGGATATAATTCAGAACATTGTCCTCCAGGTTGTGGTAGTGCATCAATTAAATGGCACTTTAATTTTAACAATCCCGCTTCAAAAACGGTAAATAAACCTGTTGGTCCAGCTCCTATTATTAATATATCTGTTTTAATCATACTATTTTATTTTTTCAACTAAGCCTTTAGTAAATTCATTTAATGTTTCGACTTTTTGTTCAAAATCTCCTTTTATAGTTTTTCTATATTCGTTTAGATTTTTTACTAAATCATCAATATTTTCTGGTATCACGTCTTCAAAAAACTGACGTAATCGCTTTGCTGTGGTTGGCGACTTCCCGTTGGTAGAGATAGCAACCTTTACGTTACCTTTAGTCACAATACCACCCATATAAAAATCACAATATGGCGGATTATCAGCCACGTTAACTAACTTACTTTGTGCGCGACAAGCATTATAAACCTGAACATTTACCTCGGGTAAATCTGTAGTTGCAACAACCATATGTTTACCTTCTAAATAAGAATCGTTATACGTATTAATTATCCTTGTAACATTTCCTGTGTCGGCTATTTTTATAGTGCCTTCTCTAAACATGGGAGACACCATAGTAACATTAGCATCTGGACTTGACTTTAACAAAAACGTTAGTTTTTCTTCAGCAACAAAACCGCCTCCAATAATCAAAACTTCTAAGTTTTTAACTTTTAAAAATACCGGATATAGATTATTTCTTTCCATAATTATTATGCGATTGCACGTTGTTTGATTCGACTAGCTTGATTTGCTTTTTCGTACATCGTATCTAAATTAACACGTTGATTAACCACCTCTCCAATAATTATAATTGCTGGTGACGACAATTGCTTTTCTGCGACAATAGCTTCAATAGTACTGATCTTACCAATCCCTACTTTTTCATCCTCTCGGGTGCCATTCTGAATAACCGCAATTGCTGTATCTGCCTTACCTTCCAAAGTAAAAATGGAAACAATCTCTGACAACTTCCCCATACCCATTAATACAACCACGGTTGCTGTAGATTGTGCTGCTAATGCAATATCTGACGAAATTTCATGAGATTTTGTCGTCCCTGTAATTACCCAAAAACTTTCTGAAGCATTTCGCTTTGTAAGCGGAATACCTTGATAAGCTGGCACTGCAGAAGACGAAGAAATACCAGGAACCACTGCTACTTCAATTGCATATTCCTTAGCATATTCCAACTCCTCTGCACCACGACCAAAAATAAATGGATCTCCACCTTTTAATCTAACCACATGATTACCTCTTAAAGCGCGCACCACAATTAATTCGTTAATTTGATTTTGCTGGTAAGCATAACAACCTTTACGTTTACCCACAAAAATAAGTTCTGCATTTTTTGAAGCGTACTCCAATAGTGCTTTATTAACCAAAGCATCATACATTATAACATCGGCAGACTGTATAGCCTTTATTGCTTTTAATGTAATTAATTCTGGATCTCCTGGCCCTGCGCCAACAACTGTTAATCTTGGATTTATCATGAGTACGTGATTTTAATATTATTAAACGGTTGCGATTGCTTGTTCTCTAAATGTTCTTACTTTCTCCAAAAACTGCGTTGCATTTTGGATATATCGAGAAGCAAACGCTTCCGTTGGAGGAAACACTTTTATTTGGTAGATTAAATCTGAAAAAGAAACTCCTAAGTCTATTTTATTTGAGGCCACAAACAACTCGTCAAACTGACTTACAATACCAGCTTGTGTATTTGTTTTTATGTTTTCAGAAATTAATATCGCTTTCGCGGAATTAACCATAGATCGGTACGCTTCGTAGATAGCACCCGAGTAAACTTTGTCATTAAAGGATTGTTGCGCTTCTGCAATTTTTTCATCACTTTCAAGAAATAATGTTGCAATTAAATCAATAACAACACCTGCACACTCTCCAACACCAATAGCTTTAACATAAGCTTCTTCGGTTCCCCAATCAATAAAATCTTCTTGTGTTAGGTTGTCAACATCAGATAAATCTGTAAGTAATTGATAAAAATACTTTTCGCCTTGTTGTTTATAATATTCAGAAAACACAAGCCCGTTAGCATTAGCTTCAAAATCGTTTAAAATACGACGCAACGCTTCTGGACCTCTTCTACTTGGGACTTTTACAACCTTATCTGCAAAATAAGCATTACCATCTCCAAGATTTGCACCACCTAAAAGCACTTGTAATGCAGGAGCAACCAGCTTATCTTTTGTACGAATAGACATCCCTTGAAAACCAATATTTGCCATATTGTGTTGTCCACAAGCATTCATACACCCACTAATTTTAATCACTAAATCTTGATTAGATAAGTATTGAGGATATTCTGCTTTTATAACACGTTCCAATTCTTCCGCTATTCCCGTACTACTAGCAATACCTAAATTACAGGTATCAGTACCAGGACAAGCTGTAATATCTACAGCTTTATTATAACCGGCTTCCGTAAACCCTAATTTTTTTAATTCAGTATAAAAAAATGGGAGCAACTCTGCTTTCACAAACGGAATTAAGATGTTTTGTCTTAATGATAAACGGATTTCTCCAGCAGCATACTGCTCCACCAAATCTGCTAATAATCTTGCTTTATCTGTGTAAAAATCGCCTAATAACACTTTAATACCAATAGCAAAATAACCGTTTTGCTTTTGTGGTATTACATTAGTCGCTTGCCATAAATTATAAGTTTCTGTATCCTCAATAGTTATAACCGGAGCTTTAACTGACACCGGTATTGAAGCTGAATAATTGGCTTCATCAATAGTAACCGTCTTAAATTCTATTGCATTTTGTTCTTCTTCAACTAAAATTTTAAACGCTTCTAAACCAATATCTTTTATTAAAAATTTTAATCTTGCTTTCGCACGACTTTTACGTTCGCCATAACGATCAAAAACTCTTAAAACACCTTCCATTAATGGAATGATTTTGTCTGAAGCTAAAAAGGTATAAAACAAATCTGCGTGTCTTGGCTGAGACCCCAGTCCACCACCAAGCATTACTTTAAATCCTTTAACACCGTTTTCA
Organism: Olleya sp. KKT75; assembly: GCF_055635485.1. NCBI lineage: Bacteria > Pseudomonadati > Bacteroidota > Flavobacteriia > Flavobacteriales > Flavobacteriaceae > Olleya > Olleya sp. KKT75. The sequence goes on from NZ_CM145759.1 coordinate 712,911, forward strand.
ATCTTAGCAATAAATCCTAAATCGTGCATGTATGATAAACCAGTATCTTCATCTGTACCAGAAAAAGACACTTTAAATTTTCGTCCCATTTCTTGACAGATTGGGTTTCGTAAAAAGAATTTAAAAACAGCATCCGCATATGGAGACACATCAAAAGGCTCGTTACGATCTATCCCTGCAGTTTCACTAGCTGTTACGTTTCTTACCGCATTACCACAAGCTTCCCTTAGTGTGACATTATCACGCTCTAATTCTGCCCAAAGTTCTGGCGTACGTTGTAAATCTACATAGTGGATTTGGATGTCTTGACGTGTAGTAATGTGCAACCTACTTCTAGAATACTCATCAGACACCTCGGCAATACGACGCAATTGGTTACTTAACACTTTCCCGTAAGGTAGTTTTATTCTAATCATTTGTACGCCTTCCTGACGCTGACCGTAAACCCCACGTGCTAAACGTAAACTTCTAAATTTTTCTTCATCAATTTTCCCGTTATTAAACAGCTCAATCTTATTGGCTAATTCAACAATATCCTTTTGTACTAAAGGGTTTTCAATTTCTGTTCTAAAACTTTGCATTTAATTATATATAATCCCTATAGATTTAATAGGGTATTGAAAATGAATTTATTTAGGTGTGTTGGGTATTCAATATTTCTATTGAATAAACCCTGCTCCTACCGTATTATTAGATTTAGTATCTATAATAATAAAAGATCCATTTGTCCTATGGTCTTTAAAGGCATCATAAAACACTGGTTTGTTTAATTTAAACGTAACAGTTGCAATATCATTCATACCCAAGCCCTGAACAGATTCCTCTATTCCTGAATAATCTGGATTAATTTTATGGTGAATAGTATCTACTTTAGCCAACACCTTATTAACACCGTGCTGAATAACGTACTTATTCCCTGCTGCTAAATTTTGAGAATCCATCCAAGATATAGTTGCCGTAAATTTTTTATCAATTGTTGGTAAATCATTAGCTTTAACAATCATGTCACCACGACTAATATTGACATCATCCTCTAGCGTAATTAATACTGATGAGCGTCGTGAAGCTGTTTGTACTTTTTGATCGTAAAAATGAATCTCTTTAATTTTAGATTTAGTTTGTGATGGTAAGATTACAACATCATCACCAACACTTAATTCACCACCATACACTTTTCCTGCATAGCCTCTAAAATCATGATATTCTTCCGTTTTTGGGCGAATAACATATTGTACAGGAAATCTTGGTGTCCCTGCATTAAACACATCCTTTTGATCAATACTTTCTAAATGCTCTAACAAAGTTTCACCAGTGTACCAAGGTGTATTATCAGATTTATTAACAACATTATCCCCTTTTAATGCACTTACAGGAATAAACGTAATGCTTTGATCTTGATAATCACGCTTACTCATTAATGCTTCGAAGTCAGCTTTAATTTCGTTATATCTTTCTTCAGAAAAATCAACCAAATCCATTTTATTTATCGCTACAATTACTGTTTTTATACGCAATAGATTATTGATAAAAAAGTGACGATTAGTTTGCTCGATCACCCCTTTTCTTGCATCTATTAAAACAATAGCTGCTTGAGATGTAGAGGCACCTGTAACCATGTTTCTTGTATATTCAACATGACCTGGTGTATCTGCAATAATGTAACTTTTAGTTGCTGTCGAAAAATAAATATGTGCAACATCTATTGTAATACCTTGCTCTCTTTCTGCTACTAAACCATCCGTTGCTAAAGAAAAATCAAGATAATCATAACCTAATTGTTTACTCTTCTTTTCTATAGCTTCTAACTTATCTGAAGTCAGTGATTTTGTATCGTATAGTAATCTACCAATTAAAGTACTTTTACCATCATCTACACTTCCTGCTGTTGCTATTTTTAAAACGTCCATATTTTTGGGCTCTTAATCATTTATATGTAGCGACTAACTACTAATAAATAACCTAATTTTTTATTTCTATTATATATTCTATTTTTTGCTATTGGCTAAAAACCAAAAGGCTATCACGCTGTATTATTCTAAAAACATTCTAGAAATAACCTTGTTGCTTGCGTTTTTCCATTGCTGCTTCAGATCGCTTATCATCAATCCTAGCGCCTCTTTCTGATATAGAAGAGTCTCTAATTTCTTGAACAACACTTGAGATATCTGAAGCTTCAGATAACACTGCTGCCGTACAACTCATATCTCCTACCGTTCTAAAACGTACAATTCTATCTACAACTTCTTCTTCTTCATCTCTATACACAACCTCATCATCTGCTGACCAGATTAATCCGTCTCTTAAAAAAGTAGCTCTTGTATGTGCAAAATAAATAGAAGGAATCTCAATATTTTCTTTTTGAATATAAGACCACACATCTAACTCTGTCCAATTAGAAATAGGAAAAACACGTACGTTTTGTCCTAATTCAATTTGACCATTTAGCATATCAAATAATTCTGGTCTTTGATTTTTCTCATCCCATTGCCCAAAATCATCTCTAACAGAAAAAATACGTTCTTTAGCCCTTGCTTTCTCTTCATCACGACGTGCTCCACCGATACAAGCATCAAATTTAAACTCTTCAATAGCATCTAAAAGTGTGGTCGTTTGTAATTGATTTCTACTAGCGTAACGTCCCGATTCCTCCTTTACTTTACCATCATCAATAGAGTCTTGAACGTTTCTTACAATAAGCTCTAAACCTAATTCTTTTACTAAACGGTCTCTAAATTCTATAGTTTCAGGAAAATTATGACCTGTATCTATATGCATTAATGGAAACGGAATTTTTGCTGGGTAAAATGCCTTTTGAGCCAAGCGTACTAATGTAATGGAATCTTTACCACCCGAAAATAAAAGCACTGGCTTTTCAAACTGCGCAGCGACTTCTCGCATTATGTATATGGCTTCGTTTTCTAACGGATTTATATTTGAAGTATCTATCATTTTTATCTTTTTAAGCATGTAATCCACACTCTCTATTTTCTAATTGTTTAGTTGGATCAAAGTATTTAAACTCATTAGGCAAATTGTTTTCTTCTAAATAGACATCCAACTCTTTATCTGTCCAATTATAAAATGGGCTTACTTTTATAACGCCATTTTTATCCTGAGACACAATATTTATGCTATTTCTAAAAGCGGTTTGACCTTTACGTAAATTAGTAAACCAGACGTCAGGTTTATGCTCTGCCATAGCGCGCTTAAAAGGTTCTAACTTAACCTGCTCTGTAAACACTGCATGCTTTGGATCCTCAATACTTGGCACACCTAAAACAACATCACGATGTGCTGTTGTCTGTTTTGGAACATATAATTTAACGTTAAGACCTAATATATTAATTACCTCTTCTGCGTGTTTATATGTATTTGGCGTATTATAACCCGTATCGCACCAAATAACTTTAATATCCTTTTTGGTTGCGCTAGTTATTTTTAAAATAGCAGCTTCATAAGGTCTAAAATTAGTAGTTACTACAGGAGTGTCTGCTATATTAATTGCCCACTCTACAATCTCTTGAGGTGTTTTACCTTCTAAGTCTTTATTAATTTTATCTAAATCTAAGCTCATTATTTACCCCATTTAATTTTTTCCCAAGCACGTTCATGAAAAAAGTACAGTACCATTTTAGAAATTAATTCTATCCCACCAATCGAAAAAGCCAAAGCCATCGTACCGGTAATTATATAAGAGATTGCTACTGTTGTAATTGTACCAACCGCTCTCCAACTTATTGTTTTTACTAAACTCCTTTTAATATTCTCTGAAGGCGCTACCTCTTCTCTATCCAAACTTACTTGCTGATTTATTACATTTTCCATATCACTACATTACTTTAATTCATAATACCCTATAGATTTAGTAGGGTAATAGTGCAAACCTATAAATTTATATGTTATAAATCAAGAATAATAGTTAAAAAAACAGGGATGATTATTGAGAATCTGCTAATTAGATAAATCCGCTAATGTCGTATTTCTAAAAATCTCTAATGTACTATCACGTACTTTAAGCATAATTTTATTGACTGCACAAATATCCTCATCTGGACAATCTTGACATTTTTCGTAAAAGTTTAAACTTACGCAAGGCACCATGGCTATTGGACCTTCCAAGACTCTCATAACTTCCGTCATAGGAATATCTTTTGGGTTTTTCAATAAATAATAACCGCCACCTTTGCCTTTTTTAGAACCTAAAAAACCACTTTTACGAAGCGATAATAAAATCGTTTCTAAAAATTTTAAAGAAATATTTTCGCTTTCAGATATTGTAGCAATTCTAACAGGCACATGTGTATCCTGTCTTGCTAGAAAAGTAAGCGCCTTAATTCCGTATTTTGTTTTTTTAGAAAGCATGATACAAAAGTAAGCGTTTTTTATTATTAAAAAACAGCTTCTGCGATTGCTTTTATATTATCACTTTTTCCCATCGAATAGTAATGTAGCATCGGTAATCCTGCTTTTTTAAGCTCTAAAGATTGCTGTATACACCACTCAATACCAACCTGCCTAACCTCAACATTTGTTTTACATTTAATAATACTTTTAATTAACGCTTCTGGTAAATCCACATGAAAACGATGCGGAATAACATTTAACTGTTTTAAAGTAGATATTGGTTTTAATCCCGGGATAATCGGGACCGTAATCCCCTCACTCCTACATTTGTCTACAAACTGAAAGTACTTTTCGTTATCAAAAAACATTTGTGTGACCACATATTCAGCGCCATTTTTAATCTTCTTTTTCAAAAAATGAATATCACTATCCAAACTCGGTGCCTCCATATGTTTTTCAGGATACGCACCAACTCCAACGCAAAAATCTGTGGCACTACAATTAAGTAATTGATCATCTAAATAATTAGCCTTATTAAGCGCTGCTATTTGTTTTACCAAATCACTAGCATAGGCATGGCCCTCTTTTTCTGGCGTAAAATAGGTTTCGGTTTTAACCGCATCACCACGTAACGCCATAACATTGTCAATATTTAAAAAATCCAAATCAATCAAAAAATTCTCAGTATCCTCTTTAGTAAAACCACCACATAAAATATGCGGAATAGCATCCACATTATATTTATTCTGGATAGCAGCACAAATACCAACCGTTCCCGGACGCTTTTTAACCACCTGTTTTTTAAGCAAACCATAACCCAAATCCTTATAAACATATTCCTCACGGTGATACGTCACATCAATAAAAGGCGGATTAAAGGCCATTAATGGATCAATATTATCAAAAATCTTCTGTATGTGTTGCCCTTTTAAAGGTGGTAAAATCTCGAAAGAAAATTGCGTTTTCCCTTCACCTCTACTTATATGTTCTGTTACTTTCATTTTGTGCCTAAAATTATTATAGTACTACTTTTTTTGGCGTTACCGCAAGGGTCGCGCTTTCACTACTCGCTCTCTGCGAGGAGCTCAGACAAACCGTTCAATCACTAACGCACTAATCCGCTAAATTTGGGTTTAGCCATTTGGTTGATTCTGCTTTACTAATGCCTCTGCGTTTTGCATAATCATTTAATTGATCTTCTTTTATTTTTCCTAAGCCAAAATACTTAGCCTCTGGATTTCCAAAATAGTAACCACTTACACTAGCTGCAGGCCACATTGCTAGACTCTCTGTTAATTGCACACCAATATTTTCTTCAACCTTTAACAGCTTCCAAATGGTTTGCTTTTCTAGATGATCTGGACAAGCAGGATAACCAGGTGCTGGCCTAATCCCCTTATAATTTTCTTTAATCAAGTCTTGATTAGTAAGACTTTCGTCTTGTGCATACCCCCAATGGTTGGTTCTAACTTCTTTATGCAAATATTCGGCGAAAGCCTCCGCTAACCGATCAGCTAATGCTTTTATCATAATCGAATTATAGTCATCGTTATCATCCTCAAACTGCTTAGCTAATGCTGCAGTTCCAAATCCAGTAGATACACAAAAAGCGCCCATATAATCTTGGATTCCAGTGTCTTTTGGTGCAATAAAATCTGCTAATGCATGATTAGGCACACCGTCTCTTTTCTTTAATTGTTGACGTAAGGTTAGGAAGGTTAGTTGGTCCTCTAACACACTTCGACTGTGCTCCGTGTGACAATCATTGAGAGTAACCTCAATATCATCATCATTTATGGTATTAGCAGGAAATAGTCCAAAAACAGCTTTAGCTTTTAATAACTTTTGATCAAAAATTTTCTGTAATAATTCTTGAGCATCAGCAAACAAATCCGTTGCTTGTTCTCCAACAATAGTATCCGTTAAAATATCAGGATATTTACCATGTAAATCCCAACTTCTAAAAAACGGAGACCAATCTATAAACGACTCTAATTTAGTAATATCAAAATCTTCAATGATCTCGATGCCCAATTGCTTAGGTTTTACAATAGTGGTGGTATTCCAATCGATTGGAAACTTTCTTTTCCTAGCGTCTTCAATGGTGATATAGTCCTTTTGTTTTGTTCTATTTAAAAACTGCTCTCTAAACTTATCATACTCCGTTCTAATCTGTTCTTTATAAACAACATTGTTTTTGTTTAACAGCTCGCCAACCACAGTTACTGCTCTAGATGCATCATTAATATGCACAACGGTATCTTTATAATGTGGTGCAATCTTAACAGATGTATGCGCTTTGGATGTTGTTGCTCCTCCAATAATTAACGGAATATCTAAATTATTTTTCTCCATTTCTTTAGAGATATAAACCATCTCATCTAACGATGGTGTTATTAATCCACTTAAACCAATAATATCCACTTGCTCTCTAATAGCAGTTTCTATTATTTTTTCTGGCGGAACCATAACGCCTAGATCCACAATCTCATAATTGTTACAACCCAAAACAACACTCACTATATTTTTTCCAATATCATGCACATCTCCTTTTACCGTTGCCATTAAAATTTTACCAGCAAACTCCTGTTTTCCGTCTTTTTCTGCTTCTATAAAAGGTTGTAAATAAGCAACTGCTTTTTTCATTACTCTAGCCGATTTTACAACTTGTGGCAAAAACATTTTTCCGCTACCAAACAAATCTCCAACAACACTCATTCCAATCATTAAATTACCTTCAATAACTTCAATTGGTCTTTTAGCAATTAGCCTTGCTTCCTCAACATCTTCAATAATAAAGGCATCAATCCCTTTAACTAACGCATGTGTAATTCGTTTTTGAAGTGGTTCGCTTCTCCATTCCTGAACAGCCACATCGGCTGCTTTATAATTATCTTTAACCGTTTCTGCATAATCCAATAAGCGCTCTGTAGCATCGTCACGTCTATCAAACAAAACATCTTCCACACACTGTAACAAGGCTTTATCAATTTCGTCATAAATCTCAAGCATCGTTGGATTTACAATTCCCATATTCATCCCATTTTTAATGGCGTGATATAAAAATGAAGAATGCATGGCTTCGCGCACTGTATTGTTTCCTCTAAAAGAAAACGACACATTACTAACACCTCCAGACACATTAGCATAAGGTAAATTTTCTCGAATCCATTTTGTGGCATTAAAAAAATCTAATGCATTTTTTCTATGTTCTTCCATTCCTGTTGCTACAGGAAAAATATTAGGATCAAAAATAATGTCCTGCGGAGGAAACCCCACGGTATTGACTAAAACGTCATAAGACCGTTTACAAATTTCAATTCTACGCTCATAAGTATCTGCCTGACCATCTTCGTCAAAAGCCATAACAATTACAGCTGCTCCATAACGTTTAACTAATTTAGCCTGATGTATAAAATTAGCTTCACCTTCTTTTAAACTTATAGAATTAACAACTGATTTACCTTGGACCACCTTTAAGCCGGCTTCAATAATTTCCCATTTAGAGCTATCAATCATTATAGGGATTCTGGAAATATCAGGTTCTGAAGCAATCAGGTTTAAAAAGGTGGTCATGGCATAAACCCCGTCCAACATCCCTTCGTCCATGTTGACATCTAAAATTTGCGCGCCACCATCTACTTGGTCCCTTGCAACCTCTAAAGCTTCGTTATATTTTTCTTCTTTAATTAATCTTAAAAACTTACGAGACCCAGTAACATTAGTACGTTCTCCTACGTTTATAAAATTACTTTCCGGCGTTACAATTAAGGGTTCTAACCCAGAAAGTGTTAAATATTTATTGGTGCTTTTTTTCATGTTTAGTTTCCGCGAAAGCGATAATTTACAGGTGTGTTTAAACTATTTTATCAGAAGTAAAAATGTCAAATTGATTATATTAAACAGCAACATCTGTTTGCCTTGGTTTATAGTTTTTAGCAACCTCAGCAATGGCGTTAATATGTTCTGGATTTGTACCACAGCAACCGCCAATAATATTAATTAGACCGTCTTTTAAGTATGCTTCAATTAAAGCCTGCATCTGTTTAGGTGTTTGATCATACTCGCCAAAAGCATTGGGTAATCCTGCATTTGGATGTGCCGATGTATAAAACTCAGTTTGATTAGACAACCGCTTTAAATAAGGTTGCAACTGCTCTGCTCCAAGTGCGCAATTAAATCCAACACTTAATAGCGGAATATGAGATACCGAAGCCAAAAAAGCTTCTACTGTTTGTCCTGATAATGTGCGACCGGAAGCATCTGTTATAGTACCAGACACCATAATTGGAATATCTATATTGCGATCTTCCTTGACTTCTTCTATAGCAAATAATGCCGCTTTAGCATTTAGGGTATCAAAAATAGTTTCGACTAAAAGCAAATCTACACCGCCATCAATTAAAGCTTCTACTTGTTGTTTGTAAGCCACCCGTAATTGATCAAAAGTTACCGCACGATATTCTGGTCTATTAACATCAGGGCTTAAACTTGCTGTACGATTTGTTGGACCAATACTACCTGCTACAAAACGTGGTTTATCTGGGTCTTTATTAGTGAACTCCGTTGCGACATATTTAGCAATTACAGCAGACTCATAATTAAGTTCATAGACTAAATTTTCCATGTCATAATCCGCCATAGCTATTGTTGTACCAGAAAATGTATTGGTTTCTACTATATCTGCTCCCGCTTCAAAATACTTACGGTGTATATCTGCGATAGCATTAGGTTGTGTTAATGACAGCAAATCATTATTTCCTTTTAAGGAAGACGGATAATCCTTAAAACGTTCTCCTCTAAAATCTTTTTCAGAAAAATTATAACGTTGTAACATAGTTCCCATCGCGCCATCTAAGACTAAAATTCGTTTCTGTATTTCTTTATAAATATCTGCCATAACCTATATTTTAAAGATAAGATTGAACGTTTTGCCAAGGACCGCCATTAATGACATCTACCCCATAATCCGCCAAAATATCTTTAGCCCTTTCGCTTCTTGCACCACTTCTGCAACATGTAATAATGGGTTTTTGCAGTGCTTTTACATGCTCAATTTCGTCTTCTAAATCATCCAAAACAATATGCAAGGACTGCTTAACATGACCTTCATTATATTCTACTTCAGTTCTGACATCTAATATTACAGCACCTTTGTCTAAGTATTCTTGGATGTGTTTAAATTCTGGGTTACTACTCATAATTTATATGTTTTATTTTAAAAAGCTAAAGCTTGTTTTAAATCGTTAATAATATCTTCGGGATGCTCCAACCCTACTGAAATACGCACCAAACCACCGGTTATACCAGTTTGCAGTCTTTCCTCTTCTGTTAATTTTGCATGTGTGGTAGATGCTGGGTGTGTAACTATAGTTCTGGTATCACCTAAATTTGCTGACAATGACAATAGTTTTATACTGTTTAAAAACTGTCGTCCTGCATCAATACCGCCTTTAACTTCAAATGCAACAACACTTCCACCTGCTTTCATTTGCTTTTTAGCCAACTGATGCTGCGGGTGTGATTTTAAAAAGGGATATTTTACAAGATTTACTTTATTGTGACTTTCTAAAAACACGGCTACTTTTAAAGCATTATCACAATGTCTGTCCAATCTTACTGCTAACGTCTCTAAACTTTTAGATAACACCCAAGCATTAAATGGTGATAATGCTGGTCCTGTATTTCTTGAAAACAAATACACTTGCTTAATTAACTTAGCATTACCAACAGTTATACCGCCCAACACACGACCTTGTCCGTCTATTAATTTTGTAGCAGAGTGAATTACTAAATCTGCTCCAAATTGTATTGGTTGCTGTAAATAAGGTGTCGCAAAACAGTTATCAATAATTAAAATAAGGTTGTGCTTTTTGGCAATGCTTCCTAAAGCTTCTAAATTCAAAATATCTACCGCTGGATTTGTTGGACTTTCGGCATAAATAATTTTTGTATTAGGTTGAATTAAACGTTCTATGCTTTCAATTTCATCTATTTTAAAATAACTAGTGCTAATATTCCATTTAGGCAAAATATTTTTAAACATGGTTTGAGTAGAACCAAAAACACTTCTGCAAGACAGTATATGATCTCCTGCATTTAGTAACGCTGCCAAGGTAGAAAACACAGCAGACATACCTGAAGCAAATGCATAACCACTTTCCGCGCCTTCCATTTTACATATTTTATCTATAAATTCCGATGTATTTGGGTTAGAATAGCGACTGTAAATATTACGCACTTTCTGATCTGCAAAAGAAGCGCGCATATCCTCAGCATCTTCAAAAACATAACTAGACGTTAAATATAATGGCGTAGAATGCTCTAAATACTGACTACGCTCCGTCTGTGTTCTAATAGCTTCGGTTTCAAAATGGTGTTTCATATTTATATTGCTTTTTTTAATACAGCATCGCTTGTGTTTTCAATTTTAAACACGGGTGTTAATAATTTTGATAATTGCTCAAATTCGATTAAAAAAGCATCGTGACCATGTATGGATTTTATTTCGCCAATAGTCACATTTTGTTTTACAGATTTTAGGTCAATAAACGTTTCCCAGTTTTCTTCAGCCTTAAAAAACAAATCACTATTAATAGTTATGATATGTACCGTCCCACTAATTCTAGAAGCAACCTCCTTAAAAGCTAATCTGTTTCTGGTTATGTCTATAGTTTTTAAAACTTGATTCATTAATTTATAGGCAGATAAATTAAATCGCTTATTTAGGTTGTCTCCATGATAATTAAGCCAACTTTCCACCTTAAAAAGGGATTCTGAGTTTTGATTACGATCAAATTTTTTGGATAACGACTCTGGCGTACGATATAAAGTCATAGCATGCATCCTTGCATCCTCTAAAGGCTTGCTTGAATTATTTAAAATAGCATCTTGAATATGGCAATTAGCAATTAACCAATCTGTTACTTTCCAATCTGTAGCTATAGGAATAATATGCGTTGCTAAGTCTGGTTTTAACACAGCTAGCTCCCAAGCAATACCACCACCTACTGAACCTCCAATAATAGCAAACAACTTATTTATTAATAAATGCTGTAAGCCTAAGGCGAATAGCTGCGCTATATTACGTGCCGAAAAATCTTTATAATTATGAATCAGATTTGCGGGATTAGCATCAAACCCATTACCTGGAATATTAAAAGCCAAAATGGTATAATGTAATGTATCTATACACTTATTATCTCCAATTAAATCAGACCACCAACCATCACTTCCAGTAACATTACTATTACCAGTTAACGCATGATTAACCAAAATAATTGGCGCCGTATGTAATGGCTTACCAAAAACTTGATATGACAAATTAATATTGGTTACTGTTCCGTTTTGAGTAACAAAATCAGGTATATCTATGTGTTTTAACTGACTCATGGTATTGTGTTAGAAATAGGTTTCACGCTTTAAAATGGCAACTAAAAAGCGTGAAACTATATTTCGGGTTAAACAACTAAAATTATTTTATGCTTATGCTAAAACTGTTTTTTTAACTACTGCAAACGCTTCTTTTAAATCGGCTTTTAAATCGTCAATATTCTCGATACCCACAGATAGTCTAATTAAATCTTTTGTAACACCTGTAGCATGTTGTGCCTCATCACTAAGTTGTTGATGCGTTGTACTTGCTGGATGAATAATTAATGATTTTGTATCTCCAATATTTGCTAATAATGAAAACAGTTTAGTAGTATCCGCTATTTTTTTAGCAGATTCAAAACCACCATCAACTCCAAACGTTACAACACCACTTTGTCCTTTTGGCAAATACTTTTTAGCTAAAGCATTGTATTTACTAGTTTGTAATCCTGGATAGTTTACCCAAGTTACCTCTGGTTGTTCTTGTAACCATTTTGCCAATTCTAATGCATTTTGAGAATGCTTTAAAATCCTTAGTTCTAAAGTTTCTAATCCTTGAATAATCTGAAACGCATTAAAAGGGCTTAATGCACCACCATAATCACGTAAACCTTCAATTCTCACTTTTGCTATAAATGCTGCTGCACCAATAACATCACTATAAACCAAACCATGATAACCTGCAGAAGGTTCTGTAAATTCTGGAAATTTTCCATTAGTCCAATCAAATGTTCCTGCATCTACTATAATTCCTCCTAATGAGGTCCCGTTACCTGTAATGTACTTTGTTAAGGAGTGAATGACGATGTTTGCGCCATACGCGATAGGATTTAACAAGTAAGGTGTCGCAACTGTATTATCTACAATTAATGGTACTTTATGCGCTTTTGCTTGTGTTGATATGGCTTCTAAATCTAATACATCCAATTTTGGATTCCCTAAAGACTCTACAAATACAGCTCTTGTGTTTTCTTGTACTGCTTTACTAAAATTTTCTGGATCTGATGGATCCACAAAAGTGGTTGTAATACCGTGTCTTGGTAAGGTTACACTTAATAAGTTATACGTCCCACCGTACAAACTACTAGAGGCAACAATATGATCTCCTGCTTTTAATAGCGTTAATAATGTTGTAGAAATTGCTGCTGTACCTGACGCTGTTGCGACTGCCGCAATACCGCCTTCTAGCGCCGCAATACGTTGCTCTAAAACATCGTTTGTAGGATTGTTTAATCGTGTATAAATAAACCCAGGAACGGATAAGTTAAAACGTCCTGCTGCATCATCAGAATCGTCAAAAACGTATGATGTTGTTTGATAAATTGGAACCGCTCTTGTCCCTCCTGTTTTTGTTGTGTCGTGACCTGCGTGTAATGCTTGTGTTGCAAATTTTTGTGTACTCATTTTTCTAAGTTTTTCGAGTTAAATAAATTAAACCAAAAGTCAAATAAGTCTCTTTGTGAGACATACATAATAGAAAAATGTTAAAAAGAAAATACTAATTACAGATGGGTAATTAGATTTGAGTTATCTATCCAATGTTTCGATTAATGAATCGAAAATTAAGTAGAATTTAGCACCTTCTTAGTAAGTCTAAGGGTTGCTAAGGCTTCAGCGAGTCTATCTCTCCACCTTTCTTGATAACATTTCAGTAAGTTTTTGAACTTTGTGAATACAAATATTGCAAAATATATTGTTTACAAACAAACAAAACAGAATATTTTTCCGAATAATTAACAAATAATTAATTAAACAGAAAATATTTCTTAATAATGCAATTTAAACAGAATAAAAAACTAATAAAAACAAGTATGGCAAGTTTGAAAAAGATCAAACCTGCCATACACCCTTAGTAAAAAAAATAATTTTTTAAGAAATTTAAGCCGAATTACGACTCGCGTTTATATTTCCAAACAACGATCGTGTTACTAGTTTTTCATAAACTGCAATAAGTGCTGTGTCTTTTACTTCTGCTTTTTCTAATTCTTGAATTTGTTTTAAAGCAAATTGCTGAATAGTTAGAAGTGGCAAAACAATAGATTCTCTGACCTTAATAGACGCTTTCCCTGATGGTTCTTCCTCCATTAACTCCGTGTAACCCGTAAGCTTTAAAATTAAGCGTTTTGTAGTAACGTATTCCGTATGGATAACATTCCAAAAAGCACCATATTCTGGATCATCACTCATGTATTTAGTCAAATCAAAAAACGACTTTGATAAAGACATCATACTATTTTCTATTAGTGTTTTAAAGAAACTAGACGTTTTAAATAAGTTTTGCGCTTTTTCAAATTCGCCTGCATCTTCATAATGCTTTAAAGCAGTACCAACACCAAAAAATCCTGGTACATTCTGTTTTAATTGACTCCAAGATCCTACAAATGGTATGGCTCTTAAATCTTCAAACACCAAACCTTCTGCTTTACCACGTTTGGATGGTCTACTTCCAATATTAGTTTTAGCATAGTACTTTAAAGTACTCATATGTTCTAAATATGATATAAACTTGGGATGGTTTTTAAAATCTACATAAGCTTGATAACTCAGTTTTGCTAAATTATCCATCACCACTCTATTTTCTGGTAACATACGCAAATCCGTATCACTTAAACTATTGTAAATACCAGAACTGATTAATTGCTCTAAATTATATTGTGACGAATCTAACGTTCCAAAATTAGAACTAATAGTCTGTCCTTGAATAGTTAATTGCACTTCTTTATCCTCAATAGTTGGTCCTAAAGATGCATAAAAATTATGCGTTTTACCTCCACCTCTTGCTGGCGGTCCACCACGACCATCAAAAAATATTACTGTAATATCATATTTTCTAGAAATAGCAGTCAAGCGTTCTTTTGCTTTATAAATAGCCCAGTTAGCCATTAAATACCCTCCATCTTTAGTTCCATCACTAAACCCTAACATAATGGTTTGTTTATTTCCTCTAGCTTTTAAATGTTTGGCATAAGCAGGATTAGTATACAACTCTTCCATAACTAGATGTGCATTTTCTAAATCTGTAATAGTTTCAAAAAGCGGACCGACATCTACGGTTAAATCATCTTGAAAAGCAACCAATTTTAGCATAGCAAATAACTGCATAACATGCAACGTTGTTTGATTATTACTTATAATATATCGGTTTGCTGCCAACTCTCCATTAGTCTCTTGGATGGACTTTAAAGCCTTTATTGTATTAAGTGCTTTAAGCGTTTCTTCGTCTTTAATTAAAGACAAGTCTACTGTACCTTTTACCTCAGATAATAGTTTTACTTGTTCCTTCTCTGATAAATCATGATAATTTGCAGGTATATCTTTACTTCCATTTTCTATCATACTATTTATCATAGACGTAAATATGGAGTGATGCACTCTACTATCTTGACGTATATCTAAACTTGAAAAATGAAATCCAAACAGATGTAATTTGTTTAACAAACTAGTAATCTCAGTAACATATAGCGACTGATGCTTGTCAATAATGACTTGCTTAATTTCTTTTAATTCTGAAACAAAACCGTCTAAAGTTAAAGTCGATTTTTCGTTAAGAATCTTTTTATATAACTCAGTTTCGATTTTAGAAATACGCTCCTCAACACCTTGAAAAGTTAGTTTACGCTTTAACTTTCTAACATCTTTATGGTAGTTTTTAATAATAGTTTCGTGTAACCTTGTTGCCACTTTTACTGTTATTTCCGGCGTTACAAATGGGTTACCATCTCTATCTCCTCCTGGCCAAAACCCAATATTAATAATCTCGTTATCTATATGCTGACCATCAAAAATATTTTGCTGGATGTAGTCGTAAATTGTTCCGAAGGATTCATAAAAAACATTTTCTAAATACCATATCAAGCTAACCGCTTCATCATAAGGCGTTGGCTTTTCATGTTTAAAAAATGGTGTTTTTCCTAACTGTGCCAATAAATCATTGATTCTTAATAAATCATTTTGCTTTATGGCTTCTGTAAGATCCGTAATAATACCTAAAACTGCTCCAGGATAAAACTGTGTTGGATGCGCTGTAAGTACAATGCGCACTTTAAATTCTTCTAAATACTGACGTAACTTATCTAGCTTCCCTTCCGCAGCAGCGCTCTCTTTTAAACTACGAAGCGTACCTATCCCTTCCATATTATTAACAATAGGAAATGCTGCATCTTCAATAGCATCAAATAACACGACTTGACGTTCTATATATTGAATAAACCTAAATAATAAATCTATTTTGGATGAATCCGAACGTCTAGCTTGGTACTTTTTAAAAAAAGTATCGACAATCACGGTAGGGTTATCTCCACTATCAAATCCTTTTTTACAAGTCTCATGAAACAAAGGAAGTAAGACTCCTGTTTTTGTAATTGTATCAAAAGGAAGCGTCATAAAAATACCATTGTATATTTGATATTTTGACAATACATTTTGATTAAAACGTGTTAATTTAGGTTGTAAAGACATAACGCTATTTAAGTTTATTTAATTTATAAAGTTAAGCAACAATCGTTTACTATATAATTTTAGCCAAAGATTTTGCGAATTATAATACTATATCGTTTACTTAATACGAAATGTATAATTTAACCTCTGTTTTTTGATTTTTACTAAATCTGAAATAATAATTTGAATTGATCAATTAACTATTTTTAACTTTAGTAACCTTTATAACTTACTTTATTTTGCTACTTTTGCACCTCAATAAATTTAGAGGACGGATTTGACTGATTGCAACCTCATTAAAAAATGCTAAAGGCAGTGTAAACTTCCTTAGACGCTTTCGTCAAATCTATTATATACATTTTAAAAAACAAATATGGCGTATTTATTTACATCAGAGAGTGTGTCTGAAGGACACCCAGACAAAGTAGCAGATCAAATTAGTGATGCTTTAATAGATAATTTTTTAGCATTTGACCAAGACAGTAAGGTTGCTTGCGAAACTTTAGTAACTACAGGTCAAGTTGTATTAGCTGGAGAGGTTAAATCAAACACGTATTTAGACGTACAAAAAATAGCAAGAGATACCATTAATAAGATTGGATATACTAAAAGTGAGTATATGTTTGACGGTAATTCTTGTGGTGTGTTTAGCGCAATACATGAACAGTCAGATGACATTAATCGTGGTGTTGACAGAGCTAGTAAAGAAGAGCAAGGTGCAGGTGACCAAGGAATGATGTTTGGTTATGCTACTCGCGAAACTGAAAACTTTATGCCTTTAGCATTAGACTTATCTCATAAAATTTTAATTGAATTAGCGGAGTTACGTCGTGAAAACAAAGACATCACTTACTTAAGACCTGACTCTAAAAGTCAAGTAACTATTGAGTATAGTGATGATAATACACCACAACGTATTGAAGCTATTGTAGTGTCTACACAACATGACGATTTTGATGCTGTAGATGACGTGATGTTATCTAAAATTAGAAAAGACATTGTTGAGATATTAATACCAAGAGTAGTTGCTAAATTACCAGAAACTATCCAAGCGTTATTTAATGACGACATCAAATACCATATTAACCCAACAGGAAAGTTTGTTATTGGTGGACCTCATGGAGATACAGGATTAACAGGTCGTAAGATTATTGTTGATACTTACGGAGGAAAAGGAGCCCATGGTGGTGGTGCCTTTTCAGGAAAAGATCCAAGTAAGGTAGATAGAAGTGCTGCTTATGCGACAAGACATATTGCTAAAAACTTAGTTGCGGCAGGTGTTGCTGACGAAGTTTTAGTACAAGTATCTTATGCTATTGGTGTAGTAGAACCAATGGGTATTTTTGTTGATACTTATGGTACATGTCCTTTTAATATGACAGATGGCGAAATTGCTCAAAAAATATCTAAGATATTTGACATGCGTCCATCAGCTATTGAAGACCGTTTAAAATTACGTAATCCAATGTACAGCGAAACTGCTGCATACGGACATATGGGTAGAAAAAACGAAACCGTATCTAAAACATTTTCAAGACCAAACGGAGGAGACATCACTTTAGATGTTGAATTATTTACTTGGGAGAAATTAGACTACGTAGATAAAGTAAAAGCTGAGTTTGGATTATAATAACCAACTTACTGATATAAAAAAAGCCTCTCAAAATATTTGAGAGGCTTTTTTTATGTATTAGTTTGCTTTCCACTTTATAGGTAAATGCACCACTTTTTTAGTTTCAAAAAATTCTTCTTCATAAAAATCTGAAATATCAAAAATCTTAGCGGTTTGATAATTTTGTAACTCTTCCGTTAAATCACCGCCTTTTAAATATAGGATTCCATTTTTCAAATCGTTTTGTTGTCCCTTAGCTACTTTACCTTTTATCCAATGTACAAAGGTTGGCATTGCTGCAACCGCACGACTAATAATAAAGTCGTAAGTTTCTTTAATATCCTCAACTCTAGAGTGTGTTACTTTTACATTTTGAAGCTCAAGACCTGCCATAACTTCACGTACCACATTTAGTTTTTTGTTAATACTGTCTACTAAATGAAACTCGCATTCTGGATACAATATAGCCAATGGTATTCCAGGAAAACCACCACCAGTACCAACGTCCATAAGAGAACTTCCTGCTTTAAAATCAACAATTTTAGCAATCGCTAAACTGTGTAATACGTGACGTAAATACAGCTCGTCAATATCTTTTCTAGAAACCACATTTATTTTAAGGTTCCAATCTTGATACAAAGCTTCAAGCTTAGTAAATTGTTCTATTTGTAAAGGTGTTAAATCAGGAAAATACTTTAAAATCAGCTCCATAGTCGTTTATAATTTTTGGCAAAAATATGCATTTTAACACTAAAAAGGGAGGTTCTGTTTTGCTTAATTAATTATCTTTGTAATAAATATTATTTAGCGATTTTTTTCGTTAAGATAAAAAAGAATACTATTACGATGACAAAACAAACAGTAACGTTCTCTCGAACAGACTCTGCAAAATTTTTTAAAACACTTAACAAACGTGTTAATAATTATTTTAAAGAAAACAAGATTAAAAAAACAGGTAACTGGAAATTATATATTAAAACAGTAGTAATGTTTACATTATTACTAGGTCCTTTAGTATTGTTATTAACGGTTGACTTACCAGCTTGGCTACAAATTATATCTGTTATGGTTATAGGTATTGGTATGGCTGGTGTAGGTATGAATGTTATGCATGATGCTAATCACGGATCCTTTTCTAGTAAAAAATGGGTAAACCGCTTAATGGGAAGTAGCATACACATTTTAGCTGGTAATGATTATAACTGGAAAGTACAACACAATGTATTACACCACACTTACACTAACATTGAAGGGCACGATGAAGATATTGACGCTGGAAGAATCATACGTTTCTCTAAGCATTCTAAATGGTTAAAAATTCACCAATACCAAAAATATTATGCCTTTTTACTTTACGGTTTATTAACTGTAAATTGGGCTATCACTACAGATTTTAAGCAAACTTACATTTACTTAAAAAGAAAATTATCTTATGGAGATTTCCCTAAGCCTGCAACCCAATGGACTAAATTAATTATTGGTAAAATCTTATACTACACTATTTGGGTAGTCCTACCTTTATCATTAGGCTATGCTTGGTGGCAAGTATTAATTGGCTTTTTGATCATGCATTATACTGCAGGAATCATTTTAAGCGTTGTCTTTCAATTAGCACACGTTATGCCTAACACGGACATGCCTTTACCTGACGAAAACGGTAACATGAAAAACACGTGGGCCATTCACCAGTTATTTACAACGTCTAACTTTTCGCCTAAAAATTGGTTAGTAGAATTTTACACAGGTGGATTAAACAGACAGGTAGAACACCATTTATTTGCACATATTAGTCATGTACATTACAAAAACATTGCTAAAATAGTAAAAGATACAGCGCATGAATTTAGCTTACCATACAACGAGTATAAC
Source organism: Olleya sp. KKT75 (assembly GCF_055635485.1). Lineage (NCBI taxonomy): Bacteria > Pseudomonadati > Bacteroidota > Flavobacteriia > Flavobacteriales > Flavobacteriaceae > Olleya > Olleya sp. KKT75. The sequence continues at coordinate 732,547 of NZ_CM145759.1, forward strand.
ACGATGTGGAAAGCTATTGGAGAGCATTACCAACAACTAAAAATGTTAGGACAAAACCCTAACATAGCGTAATTAATTTTTGCACAACATAACAACACACAAATGAACCAACCACTTTCTGACCGTATTTTAAACATGTCTACCTCTGCCACTTTAGCTATGGCAGCAAAAGCAAGAGAACTTAGAGGTGAAGGCAAAGACATTATTGGATTAAGTTTAGGAGAACCAGACTTTAATACACCGGACTTTATTAAAGATGCTGCTATCCAAGCTATAAACGACAATTATAATTCATACTCTCCAGTAGATGGTTATGTAGAATTAAAAGAAGCGGTTATTACAAAGTTTAAACGTGATAATAACTTAACCTATACGTTACCACAAGTAGTTGTCTCTACAGGAGCTAAACAAAGTTTAGCAAATATAGCTGCTGTTATGTTAAACAAAGGAGACGAGGTTATTTTACCATGCCCTTACTGGGTTAGTTACTCTGATATTGTTAAACTTAGTGAAGGTGTCCCTGTTGAAGTTAAAACAAGTATTGATACAGACTTTAAAATGACGCCTGCACAGTTAGAAGCAGCTATTACACCAAAAACAAAAATGGTTTGGTTTAGTAGTCCTTGTAACCCAAGTGGATCATTATATAGCAAAGCAGAATTAGAAGCTTTGGCGGTTGTTTTAAGACAACATCCAAATATTTATGTAGTCTCTGACGAGATTTACGAGCACATCAATTATACAGGTAAAGCACACGCAAGTATGGCTGGTATTGATGGTATGTTTAACAACACTATTACAGTAAACGGAGTCTCTAAAGCATTTGCTATGACTGGATGGCGTATTGGTTACATAGGTGCCCCAGATTGGATTGCACGTGCGTGTAACAAAATGCAAGGTCAAATTACTAGTGGTGCAAACTGTATTGCACAACGTGCAGTAATTACAGCTTTAAATGCAGATCCTAGTGTTGTAAAGTTTATGATTGACGAGTTTAAAGTACGTCGTGATTTAGTTCTTGATTTACTTAGTAACATTGAAGGTTTTCAAACTAACACACCAGAAGGTGCTTTTTACGTATTTCCAGATGTGTCTTACTTTTTTGGAAAGACATTAAGAGGAAAAACAATTAATAACGCAACAGACTTTTCTTTATATTTACTAGAAGAAGCTTTAGTAGCAACCGTAACTGGTGATGCTTTCGGAAATTCTAATTGTATCAGAATAAGTTATGCGGCTTCACAAAAAGAAATTATTGAAGCTATTAAGCGTATCAAAGAAGTGGTAAGCTAACTAGCAACCCTATAAATTATTAAAAGCTTCACTTAGGTGAAGCTTTTTTTTTTACATATAATATATTAGCGTTCCAATTAAAATCAGCATCACAACTGACAAAACTACGACTTGTTTAGTACGCCTTAATTTTTGCTCTTGCTGCAGTTTCTTGCGTAACATTAGAATCTTTTGCTCTGTGATATTCGGTAAATTATATTCTGTCTTCTCTGTAGAATTAGTAACAAAACTAAAAGACTTCTCTTTACGTTTTGCCATCATACTTCTATTACTTTTTAACGACTGGTTTGCAGCCATCATTGCGCCTTCTCCTCCCATGATTTTTAAATTTTAGTCTGAATGACTTCAGAAATTAAACATTAATAATTCGTGGACAGTTGAAGTTAATTCAACTACCTTAAAATTATTCCATAAAAAAAAGCTGCTTTACATATAAGTAGCAGCTTTTTGATAAATGTTACATTTCTTTATAAAGAAAATAACAAAAGACTAATAAAATTAAGTAGCAATTAATACTAACATAGCCGCAAACAATGCCACTTTAATTAGTGTCGCAGTGGCACAACAAGTTCTATTATAAGACCAACTTTTTAATTGTTGCCTTCTGTTAAACAGAGATTTTGATTTGAAATTTCTATAATTTGAAATAACAATAGACTTGTAATTTGTATTTAAGATACCTGAATAATTATTAAAAGAAATAACTGAGTTTGGTTCTAATGATTGTGTGTTGATTGATAATTCCATGATTGATTGATGTATTGGTTATATAATAAAGACGAGGTAGTCTTTAAAATGTTACAGTACAACATTAAAATACATGGAAGTAATTGATTTGTATTATCTGTTTCGCCAGAAGAAAGGCGTCAATAAAATAAGCACCGTAAACAACTCTAATCTACCAATTAGCATTAAAAACGCAGACCACCACTTACCTATTGCAGGTAATGATGCGTAGTTATTTACTGGACCAAATTGCCCTAAAGCAGGTCCAACGTTACCTAAGCTAGAAGCCGCAATACCTATAGAGGATTCAAAATTAATACCCATCATAGAAAAACCAAGAGCACCGATAATAAAAGAGATCATATATAAAATAAAGAATCCTAATATATTAAATACAATTTCTTTGGAAATTGCCCTTTTGTTATATCTAACAGGTACTATAGCATTAGGGTGTAACGTTCTTTTAAATTCTAAAAACCCATTTTTAATTAATACCATGTGGCGCACTACTTTTACACCTCCAGCGGTACTTCCTGCAGACCCGCCTAAAAACATCAACCCAAAGAAAAGCACAACTAAAAATGGTGTCCACAGTGTATAATCTGCGGTAACAAATCCGGTGGTTGTTATTACTGATATTACTTGAAATAAAGCATGTCTAAAAGCACTCTCTCCACGTCCCCATACCATTGGATGGTCTATAGACGATAATGATAAATCTGCTCTAAAATAAATAATTAAAGCTGATACAATAGTAAAAATAGCCACAAACATGAAGTACAATTTAAACTCCTCGTCCTGGATTACCTTTTGCACTTTTCCTTTAAAAGCAAAATAACTTAAGACAAAATTTGACCCTGCCAAAAACATAAAAAAGATAATAATATACTGTATAATAGGCTTATTATTCCAATAGGCAACACTGGCATTTTTTGTAGAAAACCCACCAGTAGACAAAGTACACATCGAGTGATTTATAGCATCAAAAAAACTCATTCCTGCTACCTTAAGTAAAATAGTTTCGGCAGCTGTATATCCAAAATAGATTAACCACAGACGCTTAGCTGTATCTGTAATGCGCGGATGTAATTTATCTGCACTCGGACCAGGTGCTTCTGCAGCAAATAACTGCATCCCTCCAATACCTAATAATGGAAGTATGGCTACTGCCAACACAATAATACCCATACCACCAATCCAGTGCGTTAAACTCCTCCAAAACAATACCCCTTTTGGAACAATCTCAATGTCATTTAAAATGGAAGCACCCGTAGTTGTAAAACCGGACATGGTTTCAAAAAAAGCATTTGTAAAACTTGGAATAGCTCCTGTAGCTAAATATGGAATAGCACCTGATAGTGACATTACAATCCACCCAAAGGACACTACAATATAACCCTCACGTTTGTTTAACTCTTTGTTATGGTCCCGATGATTAAACATCCCTAAAAGACCAAAAAGTAACACTCCAAAACCAGATAAAAACAGATTTAATGTTACCCCATCTTCATAGATAAGACTGACTAATGCTGACAACAAAATAAAGCCACCATTAAACACCAATAACAATCCGAAAAAATAAAATATTATTTTGTAGTTAAGACGTAAACGTTTTCTCATTATAAAAATAATTTTTCAACCTCTTTTATAGATCTTGGTAAACAACATACCACGATATAATCGCCTTCTTCGATCCTAAAACCTCCTAAAGCTATTAAACCTTCACCGTGTCTAATTACACCGCCTACAATAGCTGATCTAGGAAACTTAACGTCTTTTATTAATTTATTACAAATCTTAGAACTAGACTTGACCTTAAACTCTAACAACTCTGCATTCATGTTGTTAAGTTTAGTCATTGCAACAACATCACCTTTACGGATATATCTAAAAATGTTATTTGCTGCAAGTAGTTTTTTATTTATAAGTGTATCAATACCTATAGATTGAGACAATTCAAAATAGTCCATATTCTCAACCAAAGCAATAGTTTTCTTTACACCTTTAGACTTAGCCATCAAACAAGACATGATGTTAGTCTCTGAATTACCAGTTACAGAAATAAAAGCATCCATATCGCTAATATTTTCTTCTTCTAATAATTCTACATTTCTACCATCACCATTTATCACCAGTACTTTTGGCAAATCATCTGCTACATCAAAAGCAACATCTTTATTATTTTCTATTAATTTAACATTAAAACCATTAGCAGATAAGTCTCTTGCTGTTTTAAAACCAATTTTACTTCCTCCTAAAATCATAACATCCTTTACAGGAGTATTGGCTTTACCGGTCATTCTGCATAACTCTTCTCCTCCACCTGCACACGTAATAAATACGGCATTATCACCTTCTCTAAACTCAGTATCTCCTCTAGGAATAATTGTATACTGTGTTCCAAAACGTTGAATTGCAATGGGCACAAAATGTATTTCAGAAAATAACTCGGCTGCTTCTTTCACTGTTTTTCCAACAAAACCTGCGGTTCTTGAAAGCTTTAAGCTTACCATGGTTAATGCACCATCTTCAAACTCATAACTATCTTTAAAAGCCGATTGATTTAAAAGTAACTCAATCTCTGATGCTGCTAAACTTTCTGGAGAAATCAATTCATCAATACCAAATCTAGTAAACCCTACCTCATCTTTATGTTTAATAAACTCGGTATTAGAGATTCTTGCAATGGTACGTTTTGCTCCTAGTTGTTTGGCCAAAACACAAACTGTAATATTTGTTGTTTCGGATGCTGTAACACCAATTAAAAGATCTGCGCGGTCAATTTTTGCCTCTTTTAAAATAGCAATTGACGTCGCATCACCTTTTATGACTTTGATATCTAAATGGTTATCTGCGTAAGACAAACTGTCTCTATCCGTATCAATAAGTGTAATTTCTTGAGACTCGTAAGACAATAATTTTGCTAAATGAAATCCAACTTCACCAGCTCCAGCAATAATTATTTTCATATTTATTTAATAATGGGAGTACAAAGATAATTAATTTAAATATTTAAGGGTCAATTATTTATTCTTTTGAAGTTTTATAGACTATTCTGAATGCATTATCTTTGTAAAAAAATTGATTTTGACGAAAATAAATCCTTACAAAAATAGTGACTTAGGCAAAAAAGAACAAGTTGCTAAAATGTTTGACACCATTTCTGGAGAGTATGATGGCTTAAACCGTGTAATATCATTTGGTATTGATATTAAATGGCGAAAAAAAGTTGTTGAAATAGTCAAAGCTAGCAATCCTAAAAATGTCCTTGATATTGCAACCGGAACCGGTGATTTAGCAATTAACCTAGCAGAAACTAGTGCCGAAAAAATCATAGGCTTAGACATTAGTAGCGGAATGCTAGAGGTTGGAAAACAAAAAATTAAAGCCAAGAAATTAGATCAAAAAATTGACATGGTTATTGGTGATTCCGAGAACATGCCTTTTGACGACAATAGTTTTGATGCCATAACAGTAGCATTTGGAGTCCGCAATTTTGAAACTTTAGAAAACGGATTAAAAGACATTTTACGCGTATTAAAACCGGGTGGTGTTTTTGTTATTTTAGAAACATCTGTACCTACTAAGTTTCCTTTTAAACAAGGCTACCAGTTTCATTCTAAAGTAATTTTACCTACTGTTGGAAAACTTTTTTCTAAGGACAAAACAGCTTACAAATACTTAAGCGAAAGTGCTAATGCTTTTCCTTACGGAGAAAAGTTGAACAATATTTTACGTAATATTGGGTTTATTAATGTTACAGATATGCCTCAAACATTTGGTGTAGCTACAATTTACAAAGCATCAAAACAATAATGAATACAAGATACACCTACCTATTACTGTTTACTTTATTATTTACAACAGCGTCTCAAGCACAACTTTTTTCTAAAGAAAAAATTAAAAACCTTGAATCTGTAGACAAAGCTAGAATAAGCTGGGGTTATTACTTAGGATTTAATAATCTAGATTTTAAGTTTGATTACAATAGTAATATTGGAGACATTCAAACAGAACGCACTACGGGTTTTAATGTTGGACTTTTAGGTAACTTACGTATTAATGAGTATTTAGATTTACGTCTAGAACCAGGTTTAGTAATTGCACAACGTAATTTAATGTATCAAGAAAATTATTTCGCAGATTTTGACGACGAAGTAAATGACTCCGACCTTTTACGTGAGGTAAAATCGACTTATGTCTATTTCCCTTTACTATTAAAAATATCTACAAAACGTGTCAATAACTTTAAGCCCTTTGTTTTGGCAGGTGTCTCTACAGCGATTAACTTATCTAGTAACGAGAAAAACCCTGACGACAATTCTGCTGGAGATTTTAGAATGGTAAAAAATATGCAGTTTTTTGAAATTGGTTTTGGTATAGATTTTTACTTAGATCGTTTTAAATTTACACCATCAATTAGAGGTGTATTTGCCATGAAAGACGAACTTATTAGAGACAGAGACCCTAATAGTCCTTGGACAGGTAACATTAGTCAAATGCAAACACGTGGCGTTTTTATTAACTTTACAGTGCAGTAAAGACAACTTACACTTAGTCAATTATAGTACTAAAAATGTGCATTGCTATTTGGTAATAGCAATAAGCAATTGGAATATTAGCTAATATTATTAAGATACTAATTCTCAAATCTTTTTGTGCGTCACCTTCAGAATATTTTAAGAGTAATGCAATCAAAAAAATACTATTTAAAATAAAAGCCCCAAATAGGAAGACCATACCTAGCAACATAAAAAGAGTGTTTTCTGTCAGGTAAAAAAAAAACAAAATAAGCGACCCAAACAAAAAGGACAATAAAGCTACTAATCTGCTTATTTTTATAATTCCTGTTTCATCTTTTAATGCTTTCATCACAAATTATAAGACTATCCTCTTCTAAATTCACTTAATAAAATTGCTCCTGCAGTAGCGACGTTTAAACTTTCTGTTGCTTGAAGCGCTCCAAATCTTGGGATACTGATCTTATCAGTAACACACACCTCAATAGCTTTGGATATTCCGTTGGCCTCATTTCCTAAAACTAAAACACCTGCTTTAGGCATCTTAGATTTATACACATCTTTACCTTCCATAAAGGCTCCAAACACGGGTAAATCTACTTTTTGTAAATAGGATTCAAGATCCACATAATGTATTGCGACCCTTGTTAAAGACCCCATTGTAGCTTGTACTACTTTTGGATTATAGCAATCCACTGTTTCTTGACTACACACCAATTGATCAACTCCAAACCAATCGCATAATCTAATAATAGTTCCTAAATTACCGGGATCACGCACACTATCTAATGCTAAAATTAAACCGTCAGATTGTAAGCTTAAGTCTTCTGGTATTTTAAAAACAGCCAATGCTTTGTTAGGTGTGGTTAAACAACTTATTTTTTTTAAATCGTTTTCAGATATAATAACCTCTTGATCCACATCAAAAGTTTCGGTTGTAAATAAATCTACCAATTTAAAAGTAGAATTTAAAAACTCCTCAATAACCTTTCTGCCTTCAGCAATAAACAAACCGTCTTGTTGTCTATATTTTTTTTGCTTTAAACGCGTCATATTTTTAATTTGATTTTTAGAAATCACAATTTTGAAAATTTTTATAAAGAAAATAAAAAAAATGCAGTTACCATTTGTGTGTTTCTATTTATTTAAAATTTGTTTGTACAATAAATAGTGTATTTTTGAATGTGATGTAAATATTAGGCATCAAAATTGTAATAAACGTTAGAATTAGTAAACATTTCCTTTGAAAAATTTTCAGTTTAAAATAGTCGGTTTATTAGCTTTTACAATGCTACTTAGTGGGTGTGACTCAGTAAAACGCGTTGCAGAAAACCAACACCTTTTAACAAAAAACACGTTAACTATAAACGACAAAAAAGTAACTAACGATACAATATCCAACTTGCTGTATCAAAAACCAAACAGCAGGCTACCTATCCCCTACACAAACATTCCGCTTAAGCTATATTTTTACAATACAGCACGTCCCAATATGGATTCTATATTAAATGAAAAATACTATAGCAATCCCGAGAAAATGGCACGTAAATCACGCTTTTTATCTAGAAAACAATTAGATAAAAGAATAGAGTCTAAATCTAATTTTAATAAATGGATCAAACGTAGTGGTGAAGCGCCAGTAATTATTGACACGTCATTAACTAGTAAATCAATTACACGCATCCAAAACTATTATAAAGTTAATGGTTGGTTTGATGCTAAAGCAGAATTTAAAGTCAATAAAGGGGATGATAAAAAAGCTACAATAGATTATATTATAGATACAGGAGAAGCTTATACATTAGACACTATTTACTCCAAAATAGGATCTCCGGAAGTAGAAAAAATTTACAACCAACACAAAAACAAAAGCTTAATAAAAACAGGAGAACAATACCGTTTATCTAAAGTTTATAACGAAGAAGATAGAATTGTGGAGTTAATGCGTGATAATGGTGTGTATCATTTTAGTAAAGATTATGTCAAGTTTGAAGCAGACAATAATTTTGGTAATAATAAAATGAATATTGAAACCATTATTGAAGACCGTATTATTAGAGAAGACGAAATTACGAGAACAGAAAAGTTTAAAATATACAAGGTAAAAGATGTTAATATTTACACCAACAACTCTTTTAAAGACAGAAACGCAACCATAAACGATACTACTGTTTTTGACGGTTATAACATCTATAGTATTGGAAAGCTTAATTACAAACCAAAAGCATTAACCAACGCTGTTTTTATAACACCAAACACGGTATTTAGGGATAAAAACAGACCTTTAACATCTAGAAAAATTAGTGATTTACGCACCTTTAAATACCCTAACATATCATACGTAGAAAATCAAGACACTACACTAACAGCAAACATCTACTTAACACCATTAAAAAAGTTTGAATTAGAGTTTAGTGCAGAAGCCTTACAAAGTAATATTCAAACCATCGGGTTTTCAGCAAACCCAAGCCTATTAATTAGAAATATATTTAATGCTGCTGAAACATTAGAAATATCGGGTTTTGCATCTATAGGAGCTTCAAAAGACTCCAACAGCTCCACTGACAAGTTTTTTGATATTAACGAGATCGGAGCAAACTTAAAACTAACTATACCAAGGTTATTTTCACCTTTTAACACAGAAAAAATAATCCCTAAATTCATGTTTCCTAGAACCAGCTTAACAGTTGCAGCCTCTAGTCAAACCAATATAGGGCTAGATAAACAGACCTTTACAGGATCGTTTAATTACCGTTGGTATCCAAATAAAAAGGTAACCAATAAATTAGATTTATTTAATATTCAATTTGTAAAAAACTTAAATATTGCCAATTATTTTAATGTTTATGAAAACTCATACAACTCCTTAAATACAATTGCCCAAACTAGTGGTTTTATAACCTCATCAGAGAGTTTAAGCATACCTGCTGGTGCAGATAGTTTTCTAAACCTTATTGATAATGGTACTTATAACAGCGTCTTATCTCAGGACGATTTAGATACAGCTAATGCCATTAGCGAAAGAAAACAAAGACTAACGGAAGACAACCTTATATTCGCAACCAATTTTAGTTACGTTAAAAACAATAGAGACGACTTAACAGACGAAGACTTCTCTATATTCAGGACCCGTGTAGAATTAGCAGGAAACCTATTTTCTGCAACATCAAAAATATTAGGACTAGAAAAAAACGCCAATGGTAAGTACGAGATGTTTAATGTCGCATTCTCACAATACATAAAAACAGAATTAGATTATATTAAACACTGGAGCTTAGGCTACAAAAACGTATTAGCCATACGCACCTTTTTTGGTATTGCAATACCTTATGGAAACTCCACTAACATCCCCTTCTCTAAAAGTTTCTTTGCTGGAGGAGCAAATGATAACAGAGCTTGGACTGCCTATAGTCTTGGACCAGGAAGTTTAACTACAACTGACGAGTTTAATGAAGCCAATCTAAAAATAGCATTAAGCGCAGAGCAACGCTTCAATTTATTTGGTGCTTTTAATGGCGCTATATTTATTGATGCTGGAAATATCTGGAATGTCCTTGATGATATTAACCAAGAAGATGCTACATTTTCTGGTTTTAAATCTTTAAAAGATATCGCAGTCGGTTCTGGTTTTGGTATCCGTTACGACTTTAGCTTTTTTGTACTGCGTGGTGATATTGGTTTTAAAACATACGACCCATCCTACCCAACAGGTAGCCGATGGTTTAATGACTACAACTTTGGTAACGCTGTTTACAACATCGGAATCAACTATCCTTTCTAATAAAAACAGACCAATTACCGACAACGTTTGCGTGCTTTTTTGACTAAAAATGAATAAAATATATCATTTTTTGTTACTTTTGGTACTATTCAAATTCAACTAAAAAAAAACAAAATGGCTCACAATATCAAACCAGGAGTTGCTACTGGAAAAGAAGTACAAGAAATTTTCAAATTAGCAAAAGAAAAAGGTTTTGCATTACCAGCAGTAAACGTAGTTGGTTCTAATACCATAAACGGTGTTTTAGAAACAGCAGCAGCTTTAAACGCTCCTGTTATTATACAGTTTTCAAATGGAGGTGGTGTATTTAACGCAGGAAAAGGATTAAGTAACGACGGTCAAAAAGCTGCAATTGCAGGAAGTATAGCTGGTGCCAAACACGTGCATTTAATGGCAGAAGCTTATGGCGTGCCAGTAATATTACATACGGACCATTGTGCAAAAAAATTATTACCTTGGATAGACGGATTATTGGATGCTAGTGAGCAACATTTTAAAGAAACAGGAAAACCATTATACAGCTCGCACATGATTGATTTAAGTGAAGAACCACTTGAAGAAAACATAGAAATCTGTAAAACATACCTTGCTAGAATGAGCAAAATGGGTATGACTTTAGAAATAGAATTAGGTATTACAGGAGGTGAAGAAGATGGTGTAGATAATAGTGATGTAGACGAGTCTAAATTATACACACAACCAGAAGAAGTAGCGTATGCATATGAAGAGTTAAGCAAAGTAAGCGACCAATTTACAATTGCAGCAGCTTTTGGAAACGTACACGGTGTATATAAGCCAGGAAACGTAAAACTTACGCCAAAAATATTAAAAAATTCTCAAGAGTTTTTATCTAAAAAATACAACTTACCACATAACCATATCGACTTTGTTTTCCATGGTGGATCAGGATCTACTCTAGAAGAAATCAGAGAAGCAATAGGTTACGGTGTTATAAAAATGAACATTGACACAGACATGCAATATGCATTTATGACTGGAGTTAGAGATTATATGGCAGACAAAACAGACTATTTACAGTCTCAAATAGGTAGCCCAGATGGTCCAGAATCTCCAAACAAAAAATACTACGACCCAAGAAAATGGTTAAGAGAAGGAGAAATTACATTTGTAGAGCGTCTTAAAAAAGCATTCGAAGATTTAAATAACGTCAATACACTATAATTTTATTTTGGCGTTACCCAAGGGTCGGGCTTTCCGTTATATCTTTTTTGAAAAAAGACAAAAAAGGATGCCACTACAATCCCTAACGCGTGCCAACATAATTACATAAAATAAAATTCCGTTTAAACTGATTAACCACAGCACTTAAACGGGATTTTTTTATACCTCAAAAGTAACAACAAACAGATAGCGACTACTATTTTTGAGTTTGATTAATAAAAACAGTAATTTTGTACGCTTGTGTAAAGCAAACTAAAACTAACAAAAGCATAGACTTTTAGAAAACATCTAAAAATCTTAATCCCAAAATAGTAAATCAATATGGCTTGGTTTAAAAGAAAAGAAAAAGGAATAACAACTGAAACCGCAGAGAAAAAAGACATCCCAAAAGGGTTGTGGTATAAATCTCCAACTGGTAAAATAGTAGACTCTAAAGAGCTTGAAAAAAACTTTTACGTAAGCCCAGAAGATGGTTACCACGTAAGAATTGGAAGTAAAGAATACTTTGGAATCCTATTTGACGACAATAAATTTAAAGAGCTAGACGAAAATCTAACCTCTAAAGACCCTTTAAAATTTGAGGATACTAAAAAATATCCAGACCGTTTAAAAGCTGCTGAAGAGAAAACAAACCTTAAAGATGCTGTACGTTGTGCAGTAGGAAAATCTAAAGGAAAAGATTTGGTAATCGCTTGTATGGACTTTGCCTTTATTGGTGGATCAATGGGTAGTGTTGTAGGAGAAAAAATTGCACGTGCTGCAGAATATTCTTTAAAAAAGAAATTGCCTTTAATGATTATTTCTAAATCAGGAGGCGCACGTATGATGGAAGCTGCATTATCTTTAATGCAATTAGCTAAAACATCTGCAAGACTAGGACAATTAGCTGATGCTGGAATCCCTTACATCTCATTATGTACAGATCCAACAACAGGTGGTACAACAGCTTCTTTTGCAATGTTAGGTGATATTACAATTGCAGAGCCAGGTGCATTAATAGGATTTGCAGGACCACGTGTAGTGCGTGACACTACAGGACAAGAATTACCAGAAGGTTTTCAAACCTCAGAATTTTTGTTAGAACATGGTTTCTTAGATTTTATTACACATCGTAAAGAACTAAAAAACAAAGTCAATTTATATATAGACCTGATTACAAATCAGCCTCTAAGAGCATAAAACAAAAAAAACCTTACTTTTCAGTAAGGTTTTTTTTATGTCAATTAGCATCTCTAATCTCCTTATCTAAATGATCCAGAAAAAGGATACCATATAAATGGTCTATCTCATGCTGGAAAATTACAGCAGTAAAATCTGTAATTGTTTCTACAACATGCTTGGCTTCCATAGTATCATACTCAATAGTAATTGATTTAGACCTAGAATTTAAAACCTCAACTCGATCTGGTATAGACAAGCAGCCCTCACGTCGTGTCTGCTTAATATCAGAATAGTTAGTAATTATAGGGTTTAAATAAACCTCAAAAGGCGCCTCGTCTTTATCAAAACGTTGTACCCAAATAATGTTTTTAAGTATCCCAACTTGTGGTGCAGCAATACCAACACCCATAGACATGCTATCTCTAACTGTAGCAAAAAGGCGGTCTGTAAATTGTTTCAAAACAAGATCGTTAACATCCGGTTTAACATAAGCACTTTTAGAACGCAATAAAATAGAGTCTTGTGTATTATTTATTTTAAACACACGCATCGGCTCTAAAGCCTTACCATTCATTATCATACCTACTTGCTTACTTGAAAAGTTTTTAGTTACTTTGGTTTTACTAGTACCACAGCTAGTTACTAGTAGTAATATGACTATAAGATTAATACAATTTTTCATTTTAAAAAATAGAGTTTACAATTTTCACTAATTTACACCTTTTATATAGTAAGCGGATTGTTTGTTATTTAATAAAAATAACTATATTTGCACCTCGAAAGATAAACTTTCGTATACATAACAATCATTTACAATAATATTAGAATGTACATCACAAAAGAAGCAAAAGCAGAGATTTTTGCAAAACACGGTAAAGACGCTAAGAATACTGGATCTGCAGAAGGTCAAATAGCATTATTCACAGCTAGAATTTCACACTTAACTGAGCACTTAAAACAAAATCGTAAAGATTATAACACAGAGCGTTCTTTAGTAATGTTAGTAGGTAAAAGAAGAAGCTTACTTGATTACTTAATTAAGAAAGATGTCTTAAGATATCGTGCAATAGTAAAAGAATTAGGATTAAGAAAATAATCTCAATACAAAGACCACGCTTTTTAGCGTGGTTTTTTGATATAAAACAACTCGATTACAACGAGTTAATTAATAAGAAGCTAGGTCTAAATAAACTTTAGGTCTATCGGTTTTTCATTGGTCATTACAACTACTACTACACTACCACAACACAACGACCATTGTTTAATTAGAATTAAAAAATTTATGATTCCAAAAGTATTTAAAGAGGTCATTGACCTTGGTGATGGAAGAGAAATCTCTATCGAAACAGGAAAACTGGCTAAACAAGCGCACGGTAGCGTTGTTGTACAGTCAGGAAAATGTATGATGTTATGTACGGTTGTTTCAAACTACAAACAATCTCCAGTAGACTTTTTACCATTAACGGTAGATTACCGTGAAAAGTTTGCAGCAGCAGGTCGTTACCCAGGTGGTTTCTTCAAAAGAGAAGCAAGACCTAGTGATGGTGAGGTATTAACTATGCGTTTAGTGGATCGTGTTTTACGTCCATTATTCCCAAAGGATTACCACTCTGAAGTACAGGTAATGATCCAATTAATGTCTCATGACGAAAACGTTATGCCAGACGCAATGGCTGGTTTAGCAGCATCTGCAGCTATCCAGTTATCAGATTTCCCGTTTGAATGCCCTATCTCTGAAGCAAGAGTTGGACGTATCAACGGAGAATTTGTAATCAACCCAACAAGAGCACAATTAGCAGAATCTGATATCGATATGATGATTGGAGCTTCAGCTGATTCTGTAATGATGGTTGAAGGTGAAATGGATGAAATTTCTGAAGAAGAAATGGCAGATGCAATTAAATTTGCCCATGAAGCTATTAAAGTACAATGTGCTGCTCAAGTAAAATTAGCAGAAGCTTTTGGTAAAAAAGAAACACGTGAGTACGAAGGAGAAAGAGAAGATGAAGCTTTAGAGAAGAAAGTTTACGATATGGCATACGATAAAGTATATGCTATAGCAAAAGCTGGATCTGCTAAACATGAAAGAACAGCTGCATTTGCTGAAATTAAAGACGGTATTAAAGCTACTTTTTCTGAAGAAGAATTAGCAGATTTCGGAGATTTAGTTTCAAAATATTACAGAAAAGCAGAAAAATCTGCTATTAGAAACTTAACTTTAGATGAAGGTTTACGTTTAGATGGTCGTAAGACTGACGAGATTAGACCAATCTGGTGTGAGGTAGATTACTTACCATCTACACACGGATCGTCAATTTTCTCTCGTGGAGAAACTCAAGCATTAGCTACAGTTACTTTAGGAACATCAAGAGACGCAAACAAAATAGATATGCCATCTTACGAAGGTGAGGAGAATTTCTATTTACATTATAACTTCCCTCCTTTTTGTACAGGTGAAGCTAGACCGTTAAGAGGAACTTCAAGAAGAGAAGTTGGTCACGGTAACTTAGCACAACGTGGTTTAAAAGGAATGATTCCTGCAGATTGCCCTTACACAGTAAGAGTTGTATCTGAAGTATTAGAATCTAACGGATCGTCTTCTATGGCAACTGTTTGTGCTGGTACTATGGCATTAATGGACGCTGGTGTACAAATGATAAGACCTGTATCAGGTATTGCAATGGGATTAATTTCTGATGCAGAGACTGGTAAATTTGCTGTATTATCTGATATTTTAGGAGATGAAGATCACTTAGGAGATATGGATTTTAAAGTAACTGGTACTTCTAAAGGTATTACTGCTTGTCAAATGGATATTAAAGTAAAAGGATTGTCTTACGATGTATTAGAATCAGCATTAGCACAAGCTCGTGATGGTCGTATCCACATCTTAGGAAAATTAACTGATACTATCCAAGCGCCTAACGCTGATGTTAAGGAGCATGCTCCGACAATGGTTACAAGACGTGTACCAAACGAATTTATTGGTGCTTTAATTGGACCTGGAGGAAAAGTAATCCAAGAGATGCAAAAAGAGACTGAGACAACTATCGTTATTAACGAAGATCCAGTAACTGAAGAAGGTATCGTAGAAATATTAGGAGTTGGTAAAAAAGGTATTGATGCTGTTATGGCAAAAATTGATGCTATTTTATTCAAACCTACCGTTGGAAGCGTATACGAAGTAAAAGTGATCAAAATGTTAGATTTTGGAGCTGTTGTTGAGTATTTAGATGCACCAGGAAACGAAGTGTTATTACACGTAAGTGAATTAGCATGGGAACGTACAGAAAATGTTTCTGACGTTGTAAATATGGGTGATGTTTTTGATGTGAAGTATTTCGGACTTGATCCAAGAACTCGTAAAGAAAAAGTATCTAGAAAAGCAATCTTGCCTAAACCAGAAGGTTATGTAGCAAGACCACCAAGAGATGACAAACGTTCTGGTGGACGTGATAATAGAGGTTCTCGTGACAACAGAGGTCGTGATGACAGAAAACCAAGAGAAGAGAAAAAAGATTAATTCTTTTTAAACTTTATATAATAAGAAAGCCCAACAGTTATGTTGGGCTTTTTTTATGCAGTTATTTTAACTAATCATTTTTATTTACACATGACTTTCAAATTATAAAATTTTCTTAAAAGTGACAAACAAAACATCCAAACCTTTGTATATAGCGTAACTCTAGTAGTTTTTAATTTATAAAATCCCTAAAATTTATGGCTACTAAAATTACCAACCTTACCAAAAACAAATCCCTAAACCCAAGATTAAGCAATCGCATTAATGGCTTCTTTCATAGTAAAGGAATTACAGGAAGCCCACAAAATAGATTAGTCTTATTAAGCACCTTCTTATTTATAGCTTTAGGCGTCTATTTTTTCTATGTATTTCATAACGACTTCGAAGCTTTTAACAACACGCAACTAAACACAACATTAGGGTTTACTTTTATAATAGCAGCCACTAGCCTATTTGCATACAAAATTCTGTTTTTTATATTCACTGGATACAACTACTTTAAGTACAAACCAATTACGTCTGTTACAGATAAAGAGTTACCAACCGTAACGGTTATAGTACCTGCTTACAACGAAGGAAAACAAGTTTGGGATACACTAATGAGTTTAGCAAAAAGTGATTATCCAGAACACAAATTACAATTACTAGCTATAGACGATGGAAGTTTAGACGACACCTGGACATGGATACTAGATGCTAAACAAAAACTAGGAAATCGTTTAGAAATTTTTAAACAACCTAAAAATCAAGGCAAGCGTCAAGCATTATATCGCGGGTTTAATCTTGGAACAGGAGATATCTTTGTTACTGTAGATAGCGACTCAATTGTTACGCCGGATACTTTAAGAAATTTAGTAAGTCCTTTTATAAAAGATGACAAATGTGGTGCTGTAGCAGGTAATATTAGAGTATTAAATAATAAAAATGAAATGCTTCCAAAAATGTTGGATGTAAGTTTTGTAATGAGTTTTGAGTTTGTAAGATCTGCAGAGAGTAATTTAAACTCAGTATTATGCACTCCGGGAGCATTAGCAGCATACAGACGTCAGGCGGTATTTAACTGTTTGCCGGAATGGATCAATCAAAAATTTATGGGACAACCTTCAGACATTGGAGAGGATCGCGCCTTAACAAACATGATACTAAAACAAGGTGAACATGTGCTATTTCAAAGTAATGCAGTAGCTTATACTAATGTCCCTGAAGAATATTTAGGGTTATATAAAATGTTTATCCGTTGGGGACGAAGCAATGTTAGAGAGAGTTTAGAAATGGCTAAATATGTATTTACAGATTTTAGAGAAGGAAATAAAACAGGTACACGATTATTATTTTTTAGCCAGTTTTCTAAATTAGTAATGAGCTATCCTATGGTTTTATTTATGTTGTTTTTTGTCTTAGTACATCCGCTCTTATTTATTGGTTCTACTTTGGTAAGCATTTTAATACTATCTACTTTTTCATTATTGTTTTTTACTAATCAACATAAAACTTACCAAGGTTTTTGGGCATACTCGTATAGCATCTTATATACCTTTGGATTATTCTGGATTACACCTTACGCCATAGCCACAGCTAGCAGAAGCGGTTGGTTAACGCGTGATTTAGTTAATGAAAAATAAATGTTTTATATATAAAAAAACGGATTAATTGCAGGCGTTTTATTTGATTATAAAAATCAACAACACCTTATAATTAATCCGTTTTAAATTTAAAAAATCTAATTAGAACAAAACTAATCTTCTAAATAATCAATTTCAAAATGTCTAGTTTCAATTTTATTAGCTTCAAATTTTTGCTTTAAATTTTTTGATATTCTTATAAAATATTTACCATCAGATTTGTCATAATCATTATCAATTATTTTTTGCCCATATGCTGCGCATTTATCTGGCTGATCTAAATAATAATATATTTTAGCAAGATTAAAATAACTTGCATACCTTACTTTTCTCATTTTCTTTTTCTTCCCTTGGTAGTTATCTACCACATTTTCAAAATAAAGAATAATAGGTTCTAACTCTTTTTCCAATTCACCAATAGGTTGATCATACTCCATATTATCAATAATCTCTTTCAGTTTGTCAAAATTTTCATGATGTTTAGCAAATTCAGGATGCTTTTTAGAACCTAGAATCCAGAAAAAATCGTACTTATTAATGAAAGGAACAAACCCAAAAGTCGCATTCAAATAACCTCTAGCATTACTTATAATAGTGCTTTTATGCGCACTATTATATTTACTTCTCAGGTTATTCTTATTATTATTGTAATAATCACTTGCCTGTTTGTAAGTTGTATAATCTTTACTTTCAAAAACCTCTTTTTCAGAATAATTCTTAGTTTTAGCAGCTCCGGATATAATATTATTAACCATCATTGTTCCTGTAGATGTATAATTGGCGGTTACATTGTAGGTATAAGTAGTAGAGGTTACATTTCCTTCTTTATCCTTTTTTTCATGTTTTTCTTTATTTACGTTTACATCTTCCACCTGGGTACCGTGATAGGCAAAATCAATATCTAAGGTTCCTCCTTCAGATTCTCTTTTATATCCTGATATAGTCAGGCCAGAGACATTTGAAGAATACGTTCGGTTTTCCTTTTCCAAAATAGGATTAGAAGGCAAACTAACATAAGAGACATTAACTTTTTCTCTATCTAAATTAGTGCTTTGAGACAAAGACAATGTTGTAAATAATAATAATGGTACTAAAAAATGGGATTTCATATTAAACATTTTAATTAAAATTGGTTGAAAATTGGTTGAAAATTATTTTAGGATGCTCAATATAAGAGAAGTATTTCAAAAAAAAGATATCCAAACATTAAAATAAATCTTTATTCCACGCAACCTTTTTTAAATATAGAGACTATAGGTAAACCTCTAAACCATTAATAATGAAAAACGCTATTAAAATTTTATTCCTATTTTCAACACTATTAGTACTATTTTCTTGTAATAATAATGATATAGATGAAACACTGCCTATTGAAAATCCGATATTGTTACAAAAAGCAACTACACGATTCCCTAATAATAATTTATATAGGATTGTAGAATACTTCTATACAGAAAACAAACTAACAAGAGAACACCTTTATAATAGCGAAGAAGAACTTATTAGCGTCTTTACATACACTTACAATAATAACAACCTTCCTATTCGAGCTAACAGATACGATGAAAATGACAATTTAACAAGCTATGTACTATTTTACTATAATAACAACGACGAATTTATTAGTTATATAACTTTTGAGGAATCTAATATGACTGCTCAAAAGCACGATCTAATTTACAATACAAGCAACTCTGTTACTGATAACATATACGTCGGAGATTATACCATACAAGATCAAAACATTGGAGAGAATAATTATATAATTGATGACAATGGTAATAGAACAACCTTAACCACTAATAACTACTCAATAACCTACACTTACGATGATAAAAATGGGTTATTCAAAAATATTGCTTCAAAAAACATCTTAAATCAAGCCCACAGTTTAGACGATATTATAAACGCAGGCACTAATAATAATGCCTTAAGTTTTGAATACAACGGGAATAACATTATTGATCATGTTGATTTAATTTATACTTACAACGACTCTAATTATCCTATTAGTCGAACTCAAGAAAGTGCTGAATTCGGAACCTCTTTAACTACTGAATACATCTATTATTAATCATAAAATAAAACATATGAAAAACGCTATTAAACTATTATCGGTATTTATACTATTACTTTCTTTCTTGTCCTGCGAAAACGAACCTATTGGAGGACTAAATATTAATGCAGAAGAAGTAATTGCGGTACACTCTGAGTTATACAACAACTTAGCTAGAATGACAGATGATCCAGAAGAAGAGTTACCTGTAACCTGTGTAGAATTTAACTATCCTATAACCATGTATGCATTTGATGCTGACCTACAATTATTAACCACTACATTAATACAAAACGACGCCTTATTCTTAACCTACTTAAATAACTTAGAAGACGACTATTCTATAAGTATTAGTTACCCAATAACTACACAACTAGAAGATGGCACCACATTTACCATTAATAACAATCAAGAGTTAAAAGAAAACATAGAATCTTGTATTGAAGAGGTAGAGGCAATTGAAGCTGAAGCCTGTCTGTTTTTAATAAACAATTGTGTATGGAAAGTGGGTTACACTAGAGATATGGACAACACCTATCTAGGTGCCGTATTTAATGAAGACAATGGATCTACAGCTTTTACACATGATGATCAATTACTTTTTGGATCTTGGTCTACATTATTTATTGAAGGAGAAATGCATATAAATATCAGTCTAAACAACAGTGGTATTATTGGAGATTATTTTAACTATGATTGGAAAGTAGACTACCTTGATAGCAATTCCCTAAAATTAACACATGAAGAAAAATCATTTGTCATACATCAATACTGTGATGATGATTATGCTCAATGTACAAATTTCGCGTTTGAAGAGTGTGAATTAGAAGCTACTCCTGGCGTTGCTGAATTCATCTTTGATAACTATGCGTTTTGTATTACAAACATACTTCAAATAGACAGCGCAACAACAAACCTTATTTATTTTGAAACAGAAGAAGATGCAGAAAACAACACAAATCCAATACTATCGGACCAAGTTTACCTAAATACATCACAATTTCAAAATGTATATATTCGTGTTGAAAACCTAACGGATGACACCTATTATACTATTAGTATATTAATCATAGCACAACCTTGTTAATCAATTAATCAACTGTTTATTTAAACCACAGTATTTGGAGCTAGAACAACTTATAAAAGCTTGCCGAAAAAATAACCTAAAGGCACAAGGCGATTTATATCAAAAATATAAAGACACCTTGTACATACTGTGCCTTAAATATTCCAAAAACAGTGACGAAGCACAAGACAACCTGCATGATTCCTTTATAGAAATTTTTAATAGCATAAAAAAATATAAAGGTAAAGGGTCTTTCGAAGGATGGATGAAACGCATTACCATCAATCAAGCTATTAATAAATATAAAAAAGAAAGACCCTTTAATATTGAAATTAAAAATGACATACTAGAGGACACAACAGTTACTGAAGACGATTTAGACATAAAACTAGATAGTATTTTAAACTGTATCCAAGAGTTACCAGACCAATATCGTTTAGTGTTTAACCTATACCAACTTGATGACTATTCGCATAAAGAAATAGCTGACCTATTAAATATTTCTGTAAACACATCTAAATCTAATTTACACAGAGCAAAAGCTATTTTAAAGGAAAAAATTACTACACTAAATAATAACAAACCTAAATTATACTATGGAAGTTAACAAAGACATAGGTGAAGGAATTAAGCACCGACTGAAAGACCTAAATAAGGCTCCAGACGTTATGGTTTGGGCTAAAATCGAAGCTGATTTAAAAAAGAAAAAGAAAAGACGCTTTCTGTTTTTCTTACTTCCAACTATTGGCCTATCCTTAATACTGTTATTAATATTTAAAATAAAGACAGACAAAAAAGAAGCAACGATAAATACGGATGCGATATCTAATACTTCAATAAATAAGGTTAAAAACACAACAACAATAAGTACAAAAACAAACTTTAGCAAGTCAAATAACAACACCACTAGTTTAGATAGTAATGCTATAGGTAGCATTACTGTTAAGCAAAATAAACCACTAAATAATAACACATCTACTAACAAGTACCAAACAAATAGCAATAGCAAGTTTAAGAACAACCCTTCTAAACCAACTAACACTAGCGGTTATACCATCTTAAATAAAACAAATAACACAACTAAACTTAAGACTACAACTTTAAGTAATACAACAAAAAAACAAAAAATAATTCCTGCAGATAGTTTGATAACAAGCACTGTTAAAAAAGACCTCTTAGCATTAAAAAAACAAGCCGATAGTATCTCTAAGAAACAAGTATTAAAACAAAAAAATGCAGTTAAGACAGATAGTATTAATCAAAAAATAATAAAAAAATGGAGCGTAATGCCTTATGCCTCTCTAGACTATTTTGGCAGTTTAAATCATGCTACAAAAGATAATACGTCCACTAATTATGGAATAAAACTAAGCTATTTAGCCACAGAAGATATTTCTCTAAGGATTGGAGTCGCTAAGTTAGATTTAAACTTTACATCAAACGAAGACACATATAATTTTACAGAAAAAATCAGTTATTATGAAATTCCTTTGGAAATCAAACAAAGAATATTAAAAGGAAAAGCTAATACATCAATCATTGCAGGCGTCAGTTATTTAATGCTTGATAAGGCCTCCATATATACGGATGGTATAGAAAATAATCTTCAAATAGAATCTATAGAAAACACAAACATGTCTCTTAATTTAGGTTTAGGTTTTGATACTTTATTACTTAAAAAATTACATTTTGTTTTGGAACCTATGTTTAAGTACCACTTTAAACCTTTAGAAAACAGGTTAGACTCAAAAACCTACACGCTATCCATTCTTGGAGGATTAGAATACAAGTTTTAAATTAGTTAGTCTAAAAAGCCCATCGTATTTTGATGGGCTTTTTTATATTAATTAGAAGGTTGGATATCACCAATTTGTGGGCCATTCCAATTGGTAATTGCTAAAACCAATATACCCACAACTGTTATAATCGGGACAGCTACACCTAAAATAGTAGACAGACTTTTATTGTGTAATCTTACCTGCTTTAAATCGTCCATATCTAAAACAGTCTTACTAACGTTATCTCCTTTTCCTTTTAAACCATAAAACTGACCATCCTCAAAAACAACCTTATTAAACTTCAAGGTCTTGTTATCATTTGTTTTAACCTTCACCCTTTTTTGTGATTTAGAAGCTTCCTCTAAAGATACTGTCTGAGAATGATACACTCGGCAACTCTGTAACATGATTAACATCGTTAAACTGATACATACTAATTTAATTGTTTTCATAATTAAAAATTTTATTGGTTACACCTCTAAATTACTTGCAATAATTAACAAGATGTATTAAATAATGCTAAAAATCAGAACATAAACTATTGTATATCACAAGTTTTAACTAAATTCAAGTTATAATTTGTAAAATATGCAAGAACATTTTTTTACCTACCTAAAAAAGAAAAGTGCCAACAACAACTCTTTTGTTGATGAGATAGCGTCCGTTTTAGACATTGGGTATGACGCAGCTTATAGACGTATTAACAACAAAACAAGCCTAAGCCTAGAAGAAGCTGTTATATTGGCTAAACATTACAAAATATCACTTAACAACCTTTACCAGGTTGGTAGTCAAAACACTGTTTTAGTTGAAAAATCACCAATTATATCTAATGAAGCACACTTAGAGTCTTATTTTTCAAAATCCATTGAAAACCTAACTCCGTTAACTAAATTAAAGAGTGCTTCAATTTTATACTCTGCAAAAGATATCCCCTTATTTTACACCTTAAAAGACTCCTTTATAACACGTTATAAAATTTACGTTTGGTTAAAATTAACCAATAAAGAAATGACTAAAAGCAAAATTTCTTTTGATCAATTTATTGATACCATACCAAAATCTTTAATAGAAAAAGCCATACAACTTGGCGAAACTTATAACTTTATAAACATAACCGAATTCTGGAATGACAATACAATTAACGGGACCATACAGCAAATAATATACTTCTACGAATCTCAATTATTATCCAAAACATTGGCTTTAAAAATATGTGATGATTTAGAAGAAATTATTAATCATATTGAAGAACAAACCATACAACAGAGCATCATTAATTCAAAAAACAATGCGTCTTACCATTTATATAAAAGTGATTTATTAACAATGAGTAATATTATCATGGTAAAAACCAAACATAGAAAAACATTTTTTGTTCCGTATACTGTGCTAGAGTATTTAAAAATAGAGCATCAAGACACCTGTAACATTATGGATGATTTTTTTAATAGACAAATGACCAACTCTAAGTTATTAGTACATTCTGGAGAAAAAGACCGCACCTTGTTTTTTAATAAAATGCATCAAAAAATCAATAAATTAAAAGAAAGAATTCTAATTGATGTAAATTTTCAATTTGATTAAAAACTATATCGTATCCGAGGGATTAAACTAATTGCTCCAATATTTTCCTGAAGAGCGCCTTCTATTTTATAAGGCGAATAATTTAAACCCAAACTAAAGGTTAGCTCCTCATTACTTCTAAATTTTTTGACAAAATCTAAAGCTGGAGCCATTAAAAAAGCAGTCACGACTTCATATTTTTCGCTATCTTGATTGTCTCCAGTATAAAAAGGATTTCTAGCATCTGTTTTAATTACTGAAGCTCCAACACCTAAACTAAGATGTAATTGCGAATTTACATTTTGACTTAGATTTTTCTTAAATCTAAGCATCGGATTAAACATAAAAGAGGCTTTTGCTTGTATAGTATCCGTGGTTCTGACAAATAAAAAAGATTGTTTTTGATCTGGAATTACAAATTGTAACGCTAACTCTAAAGATTTTGTTTTGGTTACCGGAAAATCTAAACTTAATTCCAACACAGGTGATGGACCAAAATAATCTTGTAATTTACCTTGGGGCAATAACACACCTCCTCCTATTTTAAACGTCACGGTTTTAAAATACGCTTTATAATAATCGTGATATTGATTACTATTGGTCACATAAAGTGTATCGTTTTGTGCTTTACTAATTTGAACACTTATTAGTAATACTATGGTTAACAATAAATTTTTCATGAGTGTTGTTTTTTAAATTCAAGTCAAATCTATTGCTATAAACGCATTTGAAATGGAGCTTATCACGAAACGCAAAAGTAAATTTTGTGATTATCGCAAAATTTAGTAATTTACCTTATGTTTCAAACTACTTTTTTACAGCACTTAAAAAATGAATTACCAGAAAACACCTCAACTATTGATGCAGTCGCTACAGCATTAGATATAAGTTATGATGCTGCACATAGGCGTGTAAGTTTAAAAAGCAAACTGTCTTTAGACGAAAGCATTGCCTTAGCTAAATATTACAATCTATCTTTAGATCGTTTATTTGAAACCACATCTACGGAGTTTGTTACTATTGAAAAAACAAAGCATATTGAAAACGAAACCGAATTGCAACGTTATTTTGAAGCCTCTTACCAATCACTATTACCTTTATTAAAGCAAAAGAATAGCACCCTATTATACTCGGCTAAAGACATTCCTTTATTTTACAATTTAAACGGCGACCCTTTAAGTCAGTTTAAATATTATGTGTGGCTAAAGTTATTAGACCCTAAACTGGCTAATAAAAGTTTTGATAATTTTGCGCCTAGCCCATCTTTAATTGAAGCGGGAAAACAACTAGGCAGTTTATATAGTAATTTAAACACGCAAGAAGTTTGGGATATTACGACTATTAACAGTACTCTAAAACAAATACACTTTTACTTTGAGGCTGGGCAGGTCAAATCTAAAACTGCATTACTATTGTGTGATTTACTAAAACAATTAATTACGTCAATTTTTACCAAGTTAATTTCTGAAGATCATACTTTTTCTTTATATTATAATGAATTACATTTAATGAATAACAATGTTTTGGTTAGCACACCAAATAACCAAATGCTATATGTGCCATTTACATTGTTGTCCTATTACAAAACGGAAGATAAACACACGTGTCAAGAGGCAGAGCACTTTTTGAAAAAGCAATTACAGAACAGTAAATTACTAAATACAACAGGAGAGAAAGAACGCAATCATTTTTTTAATAAACTATTTTCTAAAATCGATGCCTTAAAACAATTAATAGAAGCGACACAGGTATTAGATTTTGAGTAAGCCACAACAGTAAGCGCGTTAAGGATGGAAGTGGCATCCTTTTTTATTTTGCCTGATCTATTTTGTGAAGCATGAACAACATAGGTAAAGTGCAAATAAAAAAGATATAACGGACAGCCTGACGCTTTTAAACCATTTTTTTGGCTTAAAAGGGTAACGCTAAAAAATAATTGCTTTTTTTTGTAACAAATTGTAACTTCTGTACGTATAACTACTGATAGCAAATTATTCACAAATAATAATTACCCTTATTTAGATGAGACAACTAAAAATTACCAAACAGGTTACTAACCGTGAAACCGCATCCTTAGATAAGTATCTACAAGAGATTGGGAAAGTTGACTTAATTACCGCAGATGAAGAGGTAGAATTAGCACAACGTATCAAGGCTGGAGATCAAGTAGCTCTTGAAAAACTGACTAAGGCTAACTTACGTTTTGTTGTATCTGTAGCTAAGCAATACCAAAATCAAGGATTAACACTTCCTGATTTAATTAATGAAGGTAACTTAGGATTAATTAAAGCCGGACAACGTTTTGATGAAACACGTGGTTTTAAATTTATATCTTATGCTGTTTGGTGGATTAGACAGTCTATTTTACAAGCGTTAGCAGAGCAATCTAGAATTGTACGTTTGCCATTAAATAAGATTGGATCTATTAATAAAATAAACAAGACTTTTGCTTTCTTGGAACAAGCGCATGAGCGTCCACCAAGTCCAGAAGAAATTGCTAAGGAATTAGACATGACTATTAACGATGTTAAGGAGTCTATGAAAAATTCTGGTCGTCACGTAAGTATGGATGCACCATTAGTTGAAGGTGAAGATTCTAACTTATATGATGTATTAAATTCTGGTGAGTCACCAAATCCAGATCGTGAATTATTACACGAATCTTTACGTACTGAAATTGAACGTGCTTTAGAAACACTAACGCCTCGTGAAGCTGATGTTATTAGATTATACTTTGGTTTAGGTAACCAACACCCAATGACTTTAGAAGAAATTGGAGAAACGTTTGACCTAACTAGAGAACGTGTTAGACAAATTAAAGAAAAAGCTATACGTAGATTAAAACACACGTCTAGAAGTAAAATATTAAAAACTTACTTAGGATAAAACCTGAGTTACGATAACAAACAGTTATTCATAACTGTTCGTTTTTTGATTGATGAAGAACCCGAAGCTGATTACTTCGGGTTCACTCATTTTAGACACTAAATCTTTATACTTTTATTTTTTTATTATTATTTATGGGTATGTTAAAAACCATTTGTTACAAAAGCGATGTCAATAAGACACTACAACTCTTGGAGTTTGAAGCTTTATTTAATCAAACACAATTAAAAAACGACAGTCATAATATTACTGGGTTTTTAGTTAAAAGAAACGATGTGTTTTTTCAGGTATTAGAAGGTAACCCAATAATTATAGACACTGTTTACGAGGACATAAAAAAAGACCGTAGACACTCCAATATTACTGAGTTTTTAAACACGTCTATCCCACAATTAAGTTTTAAAACGTTTGACATAGGTTATTCTGTTATTAAGGATGTTGACACACTTTATAGCTTACAACAGTTTGTTGCCAATTTAAACCAGCAAAAACATGAAAACAGTCCATTGTTTTTAGAAATAATTGAAGGCCTATTAAGTGACCACTAATAAAAAACCTTAGCTTTGTAAAAACAACACAAAACTAAAAAAATGTCTTCAAAATTAATTGCTCCGTCAATGCTCGCTGCCGATTTTGGTAACCTGCAACGCGACACAGAAATGGTAAATAATAGTGATGCCGACTGGTTTCATATTGATGTTATGGATGGTCACTTTGTACCAAACATATCTTACGGAATGCCGGTAATTGCTGCCATAAAAAAACATGCTAAAAAGCCTTTAGACGTCCATTTAATGATTGAAAAGCCAGAGCGCTACATTGAGGAGTTTGCAAAGGTTGGTGCAGATATAATTACTGTACATCATGAGTCTACAGTCCATTTACACCGTACTTTAAGACAAATTAAAGATGCTGGTTGTAAAGCTGGTATTGTTCTTAACTTAACAACACCTATATCCGTTTTAGAGGATATTTTACCAGAATGTTATATGGTGCTACTAATGTCTATCAATCCTGGATTTGGTGGTCAAAAATTTGAAGAAATCACTTATCAACGCGTTAAAAAATTGCGCAAAATGATTGATGAGCAAGGTCTTGACACTAAAATTGAAATTGATGGTGGTGTTACTGATAAAAACATTAAAAAACTTGTAGAAGCAGGTGCTGATGTTTTTGTAGCTGGTAGTCATGTTTTTAAAAGTGACAATCAAACCGAAACTATAAAAAACCTTAAAGCATTAGCTAACAGTTAAAATATAAAAAGGCTCCAAAATATGGAGCCTTTTTTTAATTACTTAATTAATATATTATCCCTAAAACTGATTGATTAAGTAATTAATTAAATCTGTTGTAGTAACAATACCAACCAAAACGTTATTATCTACAACAGGCAATGCGTGAAATTCTTTTTTTGCTAATAATTGAGCAACTTCTTTAATTGTGGTGCTACTAGATACACTTACCAGGTTTTTTGCCATTACCTGCTCTATTGTAAACATGTTATAGACCACACTTTCTACATCCACAGCATAATCGTCCGCAGCATCTGCAAAACTAATTCTAAGTAAGTCTGTGTAACTTAACATACCAATTATTTGATCTCCACTAACCACAGGAATATGTCTTATGTTATGGGCTTTAAATAATTTTTCTGCTTGTTCTAGATCATCAGTCTTATTTAAAGCAATGACATTACTTGTCATAATCTCTGATATTGGTGTTCTTTTTTTCATGGTGATAGCTTTTATTAATACCCTAAAGTTATGATTAATAGCGCTAAATAAACATGATAAAAGTCAGTAGAAATAGAATTAATATCCTGAGAAATTAAAATTAAGCATGCGCTTTACTTTATTATAGATTTCTGGAAATTGGGATTTAAATGCTTTTGGAGTTTCGATAAAATTTTCGATCAAGACTGCAATAAATTCGAAGTCATTTGTAAAGGCGTAATCTCTAAAATATTCAGATTGTTTAATTTTGTTTTTATAGTTACTGTCTGCATTAATAAAATCCGTTACCTCTTGTAATCCGCTCAGAAACAAATAAGACGACACACTATTTTTATACCCCGTTTTTAAAGCACTTAAATGTATGGCGTGAATAAACTCATGAATCCCTAAGTTTATATTATCGTCTTCTATTTTATAACCGATTAAAAAATCTTCCCACGAGAATATTACCGCTTTAAAACCCGGATTAAAGTGTCCTTTATGATACGCTTTATCCAGGTTAGAGTAAAAGCTAGAGGGATAAACTAATATCTTATCTACTAATTTGATGGCATAATCACGATATCCAAAGGTTAACATTATTGCTGTAGCAGAAATTAAAACACGTTGTTGCTCTGTAATAACTAAATCTTCCTTACCAATAAATTCCGTAGTACTTAAAAATTTATGAACTCGATGTCTAAAATAACGTTGCTCTTTAGATTTTAACGACTTATAAAAACTAAATTCGGTGTCAAGAATATGTTTCTGTTTAGGGCTTAAATCTCTTATACGAAAGTAAAAATGTCTAAATAAAGGTTTACCTCTAATATAATCTACATAGATACTTTCTATTAAATTGAAAAACCAAACAAGCGCTCCAACCACAACTACAATAGATAATATAATAGCAAAACCACCAATCACGTATTTATCGATCAAGGGGTTTTCTTGTAATTCTGTAGAAACGTGTTGAAGCATATGAAGTAAATCTTATTTTAAAACGTATTGTTCTGCCATCTTCACAAAGTCAGAAATTTGTTCAGCTTTCCATGCTGCTGTTTTATTTAATTCTTCTCTAATAAGCTCTCCAACCAATGGTGCAATTTCTATAGCTGCTTTAGCATCTAAAAACAAAACACGAACCCGTCTAGCAAGCACATCATCAATAGTTCTAGCCATTTCATTTCTTACAGCCAAAACAACTTCCGCCTTTGTAAATTGTAAACGTGGATGTAAGCGTACTGATAAGTCTGGATTTTCTGTAATTAAATCTGCAATAAGTGTTTGATCTGTTCCATAAATATATAAATGATTGGATCTATCCACTATCCCATTTGCACCATGTATTAGCAAGTCTTTTGTTTTACATTTTAATTTTGGCAACTTTTTAAGTGCGATTACTTTATTAATAGTATCCTGCGCCATTCTCCTATAGGTCGTCCATTTTCCTCCAGTAATTGTAATCAATCCAGAAGATGACACGATAATTTTATGGCTTCGTGAAATTTCTTTTGTTTTTTCAGAATTATCCTTTGGAGCAGCCAATGGTCTTAATCCTGCAAAAATGCTAAGCACATCTTTTCTAGTTGCCTTTTTATTTAAATATTTATTTGCTGTTTGAAGAATAAAGTCAATTTCTTGCTCTAATGGTTTGGGTTCTAAACTATGGCTATCTAATAAAGTATCTGTAGTACCAACTACAACTTTATTATGCCAAGGCACCAAAAATAGCACCCGACCATCCTCTGTTTTAGGAATCATGATAGCATCATTACCTGGTAAATAAGATTTATCAAAAACTAAATGAATCCCTTGACTAGGTCGTATAGACGTTTTAGCGCTTATATTATCCATTTTTAATACTGCATCAGAGAACACACCTGTGGCATTAATGACAACTGCTGCATTTAGCTTATATTCTAATCCCGACTCTGTATCTTTTGCAACAACACCATTAATCTTACCATCCGTATTTTTGAGTAACGTATTTACCTTAAAATGATTTAAAACAGTTGCTCCGTTTTCAATACAACTTTGTGCGATATTAACAGCTAATCTAGCATCATCAAATTGCCCATCGTAATACACGACACCTCCTTTTAATTTATCGTTTTTTAAGGTTGATAACCGGGATACCGTTTCTGACTTATTAATCCTTGTAGATTTTCCAAAACTTAACTTACCTGATAATAGATCGTACACTTTTAATCCAAGCGTATAAAAAG
Organism: Olleya sp. KKT75; assembly: GCF_055635485.1. NCBI lineage: Bacteria > Pseudomonadati > Bacteroidota > Flavobacteriia > Flavobacteriales > Flavobacteriaceae > Olleya > Olleya sp. KKT75. The sequence goes on from NZ_CM145759.1 coordinate 763,647, forward strand.
CGGAATCAAACCATCTATAATTAGGTATAATAAAGGACTGCTTGCTTACTAAGTGAGAAGCGTTTTTTAACATCAAACCTCTTTCATATAAAGCCTCACGTACTAAATCCACATGTCCTTGTGCTAAATATCTAACACCGCCATGTACTAGTTTTGTGCTTCGGCTAGAGGTTCCTTTTGCAAAATCAACCTGTTCCAACAATAAGGTCTTATAACCTCTTGTTGCGGCGTCCAAAGCAACACCCAATCCTGTTGCGCCACCACCAATAATAATGACGTCCCAATTTGAATTAGATTTTACCTGGTTTACTAAAGTTTCTCTGTTAAACATCTTATAGTTAAAAATTACAATGTTTACCAAATATATAAAATACCAACTGTTTATACGACAAACCTAAAAGAAGCTAAACAGATGAATTAAAACAATACTAAACTGGAAAATAAAAGACAACAAAAAACCAGAACTAATATTGAACACACTCAACTTTAACTCTGGTTTTTTATGTTTATTGTTGACCTCGAGAGGATTACTAACTGATCTGAAAAATGCCCTTTGAAAATAAAAAATACTTATTTACAAATTCAAGCGCGCTTGATTTGACAATCCGAAGGGATTACTCCGCTGCAATACGTGATCCTCAAAGCTCAGCTTTGAAAATAAAAAAGTTGCACTTACAAATTCAAGCGAGCTTGATTTGACATGCAACTTTTTTATTTATTCGTGACCCCGAAGGGATTCGAACCCCCAACCATCAGAGCCGAAATCTGACATTCTATCCAGTTGAACTACGAGGCCTAACTTATTAAGACAATTTAGCCTTTACAATAGTAGAAATTGTTTTTCCGTCTGCCTTACCAGCTAATTCACCACTAACCATTCCCATGACTTTACCCATGTCTTTCATACCTTCTGCTCCTGTCTTAGCTATTACAGCCTCAACCACTTTAGCAACATCCTCATCACTCATAGCTTCTGGTAAAAATTGAGAGATTACTTCTGCTTCAGCTAATTCTGGAGTCGCTAAATCCTCACGCCCTTGCTCTAAGAATATAGCAGCACTATCTTTACGTTGCTTTACTTGCTTTTGAAGTATTTTAAGTTCTTGCTCTTCTGTTAACTCTTCTTTTGCACCATTCTCTGTTTGTGCTAATAATATAGCTGACTTAACCGCTCTTAATGCTGTTAGCGCAACTGTATTTTTACTTTTCATTGCCACCTTTAAGGCTGTCATTATATCTGTAGATAAACTCATCTTTTTTATGTTTTATTTGAGCTACGAAGATAATAAATAGTATTTAGTTTACTGTTTATAAGTCTCACGGAGCAGTTACTTATTTATGGTTAAAAAAACCCGAGAAGTTTGAGGGAACTTTTCGGGTTAGAAATGGATTAATATAATTTATTAGTCCTGCTATTAAATAGGTTTAATACTAATAATCTTTATTAATTATGATTGGTATTAATCTACATTATCATGTAGGAAAGAATTATTACTTCTTAACTGAATATCATCATTATCATCTACACCTAAAGAGGTTCTAGAAATATTATTATCTGAAGAATGTTGACTATCATTAAGCTCTAAACCTTGACGTTTATAAGCTGGAATTTTCTCAATATCTTCAATTTTAGAACTATTAAACTTGTGGTTAAAGTTTTTCATTTTCTTTCTACGCTCATCTGCTCTACTTTTTAGTAATTCAGATATTGGCGTATTCATTGGATCTACTTCAGCATCTGCATCAACTTCAACCGCTTCAGTTTCTACTTGTTTTCTTTCAAAAACAACTTCTTTATCAACCTCAACTTTTGGTTCTGCTACTTTATTTATTGTAGACTCTGCCTCAATATAATCATCTAAAGCATATCTTACTTCTCCTTTTTCTGAGTTTTCAGTTACAGGAATAACTTCAACAAAATCGTTAACTTCCATGTTATTGATATCGTCTGACAAATTCATTATAACCGGAGCTTCTTCTTCAACAATAGTGTCTACTACTGGTTCTGATAAAGGCATGTCAAAGCTTAAAGTAATTTGTTGTTTTTTCTCTTCTTCAACTTTAACAACTTCAATATTATTAACATTAGAATCTATAATATTAAATTCTTCTGTCTCATCAATCACCACGTCTACTTCGCTATACTTAACGTCAATATTTTTAATAAACTCGCTAGTAGGAATTAAATCTAAATCTTGGTAACTGTTGTTTTTAGGCTTATTAACTTGTGTGATTTCGATATCAGATAAATCTTCTTCATCTAAATCTAATGTATGTTTAACAATAGCTTGAGGTGCTTCTTTTTTATCTTCTAACTCTATTGTAGGCATGATTATAGTAGGCTCTTTTTCTTTTCCTGTTAAATCTTGCTCCATGTTTTGGTCATCTTCCAAAGCATGAATTACCTTTTTAGTTTCTGTATTACTAATCTCGTTTTGTTGTTCTACATCAAAACCTGTAGCAATAATTGTTACAGCAATAGACTCTTCAAGGTTATCATCCTCTCCAACTCCCATAATAATGTTTGCACCGTGACCCGCTTCATTTTGAATATGATCATTGATTTCTCCTATTTCATCAATAGTAATTTCCTGAGCACCAGAAACGATTAGCAACAATACGTTTTTAGCTCCAGTAATTTTATTATCGTTTAATAAAGGTGAATCTAATGCTTTAGATATCGCTTCATGTGCACGATTTTGACCTGATGCAGAAGCAGATCCCATAATAGCAGTACCGCTATTACTTAGGACTGTTTTAGCATCACGTAAATCAATGTTTTGTGTGTAATGGTGTGTTATTACCTCTGCAATACCACGGGCAGCAGTAGATAATACTTCGTCAGCTTTAGAGAAACCGGCTTTAAAACCTAGGTTTCCGTATACTTCACGAAGTTTGTTATTATTAATAACTACTAAAGAATCTACTTCTCTACGTAATTTTTCAATCCCTTCTTGGGCTTGTTGGTTTCTCATTTTACCTTCAAACTGAAAAGGCATTGTTACAATACCAACTGTTAAAATGTCTAAATCCTTAGCCATTTTAGCAATAATTGGTGCTGCACCTGTACCTGTTCCACCACCCATACCTGCTGTGATAAAAATCATTTTGGTATTAGTATCCAACATGCGTTGTAGATCGTCAAAACTTTCTACAGCTGACTGCTCTCCTACATCTGGATTAGCTCCTGCCCCTAACCCTTCGGTTAAATTAAGACCTAATTGGATTTTGTTTGGTACACCACTGTTTTGTAAGGCTTGCGCATCTGTATTACAGATTACAAAATCCACCCCTTTTATTCCTTGAAGAAACATGTGGTTAATAGCGTTACTACCTCCTCCACCTACACCAATGACTTTAATCACATTGGATTGGTTTTTTGGAAGGTCGAATGATATGTTTTCGAATTCGTTGTTGCTGCTCATAAATTCTATTTTACTGGATCAATTATTATTATTCTCGCGATACACACATCGCTTACTTTTTATTAAAATTATTCTGCGTTATCCAAAAAGTCTTTGACTCTGTCTGTTAACGTATCTAAAAACGACTTACGTTGTTTTTTAGGTGGTTCTATTTTTTCTATTTCTGCTTCAGCTTCTGCTTGCGTAGCTTCCTCTTGTGCTATAACAGCCTCTTCTTGTGCTTGGATAGCTTCTTCAATTTTAGCTTCGGCTTTTTTACGATCTTGACGTTTTAACCCGTCCATTACTAATCCTACCGCTGTTGCGAATAATGGGCTAGTAATAGTATCGTCACTATCTCCTGCTAAATGTTCGTTTGGGTACCCTATTCTAGTATCCATACCTGTAATATATTCTACTAACTGCTTTAAGTGTTTTAATTGGCTTCCTCCACCTGTTAATACAATACCAGCTATTAGTTTCTTTTTTTGCTCTTCGTGACCGTAGTTTTTAATCTCTACGTACACTTGTTCTACAATCTCCACAACTCTAGCGTGAATTATTTTAGACAAGTTTTTTAAAGTAATTTCTTTGGGGTCACGCCCTCTTAAACCTGGGATAGAAACAATTTCATTATCCTTGTTTTCTCCCGGCCAAGCACTTCCAAACTTAATTTTAAGTAATTCGGCTTGCTTTTCTATTATAGAACACCCCTCTTTGATATCTTCTGTAATAACGTTTCCTCCAAAAGGAATAACTGCAGTATGACGGATTATACCATCTCTAAAAATGGCTAAATCTGTTGTACCTCCTCCTATATCAATTAAGGCAACTCCTGCTTCTTTTTCTTCTTGACTAAGTACTGCGTTTGCACTAGCTAAAGGCTCTAAAGTAATACCCTCCAAAGTTAATCCTGCACTTTGCACACAACGACCAATGTTTCTGATAGATGACACTTGACCAACTACAACATGAAAATTAGCTTCCAAACGCCCACCATACATACCAATTGGTTCTTTGATTTCGGCTTGACCGTCAATTTTATACTCTTGTGGTAATACATGGATAATTTCCTCTCCAGGTAACATCACTAATTTGTGCACTTGGTTAATTAACCTATCAATGTCATCATCATCAATAACCGTTTCGCTATTTGGTCTTGTTATATAGTCACTGTGTTGTAAACTTCTAATGTGTTGCCCGGCAATACCAACAGTTACACCTTCAATTTTTGTTGCTGCTGCAGCTTCTGCTTCTTGAATAGCTAGCTGAATGGATTGTATGGTTTGCGTTATGTTATTTACTACACCACGATGTACACCTAAACTTTTAGACTTACCTATGCCCAAAATTTCGACTTTACCATAATCGTTCTTACGACCAATCATAGCTACAATCTTAGTTGTACCTATGTCTAATCCTACTGCAATGTTCTGTTCCATAACTTATGCTTTTGTACACACAACTTGACTACCAAATTGTAAGTTTACTTTACTGTAATTATTTAAGGTTTTATCTTTTGTGGCTTTTAAATAGAAGGCTTTTAGATTGTTGATTTTTTTATCCAATTGCTCTAAACTGCCTATTTTGACTACAAAATTACACTGTCTTAACTTAAGATCTATAGTATTATCCTTATTTTGTTGAATTTGTACTACATGTTTTTTCAAAAACTCATCTTTTTGAATTTTTGTTGCTATTTCATGAATCCTTCCTAAGTCTTTTTTGTCCACAATACCGGTTACAATTGGGACACGTTCTGTGTAGTTTTTTGACAGAGGCATAAAGCCACCATTACTATCTACATAAAAAGAAGTCTCGTCTATAACTCTAGCAATAGGCATTTTTTGTTTAACCTTAGCTACCAGATTTCCGGTAACACTAACGTAAACATCTGCAAACTCGATAATTGGATTTGCGTTTAGGGTACTTTCTAACAAATTCAAATCTAAAATTTCTTTGGACTTGTTGGTAGCGTTTTGTTGATTTTGTATTAACAACTTACTAACATCTTCATGCGTAATAAACAGGTTTTTATTACCCACAAATTCCACTAGAGGTTTTGACACTTCTCGCTTAGCATTTCTTGCTGAAGAAAACGCATACAAAAACACTACTAAACCTAGTAGTACCATCATTTTTATATAGTCCCAATTAATCTTCATTAATTAATGCTTTTTTAATTTTTGCAACTTCAACTCCAATATCTCCGGCTCCAATTGTCAATACAATTTTTGCACTACTTTGCTTTATACTGCTAATTAGATCCGTTTTTGATACTAATTTTTTGTTTTCATTATCTATTAAACTCAACAACCATTCCGATGTCACGCCTTCAATAGGCAATTCTCTTGCTGGATAAATATCCAACAAAATAACCTCGTCAAACTGCGACAAACTTTTTCCAAATTCGACAGCAAAATCCTTAGTCCTAGAAAATAAATGTGGCTGAAAAACAGCTACAACCTTATCCTTTGGATACATCTCACGCACTGCTTGATGTACCGCATTAATTTCTTCTGGATGATGTGCATAATCGTCGATAAAAACTAAATCATCCGTTTTTATCTGATAAGTAAATCTGCGTTTAACCCCTAAATACGATGCTAGTGCCGCAACAAGCTGTGGTCCAGAAACACCATACTCTATAGACATAGCCAAAGCCACTAAGGCATTAGATAAATTATGTCTTCCCGGCAAATTAAATTTAAAATCTTTGAGCACTGTTTCTGGTGTTTTAACATCAAAAACATAAGCCCCATTTTCTATTCTTATATTTTGAGCAGTATAATCTGCATCATCTTCTATTCCGTAAGTAATCCCATTTAAAGGCAACCCATTTTTAACAAACAACTTACCGTTAGGTTTTAGCTTTCTGGTAAAATCTTCAAATGTTTTAATTAACTCTGAAGCATCACCATAAATATCTAAATGATCCGCATCCATAGACGTTATACACGCCATATCTGGACTTAATGTCAAGAAAGATCTATCAAACTCATCTGCCTCTACAACACTAACTTTGTCACCGTTTAATATTAGATTAGAATTATAATTTTCGCTAATCCCACCTAAAAAAGCAGTCAACTTAACATTACATTCATTTAATAAATGCCCTAAAATACTTGTCGTTGTTGTTTTACCATGCGTACCAGCAACAGCAAGACAAAATGTATGCTCTGTTATTAGCCCTAAAATTTCAGAACGCTTTAAAACCGTAAACCCATTATTTTTAAAATAGGTTAATTGCAAATGACTTTTAGGTACTGCAGGTGTATACACAACCAAGGTTGACTCTGAATCTAAATAACATCCCTCCACATTAGCCATAGCATCTTCAAAACACACCGTTATACCTAAATCCTGAAGACTATTAGTAATATCTGTTTGTGTTTTATCATACCCAGACACCTGCTTACCACTTGCTTTAAAATAGCGTGCAATAGCAGACATACCGATACCTCCAATACCAATAAAATAAATGTTATGTATCTTTTTTAAATCCATTATTTGTTTAGCAATTTTTCAACCTCGTCCGCGATGTCTTTGGTTGCGTTTACTAATGCTAATTTTTTTATGTTTTTACTTAACTCTTCTTGTTTTTCTTTTGAAGCCACTAACTGCCCAAACTTATTTTTAAAGTCTACTTTTAAATCGTCTTGTGCAATTAAAAGCGCTGCGTTTTCATTAACTATTGCCGATGCATTTTTAGTCTGATGGTCTTCCGCCACATATGGAGAAGGCACAAAAACTACAGGCTTCCCAACGATACACAACTCACTAACAGAACCAGCTCCCGCACGAGATATTATAAAATCTGCAGCAGCATAGGCATAATCCATTTTATTTATAAACTCATGTATTTGAACATGCTTTGTATTACCGTACAACTTATAACTCTGATAATACAACTTACCACATTGCCAAATCACTTGTATGTTTAGTGTTTGTAAAAAATCTAGTTCATTAACCATTAACTCGTTAATTGCTTTAGCTCCTAAACTACCACCTAACACTAAAAGCGTCTGCTTACTTTCAACTAAATCAAAATACTTTATTGCTTCTGCTCTTTTAGAAGAAATATCTAATAAATCCTGACGTACAGGATTACCTGTTTTTATAATTTTTTCAGCAGGAAAAAAGCGTTCTAAACCGTTATAGGCCACACATACTTTTTCGGTTTTTTTAGCCAGAAATTTATTTGTAATACCTGGAAATGAATTTTGCTCTTGAATTAAACTAGGTATTCCTTTATACGTTGCAACTTGCAACAATGGACCACTTGCAAAACCACCAGTCCCAATAACTACATCTGGCTTAAATTGTTTAATTATCTTTTTCGCATTCCATAAACTACTAATTAGTTTAAACGGAAACATCATGTTTTTAAGTGTTAGCTTACGCTGAATACCTGAAATCCAAAGCCCTTTTATAGCATAACCAGCCTGAGGCACTTTCTCCATCTCCATTCTATCCTTTGCACCAACAAACAAAAACTCAGCATCAGGATAACGCAACTTAAGCTCATTAGCAATTGCTATAGCAGGATAGATATGACCACCCGTACCACCACCTGATAAAATAATTTTATATGTTTTATTTTTACTATTCACTGTTCTATTTTAATCCTCCAACGCCTCAGACAACACCTCTAGCGGGTTATCTACATCGGTTTCTTTTTCTTTATTAATTAACTCTTCTCTTTTCGCGCTTACACTTAAAATAATTCCAATAGCCAAACAGGTCATCCAAATACTAGTACCTCCACTACTAATTAAAGGTAGTGTTTGCCCCGTTACAGGAAACAACTCTACAGCCACCGCCATATTTATCATTGCTTGAAAAATTATTGGCAAACCAACACCTAACACAAGTAACTTACCAAAAACCGTATCTGCTTTTTGAGACACTATTATTATTCTAAATAGCAACCACATATACAACACCATTAATGCAAAGCCACCAATTAAACCGTATTCTTCAACAATAATTGCATAAATAAAATCTGATGATGATTGTGGTAAAAAGTTTTTCTGAATACTTTTCCCTGAACCAACACCAACAATTCCTCCAGAAGCAATTGCAATTTTCGCCCTTTCTATTTGATAATCTTCTTTTGAATCCTCTCCGTTAAAAAAACTTTCTACACGACTTATCCAGGTATCAACACGGTTAGGCATAGCATCTGGAAATGCTTTAGCAACCAACACAAACATGGCTAAACCAACAATACCAGCTAGACCCATCGCTATTAAATAACGTAAAGGATACCCACCTAAAAACAACAACGCACAAGCCATCACAAAAATAATAGCGGTTGTCGAAAAATTGGAAGGCAAAATTAATGCTAACACTAAAAACACCGGAATCCAAAGCGGTAAAATCGACTCTTTAAACGTAATTGTTTTGTCTTTAATTTTTGATAAGTAACGTGCTATATAAACCATTAACACCACTGCTGCCAACGTAGATGTTTGAAATGACATATTAACAAAAGGTATACTTATCCAACGACTTGCATTAGCCCCATCAATAGTAGTCCCTTGCAATACCGTTAAAATTAACAATACAAAAACCACAGGCATCATAACCATTGACAACCCTCTAAAGTATCTGTATGGTATTTTATGTACACCGTACATAATAGAAAACCCTAAAAACAAATGCATAAAGTGTTTTACAAAATATGCAAACGTACTTCCGTCACCACTAATATTTACTAAATTACTAGCAGCACTATAAACAGGTAAAAACGAAAATATAGCCAACAGTGCTGATATAGCCCATATTAACTTATCTCCCTTTATATTATTTATTATTGAATTTTGCATTATCTCACAATCCCACCTAAACAGGCTTTTACTTGTTTTTTTTAAAATTATATATTATAAATTTCTTACCGCATCTTTAAACTGACGCCCTCTATCCTCATAATTCTCAAATAAATCAAAACTCGCGCATGCAGGAGACAACAATACACTATCACCAGCTTCCGCTATTTTGTAAGCTATTTTTACAGCTTCGCTCATAAACTGCGTTTCAACAATAACATCAACCATATCACCAAAGCTAGCCAACAGCTTTTGGTTATCTACACCTAAACAAATAATAGCCTTTACTTTTTCGTTTACAAACGAAAACAACTCTTTATAATCGTTACCCTTATCCACTCCTCCAACAATCCAAACCGTTGGAGATGACATACTTTCTAAAGCAAAATAAGTTGCATTTACATTAGTCGCCTTAGAGTCGTTTACATACTGTACTTTATTAATCTTAAGCACATTTTCTAAACGATGCTCAACACCCTGAAAGTTTTCTAAGCTTTCGCGAATAGTTTGCTTTCTAATTTTTAATAAATGTGAAACTGTAGATGCAGCCATTGCATTTTTTACGTTATGTTTTCCTTCTAAAGCGATATTTTTTGTTGGCATAATTATCTGATTATTATCTATTGTTATTATAATGTTGTCTTGATCCAAATACGCACCATTTTCAATTGTTTTTGTTAACGAAAACGGTAATAATGTAGCTTGAATGGTATTCTTTTTTATGTACTCTAAAATCACTTCGTCATCTGCATCGTAAATCAAATAATCTTCTTTTGTTTGATTTTTAGTAATACTAAATTTTGAAGCAATGTAATTTTCAAATTTGTAATCATATCGATCTAAATGATCCGGTACAATATTGGTTATTACAGCAATATTTGGTTTAAAGTTTACACAGCCATCTAATTGAAAACTGCTTATTTCTAAAACATAATTTTTAAAATCATGCTCTAAAACTTGCTTTGCAAAACTATCCCCAATATTACCTGCCAATCCAACATCTAATTCCTGTTTTAACACATGGTGCGTCAACATAGCTGTTGTTGTTTTACCGTTACTACCTGTAATTGCAACTATTGTAGCATCAGTAAACTGGCTTGCAAATTCTATTTCCGAAATCACAGCAACTCCTTTATCTAAAAGCGCTTTTACAATAGCTACTTTATCAGGAATTCCTGGACTTTTCATCACAACATCTGCATTTAATATTTTAGCTTCAGTATGCTGCTCCTCTTCCCACTCAACCTTATTATGTATAAGAACCTCTTTATATTTATCTTTAATCTTTCCTTTATCAGAAACAAAGACCTGAAACCCTTTGGCTTGTCCCAAAAGCGCAGTTCCGACACCGCTTTCTCCTGCTCCAAGAATCACTAATCGTTTCATCCTATCTTAATTTTAAGGTTACAACAGTTAGTATAGCAAGCAAAATACCTACAATCCAAAAACGTGTTACAATCTTACTTTCGTGATATCCTTTTTTCTGATAATGATGATGTAAAGGCGACATTAAAAAAATGCGTCGACCCTCACCATATTTCTTTCTTGTATATTTAAAGTAAGCTACCTGTAAGATTACTGATAGTGACTCTGCAAAGAAAATTCCGCAAAGCACCGGTATCAATAACTCTTTTCTTACTGCAATTGCTATTACAGCAATCACACCACCGATAGTTAAACTACCCGTATCACCCATAAACACTTGAGCTGGATAGGTATTATACCATAAAAACCCAATCAAAGCCCCAACAAAAGCAGCTATAAACACCACCATTTCTCCCAGATTCGGAATAAACATGACATTCAAGTAATCCGAGAACACGATGTTACCAGATATAAAAGCAAAAATAGCAAGCACAAAGACGATTATAGCGGAGCTACCTGCTGCTAAACCATCAATTCCATCCGTTAAATTAGCCCCGTTAGAGACTGCTGTGATAATAAAAATTACGATTGGAATAAATACTAACCACGCATATTTAGCGTACTCATCACCCATCCAAGTCACTAAATCTGTATAATCAAACTCGTTATCTTTTACAAAAGGAATCGTTGTTTTTAAAGACTGTTCCGCTACATTAAACTCTCTAGGTGAATTCTGTGTAATTAATTCAGTTTCAAAAACAGGATTAACCTTTTCTGTTTTAATAGTAATACCCGGATGAAAATACATCACAGACCCCACAAATAAACCAAGACCAACTTGACCTAAAACTTTAAACTTACCACTTAACCCTTCTTTATTCTTTTTAAATACTTTTATATAATCATCTGTAAAACCAACTGCTCCCATCCACAACATGGTAACAATTAATAATATCACATAAATATTATCCAACTTAGCAAACAACAACACAGGAATTAGAGTAGCTAGAATAATGATAATACCTCCCATTGTTGGAGTACCTGCTTTTTCTAGTTGACCATCTAAACCTAAATCTCTTACAGATTCTCCAACCTGCTTTCTCTGTAAAGCTACTATGATGCGTTTTCCGAAAATTGTAGAAAACAACAACGACAATAATATTGCCAACGCAGCCCTAAATGTGATAAACTGAAACACACTAGCACCAGGAAATTGATAGTTTTTTTCTAAAAAATCGAATAAGTAATACAGCATTCTCTTAATATTTTATTTTGTTTTTGAAGCTCTACTTCTAGAGACCATCAAAATTTATTTTTCTAATTGTTTTAAATACGCTTTTACTATTTTGAAATCATCAAAATCAGAACGCTCTCCTTTTACCTCTTGATACGTCTCATGCCCCTTTCCGGCTATTAAAATGATATCATTTGGTTTAGCCAGCTGGCACGCTGTTTTTATTGCTTGTTTTCTGTCTACAATAGACAGTGTTTTTTTAAAATTTTGAGACTCCACCCCAACTTCAATTGCTTCAATTATAGCCTCAGGCACTTCACTTCTTGGGTTATCACTTGTAAAAATAACTTTAGTACTTAAAGCCGAAGCGATATGCCCCATTTTTGGCCTTTTAGTGACATCTCTATCACCTCCACAACCAACAACAGTAATAACATCTTCATTTTTAGTTCTGATATCATTAATAGTTTCTAACACATTTTTTAAAGCATCCGGTGTATGTGCATAATCTACAATAGCAGTTATTTTCTGATCAGAAATCACAAACTGAAAACGCCCACTCACACTCTCTAACTCACTAATTAGCCTTAACGACTCTTGTTTTTCAAGACCCAACAATTCCGCAGTAGCGAAAATTGCCAAAATATTATAAGCATTAAATGTTCCGATTAATCTTACCCAAACTTCATTATCATTAAGCTTTAATAACAAACCACTAAACTGATTCTCTAAAATCTGAGCTTTATAATCCGCATAGGTTTTTAAAGCATAAGTATATTGTTTTGCTTTAGTGTTTTGAAGCATAATGCTTCCATTTTTATCATCGCCATTAATTAACGCGAATGCCGATTTAGGCAACTCGTCAAAAAAGCGTTTTTTTACATCTCTATACTCTGCAAACGTATCGTGATAATCTAAGTGATCATGAGATAAATTTGTGAAAATTCCACCTTCAAATTTCAAACCTAAAGTTCTGTTTTGATGTATCCCGTGCGAGCTAACTTCCATGAAGCAAAACTCAACACCCTGATCATTCATCTGCTTTAGATATTGATTTATTGTTAAAGAATCGGGTGTTGTATGTGTCGCCGTAAACACTTCATTATCCACCATAATCTTTACCGTAGACAACAACCCAACCTTATACCCCGCTTTTTTAAATAATTGATACAAAAGTGACGCAACAGTTGTTTTTCCATTGGTACCCGTTACACCAACTAACTTTAAATTCTCAGAAGGATTACCATAAAAATTAGCTGCCATAATCGCTAAAGCACGACTAGAATCATCCACCTTTATATAAGTAATTCCTATTTTAGTAGTAACAGGTACTTCTTGACAAACCACAACAATAGCACCTTGCTCAATTGCTTTATCTATATAGTGATGACCATCCGTAAGACTACCTTTTATAGCCACAAAAACATCATTAACCGCGATACTACGAGAGTTAAACTGGATATTGCGCACCAAAACATCAGTACTACCAACTACCGCATCTAGCGTTACCTTATATAATATGTCTTTTAATGAATTCACGACGCTTCTAAAACTATTATTTGATTACTTTTTAACTTGGTATTTTTACTTACCGATTGCTTATTAACTACACCAACCCCATTACACTGGACTTTGATTTTAACGTTCATGTTTTCCAACAAAGCCAATGCATCCATAACTGGTAATCCGGTTACATCTGGCATAATCGTTTTATAAGTATTTGCAACGTTATAATACCCTTCATACTCTTTTTCTACTGATGCATCAACAACATTTAATGATGCCACCTCATCAATTAGCGGTGTGTCTGTAAATATTTTTTGAGCTACTTTTTTAAATACAGGACCAGAGACATCTGCTCCATAAAATCCTTTTTTAATACTCGGCTTATGTATCACGACTATACAAGAATACTTAGGCTTATCCGAAGGAAAGTAACCCGCAAAAGACGAAATATATCTTGGCTTTTTAGCCCAGTCATCCATCCAATACTCTACCCTTGCAGTACCTGTTTTTCCGCTCATTGAAAAATAATCAGAGTACAATGAACGCCCAGTACCTCTAGTCACCACATTTTCAAGCATTGCCTTAGCAGCATTTAACGTAGCGTCCGAACAGATTTTTGGATTAATCACAGACCTTTCAAAAGACTCTATCTGCTTATCCAATTCCTTAACCTCTCTAATAAACCTAGGCTTAACCATTACTCCATTATTAGCAACCGCATTATAAAAAGTTAGCGTTTGCAAAGGCGTCAACCTAAGATTATAACCATAAGCAATAGACGGAAGCGCATTACGACTCCATTTTTCATCTCCCGGTCTCGGGATCATTGGTGCTCCTTCTCCTTTAATAGAAATACCTAATTTTTTATCTAAATTCCAACTGCTTAAAATATCTAAAAAGCGTTCTGGATTTTTAGCATAAGCATCATCAATAATTGTTGCTAAACCAATATTTGAAGATACCTCCAAAGCTCTAGCTGCAGATATTTTTCCGTTTCCGTGAGAATCCTTTATTCCTCTTCCATAAAACACCTTATACCCATTACCCGTGTCAATAACATCTGACGTGTCTATTTTTTTATCCTCTAAAGCTGCCATTATAGCCATTAGCTTAAAAGTAGAACCCGGCTCATGCGACTCATAAACCGCATAATTCCTTTTTTCGTAATAATATCCAGACTTTGTTTTTCCTAAATTAGAAATTGCCTTAATCTCTCCCGTAGCAACTTCCATAACCACCACAGTACCGTGTTCTGCTTCGTACAATTCTAACTGTTCTAACAAGGCATGATGCGCAATATCCTGAATATTAACATCTATAGTTGTATATACATCCAAACCGTCCTTAGGCTCTACTTGATCGTAGTCTAAAATTGGCTTCCATTGTCCTTTTCCTATTTTCTGCTTAAGACGCTTACCGTCTTTACCTCTTAAATAATCCACTCCAAAAGCACCATCTATACCTGCTCTTGTAATATTACCTTCATCATCCGTACGCTCATACCCAATAGTACGTTGCGCAACTTCACCCAAAGGATGTTCTCTTTTCACTTTCTGCTCCACAATTAACCCACCTTTAAAAGCGCCTAATTTTAATAAAGGAAACTCTCTAAACTTTAAATAGTCTGAATAACCAATATTTCGTGCTAACAAAAAGTATCTATTTTTATTTGCTCTAGCTTTCCCTAATTCCTTTTTATAATACGTTTTAGACTTACCAGAATATTTAGACAAAGCCTCGCTTAAAGCAATTATGTTTGCTTTAAAATTTTTATCTGATGGCGTTACTGCATCAAACAAAATATCATACTTAGGTATTGAAGTTGCTAATAAGCTACCATCTGAAGAATACACATTACCTCTGTTTGCAGGAATGACAACATCCTTTAAAGCACGCTTGTCTGCAAGCGCCCTATACTTATCACCTTGCACCACTTGGATGGTTAACAATTTCCCAACCACAAGCAGCCCAAAGACGAACATACATCCTGCGACAAAATACAATCTGTTTAATATGTTCTTTTCGGTTAATGCCACGATTTGAACTTAGCTTTCTGGTTTAACAATTATTTTTTTAGGCGGAATTACTGAAGGCGCCAACCCTTTTTCTTTCATTTTTTTCACAACAGAGGACTCCATTTTTAGTTGCATCAATCGGGTCCTTCCATCATATAATTCGGATCGCAATTCTTTAACTTGATTATTAAGTTTTGCTATCTCGTATACTTTCTTATCCAAACTGTGAGAACTAGCAATCATCACTAAGGCTAAAGCCGAAAGAAAAAATATTACTTTCCAGTTTTTAAAAGAATCTTCACTTACTAAAAAAGTCCCTCGCAATAAACTATAGATACTTTTTTTCATTGCTTAAATCTTTTCTGCAATACGCAACTTTGCACTACGTGCTCTGTTGTTAATTTTTATTTCTTCTTTAGACGGAATAATTAAACCGCCGACTTTTTTTAATGGCACTTCAAAACGACCAAACACATCACGCTCCGGCTCCCCTTCAAACAAGCCATTTCTAATAAATCGTTTCACCAATCTATCCTCTAAAGAGTGATAAGAAATTAAGCTAACACGCCCATTAGGCTTTAAAATCTCTGGCGTTTGTTGTAAAAACTCCTTCAAAGCCTCAATTTCTTGATTAACCTCTATTCTTATCGCTTGATATATTTGCGCTAATATTTTGTTTTCATGTTTTGGAGACAAAAAGCGTTGCAATACTTTTTTAAGTTGATCACTAGTTCTAATCTCCTCTTCTTTACGTTGCTCTACAATTAAACCCGCCATAGCTGAAGCAGAACGAAGCTCTCCGTATTGCGCCAACACCTGCTTAAGTTGCTCTTCATCATATTCATTAATAACATGATAAGCAGACAGTGTATCATTTTGATTCATACGCATATCCAACTCCGCCTCAAAGCGAGTAGAAAATCCACGTTCCGCAACATCAAATTGATGTGACGACACTCCAAAATCCGCCAAAATACCATCCACAGCTTTTACACCATGAAAGCGTAAAAAGCGTTTTATGTATCTAAAATTTTCATGTATTAATACAAATCTAGGATCGTCAATTGCGTTTTCAAGCGCATCTTTATCCTGATCAAAAGCATATAACTTACCGTTTTCTCCTAAACGTTTTAATATTTCTCTACTGTGTCCACCACCACCAAATGTAACATCCACATAGACGCCATCCTCCTTGATAGCCAAGCCACCAACGGTTTCATTTAATAATACTGGATTATGATATGCTGTCATCGTCATCGTCTTTACCCATTACTTCCTCAGCTAAATCTGCAAAATCAACAGTTGCATCATCAATAGCCTTCTCATATTTTGTTTTATCCCAAATCTCGATAATATTTACAGCCGAAGACATTACAATCTCTTTTGTTATCGACGCAAAAGCAACTAAATCCTTAGGAATCAGCAAACGCCCACTAGCATCTACTTCAACTATTTTTACACCTGCTGTGAAGCGACGTATAAAATCGTTGTTTTTCTTTTTAAATCTATTTAACTTATTTACCTTTTGCATCAAAACATTCCATTCCTGCATTGGATACAACTCCAAACACTCCTGAAAAACTGCTCTTTTTAAAACAAAACCGTCCTGCAACTCTGGAGCCAACTGTTTTTTCAACGCAACAGGCAGCATAAGCCTCCCTTTTGCGTCTACTTTACATTCGTATGTTCCTATTAATGAGTTCACAACCGTTTTTACCTATCAAAATTTGTAAAAATCAAATATATTGAAAAAAACACCACTTTTTACCACATTCTACCACATTGTTAATAAGTATTGTAACTTTAACACATAAATCAGGCTCAAAAACAGACAAATATCAAGAGAACAGACAACTAAAAGAATTAGAACCAAGTGGGAGTAATTATGAATTTTATTTCATAAAACCGCAATGAACTAAATGATTAAAATAGCTGTTTTTTAAATGAAATACTTATATTTGCTTTTGATGTAAACTAGTAATCATTAATGGCTCGTACACTTAAAAAAGAAGGAAAATTTAACTATATCGAAGTTGGTGAAGGACAACCAATAATTGTACTTCACGGACTTATGGGAGGACTAAGTAATTTTGCTGCTGTCACTGATTTTTTTAGTGCTAATGGCTACAAAGTAATTATACCCGAACTGCCTATATACAGTAAGTCTTTACTTAAAACTAACGTTAAATCTTTTGCAAAATATCTTTACGATTTTATTGAATTCAAAGGACTTAATGATGTTGTGCTTTTAGGCAATTCTTTAGGTGGGCATATTGGTTTATATCACACTAAAATGCATCCTGACAAAGTAAAAGCTTTAGTCATTACAGGAAGTTCTGGACTTTACGAAAGTGCAATGGGTGGTGGTTATACTAAAAGAAGTGACTACGAAGTTATCAAGAAAAAGGCTCAAGAAGTTTTTTATGATCCTGCTGTAGCGACCAAAGAAATTGTTGACGAAGTTTACGAAACGGTAAACGACAGAAACAAATTAATTAAAACTTTAGCAATTGCTAAAAGTGCTATCCGACATAATATGGCTAAGGATTTACCAAAAATGAATACACCAACATGTATCATTTGGGGTAAAAATGATGGTGTTACACCTCCTGATGTGGCTGACGAGTTTAATGCATTACTACCAAATTCTGATTTATTCTGGATAGACAAATGTGGTCATGCTGCTATGATGGAACATCCTGATACATTTAATCAGATTTTATTTGACTGGTTTAAAACTCGAAATATTTAAACCAAACTAGTTACTACATATCTTACACTAAAAGTTTTCGCTTTAGCGATACCAAAAACAGTTTTACAATGCACATCAAGTCTGCCGAATTTATAACAAGTAATTCTGACGCTGCCAAGTGTCCGAAAGATCGCTTACCAGAATATGCATTTATTGGTAGAAGTAACGTTGGTAAATCATCATTAATAAACATGCTTACCAGCAGAAAAAGTTTAGCAAAAACATCTGGTCGCCCAGGAAAAACACAGCTTATAAATCACTTTTTAATCAATCACGATTGGTTTTTAGTAGATTTACCTGGTTATGGTTATGCTAAGGTTTCTAAAAGCATCAAAAAGGTTTTTCAAAAATTTATCACTCAGTATTTAGAACAACGTGAACAACTGGTAACTGCATTTGTACTTGTAGACATCAGGCACAAACCTCAACCTGTTGACCAAGATTTTATGCAGTATTTAGGAGAAAAAGGCATTCCGTTTTCTATCATATTTACTAAAGCGGATAAGCTTAAACCTAAAGCTATTGACAACCATGTTGAAGATTATAAAAACATCTTGTTAGAAACTTGGGAAGAAATGCCAAACTACTTTATAACGTCTTCTAGTAAGGACATTGGTAAAGAAGAGGTATTACAATATATTGACAGCCTAAACCAAAGCTTTATTTTAGACTAAAGTCTAACATCTTTTACTTCTTATACAAATTCACGCTGCAGAGCAATTAACTGCTACTTTCTAAAAAATAGCAACTAAAACACGTACCTATTATACACGTATTAGTTACGCAATCATTTTACTTAGTTAAAACAATCATGTTTTAACTAGACTTTCACATTGAAAACCCGCTACTCTTCAGCTTTTTTATTACTTTAGTTGCTTAACCAAATTTTAAGCCTAACACACTCTTTTTAGGCTTGATGCAATTACAAATTATACTAAACGACGGAACAACATGACAAACAACACTAAATTAAGCGGAAAAAATGTACTTATAACAGCTGGAGCACAAGGTATTGGAGAAGCTATAACTAAGCACTTTATTGATAGCGGAGCCAATGTTGCAATACATTATTTTTCTAGTGCTGACACTGCTAATGACTTGACAGCTTACGCCACCAAAAAAGGACAAAAAGCAGTAGCCATAAGCGGTGATTTAACAAAAGAGGAGGATGCAAACGCATTAGTTGCAAAAACAGTAGAAGCACTTGGTGGTTTAGATATATTAATAAACAATGCAGGTTCTCTGGTTGCCCGTAAACTGCTTAACGAAATGGAAGCTGAGTTTTGGCATAAAGTTATGGACATAAACTTAACCTCTATGATGTTTGTTACTCGAGCAGCTGCACCGCATCTTGCAAAAAACGACAACAGTAGTATTGTCAACCTAGCTTCTTTGGCTGGACGTAAAGGCGGACACCCTGGATCATTGGCCTACTCAACAAGTAAAGGTGCTATTTTAACATTAACGCGTGCGCTTTCTGCAGAATTAGGACCTCAAGGTACACGTGTAAATGCCGTATCGCCTGGACTAATTTTAGGTACATCGTTTCATAACACACACACAACAAAAGAATCTGCTGCAGCTACAACAGCAGGTATACCTATACAACGTGCTGGTAATGCAGATGACGTTGCAAGAGCTGTATTATATCTAGCTTCAGAATATGATGGTTTTATCACCGGAGCAACATTAGATATTAATGGTGGTGTTTACAATATGTAAGGACACACCGTCAATCCAAATAAACAGTAGTATCTTTACAACTATAAATTAAAATCATGAAAATAAATCTATTATCCTGCGATGCGCAACGACCAGACAAAAGAGCAATTGCTAAATGTATTGTCGAAATCTCATCAAACATAAATGACTCTCTAGCCAATGAGCTTACAGACATTTTATTAGAAGGCGATCCCGTTGATATCGAAATGGAAGATAAAAATTCAGGATCCGCATTAAGAGCATTACGAAAACTAAGTATTGATTACGAAATAGTAGAATAAAGAAGAATAAATGGAACACTTAAAAAATAAAAAAGCAATAATTACTGGAGGCGGAAAAGGACTAGGTAAAGCTACCGCAATAGCATTTGCTAAAGAAGGTATTGACGTTGCTATTACAGGTAGAAACGAAGAGACTTTAAAAGCAACTGTTGCCGAACTAAAAGCATTGGGTGTAAATGCAACTTATGCTGCGTTTGACGTTGGTAATTATGACCAAGTAAAAACAGGTATTAAAACACTAATAGATACTTTAGGTACTGTTGATATATTAGTCAACAATGCAGGTATTGCAGCTTTTGGGACTTTAAATGACATGGAAGTTAGTCAGTGGACTAAAATTATCCAAACCAATGTTATGGGTATGTACTATGTAACCAAGGAAGTCCTACCTTATTTAATTGATAAAAACGAAGGTGACATTATCAATGTATCATCTACAGCAGGATTAAGTGGTAATGCCACTACATCTGCTTATTCAGCTTCAAAATTTGCTGTTATAGGCTTATCAGAATCTTTAATGAAGGAAGTTAGAAAAAACAACATTAGAGTATGCACACTAACACCAAGTACTATTGCATCTGATATGTCTGTAGATTTAGGTATTGCAAACAGAGACTCTGAAGACAGTATTTTACAACCTGAAGACTTTGCTGAGTTAGTCGTTGCTGGATTAAAGTTACCTAGAAGAGCTATGCTTAAAAGCGCAGCGTTATGGTCTACAAATCCTTAATGTTTAACATCTAAAGCATCGCGTAATGCATTTCCAATAAGCATAAACGCCATTACTAAAAACATGATACATAATCCTGGTAACACCGCTAAATAAGGTTTACCTAGGATTATGTAATTGTAATGATCTTTAATCATTGCTCCCCAACTAGCCATAGGCGGTTGTGCTCCAATCCCTAAAAAACTAAGCCCAGATTCTATCAAAATTGCTGCTGCAAAATTGGCTGCACAAATAACAATAACTGGCGCCATAATATTTGGCAGTATATGCTTTGTAATTATCCTATAGTCTTTAAACCCTAAAGCACGTGCTGCGGTTACATACTGCATTTCTTTGGCACTAATTAGTTGCCCTCTTACCACTCTAGCAACTTCCACCCACATCGTTAGACCTACTGCTATAAACACTTGCCAAAACCCTTTTCCTAAGGCTAAAGTTATTGCAATCACTAATAATAGTGTTGGAATGGACCAAGTTACATTAATAATCCACATTATAAAAGCATCTACTTTTCCACCGTAATAACCAGCGACACTCCCCATAAAAACTCCAATAACTAAAGATATAAATACAGCCACAAAACCTATAAAAAACGAGATCCTAGCACCAACTAATAACCTACTTAATAGGTCACGTCCATACTTGTCTGTTCCTAAATAAAATGTCACCGACTTTATATATTGTCTAGCTGAATTTTTCATTATAAAATCTGCTGCAATTGTTTTAGAAACACCCTCTAAACCATCAGAAGCATACTCCGTATAAGTCAACTGATTATCGTTTACACTGAAAGTAGCTATTGGTATTTCAGTATCAGTATTTTTTACTCCAAAAAATATTTTATCTAAAAATGACTGTTCATTTTTAATTTGAGAAGGAATAGTCAACATGTCTACTGTAAATCCTGGAGATTTAGAATGAATAGAAACATGCATTTGATTAGCGTTTTGCGAATTATCTGGCGCAAATAGATATGCAAACACAGAGATTAACCCAACAACACCTATGAAGCACAAACTAAAAACGCCCCAAAAGTTTTTTTTAAACTTTTGAAGCGCTATTTGTGATAATGAATTTGTTTTAGTCACCATAAATTTTAGTTTCCTATTGCAATAGGACCGATAGACCTTAGTCTTTTATGGTTGCTACTTTTTTAATTTCGTAGGTCATTTTTAAGTCGTTAAGCACATTAATAGCTTCTTCGACATAAACATCTTTACTTAAATTTTCGTGCCACCTGTTACGCTTATCACGTAAGATTGTGTCTTGTTCAAATAACTTTTGCTCATATGGTAATGATTCAAAAGTCAAATTAGTTTTATAATCGGCAATAGCCTCAAACTGTTTTGCTTCTTCCTCATTCAACTTTAACTCAGCTTTATATTTCTTGTAATTAAGTGAATAATTATTATCATCCATTTTAGTTTTAGCCCATTTAGCACTGCTTTCAATAAGCTTTAATTGTGCATTGTTTTCCATACGACTTTTACTATTTGCGATAGTTGTATCGTAATCAAAATAGCTATTCCAAACTTCATATTCTACAGGTGTAATTTTATCCCAAGCTAACGGGTTTTCTTGATCACGCTCTCCAATGTCGATAAAGCTATAACGATCCGGAACTACCACATCACTTTTAACACCTTCTAATTGTGTAGACCCACCATTAATACGGTAAAACTTTTGACGCGTTAATTTTAAAGCACCCAAATCTCCGTGAGAACTGTTACGCACCATACGGTTTAAATCCAATACGTTTTGTACTGTTCCCTTCCCATAAGTTTGCTTACTTCCAATAATAATAGCACGTTTGTAATCTTGCATAGCTGCAGCTAAAATCTCTGATGCAGAAGCAGACAGCTCATTAACCATAATTACTAATGGCCCATCCCAAATAATAGATTTATCAGTATCTGATAACACCTCTTTAGGCTCGTCCGTAGATCTTACTTGTACTACTGGTCCATCTTTAATAAATAATCCAGCCATATCAACAACTGTTCTTAAAGACCCACCTCCGTTGTTACGTAAGTCCAATACTAATCCTTCTATACCTTGTTCTTTTAAACGTTCAATTTCTAACTTAATATCGCTAGATGCATTTCTGCTTTTATAGTCTTCAAAATCCACATAAAATTTAGGTAAATTAATCACACCATAATTTTTGTTATCCTTTTTAACTATCGATGATTTTGCATACGTTTCTTCAAGCTCAACAATATCTCTAGTAATAGCAATATCTTCAAAAGAGCCATCAACTTTTTTCATAGTTAAAATAACCTTAGTTCCTTTTGGGCCTTTTATTAATTTGATGGCATCGTCAATACGCATACCTACCACACTAATCGCTTCTTTTTCTTTGTCTTGACGTACTTTAACAATTAAATCTCCAACCTCAATCTTTCCATCTCTCCAAGCTGGTCCTCCAGAAATCAATTCTACAATCTTAATGTAGTCCATTTTCTTTTGCAGTCGCGCACCAATACCTTCTAACTTACCAGACATTTGTTGGTCAAAACGATCTTTATCTGTTGGCGCCATATAAGATGTATGTGGATCAAACTCCTCTACTATTGTATTAACATACATAGCAAACCAGTCTTCACGTTCCATATCATCTATATAATCTGTAAAATAATTATCTAGTGTTTTTAAAGTTTCTGCTCTTGACTCTTCTTCAATTTCTTTTAAAGACTTTTTTACAATAGGCTCTTTTACTTCAGCTTCAGCTTCATCATCAGTTTTTGATTCACCATTTTGCTGATCAATCAACATATCATAACCAGATAATGTATTAAATTTTAATTGTTGTCTCCAACGTTCTTTTAAAGCCTTCTTGTTTTTTACAAATGCTAAACTCTCGTAATCTGCATTATAGTCTTCGTCTTGCTCATAATTAAATGGTTTAGACAAAATACTTTTATAATACTCTTTTGCATCCTGCTGACGTTGTATTAAACGCTCATAAACCATATTAAAAAACGAAATATCGTACGCTCTCAATTGGTCATCAATTTCAGTTTCAAATTTCTTGAAATCATCAATATCTGATTGTAAAAAGTAACGTTTTAATGGGTCAACTAACTCTAGGTAGTCTGAATAGATTTCAGCAGAAAATGCATCATTTAATTCCTTTGGTTCAAAGTGGAGTTGATCTAATGCCAACGTTATGATTTGAATCAGTAATTTATCTTTATCAGGATCATCATCTACTTTTGCAGTAAAGCTGCAAGACCCAAATGCTAATAATAGCACTAGTAATATTATATTATATTTCCTTTTCATCTGTTCTTTTTAAATTTTTACGAGAAATTTCTACTAAAGTAAAGAAAAAACCATGCCAATAAAACCTAAAGCAGCTAATTTTTTGTTAAACCGAATAAATTGAACAGTTCCGAGAGATTTTGTGTATTTTAGCTACGTAAATAAAATCCCCTTTTATGAGTAAAAAACCACTGATTTTAATCACTAATGATGACGGAATAACTGCACCAGGAATTTTAGCTTTAATTGAAGTTATGGAAACCCTTGGAGATGTTGTAGTTGTGGCTCCCGATAGTCCTCAAAGCGGAATGGGTCATGCCATAACATTAAACAATGTATTGCATTTAGATAAAGTTTCTAAACCTGGTGACAAAACTTTACAATATAGCTGTTCTGGAACACCTGCCGACTGTGTTAAAATTGCAATTAACGAAGTACTAGACAGACGACCAGACCTTTGTGTATCCGGTATTAACCACGGTTCCAACAGTAGTATAAACGTTATTTACTCGGGTACGATGAGTGCCGCAATAGAAGCTGGTATTGAAGGTATACCTGCTATCGGGTTTTCTTTATTAAACTATAGTTGGGACGCCGATTTTGAAGCTTCAAAAAAGTATATCAAGCAAATTGCAGAAAACGCGCTTAAAAATAAAATTGCTGAAGGGATTATTTTAAACGTCAACATTCCCGATTTAAAAAAGAAGGAATTAAAAGGAATTAAGGTTTGCCGACAAGCAAAAGCAAACTGGAAAGAAAAATTTGATAAACGCCAAACACCTCAAGGTCGTGATTACTATTGGCTAACGGGTGAATTTGCAAATTACGATAAAGGCACTGATACAGATGAGTATGCTTTACAAAACGGTTACATATCTGTAGTACCTGTACAATACGATTTGACTGCACACCATTATATGCAACACTTAAACACGTGGCAATTTGAAAAATAAAAAAGACATTATAATTGGATTTATTCTAGGTATACTTTGCACCTGTGTTGGTGTGATACTATATATTGTTTTGTTTTCAAAGTTTGGAATTGAATCTACTATAAAACAAGCATTACAATTTAAATTTGTTGGTAAGTTGGTTAGTCTTGGCGCTTTGCTTAACTTAGGATTATTCTTTCTGTTTTTAAACAGAAAGCAGGACGACAAAGCAAAAGGTGTTTTAATGGCCACACTAATAATTGGACTAATTTTTATAATAAACAGACTATAATTTGAAATATTATATCATAGCTGGCGAAGCCTCTGGAGATCTACACGGTTCTAACCTAATGAAGGCACTGCAAAAACAAGACGTTAATGCAACGTTTAGATTTTGGGGAGGCGATTTAATGGAAAACGTTGGAGGAACTTTAGTAAAGCACTATAAAGCATTAGCTTTTATGGGGTTTTCTGAAGTTATAATGAATTTAAGAACCATTGCTAAAAACTTATCGTTTTGCAAGACTGATATTGCTAATTATAATCCAGACGTCATTATTTTTATAGACTATCCTGGTTTTAATTTACGTATTGCCAAATGGGCAAAACTAAAAAACTTTAAAACACATTATTATATATCACCACAAATTTGGGCTTGGAAAGAAGGACGCATAAAAGCCATCAAAAATGATGTGGATGAAATGTATGTTATACTTCCTTTTGAGAAAGATTTTTACGAAAAGAAACACAATTATCCAGTTCACTTTGTTGGACACCCCTTAATTGATGCTATTTCTGACAGAACACAAGTTGACGAGTTTGAATTTAGAAAAGCACATGGTTTAAGCGACAAACCCATAATTGCATTACTACCAGGAAGTAGAAAACAGGAAATAACAAAAATGCTGTCCGTAATGCTTAGTGTTGTGGACGACTATCCAAAATACCAATTTGTAATTGCTGGAGCACCAAGTCAAGATTACGATTTTTATAAAACGTTTATTAAACAAGCAAACGTTCATTTTATAAGCAATAAAACCTATGATTTATTAAGCTTATCTACTGCTGCACTAGTCACTTCTGGAACCGCAACTTTAGAGACAGGCTTATTTAAAGTCCCTCAAGTGGTGTGTTACAAAGGTAGCTGGGTGTCTTACCAAATTGGTAAACGCGTGGTTAATTTAGAATATATAAGTCTTGTTAATTTAATATTGAATAAAAAATCTGTTACCGAATTAATACAAGGCGACTTTAATACTAAACGTTTGAAGACAGAATTAGATCGACTTTTAAATGATTATGAACGTACCAAGTTTTTTGTAGACTATTACGAATTAGAAAAAAAATTAGGTGGTAAAGGCGCTAGCCAAAACACAGCTAAGTTAATTTTTGATGCCATAAAACTATAATTTTTACAATGAAAAAAATTGCCCTACTCCTACTTATAACTACAATTTTATCTTGCGGAAGTTCTAAAAGCAAACATGTTGTTACCAAAAAATCAGAATCTAAAACAACAGCTCAAACAGAAACCAAACGCAATAGAAAACGACCAACCAGAAAACCAACACATACAGAAACACCAGAAACTAACACAACACCAACCTATCCAACAATTAAAGCTACTAGCCCAAAAATAGCTAACATAATAAGTAGCGCTAAAAGCTTTGAAGGCGTTAGATATAAATACGGTGGAACTACTAAAAAAGGGATGGATTGTTCTGGATTACTATATACTGCGTTTGGATCTGAAAACGTTGATCTACCAAGAACATCAAGCGCAATGGCGCAACAAGGCGACTGGATAGATGTTAAAGAAGTAGAAGAAGGTGATTTACTGTTTTTCGCAACCAAACGTAATAGCAGAAAGATAAACCATGTCGGATTAGTAACCTCTTCACGACCAGGACGTGTTGAGTTTATACACTCTAGCACTAGCAAAGGCGTCATGACCAGCTTATTGTCAGAACGTTACTGGTACTTTGCTTTTGTACAAGCACGTCGTGTATTGTAAGAAATTGCTTATATTGAAAGATGAAATTATTTCATTTTTCAATTATAAAATTTACATTATGCTTAATTTTAGGTATTTTACTGGCTAAATTAATTACAATTAGCACTAGTTATAGCTTTATTCTAGCTGTAATTTTTACTGCAATTACTGTCTTGCTATATTTCATATTAAAAAAGAAAAAGCGTTTTGTTTTTATTTATGGGATCTCAACCTACTTAACCTTTCTCTTCTTTGGTCTTTTTTTAACTAATATTAATGAAGATCTGCGTGATGTCAGTCATTTTTCTCACGCAATAAATGAAACCACTACTAGTAAAATCATAAACTTTCGGGTTAGAGAAACTTTAAAACCAAATGCGTACAGTCATCGTTATTATGTCAACATTTTAAACGTAAACACTAAGCATGTTAGTGGAAAAGCATTATTAAACATAAAGAAAGACAGCATACATTCTGCTTTACCTATTGACGCCATCTATACAACCAACGTCAATTTAACCAAAGTTAAAGCACCATTAAACCCAGATCAATTTAGTTATAAAAACTACCTTGATAAGCAACAAGTACATTACCAATTGTACGCCGACCACACTACTATTTTTAATTTACCACATACAAGCACGTCTTTATTTGGTTATGCTGCGACATTCCGAAACTATATAAACACACAACTAACAGCATACAAATACACAAAAGATCAACTCTCGATTATTAATGCCTTAATTTTAGGACAAAGACAAAACATTACAAAAGCAGTTTATGATAATTACACCAATGCTGGCGCTATACATATTTTAGCTGTATCTGGATTACATGTTGGAATTATACTTTTACTATTAAACTTGATATTTTCTCCACTAGAGCGATTAAAACACGGAAAAACTATCAAGACTATTATTCTGTTAATACTACTATGGACTTATGCTTTAATTGCGGGCGGTTCTGCCTCGATAATTAGAGCAACAACTATGTTTAGCATTGTTGCTATTGGTATAAATCTAAAACGTCCTACCAACATTTATAACACCTTAGCAATTTCCGTTTTTGTTTTACTGCTAATCAAACCTAACTTTTTATTTGATGTTGGATTTCAATTAAGTTATGCTGCAGTAATAGCAATAGTAAGCTTTCAACCCATACTAGAACAGTTATGGACCCCCAAATACAAATTACCTAAACTACTGTGGCAAACACTAACCGTTACTATAGCTGCACAATTTGGGATAATTCCTATTAGCTTGTATTACTTTCATCAATTTCCTAGTTTGTTTTGGTTGTCCAATTTGATTGTAATCCCCTTTTTAAGTATGATATTAGGACTTGGATTGCTGGTTATAACATTAGCCTTATTAAGTGTCCCTAAAAGCTTTATATCGGATGTTTTTGGATTAGTTATTGATTGGATGAATCAATTTTTTGGTTGGATTTCTAGCCAAGAAACCTTTTTAATTCTTGACATACCATTTACAGTAGTGCAAGTTGTGGTTTCTTATGTTTTTATATTTATGATTTACAAATTGTATCATTACAAAAACTACAAATGGATGCGTCTGACTTTAGTTTCGATTATACTTATACAACTGACTTATATCCATAATTATTATCAAACAGAAGGAAGTCGGTTTTTAGTATTTCATAAAAACAGAAGTACAATCATTGGACAAAAACACGATAATCGTTTAACAATATATTCCGACATAGAACACGCTGAATCAAACACCATAATTAGAAGTTATGCTGTTAAAAACGCACTTAACACTACGACATCAAAACCCTTAAATTCTGTTTACAAACTAAAAAACAATTATGTATTAGTTGTTGATAGTCTTGGCGTTTTTGATATTAAAAAGAAGACTGTGGATTATGTACTTTTAACCCAATCTCCAAAACTAAATTTAGAACGCTTAATAGATAGCTTGCAACCAAAAGGCATTATTGCGGATGGTAACAACTACAAATCTTATATAAACAAATGGTCAAGCACTTGTAAAAAACGAAAACTCCCATTTTACCAAACTGGTAAAACAGGAGCTTTTATAATAGACTATTAAAAGTGTTTATGCATTGTTTTTAAACTCTGCTATAAATTCTTTATTGTATTTATCAAACTCTGATTGTGTTTTCATATCTAAATGCTTATTAGACTTGAACATCTTTAAATATAGCTCTAATTGTTGTGGCGTTTTATATCCCGAAACTGGTGCTATTAGCTGCGCATTCTCGTCAAAAAACAATAATGTTGGATAGGCTCTTATACCCAGACCGCGTGAAAGCTCATGAGCCGAGTTTCTTTTTTTTGCTTTTGCTGGATCATATCTTGGGTTTTTATAAGTCTTCCCTTTAAAGGTAATTTCATCATCACCTTCCGCATTAAATTTTACCGCATAATAATGCTTATTTACATAAGTCACTAAATCCTGATTAGTAAACGTTCTAGCATCTAAAAGTTTGCAAGGACCACACCAAGATGTGTAAGCATCCATTAATATTTTTTTTGGTTCTGTTTTTTGAAGCTCTACCGCTTCTTCCAAAGTCATCCAATTAATTTCTTCTTGAGCAATAGTATTTACTGCAAACAGTAATGTAAAGGCTAAAAATATGTTTTTCATTATATAGTTGTTTTGTTTTGTATTTGCAAATAGCGTTCCAAATTTACAAAAAAAAGAAACGCCCCAAATATGAGGCGTTTTATTTATGGTAATTATAACATGTTATCTAACACCGTGCATTAATTTTTTAAGTAATGGGTTTAAAATAGCCGATATAATACCAACTACAATTGGTACAATTGTAAAAATTAAAAAGAATGTACTTAATGAATGTTCTTCAGAAATTTTATCAATCATTCCTCCCATATTCCCTGCTGCTTTTTGACCGATAGCAATTGCTAGATACCAAATACCAAACATAAAACCAATCATACGCCCAGGAACCAACTTACTTAAATAAGATAAACCAATTGGCGAAATACATAACTCTCCCATAGTATGTAGCAAATAGGCTAATATTAGAAAAATCATACTTACGGAAGCTGTTTTTGCACCTTGATCAATTCCTAAAGTACCAATTACAAGTACACCAAAACCTAATCCTAATAATACTAAACCAATACCAAATTTCATTGCGGCACTAGGGTTGTATTTACTTTCCCACCATTTAGAGAAAAATGGAGCCAATGTTATAATAAAAAATGAATTTAAAATACCAAACCAAGTTGCTGGCACTTCTGTTCCTTCTTTACTAAATTCATTATCTATTTTATAAATAACAATTACCCATAGAAGGACAAATGACAATGCCAATACAATGTTTGAAACCGCGATTTTAGTATATGTTTTCTTGAATAATAAATATAAAACCCATGAAATAATTGCCAATGGACCAACCGTTAAAATTAAATCCACAATTTTAAAAATCATTGCAGAACTACCAGCAAGTGCTCTAGATGTATAATCTCTTGCAAAAATTGTCATAGACCCTAAAGACTGCTCAAAAGCAGCAAAGAAAAATACTGTAAACACTCCAAAGATTGCTACTGCAATAATCCTATCCCTAATAACCTTAGTGTATCTAGAAATTCTTGTGGTAATCAAAAACAAAAACATAGCTAACGATGCCAAAATAAGAACTTCAGAACCTGTAAAATTCCCAACAGAAAAAGGTACTAAATCCATACCTGATATTTTTTCTAGAGGGTCATTAATAAGATATAATAAACCACCAATAGAAGACAAAACAATTAAAATCTTGTCTAACATCGTAAACGGATTTAATTGATCTTCAACTGGCGTAGTAATATCAATTGTAACACTTTCTTCATTAATATTTTGAGGTAGTTCTACCTCATGAACTTTTGATGGTTTTTCTCCAATAGAACCGAAAAAATCTTTAGCCATCCAAAATTGAATTAAACCAAATAGCATAAAAATACCCGCTAAACCAAAACCGTAACTCCAACCTTCATTTTCAGCTAAATACCCACAAAGCATCATACCAAAAAATGCACCTGCATTTACACCCATATAATAAATGGTGTAAGCGCCATCCTTTTTAGATTCTTTCCCTTTATACATTTCAGAAATCATCGAAGTCATATTAGGCTTAAAAAAACCTGTTCCCACAATTAAAAGTCCTAAACCTATATATAATGATGCAGGTGTTTCAAAGACCATAGATAAATGACCCAACATCATAATAAAACAGCCTATTATTACAGCCCATTTATATCCTGTAAACTTATCTGCAATCCAACCACCAAGTATTGGCGTTAAATAAAGTAATGCTCCATAAGTACCTATTAAAGATAATGCATGTTCTCTAGGCCATTCCCAACCCGGATTATCACTAACAATAGGTGCTGTTAAAAACAATACTAATAGAATACGCATTCCGTAGAATGAAAAACGCTCCCACATTTCAGTAAAAAATATTATAAATAATCCAGCTGGATGCCCTATAACTTTGTCTTTAAATAGATTTTCAATATCTGTATTCATGATAAAATTTAGTTAGTTAAAAAAAGAAAACCCCACAAAGTAAAATTTGTGAGGTCTTTATATTTAGTTATTTTTAATTGTCAGCTAATTCAAATCCTTCAGCTTCTTCGTTTTTTAATATTCTTTCGCTTTCTTCAGCGCCATGTGTTAATCTTTTTAATGGTTTTAACATTGCTATAAATAACAAACCAATAATTACTGTAAAGATTACTATACCTGAAAAGATTGCCAACTCACCATATTCACTAGCAGACTCTCCGACTATACCTGCAACTTTATTTCCTAATCCAGTAGCAGCAAAATAAACTCCCATCATTAAAGAGGCATATTTTACCGGTGCTAATTTAGTAATAAAAGATAATGCCACTGGAGATATACATAACTCTCCAATAGTATGGAAAAAATAAGCTAATACTAACCAGATCATACTAGATGTTCCTGATTTTTCAAATTCCATTGCTGCAAACACCATAAATAAAAACCCAAAGCCCATTATAATAATACCTAAAGCCATTTTAAATAATGACGATGCTTCCTTACCTTTTAATTTGCGTTTAGCCCATACACCTGCAATAAACGTTGCAAATAAAATAATGAATCCAGCATTTAAACTTTGAAACATTACTGTTGGAATTTGCCATCCAAATAACATTCTATCTGTTTTTGTATCTGTATATAAATTCATTAATCCTCCAGCTTGCTCAAAAGCACCCCAGAAAATTATTACCATAATAAAAGATAGTAATAAGACTAAGAAACGATCTTTAAACACTTGACTATCTAATTCTTTATAAATCATCATTAATAACGCTGTTATTGCTGTTAAAAAGATAAATAATAAACCAAATCCCCATTCTAAAGTATACCAACCATATACTGATGCTGCAACTAATATACCTACAATTGTTAATTGCTTAGGAGAACTGAATAATTTAGAATATAATTGACCATAAGACACTTCATTTGAATCGCCAGTACTAGGTACAAAATTACCTACTTCTTTTAAATACTTTTGACCGTATAAGTAATTTATCAAACCTAAAACCATTACAATTCCAGCTAATCCAAAACCTGCATGCCATCCCCATTTAGCGACAACTCCACCAACAACCATAGTTGCTAATAGTGACCCTAAGTTAATACCGATATAAAATATACTAAACCCTTTATCTCTTCTAATATCCCCTTCTTTATACAATCCACCAACCATTGTAGATATATTCGGTTTTAATAAACCAACACCTAAAATAACTAGTCCTAAACCTGTATAAAAGGCCCAAATATCAGTTAACACCAATACAGCGTGACCTAAACACAAGACAATAGCCCCGAGTAACACTGCTTTTTTCTGGCCTATTAATTTATCCGCAATCATCCCTCCAGGAATAGACATAACATATACTAACATAGTATACCATCCATAAAGTGCTAAAGCTTCTTGACTTGTCCAACCTAAACCAGCACCTCTATCGTCTCCAATAGTAGCTGTTGTCATATAAAGTACTAAAAGTGCTCGCATTCCATAATATGAAAAACGTTCCCACATTTCGGTTAAAAACAAAATATAAAGACCAATTGGTTGTCCAAACAGTTCTTTTTGATGTGGTTGTAAAGCTTTACTTGACATATTAAATATTTTAGTTAGTTAGTTTTATTTTAAAGTTTGTCTCCTAATGTACGATTAATAAAATTCGTCATTTTTGTATACAAGTGTAATCTTGTGTTTCCACCATAAATACCATGGTTTTTGTCAGGATAAATCATCCATTCAAATTGCTTGTTAGCTTGCACTAAAGCTTCCACCATACGCATTGTATTTTGCACATGCACATTATCATCTCCTGTACCATGAATTAATAAAAAGTCGCCTTTTAATTTATCCACATGGTTTATTGGTGAGTTGTCATCATACCCACTAGCATTTTCTTGTGGTGTAGTCATGTAGCGTTCTGTATAAATTGAATCATAAAATCTCCAGCTTGTCACAGGCGCTACTGCAATTGCCATTTTAAAGACATCATTACCTTTAAACAATGCATTACTAGACATAAATCCACCATAAGACCATCCCCAAATTCCAATTCTGCTAGAATCAATATAAGATTTTGAACCTAATAATTTTGCTGCTGCTATTTGGTCTTCAATTTCAAATTTACCTAATTCGTTTTGTGTTACTTTTTTAAAATCTGCACCTTTAAGTCCTGTCCCACGACCATCAACACATGCAACAATATAGCCTTGCTGCGCTAGCATTTGATACCAATAATCGTTAGCACTATTCCATTTATTAGCAACCTGCTGAGATCCAGGTCCAGAATACTGATACATAAATAATGGATATGTTTTAGAGGCATCAAAATTTGCAGGCTTGATCATCCACATATTTAAGTCGTTACCATTTATACTAATAGTAGAAAACTCTTTTTTAGATAATTGGTAGTCTTTTAAACCCGCAATTAAAGCACTATTATCCTTTATAGATTTTAGCACTTGTCCCGACTTAGCGTCATTTAACGTGTATAAATAAGGCGTTGTAGCACTAGAATATGTGTTTATAAAATAGGTGAAATCAGCACTAAAATCGGCATTATTAGTACCTGTTTGCTGTGTTAATCTTCTTTTTTGTGTCCCATTTAGTTTAACAGAATACACATCTCTGTTAATACTTCCGTTTTCAACAGATTGATAAAAGATTTGGTCCGTCTTAGCGTCATAACCAAAGTAAGTAGTAACCTCCCAGTTTCCTTTGGTAATTTGATTGATTAATTTCCCTTTACTATCGTAATGATAAATATGGTTGTAACCATCTTTCTCGCTAGTCCAAATAAAACTATCATCCTCTAAAAACGTTAAATTATCAGTAACATCAACATAAGCTTTATCAGTTTCGGCTACAGCCAAAGTTGCTTTATTTTTTTTAGCGTTAATCATCCATAAATCCAATTGGTTTTGATGACGATTCATAAACTGTGCGCTTAATACATCTGCATCATTAGTCCACTTTATTCTAGGAATGTAAAAATCGTCATAAGACTTATCAACTTTAACTTCGCTTAATTTATTCGATTTTAAATCAAATAAATGTAAAGACACTACCGCATTTTTCTCTCCTGCTTTTGGGTACTTAAAAACAGTTTGTGTTTGATATAAATCTTTACCATACACATCCATAGAAAATTCTGGAACATCTGTTTCGTCAAATCTTATAAAGGCTATTTTATTACTGTCTGCATTCCAGTCAAATGCACGTACAAAAGCAAACTCTTCTTCATACACCCAGTCAGTAATACCATTAATAACTTTGTTTTTAACGCCATCAAAAGTAAACTGTGTTATTTTACCTGACACTAAATCCTTAACGTAAAGGTTGTTATTTAATCCAAAAGCAATTTTAGTCCCATCCGGAGAAAATGTTGGCTCTTGTATTTTATCTTCAGATACTAAAGTGGTCTGTTTTGTTTTGGTATTATAAACATAATAAATACCTAAAGACGAGCGTCTAAAAATAGACTCTTCTTCCGTAGCCAATAACACTTGGCTCTCGTCTGCACTAAACGTATAATCTGTAAAATATTTGATGGCTTTTAGATCTGAAGAGCTAACTAGTGTGTTAACTTTTTCTAAAGTTTTATAATCATAAATATCTATTGTTGTTCCGCCTTTTGTTCTATCAAAATTTAAAACAGAATATTGCTGACCATTAGCCATCGAGTGCAAAGCGTCTAATCCTTCAGTTCTAAAGGTTCCACTCCATATTTCTTCCAAGGTAATTTGCTTATTCTGAGCAGTTAAAAAAGAGGTTGATAAAAAACAGAATAGGGATAGAATTCTTAAGATCTTCATTTAATATTAGTTATTTAATAATAGGATGTCAAGTTTACTAAAAAATACCCAAAAAACAGTAAACATTAACACATAAATCCGCAATATTATGTTAGTAAGCAAAAATTGAAAGCGTAAATAGTATCTTTGCTTTTTAAAATGAATAGCATGAGTAGATTAGTTTCCGGGTTTTCAAAATTATCTAAAACTGAAAAAGTTAATTGGTTAATAAAAAACCATTTATTTGATTATGATGGTGCAGAAAACACACTAAAACAGTATTGGAATAGCGATCAAAAGCTGCAACAATTGCATGACGAGTTTATAGAAAACACGATTACTAATTACTACCTACCTTTAGGTGTTGCTCCAAATTTTGTAATAAACGACAAAGTTTATACTATACCAATGACAACCGAAGAAAGCTCTGTTGTTGCTGCTGCTAGTAAAGCTGCTAAATTTTGGCAAACGCGTGGTGGATTTAAAACCACTGTTATATCCACAAACAAAATAGGTCAAGTTCATTTTACATACACCGGAGATTTTAAAGCTTTAGAAACCTATTTTAATGCTATAAAACCGCAATTAATTGAAGACGCCAAGCCTATTACCAAAAACATGGAAAAGCGTGGTGGCGGTATATTAGATATTGAATTAAGAAACAAGACCAACGCCTTAGATAATTATTACCAACTGCACGCTACTTTTGAGACTTTGGATGCAATGGGCGCTAATTTTATAAACTCATGTTTAGAGCAGTTTGCTAAAACGTTTACAGCTAATGCTGAAAGCACTTTACCAAAACCTGTAAATGTAATTATGAGTATTTTATCTAATTACGTTCCAGAATGTTTAGTTAGGGCTGAAGTGAGTTGTAAGGTTGAAGATTTAGCTGAAAAAGACATAGACCCAAATACCTTTGCCGAAAAGTTTGTACAAGCCGTAAAAATAGCTGAAATCGAACCTTATAGAGCGGTTACACACAATAAAGGAATCATGAATGGAATTGACGCTGTGGTTTTAGCGACAGGAAATGATTTTAGAGCAATTGAAGCAGGTGTACACGCCTATGCAGCAAGAAATGGTCAATACAGCAGTTTAACACACGCTAAAATAGAAAACGGAGTCTTTACCTTTTGGATGGAAATACCATTAGCTTTGGGCACTGTAGGTGGTTTAACTAATTTACATCCTTTAGTTAAATTAGCATTACAAGTTTTAGACCAACCCAACGCAAAAACACTGATGCAAATAGTGGCAGTTGCAGGATTAGCACAAAATTTTGCAGCACTACGTAGTTTGACAACAACAGGAATACAAGAAGGACACATGAAAATGCACTTGATGAATATCCTAAATCAGTTTGAAGCTACACTAGATGAAAAACTTAAAATAGTAGATCATTTTAAAACAAACATTGTTACACATAGCGCTGTAGTAGAAGCTATTGAAAAACTAAGAGCCTAATGGACAGTTTTTACAGTCACGGAAAACTATTACTTACTGCAGAATACGTTGTATTAGATGGTGCAAAAGCATTGGCTGTACCTACTGTTTTCGGGCAACACCTTACCGTTACACCAATTAAAACACCGCATATTGATTGGACTAGTTTTGATAATCAAAATAATGTGTGGTTTTCAGACATTATAACAATTGCCGCTATTATTAGTTTAAAAGATACAGGAAATGAGGTATCCAATAGATTAATTCAGATTTTAAATGCTGCCAAGCAACTAAATCATGAATTTTTAGATAATAATGAAGGCTTTAAAATAACGACTACTCTAGAATTCCCTCAAAACTGGGGTTTAGGCACCTCTTCTACTTTAATCAATAACATTGCACAATGGGCAAAAGTAGATCCTTATAAATTGTTAGCTAACTCTTTTGGGGGTAGCGGATACGATATTGCTTGCGCACAACATGACACCGCATTACTTTATCACTTAGACAACAAATTACCTAAAATAGAATTAGTAACATTTAATCCTTCGTTTTCTGATCACCTTTATTTTGTTCATTTAAATAAAAAGCAAAACAGCCGCGATGGTATT
This sequence comes from Olleya sp. KKT75, assembly GCF_055635485.1. NCBI lineage: Bacteria > Pseudomonadati > Bacteroidota > Flavobacteriia > Flavobacteriales > Flavobacteriaceae > Olleya > Olleya sp. KKT75. The sequence goes on from NZ_CM145759.1 coordinate 801,072, forward strand.
GCACATTACAAAGCCAATAGACATAACACAACTAAAACCATAAAGGCAATTGACACCTTAACTGAAAGTATGATAGATTGCGATACACTTACAGCCTTTCAATCTATATTAGATACCCATGAGCAGTTAATTGGTCAAATCACCAATCAAACACCAGTCAAAGACGCGTTATTTAAAGACTTTGATGGCAGTATTAAAAGTTTAGGTGCTTGGGGTGGTGATTTTATTTTAGTTGCTTCTAACACAAACCCAACAGCCTATTTTAAATCAAAAGGCTATACCACGATACTATCTTACACTACAATGGTTTTATAAAGACATAAAAAATATAACGCATAAAAAAAGCCTTTTCAAATTGAAAAGGCTTTTTTAGTTTAAAACTTAAGTCTCTTATTGTACTGTCTTTGCTCTAAAGTCTTCAATCTCTGAAGATTCTTTTAAAGCATTATATAATCTTGTTTGTACTGAGTTTAATTTCTGAGTACTTACTTGGTTAGCAAATGGTAAATAGTTTTCTAACTCAACAGCAGCTGTCTTTTTAGTTACTTGTACCATAAATACACCTGTATTACCTTTTACTAATTTAGAAGTTGCTCCTTCAGCAAGTCCAAAAGCAGTACCTACAACCATAGGTTCTGTTCCAGCTCCTGCAATTGTTGGATTTTTCATGTTAATAGCAGATGCAGATTTAACTGTTTGGTTTTCCGCTTTAGCGAAATCTTCAAGAGAAGATGCATTAACGCGATCCATAATCATTTTAGCTTTCTTTTCTTTTCTTACGGCTGGTAAAGCAGTTACTGAAGCATCTTCAACACTCATAACTCCTTTGTCTTGCATTGCAGTTAATTGTGCAATTACAATTCCTCCTGGTACATTATCAAAACGCTTGTAGTCTCCTACTTTTGTTCCATCTTCAAAAGACCAACGTACAATTTGACGTTGATTTCCTAAACCAGGAATACTTTCGTCTAATTCCTTAGCAGTCATTGGACGTACATCATAATTAGAAGTTTTAGCTACTTCTGCAAAATTACCGTTAGCAATTGCTAATTCAAAATTAGAAGCATCAGCAAATATCTTATCTTCTGTTTTAGAAGATGGTTGAATTTTTCTAGCAATAGTTGCAACCTTTACAGTATTGTCAACATTTTTCTTGTCGTCAATTCTAATAATATGGTATCCAAATTGAGATAATACTACATCAATACTTCCTTTATCATTAAAGAATAAGAAGTTAGCAAAATCAGGATCAAAAGCTGCAGGATTGTAAGTTGTTAATCTAGTCCAACCAATAACACCATCTTTACCTTTAGTACCATCCGCATTGATTTGATTGGCAACTTCTGCAAATTTAGTTTTACTGTTCTTAACTAAAGGATAAATACTATCTATCATCGCTTTAGCTTGTTCTTTAGTTCTAGTTACATCTGCACCTGCTCTTGTTGATCCAACAAAAGGAATAACAATATGACTAGACTCAATTGAATCTGCTAATCTTTTAAAATCTAAAACCTTAGTTACTTTATAGTAGTTACCATCTTTATAAGGACCGTAAGTTTGACCTGGGTTTAACTTAAAAATAGTATCAGCAATTACATTTGGTAAGCTAGACTTGTATTGGTATTTGTCAACAAATTTAAAATCGTCAGAGTTTCCATTTACAAACGCTTCGTTATCCGTAGTGTTTTTAAAACCTGCTTTATTATCTGTAGCTTTAGTTACTTCATTATAAACTTTAGAATCGCTTAATAAATCAGTAAGTTCTTTTTGCATTGCCTTTTCATCTTCTAAAGAGGCAACCTCTTTAAAGAATACATATTGAAAACCTCTTGTTGCATCCGATTGGTATGCTTTAGGGTTTTTGTTTATGTAAGATTTAATCTCTGAAGTAGATACTTTTACAGTACTATCTGCTATAGAGCTAAAAGGAACTTGTACATATTTGATATCTACTTTCTCTCCTTCTAATTTATGTTCTAATTTACCTTCCGCTAACGTTGCAGTTGTACCAGCTTTAACCATGTTAAAGTAGTTTGCTTGTAATGCGTTAGATGCTAATGCTTGCTCTCCAGAAATCCAGTTTTGGTAAGCTTCAGTAGAAGAACTTTTAAGGTTATCAATAAATAACTTTACTTTAGACTCATCAAAAACACCACCTTCGTTTAAAAACGTTGGATCCGATGCATAATTAGTTTTGATTAGGTCTCTCATCTGCTCAGACTCAACCGTCATCCCTAATTTACTAATTTGTCCGTCCATAACAATTTCTCTGACCTTAGATTCAAAAACACTGTTCATTACTTGACTAGTAGTTGCATTTGGTCCCATTTGTCTTTGTTGAAACTCAACAAGATTAGAAAATTCTGCTCTAGAAATGTCTTGACCGTTTATGGTTGCTACAACATCAGGAGACTTAGAGAATAGTGCATCTTTATTATCAAATAAACTTGATAAGATAAAAGCGAATAACGCTAATGCAATAACTAAGATTAATACAACTGTTTTTTGTCTAATTTTATTTAAAATTGCCATTTTGTGTGATAAATTTTGTGAAATATAGTGGGCGAAAATACCATTTTCTATTCAATAATAAAAGCACTTTACACAATAAATAAATTAAATGAATAGACTAATGTAAAAAAGAGTAGATTTTATAGCCTAAGCTTAGTCTTCCGACTTAATTGTAAGCTCAACTAATTCAATCTTAGTATTTGACGCTTCTAAAATTTTAAAGTCGAATTTTTCTGTAGACACGACTTCATTTTGCATTGGAATTTGCTCTGTATGATCAACTATCAAACCTCCTAGGGTTTCGTAGTTTTCGCCTTCAGGCAAATTAAGTTTATACGTTTCATTAAGATAATCCACTTCTAATCTAGAGGAGAACACAAACGTAATATCGTCTTTTTGCTCTTCAATTAAATCAATAGTATCATGCTCATCTTCAATTTCGCCAAATAACTCTTCAACAATATCTTCCACCGTCATAATACCAGATGTACCACCGTACTCATCCACTACAACTGCAATACTTTTACGTTTTTTAATTAAAACATTAAGAATGTCTTTGACTAACATTGTTTCTGGGACCAACTCTATTGGCATAATCATAGCACCAATATTTTTAGGTTTCTTAAATAAATCAAACGAATGCACATACCCTAAGATATCATCTATGGTTTCTTTATAAATCAAAATCTTAGAACATCCCGTTTCTGTAAAAACAGCACTTAAATGTTGTACAGTATCTTGAAGTTCTAAAGCAATAATTTCGGTTCGAGGTACCATAACCTCTCTTGCTTTTACTTCTGAAAATTCTAATGCATTTTGAAAAATCTGAATTTCGGAATCAATATCTTCATGTTCTTCCACACTTTCCATTTGCTCACTAATGTAATGCCCAAGCTCTACTTTAGTAAATGCTAATTGCACTTGATCACCTTCAGTTTTAAAAAACTTTTTAAGCACAACATCACTAATCCAAATTACAAAGTCAGAGACCCAACTAAAAAACACATAAAAAACATAAGCCGGAAAAGCCAATACTTTAAGTAGCGTATTAGAATAGATCTGAAAAAATACCTTTGGTAAAAATTCTGCTGTAAATAAAATTAAAAGCGTAGATAAAATAGTTTGTGACAACAGACTTAAATCCGTTAATAAATACGTCACTAAAGGATAATTACTTGGTAATAAGCTATGGAACCAATCCATCAACAAATCCCCCATAAAAAACCCGTAAATAACCAATGCTATATTATTTCCAATTAGCATGGTTGCAATAAATTTGGATGGTTTAGCAGTTATTTTCGATAAAATTTTAGCTAAAAACCCGTCTTGCTTCTTTTCAATTTCAATATGAATTTTATTAGAAGACACATAAGCAATTTCCATTCCTGAGAAAAAAGCTGACAGTAATAGACAAATTACAATGATGATAATTGATGTCACCATTTACTTGCGGTCATTGTTTTCGAACTTCTTATTAAAACGTTGTTTAAAAAAGAACATAAAAACAGCCGTTGCACCTAATAAAAGGGACATATAAGCTCTAGACTCTCCCCAACTTGCAATTGCATCATATAAAAAAAGCACTGCAAATACTAAATAAGCGTATTGAAAAAACTTAAAGGTTTTCATTAAAATAAAATTAGTGTTAAGTAAATATACTAAAAAAGTAAGCTTTATAATCTAAAGCCATTGTTATTCTTGCACAGCAAACTGACCTGTAACTCCAAGTATTTCAGCTTTTTTGAAATCTTTATCAGAATCAAATCCGCGACCACTAGTCACATAACCTTTAGACCTATACGTTGCAGGAAGATTGGTAAATAACCATTCTTTTGTTTGGTCATAATATAATTGCTCGGCAAATAACGAATCATTTGTTGGTGTTGCAGCAATTACATTTCCTCTTAAATCTATTAAATCTGTATTGTTATAGATAATAGCATAATCCGAAATTATAGTAGTCTTAGCGTCATTTTTATCATATAGATGCAAAATAACACCCTCCGGAAATTCTGAATATGCAAAAGCCCTATTACTATAGTCATACATTTTAGGACTAATTAGGTTAGCAGATAAACGACCAGAATCTGTATACTTTAAATTAATACTGTCTGATACACCTACGGGATCATTAGCAGACATTCCTATTTGTTTAACGTCCTTTAGATTGCTTTTACATGCAAAAAACAAAGTCATAGCAAAAGCTATGACCGTGTTTTTAATTATATGTAATTTATGTTTTTGCATTATAGGCTTGGCACTGTTACACTTCTTCCAATCCAACATCCAATCTTGATACTTTGACCTGCATTACCTGCAGCAAATATTTCTGATTTAGTTGGCGCTTTAGCATTATAGCTAGTCGCTAAAGTAGAATACCCACCTTTGCTAGCTTCGTTTGCAGCTAACCAGAACACAGCACGCTTATTAAAGTTAGTATCTCCACAGTTGTTTGCACTTGCAGCATACATTCTTGCGATATGATCATAAGGCTTTTTGTTTGATGGATTAAGACTTAAAGACTCTTGAAAGTATTGTCTAGCCTTACCATAATTACCACTTTTCTTAAAGTCTAATGCAATTGTATAATTTAATTTAGCCTTTTTAATTGGATCTGTTTCTAGCTCCATTGTTTGATCTAAATACGTTTGCTCACCAGTAATAATGTATAAGTAGTAAGACGTTTTAGCATTAGGCTCAATTGTGTTTTTCTGATTTAAAATTTTAACAAACATAGGATCTGTCTTACATCCTTTTGCATACAATTTAGTCATTGCACGTTGTAACCAAACACCATTGTTTTTATTTGCTTCGTAGTCTTTTTGGTATAATGGGATTAAGTTAGCACAATTAGCTCTATCTCCTAATTCCTTATCAACACCATCTTGTACTTTTTCAAAAGCACCAATCATATCTCCGTAATACTTTTTGTATCTAACTTCTGTTTTAGTCAAGGCTGTACCAGCGTCTTCTTTAACTACTAATCCATTTAATTTTCTCTCGTTGTATTCTGTTTCAACTTCAATTTTATCAGATACATCATCGTACTTATCAAATAATTGCTGATCTGTCTTTTGCTTTGAATCAAAAAGGTTAACCATTAATTTAAAGTAAACGTATAAACTTTTTGCGTTTTTAAAGTTATCCTTATCTCCTTTATATGATGCATCAAAACAATCGTATAAAACAGCATCACTCAAACCTAACACATCTTTATTATCATATCTTAATTGACATATTTTAGAAGAATACTCTCCTGCTTTTTTACCATTAGGAAAGTTAGCAATTCTTTCTTCCCATAATTTAATTAAATCTAAAATGTGTCCTTTTTTTTCTTCACCCGTTTTAGTTTTTATGTAATGTTCTAAAATATCTTCTCCATACTTATATATTCCAATATGGTATTGTGGGCAATCTTTTCTCAAATCAGTTAAAGGCTTATAACCCGCATCAAAGTTTTTTGCTTTTACAGCTTCTGTCAATAAAGACAACTTAGTCATACATTCTTCTGAGCTTTGAGCAAACCCAATATTTAGCCCAAATATCAAAGCAAGTAGTAAAGTAATTTTAGTTTTCATAGTCTTAATTTTTATGTTGTTAGTCATATTTTCTTTTTTGGAACCATCTATCATTTAATGACAGACTTAATTGGAAGCTTACAAAGTTTTCTTTTACTAAATTAGCGTTTGTTGTTCCTCTCTTTCCAAACTCTAAACCAATATTAGCATTAGAAAACATATTTCCAACTGGTATACCTACTCCAAAAGACATGCCAAACTCTTTTATAGTTTGATTATTTATTACAAGTCCTGTGTTTTCAAAACGCATACCAGCACGGTAAGTCATTCTTTTCCAGCTCTTAGCAAACGAATTATATTCAGGAATATAAAAACCTCCTAAAGAAAATTTTGATGCATCTTCATAAGTTGCTCCTGTGTTACTATATAGAGGATTGAAAAAATCACCTGTATTTTGTGTTGTATACTCTACACCAGCAAACCATTTTCTTGGTTCACCTAATCCGGCACCTATACTTAATTTTGATGGTAGTGTTAAATCCGTTTCATCTAATCCAGAAGCTACTAAATCTGCTTCTATTTGATTATAAATTAATTCACTTTCTGTATCTACATCGACAATTATTGTTGAAAACGTTCTTTGATTTTTAGACGTCAAATCTGTTTCTGGCGTATAAGTTAATGATCCTTGAAGTTCTAACTTATCAGTTATCATTTCTTGATAATGCAATCCAATATTAAAATTCAATCCACTTAAATCTGAACGGGTGTATTCTTTAGTCTGACGCTCTAAAAATTGTCCTTCATCATTATAGGCAAAATTAATTGTGCTATTCTGTATGTTTCCAAAGTCATAATCCGCTTGCATACCAACACTCAAAGACTTTGTAATTTGGTAACCAAAACTTAAAAACACTTTATTAAGACCACCTTCTCCAGTGTATCTATATTCTAAATTTTCTTCAGCATCTCTGTTCTCTAATTTATATCCAACAGATGAATACGGTTGTAATCCTAATCCAAAACCAAATTTACCAACCGGGATAGATAATGCTAAATAATCAAAATTAGCACTCTTAGTTTTGTCACTACTGCCAGACGTCTCTAGTTTAGAAGATGTACCACTACCTCCTACTGTAAATTTTACAGGTCTAGATTCGTTATTCCATCCTTCTAAATTATTTCCTGCAAAAGTCGCTGGGTTTTGAAAGTTTATATGGACACTGTCCTTATAAATCCCAAGACCTCCCATACTTCTATTCTCTACAGAACCTTTAAAGTTTGTGCTCCCTATTCCATAAAAAGAATATGGTGAAGCTGTTCCATTCTGACCGTAACTTTGAATTGCAAATAATGCAATAAAAACTAATACAAGTTTTTTTATCATTAGACTGTGTTATGTTGTAATATGTAGTTCAAACCTTCTAGTAAGAAATTTGAATTGGCAAATATGCTACTTTTTAATTGCTTTGACAAAAATTTAGCATCTCCTCCTGTTAAAATAATTGTTAAATCTAAATATATAGACCTATATTCACTAATAATTCCATTTAATTCACTTAAAACACCATTAACTACGCCACTATTAATTGCTTCTATTGTAGAATTACCAATAACATGTTTTGGTTGTTCTGTTTCTAACAACGGTAAATTAGCAGTCTGATTGTGCAGTGCTTTATAGCGCATTCGTATTCCTGGAGAAATTGCTCCTCCTAAATATTCGTTACTTGTATTAATAAAATCATATGTAATACACGTACCCGCATCTATAATCAAAACATTTTTATCAGGAAATTGTTGCACAGAAGCGCAAACTAGTGCAATCCTATCAATACCTAGTGTTTTAGGTGTAGCATATAAATTTTTAAAAGGAATAGGTGTTTCATGATTTAAAACCACTAGTTTCAAATTAGCCTCTAAATAAACTAAAACTTCTTTTTCAAGTCGTCCAACTGAAGACACGATAGCCAAACGCACCTCTGGATAGGTCTCCAAAATGTGTTTAATTGAATTTAAAACCTGCTTAGTCTCCACAGCGGTCTTACTTTCTATCTTATTATTATTAAAAACAGCTAGTTTAGTACTAGTATTTCCAACATCTATTATTAAATTCATATAATTTCTAAAAAGGATAAATTTACAAAACGATTGCAATAAAAATCTTAATAATTTTATAATATTGAAATTGAGACTACTAAGCCTCATAAAAGCACAAATGTAAAAAAAGATTGTAAATTTTTTGATTTTTTGTTTGGTAGTTCTAAAATTGAAACTATATTTGCACTCGCAATTTATTGCTACTGGTGCCTTAGCTCAGTTGGTAGAGCAAAGGACTGAAAATCCTTGTGTCCCTGGTTCGATTCCTGGAGGCACCACCAGAAAAAACCCGATTCATCTGAATCGGGTTTTTTGGTTTAAAGAACTAAACCAAAGATTAATAATTCACTATAAAAAAGTAGTATATTAGCTAATGCTACATTTTTCAACTTAAAAATTTAAATTATAGTATGAGTAATAAAGATCAATTTATGCAAGAAGCTGTAAACGCAGCTTTAAAAGGAATGAACAACAATGAAGGTGGACCATTTGGTTGTGTCATTGTTAAGGATGGAAAAATTGTAGGACGCGGAAACAATAAAGTAACGTCTACTAACGATCCAACTGCACATGCAGAAGTAACTGCTATTAGAGATGCTTGTAAAAATTTAGACTCTTTTCAATTAGATGGTTGCGAAATATACACCTCTTGCGAACCTTGCCCAATGTGCTTAGGTGCTATTTACTGGGCTAGACCTGACAAAGTATATTATGGAAGTAATCAAGTAGACGCTGCCAATATTGGTTTTGATGACGAATTTATCTACAAAGAAATCCCATTACCATACGCAGAAAGAAGTATCCCGTTTGAGCAATTAGCTCGTGACATTGCATTAGAGCCTTTTCAAGAATGGACTAAGAAAATGGATAAAACTGAATACTAAATAGAAACAAATTCAATTAATACAGAGAACTCAGCAAAAATTCAAGTCCCAATTTCCGACAAAGTCGGAATTATCAATCTGCAGAAATAATGAGCGAAAAACGAAAATGCTAAGCGCAGCTTAGAGCATGTAGTTTGAAAGCGAATGGTCCGCAGGAATTTCCTCAGATTGATTTGAATTTTTGGTTCGTTTTGTTTCAAGACAAAATGAACATAAAGAAAAATTAAAACAAACCTCATGGTAACCTTCATCCTAAATAACAAAACCATAAAAACCTCGGAACATTCCGGAACCACTTTATTGGATTTTGTGCGTTATCAACAACGCTTAACAGGAACAAAGATTGGTTGTCGTGAAGGAGATTGTGGCGCCTGTACCCTTTTAGTAGGAACACGTCATGGTGACACTATAGAATACCAAAGTATTACCTCATGCATTTCGCCACTAGGAAATGCACATGGCAAACACATTGTTACAGTTGAAGGCACAAATCTTAAAGACAAATTAACCACAACTCAAGAAGCCATGAAGGCAAATTACGCCACACAATGCGGATTTTGCACGCCTGGTTTTGTAGTTGCCTTAACAGGATTTGCTTTATCAAATTCTGATAAAAATTATACTAATGCAATTGACGCTATAAGCGGAAATATTTGCAGATGTACAGGATACAAAGCAATTGAAAAAGCAGCGCATCAAGTTGTCAAAAAACTAGACAACAATACAAACTCCACATTTAATTGGTTAATTGAAAATCAATTTATTCCTGAATATTTTAAAAACATCCCACAACGATTAAAAGACATTGAAGCTAAAGATTTAAATCAACCCAAAGGGAAATATGTTTCTGGAGGTACGGATTTATATGTCCAACAAGCGGATCATTTAGCAGATAACGCTGTACATCTAATAGCCGAAAAGGAGTATTTAAAAGGCATTAACATTAAAAATGGTATTTGCACGATCGGAACCAACGCAACGGTTTCAGATTTATGGAATCATACGGAGTTAAATAGTATTTTACCAAACTTAAAAAAACACTTAAAGTTAGTCTCTTCAGAACAAATTAGAAACATGGCTTCGCTTGGAGGAAATTTAGTAAACGCCTCGCCAATTGGAGACATGACTATCTTTTTTCTGTCGCTTAATAGTAATATTACAATATTAAATTCCGCAGAAAAAGAAAGAACAATTGCTCTTAAAAACTTTTACAAAGGATACAAAACTTACGATTTAAAAGACGATGAACTTTTAAAGAGCATTCAATTTAAATTACCAACAGAACAGTCATTTTTCAATTTTGAAAAAGTGTGTAAACGGACACATTTAGATATTGCTAGTGTCAATTCTGCAATACATCTTTCAATCGAAAACAAGACGATATCGGAAGCGCATGTTTCCATTGGAGGTGTTGCTGCAATTCCTAAATATTTGCATGAGACCTCAGCCTTTTTAGTTGATAAACCTTTGACTTTAGACACTATAATTGAAGCTAATCAAATACTTCAAAATGAAATCAGTCCAATTAGTGATGTTCGTGGGACAACTGACTACAAACGTTTGTTAGGGCGACAATTATTTTTTGCTCATTTTACAACGTTATTCCCGAAGCAATTCACCTTAAACGATTTTGTACAACATGCATAAAAACAAGCCAAATAAAGTATTAGACACTAAATTAGATGCTGTTTCAAAATCATTAAAACAAAGCATCAAAAACTTAGACTCTTACACGCATGTCCGTGGAGAATCATTGTATGTTGACGATGTTAATATTAGACAAGGAACATTTCATGCGGTCGTGTTTGATTCGCCAAAAGCACACGGAAAAATAAAAAGTATTGATTATTCTAAAGCAGAAGCTCTAGAAGGCGTAAAACGTATTTTTACTTATAAAGATGTTCCTGGTGAAAATGAAATTGGTGGTATTATTCCTGACGAACCCTTATTTGCGGAGGATGACGTCCACTTTTGGGGCATGCCAATTGCCTTAATTGTTGCAGAATCGGAATTTATTGCTCGAAAAGCACGAGGTTTAATTGACATTGAAATTGAAGATTTACCAGTCATTACTACAGCAAAAGAAGCCAAAGCAAAAGGAAGCTTTATTAATGCACCACGATCTTTTAGTTTAGGAGATACAGAAAAAGCATTTGCCGATTGTGAGTATATTTTTGAAGGTGAAACATTCTCTAACGGACAAGAGCATTTATATATCGAAACACAAGGTGCTTATGCAGAGCCTTTAGAAAACGGAAACATAAAAGTAACGTCATCTACACAAGGTCCAACAGCTGTGCAAAAAACTATCGCTAAAGTTTTGGGCATTGCAATGCATAAAATTGAAGTTGATGTTACACGACTTGGAGGTGGATTTGGAGGTAAAGAAGACCAAGCAACACCTTGGGCTGTAATGGCGGCTTTGGCTGCGCACCATTTAAACCAGTCTGTAAAACTGATTTTAAATCGTCATGACGATTTACGTATGACAGGAAAACGTCATCCTTATGAAAGCACATATAAAATTGGACTTTCAAAAGACTTAAAAATTATAGCGTATCAAACCGAGTTTTTGCAAAACTCTGGTGCAGCAGCAGATTTATCTCCTGCAATTGCTGAGCGGACTTTATTTCATGCAACCAACAGTTATTACATACCTAATGTAACAACAAAAGTGTTGAGTTGTAAAACCAACTTACCGCCAAACACAGCGTTTAGAGGCTTTGGAGGTCCACAAGGTATGTTTGTAATCGAATCTGCTATTGCAAAAGCTGCTCATGAAATTGGTGTACCAACACGAACAATTCAAGAAGCGAATTTGTTAGATGAAAACGACACGTTTTCTTATGGACAAATCGCTAAAAAAGTAGAAGCCAAAAACACATGGCATTCTGCTAAAAACATATTTAATATTGAAGCTTTAGAGCAAGCGGTCGAAGCGTTCAATAAAAACAATACAAGTTTCAAAAAAGGAATAGCGTTTATGCCCATTACTTTTGGTATTTCGTTTACAAACACACCAATGAATCATGCACGTGCTTTGGTTCATATTTATTTAGACGGAAGCGTTGGTATTAGTACTGCTGCTGTGGAAATGGGCCAAGGTGTTAACACCAAAATGATGCAAATTGCTGCGGATGTGTTTTCTATTCCTATTGAAAAAATTAAAATAGAAACAACCAATACAACGCGTGTTGCCAATACGTCGCCTTCTGCTGCAAGTTCTACCGCAGATTTAAACGGAAAAGCAACCTTAATGGCGTGTAATGCTTTAGTTGAAAGATTAAAAATTGTGGCTTCGGAAGACTTAAAAGCTTCAGTAAAAGACATTACTCTAAAAGAAGAATCTGTTTATATCAACAACAAAAAATCAGCTTTAACTTGGACAGAGCTAGTCAGCAAAGCCATGTTAAAACGTGTTGCTTTAACTGAAAACGCACATTATGCGACTCCAGAAATTCACTTTGATAAAACCAAGGAAAAAGGACACCCTTTTGCTTATCATGTTTACGGAACCGCAATTACAACAACCACTATAGATTGCATGCGTGGTACTTACGAATTTGATAGCGTAAAGATTGTACACGATTACGGAAAAAGCATGAGTGAAGGTATTGATTTAGGTCAAGTAGAAGGTGCTTTAATACAAGGAATTGGCTGGATGACTATGGAAGAGATTGCTTATAATAAAGATGGAAAATTATTATCAAATGCGCTTTCTACATATAAAGTTCCTGATATTTTTTCTGTACCCAAAACAGTAGAAGTGATTCCTGTAGAAACTGAAGGAAACGACATGGCTATATTAAAATCTAAAGCTGTTGGAGAGCCACCTTTAATGTATGGGATTGGTGCTTATTTTGCACTTCAGAATGCTATAAAAGCGTTTAATCCAAACTACAACATGCAATTTAACGCGCCAATGACTCCTGAAAAGGTATTAATGAGTCTGTATAAAAAAGCCTAAATGATTGAAGAAACAAATATAAATAAGTCCGTTTTCGATGTTTTTCCCGAACTAGAAAGCGAACGCCTATTGTTTAAAGCTTACACAAAAAAAGATGCGCAAACGCTTTTAAACCTAAGAAGCAATAAAGCGATCTCTAAATACATGGACACAACAATACCAAAACGTATTGAAGATACTGAACAAAGAATTGAAGGCTACATAAAAGCTTTTAAAGAAGGAAAAGGAATAACTTGGGCACTTATTGAAAAAGAAAACAATACTATTATTGGTGATTTCGCGATTCACCACATCGACAAACAAAACTCGAGAGGAGAAATTGGTTATATTTTACATCCTAATTTTTGGGGTAAAGGCTATATGACAGAAGCCTTAACCACACTAATTAATTTTGGTTTTAAAGATTTAAATCTTCACAGTTTTTCAGCCAATGTTAATCTTGAAAATGTCAATTCAAAAACACTACTACTAAAATTTGGCTTTAAATTAGAAGCTCTATTTAGAGAAAATTTTTATTACAATGGTCAATTTTTGGATAGCGAAATTTATTGCTTACTACAATCTGATTTAAAATAAACGCCTTATCGCACTACATTACAAAACACAAAACATCTTAAAGGGTGCACTAATTTATAGTGCTGGAGACACAATAGCAGCTTTAATTGTTGACGAATTTTCTTGGCACAGACTACTAGGAATGGCATTTGTTGGCGCCACTTTTTACGCATTTGAAATCCCCAACTATTTTGATTGGATAGTAAAAAAAACTAAAGATTTAAAAGGTGCACGCGCTGTATTATCCAAAACGGGTTTAGCCATAGCATACTTTAATCCACTTTGGGTTGCAAGACACTTGTTGTTTATCAAATTGTTCTCTGCTCAATTTAATGCCATTGGATTTAACCTTATCCAAATTGCCTTTTGGTCCTTTTTGGTAAATATTCCTATTTCGTTTTTAGCAAATTACTTGATTCAAAATAGATTTAAATTAAAATGGCGTTTTCTTGGAAGCGCAATATACTCGGCAATAATGGCGATTTATTATGCTTTAGGCGAAACTATTTTTAGTTAGATTAAATTTTCTAAATCTTCTGTAGTCAAAATAGAACATTCAGTTATCCCATAATGCTCCAAAACAGCATCCAACAAATAATCTCTGACTACCAAAATAAGATGTGTGTTATCATTAGATTTAAACTGAGAAATCAAAGCTTTGGTTGAAACGTGCAAGCCTTCATTTTTTAATTCTAACTTTCCTATTTCATCAATAATTAAATATTTAGGCTCTGTTTTAGAAGCTTCTAAAATCAAATAGTCATTAGCTTCATTAAAAGCCGATTGCAAAAATTTAAAATTCCCTATTGCAACAATAGCTTTAATTTCATTTTCAGCTTCAGCTTCAAGCTTAAAAATTGTTTTGTTTTTTAATTTCAGAAAATAACGTTTTCCATTAGCATCGTCGGGACACAATAGCCCATCAACATCATTTCTGTTTTTAAACCAATGTAACAGCGCTGTAGTCTTCCCTGATCGTATTGCTCCCGTGAGGATATAAATCATTCCGTAGGCGTTTTAAAATGAATACAATTTGAAATGCTATTCGCCATAAAAAACTTAAACCGATTGAATCCTTTTAAATGCTGCGTTTGTTTCCAAGTATAGGAAATAATCTGCCTAAAATAAGGGAACAAATCCATAGCATTGGTAATATCCTGCTGGTACTTAGATTCCTTTTTACTTAAGTATTTCTGAACCAATCTTAATAAAAAAGGACCAATTACTAGATACCAAAGCATTAAAATAAGAAAACTACGGAACACGATATAAATAGCCTTTTGCCACCCAAAAAGTGCACCTCCAAATATTGAAAACCCTAAAACAATTATAGCAACCGTAATTAGCCAAACCCAAATAACTTTGGTTTTAAAGGGCACTTTTCTTTTAGTGCTTTCCGATGCTTTTGGCATTGTTTCTAGATAAAAATCGACTTCAGGTTTACTTGCTATTATCTTAATAATACTTTTAATAAAGACACCCGCTAATAGTCCACAAACGCCATATACTACAAGATATAACGTCACTAAAAAAGAAGTGGTAGAGGTTTCTGAAACAAAGTCTAATTTTTTCTGAACCCATGAGCCATAAATATTAATAGCTTCCCATAGACCAGTACCATAAACCACTGTTAGTACTATTAGTTTTTGCAAAGCGGACTCTAAAAAAGTCACCATCCCTAAAACCAATAGCACAAAACCTTTCCAAGAAAAGTTAGAAAATAAAAACGCACCAAAAAGCGCTTGAAAACTGACTGCAACATAAGCTCCGAATGGAGAATATGGACTTACTGCCATTTTAATAATCAAGACAATAACCAATGCTTTTAAAATAGTTTGCCATTTGTTTTTAGCATAAAAAGCAATTAAACTAATTAGTAATATTGAAACACCACCAACTATCAAACCTGTGAATGGCGAATTAAACACATGTAAAAAACCACCTAAACCGGACTCGTTTAAAGCCCAAAGCGCAGTTAATTTATCTATGATTGATTTGTTTTTTTTCATCTTTAGTTGCTGCAATAATAGCCATTCTTTTACTTACAAGACACTTCTGTAATCTCCTAGATGGGATATTATCATCAAATCTTAGTATTAATTAGCTAAGCTTTTATAATGCACTTGTAGTAATTGAGCAACAACGCTTATAGCAATTTCTTTTGGTGTATCACCTCCAATATCTAAACCAATAGGACAAACTACATTAGTCATACCTTCAGGAATAGCCATCTCTTTAATAAGCATATTGTTAAATCTGACTTTTTTAGTTTTACTGCCAATCAACCCCAAAAACTTAGTTTGATTTTGTAACGCCATTGCTATAATATCAAAGTCAATTGCATGATTATGTGTTAACACTAAAACGTAGCTGTTACTACCCCATTTTACAACATCCTTAAACGTTTTAAAATCAGTTTCGGTAGTTTGATGTGTTGCGATACTAGCATCTAACTCTAGATTAGAAAACCAGTCGTCTCGAGAATCTATAAGATTAACTTTAAAAGGCGTGTCTACTAAAAGTTTGCAGATTTCTACTCCAATATGTCCTGCTCCGAATAAAAATAACTCTGGCGATTGATTCATAGGTTCTATAATAAATTCGACTTTCCCGCCACAGCATTGCTCAAACTCTGGTCCTAAAGTGTAACTGGACGCTATAATTCTGTTATCATTAATAGCAATTATTGCTTCGTCAATAGCTTTAAACTCTAGCTTCCCTCCTCCTATAGTTCCGTAAATCTGTTTGTCTTTAGTCACTATCATTCTAGAACCAACAACGCAAGGTGTTGACCCCAGACATTTGGAAACAGTAATAAAAGCAATGGGTTGTTGTTTTGCCTTAAAATCAGATAATAGACTAATCCAGTTTTGCATAAAGGCTATTTAATTTCTAGTTTTTTAACCAATTTACCAACGGTCATTCCTTGTATTAATATAGAAAAGACAACCACAACATAAGTAATTACCAAAATTAAATCACGCTCCATAACTTCTGTAAGGCCTAATGCCAACGCTATAGATATTCCACCGCGTAGTCCACCCCAAGTCATAATTAGGTTAGTTTTTGGAACAAAGTCTAACTTGTTTTCAAAGAATTTTATTGGTACCAATAACGAAATATATCTACACACTAAAACTAAAGGAATGGCTAATAAACCGGCAGTTAAATACTCAAATTTAAAGGTTAACACTAACATCTCCATTCCTATTAAAACAAACAGAATTGTATTTAAAAGAATATCCAACAACTCCCAAAATTTATCGACATAAGCCTCCGTAGTATCTGACATCGCACTATCTCTAACGGTATCATTCCCAACTACCAAACCAGCAGTTACCATTGCTAAAGGCGCTGATATATGTAACTTTTGTGCTAAAACAGTTCCGCCCATAACAGCAGCCAAGGTTATAATAACTTCAATATCATAATCGTCAATAGACTTCATTAATCTATACGTAATCCAACCCAAAATCAAACCTAATGCAATCCCTCCAAGCACCTCAACACCAAACAGCTCTACAACTTCTAAAGCACTAACATTTTCAATACCTAAATCGGCAATTTTAAAAATGGTTAAAAATATAACAACACCAACACCATCGTTAAAAAGGGATTCTCCAACAATTTTGGTTTCTAATTTTTTAGGTACACCTGCTTTTTTTAGTATCCCTAAAACAGCAATTGGATCTGTTGGCGAAATTAATGCACCAAACAATAAACAGTATATAAAATCTATATGTAAGCCTATAATTGGTAGCGCAAAAAACATAGCGCCACCAACCAAAAATGTCGAGATTAAAACGCCAAAAGTCGCAAACGCTAATACGGGCCAACGTTGTACTTTAAGCTGTTCAAAATTAGTATGCAAAGCACCAGCAAACAACAAGAAACTTAACATAACGTCCAATAAAATACTTTTAAAATCTATTTGTGTAATTATAAACTTCTCAGCATTCAACAAGGTGTCATCAAAATAACTTAGTGCAAACACTCCTAAAGTAAATACAATGGTAATTAACATTAAGCCTATAGTATTAGGCATTTTTAAAAACCGCACATTTATATACCCAAAAATGGCAGAAATAAGCACTAATATTGATGCAATCACAAAATAATCCATAGAAAAATATATTTATTGCTAAATTAAAATAATTAACATAAAAATCTGTTATTTGACTAAATTTAGATTTTAATACGTTTTATGAAAAACCTATACATACTAGTTCTTGTATTAACCTATTTTTCAAGTCCAGCACAAAACATGAAAACATACACTTACGCAACAAAAGGATTAGACACACTTAAATTAGATATTTACACGCCTGAGAATATAAAACCAACAGATAGTTTACCTGTTGTTATTTGGATGCATGGTGGCGGTTTTTCTGGAGGCGGACGTAATGGTATTGACGAGGTCAATATTGTAAATGCTGCCAATAAAAATGGATATATTGGTGTTTCTATTTCTTACCGATTATTAAGAAAAGGCACAAAAACAGGCTTTGGTTGCAATTGCAGTAAAGAGGATAAACTTTTTACCTTTAACCAAGCAGTTATCGACTTTTTAGACGCTACTAATTTTATCTATCAAAATAGTACGATGCTACAAGTAGACACCACAAAAATAATAGCTGCAGGTAGTAGTTCTGGTGCCGAAACCGCATTACACGCTGCCTTTATGAGACGTTTTTTTATCCCTGACTTAACTGCATATAAAGACATTACATTTGCTGGTGTCATTGGATTTGCTGGTGCCTTTTTAGACATAGACTCGTTAACTATTGACAATGCAATACCCATAGCACTTACACATGGCACAGAAGACGGCGCTGTACCTTATGGTAGTGCTCCACACCAAAATTGCCAAACTAAAAAACCGGGGTATATGATGTTACATGGCTCAAAAACCATTACAGAAAAACTAGACACTTTAGAAGCGTCTTACTTTTTGAACATTGTTAAAAACGGAACTCACGATGCTGCAAATGTGCATCCTGAAGATCTAGACGCTATATTTTATTTTTTAAATAAAACAGTCCTAGAAAACGAGGTTATTCAAACCAAAAAATACACATTGCCAAAACCTACCACCTATTAATTTATCATAAATTTAGATACCTTTGTTAGTAGTACTAAAACTTTACGACAAAACGGTTTTAGATTTATATCTTTAAAAAAAATCATAATGGCAAAAACATATTACGATCCAGCAGACCTAAGAAAATTCGGGAAAATAACAGAATGGAATGAAGAACTTGGAAACAAGTTTTTTGACTATTATGGAAAAGTATTTGAAGAAGGCGCTTTAACTGCTAGAGAAAAATCATTAATAGCATTAGCTGTTGCGCATACAGAGCAATGCCCCTATTGCATTGACGCTTATACCAAAGACACCTTACAACGTGGTATTACAAAAGAGCAAATGATGGAAGCCATTCACGTTGGAGCAGCTATAAAAAGCGGTGCAACTTTAGTACATGGTGTGCAAATGATGAATAAAGTAAATAAACTAGATGGTTAGTATTAAAACCACTGATTAATTAATTTCGTAGGTAGACTACAAACAAGATAACTGTATTAATGGCAACAAAGTCCCTTAAAAAACTAGGAAGCGATTTAGCAAAAAGCAATAAACAATTAGAGATTTTATCTGGTGGTATTTTTGCTGATGGCGAATTACCGACTTTTAAAGATAAAATTTCTGAAACTGGTCAATTTCCGCTTATAGCGAAAAAACTAGAAATACTACAAATTAACGTGGGTTACATGTGTAATCAAGTGTGCGAGCACTGTCACGTAGATGCCGGTCCAGACCGAAAGGAAATCATGACCCAAGAGACCATGCAACAAATCTTGGATGTTATAAAAACAACTGGCGCGCATACGTTAGACTTAACGGGAGGTGCTCCAGAAATGAACCCAAATTTTAGATGGTTTGTAGAAGAAGCTTCTAAAATTGGAATTAAAGATTTTATTGTACGCTCTAATTTAACCATTATTCGTGCTAATAAAAAATATTACGACTTACCAGAATTTTTCAAAAAGCATAATATCCATGTTATAAGCTCTATGCCACACTGGACTAGAGGAAAAACAGATAAACAACGTGGCGAAGGTGTTTTTGACATGTCCATAAAAGCGTTACAAGAATTAAATGCTGTTGGTTATGGTATGCCAGGAAGCGACTTAAAACTAGACTTAGTTTATAATCCGTCAGGCGCATTTTTACCTGGTGATCAAATGGCTATGGAAAAAGATTTTAAGAAAGCACTATCAGAAGATTTTAGCATTCAGTTTCATAACTTATTTGCTATTACAAACTTACCAATTGCACGTTTTTTAGATTATTTAATTGCTTCAGAAAACTACGAAGATTACATGTACTCTTTAGTAGAAGCTTATAATCCTGCAGCCGTACAAAACGTCATGTGTACTAATACATTGTCTGTAAGTTGGGATGGTTATTTATTTGATTGTGATTTTAATCAAATGTTAGAACTACCTGTAAACAGTAAATCTAAACACATTTCTGAATATAAAACAGAATTATTAGAAGGACGAAACATTATAATTTCTCAACATTGTTATGGTTGTACTGCAGGCGCAGGAAGCAGCTGTCAAGGTGTTGTTGCATAGTTAAAATAGCGTTTTCGCTTACGCGGAAATTAAAAAATGACAAAAAAAACTGCCATATTAATTTTTTCAAATTCTGCTAAAGAGGATGCTAAGCGCAAATCTTTTGCAGATAGTCAGTTGTTTGAAACATTGACTAATGAAACCATTAATAAGGTAAAAAAAACGGGATTACCCTATTTCCATTTCACTGAAACGCAGCAAGAAGGAACGTCTTTTGGTGCGCGTTTTAGTCATGCAATACAAACCGTTTTTGACAAAGGTTTTACCAATATTATTTCGATAGGAAATGACACGCCTCATTTAAAAACCAAGCATTTAAATGATGCTAACCAAAAACTAAATAACAATCAGTTAGTCTTTGGCCCTTCTAAGGATGGTGGTTTTTATTTAATGGGACTTAATAAAGCGTTATTTAATACTAAACGTTTTAGTCAACTTCCTTGGCAAACCTCAGCGTTAAAAACAACCACATTACAGTTACTATCTGTAAATCATATTAACTTCAGTTTACTAGAAACTTTGGTTGATATTGATTCGGCTTCAGATATATCTACAATATTAAATAGCTATAAAACTATTTCAAAAGCAGTAAAAACAGTATTACTCCAGCTTTGTATTTCCGCGAAAGCGATACTTTTATACACTGCTATAGTTATAAATTTTACTATAAATCATACCCTTTTTAATAAAGGTTCTCCGCAATTAGTTTCGATTAAAAACTAAAGACTTTTAAGTCATTTTATTACTGAAACTAATCTTTTTAAATGAAACACATTTACTTATGTGCTTTGCTTCTTGTATCTACATTTAGCATCGCGCAAACTACAATTACAGGTACCGTTACAAGTGCTGAAGATGGTCAAAAATTACCATACGTTAACATTGTGACTAGCAATAATAGCGGAACAATTACGGATAATGAAGGGCAATATTCAATAACTGTTTTAGACGATATAGAGACGTTATCGTTTTCGTTTATTGGGTATAAAACACAACAAATAGCCATTACCAATCAAACCACTATAAACGTTGCTTTAATTGAAGATGCTTCAAGTTTAGACGAAGTGGTTATCACAGCCCTAGGCTTGGAACGCGACACAAAAGAGTTAGGTTTTGTGGTACAGTCTTTATCTTCAAAAGGACTTACAGAAGTTAAAGCAGTTAATTTTTTAGACAATTTAGCAGGTAAATTAGCAGGTGTGACGATCTCTCAAGGCGCAACAGGTGTTGGATCATCTTCAAAAATCACAATTCGTGGTGAAGCCTCTTTCTCTAACAACAATCCTCTATTTGTTGTCGATGGTGTCCCTATCAATAACAATACTGTTTTCAACTTTACAAACGAAGCTGCTGCAGGTTTTCAGGAAATAGATTTCGGAAATGGCGCAATGGATGTTAATGCGGATGATATTGAAGAGGTTTCGGTTTTAAAAGGACCAAGTGCAGCTGCTTTATATGGTACGCGCGCATCTAATGGCGTTATTGTAATAAAAACTAAAGGTGGTAAAAAGTCAAAAGGCTTAGGGATTAGTATTAACACCTCTGTATTTGTGGATTCTGCTTTTAGATTACCAGAGTTTCAAAATAGTTACGGACAAGGTAATTCTGGTCAGTTTGAATATGTAGATGGTCTTGGTGGTGGTATTAACGACAATATTACCTATTCTTGGGGGCCACAATTGGACGCAGGTAATTTTGCATCGCAATTTGATAGTCCTGTCGTGTTGCCAAACGGAACGATTGTACGTGGTGGCGATACTGCTTTATATAACGGAGACACTATTACACCAACACTCTTAAAATCCAATCCTGACAACTTAAAAGACTTTTATCAAACTGGCGTCACAACAATTAATAATATTGCCATCTCTAATGGTTTTGACACAGGAGATTATCGTTTGTCTTTTACAGATTTAAGAAGTGAATCTATTATCCCTGGTGTCAATTTAGACAGGCAAACCGTTGCTGCAAAACTAAATTTTGAACCTACGGATAAAACCACGATTTCAACCTCTATTTCTTACACTAACTCAACTAGTGATAATAGACCATCTAATGGTTATGGTAGTGAAAATGTAAATTACAGTTTAGTGGCTTGGGGTCCACGAAGTCTAGATATTAATAGTTTAAAAAAATATTGGCAACCGGGTTTAGAAGGTGTGCAACAATATAGTTTTAACTACACGTTTTTTGATAACCCTTATTTTATTTTATACGAAAACACCAACAGTTTTAATCGTGATCGTGTGTTTGGTAATGTGGCTTTTAAGCATAAATTTACCGATGCCTTTAGTTTACAGTTAAGAACAGGAATGGACTACTCTTCAGAAAAAAGAGAATTAAAACGTAGTTATTCTAGCAACCGATTTAAAAATGGTGCTTACGCAGAACACGATGTGTTTTTCAGAGAAATTAACACTGACTTTTTATTAAATTACAATAAGACCTTTGGCGATTTTAAAGTAGATGTATCCGCTGGAGGAAATCGTTTAGACCAGAAGGCATCCACAAAACAAGCGCAAACCGTTAACTTAGCACAACCTGGTATTTTTAGTTTAAATAATGCAGCATCTCCTATTGAAGTGTTTCAGTTTGACTCTAAAAAACGTATTAATTCTTTTTACGGTATTGCCAAACTAGGCTATAAAGACTTTCTCTATTTAGATATTACAGGACGTAATGATTGGTCTAGTGCTTTAGCAACCCCTTTTTCTGTAGATGGGACTTCATTTTTCTATCCTTCGGCTTCAGCCAGCTTTATTTTATCTAATGTTACCACACTTCCAAAAGCGGTGTCATTTGCTAAACTAAGAGCCAGTGTAGCGCAAGTAGGAAACGATACTAATGCGTATCAAACCTCGGGCGCTTTTATCTCTCAAACACCCTATAATGGTCAACCAACTTTTAGCAATCAGGACTTTATTCCTAACGCTAATTTAAAACCTGAAAGCACCACTAATTATGAGTTTGGTGCAGATGTACGTTTTCTAAATGACCGTATCCGTTTTGACTTTACCTATTACAATGCAATTACCAAAGATCAGATTATATCATTACCTATTCCTATATCCTCAGGTTATGAGCAACAAGTGGTTAATGGTGGTAAAGTAAAATCGACTGGTGTCGAAATTATTGCAGGTATCACACCTATAAAAACCAATAACTTCAAGTGGAACACGACGTTTAACTTCGCGAAAAACAAAGCAACTATTGAAGAGTTACCGCAAGCTGATGGTCGTTTAACATTGGCTTATAGCCGAATTTACGATAGTGCCAATCAAACCGTTTGGTTTCAAGTTAAAGAAGGTGGACAAATTGGAGACTTTTATGGTACAGGGTATCTTAAAAACGAAGACGGACAATTTATAATAGATAGCGACGGACGCTATATAGCAGACAATACACTTAAAAAACTAGGGAATTACAATCCAGATTTTACATTAGGTTGGAATAACGATTTTAGTTATAAAAATTGGACTGCAAGCTTTTTGTTTGATTGGAGACAAGGTGGAGAGATTGTATCAAGAACCAGTGCTTTAGGTAATGTTGGAGGACAATTAGCAGAAACCGAGTACAGACCTGAAGATGGTATTGTTGCAGAAGGTGTAACTGCTTCCGGACAACCTAACACCGTAGCGGTATCTGCCGAAAGCTACTACAGACAATTTTACGACAGAAACCATGAAGAAAATAATGTCTATGATGCGTCTTACTTAAAGTTGAGACAATTTTCTATTGGTTACAATTTTAAACTAAAAGAAGGTTTTTTAGGGTTAGAAGAAGGTGGCGATATTGCCATATCCTTAATTGGTCGCAACTTGTTTGTTATTACAGAAAACCCACATTTTGACCCAGAACAATTAGCGGTTCAAGGTGATGGTTTTGTAAGCGGTGTGGAAGACATGAGTTATGCCTCATCACGTAGTTTTGGATTAAAAGCAAGTTTAAATTTTTAAGAGCAACATCATGAAAAACACATTATATATATTAAGTTTTTTCGCGCTTGTTTTAACTACAAGTTGCACCAAGGACTTTGAAGACATTAATACTAATCCTAACGCTCCAAACACTGTACAACCAAGTTTGTTGTTACGTCAAGTTATTTACGATTTTGGAGAACAAATGAGTTACGAAGGTTTTGTTGCAGGTGATTTATTATCGCAACACAGAACTGCTTTAGACTTTAACCTATTTGACAGACATGATTTAAAATCGCCACAATTAGGAGGAAATCCTTGGCCTATTTTTTACACAAACTTACGTGATAACGAAATCATACTAACACAATCCAGAACAACAGCTACTTTTCAAGTATATGAAGGTCCAGCCTTAATTCTGAAAGCGTACATGGCAGCAGGATTAACAGATCTATTTGGAGATGTGCCCTATTTTGAAGCCTTTAATGGTGTTAACGGAACCGTTACGCCAGCCTATGACACGCAGCAATCTATTTATTTAGATGAGAACGGAATCCTTGACAACTTAGACAAAGGGATTACAGCCATCCAAAATTACAGCTTAGCCATTCCTTTGGAAGGTGACATTCTATTTGATGGAAATTTACAAGCTTGGATAACTTTTGCTAATAGTTTAAAGTTGAAATATTTGATGAGACTATCAGATAAAATCGATGTTTCGGAAGACTTACAAGCCTTATACAACTCAGGTGATTTGATTTCAGCTACAGCTGAAAACGCAGTATTTAACTTTACCAATACTGATCCAAACAGCTTTAGACTAGCACAATTGCGTGTTGGAGATTTCAATAATTTTGTACTATCCGAAACTATGGAGGAGCTATTAACGGACTTAAACGACAACAGAATAGGCACTTTTTTCAGACCTTTTGAAAACGCCACAACTAATGAGTATAACGGTTTACTAAATGGTATTGATGCCTCATCAACGTCTATTGCTTTAGCAGAATACTCTTTAGCAGGAACTGCTTTTAGAGAAGATACCTCGGTATTAGATGCTAATTTTATGACCTCTTGGGAGGTTTACTTTACACTAGCCGAAGCTGCCGAAAAAGGGTTAATTACAGCAAATGCACAAGCGTTATACAACACAGGAGTAACGCAAGCTTTTGAATATTGGCAGACTGATTTACCAGCAACTTACTTAACAGGTAACGCAGCTTATGATGCTGTTGGCACAACACCGTTACAACAAATAATGACTCAAAAGTGGATTGCTAATATTATTAATGGTTATGAAGGTTGGGTAGACTATAGACGTACAGGTTTCCCTGAATTTAACACCGTGTCTGCAAGTTTAAATAATGGATTAATTCCGGTTAGAATGCCTTATCCTGCAGAGGAAGATGCTTTAAATGCTGAGAATTATAATCAAGCTGCAAATGCAACAAATGGTAACGATATAAACTTCCCAGTTTGGTGGGACGAAAACTAACAGATGAGCACAGAAATTTGGCAATGGATTTTGGTAGTAGGATCAAGTTTACTCTTGTTTTTACTATCCCCTTACGCTAAAACTACCGAGTCGTTTTTTAAAGCTAATCACAATAAAAAATCACCAAACGTTTTAGTCCTAACGGGAAGCCTTATTATTTCTTGGATTTTTGCAAAAAGCATTACCAATGCGGCTAATTTAGGATTAGACTTTGGTATTGTTGGTGGAGTCGCTTATGCTGGTTACTATTTAAGTTTTGCAGTTGCAGGATTACTAATATATCAATTACGCACCAAAGGTGGCTACACTAGCATCCATCAATTTTTAACCAGTAAATTTGGTAAAAAAGCAGTTGCTGTTTTTACTATTTTGATTATTATTAGATTGTTTAATGAAGTCTGGAGTAACACCATGGTTATTGGCTCTTACTTTGGAGAAACAGGAAGTGCCAGCTACTACACAGCCATAATTGTATTTACATTACTAACACTAAGCTATGCTATTAAAGGTGGCCTGAGTAGTTCTATTTTTACGGACGTGATCCAGATGGTCTTGTTTTCTGTACTGCTAATCATTATTTTATATACTATTTTTTCTGTGGAAAATTTTACAGCAAAAGACATTGCAACGTCAGGAACTTGGAGTTTTGAACTGGGTTTAAATCTGTTTTTTGCAGCTATAATCCAATCGTTTAGTTACCCTTTTCACGATCCCGTTTTAACCGACAGAGCCTTTATAAGTTCTCCTAAAGTGACTAGAAAAAGCTTTTTATGGGCTAGTTTATTAGGCGCCATTTGTATTGTGTTATTCAGTATTATTGGTGTTTACGCACAAACACAAGGTTTTAAAGGACAAGCAGCAGTTGAGGTTGGAAAAGCATTTGGTGTGGTGGTATTGTTAGTCATTAATTTTATAATGATTACCTCAGCAGCATCAACCTTAGATTCCACTTTTTCATCATTTTCAAAATTATTAGCTGTGGATTTAGGCTTAGGCAAAAGCCTTTCTTTTGGAAGATTAGCAATGGTTGCAATTGCCTTATTAGGGACCATTCCAATCTTTTTTAATGCCGAAATCCTATCAGCAACCACCATTTCCGGAACTATGGTCATTGGTTTAACACCAATCTTTTTATTCTGGAATTATAAAGTACCCAAAATAAGTTTTTATTTAAGTGTGGGTTGTGGCTTACTTTTTGGATTTTTATTAATATTTAAAGCTTTTCCTGAGGCATTAATTTTTACTAAAGGGCGTTATGCCGATTTACTTTGGGTAAATGCTTGGGGGATTTTTAGTTGTAACATTTTATATTTCGTTCCTAGATGGATAAAACAATAAAACATATTGGCACATTATCTGGTAAAGTGCTTCTTTTTGGAGGCGTTTACAGTAATTTACAAGCTTTAGAAGCTCTTAAAGCTGTTGCCGAAAAAGAAGAGATCAAACCAGAAAACTGCATTTGTACTGGAGATATTGTTGGCTATTGCGCACAACCAGAAGAAACAGTCCAACTATTTAAATTATGGAAAGCCAATAGTGTTTTAGGTAATGTAGAAATACAACTTATTGAAGGCGAAGAAGATTGTGGTTGCGACTTTACTGAAGGCTCACGTTGTGATGGGTTTTCAAAACTATGGTATCCATTTGCCCAAAGTCAGCTGAGTAAAAACTCCATTGAACATCTTAAAACGATTCCTGATCATATAACATTTACCTATGCCAACAAAAAAGTAGCGGTTGTACATGGTGATTACTTTAATGTATCAGAATTTGTGTTTAAATCTACAGACTGGTCTGTTAAATCAAAAACATTAGAAGCCACCAATAGCGATGTTATTATTGCTGGACATTGCGGTCTGCCTTTTAGCCATGAGCAAGACCAAAAATTATGGTTAAATCCAGGTGTTATTGGTATGCCTGCTAATGATGGAACACCACAAGTATGGTATGCTATTTTAGAAGATGTTAATGGCGAAATGAAATTTACACACCATAACCTCGACTATAATTATAAGTTGACCAATAGTTTAATGAAAAATGGATTGTTGCCAGAAGAATATGCAAGAACCATTATTACGGGAATTTGGGATAACACAGAAATTTTACCAGCAATAGAAAGTGGTTTACAAGGTTTCGGAATTAATTTATAACCCTATGAAAACAGTATTATTTTTATTTATAAGTCTTTTTGCTGCACAAAGTATAGCACAAGACACGCTGGAAGAGTTATTAAAAAAACACAACAAAAATAGCGTCCCGTATATTACCGTACAAGAATTAGCAATGCCAAAAACTGACGCTGTTATACTAGATGCACGAGAACCTAAAGAGTTTGAAGTGAGTCATATTAAAAATGCAATGTTAGTTGGTTATGATTTTTTTGATATTAAAACAGTCACCGATATATATAGTAACAAAGATGAAAAAATAGTAGTCTATTGCTCACTTGGAATACGATCAGAAACGATTGCAAAAAAACTAAAAGACGAAGGTTACACAAACGTACTTAATCTTTATGGCGGTATTTTCGAATGGAAAAACAACGATTTTATTGTAGTTGATTCCGAAGAAAAAGAAACAGAACAAGTACACACCTTTAATGAAGCGTGGAGTAAATGGTTAACAAAAGGAGAACATGTATTTGAAGTAAAACCTACAAAAAAGAACACTAACTAATGGCTCATAAAAACCTAATAATAACCTTTACCAGAAACCCAGAGTTAGGTAAAGTAAAAACAAGATTAGCCAAGACCATCGGCGAAGCTTCCGCTTTAGCGATATATATAAAATTACTAGAACATACTGAAAGTGTTTTACGCAACATAGACAGTGACAAAGCTGTATACTACTCGGTTAAAATTAGAGAAAACGACCTTTGGGATAGTAATATATATCAAAAACACCAACAGTTTGGTGACGACTTAGGTATCCGAATGCAAAATGCATTTAAAGCTGGTTTTGACGCTGGTTATTCTAAAATTGTCATTGTTGGTAGTGACTTACACGATTTACAACCCAAACATATTACACAAGCGTTTGATGCATTGGACACTAACGACGTTACTATTGGTCCTGCTGAAGATGGCGGTTATTACCTTTTAGGCATGAAAACACTATATAAAGACGTGTTTGAAAATAAAAATTGGGGAACCGAAACGGTATTTGATGACACTATTAAAAATTTAAAAAATGAAAGCGTATTTTTGTTAGAACAACTAAATGATGTTGACACTTACGAAGACATTGAAAATAACCACACACTTAAAGCATTAATAGAACATGATAAAACATATAAATAAAACAGTCGAATACCTACAAGAAAAAGGTTTTAACAATCCTGAAGTTGGTATTATTTTAGGTACTGGATTAGGTAAATTAACAGACGAAATTGAGATTATAGAAGAAGTAAGTTATAATCATATTCCTAATTTTCCGACAGCGACTGTCGAGTTTCATAAAGGGAAATTAATTTTCGGAAATCTAGCAGGTAAAAAAGTAATTGTTATGCAAGGTCGCTTTCATATTTATGAAGGTTACAGTTTGGAAGACGTGACTTACCCTGTTCGAGTTATGGAAAAACTAGGGATTAAAACATTATTAGTTTCTAACGCCTCTGGAGCCATTAATTTAAACTTTAAGAAAGGTGAATTGATGTTAATTGACGATCATATTAACCTTCAAGGAAGTTCTCCTTTAGCCTTTAAAGGTGTTCAAGAATTAGGCGAACGTTTTGTTGACATGAGTGCGCCTTACGATTTAGAAATAAACAAAAAATTTAAAGCAATTGCTAAAGCAAACAACATCACATTACACGAAGGTGTATACACTAGCGTTGTTGGACCGCAATTAGAAACTAGAGCAGAATACAGAATGTTAAAAATTATTGGTAGCGATGCTGTTGGGATGAGTACTGTTCCAGAAGTAATTGTTGCTAATCATTTAAATTTAAAAGTAGCTGCTGTGTCAGTTTTAACAGATGAATGCGACCCAAGTAATCTAAAACCGGTAGATATTAGCGAAATTATTGCAATGGCTAATCAAGCAGAACCAGATATGATTACGTTATTTAAAGGTTTAATAGAAACACTATAACACGATGTAACTTTAGTTACATCAAAAAAGTAACTAAAAGGCTAATTTAGCCAGCTATGGAAAAATATATAGACATTATAAAAAACGCCTATTTTGGCTATTGGAACTATCTAAAACACCAAATTATATTCCCAAATAACTGGGACAACTATTTTTATGGGTTAATCATAATATCGTTAGTAGTTTGGGGTTTAGAGATTGTGTTTCCTTGGCGTAAAAACCAATCTATTTTCCGTAAAGATTTTTGGTTAGACACGTTTTATATGTTCTTTAATTTCTTTTTGCTTAATCTTATCATTTTGATCGCATTATCTAATACTGCTGCTGGTTTTTTTGATGATATTTTAGGTGTTGTTGGTTTATCCATTTCTAACTTTCAGCTGTTTGATGTTGACAATTTACCATTATGGTTAGGCTTGTTTATATTTTTTATAATCTCTGACTTTACACAATGGATTACACATAATTTATTACATCGTTTTGAGTTTTTATGGAACTTCCATAAAGTACACCACAGTGTTAAAGAAATGGGATTTGCAGCACATTTACGCTACCACTGGATGGAACCTATTTTATATAAATCCATGCTATACATTCCTATTGCCATTATTGGTGGATTTGATGCACAACATGTTGCGATAGTGCATTTTTTCGCGATCACTGTTGGACACTTAAATCATGCCAATTTAGGTTGGGATTATGGGGCTTTAAAATATGTATTTAACAATCCAAAAATGCACATTTGGCATCATGTAAAACACTTACCAAAAAACATAACTTATGGAGTAAATTTTGGGATCACGTTAAGTATTTGGGATTATATTTTTAAAACCAATTACATTCCGCATGATGGTCGTGATATCGAGTTAGGTTTTGAAGGTGACGAAACGTTTCCAAAAGATTTTATTAGTCAAGAATTATATCCTTTAAAAAAATGAAAAATAGCATCGTATTAATTTTAATTGTCCTGTTTAGTTCTTGTTGTAATGCAAAAAAAATTACTCAAGACACCACAAAACCAATCCAAGAATCAGCTGTTTTACAAGAAAAAGCTGTCGCTGAAATCAAAACAGATACTAATACTATTGTATTTGAAGATCATAAAGAAGTTGCAACAAGTAAAACAAAAGTACTTCCCCTGCCTCCAAAACCACCTAAGCAGATTGAAAGCTCAACATTCAGCCATAAAAGATGGAATACACTATTACAACAATATGTATCAGCATCTGGGAATGTAAACTATCAAGAATTTAAAACCGACAAAACAACACTAGTCGTTTATATTGATGAGTTAGCGCATAATACGCCTAAATCAAATTGGTCTAAAAACGAAAAACTAGCCTATTGGATTAATGCATACAATGCATTAACAATAGATTTAATTATAAAAAATTATCCTGTAAAAAGCATTAAAGACATTAAAGACCCTTGGGGCCAAAAACTTTGGGAACTAGGAGACAAATGGTATAGTTTAGAAGACATTGAGCATGAAATTTTGCGTAAAATGGACGAACCTCGTATTCACTTCGCGATTGTTTGCGCCTCTTATTCTTGTCCTAAATTACAAAATACTGCATTTACAGCTTCAAGTTTAGAAACACAATTAACTGCTGCAACTAAACAGTTTTTAAGCGATACTAAACGTAACGAGATCAAAGAAAACAGTTTGAAATTATCAAAAATATTTAAATGGTTTGATAAAGATTTTGAGCAAAATGGCAGTTTGATTGACTTTTTAAACAAGTATACAGACGTAACCATTTCAGCGAAAGCTAAAATTAGCTATAAAGATTACAACTGGGACTTAAATGATTAAAACCAATCTAATAAAACTTACGTAAATAAAGCATGATAAGCATTATTATCCCGGTTTTAAACGAAGCTGAACACATTACTGAGCTCTTATATCATTTAATTGATAATGCCTCATTAAACACCATTCAAGAGATTATTGTTGTTGATGGTGGAAGCACGGACAATACCGTTTCAATTATCAATACATTAGGTTTAAACATTAAAGTGTTGCATTCTGAAAAAGGACGTGCAAAACAAATGAATATAGGTGCCAAAGCTTCAAAAGGAGACATTCTTTATTTTTTACATGCCGACTCTTTTCCACCAAACAGATATGATCATTTAATTTTAGAAGAAATTAAAAAAGGAAATAACGCAGGTTGTTTCAGGTTACAATTTGATAGTAAACATTGGTGGTTACGCTTGGCTAGTTGGTTAACTAAGTTTTCATGGAGAGCTAGTCGCGGTGGTGATCAAAGTCAATTTATTACCAAAGCATTATTTAATGATATTGGTGGTTTTAACGAAACATATACAATCTACGAAGACAATATTTTGATTAACGAGTTGTATAAACGTAATGAATTTGTAGTTATCAACCACAAACTTAAAACCTCTGCAAGACGCTACGAGAAACATGGAATTTGGAAACTACAATATCACTTTTGGGTAATATATGTCAAAAAATGGTTTGGCGCTTCTGCGGAAGACTTGCATCATTACTACAAAAAACATATTTGCTAGAAATATTGTCCAATACCAAAGACTAAACCTTGACCATCTTTTTCTGAGACTCCGTAGCCATAATCTATTCTAAAAATAGCATTAAATATAGATTTGTGTATAAAGCGCAAACCAACACCAGGAAAAACCCTAAAGTTATCAGCGTCACTAAAATCGCCAAAATCACCTCCTGGATTACGCCAGCTTCCTGCATCAACAAACGCATTACCTTGCAACGCAAACCAACCTTTTTCATATAAAGTGTGTCTATACTCTGTATTAACCACAATAGCACCTGTACCTCTATCAATGGTATTACCGACGCCTCTAATATTTAAATTATTATCTACTGAAAACGGAGCAAATGGTGTGTCATCATTACTAGAAAAACCAACACGCATTCGTGTCGCCCAATTCCCTTTCTGCCCTACTCTTTTGTAGTAATTAAAATCGTTCCAACCAATTAAAAACTCGGGTAAGTCATCACTAGTAGACGTCACATATTGCAAATTTAACTGGCTCTTAAAACCAGATACGTATTGATAATTATAATCTAGGTTGTTATATTCGTAAATACCCTTGTATAATAATTTTTTGACACTTAATTCCTGAGGCACACTAAGACTTGTAGCTCCTGACATGTATTGATATTCTTCTAAAAAATAATTAATTCCAAATTCAAAACGGTTATTAAAATTAGGTTGATATAAACCCAAAACTTCAAAAGACTTATTTCTATACTTATAATCTGATGTTGTATTATCAAAAAAGACAGGTTCTAACGTTTGTAAATCTTGATGATTTACCGCCAAACCAAACCGACGACTAAACAAAAAAGGTGCTCTAAAATTAATACCATAAGAACTAAAAATATCCTTTTGATAAAAACCTCCAAAAATCATATTTTGACCTAACAAATTAAATTCATAAACACCTAAACGGTAAGCAAACTCGCCATCATTAGATGTATAAACATTAAAAGAAGGAATAATAGTAAAGTTTTCTTCAATATTATAAAACACATTATAATTGCCATTTTCCGACGGAAACACTTGATAATACGCATGAGACACGGATGGCAAACGTTTTAATAATTTAATATCTTCCTCTAGTTGCATGGAGTCTAACACTGCTCCTGCTTTTACTATAGCTGTTTTTTTTACAAAACTAGATTTCAGTTTTTTATTACCTTGAATTTTCACATCTGTAATGTTTTGAGAGTGCATTACAATGGTTGCTAGTAGGCTTAATAAAAACAGAAAATATTTCATTTAATTTACTTTATAATGTTCTTTAATTACAGTTTCTGCGGGCTTATTTTGCGGTGTAAAACGGTTGTTTTCCAGCCCTCCAACTTTATCGTGGTTAATAAACCATTTCCACACAAAACCACCTGCAAACCAATCTTCGTTCCAAAAGGTTTTAAATAACGCTTTTGTGGTATTAACTTGAGCGTCCAGATTTACCTTACTTTCTACACGGTCTACAGTCCAAGGTGCTTTACCAGAATAATCTATACTGCGGTATCCAAACTCTGTAAACAAAATAGGTTTATTATACTTTTCAGAAAACGTTTTGAGTGTTTCTTTATGCTTAGCCCAACCTTTTAAACACTCTTCTATTGTTGGTGTTTTACTATCGCTAACCGGAAAATAGGCATCGACACCAATATAATCTAACTGATCCCAAAATGGTGTTTTTTCAAACTCATTCCAATTGGCAGCGTAGGTTAATTTACCTTTATAAATGGCGCGAATATCTTTAATTAACTTAGACCAATATTCTGGTCTAGCAGCAACAAATTTTTCTAACTCTGTACCAATGCAAAAAATCTCAGTATTGGTATCTTCTGCTACTTGAGCAAAAGCTAAAATAAATTTTGAATACGTGGTTTCAAACGTTAGCCAATCGGCTTCGGTTGTCATTTCTAAAAACCCAGTAAACTCACCTTTCCATACCCATATTTGTGGTTTAAGCATGGCATTAATATTGTTCTTTTTTAACGTATTAATGTATTGCTTACCGCCTGTAAGGGTTTCTCCAAACCATTGTCTTTCCTTATCATAATTAACTACTGGATGTGCCAAGTCTTTAATCATAGCAAAAGGCATTATGGCCGCATAATTAGCATTTATATTTAGTAAAGGTGCTATGTTTTTTTGAGTAATACTATCTCTATGTGCGACGTAACTTACGCCATTAATTTTTTTTACCTGAGCCGTACAAGACTGAAGTAACACAATTAGAAGTAATAGTGGATTAATTCGCATTTTTTTTGACTAAATATAAATAAATCCCGCTTTTCAGCAGGATATATTTGACATATTATTTTATGACTATTCTAGAATAAAGCTCTTAAACCAATATTAAAAGATTGCCCTAACCCTGTGTTATTACCTCTTACAAATGTTGTGTATAACGTTTCGATATTTAAAACGTCACTAATTTGATACTTTGCACCACCACCAACTGCTGTAAAATCTTGTTCAAAATCGTTACCAGTATCAATACGTTGTGAATGTTGCACTAATCCTAAAACAGTAAATTTAGAACTCGGGAAATAACTTAAAAACAAACCTGGTGTTAAACTTAAACTGTTATTAGCAAAACTCTCTTCCTTTTTACCAAAGTGATACTCTGTATTAAGCTCCGTAAATAATTGCCATTTAGAGTTAAAATTATAATCATAGAAAAAACGGTTTTGAAATGTAAATCCTTTTTGATCTAAAAACACCCCATTTTCACTTTCGTTATCTACCAAAGGAATATGAAATGCGGTTTGAATGGTAAAATTACTTACACTTTTAATCGGGTTAAACTTAATTGCAGGCGCAAAAGATGTAAATCCAGAACGTGCAGTATTTGTCTCTCCATCAAATTTAAAAACGTCTAAAGCATCACGATCTCCAATAACATTAGATCTAAATTCTAATAATAAACCAACATTAAAACGGTTGCTATCGCTAAGTCCTGTAAACACATCAACTGTGGATGTAAAATAAGTCTCTCTAGCTTCTGTACCAGATGTAAACGTACTTTCGTTTTGAGTGTATAGATTATTAAAAAACTTAATATCCCATTGCCCTTTACTTAATAGTTTAGATGGTGTATAGGTTTGGATGTTACTAGTTGTTTCAGTTTGATCTTCTTGACTAAAACCTGCAAAGGTTGTTGATAAAGCAAGTAATACAATGGTTAATTTTCTCATGTTTTGTGTGTGTGTGTGTTTTAATTTCCGCGAAAGCGTTATTTTATTATTGTTTATTTAATTTCCAGTTATACGTAAAATAGGTCAGCTTATAATTTTCAGGTATTTTATTAGTTCTGTATTTATTTATAAATTGAATTTCGGTCATTCCATTTTGCACAAAATCTTCGTTATACCATTTCATTATTTCAGAACCTGCTACGGTTTCTTTTTTATCATTAACCTTAATAAAATAATCACCATTTAAAGCCAATTTGGTTTGTTGTTGCAACTGCGCTTCCAAAGTTTTTGGCATATAAGCTTCTGCAATTAAAGGCGGACAACCAATAGCGCCACAAACTAGCACAAAATGAAATCTAGCATCCTTAAAATTAGCTCTTAACAACTCATTTTCTATAGTATTTAAAGTCACCTTTTTACCAGCCAAACTGTATGTAGTTTTATCAAAAAAACCAGATTTATCTAAAGGTGATGCTATTGGATAATTATCCACAATCCCTTTTATAACGGATAAGTTATAGGCATTAATCCAAAAGGCTTGGTAGTTTTTAGCATCTGTTTTTGTTACAGACACCTTGTTAGCAATTGTTAAAATAGAGGTTAAAGTTTCTGAGTTTTCCTTTACCGCTTTGTAATCTACTTTACCTTTAGCCACGTGTGCTTTTAAAAAGGCATCTGTTTGTGTAAAAAAGTCGTCAAGCGTTTGCGCTTTCGCGGAAAACAGTCCGCAGAATACTAGTAATATTATTAGGTTATTTTTCATGATTTATCAAGTTTTAATTACTTACAACATACTTTAAGTCTTAACATTTGTGTTAAACTTTCAAAAATAATAAATAAAATTCTCGTCTTATTTTTAATTAGAACCTTACACACTTTTTGTTATTTAAAAAGATTCTAAACTAAAAATCCAATTAAGTTTTTAACTTTAAAACCGACAGACTATCTAACAAACTAAATTTATGGAACACATCGTCATTATAGGAAACGGGATTTCTGGAGTTACTCTAGCAAGACACGTCAGAAAATTATCGGACAAAAAAATAACAATTGTTTCTGCCGAAACGGATTATTTTTTCTCAAGAACCGCCTTAATGTATGTATACATGGGACACATGAAGTTTGAACACACGCAACCTTACGAGAATTGGTTTTGGGAGAAAAACCGAATTGAGCTAAAAAAAGGATACGTAAATAGTATTGACACAGATAACAAAACCTTATTATTTGCCGAAGGAGACACTTTAGTTTATGATAAATTAATTATTGCCACAGGTAGTAAACCTAACAAATTTGGTTGGCCAGGTCAAGATTTAAATGGTGCGCAAGGTTTATATAGCAAACAAGATTTGGATAGTATGGAACAAATCGCTCCGGATAATAAAGCTTGCAAACGTGCAGTAATTGTTGGTGGTGGATTAATTGGTATTGAAATGGCAGAAATGTTTAACTCAAGAAACATACCGGTCACTTTTTTAGTTAGAGAATCTAGTTTTTGGAATGGCGTGTTGCCTGAAGGCGAAAGTCAAATGATTAACAGACATATTAAAAACCATCATATAGATTTAAGATTAAGCACCAATTTAAAAGAAATTAAATCGGACGGAAACGGAAATATCAAATCTATTATAATTGAAGAAACTGGAGAAGAGCTAGAATGTAACTTTGTTGGATTAACAGCAGGTGTATCGCCTAATGTTTCGTTTTTAAAAGACTCAAAAATCGAAATTAATAGAGGGATTTTAGTTAACCGTTACTTAGAGACCAACGTTAAAGACGTGTATGCCATTGGTGATTGTGCAGAGCAACACGAAGCAATTGGAAACAGACGTCCAATTGAAGCCGTTTGGTATACAGGACGTATGATGGGCGAAACTTTAGCCCAAACATTATGCGGTAATAAACTACAATACAAACCAGGACATTGGTTTAATAGTGCTAAATTTTTAGACATCGAATACCAAACCTACGGTTGGGTATTTGGAGAGCGTGGACGTCCAGAATACGAAAAACACTTCCATTGGAAACATGAAGACGACACCAAATGTATAACCGTAGCCTACAACAAAGACACTAAAGCGTTTTTAGGTATTAATACTTTTGGAATCCGAATGCGTCATGAAACGTTTGACACATGGCTGACAGAACAACGTGACGTTGATTATGTTATCAATCACTTAAAAGAAGCCAATTTTGATCCAGAATTTTACAAACATTTTGAAAATCAAATTTTAGAGACTTACAATAACCAAATGCAAACAGCCTAACCTTTCCAGATATGAGTAATAAATTAAACCATAGTATGTCATTAGCATCTCCTGATGCGTTTCATATATCAACAAAACAAAAGTTTGCTTTAGGTATTGGACTTGTTGGATTATTAATACTAGCGCTAGCTTTATTTAATGTAAATCTACCTAATACCGCATTATTTTTAACCTTAGCTATCGGACTAATTTCAGTAGGTATTGTAGTTTATTCTAGAGAAGCCTATTTAACAAAATTAGAAGGAATAAAAAACGACGGTACCTGGTTTAAATCCATTTCCTCCAGAGGTTTTTGGGGCTGGGCTTTAGGTATAATATTAACTAGCTTTTATATTGTATTATACTTTTACCCACAATATTTAGGATTAGCCAAAGATGGCGCTCCAAATACTGGTTTGGTTGGTTTATTTGACCCTTTAAGTAATTTATTAAGTGGACGTAATGCTAGCCAATGGTTTGTGTACGGATCATTATATACTATTGCAATACTTGCTTTTGGTTATAAGTTTATATTAAAATATAGACACAACCGTTACCAACAAATACGTACCATGTCTGTTATGTTTTTTCAATTAGGGTTTGCCTTTTTGATTCCAGAATTTATGTATGTCATGAATAATGACTTACCATATTACGATCTAAAAAGTGTTTGGCCACTTAACTATTATCTTTTTGACGAGTGGTCTGTTAAAGGCTTTTTATCTAATGGTAATCTTGGTTTAGCCTTAATAATATTTGGTATTGTATCTACCTTTTTAATAACCCCTATTTTAACATACAAATACGGAAAACGTTGGTATTGCTCATGGGTTTGTGGATGTGGTGGATTGGCAGAAACTGCGGGAGATAGTTTTAGACAATTATCATCAAAAAAACTTTCTGCTTGGAAGTTAGAGCGTTGGTTAATACATACGGTTTTAGTGTTTTCTGTAGTTATGACCACTGCTATGGTATATAGCTATTTAGGTAAAGACAGTAATAACTTTTGGTTAACACGTGATGTTTTTATTACATCAGTAATAGTATTTTTAACTATCATTTTTGCTGCAGTAATGTACTTTAGAGGTAAAGAGCTTGGTAAAGATGCAAAAGCTGGAGCTATTGGTTATGCTGTTGTAATTGCATTATTATTATTCATGCATTTTACATCTACTACAGAGCAACTGTTTTTTGTTAAAGGAACTGCTTTAAGATCTACTTACGGTATTTACATAGGGTCTATCTTTTCTGGAGTAATAGGTACTGGTTTTTATCCAATATTAGGAAGTCGTTCTTGGTGCCGATTTGGATGTCCAATGGCAGCTATATTAGGATTTCAGCAACGTATGTTTTCTAAATTTAGAATAACAACTAACGGAGGACAATGTATCTCTTGTGGTAACTGTTCTAACAGTTGCGAGATGGGAATTGATGTTCGTGCATACGCACAAAAAGGAGAAAACATAGTGCGTTCTAGTTGTGTTGGATGTGGTGTTTGTAGTGCGGTTTGCCCAAGAGGAGTTTTAAAATTAGAAAACGACTCAATGGAAGGACGTATAAACCCAACAGAAGTATTACTTGGTAACGATGTAGACTTAATGGATTTTGTAAACAAAAAATAAACGTCCATTTTTAATCATGAAACCCTTTATAGTATATCTGTTTTTAGTTTTAAGCGTTGGCGCTTACGCGGAAAAAACCTATGTCACCACATACTTTGATAATGGCAACATACAATCCAAAGGATGGACTATTGACAATAACAAAACCGATTTTTGGATCTATTATTATCCAAACGGAAATGTTGAAAAAAAAGGAAATTACAAAAATAATCTAAAAACAGATTTCTGGATATTTTATCATGATAACAACATAGTAAAAGCAAAAGGACGTTTTGCATCTGATTTAAAAACCGAGTATTGGAAGTACTATTTTGAAAGTAACACCTTAGAAAAAGAAGGTAATTACACCAATAATAACGCTAATGGTTATTGGAAAACATACCATAAAAACACCAATTTAAAAAGTCAAGGACGTTATATAAATGGCACTAAAACGGGCTATTGGAAAACATATCACGACAATACTAAAAGCAAAAGCGAAGGGAATTATCTTAATGGTTTAAAAAATAAATTCTGGAAATTCTATCATAACAACGCAGTAATATCTAAATTTGGAAGCTTTAACCAAAACCTAAAAGTTGGCTACTGGCAATATTTCCGCGAAAGCGGTAAAAAAGAAAAGGAAGGCCATTATCTAACCGATAAAAAGGTAAAATGGTGGTTGTTTTATGATGACAACGAAAAAATAAATCATAAATGCCAACTCAAAGACAATCAAAAAAACGGGTATTGTCTAATGTATAAAAACGAAGCGTTGATATCTGCTGTAAAATACAAAGCAGGACAAAAAATAAAAGAATGGACCGATTTAAAGTCCTTCAAAAAAGAAAATAAATTAAGCGACCTTAAATGACCAAAATAAAAGTCATCATTCCTGCCTATAACGAGCAAGACTCGATTGCACATGTAATTAAAGATATACCTTCTATAGTGGACGAGGTGATTGTGGTTAGCAACAACTCGACAGATTTAACAGAGGCTAATGCTAAAAACGCAGGTGCAACTGTGTTACAAGAAAATAATAAAGGTTATGGTTACGCCTGTTTAAAAGGTATGGATTATATCGCTAAACAAGATAGTAAACCTGATATTGTGGTGTTTTTAGATGGAGATTATAGTGATTTCCCTGAAGAGTTAACCAAAATTGTAGCACCTATTATAGATCAAAACATGGACTTTGTTATTGGAGCACGTGTCAAAAACTTGAGAGAGGAAGGTAGCATGATGCCACAACAAGTGTTTGGCAACTGGCTAGCAACAACTTTAATGTCACTTTTTTTTGGTGCTAAATTTTCAGATTTAGGTCCTTTCAGAGCCATTAAATATGATAAACTACTGGCGCTGAATATGGAAGACAAAACCTATGGCTGGACAGTAGAAATGCAACTTAAAGTGTTAAAGCAAAAATTAAGCTATATAGAAGTTCCTGTAAACTATAGAAATAGAATTGGTGTCTCAAAAGTTTCAGGAACAATAAAAGGTAGTATATTTGCTGGCGTTAAAATACTAACGTGGATTTTTAAATACAGTTTTAAAAAGTGATTCTCGAAACCATTACCATTATTATTTATAGCATTGCGCTAGTTCTTATCTTTATGTATGCCTTGGCACAATTAAACCTTTTGTTTAATTACCTAGCAGCAAAAAAGAAAGAAGAAAACGGACCAAAATTCAACTTTAATAACTCGGAAGAAATTCCACTAGTAACTATTCAACTTCCCGTTTATAACGAGTTGTATGTTATGGATCGTCTATTGGACAACATAGCCTTAATGGACTATCCAAAAGACAAATTAGAGATACAAGTTTTAGACGACTCTACAGATGAGACCGTTGCCACTACAAAAGCACATGTAGACCAATTAAAAGCACAAGGATTAGACATTGTCCATATTACTAGAACCAACAGACAAGGTTTTAAAGCAGGTGCTTTAAAAGAAGGTTTAGAAATAGCAAAAGGAGAATACATTGCTATTTTTGATGCCGATTTTTTACCAGAACCAAATTGGCTTAAAAAAACCATTCCGTTTTTTAAAGATCCAGAAATTGGTGTGGTTCAAACACGCTGGGGACACATTAACAGAGACTATTCCACACTAACAAAAATACAAGCCTTTGCTTTAGACGCACACTTTACTTTAGAGCAAGTTGGACGTAGCAGTAAAGGACATTTTATAAACTTTAACGGTACCGCTGGTGTATGGCGTAAAACCTGCGTCTTAGATGCTGGTAATTGGGAAGGTGATACATTGACAGAGGATTTAGATTTAAGTTACAGAGCGCAGCTTAAAAACTGGAAATTCAAGTACTTAGAAGATGTAGAGACACCTGCAGAACTTCCTGTGGTAATTAGCGCAGCAAGATCACAACAGTTTAGATGGAACAAAGGTGGTGCAGAAAACTTCCAAAAAATGTTTGGACGCGTCGTTAAAAGTAAAAACATTTCAGCTAAAACTAAACTTCACGGGTTATTACACTTATTAAATAGTACTATGTTTTTAAACGTACTAATAGTTGGTATTTTAAGTATCCCGATGTTATACATTAAAAACGAATATGCACACCTAAGACCATACTTTTATGTGATGAGCTTTTTTGTGGTTAGTACAATTATCTTTTTTGTATGTTATTGGGTTATGTACAAGCAAAGTCATGGTAATACTTTTAAAGACTTTTTAAAATATATCGCACTATTTTTTACCTTTTTCTCCATAGCAATGGGCTTTTCTTTACACAACTCTATTGCAGTATTAGAAGGTCATATTGGTAAGCGTAGTGAGTTTGTACGTACTCCAAAATTTAATATTAGTACAATAAAAGACAGTTGGAAAGGCAATAAATATTTACGTAAAAACATATCTATTAATGTTATTTTTGAAGGTGCATT
Organism: Olleya sp. KKT75; assembly: GCF_055635485.1. NCBI lineage: Bacteria > Pseudomonadati > Bacteroidota > Flavobacteriia > Flavobacteriales > Flavobacteriaceae > Olleya > Olleya sp. KKT75. The sequence continues at coordinate 843,227 of NZ_CM145759.1, forward strand.
AATGCTATACTTTGCGTTTGGTATGTACAGTGCTTTTGTGGTTGGAGATAAAGGTGGAGACTTTGGTTTATTCCCTTTTCACTTAATGTTAACCATAGGATTTGGATTTGTGTTTTTCAAATCACTAACCTCTAAAGCCTAATATTTTGGGCGTTACCACAAGGGTCGCGTCTTCCATTATATCTTTTCTGCGATACAGTTTTGCTTTCATGTAAAACTGTTTTATAAAGCAAACCCTTGGTAAATAGCAAAGACTTGTTTTACAATATCGCAAAAAAGGATGCCATTTCAACCGCTAACGCAGGACGCATCATGCTTAATACATTCTTTTTAAAAACTAACAAATTAACACTACTGCTAATACTAGCTAGTTTTTGCCTGTACGGTGTATTTGCTTATGATTTAGCTAGAACAGACCACACCAATCTAATCTCCATTTATATTGTATTATTTGGATTATTCCTTAAAATAGTAAACAACAATAAAGACAACTTTAGCCTTTTAGTTGGCATTGCAATAATAAGTAGATTAGTATTTTTGATAGCCATACCTAATCTATCACAAGATTTTTACCGTTTTATTTGGGACGGACGTATGATATTGCAAGGATTTAATCCTTACTTGCATACACCTGCAAATTTTATAGCATTAGGAGAGTATCCAATAAGCCAAGCGCAACAACTAGTAGTAGGCATGCAAGAGCTTAACGCCAGCCACTACTCCAACTATCCTCCCATAAACCAACTACTTTTTATTGTAGCCAATCTATTCTCTTCATCAAATATATTAGGATCAGTAATAGGATTAAGACTTATAATAATAGCAGCAGATATCGGAACCCTTTATTTTGGTGCCAAGCTATTAAAAAGACTCGGACTATCCCAACATAAAATATTCTGGTACATCTTAAACCCATTTATAATAATAGAACTAACAGGGAATTTACATTTTGAAGGTGTAATGTTATTCTTCTTAATACTAAGTTTATACTTATTACATAAAAACAAATGGCAATGGGCTGCAGTTGTCTTTGCGTTATCTATTTCGACAAAATTAGTCCCGTTACTATTTTTACCATTATTTGTAAAATGGTTTAGACTTAAAGAAAATCACGCTAAAATAGATTTTAAAAAACTAATTAGCTTTTATTTAATAATAGGGACAGCAACACTTTTGTTATTTGCACCGTTTTTCTCAATGACGTTTATAAATAACTATTCTAAAACTGTAGGGTTATGGTTTGGTAATTTCGAGTTTAACGCAAGCCTCTATTATTTAGCAAGAGAAGTTGGTTATTTTATAACAGGCTATAATCAAATAGCCATAATAGGTAAAATATTACCTGTCATAATATTTACATCTATCTGGTGCCTTGCACTATTTAGAAAAAACCAAGTATTTAGTACCTTAGTAAAAAGTATGCTAATTGCTTTTACAATATACTTACTACTAAGTACTACAGTTCACCCCTGGTACATCGCGTCTATTTTATTACTATCCGTATTTACAAATTATAAATACGCAATAGTTTGGAGCTTTATAGTTATTATAAGTTATTTGGCCTACGCCAACGCAGATAACACAGAGAATTTATGGATCATTGGCGCCGAGTATTTAGTAGTGTATGCGATAATAATTTTCGAATTATTTACAAAAGGTAGACGTTTAGAGATCAAATAAAATTAAAACGTAAAAATAAAACACCTTTCAAAAACGTTGTTAGCTTATACCAATATAAAGATTAGCAACTTTACATAATATAGTATCAACAGTTTAAGATTGCCCAAAAGATATCAACAGACTTATTAAATAAAAGTTGCATCACTATTTGGTAATCAAATATATAATCGTAAATTTGCAAACTCTTTTTGAGAGAGGAATGTTTAATAAAAAATAATTAATAACGTGGACACAATAAGCTACAAAACGATTTCAGCAAACAAAGCTACTGTAGATAAGCAGTGGGTTTTAGTAGATGCAGAAGGTCAAACATTAGGGCGTTTGTCTTCTAAAGTTGCAAAACTAATTAGAGGAAAGCACAAGCCTAGCTTCACACCGCACGTTGATTGTGGAGATAACGTAATTGTTATCAATGCAGAAAAAATCAACTTATCAGGAAACAAGTGGAATGACAAAACGTACATTCGTCACACAGGTTACCCAGGTGGACAAAGAAGTTTAACTGCTACAGAAATGTTCGGAAAAGATCCAGCAAGGTTAGTAGAAAAATCAGTAAAAGGAATGTTACCTAAAAACAAATTAGGTGCAGCATTATTCCGTAATTTAAATGTTGTTGTTGGTACAGCTCATGCTCATGAAGCGCAAAAGCCAACAGTAATTAACTTAAACGAATTCAAGTAATGGAAGTAATTCACAAAATTGGTCGTCGTAAGACCGCAGTTGCTCGTGTTTACCTATCTGAAGGAAAAGGTAATATTACGATTAACAAAAAAGACATTAAAGACTACTTCGATACTGCAACTTTACAATACAAAGTAAACCAACCATTAGCTTTAACAGAGAATGAAGGTGTATTTGATATTAAAGTAAACGTATTTGGTGGTGGTATTACAGGTCAAGCAGAAGCTATCCGTTTAGCGATCTCTCGTGCAATGTGCGAAATCGATCCAGAAAACAGATTAGTATTGAAACCTGAAGGATTAATGACAAGAGACCCAAGAATGGTTGAGCGTAAAAAATTCGGACAGAAAAAAGCGCGTAAGAAATTCCAATTCTCTAAACGTTAATATCCAGAATCATGTACAAAATTTGTTTTACAGATTTTTGTTCATATTCAAACTAAATTAAAAGGTACTGATGTAAAATCAGTATAAACACAGTTATTGTTGTCCTAGTGTCTTTAAAAACAAAATACACAGGATTTAGTCTAGCATCTAAATAATTAAGGCGAATTTATTTATAAATGACCACTTAATTATTGCTAATTCAACAGAACGTAAACTATTACAAAATGGCAGTAGAAGTAAAAGAATTACTTGAAGCAGGTGTACATTTCGGTCACCTTACACGTAAGTGGGATCCAAATATGGCACCTTACGTTTATATGGAGCGTAACGGTATCCATATAATCAACCTATATAAAACAGCAGCTAAAATCGAAGAAGCTGGAGATGCATTAGCAAAAATTGCAGCTTCAGGTCGTAAGATTTTATTTGTTGCAACAAAAAAGCAAGCAAAAGATATCGTAGCAGAAAAAGCAGGTAGCATTAACATGCCTTTCATTACTGAAAGATGGCCTGGTGGAATGCTAACTAACTTTATTACTATCCGTAAAGCAATCAAAAAGATGGCTACTATTGATAGAATGAAGAAAGACGGTACGTTTTTAACGTTATCTAAAAAAGAACGTTTACAAGTTGATCGTTTAAGAGCTAAGTTAGAGAAAAACTTAGGTTCTATCGTAGACATGACTCGTTTACCTGGTGCTTTATTTGTTGTTGATATTAAACGTGAGCATATCGCGATTAAAGAAGCTCAAAAATTAAACATTCCAATTTTTGCAATGGTAGATACTAACTCTGATCCACGTCAAGTAGATTACGTAATACCAGCAAATGATGATGCTTCAAAATCAATTGACAAAATCTTAACGCACGTAATTGATGCTGTATCAGCAGGATTAAACGAACGTAAAGCAGAAAAAGCAGACAAGGAAGCAGCTAAAGCTAGTAAAGATGCAGCTAAAGTAGAGAAAAAAGCAGCACCTAAAAAAGCAGTAGTAGCTAAAGACGAAGAAGAATAAAATAACATTTACAAAACACTAATAAGTCGTTTGATTCTTTTCTTTGTTGAAAATATATTAAACGACTTTTTTTAAATTATACTTATTATGAGCGAAGTAAAAATTTCAGCAGCACAAGTAAACGACTTGAGAAAATCTACTGGAGCAGGAATGATGGACTGCAAAAAAGCATTAGTTGAAGCAGGTGGTGATTTTGACAAAGCAATTGACGTTTTACGTAAAAAAGGTCAAAAAGTAGCAGAAAAAAGAGCTGACAGAGATTCTTCTGAAGGTGCTGCTGCAGTAAGAATTAACGCTGACAATACTGTTGGTGTAGCTATCGTATTAGGATGTGAAACTGATTTTGTTGGTAAAAATGAATCATTTTTAACATTAGCTGGTCAATTCGCAGACATCGCACTTAACTTTGACAACAAAGAAGATTTCTTAGCTGCAGACTTTGGTGGTATGACAGTTGCAGAAAAATTAGTTGAACAAACTGGTGTTGTAGGTGAAAAATTAGAAATCAACGCTTTTGAAAGATTAGAAGCTCCTTATGTTGGTTCTTACGTTCACATTAACAAAATTGGTGCTTTAGTTGGTTTATCAGAAAAAGAAGAAACTGTTGGTAAAGACGTAGCAATGCAAGTAGCATCTATGGGTGCATCTTCATTATCTTACAAAGATTTTGATCCTGCATTTGTTGCTTCAGAAACTGAAGCTAGAATTGCAGTAATTGAAAAAGATAACATCGAATTAGGACGTTTAGGAAAAACATTAAAAAATGTACCTCAGTACATTTCTATGTCTCAATTAACTCCTGAGGTTCTTACTCAAGCTGAAGAAGCTGCTAAAGCAGAATTAAAAGCTGAAGGTAAGCCAGAACAAATTTGGGACAAAATTTTACCTGGTAAAATGGACCGTTTCATCTCTGACAACACAACTTTAGATCAAGAACAATGTTTATTAGATCAACGTTTTATTAAAGACGAAAAAGTAACTGTTGAAGCTTACGTAGCAACTAAAAATGTTACTGTAACAGATTTCAAACGTGTATCTTTAGGATAGACTAACTATTTTTTATTTCCGCGTAAGCGAAAAATTTAAAAATAATTATACATATTTAAAACCACTACTCTATTTTTAGAGTTAGTGGTTTTTTTTATGCATAAAAACACTTAGCTTTGCTAAACTTTCAGGACGACTTATAAAACTTCATTAATGCACTCTTCTTATAAACAAGAGAAGTACAAGACGGAAGCCACATGTCACCAGCGAAAAACAATATAACACACACATGAAATATAAACGCATACTTCTAAAATTATCAGGTGAAGCCCTAATGGGAAACCGTCAATATGGTATAGACCCAGAACGTCTTTCTGAATATGCTGCAGAAATTAAAGCAGTTACAGAAAAAGGTGTTGAAGTAGCCATAGTTATTGGTGGTGGAAACATTTTTAGAGGTGTAGCTGGAGCTATGAATGGGATGGATCGTGTACAAGGTGACCATATGGGAATGCTTGCAACGGTTATTAATGGTTTAGCTTTACAACAAGCACTAGAAGATGCTGATATTAAAACTAGATTACAAACTGCCATTAAAATTAACGAAGTAGCAGAACCTTTTATTCGTAGAAAAGCAATGAGCCATTTACGTAAAGGACGTGTTGTTATTTTTGGAGGTGGAACAGGTAATCCTTATTTTACTACAGATTCTGCTGCGGTTTTAAGAGCTATTGAGATTGAAGCTGATGTTATTTTAAAAGGAACACGTGTAGACGGTATTTACAATACAGATCCAGAAAAAGATAGCGCAGCAATTAAATTTGATCACATCACTTTTGATGACGTTTTACGTAAAGGTCTAAAAGTAATGGATACCACAGCATTTACATTAAGTCAAGAAAATGACCTTCCAATCATTGTATTTGATATGAATACAAAAGGGAATTTAATGAAAGTAGTGTCAGGAGAAAAAATAGGAACACAAGTAAGTTTATAATTAGAATACTATATTACGTTTAAAATTGGCTCGCTTTTTGAAAGTCAATAAGTATTAAATCACATTACCATGAACGAAGACATTATATTTATAATAGACAGCACCAAAGAAGCAATGGAAAAAGCCGTTAAGCATCTTGAAAAACAATTTGTAAACATTAGAGCCGGAAAAGCTAGCCCTGCCATGTTAGGAAGTGTTATGGTTGATTATTATGGATCACAGACACCATTAAGTCAAGTTGCCAACGTGAATACTCCAGACGGTCGTACAATTACAGTACAACCTTGGGAAAAAAACATGCTTCAAGCTATAGAAAAAGCAATTATGATTGCTAATCTTGGTTTTAACCCAATGAATAATGGTGATATATTAATTATTAGTGTACCACCCTTAACTGAAGAGCGTAGACGTGAACTTGCTAAGCAAGCAAAAGTAGAATCTGAAGATGCTAAAGTTGGTATAAGAAGTGCACGTAAAGATGCAAACAACGAGATTAAGAAAACGGAAGATGCTTCTGAAGATATTCAGAAAAACGCAGAAGCAGATGTACAAGCATTAACGGATAAATACGTTAAGAAAATTGAAGAACTGCTTTCTAGTAAAGAAACTGAGATCATGACAGTATAATCTTAAAAGCGACTAATTAGTCGCTTTTTTTATAACTTTTATTAAAATTAAACGTTTTAGTATTTAAATTAATACTTATGAAGTTTTTAAAATCTATTGCTTTCTTATTGGCATTTTTATGTTTTGGCTTACTACAAGCACAAGACTATAAGTTTTTACCTTCAGACCAACGTCTTTTATCCGATGAGGAAGTAAAAACTATGGAGATAGCAATTACTCCAGATGTATTATTGTACAACGAAAAAGGTAAACTTTTACCAATGTCGCAAGTACAATTAATGACTAACTCTGACTACAAACCCTTATTTTACGTAGATCAAAACAAAGCCATAAAATCGATTGTATTTAAACGTGTTAAAGCGGCAAACAATGTTATAGCTAAAAATCCTGAAGCTAATTTTACTAAAGGCGAAAAAGCGTTAGACTTTATTACCACAGATTTAGACGGAAACACCATTAAATTATCTGAACTAAAGGGACATGTTGTGGTACTTAATTTTTGGTTTACTAAATGCGGACCTTGTATTAAAGAAATGCCAGAACTAAACAAACTAACGGCTAACTTCAAGGATAAAAAAGTCAAGTTTTTGGCTATCACTTTTAATTCTAAAGATTTAGTAGAACAGTTTTTAGAAGACGCAGATTTCAACTTTACAATCGCACCTAATGCCAATGACGTTATTACCACGTATGGCGTTCAAAGCTATCCTACATCAATCGTTATTGATAAAGAAGGACATATTGTAGCTAAAGAAATAGGTTATAGAACCAATATAAAAACGGTACTTACCAAAGCAATAAATGCAGCACTATAAATTATTAAAGCTTAACTATTGTCTAGTTATATTAAGCTTTTTTAGTATAACTTCTAGTTACGCCCAGGATCCTGAGGGTAACAATTTAAAAGTAAGTGATTCTACAAAATCCGGAGAACTTTTAAAGCAAATTGGAAATGGTTTTTTTCCTACCAAAGTATGGAATTTTGATTTGCGTTACCTAATTAAATTTAACCAATACGAAGGATTTAGAACAGGTTTAGGCGGAATTACAAACGATAAATTTTCAGAAAAATACAGAATTGATTCTTACTTAGTTTACGGATTTAAAGACGATAGTTTTAAATACAAAATAGGTGGTGGATTTAGGATCAACAAAGACACCAAAACTTGGTTTAACATTTCTTATGTTGACGATTTAAAAGAAACAGGAAGTTCTGCCTTTATAACAGATACCCGATCGTTTTCTTTTTTCGAACCGCGATTACTAAACATAGATTTATTTCATAAACATATCACTTCTTCTATATCTTTAGAACATGAGATAACCCCAGAACTATACACAAAAACCGAATTAGCAATAAGCAACATAAGACCAACTTATGCTTATAACTATAATCTTAATGGACAAAAGTATAGCGGTTTTGAAACTACAACCGCAAAAATAGCATTGCAATGGGATCCATTTAATAATACCGAAAAAAATAAAGAAGGCGCTACTATAAAAAATGAAGGGTATCCAAAATTTACATTACAATACACCAAAAGTTTTAGAGATGTACTTAACGCGGACTTTAATTTTTCTAAGTTAGATTTTAGAACCATTCATAAAATAAAACACAACAAACACTCTTACACCATAGGGACTTTATCTGCCGGTATAGCACATGGAAACACGCCTTTAACGCATCTCTATCATGCCTACCCTAACAACATTACTAAAGAAACCATTTTGCAACGATTTTCTGTAGCCGGTATAAACAGTTTTGAAACCATGTATTTTAATGAGTTTTTCTCGGACAGATTCTCTACACTTGTTGTTAAACATTATGTAAAACCTTTTGCCATAGCTAAACACTTTAATCCACAACTAGTGTTAGTTACGCGTTACGCAGTAGGTAACATGAATAATATATCTAGACACGAAAACGTAAACTTTGGTACTCTAGAACAAGGGTATACAGAAAGTGGTTTTGAGATTAACAAATTGCTATTCGGTTTTGGACTAAGCGGGACTTACAGATATGGTGCTTATCACTTACCTAACGAAGAAGATAATATCGCAATAAAATTCACTTTTAATATTACATTATAAAACTAAATTTGTCTTACTAAATACAATGGTTTTATATACCTTTGCTCCGTTTTTTAGAGCATTATGTTTAAACTATTTTCAGCAAATTTCTGGGACGTTGTAGCAAGAGTAATTTTGCGCAACAAAATAACTATTCTTCTTGGAGTAGTTGTCGTTACTATACTTTTTAGTACACAATGGAAGTATATGCGTTTTACGTATAGTGAAGCCAACCTACTTCCAGACGACCATGAAGTAAATATAACTTACAACGACTTTTTAAAAGTCTTTGGAGAAGAAGGTAACCTGGTGGTCTTAGGTGTCAAGGACACGACACTATTTACCGTAGAAAAGTTAAATGCCTGGAATGCCCTTTCTGATAGTTTTAGAAACGCACCAGAAGTTGAAACAGTAGTTTCAATAAAAGACCTACAAAAATTAGTAAAAGATCAAGAACACGAAAAATTTACGCTAGAACCGTTTATAAAAGATTCGGTTTCAACTATAGCAGAAATCGAAAAACTGCAAGATCAGCTATTTAACCAATATCCTTTTTACGATAACTTTTTATTTAATAAAGAAACCAAAACGGTTAGAACAGCCATATACTTAAAAAAAGATATAGTTAATACGCCTGCAAGAAAAGACTTTATAGTAGACAATCTAGTCAAAAAAATAGAGTCTTTTGAAAAAGCAGAAGGCTTAGATGTTAGAGTTTCTGGGATGCCTTATATTAGAACACTTAATGCTCAAAATATAGTAGATGAGATTAATCTATTTGTTCTTGCTGCGTTATTAGTCACCTCATTAATTTTCTTTTTGTTTTTCAGATCATTTAGAGCCACACTAATATCATTAGTTGTTGTTTGCATTGGTGTAATGTGGACGTTAGGAATCCTAGGGATGCTTAGGTATGAAATCACAGTGCTAACAGCCTTAATTCCGCCATTAATAATTGTTATCGGAATCCCAAATTGTATATTCTTAATAAACAAATACCAGCACGAGGTCAAGTCGCATGGTAATAAAGTAAAAAGTTTACAACGTGTTATTACCAAAGTTGGTAATGCCACATTAATGACAAACGTAACTACTGCTTCTGGTTTTGCTACATTTATCCTAACGGAAAGCACATTACTTAAGGAGTTTGGTGTTGTTGCCTCACTAAGTATACTTGCTATTTTTGTATTGTGTCTTTTAATTATACCAATAATTTACACCTTTTTACCTTATCCTAAAGAGCGCCATTTAGAGCATCTAAACAAGCGTTGGATTGGGGGTTTTGTAAACTGGACGGTACGTATGGTAAAAGACAAACGTATTACTATTTATATTACTTCTATTGTTTTACTAATTGTATGCTTGATTGGTATTTTTCAAATAAAAATATCTGGAAGTCTGATAGAAGACATGCCTAAAAAAGCAGAATTTTTTCAAGATATCAGATTTTTTGAAGAAGAATTTGATGGTATCATGCCTTTAGAAATAATGATTGACACCAAGCGTAAGCAAGGCGTTATGAAATTGGCTACCTTAAAACGAATGAATAAAATTGAAGAGTTTATAAACGAGACTCCTGAATTTTCTAAACCTATTTCAATTGTAGGATTAGTAAAATATTCTAAGCAAGCTTACTATAACGGTAATCCAAAATACTACCAATTACCAACTAGTATGGAAAATAACTTTATATTATCCTATGCTAAAAACTCGACTTCAAATGTCGATTTACTAAAAAACTTTGTTGATAGTACTGGACAATATGCGCGTATCACCACCTTTATGAAAGATATTGGGACTGACAAAATGGAGCGTATTCAGGAAAATTTACAAGATAAAATTACTAATGTATTTCCCGAAGAACAGTACAATGTAACCATGACTGGTAAAGCATTAGTTTTTCAAAAAGGAACAAAATATCTAGTAAAAAATCTAGCCATATCATTGTCTTTAGCAGTTATTTTAATTTCGCTATTTATGGCATATATGTTTCGATCGTTTAGAATGATAGTTGTATCATTAATTCCAAACTTATTACCGTTAGTCGTAACTGCTGGATTAATGGGTTACATTGGTGTGCCAATAAAACCTTCAACCATATTAGTCTTTAGTATTGCATTTGGAATATCTGTGGATGACACCATTCACTTTTTGGCAAAGTACAGACAAGAATTACAGGCCAATAATTGGAAAATAAAAAAATCTGTTTATGGCGCTTTACGCGAAACAGGTGTTAGTATGTTTTATACATCTATAGTATTGTTTTTCGGATTTTCTGTATTTATAATTTCAAGTTTTGGAGGTACAGTAGCATTGGGTGCATTAGTATCAGTAACACTATTATTTGCGATGTTATCTAACTTACTTTTATTACCATCGTTATTATTATCTTTAGAACGAAGCATTGCCAATAAACAAGTATTAAAAGAGCCAACAATTAATATTATACCACGAGACGATGATGATGAAAACACATCTGTTTCCGAAGAAAAATAAAAGAGAACACTCTATTTTTAATTAAATTTTTTAAAAATGAAATCATTTACAGTAGCCACTTTACTTAAAGAAACCAAATTACAAGAAATACAAATAAAAGGTTGGGTTCGTACCTTTAGAGCCAATAGATTTATTGCTTTAAATGACGGTTCAACATTACATAATATCCAATGTGTAGTCGATTTTGAAAACACAGACGAAGCACTATTAAAACGTATTACAACAGGTGCTGCAGTTTCCATAACAGGAGAACTTGTAGAAAGTCAAGGAAAAGGACAATCTGTTGAAGTAACAGTAACTAAAATTGAAATTTTAGGAGACTCTGATCCAGAAACATATCCAATTCAACCTAAAAAACACAGTTTTGAGTTTTTAAGAGAAAATGCACACTTACGTACGCGTACAAGTACGTTTAGTGCAGTTATGCGTTTACGATCTGCATTATCTTTTGCGGTACATAAATACTTTAACGACAATGGGTTTTACTACATGCACACGCCAATAATAACAGGTAGTGATGCAGAAGGAGCAGGAGAAATGTTTAGAGTAAGTACTTTAGATCAAAAAAATCCACCATTAACAGAAGATGGTAGCGTAGACCAAACTAAAAACTTTTTTGGAAAAGACACAAACCTTACTGTTTCTGGTCAATTAGAAGCAGAAACATACGCCATGTCTTTAGGTAAAGTATATACTTTTGGACCAACATTTAGAGCAGAAAACTCAAACACATCACGTCATTTATCAGAATTTTGGATGATTGAACCTGAGGTTGCTTTTATGGACTTAGCGGGTAATATGGATTTAGCTGAAGACTTTATGAAATCGGTTATTTCTTATGTATTAGAACATAATGCAGACGATTTAGAGTTTTTAGACAAGCGTCTTTTAGATGAAGAAAAAACGAAACCTCAAGCAGAGCGTAGCGAATTATCTTTAATCGAGAAATTAAAGTTTGTAACAGAAAACAACTTCAAACGCGTTAGTTATACTGAAGCTATTGATATTTTAAGAAACTCTAAGCCTAACAAGAAGAAAAAATTCAATTATATTATTGAAGAATGGGGTGCAGATTTACAATCAGAACACGAACGCTTTTTAGTAGAAAAGCATTTTAAATGTCCTGTAATATTATTTGATTACCCAGCAAATATCAAAGCTTTTTACATGCGTTTAAACGAAGATGGAAAAACGGTAAGAGCTATGGATATTTTATTTCCAGGTATTGGAGAAATAGTAGGAGGATCGCAACGTGAAGAACGTCTTGACGTTTTAAAAGAAAAAATGGCTGTACTTGATATTCCTGAAGAAGAATTATGGTGGTACTTAGATTTACGTAAATACGGAACTGCAGTACACTCTGGTTTTGGTTTAGGTTTTGAACGTTTAGTAATGTTTGCAACAGGAATGGGAAACATCAGAGATGTAATACCTTACCCTAGAACACCTCAAAATGCTGAGTTTTAAACTAGCTTAGATAAACTATGAAACAAAACCGTTTATCTAATTAATAAAATTATATATTAAAACAATCTACTAAAATCAAAAATGTAGATTGTTTTTTTTATTTTTATCCTAATTCTAAAACAAATCATGCTTAAACAATATTTACAGTTCAAATTATCGCAAAAGTTGTCGCCACAACAAATTCAATTAATGAAATTGATACAGTTGCCAACGCAAGCATTTGAACAACGTTTAAAGCAAGAGTTAGAAGAAAACCCTGCATTAGATACTGGGAAGGAAGAAAATGATGACGAGTTTGATAACGATCTGGATAATACTCAAGATGACTTTGATGATAACGAAACAATAGATGCTGGAGATATTAATGTAGATGATTACTTAAGCGATGACGAAATACCAGATTACCGCACAAGCGTAAACAACTACAGCGCGGATGATGAAGAAAAAAGTGTCCCTTATGCTGCCGGAACATCTTTTACGCAACATTTAGTAAACCAATTAAATACGTACCGCTTGTCTGATGACGAACGTGATATTGCCGAGTTTTTAGTAGGTAGTGTTGATGAGAGCGGATATATCCGTCGTGTATTAAGTGATATTGTAGACGACTTAGCATTTACGCAAAGTGTGTATACAGATGAAGAAAAAGTTGGCAAAGTCTTAAAAATAGTACATCAATTAGATCCCGCTGGTGTTGGTGCAAGAAACCTTCAAGAATGTCTAAGCATACAATTACATAGAAAAGAGAAACAACCAGATGTACAATTAGCCACAGACATTATAGATAATGCATTTGATCAGTTTACAAAAAAGCATTATAAAAAATTAATGCAGAAATTTGATATTACTGAAATTCAATTAAAAGATGCCATTCACGAAATTGAACGTCTAAATCCAAAACCAGGAGGATCATACGCAGGTAACAATAGAATTGTAGAACACGTCGTACCTGATTTTGCCATAAAAATAGTAGATGGCCAATTAGAACTAACATTAAATGGTCGTAATGCACCAGAATTGCATGTATCTAGAGAGTATAATAACATGCTTAAAGGTTACAAAGAAAGTAAAGACAAATCTAAGTCGCAAAAAGATGCGGTTATGTTTATCAAACAAAAACTAGACGCAGCAAAATGGTTTATAGACGCTATTAAGCAGCGTCAACAGACTTTATTTGTTACTATGAGTTCTATTATGAATTACCAAAAAGAGTTCTTTCTAACAGGTGATGAGCGTAATTTAAGACCTATGATTCTTAAAGATATCGCTGACGAGATAGAAATGGATGTCTCTACAGTCTCGCGTGTTGCAAACAGTAAGTATGTTGACACACCTTATGGTACAAAACTAATTAAAGAATTTTTCTCTGAATCAATGACTAATGATCAAGGAGAGGAAGTATCTACAAGAGAAATCAAAAAAATATTAGAAACTGTTATTGAAGAAGAAAGCAAGAAAAAGCCTTTAACAGATGCGGCATTAGCAAAAATATTAAAAGAAAAAGGGTATCCTATTGCGCGCCGTACTGTTGCTAAATATAGAGAACAACTAGACATACCTGTTGCTAGATTACGTAAGAAAATCTAATGTTATCAATTACTAAACATTAACACTTACAAACAGCTCAATACCTATTTAAAATGAAATGGATAATTAAAAGCATATCGGTTGTTTTTCATCCTATAATAATGCCTTTATTGGCAATTCATTTCTATTTTACAAAATCACCACGTTTTAGTCCAGAACCGTTTGTATATGCTAAGTTAGTTTCCATAACTATACTTTCTGTAGTGTTACCTATAATGGTTTATTTTCTATTAAAAACATTAGGTAAAACGGAGACTATACATTTAAAAACAACTAAAGAACGTATTATACCTTTGGTTGTTAATTGCGTTATTGTAAGTTTAATTATATACCGTGTATTTCCAGAAAATCAAATAGTAGAGTTACACTACTTTTTTGTAGCCGTACTACTATCAAACTTAACTTGCCTTGCACTAGCACTATTAAAATTTAAGGCCAGTATACATTTAATTGCTACAGGTGGTGTATTTATGTTTTTTGTTGCGTTTGCGATACATTTTAGTATCAATATAAATGGCAGCTTAGCCTTGTTTGCAATAATTACAGGTGCAGTAGCGACATCTAGATTATATCTGGAAGCACACACACCTAAAGAGTTATTAGCAGGGTTACTAATTGGGATTATACCGCAATTAATAGTATTAAAGTATTGGTTATAAAATATAAAACATTAAACCAACCTTGATTGAAGACATATCTAAAGACTTAGAATCTATAGTTTGATTATCAAACATCGTATTCAATCCATAGTACAGATAAAAATTCCACGTATTGTAACCAGCACTCAACGTTAATCCATACTGAAGCTTAGTAAAAGCATCGGAATTAGTCAATTTGACATCTTCAGGATCTCCTAAATATTTAGTTCCGTTGGCAAACACATATCCCATTTTAAAACCAGTATAAATTCTCCAAAAGCTATATTCAGTTGGCGTAGATGTCCTCCATCTATATTGAATAGGCATTTCTACTATATAAGTGTAAAATTTATTTTTAGAATAGCTTGTTTCGTCTTCATCAAGTACCGAGAATGATGTTACTCCATTACTCTCTGAAATCAATAAGTCTTGATTATAAGAATTAAAAGACAATCCTAAACCTACTCCAATAGCTTTGTTTCTATTTTTATTTATCGGCATGTCTCTAATAACCCCCATGTGAATACCACTTGAGAATGAATTTTGAGAGACCTTAGCTGGTTTGTTACTTAAAAGATTATACGTTATACCCAAATAAAATTGATCCTCTCTGTAAAGCGAATCAACAACGAATTGGTAACCCACTGCCTCCTGAGCAAAACTAGTTGGTGCAAAAAATAGAACCCCAAATAAAAATATTATGTATTTCATACGTAAAAAAAATGCATATAATAATCAGAATTACCTAACAGAACAAAAATAATCTAGTTTTGCAACTATAGATAAATCCATTACCATAAAGATATAAAAAAACAAAAGGTGTTTTGAAAATTCAAAACACCTTTTTGCTATAAAATTAAGAGTAATTTTTATTTAAGTCCACTACCTTTTTTAGTAGTATAATTAATTTTCAATTGTCCTACTTTACGTAATTGTTGCTCGATATCTGATATAAGACCCATGTTTGTTTCTTTATCAACTTTTAAAGCTGCAATTAATTGTGGTATTTCAGCTTCACGCTTAGATGCGCGCTCTGCAGCCACAAAAGATGCAATTTCATTAATATCTGCAAACTTATCGTTTAATTGAATTTTAGGTTCCTCACCCATGCTTTTATATTGGTCACTTGGTTTCCCAGCGTATATAAACATGATTAAGTTTTTTTGTCCTAATTTTTCAGTTTCCGCAGCAGACGGTAAATTATTTTTAATTTTCAAACTACTGTCTCTCATTACGGTAGCTACCATAAAAAAGAATAATAGCATGAATACAATATCCGGTAGAGATGCTGTAGAAATAGCTGGCAATTCTTTACTGCCTTCTTTTTTGAATTTTGACATAGTTTAATAAATTATTTAGGTTCTGCTTTAGAGATAATTCTAGGATACTTGTCCTTAATATTATCAATTTTAGCTTTTAACTTTTCACTTTTAAATTGAGGTGATTTAGAATCATCATAAGTCAACTCCATTTCTTTAAAAGAACGTCTGTAAAGCCTTTGCGCTAAACGTTCTCTTAATTCAGTGTAAGCACTAACCAATTGATCATAAGCTACAATAAACGTATTGTAATCTGTAGCTCTAGAATGGGTTATAGAGATAATTGCTTTTTCAGGGTGATCTGAAGACGCAGGGTCTTTAGCACCATTACAATAATCACATTTCTGCTTTGCTGCATTCTCTCCTCCACCGTTATCAATAAACGCTAAAGCTGCTGCTTTTAAATCTTTGACATCCATTAACTCCTCTTCAACCAACATTTGGTTGTCCTTGTTTAACTCGACAGTAAAGATATTTTTCTGCTTAATAACAGTTTCTGGTGGTGGGATATCTGGTGGCAGTTTTGAACTAATACCAGAATCTACTTCAATAGTTGTTGTAACTAAGAAGAATATTAATAATAAGAAGGCAATGTCAGCCATAGAGCCGGCATTAACTTCTGGTGCTGATCTTTTTGCCATAATTATTTAATTAATTTTTTAATACCTGAAAAAAACATCGTCGCAATTGCACCTAAAATAAGGATGTAAAATGCTACTAATCCAGCACCTACCATTGTAGACTCGCCTTCTGATGCTACTAATCCATTGTATTTATAGATGTTAGTATCTCCTCCTGAAACAACATAAGCAACTAATAGTACAGCTGCAAAAGCACCTAAACCAATTAATGTACTTTTTAGTGATTTACCACTTGTAAATAAGTTTTTTAAGATAAAAAACAATACAAATGCTAATACTAGTCCTAATGTTATGTAAGCTATAATAGCCATTGGCTCTACAACTGAAGTGTCACCATCTAAGGCTAATGCCTTAATAGTTTCATCTCCTTTTACAATAATATTTACTAAAACTCCGATACCAGCTAAACTCAATACTAAAGCAACTATTTTTAAAATCTTGTGCATATTCTTTAATTTTTAAAGTTAGTTATTGAGTAAATTATTTCTTGTACTTAGATAACATATCCATTAAGTTAATAGAAGAGTCTTCCATATCGTTAACAATACTATCTATCTTAGCGATAATGTAATTATAAAAAATTTGTAATATAATTGCTACAATAAGTCCAAATACAGTAGTTAATAAGGCTACTTTAATACCCCCTGCTACTAATGATGGTTGCATATCTCCTGCAGCTTCAATTTTATCGAAAGCTTGGATCATACCAATTACAGTTCCCATGAACCCTAACATTGGTGCTAATGCGATAAATAAAGAAATCCAAGAAACGTTTTTCTCTAATTGTCCCATTTGAACTCCACCGTAAGCTACAACAGCTTTTTCAGCAGACTCTAAGTCTCCATCTGCTCTGTCTAAACCTTGGTAAAAGATAGAGGCAACTGGTCCTTTTGTGTTACGACAAACTTCTTTAGCAGCTTCTAAACCACCTGATTGAAGTGCATCTTCTACATCTTGAGTTAACTTTTTAGAGTTAGTTGTAGATAAATTTAAAAAGATAATTCTTTCGATAGCGATTGCTAATCCTAGAATTAAACATAATAATACAATACCCATAAAACCTGGTCCACCTTCAATAAAACGTTTTTTAAGTTCTTGGTGAAACGTTAAGTTTTCGTCTGCAGTTGCAGCAGCAGCAGTAGTTGTATCTTGTTGTGTAAGTACTACAGTAGTTGCAGCAGTCATTGCAGCACTAGTAGTTGCATTTGCAGTTCCGAATGCCATGATACACGCTATGGCTAGGATAGAAAAAATTCTTTTCATTTTGTTGTTCTTAATTTTATTAGTTAAAGTGTTAAAGATATAAAAAAATTGTAATTAAAAATAAAAATAACAAAAAGAGCTGAAGTAAAACCAATAAGTTTTGCTTTTTACTACTAAAAGTTATCAAAAAAACGCAAAAGTTTAAGATGTTTGTCAATTAAAGGCTTTTTTATAACGTAAAAACCATTTCAATAAAACACCCGTCCGTTTCAAATTTCTTGCAGAGAGAAAGGGATTCGAACCCTCGATACGCTATTAACGCATACACGCTTTCCAAGCGTGCGCCTTAAGCCACTCGGCCACCTCTCTGTAAATACTACTAATTACAGTAGGGCAAATAACAAAAAAAAAACTATAAGTTAAAATTTTATGGGTTAATTTTAAGACATTTCTCCTCGCAAAGCCGTTTCATATATGGTTTTGAATAAGTTAGCAGATATATTTTCTCCTAACAAATACATTAATTTACACAATGCAGCCTCTGTTGTGATGTCTTTTCCGGAGATTAAACCTATTCTTTTAAGCTTTTCACTAGTTTCATACTGTCCCATTAACACACTTCCGCCTGAACATTGTGTCACATTAATAATAGGAATACCTTTATTTACAGTGTCTTTTAGCAGCTCTAAAAACCACTCTTCTGTAGAACAGTTTCCTGCTCCATACGTTTCTAGAACAACACCTTTTAACCCTTCTGTATTAAAAATACTTTCTAATATGTTTTTAGAAATACCAGGAAACAACTTTACTAAAGCAATATTAGAATCTAATGCTTTATGCACCACCAAGCCTTTTCTTGCATTTGGTTTAAACAAATACTCGTTATTAACCTTTAAATGGACTCCGCTTTCTGCTAAATCTGGATAATTTAAACTAGCAAATGCTTCAAAATGCTCTGCATTAATCTTTGTGGTACGATTAGCACGGTACAATTTATATTCAAAATACAATCCAACTTCTTTTATAACGGGTTTATTATAATACTGTAAAGAAGATATTTGTATTGATGTAATTAAGTTTTCTTTTGCATCTGTACGTAGATCGCCAATAGGTAGTTGCGACCCTGTAAAAATGACTGGTTTTGCTAAATGCTCTAGCATAAAGCTTAAAGCTGAAGCAGTATAGCTCATAGTATCACTACCATGTAACACAACAAATCCATCAAACGCATCATAATTAGTCTCTATAACTTCTGCTATTTGAATCCAATAGTCAGGATTCATGTTACTAGAATCTATTGGTTGGTTAAATGAATACGTTTCAATAGCACATTCTAACAACTTAAGTTCTGGAATACGGACTAATAAATTCTCAAAATCAAAAGCACGCAAAGTTCCTGTTTCAGGATCTTTAATCATACCAATGGTTCCACCTGTGTATATAAGGAGTATATTAGGAATAGTTTTAGTCATAGTCTTAGTAGGTGTTACCCAAAATTATTATGCTTAATTAAAATATATAATTATGCGCAGTCCTTGCAAATATAGTGTAAGTATAAGTTAGCAAATAGGTTTTACCTTTATGCTTAATAAACCAAACTTATATACCAAAAACTGCTTTTGAATTGTCTGTAGTACAATCTGCTATTTGCTGTTCTGAGACTTGATATATTTCAGCTAACTTTTCTACCACCTTAATAATGTAGCTACTTTCGTTACGTTTACCTCTGTATGGTTTTGGTGCTAAGTAAGGCGAATCAGTCTCTAAAACGATATGTTTTAAATCTATTTGATTTAAAAACTGATCTATTTTTCCGTTTTTAAATGTCGCTACTCCTCCAATACCAAGCTTCATGTTATATGATATGGCTTGATGTGCTTGCTCTAAACTTCCCGTAAAACAATGAAAAATACCATATAAATCGTCACCTTTTTCTTCTTCTAAAACTTGAAATACCTCATCAAAAGCATCACGACAATGTATTACAATTGGCAAATTATGTTGTTTTGCTAATTGTATTTGTTGTCTAAATGCATCTTGCTGTATCTCCAAAGTGCTTTTGTCCCAGTATAAGTCTATACCAATTTCTCCAACAGCATAAAATTTATGCGTGTTAAGCATCTCTGTAACATGTGCTAACTCGTCTTTATAATTTTCCTTTACGTGTGTTGGATGTAAACCCATCATTAAAAACACCTGTTTTGGATAGTCTTTTTCTAACTGCAACATACTATCTGTATATGTACTGTCTATTGCAGGAACAAACAATCTAGATACGCCTGCATCCAATGCGCGTTCCATCATTGTTTTTCTATCTTCATCAAAAGCTTCGCTATATAAATGTGTATGTGTATCTGTAATTATCATGTGGCAAAAATAAAAAAGTCATCATGGATATGATGACTTTTAGATAAGTATTTTACGTCCTTATATAAGGTGTCTTTATTATTCTAATTTTTTCAATAACGTTAGTGCTTGACTATAATCATCTGCATCTGCAGGTATTGTCTTTAGTATAGCAATACAAGCTTCGTTTTTATCTTGCTTTAACTTACTAAGCGCTAAGTACCACTTGGCTCTGTTGATATAGGCAGAACTTCCTTGTGAGATTATCTCTAAAGTTGTTTCCGCTTTAGCGAAATTATCTAACTCGATATTAGTAATAGCATAATAAAAGTTATACTCCACATTATCAGGGTCGTCCTGTAGTAACTCTTCCAAATAAGTCCTAGCCTTCTCATACTCCTTATTATTAAATGCTTTTGTAGTTTTAATTAACAGCCCCACGTTACCTTCTGATCCTCTAACCGAAAAATCTACCGTTTGATGTGTGTTAAAATCCGAGTAACTTGCGCCTCCTGAAAACTGATTATACACAAAAAAGCCCATTATTAAAGCAACACTTGCTGCTATGGCATATTTGTATAAACTAAATGTCTTTTTAGATTCTACATTACCCGTTGTTGTTTCTTTATTAAAATGCTTTGCAGAAATTGCTTCTAAATTAGCTTTAAAATCAGCATTTTTTTCTTCGTTCCCAATGCTATGTTCTAAGTTGGAAGAAAATTCTTTATAGATAGTAAAGGCTTCTTTAAAGGCATGGTCAGTGTCTAACCTAGCTTTAAAATCGATTTGTTCTTCTTTGGATAAATCACCTGATAAATAAGATTCAAAAAGGGTGTAATCTTGTGCTTCCATAACTTTAATAATTAAGTTGATTAAATGTTGGCGACTCTTGAACTAACTTGGTTAATTGCCCGATACAAAGTGATTTTTTCTTTCGTGCGTAAGCATAACTTATATCTAAACTTTTAGCAACTTCTTCCATTGACTTGGTTTTAAAGGTTGCTTTAAGTAAATCTTTACAAGCCGCTCCAAGTTTTTGAAACATTTGATTAAATAAGACTTGCTTATCTTCAAATAGTGAGGTTTCAAAAGACAGCTCTTGTGCGTCGTCATCTTTAGATAGCACCTCTTCGTTAATTGTTACCTCTTTTTTATTGTTTTTTTTCAAATAGTTTAACCACTTACGTTTACACAATAAAAAAAAATAAGCATCAAAAGGACACGTTAATTGCAATTGTTTTTGACTGCCCTGATTATATATAGTTATAATGGTGTCCTGAACAATGTCTTGCGCTTGATCTGCATCGCCACTATTCTGCTTTATATAGTTAATCACTTTAGGGACAAACGTATCATATATAGCTTGTATAATAAAGGAGTTGTTAGCCACTAGGCCATCAACATACTTCTGGTCTTCGTGTATTTTTTTCTCACTCATAAACCCTTTGTTTCCAACGAATTTAAAAAAACTTAAGTAAATAAGGGTAACAAATTTTAAATGGTTTTGATATAAGGGTGTAACAGACAAAATCTGACAACACAAAAACTAAAAATAAATTTAAAACTTAGAAATTATGAGACATTCAATTTTAATTATCGCAACAGTAGTATTAGGATTATTAAACGCTAATGCTAACACATTAAAACCAATTAGTAACTCAACAACATTTTTAGAAATTACTAACGATGACGTTATCCAAGTTTACGACTGGACAGTAACTACAACAAACGGAACATTTTCCGGGACTGCAACAACATTATTTGAAGCTAAAAAACGATCTAATATAGTAGGACAGACTGAAGTTGTTTTAGAACGAAAAATAACCAACTACTTTGTGCTAAGAAGCGAATTACTTAAAAAAGATAGTCGTATTTACTTTTGGGAAGTTAAAAGCGAAAAAGGATATGCTAAGGGATTTTCTACATCAGAATTTTCAGCTAAAAAAATGATTGATTTAGTAGCCAAAGGTGATATTGTATCCTACAAAATAATAGCAAACGGAAACACAAAATAAAAACCACTTAAAACAGGGTAACAAAACCATTACCCTGTTTATATAAAGCTGTAAAACAACTAAACTTTAAAATTATGAAACATTTAAAAACAATTTTAGGAACCTTTTTTATCACCACTTTATTTTTTACTAGTTGTGATCCTCAAGATGATAATGATGATTTTGACTCTCAAAACAACATTATTCCGGCTACTGCGCAAGAATTTAAAAATATTAGAACTAACGCCTTAGCTAATCACACACAAAATTTTCAATTTGATCCTAGCGATGGAAATATTACACTAACGTCTGCAAATGGTGTGCAAATAAACATCAACGGAAACTGCTTAACATTAAACGGAAACCCAGTAAGCGGACAAGTAGATTTAGAATATGTAGAGCTATTTGACAAAGGAAGTATGCTAACCACACACAAACCAACCATGGGCGAATTGCCAAATGGCGATAAAAGTGTATTAATATCAGGAGGTGAGTTTTTTATTGAAGCGACCCAAAACGGGATTCCATTAACTACCAATTGTGGTTTACAACTAGTAATACCAGCTAGTTTAACAGGCGGTGCAGATCCTTTAATGTCACTTTGGGAAGGTCAGATTGATGCAGAAGACAACCTAACTTGGGACGAAGTAGATAACCCAGCACAAGGTGCAGATGTTTTTGTAGAAGGAACTGAGTATTATGGCATACTTCAAGGTTTTGGATGGTCAAACGTAGATCGTTTTTACAGCGATTCTAGGCCAAAAACACAACTACTAGTTCAGGCACCAAACGGATATGATTTTTCTAATAGTGCTATTTATTTATCATACGACGGAGAAGAGTCTGGTTTAGCAGCTTTGGATACCTTTGATGATACTTTACAATTATTTAGCGAGCATTATGGACAAATCCCAATTGGATTAGAATGTCATGTTATTTTTGTGACTGAAGATAATGGGGTTTGGAGATACGCTATCAAACCAGTAACAATAGTAGATAACGGAACCATCGTGTTTACCTTATCAGAAACCACTACCGGTACTGAAGCTGCACTAACAGCATTAATAAATGGTTTACCATAACCATTAGCCTACTTAAATTTAAAAGTCAGAAATTAATTTTTCTGACTTTTTTACATCCTAATCCTTTACCAAAACCCACCAATTATTTACTCAAACTCACCAATAATCGATTTATAAATAGGCATCTATAAATTAATCACTAAATTTATTCCGCTATTAAATCAATCTCAAACATGAAAACGCTTTTCTCCTTACTTCTAACCTGCTCTGTCCTATTAGGTCATGCGCAGCAACAACCCGTAAATGACACCGTAACACCAATTGCCACAATAGAACATAAAATGGTTGGTAATCAAGTGCAATTTAATGCCAATGCACCCGCATTAAACCAAATAGCAGGTGCCCCAAAAGCTTTTTACACTAATT
Organism: Olleya sp. KKT75; assembly: GCF_055635485.1. Lineage (NCBI taxonomy): Bacteria > Pseudomonadati > Bacteroidota > Flavobacteriia > Flavobacteriales > Flavobacteriaceae > Olleya > Olleya sp. KKT75. The sequence continues at coordinate 866,810 of NZ_CM145759.1, forward strand.
ATTGGGAGTTTGGAGATGGTACGTACAGTAAGGAAAACACTCCATCAAAAAGCTATAAAAAAGCAGGAGAATACGAAGTAAAACTTTGGGCCACTAATAATTACGACACCGGTAAACCACCAACCACACGACCAAAAAAGATTAAGGTAGATAATGCTGACAGTACCATTAGCGAGCAAGCCTCTATGGATGATGGCATAGATTTGCAACGCAACAGAGAGCCTATCCCAGAAGAGGAAATAGTAGTAATATTTAAATACAAAAACAAAAAAGACTACGCGACCAATGGTAAACTAATGCTGTTTTATAATGAAACCGTTTACAACGATGCCAATTTTGAAATCACTGATACCAGAACATATCATGGCGAAACTAAACAAGACAACAACGATTTTGTTTACACGTCTAAAACGGAAAACAATACTTATTACGCTTCCGCGGAAACTCAAAGCTTGCGTGCTTATTTTACACCTCAAGATTCTACCGAAAGACAAAACTTACCATTAACCCTAGCCGAAGCAAAAGCAAATTACAAGAACTCAAGTCTATTAAGCTTTAACAACATGCAACCTAATGAGGAGCGTAATGTATTTTACACATTAAAAACAACGCCCGAAATGCTAAAAGATACCAGTGCTATAATTTCTGTTAGAGGCGTTTATATTCCTGATAATAATTATGACAACCACAATGTAAAAGACATGGAAATGGAAATTGTGACATCTCATGACCCAAATAAAATGTCATCAAACTCGACTTTTTTAAACTACCGATTGGTACGATTTAAAAAACCGAAGTTTAAAATTAGATTTCAGAATAACGGAGAAGGTCCAGCGTCTACCATTAGACTAGAAACTGACATACCTGATATGTTTGACAAAGCATCTATTGAGGTCCTAGACATGTATCCAAAAGTCAAGATTTGCCCAAAACACGATGTGCAATACAGCTGTTTAGACACAACATACACTGCAAAGCAAGCCATTTTTACATTCAAAAACATTTATTTACCAGGTAGCGAGCAAAAAAATGTAAAAGTCTACGACTCCACAAAAGGCTTTGTTAAGTATCAGATTAAGTTTGGAAAGGATTTTCATAAACAAAAAACAAAATCCCGTACAGCCATAATTTTTGATAAAAACGATCCTATAATTACCAATTACTCGACAACTAGGTTTTTGCCAGGTATTTCAATTGGCGCTAAAGCCGGTTACAACTCGTTTTCAGATTTAGATAATTCTAAAAGTTATTTTGTTGGTGCTACAATATCACCTTACAAATCATATAAATGGTATTGGCAAGTCGAGCTTTTAAATAGTTTTCACACCTATAACGGACAATCAACCTTTACCAACACTTTAGATGAAGACACACCAATTGGGTTCCCATATTGGGAACGCACAACAACGACAAAAGCATATGATAATATTGATTGGGAACTTCCTGTTCTTGCTAGATACAACATCAATAATTATATTGGTCTAGGCGCAGGATTACAAGGAATGTTATCTGTCAGCGAAAAAAGCGAGGTCACCGCAACTACCAGTTATTTTGAAGATGAAGCAGGTACATTTCCAGTCCCAAATTTAGATCCGACATCATCCACTACATCAGAATCGTCATCATTTGCCAATTTCAGAACAGGCTTTTTAGTGGAAGCTACTGCTGGTTTTGCAAGAATTGGGCCTAGCGTTGGCGCTCGTTATGTTTTCAATTTTAAAGAAAACTACAACTACATGCAGTTTTATGCCATTTGGAAGTTTTAAGTAACAGAAGCAAACCCTATTTAGCCTTTATTTTTTTTATGAAACATAGCCTTATCATATTCTTTTTTTTAATCTTCGGAAGTTGTTTTTCGCAAGATTTAGAAGAAGCTATTTATGTTGCTACAGAAGCTTTTAATGCAAACCGAAATCCTGAAACATTTTCGAAATTATTAAATAAAGAAACCGATTTTAAACCGCAACTAAAAACAAAAGACCATTATTTTGCCTACTTATTTTTATTAGTAAACAAAGCCAATCATTTAGACAATATCAATCAACAGACAAAAGCTATTGCAGCTTACGAAGCAGCTTTAGATGTTTATAACCAACAAGAGTTAAACAAAGTATATACCTATAACATTACAGAGTATTGCTTAAAACCATTAGGCATCCTTTATAATAAGGTAGGAGATTACACCAACGCAGAAAACACTATTAAACACTATCTTTTTCTTGCCGAAAAACAAAAAGACAACCCTAACAAAATTAGTGGTACTATAAATTTAGCACAACTATATTACACTATTGGTAAATTTAAGTCTGCAAATACTGTAGCTAAAAATGGATTAAACACTAACGGACTAACCGCTAGTCAAAAGCAAAAACTAATTCAAATAAATGTTAATTGCCAAATTGCCTTAAATCTTATATCAAGTATAGAAGATATTCCTACCAAAAATAATGTGGAGGCGTATAACCTGAACACGTTAGAAACAGATTACAATCTTGCTATCAAAACAAAAAAACACAAACAGGCGCTCCAACATTTAAATAAAATAATATCCAAAGCCTATAATAACACTACTAGTAGCAGCAGAATGCTAGCAAAACTGCATGTCAAAAAAGCACAACTTCACTATAAATTAGATCAGTCTGAAGCGTCCTTAACGGAACTAAAAGGAGCATTAAAATTTTTGATTCCTAATCAAGATTATGATGGACTTCCAAAAAAGGAAACCTTATATCCAGAAAACACCTTTATAGATATTTTTGACTTACTTGCTGTATTACAACCCAATCATAACAATGCATTGGCTTGTTACGATTTAAGTTTTTATGTCTCCAACTTGCTTACTAGTACCTTGACCTCTCAGGAAGCGAAACTTATTCATTTAAGCGCCAACAGAAAACGAAGTGAATCTTGTATAAATTTACTTTTTGATGCTTTTCAAACAACCTCTAATACAACTTATATTGAACTCGCCTTTAATTATGCAGAGCAAAACAAGGCAGCTATTTTAAAGGAAATGGTTGGCAAAAAAACACTACTAGAACGTTATCCTGAAGACAGCTTATTAATACAAGAAGGTTACTTTTTAAAACAACAAGCACGTTTAACCAACACATTGATAAAAGCACAGTATCAAAAAAACGGGATACAAACAGACACTGTAAGCCAAGCGTTAACCACAGTAAGTAGGACCTTAAAACAGTTACAAGAAAATATTAACAATAAATATCCTGAGTCCAGAGATACTTCAGCATCAATCCAACAACTTCAAAGTAAATTAAAACAAGATAATGCCTTATTAGTTGAGTACTTTTATGGCGAAACAGATGTCTTTCAATTTATAATTTCTGATAAAAAAATAGCGCTTAATAAAATTAAAAAAGACTCCGTTTTTGATCAGTCTATAGCAAAGTATATTGACTATTTTAATAATTCGTCTGCAATAAACAACAACATCCCAAATTTTACAGCAGACGCTTTTAACCTCTATCAATTATTACAGTTTGACACTACTTCAGTATCCAAAAATGTAATAATCATAACCGATGGTTTTTTAAACTTTATTCCTTTTGAAAGCTTATTAAGCCAAAAGACAAACACTACTAGTTATTCCAAAATGCCCTTTGTTGCTAATACCCAAACTTTAGCCTACAATACAAGTGCATTATTATATTTAAACACTTCTGATTTCAAATATACCGATAGTGTTTTGGGTGTCTTTCCTGTATTTGAAAACAGTAACGCCACACTAACTTACTCTTTAAACGAAGCCGAGAGCATAGATAAACAAACCAATGCTAAATTTTTAATGCATCAAGCCGCTACCAAAAACGATGCCTTACAACAAGCAAAAAATTACGGTGTTTTACATTTATCTACACACGCAAGCAGTGGTACATTTAACATCCCAGCAAACATTGATTTTATTGACCAAAAATTATTTTTAAACGATCTTTACAGCCTTGATTTAAACAATCAATTGGTTGTGTTAAGTGCTTGCGAAACTGGCATAGGGCGACTTACAAAAGGGGAAGGTAGCATGAATTTGGTTCGTGGGTTTCAATATGCGGGTATTGAAAACATTCTATTTTCATTATGGAAAATTAATGATTTATCGACGTCTAAATTAATGGCTTCATTTTACAAAAATTACAACACTACAAAGTCGCCTTTTGCAGCTAATCATTTATCAAAATTAGATTACTTAAATGACCCATCTATTTCAAATGTAAAAAAGTCACCATATTACTGGAGCGCCTTTATGTATTATGGGCATTTAACGCCGATCACACCAACTAGTAAAACAAAATATATCCTTTTTACTTTTATTGGTTTAGGTATTGCTTTACTTTTATGGATTATAATACGTAGACGCAAAAATGAACAACACACTTAAAGACTTTTTATTTGCCAAAGACTATATTAGAGTTAAACTAAAACTAACTAAAACCAATCATTTTGAAATAAAAGCAACTATTAATGGTGTAAAAGGATTGTTTATTTTAGATACTGGTGCTTCCAATAGTTGTGTTGGTTTTGAAGCTGCTCAAAAATTTGAACTAAAAAAGGTCAAAGACTCTAAAATACTAGCTGCAGGAGCAGGTGCTACCAATATGGCAACTCAGGTTTCTAAAAACAATACTATTAAACTAGGACGTCTAAAAATATACAAATCGGCTTTAGTATTGTTTGATTTAAGTCATGTTAATACGGCATTAATAAACCACAACGCACAACCTGTTGACGGTATAATTGGAGCAGACATTTTAAAGAAGGTAAAAGGAATAATTGATTACGAAAAAAAATATTTGTACCTTAAAAAATTAGTATAAGCCTTTATTTTTATTTAGTTTTATTGGTTACAAACAACCTCCCAAAAGACCCTTTAATTTATGAGTGCAACTATTGTAATAGCAGATGACCACCCCTTAATGCTAAGAGGCCTTTCTGATTTTATTACTTCCAAAGGATTTGATATTATTGGTAGCGCCGAAGATGGTCAAACAGCTTACAATCTAATTGTTAAGCTAAAACCAGATTTAGCATTATTAGATATTAGAATGCCTAAAATGACAGGCTTAGAAGTTGCAGAAGCTTGTTTTAAAAACGAATTAGACACAAAAGTTATCCTGATAACCTTTGATAACGAGGAGCATTTATTTGATAAGGCTAGAGCATGTAATGTTTACGGTTATATATTAAAAGAATTTGCTGTAGAAGAAATTGAAACCTGTATTGCTCATACCTTAAAAGGAGAACATTACTTTAGTCAAGAAATGGCGTCTTACCTTAATGCTAAGGTCACCTACTCTAGCTCTACCTTAACAGAACTTTTAACACCCACAGAGATTAAGGTGGTTAAGCTATTATCAGAGAAACTGACCTCAACAGAAATTGCAGAACAACTGATGTGTTCTCCAAGAACCATTGAGAAGCATAGGAGTAATATTGTAAAAAAATTAGATTTAAAAAAATCGCATAACGAGTTGATGCTTTGGGCAAATATGAATAAAGACATAATAAACGACGCTACCATATAAGTCAAAACCCAATATAACACTAGCTTAAGATATATTAAAAGCCTTAAAACAACTTTATGTTTTAAGGCTTTTAATATTTATAAAACCAAATAAAAATACGTAGTTCTACGTATTTCACAGGTCATTTATATCTTATACCTTTACATTGCTATTAATCAATTTTGGGAGAATTGATAAAGCTCTAAAACGGATTTCTGTTTTGGAGCTTTTTTTTTGAAATCACCTCAAATTAAAATACGTAGTTCTACGTATTTCATAGGTTATATAAATAATTTACCTTTATAGTATTAGTAATCAATTTTGGGAAAATTGATAAAGCTCTAAAACGATCTTTTGTTTTGGAGCTTTTTTTATGACTAGATCTCAGATAAAAATACGTAGTTCTACGTATTTCACAGGTCGTATATATCCTCTACCTTTACATTGCTATTAATTAGTTCTTAGGGAGAATTATTTAAGGAAACTCTGTACTGTAATGGTGCAGAGTTTTTAAATTAAACACATAATATGGATTTAGAAAAAAGAACACAAGAGCAAAACCGCATAATTGCTGGATGTATTATTATATTAACCGTAGTAATAATAGCTTTTAATTTGTTTATCTATTTTGACAAATAAAAATCAATAACAACAAAAAGGGAGCAACAATGTTGCTCCCTTTTTTTATGTATTATAAACAGTTATTAAAGCTCTAATGCTTTTTTAATGTCGTTACCCATAAGTAATTCTACTGGGTTCTCTAATGCTTCTTTAATCGCTACTAAAAAGCCTACACTTTCTTTACCATCAATTATTCTATGGTCATAAGATAATGCAACGTACATCATAGGATGTATTTCTACTTTCCCATCTACAGCTATTGGACGCTCGATAATATTATGCATTCCTAAAATACCGCTTTGAGGTGGGTTTATAATTGGGGTAGATAACATACTACCAAAAACACCTCCATTGGTAATTGTAAAAGTACCACCAGTCATTTCGTCTACAGTAATCTGACCATCTCTAGCTCTAAGTGCTAAACGTTTAACTTCTGACTCTATACCTCTAAAGGTTAAGTTTTCAGCATTTCTAATTACTGGTACCATTAATCCTTTTGGTCCAGAAACAGCAATACTAATATCTACAAAATTGAATGTTTTCATTTCTTTACCATCAATCATAGAATTAACAGCAGGATACATTTGTAATGCTCGCACAACCGCTAATGAGAAAAATGACATAAACCCTAATCCAACACCATGTTTAGACTTAAACGTTTCTTTATATTCCTTTCTTAAAGCAAAAACAGGAGACATATTAACTTCGTTAAAAGTAGTTAACATTGCTGTCGTGTTTTTAGCTTCCACTAAACGCTCTGCTACTTTACGACGTAACATTGACATTTTAGAATTTGAAGAACTACGATCACCACCAGTTGGAGTTCCCATAGAAGGCACAGCATTTACTGCATCATCTTTAGTGATACGTCCATCTTTTCCTGTTCCAGAAATTCCGTTAGTATTCATTCCTTTTTCAGCCAAAATCTTTTTAGCTGCTGGACTTGCAGTACCTGAAGCGTAAGTATCTGCTTTTGGAGCTTCAACTTTAACTGCTTCTGCTTTTGGTGCTGCTTCAGCTTTTTTCTCTTCTTTTACTGGTGCGTCACCTTCTGGAGCTGCAGCACTAGTATCAATTAAACATACAACTTGACCAACCGCTACAGCATCTCCTTCTTCAGCTTTAAGCGTAATTATTCCGCTTGCTTCTGCAGGTAACTCTAACGTTGCTTTATCACTATCTACTTCAGCAATAGCTTGATCTTTTTCTACATAATCACCATCTTGAACTAACCATTCTGCTATTTCAACTTCTGTGATAGATTCGCCTGGAGAAGGCACTTTCATTTCTAAAATCATCTTAATGTAACTTTATATTGTTGTGTTATCGTTTATTTTTTTGCTGAATTTAATTGAATAAATTCAAATTTATTATCGGTTCCAAGAAAGAAGTAAGCATTATAAACTCCTTTTTCAAAAGTAATAGTATAATTATTTCCTGTTCTAACAGTATCCTTATACTCTATTGTTTTAATTTTCCCTAAAGCATCCATACTTACCTCATCTTTAAAATAAGCTTTTGCTTTTTCTAGGGTTAAAACTTGTTTAAAATTATCGTCAAACATGTTAAAGATACTAGTCACATCGCCATTATTAAAATGGTTTTGAAAACTAGCGACTGCTTTTTTATAGTTATCCTTTTCTTGTGCAATGCCTATTGAGGACACTAAGAATACTAAAATTAAAAGTATTTTTTTCATGTTTCTATTTTATTGCTTAACGCTGATTATTTTTTGACTTGTCAAACACATAATCTATAACTTCTTTATGACGCTTTTTAGAACGAACAGAACTACCTGCTGCTGGCGCACCATAAGGACGTCTTGACGCTAACCTAAAGTTTCTAGCTTCGTCTAAATTCATTAACATATGCGAGTAAGCTCCCATGTTTCTTGGTTCTTCTTGAGCCCAAACTACATCATCTGCATTTTTAAATTTACTCAATACATTTTTAATAGCCTCTGTTGGTAACGGAAATATTTGTTCTATTCTTACTAATGCAACATCGTCACGGTTTAAATCTTCGCGTTCTTGATCTAAATCGTAATAAAATTTACCTGTTAAAAACACTAATGTTTTTACTTTATCTGCATCCACAGTTGTATCATCAATCAATGTTTGGAAACTTCCGTTTGCAAACTCATCTACTGTGCTAACACATTTTGGATGACGTAATAAACTTTTTGGTGTAAACACGATTAATGGCTTACGGAAATTAAATTTCATTTGACGTCTTAACAAGTGAAAGAAGTTAGCTGGTGTTGTACAATCTGCAACAAACATATTGTCTTTTGCACACAACTGTAAATAACGTTCCATACGTGCTGAAGAGTGCTCTGCTCCTTGTCCTTCATAACCATGTGGTAATAACATGACTAATCCGTTTTGGGTTTTCCACTTATCTTCTCCTGCAGAAATATATTGATCAAGCATGATTTGTGCACCATTACTAAAATCTCCAAATTGTGCTTCCCAAATAGTTAATGTATTTGGACTTGCCATAGCGTATCCATAGTCAAAACCTACAACACCATACTCTGATAGTAATGAATTATAGATATGAAATTGACCTTGTTTATCACTAATATTATTAAGTAATAGTATTTCTTCTTCGCTATCCTCTACTTTTACTACTGCATGTCTATGAGAAAAAGTACCACGCTCTACATCTTGTCCAGACATACGCACGTTGTATCCCTCTTCTAATAATGACCCATAAGCTAAATGCTCTGCCATAGCCCAATCCAATCTGTTTTCGTCAAACATTTTTTGACGTTCATTAATTAGACGTTCTATTTTTCTGATAAACTTTTTGTCTTTTGGTAAGTTAGAAATCACTTTAGTAATTGCTGCTAACCTATCCGCAGATGTTGTTGTATCAATTGGTTTCATCATAACGGTTTCATCTACCTGAGTAAAATCCTTCCATTGTTCTTCCATAAACGGAGTAATAACCGTCTTATCTTCCTTACGAGAATCTTCTAACTTTTCTTCTAAGCTAGCTTTATAATCGCTTTCTAATTGCTTAACATGTCCTTTATCAATAATACCTTGCTCAATTAACTTGGCCGCATAGATATCTCTTGGGTTAGCATGTTTAGAAATTGCTTTATATAATTTTGGTTGCGTAAATCTAGGTTCGTCACCTTCATTATGTCCGTATTTTCTATATCCTAAAAGGTCAATAAATACGTCACGCTTAAAATTCATTCTAAAATCTAAAGCAAATAACATAGCGTGTACTACAGCTTCTGCATCGTCCGCATTAACGTGTAATACCGGTGATAAAGTTACTTTAGCAATGTCTGTACAATAGGTACTAGATCTAGCATCTAAATAGTTAGTTGTAAAACCTACTTGATTATTAACAACTACGTGAATTGTCCCGTTAGTTTTATAACCATCTAACTGTGCCATTTGCACTACTTCGTATACTAATCCTTGACCTGCAATTGCTGCATCTCCGTGAACCACTATTGGCAATACTTTACTAAAGTTATCGCTATAAAACTCATCTTGCTTTGCTCTAACTATACCTTCAACTACTGCTCCAACCGTCTCTAAATGCGATGGATTTGGTGCAATACTTAAGTTTATTTGTTTTCCGCTATCTGTTTTGCGGTTACTTGTCCACCCTAAGTGGTACTTTACATCACCATCAAAAACTTCTTGCTCGTAATCTTTTCCGTCAAACTCGCTAAAAATGTCTTTTGCAGATTTTCCAAAAATATTTGTTAATGTACTTAACCGCCCTCTGTGCGCCATTCCCATTACAAACTCTTGAACACCAAGTTCTGCTGCTTTTTCAATTACTGCATCTAATCCTGGAATTAAAGATTCTCCTCCTTCCAGAGAAAAACGTTTTTGTCCTACATATTTAGTATGTAAAAAACTTTCAAAAGATACCGCTTCGTTTAATTTTTTAAGGATGTGCTTTTTTTGCGTTCCAGAAAAATTTGGCTGGTTATCGTTTATGTTAAGTTTACTCTGAATCCATTTAATTTCATCAGGTTTTCTAATATACATGTACTCTACACCAATAGCATCACAATAAATACTATTTAAGTGTTTTAGAATTTCTCTAAGTGTTTGTGCACCGATACCTAAAATATCTCCAGCGTTAAAGTTGGTATCTAAATCGGCATCAGACAACCCAAAATTCTCTAAAGCAAGTGTTGGCTCGTACTTACGACGATCTCTAACAGGATTTGTTTTAGTAAACAAATGCCCTCTGTTACGATAACCATCTATTAATTTAACTACTTGAAATTCTTTTTGAACATGCTCAGGCACAAGGGTCGGAACCGCTTCTGCTTGCTCTCCATCTAATCCGTAATTTTCCGATCCAAAGTCGTAACCTTGAAAAAAGGCTCTCCAACTAGGCTCTACAGAGTCAGGGTTTTGTAAGTATTGTTCGTATAAATCAGCAAAGTATGCTGTATGTGCTGCGTTTAAAAAGGAGTATTTATCCATTATTTTCTTTAAGACGTGTTCGCTTCAACAAAATTTTATCAAAAATACAACTTTTACTATATATAGAGATGGTTTTATTATATTTATAACATATCTAAAACACCAAAATTAATTATTATGAAAATAGAATCATTTAACAGTCCTAAAATTATCATATTATCAATATTATCCTGTTTTTTTATGACTTTTGCAAATGCGCAAGATAATTTACCACAAGAAAAAAGCGAATTTTGGAAAAATGTCCGTTTTGGAGGAGGATTAGGTTTAAGTACCGGAAGTAACTTTTTTAGTGCAACATTAGCACCCACTGCTATTTATCAATTTGATAACGCTTTTGCTTTAGGTGTTGGATTAAACGGAACTTATAATAAAAGTAAAAACGTTTACAAATCTACTATTTTAGGAGCTAGCATTCTTGGTTTATACAGTCCTATTAGAGACATACAATTGTCAGGTGAATTTGAACAAAATCATGTGAATAGAAATTTTGATAATCCTGCATTTGCTGATGACACATATTGGGTACCGTCCTTATTTATTGGCGCTGGTTACACCACAAATAATGTAACTATTGGTGTACGTTACGATGTGCTTTTTGACGACTCTAAAAGCATATACGCTAACGCCTTGGTTCCATTTGTAAGAGTATTCTTTTAGCCGCCAAACAAACATCATAAACACCTAATAAACAAGCCTTTTTACACTATTGTAGAAAGGTTTTTTTATGCCCAAATAGCTTTTGTTTTTAATTAAGACAAATTTATCCTAAATATGACTTATATCATATTTTAAGGTTTATTATGTCTGTATTTTTGTCCAATAAAACTAATATATTATGAAGACAACACTAAAATTAATGACTGTATTATTTATTACCATGCTAATCAGTTGTGGTGGTAAAGAAGAAAAGAAAAAAGAAGGCTTTTCTTATAAGAAAAAAGAAACTACGGAAAAAACAACTGCACCAAAAGCAGAAAAAACACCTCCATCTAAACAAGTAGACCTAACTAATAAAGGTATAGGACCAATAAAAGCGGTAACACTAGCTGCAGAAATAGACCAAACTATGGCAACTCATGGCGCAGACGTTTATAAAAAAATGTGTACTGCTTGTCACAGAACAAACAAAAAATTTATTGGACCACCTCCAACAGGGATATTAGAGCGTCGTACTCCAGAATGGGTTATGAATATGATTTTAAATCCTGAACAAATGGTAAAAGAAGACCCTTTAGCTAAAGAATTATTAATGGAATTTAATGGTTCTCCTATGGCAAATCAAGGCCTTACTGAAAAAGAAGCAAGAGCGGTCCTAGAATATTTCAGAACACTTAATTAATCTATTATGAAATTAATTAAACAATTGCTTTTTGTTTTTGCTATCACGCTAACCTTATACGCTTGTAAAAACGAAACTAACGGTACGAGTGAAACAACAACAGACCAAGAAACTAAAAGTGACAGTAAAGAAAGAACAGGGCAAGCCTTTATTAAAGATGCTGGAAGCACAACGGTTTTAAGCATAGCAATGGGCTCTAAAGACCACACCACTTTAGTTGCTGCTGTCCAAGCGGCACAATTAGAAAACGTGTTAGTTAATGCAGGACCATTAATGGTATTTGCTCCAACTAACGCTGCTTTCGCAGCATTACCAGAAGGCACTGTAGAACATTTATTGAAGCCAGAAAACAAAGCGGCTTTAGCAAATATTTTAAAATACCATGTAACACCAGGAAACTACTCTAAAGATTTCTTAAAGAAGTTTAAAAAATTAGGACAAGCTAATAATGACTACGTAAAAGTAGAAGTAGTAGACGGAGAACCAATGATTGGAGGCGCTAAAATACTAGGTAGTGTCAAAGCCGGAAACGGAATAGTACACATCATAGATAAAGTTTTATTACCGCCAACAGAATAACTAAAACACTAACTAAAACAGTTTAAACGATGAAAAATATAATAACATCAAGTATTGCAATGCTAGTTATCCTAATAGGATTTACAAGCTGCAACAAAGGTAATAACTCAGGTGGTAAATCTGGAGCATTAGCTAGTAACGTAGCCGAACGCGTCTATGTTGCTCCCGGAGAGTACGACTCGCATTATGCCTTCTTATCAGGTGGATATAGTGGTAACGTAACAGTATACGGTCTACCTTCTGGTAGAATGTTTAAAGAAATCCCTGTCTTTTCTCAATTTCCAACCTCTGGTTATGGATATTCTGAAGAAACAAAACCAATGTTAAACACCTCTCACGGATTTATCCCTTGGGGAGATGCGCATCATCCAGATATCTCTCAATCAAAAGGAGAATTAGATGGTCGTTGGTTATTTATAAATGAAAACAACACTCCACGTATTGCAAGACTTAGTCTTACCACATTTGAAACCGAAGAAATTATTGAAGTACCTAATAGTGCAGGTAATCACAGTTCTTCTTTTGTAACAGAAAACACAGAGTATGTTGTTGCAGGAACACGTTTTTCTGTGCCAATTCCACAACGTGATATGCCAATTAAGGACTACAAAGGAAACTTTAAAGGGTCCTTATCTTTTATTAGCGTAGCGCCAGAAACAGGTAACATGGATATTAAATTCCAAATCCTAATGCCAGGTTTTAACTACGATTTATCGCACCCTGGACGTGGAAAATCTCATGGTTGGTTTTTCTTTACAACGTATAATACAGAAGAGGCTAATACCCTTTTAGAAGTTAATGCGTCACAAAATGATAAAGATTTTATTGCTGCTATTAACTGGAAAAAAATTGAAGAGTATGTAAATAATGGTGGTGGAACAATGATGCCTGCTAATTATGCACATAATGTATATGATGAGGACACACATACAGCGACATCTACAATGAAAAAAGAAGTTCGTGTTGTAAACCCAATCGATGTTCCTGGAGCTGTTTATTTTATTCCAACACCAAAATCACCTCATGGTTGTGCTGTAGATCCTTCTGGAGAATACATTGTAGGTAATGGTAAATTATCGGCAAACGTAACAGTGCATTCATTTACAAAAATGTTAGATGCTATTAAAAATGAAAAATTTGCAGGTGAAGCTTACGGAATACCTATTTTAAACTTTGAAGATGTGTTAGCAGGCGTTGTAGACCAAGCAGGATTAGGACCATTACACACTGAATTTGATGGAAAAGGAAATGCATATACGACATTCTTTATTTCTTCTGAAGTTGTAAAATGGAAACTAGGAACATGGGAAGTTATCGATAGAAAACCTACTTATTACTCTGTTGGTCACTTAACAATCCCTGGAGGAAACTCTGGAAAACCACAAGGTAAATACATGTTTGCCATGAATAAGATTACTAAAGATAGATATTTACCAACGGGTCCAGAGATGGAACACTCAGCACAGTTGTATGATATCTCTGGAGACAAAATGGAGCTATTATTAGATTTCCCAACGCATGGAGAGCCACATTACGCTGCTGCAATGGAAGCAAGTATTATAAAGGAGCAATCTCAAAAAATCTATAAACTAGCAGATAACAAGCATCCATATGCTGCAAAATCTGATGCAGACACTAAGGTTGTTAGAGAAGGTAAAGAGGTACACATATACTTAACAACTATTAGAAGTCACTTCTCACCTGACAATATTGAAGGGATAAAAGTTGGAGATAAAGTATACTTCCACGTAACTAACTTAGAGCAAGATTTTGATGTCCCACACGGATTTGCGGTAATAGGACAAAATAATTCAGAGTTACTAGTAATGCCAGGACAAACAAAAACATCTGTTTGGGAACCTAAACAAGTTGGTGTATGGCCATTTTACTGTACAGATTTCTGCTCTGCATTACACCAAGAAATGCAAGGTTACATTAGGGTATCTGCAGCTGATTCAGACACACCAATTAAGTGGTCTCTAGGTGAAGATATCGAATAACTAATTATTATAAAATTAGAGAAATTTTGTTTTAGTGTTTATTTCTCTAATTAAGGCGAGAGTTGAATTTTCGCTCTCGCCTTTCTTTTTTAAAACACTTTATTCTGTTTACACAGAAACCTCACTGATTACTACATTAAATACAACTTATCATGAAAAAGGCTAGCATTATAATGATTATAGGTTCATTACTGTTATTAGGGCTTTTTAAATTTCCGTTATGGAACATTATGCTTGGAGCACCTCAATATCCAGACCCATTAGGGATGAATATATATATTGACGGTATTAAAGGCGTATCAGAATTTGATTTACAAAACATTGACGGATTAAATCACTACATAGGTATGAAAACTATACCTAAAGCTGACGAAATGTGGGAGTTCTCCATGTTTCCAAAAGTAATATTCGGAATGGCACTTCTAGGTATTATAATTGGTATTTTAGGATTTTTAGACAAAGTAAGCTACAAGTTTTTTTTAGGGTGGTTTATTTTAATGTCTGTCCTAGGTATATTGGGCATGTATGACTTTAATAATTGGCTAGTGGATTACGGTGGTAATCTAGATCCACACGCTATTATAAAAGTTACCAATCCTGATGGGTCACCAATGTCATATAAACCACCACTAATTGGTTTTAAAAAACTATTAAACTTTGATGTTACTTCTTTACCACATACAGGAGGATATCTAATGTTTGTAGGTATGTCCTTAACACTTGTTGCTTTTTGGTTAGGCCGAAAAACAAGTATCAAGAAAACAACATAGTAATTTTATATTTTCAAAACACTAAAACAATGAAAACACTAAAACACTATTTACCAGTCTTATTACTCCTTATTTTTACAAGTTGTAATGTCTCTCCAAAAGCCATAGCATATGGTAGCGATGGTTGTCACTTTTGTAAAATGACCATCGTAGATAAAGTGCACGCTGCAGAGTTTGTTACCAAAAAAGGTAAAACATACAAATTTGATGCAACGGAGTGTATGGTTAATTATTTTGATGAATTTGATACTTCAGAAATAGAATTATACTTGACGAATCATTTCTCAGAACCAGAAGCTCTTACCGATGCTAAACAAGCCACTTTTTTAATTAGTAAAAGTATTCCAAGCCCAATGGGTGCATTTTTGACTGCTTTTAAAACTAAGGGGGAAGCCGAAAAAATAAAAGCTGAGAAAGGCGGTGAGTTATATTCTTGGACACAAGTATTAGCGCATTTAAAAAACTAGGCACATGAAATATTCAAGCCTTATTTTGTTAGCCATATTTATGGTTAACACCGCTATTGCACAAACTATTGAAGTGTGTAAAACATGCCCTATTAACACTGTAAAGAAAGCTATAAGTCAAGCAAAAGACTTTGATACTATTATTATAAAAAAAGGGACGTATAAAGAACATGCTATTATTATAGACAAACCATTGACTATTATTGGTAAAAACTACCCTGTAATTGATGGAGAATCTAAAGGTGAGATCATCATCATAAAAGCAGACAATGTTACAGTTGATGGATTATTTATAATAAATGTAGGTACAAGTTATACGGAAGATTATGCAGCTATTAGAGTAAGAAATAGCAAAAATTTTGTAATTCAGAATCTAGTCCTTGAAAAATTATTTTTTGGTATTTACATTGAAAAATCAAGAGATGGCAAAATATATCATAACAAAATTATTGGTGATGCTGTAAAAGAGTACAATTCCGGAAACGGAATCCAACTATGGTATAGTAAAAACATCCAAATTGAACATAATTATGTAGAGCATGTTAGAGATGGTATTTATTTAGAATTTTCTGACGGATGCCTTATCAAAAACAACACGAGCACCCTAAATGTACGTTATGGATTACACTTTATGTTTTCTAACGATGACATCTACCAAGACAATACCTTTGAAAATAATGGTGCAGGTGTCGCTGTTATGTTTTCAAAGCGCATAAAAATGTACAATAATCTTTTTAAAGAAAACTGGGGAACAGCTTCTTACGGCATGCTATTAAAAGAAATAAATGATGCCGAAATCATAGGTAATACTTTTGAAGACAATACCATCGGAATCAACATAGAGGGTTCTAACCGTATTATTTATAAACACAATAATTTTTCAAATAACGGATGGGCCATCAAAGTAAAAGGGGCTTGTTATACTAATACATTTACGGAAAACAATTTTTTATACAATTCCTTTGACATTGCTTACAACAGTAATGTTAACGATAATGTTTTTGATAAAAATTACTGGAGTAATTACACCGGTTATGACTTAGACAAAAATGGTGTTGGAGACGTTCCTTACAGACCTGTAAAACTGTTTTCTTACATCGTGAATCGCACACCAGAGACTATCATTTTACTGCGTAGTATGTTTATAGATATCATTGATTTTTCAGAAAAAGTGTCGCCAGTATTTACGCCAGACAATTTACTAGATAATAACCCGCTAATAAAAAAAATAACATGGTAACCATTCAAAATTTACATAAAAAGTTCGGAAAAAACCAAGTATTAAGCGGTGTAGACTTGAGCATTAGTGAAGGCGGAATTTTTGCTGTACTAGGACCAAATGGTTCAGGAAAAACAACATTGATTAAAGCCATTTTGGGCATGGTAATCCCTAATAAAGGTGACATAACAGTCCTTGGAGAAAACATTAAAAAAAATCCAGAATACAGGCATAAAATTGACTATCTGCCACAAATAGCAAACTTCCCCAGTAATTTAAAAGTAAAAGAATTAATCAAAATGATTAAGGATTTACGTAAACCAACTTCAGAAGACCAACGTCTGATAGATCTGTTTAAATTAGAACCTTTTTTAGATAAAAAACTAGGTAATTTATCTGGAGGAACAAAGCAAAAAGTTAATCTAGTATTAACGTTTATGTTTAATAGTCCATTAATTATTTTAGACGAACCCACTACTGGTTTAGATCCAATATCATTAATACGATTAAAAGATTTAATTAAAGCCGAAAAAGCAAAAGGAAAAACAATACTTATCACCTCACACATTATGAGTTTTGTTGAAGAAATATCAGATGAAATTGTATTTATCCTAGAAGGTAAAATATACTTTAAAGGCTCAATTTCAGAATTAAAAACCAAGACACAGCAGCCCGATTTTGAGCATGCAATTGCGTCTATATTAACCGATAATCATGCTTAAAATATTAAAATATAGTTTTTACGACTTAATGCGTAGTCGCTGGAGTTACGTCTACTTTGCATTTTATTTACTACTTGGTATTGTGTTATTGTTTTTAAATAACGACTTATCAAAAGCCGTCATTACATTAATGAATGTTATCATTGTTTTAGTACCACTAATTGGAACCATTTTTGGTGTTATGTATTACTATAACAATAAAGAATTTACGGAACTATTATTAGCACAACCATTAAAACGATCCTCCATTTTTATGGGACAATATTTAGGTGTTGCCCTATCGTTATCTATGAGTTTAATTTTAGGATTAGGGATTCCGTTTGTGTTTTACGGACTGTTTCAAAGTAGTGCTATCTGGGATTTTTCATTATTAATAATTACCGGTACATTTTTAACTCTAATTTTTACTGCATTAGCTTTTAATATTGCACTATCTAACGAGAACAAGATTAAAGGGTTTGGTTATGCTATTTTACTTTGGTTATTTCTAGCAGTAATTTACGATGGCTTATTTTTAATGACACTTATTATGTTTGAAGACTATCCTTTAGATAAACTATCACTAATAGGCACCATGTTAAATCCTATAGATTTATCAAGAACTTTAATACTTTTAAAACTAGACATCTCTGCTTTACTAGGCTATACTGGCGCTGTTTTCAAACAATTTTTCGGGACTAATGTGGGATTAATAGTATCCTTTGTAATGCTTTCTGTTTGGGTTGTATTACCCGTTTCTAGAATTATATACAAATCTAAAAAGAAAGATTTCTAAGTCTCACATACTCATCATAAACCTAAATGGTTCTATGACAATAATCATGTTTAAATCACATAACAATTTCTAAATTTGTACTATGATTTCAGCTATAACAGCAAAAATAACCACGTTTGTTTTAGTATTTATATTATTAGCTAATAATATAAATACTATGGTTATTGTTACTGATTTTGTGATAAATCAAGACCAAATTGCAAAAACACTTTGCGTCCAAAAAGAAGATCAAAAAGGGTGTAATGGAAAATGCCAATTACGTAAAGAGCTTACAGAAAACAACCCTGAGTATGACCCTGACATACCATTACAAGAGACTAAGCGCATCAGTCTAGATGTGTATTGTCCTGCAAGTATTTTTACTTTGGAAACAAAGCCAATAGAACCAATCGTATTAAAACAAAATATTCATTTTTCTGATTTAAAAGTCTCAAAAATGTATCTAGACATAGACACACCTCCACCAAATTTTAGTTAATTTTTTTCGATTAAAAATCATTTTGATTTTACTCTCATTCTAACTCATTTTATGACGTTAGCAGGAAGTTTTTAGCATAATTTTAAATACAAAAAAGAAAAAAAATGAAACTTAAATATATATTTCCAATCCTTTTTATCGCATTATTAAACGTGTCTTGTTCTTCAGACAATGACGACGATGACTCAGGAATCACAAACGAAGTTACAGGACTAACAAAAATTCAGGATCTAATTAATGACACTCATACCATCGAGTTATTTAATACGACTGGTCAATTTAAAACCGGTTACAACGCTATAAGCCTAAGAGTTATTAACAACGCTACAAACAGCTATGTTGAAGATGCTAATTTATCTTGGATACCAATGATGCAGATGCCAACCATGGAACATTCTTCACCTAAATCTACAATAACCAAAACGTTAGGAAAAGATACGGTTTACGATGGTTTTATAATCTACCAAATGACTAATCTTGATGGCTCTGGATGGTCTCTAACAGTAAACTACACCATTAACGGAATAGATTATACCGTTACAGACGCGATTACAGTACTGCAAAATGACAATCAAAATTCTGCAAGTTTTATGGGAAGTTATGATAGCAGATACATTGTTGCTTTAGTAGAGCCAAACGACCCTAAAATTGCGATTAACGATCTAAAAGTTGGGCTTTTCAAAATGGAAAACATGATGACATTTCCAGTGGTAGAAGACTTTACAATAACACTAGATCCAAGAATGCCAGGTATGGGTAATCACACATCGCCTAACAACACGGATTTAACTTATAACAGTGCAGAACAAATGTACAATGCTGATTTAGCATTAACAATGACTGGCTATTGGGTACTTAATTTAAAACTACTAAACACCAATGGTGAGGTTTTAAAAGGTGAAGATGTTACCGAAGAAAACACACAAAGCTCATTATACTTAGAGCTAGAGTTTTAACTCAAAACCGACTTCAAAAATGATAACAGACACATTAGTTTGTAGTGTGTCTGTTTAAATAAAATACTAATGAAAAAGTTTATAATATTTAGTATCAGCTTATTTTTTAGCGGATTTACATTTGCTCAAGAAGACACCACTTTTACAAAAAAAGATACTACAAAGTTAGAAGAGGTTATTGTTTTAGGGAGACGAAAACTAAGTAACTACCGACAAGAAAAAACATTATCCAGTATTGATGAGTTTCTAGAAAAATCAAACAAAATAACCATGATTAAACGTGGTAATTATGCTTGGGAGCCTTCCATCAATAATATGACAAGTGATCGCTTAAGTGTTACCATTGATGGTATGCAAATATTTGGTGCTTGTACAGATAAAATGGATCCCATTACATCTTACGTAGATGTCTCTAACTTAGAAAAAGTTAGTATTGGATCAGGACAAGAAGGCACAGAAAATGGACATTGTGTTGGAGGAAACATTGATTTACAAATTCCAAAATCTAAATACTTTGAATCTGGACTAAAAACTAGTGCTGATGTAGGTTATGAAACTAACGGAAACTATAAAACCGGAGGCTTAGACGTAGAATATTCTGGAAACAAATTTTATATTAATGCTGACGGAATTTACCGTAAATCGGATAATTATGATGCCGGAAATAGTAAAGAAATATTATATTCTCAATTCGAAAAATTTAATGTCTCGCTTCAAACAGGCTACAAACTATCCGAAAACCAGTCTTTTGATGCTCACATAATTTACGATAAAGCAACAGACGTTGGTTATCCCGCATTACCAATGGATGTATCTTTGGCTGAAGCTTTAATTACATCTATAACCCATAATTACAGCAACGACTCTACGTTTATTAAAACCTTAGAAACCAAGCTATATTTTAATACTATTACACATATAATGGACGACTCAAAACGTCCTGATGTCCCAATTAGAATGGATATGCCAGGTTGGAGTGATACCTATGGGTTTTATAGCAAAGCAACCGCACAGGTTAATAAACACCAATTAGCATTTAATTTTAACGGGTTTTACAACCGGGCTTTAGCAGAAATGACCATGTATCCAAACGACTCTGACCAACCTGCCATGTTTATGTATACTTGGCCAGATATTAGAACATTGTACACTGGTATTTATGCAAAAGATAGCTATGCGTTAAATAATCAAGAAACAATTGTAACATCACTAAGATTAGGATACCACCGCAACAAAATAGCAAAAGCGGTTGGATTAGAAAGTTTACAGATTTTTTACCCAGAAATAGACGCTACCAAAAGTAGATTTTTAACTAGCTTTTCTTCAAATTATAATTTAAAAAAAGAAAAATCAAACTATTCATTTGGAGTAGGCTACGGAGAAAGAGCGCCTTCTGTTAGCGAAGGCTATGGCTTTTTCTTATATAATAGTTTTGATAATTATGATAACATAGGAAACCCAACCTTAAAAAACGAAAAAGCTATTGAAGCTAATTTTAAAGCTGATTATAATTTTAACAATTTCACTATTGGATTAGAATCGTCTTACTTCTATTTAATGGATTATATCATAGGAGACATAGACACAACATTAAGTCCAATGACTATTGGAGCCAATGGCGTACGTGTTTATAATGCGTTACCAAACGCTTCTATTTTTGATATGTATGTAAATACATCTTACAAATTCAGCAATACCATCTCGGCAAATGCAAGTGTTGGTTATAATTATGGAAAAGGCAGTAATAACAAGAATTTACCATTAATAAAACCGTTTTCTTATTTAGCTGAATTAAACTATAACATTAAAACCTTTAATGCAGCTTTACAATTAGAGGGTAATGGAAACCAAAGTAATTACAGTAATTTTTATGGCGAAGACGAAACACCGTCATACTCTGTTTTAAACCTCAACTTAGGACATGTGTTTTTCCTTGACACCAACAAGTTTATACTAAAATATGGTGTAGAAAACATTTTGGACACAACATATTCTACCTACGCAGATTGGAATAACATACAAAGACAAGGACGCAATTTTTACATGAATGTATCTGTAGTCTTCTAATTTTAACAAATACCATTAAAAAAGCCCATAACATTACGTGTTATGGGCTTTTTCCGTGTTACAGTAGACTAGACTACTAGTTCTCAAGCTGAGCTTCCAATGCTTTAGCTTTTGGAAATAAAATATTATTTTCTAAATGAATATGTAGATGTAAATCTTTTTCAAATTCATCTAACATAGCATACGTTACTTTATAGGTATTACAAGCATCTGCAGGTGGCGTGTAATCTGCTGTTAATTTAGCTATTTCTCTAAATCGGACACCTTCATTATCATGCTCATGCATCATCATAGCAATAGGACTCTCTACACTACCAAAAGCCGGCGCTTGTAAAACACCATTGCTTAATTTAACTTTAACCATTTTCTTTATAAACGGAAACAAGATCAATTCCTCTTTTTTCATGTGTGATGCCAATTCGCCAGCAGACGCAGTAAACAAGTCGTTTATTTTAAATAATTCTGGATGATTTGCACCATGTACTTTGCATAATTTATCTAAAAACTGACGTAGTATAGGTGTTTTTTCTTCAACATAACGGTGGTGTTTCTTTTGGATATAATCCACTAACAAATCTATAGGCCAAGATTGATAATCTATATTTTGACCAGTAGTGCTTCGCATGATAGCATCCAATTCATCTAACAATAAATTACTATCAATATTATTTTTAGTACACACCTCCTCTACCGTCCTGTTTCCTCTACAACAAAAATCTATTTTATACTTACTAAAAAGCGCTGCTGTTCTAAAATCTTCGGCTACAAATTGCCCAATCTCTTTTTGACTATTTTCATGTAATGTTTCCATATCGATTCTATTTCGGATAAATCTATCCTATTTATGTTTAAATTTTTTTTAGGTCTTTAAAAACGAGGCTCCAGATTTTATACCCAGTGCCAATTCTTCTAAATTAGTAGTTTCTAACATCACTTTAAGTCCATCTCTTATAACCTTAAATTTATCATGTACCGGACAAGGATGATTTTCGTCACACTTACTTAAGCCCAAACCACAGCCACTATAAACAGCATCTCCGTCTATAGCCTCAACCACTTGAGATAACTTAATTAAAGCAATGTCTTTTTTATCAATTTCAAAACCACCGTAAGCTCCTTTTACAGAGTTAACAATGTTATTTTTAACTAATGCTTGTAAAATTTTAGCTGTAAAAGCTTGAGGCGAATCAATTTCCGCTGCAATTTCTTTAGGGCTAACGCGCTTGCCATCAAACGAGTTTTTAGCAATAAAAATCGAGGCTCTAATACCGTATTCGCAAGCTTTTGAAAACATTATAATTCTTAATTAGTTACACAAAGATAATTAATATTTTTAAATAGGACTAATTTATCCTATTAAGAATATTTATGTCTAAACCAAACCTTTTGCCATTCTCTTTTTAAGATTAAAAAAGAAACCTGATCTGCCAATTGCAACGTATCACTGCCATCCAATTGTTTTATCACCTCTTCAGACACATCTATGATGTATAATAGGTTTAGGTACTCTGTAAATTTTTCCTGAATAAGTTTATAAACCGTTTCGTGCAATAATAACTTTAAGCTACTAGGTAAAATATCTGGATCAAAATCCAAATCTATATTAGCGTATAAAAAATCTTTATTAAGTTGTAAAACTAATTTTTGATAGAGATCTAAAGTGTTTGCCTCGTCTATTAATTGATTAAATGTAGAAGGTAATTTCATTTATATTATACGCTTCTTGTCATCAAACTAGTTCCAAAAGTTTTTAATAAACTTTTCTTATCATCAGCAATACTAAGTGTATCTAAAACTTTAAAGGCTTCTTCTGTATATTCCTTTATAGCATCTTGTGTTGCTTTTGCAGAACCCGAAGTAATAAAGTACTGTTTTACTGTTTCTATCTTATCTGAATTATCATCTAATTGTACTGAAAATAATTGCTCTAATTGTATTCTATCTTTCTTATCTAAAAAAGCCAAGGCTTTTAAATATAAATAAGTCTTTTTATTTTCAATGATGTCTCCTCCCACTTGTTTACCAAAGGTTTCTGGATCACCAAAAGCATCTAGATAATCGTCTTGTAACTGAAATGCAATTCCTAATAAACGACCAAATTGATAAATATTATTCTGATTCTCTTCAGACGTTTCTGCAACAATAGCACCCATTTTCATGGCAGCTCCAACCAAAACCGCAGTTTTGTATTCAATCATTTTTAAATACTCAGGGATAGTGACATCATCTCTAGTTTCAAAATCAACATCGTATTGTTGTCCTTCGCAAACCTCTAAAGCAGTTTTACTAAATAACTTTGCTAACGCCTGAAATGTAATAGGGTTATAGTTTTCAAATAACTGATAAGCCATAATCAACATCGCATCTCCAGATAAAATACCAGTATTAAGGTCCCACTTTTCATGCACTGTCTGCTGCCCTCTTCTTAAAGGCGCATCATCCATAATATCATCATGTACTAAAGAAAAATTATGAAACACCTCAATACTTAAAGCAGCATCTAAAGCTTTGTTATAATCAATACCAAAAATTTCGGCAGTCATTAATGTTAACACGGGGCGTAATCGCTTTCCTCCTAATTGCAAAATATAGTGTATTGGACTATATAAATTCTCTGGTTCTTTAGGTGACGCGTATCCTTCTAAGTAATCTGTAAAAGCAGATTGATATGATAAAATGTTTTGCATCATGCAAAAATAAAGCAAATAGTACTAACAAACTAAACTCTAGTAAAAAGCCAATGTTAAAAAACGACTAATACTTTGGAAACTTTTATTGTTTTTAAAGTTTCCTATTGTATATTTGCAGTCAAATATGAGAGAAAAAATTATAAATAAATCTGGAGAATTATTTTTAACACTTGGTTTCAAGAGTGTTACAATGGATGACATTGCTAATGAATTAGGGATCTCTAAGAAAACAATATACCAGCATTTTGCTAATAAAACTAAATTAGTAGAAGCAACCACACTAAATATGTTTAATAATATTTGTGATGGAATAGATTGTATTTGCGAAGCATCGCATAATCCAATAGAAGAATTGTACGATATTAAGATGTTTGTAATGAATTATCTTAAAAACGAAAAAACATCACCACAGTTTCAGCTAAAAAAATACTACCCACAAATACACCTTCAATTACGCATGAAACAATTTGAGAAAATGCATGTTTCCGTAAAAGAAAGTATACAAAAAGGAGTTGACACAGATTTATTTAGAAAAAATATTGATGTGGATTTTATTTCTAGAATGTATTTTAATGGTATGTCTGGTATTAAGGATGAAACCATTTTTCCTTCAGAATTATTTACGATGGAGTATTTAATGGAAAACTATTTAGAATACCATTTAAGAGCTATTTGTAACGATAAAGGGTTACAAACTTTGAACAAATTTATAACTAACAATCAATCCTAAATAATGAGAAACATACTAATAATATTTAGTTTACTTCTTAGCACTATTGCCTATTCTCAAGAGACTGCCACACAGTTGTCTTTACAAGAGGCCATTAATTATGCTTTAGAAAATAACCGAACAGTAAAAAATGCTGCTTTAGATATTGATGCAGCCATAAAGCAAAAATGGGAAACTACAGCAACAGGACTGCCACAACTTAGTGCTGCAGTAGATTACCAAAACGCATTAAAACGTAATGTATTTGTATTTGGTGATCAAATCATACAAGTTGGATCAAGACACTCGTTAACTGGTACAGCTACTTTAAGTCAATTATTATTTGATGGGTCTTACCTTGTGGGATTACAATCTGCTAAAGTGTATTTAGAAATTTCTAAAAACGCAAAAACTAAAACAGATTTAGAAGTTAGAAAAGCGGTAATTAATGCCTACGGAAATGTCTTATTGGCAGAAGAAAGTATTTCGATTTTAAATCGAAATATTACTGTTTTGGACAAAAACCTAAACGAAGTAACAAAGATTTTTGAAAACGGTTTAGAAGAAGAAGAAAGTGTAGAGCAATTAAAAATCACACTATCTAGCGTAAAAAGTAGATTAAACAATACCACACGTTTAAGAGATTTAGCTTACCAAATGCTAAATTTAACTATCGGAAAACCTATTAATGACAAAACTGTTTTAACTGAGGATTTAGATGCGCTAACATTACAAAACATAAAATTAGAAGTACTAGATACTGATAACAACGTAGAAAATAATATTGACTACAAAATAGCCGAAAACGATAAGACAGCAAAAGAGCTATTAGTCAAGTTAGAAAAAAGTAAAGCATTACCAAGTTTAAGTGCTTTTATTAATGGTGCTTACACAGGAAACCGAGAGTCTTTCAACTTTACAAATACACAAGAAAAATGGTTTGGTTCTTCTATTTTTGGTGTGAGTTTAAATGTGCCAATATTTAGCTCAGGAATGAGAAGCGCAGCAACACAACGTGCAGCAATCAATTTAGAAAAAGCAGAAATTAATCTTACCGAAACTGAAGAGATGCTAAATCTTCAAGTAAATGCTGCTAAAAGCGATTACCAATTTGCAATAGAAGATTACCAAAACAAAAAAGATAACTTAACCTTGGCAGAGCGTATCGAACAAAAAAATCAAACTAAATTTTTTGAAGGTATTGGCTCTAGTTTCGATTTAAGACAAGCACAAACACAATTATATACTGCACAACAAGAATTACTTCAAACCATGTTAGATGTTATTACTAAAAAAGCAGAACTAGATACTTTACTAAACACAACTAACTAATCCCTTTACATACACTAATTATGAAACATATAATAACACTTTCTTTTTTAGCTATTTTATTAGCCTCTTGTAATGGAGATAAAAAAAATACAGTAGAAAAAGTTCTAGAAAAAAACAACTTAGAAGACATTAGAACTAAAAGAGCTGCATTGGTTGCAGACCAAGATGCTATTCATTCTAAAATAAAACTATTAGATGACCGTATTAAAACATTAGATACGACACAAAACATTCCTCTAATAACAACCATTATTGCAAAAGAAGAGATCTTTAATCATGTGTTAGAGTTACAAGGTAACGTAACAACCAAAAACCTTTTAACTATTACACCTGAGTTTAGCGGTATCCTTACAAACGTATATGTTACAGAAGGGCAACGTGTTTCTAAAGGTCAAATTTTAGCTAAAATTGATGATGGTGGATTAAGCCAACAATTAGCTCAATATAAAATACAAGCAAACTTAGCTAAAACAACTTTTGAACGTCAAGAGCGTTTATGGAATCAGAAAATTGGAAGCGAAATTCAGTTTTTACAAGCTAAATCTTCTTACGAAGCGCAACAACAAGCTATTAACCAAATACAGCAACAACTTAATAAAACAACAGTTAGAGCGCCATTTAGTGGAACTATAGATGATGTTATTACAGAAAAAGGAAGTGTTGTTGGAGCTGGTCAAACACCATTAATGCAGATTGTAAACTTAAGCAATATGTATATTGAAACTGATGTCCCTGAAAGCTATGTAGCAGATGTCGTTAAAGGTAAAAATGTAATGGTTGAGTTTCCTGTTTTAGGAAAAACAATAGATACTAAAATCCGTCAAGCTGGAGATATTATCAATCCTGCAAACCGAACGTTTAAAGTAGAGATTGATGTACCAAACAAGGATAAAAGTATCAAACCTAACTTAACTGCAAGACTTAAAATTAACGACTATACAAACACGAAAGCCATCCTAGTACCACAAAGCATTATCTCAGAAAATGCAGAAGGAGAACAATACGTGTATGTTGTAAAAAACAAAAAGGATAACGACGAGGGTGTTGTTAGCAAGGTTATTATCAAAACAGGAAGAACGCAAGGTGATGTTATAGAAGTGTTATCAAACATAGAAAATGGTGCCGAACTTATTAAAGAAGGTGCACGTAGTGTTAAAGACGGACAAACTGTTAAAGTAATTAAATACTAAACCAAAAAAATATGACTAAAAAGAAAAAACAAGTCGATAAAGAATTTGGTTTATCATCGTGGGCAATTAATAACAAAACCACAATGTATGTGCTAATTGCTGTTATCTTTTACCTAGGTATTGCTGCCTTTTTCAGTATGCCTAGAGAAAACTTTCCGGAAGTAAACGAAACCAAGATTTACGTTAGTTCTATCTACCCAGGAAACACTGCTGAGGATATTGAAAAACTAATTACGGATCCCTTAGAGGACAAACTAAAAACAGTAAGTAATGTTGTAGAAATTACCTCAACATCGCAAGAAGATTACTCGATGTTAATTGTAGAGTTTGACGAGGGTATTACTGTAGATCAAGCCAAACAAAAGGTTAAAGATGAAATTGACACAGAAACGTCAGGCGAAGATTGGCCAACCTTTAATGGTGCTAAAGTAGAACCTGATGTGTTTGAATTAAGTTTATCTGAAGAAATGCCAATCCTGAACATTAATATTTCAGGAGATTATCCAATTCAAAAATTAAAAGATTTTGCTGAATACCTTCAAGATGATATTGAAGATTTACAAGAAATTAAAAAAGCAGACATCCGTGGTGCCCAAGAAAAGGAAGTTGAGGTTGCTGTAGACATCTATAAAATGATGGCTGCACAAGTTACTTTTAATGATATTATTGGCGCTATAAACAATGGTAACTTAACCATGTCTGCAGGTAATTTAAAAGCAAGCGGACAACGACGTACTATTAGAGTTTTAGGTGAAATTGAAAAGCCATCAGAATTAGAAAACTTTGTGGTTAAATCTGAAAAAGGAAAATCTATTTACCTAAAGGATATTGCAACGGTATCTTTTCAAGAAGAAGACCATACTACTTTTGCTAGAGAATACGGCGCTCCTGTTGTTATGCTAGATGTTAAAAAGCGTGCTGGTAAAAACATGGTTGCTGCTGCTGAGCAAATTCAGGTTATTGTTGCAGATGCTATTGCTAATGTATTTCCTCCAGATTTGAAGGTAACTATTACTAATGATCAGTCTTCAAAAACAATTGGCCAAGTAGACGATTTAGTAAACAACATTATTTTTGGTGTTATACTGGTAGTAACCGTTTTAATGTTCTTTTTAGGATTTAAAAACGCACTATTTGTTGGTTTTGCTATTCCAATGTCGATGTTTATGTCTTTAATGATATTAGAGCTACTTGGACAAAGTTTAAATACAATGGTCCTGTTTGGTCTTATTATGGGACTTGGTATGTTGGTTGATAATGGTATTGTGGTTGTAGAAAACGTGTACCGTTTAATGGAAGACGAAGGTATGGGTAGGATTGAAGCTGCCAAGAAAGGTATTGGAGAAATTGCGTTTCCTATTATCATTTCAACAGCAACAACTGTTGCAGCCTTTACACCTTTAGCCTTCTGGCCAGGAATTATGGGAGAGTTTATGAAAATTTTACCAATAACATTATCTGTAGTTTTAGGATCGTCCCTATTTGTGGCCATATTTTTTAACTCGGTATTGGTATCAAAATTCATGACTATTGAAGATAAGGACATGCCACTAAAGCAAATTATCAGAACAACATTAATAGTGGCTACTTTTGGTATCCTTATACTATTATTTGGTGGGACTTATAAAGGTTTAGGTACCGTTATGATTTTTACTGCTGTAATGTTATGGGCGTACCGTTTCTTTATCCGTAAATGGGCAAATAGCTTTCAAAACAAAGCGTTAGTAAATTTAGAAAACTGGTACGAGCGTCAATTACGTGGTGCTCTTTCTGGATGGAGACCTTACGTTTTAAGTATTGGTACTTTCTTATTATTAATTGCGTCGTTTATCGCTTTTGGTATGTCATTAAGTGCTAAAAGAACTAAAGTTGAGTTTTTTCCAGATAACAAACCAAATCAGATTATTGTTTATATCGAGTATCCTCAAGGTACAGCAATCGAGAAAACAAATGCTATTACTAAAGAAATCGAAAAACGTGTCTTTACAGTTGTAAACCAAGAAAAATACATGTTTGAGGGTAAAAACTTTTTAGTAGAAAGCACCGTTGCTCAAGTTGGTGAAGGTGCCGGAAACCCACAAACTGATGGCGGATCTGCTGCAGAGATGCCTCATAAAGGTAAGATTACAGCATCCATGCGTGAGTTTAAATTTAGACGTGGAGAAGATAGTGAGTTATTACGTCAAGAAGTACAAGCCGCATTAGTTGGTATTTATCCTGGAGTCTTAATTTCTGTCGAAAAGGATGCTAACGGACCGCCTGCTGGACCACCTATTAATATTGAAATTGAAGGTGACGACTATAACGAGCTAATTGCTACCGCAGAAAACATGCGAGAGTTTATTAATACTAAAAACATTTCTGGTATTGACGAGCTAAAAATAGATGTTAACAAGGACAAGCCAACCATGCGTGTTACTATTGACAGACAGAAAGCAGGAGAACTTGGTATTAGTGCTGTACAAGTAGGACAACAATTACGTAGTTCTATCTTTGGATCTAAAGCCGGTATTTATAAAGAAGATGGTGACGATTTTGATATCTACGTTCGTTTTAACGAAGAAAACAGATACAACAAAAGTGCTTTATTTAATCAAAACATTACGTTTAGAGACAATACTGGACAAATAAAAAGTGTCCCTGTTTCTGCAGTTACTAAATACGAAAACAACTCAGGATTTAGTGCCATTAAACATAAAGACACCAAGCGTGTTGTAACAGTGTATTCTGCATTATCTCCAGGTTATACAGATGCTGCTGCCATAGTAAGTCAAATTCAAAACGAAATGAAAAGTTATGAAGACTTACCTAAAAACATTAAAATTGATTACACAGGACAAATAGAAGAGCAAAACAAGCAAATGCTATTTTTAGTTGGCGCGTTCTTTACAGGTTTAGGATTAATCTTTTTCATCTTAATCTTTCAATTTAACTCGGTATCAAAACCAACAATAATCATGATCGCTATTTTCCTTAGTTTTATTGGTGTATTTGGTGGTATTGTAATTTCTGGAAGTGCTTTTGTTATTATGATGACCATGGTGGGGATTATATCGCTAGCCGGAATTGTAGTAAATAATGGTGTGGTGCTTTTAGATTATGCACAATTGCTTATTGATAGAAAAAAAGCCGAATTAGATTTAGAAAAAGAAGACTACCTAACTAATCAAGACCTTTTTGAAAGTATTGTTAAGGCTGGTAAAGCACGTTTAAGACCTGTATTACTAACAGCAATTACAACTATTTTTGGTCTAATACCATTAGCTATAGGATTAAATATTAACTTCTTTACATTGTTTGCTGAGCTTGATCCAAACATATATATGGGAGGAGACAACGTAGTCTTTTGGGGGCCATTAGCATGGACCGTAATTTACGGTCTATTAATCGCAACATTCTTAACATTAATTGTAGTGCCAATATTATTTTTCTTATCAGTTAAATTAAAAATGTGGTTAAGAGCTAAGTTTTCTTCAGATACAACAGAAGAAACGTTAACTATAGAATCACTAAATGAAGAATAATTGTTCTTTATAATAATAACAACAATGATTTAAACAAAAAATCCGAAGTCTTTACTTCGGATTTTTTACTTTTGCATTTCTAATAAAATATTATGTACAGAAGTCATAACTGTGGTGAGTTAACAGCATCACATATAAATACAGAAGTTACCCTTTCAGGTTGGGTTCAAAAATCAAGAGATAAAGGTTTTATGATGTGGGTAGATCTTCGTGATCGCTACGGAATAACACAACTTATTTTTGACGAAGAGCGTACACCTAAAGCAATGATGGAGCAAGCACAAAAGCTTGGTCGCGAATTTGTAATACAAGTTAAGGGTACGGTTATAGAGCGTGAATCAAAAAATAAAAATATCCCAACAGGAGACATCGAAGTTTTAGTAAAAGAATTAAACATTCTAAACCAATCTTTACTTCCTCCTTTTACTATCGAAGACAAAACAGATGGTGGTGAAGATATTAGAATGAAATACCGTTACCTAGACATTAGACGTAATCCGGTAAAAAACAACTTGATTTTTAGAGCTAAAGTAACACAAGAAGTTAGAAACTTTTTATCAGGTAACGACTTTATTGAAGTTGAAACACCATACTTAATCAAGTCTACTCCAGAAGGTGCTAGAGATTTTGTAGTCCCTTCTAGAATGAATGAAGGCGAGTTTTACGCCTTACCACAATCACCTCAAACCTTTAAGCAATTGCTTATGGTTGGTGGAATGGACAAATACTTCCAGATTGTAAAATGTTTTAGAGACGAAGATTTACGTGCAGACAGACAACCAGAATTTACGCAAATTGACTGCGAAATGGCGTTTGTAGAGCAAGAAGATATCTTAAACGTGTTTGAAAACTTAACACGTCACTTACTTAAAGAAGTAAATGGTGTAGAGGTTGACAAATTCCCACGTATGTTATATGACGATGCGATGCGTTTATACGGAAATGACAAACCAGACATTAGATTTGGAATGGAGTTTGGCGAATTAAATGATGTTGCACAACATAAAGACTTTGGTGTATTTAACTCGGCAGAATTAGTCGTTGGTATTGCTGTTCCTGGCGGAAACGCATATACACGTAAAGAAATAGATAAATTAATTGATTGGGTAAAGCGTCCACAAGTTGGTGCTTTAGGTATGATTTATTGTCGTGTAAACGAGGATGGAACATACAAATCATCTGTAGATAAGTTTTTTGACCAAGACGATTTAGCTAAATGGGCAGAAAAAACAGGCGCAAAAGCAGGAGATTTAGTCTGTGTATTGTCTGGAGACACTAATAAAGTGCGTGCACAATTAAGTGCTTTACGTATGGAACTAGCAACACGTTTAGGTTTGCGTGACCCTAAAGTATTTGCTCCATTATGGGTTATTGATTTCCCATTATTAGAACTTGATGAAGAAACCGGTCATTACCACGCCATGCACCACCCTTTTACATCACCTAAACCTGGTCAAATAGAATTATTAGACACTAACCCAGGAGACGTAAAAGCAAACGCATACGATTTAGTCCTTAACGGAAACGAAATTGGTGGTGGATCAATACGTATACACGATAAAGCGACACAAGCTATCATGCTTAAACATTTAGGATTTAGTGAAGCTGAAGCTAAAGCTCAATTTGGATTTTTAATGGATGCTTTTGAATATGGCGCACCACCACACGGTGGTTTAGCTTTTGGTCTTGATAGATTAGTTGCTATTTTAGGCGGTCAAGAAACTATTAGAGACTTTATTGCGTTCCCTAAAAACAATTCTGGTAGAGACGTCATGATTGACGCGCCTGCTCCAATTGATGATGCACAATTAAAAGAATTAAATCTTAAATTAGATTTGTAATGAAAACCATTTTATCCATTTTACTATTAATACCAATTTTTACTTTTTCTCAAACCGAAAAAGAATTAATTGAAAATAATTGCGAATGTGTAAAAACTATTGACATAAACGCTGACAAGGAAACTAAGTCAAAACTAATTATGGAATGCAGTCTAAATGCTTTTAAAAAAAACAGAGCTTACACAGAAAAAGTAGTTAAAGAATTTACTGGAAAATCTTCTATTGATGGTAATGATATTTTCAAATATCTAGAAGATGTATTTAATAATATTATGACTGACAATTGTGATTCTTATAGAGAATTAATGGCTGACATACTTGAAACCAATACCTCAAATGAGATTATTCAAAAAGTTGGCTTAAAAATTTGTGAAGAGATTCCTGAAAACCCTACACCTGAAAATATAAAGCAAATTATTGATAAAATTACTCAAGAGAACTTTGATGAAATATCTAAAACTTATTCAGAAAAAGAAGGAAAAAAATATAATAAAGATTTGGGAATTTATTTAATTAATAATTGTGGAAAATTCAGAAAATTCACTTCTAAATCAAAAGAATAAAAACCAATACAATAATAAAAAATCCTGCAAATTGCAGGATTTTTTATTACATTTAATTAATGCCAAAGCAGCCACTACATAAACGTTTTTTTATTTGGAGAATTAAAAACATCTCCGAAAAAAACTTTACTTATATTTTAAGTGGACTAGTTGGACTATTGGCAGGATTAGCTGCGGTAACATTAAGAAACATTACGTTTACTATAGAGAGTGCTTTAGATAACCTTGTCGTATTTTCTAAAAATCAAGTCTATTTTATACTACCGGTATTTGGGTTGTTTTTAGTCTATTTATTTACCAAATATGTCTCTAAAAAAAAGGTAGAACACGCCATCCCTTCCATATTATTTAAATTATCAAAACGTAGTGGACTATTAGAGCGTTCCAAAATTTACATTCCTTTAATAACCGCACCTTTAACTGTTGGTTTCGGGGGATCTGTCGGATTACTTGGACCAGCTATTGCTTCAGGATCTGCAATCAGTTCTAACTTAGGTAAGCTGTTTCATGTTAATCAACAAACACGTACATTATTAATTGGTTGTGCAGCAGCAGGCGCTATTTCATCTATATTTAAATCACCAATTGCAGCAATTATTTTTGCGGTTGAAGTATTTAGTTTAGACCTAACCTTCGCCTCGTTATTACCTTTATTAATAGCATCAGTATCTTCCGTGTTAACGTCGTACTTCTTTTTGGGTGACGACTTATTATTCAACTTTAATTTTGCTGATAAATTCGAAATCAAAGACACTCTGTTTTACGTCGCTTTAGGTATCGGAACTGGTTTTGCCTCAATTTATTTCACTAAAATGTATTTCTATATTTTAAAATTCTTCGAGCGTTTTAAATCTAGATTAATAAAATTAATAATTGGTGGATTAGCAATTGGTGTCATGTTATATTTTATCCCACCACTTTACGGAGAAGGGTTTGGCTTTATAAACAACCTATTAGCAGGAAACCATTTGGCAGCTTTAGGCACTACACCTTTTGATAGTCTAAACGATAATATTTGGGTGGTTATTGGATTACTAATTGGTATAACAGTATTTAAAGCCATAGCCATGACTACTACTTTTGCAGCTGGTGGAGCTGGAGGAATATTTATTCCAACCATGGTAATGGGTAGCGCATTGGGTAATGTAGTTGCCAAAATAATCAACAATTTAGGTTTAGGTTTTAATGTGTCGGAAACCAATTTTACCTTAATTGGTATGGCTGGATTAATTGCAGGAGTGCTACATGCACCATTAACTGCTATTTTCTTAATTGCAGAAATTACGGGTGGTTACGAGTTATTTATCCCATTAATGATTGCGGTATCCATGTCATTTATTATTAAAAAAAACGCCATAGATTTTACCATTTACACCAAAGAATTAGCCTTAAAAGGCGAATTACTAACCCACGATAAAGATCAAAGCGTACTAACCCTAATGTCTTTAGATAGCGTGATAGAAACTAATTTTGTAAAACTAAACCCCAACATGACGCTTGGAGATATGCTACATAAAGGCGTTGCAAAATCTACACGAAACCTATTTCCAGTAGTCAATAAAAACAAAGCGTTAGTAGGTATAATCCTTTTGGATGATGTCCGAGAAATCATGTTTAATCAAGCACTGTACGATACCACTTTAGTCGAAGACTTGATGCATAATCCACCCGATATTATAGACTACAAAACCGATTCCATGAAAGCCGTAATGGTCAAATTTCAAGACTCAAACGCATGGAATTTGCCCGTAATCAAAGACGGTAAGTATTTCGGATTTGTTTCAAAATCTAAATTACTAACCGCTTACAGACGCCAATTAATTAACTATACCACCACTTAGTAAAGCATTTTATATCTTTACAAAAAATAACGTCTTTTAAAACATGAAATACATCATCGCATTATCTTTTATCGCCTCAGTTGCTAGTATTATTTGTGGCTATTGGCTAGAAGTAGACTATGCACAAAAGTTAATAGGCTTTGGTGTTTTAGGCTTGTTTTTTGTAGTAATCCCATTATTTACGTACCACAGATGGAAAGACAGAGATGCAAAAGAATATATGTTAACTAAAGAAAAAATAGAAGACATGCGTAAAAAAGAAGGCGACAGGCGTAAACTTTAATACCCCTTATTTGGGCATTACCCTTTTCCGCAAAAAGCTACAAAGCGTCGCGCTATCCACTGTATCTTTTTGTTTTTTTTTAGTAAAACAAAAAGGATGTCGTTACTATCGCTAATGCACTAAACCGCAAACACAGTCTATTAATTTAAGTTTCGTTTTTCAATAAAAAAGCGCTTTAATAAAGCTGATGCTTCCTCAGCCAACACACCACCTTCCATTTTAGTTTTAGGATGTAGCTTTGTATTTAGCGCAATACAACCACGGTCGTCATCTCTTGCACCATAAACAATTTTAGAAATCTGACTCCAATACAAAGCACCAGCACACATTTGGCAAGGCTCCAAAGTCACATACAGCGTACAATCTTTTAAATACTTACCACCTAAAAAATTAGCAGCAGCAGTAATTGCTTGCATTTCGGCATGCGCCGTAACGTCGTTTAAAAGCTCAGTTAAATTATGGGCTCTGGCAATAATACGGTCTTTAATAACAATTACAGCACCAACCGGAATTTCGCCTTTATCAAAAGCTTCTTCAGCTTCCTGAAGTGCTTTTTTCATAAAATAAGTATCGTCGTATGGGTTTATCATATCAGTAAAAATACAATTTCTGATAAAATAAAGTGTAATCGGCAAGACTTTTGATGCCTATTAGAAAAATATCAATAATATGGCTAACTATTATTCTATTAAAATACCAGAGCCTTGTCATGAAGGTTGGGATACCATGACACCAAAGGACAAAGGTCGTTTTTGCGGATCTTGCAACAAAACGGTTGTCGATTTTACTAAAATGGACACTTATCAAATTCAAGATTTTTTACAAGAAAATAAAGACAAACGCATTTGTGGACATATTAAGCAAACACAACTGGATTCTATAAACTTAATAATTCCGTTAAGCTTAATTCAGCAAAAACATAGCGTTTATAAATCGTTCTTTTTAGCAGCCATGATTATTATGGGAACAACTTTATTTAACTGCTCTTCAAAAAACGGAACACCAAAAAAAATTGACACTATAGAAGTTATTGATTCGACTAAAAATAAAGTTATTGATATTTTAGGATTAATCGAGAAACCTATTGAGACAGATAGTGTTGTTACTAAAAAGAAAGCCCCTAAACCTCCAAAAATCATTAACGCAGTAATCCCTCCTATTGATGGTGTTTTAATCGTGGAAAACGTTACTACTGGCGAAATAATAATGAAACCCGATCCTGTAAAAATAGATTCGCTAAAAATAGAACCTCCAATAATAGATATTACGGGGGATATGGAATTTATAGAATATCCAACAACAGAACCCTTTTCTATTTATAACGTAGAAACATTACCAAAGTTTAAAAATACGCCTAAAAATTTATCAAAAAAAGAAGAACTAAAATACTTCCAATCACAATTAAGCACCTTTATAAAAGCCAATTTCTCTAAAGATTCAGCTATAAATTTAGACCTAAAAGGCATACAACGTGTTTTCGTAAATTTTAAAATTGAAAACAATGGTGACATAACACTTATTGATATTAAAGCACCTCATCTTGGATTAAAAAAAGAAGCAGAACGTGTTATAAAAAAATTACCAAAACTTATCCCTGCTGTAAATCATGGTAAAAACGTTTCGATTATACATGTTTTACCCATAATTTTTGATGCAGAAGATTAATAAAATCTCGTATTTTTGCTAAGTGCAAAACAATCTATTACATACCATTGACAACCCAAAACAGCTACGTCTTTTAAAACAAGACGACTTACCTGTTATTGCTAAACAGTTACGCGATTTTATTATCAATATCGTAGCTACAAAAGAAGGACATCTTGGTGCAAGTCTTGGTGTAATAGAGTTAACCATAGCGCTTCATTATGTATTTAACACGCCAAAAGACCAATTAGTTTGGGATGTTGGACACCAAGCCTATGGACACAAAATATTAACTGGTAGACGCGATACTTTTGAAACCAACAGGCAAATAGGCGGTTTAAGTGGTTTTCCAAACAGGTCAGAAAGCAACTTTGATACGTTTGGCGTTGGACACTCCTCTACTTCTATATCTGCAGCTTTGGGTATGGCAATTGCCTCTAAATTAAAAGGTGATTTAGACACGCAACATATTGCAGTAATTGGAGATGCCTCAATTGCAAGCGGAATGGCTTTTGAAGGCCTAAATCACGCAGGCGTTACTGACGCTAATCTATTAGTTATCTTAAACGACAATGCTATTGGTATTGACCCAAGTGTTGGTGCGTTAAAACAATACCTAACCAACGTCAAAAAAGGCACAGAAAAACAAGACAATATTTTTGAAGCTTTAAACTTTGACTATTCTGGGCCAATAGATGGGCATAATTTACCGCTGTTAATTGAAGAATTAAAGCGTTTAAAAAACGTAAAAGGCCCAAAGTTTTTACATGTTATAACCACAAAAGGGAAAGGACTACGTCAGGCAGAAGAAAACCAAGTCACCTATCATGCACCAGGAAAGTTTAATAAAGATACAGGCGAATTAAATCCAAAATCAAACACTAAGCAAGCGCCTAAATACCAAGATGTTTTTGGGCATACTATTGTTGAATTAGCAAAACAAAACGAAAATATAATTGGGATTACACCAGCAATGCCAACAGGAAGCTCTTTAAAATACATGATGGAGCAAATCCCAGAACGTGCTTTTGATGTTGGAATTGCAGAACAGCATGCTGTTACCTTTGCTGCAGGACTTGCTACACAAGGTATGGTCCCGTTTTGCAACATATACTCGACCTTTTTACAACGTGCTTACGACCAAGTAATACATGACGTGGCACTACAAAACTTACCTGTAATTTTCTGTTTAGATCGTGCTGGTTTGGTGGGCGAAGATGGCGCAACACACCATGGTGTTTATGATATAGCCTACTTACGTTGCATCCCTAACCTAATACTATTTGCACCTAGAAACGAAATTGAACTACGTAATATTATGTACACTGCGCAATTGGGACTAAAACAACCTATTGCTATTAGATATCCTAGAGGACGTGGCGAAAACTTAGATTGGCAACAACCGTTTTCTAAAATTGAAATTGGTAAAGGACACTATCTAAAACAAGGGACAACAACCGCAATTCTTTCTATTGGAAGTATCGCAAAAAACGTTACGGAAGCGCTAGATTTAATGGAAGATACCTCAGCATTTTCTCATTATGATATGCGCTTTGTAAAACCATTGGATGTAGACATGCTTCATGAGGTTTTTAAAACACACAAGACTATTGTTACTATTGAAGATGCTTCAGTTATAGGTGGATTTGGTAGTGCAATAGCCGAATTTTCAGCAAAACATAATTATAAGAATACGGTAATTCTAAAAGGAATCCCAGATCAGTTTATTGAACACGGAACCGTTTTAGAATTACAGCAATCTATTCAGCTTGACTCTAAAAGCCTAAGCCTATTTTTAACACGTTTAGCTTAAAAACTAAACCCTCTTAATTTTTTATATTGAAGGATGGCCTGACTATCCGATAAACTAGACACAAAATGACACACGTCTAATAATCTAACATACAAACTTTCTGTATTTAAATCTAAGGTAGAAGGTAAGCCTTTTAATATCAACTTATCGTAATTAGAACCAGTCCCAGCATAGTTATTATTAATAGCTTTACTGTACGTATGCAATAAGGTATTTAAAACTTGATAGCCAGCAATCTCTTTATCTACAACCTCTTCCGACTGATAGACTTTATCAATACTTAATTTAATAATATCATTAATCTGCGCCTCGTACTTACTTTTATCTAACAGGCTAATATTAAAATCACCATTTAAAATCGCGTCTTCATTATCCATAAAAATGGTAACTGCTTCGTTAATTAAAGTATTAATCGCTAATGCTCTTAAATAACTTACTCGGTCTTTAGTATTTGTAAGTTGGTGGTATTTTTTAGTATTTATGGAGTCTCTTACTAAATTAATAAGGTATTCTAAAGCGTATTCCTCTGGGATTAATCCTAAATTAATACCATCTTCAAAATCAATTATAGTATAACAAATATCATCTGCTGCTTCTACTAAAAAGGCCAATGGATGACGTGAGTAACTAATATCTCCGTCTTGACCTCTACTAGCTAAACCTAGCTCATTAGCAACATCAATAAACGCTTCTTTTTCAGTTTGAAAAAAACCGTACTTTTTATCGGCTATATGCTTGGTTGGTTTTTTTGGTAATGATTCTTTTGGATATTTTGTAAAAGCACCTAAAATAGCATAACTTAATCTTAAACCACCTTCACGTCCAACCCTACTCTGTGTTACAATTTTAAAACCATTAGCATTTCCTTCAAAATCACAAAGGTCTTGATACTCTTTATCTGTTAATTGGTCTTTGTATTGTTGTCCTTCGCCAGAAATAAAATATTCTCCTATTGCCTTTTCACCAGAATGCCCAAAAGGTGGATTTCCTATATCGTGCGCTAAAGCAGCAGAAGCGACTATGGCTCCAAAATCGTTTGGAAGGTAACCATGTATATTTTGAAGATGTGGGTGTTTCTCTAAAATTTTCTGCCCTACCTTTCTACCTAAAGATCGTCCTACGACACTAACCTCTAAACTATGTGTTAAGCGTGTATGCACAAAATCTGTATTGGATAAAGGAATTACTTGTGTTTTGTCTTGAAGACTTCTAAACTCTGAAGAAAATATGACACGGTCATAATCTACCTCAAACCCTAAACGGGTTTCGTCTTGTTCTTTTCGTAATCTTTTATTGGTATCGCCAAAGCGTTTTAAAGAGAGTAACTGTTCCCAAATCATAGTCCATATTTTGAAATGCAAGATAACTATTTGATAAATAAAGTAAAGCACTTTCCAATGTTAACTTAACGTTTGGAGAAAATTACAGATAGATTAATTACATAACATTATCCTAACTTTTTGGTCATCAACTATTAATCCCTAGTTAACCTTGACTTTACAAGTTCGAAGTTTCTTTGCATGAAGAATTTAATAGTCAAAATGAAAAATTTTACATACTTACTTTTTGCTTTACTTAGCATTGCAACTTACGCACAAAACGGATCTGTTTCTGGAACACTAACAGATAAGGAGTTTAATAACGAACCGTTGTCTTTTGCAAACATCCTTATTAAAGGGACTACAACCGGAACAACATCTGATATGGATGGAAGCTACACCTTTTCTGATCTTAAACCGGGAACCTATAATATAGAGTTTAGTTTTGTTGGATATGAAACGCAAACTATACCTGCAACCGTTGAAGCTGGTAAAAACACAAAAATCAATGTTGTAATGGGCGCAAGCGCTGCAACATTAGACGAAGTTGTACTAGAAACTGTTACTACTAAAAGAGAAAGTGAAACGGCTTTATTATTAGAACAGAAAAAAGCAGTCGAAATAAAACAAATTATTGGTGCTGAAGAATTATCTAGAAAAGGAGTAAGCGATGCGGCTGGTGCTGTTGCCAAAATATCTGGTGTGTCTAAACAAGAAGGCTCAAGTAATGTGTATGTAAGAGGGCTTGGTGATAGATACCTTAACACAACAATGAATGGTTTATCATTACCATCTAATGATGTTAACAAGAAAAACATTGACTTAAACTTATTCTCTTCGGACGTTATTCAAAACGTTTCAATAAGTAAGGCTTATGCGTCTCAGTTTTATGGCGATTTTGCTGCCGGTAATGTAGACATTACTTCTAAAGAACATAAAGGCGGTAGTTTTGTAGAAGCCTTTTCTGGAACAGGTTTTAATACCAATGCAATAGATAAAAACTTTGTAAGAAGCGAAGGGACTGGATACTTTGGATATTATGGACGTGGCGAGCATAATCCGTTTGCGATTGTATTATCTCATGGTGTAGATGCAGTTGCTGTGGACACACCTATTAATGTTGCCTATGGCGCTTCTGGAGGAAGTTCTTTCAATTTTGAAAATGGTTCTAGATTAAGTTTCTTTTTAACGGGTGGATTTGAAAACAACTACGAGTACAGAAAAGGAAAGTCTGTAGATTTCTCTACTGTAGAGAAAAAAGCATTTGAAGCCTCAGAGGAGTTTGAGTATTCTACGACTACAACTGCTATGGCTAATGTAAACTATAAAATAAATAGTGATAATTCAATTAGCTTTAATTCGGTATTCATAAACAGTTCTTCAGACGAGGTTGGCTACTTTGGTATTGACGGACAGGGACGTAACAGAGATGCCATATTAAACACAGACAAAGGATTTTACCAACAAAACATACAATTTGACCAAACTAAAATGTTTGTCAATCAATTAATAGGAAATCACAAATCAGGTGATTTTGAATTAGACTGGGGTTTTGGATACAATAAAGTATTCTCTGACCAACCAGACCGTAAGCGTTTTAGTGTAGAAAATTACGATTACGCATTGGATAACGATCCAACAACAAATCCAACATTTTATAGCAATGTGGTTTTTGATAACCAGCGTTACTTCCAAAAAATTGAAGACGACGAATATAACGGTCGTGTTAACCTTGCTTATAACGTTAACGATAATCTTAAATTCAATTTTGGATACAACGGTAGACACAAAACAAGACAATTTACGAACATCAGATATGGATATGACATCATTGATGGAGGTTACCAAATTGCAGATGTAAATAACCTTAATGCTGTTTTTAACTTAGACAACCTAAACTTAAATACTGGAGATTCTGGATTATATCAAATCAAGGTTTTAAAACCATATCCTACATTATCAAATACTAACAGA
Source organism: Olleya sp. KKT75 (assembly GCF_055635485.1). Taxonomy (NCBI): domain Bacteria; kingdom Pseudomonadati; phylum Bacteroidota; class Flavobacteriia; order Flavobacteriales; family Flavobacteriaceae; genus Olleya; species Olleya sp. KKT75. The sequence continues at coordinate 909,514 of NZ_CM145759.1, forward strand.
CCTGGGCTTTTTGAAAACACATATAATGGTAAACTAAATGTTTATGCAGGTTATGCTGACGCAGAAATCAAAGCCGGAGACAAGTGGTTATTTGTACCAGGTGTAAGATTAGAAAACTTTGAACAAAGCATAGATTACAATGTAATAAACCTAGGTAACAACGGGGTAGATTCTAAAACATCTAAAGAAACATTTATACTACCAAGTTTAAATATTAAATATAGCTTAAGCGATGATCAAAATCTTAGATTATCTGCTAGTAAAACGGTGTCGACACCAGAATTTAAAGAAATAGCACCGTTTGTATATGAAGACGTATCGACACGTATTGGTGGTAATCCTGACGTCCTTGGTTATTCAAATGTTTTAAACATAGATCTTAAATACGAATGGTTTTTTAGTAGAAGTGAAATAGTATCTATCGGTGCTTTTACAAAACAAATTGAAGATCCAATCAACCTTGTTGTTGTTGGAGATGCTACCGGAACACAACGATATGTTAGAACAGGAGACAAAGCAACCGTTTATGGTATTGAAGTCGAATTAAGAAAAGACATTTTAGTGGACGAAGATGATAATACTAATTTATCCTTCGGAGTTAACGCGACTTACATGAAAACAAATCAAGATTTATACGAAAATATAGATGGTACATTTGATTTAGCATTCAATAAAACTAAAGATCAATTACAAGGCGCATCCCCTTTTATCTTAAATGCAGATGTTAGCTACTCGCCTACTTTCGAAAACTACAAGCCTGTTGCCAACCTAGTATTTTCATATTTCTCTGACAGAATAGACGCTTTAGGATCTGGAGATTTAGGAAATATTGTTGAGAAAAGCGTTCCAACATTAGACTTTATCTGGAAAAACACAATCAACGACAATTTTGAAATCAACCTTAGCGCTAAAAACTTATTAAACCCAACCATTCAATACGTAAGAGAAGACCAAAATCAAGGCGATGTACTAGTAGTATCTGCTAACGGTAAAGGAGTAACAGATTACAAAAGAGGACTAAATGTAGGGCTTCAACTTAAATATAAATTTTAACAAAATAAACTTAAACACAAAATACAACTAAAACCAAAAACAATGAAAAAACAAATAATTTTAGGCTTAGCATTAGTATCAATGGTATTCTCTTGTTCAACAGATGACACTTCTGATATTGTAATTAATGACAATAGTGTTACAAACAACAACTCTGGAGGAGACGGAACAACAGACCCTGCAACTATTTTCTTATCTGGAACTTATACTGAAGACTTAACTTTAGATGCAAACAACACTTACAAGTTAAATGGATCTTTAATAATGACAAGTGGTACAACATTAACTATCCCTGCTTGTATGACAATTCAAGCATTAGCTTCCGGAGCAGATGTGTACATTGCAATATCTCAGGGTGCAAAAATTATAGCAAACGGTACTGCAGATTGTCCTATTGTATTTACTTCTGACGCTGCAAGTCCAGCTGCTGGAGATTGGGGAGGATTAATCATATTAGGAAAAGCACCTATCAATTCTGTAACAGGAACAAACACTGCTACATCAGAAATTGCAAGTTTACCTTACGGAGGAAATGTAGCAAATGACAATTCTGGATCTTTAAACTATGTACGTGTAGAGTATTCTGGTGGTGCTGCAGATGGACAATCTGAAAACAACGGATTCTCTTTTTACGGTGTTGGTAATGCAACTTCTGTAAACTACATCCAAGCATACGCAGGAAAAGATGATGGTATCGAGTTTTTTGGAGGAACAGTTAATGCTAGCTACATCTCTGTAATTAATGCAGAAGACGATTCTGTAGACTGGACAGAAGGTTTTTCTGGAACATTAGAACATGTATACATTTCTAACAGAGCGTCTGACGATAAAGCTATCGAAGCAGATGGTTACAACACGGACTTTAGCAATGCTACTGGAATATTCTCTAAACCAACAGTAAACAATGTAACTATAGTTGGAGAAGGTTCTGCTAACTCTTCTGAAGCAGTAAGATTAAGAGCAGGAACACAAGGTTTATTTAGTAACATAATGATTACTGGATATGCTGAAGGTTTTGACTTAGATGATTTAGAAACTGGAAACGGTGTTGTTAGTGATGATCTTCAAGTAACAGGTGTTACTTTTGTAGACGTAACAGATAAAGTAAAAAATGATACAACAGTAACGTTTACAGATGCTGACTTTGCAACTGGAGAAGATACTGCAACAGGTACAGATTACACAACTTGGGGAGCAGGTTGGACAATCAACTAAATCTAAATTATTATCAAAAAAAAAGCCTTGCGAATGCAAGGCTTTTTTTTGTATTGTAACTTAATTACTTGTTGCTACTGGATTTTTTACTTTCCATTCGCTAACGTTAGCAATTTTGTTATTCGTATAATCTACTTCTTTAAGAGTGGCATCATTCCAATAAAACCACTTGCCGACTTTTTTACCATTATCATAATTTGCTGAAACTTGTTTCTTGCCTTCTGTGTCAAAACTCAACCACTCACCTTGTAATTTACCATCTGTAGTATAAGCACCTGTTTGGCTTACAACTCCATTGTCATGATAATAAACAACATCTATTAAGTTAGTGTTTGCATTTAGCTTTAAATCTCTTTTGTCTTGAGCAAAAGAAACCACAGTAAATAAAAAAGCAATTGAAACTAAAATTGATTTCTTCATAATTATGGGTTTTTAATATTATATACCAAATATACACATTACATAACATTTATACAACATTTACGTAACATTAAATTAACATTAGAAATTTAAAATCTTGATATACACGTGTTTATATAAATTATTTAACACAACAATCCTTAATAATTAGATAATATTAGGGTTACATTAATATCACTTTACTTAGTGATATTTGTTAGTGTCTTAAGACAATACAATTAGTACGTCATATAATCTATTAGTTTTTGTCGACTACATTATTATGATTTCTAATAAGGCTGCTTTAGGCCAAAGCAGCCTTTATTTGTTAAAAAAAACATAAAATAGTAATACTTAGGAAACGTTAAATTAACATTAGTGTTGGTTATTTGCAGCGACAAAAACTAATAACTTAACATGACACGTATTCTATACTTAGCACTTTTTATGTGCTTTACATTATTTGTAAACGCACAAGAAATAAGTGACACCTCTTTTGGAAAAGGGTTAATCAATTTTACTGCAAAGGACAGTTCTTTTAGCGTAAAGTTTGCGCCTCGCTTCCAAGTAAGATCAATGTCATCATGGGATCATGATGGATCACAATACACAAGTCCAGAACATAATTTTATTGTACGTCGTGCACGTTTAAAATTTGATGGTTTTGCTTACAGCCCAAAATTAAAATACAAACTAGAATTAGGATTATCTAACAGAGACATCTCTGGAGCCAATCAATTTAACCGTAATACACCTAGATATATCTTAGATGCTGTTATTATGTGGCATTTTGCAGAAAACTGGGAGCTTTGGGCAGGTCAAACAAAATTACCTGGTAATGTAGAGCGTGTGGTATCTTCAGCCAATCTTCAACTTATTGATCGTTCTATGTTAAACAGTCGTTTTAATATTGACCGTGATTTAGGACTTCAACTTAGACATAAATCAGACTTAGGTGGTGGGTTTTTAATGCGTGAAAAATTAGCAATCTCTCAAGGAGAAGGTCGTAATGTTTCAGAAGGAAACGAAGGTGGTTTACAATACACTGGTCGTTTAGAACTTTTACCTTTCGGAACATTTAAATCAAAAGGAGATTATGTTCAAGCAGATTTAAAACGTGAAGAAACGCCAAAATTAATGGTAGGATTCACATATAATTATAACCAAAATGCAGTTAGAGAACGTAGTGGTCTAGGAGACTATATGTTTAAAAGCGATGGTAGTTTATACGAAACTAATGTGACAACGCTTTTTGCTGATGCCATGTTTAAATACCAAGGATTCTCTTTTATGGCAGAATATGCTAATCGCGACGCCGACAACCCAATTGCTTTAGACACAGATGGTACAACGCCAACTGGAGATGTTGTATTGGTTGGAAATGCAATAAACCTACAAGCGGGTTACTTATTTAAAACTAATTATGAAATTGCAGGTCGTTTTACATCATTAACATACGACAGCGTTACAGGAAGTCTTCCAACAAAACAATATACCTTAGGAGGTTCTAGATATCTTGTTGGACATAAACTAAAAGTACAAACTGACTTAAGTTACACAACAGTTGATGGTAACGAGGACAACATTACTTTTAGACTAGGATTTGACATTCATTTTTAAAGTCAAAACATAACATTTTCGTAACATTGCAATGGAAAACAGTAAAGATATTTGCAAACTTATTTTAATTAAAAATTATGGATAATATTTATTTATTTATGTTGATTGCCATCATAGTGTTGGCGGTAGTTGATATTGTTGTTGGTGTAAGTAATGATGCGATCAACTTCTTAAATTCTGCTATTGGTTCTAAAGCCATTTCTATGCGTACTATAATGATAGTCGCTAGTTTAGGGATATTTATTGGAGCTGTGTTTTCAAGCGGAATGATGGAGGTAGCACGAAAAGGTATTTTTGTACCTGCCATGTTTAGCTTTGAAGAAATCATGTACATCTTCATGGCTGTTATGATTACCGACATTTTACTATTAGACTTTTTTAACACCTTAGGATTACCTACATCTACTACAGTTTCGATTGTATTTAATTTGTTAGGAGCTGCGGTTGTTATGTCTTTAATTAAAATTAGCGGGTCAGACACGCAAACTTTTGCAGATTTAGGAAACTACATTAATACCAAGAAAGCTATAGAAATTATAACAGGAATAGTCATGTCCGTGTTTATAGCCTTTTCTGTTGGTGCATTAGTACAATGGGTTTCTCGTTTAATATTCACGTTTCAATACGAGAAAAAATCACCACATTTTGGTGCTATTTTTGGCGGAATTTCACTAGCTGCAATTACCTACTTTATCTTCTTAAAAGGATTAAAAGGAACTCCTTTTTACAAAAATATAAACGGAATTATAGAAGGTAATGAGCTTTACATTATAATAGGAAGTGTAATTGTCTGGACATTATTTTCTTATGCATTTCAAAAATTAACTAAAAAAAGTGTCTTAATCATCGTTATTGCAGTTGGTACTTTTGGTTTAGCATTGGCCTTTTCAGGAAATGACTTAGTAAATTTTATAGGTGTACCTATGGCTGCATACCATTCTTTTGAAGCTATGCAAAATGCTTTTTTAACATCAGGAACATTACCAGCAGATTTCTCTATGGCAATATTAGAGAAAAAAGTACCTGCAGAGCCATTACTGTTATTTATAGCTGGTGGTATCATGGTATTAACGTTATGGTTTTCTAAAAAAGCAAAAACAGTTGCTGAGACGGAAATTAGCCTATCTAGTCAAGGTGATACACATGAAAAATTTGAGCCAAACATATTATCAAGAGGAATCGTTAAAGGAACCTCTGCTTTATCTGATTACCTAAGTGTAATAATACCAAAATCTACACAGGAAAAAATAGGAAGAAGCTTTGAAAAACCAAGTGCAAAAGCTTTAACTAAAGCACAAAGTAAAGACTTACCTGCTTTTGATATGATTAGAGCAGCAGTAAACTTAATGGTGGCTGGAGTATTAATTGCATTTGCAACCTCTATGAAATTACCTTTATCTACAACTTACGTGACGTTTATGGTTGCAATGGGTACTTCTTTTGCTGACCGCGCTTGGGGACGTGAGAGCGCTGTTTACAGAGTAGCTGGTGTATTAAATGTTATTGGTGGTTGGTTTGGAACTGCATTTGGAGCCTTTTTTGCGGCTGGAACTGTAGTATTCTTAATCAATTGGAATCCTAAAGTAATGGCGCCAATATTATTGTTACTGACAGCAATATTACTAGTAAGAAACTATTTAGCACACAAAGAAACATCTAACAAAACAATTCCTGAGGATAGCTTAACAGACTCAGAAAGTAGTTCTGTACAGGGTGTTATTCACGAAAGTGCAAAAAACATTGCTAACGTTGTAAAAAGAGGAAACAAAATTTACACTAACGCTATTAATGGTTTAGCTAAACAAGACAGTGTTTTACTTAAGAAAAACAAAAAACAGGTCATTAAATTATCTGACGAAGTAGATTCTCTAAGAGATAACATATTCTATTTTATTAAAAATTTAGATGAATCTAGTTTAAATGCAAGTAACTTTTATATTAACATATTAGGATACTTACAAGATATGACACAGTCTTTAGACTACATTACTAAAATGAGTCATAAGCATGTGAATAACAATCATAAAAAATTGAAATTCAGTCAAATTAAAGAGTTAAAAGAAATTGATGGTCGTTTTGATTTGTTTTTCAATAACACGCAAAACGCTTTTAATTCAGGATCTTTCGAAGAAATAGGAGATATTTTAGGTAGAAAGAAAGAAATCATGGAACTAGTGACTTCTAAAATATTAAAGCAAGTAGAGCGTACTAGAACGGAAGAGTCTAGTCCAAAAAACACAACTTTATATTTTAACTTACTATCAGAAACTAAAGATTTACTTAGTGCAACTATGAATCTTTTAGAAGAGTATCACAATGCACACGATGCGTCTGTTACTCCTGCAAAAATAGAAGAAGAATAAACTACAGTTAACTTATAATTTAAAAAGCCACCTTTTATTAAGGTGGCTTTTTTTATTTAAAACAAACCAAATAATATATAACCTAAGGCTGCTCCAATTATAATAACCCAAATAGTGCTAACCTTGGTTTTAAACACTAAAAACAAAGCAGTCAAGGCTATAACTATTGTTTTCCAGTCTACTAATGTTTCTTTAGTCATAATAATTAAAACCGCTAGCATTATAGCAACTGCAGCAACATTTACAGCATCCAAAAAGTAACGCAATACTTTAGATTGTTGCATTCTTGAGATATAGGGGTTTAAAATAAGCACAAATAAAAAGGAAGGTAAAAAAATACCAGTAGTAGCAGCTAATGCTCCCGATAATCCAGACAATTGATACCCTATAAAAGTAGAAGTAGATAAAACTGGACCAGGCGTAAATTGTCCCACTGCAATAGCATCTAACAGTTCTACCCTAGTTAACCAGCCTTTAGTTACTAATTCGGCATCTAAATACGCAAATAGGACGTATCCACTACCATATAAAATAGCACCGACTTTTAAAAAAGTCCAAAACACATTAATAGCTGTTATTTTTAAAATAGAAGCACTAATACTAGACACCAAAAAAAAGGGCATAATAGTATTTAGGCTATTAACCTTGCGCTCTTTTAAATAAAAATAAAGCATCCCAACTACACCCGCTGTTAGCAATGCAAAAACCTCATTGACACCTAATAAACTAGCTACCAACACCAAAACACCAATTACAGTAAGTTCTATTGTTTTGACCGCTTTTTTACCTAATTTGATAACCGCAGACGCAATAATAGCCAAAACTGCAGGTTTTATACCAATTACAAAAGGTTTAACTTTTGGCAAATCACCATACTTAACATAAAAATAAGCCAAAATAGCAGTTATAATAATGGCCGGAAAGATAAAAGCCAATCCTGCTACAAACAACCCTTTTTTACCAGCACGCTCATAACCGCAATGCATGGTCATTTCGGTAGAGTTTGGTCCTGGTATTAAATTAGTAGTCCCAATTAAATCCAAAAAATACGATCTAGTCATCCATTTTCTTTTGGTTACTACCTCCTCTTCCATCATAGCAATATGTGCTGCTGGACCACCAAAAGCAAAACACCCTAATCTAAAAAAAACAATTGCTACTTCTTTAAGCTTTGTATTCATCAAAAATCAATATTTAATGCTAAGTTAATTAATTACAAAGATCTTCAAAAGACAACAAGAATACTGCGGATTAGTTTAACCTTACCTATATTTTGTATTTTAGTAAATAAATTATAATATGAAATTATCACAAGTCGCATTTATATTAGTGTTCAGCTTAAGCTTAACCTACTCTTTTGGTCAAACTCTGACTGGTCAGCAATTACTAGAGAACGCTATAAAATATCACGATCCAAATAACCAATGGACCACCTTTAATGACACTTTAAATGTAACAATGGAACTGCCTAAAAGTTCAAGTAGAGACAGTCAAATTATAATAAACCTACCACAAGAAACTTTCTATTTAAAAGCTGTAAGAGATACCATAACTACAGAATATACCGTTAGAAAAGACACCTGTAACATAACCTATAACGGTAATTCTAAAATAACAGCAGCCTTTGCTAAGACACATAATTTAAGTTGTGAAAGAGCCAAAATGTTTAAAAATTACTATACCTATCTTTATGGTTTACCTATGAAATTAAAAGATCCAGGAACAATAATAGACCAAACAGTACAACAAAAAACATTTAAAGGAAAAGACTACTTAGTCTTAAAAGCATCTTATGATAAAGCTGTTGGAAGCGATGTTTGGTTTTTCTATTTTAACCCTGAAACCTTTGCAATGGAAGTATATCAATTTTTTAAAACAGATGACCAAGGAAAACTAAAATTAGATACTGGAGAATATATTTTGCTAACAGAGCAATTACAGGTAAATCAAATAAAGATTCCAAAAGTACGTGCTTGGTACTATAACAAGGATGACAAGTATTTAGGAACAGATATCTTAAAAAAATAGACTTTAAAACATCTAAAAAGTGATGCTGTGCGTAAATACTATAATTAATTAGTTAAAACAAAATATGAAAAAAACAGCAATCTCACTACTAGCATTAATAGTATTAGCATCATGTGTATCTAAAAAGAAATATGTCGCACTAGAACAGCAAAATGGCGAAATTACTAGCCAATTACAAAAAACTCAAGTTGAAAAAGAAGATTTAGAAGCTAAATTCGCGAAAATAGAATCTAGAGTAAATGATTACAACTCTAAGATTAACAACCTGACTAATGAGGTTGGCGTTTTAACTGAAGAGAATCAAACTAAATTTGATGCAGTTGGCAATAAAGCTGTTATTTCTGAAAAAGCAAAAATTGGAATGCGCGAAACGTTAAGTAAAGTTAGTCCTGATGTAATGAAATATTACACAACGGTGGAAGACTCTATGAATCTTGCCTTATCCTTAAACCTTAAGCGTTTTGTGGATACAACAGATTTAGATGAAAGCGATGATATCTCAATAAGCATAGACAAAACTGTAGTAATGATATCTATATCTGACAAAATGTTATTTAACAGCGGAAGTTACAGAATTAACAAAAAAGCAGATAAAATTTTACAAAAGTTAGCTGATGTTATAAATTCTGAGCCAAGTTTAGATGTTATGATAGAAGGTCATACAGACTCTAGAAGTATTAGCACAAGTAAAGTTGCAGACAACTGGGATTTAAGTGTTTTACGTGCCACTTCTGTGGTTAGAAAACTTGAAAAAGACTTTGGTGTTGCGCCAGAAAAATTAATTGCATCTGGAAGAAGTAGCTACCAACCGTTAACAGAAAACGATACTAAAGAAGGACGTTCTAGAAACAGACGTACACGTATTGTTATATTGCCAAACATTGATAAGTTTTTTGCTTTAATGGCGTCTAACTAAATAAAATACAGTAAAATAAAGTAAAAGGAGCATCCATAAATGGGTGCTTTTTTTTGTTTTAAAACGAATAAAAATTATAGTAATCTAGCATCAAAACAATCAAGTTGTGTAAAAAATGAATAATCATTCCTAACCACAGTGTATTGTATCGACTTCTTAAATACCCTAGCAATAAACCAAAAGGGAAAATCCAAAGAAAGGATAGCACAGAAAAATGTATTAAAGCAAATAAAAAGGCAGTTGCAACAATGGTTAACTTGTCCGTAGTAACTTGTTTTAATTGATTAAAAAGAACACCTCTAAAGGCCAATTCTTCAATAATTGGAGGTGTAATAGCTGTAAATAATATCGCCCAGAATAAAGGGTGATCTAAGTATAAGTAACTCTCATAATAGTTTGCAACATCTCCTGCCGAAAATAGGTAATTAACAAATTCGATAAAAAAGTAAACAAAAAAACTAGTAATAATGGGCGTTATGATTGAAAACCCAATCAGTTTTAAATTCACATTATCAAAACTATACAGCTTTAAAAGCGGTTTTAAATTTAAAGAAGCAAAACCAACGACGATGCAAGCAAAACCAATTTCGACAAGAATATCAGCTTCTAGATTAAACGGAAATGTAAGCTCTACATAATACACTAATACGATAAATACCAACATTGCTATATAAAAGCCAATAATAGTATTTACATTTTTAATTTTTGTTGTGGTTGTCGTTTTACCAACAGCGGTCCCGCATTGAGAACAGAATTTTACTTCAGTTTCAAAAGCTGCATGACAATGCTTACAAGATAACTCCATTAAGCAGATTTGGTTATTGAAGACGCAGAATAGATTCCTTTAGCTAAAAATACAATAATTAAGACTTTCCAAATTATACCTGCAACCAATGTTAACGGATCAGCAATAGCTGATATAACTATAACAGTCAAATATAATAGCAAACCTAAAAGTAGCGCTACTAAAGGTTTTCTGTTGGACCACGATCCTAATATTACATAAATAAAACCGACAATAACATTTATAAGTAAGGCACCAACATCACTATCTTGAAAGTATAAAAACAAGCCAAAAACAAGAACAATACCCGCTATAACATACAGCGTATTTCTAGCTGATTTTATTTTTTCAGCTGCATTATTGTTTTTACGCTTATTCATCACGCGTTTAGCATAAAACTTAGCAACATCCTGTTCTGTTCCTTTTATTGGATACCCACATTCTTCACAAAATGAATCTTCTTCTCGTATAACCGAATCGCAGTTTTTGCATTCTAATGCGGATGTGATAATTTTAGGAGCTTCCATTAAGGGTTAGTTTTGAAATAGAAAGATACTATAATATTGTAGTTTTTAAATAAAAAAAGCATCCATTTCTGGATGCTTTTTTAGATTATAACACTTTAATTTAGATAAGCTCAGCAATCTTATCCATTCTTTTTAAGACCCGCACATAAGGCAATCATCACCTTCTGCTTCTTTAGCCTGAGCAATTAATGCTTTCATTTCTTCCGGCGACATTGCTTCTCCTTGCACACTAGAGGTATTTGCTAATTTAGCTGCTGCATCTGCTGCTGCTTGCTGCTTTTGTGCAACACCATCATTATTAGCAACCTCAACCGTAGCTTTAACTTCTACTGGCTCAGCTTTCTTTTGTTTTGTAACTGTCATTTTCTTAGCGTCCACTGCACTCTTAGATCTTAAGTAGTACATTCCTGTTTTTAAACCACTTTTCCATGCGTAAAAATGCATAGATGTTAGTTTAGCCATAGTTGCACCTTCTAAGAATAAGTTAAGCGATTGTGATTGATCTATAAAGTAACCACGTTGTCTAGACATATCAATAATGTCTTTCATGCTTAACTCCCAAACAGTTTTGTATAAATCCTTTATGTCTTGAGGAATAATATCTACATCTTGAACAGAACCGTTAGCTCTCATGATTTCGTTTTTAAGATCATCATTCCATAATCCTAAGTCTACTAAATCTTCTAATAAATGCTTGTTTACTACAATAAACTCTCCTGATAATACACGACGTGTATAAATGTTAGACGTGTAAGGCTCAAAACACTCGTTATTACCTAATATTTGACTTGTAGATGCTGTTGGCATTGGCGCAACTAATAATGAGTTACGTACACCATGTTTTTTAACATCTTTTCTTAATTTATCCCAGTCCCAACGACCACTTAAAGTATCTTCTTGAATATTCCATAAATTATGTTGGAATTGTCCTTGACTTATTGGAGATCCTTCATACGTTTGGTATGGTCCGTCCACTTTTGCTTCTTCCATACTAGCTGTTAATGCAGCATAGTAAAGTGTTTCAAAAATATCTTGATTTAATGCTTTTGCTTCATCACTAGTAAAAGGCATACGCAATTTAATAAATGCATCTGCTAATCCTTGTACACCTAAACCAACTGGTCTATGACGGAAGTTAGAGTTTTCTGCTTCTTTAACAGGGTAGTAATTACGATCAATTACTCTGTTTAAGTTTTTAGTGACACGTTTAGTAATACGGAATAACTCTTTATGGTCAAATTCTCCGTTTTTAATAAACATTGGTAACGCTATAGACGCTAGATTACAAACAGCAACTTCATCTTTAGAAGTATACTCCATAATTTCCGTACATAAATTAGACGACTTAATAGTCCCTAAATTTTTCTGGTTTGACTTACGGTTTGCTGCATCTTTATACAACATGTAAGGTGTTCCTGTTTCGATTTGAGACTCTAAAATTTTCTCCCAAAGCTCACGTGCTTTTATAGACTTACGCCCTTTTCCTTCCGCTTCGTACTTAGTATATAATGCTTCAAACTCTTCACTATGCACATCTGCTAATCCAGGACATTCATTTGGACACATTAGCGTCCACTCTGCATTGTCTTGCACACGAGCCATAAATAAATCTGGCATCCACATGGCGTAAAATAAATCACGTGCACGTAACTCTTCTGCTCCTGTATTTTTCTTTAAATCTAAAAAGCTAAAAATATCAGCATGCCAAGGTTCGATATACATTGCAAAACTTCCTTTACGTTTTCCTCCACCTTGATCTACGTAACGTGCTGTATCATTAAAAACCTTTAACATTGGCACAATACCGTTACTAGTACCATTTGTTCCTGCAATATAACTACCTGTAGCACGTACATTATGGATAGATAATCCAATACCTCCTGCAGATTGCGATATTTTAGCAGTTTGTTTTAATGTGTCATATATACCATCAATACTATCGTCTTGCATTGCTAATAAAAAGCATGAAGACATTTGTGGTTTTGGTGTTCCGGAATTGAAAAGTGTTGGCGTTGCGTGTGTAAAGAATTTTTTAGACATCAGCTCGTATGTTTCGATAGCTGAATCTAAATCGTTTAAATGGATTCCGATAGAGACACGCATTAACATATGCTGTGGTCTTTCGGCAATTTGTCCATTAAGTTTTAATAAGTATGAACGCTCTAAAGTTTTAAACCCAAAATAATCATAACTAAAATCACGATTATAGATAATTGTTGAGTCTAATTTTTCTTTATTATCCATGATAACTTTGTACACCTCATCAGATAATAAAGGAGCTTCCTTACCTGTTCTTGGGTTTACATATACATACAAATCATGCATTACTTCACTAAATGTCTTTTTAGTGTTTTTGTGTAAGTTAGATACTGATATACGAGCAGCTAAACGTGCATAATCTGGGTGGGACGTCGTCATTGTTGCTGCAACCTCTGCAGCTAAATTATCTAACTCACTAGTAGTTACACCATCATATAATCCTTCAATTACACGCATGGCCACTTTTAATGGATCTACAAGTTCGTTTAAGCCATAGCACAACTTACGCACTCTGGCAGTAATTTTGTCGAACATTATTTGTTCTTTTCTTCCGTCTCTTTTAATTACATACATACTTTACACATTTTTTAATGCTTTCCTGATTCGCCTTTCAGAAAAGGGGTTAACTTCCTAACCTAAACTTACAATAAGCTGTATTCCAGCAACCTACTTGTTTAGTGATTAATTATATTCCTAGCATTGGAGCAAAAATTAGTACTTAGCATTACATACGTAATGCCTATATTATTTATGTCTCCAAATAAAATTATTTACGATTTGACGTCGATATTAAAAATCGAAATCCATATTGTATTTATCCTCATCAACTTCTTTATTCATAACACCAGCTTTTTGGTAATCTCCCACTCTTTTTTCAAAAAAGTTAGTTTTACCTTGTAGTGATATCATTTCCATAAAGTCAAATGGATTAGCGGTATTATATACCTTATCGCAACCTAAGTCATCTAATAAACTATCGGTTACAAACTCAAGATACTGAGTCATTAATTTAGAATTCATACCAATTAAACTTACAGGAAGAGATTCTGTTATAAATTCTCTTTCAATGTTTAAGGCATCTACTATAATTTCTTTAATACGTTCTTTTGGCACTTTATTAACTAAATGATTTTCATGAAGGTGTACTGCAAAATCACAATGCATTCCTTCGTCACGAGAAATCAATTCGTTAGAAAACGTTAAACCTGGCATAATACCACGTTTTTTCAACCAAAATATAGCACAAAACGAACCTGAAAAGAAAATCCCTTCTACTGCTGCAAACGCAATTAAACGTTCTGCAAAACTTGGAGAATCAATCCATTTAAGTGCCCAATCTGCTTTTTTCTTAATAGCTGGAAACGTTTCAATAGCGTTAAATAAACCATTTTTTTCAGTTTCGTCTTTAACATACGTATCAATTAATAATGAGTACGTTTCACTGTGTATGTTTTCCATCATAATTTGGAAACCATAAAAGAATTTTGCTTCACTATACTGTACTTCGTTTACAAAGTTTTCAGCTAAATTTTCGTTAACAATTCCATCACTAGCAGCAAAAAATGCTAACACGTGTTTGATAAAGTAACGCTCGTCGTCAGTTAATTTTTCTGTCCAATCCGTAATGTCTTGATGTAAATCAATCTCCTCTGCTGTCCAGATACTAGCCATAGATTTTTTATACCATTCCCATAAATCATGATGTTGGATAGGGAAAATAACGAATCTATCTTTGTTTTCTGCTAAAATTGGCTCTATTTCTTGCGACATTGTATTGGGTTTTTCTGTGATTTTAAATTGCGATTATCTGCCTTGACTTGGGACTAACAAAGATTGGAAATAATCTATGATTTTAAAAGGTGGTTTGTGCTAAATTTTCTCAAAGTTTTTAACATTGATTGTTGAAATGTGGGGCTACAAGTGGCTGTTACTGATGTTGCGGAATTATTTAGTTTTTAATAAGTTTTTATTCCGAAAATTAAACCGAAAAAAGTCTGAAATAACAAAAAAAATCACTACTTTATAACTCCTTTTCCATGATAATTTTCAGAAATCCGCAATATACTGACGCTTAAATAGAAACAACTTTTTACAGAAAAAACAAGCGATCACAACACTGAAAGTCAACAAAATACATAAAAACAAAATCTATAAAAACGTCGTTTTGACCCTCCTAAAAATATTAAAATGATTGTTTTTTATGAATTTAATCGTAAAATATTTATTGATTAATAGCCTTAACAAACACAATTATTATTTGAGAAAATAATTGACATCAATTAGCGTGTCAGATTTGCTTTACAAAACAGGAATTAGGCATCAAATCGAAGAATAAGCAGCTCTACTTTTTATAAAAAGCAACAAGAATAAACACTACTTTTTATCGAGACATTTTACTTGCCACTTTCTCTAATTCGGTATACCAATCTTCACCAAATTTTCTAACCAAAGCTTCTTTTACAAATTTATAAACTGGCACTTGCAACTCCTTACCTAAAGAACAAGCATCATCACAGATATCCCATTTATCATAATTTACAGCAGAAAACTCTGTATAATCCTTGACTCTAATTGGGTATAAATGACAAGATACTGGTTTTTTCCACTCTACTTCGCCCGCATTATAAGCTTGCTCAATACCACACATTGCGGTTTTTTTATCATCAAAAGTAACATAGGCACATTCGGCTCCATTTACTAAAGGTGTTTCTAGATCGCCAAAACCGGTAACTATGGACGTCCCTTGCGCCTCAATAGATGCAATACCTTCTTTACGCAAATACGGTTTTACCTTAGGATAAATTTCTTTTAAAATCTGCGCTTCTTCTTCGCTCAAAGGTGCTCCCGCATCCCCTTCTACACAACATGCCCCTTTACAAGCAGACAGGTTACACACAAAATCTTTTTCGATTATAGACTCAGACACTATTGTTTTACCTAATTGAAACATAATTACGTCTTAATTGTTTTTTTAGCAAATATAAAATATCTAATTAAAGTATAAGGTGTTTATCTAAAAAGTAAAACTTCTAGTTAGTTTACTATTGTATTTCAATGAATTACCACTATTTTTGCCGAAAATTTCAGGATAATTTAAATTATAAAATCATGCCTATCAATTTTAAAGAAATATTCACGGTCTTTATGGTGCTATTCGCGGTAATCGATATTGTTGGAAACATCCCGATTATCATAGATTTACGTAAAAAAGTTGGCCATATTCAAAGTGAAAAAGCAGCAATTATAGCTGGAGTTATCCTAATTGCATTTCTATTTTTAGGAAAAAGTATCCTAAATCTAATTGGTATTAACGTGAGCTCTTTTGCGGTAGCAGGATCCTTTATTTTATTCTTTATTGCTTTAGAAATGATTTTAGGTATAACCTTATATAAAGAAGAAGACACAAATCCTATAACAGCTTCTGTGTTTCCTTTGGCATTCCCTCTAATTGCAGGACCAGGAAGCTTAACAACCCTATTATCATTACGCGCAGAATACGACATAAAAAACATTATAATAGCGGTTATTTTAAACGTTATTGTTATTTACATTGTATTAAAAACTTCAAGACGTATAGAACGCTTTATTGGACAAAACGGGATAAACATAATTAGAAAAGTATTTGGAGTGATTTTATTAGCCATAGCGGTCAAGTTGTTTACTGATAACATCAAAATACTATTAGCTTAATCCGTAATTATTGTATTTTTGTAAAAATTTTTTCAATGAAACTATTTACCTATATCACAACTATTTTAGCTATTGCGTTAATAATTTACAACGCTGGCAAACTTGATTTTTCTGCTTTATTTCAAGGCGAAAGTATTGTTGCTATGATTACCATTTTAGCTTCGCTTTGCGCTATTGCTTTAGTACAAATTTTACGTGTTTCTAAAAAAATAGAAGCAAAAACCAAAGGCTAATGCAATTTGACACTATAATAATAGGTGGCGGTGCTGCAGGCTTATCTTGTGCCTTAGTTTTAGGCTCTGGTTTAAACAAACCCTTTGCGGAAGGCAAAACAGTTGCTATTGTTATGCATCAAAAAACATCGCATCTACAAAATGCTTTATTCAATAATGTTTTAGGTTTACAACCTGGTAGTTTAGGTAAAGACATACTTGAGGAAGGTGCGCAACAATTAGCCACTTTATACCCACAAGTAGTACAAATCGATAAAGAAAAAGTAGAACAAATAACTGAATCCGAACATGGTTTTAGCATTATAACCAACAAAACAACTTACACCGCAAAACGTGTTGTAATTGCAGTTGGCTACACCAATCTACTAAACATTAAAGGTTTAGAAAACTACATTAAACAACATCCAAAAGCCGCTATTGAAAAAGATAGAATCTGGTTAGAGAACACAGACCACCTAATCAAAGACAATTTATATGTTGCTGGCACATTGGCGGGTTGGAGAAGTCAGTTTGCTATCGCTTCAGGAAGCGGTGCACATGTTGCTACGGATATTTTAACGTTATGGAATAATGGAAAGCACACTAAAGTGCATGATAAAGCCTAGTTACTAGACGTTTGATTTAAATCAATGACTTTATCTATCATAATATCATGCTTGTTTAAAATTTTAAAGTAAGCACCAAAACCAAATAACTGTTCTGCTAAAGTAGCTTTTAAGTAGTGTTTAACCTCTTCTTTATAAGCAACAAAAACAATATTTGATCGTGTTTTTAGTTTTAAATAATCCTCTAAAGCATGCACCATAGTATCACTAATTGTAAAATTCTCAAAAAAATCTGATTTAGAAATAGCTGCATAGGTAGCTCTATCTTTATCCAACTGTTCAAAAATAAAATTATTTAAATACCCTCTTTTCTCTAAAAACGTAAGGGTTTCGTTTTGCATACTAGTATCGTAAGGCACAAATACATCTGGTATTATACCACCACCTCCATATACAATGTTTCCTTTAGGTGTTTTAAATTTTAATGAGTCTGCTACCTCTATTTTCTTTTCATCTAAAAGCTCCCCTCTATTTAAACGATCTGCAAAATCATCGTAATAATCTCTGTTCCCGTTTTCATAAGAACGTTGGATTGACCGACCTGTTGGTGTATAATACTTTGAAACCGTTAAACGGACCGCACTACCATCACCTAATTTCATTTCGCGTTGCACTAAACCTTTACCATAAGATCGTCTTCCAACAATAGTCCCTTTATCGTTATCTTGTAAAGCACCAGCAATAATCTCGGATGCAGAAGCAGAGTTCTCGTCAATCATAACATAAACATGACCCTCCTCAAACTCACCTCTACTTGTTGCGTAACTCCTATCTTCTTTTCCTTTTTTATTTCTAGTATAGACTACAAGTTTGTCATCTTCCAAAAACTCGTCTACAATATTTACTGCAATCTCTAAGAAACCACCTGGGTTTCCTCTTAAATCTAAAGCTAAACCAGTAGCACCTTGCTTCTTTAAATTTTTTAATGCTTTACTAAACTCTTTATAAGTACTTTCTGCAAAACGGTTTATTTTTATATAACCTAATGTTTCCGTTAACATGTAAGCAGCATCAACACTTTTAATAGACACCTCATCCCTTGTGACGTCAAACGACAATAGGCCTGGCGTTCCTTTTCTAAAGACCTCTAATATTAAATTAGAATACCGCTCCCCTTTTAACTTATCTACTAGCGTGTCATTATCATAACCACCACCTAAAAGCGACTCTCCATTAGCAGACACAATCCTATCACCACCAACAATTCCCGCTTTAGCACTAGGACCATTCTCAATCGTTTTAATGACTGTAATTGTATCTTTAAAGGTGTAGAAGTTTATACCAATACCAACAAAATTACCTTTCATGTTTTCAGCAACTTTCTGCATGTCTTCTTTAGGAATATAAACAGAATGCGGATCTAAGTTATTTAGAATACCATTTACCGTAACATCTACGATGCTATCCGTATTAACATCTTCTACATACTCATAGTCTATATAATCAATAAGCCTATTAAGCTTATCCTTTTTACTATTAGCAGTAAATAACTTATCTGATGTATCTCCAAAATTTAGTTTTCCGCCAATAAAAATACCTGCCGCAATTGCAACACCTATTATTAAAGGAAAATATATTTTGGCTTCAGACATTATTCTTCTAATTGTTCTATTAATTGCAAATCGATACCAGCCTTTTCTAAAAATTTAAGCCCAGAATCGTCTTTATATCCTTGATTGTAAACCACACGAATAATTCCTGCTTGGTGTATTAACTTACTACACTCTTTACAAGGCGACATGGTTATATATAACGTCGCCCCTTTACAAGATTGGGTAGAAGATGCTACTTTTAAAATAGCATTAGCTTCCGCATGTAAAACATACCATTTTGTATAACCTTCGTCATCTTCACAATAGTTTTCAAAACCACTTGGCGTACCATTATAACCATCTGAAATTATCATTCGGTCTTTAACTATTAAGGCTCCTACTTGCTTACGTTTACATGAAGATAATTTTCCCCATTCTGTAGCAATTCTAAGATAAGCTTTATCGTATTTAAGTTGTTTTTGTTTTGACATAATTTGGTAATATACAAATGAAAACGCGCACAAAGACGTGTTTGAATACTAACGAAGATACTCGCTTCATATTTCAATTACAATTCTAAACAATAAGTTTTATGAAAACTTTAATGAAAACTAGTCTAGCATAGGGCTATTTAAAAGCATCGGGATAACAAGACCAATAACTATTGCAGATATAACCATTACCCAATCACGTTTAGAAAATCTAAATACGGTTTGAAAAATGTATCCCAAAAACAGAATTACAAACACAATAATAATTTGAGCAATTTCAATACCTAAAGCAAACTCAAAAAGCCTTAATAACTTACTGTCTCCTTTATCTAAACTCATCCTAAACTCTCTAGCAAATCCAAATCCATGGACCAATCCAAAAAACAGAGTAGAAACAAATAACAGACCCATTTTTTGACTTTTGGACTGTTTTCCTGCTGTAAACACATTATATATAGCCACAATCATGATGGTAACAGGTATTAAAAACTCTATTAAATTACCATCAATTTTAACCATTCCATAACTAGCCAACACTAACGAAATAGTATGACCAACAGTAAACATAGTAACCAGCCAAAGCACTCGTTTCCAATCTCTAAACAAATACGGAACAGCTAAAACTATTAAAAATAAAACGTGATCATAAGCATTAATATCTAGCACGTGATTAATACCGTATTGTACGTGTAGCCAAAAGTCTTGGAGCATAAACATTGAGTTTTAGGGTTGCTGTAAAGATACATAAAAACAAAAATGCTTTCCAAATTCTGTGATTATAACACCATAAAAAAAAGGATTTGCTAAAAAACTATAAAATATACTGATAGTTTGGTAAATTTGACCCAGACTATTACGCAATCAATGACATTATACCCACTAAAATTTAAACCGCTTTACAAATATAAAATTTGGGGTGGCAACAAACTGAGAACAGAATTAGGCAAAAGCTTTACCGAAGAAAACATTGGTGAATCTTGGGAAATCTCTGATGTTAAAAATGACGAAAACGAAGTTTTAGAGGGCGAATTAAAAGGTTTTACATTAAAACAATTAATAAAAAAATATAAAGGCGCCTTTTTAGGCACATCAGTTTACAATACTTTTGGCAACGACTTTCCATTACTAATTAAGTTTATTGACGCAAAAACACCGCTTTCTATTCAAGTACACCCAAGTAACGAAATAGCAATAGAACGCCATAATTCGTTTGGAAAAAATGAAATGTGGTATGTCATGCAAGCTGAAAAAGAAGCAGAATTAATTGTTGGCTTTAAAGAACAAATTACTTTAAATCAATTTGAATCAAGCCTAGAAAACAACACACTCTTAAATGTAATGCATAACGAAGTTGTAAAAAAAGGAGACGCTTTTTACATTCCAACTGGTTACGTACACGCTATTGGAGCAGGTGTATTATTGGCAGAAATACAGCAAACATCAGATATAACCTACCGTATTTATGATTACGACAGAATAGAAGAAGCTACTGGCTTAAAAAGAGAGCTTCATACAGAGCTAGCAAAACATGTTATTGATTTTGAAGTACACGAAAACTATAAAACAACCTATAGCAAAGCACCTAACAAATCTAACACGTTAATACATTCGCCTTACTTTAAAACTAATTTTATACAAGTAGAAGGTGATTTACAAAAAGATTATTCAACTTTAGATTCTTTTGTAATATACATCTGTGTAGACGGAAGCACGACATTACAGTGGAATAATAATGTATTTAGTCTAAAAAGAGGCGAAACCATATTACTTCCCGCTGCTATTGAAAACATTTTATTATCTTCCGACTATTGCCAATTGTTAGAAGTTTATTTATAATACAAGCTATGAAAAAAATTACTTTAAAAGATATCGCTATTCATTTTAGTGTTTCAATTTCTACCGTTTCTAAAGCACTAAACGACAGTCCTGAAATAAGCAAAGCTACATCTGAAGAAATTAAAGCTTACGCCAAAGAAATAAACTACACACCAAATTTTAACGCGTTAAGTTTAAAAAACCAACGCACAAAAACTATTGGGATAATTATCCCAAACATGCTTAACTATTACTTTGCACAAGTATTAAAAGGAATAGAAAAAGTAGCTACGCAAAAAGGATATAAAATAATAACCTGTATATCTAACGAGTCTCTTCAAAAAGAAATTGAAACAATACAGATGTTGTCTACAGGTGTAGTAGATGGATTTATTTTATCTGTTGCTGAAGAAACAGAAGCTCAAAAAGAGTATCAACATTTTAATTCTTGCATCGAAAAAGAAATTCCGTTAGTCATGTTTGACCGTGTTGTAGAAGACATTAATTGTGACAAAGTTATAACTAACGATTTTATGGCTTCTGTAAATGCTGTAAACTATTTTAAAAACAAAGGCAGTAAAAAAATAGCTTTTGCTGGCGCAAACATGGATTTAAGTGTTGGGAAATTGCGTCATGAAGGGTATTTAGCCGGATTAAAGAACAACAATATAGAAGAAGACAAAGACATTATAATTACCACTCATGAGATGTATTACAGAAATCATGATGCAGTTGTAAGACCATTGTTTGATCATACATTTGATGCCTTAATAGCCTCAAACGAATCTGTTGCGATTGCAGCTATGAAAATAGCTCAAGAAAAAGGAATAAAAATACCAGAAGACCTTTCCATCTTAGCCTTTTCAAACGGTATTTTAGCAAGACACTCCAATCCAAGACTTACTACTATTAGTCAGCACGGTGAAATTATAGGAGAAAAAGCAGCTACCCTTTTAATTAACAAACTTCAAAACAATATCACCACAACTAGTATTGAAACTGTCGAAACAGATATAGTTATTAGAGATTCTTCAAAATAAACAGTTCTAAAAATAAAAAACCTTCAACTTATAAAGCTGAAGGTTTTACTTAGTACTCAAGGCGGGAATCGAACCCGCACTCCGAAGAATCGGATTTTGAATCCGACGCGTCTACCAATTCCGCCACTTGAGCAATCTGAATTTGATTTGGCAAAAATAAATATATTTTAGACAAATCCTTTAAAAATAGCGTCTAATATCTTTTAAAGCTGAAAAATTATAGTAAATTTGCACCTTATTAAAAATCACGCAGGCTAAAAACCTACACAACAACAGATTAACAATGCCGAATACAAAGCCCGAAGCTAAAATATTTTCAATTACGCAAAGTAAAGCTTTAGCAGAGAAAATTGCAGCTGCTTACGGAACTGATTTAGGTAAAGTAATTACCTCTACTTATAGCGATGGTGAATTTCAACCATCTTACGAAGAATCTATTAGAGGAACACGTATTTTTATTATAGGATCAACAAATCCTAGTTCTGAAAATTTGATGGAAATGTTGTTAATGATTGATGCTGCAAAACGTGCGTCAGCAAGACACATCACTGCAGTATTACCTTATTTTGGTTGGGCTAGACAAGACCGTAAAGACAAACCTAGAGTACCAATTGCTGCTAAATTAGTAGCTAAAATGTTGGAAACAGCTGGTGCAACTAGAATTGTAACAATGGATTTACATGCTGATCAAATACAAGGTTTTTTCGAGAAACCAGTAGACCATTTATTTGCTTCAACAATTTTCTTACCCTATTTAAAAGAGTTAAATCTTGACAACTTAACCATTGCTTCTCCAGATATGGGAGGATCAAAACGTGCTTATGCTTATTCAAAAGCGCTACAAAGTGATGTTGTAATATGCTATAAGCAACGTGCTAAAGCTAATGTTATTTCTCACATGGAGTTAATTGGAGATGTAACAGGAAAAAACGTAGTATTAGTTGATGACATGGTAGATACAGCCGGAACATTAACAAAAGCTGCCGATTTAATGATGGAACGTGGTGCCCTAAGTGTTAGAGCAATCTGTACACATCCAATTTTATCAGGAGATGCATACAAACGCATAGAAAATTCAAAATTAGAAGAACTGATAGTAACAGACTCTATACCACTTAGACAAGAAAGTAAAAAAATAAAAGTATTAAGTTGTGCAGATTTATTTGCTGAAGTAATGCAAAATGTACATTACAATAAGTCTATTAGCTCTAAGTTTTTAATGTAAAAACGAGCTAAAAAAAAAGAATACAAATAATTAAATATAAATAAACACAAATGAAATCAATTACAATCAACGGATCCAAAAGAGAAAGCGTGGGCAAGAAAGTAACAAAAGCCTTACGTAATGCTGGTCAGGTTCCTTGCGTATTATACGGAGGAGACAACCAAGTGCATTTCTCTGCACCAGAATTAGCGTTCTCAAAACTTGTATACACACCAAATGCGCATACAGTTGTTCTTGAATTAGAAAGTGGCGAAAAATTTGACGCTATCTTACAAGATATCCAATTTCACCCTGTAACAGATAGAATCTTACACGTAGATTTCTACCAAACATTTGCAGACAAAGAAGTAACAATGGATATTCCACTTAACTACATTGGAAACCCTCGTGGAGTTAGAAATGGTGGTGTTTTACGTAAAAACAAACGTAGTTTAAGAGTTAAGGCGGTACCAGGAAATTTACCTGATTTTATCGATGCAAACATCGAAGATCTTAAAATTGGTAATAAACTTTATATTACTTCTTTAGTAAATGAAGATTATACTTTCATGCACCCAGATAACACTGTTGTATGTTTAGTAAGACGTTCTAGAGCTGCTATTACAGTAGACGAAGATGATGATGAAGGAGAAGCAGAAGGAGCAGATGCACCAGAAGCGACTCAAGAATAACATCTTTAGTTAAATATTTAAAAAAAGCATTCTGTTAATTCAGGATGCTTTTTTATTTTTACAAAAAAAGTATCATGTTTGATTGGATTATTACACGCTTTAAAACGAAAAAAGTATCAAACACCATTGAAGAACAAGATCCTATGAAAAAATTCTTAATTGTTGGCCTAGGAAATATTGGTGCTAAGTACGAAAATACGCGTCACAATATTGGTTTTAAGGTCTTAGATTTTTTAGCTGAAAAAGAAAGCATAACCTTTGAAACTCAAAAACTAGGTGATGTTGCTACTTTTAGATTTAAAGGACGTACGTTTATACTCCTTAAGCCCAGTACATACATGAATTTAAGCGGGAAATCAATCCTATACTGGCTCACTAAAGAAAAGATTCCTTTAGAAAACTTATTAGTCATTACCGACGATTTAAATCTACCTTTTGGAAGTTTAAGAATAAAGACCAAAGGAAGTGACGGTGGACATAATGGACTAAAAGACACACAAGAAAAATTAAACACTAGTAAATACAATAGGTTTAGATTCGGAATTAGTGATGCTTTTAGCACCGGAAGACAAGTTGATTATGTTTTAGGCGAATGGGAGGATGAAGAAAACAAAAAACTACCAGAACGCTTAGAAAAATCAGCAGAGGTTGTAAAATCATTTGGAACAGCAGGAATAAATAATACCATGAATACATATAATGGTAAATAAAAAAAAGGAAGCTAAATAGCTTCCTTTTTTTATTATTTAATAATTGTATTACTACTACTTAACAATAACTTTTTTAGTTTGTTTATTAACCCCATCACTAACTTGTAGCATGTACATTCCTGATTGTACATTTTCTAAGTTAACTGTTTCGTTAAAAGCAGGAGAACTTTGGTATGTTTTATAAAATACACTTCTTCCTCTAATATCATAAACTGCTAAAACAACATTTTTAGATGAAACGGTATTTAACTTAACATTAAACGACCCATTATTTGGGTTAGGATATACTGTAAAATCTGAGATTGAAGTATTAAAATCTGATGCTGATAACGTACGCATTACACAAACTTCTAAATCAAAACTATTGAATGTACCTCCATCTGCACTAGCATCATCAACTACAGTTAAAATCCAGTCTCCAGCCGACATCTCACTATATAAAGTAGATAAATCTCCTTCCGGAACAAAACTACCCGTAAACGGAGCAGCCCCTGTTGTAATTAACCCTCCTGTTGCTTCTTGATCAAAAATAGTACCTGTATAGTTATCTCCACTACCTCCGTTATCCGAAGTTAGCTCTACTACTGTACCGTTTGGACTAGTTAAAGTTATATCTAAATCAGCAGACCACGTATGTGTAATATCAATGGTTACATTAACATCTGTAATTGGGAAATCTTCAGGTATATTGACAGTAGAAACAACCGTATTTCCTGCTCCACTTGCAGAGATATTTTGTGCTACACTATCCGTATATATTCCACAAGTCAAATTAGCAGTTTTAAAAGTAAATACCGCTGATGGATTGGAAGAAGCACACTGATTAGAACTAGTTACTCTCCAAAAATAATCAGTATTTACATCTAACATTGACGCTGTATACATATTAGTTTGTATTGTTGCAGACTCTACAATAGTTCCGAAACTTGCATCTGTTGCTATTTCAACTAAATAATCTACTGCATTAGGATCTAAATCCCAAGACAATTCTACATCAGAAGCAACATCTATAGCTCCATCTAAAGGTGATGCCAAAACAACACTTGCTAAAGTACCATTATACACATTAAGCGTTAATGGCACTGATTTAGTAATCGTACCAGATACAGCTTCTAGAGAAAAAGGATAAGAACCAATAAGTAATGATCCTGTCCCAGATACCGTTACAGTACCTGTTGTTCCATCAGCAGTAGCAGATGTAGGACTAACAACTGCAGATGCTCCTGCAGGCAAACCTAATACTGAAAAATTAGTAGTACCAGTAAAACCTAAAAACGTATTGTATGTAAAGTTATAAACTGCATTTGCTGGTTCACAAACATCCATTTCTGGATTTGTTACACTAACAACAAACTCAGTCTCTTGAATTGTAAAATTAGTTGAGTTAACAGCATAAAATATATTATTATTCCCTTCTACTATTACTCTTGCCATAGAAGTCACTGCTCCAATTGGCACAACAACATCATGTGATCCATCATTAGGCACATTGGATGCAATAGTCAAAGGAAATGTTAATCCACCATCCGTAGATAATAAAATATTAACTGTAGGCGTATTTACAGCACCTCCATCTGTTCCCGAAACATCCCAATTTACTATTTGAGTCGAACCTGCATCCCAAGTAACATTTGTAGTTTGAGAAGTGACAGCAAAAGGTCCAGAGGCAGCATCGACTGTTACTAACATTTCATCAAAATCTGTTTGAGGCATTTGGCCAACGCCACCACCTTCAGATCGATCCCTTACTGTTAATGCAAAATTTAAGTTTCTTCCTACGGTTGAAACAGTTTCCCAAGAAGTATTATCTACTGTTTCTACTGGATTAGACTCGGTCAACTGTCCATCTAAAACCCTGCTTAAAATTGGCATATATCTATTAGGAGATGTACTTGGCGGTCTTGACCTCCAAACTGCTCCTGTTGTTTTTGTAGGCGCAAAATTTGTAAACGACGTTACCCCGTCATCTGTTTGCTCCCAAGTATACGTTAAAGTATCAGCAGCATCAGCATCTGTAGCCGCTCCTTTTAAAATAAAAGCTGTACCCATTGGGATCGTATAATCTGCACCAGCATCTGCAACTGGAGGATTATTAGTAATAGCAGTAGTTACTGCACAATTATTAGGAGCAGTCGTTACATTATCCAAAATTTGAGTAATACTATAATAGTGAAAATAAGGGTCACTATGATCCTGCACATCATTACCTCCAGTAATACCTGCATACCCCATAATAGTTGTTCCACTACCTGGTTCTGCATTTACTCCTGTTCCTTCAGAACTATTTGACCATGTATGATTTGCTCCCATTTGGTGACCAATTTCATGCGGTACATAATCAATATCAAAAAAATCAGCCATAAATGGGCCTCCATCATTATCCGTAAATTGGTGAGCTGAAAAACCACTCCCCTTACCACTCTGACAAACACAACCTATACATCCCGCATTACCATTATTTGCTGCAAAAGTCAAAAGGTGACCTATATCATAATCAGTTTCTCCTACGGTTGCTGTTAAATTAGATTGTAAATCTGAGTTTAAACTACCTCCATAAGGGTCTGGAACTGCTGTAGAATAAATTAAATCCAACGCAGGGTCATCCGCAGTATCAACTAAAACAAATGTAATAGCCATGTCAACTTCAAAAACTTCATTATTTCTATCTAAAGTAGAAATCATTTGGGCCAATGCATCTGCTCTAGCATCTCCATTTGCTGCATTTCCATCATCCCAAAAAGAAGTATACTCCTGAGTTACTGACATTGCCATTCTAAAAGTCCTTAATAATTGGTCATTAGCATCGCGAGACACCTCGCTGCTAATAATTCTTTTAGAAATATCGACATCCTCTGTTAAACACTCAAATGTTTCAGAAGAATTTAATTGAGCCGTTCTATTATAAATAATATACTGCCCATTAGACACTTTAGTAATAGGCTGAATGTAAACCGTTTCTTTACCTGGCTCTGAAATCATTCCTTTCAATCCCAAAGGTGTTACACTAAATCTTACTCTAGTTCCTGAATTATCTGTTCTTGAACCTAGATATGTTTTGATACTAGGATGCTGTGCAAGATTATCATTGGAAGAGAAAATTTGAGTTTCTACAACTCTAAATTCCTGCTTTTGTCCATTAATACTTGGAAAACTAACTATAGTATTAGATTTTCCATGAGATGCTCTTCTTAATGGCGCTCCTAATAATTGTTGTTTAAAATTTTGAATATTAAATTGAAAAATTTCAGAGTTATCCTTGTCTAAATTTTTTAGAGAAATACCAGTGGCATTCTCATTAAATGTTGTTTTTGACCATATTCCATCTTGAGCTAAAACAATATTAGCAAAGAGCAAAAAAGTTAGTAAAAAAACATAATGTATTTTTGTTTTCATAAGTGAGAGATTTTTGAATACTCAAATCTAAAGAAACTATTGTTTAATTGACTAAAATTTAACAATTAGAGTGGTATATGTTTAATGAAATTGTGTTTTTTTCCTACAATAACAAGGTTTTCGAAATGATATTTGTCATGTTTTATTTAACTCGTCACTAATAATTTCAAATTTATCTTTTTAAACAAAAAAAATACCAATCTAAAAATTAGATTAGCTTTAATTAATAGCTGACACAATATTCCTATTTTCCGAAAAAAAACTAAACATTCCTTTTAGCCACTCAATAATAAACTTCTTAGGTAATAAAAAAACTACAAAATTGTTAAAATAATAGAATATCACACAATCCTTGTTAATTTTAACAGCCTGATTCTAAAAATTTATATAAATTTATCCCTTATAAAACATATTCAACAATGAAAAAAATTACATTCATTATTTTATCCATATTTTTCACATGTAGCTTAGCAGCTCAAAGCTCAAAAAAAGCTTCGAAAGAAAACTCTTTTGAGATAACCCCACAAACGTTAAAAACAATAAACGAAACCGGGTTTGCGCGATGTTTAACTGATGAGTATGAAAATGCACTTAAAAAGCAAAACCCCAATCGTTTAACAACTACAGATTTTGAAGCATGGTTAGCTCCAAAAATAGCGCAAATAAAAGCTGATAGATTAGCTGGTAGATCGACACAAGCTGTTTACAACATTCCTGTTGTGATTCACGTTGTGCACAATGGAGACGACGTAAACACTCCTGGAAATATTGTAGGAGAAAACATTTCTGATGCTCAAGCTTTGTCACAAATTCAAGTTTTAAATGAAGATTTTGGACGCCTAGTTGGCACTCCGGGAGGAGCAAACTCAACAGGGTTAGCTGTAGATGTACAATTAAATTTTTGTATTGCAGAAATAGATCCTATAGGAGCACCCACTACTGGAGTTGTAAGACATAATATATCCCCTTACAGCAATGATGTTGTTGATGGTGCAGGTGGCGCTGATTGGGAAAACAATGCAGATGTTCAAAACATGAAAACGACCACTCAATGGGATCCAACTAAATATTTAAATATGTGGACTATCAGACCTGGTGGACTACCAATATCTCAAGGTGGATTATCGGGTTTACTTGGCTACGCACAATTCCCAGACAACACACCTAATCTTGATGGTTTATTTGGTTCGGCTGGTAACGCTAACACTGATGGTGTCGTTGCCGGTTTTGATGTTATGGGTACAATCGCGGAAAACGATGGTTCGTTTACATTAAACAATAATTATAATTTAGGAAGAACAATGACTCACGAGGTAGGACATTGGGTAGGATTAAGACATATTTGGGGAGATGGACCTGACAGCGGAAGTTGTGGAGTTGACGACTTTTGTGATGATACCCCTAATGCATCTGAACCGAATTATACCTGTAACTTAAATACAGATACGTGTCCTATATCACCCGGACTAGATCAAGTTCAAAATTATATGGATTACACAAATGATGCTTGTATGGATACTTTTACTCAAGATCAAAAAGATAGAATACAAGCTATTATGGCATCAGCACCTAGACGTGTAGAGCTAAATTCATCCACAGTTTGTAATGTTGAACCAACTATTTCAGTAAATACAGTATTACCTACTTCAATCTTAGAAGGTAGTGACTGTGAATTTACGGATATATCAATTGCTTATAAAATTGCTATTCCTGCTTCTGCAACTGCTACAGCTGTTTTAGTAAATAATGGTACAGCGGTTGAAAACGAAGACTTTATTTTCATTAACAACTCAGTAACATTTCCTGCAGGAAGTGTATTCCCTAGTAACTTTGTTACATTACGAATTTTCAACGATAGTTTTGTTGAACTAGATGAAACTATTGAGCTTTCTGTAAATGTTACAACAACAGGAGATGCTGCTGCCACAACAGAAAGTTACATTACATCAATAACAAATGACGATGTACAAGTAGAGACTACAGCTACAGTTACATATTATAGTGACAACTTTGATGATGAAGATATATCTGATTGGACAATAACGGATGCTGATAATGATGGCAATAATTTTGGTGACCAATTTACTATTAACTCAGTTTCCAACCCCTCTTTAATATCTAGATCATGGATAAACAATGTTGCATTAACTCCTGACAATTGGGCTGTAACACCTGCAATTGATTTATCTCAAGCTACAGGACAAATTACTGCAAGCTGGACAACCCAAGTTGCTGCTGAAGATTGGGATGAAGAAAAGTATAGTATATATGTTGGTAATACAAACAATATTTCGACACTAGTAACTTCTACGACTTCATTCACTGAAACATTGGGTGATGCAGGAAATACGGGATCTGTAATATCCCACACTTTAGACATTTCCGCTTTTGCAGGACAAAGTAATGTACACATTGCATTTAGACACTGGGACACTATAGATAAGGACTTTTTATCTATTGATAATCTAACAATAACTGGTGCAGTTACTACCAACATTCAAACGGAAGTAAATACAACTTCAGCAGACCAAATTAATCTTACTGGAATTGGACAATCTTACGCAACAGATGCTACTACAAATAACATCATGTTAGATATTGATAACACAGGTGGTGATGACTATGGTTGTACTACAGTGGCTGTATCAAGAGATGCTACAACTGCAGGAGCTGCAGCAGTAGGTTATAACGGTGCTACTGACGCTACAGGATTTGTAACTGCTAAAACGTTTGACGTTACAGCAACAAATGCAGTAACTGGAACAGCAACTATAAGCTTCTATTTTACAGAAGCAGAACTTGCTAACTGGGAAACTATGACTGGACAAGACAGAGCATCAATAAGTGCTAAAAATGATACTACAAGTGAAGTACAACCAGTAACTATCACTGCTTTTGGATCAGATTCTAAATTAACTGCAACATTTACAAGTGGATTAACCGGAACGTATTACTTTGGTCTTTCATCTACTTTATCTGTCGGAGATTTTGAATTAGCAAGTACTATTTCAATCTATCCTAACCCTACAGTTTCTGCCTTAACAATTAAGGTAAATAACAGTGATTTACCTACTGCTTACCAGGTATACAACATGTTAGGACAGTTAATTACTAAAAGTCAAATTAACAATGCTCAAGACTTAACTATCGATACTACTCCGTTTAGTAATGGAATGTACTTTATTAAAATATCTAAAGCAGGTAACGCTATTACATTGCCTTTTATTAAAAAATAAAAACTAATTTTAAATAACTTAAAAGCCAATTGATTTTATTCAATTGGCTTTTTTACTTTTGTAGAATAACAATTACACATTGAAAACAAATCAAAAGCAACATACAGTACTAACTATTGGCACATTTGACGGTGTACATATAGGCCATCAAAAGATCATTAAAAGATTAGTTGAAGTTGCTAACATAAAAGATTTACAACCCTCACTACTAACGTTTTTTCCGCATCCTAGAATGGTGCTGCAAAAAGACGCTAACATTAAGTTAATTAATACAATAAGCGAAAAAGAGCAACTTTTAAAACGTTTTGGTATTACTAACCTAGTGGTTAAAAAGTTTACAAAAGACTTCTCTAGATTAACCGCTGAAGTTTATGTAGAAGATATATTGGTAAATCAACTAAAATCTAAATATGTAATTATTGGTTATGACCATCATTTTGGTCGTAACAGAAACGCAAATATTGAAGATTTAAAACAATTTGGAACGCAATTTAACTTTGAAGTTGAAGAAATTTCAATGCAAGACATTAATGATGTCGCCATATCCTCTACAAAAATTAGAAGCGCATTACTCGAAGGAGATATAAAAACAGCCAACACTTACTTAGGGTATAATTTTATGCTAACCGGAACCATAATAAAAGGTAAAGGTTTAGGGAAAACAATCCACTACCCTACTGCTAATTTAAATATAGAAGAGTCCTACAAACTAATACCAAAACAAGGTGTTTATGTAGTCAAAGCTTTAATTGACGACAAAACTGAATTTGGTATGATGAATATTGGTAATAATCCAACAGTAAATGGTCAGTCAGAAACTATCGAGACACACTTTTTTAATTATGACCAATCGCTTTATGGCAAAAAACTAAGCATCGAATTATTGGAGCGTCTTAGAGACGAACAAAAGTTCGAAAATTTAGAAGAACTAACCAAACAACTAGATTTAGATAAGATTAAGGCAAAAGCCTTTTTAAGCCAATATGCTAAATAGATTTCTTTTTAAACAAATTGATAATAGTGCATTAATAGTTTTCAGAATTATTTTTGGACTACTTTGTTTTCTAGAATCTGTTGGCGCCATATTTACGGGCTGGGTCAAATACACTTTAATAGATCCAAAATTCACGTTTAACTTTATAGGTTTAGGTTTTTTACAGCCATTACCGGGTAATTGGATGTATGCCTACTACTTTATAATGGGTGTTTTTGGACTACTAATAATGGTAGGTTACAAATATAGACTTAGTATAATTGCTTTTACACTTATGTGGACAAGCACCTATCTAATGCAAAAAGCATCTTATAACAATCATTATTATTTACTATGTCTATTAAGCATTATAATGTGCTGTCTTCCTGCTAACAAATACGCGTCTATAGATGTCAAACTAAAGCCTAGCATAAAACAAATAAGTATGCCTAGTTGGTGCAAATGGATTTTTGTAATACAGCTTTTTATAATGTACACTTACGCTGCTATTGCTAAGATATATCCAGACTGGCTTAATTTAACCGTACCAGCACAATTAATGAAAGGTAAAATGGACTACCCAATTATTGGCAGTCTTTTACAACACCAATTTTTCACTTATCTAGTTGGTTACGGTGGTATATTATATGATGGGTTAATTATCCCGCTACTACTTTATAAATCTACACGAAAATTTGCTTTTTGGGGTTCAATATTTTTTCATTTATTTAACTCAATAGTCTTTGGCGTTGGTATTTTTCCATACTTAGCACTGGCCTTTTCATTGTTCTTTTTTAACTCAGAGACAATCAAAAATATCTTTTTAAAAAGAAAACAATACTACAATCAAGCAGAAATCAAAATACTAAACTACAAACCGTATTTAGTTACATTAGCAACTATTTACTTTGTGATTCAAATACTACTACCAATTAGACATCATTTTATTGAAGATAACGTGTTATGGACAGAGGAAGGACATAGATTATCTTGGCGCATGATGCTAAGATCAAAATCTGGCTATGCTAATTTTAAAGTGGTGGATAAAGACACAAAAAAAACAACCATTGTAAACCTAAACAACTACCTTTCTAAAAAGCAAAAACGTATGATTGCCACCAAACCCGATGTTATCTGGCAATTTGCACAGCATTTAAAACAGGATTATAAAAGCAAAGGTCAAGATATTGAGGTTTATGTAACTGCCAAAACTAGTGTAAATGGCAGACCGTTTAAAACACTAATTAATCCTAAGGTTGACATGGCAAATGCCCGTTGGGAAGTCTTTAAACACAACAATTGGATATTACCGTCTCAATTAGATAAATAATTTATTTTAAAGCAACCAAAATCTTATTACTTTTACAGCTTAAAGTTGTAGTCAATAGACTGCGTTAAGGATTGAAGTGGCATCCTTTTTTTTGCTGCCATAAATGGCAAAAAAAAGATATAACGGAAAGCCTGACCTTTAGGTAACGCCAAAAAACAAAAAAACATGTTACAAGTACCATTTATTAGAGAAAACAAAGACTTAGTAATCAATAGACTTGCAGTCAGAAATATTGATGCTACTGCAATGATTGAAGAGGTGATAAATTTAGATGAAGCCCGTCGTGCTTTGCAAACTAAATTGGATGCAATACTAGCAGAATCCAATGTTATCTCTAAAGAAATTGGTATTTTATATAAATCCGGTCAAGCCGAAAAAGCAAATGCTTTAAAAAGTAAAACAGCTGATTTTAAGGAAGAATCTAAGGAATTAAACGACCAGTTAACAACGACTGCCGAAGCTTTAAACCAAGCACTTTACAAAATACCAAATATCCCACATGCGTCTGTACCTAAGGGTAACAGCGAGGACGATAACGAAGAAGTGTTTTCTGAAGGTGAGATCCCTAAATTACATGATGGCGCATTACCACACTGGGAGTTAGCTAAAAAATATGACATTATAGATTTTGAGTTAGGTACCAAAATTGCTGGTGCAGGTTTTCCTGTTTACAAAGGTAAAGGCGCTAGATTACAACGTGCTTTAATTGCTTACTTTTTAGACAAAAATACCGCTGCGGGTTACCAAGAGGTGCAAGTGCCACATTTAGTTAATGAAGCATCAGCCTTTGCTACTGGTCAATTACCAGATAAAGATGGACAAATGTATCACGCAACTAATGTTACGCCTAGTTTATATTTAATTCCGACGGGAGAAGTACCGGCTACAAACATTTTTAGAAATGACTTAATAGACGAAAAAGACCTACCTAAATGTTTGACAACATACACACCGTGCTTTAGAGTAGAAGCTGGTAGTTATGGTGCACACGTGCGTGGATTAAATCGTTTACATCAATTTGATAAAGTAGAAATTTTACGAGTAGAACATCCTGACAATTCTTACAAAGCATTAGACGGTATGGTTGATCATGTTAAAGCAATACTTAACGAACTAAAATTACCTTTCAGAATATTAAGACTTTGTGGTGGTGATACTGGGTTTACGTCTGCTTTAACTTTTGACTTTGAAGTATTTTCTACAGCGCAAGACCGTTGGTTAGAAATCTCAAGTGTTTCAAATTTTGAAACCTTCCAAGCTAACCGTTTAAAACTGCGATTTAAAAACAGTGATGGTAAAAACGAACTGGCACACACTTTAAACGGAAGTTCTCTTGCGTTACCTAGAGTATTAGCTGGAATCTTAGAAAATTATCAAACGGAAGATGGAATAAAAATCCCTGAAGTATTAATCCCGTACACTGGTTTTGAATACATTAACTAAAGATAAAGTAAGATTAAGATTACTTTTGTGTTAAAAAAAACCGATGAAAGGTTAAAACAAGCGTTGTTACGTTAGTTTTAACCTTTTTTCTTTTGTCTTTAGCTAAAAATAACTTTTCTTTGATTGACATGAGACTAGTTAACACAACTAGAAAACAATAAAAAAATTAAATTACATAGATAAATACCAATCAAAGTAATTGAATCTTATATTGAATATATATGATTAATAGCACATTTATGAGATTGGCTTAATGCCTGAACACTGTTCGGGCATTTTTTTTGCATAATATTTACAATGACTGACTTTGGTATTTGTTATATTTACAATCATGATTATTAAACGCGTACTAATACTATTACTATTAACACTCTCCTTTGCAGCTAACGCTCAGGAAGATCTTGTTGCGCGTGAGTATTTTAATACTGGTGAATTTGAAAAAGCTTTAATCAGCTATAAAAAATTATACACTAAAAACAGTAGAAACACCAATTACCTAATACAGATAATAAAAATAGAGCAACAATTAGAGCTTTATAAAGATGCTGAAAACAGATTACTTGACGCCATTCAAACCAAAGCTCAGCCTGACCTAATAGTGCATTTAGGATATAACTATCAATTACAAAACGATACTATAAATGCTAACATCTATTACAAACAAGCCTTAGCAACTTTGGATGAAAATCCAAATAATGTGTACCGCGTAGGACCTACTTTCCAGAAACTATCCCTTTTAGATAATGCTATTACAGCATACAACAAAGCTTCAGCATTAAAACCAACATTAAACTTTAATATGCAATTAGCGCGTATTTATGGAGAGCAAGGTGATGTTGAGAAAATGTTTACTAGTTACATTAATCTTATTGAGGATAGTGACAACTATCAAAACACGATAAAACGGAATGTTAGCGAGTTTATATCCGAGGATGGTAACAGTGAGAATAACATTTTTCTAAGAAAAATTCTATTAAAAAAAAGTCAGCAATCTCAAGATCTAATCTGGAATGAGATGCTAAGTTGGTTATTTATCCAACAAAAAGACTACAATAAAGCTTTTGTCCAAGAAAAAGCCATTTATAAAAGAGAGTTAGAAAGCTTAAGCCGTTTGGTAGAATTAGGTCTAATTGCGCAAACGCAGAAACAATATGATGTCGCTTTGGACGTCTTCAATTTTATTATTGAAAGCACACAAAACAATGGTATGAAGTTAGCGGGACACTTAAAAGTCCTAGACATACAAACACAAATTGCGGTTTCTAAAGATTATCCAGCAATTAAAGACAGCTATGTTTTAATCTTAGAGACTTATGGCAAAACACCACAAACCTTAGAACTACAGATTAATTACGCTCATTTTTTAGCCTTTTATTTAAATCAAAAGGAAGACGCTATTAAATTATTAAAAGACACTTTAAAATACAATATTTCAGAATTAGACTTAGCATCAGTAAAACTAGAACTAGGTGACATCTTAGTATTAGAAGAAAAATTTAACCAAGCTTTAATATATTACACACAGATTGAGCGTAACTTAAAAAATAGTACAGTTGCACAAGAAGCAAGATTTAGAATAGCAAAAGCTAGTTATTATAAAGGTGACTTTAAATGGGCAGAATCTCAGCTAAAAATACTAAAATCGTCTACCTCTCAACTAACAGCTAATGATGCTTTAGATTTAAAACTACTAATTAGTGATAACAGAGCGGAGGATTCTTTACAAATTGCTTTAACCAAATATGCTAAAGCAGACTTACTGGCTTATCAAAATAAAAACGACGACGCTATTAACTTACTAGACACTATTCTAGAAGCACATAAAACGGAAGTTATTATACCACAGACCTTGCTAAAACAAGCAGCCTTGTTTGAGGCAAAAAAGGACTATCAAAAAGCAAAAACAAATTACCAACGCATAATTGCAGATTTTAAGGACAGTATTTTAATGGATAACGCCTTATATAATCTAGCGGAACTATTAGTTAATCATTTAGCACAACCAGAGGAAGCTAAAAAATTATACGAAACCATATTGTTTGAACACGCAGATAGTATTTATGCTGTTGAGGCTAGAAAAAAATTTAGAGCACTACGCGGCGATGCTATAAACTAACTACTATTATGATCGTAGCAGAAACAGAACGTCTTATTATAACTAAATTTACAGTAGACGATGCACCGTTTTTTATGGACTTAATTAACACCCCAAAGTTTAAAAAATTTATTGGCGATCGTAAAATTAACACAATACTAAAAGCACAACAAAGAATAAAAGAAGGGCATTTAAAAAATTATGCCGAGTTAGGCTATGGATTGTACAAACTGTTACTAAAATCAGAAAACAACATACCTATTGGAACATGCGGACTAACTAAAAGAGAACATTTAGAGTTACCTGATCTTGGATTTGCAATGCTACCGGAATTTGAAGGCAAAGGGTTTGGGTTAGAATCCTCTAAAGCCATTTTAAAATTAGCAACGGAAACATTTAAAATCAAAAAAATTGGCGCAATAACGGCTCCAAATAACGTTGCATCCATAAAACTGATAGAAAAATTAGGTTTAACCTACGAAAAAAAGGTAAAACCCTTTGAGGACGACCAAGAACTTATGTTATTTGCAAAAACTTTACGCTAATAGCTATTTCTGCTTAAGCAGAAATCCTTTAAATCTAAAAAATGTACATATACAACGTCACAGTAAATATAGATGATAGCGCTCATGACGAGTGGTTAATCTGGATCAAACAACACATTCCAACAGTTTTAGCAACTGGTAAGTTTGAAAAAGCAACCTTAACAAAAGTACTTGTTGACGAGGAAATGGGTGGACAAACCTATTCTATTCAGTATAAATCATATTCTAGAGAAGCTTTAGATGCGTATTATAAAGAAGACGCAGATGCGCTTAGAAATGAAGGATTAAAAAAGTTTGCAGACAAAATGTTAGCCTTTAGAACAGAGCTTCAAATTGTGGACGAGTATTCGGTAACGTTTAAATAATTCAGCTTAAGCTGAAAAACAACCTATTTTATGGCACATCAAAAACATAACAATCATCAAGTTAAAGCAAAAAAATTCTTAGGGCAACACTTTTTGGAAGACGAAAGTATTGCAGAAGCTATTGCGGATTCCTTAACTTTAAATGGTTATAAAAACGTCTTAGAGATTGGACCAGGAATGGGTGTTTTAACCAAATACTTACTAAAAAAACCAATTACAACTTACGTTATTGAGATAGATAGAGACAGTGTAGAATACCTGCAAAACAACTATCTTAATTTAGCGCCTAGAATTATAGAGCAAGATTTTTTAAAATACGATTTAAGCACAACTTTTAGTGAAGAGCCATTAGCTATAATTGGAAATTTCCCATACAATATCTCGACACAAATTGTATTTAAAACATTAGAGCTTCGTGACCAAATTCCAGAATTTTCAGGAATGTTTCAAAAAGAAGTTGCACAACGTATTTGCTCTAAAGAAGGTAGTAAGGTTTACGGTATTTTATCCGTGTTAACCCAAGCCTTTTATGATGCAGAGTATTTATTTACTGTACCGCCAACCGTATTTAATCCACCGCCAAGAGTAGAGTCTGGCGTACTGCGTTTAATTAGAAAAGCAGATTACAGTTTACCATGTGACGAAAAACTATTTTTCAGAGTTGTAAAACAAGCATTTCAACAACGTCGTAAAACCATGCGTAACAGTTTAAAAACAATGGAATTGTCTGATAGTCTAAAAGCAAACCCTATCTTTGACAAGCGACCAGAACAAATTAGCGTTGCACAATTTTTAGAGTTAACAAGCCTTATCGAAAACGACAAATAATTAGTTGGTGGAAGACAATCAAAACATACAATTTCAGCTTACAGATGCCCTTATAGAGCAGGTAGAGTTGCTTATCGAACAAAAAGACGATATAGCACTTAAACTACTTTTAGAAGAGTTTCACTACGCCGATATTGCCGAAATTTTAGACGAAGTAAATCTAGAAGAAGCAATGTATGTTATAAAACTTCTAGACTCTGAGACCACGTCCGATGTCCTAATGGAATTGGATGAGGATAATCGTGAAAAGGTTTTAAAAAATCTTTCTGCTAAAGAGATTGCAGAAGAAATTGAAGAACTTGATACCGATGATGCTGCAGATATTATTGCGGAGCTTCCAGAAGCGCGTCAAGCAGAGGTTATATCTCAAATAGAAGATCAAGAACACAAAGCCGAAATTCAAGAATTACTAGCCTATGACGAGGATACCGCTGGTGGATTGATGGCAAAAGAACTAGTAAAAGTATACGAGACTTGGACCGTTGCCGGTTGTTTACGTCGTATACGTGGACAAGCACAGCACGTTAGTCGCGTCCACTCTATTTACGTCGTAGACAAGCAAGAAAAACTATTAGGACGTCTATCCTTAAAAGATTTACTAACTGCAAAAAGCGAACAAAAAATAGCAGAACTATCTAACTCCAACGTAGACTATGTTTACGTAGAAGAAGATGTTGAAGAGGTCGCTAAAATCATGCAAAAGTATGATTTAGAAGCCATTCCAGTAGTAGATCAAAACAAGACTCTATTAGGACGTATTACCATTGATGATATTGTAGATGTTATCCGTGAAGAAGCCGACAAAGATTACCAAATGGCAGCAGGTATATCTCAGGATGTAGAGGCGGATGATAGCATCTTAAAACTTACAAAAGCAAGACTACCATGGTTACTTATTGGTATGTTTGGTGGACTTGGTGCTGCAAGTATTATTGAAGGTTTTAATGGCTCCATGGGCGAGTTTATTATACTACTAAGTTTTGTACCATTAATACAAGCAACAGCAGGTAACGTAGGGGTACAATCCTCTGCAATTGTAGTACAAGGACTTGCAAATAACAGTATAGATGGCAACATTATAAAACGCCTTTTTAAAGAGGCTATATTAGGATTGGTAAATGGTGTAGCTATAGCACTTGTTGCAATAGTAGTTACTCATTTTGTATTTAAAACGCCCTATTTAATATCCATAACTATAGCAATAGCTTTAATTGCGGTAATAATAATGGCTGCTTTAATTGGTACTTTTATCCCTATATTTTTAGACAAAAGAGGTATCGATCCAGCAGTAGCAACAGGACCATTTATTACAACAAGTAATGATGTTTTTGGAATATTATTATACTTTCTAATTGCAAAATCCATCTTAGGTTTTTAATATCATTT
The DNA here is from genome assembly GCF_055635485.1 of Olleya sp. KKT75. Lineage (NCBI taxonomy): Bacteria > Pseudomonadati > Bacteroidota > Flavobacteriia > Flavobacteriales > Flavobacteriaceae > Olleya > Olleya sp. KKT75. Next base: position 950,065 of record NZ_CM145759.1, read on the forward strand.
GGGCGTTACCTAAAGGTCGTGCCATCCATTATATCTTTTTTTTGCCATTTATGGCAGCAAAAAAAAGGATGCCATTTCTACCACTAACGCTTAAAAACACTACTTTTAAGCTATGAAAACATTAGACATTAATCAAAAACTATCTAAGTTTACAGATAACTGGCAACCACATCAAATTGCTATAGTAGATAATATGCAAGTCTTACTAGCTAAACTTAAAGGCGAATTTGTATGGCATAGTCATGATAATGAAGACGAACTTTTTCAAGTAATTAAAGGCACATTATACATGCAATTTAGAAACCGTACAGAAGTAGTCCATCCTGGTCAAATTATTGTGGTACCAAAAGGAGTAGAACATAACCCTTGTACAAAAAATAACGAAGAGGTTCACGTCTTACTATTCGAAAAACTAAGTACCGCACATACCGGAACAGTAAAACACGAATTAACACAAACCACTTACCCTAAAATTTAAACAACACTTATATTTCAAAATGAAAATACTTCATCTAGACGCCAATCACCCATTACTTATAGAGCAACTTAACGCATTAGGTTATACTAATCATGAAGATTTTACATCGTCTAAAGACGTTATTCAGCAAAAAATAAATCAATACGATGGTTTTATAATCAGAAGCCGATTTAGTATCGATGCTTCATTTTTAGATGCTGCAACAAATCTAAAATTTATAGGACGTGTAGGTGCAGGATTAGAAAATATTGACTGCGACTATGCAGAGCGCAAGGGTGTAATACTAATAGCTGCACCGGAAGGTAATCGTAATGCAGTTGGAGAACACAGCTTAGCCATGCTCCTATCGCTATTTAACAAGCTAAATAAAGCAGATAAAGAGGTTAGAGAAGGCCAATGGTTACGCGAAGACAATAGAGGTCTAGAACTAGACGGTAAAACCGTTGGGCTAATTGGTTATGGTAACATGGGAAAAGCATTTGCTAAAAAACTACGCGGTTTTGATGTCACTGTTTTGTGTTACGATCTTAAATCAAATATGGGAGACAAAAATGCAACTCAAGTTAGCTTAGCAGAGCTTCAAGAAAAAGCAGATGTTTTAAGCTTACATACACCAGAAACAGCATCTACAATAAAAATGATCAATTCAGATTTAATAAAAGGGTTTGCAAAACCTTTCTGGCTTATCAATACCGCACGTGGTAAAAGTGTAGTAACCTCAGACTTAGTTTCTGCTTTAAAATCAGGACAAATATTAGGGGCTGGATTAGACGTTTTAGAATACGAAAAATCATCTTTCGAAAACTTATTTAGTGATAACAATATGCCAGAAGCCTTTAAATATCTTATTCAATCAGACCAAGTAATACTATCACCCCACGTGGCAGGTTGGACAATAGAAAGTAAAGAAAAATTAGCGCAAACTATTGTAGACAAAATCAAAGCAAAATTTTCTTAGTTTTATAACAACACAACTAACTAAAATGAGCACTCAAATAAATACTCCGGAAGACTATATAGCACAACTACCAGAAGAAAGAAAAACTGCTATTAGCAAACTACATAATCTAATACTAAAACACATGCCAAAAGGGCTTGAATCAGGTATGGGTTATGGTATGCTGGCGTATTTTGTACCAAAATCTATTTACCCAGCAGGTTACCATTGTAAACCATTTCCGGCTTTACCGTTTATAAACGTTGCCTCTCAAAAAAACTTTATTGCTATTTATCACTCTGGTTTATATGCAAACAAAGAACTATATAGCTGGTTTGTATCAGAATATCCAAAACACTGCAAATACAAAATAGATATGGGCAAAAGTTGTATCAGATTTAAAAAGATAGATGATATCCCTTATGATTTGATTACTCAATTACTAGGTAAAATGACTATTAAAGAGTAGATCACAATTTATGAATCTACATTAAATTTAAAAAAATGAAAAAACGCGTCACAGGAATAGGAGGTCTATTTTTTAAAACAAAAGATCCTAAAGCCTCAAAAGATTGGTATAAAAAACACTTAGGGTTTAATACAGACGATTACGGATCTACCTTTTGGTGGAAAGATAAAGAAGGAAACGACTGTTCTACACAATGGAGTCCGTTTAAAGAGGACACTAAGCATTTTGAACCTTCAAAAAAAGAGTTCATGTTTAACTATCGTGTAGAGAATTTAGAAGAGTTAATAAAAGTCTTAAAAGAAGAAGGTGTTACTGTTCTAGGAGAAATTGAGGAATACAGCTATGGAAAATTTGGTTGGATACTAGACAACGATGGTAATAAAATAGAACTTTGGGAACCTATAGATAAAACATTTTTAGAATAATCATTTATTATTGTAATATATTAGCCATCAGAAAACTAACATAATAAACATGAGCGAAGACCATAAAAACATCGAAAGCGAAGCAGAAGAGACTATTAACAATATAGAAAACACTGTGGAAGATGCAACTAACGATGCAAAAGAAGCTAGTAATGAAACATTAGACGCTGCAAAAGAAAAAACGTCTGAAGTATTAGACAAAGCTGAAGCAAAATTTGACGATATCAAATCGGAAGCAAAAGAAACTTTTGAAAAAGCAAAAGCTAAGGCGACAGAGTTTATTAATGAAGATGCTAAAGAATTTATGGACGATGCTAAAGACAAAGCAAGCAAACTGGCTAAAGAAGCAGGAGATAAATTTGATGAGCTATCTGATGATGCCAAAGAGACTTACGATAAAGTAAAAGCAAAAGCGACTGAATTTATAAATGAAGACGCAAAAGAGCTTTTAGATGATGCCAAGGATAAAGCCTCTAAGTTTGCTGATGAAGCGGGAGATAAATTAGAAGACTTAGCAGAAGATGCTAAAGAAGTGATTGAAGAAACAACTAAAAAGACTAAAAACTTTTTTCAAAGATTATTTGGTAAATAATTTTAAATCAAAAATTTAAAACCAAAATCGGTATTGATTTTGGTTTTTTATGTATTTTTATCATTGTGATATTGCAATATCACGTTTTAATAATATTTAATTATACATATTACTATGGGGTTTTCAAAAAGACAATTGTTTAATACTTCTCAAAATCAAGTCGCAAGTTTCACTAAAGTTTTAGGGCATCCTGCTAGAATAGCAATGATACAGCATATAAGCGAAAACAAAGATTGTAATTGTAATGCACTAGTAGAAAAAACCGGGTTATCGCAACCAACCATATCTCAACATTTAGGTGAGATTAGAAAAATAGGGTTATTAAAACAAAAGGTAAAAGGTAAAAATCTTTTTTACTCGATAGATTTAGACCAATTAAACGAATGCAGACGTGTAGTCAATGACTTTTTTGTAAAGACTCAAGTAAATTGTAATAAATAAAAACTAGTTAAGGTTCTAATTAACAATTCAACAATTGAAGTCTGAATTGGAAGTTAAAACATTTCTTTAAAAATTAAATTCCTTTTAATCAAGAATATAATCTAACGGCAATGTGTCGCCCAGCCTTTCATCACTCATTCTACCTCCAAAAACAATACTATCAACAGGTGTATAATTCCCCATTAAATCAATCTTAAATGACTTTAAAAGTGGTTGAATAAAGGACAACTCTCTTTTTTTGTATTTAATATAAAAAGAATCATCTAAGGTGATTTCCTTTAAATTTTCATTTTCTATAAAGTCTACCATTATATGGTCTTCTACTTTAATTAGTCTTTCATTGCGATAAATTTGAAAATTCTCTTTTACCAACCTTCCTTCTGAAAGCGATCTCAAAAAATGCAAACTAGAACCTTCATAAGCCCTTAATCTTCTCTTTAAAATTTTCTTATCGCACTCTTGAATATCCTTAAAAAAAGCAATCCCATTAAAAAAAACAGATTTGACTATATAACCAGAATTAGGTTCTTCTCTATTTCTATTCACAATATCGTCCCTTGTCAAAACTTCAGTTTTCAATACATTTCGTTTAATATCTTCTTTCACAAAATTGATAGTAAAGTCTTGTAAATCATATTCAATTAAATAATTAAGTCTTCTGTTTTCAATTATGATGGGTTCTGAAGTACTTGCTACTAACTCCATACTACTCTCTATAAACCTAAGTCTTATACCGTCCTCATTAAGAATTACACAAGACTTTCCATTTAATGTTTTTCCTAAAAATTGATCTTTAAAATATTTTAATTTAGCTTTTCTCGTCCATTTATCTTTTGAATAAATCACAACTTCTTCTAAAGAACTAACTTCTTCCTCCAATTCAATATTATAAACAATTCCCGGTTTATAACTTTGTAAATAAAATTTCTCATAACCTAAATAAGAAACAATCAAAGGTGTCTTCAAATTTTTATTGTAAGGTATTTCAAATTCTCCTTTTACATTTGTTAAAACTCCTATCGTCGTATTATTAAAATAAACTTCAACACTTTCTAAAGGGCTACTTGTTTCTTGAGAAGTTACAATTCCTTTTAATACTTGGGCTTGAACAAAACTAAATGACAAACTAAAAACTAAAAACACAAGGATTATCTTTTTCATAAAGCACTACGTTAAATTACATAAAAGCCTACTCATTCTGATCAGAAATCTTACGCTCTAACTCTGCTTGAAACTCTTCCATAACAGGTCTTACTGTACTTTCTGGAAGGTCTTCAATTTTGATATACATTAAACCGTCAACCGCATTATTAAATAATGGATCTACATTAAAAGCAACTAGACGTGCATTTTGTTTGATATATTTTTTAAGCAACACTGGCAATCTTAAAGCACCCGGTTCAATCTCGTCAATAATCTTATCAAACTTATTTAAATCAGCTTCAGTTGCATCAAAAACAAAGTCTTTATCGGCATCCTTAAGCTTAACCTTAAATTCTTTTTTAGGATGTACATATTGTGCAACATAAGGATCGTAGTAATGAGATTTCATAAACTCAATCATTAATGACTTAGAGAATTCTGAAAATTGATTACTAATACTTACCCCACCAATTAAATACTTATGCTCGGGATGGCGCAATGTTGTATGCACAATACCTTTCCAAAGTAAAAATAAAGGCATTGGTTTTTGTTGGTATTCTTTGATAATAAATGCACGACCCATCTCAATAGACTCGCTCATCATTTTATATAACTCAGGTTCAAAACCAAATAAATCTTGTAAATAAAACCCGTTTATGCCATAATTAGCAAATATTTGAGAACCTAATCCCATTCTATAAGCTCCAGCTAAAACATTAGCTTCACTATCCCATAAAAATAAATGATGGTAATAATTATCAAATTCGTCTAAATCTATTGGTTCATTAGTTCCTTCTCCAACCTCTCTAAATGTGATTTCTCTCAAACGTCCAATCTCACGTAAAAGATTAGGCATAGCTGCGGCTGTAGATAAAAAGACTTCGTAATTTTTACTAGTCAATAATTTACAGTCTTGTTCACGCAATGCATCCACTTCTTTAATAATGGCTTCCTGACTAACCGGAGTTACAATTTGCTTTGGCGCTTTTACAGATTTTGGCGCTTTTAAACTGGAAGAAATAGTATCTATAATCTTTTCTTTAGGTTGAAAAGCATTTGACAACATGTATGTTTTTCTTCTAATAAATTCTGAAAAATCAGATAACGATTCATGTTCTGCTTGGTCTTTAATAGAAATAGGTTTCCCTATTCTAACCTTAATGACTCTACGTTTTTGAGTAAATAATTCTGATGGTAATTTGGCAGTTCTAAAAATGTCACTAATCTTAGATAATTTATAAAATAACTTACTATTCTGAGCGTGAAAATATATAGGTACAACCGGTACATTCGCTTTTTTTACCAATTTCATAGCCGCTTCTTCCCAAGGTTTGTCGACAACTAATTTACCATCTCTGTAAGTAGATACTTCACCTGCAGGAAAAATACCTAAAGGATGTCCATCTCTTAAATGAGAAATAGCACTTTTAAATCCAGCCAAACTTGATTTAACGTCTTTTCTATCTTCAAAAGGGTTAACAGGCATTATATATGGCTTCATCGGCTCTATACGATGTAATAAGAAATTAGCAATAATTTTAAAATCTTCTCTTTGTTCAAGCATTAATTTTAAAAGCAAAATACCATCAATCCCACCTAATGGATGATTAGAAACAGTAATATAAGCACCATCTTTTGGTAAACGTTTTAAATCTTCTTCAGGAATTTCGAATTTAATTTGAAACTCATCCAAAATACCATCCAAAAACTCTATATCTGACAAATGCTTGTTGCGATTATAGACATTATTTAAGCTGGAAATTTTCAATACTTTCATTAGTATCCAACCAACAAATGTCCCTAAAAACCCGTATTTACTAAGGTTTATAGCGCTCGAAACTTCTTTTGCTGTGACTAATCCCATTTAATTTTTATCATATTTGAATTTACAAATGTAATTCATTAGATTTATTTTGTTACTATTTGTAATGTCTCTTGGAACATTTGTTTTAATAAAACAGTCTTTCCTGCCTCTAAATCAATAACCGATTTTTCATTGTAATGTCTTATGGTATATAGAGATACACCCGTATTACACGTCACTTTAAACTTTGCTTTTAAATGCAATAATAAATGCTCTAAATTATTGTAATTATTATCAAAACAGACAGAAAAACTAATCGCCGAGTTCTGAATAACGCTAACCTTCATTTTATATTTGGATAGAAGGTTAAAAATTTCACTAATATTATCCTCTACTATGTAGGAAAAATCCAGTGTTGAAAGCGATAGTAGCACTTGGTTTTGCTTGACAATAAAACACGGTACTAAAGGTATAACCCCTTCCGTTTTATTAACTACTGTTCCTGGCGCTTTTGGATTTAAAAACGACTTAACATATAATGGTATTTCTTTACGTTGTAATGGTTGTAAAGTTTTAGGATGTATGACTGATGCGCCATAAAAGGCTAACTCAATCGCTTCCGTATAAGATATAGAATTAAGCAGTTGGGTCTGCTTAAAATGTCTTGGATCAGCATTTAAAACACCAGGCACATCTTTCCAGATAGTAACATCATTTGCATTTAAACAGTAAGCTAAAATCGCTGCAGTGTAATCACTACCTTCTCTTCCTAAAGTTGTTGTAAAATTATTTTTATCACTTCCTAAAAAACCTTGCGTCACATTTAACTTTTTAGAATCTATGTTTTTAGAGACCAATTGTTGTGTGGTTTCCCAATTTACATTGGCATTTCTATAATAATCATCTGTTTTAATAACTTGGCGTACATCTACCCAATTATTATCTATTTGTATTAAAGACAAATACTGACTAATAATGGTTGTTGACAACAATTCTCCAAATCCAATAACTTGATCGTAAACAAAGTTATAATCAGGAGACTTATTAGTATTCAAAAAGTTTTTAAGTTCGTCAATTAAATCACTTGTAACTTTAAAAACAGGATGATTTGTGTTTTCAAAAAGGGCAAGCATAATGGTATTATGATAATCTACCACGTCCTGAATAGCACTTTGCACTTCTCTTTTATCATTAAAATAACAACCAACCACAAGCTCTAATGCGTTTGTTGTTTTACCCATTGCAGATACTACAATAATCGTGTTAGCATGACCAACTTGCTCTAATACTGCTATTAGATTTTTAACCCCATTAGCATCTTTTACAGAAGCACCACCAAATTTAAATACCCTCATTTATATGTTATCGATGTAGTTTTTTATACTTGTTTCATCCATTTGGACTAAATACCAATCTTTTAATAGTGTTGCGCCTTTACTTTCATAAAATTTTATTGCTGGGGCATTCCAATCTAAAACTTCCCAACAAATACGTTTAACACCCAAACTGTAACCATATTTAATAACTTCGTTTAATAACAGCGTGCCTAATCCACTACCTCTGTGTGCATCACTAACAATTAAATCTTCTAAATGCACCGTTTGGCCTTTCCATGTAGAAAAACGAATATAAATTAATGCTATTGCAACTATTTTACTTTCTTTTTCTGCCACAAAACAAGTGAATAATGGCTTGTCTCCAAAACCATATTTTAACAAATCTGCTTCTGTTACAATAACCGCATCAGGCTCTTTTTCAAAAACAGCAAGCTCTTGTATTAAGCCTAAAATAGCACTGACATCTCTTTTTTCTGCAAAACGAATAGTATACTCCATAAATCATTAATTTACTCAAATATACTTTAAGAAAATTTCTTAAACCAAAATTTGATAGACTACAACGTTATAATTGTTAAAAAATGCGATATTTGTACAAATAAACACAACTACTACCCATGTCTAAGAAAAATCAAACTTTAGGAGAATTTATTATTGAAAACCAAGCGTCTTTCAAATTTACTTCTGGAGAATTATCTCGTTTAATAAATTCTATTCGTTTAGCTGCCAAGGTTGTAAACCATGAAGTTAACAAAGCTGGTCTAGTTGATATAATTGGTGCAGCAGGAGACACAAACATCCAAGGTGAAGATCAACAAAAACTGGATGTTTATGCCAACGATAAATTTATACAAACACTTACAAATCGTAACATTGTGTGCGGTATTGCAAGTGAAGAAGAGGATGATTTTATTACAATTAACAGTCAAGATGACAACAACCAAAATAAATATATTGTATTAATTGATCCATTAGATGGGTCTTCTAATATTGATGTAAACGTTTCAGTTGGTACAATTTTTTCTATTTATAGACGTGTTACTCCAGTAGGAACACCTGTAACTATCGAAGACTTTTTACAACCAGGTAACCAACAAGTAGCAGCAGGTTATGTTGTGTACGGAACATCAACAATGTTAGTTTATACTACTGGACATGGCGTTAATGGATTTACACTAAACCCAGCAATTGGTACATTTTACTTATCACATCCAGACATGGAGTTTCCAGAAGACGGAAACATTTATTCTGTAAACGAAGGTAACTACACACATTTTCCACAAGGCGTAAAAAATTACATCAAATATTGCCAAATGGAAGAAAACGACAGGCCATATACTTCAAGGTATATTGGATCTCTAGTTTCAGATTTTCATAGAAATATGATTAAAGGTGGTATTTATATGTATCCTAAAAGTTCAAAAAATCAAGACGGAAAACTACGTTTACTTTACGAGTGTAATCCTATGGCCTACCTTGCAGAACAAGCAAACGGGAAAGCTAGTGATGGTTTTAAACGCATCATGGATATTGAGCCTTCAGAACTGCATCAAAGAGTGCCTTTTTTCTGCGGAAGCAAAAATATGGTCCTGAAAGCAGAAGAATTCATGCAAAACACTGATTAAATGCTATTATGTCTATTTTTTTGCTACTTTTGATACTTAAATTATCCTAATGGCAAAAACAGACAAATTTAAGGACGAAACCATGCAATCATCTACAGAAGCAACTTCAAAAATAGATGCAATCAAGCAACTTATTTTTGGTGAAAACATGCAAGCTTACGATAGTGAGTTTGAAACACTAAAAAAAGACATTCTTACTAAGAAGCAAGAATTAGAAGCATTAATGGACGACGTAAAGTCTGAGTTATTACAAAACATTGACAATCTTAGCACTGATATTAATATCAGAATTACAGAATTAGAGAATAGTTTTGAAGATAAAGCAGATGCGTTAAACGAAAAAAAGGTTGACCGAAAACTATTGGGTGAACTTTTTACCAAATTAGGCGAAAAAATAAGTCAATAAAATCTTGATTTACGCATGAATCAAGACGATAAATTAAAAATACTTAGAGACATCTTGCTTAAAGATGAGCACGAGTACGCTTCAGGATTAGAAGATAAGATTAAAGCGCTTGAAGAATTAATCACTGAACATAGTAATTTATCAAAACATATTGACCCCATTCTTGAGCAAAAACTAAAACAGTTTGTAAAAGAAATGCCCTCAACATTAGGACCTACAATTACAGAAGCACTTAAAGAAGAAATAAAAACCTCTCAAGACGCAGTAGTTGAAGCATTATATCCAATTATGGGTAAAATGATTAAAAAATATGTGCAGAAAGAGATTCAAATACTTTCAGAAAACATAAACAAAAGTTTAAGCAGCACCTTTTCTTTTAAAGGGTTTATGCGAAAGTTTAGGTCTAAAAAATCAGGTGTATCAGAAGGCGACTTATTGATTCAAGATCAATTTAAGTCAAAAATCGAACAAATAATGGTTATTGAAAGCGGTTCTGGATTAATAGTTTCAGAATATTCAAAAACCGAAAACATAGATCAAGATACCGTTGCTGGTATGCTAACAGCTATTAAAAGTTTTGCAGAAGATGCGTTTACTACAGACGTCCAAAATTTGGAATATATAGAGTATGAAAACTACCATATACATTTACAAAACTTCTCAAAGTATTACATTGCAGTAGCTATTTCTGGAGCATTTACTGCTACTTACAGAAGCAAGCTTGAAGACAAACTTCTTGACTTTGCTCAGAATATAATAAACAAAACAGATTTAAACGATAGTGAGGTTTTCAGCACTAAACTAAAAGATTACTTTGACAATGAAAATATCTAAAAAAATAGTTTTAATAGGTCACTTTGGTGTAGGTAAATCTTCATTAATTAGACGATTTGTAGAAGACACCTTTAGTGAAGACTACAAAGTAACCATTGGTGTACACGTCTTAAAAAAAGAAGTAAATCTTCCAAAAACTAACGATGACATCACACTAGTAATTTGGGATTTAGAAGGTAATGACGACATTACTAATACCAGAGCATCTTACCTTATGGGTACTAATGGTTTTATTTATGTTTTTGACATGACTAGACCAGCTACGTATGAGAAGTTAGAGTTTGATCTAGATTACATTAAGGATCGCTACCCAAAAATACCATTACGTGTTATTGGAAACAAGAAAGATTTAGTTACAAACGACTTTATTAAACAAAACAAGGATGTTTTTGGACGTTTTGTCGATTTTTACACAAGTGCCAAGTCAGGGAAAAATGTTGAAGATGTTTTTTCTAATTTAGCGCAAGCTTTAATTAAAGACGCCACTAAATAATGTTAGAAAAATATAAAAAAGAATACTCGCAATCTGTAAATCAATATATAATTGTTGATTTAGACGGAACCGTAAAAGAATCTGACGATATCATTTTCGCTGATTTAGTTGGTCAAAACATAGCTACAGTACATCCGTTTTTTGAAAGTGTACACAGTGCATTACAAGATATAGATCAAACACACGTCTTTTCTTGTATACATTTAACCAATCCAAATAATGAGACAATAATAACAGATATTATTGTTAAAACATTTGATGGAAAACAATTACCAATGATTGTCATTTTAGACTTGACAATACATTATAATAATTACCAAACTACAGCTCAAGTAAGAAATGAGTCCGTTATAAACTCGCAAATACTAGAGTTAAAAAACAATTATCTACAAGAAAAAGAAGCCTTTAAAAACGCATTTATTGCTAATTTTAGTCATGAGTTAAGAGACCCATTAACAGGTATACTAACCTTTTCTGATATACTAAAAAAGACTAACTTAAATGTAGAGCAACTTAATTACCTAAAAGTAATAGACTCCTCTTCTAACTATTTAAAACAATTAATAGAAGATATATTAGACATCTCTAAAATTGAAGCAGGACGGCTAGAATTAGTAATTAATCCTTTTAATTTAAGAGAGCTACTAGAAGATATAGAAAAAGTATTTAAAGTAAAAGCACAACAAAAAGGAATAGAATTAATAACTAATTTTAACGACAACCTTCCTGCAGTAGTGGGTGGTGATACGCTACGACTAAGACAAGTACTAAGTAACCTGTTAGAAAACGCTATTAAATTTACAGAAGTAGGAACCGTTACTTTTAATGTATCACTTAACCAAATAAGAGCACAAAAAGCAAACGTTCATTTTCAGATAAAAGATACCGGAATTGGTATGGAAAAAGATCATCTAGAAGATATCTTTACTAGTTTTTCTCAAATTAACAGTAGTCAAGTACATAATAAAGGGGCAGGTTTAGGATTAGCTATCTCAAAACATTTAGTAAGCCTATCGCATAGTGTGATTAATGTAGACTCTACACCCGGAGAAGGTAGTACGTTTTCCACTAACATTAATTTTAAGTTAGACTTTAACTACAAAATTAAAAAGAAAAAGAAAGAAACCGTTTCAAAACCAAAATCTGACAAAAAATACAGCATCTTATTAGTAGAAGATTCTGAAATCACACAATTATCAATTCTTAAAATACTAGCCTCCAAAGGTAATTACTTCTTAGACATAGTAACTAGAGGAGAAGACGTGATACCAAGAATAGAAAGCTCTGAATTTGATTTAGTATTAATGGATATTAAATTACCAAATAGTTATGGTGACGAGATCACTAAACTAATTAGAAAAATGCCAGAACGCGAGCATAAAAAAGTGCCCGTAATAGCCTTAACCGCTAGAGTTTTTAAAGATGATTTAAAACGTTATAAAAAAGCCGGTATTAATGATGTCATTAAAAAACCATTTGACGAAGAAGCCCTAATGTCAAAAATTGAAGAATACTTAAAATAAAAAAAAGCGAACTGAAAAGTTCGCTTTTTTTTATAACTATAAAACAGAATCTTATTATCTGTTCATTGTTTTAATCTCATCCGTAAAAGTATCTAAATCAACACCTTCATGCACCAACTCTAACGCTTTATGCGTCACATACTGTGCATTACCAGATTTAAATCCTAAACCAACACACAAACGCTCTAAAATAGCAGTTTGCTTTGGTCCTTCAATATGATCAGCCCAAACCATTCTTGACAAATCATATAAACGTTCTAAACGCTGATCGTAAGATGTTGGAGGGTTAATTGGGTGCTCTTTATAGTCAACCAATATCTGCTTATATTCTTCTTCGCTAATATCTAAATTACGGGCTAAACGATCTAAAAACGCTTTCTCAGCCTCACTAATCACACCATCACTCATGGCTACACGTACAATTGCAGCAAAATGATCCTCATTACGCTTTTTAAACCCACTATCGAATAAATCTGAAAATGACATACTTTTATGTTTAATTTTAGACTGCAAATATAGTTAAACCGCACACCTTTTAAAATTAAAAGTTTCTTTTTTTGGGCGTTTATTTTGCACCTTTTTATTAGGTGCAAAAAACCAGGCTCTCGTGGCTCGCTCTCTGCGAGGAGCTCAGACAGACCACTCCATCCTTAACGCGTTAACTAATATAGACGTATAAAAGTTAAAATTTTCAAATCTAAAAGCTATTAATTTATGCAATGCTTATATTTGCACAAACTAAAGTTAAGTGAGTAAAACCTTAATCTCGCAGACCTATTTACAGTCTTTGCAATTGCAAAAACTGCAAACTGCTATATCCCAAACCCAAAGTAAAACGCATTTAAAAGGATTAGTAGGCTCTTCCCTATCCTACATAATCACTCAAACTTTTAAAAATACACAACTCCCGTTTTTACTTATTTTTAATGATAAAGAGGAAGCCGCATTTTACCTAAACGATCTAGAACAGCTAATTAACAAAACAGACGTCCTGTTTTACCCAGGTAGTTACCGTAGACCTTATCAAATAGAAGAAACGGATAATGCCAATGTATTACTACGTGCAGAAGTACTAAACAGAATCAACTCGCGCAAAAAACCTGCTATAATTGTAACCTATCCTGATGCCTTATTTGAAAAAGTAGTCACCAGAAAAGAGTTAGAACGTAACACATTAAAAATAAATGTAAACGATAGCCTGTCTATAGACTTTGTAAACGAAATTCTTTTTGACTACAAATTTAAACGTGTCGATTTTGTAACAGAACCTGGCGAGTTTTCTGTACGTGGAGGAATAGTAGATGTCTTTTCTTTTAGCCATGATGAGCCTTACCGTATAGAGTTTTTTGGAGACGAAGTTGATAGTATCAGGACTTTTGACGTAGAAACACAATTATCCACGGAGCAAATAAAAAAAATAAGCGTCATACCCAATGTCGCCAATAAGTTAATGGACGAGTCCAGACAAAGTTTTTTAAACTACATCGCTCAAAAAACAGTAGTCTTTGGTAAAAACTTTGATTTAACTTTTGATCGTGTAGACGACTTTTTTGACAAAGCCATTACAGCTTTTGTAAAACTTAATCAAGATATAAAACACGCTAAACCATCAGAGTTATTCTGTAATGCAGCAGAACTAAAAAAACAATTATTAGATTTTACAATAGTGGAATTTGGTTCGTATCCTGTTTTTAATCCAACAGAAACAATTGTACATAACACCTCGCCACAACCTACTTTTAATAAACAATTCAATTTATTAATAGACAATCTAAACAGTAATCATAATAACGATTACACCAATTATATCGCTTGCGTTAGTGAGCAGCAAGCCAAACGTTTTCATGACATCTTTGATGACGTAGATCAAAATGTACATTATCAAACGGTAACACTTTCATTATACCAAGGTTTTGTAGATCATGACAATAAAATTGTAGTCTATACAGATCATCAAATTTTTGAACGCTACCACAAGTTTCATGTTAAAAATGGTTATGCTAAAAAACAAGCCATTACTCTTAAAGATCTAACAAATTTAGATATTGGAGATTATGTTACACACATCGATCACGGAATAGGAAAATTTGGTGGACTTCAAAAAATAGATGTAGAAGGCAAAAAACAAGAAGCTATAAAATTAGTATACGGAGAACGCGACGTATTATATTTAAGCATCCATTCCTTGCACAAAATAACCAAATTTAATGGTAAAGATGGTAAACCGCCTAAAGTCTATAAATTAGGTAGTAAAGCATGGAAAGTACTTAAAGAAAAGACTAAATCTAGAGTAAAACACGTCGCATTTAATCTTATCAAACTATATGCTAAACGTAAACTAGAAAAAGGATATCAATATAAACCCGATAGCTATTTACAACACGAATTGGAAGCGTCATTCTTGTATGAAGACACACCTGATCAAATAACTGCAACTGCGGACATAAAAGTAGACATGGAGAGTGAGCGTCCAATGGACCGTCTTATTTGTGGGGATGTTGGTTTCGGAAAAACAGAAGTTGCCATACGTGCAGCCTTTAAAGCAGTAGATAATGGTAAACAAGTAGCCGTATTAGTACCTACAACCATTTTGGCATTTCAGCATCACAAAACATTTACAGAACGTTTAAAAGACCTTCCAGTAACTGTAGATTATGTCAACCGTTTTAGAACAGCTAAACAGAAAAAAGAAACTTTAGAAAAGCTAGAAAAAGGGCACGTTGATATTATTATCGGAACACACCAACTTGCAAGTAAAAATGTAAAATTCAAAGATTTAGGACTTTTAATTGTTGACGAAGAGCAAAAGTTTGGAGTCGCAGTAAAAGAAAAACTAAAAACATTAAAAGACAACGTAGACGTACTAACACTTACAGCAACACCAATACCTAGAACATTACAGTTTAGTTTAATGGCCGCAAGAGATTTATCCGTTATCACAACACCTCCGCCAAACCGTTACCCAATAGAAAGTAATGTTATACGATTTACAGAAGAAGCCATTAGAGATGCTGTAAGCTATGAGATTGAGCGTGGTGGACAAATCTTTTTTATTCATAATCGTATCGAGAACATAAAAGAAGTTGCCGGTATGATTCAACGTTTAGTGCCCGATGCCAAAATAGGTATTGGACATGGACAATTAGAAGGTAAAAAACTAGAAAGTTTAATGCTTGGTTTTATGGATGGAGAATTTGACGTTTTAGTTAGTACAACTATTATAGAAAGTGGATTGGATGTACCAAATGCAAATACCATTTTTATTAATAACGCCAATAATTTTGGGCTAAGTGATTTACACCAAATGCGTGGACGTGTTGGGCGTAGTAACAAAAAAGCCTTTTGTTATTTTATAACACCAGAATACTCGGCAATGACCGACGATGCCAGAAAACGTATCCAAGCTTTAGAACAATTTACAGAACTAGGTAGCGGTTTTAATATTGCCATGAAAGATTTAGAAATACGTGGTGCAGGAGATTTATTGGGAGGAGAACAAAGTGGATTTATAAACGAGATTGGTTTTGATACGTATCAAAAGATATTAAATGAAGCAATTGAAGAGCTTAAAGAAAATGAATTTAAAGATTTATATAACGAGCCTTTAGAAAACAAAGAATATGTAAAGGATATTACCATAGATACAGACTTTGAACTACTTTTCCCTGATGATTATGTAAATAACATCGCAGAACGTCTAAACCTTTACACGCAACTAAACAACTTTAAAACTGAGGCTGAATTAGCCGAATTTGAAAAGCAGCTTTTAGACCGTTTTGGAGAATTACCAATTCAGGTTATAGACTTAATTGATAGTGTCCGCATTAAATGGATCGCAACTAAATTAGGTATGGAAAAAGTAATAATGAAACAAGGCAAGTTAATTAGCTACTTTATAAATGACCAACAAAGTAGTTTTTACCAGAGTCCTAATTTTACTAAGCTTCTAAAATACGTGCAAACGCATCCAAAATCATGTAAAATGAAAGAGAAGCAGACTAGAAATGGTTTGCGATTATTACTTACCTTTGACAACATCAAATCTGTAAAAAAGGCATTAAATGCTTTAGAACCAATTTTGGAATAGTTTTTGAAATCATAATAGAAAACCCATTAATAATGTATAAAAAAATACTTTTTTTATTAGCTATAGTGCCTAGTTTTATAGTTGCACAAAACACAATAAAAGGAACATTTACTCCAGCTGAGCAGTTTAAGTTTGCATTCCTGTACCAAGTAACTGCTGACACTTCAATTTTTGTAGACAATGCAGATATTGCAGAAGACGGAAGCTTTGTTTTTGAATTAAAAAAGACGCAAGCACCAGGAACTTACCGTATTGTTTACGCGCAACCTCAAGACGAATACAACTTTGATTTTCTTTATAACAATGAAGATATCGAGTTAACTTTTGATTTAGATAAAGGTCTAGAATTTGTAACGTCTGAAGAAAATAAACTTTGGACCTCTTATAATAATAGCATGTCTATGATCGGACAAAGCTTAAATACATTTTATGGCTCAGGTGGAAAAAAAGAAAAGGATTTCAAAAAGATCATCCAAATACTTTTAAATACACAAACAGAATTTGAAAAAGCAGCAGAAGGCAAACTAGTACTTAATTTTATTACTGCTAGTCAACCTTACGCACCTCAACAATTAATTGATGCTAAAACATTTACTGAGAATGCTAAAAAAGCTTATTTCAGCCATATCAATTTTGGAAATCCAGTACTTCAAAATTCAAACTTCTTAATTGAAGCGACTTTAAATTACGTATTCAATTTTATAGATAACGATGATAAAAATGTATCCTATATCAACAATATCAATACGGTAGAAAAAGCTATTGGTAACAATAGTAAAGTAAAGAAAATCATATTAGAAATTTTATGGAACCAATTTGCAGTAGAAGAAATTGAGCCTGTAGCTAACCACATTGCAAACACTTACCTATTAGATATTGCTAGGCAAACTAATGATAATGAATTAGTAAAAGAACTAACATATTTTAAAAATGCATCAGTTGGAAATGTAGGACAAGATTTTGAAATCATTATTTATGATGAAGAAGGTGCTGCTACCGCTAAAAAAATGCATGATTTAGACGAAGCTAACAACTACTTAGTTGTTTTCTGGAGTACAACGTGTTCTCATTGTTTAGACGAAATTCCAGAATTACATAAACTAGTTAAAACATTAGATAAAGGACAATTAAAAGTTATTGCTATTGCTTTAGATGAAGACCGTTACAGATGGAAAGATATGACTTACAAGTTTCCTGAATTTTATCATGTATTTGGTGAAGGAAAATGGGACAACCCAATTGGTGACAACTATAACGTAAAAGCAACGCCAAGTTATTTTGTTTTAGATAAAGACAAAAAAATAATCAAAAAACCTTACGACTTCAAAGCTTTTGAAACGTATTTTAAAACGTTACCAAAACCAGAACCTAAGGTTGAAGTCAATGACGAAGACGAATTGGATTTAGAAAAAGAATAAGACACTATTAATTAAAATAGAAACAAAAAAACGCTTGCATTGCTGCAAGCGTTTTTTTTTTGTTTTTAATAAAGACTATTACCTCTCTATCATTATCTAATACTATTTGGTATATTTTTTAAAATATTAAATCGCTTTACACAATTTAAACTTAGACAAACACAACGTCACATCGAGTGGTTTGTGAAGTACGAGCAAATTGTATCGATATGTCCTTAAAATAGTTCTCGATACAAAATGCCACAAAAGCATTTCACTCATACTGACGAGAACTGCTTACTCTTACGTGTCTCATTGCCTACTTATATAGCATTTCAAACCCTAAGCACATCGTTAGAAACAATAACTACCAAACTAACACACCGATAAACACAACGTCACATCGAGTGATTTGTGAGGCATGAGCAAATTGTATCGAGATGTCCTTAAAATAGTTCTCGATACAAAATGCCACAAAAGCATTTCACTCGAACTGACGAGAACTGCTTACGTGTCTCATTGCCTACTTATATAGCAATTCAAACCCTAAGCACATCGTTAGAAACAATAACTACCAAACTAACACACCGATAAACACAACGTCACATCGAGTGATTTGTGAGGCATGAGCAAATTGTATCGAGATGCTTTTTTTATAATATAGAGCACCACGCAATCCTTAAAAAATTAATCTAACATGTTAACAGCAGTCGCTTGAAAACGATCATCCACCACAGCACCTGTAACCTCAGCTTTTCTAATCACCTCGCAAAAACCAGTACCTTCAGCGTGTGCATCACCAAAATCATCGATAGCTGCACCATCAACAAAATAAGCCTTGTCATCAAATCGTACTGCTAGACTACAACCGTCTTCCGATGTTAACCCAAATTGGCATTGTCCGCAAGACATTTCAACAACTTTTACTTCTTCTTTTTTGTTACATGCTAAGCATAAAAACAAGGCTAAAACTAAACTAATATTTTTCATGATTTGTAGGTTTTTATTATTTTGAAATTGTGTTACTATGTTAGTTCTCGATCAAAATGCTAAAAAAACATATCACTCGAACTGACGTGACCTGATTACTCTTACTTGTCTTATTATTAGTTATCTCAATAATTAGATTGCTTCGTGCCTCGCAATGAAGTTTGCCTCCTAATTACCCTACAATATTTACAATCTTACCAGGAACAACAATTACTTTTTTAGGAGTACGACCTTCTAATTGTGCAATTGTTTTTTCATGAGCCATGACTGTTTTTTCAATTTCGTCTTTAGACATATCCATTGGCAACTCTAACGTAAAACGCATTTTTCCGTTAAACGAAATTGGATAATTCTTACTGCTTTCTACTAAATGACTTGCCTCAAATATTGGAAATGGTGCAGTAGCAATTGATCCTTCGTTACCTAATTGACTGAATAATTCTTCAGTAATATGTGGTGCATACGGCGATAATAACACCAATAAAGGTTCTAAGATGGCTTTACTTGTACATTTTTGCGCAGTCAACTCATTAACAGCAATCATAAATGTAGATACCGACGTATTAAAAGAGAAATTCTCAATATCTTCCTGTACCTTTTTTATTGTTTTATGTAACGTTTTTAAGTTGTCTTTTGTTGGTGTTGCATCGTTTACAATTAACCCAGCTTCTCCAACGTATAACTTCCATAGTTTTTTCAAGAAACCATGTACACCAGTAATCCCTGCGGTATTCCAAGGTTTAGCTTGTTCTAATGGTCCTAAAAACATTTCGTAAAGACGTAAACTATCTGCTCCATAATCTTTTACAATTTGATCTGGATTAACTACATTATATTTGGATTTAGACATTTTTTCGACTTCTCGACCAACTCTATAAACACCATCTTCTTTAATGAAGTCAGCATTTTTATAATCAGAATACAAAGGATGCCTTTTAAAACCTTCAATATCTAATTCATTAGATGAATTGATTAAGGAAACATCAACATGCATCCTTTGGAAACCAAACTTTAATGAATCAATTATTTCAGTTTTGTTTGGATATTTATTTTTCAAGAAATTTGATGTCGTATTCACAAAATCATAAATCTCCTTAGTAAGTTCTTCATTTGTCAATGAATCAATTTTATCATTAACATTAAAATCTTTAGTAAACCTTTCTGAAACTAGTATTGAATCTTTTATTTCTTCTATAAAATCAATAACCTCACCGCTGTTATCAACTCCATGTGAAAACAATTGTTTGTAAACAAAAGCACTAGTCCCAAGTATCATTCCTTGATTGATCAATTTTTTGAAAGGCTCATCTACTCCAACAAATGCTCTATCTTTTAAAAACTTAGTCCAAAAACGAGAGTATAATAAATGTCCTGTGGCATGCTCACTACCTCCTATGTACAAATCTACATTTTCCCAATAGTTAAGTGCATCTTGACTAGCAAAGTCTTCACCTCTTTTGGCCTTTTCTTCCATATAACTAAAGAAATACCATGAGCTTCCTGCCCAACCTGGCATGGTGTTTAGTTCTAAAGGGTAAATCCCGTTATCCTCACCTTCGACTGCGCTCAGGTTGACATTTGGTACAACTGTATTTGTATTGGTATCCCAAGCCCAAACATCTGCACGACCTAATGGTGGCTCTCCGGTTTCGGTTGGTAAATATTTTTCTACTTCTGGCAATGTAATTGGTAAATGTGCTTTATCAATCATTTGTGGCATCCCGTTGACGTAGTATACTGGAAAAGGTTCTCCCCAATAACGTTGTCTAGAAAACACAGCATCACGTAATCTATAATTTGTTTTTCCTTCACCTTGCCCCATTTGCTCCAAATCGTAAATAGCACGTTTTGATGCTTTTTTATAGTTCATTCCGTTAAGGAAATCACTGTTTGCAATAACCACATTATCCTTAGAGGCGAAAGCTTCTTCAGAAATATCAGCACCTTCAAATACATTTGGAATCGCGATATTAAAATGCTTTGCAAAGTCGTAATCACGTTGGTCACCACAAGGGACAGACATTACTGCTCCTGTACCATAACCTGCTAAAACATAATCTCCAATCCAAATTGGAATGGGCTCTTTACTAAATGGATGTTCTGCGTAAGCGCCTGTAAATGCACCAGAAATGGTCTTTACATCTGCCATACGATCGCGTTCGCTGCGTTTTGCAGTAGCTAAAACATAAGCTTCAACCTCCGCTTTTTGTTCTGGTGTAGTAATGGTTTGCACTAACTCATGCTCTGGAGCCAATGTCATAAAACTTACACCAAAAATGGTGTCTGGTCTTGTTGTAAAAACATCAATTTTTAAAGACTCTTCGGCTGCGCTCAGAGTGACATTTGGAATAACATTAAAAGTGACTGATGCACCAACAGATTTTCCAATCCAATTACGTTGGCTTTCTTTAAGCGAGTCTGTCCAATCTATAGTATCTAATCCTTGCAGCAAACGTTCTGCGTAAGCAGAAATACGCATACTCCACTGCGTCATTTTTTTACGCATTACAGTATGACCACCACGTTCTGACACTCCGTTTACTATTTCGTCATTTGCTAAAACCGTTCCTAATGCAGGACACCAATTTACTTCTGTTTCGGCTAAATATGTTAGCCTATAGTGTAATAGTATTTCTTGTTGTTTTTTAGAATCAAAAGCGTTCCATTGTTCCGCAGAAAAAGACTCGATATTATCATCACAAACAGCATTTACATTAGTATTTCCTTCCGCAGAAAATTTAGCTACTAAGGTCGATATTTCTTCAGCCTTATTAGAATCGTTATTATACCAAGACTCAAATAGTTGAATAAAAATCCATTGTGTCCATTTGTAATATTCAGGTGTTGATGTACGGACCTCACGACTCCAGTCAAAAGAAAAACCAATTTGATCTAATTGTCTTCTGTAGGTTTTTATATTAGTTTCTGTTGTAATTGCAGGATGCTGACCCGTTTGGATAGCATATTGTTCTGCAGGTAAACCAAAGCTATCATAACCTTGTGGATGCAAAACATTAAAACCTTTATGGCGCTTGTAACGTGCATAAATATCACTAGCAATATAACCTAATGGATGTCCTACGTGTAATCCCGCTCCAGATGGATAAGGAAACATGTCCAAAACATAATATTTAGGCTTGTCGCTATTATTTGAGGCTTTAAACGTTTGGTTTTCTGCCCAATATTTTTGCCATTTGGCTTCGATGTCGTTAAAATGGTATTGCATTTTTGTGTTTTTCCGCTTTATTAAGCAACAAATTTAAACTTATTATAAGACTATTAAAAGTTTGACGTTGTAATTATAGATTATATGAATAGGTTTCATTTTTCTTTTATATTTTTACATTATAAACTAACATCAATTTATGAGCTCTTCTTTTGAAAGATATCAAAAACGTAGATTAATTTCGTCTTACTTCTCAGTCGTATTAAGTATTGCTTTAGTATTATTTTTACTAGGTATACTAGGGCTTTTAGTGCTTAACGCGAAAAAGGTTGCCGACTTGTTTAAAGAGCAAGTAACGGTTACTATTTATTTAAAAGACAATGCCAAAGAGATCGAAGTCAAGCAACTTGAAAAAAGTTTAGCACTAGCTGATTACGTAAAATCCACTGTATATATCTCTAAAGAGCAAGCAGCAGAATCTATGAAAGCTGAAAATGGTGAAGATTTTATGGCGTTTTTAGGCTTTAATCCTTTACAGAATAATATTGATGTTAATCTTAAAGCCGATTTTGTTACTGCTGATAAATTGGAAGAATTGGCTGAAACTGCTTTAGAAAAAGGTTTTGTAGAAGAAGTTAGATATGACAAAGACTTAGTAACCTTAATGAATAGTCGCGTTAAAAAAATAAGCTTCTGGGTATTATTACTAAGTGCTATTTTTACTTTAATTGCGGTACTACTTATTAATAGTTCTATTAGATTATCTGTTTACGCCAAACGATTTACAATTAAAACCATGCAAATGGTAGGTGCAACTAAGCGCTTTATACGTCGTCCTTTTGTATGGAAAAGCATAAAACTTGGTGTCCTAGGTGCAGTGATTGCATTATTAGGTTTAGGGTTTATTGTTTTTTATGTAGATCAAGCGTTTCCTGAGTTAAACCTTCGCCAAAGTCCAGTTTTAATAGGCGGATTATTTTTAATAATTTTCTTCTTAGGTATTATTATAACTTGGATAAGCACACATTTTGCGACACAACGTTTTTTAAATCTAAAGACAGACCAACTGTATTAATTTAACACAGTTTAACTAAAGCATTAACAATACTTCACACTTAAGCACGTTATATTTACTTAACCGAAAAACACATCGCTATTGACCAACTAATACTTTAATTGATTATTTAATCTAAAACTAATGATTATGAAACGAATCACATTTGTATTAATAGGTATGGTTGCAATTGTTGCTTATTTAGCATCAGTAAAACCAAAATTTGAAAATAAAGTCGCACAAACAGATCAGGTGACTTTAAAAAAACAGCAAGCTAAATTTATTTACGATTAAATTAAAAAGTTTAAATTTGTAGTAAATTAATAACATTACGACCTTGAGACAAGACACTGAAAACGATAAAATTATTGTGAGTTCACAACCAATCTTTGGTAAACACAACTATAAATTCATGTTTATTGGCTTAGGCACAATTGCTTTAGGCTTTATTTTAATGTCTGGCGGTGGTAGTGATGATCCTAATGTATTTAGTGATGCTATTTTTAGCTGGAGACGTATACGTCTAGCACCTGCTTTAGTTATTATTGGCTTTGGTATACAGGTCTATGCTATATTGTCTAAACCTAAAAAGGGTTAAGTAAGTCTTGCTATTTTAAACTTTATTTTCAACAATAAATTATAACTTCAAATTATCAATTGGTCATAGTATTTTAATACTTTTGCCACATGGATATTTTAGATTCAATTATATTAGGTATTATACAAGGACTAACAGAGTTTCTCCCTGTATCTTCAAGTGGTCATTTAGAAATTGGTAAAGCAATTTTAGGAGATACTAGTATCCCCGAAGAAAGCTTACTATTTACTGTGATACTTCATTTTGCAACTGCATTAAGTACCATTGTTATTTTCAGAAAAGACATTTTAGAAATCATAAAAGGGTTTTTATCTTTTAAATGGAATGACGATACTAAATTTGTAACAAAAATTGTAATCTCAATGATTCCGGCTGCATTAGTCGGTCTGTTTTTTGAAGAACAATTAGAGCAACTTTTTGGTGGAAACATCCTTTTAGTAGGTTGTATGCTTATAGTTACTGCTGTCTTATTATTTTTTGCAGACAAAGCCAAAAACACTAATAAAAACGTCTCTTTTAAAAATGCCTTTATAATAGGTGTATCTCAAGCAATTGCTATGTTACCGGGTATTTCTAGAAGTGGCGCTACTATATCTACATCTGTACTACTAGGAAACGATAAAACTAAAGCTGCTCGTTTTTCCTTTTTAATGGTTGTTCCGTTAATTTTTGGAAAAATAGCAAAAGACATCTTAGGTGGTGATCTAAATTTTGAAAATCAAAATATAACTGCATTATCTGCTGGTTTTATTGCTGCATTTGTAGCCGGTTTATTTGCTTGTACTTGGATGATTAGTCTAGTTAAAAAAAGCAAGTTATCTTATTTTGCTATTTACTGTGCTATTGTTGGTGTTATTGCTATATCATTTTCGATTTTAAATTAAGTTATGACTGGAGACGACTACCAAGCTGGACAAGTATTATTAATAGACAAACCTTTAAATTGGACTTCTTTTCAAGCCGTAAATAAATTACGTTGGGAAATCCGACAAGCTTTTAATATTAAAAAAATAAAAGTTGGACATGCCGGAACTTTAGATCCGTTAGCAACAGGATTACTAGTCATTTGCACGGGTAAAATGACCAAACAAATAGATACTTTTCAAGGTCAAATTAAAGAATATACCGGAACTATTGTTTTAGGAAGCACAACACCATCTTACGATTTAGAGACCGAGGTTGATAATACGTTTGAAACAGAACATATTACTGAGGAATTAATCCACCAAACAACGAAACAGTTTACGGGAGAAATTGACCAATTCCCACCTATCTTTTCTGCATTAAAAAAAGAAGGGAAACGTTTATACGAATATGCTCGAGCTGGCGAAACCGTAGAGATACCGTCCAGAAAAATTACAATTGAAACATTTGAAATCACAAACATTGATGGCTTAAATATAGATTTTAGAGTTGTTTGTAGCAAAGGAACCTATATACGATCCTTAGCTAACGATTTTGGAAAAGCGTTAAATTCTGGAGGACACTTATCGTCTTTACGACGCACAAAAATTGGTGCCTTTGATGTAAAAGAAGGATTATCCATTGAGGATTTTATTAAAAATCTCCCAAAAAAGGACTAACACTAGTCTTTTCGCGTTTTATAAACGTATATATATCACTAAATAGCATAACCGTTATTTTAATAGTTTGCCATTAATGACTTTAAATAATTCTCAAAAAGCATTAGCTATAACTTTATTAATTACAGGTACTCTGGTACTTTCTGTATTAAATATAGGTGCTTATAAGAGAAGTACAGCTGTAGCTGAAACACTATATCAACTAGAGGTTATTGAAGACGTTAGTATTCCTGATGAACCTGAAGACATTATATTAAAAAACAATCCCAAAGCAACTAATAAGGCCTATAACACGTCAGAAAACTACAAACATTATTCGCAAGCCTATAAACCTATTGCACCACCTGAAGATTATACAAACCCTAAACTAGAGACATACAAAAACAGTCCTAAAAGTGATGCTTCTTCAGAAAAAAGTAATGGAAACGCTGCTATATCAGAACAAACCTTAACTAGTTTTAATAGCGTAAATGAGCTGCTAAATAAGCAATCTCAAAATAAAAGTGCCAAACAAAGTAATGTTGCAAACACAAATAGTAGTGTGTATTTTTCTTTAAAAGGACGTACTGATGTTTCATTACCTATCCCTGTCTATTTATGTAATGCAGAAGGTAAAATAGTAATTAATATCATAGTTAATAAAAGCGGTAATGTTATCGATACTTACGTCAATAACGCTTCGACTTCAAGCAACTTATGTTTGCAAGAACATGCATTGCAATATGCAAAAGAAGCCAAATTTAACACCTCCAATAAAGCAAAACAAATTGGATCTATAACTTTTGAATTTAAAGGAAAATAGTATAAATAGCTAGTAAGTAAACGTATTAATAAAAAAGCCTCTCTTAAATTAAGAGAGGCTTTTATTATATAAATAATACAGTGTATAATTACCCCATTAAAGGCAATAAATCTGCAATAACAGTTTGACCTTTATCCTTATTGTACCAATGCTGTAATTCTTCTTTAAACTCTGGTGTTAAGCCACCATGCTGCACTTTATAGTCATTTACTAAAGCAGTTGCCGTACTTGGTCTAGGACCGTAAGTCCCAAGAACCTCTTTAGAGTCCGCATCTAACATTATTAGCTTAGCAATAGACCTAGAACCATTAGTTAAAAACTGATCCATTAAAGTTTCGTTTTGATCTCTTAAAACCACTCTAAAATCAATACCGTCATTAAGCGCTGCTATTTTATTAATTACAGGCATTACATGTGCAGCGTCTCCACACCAACTTTCTGTAATAATAATCCAAGTTTGATTAATACTCTTGTGTTTTATAGCATCTGAAACAGCCTCACCAACCTTAATTGTTTTATCCCAACGCTTCATACGCTTATTATTAAGCATGGTATAGTTAGCTAATGCCTCCGTCACTTCATGACCTGTATTAGCGTTTTTTTCGACTAAAGTCGAAACTAATTCTCTATACTCAGTATAGCTCATGCTATTATCTAAACCGTCTTGTATAATTTGTTTGATAATTGTGTCTTTAAGTGTTTCCATAGTACAAAAATACAGTAACTATTATGATTTTTAAGTTACTGTTGTTACATTAGTAGTAATTAATTAAAAACCTTACATTGAAAATAAATAAGCAACTAAAAGTAACTATTTAAATGACCTATTTTACTGGTTGGCTTGTTTTAAATATTACCACAATAGTTTGAAGGGTAATTAACAACGGAGTGTAACTTTTATGGTAGTTTAAAACGGGCACTTATTATCGGTTTAATTATAGCGATAATACTTAATTTTAAAATCAATAAAAATGACAAAACATAAATGCGGTTGGTGTGTTGGAGATGAACTTTATGAGGCTTACCACGATAACGAATGGGGTAATCCTGTCCATGATGACGCCACACTATTTGAATTTTTAATTCTAGAAACTTTTCAAGCAGGACTTAGTTGGATTACTATTTTACGCAAACGAAATAATTTTTTTGATGCATTTGACCAGTTTGATTGCAAAAAAATAGCAAATTATAATGAAGACAAAAAAGCTCAGTTATTACAAAACGCAGGCATTATAAGAAACAAGTTAAAAGTAAATGCAACAATAACAAATGCTCAATTATTTATGGACATCCAAAAAGAATTTGGAAGTTTTAGCAAGTACTTATGGGCTTTTGTAGATAATAAGCCTATTAAAAACACTATAGATTATTATAAAAATGCGCCAGCAAATACAGCTTTAAGTGATGCCTTAAGTAAGGATTTAAAAAAGCGTGGTTTTAAGTTTGTGGGATCCACAGTAATTTATGCTTTTATGCAAGCTGTTGGTATGGTAAACGATCACGAAGTGGGTTGCTTTAGATATAACGAAGTTTAAACTAAATACTCCAAAAACTGAGCTCTAGGTATATCCTCCGCACCTAAACTTTCAAGGTGATTAGTATATACTTGGCAATCAATAAGCTTGTAATTGGTATTCTGTACAAAACTTATAAAGCCCACTTTACTAGCATTGCTAACTGTAGCAAACATACTTTCTCCGCAAAACACACCATTACCAAGATCCACACCATATAAACCGCCTACCAATTCTTTATTTAACCAAACCTCTATAGATTTAGCATATCCTAAATGGTGTAATTTGGTGTATGCATCAATCATCCCTTTGGTAATCCATGTGTCCTCTTGACCTATTCTTTTAGCTGCTGCGCATGCCTTAATTACCGAATCAAAACTTGTATTAACTGTAACTTCAAAATCTGAGTTACGTAATACTTGCCTCATGCTTTTAGAGACTTTCAATGCTTCCGGAAATAAAACAAATCTAGGATCTGGAGACCACCACATAATAGTATTATCGTCTTCAAACCAAGGAAAAATTCCTTTTTGATAGGCTAGCAATAAACGTTGGGCACTTAAATCACCTCCAACAGCTAGCAAACCATCTTCGGTAGCATGGGACACATCAGGAAAAGAAAGATTACTATTTAAAAAATCCATTACAGGTTTTGTTTATCGAAAAATAAGGAAAAGGTCTAAAATAAAAAAACCTCAACACTATTGTATTGAGGTTTTATATAATTACGCTGCCAAAACAGCATTGTTTTTACTAGAAAGGTAAATCGTCATGATCTTCAGACTTAACATCTTTTGCAGGCTCAAAAGCTTGTGCAGGTGGCACTTCTGGCATACCCTGAGGTGCTGCTCCAGCTTGTACACCTTCAATTCTCCATCCTTGGATCGAGTTAAAATATTTAGTTTCTCCTTGAGGATTAACCCACTCTCTACCACGTAAGTTGATGTTTACTTTTACATCTTGTCCAACTTGGTAATTGTTTAATAAATCACATTTATCTTGAACAAACTCTACTAAAATATGTTGAGGATATTGTTCTTCTGTAGTTACTACTAACTCTCTTTTTCTAAATCCGTTGCTACCAAAACTTTGAGTTTCTCCTACTAGCTTAACTTTTCCTTGTACTTCCATTTTCTATATAATTATTAAATATTCGTCTATTTTGGTATCGCAAACTTACGATAATAACACTTTCCAAGCACTATCTACATCACTAAAGCTTAAAAAAGACTTTGCTTTTTCATGTTTCTGTTCTCTGGACAAAGAACTTAAATTATGTTGGTTTTTAAAAGCCTGAATGCTTTTTTCCTCAGGTAAGTTTTCAACATTCCCTAAAAGACCCAAATTATTCCCTGTTAAAACCGCACTTTCTCTAATCTCTTTTGGTAATGCATCAACACCAATACCTAATGTTGATAGCGGTTTTGGAATTTCGAAAAACCCAGATTTTGCTCTACTATAAAAACTACCACCAGCTCTAGATACTAAATCAAGCTTGACTTGGTCAATTGCACCATTTTCATCTAAAACATCTTCTGAAACGTGCATTTTGACAACTTCGCAAATAATTAAATTTCCAGCACCACCTTCTGTACCTAATTTAACAATCTCGTTAACTTTACACTCCATTTGCACTGGGCTTTCAGCCACTCTAAACGGTTTTACCAAATCCGACTTTAACATCGTTAAACCAGCTTTATCAAACTCATTAACACCTTCAGCATACTCTGTGCTACTCAAAGACATCTGCTGTACAATATCATAATTTACAACATTAATAACAACTTCTTTAGTTAACTCGGCATTTTCCAAAGTGTGCTTAGTTGTATTATCTCTTACACGTCTTGCTGGCGAAAAGATTAAAATTGGAGGGTTTGCACTAAAGACATTAAAAAAACTAAAAGGCGATAAATTAGGATTACCATCTGCATCAATAGTACTAGCAAATGCAATTGGTCTAGGTGCTACAGCACTTAGTAAATACCCATGTAATTTAGCTGTTGAAAATTCTTGTGGAGTAAAAGATAACATAGTTGTCTGTTTGATTTTAGCAAAAATACATAATCTGTTTACCAACTAAAAGGTAATTACTGACCAACCATCACAATATTATTAACAGAATTGCATTATATTAACAACAAAAATTAACCATCATGTTTTTTACAAAACATCGCCAACTAATCCGCTGGATTATTATCATTGCTTCGTTTGCCATTATCTCTTTAATTTTGTGGAATACCTATGTGTTTTTTCAAAAATTTAAAGCAGAAGAACGCCGTAAAATGGAAACATGGTCATACGCACAAAGTGATTTTCTAAACAGTTTTAATGATATTAATAGTGAAGTCAATAATGTAACTTCTTTTATAATTACGGATTCCACCTCAACAACACCAATGATACTAGTGTCTCCTGAAGGCGACTTTCAAAGTTTAAAAAACTTAGATACTACAGGTATTAGAAACGTGACTTCTTTTTTAAAAAAAAGACAACAACAATATCAAGAAGAAAATAACCCAATACCATTATCTTACTTTAATAACGACTCTAATAGCGAAGAATCTATTGGGACCTTGTATTACGGTAACTCGCCACTATTAAATAAATTAAAATACTACCCATTAGCATTATTATTAATCATCGTTTTATTTGGAGCTGTAGTTTACTTTTTTTATCGTAGTTCAAAAATTGCAACACAAAATAAATTATGGTCAGGAATGGCTAAAGAAACTGCACATCAAATTGGAACTCCTTTATCTTCTTTAATGGGTTGGACAGAAATTTTAAAAAGTGAAGACACCAATCCTGAATATATTAAAGAAATTGAAAAAGACATCCATCGCTTGCAAACTATTACCGAGCGTTTTAGCAAAATAGGATCACTTCCAACGTTAGAAAAATCGGATATTATAGCCGAAACTCAAGAAGCCTATGATTATCTAAAAACAAGGTCCTCAAAACTAGTCAATTTTAGCCTCAAAATCCCGGAACACCCTATTTACGTCAATTTAAATAAGCAATTATATAGCTGGACTATTGAAAATTTAGTTAAAAATGCTATTGATGCCATGAAGGGAAAAGGTGATTTACAGGTTACTATATCACAACTTGAACAACAAGTAAAAATTACTGTAACAGATACCGGAAAAGGGATAAGTAAAAACGAATTTAACACTATCTTTGACCCCGGTTACACAACTAAAAGACGCGGTTGGGGACTTGGCTTATCATTGGCAAAACGAATCGTAGAAGATTTCCATGATGGTCGCATTAAAGTTCTAAATTCTGAAAAAGGAAAAGGAACAACGATGCAAATTAGCTTAAAAACGATATAGATGGCAGAAAGATTAATAACAATAAAAACAGTTAATTTAAATAACAATTGTCCTGAGTGCTTTAGCACTAAAGGGTTGCAATTAACATTTAAGCAACGTTTTATTGAAACTTCTTTTTACAAAAGCATTACCCAAGAGGTCAGTACTGAAATGAATTGTACCGTTTGCAATACGCCTATTTATCCAGCAAGATGGACGGACGATATCGAACGCGTTTTTGAATACCAAATGAAGGCTTTTCAGCCTAAAAAAGCATCTAAAAAATATAAAAGTTTGTTTTGGATCTTAATTATTGCAGGTATAGCTGTAATTACAGCAGTAATAGGACTTGTGGTCTATAAACTATAGGTTGGCACTTATTGCTTTAGCCAAAGCTTCAAAAGTCTCCTTTTCTAATGTTACTTTATTAATAAATCTAGCATCCTCCATTGTGTTTAATGGTATTAAATGCACATGTACATGAGGCACTTCTAAACCAATAACACTTACACCAACACGCTTACAAGGCACTGTTTTTTCTAAAGCTATAGCGACCTTTCTTGAAAATTGCATTAAACCAATATATGCTGCTTCGTCTAAATCAAAAATTTTATTCACTTCCTTTTTAGGAATACATAACGTATGTCCTTTAGCATTTGGATTAACATCCAAAAAGGCTAAAAAATCTTCAGTTTCTGCTACTTTATAATAAGGGATTTCTCCGTTAACTATTTTTGTAAAAATGGATGCCATAATTATTTGTATATGATTTAAAGATAAAAAAAGATTCCTGCTTTGTACAAAAACAGGAATCTTTTTTATTTGAAATGGTTTTCAGCTTAAGCGAAATAAAATACCATTTATTTATCTACTTATTTCGACAATATCAAATTTAATAATACCGTTTGGCACTTGTATTTCTGCAACGTCCCCAACAGTTTTACCAAGTAAACCTTTACCAATAGGACTGTTTACAGATATTTTTCCTGCTGCTAAGTCTGCTTCACCATCGGCCACCAAAGTATAATTCATCTCCATTCCATTAGTTTGGTTTTTGATTTTTACTTTTGATAAGACCAATATTTTTGACGTATCCATTTGAGACTCGTCAATAACACGTGCTCCTGCCATTTGATCTTCTAATTTAGCAATACGCATTTCTAGCATACCTTGCGCTTCTTTAGCTGCATCATATTCGGCATTTTCACTTAAATCACCTTTATCTCTTGCTTCCGCAATAGCTCTTGATGCTTTAACACGCTCTACATCCTTAAGTTGCTTTAACTCTTCACGCAACTTTTTTAATCCTTCTGCTGTATAATAAGATACTTTACTCATATTTTTTTCGTTTAAATAAAAAGGCGCTAAAACAATTTAGCGCTAAACACAAAAATCTCGTCGACACGAGATTTTGCATTACAAATATACAAAATATTTAACTCAACATTGTAATTGTTGTAAATTGCAATCCTAAAAAATTATTAAATTTATATGTTAAGGTCTATAGCTACAATAATATTCTGCTTTGTATTAGTTACCTCTTGTCAAAAAAATGACGATAATGATACTAATAACTTTATCCCCAATATTGCATTTGACACTCTAAATTCAATAAATACAACACTACCACAATACAACTCCTTACAGTTTCCTAGCAACCACTTAGTACTTAACGGTTTTGGCTATAAAGGTATTGTAATTTATAATATTGGTAACAATATGTACACTGCTTTTGAAATTACCGATCCTAACCACGTCCCTTCCACTTGCTCTAAATTAACGGTATCTGGTATTACTGCTACCTGTAACTGCGAAGATGGAAATTCTTATAACATTGTAGACGGAGCACCATTTGATGGAACCTCTGGGCAATTTGCATTAAAACCTTATTTTGTTGAAGTTAACGGAAGTGTTATTAGAGTTTATAACAATTAAAAAAGCACCTCAAATTTGAGATGCTTTTTACTGGTTTACTTAAAAATTAGTGATTAAAATTTTAACGTTGCACCAACTAAGAAATTAGTCGTTGCTTGTGGATAATATCCAGCACCCTCTATAGTTGTTGTTGTATTTGGATTAGACCATGTATCGTCGTAGGTATAGTAATATCCATTAGACACATACTTTTCTCCAAAAATATTATTTACTAGTCCTGAGAACAGGATAGATTTAAAAATTTTATTTGTCTTAATCTCGTAGGTTACATTAAAATCGTTAACAAAATAGCTGTCTAATTTTGAGGTATCAGAATCTGTGTTACCCATAAATTGTTCTCCCACAAACTTACTTAAAAGTGAAAACTGCAGATTATCCATTGGTTGAAATACAAATGCATTTGAAGCCACTACATCCGGTGAAAAAGAAATATTAGTCTTTCCTAAATTTACAAGTCCACCATCTCTATTTATAATCGTTTCGTCGTTTTTATTTGAGCTAAACGTTACGTTAGGCTGAATAGAAAATTGATTACTTAATTTTACTACTGCTTCCAACTCGATTCCTAAACGTGAGCTTTTTCCAGAATTATCTCTGATAAACGATCCTACATCATCAATTGCTCCTGTTAGCACCAATTGCTCATTATACAACATGTAGTAAGCATTCGCATTAAAAATTAAGTTTTTACTTTTGTATCTCCATCCTAGTTCAAAATCATTTAATTGCTCTGGTTTAATATCTGGATTACTTTCAAAATCACTTCTACTCGCTTCTCTATTTGCTCGTGCATAAGAGAAATAAAAGTTATTACTAGGGTTTAAATTATAAGATAATCCTGCTTTAGGGTTGAAGAAATTATAGGTTTTATCTATTTCAAATAATACTAAGTCAGAACTAATACCGCTAGTATCATAATTTACACTTCTAAATTGCAAATCTCCAAACAGGCTTAACTTATTATTTAATTGGTACGTGGCTTTTGCAAACGCACTAAAATCATATTTATCACCATCACCCTCATAATAACGATCTCTAATCTGGCTATTACTTGCGTATTGAGACCAGATTACTTCTCCAAAATGCTCACCATGGTAAGAACTGTAAAACACACCCGAACTTAAATTTAAGTTGTCATCTTTGTAATTAACACTAGCATTTAAAACATAAAAATTATTATCTAACCAACGTCTTCTAATTACATCAGTCTCGTTGATGGTTTGGTTCCCTAAAGTGATTGGCTCAAAACCGTAAGTATCAAAATCTTCGTCTTCTTTATATTGTTCAAAATACCCACGTCCGTAAGTGTAATTTAAACCTAAATTAGTAGACCAATTATTATTAAATTTTTGATTCCAATGCAATTGGTAATGATCTTGTGTGTAATTGTCTACTTCGTTATCATAATAACGTGTAATACCATCTTGATCTTGATATTCTCCTGAAGGATTAAATGTTCTATCCTCTTTAAGTTTGTCTATATCTATACCATTCCAAGCTTGATAGGTAACTTCTTTACCACCAAAAGTAACCGCTTTAATAAGTGTATTATCATCCACATAAGTACCCTGAAGGAAGTACGATTTTAAATCTGACGTCGCTCTATCAATATAACCATCAGAATTAATTTGAGATAATCTACCTGAAATCTCTACATGGTCATTTAATAACCCTGTACTATATTTTACGGTATGCTTTCTGGTATTATAGCTTCCAAAGCTATTAGAAACTTCTCCCTTAGCTTCCTTTGCAACTGCATCTGTAAGCACATTAATACTCGCTCCAAAAGCACCTGATCCATTTGTAGATGTACCAACACCACGTTGTAGCTGTAAACTTTCTACTGAAGAAGAAAAGTCTCCTAAATTAACCCAAAATGTTCCTAGACTTTCTGAATCATTATACGGAATACCATTAATAGTAATATTTGTTGATTGCGCACTTACACCACGAACACGGATTCCAGTATATCCAACTCCTGCTCCGGCATCACTTGTAGTTACAACAGATGGTAAATAATTTAAAAGAATAGGTATATCCTGACCTAAATTACGTTTTTCTAAATCTGCTTTTGTAACATTAGAGTGTGTAATTGGCGAATCTGCCTCTACCCGAATAGATTGAATTAAGACTTCGTCTAGTTTGGTAATTTTTGTTGAGTCTAAGGTAACTGTTTTTTGGTCTTGCCCGTAAGCACTGGCCGATAACACTAAAAGTGTTAAAAAAAGAAATAAATTTTTCATTACGATTAAAATGATAATCGAATAAAAAGAGGTGATTATTCTTAATTGTTATTAATTAGTTTTTGCAACACTTAGACTATCTAAGTATCACTTAGTAACACAATAAAATGTGTTTCAAATTCCTAAACAGCATTACCTGTTCTAGGTTCAATGGGTATGATCTCAGCCGATATAGGCACCCCTTTTATGAGAACGCTGCAAAGGTAGATTAGAATTTTGATTTATGAAATAGCAATCTAACTTTTTTTTAAAATCTACAAAAAATTGCAAATATTAATATTGCAATTACACAATTAAGCGAATATCAATAATCTTTAATCTAAGCTTGGCTTTCTACGACTATTTTTCAGATCAGAATTATATTTCTTATTTTTCAGACGTTTTCGGATAACCGCTCTCGGAATTTTAGTTGGTTTACGCTTGGCATCGACATGTAATGCGCCTTCCAGAATGGAAAAAGCACGTTTTATTGCAATACCTTTATTTTTTAACTGGCTACGACTTTCTCCACACTGCAATATCAAGACTTGCTCTTTAGTTAACCTCTTAGATAGGTTAACTAAAATCAATTCTTTTTGTTCCTCAGTTAATACAATTGATAGACTTACAAAAAAACTAAGTTCTATTTTTGTCGCAACTTTATTTACGTGTTGACCACCACTTCCTGAGCTACGGATAGCTTTTAATTTAAACTCTTTTTCTAAAGAAACTTTATCTAACATCTTAAGTGACTTGGTGTGTCGGTTTTAATAAATCGTTTACCGTTTTTACTGGGTTAAAAGTCACTAATGGCACTTCCACAAAAATAGTATTCCAATTAGACATACTTCCATTCCAAAGCCCAGGTAATTCAAGAGCCTTAATATCCTTACCTACCTTAGTTTTCATGGTAATAAAAGCTGTTTGCTGATCAACAAATTTTTGTAAATCATAAACTTCTCCTTTATAATTTTTAATACTACAAACTAAATCAACAGGGTTAAAATGTGTCGCTTTTTTAAGAATGTTTTTTTGAGATTTTTCTTTTTTATTAATTTGAGCGGACTCCACAATTTGTAATGACAAGTTAGCACCCTCATCCTTTACCCAAAACGGACCTCCTCCTGGTTCTCCTTCATTTTGAACCATTCCACAAATACGAATCGGTCTGTCTAGCTTACTTTTTAAGTATTCTATTTGATATTGCTTAGAATATTTCTCAAACTCAGAAGAAATAACAACATTCATTTTTGAGATTAAAAACTCTGCAATCTCAACAATATCATTATCAGACAATTCTTTCTCGTCTAAAGCTTTAGCGTATTTAAATGCTTGTTCTCTTACTTCAATCAGCAAACCTGCTAGCATCTTTTTAGACTTAGCAACTTCAAGTTCATATTCATGAACAACAACATTATCAATATTTTTTACAAATATTATATCTGCATCAAATTCGTTTAAATTTTCAAGTAATGCACCATGTCCTGAAGGTCTAAAATACAACTCATCGTTTTCTTCACGTACAATTTCATTTTTTAAAGTAACAGCAATAGTATCTGTAGACTCTTTTTGATATGAAAATGACACATCAAATTTAGTCTTTGTTTTTTCCTCTACAATTTCCTGTATTCTCTCAAATTCTTCATGAAATTTATCCTTATGTTTCTCAGAAATTGTAAAATGAAGTGCTGCTTTACCTTTTACAGAAGCGTACAACGCTGCTTCAAATAAATGTTCTTCAAAAGCACTTGCAAGGTGTTTTTTATAGTTATGAAACGGCAGTAACCCTTTAGGGAAATCACTAAAACACAATTGATCGGCTTCCATTACTGCTTTTATAAAAGCGTATAATTTCTGATCATTACTAGATTTTTTATCTATTTTATTATTGTCTTCTAAATATTGAATTACCAATTTGTAAAACGGTAATTTCTCTAAACCAATAAAAAACAAGGATAATTCTGACGCCTTATTTTTATTGATGTATGCATTTATACTTTGCTTTTTGGGCTTATAGTCTTTTAAAAACTCAAACAAAAACTTAAACATTCTAGTTGCTGCACCAGAAGCAGGCACAAATTTTACAACTTTTAAATCGTCTTTTCTTGAATCGTAATGACTAATTAATTGAGATGCCTTGTCGTAAGAAAACTGGAGTATGCCATCATCTATAGTTGCTGCTCTTTCTAAATTAATAAAAGGCAACCCCGCTTTAAGTAGATTTAATTGTTGCTCTACTTTTTTTTGTGTTAGCCCTTTTTGGTGAATAAACTGTAAGTCTGTTTTATTAAACTGCATTGTTATGTTTTGCTAATAATAAATCTATATGTTTTATAGCTAACTCTAATCTCGTTTTTTTATCTCCTTTTAATAACACATAAGGTTTTTTATGTTTTATTAATGCCGATTCAAACGCTTTAAACATAGCTTCTCGCTCTTCGGGCTTATCACGTAAGTCATCTGCCTCCCAAGGGGTATCAATATACGTTAAAAAGTATAAATCATATATATTTTTTAAAGCATATTTCTCAAGTGTAGGATCACAGATCCCAGAGTAATACGCTTCAGAATACACTTTAGTTTCCAATAAATCTGTATCGCAGATTAAAACAGAGTCTGTTTTTTGAGCCAAATTATTCTCTAATGCCATTTGCCCGATTGCGATTGGCAATAAATCTTTAGGCTCGCAAGTTTTACGCTCGTTATTCCATTTGTTTTGCAAATAACCTCTTGCATACTCTGGCACCCAAACCGAGTGGTAATGGCGTGCTAATTGTTGCGACAATGTTGTTTTACCCGTTGATTCTGGACCAAACAGCACAATTTTTATACAGTTTGCGGGTTGCTGTGTAAGTACTTTTTCCATGCTATATAGCCATAAAAGGCAATGATTGTAAATCCTAAATACTGAAAGGAAGTAAAGGTAAATCCTTTATAAAAATATAAAGGCACTGAGATAACATCTCCTATTA
Source organism: Olleya sp. KKT75 (assembly GCF_055635485.1). Classification (NCBI taxonomy): domain Bacteria; kingdom Pseudomonadati; phylum Bacteroidota; class Flavobacteriia; order Flavobacteriales; family Flavobacteriaceae; genus Olleya; species Olleya sp. KKT75. Next base: position 988,206 of record NZ_CM145759.1, read on the forward strand.
TCCAAAACATCCAATTTTCAATTTTACGTTTAGCCATTAACCACATACCTACAAAAAAGATTGCAGTTGTTATTGTATCCACGTAAGCTACCCAACTAGTCCATTTATCAAACCATTGGTATACAAAGTAAACAAAAAACAAGGTTCCTATAAATATAAAAAGACTCGTTTTTTTCTCTTTAGGTGTTGTTCTAGAAATTGGTGTCACGTGACTATCATCTACCTTCCTTGTCCAAATATACCATCCATAAACACTCATTAAAAAATAATAGGCGTTTATCATCATATCCCCCAACAATTGCCATTTAAATAATAAATAGACAAAAATTACGGTACTTATCATACCCGTTGGAAATACCCAAATTTTATTTTGTTTAGAACACCAAACAGACAAAAAGCCAAAAATGACTGCAATAATCTCTAAAACAACATCTGCTGTTTCGTATTCTAAATACTGTCCAAAAAGAAAATTAAAAATGTGGTTCATACTCGCTTCTATCTGTTTTTACCACTTTTATTGTTAGCACACAAATGTCTTGATTTTCAAAAGAAGCTTTAATTTTTTCATTTAAAAAAGGCATCAACTGGTCAAATTCACCAAAAATCTGAGTACTTAAAGGATTTTCTAATACGGTAAATTTTGACGCTCGCAATGCTTTTATAAAATCGATAACATGTTGTTCAAAATCATCACTTAATGGTGACAAGGTTAAGTCTACTGAGATATTCATTTTTACAATCTAATATGGTTAAAAAAATCTATGTTTTCTTCAAAAGCGGTCCCTATGACCACTAGATCCGCACCTGCCTTATAAGCTTCTTCTAGTTGTTGTTTACTTCTTATTCCGCCACCAACAATTAGAGGTATCGTTAAATCTTGCTTCACAAATTTAATCATTTGTAAAGGCACGGGATGTAAAGCACCACTACCAGCTTCTAAATAAATAAGCTTTTTACCCAATAACTCGCCCGCTTTAGCTGTGTCTGCAACTAAACTGTGCAAAGCAGATGGTATTGGTTGGGTTTGAGTTACTTTTTGTACCGCAGTTTCTTTTCCATTTTCAATTAAAATATAACCTGTTGGTATCACTTCTAGATTGGTGTTTTTTAAAATGGATACTGCTTCAATTTGTTTTTCGATTAAGTACTTAGGATTTCGTCCCGATATTAATGACAAAAACAAAATTGCATCAGCATCTTTAGAAATTTGCGTGACATCTCCAGGAAATAGCACAATGGGTAATTTAGTTAGTGGTTTTAAAGCTGACACCAATTTTTGCGTTACCTCCACTTCTACTGTGCTTCCACCCACAAAAACATGAGTGATAATGGATTGATTAATTTTGTAAGCAAATTCAGAAATTAGATTAATTTCAAATTTATCCGGATCTATTAAAATTGCTAATAATTTTTCTTGTTTCGCTGCTGCGGAAAGTATGTCGTTGTAAACACTCATTATTCTATTACAAATGCACAAGTGAATCCCTCAAATTCCAAGTAATTGGCAGTATAGCGTTTTTTCAACCCTTTGTAATCTATCCAACAAATAGTCTCAGAATCTGCCATAGTAAAAGGTATTACTAAAAAGTGCTCTCTAAATAACATGCCCGGCGTGGCAAACAATTTATAAAGCGATTCTTTGATACCCCAAATTACAGTTAGTTTATTAATATAATCTGAAGCCTCTTTATTTAGATAATCAAACTCATAAGTAATAAACTTTTTAGCGATAACTTTAATTTTATCACGTTGGCGCTCAATATCAATCCCTACCTTACTATCACTTATAATCACCCCAGAAAACGTAAAACTATGTGTTATTGAGATTTGTTTTCCGTCTTTTAAATGCGGTTTTCCATTAGTATCATAAAACAGATCTTGATCTGTATAACCAAATGCTTTCAATAGATGACGGACACTTAAAAAGCCACGCTGATGCAGTTGACTTTTCATACTTAAAACACGCGTCATACTTTCAGGTTTCAAGTCTAAACCACTGATTAATTGGTCATAAGACTCCTCAATCTTCCAGATTTTAACAGTAGTTTGTGAGTTAGGAGTAATGGTTTTATATAGAGGCATTTAATATTCTAAAATCTATTAGTTATCTTTGCATCGCCTAAGGCGAGTTACGCTTTTTTGTTAAGCGAATTTAACAATTTTAAGCAGTATTACCCAAAGGTGTTTCATTTATAAAAAAAAGAGATAAATAATATGAGTACAAAAAACGTTGCTTACGTACCAAACAAGGTAAAGGACATGTCGCTTGCGGCTTGGGGAAGAAAAGAAATTATTTTAGCTGAAGCAGAGATGCCAGGTTTAATGAGTTTACGTGAAGAATACAAAAACGAGCAGCCTTTAAAAGGAGCACGTATTGCTGGATGTTTACACATGACTATTCAAACGGCAGTTTTAATTGAAACTTTACAAGCTTTAGGAGCTGAAGTTACTTGGAGTTCTTGTAACATTTTCTCTACACAAGATCAAGCTGCTGCTGCAATTGCAGATGCAGGTACGGCTGTGTATGCTTGGAAAGATATGACAGAAGAAGAGTTTGACTGGTGTATAGAACAAACTTTGTTCTTTGGTGAAGACCGTAAGCCATTAAACATGATTTTGGATGATGGAGGAGATTTAACTAATATGGTATTAGATAGATACCCTGAGTTATCTGCAGGAATTAAAGGTTTATCTGAAGAAACTACAACAGGAGTACATAGATTATATGAGCGTGTTAAAAATGGTACATTAACAATGCCAGCTATTAACGTAAACGACTCTGTAACTAAATCTAAATTTGACAACAAATACGGATGTAAAGAATCTGCTGTAGATGCTATACGTCGTGCAACAGATATTATGTTAGCTGGTAAACGTGTAACTGTTTGTGGTTATGGTGATGTTGGTAAAGGTACTGCTGCCTCTTTTAAAGGTGCTGGTAGTATTGTAACAGTAACTGAAATTGATCCAATTTGTGCACTACAAGCTGCAATGGACGGTTTTGAAGTTAAAAAATTAGAAACAGTTGTTGGTAACAGTGATATAGTAATTACTACTACAGGAAACAAAGATATAGTACGTGCTGAGCATTTTGAGGCAATGAAGGACAAAGTTATTGTAGCAAACATTGGTCACTTTGATAACGAAATCCAAGTAGGATGGTTAAACGAAAAGCATGGTGATACTAAAGATACAATCAAGCCACAAGTTGACAAATATACTATCAACGGAAAAGACATTATTCTTTTAGCTGAAGGACGTTTAGTAAACTTAGGTTGTGCAACTGGACACCCTAGTTTTGTAATGAGTAATTCATTTACTAACCAAACATTAGCTCAAATCGAACTTTGGAAAAATAGTGCAGCATACAAAAATGATGTATATATGTTACCAAAGCAATTAGATGAAAAAGTAGCTAAATTACACCTAGAAAAGATTGGTGTAGAATTAACAGAATTAGCACCATACCAAGCAGAATATATTGGTGTTACTGTTGAAGGACCATACAAGCCTGAGCATTACAGATACTAATTACAAATCTTCGCGAAAGCAAAGCATTTTTAATTATAATATAAAAATCCCAAACCTCACGGTTTGGGATTTTTTTTATTTCTGGAACTTTTTATTAGTATAAAACCAATAGAATCTTATCACCAACCAAACAACGCTGTTTATTTCTAAATTTGGAATTTAATTTCTAACCTATAAATTGTAACTTACCTAGCATAAACATAAAAATTATGACCTTAGAAAAGCTAACCACAGTGCTTGACACATTAGAATCTCACATTCAAAATCAAGATACTACTAATACAAAAATCTCAAAAGAGAACGTAGCTTGGCATATAGACCATAGTCTTAAAGTTATAAATAATGTGAGTACCGCATTAAAAACATCGGACCCCAATACTTACTCTAATAATTTTAGTCTGTTAGGCAAGGTGTTTTTTACATTAGGGTTTTTTCCAAGAGGAAAAGCAAAAGCTCCAAAACATGTAAAACCACCAGAAATTATCCTTAAAAAGGACCTTATAGCTCAAATAAACGAAGCCCAAGCTAATATTGAGTCAATTGGTAGCTTAGACAAAAACGCACACTTTAAACACCCGATATTTGGAAATGTTAACACTAAGAGAGTTCCACGTTTTTTAATTATGCACACAACACATCATTTAAAAATTATAAATGATATTCTTAAATAATGGGCACAAAAAAAACCCTTTCCAATTGGAAAGGGTTTTTATTATTTTAGGATGTAAAATTATTAAGCTAAAAAAGGCTCAATAGAAACGTAAGACCTGTTGTCTCTTTTCTTTGTAAATTTTACTAAACCATCTACTCTAGCATGTAAAGTATGATCTTTTCCTTGGTATACATTTTCACCTGCGTGATGTGTATTACCACGTTGTCTTATGATAATGTTTCCAGCAATAGCAGCTTGTCCACCAAATATCTTAACGCCTAAACGTTTTGATTCTGATTCTCTACCATTCTTCGAACTACCAACCCCTTTTTTGTGAGCCATGATCTTAAGTTTTTAAATTGTTATACTTAAAGTGATTTAGCAATTACGCTTTACCACCATCTAATTCGTCTTGCCATTTCTTTAACTCATCCCACTTACCATCAGCAGCTAATTGTGCTTGTGCTGGCCAAGTATCAGTTACGTGATTACCACGTACACCTGAAATGATTTCAGAAATTTTAGCTGCATCAGTTTTAGCTAATTCAGCAAAAGAAGCGATTCCTGCTGCTACTAACGTCTCAGCGATTTTTGGTCCAATACCTTCAACTTTTTTCAAGTCGTCAGCTTTTCCAGTTGCTTTAGCAGCCTTCTTAGGTGCAGCTTTAGCTTCTACTTCTTTAGTTTCTTTTTTCGGAGCAGCTTTTTCAGCTTTCGCTGTTGGCTTAGCTCCTGAAGCTACTATACTTTCAATAACAATTTCAGTTAAGGCTTGTCTGTGTCCGTTTTTCTTACGGTAACCTTTTCTTCTTTTCTTCTTGAAAACAATAACTTTATCACCTTGAAGGTGCTTTAAGACTTTTGCACTTACTTGTGCTCCGCCTATAGCTGGGGCGCCTACAGTTATGTTAGAACCATCTGCAATTAAAAGGACATTGTCAAAAGACACTGCTTCTCCTTCTTCTGTTGCTAAACGGTTAACAAAAACTTTTTGGTCTTTTTCAACTTTAAATTGATGCCCTGCTATCTCTACAATTGCGTACATAGCGTAACGTTTTTATTAATTAATTTATATAAAATAATCTCATTTTCCTGAGAAAACGGATGCAAATATACTTCTAATTAATTAATATACAAACGTTTTGTGTACTTACTAGTAATATTTTTAATCTATACTACTTTCAACAGACTAAAATACATAAAATTAATAGTTTAGGATACCTTCTTTAAAGTAATTTCTCCATCTCTTTTACCTTCTGCATTTGGCGTATTTCGGCTATCTTTAAACAATTGCATAAACGTCAAAGTCAATACTACTGTTGTGCTAAAGCCCATTATTGCAACTACAAAAGTTACCATACCAGCACCTACATTATATTGTCCTTCAAAAACCTCTAATAATTGAGCTAAAAATAAAGGGTTTACTTCTGTTGCGTACAGCAAGAAAAAAGCTGAAAAAATTAAAGCACCAACAAACCCTGCAATTAACCCCTGTTTAAAACCATTAGCGTATGTAAACTGCTTGCCTACTTTTATTTTATAGTACTTAATAACTTCATAAATACCAAAAGCAGTAATTAATCCATTACCCAAACTAAAAATAGGATTGGTATGTAAATTAAACAATGCTAAAAATAAAAAGTAAGCAATTAGAGAGGCACTTATAACTATTCCAAATCGTATTGGAAGTGTGACATTTTTCATATTATATAAATTTTATTGGTTAATAATCCTTATAAATTTCGTGAAAACAAAACAAAATTTTTATAATTTGATGTTAATTTTTAGCACTTTAGCTATCAAAAACTACTTTCTATTGCTATTTTTGTAATAATTGTTGTAACAAAAACTTACAATGGTATACTAATACTTAAACTGATAAATTAAACAATCAAAACATGAAAAAAAGTTTATTCTCATTAGCTGCTTTGCTTTTAGCTGGTTTTACTGCTACCGCACAAGAAGTTAAGTACGAAGAGCTTGATTTAGATAACGGTTTACACGTTATTTTACATCAAGACAACTCTGCTCCGGTAGTAACTGTAGGCGTTATGTATGACGTTGGTGGTAAAGATTTAGGAGGAACACCAGAAACAGGTCTAAGAACAGGTTTTGCCCATTTTTTCGAGCATCTTTTATTTGAAGGGACTCAAAACATAGACCGTGGCGAATGGTTTAAAATTGTATCTTCTAACGGAGGAAGCAACAATGCCAACACCTCTTTAGACAGAACGTATTACTACGAAGTTTTTCCATCAAACAATTTAGAGCTTGGGCTTTGGATGGAGTCAGAGCGTATGCTTCACCCTGTTATTGACCAAGTTGGTGTAGACACACAAAATGAGGTTGTAAAAGAAGAAAAAAGATTACGTTATGACAACTCTCCTTACGGTCAGTTTTTATTTGCTGTAAGCGATAATTTATTTTCAAAACACCCTTACAAGAATAAAAATATTGGAGAAATGTCTGATTTAGACGATTCTACTTTAGAAGAGTTTAAAGCTTATTTCAAAAAATGGTACACACCAAGCAATGCTGCTTTAGTTATTGCTGGAGATATTGATGTTGCAGAAGCAACACGATTAGCTAAACTTTATTTTGAAGAGATTCCTGGCGGAGAAGTACCAGTAAGAAATTTTCAAAAAGAAGATCCTATTACTGAAGCTTTAGAAGCTACTTTTTACGATCCAAACATACAAATACCTGCTATTATTACAGGATACAGAACTCCAGGTTTTGCAGAGCGTGACTCTTATATCTTAAACATGATCTCTACCTATTTAAGTGATGGTAAATCTTCTAAACTTTACAAAAAACTAGTAGACGATAAAAAAATGGCATTACAAGCAGGTGCTATTAACATACCACAACAAGATTACAGTATTTATGCTATTTATGGTTTACCATTAGGCGAAACATCTTTAGAAGCATTACTTGCAGAAATGGATGAAGAAGTTGTAAAGCTTCAAACTGAATTAATTTCTGAAAAAGATTTTGAAAAACTTCAAAACAAATTTGAAAACCAATTTGTTAATTCAAACTCAAGTGTACAAGGTATTGCGGCGTCATTAGCAACAAACTACATGTTATATAAAAATACAGATTTAATTAATTCTGAAATTAATATATACAGAAATGCAACAAGAGAAGACATTCAAGCAGTTGCTAAAAAGTATTTAAACCCAAACCAACGTGTTGTTTTAGAGTACTTACCTAAAAAAGACGAAAAATAAAAAGAAATTTTAATAGATATGAAAACAAAAATAACAGCCTTATTAGCGGTATTGTTTATATCAATTTCGGCATCAGCCCAAATTGACAGATCTAAACAACCAAAACCAGGTCCAGCTCCAGCAATTACATTGGAAATACCTGGAGAATTTGAATTAAAAAATGGTCTTAAAGTATTAATAGTAGAAAACCATAAATTACCAAGAGTATCTTACTCTTTAACAATAGACAACCAACCTATTACAGAAGGTGACAAAGCTGGTACATCTGCAATGTTAGGCGCTATGTTAGGTAATGGAACAACCTCTATTGCTAAAGATGCTTTTAACGAAGAAATAGACTTTTTAGGTGCTAGACTTAACTTTAGCTCTGACGGTGCTTTTGCAAGCGGTCTTTCAAAATACTCTGATCGTATTTTAGAGTTAATGGCAGATGCTGCTATAAATCCTTTATTTAATGGTGAAGAATTTGAAAAAGAAAAAGAACGTGTTTTAGAAGGTTTAAAAAACAGCGAAAAAAGTGTAGATGCTGTCGCTGGACGTGTTGGTAGTGCTTTATCTTACGGTGTAAAACACCCTTACGGGGAATTTATCTCTGAAGAAACAGTAAACAACATTGACCTAAATAATGTTCGTGCTTTTTACCAAAAATATTTCAACCCAAACAATGCATATTTAGTAATTGTTGGTGATGTAGATTTTAAAACAGTTGAAAAACAAGTTAAAAAATATTTCAAAAAATGGGATAAGGGAATTGACTTTTCTACAAACTTAATAACACCAAGTCCTAATGTTGCAAACACACAAATTGACTTTGTGGATATGCCAAATGCGGTACAATCAAACGTTGCTTTAACTAACAATGTTGTGTTAGAAATGAATGACCCTGATTACCATGCGGTATTAATTGCAAACAAAATTTTAGGTGGTGGATTTAACAGTTACCTAAACATGAACTTACGTGAAGCTAACGGTTGGACATACGGTGCACGTTCTAGTATTGGAACATCACGTTATGGTGCCTCTAGATTTTCTGCTAGTACAGCGGTTAGAAACATGGTTACAGACAGTACTGTAATTGAAACTTTAAAAGAAATTAAAAGAATTAAAAACGAACCAGTAACTGCAGAAGCTTTAGCAAATGCAAAAGCTAAGTACGTTGGAGATTTTGTTTTAGCTTTAGAAAGCCCTCAAACAATAGCTAGATATGCTTTAAGAATAAAATTAAACAAATTACCTAGCGATTTTTACAAAACGTATTTATCTAAAATAAACGCAGTTACTGTAGAAGATGTACAACGTGTAGCTAATAAATATTTCAAGCCAGAAAATGCTAGAATAATTATTGTTGGAAAAGGAAGCGAAGTAATCTCTGGATTAGAAAAAACCGGAATCCCGATTAACTATTACGACAAATACGCTAACCCAGTTGCAAAGCCAGAATTTTCTAAGCCAATACCTGCAGGTGTTACTGCTAAAACGGTATTAGACAACTACATTACAGCAATTGGAGGTACTAACAATATCAACATGGTAAATTCTGTAAAAATGGACGGTGATTTTGTTATCCAAGGTGCTCCACCATTAACTGTAGAGTTAAAGAAAACTAAAGACAATAAAGAGTCTATGGAAGTTGCTATGCAAGGTATGGTAATGATGAAGTCTAAATGGAACGGTACTGAAGGTTACAGAGAGCAACAAGGTCAAAAAATGCCTTTATCAGAAACTGAAGTATCAGACAAAAAAGCTGAAGCTGGAATGTTCCCTGAAACTAAATACGATATGGCTAATGTAACATTAGTAAGTATTGTAGATATTGATGGTGCAGATAGCTATAAAGTAAAAGTAGTCAAAGGAGACGATGCGTCTTACCGTTATTATGATGTTGCAACAAACTTGTTAGTTCAAGAAGAAAGCACAACTGAGGCTCAAGGTAAAGAAATGACAACAACAGTAAAGTATGATAACTATTCTGAAGTAAACGGAGTTAAATTTCCTTACGCACAGACTATCATGGCTGGACCACAAACAATGTCTATGAATATTAAAAATGTAAAAGTAAACGAAGGTGTTACAGATGCAGATTTTAACTAATATACATTACATATAAATTAACAATCCGAAGCTTAAACGCTTCGGATTTTTTTTGTCTTTCTGTTAGCTAAATACACTCCAATTAAAATAATAAGCGTGCCCACACCTTGCGTCCAACTAAACGTTTCGCCATCCAACAAACCCCAAGCTAAAGCTACAATAGGCATAATATACGTTACTGAAGATGCAAAAACAGGTGTAGACATTTGCACCAATGTATTAAATAACACCTTAGCCAAAGCCGTCCCGAAAAAAGCAAGGATAACCACGTAACCAATTGCTTTATTAAAAACTGGGATATCAAAATTATTAAGATTAAAAAAATCAGTAAAAATCAGTACTAATAATGCAGGAATAAAAATAACCACGTAATTACCAACCGCTATCGCCAAAGGTTTCACTTCTTGTAAATACCGCTTAATAATATTTACATTAACCGCATACATTACTGTTGATGCAATTACAAAACCAGCATACAAATAATTTTGATTCGGATTTAAATCCGCACCTTCCAAAATCAAAATAGACGTTCCAATAAAACCAATTATCACGCCAATAACCTGTCTAGTACTACTTGCTATTTTAAACACAGCAGCACCAAGCAAAACCGTATTTAATGGCACTAAACTATTCAAAACAGATACTACAGCACTATCAATTTCGGTTTCAGCAATAGCAAAGAAAAAAGCAGGAATAAACGATCCAAAAACACCGGATATCGCGACCCATTTCCAATGCTCTTTTTTAATGGTTTTTATCTTTTTATAACCTACTGCAAACAAAAACAAACCCGTAATTAATGTCCGTAAAGCACCTAACTGATAAGCACTTAAACCTAAAAGCGCCTTTTTAATTAAAATAAAAGAGGTACCCCAAATCAAGGACAAAACCAGTAAATACACCCATTTTTTAGAATTGTTACTCTGCATAGCATTGTTTTAGTGTACAAAAATCGATTTTTAAAGGCAATAAAGCATATAAATTAGTAGTTTTGTATCTATATTATTATAAATAAATACAATACAAAATGAAAATATTTAAACACATACTAGTACTAGTGTTAGTAAGCGTATTTGCAGTTAGTTGTAAAAACGATGCTAATCCAGAAGTAAAGACAGCACCAGCAGCTGCAAGCACAACAAAAGTAGCAGCAAAAAAAGCTATAAACCCTAATGCTAAATTGGCTAAAGCCGAATTTAAAATTGAAGGAATGACTTGCGCCATGGGTTGTGCAAAAACTATCGAGAAAAAAATGGCTAAAATGGAAGGTGTAAAATCTGCAACTGTAGATTTTGATCGCGAATTAGCTATGGTAGAATATGACGAAGCTATTGTAACACCAGCCGCTTTAGAAACTACAGTAACAAGCGTAGCAGATTCTTACAAAGTAAAAGACATGCATACAGTAGATGCATTTACACCTGCTAAAAAAGAATGCACAATGAAGTGTAAAGAAGACTGTACTAAAAAAGATTGTGCTGACTGTGCTGCAAAAACTGCAGCGTGCAAATTAAAATGTGCAAACAAGACAGCTGCCGAAAAAATGGCATGTGCTAAAGATTGTAAAAAAGCATGTTGTGCAGACGTTAAAAAAGCGTAAACAACATCAAATCAAATAATTAAAAAAGCATCGCCCTGGCGATGCTTTTTTTTTGTCGTTTTATTTTGATAAAAGCCAGCAAGAGACTTATTAGTTTAGTTTGATCCCCTACCAAATATTTAGATTAATCCTAGATCTTAATATTTTTTGATATCATATAATAGTCAACATCTTAAATTAAAGCCTAATAATTATATAGTATTCAAACTAACAATAAAACGATATAATACGCTTCTAAACAACCACTCAGACTATAAAAAACACCATAAGCACATGTATATTAATCAATATTACAATCTTACCTTAAAACATTAATTAAAAAAAACAATAAAATGGGTAACATATCTATGCCATCTTGAACAAACATTTATATTATCTATATTTCACCAAATAAACTTCAATATTATTAACATTAATTTGCTCCAAACTAATTAAAAACTAAAAATAATATTACGCAAAACGTTTAAGAAGTTGAAAACGCCATTCACAAATTCTTAAACTTAATTATAAATTGAATGGCATAACTTAAAATTATTTTTTTATGAAAACATTAGAATTAAATCAAATGGAAACAGTGCAAGGTGGTGATTTACACTGCGCTGCCTCGAAAGCCTCAGTCGTTTTAACCTTTGGGGTTTTTGCATTTATAACAATCGCATCAGGAGGTCTAGGTCTTGCACTATTAGCTGGTGCAAATTTCATTGGATCGATGTACGTAGAAGGAGAAGCTTGTCATTAAGAACTTATAATTAAATAAAAGGTATAATCATATAGGATTATACCTTTTATAAAAACTTTATGAATGAAAAATATATTATTAATAATAAGTATTGCCCTTAGTCTTTTTACTGTGAGCCTATTCTTTGTGACCAAAAACAATGTAGCATTATTAATTCTTTTGACAAACCTGATAACTGTTTTTATTTTGTACAAAACTAAAAAAAAATGACTAAACTAAATAATTACCTCTTGCTTAGTTTATTAACAATTCTAACAATATTATTTAGTTACTTATCTAAGGAAATATTAGTTATTGATAAATTGGTTTTAAATTCTCTTAGGGAAGTTTTAACTAATCAGCAAATTCAGAATGTTTTGGAATTAAACGCTGGTTTTAAGTGGTTAAATTTTATTCTAATACCTATAATTTTACTTATCAAGACTTCTATTATAGCCGCTATTCTAGACGTGGGCTATTTCTTTTTTGGCAGAGAAACCAAGTACAAAAAACTCTTTAACATTGTTTTAAAAGCAGAATTTATTTTTTTATTAGTTATCCTATTAAAAACTGCGTGGTTTTATTTCTTTCAAACCGACTATAATTTAGAAGATTTACAATACTTCTATCCATTGTCAGCTTTAAATATTATAGGTTATGAAGGTTTGCAACCTTGGTTTATTTATCCGTTTCAAACGCTTAATTTATTTGAATTAGCCTATTGGTTTATTTTAGCATATTTAATTGGCAAAGAACTTAATGAGAATACCCATAAAGGCATGGCCATTGTAGCTAGCAGTTATGGAGTAGCGTTATTAATTTGGGTTGTCGGCGTTATGTTCTTAAACTTAAACATGAGTTAATTATGAGAAAAAAGAAAATACTTCTTTTAGTAATCATTACTATAACCTGCTTAATAGGCTGTCTAAGCTACAATATTATTATTAAGACAAAGCAAAAAAATGAAATCGCTAAACAAATACAAATGATACCACAGTTTGAATTGCAGTCATTATACAGTATTCCTTTTACAAATGCAAACCTAAAACCAAACCTAAATACAGTTTTTATTTACTTCAACAGCGAGTGTGATTTTTGTCAACACGAAGCCAAAAGCATAAGCGATAACTTAAATAAATTTAAAACTACTCAATTTGTTTTTGTCTCAACAGAAAATGTCATTACAATAAAACAGTTTTCAGAAAAATACAAGTTAACTAACAAAACTAATATTACCTTTTTATATGATAACTCTAGCCATTTTGCTACTCAATTTAATGCTCAATCTATTCCATACATTTTAATTTACAATAAAAATAACCAACTTATCAAAAAACAAAACGGTCAACTAAATGCTAATGGCATTTTAAGAGCATTAAAACAAAATGACTAAAACAGTAAAATTATCTCAAAAAGACCTAGAAAAAACTTTCGTACTACAGCAAGACCAGTCAGATTGTGGAGTTGCCTGTTTATTATCAATCATTCAATATTATGAAGGTAGTAATTCTTTAGAGAAATTACGTGAAATAAGTGGCACAACTAAACAAGGTACAACCCTATTAGGTTTATACCAAGCATCAAATCAATTAGGTTTTACAGCACAAGGTAACGAAGCAGACATACAAGCTATAATAGACCATAAAGAACCACTAATACTACACGTTGTAATCGAAGAACGTTTGCAACACTATGTTATTTGTTATGGTTACAAAAACAATAAATTTATAATTGGAGACCCCGCTAAAGGGATTATTTATTTAACAAAAGAAGAATTAGAAGTTATTTGGAAATCTAAATCTTGTTTAACATTACAACCTAACGGCAGTTTTGTAAAGTCGAAATCGCAAGATAAAAACAAAAAAGAATGGTTTTTAAAAATAGTTAAAAAGGATTTAAAACTAATCAATTTTAGTATTCTATTAGGTTTAGGTATTGCTATTTTAGGTATGGCAATGTCTATATTTTCTCAAAAACTTATAGATGATATTTTACCTTCAAAAGATTTTAACAAACTAATTACAGGTATTATTTTAGTTGCCTTTTTATTGTTAATAAGGGTATTATTTACAGCTTTAAGAGACTTTTTACTAATCACACAATCTAAAGACTTTAATAACAGAATTATAGACCGTTTTTACACTTCTTTATTACATTTACCAAAGCCATTTTTTGATACTCGAAAAATAGGAGAATTAGTTGCAAGATTAAATGACACGCAACGTGTGCAAAGGGTAATAAGTCAAATTATAGGAAACCTGGCAATAAATGCTTTAGTAACCATTACATCTTTAGGGTTTTTATTTTATTATTCGTGGCAAATTGGATTAATAGCTTCTATTAGTTTACCTTTTTACTTTTTATTAATTTATAGTTTCAACAAAAAAATCATAACTGCACAAAAAGAAATGATGCAAGGTTATGCACTTAATGAAAGTAATTACATAACATCTATGCAAGGCATTGAAACAATTAAAAATAATAACAAACAATCTTTATTTCAAAAAAACAATCAACTTATTTATGGTAATTACCAAAATAAAGTATTTAATCTTGGCAAAATAAATGTTCGCCTTTCTGTGTTTTCTGGTATTTTTAGCATCTTATTTTTAATCGGAATTTTAATATATACGGCTTTGCAAGTATATCATAAAAACATGCAATTAGGAGAATTAATGGCTATTTTAGGTATTGCAGGTTCTTTATTACCATCGGTTGCAAGTTTGGCATTAATTACAATTCCAATTAACGAAGCAAAAGTTGCTTTTAATAGAATGTACGAGTTTGCATCAATAGATGCTGAAAATAAAGGAAATATTCCATTAACAATATTTAATTCATTAGAAATTAAAAATCTTTCGTTCCGTTTTGCTGGAAGAAAACAACTTTTCGAAAACATTAATATAACTGCAAATAAAAATGAGTGTATAGCAATAGTAGGAGAAAGCGGTAGCGGAAAAAGCACGCTTGGTCAAGTATTACAAAAATTCTATCCTTTTGAAAATGGAAAAATATTAATTAACAATCAGTTTAAATTAACTCAAGTTAGTACTGAAGACTGGAGAGATATAATAGGTGTCATTCCACAAGACATAACTATATTTAGTGGTAATGTAATAACCAACATCTTATTAGGAAAAGAAGATACACCAGAGAATATTGAGAGTTTTTGTCAACAATATGGCTTTACAGAATTTGTAACTAGCTTACCACAAGGATTTGCAACAATCTTAGGAGAAGAAGGTATTAATTTATCCGGTGGACAAAAACAAATTATTGCTTTAATGCGTGTTTTATATAAAAAACCTCAATTATTACTATTAGATGAGTTTACTTCTGCAATGGACAGAAAAACAGAAAAGTTTGTTTTAAACTTATTAAATAAGTTGAAATCGGAATTAACAATAATTTTTATTTCTCATAGACTACATTCCTTACCAAAAATAGCAGACCGTATTTATGTTTTGGAGAACGGAATTATAGCTGACTTTGGAAGTCATGAAAAACTGATGGAGTCAAAGAATTTTTACAGTGAATTTTGGACTGACTTAGAATTTGGCTTAAAAATTTAATAACCACCTGTAATTAACAGAGATTATCTTTTAATACTACTCTTTAATTAAGCCAGTGAATTGTCAAAAACCAACTGCATTTTAAACCATATAAAGAGTGAATTTTCCTGAAATAGGTTGACTAAAAATTAAGCAATTAATTACAGTCACTTATGAAAACAAAAACTGAATAGAAAAATCAGAAACATACTAATACATTTTACACAGCTTAATTTTCTTTAAAAACCTATAGAACACAAACTGTAAAGACCTTAAAACAGGTCGCTTAAAATATTACAAATTAGAATTATGAAAATCAAACAGACTATTACTTTAATTATTATTTTAATAAGCGCAACCATTTCCTTTGCCCAATCTACAGACTTAGATAA
Organism: Olleya sp. KKT75; assembly: GCF_055635485.1. NCBI lineage: Bacteria > Pseudomonadati > Bacteroidota > Flavobacteriia > Flavobacteriales > Flavobacteriaceae > Olleya > Olleya sp. KKT75. The sequence goes on from NZ_CM145759.1 coordinate 1,003,974, forward strand.
AGACATTACAGAAATTAATATATTAATGAAAGAAAACGGAATAAATAATAAATACTACACCCAATTAAGTGTTAGTGATGATAAATTGATTTTTGAAAATGTTGGTAGTCAGTACAAACTAAAAAACACTCAGAAAAGAGAGATCACAATTGAAAAAATAGTATTAAAAAAAATAAAACTAACATCTATCAACCGTCATAATAGAACATTGACATCAACTATTGAAATTAAGACAAAAGGAAAACACATCTACAATGACGCTTTGAAAGGTAATTACTCCAATTGTTTTGTCTTTTTAAAGGTGAAAAAAGAGGAAGTTGCTGAAACGGTTCAAAATAAAATTATTGAATTGATAACAAAGCTGCAAGCTTAATATTTTTTTTTTACAAATGCGCCTAATTAAAAAAATCGCTGGTAAAGCGATTTTTTTTTAGTCCAATATCTTGTTTCTGCTATTTAAGCTATGGTTAATACTACATTTACTTCCATTCCACACTTTCCATAATACGCTTAATATCTTTTTGCAAGTAGTGTGCGGCAGGTAAAATAGAATCGTAATTTGGTTTAGCATAAAAGTAAAGCGATCCTGTTAAAAAGTGATTAATGCTATCTGTTATATAAAACTGCGATTGTGATGCTGCGTTACCACCAACCTCATAAAACATACCATACACTTTATTAACTGGGTTCTCCCAAACGACTTCCTCAATAGCGTCCGCTTTTTTAGTATGTTCTTGTGTAAAGTTTTGTGCGTTTTTAAGATATTTAGTTAAGCGCTCTTGACCATCAATAGCCTTATAGGTTAAGTAAATCGTCCCTTTAAGCTTCTTGTACTCTATATTTAACCCAAAGCTTTCCACAACATCTTTTAATGGCTTAAAACGTATGGTATCACTTTGCGCATTTCTATCAAAAGTAAATGGCAAATCTTGATCATAGGTTTTGTATTGTGCCTGCGGATACTCTAACCTTAGATATCCATTTGGTTTTGGAATTGGGTCACTTCCACAGCTTACTAATACAATAAATGAGATAAGAATGACTATTGTTTTTTTCATAAAAAGAGCACTTAAACGCAATATTAGCGCCTATTTAGTTATTGTTTAAGGTAATGTAACCTTGACACGTTTTATTCGTTTTTTATCTAATGCTTCTATAGTAAAAACGTATTTTTCAAAATTTATTTTACTATTACGTTTCGGAAATCCTCCAGAATTTTCTAAAATAAAACCAGCTAATGTTTCTGCTTCCCCTTTATGGTTTTCAAAAACAGTATCGTCTTCTATTTTAATAATCTTATAAAAATCTTTCAAGGCAGTTTTACCTTCAAAAGCATAATTTTTATCATCTAGTTTTGAGTAAATCAAATCTTCGTCATCAAACTCGTCACTAATATCACCTACTATTTCTTCTATTATATCTTCTAAAGATACCAAGCCAGAAGTCCCACCATACTCATCTACTACCATCGCTAAATGGACTTTCTTTTCTTGAAACTCTGCCATTAAATCATCCAATTTTTTGTTTTCTGGCACAAAAAACGGTTCTCTTAATAATGTAGTCCAATCAAACCCTTTTTTATCTATATATGGCAATAAATCTTTTACATATAACACACCAATAATAGTGTCCATATTGTCTTTATAAACCGGAATTCTAGAATACCCATTATCAATAATTTCCGGTATAATCTCGCTATAGGGTTGCTCAACATTTAGAGCAAATACATCTATACGTGGTTGCATAACTTGTTTGGTATCTGTATTACCAAAACTAACAATTCCTTGTAGTATTTTTTGTTCTTCTTTAGTGGTATCATGCTCACTGGTTAACTCTAATGCTTGAGATAATTGATCAACACTTAAATTTGATTTTTGCTTTCCTAGTTTGTTATGTATCCCTAAAGTTATGCTACGCATAGGCAAACTTAAAGGTGAAAATAACACATCTAAAACACGCAGTGGATATGCCATAAACGTCGCAAATTTTAAGTTATTACGACTAGCATATATTTTTGGTAAAATTTCTCCAAATAATAATATTAAAAAGGTAATAACAACAACTTCTAATACAAACTTTGCTAAGGGAGAGGCAATACTTGCAAAAATATAATTACCTAAAAAGGCAAACAATATTACAATACCAATATTTATAAAATTATTAGCCACCAATATTGTTGCCAATAATTTTTTTGGACGCACTAATAGTTTAGAGATAATCTGAATTTGTTTTTTACCTTTTAAATTTTCGTCTTCTAAATCTGATTTGGATAGTGAAAACAAGGCCACTTCTGCTCCTGATATCATTGCAGAGCATATTAACAGTACTATTAATAGCACAAAACCAAGTACAACATTAATATTGTTGGTAACTAATAACGCTAAAAAACTCGAGGGTTCGGGATCCATAATTAATTATTAAAACGGAAGATCGTCATCACTAGAAACGGGTTTTGGTGCTGCTGGTTTTTCAGCCATTGGATTAGCTTGTTGCTTTGCTGGAGCAGCTCCTGGAGCCGCTTCTGGATCACGTTTTGTGTTTAAAAATGTAAAGTCGGACACCTGTATTTCCGTACTATAACGCTCATTACCAGCGTCGTCTTGCCATTTTTTGTTTTTTATACGTCCTTCCACATATACTTTATCCCCTTTGGTTAAGTATTTTTCGCAAATTTCTGCTGCTTTATTACGCACCACTATATTATGCCAATCTGTATTAGTAACACGCTCATTAGTTTGCTTACTAACATAAGTCTCGTTAGTTGCCAAAGGAAAACGTCCAACACAACCACCGCCTTCAAAGTAGTGCATCTTTACTTCATCTCCTAAATGCCCTATAAGCATTACTTTATTTAATGTTCCTGACATAAGTTATGGTTTTTACCGCTACAAAATTACAGCTTTAAGCTTCAATGTAAATAAATTTAATAAAAAATATTGAGGTGTTATGGTTTATAGTTTAAAAATTGAATTTTTCAATAAAATTTCCAATCAAAATAGGCACAGGATAATCCTTAATTTGTTTTATAGACACGCCTTTTGATAACTCTTGATCTAAAGTAACTATCCAAAATTTAGTATTTAAATGTTGATGTGATAATTTATGGACAATAACCTTATCATTATATAAAGACACATCAAACGTTGCGTCTTTTAAAATGTCTAAATTTTCAATCTCGTTTACTATAAACTCATGCGTGGCTTCCTTTTCAGTTTCGATTAACGGAAACTGATATAAGTTTTGCCAAATACCACTACCTTGACGTTGTTCAATAATAGTTTTGTTGTCTTTGGATAGAATGACTATAAAATTAAAATGTTTTTTAGTAACCTTGTTGGCCTTCAGCTTGACTGGCAGCTCAGTTATTGTTCCTTTTTGTAATGCAACACACACCGTATTAAAAGGACATATATTACAATCAGGATTTTTGGGCTTACATAAACGTGCACCAAACTCCATTATAGCTTGATTAAAAGTCGCCGGTTGTTTAACATCTATTAATTGTTGTGCTAAAGCTTTAAACTCTTTAAACCCTTTTCCTGTATTTATGGCAGTTTCAATACCATATATTCTAGATAGTGCGCGATATACATTACCATCTACAACCGCGGTGATTTGGTTAAAACAAATGGATGCTATGGCACTTGCCGTATAATCTCCAACACCCTTTAATTTTAAAATATCATCAAAAGTGTCTGGAAATTGCCCATTTAATTCATTTACTATATATTTGGCTGAAGCATGTAAGTTTCTGGCTCTAGAGTAATAACCAAGTCCTTGCCACAACTTTAACACATCTTGCTCGTCTGCGTTTGCTAGGTCAAAAACAGTTGGGTAATTGGTTGTAAAAGCGGTATAATAAGGTAAACCTTGTACGACTTGTGTTTGTTGTAATATAATTTCGGAAAGCCAAATAAAATAAGGGTTAGTGGTGTTACGCCAAGGCAAATCACGCTTATTATCTGTGTACCAATTAATTAGTTGTTTTGATAGATTCATTTATTAGAAAAAAGTAAGAAAAGCAAAAGTAAAGTTTATCACATTAAATTTTAATGAATTAGGTTTGAAATATTGAATAATAAATGACTATATTTGCCAACCCTTAGAAAAATTAATAACGCAAATAAGAAAAGAAAATGACTAAAGCTGATTTAGTAGCAAAGATTTCTGAAAAACTAGGAATTGAAAAAGGAGATGTACAGGCAACTGTAGAGACTTTCATGGAAGAGGTTAAAACATCTTTAGAAGGAGGCGACAATGTATACCTTAGAGGTTTTGGTAGCTTCATTATTAAAACAAGAGCAGAAAAAACAGGAAGAAATATTTCGAAGAATACGACTATCAAGATTCCTGCTCACAATATCCCAGCGTTTAAACCTGCAAAAGTATTTGTAGAGGGTGTAAAAACTAACGTTGACGTAAAGTAAAAACAATATAATCGAATTATTAATTTAAAAAAATTAACCCTATGCCAAGTGGTAAAAAACGTAAAAGACACAAGGTTGCAACGCATAAGCGTAAAAAACGTAGACGCGCTAACCGTCACAAGAAGAAAAAATAATTCAAAAAAGTAGTTTTTATAAACTACTTTTTTGGTTTATTAGAAACAAAGTTCTTTGAAATAGAGTTTATCTATAACACGTAAAACCTTGCGTGATTATTAAACTCTACCGGATTTAAAAAATCCTGTGAAAAAAAAATACCTTAACTTATTACAAGTTAAGGTATATGTATAATCCATCTGTACTTTATTGTATGGATAAAAATTAACCTAAATGGATAAAGAATTAATTATTAGATCTAGTCCAGAAGCTGTTGATTTTGCCTTATTAAAAGATGGAAAGTTAATTGAATTACATAAAGAGGAAGATGGGAACAACTTTGCGGTTGGTGATGTGTTTATTGCCAAAGTAAGAAAAGCTGTTCCAGGTCTAAATGCTGCATTTGTTAATGTAGGTTATGAGAAAGATGCATTTTTGCATTATCATGATTTAGGTCCAAAAATGTCCTCCCTTTTAAAATTCACAAAAAGTGTAAGCACAGGTAAACTAAAAGATTTTTCTTTAAAAAATTACCCATTTGAAAAAGATATTGATAAAGACGGAAAGATAACTGACGTCTTAAAATCAAATCAGTCTATTTTAGTACAAATAGTAAAAGAACCAATATCTACTAAAGGCCCAAGGATTAGCTCTGAGCTGTCTATAGCTGGTAGATATATTGTTTTAGTACCATTTTCTGATCGTATTTCCATCTCTCAAAAGATAGAAAGCAAAGAAGAAAAAGAGCGCTTAAAACGTTTGGTTAGGAGTATAACTCCGCCAGGTTTTGGAGTTATTGTGCGTACTGTAGCAGAAGGCAAAAAAGTAGCCGAACTAGATAAAGATTTACAAAACTTGCTTAGTCGTTGGACGGCAATGTGTAAAAAATTACATAAAGCAAATCATCCTGCCAAAGTGCTGGGCGAATTAAATAAAGCCTCTTCAATGTTAAGAGATATATTTAATGACACCTTCACTGGAATTCATGTAGACGATGATGCTTTATATGTACAAGTAAAAGAATATGTGCAGCAAATTGCACCAAAAAAAGAATCAATAGTTAAATTACATCAGTCTACCGTTCCTATTTTCGAAAAATTTGGAATAGAAAGACAAATCAAGACCGCTTTTGGTAAAACAGTCTCTATGTCTAAAGGTGCATACCTTGTTATAGAACATACAGAAGCACTTCACGTCGTAGATGTAAATAGTGGTAATAGATCTAACAAAGCAAACTCTCAAGAAGACACCGCATTGGAAGTAAACTTAATCTCAGCAACAGAAGTTGCAAGACAATTAAGATTACGTGATATGGGTGGGATTATTGTAGTAGATTTTATAGATTTAAACACTGCAGAACACAGGAAAAAACTTTTTAATCATCTTCGTGATGAGATGAAAGATGATCGTGCCAAACACAAAATATTACCTCCTAGTAAGTTTGGATTGATTCAGATAACACGTCAAAGAGTAAGACCAGAAATGAACATTAAAACCAGAGAGGATAATCCTAACGGTTTTAAAGGAGAAGAAGTCGAAGCGCCAATTAACATTGTGCCTAAAATAACTCATGACTTAGAACAATTATTAAAAAAAGACTACAAAAAGGTGACCTTAAACACACATCCTTTTATAGCAGCCTTTTTAACAAAAGGTTTTCCATCGATTCGTTCAAAATGGTTTTTTGAACACAAAAAATGGGTAAAGATACAACCAAGAGATGCTTACACATACCTTGAATATCATTTTAATGATCAAAATGGTAAACAAATTAAATAACAAAAAAACCTTACTATTTATTTAGTAAGGTTTTTTTTATGCCCAAAAACTAACACTTTTTATGGCGTTACCTTTGTCCTGATTTTTAATATCAGGACAAAGGTCAGGCTATCCGTTATATCTTTTTATAACACTAGTAACACCATTACACTACAAGTTAAAAGCCAATTACACTACATCCAATAAACCCATAGTTTACACCACTAAAAAGGATGCCACTACTATCCTTAACGCAAACCAAAACATGCTACAAAAGCTTAAAAAGCCTGCAATTAGTCAAAAAAGTAGTGGTTTTGAATAAATAACACCCAAAAACAAAATATAATATATCAAAAAAGCCCCACTTTATAGTGGGGCTTTTTATCGGTTTTTTTGGTTTATTCTGGTTGTATAACTTGTAATATATTTATTGTTGTGGTCCTCCACTAATAATAAAAAATTGACTTCTTCTATTAAGATCATGATCTTGATCCGTACAAGGATTACAATCAATAGCCGGCTCTGTCTCTCCTCTACCTGAAGCAGAAATTCTACTAGCAGCAATTCCTTTAGAAATCACGTACTGTGTCGTTGTTTGTGCACGTCTTTCTGATAAGCGTTGGTTGTATTGATTAGACCCTCTAAAATCTGTATGTGATGTTGCTTGTATTACCATATTTGGATACTTATTCATCACTTGTACTAAATTATCTAATTCAAACGCAGCACGAGCTGTTATGTTTGACTTATCATAGTCAAAGTAAATTGGGTTAAGTATAACACGTTCTGGCGTTACAATAGCCTCTATAGGCTTCAAACTAACTGTTACAGCAACTTCTTCTTCGTTACTTGCAGCTATTGTTACTTTGTTACTTTCATAACCATCCATAGTCACTTGTAATTCAGTTCCAGTTTCGCACTCTACAATATATTCCACTACACCTTTTGCATTTGCAGGCTTAGAAGCTAACACGTTTCCTTGAGCGTCTACTAATGTTGTTAATGCTCCTGCTAATGGCGTTCCTGTTTTTTCGTCTAAAACAGTTCCAACAATTAACACATCACATAACGGTTGTAACTTTTTGATACCATAGATATCATCACTTCCTTTTCCTCCTTCACGGTTTGAAGATACAAATCCCTCTCCCGTTTCTTCATTCATTCTAAAAGCAAAATCATCTCCATTACTGTTAATAGGGATTCCAACATTACGTATTGGCGCCATTTTACCATCAATTTCCTTAGTATAAAATACATCCATTCCTCCAAGACCTAAATGTCCTGTTGAAGAAAAGTAAAGCGTATTGTTATCACTAATGTATGGAAACATCTCTTGCCCTTCCGTATTTACTTTCTGACCCATATTTACAGGTGTACCAACTTTTCCATTACCATCTAAAGATGCTTTGTAAATATCAAAATTTCCAAAACCTCCTGGCATATCACTAGCAAAGTAAATTGTACTTCCGTCAGCGCTAATAGTAGGGTTTTTAATAGAATAATTCTGACTGTTAATTGGTAAAGCTTCTACTTGAGAGAATCCATTTGCTCCTTTGCTTGCTTTAAATAAGTGTAAAACACTATACTTTGTATTAGATAAACTATCTTTTTCGTAAATGTTTTCAAAGAAACTTTCTCTTGAAAAATACATTGTTTTACCATCTGGAGTAAAACTTGTAATACCTTCATGATACTTAGTATTAATCTTTCCGTCTAAAAGCGTTTCTCCTTGGTAAGACCCATCTTCCGCTGCTGTGTATGAGTAGATATCTAAAAATGGCTCTTCATTCCAACCATAGTTTTTTCTACTTGCATTTCTTGAAGACGTAATGTATAATTTACCATCTTGAAGTGTTCCTCCAAAATCAGACATTTTACTGTTAAGATCTAAGTTTTGCACATTAAACTTTTTTCCTTTATCTAATATTTTAGATAAATACTCAGGGTTAGCTTTGTACATTACTGCACGATCATCTCCCGGTCTCATAGACGCAAACTTGTCCATTTGCTTATTAGACGCATCGTATTTACCGTTAGCTTTTAACATCTCAGAATACTTAAAAAGCATTTCTGGTTGAGATGCTCCAGCCTCTAAAGCTTTAGCATACCATTTTTCAGATTCGATTGTACTAAAAATATTATAGTTAGCTTCTGCTAATCTAGAATATACGTAGGCATCACCCTCCCCTTTTTCTACTAATTTATTGTAGGCCTCAATAGCATCTACAAATTTATATTTAGCAAATAATTTATCGGCTTTTTTGGTCGCATCACTTTGAGCAAACACACTTGTGCTGCTTATTAAAATGGCGAATATAAATAGTTGTATTTTTTTCATTGTTTGGTTAGCTTATTGGATTAGAAATAACGTGGTGAACGAGAAACTTTTCTTGGTAAATTGATATCAAAATTGATAAAAATCTCGTGAGAAGAATTAGTTACCACATCTAATTGAGATTGGATTGTGTCATACGCATAACCAATTCTTAAATTAGGCGCAACTAAAAAGTTGATCATCCCACTAAAAGAATCGTCTAAACGATATCCCGCTCCTACCTCAACAAAATCATACATAAATAAATTTAAATTAACATCAAAACTTACTGGAGCGTCAAACGCCACCTTAGCTAAAGCATGTGGCTTTAGCTTAAAGTCTTCTGATAAATCAAACACATACCCAACTGCACCAAAAAAGTGCTGCGTTTCTGACCCAATCTTAAACCCGTTAGCATCTAAATGTACCGAGTTTAAAATATTTGGCATAGACGCCGAGATATAGAATTTGTTTGGCTTATAAAAATATAATCCTGCTCCAATATTTGGAGTTGTTTCATTAATATTCTGTGCAAAGAAAGGATCATTAGGATCTACTAAATCAATTTGTGTTAATCCAATATCATGAAACGTTGCTCCTGCCTTTAATCCAAACGCTAATTTAGTAGTTGTCCCTACTGGAATAGTGTATGAAAAATCAACATAAGCATTAGTCTCTTTTACTGGTCCTACCTCATCACTTATTAAAGATAGCCCTAAACCTACATTCTTTCCTACTGGAGAGTGTATAGCTAAAGTACCTGTCGTTGGTGCACCTTCTAACCCGACCCACTGACTTCTATAAAGTGCTCCAATAGCAACACCTTCTGTAGAACCTGCATAGGCTGGATTTACCACATTCATGTTATACATGTACTGTGTGTACTGCGGATCTTGTTGGGCTTGTACGCCTATAAACACTAGGAATACGATATATACTAATTTTTTCATCTGTTATCTTATTGGTTTTCTAGTTAGTTTATTTGTTTATGTATACCCAAGCGGCTTTTGTTTTTGTTCCTTGATATTTCATAACATAGTAGTAAGTTCCTACTGGAAGCATATCTCCATTGTCTGCTTGACCACCCCATTCTGATGTATAATTGTTTTTAGAATAAACTAAAGTACCATTACGGTTAAAGATCTCTAAGCTTTGTACATCAAAACTACTTAAATCAAAACGATCATTAATACCATCTCCGTTTGGAGATATTCCCTGAGGAATTATACATGTTTCTAACTCGTCTACAGTAACAAATGCAGAACTGGTACATCCTGAATCATTAAAGGTAACTTCTATTTCATAATCACCAGCTAATAAAACTGTTGGTAATTCAACTCCTGTTTGACCAGTAATTTCACCACCTTCATAATACCACTTGATACTTACTTCACTTACACTATAATTTACTGCATCAGCTGTAATGGTTATAGGCGATGTTGCATTTGGACAAACTTCAAAAGCCATATCCGTACTAAATGTTGTTTCTGGTGCTGGATTATATGAGATACCAAAACTTGTTGTTGCAAAACAATCACTTGCAGTAGCATTCTCTACTCTAACATAAATTGTCTCTGAGTTTGCTGTTAAAGTATAAGTTGCTGGAGTAGCAATAGCATTATCTCCACTTAAAGCGTCAGCTTCAGTTGTATGATATGTTACTAATACACCTGTTTGAGTACCTATTGTTGTAGCTTCATCAGCTGTTAAATCAAATACATTACTTCCTGTTCCGTCATCACACACTTCCATATCCATTGGCTGTGTCGCTTCTGGAGACGTACTTACCACTAAATTAAAAGTCGTATTAGTAGAAGCACAACCAGAATTAGAACCTACAGCATCAACATCCTCCACTCTAACATAAATAGTAGTTCCGTCTATAGCTGTGTAAGGAGATGTTAATGCACTTGTACCAGCTTGCGCATCTGATAAAGCACTGTAATACGTTACAGAGAACCCACTAGGATCCTGTGTTCCTAAGATTGTTGCTGTTTGAGTTTCTAAATCAAACACTCCGTTTCCTGCTCCATCATCACAAACTTCCATATCTAAAGCTTGATCTGCTGTTGCTGCGTCATAGAAATTAATAGTCGCTAATATTGAGAATGTAAAATCATCACAAATACCACCACCTACAACACATTGGTAAGTTCCTGTTTCTGTCGCAACAAAAGTAGGAGCATTTATACCGTCTTGATAAATACCATTCACGTACCAATCATAAGAATCAACTGCATAAGCAGTATCCGCTGTTAATGTTATAGAATCATTTCCACATAAATTAATAGGATCACTTGATCCTTCTGCAGTTGTTACACCTTGTTCTATTAGGATTCCGTCGTAATCTAAAGCTACTTCACAAACAACATCACAATTTGTTCCATCTAATGGACCAGATTCTTGAGTAAACACATAAGTACCTGATTGTTGTGAGAAATTAGTAATTAAAATTATATAAATTGAGTTAGCTGGCACTCCAGTTAATGTTATAGTCTCTGTTGCTGTAGCAGAATAACTACAATCTGCTATAGCTTCTGGTAATAACTCAAAACATCCTGCATCCTGACCTGGGAATGGACCCCAAACAATAAAGTCAATATCTAATCCTGTTCCAGCATCATTAGTTTGTGCTAATTGGAATACATAATCTCCTGCATCATCAAACTGAATCGTGTTCCATTGTGGATCTGGCTGACTTCCTAAACAATCGTAATCGATATAAGAAGGTGCTACTTGATCACCAACTATACTCGGGTAAAAAATTGTTGGATCTGCACAAATTGGTAATGCTTCTGTACAATACGTTGGCACACCTAAAGTTTGGATACATAAATCAAAAGTTATAGTTGTTGCAGTTGTACCTGCAGAGAACACTCTTATATAATATACATTCCCTACAGTTAATGTTGGTGTTATACTTGAATCATCCGGAGTACAATATAACTGCGTTAAATCGTTACAATCAGCACCTTCTTCATAAAGTGCATGATCTACGTTAAATCCTCCAGCAACATTTAAGATTTGAATTATTTGTTGCTCTCCTAATGCTGTAAACTGATACCAAACGTCATCGTCTGTACCTGTAGCACAAGAACCTGCTGGCACTCCAGAATCTGTTGCCTCTACTAAAGTTCCAGAATTAACATCGATACAAGACTCACCATTATTAACTAAAGCTACTGTTGCATTACATGGATTATCATTTGCTGGTGGACATGCTGCTAAAGATATTGCGCTACTAGTAATAACACAATTAGCATCGTCTACATTAGACACTGTAAAAACAACATCTGTATTAAAAGCATATGGTCCAAATTGACTAACACTTGCTGCAGTTATCGTTACCGGTGCGCCACCTTGATTATCTTCTATTTCTAAAGAAGTAGCATCTCCTAATGACGTTACATCTACATCGACTAAAAATTGATCGCCGTTTGCACAATCGTCAACAACGACAAATGTTGCTGCTGGATTAATACAAGTTGCACAAGTTACTGTTACAGAAAGTGATGTATAACCTTGAGAACTACAATCAAAAACTCCATCTGATTGTACTCCAAAAGAAATAGTATCTCCAGACGACTGATAAGTTATTCCTGACACATCTCCACCATTTCCGTAAGGTGTTGCTGTGTTAAGATCCGTTACTCCGTCCGTATCAAATACCACTAACTCATCCCAACCACTCTCTACTTGACCTGCTGTAAATGTAATATTTAAAGGTGTTCCGTCTGTTGAAGAAAATGTAAAGATATTAGTATCACTATTTTCATAACAGTAACTTATAGTTTGTGGTCCGTCTGTTGCACAATCAAGCACAAAATCGAATTGTAAAACTGTTGAAAAATTAAATGGTCCTGCCCAAGTACTTGAGTCTGTACCGCAAACCGCTTGTACATATACTTCGTAATCTGTAGCTGCGTTTAATCCTGTTTCAGATATTGTTGTTGTAGTAGTTGTAGTTCCAGAAGTTGGTACTCCTGTTCCTGCTAATTGCACCACATAGTTCCATTCAGTTTCTGTACCACTAGGTGTCCAAGAAATATCTGCTGTACTCTCTGTAATACTTGTTGCTGTAAGACCACTTGGCGCAACACAAAATGTACCACAAGCTTCTACACGTATTTGGTCGATTGACATATCACTTTCAAAGGTCTCTCCTGTACCTACATAACTAATTTCAATATAAATCACCTGTCCTAAGTAGGCATCTAAATTAACACCAATAGGTACCCAAGCTTCATCTGCTGTTGATTGATAGTCACCTATCCAAGTGTATTCTGAAGTAAATGGTCCTGTTGCAGATGTACTAACACCAATATTTAAGGTTCCCATATTGTCTCCAAAAGCATGCATCCAAAATGATAATTCCGCGCCATCTACTGCTGCAGATAAATCTATTGCTGGAGTAATTGCTGAGGCTACATTAGTTGTATTTCCTGAACCTTCATATTCAAGGTGTGTTCCTGCGTTTCCGTCCCAAGTAATATTTGGACCTGTTCCGCCTGAATTTCCGTTAGCGGTTGTAATATCCCAATTTCCATCAAGGTCTGAAAAAGTAGTTCCTGTCCAGCCTGATGGCACATAATTAGTATCATTACCAAAATCTTCTGTAAATATAAATGTTGAATCTCCTGTTGCACAAGTAACGCCTACCGGTACTGGCGGAGGAGTATTAAATGTTGTAAAGTTTACTGGTCCAATCCAAGTACTAAACCCTTCTGTTCCACAATTTCCTCTAACATATACCTCGTAAGCTGTGCTAGGTGTTAATCCTGTTGCTGGATATGGCGTATTTAAACTAGTAACAACACCATCCGTTGTTGGTACTCCTGTTCCTGCTGCCTGAATCCATATTTGCCATTCTGTTTCTGTACTTCCTGCATCCCAAGTAATATCTGCAGTTGTATCTCCAGTAACCACTGCTGCTATAGCCAATGGATCTGGACAAGAAGGTATTGCTCTTACTTGAAAATTATCTACAAATACATCATTATCTGGTGCATCATCAATTGTTCCTTCTGAAGCTCTAATTCCAAATTGAGCAGTAGCTCCAGAATACGCTGATAAATCTTGTACAACATGTAATCCTGAGTCAGGAATTACTGATGAAGCATCAAAGGTTTGTAATACTGTCCAAGTTGTTCCACTATCCGTAGTTATCATTAACTCAACTGTATCATCAGATCCTAAAGTCCCCGCTACTGTTGAACCTCCAAATGGCATTACACCAAAATCAAACTCTACTTGAAAAGGAACACCTGTTAAATCAAAAAGCGGACTTAACAACCAGTCACTTTTAGTAGCAACCCATAAGTTAATCTTATATGCTCCTGTTGTACCATTGTTTAAATAACCATCTTGTGTCCATGAAGAAGTCCCTATATCACCAGGTCCCGTAGTTGAATCACCACTATCTGCTACCTCCCAACAAACTGCTGGAATCGCTGTAAAATCTTGTAAATAATCAGGTGTAAAAACAGCACAAGCTGTAGTAAAAGTTACTGGACCAGCCCAAACACTGAAGTCTCCACCGCAATCTGCTCTAACATATACTTCATAATCTGTTGCAGGTGATAATGATCCTACCGTATATCCTGTATTAGTCGTTACAGCTGTACCTGACGTTGGCAATCCTGTTCCCGCAGTTTGCACTACGACTTCCCAAGCCGCTTCTGCATCACCTAAAGTCCATGACAAATCAACAGAGTCAGACGTTATTGCGTTTGCCATTAATCCTGAAGGACTAGGGCAATCTGTATTAAAAACTGAAACATCGTCAAAAGCAAAACCTTCACTTCCAATAGATCCATCAGAACCAAATGCAAATCTAAACATTACACTAGCTTCTCCTGCTAAACCTATTAAAGCATGATTAGCATTGACCCAACCGTTAGAGCCTCCTCCATTACGTCCTGTCCAACCTTCTTGTTGACCACCTGGGTTACCACTAATTGAGTCATCATTATACCAGTTATTTGGATCTCCTAATGCTCCTACATTTACCCAAGTTGTACCGCCATCGATAGAACTTTGAAAAACCGCACCATCAAAACTGTTTTCCGCTTCCCACCAAATATTAAAGGATACTGTCGGCGCTGTTAATGTTGATAAATCAAATACAGGACTAGTTACAGATGAATTATCTGAACTGTTATAATCTCCTGTTAAATTTGTTGCCCATGAGTTTGCTCCGGATGCAGCACTGTTAATGACTGTAAATGCAGGCAAACCAAGTGCCCAAGTACCGTCAGTTCCATTGTCTGCTACCCAACCTCCGTCGCCAGCTTCAAAATCTTCCGTGTAAGGATAAGTTGTAATTTGTGAATTAGCTTGCCACCCAATAGAGAATAGTAACAAGGCTAAAATGAACGTAGTTTTTTTCATTTTTTGAGAAGTAGTTAGTTAATTAGAGACCTAAACTAAAAAAAAAACGTCTTGAAAAACTGTTAAAAATACTATTATAGACTAAAAGCAAAAAACGTCGACAAAAAGCACAAAAATAGAAGATAAAACCTACATTACCTATGGCGCAGGGTTTGGTATTTTTGCATGAATCGCATCTATTTGTTGCATTAACTCTGCATTTAATGTTAAATTTATAGAATCTATATTCTCTTTTAGTTGATTTACAGAAGTTGCTCCAATAATATTACTGGTCACAAATCGTCGTTGATTGACAAAAGCAAGAGACATTTGAGCCAGTGTTAAGCCATTGTTTTCGGCTAATTGCAGATACTGTTTTGTAGCCTCTGTAGCCTGTTCGCTACTGTATCTAGCAAATCTTGGAAACAGATGTAAACGAGCATTTTGCCCCTCTATACCTTTAATATATTTTCCAGAAAGCACACCAAACGCCATAGGAGAATAGACTAACAGTCCAATATTTTCTCTAATTGACACCTCCGCCATATCGCCTTCAAAAACACGGTTTAAAAGCGAGTATGCGTTTTGAATGGTTACCGGTCTTGGCAGGTTGTTGTTTTTAGATTCTTCTAAATAACGCATCGTACCCCATGCTTTTTCGTTTGATAATCCAACTTGTCTAATTTTACCTTCTTTTTTTACTTGATCTAAAGCCTCAAGTACTTCTTTAAAGTTATCTGTCCACGGATCGTTTGGATTATGATTATAATCTCTAACTCCAAATGTATTGGTTTCACGCTCTGGCCAATGTAATTGGTATAAATCTATATAATCTGTTTGTAGTCTTTTTAATTCTAAATCTACAGCTTCCCTAATAGACGCTGCTGTAAACCCTGTTGTGCGTATATGTGCTGTATAATCTCCTGTTCCAGCAATTTTAGAAGCAATAACAAGCGCTTCCCTTTTTTGATGTTTAAGCCAAGTCCCAATAATCTCACTAGTCCTACCAGATGTCTCTGCTGTTGCCGGCACGGGATACAACTCTGCTGTATCAATAAAATTAACACCATGCTCTACCGCGTAATTTAATTGGGCATGTCCTTCTGCTTCTGTATTTTGATTACCAAAGGTCATGGTACCTAAACAAATTTTACTGACTTTAATATCTGTATTTGGTAGTGTAGTATATTTCATTTTTATGTGGTTTAGCTTTCTAACAAATATAAAAAAGACCTTTAATTATTGTTAGTAACTAAAGGTCAAATATTTGTTAAGGTTTGCGTTAGGGATAGTAGTGGCATCCTTTTTTTGCTGCCATATATGGCAAAAAAAGATATAACGAATAGCCCGACCCTTGCGGTAACGCCCTAATTAATTATTTAAAAGAGTGGTAATCTTGTCTAATTTTGGTGTTAATATAACCTCTATACGACGGTTTTTAGCCTTACCCTCTGGTGTTGTATTTGGTGCAATTGGTGCAAACTCGCCACGACCAGCAGCTGTTAAATTATCTGCTTTTATATTATTGTTTTCTTGTAAAATAGAAACAATTGCTGTGGCACGTTTTGTTGATAAATCCCAGTTATTATTAATATTACCTCTTGGCGAATATGGCGCATCATCCGTATGTCCTTCTATTAAAACTGAGATATCTGGATTATCACCCAATACGGTCCCTAATTGTTTAACCGCCTTACGACCTTGCGATCCTACTGCCCAACTACCTGACTCAAACAATAATTTGTTTTCCATAGACACGTATACTTTACCGTTGCGCTGCTCTACAGTTAACCCTTTACCTTCAAAGTCTGTTAATGCGCTTGAGATTGCATTTTTAAGTGCTGTCATCTCAGCTTCTTTAGACGCAATAATGCTTTCTAAATCTGCAACACGTTGTGAGCGTGACTCTAATTCTTTTTTAAGTTGTGATAACCTTGCGTTTTCTGCAGCCAAAGCTTGCTCTTTAGTTTCTAGCTGTGCTAATAACTCTCTGTTTTTTTGTGTATTAGCTGCAATGGCAGAACTACTATTTGCATCCAATGCATCATAAGATGCTTTTAATGCGTCATATTTACTTTTAGCTATTGTGTAATCGGTATTTAATTGATCACGTCGTTTTACCGCACTATCATACTTTGCTTGTAATTCCGCTAAGTCATTTGCTGCTTTATTTTTAGCTTTTAACAAATCACCGTTTTCGTCTTTTAAATTTCTATTTTCCTTTTTTAAAGTCGCGTATTTGCTTTCTAACTCTTTATACACTTTTGGCGACACACAACTGGTAGCTATAAGTACTAATAGGATAACTGTTATTCTGTTTTTCATTTTACTAATTACTATTTGGGATTATGATTCAATTTCTACTAAGATAGGACAATGGTCACTATGTTTAGCTTCAGGTAGTATAACTGCTCTTTTTATTTTTTGTTGTAATGGCTGACTAACCATTGCATAATCTAAACGCCATCCTTTATTATTAGCTCTAGAATTGGCACGGTAACTCCACCAAGAATATTCTTGACGCTCCGGGTGCAAAAATCTAAACGAGTCTATAAATCCAGAATCTATAAAATTACCTAACCACTCACGCTCTTCTGGTAAAAACCCAGAAACACCTTTCATTTTTGGGTTATGGATATCAATAGCTTCGTGGCATATATTATAGTCTCCACAAACCACTAAATTGGGTAACGTATCCGTTAACTTATTTAAATATTTTTGGATTAAGTCCATGTAATCAAACTTATGCTCTAATCGTGCTGCGTTTGTCCCTGACGGTAAATACATGCTCATAACAGACACCGTGTCATAATCTACACGAATATTTCTACCTTCAAAATCCATAGATTCTATTCCTGTACCATATTCTATATGATTAGGTTCTGTTTTACACAATACAGCCACACCACTATAGCCTTTTTTCTGAGCACTAAACCAGTAATTATAACGGTAACCTGCCTCTTTAAACAGCTCTAAATCCAACTGCTCCTCCATTGCTTTTATCTCTTGCAAACAAATCACATCCGGATCTGCGCTTTGTAGCCATTCTATAAACCCTTTATTGATTGCTGCCCTAATTCCGTTGACGTTATATGAGATAATTTTCATGCGTGTTTAATAATTGTTTTAATAGCTCACAAAATGTTTGCTATTGATTATAGTTAAAAAAACAACCTTTTTACCAAGCTTGTTTAATGCTTAAAACATTTGTTTCGGCTAAATTAAATAATGCTTTACTTTTACAAGATAAATCACTTCACTTTTACTGAAAAAATATTAACAAAATAATATAGTAATATTAGTGTTATAGATAGAGATGAAACTTACCATTAGCTGTTTTTTGTTTTTCTTCGGAATTTTTGCATTTGCGCAAGAACAAACTAACGGGTTAAACCGAAAGACTGTTGCTACCAGCAAAACCATCCAAATTGACAGCGTCAGTATTAACACTAATGGTTTTAAAATTGAAACTACGACCGGTGCAACGATAGACTCTAGCTATTACACTGTTGATTTTGGTAAATCCATACTTACCTTAATAAAACCGATAACAACCGATTCTATAATTATTAACTATCAAAATTATCCTGAGTTTTTAACTAGAACCTACACACAATTTGATAAAAATGTGATTGTAGAAAATACAGATAATATTAACAAACTAGTTAAACTTACACAACCCAATACCAATAAAACATACACACCTTTTGATGGATTAACAACTTCAGGAAGTATTAGTCGTGGGGTCACCATTGGAAACAATCAAAACTCAGTGTTAAACAGCGAGCTTGATTTACAAATTACCGGAAAACTAAGCGACAAAGTATCACTTAGAGCAAGTATCCAAGATGCTAATATCCCGTTACAAGAAACCGGTTATTCTCAGCGTTTAGATGAGTTTGACCAAGTGTTTTTAGAACTATTTTCAGACGATTGGGCCATCCGAGCAGGAGATATAGATTTGGTAAACAATCAATCCTATTTTGCATCCTTTACAAAGCGTGTGCAAGGTCTGCAAGTAAAAGCCAAGTTTGGAGACGACGATCAGCAAACTAATGTATTTGCATCAGGTGCTATTGTCCGTGGTCAATTTGCAAATTTCCAATTTACTGCGCAAGAAGGTAATCAAGGTCCTTATAAATTACAAGGCCCCAACGGAGAATTATTTGTATTAATTGTGTCCGGAAGTGAAACTGTTTTTGTTAATGGTGTTGCACTAAAACGTGGCGAGAACGAAGACTATATCATTGATTATAATGCAGGTGAAATTATCTTCAACCCGACCTACCCTGTTACTTCAGAAATGAGAATCAGTATAGATTTTCAGTACTCAGAAAGAAACTACTCTAGAATTGTAGCCTATGGCGGTGGGAATCATGAAAGCGAAAAACTAAAACTAGGCGTCTCTGTTTATTCTGAAAACGACTCTAAAAACAACCCATTACAGCAAAATCTATCCGAAGACCAAGTCTTAATTTTAAGTACTGCAGGAGATGACACGCAACAAATGGTAACATCTTCTGAGGTGCCTGAACCCTTTAATGAAAATCGGATCTTATACAAAAAAGAGGTTTTTAATGGGGAAGATATCTATGTGTTTTCTAACAATCCAGACGACACCCTATTTGGTGTCACTTTTACATTAGTTGGAGACAATCAAGGGGATTACACGCTAACGTCTAGTAATGCCATAAATAACATCTATCAATTTACCGCGCCTATCGCAGGCATAAAACAAGGTAACTACGCTCCGATTGTACAATTGGTAGCGCCTACATTATTACAAATAGCGACACTAAACGGTGCTTACAAACCCACTAAAAAAACTAACGTTGGTTTTGAACTGGCAGCCAGTAAAAATGATCTTAACTTATTCTCTAGTGCAGATGACACTAACAACACCGGGTTTGCAGGTAAATTAAACGTCGAACAAAACATTATAAAAAACGATAGTCTTTGGAATTTAAATGCGGTTTTGGATGCAGATTATATTCAGCAAAACTTTAAAACCATACAACGTTTATATGCGCCAGAGTTTAACCGTGATTGGAATTTAAGCCAAACTAATTCTAACCTTTTAACCACAAACTTTGGTGACCAAACATTAGTATCGGTTGGCCTACAAAGTTTTCATCATAAAAAAGGCTATATTAATTATAGCTTTCAGCATTTAGATTATTCCGAAAATTTTTCGGGAAGCAAACACAATGTTTTAGCAAATATTAATATTGGTAATTTACGATTATCAACTAACACCAATATATTAAAGGCTGATGGTAGCGATAACTCCTCTAAATTTTTTAGAACGTATAACAAAGCCATCTACACTCTAAAAAAACAATGGATTGGAACTGGTTTTTCTGCTGAAGAAAATAAAGAGCGTATTAACCAAACACAGCAATTTACAGACTTAACACAACGTTTTACTGCTTACGAAGCTTTTACTGGTATTGGAGACAGCACTAATATTTATGCGGAAGTTGGTTACAAATATCGTGTAAATGACAGCTTGCGTAACGGTAAACTAGATCGTGTCAATAGCTCTAACACGTATTACTTGGATTCTAGATTACTTAAAAACGAAAAAACTAATCTGTCTTTATATGTTAATTACAGAACATTAAAAAATGAAGACCAAGAGCAAGCAAATGAAAACTCATTAAACTCTCGCCTATTATTTAATCAACGTTTTTTAAAAAATGGTATTATTTGGAACACCGCTTTTGAAACTAATTCCGGAACCTTACCACAGCAAGACTTTACTTATGTGCAAGTTGAGCCTGGTCAAGGTGCCTACACATGGATTGACTATAACGAAAATGGCATCCAAGAATTAGAAGAGTTTGAAATAGCACAATTCCAAGATCAAGGTGAATATATTAGAGTCTTATTACCTAATCAAGTTTTTATTAAAACACATCAAAATAGATTAAGTCAAACCGTTACCCTAAATCCTATAGATTGGGTAAACGCTGAGAGTAAAACCAAAAAAATATTCTCTAAGTTTTATAATCAAAGTAGCTATCTAATAGACCGAAAAATTATACGTAACGATAATGACTTCGACTTAAATCCATTCAAGCAAGGCGAAGACAACCAACTAGGACTAACGCTTAATTTTAGAAATGTGTTGTTTTTTAATCGCGGAAAACAACGCTACACCACGTCTTATACCTATTTATGGAATAGTAGCGAAAACACACTAAGCTTTGGATTTATTGAAAACAATCTTAAAAGTCATCAGTTAAATTTTATCCATAAAATTAAAAATAGCTGGCTAGTGACTTTGACCTCTGCTTTAGAGCAACAGTTTAGTAATAGCGAAAATTTTAGTAGTAAAAACTTTGACATTGACACTAATAAATTCAATCCTAAATTATCCTATTTACTAAACGACAATGTGCAGTTTGATGTCTTTTATCAAATTACAAACAAAGACAATACCATCAATAATCTAGAGTCCTTAAAACAGCAAAAATATGGTCTATCTTTTGCATTTTCTCCTAAAGGCAACGCGCAAGTCGGTGCCATTTCTGGCGAATTTAATGTCTTTAATAACAATTTTGAAGGTAATGCCAACAGTCCTGTTGCTTTCCAAATGCTAGAAGGTTTACAACCCGGAAAAAACTTTACTTGGACCTTACTAGCACAAAAAAAACTAACCAAATTTTTAGATTTAAACCTAACTTATTTTGGACGTAAGACTGAAACTAGCAAGACCATCCATACCGGAAACGTGCAACTAAAAGCTTATTTTTAAGACATTTGTAACCTTTGTTACCTATTGACATTTCTAATTGTGTAAATTTGTATATAATTATGAGCAAAATTTTAGCAATCACCTATTCACTTTTGATTCTCGTGCAGAGTTTCAACATAAACTTGGAAGATATTTCTAAGTTTAGTGTGTTGTTAGAACATGCCGAGTTCCATGAAGAGATGTATGGTGACACGTTTTTTCAGTTTTTAGCAGAACATTATGGAGACGCTAGAGACACGCATGATAATGATCATAAAGAACACAAAGACCTTCCGTTTAAGGATAATCACCACATGTGTACACACATCAATACCTCTTTTATAAATATTGCAAATAATTTTGACTTTAACCAGTACGAATTTATTGAAATCCCTTTTAATTTTCATTACAACGAAACGGTAACAGACTCTGAAAAAACTTCTGTTTTTCAGCCGCCCAAGCACGCATAATTCATTTTAGATCTTAATCCTGTTTGCTTCAAACAGGCATTTATTATTTCTTAAATATTATGAATTATGTTAGAAAACATCATAAGATTCAGCTTAAAAAATAAGCTGATCATATTTCTATTTACAGCCTTTATTATAGGCTTTGGTATTTTTTCATTAACTAAAATACCAATTGGCGCAGTGCCAGATATTACCAATAATCAAGTACAGGTTATTACAACATCGCAAAACTTATCTACGCAAGATGTAGAGCAATTTATAACCTATCCTGTAGAGCTAGAAATGGCTAATTTACCGGGAGTAGAAGAGATTCGTTCTGTTTCAAAGTTTGGATTATCCGTAGTAACCATCGTTTTTAATGACGACATGGGAACCTTTTTACCTAGACAGCTTATTGCAGAAAAAATCAAATCGGCTTCCGAACAAATCCCAGAAGGTTTTGGCACACCCGAAATGGGGCCTATAACCACTGGGCTGGGCGAGATTTACCAATACATATTAGATGTCAAACCGGGCTACAAAGACCAATACAGCACAATGGATCTACGTACCATCCAAGATTGGATTGTAAAGCGTCAATTGTCCGGAATTCCTGGCGTGGTTGAAGTGAATACTTGGGGCGGATTTTTAAAGCAATATGAGGTTGCTATAAATCCTAACAAGCTTACTGCCATGAACATTTCTATTGCAGAAGTTTACGAGGCTTTAGAAAAAAACAACAGTGTTTCTGGTGGTGGTTATATTGAAAAAAATGACAAAGCTTTTTTTATTCGTGGCGAAGGTCTAGTTGGCTCTTTAGAAGATATAGAAAATAGTGTTGTTAAAAATGATGGCTCACCAATATACATAAAAGACGTGGCTACTGTCGGCTTTGGAAGTGCCACACGTTTTGGAGCCATTACAGGAAATGGTGAAGGCGAAAAAGTATTAGGACAAATCATGATGCTTAAAGATGGCAACTCTAAAGAAGTTATTGATACGGTTAAAAAACGTGTCGCATCTATACAAAACACATTACCAGAAGGCGTGTATATTAATGGCTTTTTAGAACGAAGCGAACTGATTGCAAAAACAACATTCACCGTTGCCGAAAACCTAATACTAGGATCGCTAATCGTTATTTTCGTGGTCGTCTTACTACTTGGTAATTGGCGCTCTGGTTTAGTCGTAGCTTCTGTTATCCCGTTAAGCTTAATGTTTGCCATTATATTGATGCGTCAATTTGGTGTCGATGCTAACTTAATGAGTTTAGGCGCTATAGATTTTGGAATTATCATTGATGGCGCAGTTATTATCGTGGAATTTATTGCGTTTCAAATCATGTCCAAAGCATCGCATCTTTCTGAAATTAATAAAACCGAAAAACAAGCAGAAATTGACCAAATAACACTAAAAAGCGCATCAAAAATGATGAATTCAGCGATTTTTGGGCAATTAATAATCTTAATCGTGTTTATTCCAATTCTGTCTTTAAGTGGTATTGAAGGAAAAATGTTTAAGCCTATGGCAATGACTTTCAGCTTTGCTTTAATAGGCGCCATGATTTTATGCTTAACCTATGTTCCTGTAGTCTCATCTTTGTTTTTGAAACCTAGCAAACAGTCTGCAAAAAACATGTCGGTTAGATTAATGACCTTTTTAAATAAAGCCTACCAACCTATTATTAATTGGGCATTGTCTAATAAAAGAATAGTTGTTGTGTTATCAGCATTATTACTAACCTCTAGTATTTATGTTTTTAGTAGAATGGGTGGCGAATTTATACCCACTTTAGATGAAGGTGATTTTGTTATTCAACCGGTTTTAAAAACAGGAACGTCGCTAGGAAAAACCATAGAAATCACTACTAGAATAGAACAAATCCTACTAGACAACTTTCCTGAAGTAGACCAAGTAGTCAGTAGGATTGGAGCTGCAGAAGTACCAACAGACCCCATGTCCATGGAGCAAAGTGACGTAATTATAAAGCTTAAGCCTAAAAACGAATGGACTTCTGCTAAAAACAAAGACGCGTTAGCAGATAAATTTAAAGAAGCTTTAACCGTAATTCCAGGTATGGAAGTGGAATTTACACAACCTATAGAAATGCGATTTAACGAGCTTGTTACTGGAGTTCGAGCAGATGTAGCCATTAAAATTTTTGGTGATGACCTATCGATATTAGCAAGCAAAGCAAATGAAATCAAAGAACTTATTGAAAACGTTGAAGGCGCTGTAGATCTTTCGGTTGAAAAAGTAGAAGGCTTACCTCAAATGAGTGTAAAATTCAACAGAAGTAAAATTGCACGATATGGACTTAATATATCAGATTTAAATGATGTTATCTCTATGGGATTTGCGGGAAAAACAGCTGGAAGTGTTTTTGAAGGCGAAAAACGTTTCGACTTAGTCCTACGTTTAAAAGAAAACAACAGAAAAGATATAGGAAGTCTTGAAAACCTTTACATCGACACACCTAACGGAAACAAAATTCCGCTTAGCGAATTAGCAGACATCAGCTATACAACTGGTCCTGCTCAAATATCTCGAGACGACACCAAACGTCGCATTGTCGTTGGTATAAATGTTAGAAACAGAGATTTACAATCTGTAGTAAATGACGTGCAAAACATTATAGACAGTAAATTAAAGTTACCTGTTGGTTACAGTATTACCTATGGCGGACAATTTGAGAATCTTCAAAGTGCAAAAGACCGTTTATTATTAGCCGTTCCGTTGGCTTTAGTTTTAATTTTTATTCTACTCTATTTTGCATTTAACTCCGTAAAAGAAGCACTAATCGTCTATTCTGCAATTCCGTTATCCGCAGTTGGTGGTATACTATTATTATGGGCTAGAGATTTACCTTTTAGCATATCTGCAGGTGTAGGTTTTATTGCATTATTTGGAATTGCAGTACTAAACGGAATTGTATTAATCGAGCATTTTAAAGCGCTTAAAGCAGAAGGTTTTAGTAACATAAACCAACGTATAAAAAAAGGAACCACAGAGCGTTTACGACCAGTTTTACTTACTGCAGCAGCTGCAGCTTTAGGTTTTTTACCTATGGCTATTTCTACAAATGCAGGTGCAGAAGTACAACGCCCTTTAGCAACGGTTGTTATTGGTGGTTTAGTAACTGCAACCTTATTAACCTTAGTGGTATTACCTGTTTTATATGCTTGGTACGAAGAAAAAAAAGCACTTAAAATGAATAAGAAAACTATTATTTCTGTGGTTGTCTTGCTATTAACTATTAGTATTCAAGCACAAAACAAACCATTAAATATTGAACAAACAATCGCATTAGCAATTGAAAATAATGCGAATTTAAAAGGTGAAAACTTAAAAATTGAGCAATCCAACGCTTTAGTTGGCTCAGCTTTTACGTTTGATAAAACGAGCGTTTATTATAATTATGACGAAAGTAATTTAGCTATAAACAATGTACCTCTTAAGGTTTTTGGAATCTCACAGGACTTTAAATTTCCAACGGTTTATTTTGCTGAAAAGAAAGTAAACGAATCTAAAGTAAGTTTACAAGAAGCTAATTTTAGTTTACAATTACAGCAATTGACAAAACAAGTTTACGCCAATTATTACCAGTTAAGTTATGCTAAAAACAAAGCTAAAAACTACAAATATTTAGACAGCTTGTATAAAGATTTTGCACAAAAAGCAAAGCGTCGTTTTGAGTTAGGTGAAACTAATTATCTAGAAATGATCACTGCACAGTCCAAACAGAAACAGTTGGAAACACTATATAAACAATCCCTTCAAGAGGTGACCTTATATAACGAACAGCTTAAAAAAATGGTGCAAGTAGATTCTATTACTACTGTTGACGGTTTGCTTCAAAAGCTACAAATAGAACAATTATCTGCTAATCAAAATGTAGGGTTATCCATTTTTGACGCCACTATAAATCATCAAAAAGCACAAACTAAATTAGAAAAACAAAAGTTACTTCCAGATTTAAATGCGGAATACTTTCAAGGTACAAACAGTACTCTAAATGATAATATTAAAGGCTATCAATTGGGTATTAAAATCCCTATTCTATTTGGTGGTCAACGCTCAAAAATTAAAGCTTCAAAAATTGCACAAGATATTATTGCCGAACAAAAACAAGATTATCAGGCTAAATTAAATGCAGAATATCAATCGTTACTGGCAAAGCTTCAACAATATGAAGACGCTATTAATTATTACGAAACGCAAGGTAAAACCCTTTCCGAAGAAATAATAAAAACAGCAAATAGAACTTTTAAAGAAGGTGAAATTGATTTCTTTCAATACATACAGAGTTTAGAGACTGCAAAAGATATTCAGATTAGCTATTTAGAACAATTAAATCAATACAACCAAACCGTAATCACCATCAATCACTTAACACTATAAAGAGATGAACAAGATATATATCCTATTATTTTCACTGGTTTTAGTAGCCTGCGGAAATTCAGAAAAAAAAGCAGAAATAGTTCCTGAAACGGAAACACATAATGACGAAATAACCATTACAAAAGCACAGTTTGAAGGCGAAAAAATGGCATTTGGAACGTTAGCGGAATATGCTTTTAATGAAACCGTAAAAGTAAACGGGATGATTGATGTACCGCCACACAACAAATCAAGCATCACTACTTTTAGCGGTGGTTATATTACAAAAACACCATTATTAATCGGGGATCAAGTAAAAAAAGGACAATTATTAGTCACTCTGAAAAATCCAGAATTTGTTGAGCTGCAGCAAAATTATTTAGAAGTTTCAGAGCAATTAAATTACTTAAAATCTGAATTTAACAGACAAAAAACATTGTTTGAAGAAAAAATTACTTCAGAAAAAAACTACCTAAAAGCTGAAAGTGCTTATAAAAGTAACCGTGCCCATTATAATGGACTACGCAAAAAATTACAAATGCTAAATATCAATCCGAGTAATGTAGAACAAGGACGCATAACTTCGACTATAAATTTATACGCCCCAATTTCTGGTCACGTTACTAAGGTTAATGTTAGCAACGGAACCTATGTTTCGCCTAGCGATGTTATCATGGAAATTGTAGATATTGACCACATTCATTTAGAATTATCGGTCTTCGAAAAAGACATTATGCAAATTAAGAAAGATCAAAAAATTACATTCAAAATTCCAGAAGCTTCAGATAAAACCTTTGAAGCAGAAGTCCATCTTGTTGGAACTACAATTGACGAGCAAACTAGACGCGTAAAAGTACATGGACACGTAGATAATGACAAAGAGCATTTTATTGTTGGGATGTTTGTTGATGCTGATATTATTATTGATAGCTTCAAAAGTATTGGACTGCATAAAGAAGCTATTATTGAAGTTGGAAATGACTTTTATGTTTTAGTTTTAGAAGAAGCACATGGAGACGAGTTTCATTTAGAAAAAGTTAAATTAGAGCTTGGAAAGCAAACAGAAAATACTGTTGAAATTTTAAACACTAGCCTTTTAAAAGACAAACAAATTCTAGTAAAAGGAAATAGTATGCTATTAAATGAGAGTGACGGTGGGCATAATCATTAATTAAGATTTAAAACAACTACTATGGAAAACCATAATAACAACGGACACAACCACAGTCATAATTTGATTTTTGGAAAAAAAACAGAACTATACTTCGCTATACTTTGCGGTATTTTTTTAATAACTGGATTTACTATTGAAAAACTAACCGATTTACCAGCTTGGGCATCATTAATAAGCTACATGGTTTCATACTTTTTTGGTGGTTATTTCATTTTTATTGAAGCATTAAAAAAAATACCAAAAGGCCAATTTGATATCGATTTTTTAATGATTGCTGCTGCTATTGGAGCTGCATACATTGGCAGTTGGGCAGAAGGTGCTTTGCTTCTATTTTTATTTAGTTTAGGTCACGCGTTAGAGCATTACGCTATGAATAAAGCTAAAAAATCTATTGAAGCATTAAGTGATTTATCTCCAAAAACAGCAATAGTTAAAAATGGAAATCAGCTTATTGAAACCCCAATTGAAAATTTAAAAATTGGTGATATTATTGTTATAAAACCAAGTACTAAAATTGCTGCAGATGGTGTAATAATTAGTGGAAACAGCAGTATAAATCAGGCACCAATTACTGGAGAAAGCATGCCTGTTGATAAAACAGCAATTGCAACTTTAGATAATTTACCGGAATTTAAACACATCGATAAAAAACATATTGCATTTACAGGTACTATAAATGGAGATAGCACCATTGAAGTACATGTATTAAAACTTAGTCACGACTCAACAGTGGCACGATTAATTAAAATGGTGAGTGAGGTAGAAACACAAAAATCGCCAACCCAACGCTTAACCAAAAAGTTTGAAAAATGGTATGTCCCAATAGTAATCATAGTGGTTGTTTTACTCTGCTTTGCCTACTTAATTATTGACGAAACGTTTAACGAAAGTTTATACAGAGCCATAACCGTTTTGGTAGCAGCAAGTCCTTGTGCTTTGGCCATATCTACACCAAGTGCAGTCCTTAGCGGAATTGCAAGAGCAGCACAAAAAGGGGTTTTAATTAAAGGCGGAAAAGCGTTAGAAGATTTAGGGAGCATTACCACAATTGCGTTTGATAAAACAGGAACGTTAACTGAAGGAAAGCCAAAATTAACCAATGTGATTGCTTTAAATAATTTTGATGAAAATGAATTTCTACAAATTGTTTTAGAAGTCGAAAGTTTAAGCAATCATCCACTAGCAAAAGCAATAGCAAAGGACATTGAAAAGCTACATAACATACGTTTTAAAGGCGTTGCTAAAAATATTGAAGCCATACAAGGAAAAGGAGTTACAGCCTCTTACAATAATGCCAAAGTGTTTATTGGTAATCTAAAATTAATGCAAGATGAAGGTGTCATTTTTGAAGATTCTGTAATCACAAAAATGGAAAGCCTTTTAAAACATGGTCATACCGTTATGTTGGTTGCTTTAAAAAACAAAGTAATAGGTATAATAAGCGTTATGGATACACCAAGACAAACTGCAGAAAGCACATTAAAAAGGCTAAAAGCAATTGGTATTAAACGTATGATTATGCTAACAGGAGATCATCAAAATGTTGGTGATGCCATTGCAAAACAAATAGGTTTAACAGAAGCAAAAGGAAATTTATTACCAGAAGATAAAGTCAAAGCTATTAAAGATTTGTTAGCAACAGACGGGAAAATCGCCATGATTGGAGATGGCGTAAATGATGCACCAGCAATGGCATTAAGCACCGTTAGTATTGCTATGGGAGCAGCAGGAAGCGATGTGGCTTTAGAAACTGCAGACGTTGCGTTAATGTCTGATAAAATAGAAAATCTACCTTTTGTTATTGGGTTAAGTAGAGCGTCTAAACGCATTATTAAAGAAAACATTTTTATTAGCCTAAGCGTTGTCGCTATACTTGTTCCTGTTACAATTCTTGGATTAACTAATATTGGATTAGCTGTATTATTTCATGAAGGATCAACCATAGTGGTTGTTTTGAATGCTTTACGTTTACTAGGTTATAAAGAACATTTATAAAACCGTATTTACTTACGCAACCTTTTACTACATTTAACATCTAATAATGGTATAGCTTTTGATAAGTTATACGCTTTAATCAATCAACCTAATTTATGAAAAAAACACATTTATTATTCGTTTTATTATTAACATCCTTTTATGGATTTGCTCAAAAAGACATTGAAACAACTACAAAAAAAAATGAAATTTCATCAAATTTATTTGACTTAGTAGTCGCAGGATCATTTAACGTTAATTACGAACGTTATTTAGAAAAAAATCAGTCGCTTTTTATTGGAGCAACGTTTTTTGACACTTATGCTTACTATGATACTGGATATATAAAAGACTCTGATGCTATTAGTCTTAAAGCAGCATATGTTATCTATTTTTCAAAGAAAAAAGATCATGCTGGTTTTTACTTTTATCCGCAAGCCAAACTTAGAACAGGAACTGTAACTGTAGAAGATTACTACTATTACGACTATATTAGTGACACTAATGTAGAAGAAGAATATACGTATGATGTAGACGGTTTTTCTTTAGGCTTTGGTATTGGTCATAAATGGGTGTTTAATGACACTTTTACGTTGGGAATTAACGGAGAAATAGCAAGAAATCTTGGTAGTATTGATGATGATTACTTGGATAATGTTGAGCCAAGATTTGGAATTAATTTTGGAATTAGATTCTAACATTTAAATTAAAAAATAAAAAGCCCAAACTAATTAGTTTGGGCTTTTTATTTTTTATTATATCTACTTTTGAAAGCTATTACATCTTCATTAGCCACTCTTTTACATCAACTTCTTTTTTGATGATGTCTTTAAGATCTGAGATAGCAACACGTTTTTGCTCCATTGTGTCTCTATGTCTAATAGTAACCGTATTATCCGTTAAAGTGTCGTGGTCTACTGTAATACAAAATGGTGTACCATTAGCATCTTGACGTCTGTAACGTTTACCAACCGCATCTTTTTCGTCATAAAACACATTAAAGTCCCATTTAAGATCTTCAACAATTTGTTTTGCTACTTCTGGTAAACCATCCTTTTTTACTAAAGGAAAAATAGCTGCTTTTACTGGCGCTAAAACCGCTGGTAATTTCAATACAGTTCTTGTTGTATTGTTATCTAATTCTTCTTCAACTAAAGCATTAGAAAATACTGCTAAAAACATACGGTCTAAACCAATAGACGTTTCTAAAACATATGGTGTATAACTTGCGTTGTCTTCGTGGTCAAAGTATTGTAGTTTTTTACCAGAAAATTCTTCGTGTTGTTTTAAATCAAAATCTGTACGAGAATGTATTCCTTCTAATTCTTTAAAACCAAAAGGGAATTTAAACTCGATGTCTGTAGCTGCATCAGCATAATGGGCCAATTTTTCGTGATCATGGAAACGGTAATTATCTTGCCCCATTCCAAGAGAAAGGTGCCATTTAATTCTAGTTTCTTTCCAATGTTCAAACCATTTTTTCTGAGTCCCAGGTTTGATAAAAAATTGCATTTCCATTTGTTCAAACTCACGCATTCTAAAAATAAATTGTCTTGCAACAATCTCATTTCTAAACGCTTTACCTGTTTGCGCGATACCAAAAGGAATTTTCATTCTTCCTGTTTTTTGAACATTCAAGAAGTTTACAAATATACCTTGTGCTGTTTCTGGACGTAAATATAAATCCATTGCAGTCTCTGCTGTTGCACCAAGTTTGGTACCAAACATTAAGTTAAACTGCTTAACATCCGTCCAGTTTCTGCTTCCGCTTAAAGGACAAGCTATTTCTAACTCTTCTATTAACGCTTTAACATCTGCTAAATCTTCAGCCTCTAAAGATTTTCCTAAACGTTTTAAGATAGTATCAATTTTTTCTTGATATCCTAAAACTCTACCGTTAGTTGCTAAAAATTCTTCTTTATTAAAAGTTTCTCCAAAACGTTTTGCAGCTTTAGCAACTTCTTTATCTATTTTTGCTTCTATTTTAAGGCAGTAATCCTCTACCAAAACATCAGCTCTATAACGTTTTTTAGAATCTTTGTTGTCAATTAAAGGGTCGCTAAATGCATCTACGTGTCCCGATGCCTTCCAAGTGGTTGGATGCATAAATATTGCAGCATCAATACCTACAATATTGTCGTGCATTTGCACCATTGCTTTCCACCAGTAGTCGCGTATGTTTTTCTTTAATTCTGCTCCGTTTTGAGCGTAGTCGTAAACTGCGCTAAGTCCATCGTAGATTTCACTACTTTGGAATACGTAACCATACTCCTTTGCGTGAGAGATTACTTTTTTAAATTGATCGTCGTTGTTTGCCATAATAGTACAAAGATAAACGATAAATAAAAGTGTACAACCAAAAAATGATTAGTCTTTTTGACAAGTATAAACAAAAGCTGGAGGAACGTTTAAAGGCTCGAAACCTAAATCTACGTTGCCCTTAAAAATTTCTTTTAATGCAGAATAATAGGTAAGACTATATTGGTATTGAAAGAAATACCCTTTTGGATTTAAACTTTTGTAAGCGCTATCTAAAATAACAGCCGAAATTGGCTTAGGAATATTAGTTAATGGCAAACTAGAAACAATGTAATCTGTAGATGAAAAACCATGTTGTTTAATCACCTCTAATACTTTATCAGCGGATTGGTTAGACACAATTAATCTTGAATCTTCAATTTTAAGCAAAGCCTTATAAAAACTATCATTTATTTCAAAAGTAATTAAAGTAGCATCCGGTTTTAATCTTGCTAAAATCTCTTTAGTTATAATCCCATTTCCAGGTCCAAACTCTACTACTAATTTTGTTGTTTCAAAATCTATACTCTTCAATAATTTTGACGCCAAGAATCTAGAACTAGGAAACAATGTCCCAGAAGTTTTTAAACTTTTAAGTGATTCTTTTAAAAAGTTGATTTTGTTCAAAAAAGGATTTTTTAGAGATAATTTTAACGAATATATGATTTTTATTTATTCGTGTAAACGCAAAAATAAAACCATTACGAATGTAACGGTTTTATTTGTATAATATTTAATGCTATTTAAGTGTTACAGAAGTACTTCCAAGCCTAGTGTTATCGTGGAAAATATTTACAAAATACACACCTTTAGTTAAAGGCTGATCAACATCTGTAGTAATTATTGCATCTAGGTTTATGTCTTCATTTTTATAATCCAAAATGATTTTTTTACTATAAATTAAAGATTGTTTACCAAAAGATACAGACCCTTGATCTGCAACAACATTGTTACTAGGACTTAAAATTTGTATGTAAATATCCTTTTTACCTTCGTTAACAAACTTATTTTTAGATACAG
The DNA here is from genome assembly GCF_055635485.1 of Olleya sp. KKT75. Lineage (NCBI taxonomy): Bacteria > Pseudomonadati > Bacteroidota > Flavobacteriia > Flavobacteriales > Flavobacteriaceae > Olleya > Olleya sp. KKT75. The sequence continues at coordinate 1,036,990 of NZ_CM145759.1, forward strand.
TAAACGTTACATGAAGCTTATTAGACTTATAAGACTTATTAGTCCCTACAATACGTTTTTTGGTAATACGTTTTACAGCTTTTGCATTAAGCTTACCTATCTCTAAATGGCTAGCAGCTTCAATTTTTTTAGAAAGTTGCGTATTATTAAAAGCTAAATCTTTGTTCTCAGATTTTAAAGCATTAGTTATGCTTCTAGCTCCGTGAAGATCCTCTTCAACTTTGGCTGTTTTTATGGATAAGCGTTGGTTTTCGTTTTCAAGTTTAGACACTAAAGCTAGGACCTCTGCTTTTTCTTTTTGCAGAAGTTTAATTTTAGATCTATAAACAGATAATAAAGATGCACTTGGTTTTAATACTCTTATGGAATCTAAAATACGTTCTATTTTAAATTTAGACTGTTCAAGTTTGTCATTTAGCACAACACTATTAACTTCAACTTCGTCATAACGTACTATCATTTCTGATAATTCAATCTCTAAAAGTTTTTTTTCTTGAATGACATAAGTGTTATAACTTTCTAACTTATCTAAGTTAAAATAGCTAAAAGTACCTAAAGACACCAAAGCAATAACCAAGCAACCAATTACTAATCTATAGTTGTAAGTATGAGGGATAACTATCATGTATAAATTAATTACAAATAAAATTATTGATTTAAAATATGGTTTACTGTTAAATACCGATGAAGAGGTGAAAAAATTGTTAAAGTAACCTTTTAAGCTAAAAAAAAGACTTCAATATAATTTTCAAACCCCTTTAAAATAAGAGTTTTCGTACGGTTTTAATATTATTTAAGGGTCATTGTTGTTTTACCAATTAATCTACTTTTATGGTACACAGTAACATAGTAATCGCCTTTTTGTAAAGACTGATCCTCAGATGGTTTAACAAACAAACACTGCTCTAAGTTTTTGTTTTTATAGTCCACCATTATTTTCTTACTGTAAATTAAAGAGGATGCTCCTGTATTAAACACCCCTTGATCTCCAACAACATTATTTAAAGGATCTACTATTTGTACATAAAGTTCCTTTTTACCTTTTACTGTAAACTTATTTTCAGGAATAGTAAAACACACATTAATTTGTTTTGCTCGTCTTGCTGTGGTAGTACTTTTAATATCCCCGCTGTTAGTCACGCGCCTAACACCTTGCACAGCAATACTGGAAACACTTAAGACCTTAGCCTTATTTATCTTTTCTTGGTACTTACTGTTAATAATAGATAAAGTTGAGTTTTTGCTTTCTAAATGCTCAGAAAATGAAATAGTTTGATCAAGCTCTGCGCCTACACGGATGGCTTCTTGTTTTAAAAATTCGTTTTCAGCGTTTAATTTCTCAACTAAAGCTAAAATACTATTGTTTTCATTTTTTAAGACTTGCAATTGCTTCTTGTAGTGAGACACTAAATAAACATCTGGTTTTAGATATTTAACAGAATCTAAGATGCGTGCAATTCTAATTCTAGAATTATCCAATTTAGTTTGCAAATCTCTATTATCAAAACGCAATGAATCGTAGCTAGCTACCATTTGACTAAGCTCTGATTCTACCATAGCATTTTCGTCAATTAGAAACTCATGATACTCGTTTAAAGACGAATAATTATTATGAGCGTAATAACCTAAAGCGCACATTAATGTTGATAGCGCAACAATAACTAACCTTAGATTATAGATTTGGGATTTTATAATCATTAGTTTAATATTTGATACAAAACTATTGCTAATATATCTATATGTAATAATTTTTCGATAACTTGATTAAAATCCGTGCTAAAGTAATTTTGAAAGTTTTTAAAAGGATTTATATGCACTTCATCTAAGTTACAACCCGCGTTAAACCAATATTTTATGAGCTTTAAAGCCTTAGCTGATTTATTTTTCCCAAAGGTCTGCAACGCGTGTAAAAGCCTCCTATCCGATAATGAATCCTTTTTATGCACCACCTGTAGACACGTCTTGCCAACCACAGATTATCACACCTCTAAAGACCCCTTTGTAAAAAACGTGTTTTACGGTAGGGCACAAATAGAAGCAGCTACAGCTTTACTAAGGTTTGAAAAAAAAGGTATTGTACAACACCTACTCCACCAACTTAAATACGGAAAAAATGAAGAAGTAAGTAGTTTTCTAGGCGAATGGCTGGGAGAGGAACTAAAACAATGTCCCGATTACAAAACTATAGACTTGGTTATCCCTGTGCCATTACATCCAAAAAAGATAAAAAAAAGAGGCTATAATCAATGTGCAGAATTTGGTAAAAAAATTGCCCAAGCCTTGCAAACCATTTATAATGATGATCTTTTAATTAAGGTAACAACAACTGCAAGCTCTCAAGCTTCTAAAAAAAGACTGGAACGATGGCAATTAAATAACGAAACCTTTGCAGTAACACAATTGTCACAACTTAAAAACAAACACATCTTATTGGTGGATGATATTATTACCACCGGAAACACATTAGAGGCTTGTATAATAGAATTAAAAAAAGCTGAAAATGTAAAAATAAGTGTCGCTACAATGGCAATAGCCTAGTGCATTTTTCGTTAAAACATAAATATGTTGTTAATTTGTAACCACATTTAAAATCATATGCAAAACCGTCTCTTAAATTTTTGTTTTTATTGCGTTTTAGCGCTTACTTTTATTAATTGCGCCAATAGAGGTAATATTACTGGAGGAGAAAAAGATGTTACACCTCCTAAAATCAGATATTCTGAGCCTGCTAACTTCTCGACAAATTTTAATAGTAAAGAGATTAAAATATATTTTGACGAATATATTAAAACAAAAGATCTAACCAAACAACTGGTTATATCGCCTCCAATGAACACAAAACCGGACATTACACCTTTAGGAAGTCCAAGTGAGTACATCAAAATCAAGATTCTTGACACGTTAGCGCCTAACACAACTTACGCCATTAACTTTGGTAATAGTATTGTGGATAATAACGAAGAAAACCCTTATCCTTATTATAGGTATGTGTTTTCAACAGGAGATTACATAGATTCGTTATCTGTAAAAGGAAGCGTTATGGATGCAATAAAAAGAACAACAGACCCTTTTATCTCTATTCATTTATACGAAGCAGATTCGACTTACACAGATTCTATTGTATATAAAGAAAATCCAAAATACATTACTAACACTTTAGATAGCACCACTAATTTTAAACTAGAAAACTTAAAAGCAGGAGCTTACAAGCTTATTGCCTTAAAGGATAATAATTCCAATAATAAGTTTGACCAAAAATCAGACGAAATTGGTTTTTACGAAGAATTTATAACCGTATCTGCAGATACTTCTGCGTTTTACGAATTAAAAATATTTAAAGAAGAAATAGACTATAAAGCAGAAAGTGCTCGTTTAGTTTCTGGCGAAAAAATAGCATTTGGTTTTGAAGGTGAAGACTACAAAGACATGACAATTGATTTATTGTCTGACGCGCCTAAAGACTATAGTTACAGTTATTTTAAAGATGAAAAAACAGATACACTAAACTATTTTTACAAACCAAAATTAGAGGTGGACTCATTAGTATTTAAAGTAACTAACAGAACTAAAATAGACACTTTTACAGTTAGAATAAAAGATAACAAACGCGACTCATTACTAGTAAAAGCTAGTCCAAGTAGTAATATTGACTTTTTTGAAACCTTAAAGCTATCGGCTAATATTCCGATATCAAAATTTGACAAAAGCAAAATAACCATATTAGACAAAGATTCTACAAAGGTTAGTTTCACTACTAAATTAGATACTTTACAAAACACAATAGAGGTCGACTTTGATAAAACGGAAGACAATTTATACAAGATCCAATTACTACCAAGTACAATTACGGACTTTTACAACTTACCTAATGACACTTTAAATTTTAATTTAAGAACCGTTAAAGAATCTGGTCTTGGTAATGCCAGGGTTATTCTAAAAAATGCAACTTACCCGCTAATCGTTCAGTTTTTAAACAAAACAGGTGAAGTAAAATATGAGCAATATGCCAAAACGCCAAAACCATTAGATTTTTTCTTTTTAAAACCAGGAGAATACTATGTTAGAGTTATCTACGATACCAATAAAAATGGAAAATACGATTCAGGAAACTTTCTTAAAAAGCAACAAGCAGAACGTGTAAGTTATGCTAAAAAAGTAGAAGAAATTAGATCAGGCTGGGAAGTTACTATAGATTTTACTCTAAACTAAATACATCTTTATCTTCTAAAAATCTAAGTTTGTTTCTAGTGTTGTCCACATGAGATTTAGACAACACGACTTCTGTTACACCTTCTGTATTTGGCTTTAAGTTAGTAAGCATATTTCCTAACACATTATAAGCAGCAGAATGTCCTGGATATTCGTAATTATTAGCGTCTAAACCAACCCTATTTACACCAATGCAATAGCACATGTTTTCAATTGCTCTAGCCTGCAACAAAGTATCCCAAGCGGTAATACGTTTTGTTGGCCAATTAGCTACGTATAATAGTATATCAAAATTGTCTTGTATTCTAGCCCATACAGGAAAACGCAAATCATAACATACCAAAGGTTTTATTTTAAACCCCTTGTAATCGACTATCACTACTTGGTCACCTTTAGCATACACCTTGTCTTCTCCTGCTAGAGTAAAGGTGTGACGCTTGTTATAACTATCTATTTTACCATCGGGATGTACAAACACCAATCGATTATAGTATTGCCCGCTATCTTCAATAACTATACTACCAACAATAGCAGCCATTTTCTGTTTAGCCAAAGCTAACATCCATTGCACGGTAGCACCTTCCATAGTTTCTGCAACCAATTGCGGAGACATTGTAAATCCAGAAGTAAACATTTCTGGCAACACAATAAGATTAACAGTATTGGTTAAGCTTTCAATTTTTTGTGTGAAGTTTAGCCTATTCTCAATTGGGTTTTCCCAAGCCAAGTTAGCCTGAATAATTGCTACGTTTAATTTATTATCCAATTTGTATGATTTAAGATCTTGTTATGACTACGCGATTAACTTTACTCTAAAAGTAAACAGAAATTACAACTAATAGATACCCATTAAACAATTCTTAATTTTTTAAGCAAATCCGCTTTATAAGTTCTTCCAATAGGCAAACGCTGCGTATTAATAAAGACCTCATTTCCTGATATTTTACTCACGTAAGTAGCGTTAATTATATATGATTTGTGAATTTGAATAAAGTCTTGCTTCGGTAGTTTTTCAACCCAATTTTTAAGAGAATCTATATAAGACAGTTTTTGTGTTTTAGTAACTACAGTAATATAGTTTCTGTCAGATTCTAAATACAAAATTTCACTTAATACAATTTTATGTAGTGTTTTATCCACATTCAAGAAAATAGAATCCTCAACCACTTTAGTATCTACTGTATTAACATCTATGTTGTTATTTGCTCTGTCTTCCGCTTTGTTTACAGCTTTTAAAAAACGATCAAAACCAAAAGGTTTCACTAAATAATCGACAATTGTATCTAACTCAAAACAGCTCACTGCATAATCTGGATAAGCAGTTGTCATTATAATTGCAGGTGGATTTTTTACCGTTTTTATAAAATCTAAACCAGATATGTCTGGTAAATTAACATCCAAAAACACAACATCTGCTGTGCTTGTTTTAAAGTAATTATGAGCCTGAATAGCAGATTGAAATGTACCTAACAATTGCACATTAGGTAATTTACTTAAATAGTTTTTAAGTAAATTCTGGGCAGGTATTTCGTCTTCAATAATTATACAGGTCATGATAGATCTAAGGTTAAAATTACTTTAAACTGGTCTGTCTTTTCAATTTGTAACTGATGCTTATTAGGATACAACAAATCCAATCGTTTTTTTAGATTTTTGAATCCAATTTTAGAGTGGTTATCATCCGTATTATTATGTTCAAAATCGTTGATACACGTACAAATCAACGTGCTTTCTTCTTCAGTAATTTGTATAAAAATAGTGCTATGTAATGTACTGTGTTTAAATGCATTTTCAATAATGGTAATTAACAATAAAGGTCCAATTTTAATGTAATCTGATTTTACATTAGTAGTATACTTGATATGCTTAACACCTTCTGTTCTTATCTTCTGAAACTTAATATAATTATCTAAAAATTGAAGTTCCTTATTTAAATCGACAAACTGAGCATTACTCTCATATAAGACATGCTTCAAATTGTCTGACAACATCAAAATAAGCTCAGGTGTTTCGTTTGGTTTTTCTATTGAATACGAATAAATAGTATTCAAATTATTAAACAAGACATGTGGGTTTATTTGAGATTTCAAAAACTTTAATTCCATTTTCTCATGCTGTTGTATCATGTATTCCTTTTGACTTTGCTCGTCCAAAAACCGAAATAACATCCAAATAAAAGAGAAAAATATTAATGGCACCAATGTCTGCCAAAGGTAGTCACTTAAGCATTTCATTATAGAACAACCACATTGTGCAAAGACATTACAATACAATTGCGTAGCAAAAAAAGATATTGCTATAAAAACTAAGCCATACCATTTATACCATTTTCGTTTTACAAAAAAGGGTAATAACACAAAATGGTTAACATATACAATGACACCTAAAATGGATAAATATTGCAAAAATGGGTTTTCGGCCCAATAATATCTGGAAAAGATAAATAAAGACACAAATACAAATAGCATCCAAAACAGCAGATGTACTAAGATTTGCGACGTATGTTTTTTTAAGTTTATCATAATTTAGCTTGAAAGTAAACCAAAAAGCTAAAACCATCAAAAAACAAAGTACAAAAACCATTAAAAGCAATGCAAACTGCAAAAAGTGTGTTGTTTATAAGCTTAAGTGTGTTGTTGGTTTAAATAATTACTAATCAATTAAAATTAAAGATAGATTTGAGTATATCAATCAAAAACAACACTTATGAAATTATTTGTATCCATTGCCCTTTTTTTAGTAACCCTTACCACCACAATTGCCCAAACAATAAATACTGAAGTTTTGGATGGCAAGGGACAGCCAAAGTTATTAGGAAAGATTAATAAAGATGGTCTTTTAAAAGACGGTTATAAAACGTGGTTTAATAAAAATCATGACGAGTATATAGCTAACGAAAAACTAATAAACACCTTTAAAGACTCGCTAAACAACTACACCATTAAAGTCTTTTTAGGTACTTGGTGTGGGGATAGTAAAAAAGAAGTTCCACGTTTTTATAAAGTACTAGAATTAGCTAATTTTAATATGGACAACTTAGAGGTCTTTGCTTTAGACAACACAAAAGAAAGCTACAAAAAAGGACCTAATGGAGAAGAAAAAGGATTTAACATCCATCGTGTACCAACTTTTATTTTTTATAAAAATGGAAAAGAAATTAATAGAATAGTAGAGCATCCTGTTGAAACTTTAGAACGCGACATTGAGAAAATAGTCACTAACCAACGTTATTTTGCTAAGTATTATGTTGCTAACATTACATTTTACAACTTGAATGAAAAACCATTAGAAGACTTGATTGCGTTAGAATCTAACTTTTTAACGTATTTCCCAGACTACTCAGAAGGAAGCAAAGAATTAAATACATTGGGATACTGGCATTTAAAGGACAAGCAATTTTACAAAGCATTGTATCTTTTTGATTTAAACACTAAAATGTTCCCTAATAACCCCAACGTTTTTGATAGTTTAGGCGAAGCTTTTTATATGACTAAAAACTATAAGGAAGCTACAAAAAACTACAATAAAGTACTCCAATTTAAGCCTGAAGATAAAAACGCATTGGAGATGTTGGATAAAATCAAATTAGAAATGAAACAATAGTGCCCATAATATTACAAAAACTCCTTCTAATGCAGAGGGAGTTTTTATTTGATTAAATCAGTCAGGAAAGTAAATAGTACAAGTTGGTTATACCATTTTTTTATATTAATACATTAAACAATAAAGGTTCTTACTTTTAGTTATCTTTAATCTAACCAAATCTTTAATAAAGCCGACTAAGTAATTATGAAATTGACTTCAACTCTGATACTTGTTATATGGTTTTCAATTAATGGTTATATTAATAACAATTCTTTTACTGAAAAGTCTTCTCCAAAAATAGAAATCTATACTACATTTAACGACCAGCATATTGTATACAGAGGAATTCAAAACCCAATACGCATCAAAATTGAAAACAACCTACCTTATCAGGCAACGGGAGAGGGCTTAGTGAAAATTGATGATTTAGGGAATTATAAACTAGCACCTAGAAGTGGAAAAGAAACAATTATTACCGTTACCGGAAAAGACCTGAACGACATCCCTTATAATGTTATTAAAAAATTTGAAATAAGAGACATTAGCTCAGGTATTAGTCAATTTAACAGTAAACATTGTAAACAATGTGATCTAAAACTAACAAAGAAGGAATTAAGCGAAGGTGTTGTGTCTTATAATTTTCCAGACTTGTTAATAGATGGATTAAAAACTGAAATTATAAGTTTCAAAATAAAACTGCCAGGAAAGCCTACAAAAAAAGTGTTTGGAAATAAAATAAAGTCTACCGCTTTAATCAAAGAAATTCTTAAAGTAAAAAGAGGTAGTCAAATACAACTATTTGAAATTCAAATAAAATCAAATCTACCTGCAAGAGTATGCAAGGTCCCGCCAATAATAATTAGGTTAATTGATTAAACTACTTGACAAAAACACTTTATAAGTGACATGTTATTATTTATAAAGACCTACACAATCTCCATCTTTTTAAGTAAGAAACTAGCATTCATATTTTGACAAATCCCTTTTTTAAAGGTGTAATCAAAATACAATTCATCGTCAATGATTTGCGCATCAAAATAGTGGTTTTTTACTTCTGACAAATGCTCTTCAATTTCGCATAAACTTAGATCGTGTGTAGCAATTATCCCGGTAGCATGACTGGCCACTAATTTTTCGACAAACTTGCGCGACCCAATAGCTTTATCTGTACTATTTGTTCCTTTTAGGATTTCGTCTAAAATAATAAAGTAATTATCCTGCTTAATAGCATCTACGATGTATTTTAAGCGTGTTAACTCTGAGAAGAAGTAACTACTGTCATCCGTTAAAGAATCGCTGGTACGCATGCTTGTAATTAATTTTACAGGACTATACATCGATGCTGTTGCACAAACTGGCAAACCAACATTAGCCATAACAATATGTAAAGACACTGTGCGCAAAAACGTACTTTTCCCTGCCATATTTGCACCAGTAATAATAAAAAACTGCTTGTTTTTTATTTCAAAATCATTATCCACACGTTTGGCAGATTTTAATAAAGGATGTCCTAATTGCGTGACTTTAGTATCTTCATTTTTATCTACTATTTGAGGATAGACATATTCTTGATGATTAAAAGCATAGTTTCCTAAACTGTTATAAGCATCAAAAAAAGCAACGACTTCAAACCAATCTTCAACTTTGTCTTTATAATTTTCTAACCACTGTTCTATTGTATACGTATGCTTTATGTCAGTTAAAAAATACCCATTCCCAAAAATAGCCGAGATTAAATTACTCCTGTTATCTAAAGCGTCCATTGCTTTTGATAGTTCTTTTAAAATCTGAGACGCTTTTTTGTCTTTTAATTGAATTTGAGCCTGCTTGCTAATTAGTAATTGTGACGTAAATGTTTCGGTTTCGATAGCTTTTAACAAAGAGGTGTATTGACGAAAAGTGTCTCGCATTTTATCTGCATTAGCACTCAGCCCATTTATTTTTTTGACATAACGTCCAGTAACAAACAAGCCGACAAATAACCAATACCCAATAGTAATTGGAGGTGTTATTTTAGCAATTGCTAAACCAATAATTATAATAGTCAATACTGAAACTACTAAAGGCAATATCTTTATGTGTTTAGGTAATATGGACTCGTGCGCTTTTAAAAACTTTAGAATTGTAGCTCCTTTGGTCTCTACTTTAATTAAACTAGCATTAGCTTGAAATTGCTGTCTCCAATCTGATTTGTTAGCTAACTCTTTAATAGCGTCTTGCCTAAGTACAATATCACCTGTGACGTTAGCTTTTAAACTAGTTGCTAACTTTTCCGAACCTTCCTCTATTGCTGTTCTATTTATAAATTGAAAGAAACTACCTCTACCAAATAAATCAATATCTAAAGCATAATTATGGTTAGCCTCCTGAAACGTCAGACCATCCGGTTTTTCAAAAAAATCTCCAGAAGCAATCTTTAGCTCATCCTGATTAATTGTGATTAGCTCTTTTTTTAAATTGTAAACGGATTTAATATTGGTATATCGCGATAATAAAAATATAAACAAGACAATGCCAAGTATTATAATAACAGAAAACAAGCCCCAATTACCAAACGTAAAATAGGCCCCAACCGCAGTGGTTAGAAACACTAAAAGTCTAGCAATACTTAACGAGGTTAGCTGTTTGTAAAGCTTAGAAACTTCTGTTGTGTAGTTTACAATATTACTGTTGTAATAAGAATTAGAATCCGTCATTTATATTAAAAATCTAAATTATCAAATTGAGTAAACACAGTTATAATAGTTTGTACTGCATCCTTATAAAATTGTTGATCAATGTTTTCAAAATCATCTGTTGGCTTGTGATAATCTTTATGGTCTGCTACTCCAAAATAAATAAAAGGGATCTTAGCTTTATGAAACGCTGCATGATCACTTGAATAGGTCCAATCATCTCCCTTTGTAACACCTTCGTGCCCTATTATTAAATCTGTAGTTCCAATATCTTTAAAATTAGCTATGATTGGTTTTAAAATTGGATAATGGTGACTCCCGACAGCAAATAACTGCTTGTCTTCACTTCTACTAATCATATCCATATTAAGATTCAATACGATATTTCTTTTTTGGATAGTATTGTCTTCAACAAAATGATAAGCCCCTTTTAAACCTAATTCTTCAGCATCAAAAGCTGCTAAAATAACATTATGTTTTGGCGGATACTTGGCAAAAAATTCCGCGAAAGCGAACAATGCACTAATACCTGATGCATCGTCATCTGCACCATTATATATCTTTCCGTTTTTAACGCCTTCATGATCATAATGCGCAGATAATACAATGTATTTATCAGTGTTTTCTGTTCCTTTTATTAACCCTAAAATATTAACCGCATCGTAGCTTTTAGTTGTTTTAAATGTAAAAGGTTGCGTATAATCTGGCACTAATGGAGTAACACCACGTGCAATAAATTGTTTAATTACAAATGCTCTTGCTAGCTCGCCACCTTTGGTTCCAGTTCTGCGACCTTGATAGGTGTCTGAAGATAATTCTTTTACATTATCTAATAACGCAGTGGTATCAAACTTATAATCCACAGTAACTTGATTAGCATTGCTAGTTTTAGAAACATCAGTTACCGCTATGTCTCGCGTTGCTTTGTTATCAGATTTACAGCTAACTATTAGTACTAAAAGTAAAAGATATATAGATTTCATATAAGGGATATTTACATTATAAAAGTAACTAAAAAACCCAAGCTTATCGCTTGGGTTTTTATTTATTTAAGACTCTAAGCTAATGCCAAGAGTGACAATTATGTCTTTTTATCCTTTTAAACTTGCAGATAAATACTCACGATTCATACGTGCAATATTCTCTAAAGAAATTCCTTTAGGACATTCCACCTCACATGCTCCAGTGTTGGTACAATTACCAAAACCTTCTTCATCCATTTGTTTAACCATGTTTAAAACACGCTCTGTAGCTTCTACTTTACCTTGAGGTAATAATGCAAATTGTGATACTTTAGCACCAACAAATAACATTGCAGAAGAGTTTTTACAAGAGGCTACACAAGCACCACAACCAATACAAGTTGCTGCTGAAAAAGCGTCATCTGCGTCTTGTTTATTTACAGGTATCGTGTTAGCATCAATTGTGTTTCCAGATGTATTTACAGAAATAAATCCACCTGCATGTTGTATACGATCAAATGCTGTTCTGTCTACAACTAAATCCTTAATTACAGGAAAAGCACTAGCTCTCCAAGGCTCAATAGTTATAATCTCACCATCTTTAAACGTACGCATGTGTAACTGACATGTTGTAATTAAACGGTCAGGACCATGTGCTTCACCATTAATATATAATGAGCATGACCCACAAATTCCTTCACGACAATCGTGATCGAAAGATACTGGCGACTCACCTTTTTCTATTAATTCGTTATTTAAAACGTCTAACATTTCTAGAAAAGACATATCCGGAGATATATTGCTGATTGGATAATCAACCATTTTCCCCTTATCGTTAGCGTTTGCTTGACGCCAAATTTTTAACGTTAAATTCATAGCTTTTCTTTATTTATAACTTCTTTCTTTTACTTCAATATTCTCATATGCTAATTCTTCTTTATGAAGTATAGCATCTTTTGGTTCTCCTTTGTATTCCCAAGCTGATACGTATTGAAACTCTTTGCGACGCATCGCTTCACCTTCAGGTGTTTGATACTCTTCTCTAAAGTGACCACCTGCAGACTCTTCACGTTGTAAAGCATCTTTAGCAAACAGCTCTCCCAATTCAAGGAAATCTGCTACACGACCTGCTTTAGCTAGTTCTTCGTTAAATTCATTCTGTGTTCCTGGCACACGTACGTCTTTCCAAAATTCTGCTCTAAGTTCAGAAATCTCAGTAATTGCAGACTTTAAATCCTCTGCGTTTCTAGCCATTCCACATTTATTCCACATGATTTTACCTAAACGCTTGTGGAAATAATCAACAGAATGTGTCCCGTTGTTATTTATTAAATGATCGATATTCTTTCTTACTTCAGCTTCAGCTTCAACAAATTCTTTTGTATCTGTAGAAATTGGACCTGTTCTAATATCATCAGACAAGTAATCTCCAATAGTATAAGGTAACACAAAATATCCATCTGCAAGACCTTGCATTAAAGCAGAGGCACCTAAACGGTTAGCACCATGATCAGAGAAGTTTGCTTCTCCAATTGCATATAATCCAGGAACAGTTGTCATTAAGTTATAATCAACCCAAACACCACCCATTGTATAGTGTACTGCTGGATAAATCATCATTGGTGTATTGTATGGATCTTGATCTACGATCTTCTCATACATTTGGAATAAGTTTCCGTATTTATTCTTGATTACTTCTTGTCCTAATTTTTTAACAAGTGCAGCATCGTTTTCGTCTAAACCTTTAACGTGAGCAGCTTCTTTACCATAACGTTGAATTGCCGAAGCAAAATCTAAGAATACAGCTTCTCCAGTTGCATTAACTCCAAAACCAGCATCACAACGTTCTTTTGCTGCACGAGAGGCAACATCACGAGGTACTAAGTTTCCGAATGCAGGATAACGACGCTCTAGGTAGTAATCTCTATCTTCTTCAGCTAATTGTACAGGCTTTAATGTACCAGCTTTAATAGCCTCAACATCTTTCATGTGTTTTGGCACCCAAATACGTCCATCATTACGTAAAGACTCAGACATTAACGTTAGTTTAGACTGATGATCTCCAGAAACCGGGATACATGTTGGGTGAATTTGTGTGTAACAAGGGTTTGCAAAGTAAGCCCCACGTTTGTGTGCTTTCCATGCTGCTGTTACATTACTTCCCATCGCGTTAGTTGATAAGAAGAAAACGTTACCATAACCACCAGTTCCAAGAACTACAGCATGTGCTGAATGTCTTTCAATTTCTCCAGTAATTAAGTTACGTGTTATAATTCCACGAGCTTTTCCATCAACCTTAACAACGTCTAACATTTCGTGACGGTTGTACATTTTGATTTTACCACGACCAATTTGACGGTTCATAGCAGAATACGCTCCTAATAATAATTGTTGTCCTGTCTGTCCAGCTGCGTAAAAAGTACGTGATACTAATACACCACCAAATGAACGGTTATCTAATAATCCACCATACTCACGTGCAAAAGGAACCCCTTGAGCAACACATTGGTCAATTATATTTGCAGATACCTCAGCCAAACGGTATACGTTTGCTTCACGAGAACGGTAATCTCCTCCTTTTACAGTATCGTAAAATAATCTGTAAGTTGAGTCACCATCACCTTGGTAATTTTTTGCTGCGTTAATTCCTCCTTGTGCCGCAATTGAATGCGCACGTCTTGGAGAATCTTGAAAGCAAAATGCTTTTACGTTATATCCTAGCTCTGCTAAAGTTGCAGCAGCAGATCCACCAGCTAATCCTGTACCAACAACAATAACATCAATGTTACGCTTGTTAGCAGGGTTTACTAAGTCGATATGATTTTTATAATCTGTCCACTTATCTTTAATTGGACCTTGAGGTACTTTTGAATCTAAACTCATAGTAACTATATTTTTTAGTGGTTTAAAAAGTGAAAAACAGCAATAAAAATGAATCCTAATGGAATCCCGATTGCGTAGATTTTACTAAATCTTTTTAATCCTTTTGTGTATTTGTTATTTGCTCCAACAGACTGAAAAGCCGAATCAAAACCGTGTAATAAGTGTAGTGCTAAGAATACAAAAGCAATCACATAAAGTGCTACTCTCCATAAATCTACAAATTTGTGTTGTAGCTCTTCGTAGTATCTAAACCCACTTTCTGCATTGTTTGGATCCATAAGACCTGACATGTCACCAACAATAAATTTGGTGTTTAATTCTGGAAACCAGAAATCGTAAAAGTGAAGGCAAACAAATGCTAAAATTGCAGCACCACTCCAAATCATGTTTCTGCTCATCCAAGAAGAATTTGCTCCTCCATTGTTTTTTGCATAACTAATTTGTCTTGCTTTGTTGTTTTTAATTTCTAAAACAAATCCCATTACAAAGTGAAACACAACACCAAAAATTAATACAGGTTGTAATACATATTGCACTAACGGAAAAGTTCCCATAAAGTGAGATACCTCGTTAAAAGTATCTGGACTAAATACCGATAGTATGTTTATTGAAAAATGTTGAAGTAAAAAAAACATTAGAAAGAATGCTGAAAGTGCCATCGCAAACTTTCTTCCTATTGAAGAATTTAAAATTCCGCTCATTATAGTTGAAGTTAATTATTTGTTATACAAAGATAAGCCACAAGCGATATACTAACAAATTTTAAAACTTTTTTGTACTATTTAGAATGGGTTTAAGTAACAACCCGCTACTCTACTTCAAAGTTTTTTTCTACACCTTCAATTTTAATTTTATATTGTCCTTTAACCAGATAGTATTTGCCATTTTTAGCTTTATTAATATCAATAGCCGTATTTTCTTTCATTAAAAATTTTCTTCCTTTTTCATTAATCGTCAGATCGTAATCAATAAAATTAAACCCTTTATTTAGCATTACAGAAAAACGTTGCACTTCCTTACCGCTTTCCGTCAAGACCTCAACTTCTTTGTTACCAGAGACATCACTAAACACTTGAATTGTTGTGCTTGGTTCAAACGGTCGCATCCATTTACTCCAAGAGTTGCCCCAACGTGAATAATATCTAATGGCATCCAAATCAAAAATGGTCATTTTACTATTTTGAGTCATTTGAGAATCAAACTTTTGCAAAGCAGCCACGTTTGTTTTATAAATTCCACGTCCGTGCGTACCTAACAACAAATCGTTACTTTCTTTGTGCATTTTAATATCATGAACAGCGACAGCAGGCAAGTTTTTAGAAAACGCTTCCCATTGCCCTCCATTATTAAAACTTACATAAGCCCCGTTATCAGTTCCTAAATATAGAATATTGTCTTTAACTTGATCCTCTACAATCACATTTACTGGCGAAGTAGGAATGTTAGCACTTATTGACTTCCAAGTTTGACCATAATCATCGCTCATGTACACATACGTTGCAAAATCGTCAAATCTATAACCATTTAATGTCGCATAAACACGTTCTTTTTTATGCTTAGAAGCCACGACACGTGTCACCCATAAATCATTAGGCAAATTACCGGAGATGTTTTCCCATGTTGCGCCTTGATTTTTTGTAACATGTATTAACCCATCATCACTACCCACGTACATTAAACCAAACTCAAAAGGGGACTCGCTTATAGTCGCGATTGTACCGTAAGCTACATTTCCTTTTTTTCCACCTTGTGTTAAGTCTTTACTTATCGCTTTCCAAGTATTACCCTGATCTAAAGATCGCATCAACTTATTACCACCTAAATATAAAATATCCTGATTATGACGTGATAAATGTATTGGTGTTTGCCAATTAAAACGGTATGGCTTTTCTCCTAACTCATGCTTTGGTTGGATGTATGTTTGTTCTCCCGTATCCCTATTTAATCTAAAATAATTACCAAATTGGTATCCCGTGTAAACAATGTCTGGGTTACGATTATCAATCTCAATTTGCATACCATCACCTCCCATTATACTTCTCCATGGATACTCTCCACTTTGATGCCAACTCTTGTCTTCCGGAGCATTATTTGCACCAACCCAAACACCATTATCCTGCAAACCGCCATACACACGATATGGTTTTTGATTGTCCACATTTATAGCATAAAATTGTCCAACAGAAGGCGAATTATTTTTTATCCAATTAACACCATCATCGTAAGTTATATTAACACCACCATCATTACCATTAATTAAATGATCAGGGTTTTTAGGATTTATCCAAAGCGCGTGATGATCTGCATGCACATTTTCTGCACTTATAGACGTAAATGTTTTTCCACCATCTTTAGATTTTAAAATAGGCACACCATACACATAAATATCATTTTGATCTGCAGGAGACACATAAACATGCCCAAAATAGTAACCATAACTATAGTACAAATCATCCAGATAATCGGTATGTGTTTTAGACCATGTTTTACCACCATCTATACTTTTATAAACCTCCGCTCCAATAACCGGCGTATCAAACAACATAGAATTGGCATCCTCTAAATAATGTGCTAAATCAATTGGTTTCACGTTTCCGCTACGCACCATTTGTTTTACATTTTCGGCTCTGTACTTTTCTTGAAACCCATTGGTCTTCAAAAAACTGTTCAGTTTCTTATCTTCTAAACTTAAAAACTCATACGTAGTCATGGTTTTAAAATCGTTCTTTTGTAGACCTCTTGTATTTGTTTTATTTCCGCTTGACGGTCTTCTAAATTGGCTATCATGAATCGCATAAATAATATTATTATCGTAAATAGCCAATCCAATTCTACCAACACCATCACCTGTAGGAAACCCACTGTTTTTTGTAGACACTCTTACCCAAGACTCTCCTGCGTCTGTACTTTTATAGATTGCTGAGTTATTTCCGCTTCCATCAAAGTTCCACGCTTTTCTATCCTTAGTCCATGAGGTTGCAAACATGGTGTTATAATCGCCAGAAACATGCTGCATGTCAATAATCCCACTGACATCATCAACATATAACGTCTTAGTCCAAGTATCACCGCCATCTTTAGTTTTATAAACCCCTCTATCTTCAGAGCTAGAATACAAAGCACCCGTTACACCAACCGTTACTTCGTTAACATTATTTGGATTAATTAAAATACGACCAATATGCTGCGAATTTGACAACCCAACATGCTGCCACGTTTTTCCGTTATCTGTAGATTTTAACATCCCGACACCAGAATATGAAGATCTAGACGCATTATTCTCTCCCGTACCAACCCATATAGTTTTAGATTGCCAATGCACTGCAATATCACCCACATTTTGTGTTTGAGAACTATCTAAAATAGGCACAAACGTCGTCCCATTATTAGTTGTATGCCAAACACCACCAGAAGCATACCCAACATAAAACTCCGTAGGGTCTTCGGGGTTTACTGCTAAATCCACAACACGCCCACTCATAACCGTTGGCCCAATGTTTTGGAACGCTACATTTTTAACTATTGAGTTGGTTTGCAATAGTGCTTTTTGAGTTAGTAAATCTTGTTGCGCGCTAACCGAACAAACAATAAATAGGGATAATATAAATCTTAGTTTCATGGTTGATTATTATAAGTTTTGAAGATACTGATAAAAGTAATATTGCCAAAGTAAAAACCCAAAACGCACCAGATTTTAAGAAACATTTATAAGTTATCTCTCTTAAAGTTATTACTTTTACGACTACTTATACTTTCCGCTTGACGGAAAAAAATAATTATAAAATATCTATACTATTTTGACTTACGTCGAAATAAAAAATAATCTTATCCTATTATGAAATACCATAAAATAGACGCCTCACTTTTTGTAAAAAACCGTAAAAACTTTGCGTCTCAAATGAAGCCGAAAAGTATTGCTTTTTTTAACTCAAATGATATTTACCCAGTTAGTGCAGATAGCACTTTACCTTTTGAGCAACACCGTGATATCTTTTATTTAAGTGGTGTTGATCAAGAAGAAAGTATTTTAGTTTTATTTCCGGACTGTCCAAATCCTAAAAACAGAGAAGTTTTATTTTTAAAAGAAACTAACGCACATATTGCTGTTTGGGAAGGCGAAAAATTAACTAAAGACGCTGCATTAACAACTAGCGGAATTAAAACAGTTTACTGGTTACAAGACTTAGAAAAAGTAGTGTTTGAAATGATGACACAAGCCGAAACAGTTTACATCAACACAAACGAGCATTACAGAGCTAACGTAGAAACGGAGACAAGAGAAGACCGTTTTACAACTTGGATCAGAAATAAATACCCAGCACATACCGTTGCTAAGAGTAATCCTATTTTACAACGTTTAAGATCTGTAAAAGACCAAATAGAATTAGACTTAATCCAAACGGCTTGCGATATAACAAATAAAGGTTTTAGACGTGTGTTAAGTTTTGTAAAACCCGGCGTTATGGAATATAATATTGAAGCCGAGTTTATGCATGAGTTTTTAAACAACCGCTCTGATGGTTTTGCTTACACGCCAATTATTGGTTCTGGAAACAACGCCAACGTATTGCACTATATAGAAAACAACCAAGAATGTAAAGCTGGAGATTTAATATTGATTGATGCAGGAGCAAAATATGCCAATTACGCAAGTGATATGACACGTACTATTCCTGTCTCTGGTAAATATAACGACAGACAAAAAGCGGTTTACAATGCTGTTTTAAGAGTAAAAAATGAAGCAACTAAACTACTAGTTCCCGGAACTATTTGGGCAGATTACCATATTGAAGTTGGTAAATTAATGACTAGCGAACTTTTAGGTCTAGGCTTACTTGACAAAGCAGATGTGCAAAATGAAAATCCAGACTGGCCTGCTTATAAAAAATACTTCATGCACGGAACCTCTCACCATATGGGATTAGACACGCATGATTATGGTATTTTAACTGAGCCAATGCAAGCTAACAATGTATTTACAGTAGAACCTGGAATCTACATTCCGGCAGAAGGTTTTGGTATTAGATTAGAAGACGATGTGGTTATCCAAAAATCTGGAGCTCCTTTTAATTTAATGAGAGACATCCCTATTGAAATTGAGGAAATTGAGGATATAATGAATAAGTAAAAGTTGTAATTTTTATAAAGAAAAGCGAGCGCAAGGTTCGCTTTTCTTTATTACACTAACACCTAGTTTTTATAAACAGACAAAACAAATGAAAACACTTAAAGAACAAACTGATGCTAAAATTGCATCAGGCAGACAAAATAATCCCGAATTCATGAAAGGTGTTGATGCTATTATTAGTAAAGCAAAAGACTTTGAAGACGGAAAAAACGCAATAAAAGTTGGGCATAAAGCTCCTGATTTTAAGTTGCCAAATCCTGAAGGACAAGAAGTAAGCCTGGCAAACTTACTAGATAAAGGTCCGGTTGTTATTACCTTTTATCGTGGTAGTTGGTGCCCGTATTGCAACTTACAACTTAGAGCTTTGCAAGCTAAATTAAGTACCATTAAAGCTTTAGGCGCAACTTTAGTAGCTATTAGCCCTGAAGTGCCAGACGGATCATTGACAAAAAATGAAATTAATGACATGGAATTTATTGTATTGTCTGACCAAGATGCTAGAATTGCCACACAATATGGTGTTGCTTGGGAAGTCCCAGAATTTTTAATGGAGCATATGCGTGTAGATCGAAATCTTGATTTGAAAAAAATTAACAATGGTAATAGCAGCATACTTCCAATTCCTGCCACCTTTATAATAGCAAAGGACGGAATAGTTAAATGGAACTATGTTAATGTAGATTACCGAACGCGATCTGAACCAGATGAAATAATTGAAGCTTTGAAAAAATTGTCTTAAAAAAAATAGTTTCATTAAACCAATTATAATGCTCTTTCTCAGATAATTTCTTTGTATTAAAAATGCTGTTTTTATTAAACCTATGATTTTTTTGGAATAAACAATTGTAATTTAAATTAAAATTAGACGCAACCTTTTTGTTTTTTTAAGACTATAAGAAAAGCGTACTAATTAAAAACAAACATATTATGAGAAATAAAACCATCTATTTACTACTAGTTATATCTACAACATTAGCAATGTCTTGTTCCCGCAGTGATGATGCAGACCCTATAATTGAAAATACAAAAAGCGTAAGTGACTGTGGAATAGAAATTGAAGATAATACATCAGTATCAATATGTTTGAACGGAACTGACTCCGCACTACCTAATGAAATCATCACTTTTGCTTCAACCTTTTATTCAAAAAACGACAACCCCTCCAACACCCTGTTTTTATGGACTATAGAATCTGGCAATATCGAAATTTTGAATATAGAAAATTCTATTTATGGAGAAATTGCTAAATCAATTGTAACAATAAAATTTAATGCGGACTACACGGGTAACGCCATAATAGCTATTAATGCAGAAAACATAAACGGAGCGGGAAGTAGAGAGCACATTATAGAATTAGAAAGCGACAACTTGTAACAAAATATTACATGTCTTAAAAAAAAAGCAAGCCCTAAAGCTTGCTTTTTCTCATTTTAAACCAAAACGGTATGACTCTCAAAAACATAACGCTGTAGCTTTTTCAAGGTTTCATTTTTATCACTTGTATTTATTAGTAGTGAGATGTTGTTATTACTTCCGCCGTAAGAAATCATACGCACAGTAACATCTTGTAAAATCTGAAATAGATTAGGCGTATCTGGATGAAATATAATGGCATGACCAACCAAACAGACAATACTCATATAATTATCAACCTCAACTACAGAAAAGCGCTCTAACTCTTCAACTATACTATCTAAATGCGTGGTATTATCAATAGTTAAAGACACTGCGATTTCTGATGTTGTAATCATATCTATGGACGTTTCGTAACGCTCAAAAATCTCAAAAACCTTCTTTAAAAAACCATGTGCCAATAACATTCTAGCAGATTTTATTTTTATAGCTGTAATATTATCTTTTGCAGCAATTGCTTTTATCCCTTCTCCATGGACTTGATTAGTAATCAACGTACCGTGTGCTTCTGGAGCCATTGTGTTTTTTAATCGCACCGGAATATCCAATGCACGCACAGGCATAACCGTTTGCGGGTGCAATATTTTAGCTCCAAAATAAGCCAACTCTGCAGACTCATCAAAAGACAAATTAGAAATAGCGGTTGTATTATCTACAAAACGTGGATCGTTATTATGAAAACCATCAATATCTGTCCAAATTTGCACTTCTTCCGCCTTTAAAACAGACCCAATTATAGTTGCTGTATAATCGCTTCCTCCGCGTTGTAAATTAGCAATATTACCTTCAGCATCACGACTTATAAAACCTTGTGTGATATAAATATCTGCTTGCGCTGTTTCTTTTAAAATACGGTTTAAATTCTGCTGAATGTAATAATTATCAGGTTCGTTAGATTTGTCAATACGCATAAAATCTAAAGCCGGTAACAACACTGCATTTATATTTTCTTGCTGTAAATAGTGACTAAAAATAAACGTGGATAACAATTCGCCTTGCGATACAATTTGATTATATAATATGTCGTCATACAATCTATTAACCAATGATTCTAGCGTATTAAACACATCATTAACATAAACAAAGACTGCTTTATGCAACTCCGGATTAGTAATTAATTTTTTTATAGTCTTGTTGTACGTGTTTCTAAGTGCATCAATAACAATCAAAGCATCATCAGACTTATGGTTTTTTATATAATCTGTAATTTTTACTAAAGCATTAGTTGTCCCAGACATTGCTGATAAAACCACTACTTTTTGTTGCCCATTGTTAATAATGTTTTTAACATTAATCATGTTTTCAATAGACCCTACAGATGTTCCTCCAAACTTTAGTACTAACATAATATTTAAATTTTATAAGGCTAAATTACTTAGAGACTAAGAGATAGCCATAAAAATGAAAAAATTGTACTATTTTTACACAAATTGTTAAATAGTTAACAGGATGAAAACTATAGCCTCTTGCGTAGAAGACATATTAATAACGCAACCGTTTTTAGAAGAAGCATTGTCTAGAAGCATCATTAACTACTCTGCGTTAGCCGAAGAGTTGAACGCACCAATTAGCGCCATGTTACGTAAACCCGTAAAATCTGGAGCTATTATGATGGCTTTACGCAGATACAATACCCCAAATACGTTACGACATTCTTTAAAACTAAAAAGTACGCTACAAAATTTAGGAGATATTACTGTCCGATCAAATTTAAGTGACTTTACATTTCAGAATTCTGAAACCCTAATACAAAGTCACACCAAAATTTTAGATCAAGTCGAAGCTAATAAAGATATATTCTACGCGTTTACCCGAGGAATTTTTGAAAGTAATATTATTATATCCAATTCTGAAAACAAGAAAATATCAAAATGTTTTATTAACGAAAAACAGATTGGATTACAAGAAAACTTATCCGCAATCAGTATCAGATTACCAAAAGACAACTCTAAAATATCAGGGCTATATTATCAAATATTTAAGCGTTTGGCTTGGGAAAACATTCCGTTATACGAAGTTGTTTCCACCACAAATGAATTTACAGTATTAGTAGAAGATCACGTGGTTGATAAAGCGTTTTCGGTTATTAAAAACTTGAAGAATTAATCGTTTTTTATATATTCTTCAAGCTTACTATTTAAGACTAGATATAATTGACTAGGTCTAATGTCTAAGTACGTTGTCTTTAATTGAATTGGAGAATCAAATCTTTTATAACTAGCATCAGCTATTCTTCCTTTTAATGATCCTGACTCATATTTGTTTACAAATTCCTCGGGGTTTTTCAACACTAAAATAATAGCTTTTTGGTTTATAAGTAAAGATCTTACTTCTATTTTTTTAATATCAGACCAAGACACAAACCCGGCTGATAATTCAGAACAATTGTCAGTAACACCATTCTCGTCTATTACTAATCCAAATTTTCTTACAAAAACTTTAGTTATTATTTTATTCAGAAAGTAAACACATAGTAGAACCGTCAAAACATCACTTAAAATATACGACCAATCCAAATCAGAATAATTCCATAAAGCGCTATCACCTAAAAAACAAATATGCACTAAACTAGCAATTAACATTGCAAACCATAAAATTAGCACCCCTAATAATTTCAACACACTATGGCTAACACTAACAACCTCTTTATTCTCTAACTGTTTTTCTAAAATATGTTTTTTTCTTCTTTCAAAATATCCTGCAGAAAAAGCAAAAGTAAAATATGAAAAAAAACCTGTAATCAAAATAAATATCACTAGATTTTTAAGAAAAAAGTCTTCTATTCTAAAAATACTAAGAGTTAGATAAGTAAACGAAAACAATAAAAAAGGTGCAATTATAACAAAATATTTCTCTTGACTTTCTTGAAACCAATTTGCTTTAAAAGTTTCTGAAGATTTACCTGAAGATGAAGATTGATCATCTTCGTCCTGAATCTGACTTAAGTCATAATCTAATACATTTAATATTGTTTTAAGCGTATAACTTCTTGGTGTTACTTCCCCTGATTCAATACGTTGAATTGTTCTAACACTTATATTACATTTTTCTATTAACTCTTCCTGTGTTAGTCCTTTTTGTTTTCTTAATTGAGAGATCTTCTCACCTAATTTTGGCTGCTTCATGATATAAATATTTTTAAGCAAATCTACTCTCATTAAACTATTTTATAAAATTTTTAGACCGTTTTAAACCCGACATTTACCCGTCAAAGCCCTTAAACAGCTAGAGTTCTTGATTTTTTTAAAACCACATTAGCAAATAAAAACCCAATACAAGCTGGCAACACCCAACCTAAACTATGTTTTGCAAAAGGTATATAATGTATAATATTAGTTAAAGTTTCCGAAGGACTTAAAAACCCAATAACATCAGGAATACTAAAAATAAAAGTCAACAAAACCACCACTCTAAACACCAATTTAGAAGCATATTTATCTGGAATGGCATTCAATAAAATTAACACAATTGTGATAGGATAAATAAACAATAATACTGGTAACGCAAACACTATAATAGTATTAAAATCTAACTGCCCAACCACAACACCAAAGACACTCGCAATTGTAGCAGTTACTACATAAACGATTTGAGAGTTATTAATTAAGCCTTTAAAATAATCTGCTGTTCCAGTAACAATACCAACAGCTGTTGTAAAACATGCCAAAGCAATTAATACACTTAAAACCGAATACCCAAAAGCACCAAGCGCTTTAACACTAATCCCAGTTAATAAGTTAGCACGTTGCATATCGCTATTTAAACTACTGTTTATGTCTATTTCTGCACCATAAGAAGCACCAACCGCAATAAGACCAGCGTAAATTATAAACAAACCAAAACCCGCAATTAATCCTGATTTTTTAATCAGGTCCTTTTTAGCTTCAAAAGAAGCCTCTGTTTTTAAATTAATAGAAATTATAATTACGGCTCCTACTACTACTGCCGCAATCGCGTCAAAGGTTTGATACCCTTCCAAAATACCAGATACAATTGGTGTATCCATTGTTGTTGGATTAGTAATCATTTGTGTAGAATATAATCCGATACCAATAACCAGTAATAAAATAATAACAATAAAAGGCGTCAAATACTTACCTATTATATTTAAAATCTTAGAACGGTTTAAGGCAAAAATCAGCACTAAAATAAAGTATATACTACTTGTTAATAAAGGCGAGGTTCCAAAATTTGGATGTATCGCTATCTCATGCGTTGCTGCTGCGGTACGTGGCGACGGAATAGCAACCGCTATTAAATAAATTAGTATGCAATAAATAAAACTAAAAGTTGGAGATACTTTTTTTCCGAAATCATATAACGTCCCTTGTAATTTAGCATGCGCATAAATACCTATAATAGGAATTGCCACTGCTGTAATAATAAAGCCTAAGGTTACCCAAAACCAATTCTCACCTGCATTATATCCTAAAAGCGGTGGTAATAATAAATTTCCTGCACCAAAAAACAGAGAAAACAAAGCAAAGCTTGTTATTAGAAGATCTTTTGTTCTATTCAAAATTAGTCTTGTTTAATTAGTTTTAAGTCTTCAAAATCAAAGCTAAAATCTGTTACAGGTGCAATAGGCTTTAAGGTAGCACTTACTGCCTTACCTGTTTCGTCAAAGCTAAATTGCACATAGCAATCTGCATCGTAACTTCTATTATCCCATTTAACAATAAATGTTGTGGCATTATAAGGTAATAAACTTCCTTTTAGTGTTTGAGATTTATCTGAAAGCAACCTTAAATCAGTTCCGCTTTGCGTAATACTAACCTTTCCAAACCATACATCTTTATATGCTCCTACAATAGCATCCGCTTTTGGAATAATAGCACTGTTTTTCATTTTAGCTACTTGATCAAAAACTACTGTTTTTAAACTGTCATTATATGTATACCACTCGGTATTGTTTCTTCCTAATTTATCTAACCAATTACGATCTTCGTAGCCTAAATAACTATCTTTAATAGTATTAGTTATCGTTGTAAAAGCAGCCCCATTCATCTGATTAGTTAATACCACAATTGCTAAATCTAAATCCGGAATCATAGTAAATTGCGTTACCGTTCCTAATAATCCACCAGTGTGATATACTTGCTTATAACCACCTTTTACATCGGTTAAAAACCAACCTAAACCGTAGCCTTTAAAGTTTGAATTATAACTATCGTTAGCACTTACTTTTAAAGGCGTCTGTAATTGCCAAAGCTCATGGAATTGTTTTTCACTTAACAAACGCTCGCCTTCTGCAGTCACAGCATCATTCATTAAAAACTGTGCCCAAGTTAACATATCGTCCACGTTACTCATAATCCCTCCTGCTGGATTTGCTAACGGACTCCAATCATGCGGAATCTGAACCAATTTACCATCAGCAAGCGTATGGGCTTCAATAATATTAGACTTATCTGTCACACGATTATAAGATGCTTTACTGTTAGTCATCCCAACCGGTTTCATTATTTTAGTTTCAATAAATTCTTCCCAAGACAATCCACTAACTCGTTTTAAAACCTCTCCTGCAATAATAAACATGTTGTTATTGTAGGCAAATTGACTTCTAAAAGAGCTCTCGGCTTCTAAATGACCAACATTTTTAAGCACATCACTAACATTAAAATCGGCTTCCGGAAAAAACATTAAATCTCCTGCACCAAGTCCCATTCCGCTTCTATGCGTAACCAAATCTCTAACCGTAAACTGCTCCGTTACCCAAGCATCTTTTAATTTAAATTCAGGAATATGCAGTCTTACTTTATCATCCCAATTAAGCTTACCTTGATCCACAAGCATTGCTAATGCAAAACAAGTAAATCCTTTACTGTTAGAAGCCACACCAACTAAAGTGCTATTATCCATCTCTTTTTTATTAGACATAGCGCGCACACCATGACCTTTAGCATACACCACTTTTCCGTCTTTAATTACACCAACGGAAATCCCTGGAACGTTAAAGGTTTTTAAAGTGCTCTCAACAAGTTGATCTAGTTTAGCCTCTTCAATTTGAGCAGACAAAGTCATGCTTGTAAAAAAAGCTATAGTATAAAGGAAAGGTTTTAATCTCATAATTTGATAGTTTATAATCTAGGCAATCAAATATAGTAAATAGTTAATCAAAACAACTTACTAAAAACAGTACAAATCTTATCTTTGCAGGCTATGATTTTAACTTACAAAGGTATATCCATTTCTTATTCTGTTTCTGGACAAGGTAAAACAGTCACCTTATTACACGGTTTTTTAGAAAACAGTACGATGTGGAAGGATACCGTTACCAATCTAGAACGCACACATCAGGTCATTACTATAGATTTGTTAGGACATGGTTTAACAGACGCTTTAGGTTACGTGCACACCATGGAAGACTTTGCAGATGCAGTAGATGCAGTACTTACCCACTTAAACATTACAAGTACTACGCTAGTTGGCCACTCGCTTGGTGGTTATGTTGCTTTGGCTTTCGCCGAAAAAAAGCCGAATACTATTGAGGGACTGTGTTTAATGAACTCGACACCTTTTGCAGACAGCCAAGAACGCATCATACTTAGAAACCGAGCCTTAAAAGTCGCAAAGACTAACTACAAAAACTTAGTTAGCATGTCTATTAGTAATTTATTTTTTGAAGACAATAGAATTCGTTTTGAAGACGCTATTGAAAATATTAAAACCGAAGCTCTAAAAACACCACTTCAAGGTTACGTTGCCACACAAGAAGGCATGAAAATTAGAACTGACAGAACTAAAACATTAGAAAATTTAAACTGCAAAAAACTAATTATTGCTGGTAAAAACGATCCCATTTTATCTAAAACAGATCTGCATCAATTAGAAAAATTAAATGGTGTTACGGTTACTATTTTAGAAGGTGGACACATGTCTCACATCGAAAACAAAGAAGAATTCCTACAAGTAATAATGCGTTTCATCGAATAAATAGTGCTTTTTGACGTTTAATTGGTTTTTTATCCTACTTTCGGTAAACGCTATATATCAGATTTTTACAAAATGTATAAAATCTAACAAAAAAACGAATCATGCACAAAGTACCACAAAAACAATCTCTTAAAGGAAAATTATACTGCTCCGTATTCGGACACAATTTTCAGGTCAGTAAAAAAATTACTTATCACGTTAAAGAATACCAATGTTGTCATTGCAAAAAAGAAATGACTACTAATAGTAAAGGAAACTTAACAGAGTTAACACCAAAATATAGAGAAATTAATTATGTACTAAAGCGCATACACAAAAACAAGCAAAAACGTTTTGCTACACAAGCACTAAAAAATGCACCATTAAAACTATCGTCTTAGTCTTTATCAAAGCTATTCCAACCTTGCGCTGTTAATGCAATTTTTTGATCACCTCTAGTTACTAAGTGTGCTCCAGAAGCTTCATCTGTAATAAAACCAATCACGGTTAAATTTGGATTCGCTTTAATTTTTGGAAAATCTTCTTGAGAGATCGTCATTAATAGCTCATAATCTTCACCTCCACTTAAAGCAATGGTTGTGCTATCCATATTAAACTCCTCACTTGTAGAGATTACTTGAGGGTCTAATGGTAATTTATCTTCGTATAAATCACAACCCACCTTACTTGCCTTGCACAAATGTAATATCTCTGAAGATAAACCATCACTAATATCAATCATAGACGTTGGCTTAACCTCTAATTCTTGCAATAGTTTTACAATATCTTTTCTAGCTTCAGGTTTTAATTGACGCTCTATTATATAAGTATACGCATCTAAATCTGGTTGACTATTTGGGTTAACTTTAAAGACTTCTTTTTCGCGTTCTAACACTTGAAGTCCTAAATAAGCACCACCTATATCTCCAGACACCACTAACAAGTCGTTAGGTTTTGCACCACTTCTGTAAACCTCATCGCCTTTTTTAACTTGACCAATAGCTGTTACAGAAATAATTAATCCAGAGGTTGATGACGTCGTATCACCTCCTACCAAATCAACATTATAAATTTTACAGGCAGTTTCTATTCCTGCATACAACTCTTCAATCGCTTCTAAAGGAAAACGATTAGACACCGCAATAGATACAGTAATCTGTGTTGCTTCTGCATTCATAGCATAAACATCAGACAAATTAACAACTACAGCCTTATAACCCAAATGCTTTAAAGGCATATAGCTTAAATCAAAATGTACACCTTCTACTAAAAAGTCTGTACTTACAACCACTCTGTTATCACCAAACTCCATTACAGCTGCATCGTCACCAATGGCTTTAATAGTAGATTGTTGGGTCACCTCAAAATGCTTTGCTAAATGATCAATTAAACCAAATTCTCCTAATTGGCTTAAGTCCGTACGTTGTTGATTTTTATCTTCTATCATACTGCAAAAATACTAAGCTTAATTTAATAGTAGCTCTAAAAAATTCTAAATTGTCTTAATATTCAAAAAACAAATTTATTTTTATTAAAAATTTAACATTTTAACACGTGAAAAACGCATTTCGCTACTATTTCCATTAAATTTGTTATTAAAAATTAAGAATACCTCAACCAATGTCTATTTCAAAAAAATTACTATTTATACTCCTTTTATGTACTACGCAATTAACACTAGCACAAAGTCCTTGTGTTAATGGGTTTGCAACACAAACAATAAATGGTGTAGAAACCAGCTATCCTTGTAATGGCTATGACTTGTTATCGCGCATACCAATTTCGACATTAGCAACAACATTGGGTAACGAAGAAGGTAGTGATTTATGGGGCTGGACGGACCCTTTAGATGGAAAAGAATATGCCATAATCGGGACAACAAACAGCACCGCTTTTGTAGATATTAGCGACCCAATTAACCCTGTTTTTCTGGGACGAATAGAAACCGCAAACGGAAACACCTCTTTCTGGAGAGACATTAAAGTTTATAATAATCACGCGTATATTGTTGCTGATGGTGTTGGTGGTCACGGAATGCAAATTTTTGATTTAACTACATTGCGATCTGGTGTAAATGACGATTTAACTTTTACTAATAGTTCAACAGACGGAAATGTAAAAGTATTTACTGGCGACAACGGAATTAATATTGGTAGTTGCCATAATATTGTAATTAACGAGTCTGAAGGCATAGCTTATTTAGTAGGCTGTGGTGGCGCTGCCAGTGGCGGACCTGTTTTTGTAGATATCACAACGCCATTATCGCCAACCATAGTTGGTAGCTATTCAGGAAAAGGTTACACACACGATGCACAAGTTATTACATACAACGGAACAGATAACAATGTAACCAGTCCAACAGTAATCGGAGTCTCTAGTTATATAGGTAGAGAAATATTATTAGCCAGCAATGGTGGATCAAATGACAGAGTCGTACTTTTAGATGTTACCGATAAAAACAACCCTCAGTTTATTTCAGAAATAACGTATCCAAATCCCGGTTATGCACACCAAGGTTGGTTTACTGACGATCACAGGTATTTTATTTTCGGAGATGAAACAGACGAACAAAATTTTGGATTTGGCACACGTACTTTCGTGTTTGATATGTTAGATTTAGACAACCCTGTTTTATCAACTACTTACGAAGCTTCAATAGCAGCAATAGACCATAATGGTTATGTTAAAGACGACACCTTTTATTTAGCAAATTATAGAGCTGGGATGCGTGTATTAGACATTCCTACACTTATTTCTGCTAATAACAGCAATTCTGAAACCGGTTATTTTGACACTTACCCGGCTAGCAATAGTGCTAATTTTAATGGTGCTTGGAGTATCTACCCTTATTTTGAGAGCGGTAATATAATTATTAGTGATATTGAAAGAGGTCTTTTTGTGGTAAGAGCAAGCAACAATCCATTAAGTATCAAAGACTTTAACTTAGACTCTAAATTTAGTTTGGTACCAAACCCAGCTAAAACCAATTCAAAATTAACAGCTAGTAAAGGTCAAACTATTACTTCTGTAGAAGTGTATAATGTGATTGGTAAAAAGCTTTTTTCTAAAAACAATATTAATCAAGACAGTATCGTTTTACCAACAACGCATTTATCTAATGGATTATACTTAGTAAAAATAAACAATACGACTACTAAAAAGCTAGTAGTCAACAAATAGACAAAAACTTAGAGGATAAAAACCAAAGCCTTTTAATAGTTAGAAAAAGCAATTCACAGATGTTTAAATTAAAAAATATAGTCGCTATAACCTTAACCGCTATTAGTGTCCTGTTTTTCTCTTGTAAAGATGAAACCTTAGAAGAAATAGAACCCGCCACAAATACATTAGCCCAAGGTAACTTAGAGACTGCCACAACACTAGGAGGATCAAAAAACGAAAGCGGTCAAGCAGTAGCAAAAACGACAGATGGTGGATGTATTGTTCTAGGATTCACACAATCCATGGATGGAGATGTTACCACAAAGACTGATGAAAGCTACGATGTTTGGGTTTTAAAATATAACGAAGATTTAACTTTAGAATGGACTAAAACTTTTGGAGGCACCAATGACGAAAGAGGCCATGACATCATCCAAACTCAAGATGGTGGCTACGCTATAATTGGGTTTACGTATAGTACTGATGGTGATGTTACATCAAACAATGGACAAGAAGATTTTTGGATTATAAAACTAGACGCCCAAGGCAACCTACTTTGGGAAAAAACCTATGGCTATTCTGGAATAGATACTGGACACGCCATTATACAAACTAATGATGGTGGTTATTTTATAACGGGTGTTTTAGATGTGACATCATCTGGAGGCGCTGGTAATACAAGATCCAACCAAGTACAACATGCAGGCGGCGACTACTGGGCTTTAAAACTAGACCCTACAGGAAACATCCAATGGAGTAAATACTTTGGGGGCTTCTTTTCGGATACCGCATATGACGCTATTCAAACTAACGACGATAGCTTTATTATAATTGGATCTTCTGATAGCGAAGACACAGACATTAGCAACAATATAGGTTCTTATGATTTTTGGATTATTAAAACGTCAAATACAGGAGAAACCTTATGGGAAAAATCTTTTGGAACTACAGAAATTGACGAAGCTAGAGCAGTGATTAATACCACAGACGGAAACTATCTAATTATTGGAGACACCAGAGGAGACAATACTGATGTTAGCTCTAATTCCGGCGCTGCAGACGTATGGGTAATTAAAGTGTCGCCTAATGGCGAATTACTTTGGGAGAAAACTTACGGAGGCGAAGGTTTTGATGTTGGACGCGATATCGCTACAACTAACGATGATGGCTTTATTATTAGTGGAAGCTCAAGAAGCGCGTCGGGAGACTTAACTACCAACCAAGGTCAAAATGATGCTTGGGTCTTTAAAATTGACAACTCAGGAAACTTAAAATGGCAAAAAACTGTTGGTGGTACTAACGTCGATTTTGCTTATGGTGTAACCGAATTAAATAACGGAAAAATAATAGCAGTCGGAGAATCCAGCAGCAATGACGGAGATATTACTGAAAACAAAGGTTTTACAGACTTATTACTAATTGAAATTAATTAAAAACATGAAAAAAATTGTTTCCCTTTTAACCATAGCATTATTAATTTTTGCTTGTAACGAGGATAATGATGACAACACCATTATAGCACCAGGAGTCACTTTTAACTTTACACACAATTGGGACGAAACAACTATAAACAGCACTAATTTAGAAACCGAAACCGTTACAAATACTAATGGCGAAGTTATAAACATCAATAGATTTAGGTATTTAACCTCTAGGTTTGAACTAACTAATCTTACTGGAGAAACGTACGTATTTGATGGTTACAAGTTTACTGATTTATCTGAAGACACAACATACAACTTTACACCAGAAACTAACACAATCCCCTCTGGTACGTACAATCTAAAATTTGTATGGGGTTTTAACGCAGAAGATAATACCGATGGAATATACCAAGATTTAAATTCAGAATCATGGAATTGGCCAGCAATGCTAGGTGGTGGTTATCATTTTTTACAATTTGATGGCATGTACAATGTAGACACTGCAAGTCCTTCACCTTTTAATTTTCATAACGGAACAGCAAGAGTTAGCGATGGTGTTTTTGAAGACAATTTTGCGATCATCACATTTGACACACCAATAACCATTTCAAACAATACAACTATTGAAGTTAAAATGAATATTGCCGAATTGTTTAAAAACCCAAACACATGGGATTTAAACGTATTAGACACACCATTAATGCCAAATTACGATGCACAAAAAATGATGCAGCAAAATATAATGAGTGCTTTTAGTTTAGGCGAAATCACAGAATAATTATGAAAAATTGGATAGTCTTTAGTTTTGTAATATTTGTGTTTTTTGGATGCGCTTCAGAAGACACAAACCAAGACGATGCTTATATTCCAATTCCCTATCAATTAGAAATACCTCAACTATTTATAGAAAAATTAATAGACCCGATTGTACCGCTAAGCAACCCACTAACTGTTGAAGGTGTCGCCTTAGGTAAACGCTTATTTTTTGACAACATACTTTCAGTTAACAACACAAAAGCCTGCGCCAGTTGTCATTTACCACAAAATGCCTTTACAGACCCAAACCAATTTAGTAGCGGTGTAACAGGGATTCCTGGTAACAGAAACAGCATGCCTTTATTTAATTTAGCATGGAATTTTGATGATAAATACTTTTGGGATGGTCACGCTTTAGGACTAGAAAATCAAGCTTTAGAACCTGTAATTGATGCTAACGAATTAGGTAATGACAGCTGGGAACCAATTGAAGCAAAACTAAACAACCACGACCAGTATCCTTTATTATTTGAGCAAGCTTTTGGTACTGCGATTATAACTAGACAACTTGTAACAAAAGCAATTGCACAATTTGAACGCACTTTAATTTCCGGAAATTCTAAGTTTGACAAATTTTCTAATGGCACAGTAGCATTAACACCTCAAGAAGAAAACGGGTTAGCTATTTTTATGGATGAGGAACGTGGCGACTGCTTCCACTGTCATGGCAATCCAAACAACCCATTGTGGACAGACAACCAATTTCATAATAACGGTTTAGACGCTACTTTTTCAGATTTAGGTTTTGGAGCAGTAACAGGAAACCCAAACGATAATGGTAAATTTAGATCCCCATCACTACGTAATTTAGCTTACACAGCACCTTACATGCATGATGGTAGATTTGCAACTTTAGATGACGTAATTAACCACTACAGCACAGGACTGACAACCTCTTCTACCATCGATCCATTGATGAAAAAAGTTAATCAAGGCGGTGTTAATTTAAACCCCCAAGACAAAGCCGATTTAAAAGCCTTTCTTTTATCATTATCAGATCCAAGCTTCATTAACAATCCCGATTTTATTCAGTAATAAGAAAAACCTATAAAACCATATGCTAATATAATGTTAGTTGCTATTGAAAAAAGCGACTGATGTTGTATCTTTGCACTCTATTTAGATAAATTCTAATTAACAGGTATGATAAAAGTTTCTGACACAGCTAAAAAAAAGGTTATCGAATTGATGACTGATGATGGCTATAATGCAACCACAGACTACGTTCGCGTAGGTGTGAAAAGTGGTGGTTGTTCTGGTTTGTCTTATGATTTAAAATTTGACAAAGAAAAAGAAGATGAGGATAAAGTTTTTGAAGATAATGATGTAAAAATCATTGTTGACAAAAAGAGTTTCTTGTACCTAATTGGTACCACTTTAGAATATTCAGGCGGATTAAACGGAACAGGTTTTGTGTTTAATAATCCAAACGCCAACCGTACTTGTGGATGCGGAGAAAGTTTTTCATTATAATTAAACTTACAGACAAAATATGTCAAAGTATACAGAGGACGACCTTAGAGAAGAATTAAAAACCAAAGAATACGAATATGGTTTTTTTACAGATATAGAATCTGAAACATTCCCTATTGGTTTAAATGAAGACATCGTTCGTGCTATTTCTAAGAAAAAGGATGAGCCAGAATGGATGACAGAATGGAGATTAGAAGCTTTCAAAGTTTGGAAAACAATGAAAGAGCCAGATTGGGCAAATGTAAACTACAAAAAACCAGATTTTCAAGCCATAGCTTATTACTCTGCTCCTGTAGCAGTTGATCCTAATAAAACATTAGACGACGTAGATCCAGATCTATTAGCGATGTATAAAAAATTAGGAATCTCTGTTGATGAGCAAAAGAAGATGAATAACGTTGCAATGGATATTGTAGTAGATTCAGTTTCAGTAGCAACAACATTCAAAAAAACGTTGTCAGAAAAAGGTATCATTTTTATGAGTATTTCTGAGGCTATAAAAGAGCATCCAGAATTAGTTAGAAAATATATAGGAAGTATTGTTCCAACAACAGACAATTTTTACGCAGCCTTAAACAGTGCTGTTTTTAGTGATGGATCGTTCTGTTATATTCCAAAAGGTGTTAGATGTCCTATGGAATTATCAACATACTTCAGAATTAACCAAGGAGGAACAGGGCAGTTTGAACGCACACTTTTAATTGCGGACGAAGGTAGTTATGTCTCTTACCTAGAAGGTTGTACAGCACCTAGTCGTGACGAGAACCAATTACACGCAGCAGTTGTAGAGCTGATTGCAATGGATGATGCTGAGATAAAATACTCAACCGTTCAAAACTGGTACCCTGGAAGTGCAGAAGGTAAAGGTGGTGTTTACAACTTTGTTACAAAACGTGGATTATGCGAGAAAAACGCAAAAATCTCTTGGACTCAAGTAGAAACAGGAAGTGCTGTAACTTGGAAATACCCATCTTGTATTTTAAAAGGTGATAACTCTGTAGGAGAATTTTACTCGATTGCAGTAACTAACAACTACCAACAAGCAGATACAGGAACGAAAATGATTCATTTGGGTAAAAACACCAAATCAACTATTATTTCTAAAGGTATATCTGCAGGAAAATCACATAACTCATACAGAGGATTAGTACAAATAGGAAGTCGTGCAGACAATGCGCGTAACTTCTCGCAATGTGATAGTTTATTAATGGGTAATGAGTGTGGTGCACATACATTTCCATATATAGAAGCTAAAAACAAAACGGCTCAAATAGAGCA
Source organism: Olleya sp. KKT75 (assembly GCF_055635485.1). Classification (NCBI taxonomy): domain Bacteria; kingdom Pseudomonadati; phylum Bacteroidota; class Flavobacteriia; order Flavobacteriales; family Flavobacteriaceae; genus Olleya; species Olleya sp. KKT75. The sequence continues at coordinate 1,072,913 of NZ_CM145759.1, forward strand.
CGAAGCAACTACAAGTAAAATTGGAGAAGATCAAATATTTTACTGTAACCAACGTGGTATTGATACAGAAAAAGCAATTGCTTTAATTGTAAATGGTTTTAGTAAAGATGTTTTAAATAAGTTACCAATGGAGTTTGCTGTAGAAGCACAAAAATTATTGGAAATTTCTTTAGAAGGATCTGTAGGTTAATAAATAGTAATTGAAATGAAAAAATTAGCAATTCTTTTTATGTTTATCGCTTGTATTAGCTGTAAAACAAACGAAGAACAAACCTATACAGGCGGCTTTGTATATTATCAAGATGCTGCTGTTTTTCAAATGGGAAATGTAATTCATGGTGTGATCTTAAATAATAAGGTCGACCAAATTATTACCCAAGCTAAAGCCTTTCAACAAGCACCAACAGACATGGTGGAAATTGAGGTGATAGGCGAGTTAGTTCCGAAGGGAGACCAAGAAGAAGGCTGGCCATATAAGCTAAAAATAAATAAAGTTATCAGCGTAAAAGCTTTAGCTCAAAATAAAAACGACGTTATCAAACTAGGAAAATAAGTAATATGTTAAAGATAAACAACCTACACGCAAGTGTTGAAGACAAGTCCATATTAAAAGGAATTAATCTTGAAGTAAAAGCAGGAGAAGTACATGCTATCATGGGACCAAATGGTTCTGGAAAAAGTACTTTAGCTTCTGTAATTGCAGGAAAAGAAGAATACGAAGTAACGGATGGTAACATTCTTTTAGACAATGAAGACATCGAAGACTTAGCTGCTGAAGAGCGTGCACATAAAGGTGTGTTTTTATCTTTTCAATATCCAGTAGAAATTCCTGGAGTTAGTGTTACTAACTTTATGAAAACTGCAATTAACCAAACTAGAAAAGCAAAAGGTTTAGAGGATATGCCAGCTAAAGAAATGCTGCAATTAATCCGTGAAAAATCTGAGCTTTTAGAAATTGATCGTAAATTTTTGTCACGTTCTTTAAACGAAGGGTTTTCTGGAGGAGAAAAGAAACGTAACGAGATTTTTCAAATGGCAATGTTAGAGCCAAAATTAGCTATTCTTGATGAAACTGATTCTGGATTAGATATCGATGCTTTACGTATTGTAGCTAACGGAGTCAACAAACTAAAAAGCAAGGATAATGCTGTAATAGTTATTACACACTACCAACGTTTATTAGATTATATCGTACCTGATTTTGTTCACGTTTTATACAATGGAAAAATTGTTAAATCCGGAGGAAAAGAACTAGCGCATGAGTTAGAAGAAAAAGGTTATGACTGGATTAAAGAAGAAGAAGACGCTAAAAATAATTAGTAGTAATCAGTATTAGTTTTCAAAGACAAACTAAACTAACTACACAATATTTTATAGTTTCAAAATCAATAAATAGTACCCAGCCAAACGTTGTCTTTATTATAATATTAATAAAAGCAAGCTGTAGCTGAAAACTGAACAATATGAGTTTAAAAGATAAATTAGTATCCTCTTTTATAGCATTCGAAAATCATGTAGATATAGATTCTAAAATACATGACATTAGAAGCGAAGCAATAAAAACGTTTGAAACAGAAGGTTTTCCTACTAAAAAAGACGAAGCTTGGAAATACACATCATTAAATAGTGTTTTAAAACACGATTACAGCGTGTTTCCAAAGCAAGAAAACGCATTAGAGTATAATGATATAAAAAAATACTTTATCCACGACATAGACACTTACAAGATTGTGTTTATTGACGGAAAATACTCGTCACACTTATCAGAAACGACTCATGACGGACTTGATGTGTGTTTAATGTCAGCTGCCTTAAGCAAGCCTAAATACCAGTTGGTAATAGACAATTACTTTAATAAAATTGCTACAAAAGATGGACTATCATCTTTAAACACTGCGTTTTCTAAAGAAGGGGCTTACATACACATTCCTAAAAATAAAGTGGTTGCAAAACCAATACAAATATTACATTTCTCTACAGGAAATGAGTCGACGTTGTTATTACAACCACGTAACTTAATTGTTGTTGAAGAAAATGCACATGTACAAATAATAGAACGTCACCAAAGTGTTACAGACAATCCAGTTTTAACTAACTCGGTTACAGAGATTGCTGCAAACAAACGTGCTATTGTAGATTATTACAAAATACAAAACGATAATAAAAATGCGTCTTTAATTGATAGCACATTTGTTGATCAAAAACGCGAAAGTCACGTGTCTGTTCATACGTTTAGTTTTGGAGGAAAATTAACGCGTAACAACCTTAACTTTTACCAAAATGGAGAGCACATGGACTCTACATTAAACGGTGTAACTATTATTGGAGACAAACAACACGTTGATCACAATACATTAGTACATCATATAGAGCCAAATTGCGAAAGCCACCAAGATTACAAAGGGATCTTTAACGATAGTTCAACTGGTGTTTTTAACGGTAAAGTAATTGTTAATAAAGAAGCACAAAAAACAAATGCGTTTCAATCTAACAACAACATATTGTTAAGCGACAAGTCAACAATAAACTCTAAACCTCAACTTGAGATTTTTGCAGATGATGTAAAATGTTCTCATGGGTGTACGATTGGACAATTAGACGAAAGCGCTTTATTTTACATGAAATCTAGAGGTATTCCTGAAAAAGAAGCTAAAGGATTATTAATGTATGCGTTTAGTAACAACGTTTTAAAATCTGTAAAAATTCCAGAATTAAAACAACGTATCACAAAAATTATAGCAACAAAATTAGGTGTTAACATTGGTTTTGATTTGTAAAAAATATGGATATTTTAAACATTTCGAATAAAGTTTTCATCAAATTAATTAGCATTTGCTTGCTAATTGCAATTGTTACCGGAGGTCTTTTTTACATGACTAAAGGTGGTTTTTTTGATGGTATATTATTAACTTTTGTTGGATTATCATGTACTTATATGTTATTGGTACTTTCGGTTTTTGTTTTTAAAAACCTGACTAATTTACTAGCAAAAGGTAACATAAAAACTTATCAAGTTGCTTTAGCGCTAATAGTAACACTTGCTATTTGCGTGTCATTATTTATTATGCTGTTTAAAGCCATATCAAAAGCGTTTTAATTTATTACCAATTATGTTAGATATCAATAAAATACGTCAAGACTTTCCAATACTTAAAAGACAAGTAAATGGTAAACCGTTGGTGTATTTTGATAATGCTGCCACATCACAAACACCACAACAAGTTATAGATGTAATAGTAGATTATTATTCTAACTATAATGCAAATATACATAGAGGCGTACATGCACTAAGTCAAGAAGCAACTGATAAATACGAAGAAGCAAGACTGACAATACAACATCATTTTAATGCTGAAAAAGCACACGAAATAATATTTACGTCAGGAACAACGCATAGTATAAATTTAGTTGCTAATGGTTTTGCTACACTATTACAAAAAGATGACGAGCTTATTGTATCTGCTCTAGAGCACCACAGTAATATTGTCCCTTGGCAAATGTTATGCGAAAAAACAGGCGCTATCCTAAAGGTTATTCCGATGACTTTGGAAGGCGAGTTGGATATGGACGCGTACTCTAAATTACTTTCAAATAAAACAAAACTTGTTTTTGTTAATCATATATCAAATGCTTTAGGAACAATAAACCCTATAAAAAGTATTATTGATCAAGCACATAAAGTTGGTGCTGCAGTATTGATAGATGGGGCACAAGCTTGTCCACATATCAAACCTGATGTGCAATCTTTGGATGCTGATTTTTATGTAACTTCTGCTCACAAAATTTGTGGACCGACAGGTATTGGAATGCTATATGGTAAAGAAGCATGGCTTAATAAAATGCAACCCTATCAAGGTGGTGGAGAAATGATTGACCAAGTCACGTTTGAAAAAACAACATATGCTGGTTTACCTCATAAATTTGAAGCAGGAACACCCAATATTTGTGGTGGAATAGCTTTTGGTGCTGCATTGGATTACATGAATGCTATCGGATTTGATGCAATAGCAGATTATGAGCACGAGTTACTAGACTATGGTACAAAACAACTAGAAGCTATTGATGGTCTAAAAATTTACGGGACCTCAAAAAACAAAACTTCAGTTATATCTTTTAATTTAGAAGGTATACATCCTTACGATGTTGGTACTTTACTAGATAAAATGGGTATTGCTGTACGTACTGGTCACCATTGTGCACAACCAATTATGGCATTTTATAAGATTCCTGGCACAGTCAGAGCATCTTTTGCCTTTTACAATACAAAATCCGAAATTGACGCTTTAGTTGAAGGTGTTAAAAAAGCAAAAATGATGTTATCTTAATAGTTTGGCTTCTTTTTTGTAATATTATAATCAAATACCAAAATATTACTTCTATGAAAACAATTACTATTTTACTTTTTTCTATTCTTCTTAACAGTTGTGGATCAACTCAAGACACAAAAAGTAGCTTAACTCAAGATATGTCAGCAACACCACTTAACGGAACTTACAGTGTAACTACTCTAGAAGGTAAAGCAACAACTAATTCTAAATTATCAATAGGCTTTGACAATGCTACAAATCGTGTATATGGTTTTTCTGGATGTAATAATTTTTTCGGTACATATGCAGTGGATGGAGACCAAATCACTTTTAGCCAATTAGGATCTACTAAAAAAATGTGTCCAGAAGCAGAAAACACAATCGAAACCAACTTTCTAAAAACACTACAAGAAACTACTAACTACAAAGTAGATGGTAACGCCATAACGTTATTACACAATAAAAAAGAACTACTTAACGGTATGCAAGCATCGGATACTGCAGATACACAAAAACAAGATAACGGAATGTCATTTAGATACTCCGCATCAACTAGAGGTAGTTATACGTTAATAGAAATAGATCAAAACACTATAAAATCACAATTTAATAGATCAGAAAAAGCAACAGTTAAAACCTGTAGTAAAGCAGACTGGTCAACATTACAAGATTTAACAGATAGTATAGATATAGAAACTCTTGAAAAGCTTGACCCACCAAGCAAAGCGCATCAATATGACGGTGCAGCAGCAGCAAGTTTAACCATCATAGTTAATGGTAAGCAATATAGTACGCCCTCTTTTGATGCAGGAAATCCTCCAGCAGCAATCGCAGTACTAGTAAACAAGATTTTCGCACTAACCAAATAGCAAGCTAAACAAGAAGCGTAAAATTTTCAAAATTATCTTTAAGACTTCTTTAGTAATTAATCAGTGAATATTGATTAATTTTGTAATCGAAATTATATTGAAAATGCAGACTATAAAAGAAATACAAGACGAGATTATTGATGAATTTTCCATGTTTGAAGACTGGGAAGAGCGTTATCAATACATGATCGATTTAGGAAAATCATTACCGCTTATAGCTCCAGAATACAAAACAGAATCCAATATAATCAAGGGTTGCCAAAGTAAAGTTTGGGTACATGCAGAGCTTAATGATGATCAAATAGAATTTACAGCTGATAGTGATGCCATTATAACTAAGGGTATTATTGCTATTTTAATACGCGTATTTTCTAATCAGCACCCAAAAGATATCCTAGACGCAAACACAGATTTTATCGACGAGATTGGCTTAAAAGAACATTTATCTCCAACACGAGCTAACGGTTTAGTAAGTATGATCAAACAGATAAAAATGTATGCCATAGCATATCAAACACAATTAAATTAATTCGCTTAAGCGGAATTAAAAAAACAAATTTTCTTTTTAAAAGGAAATGAAAAAGTATAAAATGAGCGAGACTACAATAGATACAGCAGAATTAGGAGAAAAAATAGTAAAGGTTTTAAAAACCATTTTTGATCCAGAAATACCAGTAGACATTTACGAATTAGGATTAATTTACGATGTTTTTGTTAACGAAGATTATGATGTAAAAATCTTAATGACATTAACAACACCTAACTGTCCTGTTGCCGAAACGTTACCTTTAGAGGTAGAAGAAAAAGTAAAATCTTTAAACGATGTTAAGGATGCCGAAGTAGAAATTACTTTTGATCCACCATGGACGCAAGATTTAATGAGTGAAGAAGCTAAACTAGAGCTTGGTATGCTTTAATGCCAAAACACAATGGCTAGACAAGCACCAAAATCGCTAAAAGAAGGTAATAAAACCAATCTCAAAAAATCTTTTAGCGCTTTAATTTATATCCCTAGATTTTTTAAAGAAATCTGGAACACCAATAAAAAACTATTTTTAGGCTCTGCTTTTTGCAGACTTATTGGTGCTGTTTTACCAGTTATTATTCTATGGATTGGTAAAATAATAATTGACGAAATTATAATACAAACCAAATTAGATGCTTCGGACCTTACACAACTTTGGACCTATGTTGGTATCGAGTTTGGTTTAATTGTATTGTCCGATTTAATTAGTCGCGCCATACAATTGACGGATAGCTTATTAGGTGACGCCTACTCTATTGACACCTCTGTAAGAATCATAAAAAAAACCAATCAAATAGATATTAGTCTACTTGAAGATTCTGAATTTTACGATAAATTAGAGCGTGCCAGAACACAAACCACTAGTCGTGTTGGTTTAATGTCAAATGCATTAGGAGAAGTACAAAGCCTAATATCCATTGCAACACTTGTTGCCGGTTTAATATACTTTGAACCCTATCTAATTATCCTTTTAGTATTAAGTATTATTCCGTCTTTTATAAATGAAATCTATTTTAGTCAACAACAATACTCTTTAGCTAGAGGTTGGACTGCAGAACGAAGAGAATTAGATTACTTAAGATTTATAGGAGCAAATGATAAAACAGCAAAAGAAATTAAACTATTTGGTCTAACAGACTTTGTAGTAGACCGTTTTAAAAACCTATCTCAAGAATATTACGACCTCAACAAAAAACTAGCAATAAAAAGATCTGCTTTAGGTTTTGTCTTTAATGTTTTGGGAACCTTAAGTTATTATGGTGCGTATGTGTTTATAATTTATCGTGTTATTTCTGGCGTTATTACTTTAGGAGAATTAACCTTTTTATCGGGTGCTTTTAATAGATTAACAAGAAACTTACAAGACTTCTTTTCTAAGTTTACACGTATATCAGAAAGCGCATTATATTTAAAAGACTATTTTGATTTTATTGATATTTCAATAAAACCAAAACATAACGAGGATATGCCACTACCAGAAACGATAACTGAAGGGTTTGAATTTAAAAATGTGGAATTTTCTTATCCAGAATCTGACAACAAAATATTAAAAGGGATTAGCTTTAAAATTAAAGCAGGAGAAAAATTAGCCTTTGTTGGTCAAAATGGTGCTGGTAAAACAACATTAACTAAGTTATTATTACGTTTTTACGAACCTACGTCTGGCGAAATATTATTAGATGGCGTTAATATTAATAGATTTAACAAAGCAAAATATCAAGCTTTTTTTGGTGTGATTTTTCAAGACTTTTTTAAATACGAATTTACCGTTAGAGAAAACATAGCTATTGGCGATATTAAAGAAATAAACAATCAAGAAAAGATTGAAAATGCAGCCGAGCTAAGTTTAGCTAACCAAGTGGTGTCAGAACTTAAAAAAGGTTACGACCAACAACTAGGAAAACGTTTTGCTAAAGGACAAGAATTGTCTGGTGGGCAATGGCAAAAAGTAGCATTAGCTAGAGCGTATATGAAAGATGCTAAAGTGATGATTTTGGACGAGCCTACCTCTGCATTAGATGCTAAAGCGGAAAGCGATGTTTTTGATCGTTTTATAGGTTTAACAAAAGACAAAACCAGTATTATCATTTCGCACAGATTTAGCACTGTAAGACAAGCAGACAAGATTTTAGTACTAGACGAAGGTCGTGTACTAGAAATGGGTACACATGAAGCGTTAATGGCTAACCAGTCATTATATGCCGACTTATTTAAACTACAAGCAGAAGGTTACCAATAATATTACTTATTTTTAAATTATGGCTGAAGAGATTATTAATCGCGTTGCGAATAGCAAACTAGTAACTATTGACCTTGAGGATTATTATCCAAAAGGAAAACGTGTTGTGCTAGATATTAAGGATTGGTTGTTTCAAGAATTGGTTTTAAAAGAGCAAGATTTTAGAAATTACATCAAAAATCATGACTGGAGTCAGTATCAAAATCAGTACGTAGCTATCACATGTAGCGCCGATGCGATCATTCCGGATTGGGCTTTTATGTTACTGGTCGTAAATTTACAGCCTTTTGTCGAAAAGAGCCATATTGGTACACTTGAGGATTTAGAGACTGCTATTTACCAAGACATAATTAGTGCAATTGATGGTACTATTTACCAGGATAAGCCGGTTATTATTAAAGGCTGCAGTAAGCTGCCAGTGCCTATAAACGCTTATGTTATGATAACAAATAAGCTTAAACCTTACGCTAAAAACATCATGTACGGCGAGGCGTGTTCTTTTGTGCCATTATTTAAACGTTAACAACTTCTTTAAAAATACAACTAACTGATTATTAGTTGTTTGTATTTTTTTGTTATTTTTAGAGTTATTAGTTCTAAACCGTATATTTGCAACCGATTTACTAAAACTATAAGAATTATGAAAAAAATATTTTTAACAGGTGCATTATTATTAGGAATGGTTTCTATGAATGCCCAAACAAAAGAAGAATTACACGCTCAAAAAGTAGAAAAGCAATCTGTTGCTGATGCAGCTCAAGCGGAAGCTAATGCTTTACAAGCACAAATAGATGCTTTACCAGGATGGAGAAAAGGTGCTTTTGGTACTATTGGAGGAAGTCTTTCTGAATTTAGCAACTGGTACTCTCAAGATGCAGCGAATAACTCTTCTGGAAGTATTGGTGTAACTGTTAACGGTTTTGCTAACTTAATTGAAGAAAAGTTTTTCTGGAGAAACAATCTTAACGTAAACTTAGGATGGGTAAAATTAGATAACAAAGATGACGCTACAGATAGCGACAAATTTAATGCTACTACTGATGTTTTTAACATCTCTTCTCTATACGGAAGAAACATTGCTAAAAATTTAGCTGTATCTGGATTAGCAGAATACAGAACTACATTTATAGACAACTTTAACGACCCAGGATATTTAGATGTTGGTGTTGGTTTAACTTGGACACCTATTGAAAACTTAATAGTTGTTGCACACCCTTTAAACTACAACTTTGTATTTGCTAAAAACGATGCTGTTTTTCAATCGTCTTTAGGAGCAAAAATAGTTGCTGACTATACACGTCAAATTGGAGCAATTAGCTTTAAATCTAACTTCTCTACTTTCCAATCTTACGAAGATGGAGATTTATCTAACTTTACTTGGATAAACAGTTTTGGTTACAACTTATGGAAAATGATTGGTGTTGGTTTTGACTTTGGTTTAAGAAGCAACAAGCAAGAAGCTGCAAACGCACAGTTAACAACTTTATCTGGTGCTGATAATAAATTACAATCTTACTGGTTAGTTGGTTTAAACTACCAATTATAATAGTAATTACAATACATAATAAAAAAAGCACCTTTTTAAGGTGCTTTTTTTTATGCGTTAAGGATGGAAGTGGCATCCTTTTTTGTAAACTTTAATACTCTAAATTAGGTGTAGTTTTACTACTACCTTTGTACTTATTAATTAGGTTAAACATAATACAAAAAAGATATAACGGACAGCCTGACCCTTTTTAGGGTAACGCCCATATTATACTACTCTTCCTCGTCTAAGTTATCGTAATCGTAATCTGGATATAAGAAATGGTTGTAAGGGAAACGCGTCACGTGTATTTCTCTAACCTCATCATAAATACGTTTTTTGAAATCTTCTAAATTACGTTTGTTTAAGGCAGAAATAAATAGTGCGTTATGCTCTCCTACTCTGCTCATCCATGTTTTTTTCCATTCTGCTAAAGAGTAATGTTCTCCGGTACGCTCAGCAATTAAATCCGTCTCGTCAAATGGTTTGGCCTGGTAAGCATCTATTTTATTAAACACCATTATTATTGGCTTGTCTGCACTGTCAATTTCGCCCAAAACTTTGTTTACAGACTCAATATGGTCTTCAAAATTTGGATGCGAAATATCGACAACATGCAATAATAGATCTGCTTCTCTAACCTCATCCAAGGTACTTTTAAAACTGTCTACTAATTGTGTTGGTAACTTGCGGATAAACCCTACGGTATCCGTTAATAAAAAAGGTAGATTTTGAATGACTACTTTTCTAACAGTTGTATCAAGGGTTGCAAATAATTTGTTTTCGGCAAAGACCTCAGACTTGCTAACAGTATTCATCAAAGTAGATTTACCAACGTTGGTATATCCAACTAAAGCCACTCTGACCATCTTACCACGATTACCACGTTGTACTGACATTTGCTTGTCAATAGTCTTTATCTTGTCTTTAAGCAAGGATATCCTATCACGGACAATACGTCTATCTGTTTCGATTTCTGTCTCTCCAGGTCCACGCATACCAATACCCCCTTTTTGACGCTCAAGGTGTGTCCACATCCCTCTTAGTCTTGGTAATAGGTATTGACATTGTGCTAGCTCTACCTGTGTTCTGGCATAACTAGTTTGTGCACGCTGTGCAAAAATATCCAGAATCAAATTGGTACGATCTAATACTTTTACGTTTAGGATTTTACTTATGTTACGCTCTTGAGACGACGATAACTCGTCATCAAAAATAGCAGTCCCGATGTGATTGTCTTCAATATACTGTCTTACCTCTTCCATTTTACCTGTCCCTATGTATGTTTTAGGGTTAGGCATTTCCATTTTTTGGGTGAATCGTTCTGATACTTCACCACCTGCTGTAAAGGTCAAAAACTCAAGCTCATCAAGGTACTCCTTAGATTTCTCTTCGTTTTGTTCTTTAGTTACAACACCAATTAAAACTGCTTTTTCAAGCGATATATCTTTTTTTTCTAACATATAAATAATTATACTACAAAGTTACGCAATTGTATCCATAATAAATTCGCTATTTTTAGGCTTCTAAATTTATACTATTGAAATTTAACATCTTTAAAACAAAAACCTTACAGCACACATTTGCTTTTTATAATATAGAAAATCTATTTGATATTTATAAGGATGATTTAACGCGTGATAGAGACTTTATTCCAACCTCAGAAAAACGTTGGACTATAAAACGCTATAATAATAAGCTACGTAAAATTGGGTATGCCATTTCTAACATTGGTAAAAAGGAAACGAAAGCACATCCTGCGATTATTGGTTTGGCCGAAATAGAAAATGAAGCTGTTTTAAAAGATTTAATTAACTCCAAACATCTAAAAGAATATGCCTACCAATTTGTGCATTACAATAGTAAAGATGAACGCGGTATTGATGTCGCTTTTGTTTACGATAGCGAAAAGTTTAAAGTGACCAACTCTGAGGTGTTTACGTTTAGTTTTAAAAATGAGGATGGCAGCTCTGATTATACCCGAGACATATTACTAGTGTCTGGATTGTTTTTAGGTGAATCGATTCATTTTTTAATAAACCATTGGCCATCACGACGCACGGGAGGTTATGAAACCGAACACAAAAGACTTACAGCCTCTACTAATTTACAGGCTATTATTAGTACCTTAAAAGATAATATTCCGGATGCTAGAATTGTTGTTATGGGCGATTTTAATGATAATCCAAATGATAAAAGCATAGAACTATTAATGGAAAACCAGGGATTATTTAATCCAATGGAAACTTTAATATCTATTGACAGAGGGACGACAAGTCACCACTCTGAATGGAACTTATTTGATCAAATATTATTTACGCCTAACTTTTTTGAGAGTAAACCTAAAAGTCTTAGATATGTCAAAGCAGATATTTACGATGCGGACTTTTTAAAACAATTAGATGGTAAATATAAAGGCACGCCTTACCGTACTTATGTTGGAAAAAACTACAAAGGCGGTTATAGTGATCATTTTCCGGTGTACATGATTTTAAAGAAAAAACTAACCTAATTAAAGGTTCTGTTTTTAAGCTTTTCTTTAAACATAATAGCTGCACTAGTATACCCACCTTCTGTACCATCTACAAAATGGATGTGTTTTTCTTTACGGTCTTGAATGTAACAAGACATAATAGACGCGTGTGTGGTGTGTAATCCGTAAATAATTTTATTGTTTGACTCTAAATCATCCAACAATATTTGCAACCTACTAACCTGTTTATTAGTACCAGAAATTACTGTATTAATAGACCCATCTAACATAATGGTATCAGACAATTGGCTGACTTTATACACATAACGCTTACCTGCTTTAAACAACTTAAAATAGTACTTTCCAAAAATAGTAATTAACCAATTGTTTAATAAATAGCTGGTTTTGTTTTTACCCAACTTAACATGCATTTCTTTTTTTATTTTTTCAATGGATGTGTTTAGCCTAAGTTTTAAAGCGTTAATTGGATTACGATTGTTTAAGTCGCCAAAAACATAGTTAATCTCATTCATTATTGTCCCGTATATTTCGGCTTGCTTTTTTTCGTCATTACAATTTACAAGTAAACAAATCACTTTTTTCTCAGTTTGACTTGGGGAAATCTCGTCCCATCGGCATTCCATACCTTCTAGGTTAAGCGCTAATACACTAGTATCACCATGAGACGCTTTAAAATTGTCTTTAATAACGTTTTCGGCATATTTTATACCATTACCTAAAACCACGGGAGTTGTAAGGTATTTATTGTGTCTAAGCTTAGTAATCCTTAAGGTTACATTATTGTTATAAACCTTTTCTAGCTCTAAATGTCCTACTCTTAAATTAAGATTTAAAGTGTTTTTTATATGTTGACTATAATTATTTAAAGCCTCTAAAACGGGAGTTAATATAGTATTAGGCATAATAAATGTGGATCCATCACCTCCAAAAAAATAAGGGATTTCAATCTTTTTATTAACTGTTTTTATAGTATTTAAAACTGTTATTATACTACCTGTAGCACACAAATTAACATCGTTATGAAACCCGTTTGCTACTGCTGCTGTTGAGTTTTCGATATCGGTCACAACAATAGACCAATTTTTAGGCACACTAGAAAACAAGCTCTCATCCTTTAAAAGGTCTGTTAAGGGCAGACTATTTTTAGAGATCTTTTTATAAAAATTTAAATCAGATTTCATACACCAATAAGCATTAATTAAATAAACACTCAGATTTTAAAGATACGTTATTAACGCAATAATCAGATGTCATTGCAAATTATATAACAACACTAAAAAATTGTGTAACTAAAAAAAATAATGTCACAATACCTTTGTTGGACATTAACTAATCACAATCTAAAATTATGAAACCCAACAAAATCCTTTTAATAATTACTACCCTTTGCATAATGCCATTAATTATTATGTCTACAAATAACGAGGTGAAAATAGTGAGTCATTTAACTCCAATAAATACTACAAAACCCACTAACAACACAGACAAAAACACTTCTATTAATCAAGCCTTAGGACTTACTATTAATGACACTTATTTTGATATAAAAGTAAAGGTCCCAAACTACACTGTCAACACCAATAGCAATCAAAATGTAGTAATTACCGCCAAAGACACTGTATTTGTTTTAGATCAAAAAGCAACCGAAGACCTTACCAAATACACTATTAACAATTTAGCTAAAATCACTAAAATTGTTATTAAAAACTAAAAATTAGAATTTAGTATCTTTATAATATTATCTTTATTTTGTAACTTAATTATTTACTATGACATTGTTTTTTAAATTCGATTTTAATGCCATTTGCCAAATAGTTTTAGAGCAAATACTAAATGATAATAGTATTAAATATAAGTCTGTAGGTTTTGGAGAAATAGAAGTTTTAGAAAAACTATCTAAAGAAAAACAAGACCAGCTGCAAAATGCTTTAGCAAATTATCAAATTGATATTGTTGAGAATCAAAAAAGTATTTTGGTTCAGAAAATTAAAGACACTATTATTGACATGGTGTTTAATGAAGACGTTGTGGTAAACGTAAAAAGCTCTGTATATTTAGCCGAAACTTTAGAACATAGCTATGGCTATCTTAGTAACTTGTTTTCTGAAGTTACCTATACTTCTATTGAGAATTTTATAATTCTTCAAAAAATAGAATTCGCAAAACAATTAATTATTAAACAAGAATTTAGTTTAACTGAAATTGCTTTCAGACTTAACTATTCTAGCGTAGCGCATTTAAGCACACAGTTTAAAAACACAACGGGAATTACACCATCCGCTTTTCAGCGAATTATTGCCAAAAGAAGAGCCTTAAACCAACAAAATAAGACAGACTAATATGCAGGAAGATTATATAAACATTACGCTAGCAGATGATGACGAAGATGATAGGTTGTTTTTTACCGATGCATTTGATGACATTAAAATAACCACAAGAGTTAAAACTTTTAATGACGGTGTCTACTTAATGGACTATTTAAATAGTGACGATGCTTTGCTACCAAACGTATTGTTTTTAGATTTAAATATGCCAAGAAAATCAGGTTTAGAATGCTTAAAAGAAATCAAGCAAAACCCTAAATTTAAAGATATTGCAATTGCAATTTACTCGACCTCAGCATCCGAAGAAGACATTGAAAACACTTTTATACAAGGCGCAAATATTTATATAAAAAAACCAAGTGATTTTAAAACACTAAAAAAAGTATTAGCCGAAGTTGTTACCATTAACTGGCAATACCACACTAACAGCATGAATAAAGACAACTTTTTACTTCGTTTTTAAACTATGATTAAAACATTATCAAATAATATTTCCTTTTTAAGAACCATGCTTTATATAAGCGCATTGGTTATTCTTGTTGTTGGTGCCTTAACGTACAGAAGTATTACTGAGGTTACAAAATCTTCTGAGATGATTACCCATACATATAAGGTAAATGTCGAGCTAGAACAGGTTTTGTCTTATTTAAAAGATGCCGAAACAGGGCAACGTGGCTATATAATTACTAACGACTCTGTTTTTTTAGAACCTTATATTTCAGGACGTAGTAAAATAAACAACAGTTTTGCAGAGCTTAAAGTTTTAGCAAAAGACAATACTACTTTAACCAATAGCTTAAAGGATCTAAACCTATTAATTAACAAAAGGTTATTAGCTTTTCAAACGTCTTACAGGTCTTTACCAAAAAATGATATTGATGATCCTGCTTTTATCCAAAACTTCAAGAATGGTAGAGTGTTAATGGATAGTATTAGAGATCAAATTAAGGGCGCTATTGCTATACAAAACAACCTTCTAAACCAACGAAATAACGAATATAAAAGCGACTTAATGGCAACGCCTTTATTATTGTTTTCCTTATTGTTATGTTCGTTATTATTAATGTATGCTGCATACAATAGTATTTACAAAAACATCAAACAGTTAAAAGCTACTAACGAAGAATTAGAAATTTTTAAAGAATCCACAAACCAGTCAGAAATTGTAAGTAAACACGGTAGTTGGACTTGGAATGTAAAAACAAACACATTTACCTATTCTGATAATTTATATAGGTTATTAGGCGAACAGCCACAATCTTTTAAACCTACCATAGAAAACTTTTTAACCTACGTACATCCAGAAGATGTGGACCAGCTAAGTAAGCAAGTAGAACAAATGAAGGAGAATGTTGAGCTACCGTACATCTATTACAGAGTGGTTCATAAAAATGGAAATGTAAAACATCTAAAGGCTTATGGTAAATCTTTAGTTAATGATGAAGATGAAACCGTGTTACTTGGAACAACAGCAGATATAACTGACGAAATTATTAGCTTTAAAGTACTAGAAGAGCGTAATGCAGAGTTAGAACGAAACAATAAAGAATTATCTTCTTTTAATTATGTTGCCAGTCATGATTTACAGGAGCCATTAAGAAAAATTCAAACTTTTTTATCACGATTAGAAGATGAAGAAGTTGATAAATTGTCACCAAAAGGGATTCGTTATATAGACCGAATCAAAAATGCAGCAACTAGAATGCGTTTACTAATTGATGATTTATTACAATTTTCTAGATCAAACAAAGCCGATAAAGTTTTTGAAGACTCTAATATAAACTTGATTTTTGAAGCTGCAAAACAGGATTTGGCAGAAGTTATTTCAGCAGAAAATGCTATTATAACATCAGATGCATTTCCGTCCATGAAAGTCATCCCGTTTCAAATTCAGCAATTATTTGTTAACCTATTAGGTAATGCTATTAAATACAAAGCAGAAGGTGTTATTCCAAAAATAGAAATCACACATCAAGTTGTGGAAGCAGATAAAGAAGACGGTATTATAAAACCTAAAAATCAGTTTTATCATAAACTAGTATTTACAGATAATGGTATTGGTTTTGATAACACATATGCCGAGCAAATATTTACACTATTTAATAGACTACATAACAAAGACGAATACTCTGGAACCGGGATTGGTCTATCTATATGCAAAAAAATTGTAGAAAACCATAAAGGGTATATCACCGCAAAGGGAGAACCTAATAAAGGTGCAACCTTTACCGTTTACCTACCAATTGACTAAATTCTTTTATTTTAATATATCTAAAGCCTTACATCACGTAAGGCTTTTTTTTATGCATAAAATGTAATGCTATATTGAAATCATATAACCTTATACTAAAATGATGTAACAGCAAACCTCTTGTTATATCGCAACTTTGCATTGTATTTAATACGGAATGTAATACACAAGATGCTAATTCTGTAAACAATATCAAAAATGATGTAACAGCAAACAAACAAGTCGGTTGCATCTTTGTACCAACAATAATTAACAAGTAAAAAAATAATGAAATATCTGAAAAATAGAAGATTTACAGTTGTGCTCTTCTTTACAGTATTACTAATTGCTTTAAGTTTTAATTCTTGTGACGAGTTTATTAAAAGTAAAAGCCAACAGAATAAAGAAATAGAGCAAACACAACAAACAATAGCAACTAATAAAAACGAAGCAAAACTGCTATTAATGTTATCAAAGGATAATCAAGATGTTATCCACTTAAGTAAAAAATTACAACATGTAGTAACTAAAGATAGCGCAGTAGCCTTGATAAAAAAGATAGAAGAAACGCACATTGAAATAGCTGAAGCATTTAATACAGTAGCCACTAACAAACTAATATCAATACCAAATTACTCAGAAATATCACCCAGTAATGTTATAGTAGATAGTAGCCAAGAAAACAAAATAAAAGCATTACAAAAATTGAAAGCTATAATAGATAATCAGCTCTTTCTTTTAAACAAGCTATCAAAAACAACAAATAGCAAAACGTTTAAAAAACTGATTGTTAAAGCAGATTCAAAAATTAACGACAGTTTAACCAGAACAAAAAATATAATTAACACCCTTAACACTAACAGTTAACAACAATTAAAACATCTAACTATGAAAACAGCAATTATTACATTAGGACTTATCGCTTCAAGTATATTATCAGCAAACGCAGCAGAACTTGATTTCTTAGAGCAACAACTATTAACAGATACTAGCATAACATTACCAATTAGCACACCTATCGAGCCAGAAAATGATGCCGAAACGCAAATTTATCAATGGTCTGTAAAAACTACCACTGTTGTATTTACCGGAACTGCAGATAATTTAAAGGATGCTAACAAGCAAATAGCAATGATCTCCAAAACAACTACAATACTACAAAAAGACATTACTAGTATAAACCTAAGTAAAGCAACAAGTACAGAACAAGTTTATACTTGGGGCGTTGTAACAGATCGTGGTTATGCCACAGGTGTAGCAACAAGTGCAGATCAAGCAGAAAAAATGGTAAAACTTATGGGGAACACAGAAGTCCCTAAGTCTAAAATTATCGAATCTTTTAAATCAAGAAAATAAACTATTAATCTAAAAAATAAAACATCATGAGAGGACTACTTTATATCATCGCAGTAATACTTGTAATTGGTTGGGCATTAGGATTTTTTGTCTACAGTGCAAGTGGATTAATTCACATCCTATTAGTCATAGCAGTAATTGCAATTTTATTAAGACTAATTGGAGGAAAAGGAGTCTAACAAGACTACTTAAATAAAACATTAAAAACATAACACTCAAACAACATAAATGAAAACATTTATATTATCAGTATTAGCCCTTACACTTTCAGCATTTACAGTAAACGCTCAAGACATATCTAAAAACGCTTTAGGTTTAAGACTAGGAGACAATGATGGTCTTGGAGCAGAAATCTCATACCAAAGACACCTAAATGACAACAACAGATTAGAGTTTGACTTAGGTTGGAGAGACTCAGATAACTTAGACGTTTTTAAACTAGTTGGTTTATACCAATGGGTAATGCCAATAGACGACAGTTTTAACTGGTACGTTGGTGCTGGAGCCGGATTTGGATCTTACGATAACGGAAATAACGATGGGACGTTTGCATTAGTAGCAGGAGACATTGGTATCGAATATAATTTTGATATTCCCTTACAATTATCATTAGACTTTAGACCAGAATTAGGATTTGATGATGATTATAGTGACGATGTAGATTTTGATATAGCCTTAGGGATACGCTATAGATTCTAAAAACAAATTATTATTAACACAACAAAAACTCAAAACCATGAAAATCACAAAAGACAATAAAGAATTAGTAAACACTTTACAAGATTTATTACAAAAAAATTACGATGCAGAAGCTGGATACAAACAGGTCATGCAAAAAACAGAAAACCAGCCATTAAAAAACTGGATGCAACAAAAAGCGTTACAACGTAACACATTTGCAACTGAGTTGGACTTTCAAATTAGAAAACATAACGCAGAGCCAAAAGCATCTGGAACTTTAACTGGAGATTTACATAGAGGATGGATTAATGTAAAATCTACATTAACGTCAGATACCGATGAAGCCTTATTAGAAGAGTGTATCAGAGGTGAAAAAGCAAGTTTAACGGAATACGAAGAAAAGCTAGAACGTTTTAATGAAGATTCTGAAATCAAAACAATTATTCAAACTCAGTTAACCACAGTAAGATCGGCATTAAACACCGTAAAAAAACTGGAAGACATCATAAGATAAACTAACCTTAAAAACCAAAAATCATGAAAAAGTTAATATATACATTCCTGACACTAGCTGTTTTAAGCACCTCATTTGTGGCGTGTAGAGAGCAAACTAAAAAGGAAGAGGTAATGGAAGAGATGAAAGATGATGGTGCTGAGATGAAAATTAAAGACAACAAAGTCAAAATGGAAACCGAAACTAAAAAGGTGAAAATTACTGACGATGAAATCAAAATTAAAGACAAATCTTAAACCATAAAAAATGAAAAAAGCACCATATGCATTTGTAGTCTTATTTTGTTTAGCAATAACATTATCTGGATGCAGAGAAGAAACAACAGGAGAAAAAGTAGAAGACGCAGTAGAAAGTGTAAAGGATGACGTTGAAGACGCAGTAGATTAAATTTACACTATATTGTAAAACCTTAAGGCTCGCGTAAGTAAGCCTTTTTTTGAATAATAGTAAGAGCAATATGACACTAAAAACAAAGAAAAACAGAGGAATTAAAAAGAAAAGGTATTTGATACCTTTAGCTTTAATAGTGGTATTAATTGCTTTTAGACTTTATTTACCAATACTAGTTAAAGACAATGTAAACAAAGTACTAGCCGATATACCTGGTTATTACGGACAAGTAGAAGATATTGATATTTCGTTAATAAGAGGCGCTTATGTTATTAATGGTATGTACTTAAATAAAGTCAATGCCAAAACACAGATTCCTTTTTTAAAATTTCCAAAAACAGATATATCAATAGAATGGAAATCGTTATTAAAAGGACATATTGTTAGTGAAATACTAATGACTGATCCTGAAATAATCTACGTACAAGAAGATCAAGAAACAGCAAGTAAAGCGCCTGATGTTGACGATTGGACCAAAGCGTTAACAGACTTAGTCCCGATAGACATTAACCATTTAGACATTAAAAATGGTAAACTAGCCTATGTACAATTAAATACGGATCCAAATATCGATTTACAATTTAATACTATCTCGTTACAAGCCGACAACTTAAGAAATGTAAAAGAAAATGAGCTAATCTTACCATCTCCAATTACAGCAACAGCCCTGTCCATTGGAGGAGGAAAAGTAACACTTAATGGTAACGTCAATATTATTAATGAAATACCAGACATGGATGTGTCCTTTGCTTTAGAAGATGCTGATGTAACAAGTTTAAACCCATTTACAAGACACTATAGCGGTATTGATTTTGAGTCTGGTACATTTGGGCTTTATAGTGAAATTGCAATAGCGGACGGTTATTTTAAAGGTTACATGAAACCACTTTTAAAAGACTCTAAACTAATAGGTAAAGACGATGGTGTCCTTGGTGTTATTTGGGAAGGTTTTGTGGGCTTTTTCAAATTTGTATTAAAAAATCAAAGTACAGATACTATTGCTACTAAAATACCAATGGAAGGCGATTTAAATAATATCCAATCTGGTGTACTAACTACTATAGGAGGTATATTTAAAAATGGATGGATAAGTGCATTTAAAGGAGAAATTGATGATGATATAGAGTTTAAAGATGCATTTACAGACAAAGAACTTACCAGAAAAGAAAAAAGAGCGCTGAGAAAAGAAGAAAGAGAAGCGAAAAAAAATAAAGACTAGAAAAAGAAAATTATAATAAAAAAAAAGGAGGCTATTTAGCCTCCTTTTTTGTGTCAAATTATTACAAACCACTACTTCCCTAGCAACAACAATTCATTACAAAGTACTTCTGTTGTATAACGTTTCATACCGTCTTTATCTTCCCAACTTCTTGTGGTTAACTTTCCATCTATAGCCACTTCTTTTCCTTTGATAACATATTTTTCTATAATGTCTGCGGTTTTCCCCCACGCAACAATTTGATGCCATTGCGTATCTGTAATTTTCTCGCCTTTTGCATTTTTATAACTTTCGTTTGTGGCTAATGTAAATCTTGCTAACTTTTTACCAGATTCTAAATTAATAATTTCAGGATCTTGTCCAAGGTTTCCAATTAACTGTACTTTGTTTCTTAACGTATTCATAAGATAAGGTTTTAATAGTATTGAATTTCATTAGTTCCATTCAACACTGCAAAGATGATTTAGTAACCAAATATTAATCGGTAGTTACGCATTTAATGTCGGTTGTAAACGTTTGTTGTCGTTTGTAAACGGAAATTACGTATCTTTCCTTTTCAATTTAACTATTTATGAAACAATTATTTACACCATTATTTTCTATCACTCAGAAGCTAGAATATATTTTGAATTAGTAATTGAGAAAATAAAATTCAACTATAAAAAATAAGCATGAGTATTTACATAGAAACAGAACGGTTACTACTTCGCGAGTTTGAAGACCAAGATGTTGATGGGCTGTTTGCATTAGATTCCGATCCACTAGTACATAAATATTTAGGTAACAAACCCGTAACCAATAAAGACCAATGTTTAGAATACATTGCCACATGTAAGCAAAAATATAAAGCACATGGCATTTGTAGATTAGCACTTATAGAAAAAAAGTCGGGCGATTTTATTGGTTGGTCTGGCTTAAGACTTATTGACGATTACACGTTTAATAATCGCACTAATTTTTACGACGTTGGTTACCGACTTATACCCAAATATTGGAATAAAGGGTATGCCACAGAGTCTGGAAAAGCTGCTGTTAATTTTGGCTTTGAAACACTGAAGTTAGATACTATTTTCGGTTTAACCGAAATAAAAAATGAAGCGTCACACAATGCCCTGTTAAAAATAGGTCTAGATTATATTGAGGATTTTTATTATCCCGAAGACGCTATACAATTACGTTGGTACGCCATTAAAAACCCTAATTTATAAACAATCATGAATAAAGCTTGTCCCGAATGTGGAGATAAAATAGTTGGTCGGATAGATAAAAAATTCTGTAGTGACGGTTGTAGAAATGCACATAACAATAAAGTTAACAAGGATGGTAAAAACTTAATCCGTAACATTAATAACCGTTTACGTAAAAATTGGCGCATTTTAGAAAGCCTAAATCCTGATCAAAAAACAAAAACCACCAAAACTAAATTAGAAGCCAAAGGTTTCGATTTTAATTACTTTACAAGTATTTACACCACAAAAGCTGGTACTATTTACTACTTTGTCTATGACCAAGGTTACTTGCCTTTAGACAACGATTTTTATGCACTTGTAAAACGCCAATAATACTATGAAAAACCTATTTATTTTACTGCTAGTTTTCATTTTTAGCTGTAATAAAAACAATAACGTAGCACCCACACCTAATCTTGATGTAACTAAAAATCAAGTTGTAGCAAACGTAACTCCAATTCCGCTTGACGGAAAAAAAGCAACATATCTATATCATTTTGCATACACTTGTTTGGATCAAGAATATCCTAACAAACTAAATCAGGTTTTAGGAGATGGTACATATTTAAAAACACCACAACAGTTACATCCTGCTTTTTATGGCTGTTTTGATTGGCACAGTTCTGTACATGGACATTGGACTTTAGTTAATATTTTAAAAGATTTTCCTGATTTTAAATCTAGAGATGTTGTTTTAGCTAAGCTGAAAGCAACCTTAACAGAAACAAATATTTTAAAGGAAATAGACTATTTTGATGACCAATACAACAAAACATTTGAACGTACTTATGGTTGGGCTTGGCTACTTAAATTAGCCGAAAGCCTAAAAGAATGGGACACGCCGGAAGGCCAACAACTATCAAAAAACCTAGCCCCTTTAACAGCACTTATTGAGGAAAAATGCATCGCTTTTTTTAATAAATTAAATTATCCAATCCGTGTTGGAGAACATCCAAACACCGCTTTTGGGATGAGTTTTGCATTGGATTATGCTAAAAAATACAGTCCAAAATTAGAACAAGTAATTATTGACAAAGCCAAAGTATTTTATTTAAAAGATGAAGGGTGCCCGATAACTTGGGAGCCTGGAGGTTTTGATTTTTTATCACCTTGCCTACAGGAAGCCTCACTTATGGCTAAAGTATTACCAAAAACAGAGTACATCAAATGGTTGGATGCGTTTTTACCTGATTTTAGACACAATCCATCACAATTTATAAACACTGTAGAAGTGGTTGACAAAACGGATGGCAAAATGGCACATTTGGATGGTTTAAATTTTAGTCGCGCTTGGTGTTTGTATGAAATGGGCTTGATATTAGACAACCAAAACATGATGGCCTTAGCTAATACCCATTTTAATGCTAGCTATAATAAAATGGATTCTGGAGAATATGCTGGTGCGCATTGGTTAGCATCTTTTGCATTGTATGCTTTAAAATCTGGAACGCAAAAACTGTAACTAATCATTCCTTTTTTATACTAATAGTATAGCAACCATAAACCAGCTTTTTAAATGTCAACCACTATTATTGTTTTTCTAATAGCCTTTGCTATTGCAATTATTATTTTATTAATCTATTATTTTAGTGCCAAAACAACCATTTTAAGACGATTAAAAAAAGTGGGTTTTAGTAGAATTGGTAGTCTACAAAATAACCGTTTTGCTAAAATAGAAGGTACTGCACTTAACATTGGAGATCCTTTAATAGCACCATTAAGCAAACGTAAATGCGTGTTTTATAAAATTAAAATTGAGAGAAAAGAAAGTAATGGTAAAAGCGCACACTGGAAAACAATAGTTAACGAAAAAAGAATTCAAGATTTTTTTGTTGAGCAAACAGGAGAGCGTCTTATTATTTTCCCGATGCAAGACCCAAAAAACTATTATGATTATTTAGATACGGATAAAACAGTAAGCTCTGGCACGTTTAAAGATCCCACACCTGAATTTAAAGCACTTCTAGAAGCATATAATATTAAGACAGAATCCGTCTTTGGTTTTAATAAACAACTACGCTATACTGAAGCTATCGTAGAAGTTGGCGAGCGCATAACCGTAGCTGGGCATGTCAAATGGATAAAATTAGACAACCCGGTAAAAGACTATAATTATTCTAGCATAGCTTCAATTACAGCCAAAGCGGATGATAAAATTTTAATTACAGATACACCTGAAGCATTGCGACCAAAACATGGTCGTGCGTAACACTATTTCCAGTTATGACCTTTTAATTGCATGGCTGCTTTTAATATGTCTTTTTGGCTAATTTGCCCGACTAATTTTCCGTCTTCTACTATTGGAAAACGTCTACGTTTAGATTCTAAAAAACGATTAGCAGCGTCAAAAACATTAAGATTACCGTCTATTGTTTCGACATTTTTTGCCATATGTTTCTCTACACTATTATTTTGTGTTGGCATATTATAATATCTACTTTCACTAATTTGCTTAATGCAATCGCCTTCAGAGATAATACCAATCAATTCGTTTTTTTCATTAACCACTGGTCCACCAGAAATCTTATATTTAATTAATGTGTCTATTACTTCCTCTACGCTTTGCGTTGCTTTAAAAGTTATTAAATCTCTTGTCATGTAATCACTAACCTTTAAGGATTGATTACTTTCTACTTGCTGTTGTCCTTTTCTCGGACCTTCAAAACTTTTAATTCCCATACCTGTTATTTTTTATTTTACTTAAAGTTACTGATTTTAAAGCATTTAACCTAAACCATTAACACACACAATATTTTACTACTTTTATATCAACTAATTAACCATCCTTAAAATGTTAAAAAAAGCGCTTGCTATACTTATAATTATTCTTGCTGTTTACGCCAGTTTTGATGCTTTATTACCTAATAAAATTTCGGATTTAGAAACCCCTTTAAATCAATTTTCAACAGAACGTGCTTTAATTCAATTAGCCGAAATCTCTAAAAAACCACATTATACGGGTAGCGAAGAGCACACTAAGGTGAGAAACTATATTGTTTCAGAATTAGAAAAATTAGGATTAGAGCCCCAACTTCAAGAAGGTTACACTATAAGTAAATGGGGTAATTTAGCAAAACCAATAAACATACTTGCAAGAATAAAGGGAACTGCAAATACTAAAGCATTAATGTTATTAACGCATTACGATAGTAATCCACATAGTGCCATTGGTGCTAGTGACGCTGGTTCTGGAGTGGTAACAATTTTGGAAGGCTTACGTGCTTTTTTAGCAGATGGAAAACAGCCCAAAAATGATATTATAATTGGTATTACGGATGCTGAAGAATTAGGTTTAAATGGTGCCGATTTATTTGTTAACCAACACCACTGGGCAAAAGACATTGGTTTAGTTTTAAATTTTGAAGCTAGAGGAAGCGGTGGACCCAGTTACATGCTGATAGAAACTAATGGTGGAAATGCCAATTTAATGAAACAATTTGTAGCTGCACACCCTAAATTTCCTGTCGCAAACTCATTAGCCTACAGCATATATAAAATGCTTCCAAATGATACGGACTTAACCGTTTTTAGGCGCGATTGTGATATTGAAGGTTTCAACTTTGCATTTATAGACGATCATTTTGATTATCATACAAAAATGGATAATTATGAGCGGTTGGACAGAAACACTCTAGAACATCAAGGCACTTACATTATGCCACTATTACATCATTTTAGTCAAGCCAATTTAAACCAAGTAAAAAGTACCGAAGACTATATTTACTTTAATGTTCCGTTTTTTAATACTGTAATCTATCCTTTTAGTTGGATTTTTCCAATGTTAATATTAGCTGTTGTACTATTTATTGGACTAATTATTTATGGTTTTAGAAACCGAAAACTACAACTTAAAGAAATAAAAATAGGATTTACATCCTTTTTACTAAGCTTAATTACTAGTGGTGTCATTGGTTATTTTGGATGGACATTAATACTACTTATCTATCCAGAATACAAAGAGTTGCTTCATGGTTTTACTTATAACGGTCACACCTATATTTGGTTTTTTGTTTTAATAACAATAGCAATAAGTTTTATGTTTTATCGTAAAACCTATAAAGCTAACAATACTACTAGTTTATTGGTTGCGCCTTTAACATTGTGGCTTATAATTTGTACTGCAATTGCATTAAAACTGGAAGGTGCCAGCTTTTTTATTATTCCGGTATACTTTAGTTTAGCTGCCTTTTTTGTTTTACTTAAACAAAAACAACCTAATAGTTTCCTTTTAGCAATATTATGCATCCCTACATTATTTATACTTGCGCCTTTTGTAAAAATGTTTCCCGTTGGTTTAGGTTTAAAAATGTTAGTCGCTAGTGCGGTATTAGTCGTTTTAATATTTGGATTATGCTTACCCGTTTTTGGGCAATTAAAGCACAAAAAAAGATGGAGTTATGTTTTCTTTTTCTTCGGAATGGTTGCCTTTTTCATAGCGCACTTTAATTCCGCATTTACACCCGACACACCAAAACCAAATAGCTTAGTCTACACACTAGATTTAGACACCAACACAGCACTTTGGGCAACTTATGATAAAACACTAGATAGTTATACCGAAAACTTTTTAGGTAGCACGCCAAAAGAAGCTTCTGAGTTAAATAAAAATACTTTTGGCAGTAAATATGCGTCAGGTTACACTTATGCTTCCAGCGCTCCTGTAAAGGCTATTCCTTCACCTAAAATAGAAGTCAGTAATGATACCATAATTAATAACACCCACTTTTTTAATATTTGCATTATGCCACAACGTGATGTGCAACGCATGGAAGTATTTTCAGATTCTACCAATCTATTTAAATCTTTTAAAATTAATGGTGTGGATGCTTACCGTGCTAAAGGAGATTCATTAGTATTTAAAAACAGGAAGCGCAATAGACTATTTAGCTTTTATGTTGAAAAAGGCCAGATGCTGGACATGCAAATTTGTGTTCCTATAGATCAAATAACGCAGCTACAACTTTTTGAAGCCTCTTTTGACTTGTTAGAAAACGAACATTTTAGTATACCTCCAAGAAGTCCAAATATGATCCCCAAACCATTTGTTTTAAATGATGCAGTGTTAGTAAAAAAGACAATTACTATAGAACAACAACCCATTAATTAATAACCCTTTAAGACAAAACATGAAATATTTTCATAGTTTTGACGCAATTAAAATTATAACAATGAAAAAGATACTTTACTTAGCTGTTTTTGGTTTCTGTTTAGGAGCAAATGCACAATCTAATGACGCATTAACAAAGCACTACGAAGCTTATTACAAACAAATGAAAACCCAAGGTGATGTGCAGGGTTTGATAAATGCTATTACGCATCTAAATTTGCTAAAACCATCAGAAGCAAGAAAAGATACCTTAGCCTATATTTATTTAAAAGAAGGGAAATTTAACCAGGCTTTAAACACTATTGGCGCAGAACAAAAATCTTCGGATTCTGAAATGGCTATAGAAGTAAAAGCTGTAGCATTAAAATCTATAGGAAATTTGGAAGGTTCTATACCTTTTTTCAAAGCTATTTATGACAAAAATAAAAATGCACAAGTAGCTTATGAGTTGGCAGAGCTTAATTTAAATCTGAATAACCTTACTGAAGCTAAAAAATATGTAGACTTAGGGTTAACAAACGTAAAAGACAATCAAGGTAAAAGTTTTTACGAAACACAGCAGCCTTATAAAGTGCCTTTAAAATCTGCATTTTATTATCTTGATGCTTTAGTACAATTTAATCAAAACAAAGACACAAACAAAGCAGCAGCTTTATTACTATTAGATAAAGCTTTAGCTATTGAGCCACAATTTAACATGGCTTTAATTGCTAAAAACGCATTATCACCACAAACCCAATCAACAGAAACTAAAGAATAATTTAGTTTGTATTACAAATAAAAAAGCCTTCCAAATTGGAAGGCTTTTTTAATATATAAAACTGAGATTTATTTTACTATAATAAATTCACTTCTTCTGTTTAATTGATGTTCTGACTCACTACACTTAACACCATCACTACATTTGTTACGTAGTTGTGTTTCTCCATAACCTTGTCCTGTTAATCTAGCTCTGCTAATACCTCCTACAGTCACTAAATATTCAATTGTAGACTTAGCTCTTCTGTCTGATAAATCAATATTATATTGATCGGTGTTACGACTATCTGTATGAGATCTTACATCTATATTTACATTAGGATACACATACATAAAGTCAATTACCTTACGTAACTCAACCTCTGCATCTTTTGTGATAAAAGATTTATCTAAATCAAAGTAAATAAGATTTATTCCCAACAACGGTGCAATATCTGTTCCTAACGGAGCAGGTAATTCGTCTTGTTTTTTCATAAATAATGTACGCTCCATTGATCCAGTAATATTTGGCGTATTAAATACTTTTTCAGCAGTAGAATACGTTTCTTTTGTAGATCTTATAGAATACCCTTTTGAACAATCTAAGGTAAAATCGAAACTACCATCTGTTCTAGATGTTTTTTCGTTTATTACTTTATTGTTTTCGTCTAATAAGTATACCGTTGCATTTCCAATTGGCTGATCGTTTTCTTTATTTAAAACAACACCATTAATAGCTTGCTCACATCTTGAAATAATTGGTTTAAACATTTTAAAACTATAAATATCATCAAAACCTTTACCTCCTTCTCTATTAGATGCAAAATAACCTAAACTAGTTTCACTATCAATTATAAAAGTGAAATCATCTTCAGGGCTATTAACAGGTCTTCCTAAATTAAAAACATCTCCAATTTTGTCATTATTTAATTCTGAAACAAAAACGTCTAATCCTCCTAATCCAACATGACCGTCAGAAGCAAAATATAACTTGTTATCTTGACTAATAAAAGGGAATGTTTCTCTTCCTTCTGTATTAATCTTATCACCAAGATTTATAATATCTCCAAAAACACTATCTTTTATAGCCACTTTATACAAATCAGAAAGTCCTCTAGTACCTGGCATATCACTTGCAAAATATAATGTTTTTTCGTCTGGACTTAACGTTGGGTGTGCAACTGAATACTCATCACTATTAAAAGGTAGTTCTTGAACATCCCAATTAGTATTTCCTGAATCTATTCTTGTACCTCTGTATAGTTTTAATCTGTTTGTACCGTCTTCATCTTCCTTATAGTCTTTATCCGTATAGTTGTTTCTAGTAAAGTACATAGTTAACCCATCCTTTGTAAAAGCTGCAGTAGACTCATGATAAATAGAATTTACTGTACTACTAAATTTAGAACTACTTGTTTTAAGTACTTCTGTACTGTTTAACTTGTAAAGATCTAAAAATGGTTGTTCGTTCCAATCATGTACTCTTTTTGCTGCGCTTCTTTGCTGTCTGTTAGAAGAATAAATTAAACTCCCTTGGTAAAAAGATGGTGCAAAATCTGATAATTCTGAATTGAAATCTACATTTACAAGTTCAAAACGTCCTGATTGCATTTCAATTTCTTCCAAATAGTTTCTTTCATTAACAAACAAATTAGCACGGTAATCTTCACCTTTAGCTTGGTGAAATTTTTCCATAGCGTTATCTGACGCTAAATATCTTTTATCACTTTTCAATGATAAAGCGTAGCGATAGATGTACTCCGATGGAATACTATCTGAAGATTGCATTAATTGACCGTACCATTTAGCTGCGTTTGTATAGTCTGCATTAAAATAATAAGAATCCCCTAAGTTTTTTAATAACTCTGCAGATTTAACGCCTTTATTAGAAGCTCTCAAATAAGATTGTCTTGCCTCTATATAGGCTAGCTTTTCAAATTCCTTATTACCTTCTTTTACAGCCTTCTTTTCTTGAGCCGATAAAACATTTATTGAAAGAAAAAATAAGCTAATATAAATTGTAATTATTTTTTTCATGTTGATTAGTTTTTGGGATTAGAAAAATCTTGGCGAGATCATACGGTTATTTCTTTTAAATAATTCAAACCTTAGAAATATTTCATAAGAACCATCATTAAATTGCTTTAACTCTGTAGTCTCTCTATCATAAGCAACACCTAACATGATTTGATCTGATACTTGAAAACCAGCCATAGCACTTAAAGCAGCACTCCAACGATAAGCTAAACCTAATGTTAACTTTTCTTTGATTAAAAAGTTACCCGATAAATCAACTTGAAGTGGCGCACCGTCCACAACCTTGACTAAGGCAGAAGGCTTAAACTTTAAATCTGTATTAAGATCAAATGTTCTACCTGCCATAAGGTAAAAATTGATTCTTTCTTTAGCAGTTGCAAATGAATTATTGTTTGCTGCATTTTGATCAAAGTGTTCTGTCTCTAAAATGTTTGGAGCACTTAAACCTAAATAGAATTTATCTGTGTAATAATAAAGACCTAAACCAAATTGAGGAGAAAATTTATTATCAACATTAATTTCTGTATTAGCATCTCCTGGATTAAAAGCACCAGTATTTAACCTATTAGTATCAATGTTAAGTAAATGCGCTCCGGCTTTAATACCTAACGCTAATTTAGCATCATTGGCTAAATCAAGTGTATAACTAAAAGATAAATCGATGTAAGTTTCGCTTGTAATAAATATCTCATCTTGAGTTACGTTAAGACCTAAACCTACTTTTTCTCCTACAGGTGAATGCAATGAAGCAGTAAACGTGTCTGGTGCACCGTCTAATCCTACCCACTGTGTCCTATATAAACCAACAAAACTTAGTACATCTCTAGACCCCGCATACGCTGGGTTAACACTAAGCGTGTTGTACATGTATTGAGTGTATTGAGCATCTTGCTGCGCATAACTTTGGTTAGAATAAAATCCTAAACCCATTAAGGCTAAAATAACTATGCAGTAATTTTTCATGTTTTTTATAAGTTTAAACCAGTAACTCTTTCGAGTTACTGGTATTTGATAATTTAATTTCTGTTTATATATAATGGTCCAGCTTTCTCTACAGAGTTACCGCTTTCGTTAACATAAGTTAATACGTAGTAGTAAGTACCTACAGGTAGCTTGTCATCTTTTTTAACTGTAACTCTACCTTCAGAAGTACCTCTAAAGAAATTATTACCTTGACCATAACCATCTACATCATATACTTTAACACCCCAACGGTTATAGATTTTTAATGTATTCTCTGGGTATTGTTGTATACCACTTATTACAAACACATCATTATTTCCGTCTCCATCTGGTGTCATAATATCAAAGACAATTAAACCATCTGGTGCATCAGTATCTCCATTATCAGCTTCCTCATAATCAGGGATTCCATTGTTATCATTATCTGCAATTTCATCTCCGTTTAATGTAGAATCTCCATCACAATCTAAAAGTAACCAATCAGCACTAACACCTTCAACAGTTTGTGTTTCATAATCAATTACTTGACTAGTAAACTCATAATCACAAGGATCTAAAGGATCTGTTCCATCGATAATTTCAATTTCATTAGAAACTCCATCACCATCACAATCACCATTGTTAAACTCATCCGAACCTACAATCGTTTGACTTGCAACTACAAAGTCACATAAGTCTGTTGGATCCGTACCGTCAGCAATTTCTTGACCGTTAGTTACACCATCACCATCACAATCTAAGTCTGCGAATGCATCACTAATTGTTACTGTCTGACTTGTGTAAACAAAGTCACAAGCATCTTGAGGGTCTGTACCATCATTTAACTCATCTCCGTTTGTTACACCATCACCATCACAATCAATAGCTTCCCAAGTAGAAGATACTATTGATACATCTTGACTCAACATATCGAAATCACAAGGATCTATTGGGTCAGTACCGTCTAACACTTCTTGAGCGTTAGTTACTCCATCACCATCACAATCTGCAGTCAACCAAGTTGAGTCAGCTGTTATAGTTTGGTGTAAGATATCAAAATCACAATTATCTAATGGACTTGTTCCATCTGTAACTTCAGTACCATCAATGATTCCATCACCATCTGTATCTGGTTCTTGTGGGTCTGTACCTTCTGTAAGTTCATCACCATTATTTAATCCATCATTATCACAATCTAATAAGTTCCATTCTGAACTAGCTGTTACTGTAATACTTTCCGTTAAGAAATCACATCCATCTACTGGATCAGTTCCGTCTATAACTTCTTGACCATTTGTTACTCCGTCTCCATCACAATCTGCTGCTAACCATGCTGCACCAACTGTTCCTGTTTGACTTCCTACTACAAAATCACATGAATCTAAAGGATCTGTTCCGTCTATAACTTCTTGTTCGTTTGTTACACCATCATCATCACAATCTGCTGCTAACCATGCTGCATCTGCTGTTAATGTTTGATGTAATAAATCAAACTCACAATTGTTTAATGGATCCGTTCCATCTGAAACTTCCGTTCCATCTATAACACCATCATTATCTGAATCTGAATCTTGTGGGTCAGTACCTTCTGTAAGTTCATCACCATTTGTTAATCCATCATTATCACAATCTAATAGGTTCCATTCTGGACTTGCTGTAACTGTAATACTAGCTGTTAAGAAATCACATCCGTCTGTAGGATCTGTTCCATCTATAACTTCTTGCTCATTAGTAACTCCATCACCATCACAATCTGCTGCTAACCAAATTGGGCCAACTGCTACTGTTTGATTTTCAACTAAGAAATCACATTCATCTAATGGATTAGTTCCGTCAATAACTTCCTGCTCATTTGTAACTCCATCACCATCACAATCTGCTGCTAACCATGCTGCATCTGCTGTTAATGATTGATGTGTTAAATCAAACTCACAATTATTTAATGGATCTGTTCCGTCTGTAACTTCCGTTCCATCTAAAACTCCGTCTCCATCTGAATCTGAATTCTGAGGATCTGTTCCTTCTGTTAATTCATCTCCATTTGTTAATCCATCATTATCACAATCTAGCATGTTCCATTCAGAACTTGCTGTTACTGTAATACTAGCTGTTAAGAAATCACATCCATCTGTAGGATCTGTTCCGTCAATAACTTCTTGCTCGTTAGTTACTCCGTCACCATCACAATCTGCTGCTAACCATGCTGCATCTGCTGTTAAGGTTTGACTTGTGAATACTAAATCACAATTATCTAATGGATCTGTTCCATCCGTTACTTCTTGTCCATTTGTTACTCCATCACCATCACAATCTGCTGCTAACCATGCTGCATCTGCTGTTAAGGTTTGATGTAAAATATCGAACTCACAGTTATTTAATGGATCTGTTCCGTCAGTAACTTCTGTTCCATCTACAACTCCATCTCCATCTGAATCTGGGTTTTGAGGATCCGTTCCTTCTGTAATCTCATCTCCATTTGTTAATCCATCGTCATCACAATCTAACATGTTCCATTCAGAACTTGATGTTACTGTAATACTAGCTGTTAAGAAATCACATCCATCTGTAGGATCTGTTCCGTCTATAACTTCTTGCTCATTAGTTACTCCATCACCATCACAATCTGCTGCTAACCATGCTGCATCTGCTACTAATGTTTGACTTGTAAATACTAAATCACAATTATCTGATGGATCTGTACCATCGATTATCTCCGTACCATTCGTTACACCATCACCATCACAATCTGCTGCTAACCATGCTGCATCAGTTGCTAAAGTTTGATGTATAATATTAAATGAACAATTATCTAATGGATCTGTTCCGTCAGCAACCTCTGTTCCGTCTATAACACCATCTCCATCTGAATCTGGGTTTTGAGGATCTGTTCCTTCTGTAATCTCATCTCCATTTGTTAATCCATCATTATCACAATCTAACATGTTCCATTCAGAACTTGCTGTTACTGTAATACTAGCTGTTAAGAAATCACATCCATCTGTAGGATCTGTTCCGTCAATAACTTCTTGCTCGTTAGTTACTCCGTCACCATCACAATCTGCTGCTAACCATGCTGCATCTGCTGTTAATGTTTGACTTGTGAATACTAAATCACAATTATCTAATGGATCTGTTCCATCTATAACTTCTTGTTCGTTTGTTACTCCATCTCCGTCACAATCTGCTGCTAACCATGCTGCATCTGCTGTTAATGTTTGGTGGTCTAAATCGAACTCACAGTTGTTTAATGGATCTGTTCCGTCAGTAACTTCTGTTCCGTCTATAACACCATCTCCATCTGAATCTGGGTTTTGAGGATCCGTTCCTTCTGTAATCTCATCTCCATTTGTTAATCCATCATTATCACAATCTAACATGTTCCATTCAGAACTTGCTGTTACCGTAATACTAGCTGTTAAGAAATCACATCCGTCTGTTGGATCTGTTCCGTCTATAACTTCTTGCTCATTAGTTACTCCGTCACCATCACAATCTGCTGCTAACCATGCTGCATCTGCTACTAATGTTTGACTTGTAAATACTAAATCACAATTATCTAATGGATCTGTTCCATCTGTAACTTCTTGTTCGTTTGTTACTCCATCACCGTCACAATCCGCTGCTAACCATGCTGCATCTGCTGTTAATGTTTGGTGGTCTAAATCGAACTCACAGTTGTTTAATGGATCTGTTCCGTCAGTAACTTCTGTTCCGTCTATAACACCATCTCCATCTGAATCTGGGTTTTGAGGATCCGTTCCTTCTGTAATCTCATCTCCATTTGTTAATCCATCATTATCACAATCTAACATGTTCCATTCAGAACTTGCTGTTACTGTAATACTAGCTGTTAAGAAATCACATCCATCTGTTGGATCTGTTCCGTCAATAACTTCTTGCTCATTAGTTACTCCGTCACCATCACAATCTGCTGCTAACCATGCTGCATCTGCTGTTAATGTTTGACTTGTGAATACTAAATCACAATTATCTAATGGATCTGTTCCATCTATAACTTCTTGTTCGTTTGTTACTCCATCACCGTCACAATCCGCTGCTAACCATGCTGCATCTGCTGTTAATGTTTGGTGGTCTAAATCGAACTCACAGTTGTTTAATGGATCTGTTCCATCGGTAACTTCTGTTCCGTCTATAACACCATCTCCATCTGAATCTGGGTTTTGAGGATCCGTTCCTTCTGTAATCTCATCTCCATTTGTTAATCCATCATTATCACAATCTAACATGTTCCATTCAGAACTTGCTGTTACTGTAATACTAGCTGTTAAGAAATCACATCCGTCTGTAGGATCTGTTCCGTCAATAACTTCTTGTTCATTAGTTACTCCGTCACCATCACAATCTGCTGCTAACCATGCTGCATCTGCTACTAATGTTTGACTTGTGAATACTAAATCACAATTATCTAATGGATCTGTTCCATCTGTAACTTCTTGTTCGTTTGTTACTCCATCACCGTCACAATCCGCTGCTAACCATGCTGCATCTGCTGTTAAGGTTTGGTGGTCTAAATCGAACTCACAGTTGTTTAATGGATCTGTTCCATCAGTAACTTCTGTTCCATCTATAACACCATCTCCATCTGAATCTGGGTTTTGAGGATCTGTTCCTTCTGTAATCTCATCTCCATTTGTTAATCCATCATTATCACAATCTAACATGTTCCATTCAGAACTAGCTGTTACTGTAATACTAGCTGTTAAGAAATCACATCCGTCTGTAGGATCTGTTCCGTCAATAACTTCCTGCTCGTTAGTTACTCCGTCACCATCACAATCTGCTGCTAACCATGCTGCATCTGCTGTTAAGGTTTGACTTGTGAATACTAAATCACAATTATCTAATGGATCTGTTCCATCTGTAACTTCTTGTTCGTTTGTTACTCCATCACCGTCACAATCCGCTGCTAACCATGCTGCATCTGCTGTTAATGTTTGGTGGTCTAAATCGAACTCACAGTTGTTTAATGGATCTGTTCCATCAGTAACTTCTGTTCCATCTATAACACCATCTCCATCTGAATCTGGGTTTTGAGGATCTGTTCCTTCTGTAATCTCATCTCCATTTGTTAATCCGTCATTATCACAATCTAACATGTTCCATTCAGAACTTGCTATTACTGTAATACTAGCTGTTAAGAAATCACATCCGTCTGTAGGATCTGTTCCGTCTATAACTTCTTGCTCATTAGTTACTCCGTCACCATCACAATCTGCTGCTAACCATGCTGCATCTGCTGTTATGGTTTGACTTGTGAATACTAAATCACAATTATCTAATGGATCTGTTCCATCTATAACTTCTTGTTCGTTTGTTACTCCATCTCCGTCACAATCTAATGCTAACCAAACTCCAGATTGAACTTCTGTAACATTTGCTGCATTATAATCACAAGTATCATTTGGATCTGTTCCATCTGCAACTTCTTGCTCGTTTGTTACTCCATCACCATCACAGTCTGCTGCTAACCAATCTCCTGATTGAGCTACTGTAATATTTGCTATTGTAAATGAACAAGGATCGTTTGGATCTGTTCCGTCTGTAACTTCTTGTGTGTTTGTAACACCATCACCATCACAGTCAGCTGTTAACCAGTCTCCCATTTGAGTTAAAGTAACATTTGCTACTGTATAATCACAAGCGTCATTTGGATCTGTTCCGTCTATAGCTTCTTGTTCGTTTGTTACACCATCACCATCACAGTCTGCTGCTAACCAATCTCCTGATTGAACTTCTGTAACATTTACTGCATTATAATCACAAGCGTCATTTGGATCTGTTCCATCTGTAACTTCTTGCTCGTTTGTTACTCCATCACCATCACAGTCTGCTGCTAACCAGTCTCCTGATTGAGCTACTGTAATATTTGCTATTGTAAATGAACAAGGATTGTTTGGATCCGTTCCGTCTGTAACTTCTTGTGTGTTTGTAACACCATCACCATCACAGTCAGCTGTTAACCAGTCTCCCATTTGAGTTAAAGTAACACTTGCTACTGTATAATCACAAGCGTCATTTGGATCTGTTCCATCTGTAACTTCCGTTTCGTTTGTTACACCATCACCATCACAATCAGCTACTAACCAGTCTCCTGATTGAACTGCTGTAACATTTGCTGCATTATAATCACAAGTATCATTTGGATCTGTTCCATCTGTAACTTCTTGTGCGTTTGTAACACCATCACCATCACAGTCTGCTGCTAACCAGTCTCCTGATTGAGCTACTGTAATATTTGCTATTGTAAATGAACAAGGATCGTTTGGATCTGTTCCGTCTGTAACTTCTTGTGTGTTTGTAACACCATCACCATCACAGTCAGCTGTTAACCAGTCTCCCATTTGAGTTAAAGTAACATTTGCTACTGTATAATCACAAGCATCATTTGGATCTGTTCCGTCTATAGCTTCTTGTTCGTTTGTTACACCATCACCATCGCAGTCAGCTACTAACCAGTCTCCTGATTGAACTGCTGTAACATTTACTGCATTATAATCACAAGCGTCATTTGGATCTGTTCCATCTGCAACTTCTTGCTCGTTTGTTACTCCATCACCATCACAGTCTGCTGCTAACCAGTCTCCTGATTGAGCTACTGTAATATTTGCTATTGTAAATGAACAAGGATCGTTTGGATCTGTTCCGTCTGTAACTTCTGTTTCATTAGTTACTCCATCACCATCACAGTCAGCTGTTAACCAGTCTCCCATTTGAGTTAAAGTAACACTTGCTACTGTATAATCACAAGCGTCATTTGGATCTGTTCCATCTGTAACTTCCGTTTCGTTTGTTACACCATCACCATCACAATCAGCTACTAACCAGTCTCCTGATTGAACTGCTGTAACACTTGCTGCATTATAATCACAAGCGTCATTTGGATCTGTTCCATCTGCAACTTCTTGCTCGTTTGTTACTCCATCACCATCACAGTCTGCTGCTAACCAATCTCCTGATTGAGCTACTGTAATATTTGCTATTGTAAATGAACAAGGATCGTTTGGATCTGTTCCGTCTGTAACTTCTTGTGTGTTTGTAACACCATCACCATCACAGTCAGCTGTTAACCAGTCTCCCATTTGAGTTAAAGTAACATTTGCTACTGTATAATCACAAGCATCATTTGGATCTGTTCCGTCTATAGCTTCTTGTTCGTTTGTTACACCATCACCATCACAATCAGCTACTAACCAGTCTCCTGATTGAACTGCTGTAACACTTGCTGCATCATAATCACAAGCGTCATTTGGATCTGTTCCATCTGCAACTTCTTGCTCGTTTGTTACTCCATCACCATCACAGTCTGCTGCTAACCAATCTCCTGATTGAGCTACTGTAATATTTGCTATTGTAAATGAACAAGGATCGTTTGGATCCGTTCCGTCTGTAACTTCTGTTTCATTAGTTACTCCATCACCATCACAGTCAGCTGTTAACCAGTCTCCCATTTGAGTTAAAGTAACATTTGCTACTGTATAATCACAAGCGTCATTTGGATCTGTTCCGTCTATAGCTTCTTGTTCGTTTGTTACACCATCACCATCACAGTCTGCTGTTAACCAATCTCCTGATTGAACTGCTGTAACATTTACTGCATTATAATCACAAGCGTCATTTGGATCTGTTCCATCTGCAACTTCTTGTGCGTTTGTTACTCCATCACCATCACAGTCTGCTGCTAACCAGTCTCCTGATTGAGCTACTGTAATATTTGCTATTGTAAATGAACAAGGATCGTTTGGATCTGTTCCGTCTGTAACTTCTTGTGTGTTTGTAACACCATCACCATCACAGTCAGCTGTTAACCAGTCTCCCATTTGAGTTAAAGTAACATTTGCTACTGTATAATCACAAGCGTCATTTGGATCTGTTCCGTCTATAGCTTCTTGTTCGTTTGTTACACCATCACCATCACAGTCTGCTGCTAACCAGTCTCCTGATTGAACTGCTGTAACATTTACTGCATTATAATCACAAGCGTCATTTGGATCTGTTCCATCTGCAACTTCTTGCTCGTTTGTTACTCCATCACCATCACAGTCTGCTGCTAACCAGTCTCCTGATTGAGCTACTGTAATATTTGCTATTGTAAATGAACAAGGATCGTTTGGATCCGTTCCGTCTGTAACTTCTGTTTCATTAGTTACTCCATCACCATCACAGTCAGCTGTTAACCAGTCTCCCATTTGAGTTAAAGTAACATTTGCTACTGTATAATCACAAGCGTCATTTGGATCTGTTCCGTCTATAGCTTCTTGTTCGTTTGTTACACCATCACCATCACAGTCTGCTGCTAACCAGTCTCCTGATTGAACTGCTGTAACACTTGCTGCATCATAATCACAAGCGTCATTTGGATCTGTTCCATCTGCAACTTCTTGCTCGTTTGTTACTCCATCACCATCACAGTCTGCTGCTAACCAATCTCCTGATTGAGCTACTGTAACATTTGCTATTGTAAATGAACAAGGATCGTTTGGATCTGTTCCGTCTGTAACTTCTTGTGTGTTTGTTACTCCATCACCATCACAGTCAGCTGTTAACCAGTCTCCCATTTGAGTTAAAGTAACATTTGCTACTGTATAATCACAAGCGTCATTTGGATCTGTTCCGTCTATAGCTTCTTGTTCGTTTGTTACACCATCACCATCACAGTCTGCTGCTAACCAATCTCCTGATTGAACTGCTGTAACACTTGTTACATTATAATCACAAGCGTCATTTGGATCTGTTCCATCTGCAACTTCTTGCTCGTTTGTTACTCCATCACCATCACAGTCTGCTGCTAACCAGTCTCCTGATTGAGCTACTGTAATATTTGCTATTGTAAATGAACAAGGATCGTTTGGATCTGTTCCGTCTGTAACTTCTGTTTCATTAGTTACTCCATCACCATCACAGTCAGCTGTTAACCACTCTCCCGTTTGAGTTAAAGTAACATTTGCTACTGTATAATCACAAGCGTCATTTGGATCTGTTCCATCGGTAACTTCCGTTTCGTTTGTTACACCATCACCATCACAATCAGCTACTAACCAGTCTCCTGATTGAACCACTGTAACACTTGTTACATTATAATCACAAGCGTCATTTGGATCTGTTCCATCTGCAACTTCTTGCTCGTTTGTTACTCCATCACCATCACAGTCTGCTGCTAACCAGTCTCCTGATTGAGCTACTGTAATATTTGCTATTGTAAATGAACAAGGATCGTTTGGATCTGTTCCGTCTGTAACTTCTTGTGTGTTTGTAACACCATCACCATCACAGTCAGCTGTTAACCAGTCTCCCATTTGAGTTAAAGTAACATTTGCTACTGTATAATCACAAGCGTCATTTGGATCTGTTCCATCGGTAACTTCCGTTTCGTTTGTTACACCATCACCATCACAATCAGCTACTAACCAGTCTCCTGATTGAACCACTGTAACACTTGTTACATTATAATCACAAGCGTCATTTGGATCTGTTCCATCTGCAACTTCTTGCTCGTTTGTTACTCCATCACCATCACAGTCTGCTGCTAACCAGTCTCCTGATTGAGCTACTGTAATATTTGCTATTGTAAATGAACAAGGATCGTTTGGATCTGTTCCGTCTGTAACTTCTTGTGTGTTTGTAACACCATCACCATCACAGTCAGCTGTTAACCAGTCTCCCATTTGAGTTAAAGTAACACTTGCTACTGTATAATCACAAGCGTCATTTGGATCTGTTCCGTCTATAGCTTCTTGTTCGTTTGTTACACCATCACCATCACAGTCTGCTGCTAACCAGTCTCCTGATTGAACTGCTGTAACACTTGCTGCATCATAATCACAAGCGTCATTTGGATCTGTTCCATCTGCAACTTCTTGCTCGTTTGTTACTCCATCACCATCACAGTCTGCTGCTAACCAATCTCCTGATTGAGCTACTGTAACATTTGCTATTGTAAATGAACAAGGATCGTTTGGATCTGTTCCGTCTGTAACTTCTTGTGTGTTTGTTAC
Source organism: Olleya sp. KKT75 (assembly GCF_055635485.1). Lineage (NCBI taxonomy): Bacteria > Pseudomonadati > Bacteroidota > Flavobacteriia > Flavobacteriales > Flavobacteriaceae > Olleya > Olleya sp. KKT75. The sequence continues at coordinate 1,113,653 of NZ_CM145759.1, forward strand.
TCCATCACCATCACAGTCAGCTGTTAACCAGTCTCCCATTTGAGTTAAAGTAACATTTACTAATCTATAATCACAAGGATCATTTGGATCTGTTCCATCTATAGCTTCTTGTTCGTTTGTTACACCATCACCATCACAGTCTGCTGCTAACCAGTCTCCTGATTGAACCACTGTAACACTTGTTACATTATAATCACAAGCTTCATTTGGATCTGTTCCATCTGCAACTTCTTGCTCGTTTGTTACACCATCACCATCACAGTCTGCTGCTAACCAGTCTCCTGATTGAGCTACTGTAACATTTGCTATTGTAAATGAACAAGGATTATCTGGATCTGTTCCGTCTATAAGTTCTGTTTCATTAGTTACTCCATCACCATCACAGTCTTCTGTTAACCAAGATCCTGATTGAATTAAAGTAACGTTTGCTGGATTATAATCACAACTATCAGTTGGATCTGTTCCATCTAAAACTTCATCTGCGTTTGTTACTCCATCACCATCACAATCAGCAGTTGGCCAATCGTTAGTAACAGTTATCGATGCTGAAACATCTACACAAGGCATTTCTTGACTTATCGTATATGTATATACACCTGCAGTATTAACTGCTGGGTCAAATATTCCATCAATTAAATTTGGACTCCAAGTACCACCTGTATCGGCACCACCTAAAGCTGCAAATAAATCTACATTATCACATGTTGCAGTGACTGCTCCATCAACACCAGGATTAGCTTGTGGTACAAAATCTACTACTACTGTAAGTAAATCTATACTTTCACAACCTGCAGCATTAGTTTGACTAATTACTACTAAATCATCTGTTAACGCTGTTAATAATGTCGTTGAAGGAATTGATACTTTAGGATCAGCTTCGTAATCTGCTAAAGTGTCATAATAATTTAAAGTTAATGTTTGACCATCTGTTGTAACTTCTAAATCAGCTAAAGTTGCTGTAGCCATTTCAGACTCACAGAATTCCTGATGAGAATCACCATTTGGATCTTCTGGTTCTGGATTAACTGCTACTACAAATTCTAGTCTGTCTGACATACTAGACATACATGTAGATGGTGCATCTTCTGCAAATCCTGCAAAATAACTCACTCCATTTGTTAATGGTGTTGTAGTTGATAACACATTACCTGCAGCATCATACCATATTACTGTTGCTCCTGCTGGTGTATTATCTACAACTAAATCTCCAATAGTATTTCCATCCGCCACACAAGACATTGGAGTCGCGTCTGGAGATGTTGGTATTGGTAAATTACATGTATATGTAATTGTTATAGTTGCATTGTCTGCTGGTAAATTAACATTACCATCATTATCTTGAATTGTATAATCTATTGGTGTTGGATTACCTGTAAATGTTGATAAAGGAATAAAGCTTACTGCTCCTGTAAAAGGATTAACACTCCAAGTACCTTCACCTGCTACGTTAAATCCTGTTACATTTCCGTCTACTACATTAATTCCTGTAGCTCCTGGAGGTATAACTAAACTAACACTTCCTACATCTACTGATCCATCAGCATCAGCATCTACTAAAGGATTAGGATTTGCTGGATCTTGATTGTTAGCAAATACATCTATTGTTACTGTTGAACCAGATACGTTATCTAAATCAAAATCATCTTGAGGAACTGGTGGTACAACTACGTATGTAATTGTAAGTGTTGCCTCATTTGATGTTAATCCGCCTGTATCATTTACTTCATAATTAATTGGTGTTGGATCAGCTGTAAATCCTGGTTCAGGAACAAATGTTACTTCTCCTGTAGGTGATACAGTCCAAGTCCCTTCATTAGGAACCACTAAACTATCATTAAACCCATCTCCATTTGTATCAGTCGCTGCTGGATCTACAAAGTTAACAGTTGAAGGATCAATCGCATTTGAAGGATCTGCCAACGTATTAGGTGTATCATTATCTCCGATTAATGTATCCATTGTTACTGGACCTGCTGGATTTAATAAATCCTCATCATCCTCTGCAACTGGACCATCTGGTATACGAATAGTTACTGTAGTAGTACTTTCGTTACCATCTTCATCCATAATAGTATATTCGAAAGTAGTTTCTCCGGACCAACCTGGTGCAGGAATAAAAGTCATTCTACCATCGTCATCTAGTATTACAGTACCATTAGCTGGCTGAGTATAGTTAGACACGACTGTATTACCTTGTCCTAAAATATCTTCGTCATCGTGATCATCACCAAAACCATCATTCACTTCAAATAAATTTGCAATGATAGACTGGTCAACCGCTGTAACAAAATCATCTGGCATTGCTTGAATAGCTGCTCTACGTAATACCATAGGTATTTGTGTAGGACCACATAAACAGTTAGCATCACTTGGTACAATAACAAACACAAGCCCGTTAATTTCGTCACAAGCTTCTGTTCCATTAAATTCAATACTTTCTGTTAAAGATGCTCCAGGAGCAATAGACCCTACTAAGTTACCAGTAAAAATACTAGTCCCTGTTGGCTCTCCTGCTGCATCAGCACAGTAAAAATTAAACTCTGTTCCTGAAGGCATTTCAGTTCCTCCTGAATTTTCAATAGTTATTGTTGCTAAAGAATATCCGAAAGTAGAAACTGTTTCTTCTAATACAGCTTCTGAAGAACTTAGCGCTGCCGGAGCAGGCTTACGAATTTCAAGATCTTTCTGTCTACTTCCTGTTTGAATAACAGCATCAGTACAAACCACACCTCCATTAGCAACACAAGCAGAACCTGAACCTTCTAAATAATTACTAACTTTTACATTAGCTGCATCAGAACAAATACCATTAATAGGAGTTACATCAAAAGAGAAAACTACAGTATCAAAATTAGTCATACCCGCTGGGTATAAAAGAATTAGTTCATTTGGATTTTCAGAATCTAACACAATCATATCTGATCCTGGATTCCCATCAGCTGGCCAAGATGTATTTGTAAAAGTACCTGGCACATATTCTAAACCTACAGGTATTTCTACTTTACAGTAATCTGCTGTACCTGTTACTGCAAGAGGACCTGTTGCATTATCTCTAATTGTAGTTTTATCGTAAATAGTAAAGTTTCCTCCACAACCATCTATAGGATCTGGCACATCTAATTCTGGTAAAGCTCTGTAAGGAGCATTTAATCCCTCAACAGTAACACCATCACTTAAAACATTTGTATTATCGTTTATAACAGGATCTCCACAAGGAGCACTACCGTTTATCTTAAAATTTAAAGGTGCATTAGACTGGTAATCACAAGTTGTCTGTAACTCATAGCGAACTACAACTTTTCTATCATCTTCACTAACACCTACAGCACCTGTTCCAGGAATACCTCCAAAAGTATCCATTACAGGATGCTTTATAGCTATTATATAATCCGTTCCATTATCAATAACGTCATTAACTAAATCTAAAGGTTGCCAATTAGTTGATCCTTTTGGATACTCAACTTCAATACTAATAATATCTAAAGCAGACGTACCACCAAATACCGATAATGTAGATATTGGATCTACTACCGTAGCATTTAGACCAGAATTATATTCTAGCTCCATAACAAAAGGCGCACAATTATTAACTGAACCTGCAGGCTGACTACTAATCTCTTGCTGCACTAAACCACTTGCTGGTATTAATGCTATTGTTACTACTTCTTTATAACAGAAATCTGTAGTGGTTGAGTAATCTGCTGGATACGCATCACAATCATATCCTAAATAAAAGTTAATATCTCTTCTTTCACAGAAGTCATAAGTACCAGCAATTCTTATATTTTTTGTACCTCCAGCAGCAATCGCTCCTATTTGAATATAAAAATTACCATCTGCATCTGTAATAATTTCTGTTGAAGGATCCACAGCCGTTCCTCCAGTACCATCTACAGCAGTATCAAGATTAGCATTTGTTACTACTATGTCACCAGCAAGCACTTTTATCCAATGATAACCTACAGCACCAGAAGTATTTCTTACCTGCATATCAAAGAAAGCCTCTGGACCAAATCCAGTTGTACTTGAACCTATTAGAGGTTGAAAGTTATAAGTTGGTGGCGTATAGTTTAAGGCACCTGTATTACCAGCGTATGTATTACCTGCTGCACCTGTTTGATTGTTTGAAGTATCCGCGTCATCAGAAAAAGTAATATCCTGAATTCTAGTTAAATCTTCACCATATTTAGCTGGATCTGCATAAACATTGTGTGCCCAAGGAAATAAATCCATTGTAGTAAACACATCTACTGTTGTTGCCGCTAATAATTCACAAGTTCCTTTTAAGCTAAGTTGTGTATTGTACGCCGCATTTCCTCTTTGATCTGCATTTCTAAAATTACCTGTTGGAGTTGCAGTCCAGTTATTAGGTCCAGTTTGCACTAAATCTAAATCTCCGTTACTTGCTCTAAAAGTCCCTTCTGTAGTTGACTGAAGTGCATCTAAAACTCTAACACCATCTGGCACAACGTAATCAATTTGTTTTATTGCTGAAATGGGTCTATACTCGCCAGGATGTATGTGCCCTATTGAGCTTCGCATATAATTATTGTAATCTACTGTTTGTAACGTATTACAATCTGAAAAATTTCTAGCAATACCATAAGTAGCAATATAAGGTCTTGTAAACACTACAGAATCACCCCAGTCATCACAACTAACTTCCGTTGCTGCATTAGCATTGATATGTCCAGGCTCAAGAGTAAAGAATCTTCCTCTAAAACCCATTACATTTAAACTGTTTGCATAATATGTATCTAACATAAAGTGCCAATCCATTTGTATAAAAAACTTATCACCATCATCTACTGTACCAGAATCTAATAAAGGTATTGCATTAGACAAATCAAAATCTGCAATAAAGTTATTACTTCCTGCCGGAATAATTACTGGTGCATTTAATGCTGTAACAGCAGTTGTTGTATTTGCCGAAGCATCAAAGAAATATACTTCCCCTTCTATAAATTTAATGGTCTCTTGACCAAGAGTTGCACCTGCTGGCAAATCATATGTTTGTCTAAAATGTAAGTCATCTCCAATAATAATTTCATCTGCAACAGTACTAGGACTGTTCATATATCCTTCTGCAGACACACGCATATCATCCCCTGCTAAATATTTATCTAACTCATGCACTGCTGGATCTAAAGTCACCAAAGTAGTCATGGTATTATCTGTATACCCAGGTGTTATTCTATAAGAATCAAAAGCAGTAATATTAGGCCCTATACAACCTCCACAATTATGTAATAATACAGGTAAAAAAGTATCACAATGCACTTCATTTGTTTTACATGGCGCATCTACAAGTGGATCTGCTAAATCATCATACCAATTATAAGTTGTCTTATATGGTACTACAATAGGATTAGGAGTTGCACAAGTAGCAATTAAAGGAAAACGAATATAACGATCCGCATCTCCTCCATTACGATTACTGTATCCATTAATTAAATCTGATGTTGAGTAGAACACAGGTGTACCTATACCTCCTGGTTGAGTAAACCTAGGATCTCCGTTAGCAGGATCTAAAGTTACACCTACCGGAACATCTAACTCTACAAGCATTTCATTATCCGCATCAGTATTTAATATAGCATGACCATTATGCTTGTAGGCTGTACCCGAATTTACAAAATAAGGATTTAATGCTAACTCAAACACTTCTCCATCTGAAGTATCAGTATCTTGTTCTCTTAACGTAGGATTAGAATAGTCTCTTCCAAGGTTACCATAACCTAAATCTACACCAGCAACTCTAGTAACATCACATTGTGTTTTAGCTAAAGCATTAAGAAACAAATGTTCCCAATCTTGCATCGCATCATACCCAGAACCACAAGCGAAGGCATCATCATCTATGAATTCCATATCATATGTTAAAAGAACCGTATCTCCAGCTGCAATATCATCATAAAAACCATCTCCATCCACATCTGAAAAACCACCAGGACCATCTGGACCATCTGGACCAACACCTGTTAGTGTGTTTTCTGCTAACACTTGTGTATCACCCCATGTTGCATAGGTTCCATTAGTAGGTGTCCATCCCGTAATATCCCCAGAAACATCAACCTCACTCGCACCTAATCTAAAATTTGAAAATATTTTTTGACCATATCTATTACTTGACCAACGTAAATTATAATTATAATCCATGTTTAATAACTGACTATTAGAACCCAAACCAAAAGACAACTTAACGTCCTTTGCAAAAGCTGCAGCTCCAACACCCGTATTTGTTATTTCTACAACTACCGTATTTACACCACAAATCTCTCTTGGATTAGAAACCACTGTAAATACCAAATTAGGATCTGCTGCTCCAAAAAGCACAGAACCAATTCCTTCAGCAGACAAATAACAATCCCATCCAGCTCGGTGGGTTACATTTGTATCTGCAGTAGTAGCACCACAAGAGTCAAGACTAAATTGTTCTGTAAAAACAAGTGTTTCACCATCTTCAAAAACACCATCACCATCTTCAAAAGTTGCGCCAGAAGCACTTACCACATCAAATGGAGCAACACCCATAGTATACCTATATATTAATGGGTTAGCCAAAGCGTCATCAGGCATAATTTCTGTGCCATTATAAAACAACTTATAGTCAGTTACATTAGTACCTATAAGCACTGAATGATACCCCTCTACAGTACCAGAGTTACCTGCATTAATATCTGAAATCTCTCTTGTATGAAGCCCACCTACTACAGCCGGAACTGATAATATAGGACCATCCACTAATAATGAAGGCGCTATTAAATTATAAGTACCTCCTATTGTGCTAGTATCTTCACCAGACCCATCACCACCTACATAAGTAAAAGCAGCATTATCTTTAAACGTACCGCCTCCTTCACTATATACTACCGCAGCACAACTTGCTGTTCTCAAGAATTGGAAAGAAACATTATCTCCTGCAGCCCAACTATTTGAAGCAGCACCATTGTTTATGGCAAAAACAGGATTATTCAAGTCTGTTACATCAGATTCAGTAACCGTAAAAGCTCCTGACGGATTAGACGCAGTAATGACTATACTTCCTGCACCAGGAATATACTCCACTCCTGGAGACAATTTCATTGTAAGTAAAACCGTATTAGTACTAGAACCACGTGCAAGGATATTAACCTCGTTAAATGCTTCATTCCCTGCACCAATACCTACGCCAGCAGCAGCAGACGACATAATTGGCTGATATGTTATCTCAAAATCTTCATTAATATAATCCTGAGCAAAAGAAGAATTTGCAAAACTCATAGTAAATAATACTAAAAGCAAAAATGTTCTTTGCTTCCAAGAATCGAGAAAAGCGAAAGGGTTAGAGTAATTGTTTTTCATAAATTTAAAATTTAACTTTTTACTATTATACTTCTATTATTATGAGACGACACCATTTGAACTGATTTCTTAGTAAAGCGATACTGAAGAAAACAATTAAATGAGACTAATAAAGAAGTTAAAACTTCGATGTCAAAATAGAATTGATTTAATTTGGGTTGGGTACTTTTTTTCATAAGTATTAACTTATTAAAATGGTATTTGGTTTGTTTAACTTTATTCAATGTGGTTCTTACTGAAATATTAATATAGTGTAATTATCTTAAAATATTAACAAAAGTAGTTTACGTTATTGTAATTTAATCATAATTTTCGATGAAACAACCATTATAGTCGACGAACAGCAGATTTTTAAGGCAATAAAATAAAAAGAAAACCTATCAAATGCATTTATCACCGTTAAACAAAAAAAAGAACGACCGTTAAGTCGCTCTTTTTTATATAACTAGTAAAAATTATTCTACCAAATTCTAACTCTATCCTCTGGCGCTATGTACATATTATCACCTTCTTTAATATCAAACGCCTCGTAAAAAGTATCTATATTTAATAAAGGTTGTACAGCTCTAGTCATTCCTGGAGAATGCGGATCTGTTTTTATTCTTGTCTTTAAAGCGTCATCACGCATTTTTGTTCTCCATACTGTTGCCCAACTCATAAAAAAGCGTTGCTCTGCAGTATAACCGTCAATATCTTCTGGACGTTTACCGTCTTGCTCAAAACTCATTTGTAAAGCATCATACGCTGCAAGTACCCCTCCTAAATCTCCGATGTTTTCCCCTAAAGTAAAAGCACCATTAATATTTGTTTCAGGAAGCACCTCGATAGCACTATATTGATCTGCTAATTTTTTACCTAAACCTTCAAACTGTTTAAGATCTTCATCCGTCCACCAGTTATTTAAATTACCGTCTTTATCGTAACGTGATCCTGAATCATCAAAACTATGAGAAATCTCGTGTCCAATTACCGCTCCAATTCCGCCGTAATTTACGGCATCATCAGCATTAAAATTATAAAATGGCGGTTGTAAAATAGCTGCTGGAAAAACAATCTCATTATATGCAGGGTTAAAATATGCATTAACTACTTGTGGTGCCATATACCATTCCGACTTATCAACAGGTTTTCCTAATTTTTCAATATCATCTTTAAATCCCCAAGCACGTGCATTTAAAGAGTTCTGCAAATAAGATCCTCCATTTTCCACACTACTAATTTGTAATTCTGAATAATCTTTCCACTGATCTGGATAAGCAATTTTCACTTTAGTTGCTTTTAACTTTTCAATTGCCTTTAATTTAGTTTCTGGACTCATCCAGTCTAATTTATTAATACGATTTTCGAATGCTAATATTACATTCTTAATCATCTTTTCTGCTTTGATTTTAGCTTCCGCAGGAAACTTCTTATCAACGTATAATTTACCTAAAGCTTCTCCAATTGTTCCGTTTAAAGCTCCTAATGCACGCTCGTCTCTAGGACGTTGCGCTTTAGCACCATTTAATTCTTTACCGTAAAACTCCCAATTAGCGTTTTCAATATCTGTACTTAAAAATCCTGCTGAATTATTAAATGTCAACCATTTTAAATATGCTTTCCAATCACTAACATTTTCTTCTGCTAACACCTCTTGTAATCTTTTAAAATAACCAAGATCACCAATAATTACAGTATCTAATTTTTTAATACCAATACCAGTTAAAAAGTTTTTCCAATTTACAGCAGGTACCATTTTTTGAACCTCTTCAATAGATCTAGGATTGTAACGCTTACGTGCATCACGACGATCTACTTTATCCATTTTAGCTTCTGCTAATCTTGTTTCGAAAGCTAAGACTTGATTTGCTTGCGTTTTTGCATCTGCTTCATTATCTCCTAAAAACTGTAACATTCTAGTGATATGCGCTACATACAATTCTCTTTTCTCTTTAGAATCGGCATCATCTTTAATGTAATAATCTCTATCAGGTAAACCAGTGCTACCACCACCTAAATAAGCAACATTACGATTACTGTCTTTTGGATCAGAACCTACACCAAAACCGTATAAACCTCCACCTCCTTTTGGCTCCATTTCTATCATGTAAGCCTGTAAGTCATCGCTGTTTTTAATATTTGCGATTTTTTCTAAATATGGTTTTACTGGATCAATACCTAACTTGTTACGACCTACAGTATCCATTATAGTTTGGTAATAATGTACCGCCTTTTCTTGGTCTGAACCGGGTAATACTTTTATACTTTCTAAATCTTTATTATCTGACATTGCAGACTTTAAAATAGCTAATGCATCCGAATCTGTTTTTTTACGTAATTCTTGAAAACTACCCCAAGTTGATTGATCATCCGGAATCTCATTATTTTCCAACCATTTTCCATTTACATATCTAAAGAAATCTTCTTTAGGTTGTGTGGTTTTATCCATGTAATCAAGATTGATTCCAGGAACTACTTCTAATTGAGCAGTAGGTTCTGCTTGCTTCTGTTCTTCTTTACATCCTAAGATGGTCAAGCAGCCAACTATACCTATTACAGTTGTTTTTTTAAGGTTGATTTTCATATAAATAGTGTTTATAAAAACATTTTAATAAGGGTTCAAGATATAAAAAAGCACCTTTAAGAATTTAATAAGGTGCTTTTTTTAAGTATAAATTAACTATTAATTAACTATTAGCTTTTTTGTTATTTTTCTAGTCTCAGTTTCTAAATTTAGAAAATAGACCCCTGTAGAATACTTGCTTAAATCTAATTTGTAGTTGTTATTATTAGTTTGTGCATCTTGCTTTTGATACATCATTTTTCCTGTTACATCGTATACACTAATATTAAATGTATTAATAGTTTTAGTCTTTATATTAAAGACACCTTCTGATGGGTTTGGAAAAACCAAGAAATTACTTTCTGAAAACTCAGCTACACTAAGAGCATTACCTGTTATTACCAAATTATCTACAATAACACCTTCTTCTACTACAGATTGATCAGAATGAAACACAAATCTAAACATCATATTTGTTTCTGCATTAAACGGTGTCAAGTCATAACTATACTCTGTTAATACAGCATATTCTGGAGCGACCCCAGTCCATTGCGCACCAGGACAATTAAAACAAGTATTATTTTCTCCTGTTTCTGTTGCATTGTTATACCAATTAGCATCTGTTGCTTCTCCCAAAACAGTCCAATTTACACCCTGGTCTATTGAGTACTCCATATAAACGATATCCCAATTTTCTTCTAGCTCAAAAGCCATATCAAATTTTATTTGCGGATCAGCCAAGGTTGACAAATCGTAACATTCGGTTACTAAATAACTTTTTGTGTCATTACTATAATCTCCCAGAATATTAGTCGCATAAGCTTGATTTAAGAAATCACCTCCAATATTATTCAAAATAGGACCGCTAGGTGTACCACGAAACCAATACTGAGTAGAAGCTCCTTCATCAAAAACCAGTAGTTTATCTTCTTCTGTTTGAAAAGTATTAACTACATCTACTGTTCCGCTTTGATTAGCATAAATTATTTTTTCATCTGAATTATTATTAACCTCATAGGCATCAGTAGCGGTTGAAGCACTCACTTTAAAATCATGCTTTCCTATCGGCAAAGTAAACTGAGGCAAGTCAATTACAGTAGTTGCTTCAGACAATAAAGTACCAGCCCAAATAAAATCATTTGGCATACCATCTATATAATAAGTAAAGTCTACGGAAGTAATTGTTGACACCCCATTATTTTCAATTTCTACTTGAGGTGAAATATTCGCATTACACTCTATAGAACTACTTATTCCATTAAGAGAAACTAACCTTACATCCGATGCTGCTAATTCAGTAGGAATTTCTGATTGCCAAATCCCTCTACCATAAGTTGCAGCAGTTATCTTATCATCTAAAACATTTATTTCAACATCTGTTACAGACACATTTGGCAAACCAATATTAAACAACTCCCACGCCAATGTATCATCATCATACCTATAAACTCCTAAACTTGTTCCTAAATACAATGGGTTTTTAGAATGTAAAGCTTGATGCTTTATGCTATTTTTAGTTACATCAGGCAAACCTTGGGAAATATCAATAAAATTAAGTCCGCCATCTGTAGACTTTAAAACTTGACCATCTGTACCTGATGTTGTTACGTACACAATATTATTATCTGTATTATTAACTTCAATTGAATTAATACCCGAGGTAAACACTTCTAGAGAGGTAAAGTCAACACCAGCATTGTTACTTTTCCTTAGGGTTGAATTAGTAGCAACGTAAATAGTATTAGTATTTAAATCATCAATTTCCAAAACATCAATATTAGTTCCAAAAGAAGAAGACACTGCAACCCAATTATTATTTTCCAACTTATATAACGCACCATAACCTGAATATAACTCACTATCACTATTCATGACAAGTGGTGTGATCCAATTACCTGACTCCCCAGGAGGAGAAGGAACAGTTGCTGAAATACTAGCACCAGCCGATGTAGAAGAATATAACCCTCCTCCATTTTGAGTAAAACCATAAAAATTATTTGAGTTGGCAGGATCTATTGCTGTATCCATACCATCTGCTCCATAATAATTTTGCCATTGCCCATTATTAAAAGCGTGACCTCCGTTATCTTGCAAACCACCAACTATTTTATTAGAGGTCTGCTTAGAAACTGCAACCCTATAAAACTGACTAATTTGCATCCCAGCTGTTAAATCTGTAAAACTAGCTCCTTCATTTGTAGATTTATAAAAACCTCCATCTGTACCAGCATACAAGTCACCATTAAAAAATCTTAAAAAATGAATATCCGCATGAGAATATGCCGACTGAAAAGGTGCGCTCCAGTCATTCAGTTTTGTAAAACTTGTTTGAGTACCAGCTCCATTTACAAGACCTTTCCAAATATTAAGTACTCCTGTGTAAATTTCGTTTTCATTAGTATCTGAAACAGCAAAGGCTAAATCATACCATGATTGAGTAGATTCAAAAATATCTCCATTAACAGCAAGAGAAGCTACTTGTGTAAATGTAGCTCCCGAATTATTTGATTTAAAAACACCTCCGAATCCAAAAGAATTATTTGATGCCAAAGCGTAAACAACGTTTGGATTAGCTGGAGTTACATCTATAACAAATCTAGAGACACCAAACGTGGGCAAACCTGAACCTGCCTCAATAAATGACTCACCTGCATTTCCAGACACATAAAACCTATTATTAGAAACAGCATACAGCGTATTGGGATCGTTTGGTTTTATTTTTAAATCCTTAATATTTACTCCTGATGTACCATTTAGAACACCAATACTACTTTGATTAGACCACGTGAAACCTGCATCTGTAGTCTTGTATACACCATTAGTCGTAGCAACCCATAACATATTAGAATTATTTGGGTTAATATAAATGTCATTCATTAAGTTGGGACTATTTGAAGCATTTAACCCTGTAGTATTCCAAGTTAATCCGCCATCTGTAGATTTCACCACACCCACACTGAAAGAATCCTCAGCATCGTCATCTCCTGTAGCGATATATATAATGTTTGAATTATTTTGATCTATTGCAATTCCGGACACTCCTATTTGTGGTAAATCGTCTGTAGTAGTAATCCAATTAAGACCAGCATCTGTAGATTTCCATAAACCACCTGCCGGAGCACCAGCATAAATAGTTGTTGGTGTATTTGGATCTTGAACTACTACATTAACACGTCCTTGACCTGGAGACCAAGACCCTGTATTACTATGAGAAAAAGGGCCTACAGGGATCCAATTACTCTCGTCTACTAAAACACTACTACTTCTAGAATTAGTATTTTGACCATGAACAGTCAAATACGTGTTCCACAACTCTAAAGACGTTGGCAATGTCCCATCTTGTTTTACAAAATTAGACCAATAGGTTTCCCACCTTTTAAACGGCTTATAACCACTACCTTTAACATTAGGATCTCTTGTTTCCCAATAGGTATTAAAAGCACTTACAATTTCTTGAAATTTAACAGGATTTGCATCAGTACGTGATGTCCTATTTAGGTCGCTCATCCATGGCGCATCCTGATTAAACTGCCCATAAGAAATGGACACAGATAGTAAAAACAATAGGGATAATATTTTTTTCATTTTTCGATTTTTTCAAATCAAAAATAACTGTTTTATATATAAACCCACGTTTATTTAACAAAAACATCGACAAAACACCACTATAGAGTTCTATTTATTGCTACTCTCTTAATTTTATTTTAGTAACACTATCTATTTCTTTTTTCATAACAATAACATCACTTACCTTATTATTAGGTATAGTGATGGATAAAACATAATGCTTTACCTTCCATATACCATTTACCTTTTCCACTACTCCAGAACCTCTACAAATTTCCATTTGTGTATCTAGCAACTCATCAAACCAAGCTAAATTTTGAGTTTCATCTAAATATACATGCCTTTCTAGAGTTGTAAATCGCCATGCTTTTCCTTTATCAAAATGTGGTTTTGAATAAGACTTAAAGTCTTTTAACTGCCAATTTTCAGAAGCATCTGTACCAATAAACACACCATCTTCCGTCATTAAACTAAAATACGCCTCAAAATCAGCATCAGCTGCTGCTTTGTGCCACGCCTCTATATTAGTTGTGATGTCTTTTTTAACCAAATCAGGATTAATTTTTTCTTCTTTTTTATTACAAGAAAAAATAGTAAAAGCAGCCAATAAAGTAAGCGTAAAGTATTTCATATTAAAATGGTTTAACAATGGTTTGATTATCCTTCTCAATTTTTTTATTGATTTGCAAATTCAAATTTGATTGTGCAAAAAACACTTGACGTATTGCCACTAATTTTTCTTTTTTAGTACTCGTTTTTAAAGCTTCGATCTCTTGAAATTTTAAAAGCATGGTTTTTAACACCAAAACCCTTGCTTTTATTGCTTGCGTATTAATAGCTTCCGGAATAGTTTCTTCTAAATCCTTTATAGTAGAATTAAATAAATCTACATCTGCATTAAAAAACGTAAAATCTGGAGTAGACAAATTTTGTATACCATTTGCTACATCTAAATACGCTTGCCAATTAGAGATTACAGCATTAGCCTTCGCATCTATAGCAATGTCTTGATAAGTAATTTTTTTTATGTCTTTTTTAGTAAGTAATAACGTGTCAATTGCAGTAAAACCGTCATCAATAACCGCAACTTCACTTTCTTTTTTACAAGATGAAAACAACAAAGTGATAACTAATAAAAAATTGAAAAATTTCATAATAAAAATTAAATATTTGACGTACAAATATATTAGTTTAATGAATTACATTTTACCAAATGATAAAAATGTTTTTACAAACACTTTTATACTATTTTTATTAATAAATCCTCAAAATGTTATTACTTTTGAGGGCATATTTTATAAATAATCCAAAGAAATGAGTGGAAAAATACTAATCATTGGTGCAGGTGGCCAAATAGGCTCTGAACTGACTTATAAATTAAGAGCAATACATGGCGACGAAAATGTTATTGCAAGTGACCTAAATTACAACAACGTAGCACTAGTAAATTCTGGTACTTTCGAAATTATTGATGCCATGGATTATGCTTCAATAAAAATATGTTGTGAAAAACACAATGTGGACACTATTTACCTAATGGCAGCTATACTTAGCGCTACAGGAGAAAAATATCCAATGAAAGCTTGGGATTTAAACATGCAATCGCTTTTTCATGTTTTAAACCTTGCTAAAGCTAAGGCCATTAAAAAAGTATTTTGGCCATCAAGTATTGCTGTTTTTGGACCAACAACTCCAAGAGAAGACACGCCACAGCACACTGTTATGGAACCGACAACGGTATACGGTATTACCAAACAAGTTGGTGAGCGCTGGTGTCAATACTACCATGAAAAATACAATGTAGATGTTAGAAGCATCCGTTACCCAGGTATTATTAGCTGGAAAACACTTCCGGGTGGTGGAACAACAGATTATGCGGTAGAAATCTATCACGAAGCTTTAAAAGCGAAAAAATATGATTGTTTTTTAAGCGAAAACACAGCTTTACCTATGATGTACATGGATGATGCTATTGACGCTACGGTATCTCTTATGTCTACTAAAGAAGAGAACGTACAAATACGATCGTCTTACAACCTGTCTGGGATAAGTTTTACACCAAAACAGATTGCTGAGTCTATTAAAAAACAAATTCCAGAATTTGAAATAAGCTACACTCCTGATTTTAGACAGCAAATTGCCGATTCTTGGCCTAGTAGCATTGACGATACAGAAGCTAGGGCGCAATGGAACTGGAAACACCAATACGATTTAGATGGTATTACAAAAGACATGCTTAAAAACCTAAGCAAGTAATTACCAGATTACATAAGATATCTAAAAAGCCTCTAGCAAAACTAGAGGCTTTTTTATGTTTTAAAACCACACTTTATTCCACAAAAAAACCACCTACATTTCTGTAAGTGGTTTATAACTTGCTCCTCCTCTTAGGCTCGAACTAAGGACCCTCTGATTAACAGTCAGATGCTCTAACCAACTGAGCTAAGGAGGAGTGTTTTTCGCTATTGCGAGTGCAAATATAGAATCTTTTTTGACTTCTACAAAACAATATTTAATTTTTTTTTAATTAAATATTGCTTTAAAGATATCATTACCGTTTGCAAACAAGACTAACGCTATCAAAATGAAGAATCCAACGACTTGCGCTTTCTCTAAAAATTTCTCGCTTGGCTTACGCCCTGATACGATTTCGAACAATAAAAACACAACATGTCCTCCATCTAAAGCAGGAATTGGCAATAAATTTAAAACACCAAGCATAATAGATAAAAAGGCAGTTAATCCCCAAAAATTTTGCCAAATCCAAGTACTTGGAAAAACATCGTATATGGCTTTAAATCCTCCTACACCTTTATAAGCCCCTGTGCTTGGACTAAAAATCTTTCCTAACTGATCAAAATAACCTCCAACTTGATCTACAAACTTATCCTTACCGCCAACAAAACTTTCTAAAAAGGTATATTCTTTTAATGTCTTATCATAATAACCAAGCGCATCAAAACGCTTTGCGTCTTCACCTGGCATAATACCTAGCTTTCCATCGTTATTTACTTGTAACTGTCTTGTAATTGTTTCAGTACCTCTTAAAAAGGTAGACGTTATTGTTTGGTTTTTATAAGCCATCAATCTATCACCTACTTCATCATAATATCTAAGCGGTTTATTATCTACGGTTAATAAGATATCTCCTTCTTTTAAATCAACACCTTTATTAACCATAGTATCGGACACTTCTCCAACCATAAAAGGAAATCTTAATTTAAACAAACCACCTTTTACTTTTCTTGAAGACAATTGTCCTAGAAAATCTACAGGTAATTGTAAATCTACAGTTTCTCCATTTCTATCAATAGTATACTTTTCTGTCTTAATTATGTTTTTTACCACATCTAGATGGCTATCTACTTTTTGACCATCAACAGCTATAATTTTATCTCCAGTTTTAAAACCTAAATCTACCAATAATGGATTATCAATCCAATACCCGTCTTTCATACTTTTAGCAGTAACATCTGTATCACCATAAGTAAAAGACATGATTACATATATAACGTAGGCTAACACAAAGTTGACAAAAACACCACCTAACATAATAATTAAACGCTGCCAAGCCGGCTTAGATCTAAACTCCCATGGTTGTGGTGGCAAAGCCATTTGCTCCTTATCCATACTCTCATCTATCATCCCAGATATCTTAACATAACCTCCAAGTGGTAACCAACCTATACCATAAACGGTTTCTCCGATTTTCTTTTTGAATAACGAATATTTAACATCAAAAAATAAGTAGAATTTTTCAACTCTTGTTTTAAATAATTTAGCAGGAATAAAATGCCCTAACTCATGTAAAACAATTAATAATGACAGACTTAACAAAAACTGTCCAATTTTTATAATAAACTCCATGTAGTGTTTCTATTCTTTTTAATAAGCGCCAAAAGTAACTATTTACCATTAGTTTAAAAAACAATAGCTTTAATGCTTTCGAGAATTAACAAATTTTATGAGTAATGTCATAAGATAACCTAAGGTTTTCATTGTATTTTTGCAGTATAAACCTAAAACACTAAAAATGCTTTCGTTTTTTAAAGATTATAAATTATTTGCGATTGTTTTCGGCATAATTTCAATCATTATAATGTCTATTTTTTATAACATCTTAAAAGTGGACAAACCCCTACCTATTTACCAACCTGCAATGGTAAACACAGAGTTGGTTGACAGTACCATACAGCACAAAATAAAATACCATAAAATTGCCGATTTTAGTATGACTAATCAAAACGGTAAAACAATAACTCAAGCGGACTATAAAGATAAAATTTACGTCGCCGATTTCTTTTTTACAACGTGCCAAACCATCTGTCCAATTATGACAGGTAATATGGAAACTATCCAAAAAGAAGTATTGAATGATGACGATGTGATGCTATTATCCTACTCTGTTACTCCAGATATTGATACCGTAGAACAGTTAAAACGTTATGCCATTAAAAAAGGCGTAAATGACAAAAAATGGAATTTAGTTACTGGTGATAAAGGCGAAATTTACAGACTAGCCAGAAAAAGCTATTTAGCAGTTAAAGACGACGGAATGCCTGATGACTACGGAATGGTACACACAGAAAATTTTATGCTAATAGACAAAAAAAGTCAAATTCGAGGCTATTATGATGGCACAAAAACGGAAGATATCACCACACTTTTAAATGATATCAAAAAGTTAAAAAAAGAATACGAAGAGTAGTTTTTTGCTCTCAATTTTTTTAAGCTGAAATTTTCTCATACTTTTGCTTCTTTAAAATCAATCTAAATAAGCTTGGATAACACACTAGACACACTAAAAAGAGGAGAACGCGCTATAATTATAGACGTTTCCTCGCATTTAATTCCATTAAAACTCCTAGAAATGGGGTGTTTACCAGGCAATAGTGTCGAGTTGGTACAAGTAGCACCTTTTTCCGATCCATTATATTTAAATATAAACGGGAGCCATTTAGCAATCAGAAAAGAAACTGCTATTCATATTATCATTGAAAAACAAGTGTAATGAGCAAGCAAATAAACATCGCCTTAATTGGTAATCCAAATACAGGAAAAACATCTGTTTTTAATGCCTTAACGGGGTTAAATCAGAAAGTGGGAAATTACCCTGGGATTACAGTCGAAAAAAAAGAAGGTATTTGCAAATTGCCAAGAGGTGTAAAAGCACATATCATTGATTTACCAGGTACTTACAGCTTAAACGCGTCGTCTTTAGACGAAAACGTAGTCATCGAATTACTTCTAAACAAAAACGACAAAGATTTTCCGGATGTTGCAGTAGTAGTTAGTGATGTTGAAAACTTAAAACGAAACTTACTACTTTTTACACAAATTAAAGATTTAGAAATCCCTACCATTTTAGTCATTAATATGGCTGATAGAATGAAATACAAAGGGATTTCGTTAGATATTGAACACTTAGAGCAAGAATTAAAAACAAAAATAGCAGTTATTAGTACTCGTAAAAACGAAGGTATTGACAACTTAAAGTTATTAATTTCTAATTACAGAGACCTGTCAACAACACCATGTTTAAATGCCTCAGAAATTGACACAGACTACTTTGACAAACTAAGACAGGCTTTTCCTAGTCAATTGCTTTACAAATTATGGTTGGTTATTACCCAAGATGTAAATTTTGGTAAAATGGACAGAAACGAAGTCGAGGCACTTGCTAGTTTTAAAACTAAATCTAAAAGTGACCTAAAACGTCTTCAGCAAAAAGAGACCATTAAGCGTTACCAATTTATAAATAACACGCTTAAAAAAGGACAAACCATAGATGCTAGTCAAGCTAAAGATTTACGCACAAAATTTGATCGTATTTTAACCCATAAAGTCTGGGGCTACTTAATATTCTTTTTAATATTACTACTTATTTTTCAAGCTATTTATGACTGGTCTACGATACCAATGGACTTTATTGATGGTGTATTTGCTAGTCTGAGTGATTGGGTTAAAAACACACTTCCAGAAGGTGCTTTTACAAATTTATTAGCCGAAGGAATTATATCAGGATTAGGAGGAATAGTCATTTTTATACCTCAAATAGCGTTTTTATTCCTGTTTATAGCCATTTTAGAAGAAACTGGATATATGAGTCGTGTCGTTTTTTTAATGGACAGAGTCATGCGTCGTTTTGGCTTAAGTGGTAAAAGTATTGTACCTTTAATCTCAGGAACTGCTTGTGCTATTCCTGCAATTATGGCCACAAGAAATATTGAAAGCTGGAAAGAACGCTTAATTACAATTTTAGTAACACCTTTTACAACGTGTTCTGCAAGATTACCGGTATATTTAATAATCATTGCACTTGTTATTCCTGAAGGACGTTTTCTTGGATTAAGTTACCAAGCTTTAACCTTAATGCTATTGTATTTATTAGGGTTTGGAGCTGCAGTTATTTCGGCTTACATATTAAACAAAGTCTTAAAAATAAAAAGTAAAACGTTTTTTGTGGTAGAAATGCCAAATTACAAATTACCGCTATTTAAAAATGTTGCCATTACCGTTTTAGAAAAAACTAAATCGTTTGTATTTGGAGCAGGAAAAATAATATTAGCCATCTCAATCATCCTTTGGTTCTTGGCATCTTACGGTCCAGGAGACGCCTTTAATGATGCAGAAAATATTGTTAAAACAGAATACGCTTCGCAAAATTTAAACGAAGAAGAATTAAATCAAAAAATAGCCTCTCAAAAACTAGAACACTCGTTTATAGGTATTGCAGGGCATGCTATTGAACCTGTAATTAGACCACTAGGATACGATTGGAAAATAGGGATTGCTATTGTTAGTAGTTTTGCTGCAAGAGAAGTTTTTGTTGGTACTTTAGCGACTATTTATAGTGTTGGTAACGATGATGAAGACACCATTAAAAACAGAATGGCAGGAGAAGTAAACCCTATTTTAGGTGGTCCGTTATTTAATTTTGCATCCGGTATATCGCTACTACTATTTTATGCATTTGCAATGCAATGCATGAGTACTTTAGCTGTTGTAAAAAAAGAAACTAACACTTGGAAATGGCCAACATTACAATTAGTAATCATGACAGCTATAGCCTACATTTCGGCATTAATAGCATATCAATTTTTAAAATAATATTATGAACACAGTTATTCAAAACATACTAGTTTTTATCACCTTAGGGTTTGCTTTGTTTTTTCTTTATAAAAAATATTTCGTTAAAACGAAATCAAAAAAAGCTTGCGGAACGGACGACTGTGGTTGTCATTAATTGTTTCGCAACATAGACTCGATATAATTACTAGTATTAAGATATTCTACTCTTAAATCTCTAAGATATTTTTCGATTATTTTAGAATTAGCGTGTTTAGGATTTAAACAATCATTACTATCATAATCCGTAGCAGTCAGTACCAAATACCACTTACCTTTTCTGGAGCTATATTTATCAAAAAATAAAGGATCATTACCGTCAGCATCTCTTTTAGCATCTACTAAAATCGGTACTAAATTAATAGTCTTAGTATCTTTACTTGTTTCGTAAAACGAAAAATAAAACGGTTGATCTTCAATCTTAAAAGCAACGTTACTTTCAACATTTACATGATTTAATTGATACTTTGTATTGATAAAATTATAGAACTCGTTAGCTTCTTTAGGATCTTCAAAGATTAACGAATATTGTTTAGGCAACTTCCGTTTAAACTTTTTAGCAACCATAATCCTATCACCTGCTATGGTAGGCGCAATTTTTACAGGAATACAAGAGGTTACAAAAACAAAAAGCAGGACAATTACAGAAGGTTTCATAAAATTGGTTTTCAGATAATTATCAAAAATCATACCCTACCACTATTCAAAAAGCAAATCCAAAACATAAGACCGATCACTAACAGTTCCTGCCTCCTTTGGATAAGGCAACAAATTAACAGCAGACACGATAACCTCAGCGTTAGAATACAAAGTTAACAGCCGTGTATTTGGTCTAACAATAATTGATTTCTCTTCCAATAATAATCCATTTTTATAAATCCCGATAAGCACTTCTGCTTCTCCTGCACGGATACACATAACGTTTTTTGGACATCTCGAATCTTGAATAACTTTAATAAATTTAACGGTTACATACTCATGCATATAACTACCCCCTTCAACCAATCCTATTGATAGTTTAGGGGTTTCTAATGCAACTAAAGTCGAATCTTGAGCAGAAACTACACTAGTAAAACAAAGCAAGAATAATACGGATAGGTATTTCATTTTAAATAATTTAACACCAGTATAACAACTTAAATCATGCCACTTTATTGAATTAAGGAAATTTTAGTTACATTTGAAAAATATTTAAGTAACCTTAAAAATTTATTAAAGCAATAATAAATGTCAGTAGCAATAGAAAATTTTGTAAAAGCAATCTACAAAAGTAAAATCAACGATATTACAGATACAAAACCAGGCAACATAGCCAAATTACTAGGCATTTCTAATGCTGCAGCCACTGATATGGCAAAAAGTTTAGCTGCTAAAAACCTAGTAGATTATCAAAAATACAAAGCCTTACAATTAACTGACGAAGGTGAAAAGTTAGCATTAAAAGTTATTAGAAAACATAGACTTTGGGAAGCTTTTTTACACAAAACGTTTGATATGTCCTTACATGAAATACATCGCGAAGCGGAATTACTAGAACACGAAACTTCAGATTTTTTAGCAAATACAATTAGTGCCTTTTTGGGTAATCCAAAATTTGATCCACATGGGGATCCTATTCCCAACGAAAATGGCGAAATAACTACAAAAGACACGTCTGTATCATTGTCTAAAACCAAGGAAAACAAAACATATATCATCGCGAGATTAATGAGTGATGATAAAGAGTTTTTTGATTTTTGCGCTATAAATGGTTTAAAATACGGAAATAAACTAACCGTAATTAAGCAGTTTAGCAAAAACAAAATGACTCAAATTTCAATAAATAATAACACGATTCTTTTAAACCAAGATTTTACAAAAATAATTTACGTTAATGAAACTGACTAAAACGCCAATAGCCTCCATAATTACAGGGTTAGCGCTTTCGATTTCTGCAATAGCGCAAGACAACACTGCATTAGAGCCATTAATTACAGATAGACCTGATGCAACGGAGTCTCCTAACGCTATGCCTAAAGGGTCTATACAAGTCGAAACAGGTGCTTTTTATGATACTTTTGAAGAGCATAAAATCAAAACAGAAAACTACACGTACAACACAACATTAGTGCGTTACGGTTTATTAGATAATTTAGAATTACGATTAGGATGGGACTTTACAGAAAGTTCAACATCAATTAATGGCAATCAAATAGACAATATTATAAGTGGTTTTTCTCCTTTATTGCTAGGAATTAAAACTAGCATCGCTAAAGAAAATGGATTGTTTCCTGAAATTGGACTTTTAGGACATTTATATCTACCATTTACCGCTAGCACAGATTTTAAACCAGAAACAACGGGTGTTGATTTTAGGTTTGCTTTTGCACATACATTAAGTGATAATTCTAGTTTATCTTACAATTTAGGAGCAGCTTGGGGAAGTGATTCGCCAGAAGCATCATACGTCTACACTATTGCATTCGGACAAGGTATTACAGATAAGCTAGGTGCTTACGCAGAACTTTATGGTGACTTACCAGAAAACAACAAAGCAAATCATCTTTGGGATGCTGGATTAACTTATTTAATAACTAACAATTTACAATTAGACGCAACAGTTGGATCAAGTATTACCAAAGGACAAGATCTATTACTAAGTGCAGGATTAAGCTTTAGAATACCATCAAACAACACAAAATAACATGAAAAAATATTTACTTATACTATTAGTTTTAGTCACACTATTAAGCTGTAATACTAACAAAAAAGAGAACGGAAAACTAAACATAGTCACTACCACATCTATGATTACGGACTTAGTTAGAAATATTGGAGGGGATTCTATTAACATAAATGGTTTAATGGGAAGCGGTGTAGATCCACACTTATACAAAGCAAGCGAAGGTGACGTAACCAAATTAGTCAATGCAGACGTTATATTTTATAACGGACTACACCTAGAAGGAAAGCTTGTAGAAGTGTTTGAAAAGATGGGTAGTAACACAAAAACCCCAATAGCTTTAGGAGAAGAAATAGATAAAGCAACCTTGATTGGGTCTGATTATTTTGCCTCTAATTACGATCCTCACGTTTGGTTTAACATCGCTTATTTTAAACAATTCGCAAAAAAAGTAACCGCAGTTTTATCTGAAAAAGATGCAAAAAACGCATCCTTTTACAAAGCAAACGAAACCACTTTTTTAGAAAAACTAGAGACTCTTCAAAAAAAGGTGATAGCGACCATACAAACCCTGCCTAAAGACAAAAGGATTCTAGTAACAGCACACGATGCATTTAATTACTTTGGTAAAAACTATGGTTTTGAAGTTGTTGGTTTACAAGGTCTATCTACAGCAACAGAAGCTGGCGTAAAAGATGTACAAAATTTAGCTAAATTTATAATAGACAAAAAAGTAAAAGCTGTTTTTATAGAAAGTTCAGTACCAAAACGCACTATTGAAGCCTTACAAGAAGCAGTAAACTCAAAAGGTCATGATGTAAAAATTGGAGGAACACTATATTCTGATGCCCTAGGAAGCGCAGGAACAATAGAAGGGACTTACATTGGTATGTTTGAGTACAATGTAAACACCATTGTAAATGCACTTAAATAAGTTAGCAGATAAAAAAACTTTGATTTAAACAAAGTAAAAACAAACAA
Organism: Olleya sp. KKT75; assembly: GCF_055635485.1. Lineage (NCBI taxonomy): Bacteria > Pseudomonadati > Bacteroidota > Flavobacteriia > Flavobacteriales > Flavobacteriaceae > Olleya > Olleya sp. KKT75. The sequence continues at coordinate 1,137,877 of NZ_CM145759.1, forward strand.
TGAGACCCTGAAACAAGTTCAGGATGATGCAACACTAACTAAAAAATAGGTTTGCTAAAAGTATATTTTTTTAATTCGTTTTTTGAATAAGTAAAAAATGAATATATTTTGAATTAAATAAAGCCCCCAATGACTTGGGAAATGGTTATGAAACAAAAAATAGCAGTAAAAGTAGACGACCTTACAGTAGCATACAACTACAAACCGGTACTTTGGGATATTGATTTAGAAATCCCAGAAGGTGTCCTTATGGCCATTGTTGGTCCAAACGGAGCGGGTAAATCGACACTAATAAAATCTATTTTAGGCATATTAAAACCTATAGCTGGTAGTGTAACTATTTACGACAAACCGTACGACAAGCAACGCAAATTAGTTGCCTACGTGCCACAAAAAGGAAGTGTAGATTGGGATTTTCCAACCACAGCTTTAGATGTTGTTACCATGGGGACTTATGGTAGTTTGGGTTGGATAAAACGTCCAGGACAAAAAGAAAAGAAAGCAGCACTAGAAGCATTAGAAAAAGTAGGCATGCTACCCTTTAAAAGCAGGCAAATTAGTCAATTATCAGGTGGGCAACAGCAACGTATATTTTTAGCACGAGCACTAGTGCAAAACGCGTCAATCTATTTTATGGACGAGCCTTTTCAAGGTGTTGATGCCACCACAGAAATTGCAATAATTAATATTTTAAAAGAATTACGTAAAGCGGGAAAAACAGTAATCGTAGTACATCATGATTTACAAACTGTTCCAGAATATTTTGATTGGGTTACTTTTTTAAATGTGAAGAAAATTGCAACAGGCCCAGTAAAAGACATCTTTAATGATGATAATCTAACCAAGACTTACGGTATTAACTACAAAGTAAGTATTCAAGAATAATGGATTTACAAGAATATTTTTCTTTAGTCTTTAGCGACTATACATTAAGAACCATCACACTAGGAACTGCTATTTTAGGAGCAGTAACTGGTATGCTTGGAAGCTTTGCTGTACTAAGAAAACAAAGTCTACTAGGAGACGCCATATCACACGCTGCGTTACCAGGCATTGCAATTGCCTTTTTAATAACAGGCGCAAAAGACAGTAACACTCTACTTTTAGGCGCTTTAGTAAGCGGTTTAATTGGAACCTTTTGGATTAGAAGCATTGTCAAAAAAACGCACTTAAAAAGTGACACAGCCTTAGGGCTAATTTTGTCTTTGTTTTTTGGGTTCGGAATGCTATTGCTAACCTTTATACAAAAACAACCCAACGCAAATCAAGCAGGATTAGACAAGTATTTATTTGGTCAAGCAGCAACATTAGTAGAAAGTGATGTTTGGATGATGGCAACAGTTACAGCGTTATGCCTATTTGTATTGCTATTATTTTGGAAAGAATTTAAAATCTTGCTTTTTGATGCAGACTACACAAAAACATTAGGATTTAACACCAAATTTATTGATGTTTTAATCACAACATTTATAGTTTTAGCGATTGTTTTAGGACTACAAACCGTAGGTGTTGTATTAATGAGCGCAATGCTTCTAGCGCCTGCTGCTGCTGCAAGACAATGGACCAATAGCTTATCTAAAATGGTGTTTTTAGCGGCTATTTTTGGAGCCTTTTCTGGTGTCTTTGGCACAGCAATAAGTGCTAGTCAAACCAATCTATCAACAGGACCAGTTATTGTTTTAGTTGCCTCAGTATTTGTGGTGTTTTCATTTGTGTTTTCTCCTAGTCGAGGACTGCTATTTAAGCAAATACGATTTATTAAAAACAGACGCGATTTAGAATTACACAAAACCTTAGCTTTTATGCATCATATTGCAGAAACACATGACAATATTTCGCATCCCCACGCGGTTAAACTATTAAATAATTTTCAAGGGTTTACGCGTAAAACACTTCAAAAGTTAGTCGAAAAAAATTACGTAACACTAGATGGAAATATGTGGAGTTTAACCGAAATTGGTTTTACAACAGCCGCAAATTTATACACTAAACAAACTACAGAAGATGAATAGTGCTCAAATAGAAATACAGTTAATTGCAAGTTTAGTTGCTATTGCATGTGCTATTCCTGGAACCTTTTTAGTACTACGTAAAATGGCAATGATCAGTGACGCCATAAGCCATTCTATCTTACCCGGTATTGTAATTGGATTTTTTATCACACAAGATTTAAATTCACCTCTGCTTATTATTTTAGCTGCCTTTACAGGAGTAATAACTGTGGTTTTAGTAGAATATATTCAAAAAACAGGCTTAGTAAAAGAGGACACTGCCATAGGATTAGTTTTTCCGGCTTTGTTTAGTATTGGTGTTATTTTAATTGCTAAAAACGCTAATGATGTCCACTTAGATGTTGATGCTGTTTTGGTTGGAGAACTAGCTTTAGCGCCTTTTAATAGGCTAATAATTTCAGGAGTAGATATTGGCCCAAAGTCGTTATGGATTATCGGAACTATTTTATTAATTACAATTACATTGTTAATTGCCTTTTTCAAGGAACTTAAAGTTAGCACATTTGACAAAGGATTAGCCGCCTCTCTTGGCTTCTCTCCTGCAATTATACATTACGGGTTAATGACAGTGTCTTCTGTTACCACAGTAGGTGCTTTTGACGCTGTAGGCGCCATATTAGTAGTCGCTTTAATGATTTCACCTGCTGCAACCGCTTACTTATTAACTACCAATTTAAAAAAGATGTTAGGTTTAGCTATGTTTTTTGGCGTATTTAGTGCCATTTCAGGCTATTGGCTAGCACACAAATTAGACGCTTCTATAGCAGGATCAATTACCACAATGCTTGGTTTGTTATTTTTAGCAGTGTATTTATTTGCACCAAACAAAGGTGTAATAGCAGTTATGTATCGCGAAAAACAACAACGTACAGAAGTAAGTCTTTTAACTTTTTTATTACACTTAAAAAACCATAACGAACTTGAAGAACGTCACGTAAATCATTTACGCGAGCATATAAATTGGCATAAAGTAAGAGCGAAAAATGTTTTAGAATTAGCTCAAAAAAACAACATGATTATTATAGATAATAACATTGTTTCTTTAACTGAAAAAGGAGATACTTTCACCTCCAAAGCTATTGATTACATTATCACTAACGAGGATGCTCAAATAGAGGATATGAAAGATGATTTCTTTTTGTTTAGAGGGTAAAAAAAAAGACCTCTCGAAAGTGAGAAGCCTATTTTTAATTATTTCATTTTAAACCTTAAAAAGGTATCGTTTCAGCAACAGCTGTAAACTAATTTAAAATCGTCTTTCATCCTGCAAAAACTCATAAGCCTTTTGGACCTGCTTAAATTTTTCTTCGGCTCCTTTTCTATGCTCTTCTCCTAAATGCTCTACACGATCTGGGTGGTATTTTTTAGCCATTTTACGGTAAGCTTTTTTGATTTGATCTGTAGTTGCTGTTTTGTCTATTTCTAAGATTTTATAAGCATTATCGCTACTGTTATAAAACATGGCTTTTATACTTGAATAATCACGACTACTAATGCCTAAATAATTAGATATTCTTTGCACTTGATCTTCCTCATCATCCGTAACCATGCCATCTGCTTTTGCTATTCCGAATAGAAAATGCAATAATTGTAAACGCGATGCGTGATCCATCATTTGTTGGATTTGAGCACAAACATCTCTTGTTGACACGTTTTGGTTACTTATACTTTTAAATAATTTGAAGGCTTTATTTGCACGATCTTTACCATAAAGCTCTACAAATTTACTACGTACAAAATCCAATTCGCGTTGATCTTGTACACCATCTGCTTTTATAATTACAGAGGCTAAGATTAGTAAACTAACTTCAAAATCTCCTGAAGTTGTTTGTGCGCGACGCTGTTGCTGTGTTCTGTAATTTGGTTTTGTCCTGTAATTAGGTTGACGTCTTTGTTGTGTATTAGGATTTCCATCTCCTAGCAAGTTTCCTTTACCTGCCATAGCATCTCCTAAACTACCAAGCGCCAAGCCTATAATAGCTCCAATTGGCCCACCTAATGTCCATCCTAAAGTTGCGCCTATCCATTTTAATCCAGCCATAAATATTGTTCTAATTTTAAAAAAGTAAATATACTACTTTGTTAGTATACTTTAAATCTGATTTGTTACTGATATAACTAGTTTGGTGCGTTAAGGATGGAGCGGTCTGTCTGAGCTCCTCGCAGAGAGCGAGTAGCGATAGCCTGACCTTATGACACCATAAGTGTTATAAGGTAACGCCATAATAATTTTTGCACGGTTTTTGATTATCTTTGCATGAGATAGATTTATAAATAAAAAATTACAAGAATATGTATCCAGCAGAATTAGTAAAACCAATGCGTGAGGACTTAACCAAAGTAGGTTTTGAAGAATTACATACAGCTGAAGCAGTTAATACTGCCATTGCAAAAGAAGGAACAACTTTAGTAGTTGTAAATTCAGTTTGTGGTTGTGCAGCAGCAAATGCAAGACCAGGAGCATCAATGAGTTTAGCAAATGACAAAAAACCAGCACATATTGTAACGGTTTTTGCAGGTGTTGATAAAGAAGCAGTTGATCAAGCAAGAGCGCACATGGTACCTTTTCCTCCAAGCTCGCCATGTATGGCATTGTTTAAAGACGGAGAATTAGTACATATGTTAGAGCGTCACCATATTGAAGGAAGACCTGCAGAATTAATTGCAGAAAACCTTATGGATGCTTACAATGTGCATTGTTAAGATACTTCTAGAGCAAAACATTAGCTTTTTTTTAAGCTAAGTATTACAGAAAAACCACGTTTTTTAAACGTGGTTTTTCTATTTTTGGGAGATAGATTTTTTAACAAAAAATGAGAAAACTTTTAGCATACCCATTATCATGTATTTATTACCTATTTTTTGGGTTGTCTTTACTTGTTTTTCATCCTATACAATGGTTTTGTTTTAATGTGCTAGGTTATAAAGCACATAAAACAAGTGTAGACCTTTTACAATTTTGCTTAATGCGTTGCGTAAACCTTTTAGGAACTACCCATAAGTTTACCAATCCATACAATTTAGATAATTCGCAACCTGTAATTATCGTATCTAATCACCAAAGTATGGCAGACATACCGCCAATGATGTGGTATTTTAGAAAACACCACGTTAAATTTGTAAGTAAAAAAGAGTTAGGTAAAGGATTACCTAGCGTCTCTTACAACTTACGCCATGGTGGTTCTGTTTTAATTGACAGAAAAAATCCAAGACAAGCTATTGTTGCCATTAGAAAATTTGGAGATTATATAGAATCTACAAATCGTGCTGCGGTAATATTCCCAGAAGGCACAAGAAGTCGTGATGGAAAACCAAAACCATTCCACACAAAAGGTTTAGAAACGTTAATAAAATATATACCGAGCGCTGTTATCATACCGGTAACCATAAATAATTCTTGGAAAAACTTACGTTATGGCAAGTTTCCTTTAGGAATTGGTAATAACATAACATTTACCGCGCATAAACCGGTAAAACCAAGTGAATTTAGTGATACACAAAGCTTACTAGACCACATAGAAACTACTATTAAAAACAGTATTAAAATATAATATTATGTCATTAAAAAATGTAAGATTAGAGGTGATGTCTTTTCTAGAAAAAGATATAGATTCTTTAATAGAAAAATATTTAATACCTGTCGAAAAAATTTGGCAACCTTCTGATTTTTTACCAAACTCTGAAGGGCCTAACTTTTTTGAAGAAGTAAAAGAAATCAGAGAATTATCTAAAGAGTTACCTTATGATTTTTGGGTAGTTTTAGTTGGAGATATGATTACTGAAGAAGCATTACCAACTTACGAGTCTTGGTTAATGGATATTGAAGGTGTTGAACAAGACGGAAAAAACGGTTGGGCAAAATGGATTAGACATTGGACTGGCGAGGAAAACCGTCATGGTGATGTGCTTAACAAATACTTATACCTTTCTGGACGTGTTAACATGCGCGAAATAGAACAAACTACGCAGCACCTTATTGCTGATGGCTTTGATATTGGTACCGCAAGAGACCCTTATAAAAACTTTGTTTACACTAGTTTTCAAGAGCTAGCAACCTACGTGTCACACAATCGTGTTGCAAAATTGGCTAAAGAAAAAGGGAACAAGCAATTGTCCAGAATGTGTAAAATTATTTCGGGAGACGAGATGAGACACCACCATGCTTACAGCGAATTTGTTGAGCGTATTTTTAAGGTGGATCCTAGTCAAATGATGTTAGCATTTCAATACATGATGAAACAAAAAATAACAATGCCTGCTCATTTTTTAAGAGAATCTGGAGGTAAAGTTAGCACTGTTTTTGACGAGTTTTCTAACACTGCACAACGTATTGGGGTTTATACCTCTATGGATTATATAGAGATTTTACAAAAACTAATCAAGCGTTGGGAAATTGATAAAATTACGGACCTAAATGACGAGGCTGAAAAGGCACGTGATTATTTAATGAAACTTCCAAGCAGAATGTTGCGTTTGGCTGACCGCATTAAAATACCTGAAAACTCTTACCAATTTAAATGGGTAGAACCTGCAAAATTATAACAGATGTCAAACCAAGCATTAATTGAAGCGACAAAAACCTTTGTAAAGGAAACTTTAAAGGATGCTGAAGGTGGACACGATTGGTTTCATATAGAGCGCGTTTACAAAAACGCGCTTTTAATTGCAAAAGGCGAAACGGTAGACCTGTTAGTTGTTACCCTTGGTGCATTACTTCATGATATTGCAGATAGTAAATTCCATAATGGAGATAGTACTATTGGTCCAAAAGTAGCTGGTGCTTTCTTATTAAAACACAATGTAGACTCCGCTACCATTAATCATGTTATAAAGATTATTGAAAACATATCCTACAGCTCTAATATAGGCATAGAAAACGCATTTAAATCTATCGAGTTGGACGTTGTGCAAGATGCAGACCGATTGGATGCTATTGGCGCTATTGGTATTGCACGCACCTTTAATTATGGTGGCTTTAAAAACAGAGCCCTTTACAATCCAGAAATTAAACCAAATTTAAATCTGACTAAAGCGGAATACAAAGCTTCTAACGCACCGACAATTAATCATTTTTACGAAAAACTGTTACTTTTAAAGGATATGATGAACACCAAAACCGGTGGGAAAATAGCAAAACAAAGACACCAATACATGGTTGACTTTTTACAGCAATTTGATGCTGAATGGGAAGGAAAAAGGTAACTAACTAGTTTTCTTTAGCAACTTCTAAAGCTGTAATTTTATATTCTAAAATAGACATCTCCTCTCCAAAACTAATAATTTGATCTGCTGTTAAATTACTACTCAAATTTACTGCATCAAGAATTTGTTTCTGTTTTTGACCGTAATAACTTAATGCTATTTCTATTTTATCATCCATCTCTTTTAGGTGTTATTTAATGTACCATTGACTTAATTTCGTTTCTGTATTTTGAGGCACTTTTACCAACCACCTCATTAAAGACTTTATTAAAGTGAGAGAAGTTATTAAAACCACATTCAAAACATATATCGGTAATACTACTTTGACTTTCGGTTAATAATTTAGTGGCATAAAATACGCGATACTCGTTAACAAACTGTGTAAAGGTTTTACTTGTTACTTTTTTAAAATAGCGACAAAATGCAGGTACAGTCATACTAACCTCATCAGATATCTGATCCAATGTAATATGATTCTGAAAATTTTTGTTCACATATTTATAGATCTTATCTATCTTATCTGTGTCTTGTGGTTGTGTTTCAAATACGTAACCATTTTCATTTAAAACCGTATAATCATCTGTCAACGCAAGCAATTCTAAGATTTCAAGCAACTTAGTCACACGCTTTATACCTTCATATTTAGGCAATCTTTCAATTTTAGGACCAACTACTTTTTTAATTTCTTGTTTATATAAAATTCCGTTTTTAGCGCGCTCTAATAATTGCACGATGTTTTTCATTTCTGGCAAAGCATTTAAAGATTCGCCTAAAAATTGAGGATGAAACTGGACTAACGTTTCTTTTCCTTTAGAGGTTAAACGATCTGTAAAACCATTGTGAGGTAAATTAGATCCAATAAGAATCAATTGACTGTTATTAAAGTAAGATAAGTGATTACCAATATGTCTACGCCCTTTTCCTTTATTAACATAAACCATCTCTACCTCAGGATGAAAATGCCAAAACGCCTCGCTGCGCTTACGTTTTTTGGTTTTTTGGACCGCAATTATTGAACTACCAAATGTTGGTGTTATTTTTTTTAATGTAGGCTTTGTATTCAATAGTAAAATGTTTCTGCAAAATTACAACATATCGCTTTATAGTTATATGCTAATTTAGCACTATTGTGTGTTATTTTAACCTATAACGTTTTCGTAAAACCTCATCTTGTTAATATAGCATATAAACTTACCAATTCTCTTGTTATTAGAACTACTCTTCTATTCTAACTTTGCACCCATAATCATTAAAACGATTTATTATGAAAAAATTTACAAAACACATTTTAGCTTTAGCAATCGTATTTGCTACGCTAAGCAGTAACGCAACAGAGATCGCTTTTTTATCTAATGAAGAAGATGGTAAAACAATATTAATGTTTGACAATGTTAGTCAAGGTGACCAGTTAATGGTTAAAGATGCTTTTGGACTAATTCTATACAAAGAAGCTATTCTAGAAAATGGTAAGTATAACAAGTCTTTTGACTTAACTACTTTACCTGACGGAAACTATATTTTTGAATTAGATAAGCAAAATCAAATTAGAGTTTATCCTTTTACAGTGGATGCTACTGTAGTAACTTTTAATAAAGCACAATTAACTGTAGTTAATAAGCCTAAAGTAACTAGCAAGGATAATACGATTTATATTACTGCACAAAATTTAGAAGCTGCAGATTATACAATCGAAATATTTTATGATAGCGCAAAAAATGCAAACGAAAAGATTTATTCTGAAACATTTGAAAACACAACAACTGTTGGGAAAAAATTTAAGCTTTTAGAAGATAAAGACGAAACGTATGAGGTTGTTGTTACAGCTAACGGAAGATCATTTATATCGACATTCAACTTTTAATAATATCATTGCCCCAAAACAATAAAAAAGACGCCCTAGGGCGTCTTTTTTTTATACTATAACTTTCTTAGAAATTACTTTCCAGGAAAGGCTGCTTTACGTTTTTCTAAAAAGGCTGTTGTACCTTCTTTAAAATCTTCGGTTCCAAAACAAGCACCAAACTGCTCTATTTCGATATTAAAACCATTAACACCATCAGTATAATTAGCATTTACAGCTTGAATTGCTTTGCCAATTGCTACTGACGAGTTTCTCATTATTTTACTCGCAATCTTTTCCGCTAACGGTATTAACTCCTCTTGAGTTACTACGTGATTAACCAAACCATAACTTAATGCTGTTGCAGCATCTATCATACCAGCTGTCATAACCATTTCCATTGCACGTCCTTTACCAACTAATTGCGGTAAACGTTGCGTACCACCATAACCAGGTATAACCCCTAAGCTTACTTCTGGTAATCCCATTTTAGCATTATCACTTGCCACTCTAAAATGAGCTGCCATTGCCAATTCTAAACCTCCTCCAAGTGCAAAACCATTAACTGCTGCAATTACTGGTGTGCTTAAATTTTGAACAAAATCGAATAAAACCTCTTGTCCTTTTGCTGCTAACTTCCCTCCATTTTCAACAGTGAAATTTGCAAACTCGCTAATATCTGCACCAGCTACAAACGCTTTTTCACCGCTACCTGTAACTATGATTACTTTAGTGTCGGCATCTTTATTAGCTGCATCAAAAGCTTCATGTAATTCAAAAATAGTGGCTTTGTTTAAAGCATTTAATTTTGATGGTCTGTTGATAGTAATGGTTGTTATTCCGTTTTGTGTACTACTAAGTATGTTTTCGAAATTCATAATATTTGTTATTTATTATTTCCGCTACAGCGAAAAAAATTATTTTAATTCTTTAGGAAAGGCTACCGTAAATGTTGTTCCAATATCCGTTTGTGTTACAAAGGTAATTGTTCCTTGATAAGTTTCTACTATATTTTTAACCATTGCCAACCCAAGCCCCATACCACTGGACTTAGTTGTAAATTTAGGCTCAAAAACTTTAGATCTATTTTCTTCAGCAATCCCATTTCCGTTATCCGAAATAGTTATCACTACTTCATTTTCATTTTCAAAAACATTAACTAAAATCTGAGGTGTTTTATGATCCGGAATAGCTTGAATACCATTTTTAACCAAGTTTGTAATTACTCTAATTAACTGCGTACGATCTAGTTTTGCAATAATTTCGTCTTTCTCAGGATGAAACTCGATATAATCTTCATTAAAAATATCCAATGCTAAATCCACAACTTTTACGACGTTTAGCATTTCTTTTTGCTGCGCTGGCATTTTTGCAAAGTTAGAAAATGCACCTGCTATAGCACTCATAGTATCTATTTGCTGAATTAAAGTTTTACTATACTCGTCTAACTTTCCAATAATCTCTGGATCTTCAGGGTTAAACTTACGTTGAAAGCTTTGCACTGTTAATCGCATTGGCGTCAATGGATTTTTAATCTCGTGCGCGACTTGCTTAGCCATCTCTCTCCAAGCTTGTTCACGCTCACTTTTAGCCAATTTAACAGCACTTTCTTCTATTTGATCAATCATACTATTGTATGACTTTACAAGTGTTGCAATCTCTTCCGTAGTGCTTTCTATTTCAATTTTTTCGTTACGCTTTTCAAATCGGGTTTGATTCATTTTGTCACTAATAGTCTTCAGTGTTCTGGTAATGTATTTTGACAAAAAGTAAGCCAATGCAATTGCAATAATCAACATTAAAATGTACGTGTAACCTAGACGCTCAAAAAACTCGTAAAGTTCTCTTGATAAAAAATCATCATTTTCTAAATAAGGTAAATTTAAAATGGCTAGAGGTTTAAATTTCTGATCGGTTATATACGTATAAGATGATCTAAAGTTTTCCCCTTTTTCTTCTCTAAGCACAACATGTTTATGCCCAGCACTTTGAGATAACTTATTTAAAATATTAGCATCAATACACCCCTCTATAGTATCTTGAGGCAAACTAGCTTTTGAAGAAATTAGCAGCGTCCCTTCTAAATCGTACAAATTAAGTTTAAGCCCATGGATATCCGCAATTTTATAGATTTCGTCTTTAAAAATTAAAGGTAATTTTTCTGGAATAACCTCAAAAGTGGTTTCCCTAATAACAAAATCTAAGTGTCTTTTTATATTTTTTTCTTTACGCTCTAATCGTTGTTCGTGGTAATCTTGTGTTTCTTCAGAATATTGATATGCTGCTACCAATGCAATTAAAATGGACGCTAAAAGCACCAAGAAAATCATTGCAAAAAATATACGAAGACGTAAGGAGAGTTTAGATATTTTCATTGTTTAAATATAGCAATAATCAAACCAAAAACAGACAGATGGTATTATGTGATAACTATGCGTTTGGATTTTTATCCCTAATACGCTTATAAACCTTAAACCCTATCATTAGTAATAGACCTAAAACAAAAATAGCGATAACACCAAAAATCCAATTTATAGCACTTTTTAATATCACCAAAAAGACAACTGCAAATAAAATAAAGGTTGCCCCCTCATTATACATACGCATAAAATTAGAGGTTTTTTTAACGACATCGTTTTGTAATTGCTTAAAGTAAACATGCGTTTGAAATTGATATAAAAACAATAAAGCAACAAACGTCAGCTTAACATGCATCCATGGTTGCTGCAACCAAAAAGGTTGTAATATTAATAACCAAACAGCAAAAATAGTAGCTAATATAGCACTTGGCCAAGTGATAATAAACCACAGTCTTTTAGTCATTAATTTAAGCTGAACTCCTAAAATCTCTTTATCCGGAGACGGTTTATGAAATGCCTCTATTTGATACACAAATAATCTAGGGATATAAAATAAACCGGCAAACCAAGTGACTACAAATATTAAGTGTAGCGCTTTTATGTAATTGTAATACTCCATTAGTCTTGAACAAATAAATAATTAAGTTGTTTTGCGTTAAACGCGGAATTAAAGCCTGTAACCTCATCCGTAATTAAAGTATTAAAAGACTTTAACTGTGTATTAATTTTAGACGTTAATTGGTTTTTTACTGCTATATCTTGTTCGGTTGGCGCAAAATCTCCCATTCTAACTAATGCGTTTAGATGCCCTAATTTATTGGTCAATCTAATAGGAAAATTTAAAGGATCCTGCCCACTCTTGTTTTTTGTTTGGTATAATGCTTCTTCAATTTCAGTAAATTTAGCCTTTAGACTTTTAGCTTTTTCTAACAAGTCTTTTAAACTATCATCATCTTTATATTGTGTTTCAAAAGCAGTTAATTGCGCACTGACCTTTCGCATTTTTTTAATGGCTTTATGCGCATTATCTATGGTGTTATTTATATCCTTGATAAACACAAACTGTTGCTCCATATCCTCTTGCGTACTTTCTGAATTTGGATTAGCAACTATAGTAAAAGGTTGCAAAACATTATAACCGTTGACATTTAAATCAACCTTATATGTTCCCGGTGCAGCTTTTGGACCTTCTAAACTTGCCCACCATAAAATCATTCCGTCTAACTTTTCAGCCCCGTCATAAGTCATATCCCAAACAAATTGGTTAAGTCCTTTTTTTACCTCTAATTTATCTTTCTTTTTATTTTTAGTAGACACCGTTTTAATAGTATCTCCTTTTGCATCAAAATAAGTTAAACTTACTGTATCTCCGTCTTTATAATTTTTTAAATTGAAATACGTCATTACTCCATTTGGATGATTTGTACCACTTGTATTATTATTTTTAGAAGAACCACCACGCATTCTATACGTTGGTTTAGGCTGATACAATTGAACGTCACTATAACTAGATTTTGACATTTGATGAATCACTGATAAATCATCCAAAATCCACAAGCTACGACCTTGGGTAGCAATTATTAAATTATTGTCTTTTATTGTCAAATCTGTAATCGGAACAATTGGTAAATTAAGCTGAAATGATTGCCAGTTTTTTCCATCATTAAATGACACATACAATCCAGTCTCTGTTCCAGCATACAACAATCCTTTTTGTTTTGGGTCTTCACGAAGCACTCTTGTAAAATGCTCGTCCGGAATACCATTTGTTATTTTTTTCCATGTGTTACCGTAATCCGTAGTTTTATACAAATACGGTGTAAAATCGCCAGTTTTATATTTAGTCCCTGCCACATAACAAGTCCCTGCGTCAAAATTACTTGGCTCTATACTATTTATCATCATCCAATCTGGCATGCCTTTAGGCGTAACGTTAGACCAGTTTTTTCCGCCATCCTTGGTAACGTGTATTAATCCATCATCACTACCAACCCAAAGCAAACCTTCTGTTATAGGAGACTCCTGTGCTGCAAAAATGGTACAATAATACTCTACAGATGTATTATCTTGAGTAATTGGTCCTCCAGAAGATTTTAATTTTTCTGGATCATTTCTGGTTAAGTCCGGGCTTATAATTTGCCAAGATTGCCCTTCATTTTCTGTAACATGTACATGTTGCGAAAAGGTATATAATCTGTCGGGATTATGTTTAGAAAAAATAATTGGAAAATTCCACTGAAAACGATATTTCATACCCTCTGCGCCATGACCCATTGGGTTATCTGGCCAGACATTAATTGCCCTAACAGTACCGGTACGATGATTTTTTCGGGTTAAAAACCCATCATAACTACCTCCATAAATAATATCATTATCCTCTGGATCTACTGCAATATGCGCAGACTCTCCTCCTGCTGTATCCTCCCAATCGTCTTCTGTAATGGACCAACCTTCCGTACGATGCGGAATTCTGACAGTAGAATTGTCTTGTTGCGCAGCGTAAATACGATACGGAAAATGGTTATCTGTAGTCACACGATAAAACTGCGATGTTGGTTGATTGTGGTATGTACTCCAAGTTTCTCCTCCATCATAAGTTACTTGCGCTCCTCCATCATCACCAATAATCATTCTATTTGGGTCCTCCGGAGCAATCCATAAATCATGATGATCACCGTGCGGTGCGTTATAAGTATCAAAAGTCTTTCCGCCATCCGTACTTTTATGGTAACGCACGTTTAAAACATAAACAGCATCTACGTCTTTGGTGTCCGCATACAACCGCGTATAATACCAAGCGCGTTGGCGCAGTTTACGCTCACTGTTAACTTGCTTCCAAGTTTCACCTCCGTCATCACTTCTATATAAACCCCCTTTATCTTTGTTTTCAATAATTGCCCAAACACGTTGGCTATTTAATGGCGACACTGTTACGCCTATAATTCCTAAAGTCCCTACTGGAAATCCATTGTTTTTAGAAATCTCAACCCATGTTTCTCCTTTATCAGTACTTTTCCATAATCCAGAACCTGCCCCACCAGAACTTAAACTGTAAGGCGTACGTTGCACACGCCATGTTGATGCATACACTATTCTTGGATTGGTTGGATCTATTATTAAATCTACAACTCCTGCTTGATCATTTACAAATAATGTTTTTTTCCAAGTAGCGCCACCATCTGTACTTTTATACACACCACGATCTTGAGTAGGTTTATAAATATTACCTAAAACACCTACGTAAACCACATCATGATTTGTAGGATCTATAACAAGTCTAGGAATATGTCTTGAGTTTCTTAAGCCAGAGGCTGACCAAGTTTTTCCAGCATCTACACTTTTAAAAACACCATATCCCGAAGATACATTACCACGAACTGTTTTTTCTCCTCCTCCAACATAAATAACGTTTGGATCACTTTTTGAAACCGATATTGACCCAATACTTCCTCCAAAAAAACCATCTGAAATATTATTCCAATGACGTCCACCGTCCAAAGTTTTCCATATTCCACCTCCAGTTGAACCAAAATAATACAAATTAGGTTGGTTTGGTACACCTGTTACAGCTGCACTTCTTCCGCCACGAAAAGGCCCCAATAATCTATATTCTAAACCAGAATAATCAGATGGGTTTACAGTTTGTGCGTTGGATACGGATGAAAGTCCTATTAAAAAAAGAAATAATAGTGATTTTAAAGTATTCATTTTAAGGTTGAATTAGGTTGCGAATAGTAAAAATAAGAATTATTACGCTTGTTATGAGTCCTTATTTAAATTTAACTTAACCTCTCTTCTTAAAAAATAGGCGGTAACAATGGTTGCTAAAACATCTGCAATAGGAAATGATATCCAAATACCTAGCTCTCCAAAATATAGAGGCATAATATACATTAACGGTATAAAAAATATAGCTTGTCTTGTTAAGGTTAGTAATAACGCTGGCAATGCTTTTCCGACTGCTTGAAAATAAGCCGAACCAATTAACTGAAGGGCCAATATTGGGACCGCAGCAAACGCCAAACGCATATTGTTTGGTGTGATATTAATTACGTCTTGGTCTGTGGTAAACCATCTTGTAATAATTTCTGGAAAAAACATTAACGCAATAAAAACTAGAGTCCCTAATATTGTTGCATACTTAATAGCTGTGTAAATAACTTCCTTAACACGATCATATTGTTGTGACCCAAAATTATATCCCGCAATAGGAATAAATCCTTGAGTAATACCAAATACAGGGAACAAAGCAAACATGCTCATCCTACCAACAATAGCGTAAGCAGTGATAGACGTTTCTCCACCATAATCAAACAACGCATTATTTACCAATAAAAAAGTAACACTAACTACTGCCTGTCTTGCCAAGGTAACAAACCCTAAGGCTCCGATTTCTGACACGATATTTTTTTGTAAATAAAAATGCTTTAAATTGATTTTTAACTCTGAATTAGAAGATAAAAAATACCAAAAAATAAATAAGAAAGAAACGATATAAGATCCCGTTGTTGCCCAAGCAGCACCAGCCATACCAAAGTCTAAAATGCCTATAAAAATGTAATCCAAAACTAAATTACCAATAGACGGAATTAGCATCGCATACATGGCAAACTTAGGCTTGCCTTCTGCACGGATAACAGTGTTACCCATCATTACAAACGCTAAAACAGGAACACCATATAAAATAATTTCGTAATACACTTTAGCAGGTTCGTAAATATTACCCTTACCACCAAATGCCGGTATTAGCTGCTCTACAAAATAGAGTCCAAATGCCGCAAAAGTAACCGTAAACAAAAGCGTTAACGAGATTTGATTACCAAACGTTTTGAGTGCTTTTTCTTTATTATTAGCACCTAAAGCACGAGAAATAATGGAAGATCCTCCCACACCAATACTCATCCCCAAAGCAGCAATAAAAAATGACACAGGCAAGACGACGTTAATAGCCGCAATTGCTGTAGACCCAATCCACTGACCAACAAAAATAGTGTCTACCAAAATATTTAGCGACATTACCAAAATACCAATAGAAGCTGGCACTGCTTGTTTAATCAGTAGTTTGCTAATGGTTTCGGTTCCTAAATTTGAAGATTTACTAGTCTGCATTATACTTTAGCAGGAGTTTCTGCCCACTTATTTATCCATTCTGCTAATAATTTAACCCAATTAGAATCCGTATTTAAACAAGGAATAGTTGTAAACTCCTTACCGCCTACTTCATGGAAAATTTCTTCTCCTTCCATAGCAATCTCTTCTAATGTTTCTAAACAATCACTTACAAAAGCAGGAGTAACAATAGCCATCTTTTTTATGCCCTTTTTACCTAAACGCTCAATAGTACGATCGGTATAAGGTTGTAACCATGGATCAAAACCTAACCTAGATTGGAATGACGTTGAGAACGTGTTTTCTTCCAAGCCTAAATATTCTCCTACCAAACGCGTTACCTCTTTACATTGATGTCTGTAACAAAACTCATGCGCTTTACTTGCTGTTTCACAACAACTACCATCTATCTTACAATGTCCGTTAGTGATGTCGCTTTTTCTAATATGACGTTCTGGAACACCGTGGTAAGAAAACAATAAATGTTCGTAATCCTTGTCTTGTAAATGTCCTTTTACTGACTCTGCTAACACTTTTATGTAATCTGGTTTATTATAAAACGCAGGTAAACTATCTATTTTTAAATTAGGAAAATCTGCTTGTCTAACCTCTTCTGCTAACACCAAAATAGTTTCGGTAGTCGCCATTGCAAATTGTGGATATAACGGAATTAAAAACACCTCATCCACACCTTTATCAACTAATTCTTGCAAGCCTTTTTTAATAGTCATACTACCGTAACGCATAGCCAAAGCTATTGGTAATTCTGTATGATTTTGAACTTGATCTTGTAACTGCTCTGACAATACAATTAATGGAGAACCGTCTTCCCACCAAATTTTCTTGTAAGCTTTTGCACTTTGCTTAGGCCTTGTATTAAGGATTATCCCTTTAACTAATAATGTTCTGGCCCAAAGCGGAACGTCAATAACACGCTCGTCCATTAAAAATTCACCTAAATATTTTTTCACATCTTTAGGTTCTGGACTTTCTGGAGAACCAAGATTTACAAGCAATACGCCTTTTTTCATGTCTATTTCTTTTTCAAAAACAAAAATACAACACTAAATTTTATTATGATTAAAAATTAATCTGTTCATCATATTTAAATCCTATTAATATATAGGCAAAGCCTTTTAAATAAAAATTAGTTTAATATATTTACAGATAGACACCCTAAAACTATATGAAACAAATTATCCTTGCACTATTCTGTGTATTTTCAATCACTACGTTTTCTCAAAACCAAAACCAAAGTCTTCTTTGGGAAATTTCTGGAAAAAACCTCGACAAACCCTCTTATATCTATGGCACCATGCACGTCAGCGCAAAAGTCGCCTTTAGATTAGACGATGTGTTTTTTGACGCGTTAGAAAAAAGCGAAAGTGTTGCATTAGAATCTGACCCCTCTACTTGGTTAGCTTTTAATTACGAAACAACAACACTAACACCACAAAACTACAGTCAGAGTTATGATAAAAACTTCTACTCTAGCCTTTTTGGATTAGAACATCCTGAAGAAACCGCTATTAGAGGAAGTATTAGATCTGATAACAGAATGATTAACGGGTATTTATACAGAAAAGATGGCTATGCTGATAACTTTGAAGAAGAAACTTACTTAGACATGTTTATTTACCAAGCCGGTAAAAAGAAGAAAAAAAACATATATAGCTTAGAAGATATTGAGGAATCTCGCTACCTAGTATCGAAAGCACAACGTAATGCTAGAAAAAGCAAAATAGACCCATGGTTAACTAAGTTATACGAAAAAGAAAACCCTTACTTAGTTCAAGAAAACACATATAGAGATCGTAATTTATCGCTTTTAGACTCTATTGGAGCTGCCTCCAACACAGAGTATTTTAGAGAAAATATGTTATATAAACGTAATGCCAATATGGTACATGTTTTAGACTCTTTAATGCAATCTCAAACGGTATTTGCTGGTGTTGGTGCTGCGCATTTGCCAGGCAAAAAAGGAATGTTAAAAATGCTGGAAGACGAGGGTTACACTGTAAAACCACTAGTTTCTAAACAATCTAGCGTTGCTCAGACTAAAAAAGAACAAATTGAAGATTACATTGCTCCGACTGCTATAAAAACAGCCAGTACCCCAGATGGGTTTTTGACTATAAAAGCGTTTACAGATTTATATGAATTTTATTATAGTGGGCAAAAGTATTATATCTCTCCAGACATGACTAATGGTGCCTATTTAACTATTAGCCGATTTAATACTTATGATTATTTACCAAACGAAAAAGAAATATCGCTAGACAGATTAGATAATTTTTTGTTTGAAGATATCCCTGGTGATATTATAAAAAAGGACGTTTTAACAAGTCCTTATCCTGGTATTAGTATATTAAACAAAACCAAAAAAGGAGACTACCAAAAATACCATATTTACAAAACCCCTTTAGAGGTAATTGTTATCAAATTTGCCGGTCAAAAGGATTATGTTTTAAAAAATGAAGCGCCTATATTTAATTCTATTACATTTAAAACACCCCAATCTGGGTTTGACACGTTTACATCTACTTATAACAAGTACCAAGTTAACTTTCCTAAATACTACACCACAGATAACATCCAAAATGCGGGTCAAAAATTAATCCAAGGAACCATTGGTAGTGACTATTATTTTTTAAAAGAAGTTGCCTATAACGACGTGTATTATATTGAAGAAGACAAATTTGAAGCCAAGTTTATTGTCACTAATTTTTATAAAGATTTTGAAATCGAAGACTCCAATGGTCAATATAAAAACAACAAATACTACAGTTATGAAGGTGTTGCTAAAAAAGACTCGACGTCAACTGAAAATATTCATTTAAAAAGCATCGTAAAAGACGGTAGCTACTTTTTAATGGGTTATGTTGGACAAACAGAAAGCAAAGCAACAGACTTTTTTAATTCTTTTAAATTTAAAGACGTACAACAAGAAGGCTTTGAAAAAATTATAGACACGTCTTTACATTTTTCTGTAATCACAAACACAAAAGCATCGCCTCCTTATGACTATTATAGCTATAGCAAACCTAAGGATTACGAAGAAAAAACAAAACGCACCACATACTATTCTAAATCAAACGAACAGGTTTTTATTACCAGATTAAAATTTCATGACCTACAGATGTATAAAAATGTAGATAGTTTATGGAATGAGATTGACAGCGAAATAAAAAAACTAGAAGATATTGATGGATTTAAAAAGTACATAGTCACTGACAAAAAGAAATACAAAAAAGAAGATCAGTTTTTTTATGAATACACTTTAAAAGACTCGCTTAGTGCAAAAGCAATTTTAGTAAAAAACATACTTAAAAAAGGCGCACTTTTCGAAATAAAAAGCTTGACGGACACACTTTCTAAACCATCAAAATTTGTCACTAGTTTTTACGATACTTTTCAGCCAATAGACACACTATTGGGAGAATCCGTGTTTAGCGATAAAACAGAACGCTTCTTTACTGCGTTGCGCGAAAATGACAGCATTGTATTTAAGGCGAAAACAAAAATTAAGTTTAATAAATCAAACGCAAGTACGATGATTGACTTAATTAAAAATTTCGAATTCCCAGAAAACAAAGAAGACTTTAAAACCTTTTTAATTTCGGAATTAACAGAACTAGAAGACCCAAGAACAGATGCATTTTTAAATCAACTTTATGTCGAGTCTTATTCAAAGCCAGACATTCAGAACACCATTTTAAGGTCATTATTAAATAAGCCTACCAAAAAGTCTTATCAAACATTTTTAACACTACTAAACAAAGACTTACCGTTAAGCGGATCGATAAGCTCTATGTTTTACAACTACAAAGACTCGTTAGCGCTTAAAAAAACACTCTTTCCTGATTTGATGGAATACACTTCTATTGAAGAATACAAAGAGCCAATCTACGAGCTTTTGGCAAGACTAAAAGACAGTAGCGTTATCAAAACAAAGTCTTATAAAAAGTTTAAAAAACAACTTATTAAAGATGGTAAAATAGAAGTAAAACGCAGTTTAGGCTCTAAATCAAAATACAATTACAGAACCTATAGCAGTGCTTTATATGCATTTGTAAAACTTATATTTCCGTTTAGAAAAGAAGCCGAAGCTAAAAACTTTTTTGATAAGCTATTAGATAGTGACAATGTATCTGCGCTAAGTACCTATTACATTTTGCTAGAAGAAGCCGGAGAGCCTATTCCTGAAAAACTTAAAGAAAAAACTATTGATGACTACAAAAATCAGGCAGCATTGATAGATAAAATGTATCGCAAAAAGCTATACAAGCCATATATAGCCCAGAAAGTTAGTCAAGAAATGTACGCTAAATCTACATTATTTGCCAACACAACAATAGAAAAGGAGCGTGATTCTATACACTTTTTAGGCAAAAAAGCTTTTAAAACAGATGATGATAAAGAAGGCGACATGTACTTCTACATGCTTGTAAAAAAAGAAGATAAAGACGAAACCAAACGTTTTTATTACGCTGGTTTTTTAAGGCAAGAAGAAACGGACCGATTACAAACAGAAGTCTATTATGACTCTGGGTATAGCGGAAATTATATTGACGAAAACGAGGAGGAAGACAAACTAATAAAAGATGTTTTAGATCTGGTTATTCATAAAAACCGAAAACGTCTAGACGACGGAGGATACTAACAAAAAAGGCGCTTAATAATTTAAGCGCCTTTTTTTATATTGACTGAACATACTTTTTAGGCGTGATGCCATATTTCTTTTTAAACGCTGCTATAAAATGACTAGAAGTACTGTAGCCCACTTTTAAACCCACCTCATTAACATTATCATTACCCGTTTCTAAAAGCTTTCTAGCAACCTCCATTTTATAATCTAATAAAAAACTAAACACAGAATCGCCATAAATTTGCTTAAAGCCTTCTTTTAGTTTTTTAAGAGGTAAACTGATCTCTTCAGATAATTCCTGAAGCGTTGGCGGCTCCACCATTCTTGCTATAATAATATCTTTTGCTTTTTTAATTTTAGCAACATTGGTTTCGTCAACTAAAAAAGGACATTGTTCGATATCCGCATCCTCCCCCCTATTAAAATACAAGCTTAACAACTCGTATGCCTTGCCTTTAAAGTATAATGTTTTTATAGACGAGTTAAGATTAAAATTAACAATCTGATTTAATGCAATAGCCATGGATGGCGAAATTTTACCGTCCTTATAATACTTTTTATCCTTATTATCACTACTCAAAAAAGTAATATAATCTGCTTCCTGAGAAAACAAACCGTGAAATTTTTTAATAGAAATTAAAACCGAAACTAACCAACAGTCAGGCTTCACCTCTAGATGTATAGGCAAATCACGTTGTGGATTATACAACAACAATGAGGTTTCTTCAGCTATATTTAAAACATAACTTCCATTGTTAAAAATAAAGTCACTGTCACCTTTTAAACAAAAATGAAACTGAATAAAACTACTATCAATAAACCGCTCAACCATTTGATTTTTAGCTGTTTCATTTTGATAAGTAAGGACAAAAACACCTTGATCCACTTGCGTTTCTGCAAACGAACCTTTAGCGACATTTTTTAAAGAAGAAGAAAGCGTCATAATTAAATCTTATTTAGATTGGTTCTAAACAACTAACTCTAAAACCATTGTATTCACTGCTAAAATATGATATTTATCATTGTTAGCTCATTTTTTAGCATAAAAAACCACAAACGTTATTAAAAGTTCTTTTAGCGTTACTTTTTATAAAATATACAACATAAATTTGCTTACAACAAAGTCCCAGTCAGGTAAATGGAGCACTATCACATGTCAACAGGCCAATATTTTTACGCCTTAGGTTTAAGTTATAAAAAAGCGGATGCCGATATTAGAGGTCATTTTAGTTTAGATGAACCCTCTAAAACCGCGCTTTTAAATCAAGCTAAATCTAATGGTATTCAAGGCCTTATAGTAACATCAACTTGCAACCGTACAGAAATTTACGGATTTGCAGAACACCCATATCAACTTATCCAATTGTTGTGTGAAAACACAAAAGGAACAGT
This sequence comes from Olleya sp. KKT75, assembly GCF_055635485.1. Taxonomy (NCBI): domain Bacteria; kingdom Pseudomonadati; phylum Bacteroidota; class Flavobacteriia; order Flavobacteriales; family Flavobacteriaceae; genus Olleya; species Olleya sp. KKT75. Next base: position 1,160,440 of record NZ_CM145759.1, read on the forward strand.
AGAAGAGTTTCAAAAATACGCATACATATATAAAGGTCATGAGGCAATTTCTCACTTATTTAGAGTTGGATCTGGTTTAGATAGTCAAATATTAGGTGACTTCGAAATTATAGGACAACTTAAAAAAAGCACAGTAGCTTCTAAAGCGCACGGATTATTAAATCCATTTATAGAGCGTCTTGTTAACTCTGTTATACAAGCTAGCAAGCGTATTAAAACGGAAACTGAAATTTCTTCAGGTGCAACAAGCGTTTCTTTTGCTTCCGTGCAATACATTTTAAACACCATTGATAACGTTACAGATAAAAACATTTTACTATTTGGAACAGGTAAAATTGGACGTAATACATGCGAGAATTTAGTAAAACACACTAAAAACGAGCAAATCACTCTAATAAACCGTACTAAAGGTAAGGCAGAAGCTGTTGCAGGAAAGTTTAATTTAGTAGTTAAAGATTACGCCAACCTTCAAGAAGAAATTAATGAAGCTGATATTTTAATTGTAGCTACGGGAGCTCAAAACCCTACGGTAGACAAACAATTAATCCAATCTAAAAAAGACTTATTAATTTTAGATTTATCAATTCCTAAAAACGTAGACGAAAACGTAACCGACTTACCTAACGTAAAGCGTATACATTTAGATGATTTATCGCAAATTACCGATGAAACTTTAGAGCGTAGAAAAAAACAAATCCCATTAGCCGAAAGGATTATTGAAGATATTAAAGCTGAATTTGTTGGCTGGTTAGAAACTAGGAAATTTGCGCCTACAATTAAAGCTTTAAAACAAAAACTTCAAGGTTTTAAAAATGCAGAGCTAGATACACAACGTAAAAAAATGGCTAACTTTAATGAAGAACAAGCCGAAATTATCAGTAATAAAATTATTCAAAAAATAACCAATCATTTCGCGCATCACTTAAAAGATGATGCATTCTCAACTGACGAAAGTTTGGATCTAATAAAAAAAGTGTTTCAACTAGAAAACACCACAACTAAGCATGTCTAAAATAATTAGAATCGGAACTCGCGATAGCGCGTTAGCTTTATATCAAGCAAAAACAGTACAAAATCAATTAAAAGAATTAGGACATCAAACAGTTTTAGTTCCCTTAAAATCTACAGGAGACATTGTACTTGACAAACCGTTACACGAATTAGGTATTACAGGGATATTTACACGCACTTTAGATATTGCCATGTTAAATGGAGATATCGATATTGCGGTACACTCTTTTAAAGATGTACCAACACAACTACCATCAGGAATTGTACAAGCTGCTGTTGTTAAACGTGGTAATGTTAGAGACACCTTAGTTTTTAAAAACAACGAAGAATTTTTAGGATCAAGAGATGCCATTATTGCAACCGGAAGTTTACGTAGACGTGCACAATGGTTAAATCGTTTTCCAACACACACTATAGTTGATTTAAGAGGAAACGTAAATACTAGATTACAAAAATTAGAAGATAGCGACTGGAACGGTGCTATTTTTGCTGCTGCAGGTATTGGTCGTTTAGACATCAGACCAGAAGATGCTGTTAATTTAGATTGGATGATTCCTGCGCCTGCACAAGGGACAATTATGGTTGTAGCTTTAGAAGAAGATACCGAAACTATCGAAATCTTAGCTGAAATAAACCATAAAGAAACTGAAATTTGCACAAAAATAGAACGTGACTTTTTAAGAAAACTAGAAGGTGGTTGTACAGCCCCAATTGGAGCTTTAGCTTTTATAAAAGATGAAGAATTAACCTTTGAAGGAATCTTACTAAGTAAAGACGGTACTAAAAAAATAGAAGTTAAACGCGTAAAAGCTGTTGGAGAACACCATGATATTGCAGATTGGTGTGCTAATTACATTTTAGACCGTGGTGGTAACCGTTTAATGGATGAGCTTAAAGAGTCTCATGTAAAAACAAATATATACTCGACAAAATCATTAACAGAAGATCAACGTTTTCTTTTTAGCGATAAAGTAAAAGCTGAAAGTTCTGATTTTGTTAAGATTAGTTTAAACAGAATTCACCCAAGATTTCTTAAAAATGAAATTGAAAATGTAGTCATTACAAGTCAAAATGCTGTTGAAGCACTACTGACTAACTATTCTGCTGTAGAACTTCAATTTAAAAACATCTATTGCGTTGGTCGTCGTACTAAGAAAATGATTGAAAAACGCATTGGAGAAGTATTACATACAGAAAAAAATGCTAAGAAATTAGCAGAGTATTTAGTAGATTTTATTGAAGGTACAGAGGTTACTTATTTTTGCAGTGATGTAAGATTGGATGATTTACCAGAAATATTAACTAAAAGCGGTATTAAAGTAAATGAAGTTGAAGCCTATCAAACAAAACTAGATAGTATTGAGCTTCCTGAAACTGTAGAAGGCGTTATGTTTTACAGCCCATCAACGGTACAGAGTTATAAAAAAGAAAATGAAGGTACTGGCATTGCCTTTTGCATAGGTGAAACTACAGCAAAAGAAGCAAGCAAACATTTTGACGATGTACGCATTGCCAAAGTACCAACAGTAGAGAGTGTTATAGAATTAGTAAACGAACATTATACATAGCTATTAGCCTTTTGCTGTTAGCTTTTTGCCCCTCTATTATGTATAATTAATCTAATAGTCATTAAAGCAAAACATATAATGAGAGATTTTAGAAAACTTGAAATTTGGAAAAATGGAATAAGCATTGTCAAACAAGTTTACCAATTATCTCATCAATTACCCGCTCAAGAAAAATTTGGTTTAATAAGCCAAATAAATAGAGCAGCTGTATCAATCCCTTCTAATATAGCAGAAGGCTGCAGCCGAAATAGTGAAGTTGAATTTAAGCGTTTTTTAGAAATAGCTATAGGTTCACTTTTTGAAATAGAAACACAACTGATTATCATAGTCGAATTAAAGTTAATAGATTTAAAGGAAACAGAAAATCTAATGACTTTAATACACAAAGAAGGCAGAATGATTAATGGTTTAATTAATAAAATAAAAAAGAGCTAGAGCTAATAGAAAAAGGTGAGCAACCAAAAGCTAAAAGCTAAAAGCCAACAGCTAGCAATGATAAAAAACGATTTATTTTTAAGAGCATTAAAAGGAGAAACAGTAGACCGTCCCCCAGTTTGGATGATGCGTCAAGCAGGTCGTTACCTTCCAGAATTTATGGAAATAAAGGCTAAGTACGATTTTTTTACTCGTTGTCAGACTCCTGAATTAGCAAGTGAAATTACAGTACAACCAATCCGTCGTTACGGTATGGATGCTGCCATTTTGTTTTGTGACATCCTAGTGATTCCGCAGGCAATGAATATAGAGGTGCAAATGAAGCCTAATTTTGGGCCTTATTTACCAAATCCTATACGCACACAAAAAGACGTAGATAACGTTATTGTGCCTGACGTAAAGGAAAGCTTAAGCTACGTTTACGAAGCTATTAAAATGACTAAGGAAAAATTAAATGACGACATTCCATTAATTGGATTTGCTGGTTCTCCTTGGACAATTTTATGTTATTGTGTACAAGGTCAAGGGTCTAAAAACTTTGACAAAGCAAAGGAGTTTTGTTTTACAAACCCAATAGCTGCGCATAACTTATTACAAAAAATTACAGATACTACTATTGCTTACTTAAAAGAAAAAGTTAAAGCAGGTGTTAATGCTGTTCAAGTCTTTGATTCTTGGGGAGGTATGTTATCTCCAGTAGATTATCAAGAATTTTCTTGGCAATACATCCAACAAATTATTGATGCTTTAAAAGACGAAACACCAGTAATTGCATTTGGTAAAGGGTGTTGGTTTGCGCTTGGCGATATGGCAAAATCTGGCGCTTCTGCTTTAGGTATAGACTGGACCTGTTCTGCAAGAAATGCACGTTATTTAACCGGTGGAAATGTAACATTACAAGGTAATTTTGATCCTACCAGATTATTCTCTCCTCCTGCAGAAATAAAGAAAATGGTACACCAAATGATTAACGACTTTGGTAAAGACAAATATATTGTTAATTTAGGTCACGGTATTTTACCTAACATTCCATTAGAGAATGCAAAAGCATTTATTGATGCTGTAAAAGAATACAAAGCTTAAGACAAAACGAACTCGTTTTGTTTAACACAATATGATACAAAACATAATAAAAGGTATACATGGTTATTCTGGTGCTTTAGCTTTAATCTCAAAGCTAAAGCTTTGGAAATACTTTTTTATCCCTATCATTATTAGTATCGTAACAGGTTCCGTAATAGGATTTAGCGCTTACCGATTATCAGATAATATTGGGCGTTTTATTGCCAAAATATGGTTCTGGGAATGGGGAAAAGGCGCTTTTACATCCTTTTCAACAGTTATTGGTGTCATTATAATTCTAGCCTTAGGTTTAATACTGTACAAACACATCGTAATGGCGCTTTCCGCTCCATTTATGAGTCCCGTTTCAGAAAAAATAGAAACACACTTAACAGGAATAGCTAGGCATAATCACAGAAAAACATCTTTTCAGGAGCAACTATGGAGAGGTCTTAGAATAAACTTAAGAAACTTAGGACGTGAGCTATTAATCACGATACCATTATTATTATTAAAATTTATTCCTGTTGTTAACATATTTTCCACCATTTTACTGTTTTTAGTACAAGGTTACTATGCGGGATTTGGTAATATGGATTACACTTTAGAGCGCCACTACAAATATAAAGACAGTATTAACTTTGTAAGAAGAAACAGAGGTGTTGCCATAGGTAATGGACTTGTATTTATTCTATTTTTATTAGTCCCTTTTATTGGTGTTATTTTGGTATTACCATTAAGTGTAACTGCTGCTTCATTAAGCACCGTTAAGTTAATAAAAACCAATAGTCAAATTACAATCTAATGATTGCAAAATTTGACGGTATAGAAATCAATCCAATTCATAGTAATGACGCATGGAAACTCTGCGATTTTATGGTCTCTAACGAAGACCGATTTAAACGCTATTTTCCGGGCACTTTAAAAGCTAATTCAAACCCAACGTTATCAAAACTATTTGTTGAACAGAAAACAAAGCTATTTGATAAAAAAGAGGAGTTTGTATTCACTTTAAAACAAACAGAGACCCGTAAACTTATTGGTCTTATTTATATAAAAGCACTGGACTGGTCTTTGGATCAAGGCGAATTTGCCTATTGTATAGATTACAATTTTAAAGGCAACGGAATTGTGTCTAAAACAATACAATTATTATCCAACTACGCGTTTAACACATTGCAACTAAAAACACTTCAAATTATAACACATAAAGATAATTTACCAAGTGTAAACGTTGCATTGACTAATAATTTTAAATGGGTTAAAACCTTAAAAAACGAATTCACTCCCACCAATGAAAAACCATTAGATATGGAGTTATATGAATTATATAAATAAACAATTATGCCACATTTTGTAATAGATTGTTCTGAAGATATTTTGAATAATGTTGACACAAAAACAGTATTAACAAAGGTACACAACGCTGCAAATAATAGTCTTTTATTTGATGAAGCAGATATTAAAGTACGTTTAAATCCCTTCAAAGACAACTATTTAGTTGGCGGAAAAGAAGTGCCTTTTATTCATGTTTTTGCAAACATTATGCAAGGCAGAACCACAGCACAAAAAGCAGCCCTTTCAAAAAGCATAGTAACAACCCTTAAAATAATGTTTCCTGATCTTCCTTTTATAGCAATTAATATAAGAGATTTTGAAAAAGCAACTTATTGTAATAAATCCATGGTATAACATGAAAGATAAATTTTTCAAATACATACAGCAACTACAAGATCAAATTACAGCTGGTCTAGAAAAAATTGACGGAAAAGCCACTTTTCAAGAAGATATCTGGGAACGCCCAGAAGGTGGTGGTGGAAGAACACGCGTTATAGAAAATGGAAACGTTTTTGAAAAAGGTGGTGTTAACATTTCTGGTGTCCATGGTAAATTACCAGACAGTATGCAGAAATATTTTGGTGTTGAAGATGCCGATTTTTTCGCTTGTGGATTAAGTTTAGTTTTACACCCAACAAACCCAATGGTGCCAACAGTACATGCTAATTGGCGTTATTTTGAAATGTACGATAAAGAAGGAAATATTGTAGACCAATGGTTTGGAGGCGGACAAGATCTTACGCCTTACTATTTATTTGATGACGATGCGAAACACTTTCATCAAAATTGCAAAAAGGCTTGCGATACCCACAATCCAGAATTTTATCCAAAATATAAAGCACGTTGCGACGAATATTTCTATAATGCACACCGTAATGAAGGTCGTGGTATTGGCGGTTTATTCTTCGATTACTGCAAAGCAACTGAAAATATGAGCATGCAAAATTGGTATGACTTCGTTACAGAAGTTGGCGATAGCTTTTTAGAAGCATATGTTCCTATTGTAGAAAAGAGGAAAGATTTAAATTACACCAAAGTACAACGCGATTGGCAAGAAATACGTCGTGGTCGTTATGTCGAATTTAACTTAGTACACGATAAAGGAACCCTTTTTGGACTAAAAACTAATGGTCGTATTGAAAGTATATTAATGAGTCTTCCGCCACATGTACAATGGGTTTATGATCATCAACCAGAAGTTGGTAGCGAAGAAGAGCGCTTAATAAACATTTTACAAAATCCTAAAGATTGGGTATAATTATGAAGTTATTCAAACGCGTATTTTTAATTATAAACTGGAAGACTTTTGTAATAATAGGATTAGCTGTTGCCTCGACTGCCTTCTGTATTCATTTTGAAATTAAAGCAGACTTCCCCTTAACACTTATTGGAACTGCAATTGTATTTCCTATTGTGTTTTCTATTGGAGGTGCTTATAAGCGTAGAGAGGTTGCTTTAGACGAATATGGCTCTATAAAAGCACATGGTCGCGCCTTATATTTTGCAGTATCGCATTGGCTAGAAAACCCACCAAACGAGCTAAAAGCAGAAATCAAAACCAATCTAGAAAATCTATTAAACGCTCTAACGGATGTCTTTACAAATCCAATTAGCGACTTAGAACTTACCGAGAAAAAAGTATACGAAAACTTTAATACCATTTCACTTTTTATAAAAAGCCTAAGAAGTCACGGATTACCATCTGGAGAAGCCTCAAGATCCAATCAGTTTTTAAGTAAAATGATGATTTCTTTTGAGCGTATAAAACACATTTATCAATACCGTACACCAAGAACATTACGCACCTATAGTGATATTTTTATTATTGCTTTACCAATAATTTATGGACCACATTTTGCGCATAGCGTGACAAGTTATAGTTACGGTTTACAATATGCAGTACCAATTATGTTTAGTGTTATACTTGTTGCTTTAGATAATATCCAATCGCATTTAGAAAACCCATTTGATCAACAAGGTGAAGATGATGTCCATATTAACGTCGAAAAATTTATTAGAAATTTAGACTAATTAGTTATAAATCAACCTTTAGATGACTTGCTACTGCGGAACTAATAAAACTTACAAGACATGCTGTGAAGTGTTTCATTTAAACGGTGGACAAACTGAAACAGCACAACAGTTGATGCGCTCTAGATACAGTGCTTTTGTCTTAGCAAATGGTGAATATTTAATGTCAACCCACCATAAATCTACTAGACCAACTTCAGAAAAAAAAGCAATTGTAACTTGGGCAAAATCTGTAGAATGGATTAAATTAGATGTGCAAGACACTACCAAAGGTTTAAAAAAAGACACGGAAGGGACGGTTACTTTTAGCGCCTATTTTTATGATAATGGCAGCATGGATGTCATCCATGAAAAGTCTGCTTTTGTAAAAGAAAACAACCATTGGTTTTACGTAGGCTACGCTAAAAACTAACAGCTTATTTCCAAATAGCAACTTCTTTAGTTGTTTTTCTAAACGCATTATATACGTGAAATAACCTTGCTTTTAAAAGTAATTGGCGCCCTTCAAAATGTCTAGTATAAAACAACTTGTTTCTACCAATATGTTTTTTCCAATTATTCTGAAACACCAAAGCATGCTTCTTTTTGTCACCAAATAATTCTGGTACCGGGTAAAAATTTTCAATATTTAAACGTCGTCTGAAAAAATTGGTTTTAATTATTAAATATCTTGGCGAATCAATAGGATCTAATAATTGGCTTAAAGCCGAAGAAAATAAAGTATTCTCATACGTGCTCGCTCCTATTAAATTACAAATAACATCCCTACTACCCGCACGCGCTGCTACAACAGAAAGCTGATCGCTACTAGTTGTTAAGTGACCTAAGTCCGACAACGAATCCAATATTACCGCTCCCATTTTTTGAATGGTTTTATACAAAGAACCATAACGCATGTATAACGTAATTGCCTTGTACAATTTACGTCCAAATGAAATTAAGAAATACGCTAAAAACGAATATATAAAATACGCAAATCCCCGTTGAAGAATCAGATTAAAGGCTTTGATAATGTATTCAAAATAAAACAGTAAAATAGAAAAGAACAATTCTATAGTAAAAAAACGTACGATGTCAAAATAGTACACTTGCTTTTGTTTTTTGAAAGGCAATTCATTTAAATCAAAAACCTGTACTTGTTTACTTAATGCTGTTCCGTTACCAATAGAATCCTTCCATTTTTTAGTAATTGAAGCTCTATTAGTGGCGCTCTTTAAAGTCTTTGTATTTAACTGGTCAATATCTACATCAGTAAAATGTTCCGGAATATCTAAACGGTCAATCCCATTAGAAATAAAAGGAATTGTATTAGTCGTAACGCCAACAAACGCCTCAAAACGTCGTCTTAAAGTTTCAATATCTTTCCCTCCATTTTGAGCTGTAATATCAACACAGGCTAAATGCCAAATATTCCCGGTTTTCTCAGGTCTTTTAGGATTTTTTCTGATAGCTCTACCGCGCATTTGATTAGAAGACACAAACGACCCAATAAATGACGCCAAAATCAGACTATTAATAGAAGGCGCGTCCCAACCTTCGCCTAATAAAGACTTTGTACCCACCAACACTTTTATGGTTCCGTTTTCAAAAAGCTGAGTAACACTACCTACAATGCTGTGTTTAGCACTTGTGTTTCCTGATACAACTACAAAGTTGGCATCAACATCTAAAGGTGAATAAGTAAAAATGCCCTCTGCTAGACTTTTAAAAGCATCAATAATTGAAGTGTGAATAATAACCAAACTACCAGTCAAAACAGCTAAATCCTTCTTGTTTTCAAATCGACATCTTAAATATTGAAAAATAGGAATAACTCCAATTTTATTTATATCCTGAAGTTGCTGCTCTGGAGTGGTTAAAAACTCTTTCCTTATATAATCGGTTAGAATAACACAACGTAAATTAGCTTGCAAACTCTTGCTTTCTGCAGCAACAATTTTGATAATACTTTTAAGTTTACTCGGGCTATTGGTCAATGATTTATATAACAAATCTTCACCTAAAAAATTGACTCTTTTTTTATCAAAAACATGGAGTTGCTTCAGTTTTTTCTCTAAACTAGACAAGTACGACTCGTTTTCTATTAACTGCTCCCTATCTTTCACTAATAGGTTTTGAAACAAAATCTCTAACCAATCTAAGTACAACTCCGGAAAATTAATAGTTTCATTTTTATTAAAGCCTAACGTTCTTAATTTAGAACTTTCAATAGGTGTTCCGCATGCGTTTAAAAAAATTAGTAGTGCCGAAAAATATTCAGTATTACTATAAATTTGATCTAAATGTTTTTCGGTATTTCTATAAAAACGATGTTGTTTAACAAAAGTGATAAAGGTATTATCCGCAAGTAAGTCGTCTTTAAAATTGGCTATTTTCTGTCTATATTCATAAATTAAATTAACCTCTAAATCTTCAGGTTTTGAAAAATATACAAAATCTTGATGTGGACATAAATCAGTTTCTTTAACCAAATCAGGCACTGCAATTTCATCATCAATTTCACCACATAGATTAAAATACTTAGCCACTTCCGTCCGATCACTATCGTACGGAGGCGTTGCGGTTAAAGCAACTACAAAAAAAGGTCTGCTATTTTTTAGTTCGACTAAACACGTCCACCACGCATTTTTTAAATGGTGTGCTTCATCCAAAACAAGTGTTTCAATATTATGCTTTTTAAAAAAGTCTAGATAATGGGCTTTATCCTCAAAAGACTTATAAAATGCATGCAACGATTGGTAAGTAATAAAAGTAACATCGCTTGGCGCTTTTACATCAAACGAGTACGATTTAAAATCTTTGTTTTTAGTAAAAAAAGATTGCAAACGATCTTCCCATTGGTTTCTAATAGTAAGTGTAGGCGCTAAAACCAATGTTTTTTTACCTAGCCTACGCATAATCTCTATCCCTAAAATAGTTTTTCCAGAACCTGGAGGAGCTATAACATGAAAATGCTGGTCTGAAATGTGCGTATCAAAGTGTTTTAAGAGTTGTGCTTGATAACTTCTCCAAGGAAAAACAAATTGTAAACTAGACCACGTTTTGCTCAATATAAATAGGGATTATTATTAACTTTGTTTTTGATAAAAGTAAACAATATCAGGAATTTTATACAAAAATTATGTATCCAATTAAGAGAAATAGAAGATTAAGAACAAACGAGGCGATCAGAAGCTTAGTTAGAGAAACGATTATCTCTCCAAACGATTTTTTAGTGCCACTTTTTGTGGTTGAAGGAAAAGGTATAAAAGAAGAAATAGCATCTATGCCAAATTATTACAGGTATAGCTTAGACTTATTACAAGCTGAAGTTAAAGAACTTTGGAAACTAGGATTAAAATCGGTGTTACTATTTGTAAAAGTACCTGATAATTTAAAAGATAATAAAGGGACTGAAGCTATAAATCCTGATGGATTAATGCAACGCGCCATTAAGACCGTTAAAAATGCTTGCCCAGAAATGTTAGTAATGACAGATGTGGCTTTGGACCCTTACTCGGTTTACGGACACGATGGAATTATAGAAAATGGAAAAGTTATAAACGACGATAGTGTTGATGTATTAACAGAAATGGGATTATCTCATGCAGAAGCTGGTGCAGATTTTCTGGCACCAAGTGACATGATGGACGGTCGTATTTTATCAATGCGCGAGGCTTTGGAAGACGACGGTTTTACGGACACTGGGATCATGAGTTATTCGGCTAAATATGCGTCTGCTTTTTATGGTCCTTTTAGAGATGCTTTAGACTCTGCTCCTGTAGATGTGCAAGACATTCCAAAAGACAAAAAAACGTACCAAATGGATTACGCTAACCGTTTTGAAGCGCTACGCGAAACCGAAATGGATATTGACGAAGGTGCGGACATCGTTATGGTAAAACCAGGATTATGCTATTTAGATATTGTCCGCGAAATTAAAAACGAAGTGGATGTACCCGTAGCAGTTTATCAAGTTTCTGGAGAGTATTCTATGCTTAAGGCTGCTGCCGAAAAAGGTTGGCTAGACCACGACGCGGTTATGATGGAGCAAATCACAGCTATTAAACGCGCTGGCGCAGATATCATTGCAAGTTATTTTGCAAAAGATGTTGTTAAATTATTATCGTAAATTCGCAACACATTAATTAAAAACCAATCATGGGATTATTACTATTTTACGGAGTTATATCAATTTTCTTCTCCTTTTTATGCTCTATTTTAGAAGCAGTATTACTAAGTGTTACACCAACATTTATAAACCTTAGAAAGCAGGAAGGAAAAGCATTTGCTACTAATTTAGAAGAATTAAAAAAGGATGTTGACAGACCTTTAATTGCAATCTTAACACTAAACACAATTGCACACACTGTTGGTGCTATTTTAGTTGGTAAAGAGGCAGAAGGACTATATGGAAGTAGCGGTGGATATGGTGTTTTTATAGTTTCGGCTGTAATGACCATTTTAATATTAGTAGCTTCTGAGATTATACCTAAAACAATTGGTGCAACGTACTGGAAAAGCCTTGCTGGTTTTACAACAACAGCACTTAATATTTTAATATTCCCTTTAAAATGGACAGGTTTACTGTGGTTAATGCAATTAACAACTAAGCTAATTGGTGGTAAAGGTCACGGTAGCGTTTTAAGTCGCGAAGGCTTTTTAGTTATGGCAGACATGGCTCACGAAGAAGGTGTTTTTGAAGGAAATGAAAGCAGAATAATTAAAAATCTTTTAACTTTTAAAGAAGTTTTTGCAAAAAATGTAATGACACCACGTACTGTAATGCTATCTGAAAATGAGGATACCACTGTCGAAGATTTTTTTAATAGAAACATGAACCTTCGTTTTTCAAGAATACCAGTTTATTCTAAAACAGAAGACAATATCAAAGGGTTAGTTTTAAAAGATGAAGTCTTTAAGGAAATGGCCTTAGGTAATGGTTCTAAAAAGTTAGTCGAATTAAAAAGAGATATTATAATTGTAGACCGTAATCTAGCAATCCCAACTTTATTTGAACAACTTGTCGAAACTAGAAACCATATGGCTTTAGTTGTAGACGAGTACGGATCTGTAAGTGGAATTGTAACTATGGAAGATGTTATTGAAACACTTTTAGGTATGGAAATTATGGACGAAAGCGATAACGTTAGTGACCTACAAAATTTAGCTAGAAAAAGCTGGGAAGCACGTGCTAAAAAACTAGGTATTATTGACGAAAACAGTCCGGAATAACAATGGAAACATGCATCATCAAATCACCTTTAGGTTTTACAAAAATCACAGGTGATTTAGATGGTATTGAATCGGTTATTGCTTTAAATTCTGAAGAAGAAATATCTAAAAACATACCAAAAGCACTCGCCGACTGTGTACTTCAACTTAACCAATATTTTGAAGGCACACGAGAGCAATTCAGCTTAAAGCTAAACCCAAAAGGCACTGTGTTTCAAAATCGTGTTTGGAACGCTTTACAAACTATTCCGCATGGCAAAACAACATCTTATCTTAAGTTGTCCAAACAACTAGGAGACGTCAAAGCAATACGCGCTGTAGCTAATGCTAATGGCAAAAATCCACTTTGGATTATTATTCCTTGTCACCGTGTTATTGGCACAGACGGAAGCTTAACAGGTTATGCAGGTGGACTACATCGCAAACAATGGTTATTAGATCACGAAAGCCCATATAAACAACAATCCCTATTTTAATGTATAAGGTTGCAACCGAATTTTTAACACGTTTTATAAAACCAGCAAATATCTATAAATATGGATTTAACTGGTCGCCAATGTACAGGCGCACTACTGCCAAATTGGTTGAAGTTAGTGATGACTTACATTACGTAAAAATCAGATTAAAACTAAATTGGAAAAACCGTAATTACGCGGGCTCAATATTTGGCGGAAGCATGCTATCTGCTACAGATCCAATTTATATGATACAACTAATCCAAATATTAGGTAACGATTATGTGGTTTGGGATAAGGCAGTTACTGCAAAATACAAACGTCCCGGAAAAGGCACTATTTATGGCGAATTTGTTTTTACTCCTGAAGAAATAAAAGACATAAAACAGCAAGTTAAAACAAAGCAACAATTTGATTTAGAAAAAACCATGCAATTAGTTAACGCTAAAGCGGAAGTTGTAGCCGAGTTTTCCAAAACAATTTACATAGCAGAAAAAGCGTATTACAAACAAAAACTAGCATTAAGAAAAGCCAAGTAATTAGCTGTAATTTATATTTTGATTATATTTAGTTTCTAAACTAAACAACTAAATGAAATTTATAAAAAAGCTTTTAAAAGTACTTGCCGTACTTTTTGGGATAGTAATCGCAACACTTTACATAACAGATACAGACTACCTAATTAAAGCTGTACGCACCATTTATATGCGTGGACATACCACTGCTTTTTTGGACGATTACAAAAAATTTGATAACCAAGTTATTCAAAACGGAACACCTCAACCTTGGCCAAATCATGAAAACTATAATACAACAACAGAAACTTCAATATTGCAAAAAGCCAATAAAGATTACGGAACAGTAGCTTACGTAATTATTAAAAATGATAGTATCTGGTTTGAAAACTATTACGATGGTTATAATAAAGACTCTAAATCCAACTCATTTTCTATGGCTAAGAGTTATGTTTCCGGCTTAATGGGTAAAGCCATTATGGATGGGTATATAAAAAGTTTAGACCAACCGGTGTGCGATTTTCTACCTGCTTTTTGCGATGGTGATGCTGCAAAAATGACGGTTGGTGATTTATCAAGTATGGCATCCGGAACCAATTGGGACGAGGCGTATTACTCGCCATTATCCATTACAACACGTGCTTACTTTGATGACGATTTACAAAAGGTAATGAATGGCTTAAAAGTAGTTACACAGCCTGGACAAGCATTTAAATACGCTAGTGGAGACACCCAAATGTTAGCTATGGTTATAGAAAAAGCAACGGGTAAAAAAATGTATAATTATTTAACTGAAAGCTTCTGGAAGCCTTTAGGTAGTGAAAACCCAACATTATGGCAGTTAGATAGTGCAGAAGACGATTTAGTCAAAGCCTATTGTTGTATAGCTAGTAATGCTAAAGATTTTGCGCGATTTGGAAAACTATATAAAGACCATGGAAAATGGAATGGACAACAAATATTAGACTCGGCTTTTGTAGCAAAATCTTTAAAACCACGTTTTCCATCTAGTCCTGAATATGGTTACGGGTGGTGGTTAAAAAACCAAAACAACAAAGATTTTTATATGATGCGTGGACACCTTGGGCAATACGTTATTGTGCAACCTGACGACAATGTTATTATTGTACGTTTGGGGCATCAAAAATCAGCCGACGCAGGTATTGGCGTGTTTACAAATGATATTTCATTGTATATAGATGAAGCTTATAAAATGCTGGATATTAAACCTTAATGTTTTGTTATTTAACAATAATTTATGTGTAACTCGTTCATGATTTTTCGTTTTTTGGATTCTAACCAACTAATAAATAATTATGAAAAAACAACTACTTTACTTATTTGTATTGCTTTTATGCTATCAATCCAATGCGCAAAAAACAAAAAACTTAGACTTTGAAATACTTGAAAATAGCAAAGCTAAGGATTGGTTACTTTTTGGGAATGATACTTACACAGGAACCCTAGACTCTCTAGAAACTAAAACCGGAAAATACTCTGGAGTTCTAATTTCTGACGAACAAGGTTCTGGTTTTAAAGCTTGGGCTTATAAAATTCCTGCAAATTATAAAAGTGGAAAAATAAAACTTACTGGTTATATTAAAACCGAAAATGTATCTAATGGTCATGCTGGTCTTTGGATGAGATTAGATCCTAAATTAGGATTTGACAACATGGGAAACAGAGGTATTACTGGAACTATAGACTGGAAAAAACATGAAATAGAACTAGAGTTAACAAACCAAGTAGAAGGCATTGTTGTTGGTGGAATCCTTGTTGGTAAAGGAAAAATGTGGGTAGACAATCTTAAAGTCACAATAGATGATATACCATTAGAAAAAGTAAACCCTAAAGTATTATCCAAAGTAGATAACGACCAAGAGTTTAACCAAGATTCTACAATTATCATCCCAGAACTTAATGAAACTAATTTAACAAACTTAGCTCTTTTAGGACGTGTTTGGGGATTTTTAAAATACTACCATCCAGAAATAGCTGCTGGTAATTTTAATTGGGATTACGAGTTATTTCGAATTCTACAACAATATTTAAAAATAGAAAACAATAAACAAAGAGATGCTTTACTGTTAAGCTGGATTGATAACCTTGGCGAAATTGATGATTGTAAAAAATGTAAAGCCTTAAATAAAGACGCCTTTATTACACCAGATTTAGATTGGCTCAATAACAACAATTTATCTAAACCGCTAAGCAAAAAATTAAACCAAATAAAAAACAACAGATTTATAGGTGCACATTATTATGTTAAACCAGGTAATGTTGGAAATCCCGATTTTACTAACGAAAAGCTTTACACAAACATTCCACATAGTGATCAAGGCTTCAAGCTACTCTCTGTATATCGTTACTGGAATATGATTCAGTATTTTTTTCCTTATAAAAATGAAACAGATCAAAACTGGAATGCTGTTTT
Organism: Olleya sp. KKT75; assembly: GCF_055635485.1. Classification (NCBI taxonomy): domain Bacteria; kingdom Pseudomonadati; phylum Bacteroidota; class Flavobacteriia; order Flavobacteriales; family Flavobacteriaceae; genus Olleya; species Olleya sp. KKT75. The sequence goes on from NZ_CM145759.1 coordinate 1,176,503, forward strand.
AAAAGAAATAATAAGTAAAGTTCTGGAAACCAAAACAGAAACAGAGTATCACTTAGCACTATTAGAAATGGTTGTAAAAATTGACGATAGTCATGGCTATTTTTATTCAGCTAAAACAAGAGAGTATTTTGGTAATAAAAGTGTGCCATTTTCTTATAAAATTATTGACGATAAATTAATAATTACAGAGCTGTTAAACGAAGAACTTGCCAAAATTGATGATATTAAAATAGGAGATGTAATTGAAACTGTAAATGGTAATACTATTCCTGAAATATTAAAAGATAACGCTAAATATATATACGCATCAAACCCTTCGGTTAAAAAACGCAACAGCAAAAACCTCATTTTTAGAGGCAATGACAATAATATTGATATTGTTATAGAAAGGGCAGGTAAAACAACTTCAAAAAATATAATAAAACACAGTTATGATGCTATTAATCTTAACGTAAAAGATAGTGAAAAATGGAAAATATTAGAAGGCAATATTGGGTACATTAATATGGGAATATTAAAACCAGAAGATGTCGATAATACAATGGATGCCTTAAAAGATACTAAAGGTATAATTTTCGATATTAGAAACTACCCAAATGGGACACTTTACAAATTAGCTGAATATTTAAACCCAAAGTCTATAGAATTTGTTAAATTTACTAAGCAAGATTTTTCTTACCCAGGAACTTTCCTCTGGACAGAACCTTATAAAACTGGTAACGGAAAAGACGCAAAACTCTATAAAGGCAAAATAGTTATACTTGTAAATGAGGTAACGCAAAGCCATGCAGAGTTTACAACAATGTGTTTACAAACTGCTAAGAATGCTTTAGTAATAGGTAGTCAAACATCTGGAGCAGATGGGAACGTAAGCAAAATACCCTTTGTTGGTGGATTTGGTAGTATGATTACTGGTTTAGGTGTATACTATCCAGATGGAGCAAAAACACAACGTATTGGAATTGTTCCAGATATTGAAGTATTACCTACTATTAAAGGCATTCGAGCTGGAAAAGACGAGCCTCTTGATAAAGCTATTGAAGTTATTAATTCAAAATAAAAATAATTTATGATCTCTAAACTCAACCTAGAAAATATCCTGTTTTTAGACATAGAAACCGTTCCAGAAACGCAACACTACGCGGAATTAGATAAAACTAAACAAGAGCTTTGGGATGCTAAATCGCGTTACCAACGCAAGGAAGAGTTTACTGCAGAGGAGTTTTATGATCGTGCTGGTATTTGGGCTGAGTTTGGAAAAATAGTTTGCATATCTGTCGGATACTTTACTTTTCAAGGGGATACAAGATTATTTAGAACAACGTCTTTTTATGGAGAAGAACGCAAGCTATTAATAGATTTTAAAAATTTATTAATTTCGCACTTTAGCCAAACCAAACATTTACTTTGCGCGCATAATGGTAAGGAATTTGATTTTCCATACATAGCTAGACGTATGATTATCCATACTATAGAATTACCTTATAAATTAAACCTTTTTGGTAAAAAACCATGGGAAATTCCGCATTTGGACACCATGGAACTATGGAAGTTTGGTGATTATAAAACCTACACGTCTTTAAAATTAATGACCAACGTTTTAGGTATCCCTTCTCCTAAAGATGATATTGATGGTAGTGAAGTTTATAAAACGTATTACGAAGACAACGATATTGATCGCATTATTATTTATTGCGAAAAAGACACCATTGCTGTAGCACAAATATTTTTACGCTTACGAGGTGATTCAATTTTAAATGATGATGAAATTATACATGTGTAAAATATATAATAGCATATAAAAAAAGACCTCAACTTTCGTTGAGGCCTTTTAACAATACAATTGGTTGATTAAAGGGATTAATTATTATTACTGCTTTAAAAATTTTCTAGTTTCGATAGTATCATTCACTTCAAACTGAATTAAATATAATCCCGCTTCTAGCTTTCCGACACTAATTCCGCTTGACGATGTAATACCTTTTACCACTTGTTGTCCTAGCATATTTACTACCGTAAAAGGTAAGTTATCTATGTTGGCCTTAACAAATAATGTTTCACCTTTTACAGGATTTGGATACACAGATAGAGAAACACCTAAGTGTTGTACAAAACCGCCATCTATAGCTCTTGCTGTACCACAAGCTCCTAAATTAGTCCATCCACTTGCTGTTCTTTCATACAACGTATCAAAATACGTTACCTGATCTCCTGTACTATAAGACTGTCCACTTACATATTCTGAAACTCCTGCACATTTATCTGCAGATGTTGTTCCGTTTGATAATGAGACAGCATCTATTGCCATATCTCCTTGCCAAGTTGTCCCCGTTGTACCATCAAATCTTAATTTAATAGTACTACCTGAATAAGATGATAAGTCTACTGTAGCATCTGACCAAGCATTTCCTTGGTTACCAGATAATGACCAAATAGTTGTCCAAGAGGTACCATTATTTGTACTTACCGCTAAACTCAAACTCCCCATTGCAGTTGCTCCGTACATGTGGTATTTAAAATTAAAGCTACCATTAGTAACCCCTGATAAATTATAACAAGGTGATTCTAAAATAGCACGCTTTGTAGAAAAGTTTGGCGCAGAAGACTCCATATATACATATTGTGATCCCTCACTAGCACTTGATGGTCCTGTATTACTTGAAGGTGTAGATCCACTTCTTCTTGTCCAATCAAAATCATCACTGCTACCTTGCGTCCAAGATCCAAAACCAGATTCAAATCCTTCAGAATAAGGAAAAGAAGTAATTGCACCAGAACATCCTGTTGTAGTCGATGGACTTACAACAATACTTCTTGATACTTGATTAGCTTGGTTCCCTGCTGCATCACTTACATTATAGTTTCTTGTGTAAGTTCCTGCTGTATTTGTATTAACCGTCCCTGTAACAACTATACTAGACGTTAAATTTCCATCTATATTATCTGAAGCAGTTGCTCCAAGCTCACTATAAGCATCACCAACTGTTAAATTAATTGTTGCTGCACCTACCAATGTAATAACTGGCTTAACCGTATCTGCAACTCCAGCAACGATATTTACAGTATAGTCTTCTACTTCTCCATACGAAAAAGCCTCGCATGAAGTTGGTACACCATTATACTTCATAGCCACACGTAATCTAGTACTTCCAGTAACTGCACTTGTAGACACTGTAAATGTTCCGCTTGCAGGTGTTACTGAAGACGCTGCTTTAGAAAACACTTGTTCTCCTGAGTCTGTAAAGTCTCCATCATTATTATAATCTATCCATGCCGCATATCCTTCTGCATAAGTACTTCCTGTCCAAGTTGGCGTAATTGTAATTGTATTTGTAGCCCCTTTGGTAAGGTTAGTAGATACACTTGTAAAATCTGAATATAACTGAGCTCCAGAAGTATTGTTTATAGATCCAACTTGCACACGACTAATATATTCGTCATTGACACTGTTTCCTTGAGACGCACAATATTGTGGTCCTGTGCTACATGGTGTACAAGAAGAACCACCACAATCAACACCAGTTTCATCTCCATTTTGAACACCATCTGTACATGTAGGCGTTGTTCCACTTCCACCACACTTATCAGACAATGCTAAAGCGCGTCTTACACCTCCTGCATCTAATACAGCACGCATACGTGATTTTTGTCCTTGCGTAAATAAGTTCATACAAGAGTCATTAGTATAATCCATATAATTCTGAACCATATCCGTAGAGCTACAAGACACTTGTCCAGTAGGACACCCGCCATTTGAAGTTTGATGTGTTGGCGTATCACTTACAAAATCATTACCACAGTTTGAGTCCCCCCAAATGTGACGTAAATTTAAATAATGCCCAACCTCATGTGTTGTTGTACGTCCTCCATCAAAAGGAGCAGACACATTACCAACACGTCCAAAATAATTATAAGCCATAACCACACCGTCAGTAGCAGTACTACCTCCAGGAAATTGTGCATACCCTAAAATAGTCCCTCCTTGGCTAAGCATTTGAGGCACAATCCACATATTTAAATACTCCGTAGTATCCCATGGATTTACACCACCTGTAGATGTCCTTTTCATATCGTCTGAAGTCCCCCAATCTTGTCGTGTCACTTGCTTTCTGGTTATACCCGTTGTTGTATTTCCGTTTGGATCCACAGTAGATAAGCAAAACTCAATTTGCGTATCTGCAGCCTGTGACCACGTGTTATCTGCATCAGGATTTGTACGTCTAAAATCTTCGTTTAACACATCTAATTGTGACTGTATTTGGGCCACACTAATATTTTCTGTGCTGTTTCTATAAAGCACATGAATAACCACTGGAATAGTAATTATACTGCCGTCTACTCTAGCATTTTGATTTTCTGCAATTTTTTGCTGAGTAAAAGCTTCTATTTGATCCATTCTTTGTGTTAAATTTGGATCAAGCTGTTTTCTGTATTCTAAGTTTTCCATGGAAGAACAATTTCGTTTCTGCTGAGCAAAAACTGAAAATGTCAATAAAAAACTTAATAATGATAAAGTAATTGTTTTTTTCATACTAATAGTTTAATGGATTAGACTATATACTGTTAAATTATTGTGAAAATTATATAATATTTAACAGTACTAACATCATATTAATATTTTTTCGACTAAAAACAACTTAAAAAATACCATTCGATTTTATGTGTGGTTTAACCCACAATCAATTGAAAGAAATTAATTACTTTTACCCTATATGAGCGACATTTTACTAAATATAGAGCACCTCTCTATTGACTTTAAAAACGAAAAGTCATACAAAACCATCATTAAAAACATTTCTTATCAAGTATACAAAAATGAAATTGTTGGTATTGTTGGCGAGTCAGGATCTGGTAAATCCGTATCATCTTTAGCCATATTAGGCTTGCTGCCAAAACGTATTTCTAAAATCACATCAGGAAGCATCACGTTTAATAACCAAGATTTAACCAAATTAAACAGCAAGCAGTTCCAAACCATTCGAGGACAAAAAATAGCAATGATTTTTCAAGAACCCATGAGTTCTTTAAACCCATCGATGACCTGCGGAAAGCAAGTAGAAGAAATCCTATTTCAGCACACCACATTAACAAAAAAACAAGTTAAAGCAGAAACACTCTTTTTATTAGAAAAAGTAAAATTACCAAATCCAGAACGGGTTTATAAAGCCTATCCGCATGAAATTTCTGGAGGTCAAAAACAACGTGTTATGATTGCTATGGCAATTGCATGTAAACCACAATTACTTATCGCTGACGAGCCTACAACTGCTTTAGATGTAACAGTACAAAAAGAAATTATTAGTCTTCTAAAAGCGCTTCAAGCAGAAACCAAAATGAGTATTATTTTTATAACTCATGATCTAAGTTTAATTTCTGAAATCGCAAATCGCGTTTTAGTGATGTACAAAGGTGAAATTGTAGAACAAAATACAGTAGATACCATTTTTAAACATCCAGAACATAGCTACACAAAAGCACTTATAACGTCGCGACCATCATTACATGTGCGTCTAAAAACGTTACCAACTATTACAGACGTATTAAACAACACCGTTTCTAATACTATAATTACCAGTGACATGCGTAAAGTACAGCATGAAAAAATATACTCAAAACCACCATTACTTCAAGTTATTAATCTTGAAAAAGAATACCTCTCTAAATCTGGTTTTTTCGCTAAAGCGGAAACTTTTAAAGCAGTAAACAACGTTAGTTTTAATGTATATGAAGGCGAAACACTTGGCTTGGTTGGCGAGTCTGGCTGTGGTAAATCTACCTTAGGAAATGCCATATTATTACTAGACAAAGCAACAAAAGGTCAAATATTATATAAAGGACAAGATATAACCCACTTAACTAAAGCTGAAACTATAGCCATTAGAAAAGATATACAGATTATATTTCAAGATCCTTACGCCTCCTTAAATCCAAGAATAACCATTGGAAATGCCATTATGGAACCCATGAAGGTCCATAAATTATATGCTTCAGAAATAGAAAGACGAGATAAAACTTTAGAAATATTAAACCGTGTTGGTTTAGACGACACTGCTTTTAACAGATATCCACATGAGTTTTCTGGAGGACAAAGACAACGTATTGGAATAGCACGTACTATTGCATTACAACCTAAATTAATAGTCTGTGATGAGTCTGTGTCCGCATTAGACATATCAGTTCAAGCACAAGTATTAAATCTTTTAAACGAATTGAAAGACAACTTTGGATTTACTTATATATTTATCTCTCATGATTTGGCAGTAGTAAAATATATGAGTGACCAACTATTAGTAATGAGTAAAGGTCAAATTGAAGAATTAGATGATGCTGATATCATTTACAACACACCTAAAAAAGCATATACAAAAAAGCTAATTAATGCAATCCCTAAAGGCTTATAGCATAAATAGTTTTTTAGTTAAATAAAAAATGCTGCTAGTAAAATTAACAGCATTTTTTAATCCACTTTTAAAATTTTTGAAAAACATAAGCAGGTTAGGTTTTTGATAAATTTGAAACAAAAAAGTATTAAAAACAGATTTGGTCTTTTAGACTTTGGTTAGTTTTAATGGTTTGGTTTGGGATTGTAAACATACAATCTCTTTTTAAATTTATCAGTCAAAAAGCGTAATTATTCGATTAAATACACTTTATTTTAACATTTACCCCTTTTTAGCCTTCTTAATCGTTAATACGCCACGTGTTGGATAATAACTTCTACCATAGTTAGATCTTCTATCCTCACCTAATCTTGAGGCCACCTGATTGGTCATTTTTATAACAAAGACCTCCTCTGCATTTGGAAACGACAAGTCGCGTCCATCCATATCAACTTTTTCTCCTTTAGAAGAATGATCCTTTTTTCTATGATGATAATCTTCCGTATCATACAACTCATTATAGCAATGGATTAACTCATGCGATAATAAAGAGACCGGAGAATTATATCCTTTATTACGTGTAAACCATTTCTTTTTATGATTTTTTCTAAAAACCACACCATGTGTATCATAAAATAAAACGGTATTATGACTGGGACTATATGCGTTTTTTTGAGCCGGAATAATTGTTATATTATTTACTACATCTGCTACTAAAACATCAATAACGTCAACTCTATGTACTTGTTCGTCTTCTTCAAACGTAATGGTAAGCGCACTAGTCTTCACTAAAAAGTCTAATGCAATTGTTGTGTTTCTTAAAAAACGATCTTCAATTAAATCATGATTCCTCTCAGCAACATAATTATAATCTACATATTGATTGGCTAATGTTTTTATGCGCATAAATCTATTTTATATTAAAATGTAATAACAATATTACTACTATTACAAATTCATTTCAGGAATATCTCCCTCAATAATCAATGTTCCTTCTGTTGCGTTTTGAATATCCTCTACAGATACACCAGGCGCACGTTCTAACAACTTAAAACCCTTATCTGTTACTTCTAGCACTGCTAGGTTAGTGACTACTTTTTTAACGCAACCAACACCCGTTAAAGGCAAACTACATTTTTTAAGTAATTTTGATTCGCCTGCTCTATTAGTATGCATCATAGCCACAATAATATTTTCGGCACTAGCTACTAAATCCATTGCACCACCCATACCCTTAACCATTTTACCAGGTATTTTCCAATTGGCAATATCTCCATTTTCAGCAACTTCCATTGCTCCTAAAATAGTTAAATCTACATGTTGCCCGCGTATCATTGCAAAGCTAGTCGCGCTATCAAAAAAGCTAGCACCAGGTAACGTTGTTATGGTTTGTTTACCTGCATTTATAATATCAGCATCTTCTTCGCCTTCAAAAGGAAAAGGCCCCATACCTAATACTCCGTTTTCAGATTGAAACTCTACTTCTATATCGTTACGTACATAATTAGCCACTAAAGTTGGGATTCCAATCCCTAAGTTAACGTAGTAACCATCTTGCACTTCCTGTGCAATACGTTTTGCTATTCCTGTTTTGTCAAGCATGTTATTTTCTTTTTGTAATTTCTGCTTAAGCAGAAAATTATTAAAATTTATTCTTTAGTACGAACCGTTCTTTGCTCAATTCTTTTCTCATATTTCTCACCTTGAAAAATACGCTGTACAAATATCCCTGGAATATGAATTTGATTTGGATCTAATTCGCCAACAGGCACTAAATGCTCTACCTCAGCGACTGTAATTTTTGCTGCTCCAGCCATACACGGGTTAAAATTTCTTGCAGTTCCTTTAAAAATTAAATTACCTGCAGCATCTCCTTTCCAAGCTTTTACAAAAGCAAAATCGGCTTTAAACGCATGCTCTAATACATACATTTTACCATCAAATTCTCTAGTTTCTTTTCCTTCTGCCACTTCTGTCCCATAACCTGCTGGTGTGAAAATAGCAGGAAAACCTGCTTGAGCAGCACGACAACGTTCTGCCAAAGTCCCTTGCGGAATTAACTCCACATCCAATTCTCCAGACAACATCTGTCTTTCAAACTCATCATTTTCTCCAACATAAGAAGATACCATTTTTTTTATTTGCTTCTTTTGAAGCAATAAACCTAAACCAAAATCGTCCACTCCTGCATTATTTGAAATACAAGTCACGCCTTTAACATTTAGCTTTACAAGCTCTGCAATAGCATTTTCAGGAATACCGCTTAGCCCAAAACCACCTAGCATAAACGTCATATTATCCTGTACACCTTCTAGCGCATCTGAAACTGAATTAACTGTTTTTAGAATCATTATTTTTCTAATTTTTTGTGGTTTAAATTTAAGAAATAAAAAAGCCATTCTGTTATGAATGGCTTTTATTTTTTTAAACTAAAAAGGTAATTAAAACTCTAGTTCGTCCGGAATATCGTCTTCTGGTGATACTCCTCCTTCACCATCTCCTTCATCTGGATTGTAATTATCGCAATTAACTTCAATACTTAAATCTTTAGGTTTGATAAAATCTGCTTTAGATACTTCTAAAGTTTCATCTTCATAGCAGCTCTTCATGTACATTCCCCAAATAGGAAGCGCCATAGATGCCCCTTGACCATAGGCTATCCCTTTAAAATGAACAGCTCTATCCTCTGCACCAACCCAAACACCAGTCACTAAATTTGGTACCATACCCATAAACCAACCATCTGATTGATTTTGAGTGGTCCCTGTTTTACCTGCTATTGGATTATTAAGCTCATATGGATATCCCGTAATAATTTCTTTATACATTGGTAAATTTGCACGCCACTTACCTCTTAAACGACCTCCTGAACCAGACTCTACCACACCTTGCATTAGCTTAACAGTTACATACGCAGACTCTTCGCTTAATACATCTTTTGTTTCTGGAACAAATTGATATAAAACAGTATCGTTTTTATCCACTATTGTGGTTATCATAACTGGCTTAGTATATACCCCTTGATTAGCAAATGCCGAATATGCACCTACCATTTCGTAAACACTAATATCTGGCGTCCCTAAAGCAATAGATGGTACTAATGGAATATCTGAAGTAATTCCTAAATTTTTAGCTAATTCTGCTACTGGCTGTGGACCAACTTTATCCATTAATCTAGCCGTAATTGTATTAACAGAGTTTGCTAAAGCCTTCTTTAACGTTACCTCTCCATCATAATCACCACCATCATTTGTTGGCGTCCACGGTTCTGGATTACCATATTTGTTAGCCTCAATAGTTATTGGCGCTAATGGTAATTTATCGCATGGCGACATGTGTAATTGATTAATAGCAGTTGCATAAACAAAAGGCTTAAATGTAGACCCCACTTGACGCTTCCCTTGTTTTACGTGATCGTATTGGAAGTGTCTATAATTCATACCCCCAACCCATGCTTTAACATGTCCTGTTTGCGGATCCATACTCATCATTCCTGGATGTAAAAAAGACTTGTAATAACGCATAGAATCTATAGGCTTCATGATTGTATCAACCTCACTAGGTCTTCCATCTTTTTCCCATTTAAAAACCGTCATTTTTGTTGGTTCGTAAAAAGAAGCCTCAATCTCTTTAACGCTTTTACCCGCTTTTTTCAAGAGTCTCCAACGCTCTCCACGACGCATAGCTGTTTTTAAAAGTTTATCAATCTCGTCATTATCTAAATCTAAAAATGGCGTAGTCTTATTACGTTCTGGTGTATTTTGCACAAAAAATTCTGCTTGCAATCTTGGCATATGCCTAGCAACCGCCAACTCTGCATATTTTTGCATACGCGAGTCTATAGTTGTGTAGATTTTTAAACCATCGCTATTTATATCATACTTACTTCCATCTGGCTTTCTGTTTTTTGGATCGTTCATCCAATCTTTCATAAAAGCTCTTAGATATTCTCTAAAATAAGTTGCAGTTCCTGTACGGTGTGTTTGCGGCGAAAACCTTAAATCTAATTCTGTTTTTTGTAACGAATCTTTTACTTCTTTAGAAATAAAACCATAATTTTCCATCTGGTACAATACCACATTTCGTCTATTTTTTACACCTACTGGATTTCTTGAAGGAATTGGATTGTAAAACGAAGAGTTTTTAAACATCCCAACTAACATTGCCGACTCTTTAACGCTTAAATCTTTTGGCTCTTTGTTGAAGTAAATATTTGAAGCAGAACGAATTCCGTCACCGTTATTACCAAAATCGTAAATATTAAAATACTGTGCTATAATTTCTTCTTTAGTGTATTGACGTTCCAAACGAATTGCAATAACCCACTCTTTAGCTTTTTGAATAATACGCGTAAAAATATTAGTTGACCCTTCACCATGTAACAATTGTTTTGCTAACTGCTGAGAAATTGTACTTGCACCACCACTTCCTGGCTTTAAAATTGCACGAAGCGTACCACGTCCATCAATACCAGAATGCTCATAATATCTTGCATCTTCAGTAGCTATTAAAGCTTCAACCAAATGGCTAGGCAGCTCATTAAAAGGCACAGGCGTCCTATTATCATTAAAATAAAACTTAGCCAATGTTTTTCCGTCAGACGAAATAATTTCTGTAGCTAAATTTGTTTTAGGGTTTTCCAATTGTGTGTGATCTGGTAATTTACCTAAAGCACCCCAAGATGCTAATAAAAAGAACAACACTATTGACAGTATACCTCCTAAAAATAATATCCAAAACCATCTGATATATTTTTCGAAACCTACTACTTCTGCTTTTTTTGCTTTTGCCATACTAACTTTTAATATCTCTTTTAAATATACACTTTGACTAAATTATGTCTGTGTGTGACACTATTTTACTCTGTTTTTTCTATTCTAAACCCAACATCTGTAATACCTTCTAGACTAACAACACCATTAACCTCTCCACTACCTCTCATAGCCTGTTGGATGCTTACAGTATACGTCCCGTCTTCGTTAAAAACAACCCCATCTTTATACCACAACTTGTTTTCTTTAACAGCAGACAAACCTTGACCTAGCCATTCGCCATTTTTCTCTGTCATTTTATATTCTAATGTATCCGTTACTGTTTTACCGTGAGGAAAATCCATTTGAACAATTAAATATAAGTTATTGTATTTGTAAGCGTTGGTGTTTCTAACGTTTACAAACAAATTATACGGTTTAATAGAGTCTGGTGCGTTTATTTTAAACTGTACTACATCCTCTTTATTCCAAGAAGTAGAGACGCTTTTATACTCGTCAAAGACTGCTTTAGAATCGCAAGAAGACAATACAATCAAAAGTAAAACAACTACAATTCTACTTACTCTCATTAGGTTTATTGTTATTGTTTTCCGGTTTCCTTTTATTTGGCTTGCGTTTTGGCTTAGGTTTAGGCTTCGCGCTATTGGTTTGATTTTTAGCATTTGGCGTATTGCTTTTATTAACAGTACTCCCTTTACTAGCATTCGTGTTATTATTTTTTACCTCAACCTTGTTCTGAACCGGCTTTTTATTTCGGCTTCTATTGTTTTTACGTTTTTTATTGCCTTTTGGACTATCAAAACGTGTTAAACTATCTTGACCAACTACATTTTCAAACTCTGTTTTCTCGTCTTCTACCAGGTCAACCGCGTATTCTTCAAGGCTTGCAACTTTTTCTCTTTTTTTATTAATTGCAATAATTTCGCTAGCTTGATCTGTAGTAATTAGGTGCCAATTCATCCATTCTCCTTCATAAGCATACCACATATGCCCTTTAAAAATGTCTGTTTTTTGACAAACTGCAGTTCCTTTTTCTGTGTATAATTTAGTGTCTGCTTTTGGGAATGCTTTTAAGGCATCTAAATACGAATCCAACTCGTAATTTAAACAACATTTTAGCTTACCACATTGTCCAGCTAATTTTTGAGGATTAAGTGACAATTGTTGGTAACGTGCGGCACTTGTACTTACAGATCTAAAATCTGTTAACCAAGTAGAACAACATAATTCGCGACCACAAGAACCAATACCACCAAGTCTAGATGCTTCCTGACGGAAACCGACTTGTTTCATTTCTATACGTATTCTAAACTCTCTTGCGTATATTTTAATAAGCTCTCTAAAATCTACGCGCTCTTCAGCTGTGTAATAAAAGGTTGCTTTACTACTATCACCTTGAAACTCTATATCAGAGATTTTCATGTGAAGTTTTAAATCGATAGCAAATTGACGTGCTTTAACCTTCATAGGCTCTTCCTTGTCACGTGCTTCGCTCCAGATATCTATATCTTTTTGAGAGGCTTTACGATAGATTTTTAAAATATCGTTTTTAGTATCTATTCGTTTACGTTTTATTTGAACACGCACTAATTCACCCGTAAGGGTAACCATACCAATATCATGTCCTGATTGCGCCTGAGTGGCAACAATATCTCCGATACTTAAAGTTAAATTTTCTGCGTTATGATAATAATGTTTACGTCCGTTTTTAAAACGAACCTCCACCCAATCAAATGGTTTTTCGCCATTTGGAACAGACATATTTGCTAACCAATCAAAAACGGTTAATTTATTGCAACTATCTGTACCACATGTTCCGTTATTTTTACAACCTTTTGGTTGTCCGTCTTTTCCTGTAGCGCAACTTTGACAAGCCATACTATTTATGTGTATATATTGAATCTTAAGGTGTTACCCTAAAGATGAAGATTAATAATTAGTTGTTTCTGCGTAAGCAAACCTCAACTCTTGCTAATTTGTAAAGATAAGATTATTTGTCTGACTTTAAAACATAAAAAAAGCGTGATAAAAATTATCACGCTTTTAGCCTATATCGTTATGATTTTACTTTTTAAAAGTCTCAAATATATTACGTAAATCCTTTTTATACGGTAAATGATCTGCACGTCCTTTTTTAAAGATATCATTACTATTACCTTGTCCTTTTCTTAATTCTTTCTGCTCTTCAAAAGGCAATGCGTGTATTTCTTTACAGGTTGTAGAACAACAATTATCCATTTCTGCTTTACAATTATCACATTGGATAAATAATAAATGACAGGCATCATTAGCACAGTTAACATGTGCATCGCATGACGTACCGCATTGGTGGCATTTAGCAATAACATCGTCACTGATTTTTTCTGAGCGACGCTCGTCAAAAACAAAGTTTTTACCTATAAATTTATTGTCTATACCTTCTTCGTTTACCTGTCTAGTGTATTCAATAATACCACCTTCTAATTGGTATACGTTTTTAAAACCTTTGTGTTTGTAATAGGCACTTGCTTTTTCGCAACGTATACCGCCTGTACAATACATTAGCAGGTTTTTTTCCTCTTTATGTTCTCTTAAATCCGCTTCAATAATATCTAAAGATTCTCTAAACGTGTCTACATCTGGTGTTACTGCACCATCAAAATGTCCAATTTCGCTTTCGTAATGATTACGCATATCCACACACACCGTGTTTGGATTAGCCAACATGTCGTTAAAGTCTTTTGCTGATAAATGCACCCCTTTGTTGGTAACATCAAACGTGTCATCATTTAAACCGTCCGCTACTATTTTATCACGAACTTTGACTTTAAGCTTTAAAAAAGACATGTTGTCTTGCTCTACAGCAATGTTAAGTCTAACATCTTTTAAAAAATCAATACTATCTAAATAAATTTTAAAAGCGTCAAAACTATCTGCCGGTAAAGACAATTGGGCATTAATCCCTTCCGTTGCGATATAAATACGTCCTAAAACGTCTAGACTATCCCATTTGACAAATAGTTGATCTCTTAATTCTTGTGGATTGCTAATGCGAGCATACTGATAAAAAGACAACGTCAAACGGTCTTTCCCAGCTTTTTCAATAAGTTCTGCTCTTTCAATAGCGCTTAATTTGTTGTACAGTTGCATGCTATACTTAGTTTTAAGTGTTAATAAAAAGTTTTTGCAAAGGTATTGTTTTTGTTGAAATAAGCAAGTTGTTAACTACTATTAGCCATATAAAACACGACATCAAATATCTTATTTTGATAAAAAAAGGCCAAAAAAAAAGTCCTTTACGCTTTGCAAAGGACTTTTAATAGACTAACTCGTTATTACTATTTAATTTAATGTATTAAACAATATCCCGAGCTAACCTCCATCGGCTTTACAGCTGCTGTTAATAAAAATAGCAACTGAAACGCCTAATGTTTTTGTGTGTACTAACTTTTTTAAATATTTCATACCCTTAAAATTTAAAGGATTAACATTTTTAAAAGCGGATTAAATTTTCTTTTTCATAGCATATCTTTTCCACTTCAATAAGTAGATGCAAAAACTTTAAAAAGGTTGCGTGAGAAAATTAAAATTCTTTAAAAAAGTAGTATTTTAGCATAGAAAAATTTTTTTAATAAAACTTGACGTATGAGTAAAGAGAAAGAAGCAAAGCTAAAAGCATTACAATTAACCTTAGACAAATTAGACAAAGCCTACGGAAAAGGTACGGTAATGAAAATGAGTGATGCTGCTGTTGTTGATGTAGAGGCTATCCCATCGGGATCTTTAGGTTTAGATATTGCATTAGGAGTTGGTGGTTACCCAAGAGGTAGAGTTATAGAAATATATGGTCCAGAATCTTCTGGAAAAACAACATTAACGCTTCATGCCATTGCAGAAGCACAAAAAGCTGGAGGTATTGCTGCATTTATTGATGCAGAACATGCTTTTGATAGATTTTATGCTGAAAAATTAGGAGTTGATATTGATAATCTTATTATTTCTCAGCCTGATAACGGAGAGCAAGCTTTAGAAATTGCTGACAATTTAATTAGATCGGGTGCAATTGACATTGTTGTAATTGATTCTGTTGCTGCACTAACACCAAAAGCAGAGATTGAAGGCGAAATGGGTGACTCTAAAATGGGTTTACACGCACGTTTAATGTCTCAAGCCTTAAGAAAGTTAACTGCCTCTATTAGCAAAACTAATTGTACAGTAATATTTATTAACCAATTACGTGAAAAAATTGGTGTAATGTTTGGTAATCCAGAAACAACAACGGGTGGTAACGCTTTAAAGTTTTATGCTTCTGTAAGATTAGATATTAGAAGATCTACACAAATCAAGGATAGTAACGGAGCTGTATTAGGTAATAAAACTAGAGTAAAAGTTGTAAAAAACAAAGTTGCTCCACCTTTTAGAATGGCAGAATTTGACATCATGTATGGAGAAGGTGTTAGTAAAGTAGGTGAAATATTAGATGTTGCTGTAGAAAAAGAAATCATTAAAAAAAGTGGTTCATGGTTTAGTTACGGAGAGACCAAATTAGGTCAAGGACGTGATGCTGTTAAACTAATTATAAAAGACAATCCAGAACTGTTTGACGAGCTGGAAGAAAAAATTAAAATAGCCATTAAAGAAAGTATCTAAAATTAAAAATCCCGATTATATCGGGATTTTTTTGGTTTAAGACGCAACCTTTTAATAATTTAAGCATCTATTAAATAACAAATATTTAGTTTACAAAAAATGAAAAAGCTTTTAACCGCTTTGACAATGATAATTGTCTTGTCCTGTAGCTTAGATGACCAAGAGCAAAATATGCACCTAGAGACCCTACCAATAGATAGCGCCTCCATGCCTGAATACTTCCAAGAAGGACAAACTTACCAAATAGACTTAAATTACACAAAACCAACAACGTGTCACTCCTTTTACGACTTATATTATGTCAAGGATGGCAATACTAGAACTGTTGCAGTTATTAACTCTGTGCTTGATAATACCAGCTGCGAAACGGTTGATTTAGAAATGGAAAAGTCGTTTAATTTTGTAGTTAACAATTCCGAAACCTATGTTTTTAAATTTTGGCAAGGAGAAGATGATGAAGGAAATGATATTTATTTAACCATGGAAATACCTGTACAATAATAAAATACTAATTAATACGATATCCAAAATTGGGTTTAGACCAACTCATACACAACTGCAAGTCCAATGATACTAAAGCACAAAGCGATTTATATAAGCTTTTTTCAAGCAAATTATTTTCGGTTAGCTTAAAGTATTCAAGCTCCTATGCCGAAGCTGAAGATAATTTGCAGGATGCATTTATTACTATTTTCAAAAAAATAAAACAATATAAAAACAAAGGTAGCTTTGAAGGTTGGCTGAAGCGAATCACTATTAACACCGCTTTACAACGTTATAGAAGTCAAAAGGTTTTTGAAATAATTAACGAAGAAGCTATAGTAGACGAAGAAATAGATATAGATGATGATGCTGTTAGTATTGATTATCTGTTGCAATACATACAAGAATTACCAGATAGATACCGGCTAGTATTTAACCTTTATGTTTTAGATGGTTATTCTCATAAAGAAATCGCAGAACTACTATCCATAACCACCGGAACCACAAAATCTAACTTGGCAAGAGCTAGACAATTATTAAAAGAGAAAATATTAGCACACAAAATGGGATTAAACTCTCAATCACTATAAATGAGTAACAAAAAGAACATAGATAGACTATTTCAGGAAAAGTTTAAAGACTTTGATGTTAAACCAGACCCAAAAGTCTGGCAAAAAATTCAATCTGAATTAAACGAAGAACAGGAAGACAAACCAGTGTTTATCCTTCCATTTTGGTTAAAATTATCGGGTATTGCTGCCAGCGCATTATTACTAATGTTTATTGGAAAAAGTATTTTTAATACAGACCAAAATACAATTACACCAACTGTAGTAAATACTGAAAAATTAAACAAAACAAAGAGTAAAGAAGAAATAGATCAAACGCTAAATACTACTCTTGACGACAAAATAAAAACTAGTCAAGACGACTCAAAAACTTATAAAACTGCAGTTTCAAAAACAATAACAACACCCAAATCTACAGACAAAAATAAATTACCAACAGATCAAAAAGTTAGCAATAGTACTAATAGAGTAAGTAGTCGTGCGGTTAAAAAATCTTCTTATAACAACAACAATAGCTTAAAGGCTGCACAACACTCAAACCCGTCGACACAAAGTGAAGCAAAAAACACTTACGCAACAACGGTAAAAAATTCAACAAAACCAACTACAGTTATTCGTGAAAACACAACAAAAACAGAAAACCAAAGTAACACGGTTATAACTCAAAATACAACTAAGACACTACTTAACAACAAAGAAAGTATTGTATCAAACACTACTGTATCCGAAACTCCAACACAAACGATTACCGATACATTAAAAACACAAAAACCATCTATTGAAGATGCTATTGCAGAAAACATTGCAAAGGAAGACGACGTTGATACCGAAGAAAAAAATAGCAATAAATGGGTTGTTAACGCCAATATTGCTCCTGTGTATTATAACATTATGGGAGAAGGGTCCCACTTAGATGAACAATTTAACGACAATAACAAATCTGGTGAAATCAATTCTAGTTATGGTGTTAAAGTTGGGTATACCTTAAACAAAAAACTAACTATTAGATCAGGTGTTAACCGTCTTAACCTTAGTTATGATACGGACGACATTATTGTTTACGAAAAATTTAGTTCGTCAAACAGCATAACCTCAATAGGTAACGAATCAAATTTAAAAAATGTTAATTTCGTTTCCATACCTTCTGGACAACAATTAAGTATGATTAGCGCAAGCAACGTAAACACAATGGAAGTAAGTAGAAGCCTTAATGCGGCTATAAGTCAGCGCATGAGCTATTACGAGATTCCGTTAGAATTAGAATATAAATTACTTGACAAGCGTTTTGGATTACATCTAATAGGCGGATTAAGTACTTTTGTTTTAAATGACAATCAAGTGGTTTCTGAATTAAATGGATCAAATGTTAAAATTGGAGAAGCCAACAACATCAATCCCGTTAGTTTTAGTACCAATATAGGAATTGGACTAAATTTTAGGTTTAGTGATGCAGTGATTTTTAATGTAGAGCCAACATTTAAATATCAGCTAAATACGTTTAACAATACCTCAGGCGACTTTAACCCTTACATTATTGGTTTATATACCGGGTTAAATTATAGATTTTAATTTTTAAGTGCCCTATTTTTAGGGAAGTATATTGAAAAGCTGCTCTGTGCCAAGAGTGGCTTTTCTATTTTTGGAACGCTTTTAGTTGCTCTAAAATAACTTGTCTAGACTTATCGTTTAAAGCTCTAGTATCCTCTTTGGCTAAACCTTCTGTTGGAATAAAATGATGCATCTTTGCTCGCATAACACCTGGTCCTCCGCTAAAAAAAGTATATGAAAAACGTTTTTTATTATCAGCAAAAGTAATTGGTACTATTGGCGTATTGTGGTTTATCGCTAAACGGAAAGCACCGTCTTTAAATTCGCCTAATAAAATCTCCTCATCAGGAACAAGACCTTCAGGAAAAATACAAATACTCAATCCTTGTTTTAAACGTTTTTGAGCTCTTAAAAATACAGCTTGTCTACTTTTCGCACTGCTACGATCTACTAAAATACAGGTTCTTTTATAGAAAAACCCAAACAATGGTATTTTAGACAACTCTGCTTTACCAACAAATACAAATGGATTTTTGGCGGTAACCAACATCAACATAATATCTACCATAGAGGTATGATTAGCTATAAACATATAACTTTTATTAGCTTCTGGTTTCTGAAGATATTCAGTCTTTGTAACAAACCCCATACCAATTAAAATAAATCTAGCCCAAATACGTGCTAACTTAAAAAAATAAGGATACCAAGATTCTTTTAAAATAGAAACTAACAAAAACGGGAACATGATAATAATTGGTAATGCTACTAAGATGTAGAACCAAATACGGTATAATGTCCAAAAAATATATTTAAATACAATCATTATACGTCAAAACTAACTAAATTAATTGAGGTATTCTACTAAAAAAATTACCTTTGCTACTTAGAACATATTTATAATTATGCCAAGAATACTTACAGGAATACAAAGCACAGGAACACCACATTTTGGAAACATCATGGGCGCGTTACGTCCTGCAATAGCATTATCTAATGATGCTAAAAACGAATCGTTTTTATTTATTGCAGACATGCATTCTTTAACTCAAATTAAAGACGCTGAGACACTTAGAAACAACACCTACTCTACTGCTGCAACCTGGCTTGCATTAGGATTAGATATAGAAAAAACAGTGTTTTATAGACAAAGTGATATTCCTCAAACTACTGAATTATCTTGGTATTTAAGTTGCTTTTTTCCTTTTCAACGTTTGACTTTAGCGCATAGTTTTAAAGACAAAGCGGACCGTTTAGAAGATGTAAATGTTGGATTGTTTACCTATCCAATGCTAATGGCTGCAGATATCTTATTATATGATGCAAATATAATTCCTGTTGGAAAAGACCAATTACAGCACATAGAAATGACACGTGATGTTGCATCAAGATTTCATGCCAAATTAGGAGAAACTTTTGTAATCCCAGAAGGTAAAATCCAAGAAAGCAACATGCTTATTCCTGGTACGGATGGTGCTAAAATGAGTAAAAGTAAAGGAAACACTATTAATATCTTTTTACCAGAAAAAAAATTACGAAAACAAATAATGTCTATCGAAACGGATAGTACAGCTCTAGAAGATCCAAAAGATTGGTCTACATGTAACTGTTTTGCTTTATATAAATTATTAGCTTCTGAGAGCGAAATAGCAACTATGAAAGCTAATTACGAAAACGGTAATTACGGCTATGGGCATGCTAAACAAGCGTTATACGAATTAATCTTGGTTACTTTTGAAACTGAGCGTGAACGCTACAACCATTACATGTCTAATTTAAACGAAATAGATGACGCCTTAGCAAAAGGGGCTGAAAAAGCTAAAAAAGTAGCTAACGACGTTTTAGTTAGAGTAAGAGAAAAACTTGGGTACTAATAATACTATCTAATAAATTTAAAAGCCATTATATTTCCTGATAAGAAAATATAATGGCTTTTTGCTTAGGTACAAATCAACTTGTAATTGCTTATAAATTGCCTTGTTTTAATATTCTAACATTTTTTATATTTCCTGTAACGTCTTCAATCTTTAAAAAATATAACCCCTCACTAAAACTGGAGAGATTTAAAGAGTTAACTCCTTTTTTACTTAATACTAATTGCCCTAAGTTATTAAACAACTCTAAAGAGTTGATAGAGGCTTTAGATTTTACATTAACAATACCTGTTGTTGGATTTGGAAAAACTTGAATCTTAACTAATTCATTTTCGGTAGTAGATAGTGTTTCACAACCATTAAAACGGACCTCGAATCTATCATTAAATTCACCAATAGCAGAAGTAAAACTATAATCTGACTCTGATAAATTGTGACATATACCTAACAGTTTATCATCAATATAAATATTTTGGTTATCAAAAAACTCACCTTGAAAATCATTTATATTTATTTTAAATTCTAAAGATTCTGATTCTATAATAGAATTAAAAAAACCAACCGAAATAACTTCATCATTATTTAAGTCTTCTGGAGCTTTACCTTGTATAACAAACTTTTTGTCTGTGTCTGGAATATTAAAATAAATAATTGCATTTTGTCCAACGGGCGTGTGTTCTTCAGCATCGTAAGCATTACCATCATAATTATTAGTTGCTCCTTCCACATAGCCTAATAAAATTTCACCATGAACACCAGTCGTTGTACTTAAGTTTAACTTTAGTTTATTATCAAATGTATTTGAGTTTCTAAAAAATTGCTCGTTACTGCCAGTAACACGCATGGAATTATTAAATATTATATTACCATTTGGAGAAGGAGCACCATTGGAGTAATGAATGAAAAAACCTTGTCCAGATGGAATAAATCTATTAGGAACAATCCCACTTAATCCAACAACTTCCCCACCTGCAATCGCGCCAGTTAAATTAATCATAGCATAATCTCCAAAATCAAAATTTAAGGGTTGATTACCATTAGTAGTCCCACTAGGAGGCGTAAAATGAGACCAAATAAGTACCACACCATCCATAATACCATTGGCATTATAACCTATATAGTTCTCAGCCAAAAAAGCATCAACGCTTATAGCAGAAGCATAAGGGTTACCCACATAAATAGGATTATCATCTCTAACATTTAAGGCTCCTGTACTTACCAAAATTTCATCTTCATCATTTCGTGTTATTGGTACACTTATTACGCCATTATTTAATTCTCCTGTAAATGTTAAAGGTATAGATGTACTCGCGTTAGGTCTTACCACTATACCAATACCTGGCTGCAT
Source organism: Olleya sp. KKT75 (assembly GCF_055635485.1). Lineage (NCBI taxonomy): Bacteria > Pseudomonadati > Bacteroidota > Flavobacteriia > Flavobacteriales > Flavobacteriaceae > Olleya > Olleya sp. KKT75. The sequence continues at coordinate 1,198,103 of NZ_CM145759.1, forward strand.
AACAAAAGTATTATCTGCATAAATCCAATCGTTACCATCATCATCAATACCATCAGAAGCCCCTTCAACACAAACATTATTGTTAAACGTTTCTGCGCAAGAGTCTTTAAAATTAGTGGTATTAAACCAATATCTATACCCGTTAAAAAGCAAGTTATTTTGAAGTAATTCTAAAATGGTTGTACTTGTGGTTGGCGAACTGATATAAGATATTTCTGTATTTACATTAGACATTGCTGTCATTTTTTCAACTATTGCATTTCCAGATCCTTGTAATTGAAAAAATCCAGAATCTTCATTTTGCACAAAAGAGCCTGTATGTTTTACTAATAAATCACCAAAAACTGTCGTGTTATTTTTTACCTCTACATAATCTAAAGCTTCAATTTGTAAATTAAAACCAGTATTTACTGTAAGAGAACAAGCACTAAAACTGCCATTAGTTTGTGTATTATAATGGCCATTTAAAATTACTTCGGTGTCTATATCAGGAGCTCCATTATCCCAAGAAGTTCCGTCCCAAGTCGAAGTACCGGTGCAAGTAGTAGGACAATTTATAGTAATATCTTCTTGATAGGTTATACTACCACATGCATTAGATACTGTGTGTGTAATTGTAAATGTTCCTGCAATAGTAAATGTATAGCTTGGATTTGTGTTGGCTAAGTCATCACCAGCTCCTGACACATCCATTACACCATCATTATCAAAATCCCACTCGTGGGTTTCGTATGTGTTGTTTGCTTGAAAAGTGTATTCTAAACAGTCTGATAAGGATGTTGTTGTTGTAAATGTTGCATCTGTTGGTGCTTCATTTAAAACTGTAATATTAACTGTAACCGTATTATCAGGATCATTTATATTATTTAAGGCTGTAGATGCAGGTGTTGTGGTATTATTTACAAACGACGCTGGAAAGGTTCTACGAAGCTCTAATTGTATTGAGTTTTCTAAAGCGCTAAGTGTAATAGTAGATCCATTATTATTAATAGAATTAATGGTGTAATTTACAGATGCTGGTAGTGTGTTTAACATACCGTCCGTATAAGCGCTTGTAGTATTATCTAAGTCCGTTAATTGAATTCCGTTGGTAATATCCCACCATTCATATTGCAAATTAGAGACTGTACACAAATCTAAACCTATTGTTTGCGTTGCACCACAATCTACAATATAATTACCTGGTGTATCTTGTAAATGGTCTTCTATTAGTTCTATTCTATCTAATGCTAAAAAATAGTATTCAAGAGCGGTAACATAAGGTCGTCCAGAATTAACATAACTATTACCTATGGCATGATTAAAAACTAGAAAAGAGTTAGAACTATCTATTACACTTGGCGAATTAAATGTTATTACTGTTTGTGACCAGTTAAAATCTACCACATCGTCATTGATTAGCAATGTTCTATTATTTAAAAAATTTATATCTCTCGTATTAGTAACACTGACTACAGACGTAGTTAAATCATGATTGGTAGAATGGTTATAAGAACTATTAGCATTATCACTTAAACTTACATCAAGACCAATATTAGGCTGAACATTTGTAGCTGGTGTATTGGTTCCAATAAACGCAGGGTCTACTCCGTCACTTTTATGATATGATAAAATATATTTAGTATTTGATTTTAAGGTTAGAGCTGTCATTACAGCCTCACTATTAAATCTATTTCTATTGTGTGCAGCTAAATGTGCTTGGTATCCAAAAAAATTAAATCTTCCACTAGATGTCCCTGTATTTGGTAAGGAAACTGAATTTCTACCTGAATAAAAATTGACTGTTGAAGTTATACAAGCACTCATATCATCTAACATCCAATCTGTGGAACCAAACTTAAATCGCCATCCTGGTATAGTATTAACATTATTGCTATTACTAATTTCTCCTAATAAAAAACATCTGTTATTAGGCCTAGCTAAAAAATCAATTTCTGGATTACAAATTAAATTACAATCGCTTGTATTTACACATCCAAAATTAGGACACATCGTAACTTTAATATTAACAAATGTATTATTTCCAAGATTACCATTAGTATCTCTTGGTTGGTAACTTAACTGAAGGTCTCCCACAAAATTAGGAGAAACATTAAATGTTCTGTTTGGAGTTACACCTGTAAACGTTGTAATTAAATTACCGTTTAAACTTAAATTAGTCACCTCAAGCGCTAAACCAAGACTAGACACATCATTACTTATTAAATCTTGTTCAAGGATATTTAAAGTATTTCCTTGACAATTTTCAACTGTTGGTTGTGTCATTGGGTCTTCAAAATCATTGATTCCAAAAACTAGAGGCTCACAACCTGAATAAGCTATAATATTACTGGTGTTGTTACTTACAGCAGTAATTATTGCAGGATTAGCAAACGTGACAATATTACTGTTTCCAAATTGAGTAGACAGGTTATAGTTTAAACTACATAAAATATCAAATTCTTGAGAAAGCGGTCTTCTTGAGCTTTCGACAGCAATAGCATAAGCCATTATAAAATCGTTAATGGGGTAATTACAATCGTTATTTAAATCTACATGACTTAAACTTGATCCATTAGAAAAAACCTGTGGTGTATGAACAGGTAAATTATTATCTCCTAATCTTATCTGTGAGGTACTAGGACAACCATTCGTTATTGCATTAATAGAGACTGCACTATTAAAACTCCAGTCTAGACCAAGAGGTACAATTAAATTATCATTTGTATCTGTATGTAATAAAGTATCATATTTTAAAAAAGCCCTTCCATTTTTAGGGTTTCCAAATTCGTCTATACCTGAAGCAAAACCCAATGCATGCATAATTTCGTGCAATAACACCGCATACATATCAAACGAATTTGTTCCAGTAATGCCAGAAGGATTGTTGAAATCACTATACCAACTGTGAAAAAAGTTAACTCTTATTAAACCATCCCAATTATCGGGATTGTTTGATCCAGAATTTATGGCTTTCCAAACTTCACCTTCTACAATGGTTCCCTGTGTAACATTTGAGTATTCATAATAAGATGAGGCAGAAGCTAAAATACTACTGTTGGTAGAAATCGATTGTAGCTCTATTTTTACCGGCTCTAAAACTCCAGTAGCTGGATTTTCTATTATCAACTGCTCTAAATCTGCAAAAATCTGAGCGATTACATTTCTATAATTGGCATTATTGTTAAAATCTGAAATACTATTATCTGTTATCTGATCTGTTAAATAAATAGCAAATAAGCCTTCTGGACTAAGATAATCTGGAGTTAAAGGAATTGCCCTTTGCTCTCCTGATGAGTTAGTGTTTACACTTTTATTATGCGCATTACCAAATCGATCAACAAAATTATCATTAGGAATATTACTTCGGTTTTGATTAGAATCTATATCGTTATTAAGTTCTCCGCATGTATGCACGGTTGGTTCCAATTCTTGTGCAGAAAAATGAAATGGACAAAAGCAAACTAGCAAAAATAATAAGGAAAGTTTCTTCATGAGTATTTCTCGTAAATATTTGAAAGACAAACATAAACCAGAAACAAGTCAACATGAAATTTCCTACATTAACTACGTTATTAATCGACAAATAGTTAAATAACCTCAAACAACTTACCAGGAAGTGGTCTAATCACCCCTTTTAATTCCATATTAAGTAAAATGCCAGCTAATTTATACGTTGGCATTTTGCAATTAATAGCAATAGTATCCAACAGTTCCTTTTCTTTATCTTTTAGATAATTGTAAACCAATTTTTCATCTGGTTCCAACGCGATAAACAACTGTTTTTGCACTGGTGCTTTTTGCAAGTTTTCTAATTGCCAATTTAAGATATAAGGGACATCTAATGGTGTCGACAACAAATGGGCACGTTGCTGTTTTATTAAGTTATTACAACCAATACTTTGACTATCTGTAACACGTCCTGGCACAGCAAAAACGTCTCTATTATAAGAGTTTGCAATGTCTGCAGTAACTAGACTCCCGCCTTTTTCGGCAGACTCAATAACAATAGTTGCCTGACTTATTCCGGCTATAATGCGGTTTCGTTTTAAAAAATTATTCCGGTCAAAATTATCACTACTCCAAAAATCAGTAAAAAAACCACCGTTATTTTCTACTTCTGCGACATACTTTTTATGCACTTTAGGATAAATTTGATTTAAACCATGTGCTAAACACCCTATAGTTTGTAAATTATTTTTTACCGCAGCTTTGTGCGCTGTTATATCCGTACCGTAAGCAAAACCAGAAACAATAATAGGCTTATAAATAGCCAATTCTTCTACTAGTTTTTCGCAAAAAGCAATCCCCGATGTTGTTATTTTTCTTGCACCAACAATACTTATAATATGTTTGTTATTTAAATTAATGTTTCCGCTTTCAAATAATACTAATGGGCTATCAATACAATGCTTTAAATTTTCAGGATAGGTTTCGTCTGTAAAATGATGATGTTTTATGTTTTCATCCTTAATAAACTTTAACTCATTATCTGCTGCTTCCAAATGATTAGATTGGTAGAGTTCACTTAAAATAATTTCGCCTATACCATCAATTTTTAATAGGTTTTGTTTTTTTTCTTTAAAGACACCTTCTGCACTTCCGCAATGGTTAATTAGCTTTTTTGCTGTTGTATCTCCTATTTTAGAAACGTGTTGTAGGGCTAAATTGTACCGTAATTGATCGTCATTCATTGTTTATTGCACTGATTTTGAATCTACAAGAAAAGAAATTTAACTCTGTTAATAACTAATACCGTCAAAATTTTATTGGTTTTCAAAATTTTCTAACTTTGTTTCTATGCAATTAGAACATTACATAAGCGATTTATTATACAGATATGACTGTGTTACGATTCCAGAATTTGGGTCGTTTTTAACACAACGTCAATCTGCGCAAGTACATGATAATACCAATGCGTTTTATCCACCAAAAAAAACCTTGTCTTTTAACGAACAAATACAAACTAACGATGGGTTGTTAGTACGTTATATAGCAGATGTTGAAAAAATACCTTTTGAAACTGCTTTACAAAACTTATCTAAACGTGTTAAGTCTTTAAAGTCTTATTTAACGGAAGGTGAAACATTAAGTTTTGAAAACATTGGTGATTTAGTATTTAATGAAGCAGGTAAAATAGAGTTTAGCCCATCATACCATCTTAATTATTTAACGGATGCTTTTGGTTTGTCTCAATTTGTATCTCCTGCTGTTACTAGAGAAGTTTACAAAGAAGAAGTAGAAGCTATTGAAAAAGTAATACCACTTACTGTAACTCCAGAAAAGCGTAATAACAGATCATATTTAAAATATGCAGCTGTAGCAGTTGTTGCTTTAGGGTTATTTGGTTTTGGCTTTAACAACCATGTTAATAATGTAGACCAACACAATCAAATGGCGCAAGAAGAAGCTAATGCGCAATTAGATAGTAAAATACAAGAAGCTACTTTTGTAATTAGTAATCCATTACCTGCTATAACATTACATGTAAACAAGCAAAGTGGTAATTACCATATTGTAGCTGGTGCATTTAGAGAAGAAGAAAACTCTGATAAAAAAGTAGCACAATTACAAGACGAAGGATTTAAAGCACGTAAAATAGGTAAAAATAGACATGGACTACACCAAGTAGCTTATGCTAGTTATACGTCTAGAGAAGATGCTTTTAAAGCTTTAAACAGTATTAGAAAAGAACAAAACAAAGATGCTTGGTTGCTTATTAAAGCAATTGACTAAACCAAGTCCTTATTTTATATAAATTAACCTCAAAGATTTAAAAATCTTTGAGGTTTTTTATTTCTTAATAAATTGTAAAATCTGCAATCTAGATATTTAAATCCGCTTACCTTTGTGGCTGAAAAGAAAAAATTATGATGAACGCAAGAACTGCCGAACACTCTAGAACAGTAATGACCGATTTAGTTTTACCTAGTGAAACTAATCCTTTAAACAACCTTTTTGGTGGCGAGTTGCTAGCTAGAATGGATCGTGCTGCTAGTATTAGCGCTAGACGACACTCTAGACGTATTGTTGTAACCGCTTCTGTAAACCACGTCGCATTTAACAAAGCTGTCCCTTTAGGAAGTGTTGTAACTGTAGACGCTAAAGTCTCTAGAGCCTTTAAAAGCTCTATGGAAATATATATTGATGTATGGGTAGAAGACAGAGAGTCTGGAAATAGATCTAAAGCCAACGAAGCTATTTATACGTTTGTTGCTGTGGACGAAACCGGAACACCTGTTGCTGTACCCGAGTTAATACCTGAAACAGATTTAGAAAAAGAACGATACGCTGCTGCTTTAAGACGTAAACAATTAAGTTTACTATTAGCAGGAAAAATAAAACCAAACGATGCTACAGAGCTTAAAGCTTTGTTTGAATAGAAACTAAAAACCCAATGCAATGCATTGGGTTTTTTATTGTTTAATATACTGTAAAATACAATCCTGTTACATCTTATAAATCCATTCTGCAGGATTTACAGATTGATTATTTTTATATAAACTAAACCATAAAATAGTTTCGCCATCTCCATTGGTAAACACCTCTCCTATCTCTTGTTTAGAAACCACTTTGTCACCTGGTTTAACAGATATTTTCTTTAGGTTATGATACGCCGTAATATAATTACCATGCTTAATTAAAACCGTTGGATTTCCTCTTTTCTGAACTATAATTTTTAAAACTTCGCCTTTAAATACCGTTCTTACAATTGCATTTTCTTCGGTAGCAATACGCACACCAGTACTATTTATTGATAGTGATGCATCAGTAGGATGACGCTGCACACCATACCTTACTTTAACCAGACCTTTCTCTACAGGCCAAACTAACTTTCCTTTATTACTTAAAAAATCTGCTGCCAAAATTTTAGCCTCAGGTGTTAAAGCAAATGTTGTGGACGATTTAGCTGTAGTGTTTTTTGCGCCTGCTTTTTTGTTAGAATTAGCAATGGCTTCTTTAATAATACGGTCAATCTCACGATCAATCTCTCTAGCCTCTTTTTGCTTTTCTTTAATTTGTGCGGTATATTTATTTAGGTCCTTTTTAATAGAAGCCATGATAGTCTCATGCTGCTTCATATCTACTTCCAATGCTTTTTGCACCTCTCTGTTTTCTGCAATAAGTTTGTCTTTGTCCGCTTTTTGCTGGCCTAATTCTAAATTTAATGACTGCAATTTTAACGTCTTCTCTTTAATATTCTCGCCTTGTTCCTTTTGGTATTTAGAGTACTGATTCATGTACTGTAAACGTTTGTAGGCTTGTCTAAAATTATTAGACGATAGTAAAAACATCACACGACTTTGATTGCTTTTATTTTTGTAAGTATTACGGATTGTTTTTGCGTAATTATCCTTTAAAATAGTCAGCTCCTCTCTTAAACTAGAAATCTTCTTTTGATTGGTATTTATAGACCGTGTAATTAAATTAGCTTGTTGGTTTGTGACTTTAATTAGGTTACGTCTAACGCTTAATTTGTAATTAACATCCTCTATTAAAGACGTCTGACTTTTCTGTTTTGATTGATTTGAAAACAACAAATTATTAATTTGTTTAATCTGGTTTTTAATCTCTAAACGCTGTGCTTCTAGTTGATCTATTTTATTTTTTTGCGCTAAAGCGGAAGTACTGCCAAGCACTATAAAACAGAAAACTGGCAAAAGGAGTAAACGAAGCTTCATAAATTACAACTCTATTTTTTTATAACCAGAAGGAATAGTAAACGGAAAACGAATCTTCTCGTTTAGCTTAACCGATTTTAACTCAAGATTAATCTCTAGTTGTTCTTGGTCTTCTATAGCTAGTATTTTGGTTTGTTCAGGTATTGTTTTTTTATCTACTTCTTGATACGTTAAGTAATCAATATGTAAAATACGCTTTTCTTGAGGTTGCGATATTTCTTGAGAGTCCATTTTAAAATGACTTGGGTTTACAAATAAAAATAACTCAAACAACTCGCGTTGCTTTTTAGGTTGTAGTATATACGATTTATCGTTTGCAGATAGGTCGTATTTATCATCGTTTAAATCAAAAAGAGATTGACCTAATAACATATTTTGCACTTTATCAAAATCTAAATCTGTACCTAAAAGATCACTTAAATAAGCAAAATCGCCATCAAAATAAGTGTTGTCCCATTTGTTATAAAACGCTACTCTAGTTGGTGTAATTAACGCCCTAACAATACTAACAGGTGTGGACGTAATTATTATTTTTTTATCTTTTTCTATTTTCAGACTAACGGTATAATTTTGCGATTTTCCTTTTTGGATAACCTCTATTTTTAGTCTTGCTAATAACGTTGTAAAATCAATACCTGCTTTGGTGCTATTTTTAATAAGTTGTTTAGCGGTTAATTTAGTATTTATCTCTCCATTAGACACTACTGTTTTAACCCCTTTACAGCCAGTAAATATTACGGCTATAAGCAGTATTACAAAAGATATGCGGGTTTTTAATGCCATTAATTTGATCCTTCTAATTTGTTAGCTTTATCTGTAAACGTTTTTGCTTTAGATAAATTGTTGTTTGCGGTATAGGCTTTAGCTAATTGCTTATAAAAATCTATTTCCATTTTTGTGTCTTCAATAATATAATCTAATCCCATTTCTAGGCTATTAATAGCATCCTTTGGACGGTTTAAATAATTTAAAGCAACACCATTAGCTAAATACAAAACTGGCTGCGATGGAAATATCTCTAATCCTTCCGCACTTTTTTGTTCTGCTTGGGTAAACTGTTGTAAATCTATATGCAACAATATAATGTTTCGTAAAATACCAAAATTTTCTTCTTCCTTTTGAAGTGCTTCTTCGTAAAAATTAAGTGCTTTTTGCTTTTCGCCTTTAAGCAAATAATACTGCGCTAATTCGACTAAAGTCTTACCACTAGATTCAATTTTAGTCAACATAGATGTTACATCTACCAAGTCCTGCTCATATTGTTGGTTTTTAGCCACAAATTTGACAAAATCAGCCAACACCTTAATTTTAGATTCTGGATTGATCTGACTGCTTTGTAAAGCTATTTTCATGGATTTGATTGCTTTATCATTGCTACCTTCCTGAAGATAAAATTTATAAAGCGCTAAATGCACTAACTCTGACTTTGGATTAACTTCCAAAAGTTTTTTAGCAGTTTCAAATGCTTTTTTAAGTTCGCCACTTTCACTATAGCGATATATTAACCTTAAATAAGTGTCTTCAGAATCAGGATGCTTATCTACACGTTCTTCTAGATTTTCTATTTGATCCTTTTTTTGACCCGTAGCATTATAAATTCTGTTTCTTAAAATATCACGATCTTTAGTAATACCTAACTCCTCATCTAACTCGTCAAGTACTTTTAAGGCTTCTTTAAAATCGCCGGTTTGCATATAGATATTAGCTAAATCTTCTCTATAACTAGGATGATATTTTACTAATTGCTTAACCGTTTTAATGGCTTTTTTGTATTCTTTTTGCTGAATGTAAGTCGAGTATAACTCATCCAGAAACCACTCGTTATCCGGAATTTTACTGACAGCAATCTTAAGCGCATCTTCTGCTGCACCAAAGTTTTTTAGGTTATTATAATTTTTACCTAATTCAAAATACAAAATAGCATCAGAATCGTCCATCTCTATACACTCCAGTAAATTATCTACTGCGCGTTGGTAATTCTCAATCCCTTTTTGCTTTAAAGCTTCAAAAAAATGTTCTTGATATGCATCAGACACATCACCTAAATCGTCATCAGGTTTAGCATTTAAATCCTCTTGCGCACTACTAACTTGCGGAAACAAAAGTGTCCCGAAGCAAATAAGTACTATGTAAAATTGTCTTTTCATTTTTAAAGATTCTTCGCTATGCTCTTAATGACGTGGTTTACGTAATAGTCTGTAGTATTACATTATTATGATTCTAATACTGAGTAATCTCCGATACTAATTTTAGTGAATTTACCATCAAACTTAACATGATTACCAATCATAGCTTCGTCTAAATTAGCATTTTTTATAGTAGTATGGTTTTGTATTAGGCTATTTTTAACTGTTGAATCCTCTATAACACAGTTATTTCCAACAGATACAAATGGTCCAATGGTTGTATTTTTAAGCACTACGTTTTCGCCAATATAACAAGGCTCTATAATTGTTGAATTTGTATTATTAACAGTAGATGCTATTAATTGCTCTTCTCCATCTGCTTTCAAAAATCCTAACATGCGTTGGTTAGTTTCTAAGGTTATGGCTTTATTACCACAATCCATCCACTCACTAACTACTCCTGTTTTAAAGACTTTACCTTCAGCCATCATACCTTTAATACCATCGTTAATTTGGTATTCTCCACCATGTATAATATTATTATCTAACACGATTTGAAGTTGGTCCTTAAGTTGGCTTACCTCTTTAAAATAATAAATACCGATAACTGCTAAATCGCTAACAAACTGTTCTGGTTTTTCTACCAGTTCTATAATTTCTTTTTGATCATTTAATTTAACAACACCATAGGCTTCTGGCTGCTCTACTTGTTTAGCCCAAATAACTGCATCCGCGTCTGGATCTAAATTAAAATCAGCCCTAATTAACGTATCTGCATATGCAATTACTGCTGGACCAGATAATGAGTCCTTTGCACACATTATTGCATGACCTGTCCCTAAAGGTTGGTCTTGTCTGTAAATAGATGCTTTGGCACCTAAACCTGCTGCTAACGCTTTTAAACTAGCCACAACATCCTCTCCAAACCAAGCTGGATCGCCTAAAACAAAAGCAATCTCTGTAATTGGTTGATTTAAAACTTTAGCAATATCTTTTACCAAACGGTGTACAATTGGTTGTCCTGCTACTGGAATTAATGGTTTTGGTACTGTTAAACTATGTGGTCTTAGACGAGATCCTCGTCCTGCCATAGGTACTATTATTTTCATATTATTAGTCTTCTGAAATTTGAATTTTATATTTTTTTGCTATTCTATTGAAAGCATCTACTTTTCCTTGATTTTCTAACTCTGTATACAGTATTGAAATAAATTTCTCTGCATCTTTTATATAAGGTGAGTTTATTTTTTGATACAATAAATAAGCTTGCATCATATTATCTAAGGCATTTTCCATATCGTTATCTAACGCATAAATCCTACCTAAACCAAAATAAGTTTCAGGATTGTTTTCAAAAACCTTACCATATTGTCGATATGCTTTTTTTGCTTTATCAAATTGCTTTAAATAACCATAAGCTACCGCTATATTCATTAAAGGCATACCTCCTTTTGGGTCAATCCTTAAAGATTTTTTATAACACTTTATAGCCTCTTTGTAGTTTCCTAATTCTCTATACGTACGTCCTAGATTATCCCAAGCAAAAGCAAATGTTTTATCTTCTTTAACTGCTTTTTTATAGAGGCTGATTGCTTTTTTATAATTTTGATTATCAAAAGCAACCAATCCTTGGTTATAAAAATCCATTGCCTTGTCTTTATCAGAATAGGAATTTTCTGTCGTTTCGTCTTCTGCAAAATAAACCGTTTCCATATCCCCGCAAGTTTCTAAAAGATACGCTTCAATCTCTTCATAATCTGAATCAGAAACTAGTGAAATATTTAAATTATCCGATGGTATTATTAGCGAATCAATTTTTGAAATATCTTCCAATTGCCTTAAGGTATCACTTACTTTTTCAGACATCTCGGACATTGACTTACTTAACTGCCACGCCATATTAGCAGACGTAATGCATGATTTTATTTGTTCGCTTTTCTCTTCAGTACTTAGATTTGTTTGAATCTTACCAATACAATCACAAGCATCATAAGCAACATCAACTATTTTCTCTGAGTTATCTTGTGCAAATCCAATGCTACTTATTAATAGCGCTATTAGTAATGTAATTGGTTTCATATTTGGTTTTATTTAGTTCCTGTACTTCCAAAGCCACCTTCACCCCTAGAGGTCTCAGATAATGTTTCTACTTCTAGCCATTCTGCACGCTCATGTTTAGCAATTACAAGTTGTGCGATGCGTTCTCCATTTTGAATAGTAAACATTGTATTAGATAGATTAACAAGAATCACACCAATCTCTCCTCTGTAATCAGCATCCACCGTTCCAGGTGCATTTAATACTGTTACTCCGTTTTTTGCTGCTAGACCACTTCTTGGTCTAACTTGCGCTTCAAAACCTATTGGTAACTCTATAAATAAGCCTGTTTTAACGATTGTACGTTCTAATGGCTGCAATTGTATTGCTTCTGTTATATTGGCTCTTAAATCTAATCCTGCAGACGCTACGGTTTCATAGTGTGGCAATGCATGACTGGACTTATTTATTATTTTAATTTGCATAATTATATTGAATTTGCTCTGTAGTACAGAACCGTTTAATTACTTTTTAATAATCGTATTATTTCTTTTTTTTCAAAAAGAGCTATTAGTCCCAAAAATACTAAAACTAATATAGTATTTATATAATAATTAGCGTCGGTACTTAAAGCAACTAGAGACAATACTATTGCAATGGATAAATAGCCAAGAATCTGTTTTAGATTATAAGGTACTGGATAGTGTTTTTGACCTAAAAGATAAGACAAAACCATCATAGTTCCATACGCCGCCAATGTTACCCAAGCTGCTGCCATAAAACCAAATTTTGGTATCAAAATTAAATTGAAACTGATGGTTACAATTGCACCAATAATTGACAAATACATACCGTACCTAGTCTTATCCGTCAACTTATACCAAATACCTAAGTTAAAATAAATACCTAAACATAAATTGGCAAGCAATACGATAGGAACAATCTGCATCGCTTCCCAATAACTTGAATCTTTTACCAACCACGCTTTAAAAATGTCTAAATAAGCAATTATAAATACTAACATTAGACTACCTGCAATTACAAAATACTTCATTATTAACGCATAGGTCTGTTTTGCGTTTTTCTCTTTGGCATGAGAAAAGAAAAAAGGCTCTGCTCCTAAACGGAAAGCTTGTATAAAAATGGTCATAAATACTGCTATTTTATAACAACCACTATAAGCACCATTAATATCCTTATCTAGTAAGTGAGGAATAATCCATTTGTCAAAATTTTCGTTAACCACATAGGCTAAACCTGCAACCATAATAGGCCATCCATAGCTAAGTAGTTGCTTAAATATTGTTTTGCTAAACTGTAATTTTACTTTAAAGAAATAAGGTATAAGTAATACAAAAGTAACTGCACTAGCCGCCAAATTAGAAATAAATATATACTGTACTAAATTGGACGGATTGTAATTAGGGAAGTTTATACCAAACTTTGGAATAGCCCAAAAGAAAAAATAATTTAGCACTACAAAAATAACGATATTACTAAGCTTAACAGCAGCAAAGCGAAGTGGTCGTCCTGTTGCACGTAAGTAAGCAAAAGGCGCGACTACCAATACATCTAAAACCAAAATACCAATTAATAAATTAAAATACGTTTGATTTAAATCTAACCAATTTGATAAATGAGAACTAAAACACAATACCACAACAAAAAACGTGATTGTAGAAACTATTAAACTAATAAACGTGGTAGAAAAAATTTTGTCCTTTTCTTGAGATTTACTAAAAAATCTAAAAAAAGCGGTCTCCATACCGTAAGTCAACAATACATTAAAAAAAGAGGCATAGACATAAAACTCTGTCGTATCTGAATAGCTAACTGTTTCTAATTTACCTGTGTGTAGTCTGACCAAAAGGATATTCATCAGACGAGGTAAAACCGTAGCTAAACCATAAATTATTGTGTCTTTAAAAAACTTTTTTAGAACGCTCAATGTGTTTTATAATTTGAATTAAAAGAGTCTGTTTGTAACCAAAAAAATAAAGGCTAAATACTAGTTATTGCTTATTACGGTTTCTTGGTGGCGCACTTGGATATTGTTGCATTTGTTTTTCAACAATATTATCTATTTTAAAATACTTGGTTATACCATTTTCTATATAACTAATTACTGCTTGATTATCATTTAACTCAAAAGGCATTTCTGTAGTACTAGCTTTAAAATCTTCCCTTTGATTGGTTTCTGTAATTATACGTCCCATAAACAAACTACCATTACTTGGTTGTGATTGCAATATTACTTTTTGTCCTCTAAAATATAAGCTATCTAATTTTACAGACTGTAATGCTGTTGTCACAGGAATAAATACATTTATACCGGAACCACCACCTTCAATACCTGCAATCCATTTTTTGTAATACGCCTTACTAGTTTTAAAGGGCGCGTCTTGCTCTAATTTTTGAGCAGAACTACACTGTACAAAAAACAAACTGGCTAAAACAGAAACACTTAAATATTTAAAAAATTGCATGATAAATTATATTTAGTATAAAGGTACTTAATCAAAACGTATTCCATAAAAAAACCTTATTCAAATTGAATAAGGTTTTAATCAAATTATAAAATAAAACACTTAGTATACTATGTGCTCCTATTATCTTAGTTATTTAATGCTTCTGCACCACCAACAATCTCAAGGATCTCATTAGTAATAGAGGCTTGACGAGCTTTGTTGTAAGTTAACTTAAGTTGATCTCTTAACTCAGTAGCATTATCTGTTGCCTTGTGCATTGCTGTCATACGCGCACCATGCTCTGAAGCAAAACTATCTCTTATACCTTTGTATAATTGAGTCTTAAGTGACTTTGGTATTAACTCCTCAATAATTTCTAGCTTAGATGGCTCAAAGATATAATCAGAATTAGCTTCTACTTCACCTTCCATTGGAATAATTGGTAAAAACTGCTCAGTCATTACTATTTGAGTTGCTGCATTTTTAAATTTATTGTAAACGATTTCAATTTTATCAAATTCGCCTTCACTAAATTTATTCATTAACATCTCTGCAATATCAGCAACGTTATTGAATGTTAAATCATCAAATATTCTGCTTTGATTTTCGATAACAAGTCCCTTTTTAGAAAATGCATCGTTAGACTTTTTTCCTATTGCTAAAACAGATACTTTTTTACCTGCATACACATTAGAAATCAAGTTTTGTGTTTGCTTAATAATGTTAGAATTAAAAGCACCACATAAACCTCTATTAGAAGTTATAGATACAATTAATACATTATTAACGTCGCGTTGTTCAGCAAATTTACTTCCTGCATCTTCATCTAAAGTTGCACTTAAACTTTGTAAAAGCTCAGTTAACTTGTCCGAATAAGGTCGCATTGCTGTAATAGCATCTTGAGCTTTTTTCAATTTAGCAGCAGATACCATTTTCATGGCACTAGTAATCTGCATCGTTGAAGATACTGAAGCTATTCTGTTACGTATTTCTTTTAAATTAGCCATTTTTATTATCCTAAGTCCTTTCCTAAAAAAGGACTTTTTAAAATGTTATACTTTACAAACTCTCGTTTCTCTTTAAAAAGAGATAGGAAGAATACTATGCTCTATACTTAGCAGATAATTCCTTAGCAACAACTGTTAACACATCTGTAACTTCATCTGTTAATTTTCCAGCTTTTAAACTATCTAATATATTTCTATGTTTAGCATTTAAAAACTCTAAATAATCACGTTGAAATTCTTTAACTTTTTCAACAGGAACATCTTTTAATAAGTTTTTAGAACCAGCATAAATAATTGCTACTTGATCTTCAACTTTAAAAGGATCGTTTTGTGCTTGCTTTAAAATCTCAACATTACGTTTTCCTTTGTTGATTACATTTAAAGTAACTGCATCTAAATCTGAACCAAACTTAGCGAAAGCTTCAAGCTCACGGTATTGTGCTTGATCAAGTTTTAAAGTACCAGACACCTTTTTCATTGATTTAATCTGTGCATTACCTCCAACACGAGATACAGAAATACCTACGTTAATTGCTGGACGAACACCAGAGTTAAATAAATCTCCATCTAAGAAAATTTGCCCATCTGTAATAGAAATTACGTTAGTAGGGATATATGCCGAAACGTCTCCTGCTTGTGTTTCAATAATTGGCAAAGCAGTAAGAGAACCACCACCTTTTACGATTGGTTTTAATGAATCTGGTAAATCATTCATCTCTCTTGCAATTGCATCATTATTAATGATTTTTGCAGAACGTTCTAATAATCTTGAGTGTAAATAAAATACATCTCCAGGATACGCCTCACGTCCCGGTGGACGTCTTAATAATAAAGATACCTCACGGTAAGCAACTGCTTGCTTTGATAAATCATCAAATACAATTAAAGCTGGTCTACCAGTATCTCTAAAATATTCTCCAATAGATGCTCCTGTAAACGGTGCATATACCTGCATTGCTGCTGGATCTGATGCGTTAGCTGCTACTATCGTAGTATACGCTAATGCTCCTTTTTCTTCTAATGTTTTAGCAATAAGTGCTACTGTTGCAGCCTTTTGACCAATTGCAACATATATACAATATACAGGTTCTCCTGCATCGTAAAATTCTTTTTGATTTAAGATAGCATCAATACAAACTGCAGTTTTACCTGTTTGTCTGTCACCAATAACTAACTCACGTTGTCCTCTACCAACTGGGATCATAGCATCAATAGCTTTAATTCCTGTTTGTAATGGCTCTGTTACTGGCTCTCTGTAGATAACTCCTGGTGCTTTACGCTCTAGAGGCATCTCATAAGTTGTTCCAGTAATTGGTCCTTTACCATCAATTGGGTTACCTAGTGTATCTACAACACGTCCAACAATACCTTCACCTACTTTAACAGATGCGATACGATTAGTACGTTTTACTGTAGATCCTTCTCTAACTCCTACTGAAGTTCCTAAAAGTACAATACCTACATTATCTTCTTCAAGGTTAAGTACGATACCTTCTAATCCACCGTCGAATTCTACTAATTCACCATATTGTGCGTTAGCTAATCCGTAAGCTCGTACAATACCATCACCTACTGTTAATACTGTTCCAACCTCGTCTAATGAAGCGCTAGCTTCAAAACCTGAAAGTTGTTGTTTTAAGATTGCTGATACTTCAGCTGGTTTTACTTCTGCCATCTTTATTGATATTTAGACCCTTCGACAAACTCAGGGTAAGTCTTAGTTTATTGTAAATTCTCTTTTTAACTTGCTTAATTGGTCAGCGATACTAGCATTATACTGTGTATCTCCAACTCTTAGAATAAAACCACCTAAAATGCTTTCATCTACTATATTTTTAATTGCTGCCTCTTTACCTGTAAGCTCCTTAACTTTTGCTAAAACTTTAGCTTCTAAAGCTTCTGTTAAAGGCACCGCTGTAGTAACGGTTGCAATTTGACTACCTTTTTGTTGCTCAAACAAAGTTATAAACTTTGAGGCTACATGTGGTAATAGGTCTACACGCTTATTAGTAATTAAAGTATCTATTAAATTAACCGTTGCCTGGTTAATACCTTTAAAAATTTCTAATAACGCTGATTTTTTAATACTTGCACTAATTACAGGACTGTAAAGCATGTCTTTTAAGTCTTTACTTTGCGCTACTGTATTATTTATTAGCTCCATGTCAGTATTTACAGCCTCAGCTATATTATTATCTGTAGCTAAACTTAAAACCGCTTTTGCGTAACGTATTGCTGCTCTTTCTCCTGCCATGTTTTGACTAGTTTAATTTAGCATCATTTAACATAGACTCTACTAATTGTAGTTGTTTGTCTTTGTTAGATAATTCTTGACCTACTACTTTTTCTGCAATTTGTAAAGATAAACCTGCAACATGACCTTTTAATTCTGCCATAGCTGCTTTCTTTTCGCTTTCAATAGCAGCTTGTGCTTGAGCAATCATATTGTTTGCTTGTGCTTGAGCTTCCGTTTTAGCGTCTTCAATCATTTTATTCTTTAATTCTCTTGCTTCTTTAAGCATAGACTCACGTTCTGCACGTGCTTCTTTTAATAACTTCTCGTTATCTGCTTGAAGATTTTGCATTTCTAACTTAGCATTTTCAGCTGAGTCTAATGCATTTTGTATACCGTCTTCACGAGTTTGTAAAGCGTCTAGAATAGGCTTCCATGCAAATTTTCTCATTAATATAATTAATATTAATAAGATAACACCTTGCATTACAAACAAGCCTACTGAAAAATCGTTTAATAAAGTTTCCATACTATATAGATTACTATAATTGTCTTTTTGTTTAATTTAAAACAGTTTCTGCAACCAACCGTTGCAGAAAGCTGTTTCTTTTTGTTTTAGGATTATGCTCCTAAGATTAACGCACCGAATGCTAAACCTTCTAATAAGGCTCCGATAATGATCATTGCAGTTTGGATTTTTCCAGCTGCTTCAGGTTGACGAGCAATACCTTCCATTGCTTTTCCTCCAATTTGACCTAATCCGATTCCTCCACCGATTACGATTAACCCTGCTCCAATTAAATTGTACATACTAATTTGGTTTTATAAATATTAATTAAACAAATTCTTGTTAGTGATGATCGTCGTGTTCTTCGACTGCCATTCCTATAAATAACGATGATAACATCGTGAAAATAAACGCTTGTAAAAAGGCTACTAAAATTTCAATAACCGAAATAAATAATGCTAACACTAAAGACATCCCTGTTGATCCAACAGCTCCAAATGATTCTTTCATTGTTATCATTAATGCTATTAAGCTCATTACAACAAAGTGACCTGCTGTCATGTTTGCAAATAAACGAACTAATAATGAGAAAGGTTTAATTAAAATAAAACCTACTAACTCTATTACTGCTAATATTGGACGTAAAATTACAGGTACACCTGGCATCCATAATGTGTGCTTCCAAAAATCTTTACTTGCACTAAATAAATATATAACTGCTGTGAAAATTGCTAAACATGCTGTTACTGCGATCTGACCTGTAACATTAAATCCTATTGGTGTTAATCCTAATAAGTTTAAGATCCAGATAAAGAAAAATACAGTTAGTAAAAACCCCATAAATTTACGGTATTTTTTCTCTCCAATATTTGGCTTTGCAATATCATCTCTTACATATATTACTAAAGGCTCTAAAACTCTACTAATACCTTTTGGTACTGAATGTCCTTTTTTATACCCTCTTGCTAATGCACTAAAACCTAATAACATTAAAACTCCAGTTAATAACATTCCAACTACAGATTTTGTGATTGAAAAATCTATAACTTTATGTGCATTTGTTGGATGATGTTTCTCATCAAAAGCTAATGTTGTTGCTCCTGCATCCAACTCGTATATTTTACTGTGTAGTTTTACTAAACGTGTATCTCCTTTAGTTACAATTTCGCTTCCACTATCATCATGATGAAAAGCAGAAGACATAAATGTTTTTAAACCATCTTTAGTCCAAACGATAACTGGTAATGGAAAACTATAATGCGTTCCAGACTCATTATGAGTGAAAAAGTGAAAATCGTGAGAATCTTTTAAGTGATGTTTGATATACTCCTTAATTTCTTGAGCAGTGTTCACTTGATTCCCTGGTTCTTGTTTAGTATCGTCTCCATAAGAAGAGACTGAAAATAACATTAGAACTAATATTGTTATAAAATTGATAGATTTTTTTGCCAACATCATACTTTTTGTAACTAATAAATTTATGGTCTGTAAATTTTGTGCAAATGTAAGTAATAATTTAAAAAGGTAAACGCTTTTTTTAATTAGATTTTTTTTATGTCCAACCTTATCGCTATAACACTATACTTCACACACTTACTTGCTTTTTAATAATTTGGCAATACAAGCTGTTTCTACTATTAAAAACAAAAAAAACGGTATTACTAAGCCTAAACGATCTGTTAAGGTCAAATCTTTGATTGAAAAGATGGTGCTTTTAAATAATAATATAAAAGTTCCTATTTTTAAAAACATCAATGTAAGATAAGCTGTCCCTATTTGATTAGGCATTTTATCGTGTATAATCTCGATACCTAAATAGACTATTAAAACAGCAATCCCATGAAAGATATAAAGCTTTTGTAAAGAGTACGGTACGTTATCGTCCGTTAAGTAGCTTTGAAGATTATAGGCTACTACTAATATTACAAGTATTGAAGCAACGACATATAAAATACGTTTATTCATTTTTGTTTTTTTGATTGTTAGTGATTTTTATAACTTGTTTGATTACCGCATACATGGCTATAAACACAGCTATTAATGTTATTGTTTTAAAATAAAATTGATTGTCGCTACCATAATTAGTATCCAACCAACTACCCAATAGACTTCCTAACCAAATGGTAATTCCCATTTGGAAGGCTATTGAAGTAAACCTAATATAAGGATTAAGCTGTTTTTTTGGTTTTCGAGCCACTATTTAGATCTTTTACAGTGGTTTTCATAACGCAAGACACATTAAAAGTTGCCCCAGGCTCTACCGCTAATTTCTGAGTAATTACATCCCCTTCGATATACGCTGTAGATTTTAACGTAAGTGTTTCTGTAAGCTCTAAAGTACCGGTAAGTTTACCTTCAAAATACGCATTACTACACTTTAATTTTCCTATTATTTCTCCTTCTTTACCAATAACAACTTTTCCAGAAGTTTCTATATTACCTTCTATTGTACCGTCAACTCTTATATCACCATCACTAAAAAAGTCTCCTACTATTTTTGTGCCTTTTGCTATTATATTTTGAATAGAAAACTGCTCTTGCTGCTTGTTTTTCATTTTAAAGGGAAATTATTTAATTGCTAAATATTCGTTTAGATTTTTATGTATTTGAAGCGTCTTATAGTTATCAGACGAAATTCCAAAATAAGGTCTGCTAATTTTATACTTATCCTCTGCTTTCAATATATCTGCAAAGCCTTTTGCGCCTTCAACACTTTTTAAACCATGCACAACAACAAATGTTGTTTCTGCATTAAATATATCTACAGACGTTGACATATTATAATACGTAATTTTTTGCGTTACCTCATCCAAAATCTCTTTGAAGCTACTAATAGCCTCTAACTCATTGTTACTAAACTGAAACACGACTTTAAACTTAGTAGACTCAGTATCTGGTTTAAACGTTTTATCACTAACCGATTTTAAGCTAGCTATAATAGATTGCGCCTGAATGGCTTCTTCTGTATTAGCAAATGTTAAAGCAACATCGTTAAGCCCATCAATATAGGCTTGATATCCGTTTAATCTTCCCTCTGCAGTCGCTTTAAGCAATGCAAATTTAGGAACCATACCATCACCATCAAAAAAGGACATGTACTTTTTAGAACGCGTAATGACTTGCTGGTATTCTTGTCCTTCTAATAACTTATAAGTGTCTTCATATAAACTTTCCGGACTACTATCATCTCTTGTTGCTGCTAATTCTGGGTTTTTCAAAATCTCAGCATATCTAGAATTTGCATGATTAGCAATAATGTCTGCTTTAGCAATAGAGGCCTCATCATTTTGTCCTAAGATCTCGTAAATCTTAAACAAATTATATTTTGATGGCAAGACTAATTTCTCTTCTGGATTACTATCTAATAAGTTTAAAAATTTACTTTTAGACAAGTTATACTCTTTAAACTTCTCTTTATAGATTAACCCTAATTGGTAATACGCGTAATTACGATCTTTTTTAATGCTGTCTAACTCTTTTTCTGTTGAAGGTAGTTGCGACATATAAAAGTCAGGATTTAATAACACATTATCTTCATCCTCCAATGCAGATACATCTAAATCCGATTGATTAGCAAATCCTCCTGCTCTAGCAGAAGACCATCTCCAATTGTCTTCGTTTTTACGATCACCCCAAATACGTGAAAATTCGTTTTTACCGTAAGCAACAGTACTTGGATTATAAAAATAAAAATTAGAACCCGCTCCTGGCAATCCTCCTCTTGGTGTGATAGCGTTATTAAACAGATTATCATTTGTTGCTAATCCATTTCTGCGCGCTTCTGTTTCTAATTTTTCTTTTGCTGCTTCTAAGCGCTGTTTTAATGTATTGGTGTAGTCTGTAAAAAATGCTAAACGTTCTGCCTCCGGCATTTTTACTAGTCTAAGAATACTGTCATTAACCTCAGCAATACCTTCGTAATAAATAACATCATCTAAGTTTTCGCGTTTACGCTTAATAGTACGGAATGGCTTACTGTTTTCTACCATGCTTGTCATTGTACTATCAAAGTACGCACCTGCAAATTTGTAGTTATTTCTATCAAAGTAAAAATCTCCTAAAGTCTCATAGTTTTTAGCAACTAAAATTCTATCCTTAGATTTTTCTCTTAAAGACTTATTGTAATACGCAACCGCTAAAGAATCTGATTTATTAGCTAAATGATACTCGCCAATCTGGTGATAAATCTTATCTAAATATGGACGATTTTCTCTATCTTTTTCTAACTTACTTAAGTGCTTTAAAAATGCTATTTTATCGCCTTTATCGTAATCAAAGTTTTTTGCTTTTTCTATTTGAGCCGCCATTAAGTAACGACGTGGGATTTTTCGGTTTAAGTCAATAACCTCATCAAATGCAAGGTTAGCACTGTCTTTATAAGTTAGCACATTGTAAAGTTGTCCTTTTATAAAGTTGAAACGTCCTTTTTCGTCGTTGACTTTAGTTGCTTTTGACGCAATTTTAATTTGCGTTAATGCGCTGTCTAAAGACTTTGTGTTAATATAAGCTTGTGCTAAGATTGAAGTCGCATCTGCTAATTCTTGTCCTTCTAACTCTTCTTGCTCGATAAGACGTTTAAGATTTGTAATAGCCAGCTCGTCATTTTCTAAACGCATGTTGGTTTTTTCTCTCCATACCTTTGCAGTGTTAATCTTATCTGACGCTGGATATTTGTAAAGGATGTAGTTAAAAGCTTCTAATGCTGGCACAAAACGTTGATCAAAATATCTTGCTTCTCCTAACAATAAATAAGCTTCGTCAATTTGCGGGTTATATTCTTTACCCTGAATATTCATTCCGTGTTTCTGAATTGCTTTTACTGCTTTTTCTTCTGCTTTTGTAAAATCTTGATTTTTTGATTGACCAGGTAATACAATCTCTTCACTAACTTGCATACGCTCTACCGGTAAAATCTCCCAATAGTTGTCCTTATAGTCGTTGTTTAGATTATCTCGACCTTGTTTTAAGGCTTCAAAACCATTAAACAAAGCGTTATATTCTGCAGTAACTGCATGAAAACTACGATTTATGAAGCTGTTTTTTTTTCTTGAACAACTAGTGACTGTTGCTAAGATTAATCCCGAAACTATACAAATTTTTAATGCTATCTTCAATGCGGTTGTATTTTGTGTAATACATAACTAAATAATGCAGAAAATAGTATTAATACAGACTGCAAGTCCGTAAAAATAAGCATCTTTTTTACTTTTTTCGAAAAAATGAACTGAAACTTACTTTTAAGCCACGTCTACCGCACCAGAAAAGTGTGCTTCTAATTCTTTTAAAGTAGCCTCACTAGTTTGTATATCCTTAATTACGTGCCCCTTATCTAACACAACAATACGCTCGCACACATCTGTAACATGCATTAAATCATGACTAGATACCAACACTGTTACGCCTTTTGTCTCCGCTAAATCTTTAATAATTTCTTTTAATCTAATTTGTGTTGTTGGATCTAAATTAGCAAAAGGTTCGTCTAAAATAATCACTTCAGGATTACCTATAAGCGCAGCAACAATACCTGCCTTTTTCTGGTTTCCTTTACTCAAATCACGAAGATATTTTTTCTGACCAAGAATTTCGTCATGAAAGAAATCTGCAAACTGAGCCACTAAATTATCTACATCTTGCTTGTTTTGACCACGCAAATCACCGATAAAATAAAAGTATTCTTCTGGGGTTAAATAGCCTATCAAAAAACTTTCGTCTATAAATGCAGAAGTAAACGGTTTCCAGTCTTCACTTTGACTAACTAGAATACCATTATTTTTAATATCACCTGTTGTTGGTCTTATTAAATCTAAAAGCAAACTAAAATAGGTTGTTTTTCCTGCTCCATTATTACCTACAAGCCCAAAACTTTGACCTTTAGGAATGTCTAAACTAGAAATATTTAATACTTCTTTTCCGCTATATTTTTTTGAAAGATTTGTTGTTGTTATCATGATGTAGTAGTTGTAAAGGTTGATTTAATTGAATTGATTAATTGTCTTCATTAAAAGCTTTGACCATCTCATATTTAGAAGCCAAGTACTTTTTGGTAATAAAGCGCATTGTTTTTTGATGAAATATAATACCTATTAATCCTAAAGCTATTAGTGCAGAAATACCTGCATAAAAACCTACAAAATAGGTTAACGATCCAAAAATGGCTAGCGGAATTAATAACAACGGAATACCAATAATCCATTGTACTGCTCCAGTCCCTTGGTAGTTAAAAGCTGCACGTTGGTTTAGGTCTATTTTTTTTCGATTAAAAGACCCACCAAGCATAATTACGTAAGTATTAATACCAATATTATAGACGGCTGCTGCAAAATGTGCAACTAAGATTTTCCATCCAAAATACACATACGGTATACTTAACACAAACATGATAATAACGCTTAACATCATTAAGGTGTATTTAGATTTTAAATACTGCTCATACTTGATGTTCTGGCTCATTAACATTTTGTAATACCCACTATCCCATGCCGGAATAAATTGCCCAAAGTTAATTAAGAAAATACCCGTTACAAACACACCTATAAAACCATACATAATTGGCATATCTCTGTACATTGGCTGTGGGTAAAAAAACAATCCATACAAAAGTCCAATTACCAAAATAAAGACTGCAGATCTTGGACGTTTATTACGCCAGATTAGTTTTAAATCTAGTTGCATAAATGGTGCAACCTCTCCGAAACGTTTAGTCCAACCTAAATCTGAAGTCGTGACTTCCTTTATTTTTGTTTTAAGTGAATTGTCTAAGTATAATTTTTTGATTAGTATTTTATGATTAAAAACAAATAACCCAATTAATATGGCCAAAAGCACCAATAAATACAAAGGATTATTAGTAATAGCTAACATGGCTGATGATAATAAGTCAGCAAAATTGACAATATTAAAATGGTTTAACCCAAATAATGCTCCTGCAAAAAGTATGATTGGAAGGAATGAAAACTCTGTATCTGCCGAAAAACTTTCAATAATAAAATTTAAAAAATTATTAATCAACGTTAGTAATAGCATCGCTAACAACCATGTAATAACTCTAGTAACATCGTAATCCTTAGTTATTAAAACAATACTAAATGGCACAATTGCAAATAAAGGCAGAAAGTTAAAAAAAGATAACGCAGACTTACCTAAAACATAATTAACTACTGTACGCCTTTTAATTGGCACGGTTAATAAAGGTTTTACGCTCATAACTGGTAGTTTTTGCAAGAAAAAGCGTAGCATTAAATCTGCTAAAAACCAGAAAAACAATAATGTATTGACCACCACAAAAGGATCTTTGTCTGGAAACGTATTTTTAAGCGCTGGATAAATAAAAACACCTAAAGACAAAAAAACAGCTATAAAATATAAGGCGAAAAACCCCATCAATATTTTTATAGCTAAGCCTTTACCAAAGTTGGAAGACCGTATAAAAGATTTCCATTCTAGACTTAAAAATTTACTAATCATAGTGGTTAATGTTTGGTTGGTTTAATAGATAAGTATACAAATGTGTAAAAATGTTACAAACAAAATTCTGGATAGGTTTCGTTTAAAAGCTGTTCTGCTTTGTTTGGAATCACTTCAAAACTAATATACATCCAAAGACAAAACAGTGTAGAAAAAATAGACACACCTAATAAAGCATAAGGATTATCTAAAAAATGATTAGAAAAATTATACCATTGTGGTAATTGGGATAACAGTATTATGGCAGATCCACCTGCTTGTCTAAATATTATTTCTTCTAACATCCATTTTTTATTGGACAATGCTTTACGCTGTTTAAATTGTCTGTTTAACTGTGTGCTTTTATAGATTGTAAAAACACATATTATTACAAAAAGACCAATTAAAAACGATTTTGCAAAAATGGTAGACAACCCTAAATAAATACCAAAAAATAAAGCTAGCGTAGTAATTAATTTAGGAAACGTAAACCATTGCTTAAGTTCTGTCCATAAGTATTTAAAGTAGCGTTTATTCATTGCTTTTTGACGACGTTCTAGAACGTCCATAAAACCAAAGACTCCAAATTTTTTGAAAGCTTTATCTCTAGCATCTTCAAAAGATAAGTTGGTTTCTGTTTGCCAAACAGACTCAATATCGTTAGCTAAGTGATCTACTAATTCGGTTTGTAAATCGTAATGCTCCACGTAATGTTGCCTTGTAAAGGCGTATAGGTTTTCTATTTGAGGTGGGCTTAACTTCATATTAAATTATACTGCTATTTTATATTGATAATACAATGCTTTTTGGTCTTTATAAATTCGATTCGAGATCACCTCCAAAGCCACGCAGAATAAAAAAGCCAAAACCCATAAAACTGTAAAAAAAATATAATTCTCACCTTCAAATAATTTCTCACTAAAAAGTGTGTATCCAAGTTGAAAAAAAATTGCAATATTACATACAATCATAGAAATCTGTTTGATCGCATTTAACGCCAAATGTTTCTTTCCATCTATCCTATCCCTCTTAAAAATAAAGAAAAACAGCCTAAAACTAAAAAGAAATAAAACTATAGTTAACCCATCATAAAACCACATTTTATCATCAATTAATTGGTAAGTTTTGATTAGAAAATAAATCAAAAACAATGACAAAATAATTTTTGGGAAAGTGAAGAAAGACACTAAATAATTAAACACTCTTTTATAATAGTTTTTATTTAGCTGATTCGTTTTACTGGTAATTAACGGTCTAAAACCTTTTGTTCCAAATGCTAATTTCGCTTTTGTCACCGCTACTTCAAAAGCAATTTCAGGATTATCTTCCAAAATCTGAGCAGTTGCATCAACCAAGTGGTCAACTAATTCGATTTTTAAATCAAACCATTCTATACCACTTTTTTCAACGTAGGTATCTATATATTGTATTTGGTCTATCGTTAATTTCATTAAAAATTTGCTGTTTTATATTGATTATACAATGCTTTTTGGCCCTTACTTAACTTCATATTAATCTAAACTAAATTTAGGACTCATAAAAGTCTCCATCGTTTTAATATAATCCTTAAGTTCTTCCAATTTACTAACCGTTTCTTTATTACCTTTTTCGGTAAGTTTGTAGTATTTACGCAAACGGTTATCTACTTTTTTAACTTCGACATCCAACAACCCTTCGGCCTCTAACTTATGTAACGCAGGATACAGAGCACCTTCGGTAATATTAAGTTCACCTTTAGTAATTGCTTTCACTTTTTGCGTCATTTCGTAACCATACATTTTTTCGCTTTCATTTAAAAGCTTTAAAATAATAGTGGTCAGACTACCCTTATATAATTTTGAATTTGCCATATTACAAACATACATAATTTTCTTATGCATAATAAACTTATGTATTAATTTTTTTCTAAACAGCGGGCAAAACGGTAAAGCTTCATTATTTTTACATAAAAATTAAAACCATGTCTCAATTTAATACACTAACTATTTCGGATATCACACGTCAAACAGACCAATGTGTTACTTTGACTTTTAATGTACCAGACCACTTAAAACAAGACTACGCGTTTAAAGCTGGACAATATATTACACTAAAAACTAAAATTAATGATGCAGAAGTAAGACGTGATTACTCATTATGTTCTTCTCCGTCAAGCGGAAAACTTACCGTTGCAGTTAAAGCAGTACCAAACGGAACCTTTAGTACTTACGCTAACAACAGTTTAAAAGTTGGAGACACTTTAGACGTTGCAAAACCTCAAGGTCGTTTTGTTTTTGAACCAAAACCTACAGAAGAACGTACCATTGCAGCCTTTGCTGCCGGAAGTGGTATTACACCAATATTAAGTATTGCAAAAACAGTTTTAGAACAAGAACCTAAAAGTCACTTTGTACTGGTATATGGTAACAAAACACAAAATGACACCATATTTTTAGAAGAATTACTAGCCCTACACCATAAATATGTAGATCGTTTTTACATTCAGTTTTTATACAGCCAATCTCAAGAAGAGAATGCCTTATTTGGACGTATCGAAAAAAGTACAGTTAACTTAATTGTTAAAAACAAATACAAACATGTTACCATAGATAACTTTTACCTTTGTGGACCAGAAGCTATGATTAACACTGTAAAAGAGGTGTTAATTGAAAATGATATTGCCAAAAGCAGTATTCATTTTGAATTATTTACAGCCGCTACACAAGCAACAACTGAGACTGTAAACACAAGTGAAGGCAACTCTGAAATTACGGTTACTGTAGATGATGAGTCTGAAACGTTTATCATGTCGCAAAAACAAACCATACTTGAAGCTGCATTAAAACAAGACTTAGATGCACCATATTCTTGCCAAGGCGGTGTATGTAGTAGTTGTATTGCTAGAGTTGTGGATGGTAAAGCAGTTATGAGACAAAACAACATATTAACAGATGCAGAAGTTGCAGAAGGTTTAATACTTACTTGTCAAGCGCATCCTACAACACCTACTTTAACTGTAGATTATGACGACGTATAATACACAATTATGCAGTTAGTCGATTTTAAATGATTTTAATCGAAAGCACTTTAAAACCGACCTTCAAAAAATAGAATAAGTAGTCAATCCCATAGATTTGTATCAGATTATAACACTAAAATTTGTTAGTTTAAGGGATAATATTAATTTGATATTAGTAGTTAAAATCAGAAGCCTCAATTTATATTGAGGCTTTTTTTTGTGTCTTATATTTACAATAATAAAATTCCGTCCACTTGACCATTATTTTATCCTCTACTTCAATATCAGCAATACAAACCAATATATAAGATCAATAAAAAAAACGTAATTACGCAGGCAAGGACTTTATATAACATTTTAATTTATACTAGACAATCTAGTATTGAATTAGCATTCAATAAGTGTTTAAATCGTGGTAGTAATTTATTTTTGAATAGAAAACAATCAAAAAACAGCTATTCAACCTTTTTAATAGCTTTTAATCGAAAGCACTTTAAAACCGACCTTCAATAAAGACGATAAGCAGAACATCGGCTACATTTGTAACAGATTATAACGCTAAAATTTGTTAGTTTAAGGGATAATATTAATTTCATATTAGTAGTTAAAATCAAAAAGCCTCAATGTAAATTGAGGCTTTTTTTATGCTTTTAACACCGCTTTTACTCGGTCTATAATTTGCGACGGTTGTATCGTCCCAGCTACCATTTTATAGTCTTCGGGATATTTATTACCATAAATAGAAGTTGGCAATTTTGGATAGACTTCTATATCTGGCACTACATTATTAGCATCTGGTTGGCTAAACGCACCAAAACCAGCATACGGATGTGTCACCCCCCAAATAGTAACCACGTTTACACCTAGCATAGCTGCTAAATGCGCGTTACCAGAATCCATACTAATCATAACGTCCAAATTAGAGATTAAATCCAACTCTTGGTTTAATCCATATTGTCCAGCGACATTAATAACGCTTTGATTATCTACCAACAATGTATCTAGCTGTGCTTTATCAGCCTTGCCCCCAAATAAAAAAACAA
The DNA here is from genome assembly GCF_055635485.1 of Olleya sp. KKT75. Classification (NCBI taxonomy): domain Bacteria; kingdom Pseudomonadati; phylum Bacteroidota; class Flavobacteriia; order Flavobacteriales; family Flavobacteriaceae; genus Olleya; species Olleya sp. KKT75. The sequence continues at coordinate 1,227,627 of NZ_CM145759.1, forward strand.
TGTAATCTTTCTGTAAATCCGCAATAACAGTCTTCATTTGCTCCAAAGGATACATTTTAGACGCGTATTGAGCAAAAGGCGCAATACCAATCCATTGTTTCCTGTTTTGCGTATCAACAGCTTCTAAAATAGTTTTCGGAATGGCTTTCTTATCAGAAAACTCAGGGTTACTTAAGTCCAATTTAAACCCTAAAGCCTCAAAAACATCCGCATAACGTTGGTGGGTGCTTTTTAAAGGTGCAAATAAATCACCAGAAACCAATGCTTTTTTCTCGTTACGACCTTTATCCAACTGTTTTACAGTTTTCCCTATTAAAAACAACTTTAATATTTTTGTTCTTAACACATTGTGCAAGTCAGCAACAGCATCCACCTTTAGCTTACGTATTGCTTTTGACAATTTAAAAAGTCCCAAAACACCTTTATGCTGGTCTTTTAAATCTATAGCAAACACCTCAACATTTTTTAAATCTCTAAAAAAAGGCGCAAAAAAAGGACGTGTTAAAACTGTTAATTTAACATCAGGATATTGCTTATTAAAAGCGCGTAACACAGGTACAGTCATAGCAACGTCTCCCATTGCTGAGAGACGAATGACTAAAATATGTTTTAGTGTTTTTGACATCTAGAAACGTCTTATATAAAAGACAAGTGTGTCTTATTATTTTTGATTTCTTAATACAGGATTAAGCTCGTCGTCATTATACATTTTCATTTGCTTATACACTTTCATGTACTTGTCTCCGTTTTGGATATCCGTTAATAACGTATCAATTGCAGTACTTAAATCTACACGTTGCTCTAATAATATATCAAGCTTTATTTGACAAGCTGCTTTATGTGTCTCAGAAGCATCGGTTCTTGTTGCTTCTTCTTCCATATGGTATACTTTTAAAGCTAAAATTGATAATCTATCAACTCCCCAAGCCGGACTTTCTGTATTAATAGTCGCATCACTTTTAGGTGTTACGTTTTTATATTGTTCTAAAAAATAACTATCAATATACTCCACCATATCCGTACGATCTTGGTTAGAAGCATCAATTTTACGCTTTAACGTTAAGGCTGCAACTGGATCTATTTGTGGATCACGAATTATATCCTCGTAATGCCATTGTACAGTATCTATCCAACATTTACGGTATAAAAGGTGCTCTAATAAATGTGTAGTTTTATCATAAATATTAGTAAACGGTTGGTCCACTGTATTAATAATATGATACTTTTTTATAACGTCCTGAAATATGGTATTTGCTTTATCTGTAAACATCTTCTAATTTTTAAGACTGTAAAATTACATAAATTAAAATGAATTTTAGTTGGTACGTGTTTTGGCTTTTTAAATAATAGAGTAACTTTACTTTTTAAAGATCCAATAGTCATGCATATTCATAATTTATCAAAAGAAAATTCTATTTTAAATCAATTTATTGCTGAAATCAGAGATGTTTCTGTCCAAAATGACAGCATGCGTTTTAGACGAAACATTGAACGTATTGGTGAAGTTTTGGGTTATGAATTAAGCAAAGCTTTAGAATTTGAAACGAGATCTATTACTACTCCTTTAGCAACTATAACAACAGAAACTCCAAAAAATGATGTTGTTTTATGTTCTATACTTAGAGCAGGCGTCCCATTACACAATGGACTACTTAACTATTTTGACAAATCAGAAAATGCTTTTATATCTGCATACAGACATCATTTAGACAGTCCAGAAAGTTTTGAAATTGTTGTTGAGTATCTAGCGTGCCCTGATTTAACAGGAAAAACACTAATTCTTGCAGATCCCATGTTGGCTACCGGACAATCTTTAATTGCAACTTATAAAGCATTAGAGCCTTTTGGAAAACCAAAAAATGTCCATATTGTAGCTGCTATTGGCGCAGAGCCTGGTGTCGCGTTTTTAGAAGAAAATCTACCAGAAGACACTAATCTATGGATTGCTGCAATAGATCAAAGCTTAAATAACAAAGGCTATATTGTTCCTGGTTTAGGAGATGCTGGAGACTTAGCGTTTGGTGCAAAACTACAACACTAATAACACCACAGGTATAATAATTAGTAGTCCTAAAAAGACTTCTTTAAACCACTTTTCCTCAATAGTTTCTATGTAGTTGGTAATAATAACTGCTAATGGTGCAAATAGGAACAAAAATTCGCTACCATTTTTTTGAGGTGCAAATACCGTTATTGCTGCAGCAAACATGCATGAAAAAAATAGTAATTTATAAGATGGCCTGAAGCTTCGCATTTTTTTTCTAATATCTTTTAGATAAAATAAAGACGACCATATTCCAAAAGAAAGCAACATGGTTATAACAGTTATAAACTGAAGCGAGTTATAATTACTAAAATCAAAATTAACTGCTGGGTTAATGTGTAGTGCTAAAAAATAATCATCGTAAAAAATTATAGAATAGCAAATAGCCAAAACAGCAACTGCTGCCAAACCTAAAAACGGAACCAAATAGTGTTTTACTGTGGTTTCAGAAAACAATAATAATGCGATAAATATTAATGGGAAAAATACAATTGCCCAAAAATAAAACAACGTCGCAATACCAATTAGCAAACTTGTGTCAAACAGTTTTTTAATAACTTCTTTCTTAGACCTAACACTAATTAAACGCCTCAAGGCTAACAATATAAAAAAGTTAGATACCATGATTTTGTAATCCGAAAACACCTGAGGTATAGCCAGAAAAAACAAAGCAAATAGTAAAATTTCGTAGTTATTTTGTTGTGATAATAAGTTTTTTGATACTATAAAATCAAGCACTAAAATTGACAAAAAAGCGATTAAAAAAACCCCTCCTAAAACCCAAATAACAAGTTCCTGACCTACTACATTTGGATACTTAAAAGGCAACAATAAACAAGCAATTAGTGTAATACTAAAAACAATTAAAAAATTAATTGGTTTGGATTTGCTAAAAATAGTTGTAATCATTAACTCTTTTTGTATTTTTGTATTATAAATATACTATTATATAATTATGAAAGATTTTTTTGAAGCTATACAAAGCCTATTTGTTGACGTATTATTTGCTCCTTTTGACATGCTAAAAGCATTAGAATTAGAAAATTGGTGGGCAGCAAACTTTATGTCTTGGATTTTTATCACTATCGGATTTGTAGCTTTTGTATATTGGATGATCCAATTAAAAGGTTACGCAGCTAATAATGAAGAAGACAAAAGTATCTCTTCACACTCATATCTATAAAACTTATAGGTCAAACCCTATATCTTTTCTATAATACATCTTATCAAAGCTTAGTTTATCTATGCTTTGGTAAGATTTTTTTATGGCCTCTTCGTACGTGTTTCCATAACTAGTTACAGCCATAACACGACCTCCAGAGGTTACAATAGCGCCATCTTTATTTTGTGCTCCTGCATGAAACACAATAGAATCGGTTACGTTTTCTACTCCTGTAATTACTTTTCCTTTTTGATACGCTTCCGGATAACCACCAGACACTAGCATAATTGTAGTTGCAGCTCTTGGGTCTACATCAATAGTAATTTGATCTAACGTTTGGTTAGCAATTGCTTGAAAAACCTCAACCAAATCATTTTTAAGTCTTGGTAAAACCACTTCCGTTTCAGGATCACCCAAACGCACGTTATACTCAATAACCTTAGGCTCATCTCCTACTTTTATCAATCCAATAAATACAAACCCTTTGTATGGTAAATTATCTTTTTGTAAACCAGCAATCGTTGGTTTAACCACTTGCTCTTCTACTTTATCTAAAAACGCTTGGTTAGCAAAAGGCACTGGAGACACTGCTCCCATTCCTCCTGTATTTAAACCTGTATCACCTTCTCCGATACGTTTATAGTCTTTAGCTGTTGGTAATACTTTATAGTTTTTACCATCTGTTAATACAAAACAACTTAATTCTATCCCGTCTAAAAATTCTTCAATAACAACTTTAGTACTTGCTTCGCCAAACTTAGCATCTACAAGCATGCTTTTTAATTCGGCTTTAGCCTCAATTAAATCATTTAAAATAACAACCCCTTTACCTGCTGCCAAACCATCTGCCTTTAATACAAAAGGAGGACTTAAAGTTTCTAAAAACGCATACCCATCTTCCACAGTTTCTTTATTAAAACTTTGGTAAGCGGCTGTCGGGATATTGTGTCTGTATAAAAACTCCTTTGCAAACTCTTTACTACCTTCTAAAGTTGCAGCTGCTTGTTGTGGTCCAATAACTGCCACATTTTTAAGTGCTTTATCTGCCAAGAAAAAATCATGAATACCTAATACTAAAGGATCTTCAGGACCAACCACTACCATGGTAATATTGTTGTTTAATACCACATCTTTTATCGCTTGAAAATCGGTTACACTAACAGGGACATTTTTTGCAATTTGTGCTGTTCCAGAGTTTCCTGGTGCTACAAAAAGTGAGTTACATTTTGGACTTTGTTTAAGCTTCCATGCAATTGTGTGTTCTCTTCCTCCTGATCCTAAAATTAAAATATTCATCGTAGTAATGTTGTGTTGTTGTTGTTTCCACAAAAATAATTATTTAAAAGAATTTGATTGACTTTAAATCCAATAGTTTTTTATTTCTTTATTTTACAGAAAATATATTGCATTGAAACAATTTGAATGGTCTTTACGGTTAAAAGGATTCCCTGTTAATGAAGCTAAAAAAACACAGGCTATTATTGATGGGTTTACCAAAGCTGATTATGCTAACTATTTAAGCAAACAGTTGCAGGCTATTGTTGCGTTTCATTTAGAGCATACCCCTTTTTACAAGGCATTATGTGGCGATATAAACACCTCAGATTGGCATACATTACCTGTGTTGACTAAAACCGACTTACAGCAGCCTTTGGCTGATCGTTTGTCTGACAAATACACTGTAAAAACGGTACACAAACATAAAACATCAGGCTCTTCCGGAACCCCGTTTGAATTTGCTAAAGACAACTTTGCGCATGCCATGACTTGGGTGACGTTTATGCAACGCTATAGTTGGTTTAATATTGACTTAAACACCTCTAAACAGGCGCGTTTTTATGGCATTCCGTTAGACACAAAAGCATATTATAAAGAACGGTTAAAGGATTGGTTAGGGAATCGGTTTCGGTTTTCAGTATTTGATTTGAGCGATGCTGCTTTAGACAAAGTACTGCACAAATTTATGCGTACTAAGTTTAATTACATTAACGGTTACACAAGTGCTATTGTACAATTTGCGAAATATTTAGAACGTAAAAACATTATTTTAAAAGACGTTTGTCCCACTTTAAAAGTTTGTATTGTCACTTCTGAAATGTTATTTGAAGACGACAAAAAATTGTTAGAAAAACAGTTTAATATTAGTATTGTTAACGAATACGGTGCAGCCGAATTAGGGCTAATTGCTTTTGAAGACAAAAACGATAATTGGATGGTTAACTCTAACCATTTATACATCGAAATATTAGATAATAACAATCAACCAGTACCTTTTGGTCAACCCGGTAAAATAGTAATTACAGACTTATACAACCGTGCACATCCCTTTATAAGATACGAGCTAGGCGATTTAGGGCAACTGTCCACAAAAAGCACTTTACAGCATCCAATTTTAGAATCTTTAACAGGACGCACAAGTGATTTTATTTCGCTTCCAAGCGGAAAAATTGCAGCAGGCTTAACCTTTTATTATGTGACTAAAACCGTCATGACCAAAGAAGCTAATGTAAAAGAGTTTATAATTGAACAAATTGAAATTGATACCTTTAAAATTGATTATGTTGCTACCGAAGCCTTAAGTAAAACGCAGCAAAAAGCAGTACAATTAGCAGTTGACAACTACCTTGAGCCTAATTTAAATTTGATTTTTGAACAGAAAGCTGTTTTAGAACGGGAAGTTAGTGGTAAACTGAAACAGTTTAGGTCTGGATTGTAGGTTAAAATCGGTATTCTGCCCTTAAAAGCAGCATACGTGGTAGTAACCTCACTTCTGTTGTTGAAGATCCTAAATCGCTTATAGAAAAACTAGTATACCGTTTGGTATCAAATAAGTTTTTACCGGTAATACCTAATGTTAGTTTTTTATCAATCAATTTGTATTGCGTTTCAAAATCTAAAAAATAATAGGTATTATCTGTATCTAAACTCCCAAAATGATAACGTTCGGTTTTTACTTTTGCATCAAACTTTTTACTAAAGATAAAGTTAAGATCTAAAAAAGATTGATTGTTAGTAAACTTACTATTAGCAAAGGTTTCAATTTTATTGGTTGTCCAAGCAGTACCTAAATGGTAATTAAAAACCCCTTTAAAAGCAGACCGTAATTCTAATCCATAATTATAATTACTAGACACCACTGTTCTTAAATTAGAATTGTTTACTACGTTTTTAAACTCGTTTTTAGTATACCCTAAATCTAACTTAACATTAGACGACATAAACTTAAAGTAGTAATCAAACTTGGTGTTAATAGTTAAAAACTGACTGTCTTTAATAAGTGTTTTCTGGGACTGCGTATAGTTTTGATTAATTAGCGTGTTGGTTGACAAAAAATTATGGTTTTTAGTATAAAGCACCAAGGTGTTTGCAAAAAACCGATTTGCCCAATTACCTAATTGATAATTAAGCATCATACTAGAGGCTTTTAACTGGTTAAACGTATTTGTGCCTTTACTAAACGATCTAAATCCTGTTAACACATAATCACTGTACACGTCTAATACATTGGCATTAGTCGTATTGTAAGTATAAGTGGTTAGTATTTTATTATTACTATTTATAGTCCACTCTGCACCTAGACTTGGATTAATATAAAAAGGGGTTTGTTGGGTAGACGTATTGTTACTGCGCAATGTATTAAACAACTGATGCGCTTCAAGGTTACCACTAAATGAAATATTATCTAGTTTTATCCTGTATTTGCTTTTAAAATATAAATCGTTAACCTGATATTTAGTCTGATTTTGATACTCTATTGGCTGATGTAACGACACATTATCTTCCAATAGTGTAAAACTAGTGTTTAATTTATCCTCTCTAAACTGGTTACCAAGTTGCAACTCTAATAAATGTCCATTTGATTTACGGTCTAAAACATGTGCATTTACACCAACAAACTGCATTTGGTTATTACTAACCTGAAAGACATTATTTGCAGTATTATACTCCGGAAATAAATCTTGATATAAAAACTGATTTATAGTATAATTTTGTGGCTTTTTTTCGGTTATAAATCGACCAGTAAGCAACAGTACCTTTTTGTCTTTAAACTTATTAGTATAATTTATTTTTTGATCAAAAAAAGTATTGTTTTGTTCTAAATTTTGAAGTGTAGACACACCATTAAATACTAAATTAGCATCATTATTATAATTTCCATTATTGTACTTTGTAGTGGACTCTAACATTTTAGTCTTAGAAGGCTTGTAAATAAAATCCAACTTCCCAAAAGCTAATTGTCTTTTATTATCCAACTTATAATCTTCCGTGTTAGTAAAACTGTTTGTATTGGTGGTAATATTATCCACTTGATTTCTAAAAAAAGAGGTTTCATCCCAATTAAAAAATCCTAACGTTTTTATCTTTAATTTATCCGATGGGTTAAATATGGCATTTAAAGAGACTAACTCGGCATTATTAAAATTGGTGCGTTCTTTTTTAAAATTAGAATCCGAATCCGATAACCCTATTAAATTACCAACCGACTGGTTATCTCCGATACTTGCTGGCTGATTAAACCTAAATGGTTTTATTAATTGCTGAATGTCTCCAGTAGCATTATATCCAATACTATTGGCATTAGCTAAAAAATAGTATTTATTTTTCTTTCCAAAATTCATTAAATTGGCCTTGTATTGATAAAAACTATCGTTACCAACATTAGCTTCTAGATTACCAAACCAAATGCGTTTTGACTTATCGTTTAATTTTAAGTTTAAAGCCACCTTATCGCTTTCTTCAATGCCTTTAAGTAAATGGTTGTTGGAGTAGTTTTGCAACACCTCGACCGCTTCTATGGGATAAGCAGGCATGTTTTTGGATAATATTTTATACCCTTTTTCAAAAAGATCATCACCATCAATCATTAGTTTTTCAATCTCTTTATTACCAACTTTTATAGTGCCCTCAATATCTACAGTTAAACCGGGTATTATTTTTAATAAATCTTCAACTGTTTGCTCGTTGCCTTTAGTAAAAAATTTAGTTTTAAATGTTATGGTGTCTTTTTTAATAACTATTGCACGTTCCGACTTAATAACAACCTCGTCCAGCGTAAATGGTTGTTCTTCCAACACGACGTTTATGGTCTTATTGTGTTGACCCTCTTTTAAAACTAACGGTACAATTTTAGTTTTATATCCTAAGGCATTAAAAACCATATTAAATTGACCTTGGTTTTGGGCTACCAACTTATAGTTTCCATTATTGTCTGAGTACGTGTAACTAATTATACGATTGGATAGTGTGTCTTTTATTGTAACACTAACAGAATACAAACTACCATTACTATCTGATACAGCACCAGACAACGTTGTCTGCCCAAAGCCAATGGTTTGGAACACTAACAGTAATGTTATAAAAATTAGTTTTTTCAATATTACTATCATTTTTTGTCTTCCCATTCAAACAATAACTCACGTCCTTGCCTTTTATTAAAGGTGTCTACTGAAACATTTGCCCCTCTGTCTTGTCTTGATTTTAGATTATTTTTAAAGTTATTCATCTTTTTATTAAACACCTCTGCTCTTAATGCTACAAACGCTTTTAAATCTATGTTTACATCATGCTTATCTTGATTAAGCGTTTTTTCATTAATTACTTTTTTACTTATTTGAGTTACAATCCATTCAAACTTATGTGTTTCGTCATACATATCTAAAATTAAACCTGGTAATCCATGAAATTTCCATGGTCCGAAAGTAATGGCAATATCATTGGTATACCATGCTATATAATTACGACCTCTAAAACTTGTTGTTGCTTTATTACATATATATGTGCCTATTTTAAGGGTGTCGGCATGGCTTAGATCCCATTCCAATTTTGGGAGTGCTTCCGTTACTAAATACAAACTATTGTCAAACGTTATAGTCTCTGTAGAGGATAGCTTATTTGTATTAAGGTTTATATAGTTTCGTTTTATGACATTTTTTTTACCAACAACAATAGTTTCGTTTATTTCCGAATCATCCCGATCGTCTTTTGTTGCTTTATCTTCATCAAAAGGCATTTCGTAATAATTAGATTTATTTTCTTTTAGGTACGGTATTAAAATTCCTTTTTTAGAGAGAGGAATATAATTATTGAAATTAACCGTGTATTCTATTTGGTATTGGTTGTTCAGGGTATCTATTTTAGTAGCTCCCTCGTTGTTTTGAGCCCTAGTTAGACTAACAAAACATAAAAATATTATTAAAATGTTGATTTTCACAACTATTATATTTCATTTTAAACAGCTGCAGACATAACAAATAGCATACTGCTGCTGTTTAATTATAAATTAACCAAATAAATTAATTGTTTTTATTCATAGCATTTATTTGATTTGTCAATATCATTAAAGTTCAGTTCTATTTTATTAAGTTTAATTTCTACATTTATTTTTGCACCTCTAGATGCAATAGATTCTAGTCTTTTTTTTAAGTTCATTTCTAATTTTTTTTCTTTCTCTAAGTATTCATTTAGGCATATAGAATTATTTATAGATTCTTTAAATTTATACTTTTTGTTATATTGAATTTTCCTTAATAGGAATTCAATTTCATTATTTGAGTCAGTTACTTTTACAATTAATCCTGGTAAACCATTTAATTTCCATGGTCCAAAAGAAGTAGGGATTTTAGTTGTAAACCATGCTTGATATACTCTTCCTCTAAATTCGGCTATTGCATTATTACATAAAAATTCACCAATTTTTTTTGTTTTATCTGTAAGTTCCCAATTTAATGACGGGATCATTTCGTGTGTGTAATAAAAGTCTTTTTTGGTAAGTAAGTTTTTTTGTTTCTCGAATAATATTTTTTTTCTTTTTAGTGTATATATTTTATGTTTAATAGTATCCTTTATAACTAATCTTATTTTCATGTTCTCTCCATCTTCTATATTTTCAAAACCCTCTTCGGTTTCATAATAAATAAAAGCAGAACTTTCATTATTAAAATATAAAGTAGATTTGAATGTTTTTGTTTCTTCAAAATTTAATCGCATATTATATTCAGCATAAATGTACGTGCTGTCATTTTGCGCATAAATTTGTATCCATAAACAGTTAAAAAGTATTAAGTAATAAATAAGTTTCATTTTAAAAAATTTAATCATTTGTTATTGAACCTTCCCATTCGTAACTAATTTCTTGTTGGGTATTTCTATTTGGCAGATTCATCTCAACCGTACTGTTTCTTGGCAATTTAGACCTCATTTTTTTTTCGATGTCTTTCAAATACTGTGGTTTGGCTTTAATAAAACTTTGAAGTTCCATGGCTTCATCTGTATTAATTGAATCTATTATCACTGGAGACATACTAACTTTTTTTGCTCGATAACTAACTATATTCTGCTCATCATTAGCCTCTAAAATCAATCCTGGTAAGCCTTGTAATTTCCATGGGCCAAATCTGACTGGAATATCTTGCGTAAACCAAGCATGATAAGTCCTTCCTCTAAATTTTCCAATAGCCAACTGACACTTAAATTCTCCAATTATTTTGGTACTGTCTTGAAGCTTCCATGGAACAACAGTTGTTTTTTCTTTTGTAATAGGTGTTTGTTTAAAGAATATTTCTTGATTAAATAATGAGTCTTTTTCCAAATCATTTAAAACAAAGCGATCAGTCTTTGATCTCAAAATGACTGTCAAACCACCTGTTTCCTCATCAGTAGTCATTTCTGAATCACCTTCAACCTTTTTAAGCGCTGTAAATATAGATTGTGTCGCATTAAAACGTAACGTTTTAACAGTATGAAACTCCCCTAAGAAATTTTTACTGACATCATACTCCACATATCCGCTAGTTTGACAGAAGGTATTTACAGAAAACAAAAGACATATAGCAATAACTTTATACATGTTTCTAGTGTTTGTTTAGATTAGAAATAACAACATAGCTATTACATAAGTACTATAAAGGCATGTCTAATCCGTATTTAAATTGACACGACGCATCAAATAAACACAGTGTGTCAACCAAAAATTAAAATACTAGCGCTAGTTAAATTAAAATGCGTCAAAAATTGGTTTTTTAATGACTAAATCAAACGAGTTTCTAATTGACAAAGCTAAACTATGTTTTTTCTTACAGATAGCTAATAAATTAATCGATTTTTTTATGCCTTTTATCGAAAATATGCTGTTTCGCTCAATTCTTGCTGTGGTAAAAACCGCACCTTGCTGTTTTTGATGATGTTACGGTTGTAAAACGTGATGTGTTTTTGTGATTTATGAAGTACTTTTTAATTTACTTTGTAGATACAATCAATTTTGATTTAACAAAAAACTGTTCTCTTATAAAAATGAGCATTCGGTATAAAGATTTAAAAGTAGAAAAACCTAATCCTTTTTTATATACCCAATAATTATGCTGCAACAACTCTATTTTATTTGAAGACATAGAGTCGGGTCTAACACGATAGTAAGCCAAAGACTCCTGAATACCCAGAGCAGGTTTACCGGACTTTTTAATGGCAGACAACCATAATAACCAATCTTGACGTTTACGTAGGTTAGGCGCCATTATTTTGCCTAATATTTTAGCATTATAAACACCTGTTAGGTTACCAATGTAATTGGTTTTTAAATATTTGTTATAGCTAAGCTTTGGTAATACTTTGACTAATTTATGAAGCGGTTTGCTATACTGATCAATTTGCTCATAACTAGTGTAAGACACTGCGCAATTATTAGCTAACATAAACTTAATTTGAACTTCCAATTTATTAGGCTTCCACAAATCGTCAGCATCCAAAAAAGCAATAAAATCTCCACTAGCAGCAGTAATCCCTTTGTTTCTGGAGACTGCCGCACCAGCATTGGTTTGGTTTTTTAAGACTATAATATTAGAATACTTATTACTGTACTTATTAGCTAATGCTAGAGTATTATCTGTAGAGCAATCGTCTATTAATAACAACTCCCAATTAGAATAGGATTGATTTAATATACTAGCTACTGTTTCCTCTAGAAAGTCTTCTGAGTTATATATTGGTGTTATTATGGAAACTAATGGTGTCATTTATTAATAAGCTTCTTTCTGACCTCTAAAAACATTAATCATAGTTTTAAAAATGATTTTAATGTCTAATACTAGCGACCAGTTTTCGATATAATAATTATCAAATTTAATACGATTAATAATGTCTTCGTCATTTTTAATTTCGCCTCTAAACCCTCTTATTTGAGCTAATCCAGTAACACCTGGTTTTACGTTATGTCTAAAGATAAAATTATACTTATCAATTTTTTTAGAGTAGTCGTCCGTGTAAGATAACATATGAGGTCTAGGACCAACCACACTCATATCTCCTTTTAAAACGTTATAAAATTGAGGAAATTCGTCTAAACTAGTATGACGTAAAAACTTCCCGATTTCGGTAACTCTACTATCATTTTTAGTAATATAAGTCCCTTCTACTTCTTTATTAATTTTTAAAGATCTAAACTTATAACAATAAAACTCTTTATAGTTTATACCATTACGTTTGTGCTTATAAAATAATGGTCCTTTAGATTCTAACTTAATTAAAACAAACAAAATAGGTGTTAACCAAGACAAGACTAAAACAAGAATTATTAAAGCAAAAATGACATCAAAAAGGCGCTTTACAAATTTATTAAAGTCATTATTTAAAGCCACTTCAGGCATTGACAAAATAGGCAAGTAATTGTAATAGTCTGTTTTTAATCTTTTGGTAAGTAGCTTATTGGTTGTAGGTATAAATTTAATATTACAGTGATTAATCTCTGCATACTTAACGTAGTCATTAACTTGTTTTTCTGTCAGCTCGTCAATTGCACAATAAATTTCGTCAATTCCTTTGTCTTCATTTAAATACTTAAAACTCTCTTCTATATTACCAGTAAACTCGTGATTATCAGAATTAGCAAATATCCCCTTAATACTATACCCTAAAGCTTTACGTTTTGTAAACAACTGAGTCAATTCTTGCGCACCTTCACCTTTTCCAATAATAACAACACGTCTTACATTACCACTTAAAAATGTACGGAACGACTTTAAGCCATAAAAACTTACTAATTTAACGGTACTAATCCCCACAAAACAGGACAACAAATACTCTAATGTTGTATACGATTGTACATCAATACTTCTAAACACACCCATAAAAGCATATACTATTATTGTAAATGCTAAGCACTGTTTAATTATAACTGAAAAAATATTAATGGGTGATGTGTACCTATAAACTTCGTAAAATTTTAGAAAGGACGAAGATGCCAACCAAAGAATAGTGACATATATAAAGTATAATACATGTTTATTATTAAATAAATCTATCGTAAAATAATCAAGTTTTGATTGATTAAAATTGAAAAAGTAAAACGCTAAACCATTAATGACTACAAGATCAAAAATGATAAGAAAAGGTCTTAGCAACCAAGAGTACCTTCCGCGTTTATACTCCATAAGCTATTACTTGTTATAGTTTGAAAAATCTTTATGCTCGCTTTTATGTAGTTCTGCTTCAGTTAAATTTTTAAAGTAATCATACGTTTTTTTCATCCCTTCTACTCTACCTACTTTCGGCTCCCAACCTAATAGGTTTTTAGCCAAAGTAATGTCTGGTTGACGTTGCATTGGATCGTCTACAGGTAAATCTTTATATATCACCTTTTGAGTTGTTCCTGTTAGGCTAATAATCTCTTCTGCAAAATCTTTAATTGTAATTTCGTGCGGGTTACCAATATTAACAGGGTTTGCATAATCACTTAATAACAATCTATAAATACCTTCTACCTGATCTGTAACATAACAAAATGAACGTGTTTGAATACCATCTCCAAAAACAGTCAAATCTTCTCCACGAAGTGCTTGCCCCATAAATGCTGGTATTACACGACCATCATTAAGTCGCATTCTTGGTCCATAAGTGTTAAAGATTCTGACAATACGAGTCTCTAATCCATGAAACCTATGGTAAGCCATGGTTATAGACTCTTGAAAACGTTTAGCCTCATCATAAACACCTCTTGGTCCGATAGTGTTTACATTTCCATAATAATCTTCTGTTTGAGGATGTACTAATGGATCTCCGTAAACTTCAGAAGTTGATGCTATTAGTAACCTTGCTTCTTTTGCTTTAGCTAAACCTAATAAATTATGCGTCCCTAAACTACCCACTTTAAGTGTTTGGATAGGAATTTTTAAATAATCTATTGGACTTGCAGGAGATGCAAAATGAAGGATATAATCTAAATCCCCTTCTATATTTATAAAATTTGTAACATCATGCTGAATAAAAAGAAAGCTTGAATTTGAAGACAAATGCGCTAAGTTTTTTGAATCCCCTGTTATAAAATTATCCATTCCGATAACAAAATACCCTTCGGCAAGAAACCGATCGCATAAATGTGACCCTAAAAAACCTGCTGCTCCTGTAATTAAAACTCTTTTTTGACTCATTTATCTTCCTATTGACACATATTTAAACCCTTCGTTTATGACGTCTTTAACATCGTACAAATTACGACCATCAAAAATGGTTGGGCTTGACATTACCGTTTTCATTTTACTAAAATCTGGTGTTCTAAAGATACTCCACTCTGTTGAAATAATTAAAGCATCAGCGTTTTTTAACGCATCGTACATACTATCTGCAAAGTTAATTTTATCTCCTAATTTACGTTTAACATTTGGCATAGCCTCAGGATCAAATGCGGTAATATTACAACCCGCTTCTAAAAGGGCATCAATCATGTATAATGATGGCGCTTCTCGAATGTCATCTGTTTCTGGTTTAAAGGCTAATCCCCAAACAGCTATGTTTTTTCCTTTTAAATCATTATTAAAATGAGATTCTATTTTAGGAATTAACACCAATTTTTGTCGTGCATTAACGTTAATTACTGCATCTAATATTTTAAAGTTATAATTGTTATCTAATCCAGATTTATGAAGTGCTTTTACATCTTTTGGAAAACAGGATCCTCCGTAACCAATTCCTGGAAACAAGAAACGTTTACCAATTCTAGAGTCTGTACCCATACCAATTCTAACCTTGTCTACATCTGCACCTACTTTTTCGCAAAAGTTAGCAATCTCGTTCATAAACGTGATTTTAGCTGCTAAAAACGAGTTAGACGCATACTTGGTTAGCTCTGCCGACTTTTCATCCATAATAATTATTGGATTACCTGACCTCACATAGGGCTTGTAAAGCTTTTGCATAAGCGCTGTGGCACGATCACTACTTGACCCCACAACGATGCGTTCTGGCTTTAGAAAGTCGTCTACAGCAAATCCTTCTCTTAAAAATTCTGGGTTAGATACGACATCAAAATCTACTTTTGCGTGTTTGGCTATCGCTGCTTTTACTTTATCTGAAGTACCTACTGGAACAGTACTTTTATCTACAATGACTTTGTAATCTTTAATTAACTTTCCGATGTCATCTGCTACACCTAGAATATATTTTAAATCAGCAGATCCATCTTCGTCTTCAGGCGTGGGTAATGCTAAAAATATAATATCACCGTGCTCTAAACCTTCTTCTAAATTAGTTGAAAATTTAAGTCTATTGGCTTTAATGTTTCTTTCAAACAATACATCCAAATGAGGCTCGTAAATTGGCACCTCTCCAGCTTGCATTTGTTTTACTTTATCTTGATCTATATCTATACAAAGTACTTCGTTACCTGTTTCGGCCAAACATGTTCCTGTCACTAAACCTACGTAACCTGTACCAATTACTGCTATTTTCATTATGTATTATACTATTTTTTTATCAAAAACTTCGAAATCTGAATTCATACTTAAAAATTCAGGTACTATTTCTTTCATTTTTATGACTATCGCGTTTTTATTGTCCTCATTTGCAATTGCGATTAATTCTAAAACATCTTTCTCGATCTGCATATGAGAGCAATTTTCCACCTTAGCAATCATGATTTTTTCATTATAAGTTGGAAGTGTTGTCGATTTATCGCTCAATAGTTCTTCGTAAAGTTTTTCTCCAGGCCTTAAACCGACTACTTTTATGTCTATTTCTTTGTACGGTGTAAATCCTGCTAATCTGATAATTTTTTTAGCTAGATCAATAATCTTAACCGCCTCTCCCATATCAAAAATAAAGATCTCTCCACCATTACCCATTGCACCTGCTTCTAAAACTAATTGGCAGGCTTCGGGAATAGTCATGAAATATCTAATAATATCAGGATGCGTAATTGTTAATGGACCACCTTCTTCTATTTGACGTTTAAATAAGGGCACTACAGAACCATTACTTCCCAATACGTTTCCAAAACGAGTCGTTACAAAATGTGTTTGACATTTTTTTTCAGAAGCCACCTTGTTTTGTAACGCTTGGATATAGATTTCGGCAATCCGTTTAGAAGCTCCCATAACATTACTAGGGTTTACAGCTTTATCCGTAGATACCATGACAAATTTTTCAGCATTAAAACGACAGGATAAATCAGCTACATTTTTAGTACCTAATACGTTAGCAAATATAGCTTCAGATGGGTGTCTTTCCATTAAAGGAACGTGCTTATAAGCTGCTGCATGATACACTACCTGTGGTTTATATTTACTAAAAACATCCTCAAGCACATCCACTTTTCTTACATCTGCAATAATAGCTTCAAATTCTAGACCAGGAAAATCATGCTTTATTTCTAACTGAATGTTATATAGAGGAGATTCAGCTTGATCTAAAATCAATAACTTACTTGGTTTATAACTTGCAACTTGCCTAGCAATCTCACTCCCTATAGAGCCAGCTCCACCAGTAACTAAAATACACTTGTTAAAAATTTCTTTAGCGACCAATTTATTATCTAACTTAATTGGATCTCTTTCTAAAATATCTTCAATTTGTATTTTCTGAATTTGATTTGAAAGCGTTGTGTTTTTCTCAATATCCGACAGTAAAGGCGCTCTAAACACCTTATAATTATATTCTAAACAACTATCTACGATTTTAATATTTTCCTCTTTGGTAAGTGTGCTATCTGCTATTATTAAGGCTTGTGCATTATTTATTCTTAATAATACTGCGGTTTTGCGATTTAAGTGAGTGATTGGTAATCCTAATATTTCTTTACTTTTATTTTTACCGTCTTTATCTATAAAACCTAACACCTTATATCTAGAAGGCTTCTCTGATTTTAAAGCACTTGCTATTGCAATTGCATTTTCCCCTGTACCATAAACTAAAACATTTAATCGAGCTTCTTCTTCAGAATATTGTTGGTAAACTTCAAAGACTTGTTTCACTAAAATTCTAAATAAAAACAATCCACAAAAAGATACTATTGAATAGATAAAGAGCTGTGGTATCGAGAATAAATCTTGTCCATATAAAAACAAATAACCATAATAGACTCCCAATGCAGCCAGTAATGTTGCTAACGACGCTAAAAAGAATTTTGCAGCATCAATAAAAGTAGAATGCCTTATTAACCCCGCATAAGTCCTGAATAAAATAAAAAACAACACATTAATTAAAACTATAATAAGTTCTTCTTTAGAAAAACCTAAGTTAAAAAATGAAGCTTTCTGAATTTTGCTAACAATTATCTTTGTAAAAAACAAAGATATCATCAATATAGACGTGTCAAAACAGAGTATTGCCCACCTTGGCAGATAATTTACATTTTTAAAATCTATTCTTTTTTGACTAGATTGTAAAACCTGAAATAAAGCTTGTTTTAGTTGTTTAAACATTTTGAATTGATATAATAGACTGTAAATATCTTAAATTATAATGACATTATAACAAAAATTAAACTTAAACCACCAAGCTACTTAATGCAAGAGGTAAACTACAAAAGACTTTTAACCGCATTAACTATACGATCCAAATCAGCTTTTTGTAAGTTAGACCCACTTGGTAAACACAATCCTTTTTCAAAAAGTGTTTCACTCAATTTATCTCCAAAATATAAAGGGTTTGTAAATACAGGTTGCATATGCATTGGTTTCCATAAAGGTCTAGTCTCTATATTATCTGCATTCAGTGCGTCTTGAAACTGTGCTTTGGTAAATGGTGCCTCTTCATGAATTAAAATACAGCTTAACCAAAAATTTGAATAAAACTCTTTATTAGGTTGTTTCTGGACTTCAACCCCCTTGACATCCTTAAATAAATTAACATAAAACGCGTTCATGTCTCTTCTTAATCTAATATGCCTGTCCAATACTTCCATTTGGCCCCGACCTATTCCTGCACTAATATTACTCATTCTATAATTATAACCAATCTTAGAATGCTCATAATGTGGCGCGCTATCCCTTGCTTGAGTAGCATAAAAAACAGTTTGGTTTTTATCTTCAATAGTATTGCATACCATTGCCCCACCTCCAGAAGTTGTAATTATTTTATTACCATTAAATGAAAGTATTGAAAAATCCCCAAAAGTACCACACTTTCTTCCTTTATAGGTTGATCCTAAGGCTTCTGCAGCATCTTCAACAACTGGGATTTTATATTTTGAAGCTACTTGCAATAATTCGTTAATTTTTGAGGGCATTCCGTATAAATGAACAATAATAATAGCTTTTGGCTTTTTACCATTAGCTATTCTATCTTTGATCGCTAATTCCAGATGTTTTGGACACATATTCCATGTCTCAGGCTCGCTATCTACAAAAACGGGTGTAGCGCCTTGATAAGCTATTGGATTAGACGATCCGCAAAAAGTAAAGGTTTGGCAAATTACTTCGTCGTTTATAGCAACCCCTAATTGTACTAATGCTAGATGGATGGCTGCTGTACCAGATGATAGACAAGCTACATTTTTATCTTGCTCTAAATACCTTTCTAAATCCTTTTCAAACCCATTTACATTTGGCCCCAAAGGTGCTATCCAATTAGCATCAAAAGCTTCTTTTATATAATTTTGCTCAGTTCCTCCCATATGTGGTGAGGATAGCCATATTTTTGTGTTCATTTTCTAAAAATTATTTTAATAACCGTTTTTATTATAATCTTAATATCACCCAAAAAAGACTGTTTATAATAGTAATTTAAATTTAGTCTTAATTTATCTGGATATATAACAGAATCATTATAAAATTTTGGATTATCGTTTTTCAATAATACCTGCTCTTCATTTATATATTTTAAAGTTGCGGGACTGGTTAAGCCTGGCTTTAATTCTAAAATTTTATTAAACTCTCCTTTTAATTTATCTAAATATTCTGGTAATTCTGGTCTTGGTCCAACAAAACTCATATCTCCCTTTAAAATGTTTATTAACTGAGGTGTTTCATCTAATTTATATTTTCTTAGAAAAAATCCAACTTTATTAATAGTATTTGTCTTTAAACAAAATGTTTGTAATTTATATATGGTAAAAATCTTGCCTTTTAAACCTAATCTTTCTTGTTTAAATATGCCTGTACCTCCATTATATATTTTTGCAATAATTATTAAAAAAAACAATGGTAAAAACAACAATACCAATAATATCAAAGATAATAATTTATCAAATAAAGCTTTCATTATTTTATGCTCGATACAATGGAAAAAAACCACTGTCAGTTTCTTTATTTTTTTGTTGAACTAAGTTGTTGTATTCATCTTGATTTGAAATATATTGCCAAACTTTATAATTAAAATTTAAATCAGAGAAGCCGGATTTAAATTTATAAAGCGAATCTTCATCACTTCCGCCAACACCACCACCTAAATGAAGATAATCAAGATCTAGTTTATTACCTAATAGTCTTGCTTCATCTAATATCAATTTCATTGGTGTATCTCTAGAAAACTCGGCTTTTGTACCTGCTAAATGATACTGCATTACTTTGTTTGTAACTGTAAAAATCGCCCCTGCTGTTATAATATTATCCTTTTTAGCTAAAAGTAGTTTAGCATCAAAAGAGTTGTTTTGTAAAAACGAATAAAAATACTCTCTTGAAAAGAAATAATTATCTGATGCATTTACCCTTTTCATAGTATCATTATAAATTTTAATAAACTCATCAATTTCGGCATCAGTTTTAGCTTCTGTTACTATGAAATTATTTTTTTTAAGTTTATTAATCTCATATTTATTAGACTTTCTATATTTCTGCCTTTGTAAATCAATAGGTAAATTTAAATCTATAGCAATAGTTTTATTTAAATTAATTGTTTTTCCAAATCCCTCTAACATTTTATAATTATCGAAAATAGGGTAAAGCCTAGAAAAACAAGAAACAATTTTAGAATCTTTAAAAAACCCTAATACATTACTATGAAACAGGTTTATAAGATCGTCAGTCACCTGATCAAATCGTATATTAGATATTGGCCCTGCATAACCATAAACTGATGTACAGTCCTTAAAATTCGATTCAGGAATATCTCTAATAATAATTGGTAAAGCAATAAAAGCATCATTTAAAGATTGCACTAATAATACAGGTACTCCCTCTGTTTCTAATAAATTATAGGCAAGAGTATGATAGAAATCATAATTAACGCTATTAGTAACTATATTAGACCATTCTTGGCTTTCGCTTAGTTTAATTATTCTAATACTATTCATTCCTGAAAAAAAAATTTAATTTATTTGTTATATACTTAATATCTTCTAAATTATATCTGTAATCTAAATGTAAAAAAAGCACTTTATCCTCAATTTCCAAATCTCTTTTGGTAATTTGACCAGGCCATAATATAGCAGGAAATATTTTATTTGTTATTAGATATGATCTTAGATAATCTCTATCTTTTTTTGACTTTAATTGCAATACTAATCCTGCTCCAAATGTATCTTTTTTGCTATTTAAAATTAAATCTTTCTCAATTAAAAGATTATCCAACGCTGCTTTAATATTTTCTTTTTTTGTTTCAAGTATTTTAGCAATATTCAAATCTTTTAAAAGTATTTTAGAGGTTTTAGGAATTTTTGCTCCCTTTAACTTGCCTTCTAGGTTTTCTTCACTTTCAATAAAAATTTCTCGATAAGTAACCTTATCTTCAGATAAACCTTCAAGGTATCTTTTTTTCAAATACATTGCTGTCAATTTTTTGATAGCTATACTATTTGCTAAAGCACTAAAAGCACCTTTGGGTAATTTAAAATCTGTCGAGCTAGATAAAAAACCTCCAGATGGTATTGGTAACTCTTTTCTTAATGACCCAAATATAAAGTCCGCTTTACAACTACTAATTGCTTGTAAATTATGTGTTAAATCATCAACGATAATTGCTTTTTTTATAGTTGAAAAACTATGTTTTTTAAGTCCAAAAAAATCTACATTAATAATTACAGACGTGAAATTATCTTCAATAATAAATCCTTTATCTGATGCGTCTAAAAAGGGGTTGAAGTCATAAGTTTTCACTTCTATAGGCAGCTCTTGTACAAACGCTACAACCTCTTGACAATAGTAGCTAGGAAAGTACACTATCTTCCAGTTTCTTTTTTTTATACCTTGTTTTAGTAATGCGTAAAGAGCTGATCTACCAGATAAAAATAAATTAGTATTATCTGAGAAAAAATTTTGATTACATGTTTGCCATTTTACTTCTGTACAAAGGTGAAAATCTGAACCAAATTCTTTATTTATTATTGACCCTCCCAATATTTGTTTTCTTTAATTAAATTAAAATAGTCTTCTTTTGTAATTCCTGTAACCACCTGATCCCACCATTGGTTCTTTCTAAAATAGTGATTTCTTTTAATGCCTTCAATCTGCCATCCACACTTTTTTGTATAAACACCTATTGAGGGCTCATTATATGAAATCACTGTGCTATTCATTCTCATTAAACCCAATTCTTCAAATGCATACCTACTAACTGCCATTATTGTATCTACTCCATAGCCTTTACCCCTCATGCTTTTATCACCTAATAGCATACCATGAAAAGCATTTCTATCTTTCCAATTAATGTCTACTATATTAGCCATACCTATTAAACCCAAATCTTCTGTATCTATTGCAAATCTTTGATTAGGACTGTTTAATGATAATGAATTAAACCATTTTTCTTGATCCTGTTTACTAGAAGGAAAATGCCATCCTCCAAGCATATAATTAATTTCAGGACTATTAGACCATTCTTGCAAAAATTCTAAATCTTCTCGTTCTATTGCCCTAAGAGTTACTTTTTTTCCTTTAATATTCATGTTTTATCACTTTTAAAATGGTTTGAACTTAAGTTTTTACTAATCCCTAAATCATCTACTTCATCCACTGTTTGGCCATTAACAACAGTGTTTTTTTTGAACAAGACACTATTAACGGTCATAAATAATATTTTACAATCTAACTTAAAACTTAAGTTATCTACGTAATAAACATCGTTTATAAAACGCTCGCTAAATTTCATTAAATTTCTACCTTTAACTTGAGATAAACCTGTAATCCCAGGTTTTACATCGTGCCTTCTCTTCTGTTCTTTAGTATACATAGGCAAATACTCTGGCAACAAAGGTCTTGGTCCGATTAGACTCATGTCCCCCTTTATGACATTAATTAACTGTGGCATTTCGTCTAGAGATGTTTTTCTAACAAACTTACCTATTTGTGTTAATCTAAGATTGTCTGGCAGCAAAACACCTGATTGGTCTTTTTTATCTGTCATCGTTTTAAACTTTATTAGCTTAAAAATACTCTCATTTTGACCAGGTCTTCTTTGAAAAAAAAAGGGTTTACCTTCATTATTTATAGCCAATAATATTAGTACTATTATAAAAAACGGAAAAAGCACAACCAATCCTACAATGGAAAATATTAAATCAAAAATTCTTTTAAAAAAGAGTTTATACATCTTCTAATTTTTTATTTATTAATTTAAAAGATTTGGACACATGATACTCTTTTTTTAATAATTGCCATCCATTTTCTTTCATATTATTAAACTGTTGTTCATTATTAATTATTTTATCAACTGCTATCAACATGGCTTTAACATCTCCTGACTCAACCCAATAACCACAATTATTATTTTCTATTACTTTACCAATATCCGTATTGACATCTGTAGCTGCTAACACCGGCAATTTCATCTCTAAATAAGAGAGCAGTCTAGAGGGAAAATTTGGTATAGTAAAGTTTTTATGCAAAAAAATTAATCCAATATCACAAACACTAACAAGATCATCATAATCTTTTTTATCTAAATAAGGTAACAATTTTGCGTTTTGAGGTGTATTTGATTGAAACCAATTTAAAACTTTCGAGTACTCTGTCCCAGAGCCAACAATTAAGAAAAAAACATTTTTATTTTTAACTACTTCCATTGTTTTTAATAAAAAATCTATTCCCTGAGGCTGACCGAGGTTACCACCATAGATGAAAACTTTTTTATTCTCTGGTATACTATGTTTTTTTCTAATAGATTTTTTAAATTCTTCTGTTTTTTCTTCTACTTCTATTGGAAAAATACTATTAGGATTTACCTCAACTTTAGAGGCCTTAATTGTAGGGTTATGCTTTAAAACGTATTGTTTATTAGCTTCAGACATGCAACCAATAGTGTTTGAGAGTTGATACAGTCTTTGTTCTTTTTTAAGAAACATTTTATGTAAAAACCCATCCTTTTTTATCAATTTTAAATCTACTGCATTTTGAGGGAAAATATCTTTTAGAAGCAGATAAGCATAAGCATTATCTCTTTTTTTTATATAACTAATAACCTTTGAAAACGTTATTGGAGGTGTAGAATATAAAATAAGATCAAACTTTACATCTGAAAAATGTTTTTTTATCGCTTTTAAATATTGATACTCTATTGCTAGAGTACCAATCCCTTTTTCTATAATATTGGTTTTCTGGATATTAAATGTTTTCACATTTAATATCTGAACTTTATCTTTTTTAATTAATGAGGTCTTTTTTTTATGTTTCCTTTCTACAGGACTAACAATATAGATATCATATTTATTGTTTATAAACTCTCTTAACAAGTCTGTATAAATACCTCTCTCATCAATACTATTTATTTTAGCCATTGTTAAAAAAAGTACATTCATATATTAAAAATTTAAATTTTAGTATTACTATTTACTCCAAACCACACGGTTTATATAGTCTGTATATGATAATATTATTCTCACTATTTTTTCTGAAACGTTTGGCATAGAATAGTCATAAACTTCTCTGAAATTTCGATTTGGGTTTCTTTCTTGTTGCTTTAAAGCACATAAACCTTGTAAGATACGTTCTGGGTTTAAGCCAACCATCATTACTGATGCTTCTTCCATTGCTTCTGGGCGTTCATGCGCTTCTCTGATATTTAATGCCGGAAAATTAAGAATCGACGACTCTTCAGATATTGTTCCACTATCTGATAGCACAGCAAAAGAATGCATTTGTAGTGCGTTATAATCACTAAACCCTAATGGTTTTAAAAATTGAATATTTTTATGAGTCTTAACGTTTTTAGCAGTTAGCATATTTCGTGTTCGTGGATGTGTAGAAACAATAATGGGATAATCATATTTTTCTGCAATTTGATTTAAAGACTCTATTAATCCATTAAAATTTTTAGGATTACTGATGTTTTCTTCTCTATGGGAAGATACCACAAAGAACTTTTGCTTTTCTAACCCTAACCTTTCAAGGACGCTTGAAGCCTCAATTTTTGGCTTAAACTTGTTAAGCACTTCATACATTGGACTACCTGTTTTTATAACTCTATCTGGAGATAGCCCCTCTCTTAACAAGTATTCTCTAGCTATTGAGCTATAGGTTAGATTTATATCCGAAACGTGGTCTACTATCTTCCTATTAGTCTCCTCGGGTACACGTTGATCAAAACATCTATTACCTGCCTCCATATGAAAGACAGGAATTTGTCTCTTTTTGGCAGGAATTGCGCACAAACAAGAGTTAGTATCTCCTAAAACTAAAAATGCATCAGGGTTTTGCTCTTCTAAAATAGGGTCTATTGCAATTAAAATATTTCCAACTGTTTCGGTTGCATTTTTACCTGCTGCATTAAGGAAAAAGTCAGGTTTTCTAAGCCCTAAATCTTCAAAAAATATTTCGTTTAATTCATAGTCGTAATTCTGACCTGTATGTACTAAAACATGGTCTATAGCATCGTTATTATCTAATGCAATAAGTGTGCATGATAATCTTATAATCTCTGGTCGTGTACCAACTACGGTTAATACCTTTAATTTTTTCATTAATCAAAATTTTAATTATGGCAAAAATAGTTTTTTTTTATGGTCTAGTTATTTTAAACCTCAACAAAATAAGTGTCTGGGTCTTCTTGATTATAGGGCTCATTAATCCAAAACAGTGTAATTAACTCTGTATCGCCTATATTGGTTATATTGTGTGTGTACCAGATAGGCATGTCAACATAGGCCGGCTCTCCACCTTCTAACGTATAGCTAAACACCTGATCCGTATTAATTTTACGTAATTGAATACGTGCTTTACCACTTATAACTGCAAATCGTTCCACCTTTCTAGTATGATAATGATTACCTCTTGTAATACCTGGAACTGTTGTAGAGTATGATGATTGTCCAGATGTATTTGCTCTCATAATTTCAACAAATGCACCTCTATTATCTGTATGCTTCACAAATTTTCTTGGGAAATAGCTTTTAGGAATAAAACTAGTAAATGTATTAAAAAGGGCTAGTTCAAAAGGGTTTCTTAAATCTGCTACAACACCATTATCCAT
Source organism: Olleya sp. KKT75 (assembly GCF_055635485.1). Lineage (NCBI taxonomy): Bacteria > Pseudomonadati > Bacteroidota > Flavobacteriia > Flavobacteriales > Flavobacteriaceae > Olleya > Olleya sp. KKT75. Next base: position 1,253,435 of record NZ_CM145759.1, read on the forward strand.
ATAAGTTGATTTGTAGTTATTTAATAATTTTAAAATTTCCGAAACTTTTTTGGTTGAAGTATGTGGAACAACCTTCGTATTTACCTGCTTATTGTTTGTTATAATCTCCTGATAAAAGGCTTCTGCTAACTCATTAATATAAATTAGATTTACTTCTCCATCATTATGTACTGTTGGTATTTCTCCTCTAACAATTTGGTGGCAAAAAGTTGCTATAAAAGAATTATAATATGGTCTTCCAAAAGGCCCAAAAACATTTGGAATAACTAAAGTGCTTATTTTAGCTCCAGCTTTTTCTGCCCAATTTTCAAAAGCCATTCTTCCATCACGTTTCGATTTACCATAAAGATTATCTCTTTCTTCTTGTGTGGATGATGAAAAAATAATTTTCGGCGTTGCATTTAATGATTCACACGCGGTTATCAGCTGTTCTACTAACTTAATGTTTGTGTTATAAATAACTTGTTCATCATCATGCCTATTCATTGCAGCAATGTGGCATATTACATCACATTGACTTACAAAATTTTCAATCTTTTCTTTACTTTCAAAAAAAGAACGTTCAAAATTTATAAGCTCGATCTTTTCTTTTGTTCCAAAATAATTAAACAAATGGCTTCCCATAAAGCCTGCTTGACCTGTTATCCCAACTTTTATCATTTTTTCCAATTTACCCATTTTGTGCTTTCAAATCTATAATTGTCATCTTGTACTTCGTTTAAAGCATAGTCCGACATAATCATTAATTTAGAGTTTTTTTCAAGTGCCGAAAACCCATTAGCGTAACCATTAGGTATGGAAAGTACTTGAGGTGTGTTTTCTTCTAAATTAAATTCGAATATTTTACAATTGTCTGATGGGTTATCCCAATCATCAATTTTCACTAATTTTATACTAAAACTTCCTTTTACACAATAAAACCATCTGCTCTCTATTTTATGTCCTTGCCAAGCCCTAATAGTTTCCGTCTTTGGATGTATGATAAAATACACTCTTTTTATTGAGGACAAATTAAAGTCGTTGACAAATTGTAACGTCCCTCTTGCATCTGAAAAAACATCGCCATCTATTAGTTCTGGAGTTTTTAAAATCATTACACTAAATATTATCTTTTATAACATCTAGTTTCAAAAGCAGTTTTTTCATCCCTTCAACGTCTAATTGATCTGTATTGTGCGAGTGGTAGTCTTCAACCAGATCCATATCTATTTCTCCTTCAGAAAAATAATTGGAATAATTAAGATCTCTATTGTCTGCCGGTACCCTGTAATATTCACCTAAATCTTCTGCTTTAACCCTTTCTTCTCTAGTCAAAAGGGATTCGTAAAGTTTTTCTCCATGACGAGTACCTATTACTTTAATTTTGCTATCTGATTTGTATAAATCAATTAATGCTTTTGCCAATATATCAATTGTTGCAGCTGGCGCTTTTTGTACAAACATATCTCCTGGTTCTGCATTATTAAATGCAAATAAAACCAAATCTACAGCATCTTCTAAAGTCATCATAAAACGAGTCATTTTTGGATCTGTAAGGGTTAGATCTTCTCCTTTTGCCATTAACTCAATAAAAAGAGGAATAACAGAGCCTCTTGATGCCATTACGTTACCATAGCGCGTACCTGATATTATTGTGTTTCCAGCATTTCTAGATTTAGCAATAAGCACTTTTTCCATCATTGCTTTTGAAATCCCCATAGCGTTTATTGGGTAAACTGCTTTATCAGTACTTAATACCACAACACTTTTTACATTATATTTTATTGCTGCCTCTAGAACATTTTCCGTACCCAATACATTCGTTTTAACAGCCTCTATCGGAAAAAACTCGCAGGATGGAACTTGTTTTAATGCTGCTGCATGATAGATGTAATCCACACCTCGTACTGCGGTTTCTACAGATCTATAATCTCTAACATCTCCGATATAAAATTTAACTTTAGGATTGGATAGTCTACGCCTTAATTCGTCTTGCTTTTTTTCATCTCTTGAAAAAATTCTAATTTCTTTAATGTCTGAGTTAACAAAACGATTAAGCACAGCGTTACCAAAGGAACCCGTACCACCTGTTATCAATAGTGTCTTATCTTTGAATGTCATCATTTAATGAGTTGTTTTCTAATTTGTCTATATATAAAAATGTAATATAAAATAATATCGAGCAAAATACACTATATAATAAGGCACCCGATAATGCGCTTATTACAATTATTACTGTAAAAAGAATAGTTTTAAGTTTAGATTGATTTTTCCTGAAAAAAATATTTTTAAGAAAAAATAAATATACTACACTTCCTACTAAGCCAAAGAATAAAAATAATTTTATAAATTCAAATTCTACATTTATTAATTTATCATTTATACCACCAAAAAGAAATGTTACTAATGATGCTTTTTCTTTATAAACTTCTATTGCTCTAACTAAAAATAAGTCTCTAGTTGAAAGAATAACAGTTATAAAACCGTATTCATTATATATCCTTTCTCCAAATGAGAATAATCCTATTATAAATAGTTTTATTTTATGGCTAAACAAATAAACTAATAACCCGATAAACAAAAATATAGATTGAAAAATAGTACGATATTTTTTATTTATTATAAAGCAAAAATGGATTATCACTAATAGTCCATTAAAAAACCAAATAGTTTTTGTACCTACTAAAAATGAAACAATAAATTGAATTAATAAAATACTCCAAGTTTGTTTTTTAACAAATTCTACGTATAAAATAAGAATTAAAAACACATAAAAAAAACTTGCTGTTCCAGACGAAGTTAAAATACCATTTATACCAAATCTATCTGAACCAGGATAAGATTTAAAAAAATTTATTTGAGTTACTAGGCCTATTAAAAGAAAAGGAATATTTATCAAACCTATTTTCTTTATCCAATTTATATTGCTTTCTGTTATTTTAATTTGATTTATATCTGATACTTTAAATACTATAACAAAAAGGATTAAAAAAATATAAGTATTAAATCTAAAAACATTGTGTATAAAATGAGACTGTTTTATATCATCGTATATTATATATTCACTTATTTGACCTATAATAAAGACGCAAGTCAAAAGTATTAAATACTTAAATTTTTCTGTTTTCCATGCTCTAAGGTATATTAAGTTAAATATCAAAATAAGTTGAAAAAAAAACTTAAAAATTGTTCCGTATGAATAAAAAAAAATTGTTTCAATTTTAAAATATTTTGTCACTAAATCTCCAATAAACATAATTAATAATAAGTTACAAAAAAAAAACTTATTTAAATTTGATATCTTCATTGTCTTACATACGATTATAAACTTGAATAAATAGATGTCATTAAATAATCTATATTACATCTTTTAATTTAGGTTCTGTACCATCTATTTTATATAATGTTGGTTGAGAAATATATAAACGTTCTTCTAAGCTATTCTTACAATTATTTAGCAGAGTTCGAAAAGCAGCTTTATCAGTGGTCTTCTCCCACTTAAAATCTCTGCCTTCAGCAACTTTTTCTCCTAAATAGTAAACACCCGATATTGGTTGCTTCTCAACATCATCTTCGTAATCGTAAGGATATATATATCCAATTAACAAATACCATTCCTCCAATTTTTCTGGCACAAATCCAGCGTTTACAAAATTAGCGTTTTTAACTATTTCTCCTGTTGTTTCAGTAACTCCTGTTACAGCATAATAAGTTCTACCAACTTTTCCGTTAGTTTTTTTAACCCAAGATGTAAATCTATATGCATATTGGTTATCTATTGGTAAGTAATCTGTACCGAAGCCTCCATCCCATGTCGTGGAATTATCTGGAATACATTCCCACAATATATCTTGTTTAAAATCAAAATTAACACCTTTAACACGTCGACTTTCCTCTTCTTTACCAAATGACTTAAATCCAGGAACAGAGCCAATACCTTCAACCCAAGTTTCCTTCCAATTTAATAAATTAGCCTGAATTTTTGCCTGCTCTTTTATTATTACTTTTTTATCAGTCTTATTCGGTTGACTCTCTTTTTTGTTTCCGCAAGAGGCTAATAACATGAAAACAAATATTATGTAAAATGACAATTTATAATTCATCCTTTAAAAATTTATTGGTGTAATGTGAAGCACTATTTTTCAAAGATACAGTTTTCTTTTTATACCATAAAAATGCTAATAATGAATTAAAAAAAGAATACAATACAGTTCCTCTTTGAGTTTCGAAAAAAGACTCAATCATAAAAAATAAAAAAATCAGTAGTAAAAACAGCATGTATTCTTCATTACCATCTTTTAATGAAACGATAAATGGAGCTAAAAGCACATAAATCAATAACAATCCTCCTAAAATTCCAATGGTACTGCTTAATTGAAAAAATTGGTTATGAAAATTTAAATCTTTGAAAGCGCCTCTATTTACTGTTTCAAGGTAGTGTCTATATTTTTTATCAAGATAATCTTGAGTATCACCAGTTCCGATTCCAAAAAAAAGATTTATTATAGGTTGCGAAAAGAAAATATCTGCAGCAATTAGTCTTTGATTTTTTAGATGAAAAGGAACCTCTTTATTTCTTATGTTTTTGAATGATTTAAGGCTTAAAAACTCTTCTTCATACCTTTTTTTAATGGAGTTTTGAGTGAAAAAAATATAAAAAAAACTTAAAATAGAAATAGTTAAAAGTCCTAGTTTTAATTGTTTATTTATTCTAAATTTATAATAATAAAAGTAAATAATTAAAACTAAATAAAGAAAAACACCAAGCTTACTTGAAAGAAGGAATAAATAAAACGATAATAAAATAAAAAGCACAATAAACACTACTGTTTTAATTCGATTATTATCTAGTAGGTATTGTAAAAAAACTAACGAAATTAAAAAACTAAAAGAAAGATAAGTTGGATGATTATCCACTTTTATAGTTAAATCTGAATGGGTATAATATTTAACACCCGTTTGTATAAATCTTTCCGACACTAATCCAATATCAAAATAAACACAAAAAATTGTATAAAATCCAATAAGAAGATTAGAAGCTATAAATATATATGAAAAAACAGTTTTTTGTTTTTGATTTAAAAAATAAGATGTTGACCCTAAGATTATTGGAAAAATAATTAAAGGCAACTTTATCTCTAATACTCTAAAGCCTCTTTCCAAATTTTTAGTATGAACCAATCCTATAAAATAACAAAAAAAAATAAGTGCAAAGAGTAATGCAGTTTTGTTATGTAAAAACTTGTAATACTTCTTTTTTAAACTTTCCCCATTCAGTAACCAAGAAATGCTTAAGATTATAATTGAAATACTATTCATATTATGCTTAGGAAAATTTATTGATATAGCTACAAAACATAAAGCCACAAAAAAGAATGGATTGCTATACTTTTTTATAATTAAGTTCGCGTCTTTAAATATTCCTTTTCCCATTTATTTACATTATTTTCAATATTAAAATTTGACAACACAAAATTATAAGTTTTTTGTCTTATCTCCCTATATTCTTGATCGTTATACAATAATATCTTGTCTACTATTTGGCAGATTTGTTCAGGGTTATTCTCAATCCAAAAGCCGATTTCTTCCTGTTCAAGAATTTGCCAAGGTGTTCCTTTTGAGGTAACAACAGGTGTTCCTTGAGCCATAGCTTCTGTTACAACTGCTCCAAAGTTCTCTGACTCAGAGACTAAAAAAGAAAAGTAACTCTCAGCATATAATAATTCTTTCTCTTTACCTTCTATTCTTCTTTTTAAAAAATCAACTTTATGAGATAGTTTTAAATTTATAATTAAAGAAGTAATTTGATCCATATACCCTACATCTCCAATACCTGCTATTTTAAAAATAAAATCACTTTTTAAAAAAGCTTCAGAAACCGATAATGCTTTAAGCAATTTATCAATAGATTTTATAGGGTGAACTCTACCAACAAACAATAATTGTTTTTTCACCTCTATTTCTTCAATTTTTTGAGGTAACATCATATAATTTGGTAACTTAAAAACATTTGTTTTTCTACCAAAACAATTTAAAACATTACTGACTTCAGATTCGGAAGTTGCATGAAATATGATGTTCTTTGAAATTTTCTTAATTATGTATAAAAATATTTTTTTAACACGAAAATGACCGTAACCTAAAGCATAACCTTCAAGTTCTCCTCTTACAGACCATATGATTTTTTTATTCAATATTAATCCAAATAAAGCAATTGGCAGAGAGCTAAGATCAAAAAGACTATTTAAATGAATAATATCAGTTTTAAAAATTTTTTTAAATGAATTTAAATAAATCAATATTGGGATTTTATGATTTGTCACATAAATAACATTGATTCCGTTTAAATCAGTCCATCTATTTTCTGATATCAATTCTTTATTTACATCCAAACTTGTTGTAACAACATGAACCTTATTGTTTTTAGCAAGTTCCTTTGCCAACCAATAAACAGTATTTGCTGGACCACCCGTTTGAGCAGGATAAAACGCTCTTATTGGAAATAATATATTCATTATTCTTGTTTTGTAAAATATTTAAAATCAAACAAATACCCTAAAACAGTCCAAAGGACTAAACTTAATAACGTACCAACCGCTAAAAGGTATCCTTCAAAAAAAAGGTGAACTCCAAAAAAACATAAATACATAATTACCATTAATTGAACTTTTGAACTTTTGTATTTAAAATTTTTCTTTAAAATCCGATATAAGCCATATAGAAGATAAAAAAAACTTATTATTCCTAATCCTCCTAAAGTAGATACTAACGCTAAATAGCCGGAACCAAATTCCACTACCCCCCCATCTCTAACAAATGCCTTATATTTTATTACCTCAAAATCCACTGCTGCAAATCCACTTCCAAACACAGGATTAGCTATAAATTCGTTAAGCCTATCTTCCCAAAGACCTTCTCTTGTATTATCAGCGCCTTTTCTACTCAATCCTTCTAAAATATTTCTGTTTTGAGCAGAAGTAGTGTATGATACTTTTCTAATTTTACTTTCTTGAAAATAATTGTAAGTAAAATAGACAGGTGATAGCAAAAGAAAAACACTTATTAAAATCAAAAACTTTTTCTTTGAATGAAAATAAAGCATAACAGTGATCCCCACTACTGACCCTAATAGAGCAGCCCTAGACGCTCCTAAAAGACAAGTGATACCAATTACAACCAGTAAAAGCATATATAGGTACTGTTTACTCTTTTTAGTCTCTTCTAAGAAAAGAATAAAAACATACATTAATGCAATATTTGCGATTGGACTTACTAACATTGCATGTGCCATAACCCCAGTAAAAAACCCCCTACCCACTACTTTGAAGTTAACAGCCCAGTACAAAAAAGATAATACAGAAGCAATTACACACATTTTAGGAAACAAAAAAAAGATTTTTTCTTTAATTTTATGAGAAACCCTATTTCTTATTAATGGTCCAACAGCTAATAATAACAAAACCCATGCAAATAATCTTAAGTGGGACTTAAACTCTGAAGGGATGTCATTAAAAAAAATACTTAAGACACTTGCAAAAATTAGAGGTATTAAATAATTGTACATCTTCTTAGAAGAAAATAAAATAAATACACTAACAAAAAATATTAAAAAATAGTAAAAGACATCTCCATGGATTTTAAATAAAATAGGAAAGATGCTTGAGTTATAAAAGCTAACTAATAATAATAACATTCCTAAAAAGGAACCCGTATTTATGACTGTTTTAATTTTCAATGTTATCTTCTATAGTGTTGCTTTGTTATTCTGTCTTTAAATATGTCCTGACCTCCATTTAAAATAAATCCAAATTCTTTTTTTGATGCAAACTGAACCAAATATCTATTTATTATTTCAAACTGTTTGTTATTCTTCAAAAATTTACCAGGAATAGAACTATACAGATCAATATAACCAAGCTTTTTCGCTATTTGTAATGTTTTACTTGAAAATATTCCTCTTGGAAAACATAAAGAATCAATCTTTCTGTTTAACATCTTCTCTATAACCTCTTTACTTTTAGCTAATTCTTGTGTAATACTTACATCGTCTAAATCGCCTAAGTTTGAATGTGTCTTTGTGTGACTTCCAAAACTAAAATTAGAAAAACTATCCAGCTCTAAAATCTCTTTTTTTGTAAGGTATCCTTCTTTACCTATAAAATCAGTAATTAAAAATATTTCTACAAAAACATTATTGGATATCAAAAAATCTTTATTGTCAAATATACCTTTAAAACCATCATCAAAACAAATTTTGATTTGTTGTTTTTCTTGATTAATTTGGTCTACTATTTTATAGTTTTTTAATCTAATTTGTGTCAGGTGCATTTCAAACTCTTCAATCGAAGTTGACATTTTAGTATAACTTTTGGATCCATGAAGATCATGATAATAAATAACTTTACTTTTATTATTTCTATATAAAATATTACCAAGAAATAAGATAAACAATTTAATACTTTGTCTCATAATTTAAAAAGTGTCAAAATCCGCATAAGTAAAACACATTTCCTTTAAAGGAAGTTGTGTGTCTAATAAATCCACATATCCTATTGCTAAACCTTCTTTTAAGTCGTATTGCTGACTTAATTTAATTGCAAACAAACTATTTGGACTCAAATGAAAGCTTATTCTTAATATACCCATTAAAAAAGCTAAAAACTTCAATCTTGAAATAACTGCTTTAGTTTTTAATTTTTGATTATATTCTAAATCTGCAATAATCATTGTTTCTCCTTTAATTTGATACCAAATATTCAAGCCCAGAAACATAAGTTTAAAGTTGTTTTCCTTGTCTTTATAATCATAAAAATAGGAGTCTCTTTTAATTTTTGGATTACTCAGTTCTTCATTCATGAAAGGGTAATCATTTTTACTTTTTGAGTTTGAAAATAAAGTATTTACAAATTTTAAATAAAAATTTTGAGACAATCTTTGAATTGAGCTAAATGGTAATGTGAAAATAAAAAAATCTAATTTTTTGATATTGCTATCATGTCTCCAATTTAATTTTTTAACAAATCCGTGATAAGATGCCTCTACAGGAAAACCAAAAACAAATTCAATTCCTTTATTTTTAGCCAAATCATAGGTCATAGTAGCAAGTGTTACAAATAGCCCTTTTCTTCTGTGATTAGGATGAGTCATTGTGTCTCCTGACTGCGCTGCTAGAACAGTTTTATCGTCATATTCAAAAACAGTCGGAAAAACTCCATAATACCCCGCAGGTTGATCATTAGTTTTTGAATAGGCTAGGTACCCTACAGTGTATAAACCTGATTTTGTGGTATCATATTTTTTATTTAAGGCTTCTAAAGTAGCCTCTCTTCCATAAACAGCTTTAATTAAAAACTGAATGTCTGCTATAGTATTTGGTGATACTTCTTTATAATAATACTCCATTTTTTTTAATTAAATGATTTTATTTTATTAAAACTAATTATTAATGACGGGACTAACACAATACAAAAGAATGATAGTATATTTAATAATAATAATCCTTTTAACTCATAATGGATTACTCCATAAATTTTCAAAGGAACACTTACAATCAAATATACAAAGAACATATAGATTTGTTTTTTAATAATATTATTTGCTCCTAAAAAAGATGATAATACATTATTTATAGAAAACAAAAAATACGATATTGCCATTAGTAAGAACATTTCAAAAGAAAAATTATAATCATCTTTTAACCAGATTTTTAAAATATTATTTCCGTAAATTATTAAAAAACACACTCCTAAACTAGAAAAAATCATTACACTTAATAAGGATTTTTTTAATACTTTTTTTATCCATTGATAGTCTTTAGCGTGAATAGCGTCGCCAAAAGCCGGCCACAACCCAGAAGAGAGCATCATAATAAACACTAAAATCAAATCAAATGGTTTTTTTACTATTTCATAATCAGTTACTAATTCAAGAGAACTAAATCTACCAATTATAAAATTATCAAACGATCTACCTAAATTAAAAAGTAATGACATTAAAAAAAACAAAACACCTGTTTTTAATATAACGTTGAAAATCTTTAAATCTATAGAAGAAATAAAATATTTTCTCGTGATGCAATCTCTTATTGTTGGTCTGTATTTTGAGTAAAAAAAGATATTTAAAATGTTTATTATTATAAATGGAGCATAAAAAGCAATTACAAAATACTCTAATGAGAAAGCTTTTTTAACACCAATATATACCAATATTATTATAGATAATTTTTGTACTATTTCCCAAATATGATAGACATGATTATCTAACCAAGCATACTGTATTTTATGAATTATTGAAAATGGAACATTGATGAAAAATAAGACTATTACTAAATAAACTGAGTTTTTCATTTGATAAGAAAGCGATTGACTTGATATGTCAAAAAAGGTTTCCCAATTGAACAAATAATTAAATAAAAGACTAAAAAGAGCAAGTATAAAAGAACTTATTACTAAAAAGATAACGGTTGTTACTATAAGTTTTTTTTCTGTTTCTTTAGTCTTTTTATGTTTTGCTTCAGATAATAAATTCATTAAACTATGACCCATGCCTAAATCAGCAAACCCCGAAAAATTCACTACAATTATTAACATACTCCATAATGCAAATCCTTCGGCAGAAAAATGTCGCAATAGCAAAGGTGTTATTATAATTGTCGATAAAAGCCCTAAAACCCTAGCAATAAAAGATGTAGTAAAAGAATATAAGACTGCTTTATTTCTGTTTTGAGTTAATAGAATTTTTAGTTTTTTAATCATGTTTAAAACATTAAATCTTAGTTATAGCAGATTTCACATCTATAATCTTTTATCTACGATATCTTGATTTAGTGATCCTTTTACATCGTACACAATAGCATTTTCAGATTTATACTTACTTAAGTTTAATTCTAAAAATTCGTTATGTGCAACAACATGAACTATACCATCATAGGTACCATTTAATTTATCAACTTTTGAAATACCATATTCTTTATTTATTTCATCATTATTCGCCCAAGGATCATATATGTCAACATCCATATTAAAACTTACTAATGTATTGTAAACGTCTATTGCTTTTGTGTTTCTAATGTCAGGGCAGTTTTCTTTGAACGTTATACCTAACATTAATACTTTGGCGTTTTTTATTGCAATACCTCTTTTTACCATAAGCTTTAAAACTTCATTTGCGACATATGCCCCCATACCATCGTTTAAACGTCTACCAGCCAATATAATATCAGGGTGATAACCAACTTCTTGAGCCTTTTGAGCTAAATAGTACGGGTCTACTCCTATGCAGTGTCCTCCAACCAAACCTGGTTTAAAAGGTAGAAAATTCCACTTTGTTCCTGCTGCCTCTAATACGGCATGTGTATCAATGTTCAACTTATTAAAAATCATTGCTAACTCATTAACAAATGCAATATTAATATCTCTTTGTGCATTTTCAATTACTTTAGCAGCTTCAGCAACTTTAATCGTTGGAGCTAAATGTGTTCCAGCAGTGATAATAGAAGCATATAAGTCATTAACTTTCAAACCTATTTCTGGAGTTGATCCAGAAGTTACTTTTAAAATGTTTGCAACCGTGTGATTTTTATCTCCGGGATTAATACGTTCTGGGGAATAACCACAATAAAAATCTACATTAAATTTTAAACCACTTTCTTTCTCTAATACTGGAACACACTCGTCTTCTGTAACACCTGGATATACTGTTGATTCATAAATAACAATGTCTCCCTTATTTAATAATTTACCTATAGTTTCGGAAGATTTTAATAATGGTGTTAAAATTGGCCTATTATTTTTATCCACTGGCGTAGGAACAGTAACAATGTAAACATTACAATTTGATATACTATTGGGATCAGAACTCAATTCTAAACCAATTTCAGTTTTTTTATTTAAAACAGCTTTAAGATTATCATCACTAACTTCTAAAGTACTATCGTAGCCTAAATTTAACGCATTCACTCTCGCTTTATTAATATCCAAGCCAGTCACTTTATATTTTTTTGCAAATTCAACTGCTAATGGCAAACCTACATACCCTAATCCTATAATTGCAATTTTATAATTCATAATACAATTGTTACTTTAAATTTAATTTAAATACAATATTAATTGATTAATGTTTAATAACAATGAAATTTGCTTTTTTACAACACATTTTCCTTCTGTTTTATGTAAAACCATGATACTGTCTCTGACACCCCTTTAGTAAAAGAAAATTTTGGCTTATAATTCAATAATTGAATAGCTTTAGATATATCTGCTAAAGAATGTTTTACATCCCCTTGTCTTTCTGACCCGTGAACAGTTTTGCTTTTAGATAAAACATTAAAAATCTCTAAACAATCTTTTATTGACATTATTAATTTATTAAGATTTATTCTTTCTCCACAAGCAACATTATAAACTTGATTTATTGCTGTATCATTATTAATTAATACAGATTTTATATTAGCCTGAACCACGTTTTCTATAAAAGTAAAATCTCTAGAATGTTCTCCATCTCCATTTATAGTAATGGTTTCATCATTTAACATCTTACCTATAAATTTAGGAATTACAGCTGCATATGCACCATTAGGATCCTGTTTTGGGCCAAAAACATTAAAATATCTAAGACCAATAGTTTCTAATCCATAGGTTTTATAAAATACATCCGCATACAATTCGTTAACATATTTAGTAACTGCATAAGGCGATAATGGTTTACCTATAATATCTTCAGATTTTGGCAAAATTGGACTATCTCCATAAGTACTAGATGATGCAGCATAAACGACTCTCTTTACAGAATTAGAATCTTTTGCTGCCACTAAAACATTTAAAAAACCGTTTACATTTGCATTATTGGTAGCTATTGGATTATCAATGGACCTTGGAACAGATCCTAAAGCTGCCTGATGCAATACATAATCTACACCTTGCATAGCCTCTTGACAATCTTGTAAATTAGTAATATCTCCTTTTATAAAAATGAAATTAGAATATGCTTCAAATGGTTTTAGATTACTAAGTTTTCCTGTTGACAAATTATCCAAAACCATAACTTTTTTTGCGCCATATGTAAGTAAATACTCAACAAGGTTAGAGCCAATAAAACCCGCTCCACCTGTTATTAAAAAAGCAAATTTCGAAAGATCTTCTTCATGATATTTTTCTGAATACATTATATAAAAAATTATTAAGGATGAATTGTTTTAATATGATTACTCAAACTATCCTTCCAATTCGGAATATTAAGGTTAAAAACAGAATTAATTTTGGTTTTATCCAACACACTATATTTGGGTCGCTCTGATTTTGTAATAAAAGCTTCAGAAGTTACTGGATTAATTTTAATTATTGTTTTAGATATTTCAAAAATAGCTTTTGCAAAACCATACCAAGTCGTTTCTCCTAAGTTACTAAAATGATACAGTCCAAATGCTCTTTTTTTACTAATTATAATATTTATAATTGCATCTGCCAAATCATTAGCATTTGTAGGCGTACCTTTTTGATCATTCACAATATTTAACTCTTCTTTCTCTTGAGCCAATTTAAGCATCGTTTTGACAAAATTATTTTTGAACTCTGAGTACAACCAAGATGTCCTAATAATATAATAGCTGTCAAATACAGTCCGTATTTCTAGCTCTCCTTCTAATTTTGTATGACCATAAACACCTAATGGGTCTGTTAAGTCTGTCTCCTTGTATGGCTTATTAGCATTACCATTAAAAACAAAATCTGTTGAAATATGAATTAATGTTACCCCATGTTTTTTTGATGATTCAGCTAAATTTTTAGGGCCAATTACATTTATTTTATGAGCCTTTTCATGATACATCTCAGCATTATCTACTGCTGTGTAAGCAGCGCAATTTATACAATAATTAAAATTATGATTACTAAAAATAGCTTCTGTTTGGAGAAAGTTAGTAATATCCAAAGCTTTACTATCTAAAAAAACAAAATCTAAAGAGTTTAGCTCTTTAGATTTATTTTTTAAACATGATCCCAATTGACCCCCGGAACCTGTTACAAGAATTTTAATCATTTAAACAGTTGTTTTATAGTTGGCAAAACTTTGTCTTTTTCTGAAATTATAAATTGTTCAGAGTCCAGACCCCAATTAATATTTAAGTCACTATCATTATAAATAATACCATTTTCTGAAGCTTTATTGTAAATGTTATCACACTTATAATTAAACACAGCAGTATCGCTTAAAACAATATATCCATGGGCGAATCCTCTAGGAACAAATAATTGTTTTTTGTTTTCTTCAGATAATTCAATTGTTACATGTTGTAAAAAACTTTCTGAATTAGGTCTCAGATCTACTGCAACGTCCATAACTACGCCTTGAGTAACCCTAACTAATTTAGCTTGAGCAAATTCTCCTTCTTGAAAATGTAACCCTCTTAAAGCTCCTTTTTTGGAAAACGCCTGATTATCTTGAATAAAGTCTACTTTTTGACCTACTAAAACATCAAATTTACTTTTGGTGTAACTTTCAAAAAAATATCCTCTAGAATCTCCGAAAACGGTTGGCTCTAGAATGTAACAATCCTTTAGTTTTGTTTCTATAGATCTCATTCTACTCTTGATTTACTAGACTTATTAAATGCTCTCCATAACCACTTTTTAATAATGGTTTTGCTAACTCAATCAATTGCTGTTTAGATATAAAACCACTACTATAAGCGGCTTCTTCTATTGCACCAATTTTTAATCCTTGACGTTCTTCTATTACCTGAACAAACTGTGATGCTTGCATCAAAGAATTAAAGGTACCCGTATCTAACCATGCGGTTCCTTTGTCTAATATTGAAACTTGAAGATTACCTTGATTCAAATATGCTCTATTGACGTCCGTAATTTCTAATTCACCTCTTTTACTTGGTTTTATATTTTTAGCTATTTCTAATACAGTATTATCATAAAAATAAATGCCTGGTACTGCGTAGTTTGATTTTGGTTTTTCCGGTTTCTCTTCAATTGATAAAGCCTTTCCACTGTCGTCAAAATTTACAACACCATAACGTTCTGGATCTGTGACATGATAAGCATAAACAATTCCTCCAGTAGGATCTATATTGGATTTTAGTAAATCTGTTAAGCCTGTTCCGTAAAATATATTATCTCCTAAAATAAGTGCCACCTTATCTTTACCAATAAAATCAGCACCAATAATAAAGGCTTCAGCCAATCCGTTAGGTTTATCTTGAATTTCATATTGAAAAATACAACCTAAATGACTACCGTCACCAAGTAATTGTCTAAATAAAGGTAAATGATCTGGAGTAGAAATAATTAATATTTCTCGTATACCTGCACCTATCAAAGTAGACAAAGGGTAATAAATCATTGGTTTGTCATAGATAGGCATCAATTGTTTACTTAACACTTTAGTTAATGGGTGTAACCTTGTACCAGACCCTCCTGCAAGTATAATTCCTTTCATGCCTAATTACTTTATTTATTATACTTTTCTAAATACCAGTCTATGGTTTTTCTAATTCCTGATTCAAAATTTTCTTCTGCACGCCATCCTAAATTTTTTTCAATTTTTGAAGCATCTATAGCATATCTAAAATCATGTCCTGGTCGGTCTTTAACAAATGTTATTTGCTCTTTATAAGATTTTTCAGAAGGCATTAACTCGTCTAGTACCGAACAAATGGTATCTACGATAGTTAAATTATTACGTTCATTTTTACCACCAATATTATAAGTTTCTCCTGATTTACCAGTCTTATATACTAAATCAATCCCCTTGCAGTGGTCTAGAACATATAACCAATCCCTAATATTAGTTCCATCACCATAAATCGGAATATTTTCTCCATTAATAGCCTTTCTAATAATTGTTGGAATTAATTTTTCGTCGTGTTGTTTTGGCCCATAATTATTTGAACAATTAGTAGTTACTACGTTCATTCCATAAGTATGATAGTAACTTCTGACTACAAAGTCTGATGCTGCTTTTGAAGCACTATATGGACTATTAGGCGCGTAATGTGTGTCTTCCGTAAACAACCCTGTTTCACCTAATGTTCCATAAACTTCATCTGTTGAAATATGATGAAATCTATTGTTTTCTTTTCCTTTTTTATAATTAAAAGGTGAAGACATCCAATGCTTTTTGGCAACATCAATAAGATTAAAAGTACCCGTAATATTAGTGTTTATAAATGCCCCTGGATTTGTAATAGAATTATCAACATGCGATTCTGCAGCAAAATGAATAACACCTTCAAATTCATACTTTTCAAAAAGTTTCTCAATTAGATCTCTATTACAAATATCTCCTTTGACAAAAGTGTAATTAGAATTGTTTTCAACCTCCTTTAAGTTAGTTAAATCTCCAGCATAAGTTAAACTATCTAAATTGACTAGATTAGTGCTAGGATTTGTCTTTAAAAAAAAAGAAATAAAATTAGACCCTATAAATCCTGCTCCTCCGGTAACAAGTATTGTATTCATATTTAATTGTGACTCTACTTATTTTGAGATTCTAAAAAACGCTTTAGATTTAATAACATAATTGTTAGAAAAATCAATATAAACGCAGCTATAGGAAATGTGTATTTTTTGTAATCAGTCCAAACAGAAATATCATACCCTGTAGTTGGAAAATCTGATACAACATCTATTATGTTTTTATTTAAATCAAGTTCGTTTTTTAATTCTGTTCTTTTCTGAGACAAACTAAATAATAAAGCAGTAATACCCGACTCATCAACCAGTAATTCATTTGGTTGTGAATTACCCATATAAAAATTAGTTCCATTACTTCTATCGTTAGAATTAGACTTCTCTGACTCTTTGATTCTAATAGCTAAATAGTTGTTTTTTAATGAGTCTAACTTTTGTATTTGAACTGATATATCTTTTATTTGTGATTTAATATTTAATAAGTTTATTTGCTTTAAAGAGTCCAAATATGGGTTCTTCTTTAAAAATGAAATAAAGTTATTTTTCAAACTTTTATAAACATTTTTATCAGTAGATAAAACACCTATTTTATGGGATTTAAAACTATAACTATTAAGACCATCAAGATAATCTTGAAATGTGGACTCTAATTTAGAGACTGAATCTAACTCTTGCTTATATGAGACGTACATGGCCATTTGTGTGTTCTGATCAATATCCGGTTCTATATAGAAATTTCTGATTTTGCTAGCTTCTTCTTCACTTATTTTTAATTGCCTGGCTATTTCCTTATTATCACGATCAATTGCGGCTAACTGATTTAGGTTTCGCATGTTTTCATAAACCTGACGTGTAGAATTAAAATTAGTGTTTATAAACATATTAGCCCCATACTGTTTCTCCGTGTTTTTATCCAACGCATAACCAATAGCAAAACTAACTACAAGTCCTATAACATACCATTTGGCAGACTTAATAAAGTGCAATAAAAGCGCAATTATAAGTTTATAAATAGTTTTAGCAATCCTTTCAAAAAAAGAATACACTTTACCAAAAGCATTCCCTATTAGGTTAAAAAAGACTAATAAATCAACTTCTTCGGATTTATTGTCGTTATTTTTAGGTAATTCTTGACTCATGATTTAAATTAATTATTGGTTAAATATTTGTTGTAAAATTTTTCTTGTAATAAGGTATGTTGGTTTTACACCAGAAGTACCTAAACCTCCAGAAGCTAGCGTTCCTCCTGTTTCTAATGGGTTATCACTTGCGTAATAAGCATATCTAACTTTTACGTCAGGATTTATACTACCTCTAACTTTAGACGCTGCCTGTATTGCTTTTTGATAATGCGCCCCTTCCATTTCTAATCCTATCACATTCCAGGTAGAATTATAAAAGAATTTTAAAATATCTTTATTTTGTAAAGAGGTTCCTAGCACCGTAATCATGGCACCTTCAAAAACAGAAACGCCTTGACCTTCTAAATCAACCTTACTTAATTCGTTTTTAAAAGGGTAATTATCTGCAGTACCTTCAAAAATATGTGCTGAAGGTATCATAATATCACCTTTACCTCCTTCTAAGATACCTGCTTTACCCATAATAGAGACAGATTCTATATTTAGATGTGTCTTGCTGCCATCTTCACTAAAAGGCTTTAAAAACTCGTCTATAGTCTCATATGCTTGCTCTCCAAAAGCGTAATCCATAACAAAAAGCACTGGTGCTTCTTTGTCTTTTTCTTGTTTTGGTAAATTTAAATCTGTTTTAGATAAATCTATTTTAGCTGTATCAAAAATCTGAACATCAATATTAGTCCCAGAAGTATCTTTTATAAAGATCATCCCTTGTTGCTCTGCTTTTTGAGTTACTTTTTTTCTTAATGCTTTATTATCGCTTTGACTTAATGCTTCATAAACCTTAAAAATTTCGGTTTTAGATGTTTCTGCTTTTAATGCTATTGGTGCATAAAGCGTATTCATTACACTATGTAAGTTGGCACTAATTATATGTATTGGTCTTTCTAAAAGGCCTTCTTTTTTTAAAGTCTCTTTTATTGTATTCGCCCACATTTCACCATGAATATGGTGCCCTAATCGCTCTCTTAAAACCGGGCTAAAAGTTACGGTACGCTTACTATTTTCAACAACTTCTTCAATCGCTAATTTACCTAACCAATACACTATATGTAATAAACGTTCTGGCTTGCTTGGTAATGCAAATACGTCATATACTGTAGAGAGTTCTTTAAACGTACGACCTAAAATATTTGCTGTATGCGTAATAGCTATTTCACGTTCTTTTTGTGTTAGCTTTTTCTTATTTAAAACTGCTGCTTCTAATTTTTGCCAATCTCTAGTTGTAGCACCGTTTTCATCAATAATAACACGTTTACTAATCTTGTGAGATTCTACAAATAAAAATGTTAAGTGTGTTAGAATATCATAAATTTCAGAACGTCCTCTAGTGATTTCAATATTCATTTGCTCGTTATCAATACGATAACAATTTCTTCTACGCTTAGGCGGAATTATAGCTTCAAAATGAGAATCTTTATAACCTTCATCACTTGTAAGGTTAATAAAACGACACTCTTCAATACCGTGAGGCAGTCTATCTATAACATAAAGTAAGCCTTCTAATTCTGCTTTTTCATCTGCTACAGATCCATAAATTTCTGGCCTCAACACTAATAGTGCTTCACGAAGTGTCTCTCCTGATACACCCATAGGCTTATAAAAACCTCTATTAAACAAGTGACGCATAGTAATATACATACGCTCTATTGCATTTGAGCTTTCTTGCGCTCTCGTTCTTTCATGTTGTTTAATCATACTACTTATATAATGTATTTAACGTTCAAAGATACTATTATTTAGTCAAAACTTGTGATTTTAATGCGTCAGCAATTTTACGATCATTTGCCAATCGCGGTATTTTATTTTGACCTCCTAACTTACCTATTGATTTCATGTAATTTTGAAATCCATTTTTTTCAACCTTTGTAATTTTCAAGGGTTGTAAAACTTTTCCTGCTAACAAATCTAAATAATAACTGTTCTGTTCTTGCAAAGACTTGTCTATTTTTTTCGCTAAAGCGGAAATATCTTTAGGTTCATTCTCAAACTCTACAAACCATTCATGATACGGTAATCCTGATTCTGGACTTATTTGTGGTGCAACCGTAAACTCGTTAATTCTAACTTCAGACCCTTCAGTTGCGTCCTTCATAGCCTGTTCTACCTCTTTACCTATAACATGTTCTCCAAATGCCGAAATAAAATGTTTGATACGTCCAGACACGATAACTCTGTATGGTTTTGTTTCTGTAAACATAACGGTGTCCCCTATGTTATAAGACCAAAGTCCTGCATTGGTAGATATTATCATAACATAATTAATACCAACCTCAACATCTTTTATAGTAATACGTTTAGGGTTTTCATCAAAAAACTCATCAGCTTTTACAAACTCGTAAAACATACCAGAATTTAATTGCAGTAGCATTCCTTTTTTGTCTTGCTTGTCCTGAAATGCAAAAAAACCTTCACTTGCAGGATACAATTCTATACTATCAACTTTTCGACCTATTAAGTTCTCAAATTTAGCACGGTAAGGCTCGTAATTAACACCGCCAAATATAAAAAGGTTGAAATTTTTAAAAATATCACCGACCTTTTTTCCTGTCTTAAGTTGCAGTTTTTCAAAATACATTTGCACCCACGATGGTATTCCAGAAATTATAGACATATCCTCGTTTACGGTTTCTTCTACAATAGCATCCACCTTAGTTTCCCAATCTTCAATACAATTGGTTTCCCAAGAAGGCATTCTATTTTTTTGAAGGTATTTTGGAACAAAATGTGCTACAATACCAGACAAACGACCTAGTTGTACTCCGTTTTGCTCTTTTAAAACAGGACTACCTTGTAAAAATATCATTTTACCATCTACAAACTTTGCATTTCCTGTTTCATGAATGTAAAGCAATATTGCATTTTTTGCAGCATTTACATGGTTTGGCATACTTTGCTTTGTAATGGGGATATACTTAGCGCCAGACGTCGTCCCTGAGGTTTTTGCAAAATACAGCGGTTTCCCTGTCCAAAGGATATCTTCTTCTCCTGCCACAACACGGTCTACGTAAGGTTTTAAAGCTTCGTAATCTCTAATAGGCACTCGTTTTATAAAATCTTGATAATTATTGATACTTACAAAATCGTGATCTATACCAAAAGCAGTACCTGCTGCTTGGCTTATTAAATCTTTAAAAACTTTATCTTGTGTTTCTATTGGGTTATTTGCCCATTTTTGTATTTTCTTATAAACGCGTTTTGCAAACGGTTTAGCTAAAGCTGATTTTAGTGAAAGCATTATTTAAAATCTATAAAATTAGTTGGGTTTACTGAATAGCCATCGCTCCATAATTCAAAATGCAAATGTGGTCCAGTAGATAGCTCTCCCGAATTACCAGACGCAGCAATTACTTCTCCTGCTTTTACTAAATCACCTTGACTTTTGTTTAATGAAGCATTATGCTTATATACAGATATTAGTCCGTAGCTATGTTCTAATATAATTACATAACCTGTTTGCGTTGTCCACTCTGCAAAAATAACAGTACCATCCGCTGTTGCTTTTATAGGCGTGTCTTTTGCTAAAACAACATCTACTGCATAGTGTTTTGTTTTACTATTGTAATTTTCGCTAATCGTACCATTTGCTGGCGGAAACAAAACAAAACTAGCTCTGGATTTTGCGGTTTCAAACAAGTTATATTTATCTTCCTTATCTACTTTTTGTCGTAATAAAGAATCTTCTTTAATAGGGTTTAAATCCACTTGACTTGCTTCAAGTTTTGCTGCTTGAATTATCGAGTCTTTATTAAATTGAACTGTACTAACCTCGCCTTGTAACACCTGCTTAATAGACGTAAAATACTTTTCGTTCAAATCTATAACACGTTGCAAAGAGTCTGTTTTAAAACTTAATTTAACAGCTTTCTTTTTAAGTGAGGTTGAGGAGTAACCAGGGATATATTCTTTTAATGGCGTAAATGCTATTAAAATTGTTGTAAAAACAATTAAAAATATTGCAGACAGCGTGCCTAAAACAAACACATTTAGACGCGTTAAATTAAGTGATAGTCTTTCTTCAAAAGTATCGTCGTTTAATATTACCAAACGATACCTATGTAGTAGCTTCTTCTTAATTTTTTTAGATTTTTTTTCGGGTTTTACCATATTAAAAACAAAAGTAAATAAAAATTTGTGCTAACATCTTTAGGTTAAGCTAAAGTTAGTCTTTTAACGTTATTATTAAAGTTTAATTATTAACTTTGTGGTCTAAATTTTAAGTTATGATTTCAGCAAGTATATTTTTAGGTATGCCAGGACCAACTTCAATGATTATAATAGTAGTAGCAATATTACTTTTATTTGGCGGAAAGAAAATTCCAGAATTAATGCGTGGACTAGGTAGCGGAATTAAAGAGTTTAAAGACGCAAGCAAAGAAGAAGAAGAAAACGAAGAGAAAAAGTAAATTTTACTTTATCATATAAAAAAACCAATGCATTGCATTGGTTTTTTTTATGCTCTTAAATTTTGTTTACTTGTTTATTTCTAAAGATTTTATAATAGATTCAAGCTCTAAAACATAATCACGTTTACTTACTGATGGTGCAAAAGTAAACCCTTCAATAACCACATAACGGTTATTAATTTTATCTTCAACCATATAGTTTAAAAATGGCCCTGCATTATAGCTGTCTTTAATTTCCCAAGTACTTCTAACTTCATAAGCGGGCTTATTGTCTATAATTGTATTGTATAGAAACGGTGTATACGCCTCCTCTGTCATCATATAAGATCCATCTGTTGGTCCCGGAACATATTTTTGACCCACACTGTCTCTAATTCTAATAACCTGCTCTATAATATCACCTTCTTTATCTATAGCAGTTAAAGGGATTTGATATATCATAAAGTTATTAGTACCTGTCGTTAAATTTTTTCTAATCCAGAAAAAATTACCATCTTCTCTTGCTACTCTATAAGCAGAAGGAAACTGAAGTTTTAAACCTAAAACCTTTTCAATATTATTATTAACGTGAGGCGAATTACTAGTTAGCTTTTGACGTGCCTCTATTTCTTGATTTTTAAACGTTTCTAAGATTTTGTCTTTGTTAGCGCTTAACAATTTTATAATTTGGTTATTGTCTTTTCCACTAACTACCACCAATTTTTGAGGTCTTGCAAAAGCATCAGATAGGACTTTAAACGCTTCGTCTTCCCCTTTTTCAATTTTTAAAACAATTCTGTTTTGAGTAGCAAATCCAGAAAACACTTGTGGTGGCATTTGATTTATATCAAACATAGGTTCTGCTTGAGGCAATCCGGGAACAACCGTTGTTAACACCTCTCTAACTTGATCACCAACTCTACCTTTCCAAAGATCATTATCTATAACAACGTTAACATTGTATAGGTTTCCTGAAGATTGTGGTACTAAACGTTGATTTTTAGAAGAACCTTCTTTACACGATAGTATTGTGCATACTAATAAAATTAAAATAGCGACTTTTTTCATTTCTATACTGTTTTAGAGATCAATTATCCTTTTGAAACTAATAGTTTCATTCCTGGTTTTAATTTGTTACCACTAATATCATTCCAATCTTTAATATTTTGAACCGAAACTCCAGAAAACTTTTGTGAAATACTCCATAGACTATCTCCTTGTTGCACTGTATACGTTTTTGCGTTAGCTGGTATTACTCTTTTTTTAGCTGTAGCTGAAGCTTTAGCACGATTTACAGGCACCCCATTTCTAGGATAGATAGTTAAGCGTTGTCCAATTTTTAGATTATTATTTCTTAAACCGTTCCATTGTTTAATTTGACTAACTCTAACTCCAAATTTTCGGGCAATTTTTCCTAAGTAATCCCCTTGTTGTACTCTGTATCTAGTTTTAGAATCAGAATCTTGAAATTGAGGTAGTGGTTTTTCACGCTTATCAAATTCTGCTTTAGCATGTGCGTACAACTGCTCTTCGTTATTTACAAACGCTCCAATAATAGTCCTTGGTAAGCGTAATGTGTAGTTTTTACCTTCTATAAAAGGAATAACATCCAACTTATAAGCCGGATTTAAAAACTGAAGCGTTTCAATCTCCACACCTGTATATTCCGACACCTGATCTAAGGTTATCATTTGCTTGACATGGATGGTATCTGTTTCTATCAAATGAAACTCCGGTCTATGTTGCACAAATCCATGCTCCTTAGCATATTCAAAAATGTACATTGTTGCCAAAAATGCGGGTACATAACCTGCTGTTTCACGTGGAAGATTTGGCCTAATATTCCAATAATTTTGATAGCCTCCAGAACGTCGTATTGCTTTACTAACATTACCTGGACCTGAGTTATAAGCTGCCAAAGCTAAATCCCAATCACCAAATAATTTATACAATTTAGATAAGTATTTAGACGCCGCAATTGTTGCTTTAATTGGATCACTACGCTCATCCACATAACTACTTACATCTAAACCATACTCTTTTCCGGTTGCAAACATAAATTGCCATAATCCTGTTGCACCAACTCTAGAGCGGGCACGAGGTTTTAAAGCAGATTCTACTATCGCTAGATATTTCATCTCTAACGGAATATCGTAGTTATCCAACTCACGTTCAAACATTGGAAAGTAGTAATTACTTAATCCCATTAAACGTTCAAAAGAATGATGACGATTTTTTAAAAACGACTTAATAACACTTTCTAAACCTGGGTTATATTCTACATTAAAAGGTGTTCTAGCATTTAAGCGCTGTAATCTTGCTTTTAAAGTATCTGTTGTTAACTCAGGATAGTAAACTGCATCATATTTTAATCCAGAAACGTCTCTATAAATAGTATCAAACAATGTATTACTATACAATTCTTCTAACCATTTTTTATCTATATCTGCAGCAAACTCATGGTCCTGAAGCACTTTAGGTAACTCTAAAACCTCAATAGATTTTATAGATTTTTTAAAATAGGCTTGACCGTCAATTATTGTATCAATAACGTAGTCTTCTCCTTCTTGTAATTGGTCCTGTCTTAATCTGCTTTGTTGGATTGTATCTTGGGCAAAACCAAAATTAATTCCAAAAAACAGTAAAAAGAAAGCACTATATATTTTTACTTGATGCATGTACTTTTATTTATTGCATAACGATTAAAAGTGCTCTATTATTTTAAAATAGCAGCAATACCAGGAAGTGTCTTCCCTTCTAAGCTTTCTAACATTGCACCACCTCCGGTACTAACGTAGCTTACTTTGTCTTCAAATCCAAATTGTTTTACTGCTGCGACAGAGTCACCTCCACCAACAAGAGAAAAAGCTCCATTTTTAGTTGCTTCTGCTATGGCGTCTCCTAACGCTATTGTACCCTTTGCAAAACTTTCCATTTCAAAGACTCCTAAAGGTCCATTCCAAAGTATTGTTTTGCACTGTAATACAACATCGTGAAACATTGCTATAGATTTTGGACCAGCATCTAAACCTTGCCATCCATCTGGTATTTTAGTTACATCAACAACTTGTGTTTCTGCATCGTTACTAAAGGCATTTGCTGCTAGTACATCCACTGGAAGGTGTATTTGTACGTTTTTAGCTTTTGCTTGCTTTAAAATCTCTAATGCTAATTCCATTTTATCATCTTCACAGATAGAGTCTCCAACGCTTCCGCCTTGTGCTTTTATAAATGTAAAGGTCATACCACCACCAATAATTAGGTGATCTACTTTGTCTAAAATGTTTTCTATAATTGTAATTTTAGAAGATACTTTTGCTCCTCCAAGTACCGCTAAAACTGGTTTTTCGCCAGTTTTCATTACTTTATCAATACTCTTAATTTCTTTTTCTAATAGGTAACCAAAACATTTCTTTTCTGGAAAAAACTGAGCAATTACCGTTGTTGAAGCGTGTGCTCTGTGAGCAGTACCAAACGCATCATTTACATAAATATCTCCTAGTTTTGCTAATTTTTCCGCGAAAGCGACATCACCCTTAGTTTCTTCTTCATGAAAACGCAGATTTTCTAAAATTAAGATTTTTCCTGGTTCTAGATTGGCTGCAGCACGCTCTGCTTCTTCTCCAATACAATTTGATACAAACTGAGTTTCTACACCAATAATATCTTCTACTTTATTAGCAATATGTTTTAAAGAAAATTGGTCTTCTACTCCTTTTGGCCTTCCTAGGTGAGACATTAAAATACAGCTTCCGCCGTCTTCTAATATTTTAATAATTGTTGGTTTTGCAGCTTGTATTCTAGTCGCATCAGTAACCTTAAAATCCGCATCTAAAGGGACGTTAAAATCTACACGAATTAATGCTTTCTTATTCTTAAAATTAAAGTCGTTTAGTGTTTTCATCTGTTTTGTATGTTTTTAGTCTAGGTTTGATTTTAAAACCCACGTATCTCTATATCTATAATTTGTTTTTAGCTCTTCTGCTAATTCAAAAGCTTCTTCTGCGGTATCACTTCTTAAAATATAAACGTAATTCCAGCTATTTTTTGGGTTAATAAAAGCAGTCGCTTTTAAACCATTTTTTATTAATTTATTGGTCCATTTTCCTGCCCTAATAGACTCTGCAAATACACCTGTTATTACATAATAACCGCCTTCTATACCTGCAATTGTTGTCGATTTTTTGTTTTTTAAATATCTAAATGCTTTAGATCCTAAACCTCTTTTACGATATTGATATGGCTTACGTTTTTCTTTGGTATTAAAACTTGGGTCTGACTCTGGTTGTGCTCTAACAATTTCTGGCGATACAGATGCTGTTTGACTAGCATCAGGGTTATTTTCTTGAACAATATCGTCAAAATAGTTTTGTGCTATTTCCGTTTGAAAGGCTGTAAAATATAGATAAAAACGGTCCGATTGGGTTTTAAAACGTAGTGTTGTCTCACTTGTATTGTTGTTTATTATGGCATTATTGTAGTTAGGAATGTCCAATTTAGCAATATCAAAACCAAGTGTGTTTTCGCTGTTTGGCAGCCTATCTCTGTTTTTCATACTATTATTAGTAATAGAACTATTGAAGAAGTTTTGCTGAAAACGAGCCCCATTACTCAACGATTGAAAACTACCATCACGTTGTTTTACAATTGCAAACTCATCACCCTCCAAAGCAGCATCCCCTTCTAAAGCAGATAATACCACTTTAGTTTTAACGTCTCCTTGCTCTACAGATTTAAAGTTTTTAAATGTAATATCAAAAGGCTCTTCTTTATTAACTAAAGCAAAACCATGGTATGTAGAAATATATTTAGGATTGTCCGTAGGTGATTGGTATATCACGTACAACATCCACCCCCCTGCACTACCACCAGATAAATAACCTTCTGTTGCTTTAATGTTAGCCACAGCATAGTCTCCTGATTTATTTTCGGCAGACTTTAAAAGTCTTGTCACATTTGCATAACAAGCGTATGGCGAGTTAATAGCATGTGTAGGATTGGTTGCCCCGTCATAAATTATTTCTCCAGAAATATCTTGATACTCTTGGTTTGGTAACTTAAATTTAATTTGATTAATAATCGGCGAACGTTCTCCATTTCCTCTAAAAATGTAATTCCCTTTTTGTTCTTTACGCGTTCCTTTTTCGTAAGCATACGTTCCTGTCCAATATAGACCAGCGTAGGCTATTTTTTTAAAATCTTCAGGTAAAGATAAAGTGGCTTGACTAGAACTAAATGTTTCTGGGTCGTTATCAATATCTACATAACGCATTTTTGTGTCATCGTTATTGACCTGCATATCATTAAACGCGTCTTTATCATCTTCGCTTAAAATATTATTACCAATAACAGTAACATCTCCAAAAATGTAAAATTCGTTTTGAGATTTGAAAGTAACACCATCAATAGACGCAGAATCTATTGCTTTGGTTTCTTGTGCATTAACAAGCCCTAAACCCATTACACAAAATAATAAACCTGATAGCCTTTTCATTTTAAAAATTAAAAGTGTGAATATTCTTCAAATATATACAAATACAACCATACTATAAATATGTACTGATAAAATCAATCTTTAATAAAAATAGTTTTTAATTACCAAGAAAACTATATTTGCCCTATGCTTTTCAGTGATATTTTAGGATTAAATCATATTAAAAAACACTTAACTACAAGTGCTGACAATGGTCGCATACCTCATGCGCAACTATTTATTGGCCCTGAAGGTTCAGGAACACTGCCTATGGCTATTGCCTATGCGCAATATGTGTTGTGCAAAAATGCGGCGGGAGAAAACAGCGGAGAAAACGAAGCTTGTAATATTAAGTTTAAAAACTTTTCTCATCCAGACTTGCATTTTGCCTTTCCGGTAACAACAACTGATAAAGTAAAAAAACATCCTGTGTCTTCTTATTTCCTTACGGAATGGAGGCAGTTGTTAAAAGAACAACCTTACGGAAACTTATTTGATTGGTACAGACTTCTTGGTGTTGATAACAAACAAGGACAAATTGGTGTTGACGAAGCTTTAGATATTGTTAAAGCATTAAGCTTAAAATCTTACGAAGGTGGCTATAAAATTATGCTGATTTGGATGGCTGAAAAGATGAATACACAAGCAGCCAACAAACTATTAAAGCTTATAGAAGAGCCGCCAAATAACACAGTATTTATTTTAATTGCTGAAGAAGAAGAACAAATTATTAATACCATAAGATCCCGTTGTCAGATTATACATTTTCCGCCATTAGCAGAAAATGATATCAAAGCTGGAATCCAAAAACAATTTAGTCTTGATGATGCTACTGCTACTAAAATTGCACATCAATCTGACGGAAATTACAACAAAGCCTGTGATTTAGTCTATCACGACACAGAAGATGACCAATTTGAACAATGGTTTATTTTTTGGATACGTGCAGCCTTTAAAGCTAAAGGAAATAAAGCGGCTATACATGATTTAATTGGATGGAGTGAAGACATTGCTAAAACTGGTCGTGAAACACAAAAGCAGTTTTTAAACTTTTGTTTAGACTTTTTTAGACAAGCCATGTTATTAAATTATGGTGCTGAAGAGTTGGTTTATTTTGAAACCAAAAGCAAAGGTTTTGACATTTCTAAATTTGCACCATTTATCCACAACAATAATATTATGGATATCTCTAACGAGCTAAATGATGCTATTTATCATATTGAACGTAACGGAAATTCTAAAATTATCCTTACAGATTTAAGTATAAAACTAACACGTTTACTTCACGCTAAACAAGATTAAAATGTCTGAAAAAAAAACTTTTTTTGTCATAATAAATCCTGTTTCTGGAAACGGGAAAGGCAAAAAAGTTTGGAACAGCGTTAAAGACAAACTCTCACAACATTTTAATATTACATCTCAGTTTACCAATCACAGTAATCATGACATCCAAATTACACAAGATGCCTTAAATAAAGGGTTTCGTAATTTTATAATTATTGGTGGAGATGGCACATTAAACAAATTTATTAATGGCGTTTTTAGTCAAAAGACAATAAATCCAAATCAGATTAGCTTTGGTGTATTGGCTATAGGTACAGGAAATGATTGGATTAAAACATATAAAATTCCTAAAAATAGACACCGTGCGGTTAAGGCTATAATTAATGGAAACACACAAACTCAGGATGTTGGTTGTTTAACTTTTTTAGATCTAAATAATTCTAAAACCTACTTTTTAAATCTATGCGGTATTGGGTTTGATGGTTTGGTGGTTGACCTTGTTAAAAACGACAGGTCTTTTGGTAAATTAACCTATATTTTTGGCGCATTAAAAGCACTATTTAATTTCACGTATTTTAATACTAAAGTCACGTTAGACTCAGAAACAAAAACGCATAAAAACTGTATGATGATACAGTTAGGAATTTGTAGATATACAGGATCAGGAATGCAGCTGACAAAACAACCTGATCCAAATGATGGTTTGTTGGACGTCTCTATTGCCACTAATTTTACTAAATGGCAAATTGCAAAAAATATAATAGGATTATTTACTGGTAGTATTTTAAAGCACGAAAACATTACAACGCTAAAAACTAAGCATATCACATTAGAATTTAATGCAAAAAAACCGCTTATTCAGGCGGACGGAGAACCTATGGCAACCAGTAATATAAAAGCGTCTATACTACCACAAGCTATTACCTTTTATCTCTAAAAAACATGGTATTATTTAATACCTTTGAGCAAAAAAAATACAACAATGGACAACATCTTAAATAACATTACAGAGTTACTTTTACTTGCCTTTTTGGCAATTACATTTCTACAATCAGGATTAGATAAAGCCTTAGATTGGAAAGGTAATATTGCTTGGTTAAAAGGGCACTTTGAAAAAACGTTTATGGCTAATATGGTACCGCTAAATGTGGGAATTATATTTGTTTTAGAAACTATAGCTGGCCTATTTGCGCTTATAGGTATGGCAACCATTATTATAGATGGTAACACTGTGTTTGGCTTCTATTCGGCTATTTTAAGCGCGATAGTGCTTCTTTTACTATTATTTGGACAACGTGTTGCTAAAGACTACGATGGAGCAAGAACAATAGTGATATACTTTATTCCAACTATAATGGCATTATACCTACTAAAATAGATTAATACTCTGTCATATTTACTTTAAACACCCAATTATCTTTAAAAAGACTTTTATTAAGTAGTGTTTTATGTTGCATATAGGCATCATAGAAGTTTTCTGTATGAAACACATATACATAGTATAGCTCTTGTTGATCGTCTATTAAAATCTCGCTGGCATACCCAGAGTCTCTTAATTGATTTTGCCAAGCAATTGCATTTTTAGGTATAGAAAACAGTTTATTAATAACATAATACCCTTTTTTAACACCTTCTATTTGCGCGGTGTTTTTTTCTAAAAGTAATTTAAAAGCCTGAGTTTCTAGAGGTTTATCTTCTAATTCTAAGGCTTTTACATACGTATTACTAGCAATAATTACATCTCCACTAACTAACATTTCTTGTTGAATTTTTGATGCAGAAACCCCTAAAGAAACACTGTTAACTTTTTGATTATCAGTATTTTCTATGATTTTTACAGGTTGTCTCAAAACTAATGGTTCCGATACAATAGCTTGTTCTGGTAACGGTGTAACAGGATTAACCGTAACCACTGTAACGGATTGCACCTTAGGATTGGATATTACTACTGGCTTTGGCGGTGTTACAACCTCTGGCACCGTTATAGTGGGTTTCTTTAAAACTATAGTATCCTCCGCATCTAAATCCATTTGCACCTCCACCATAGGACGCGATTTATGAGAAGAGAAAACTACGGAATTAGAAGGTGCTTTTGATTCTATTTGATTAAAATAATCTTCACTAATCTCGGTTTGAAAAGCGGTAAAAAACAAGTAAAAACGATCTTGTTTTGTGTTAAATATAAGCTCAACCTTCTCCGTATTATTAGTAATAATAGCGTCTTTATTATTAGGCAAAGTTACTGAAGCAATATCAAACCCTAAAGTATTGTCACTATTGGGCAATCGTTGCTGATTATCTTTATTTGAAGAGGTAATCTGACTACTAAAAAAATTATTATGTACTCGATTTTCGGATTTTAACTTCCAAACTTTCTGAAGTTGCGAGTTGGCAATTACGCACTCATCATCAGTTAAAGCAGAATCCCCTTCTAACGCAGCCAACGTAATATCTGTACTAGTTTTACCTTTTTCGGGCGTTTTAAAAT
This sequence comes from Olleya sp. KKT75, assembly GCF_055635485.1. Classification (NCBI taxonomy): domain Bacteria; kingdom Pseudomonadati; phylum Bacteroidota; class Flavobacteriia; order Flavobacteriales; family Flavobacteriaceae; genus Olleya; species Olleya sp. KKT75. The sequence goes on from NZ_CM145759.1 coordinate 1,284,601, forward strand.
CCTTTAAATTAATGATTACAGGATCACTCCCAACATGTGTAAATCCATTAAAAGTAGTAATATATTTAGGTTTTTTTGTTGGTGTTTCATATACCACATACAGCATCCAACCAGCAGCACTACCTCCAGCTACAAACCCTTCTGTTGCATTAATATTACCAATAGTATATTCGCCATTAACCTGTTTCGCGTTTTGTAAATGTTTAGTCACATCAGCAAAACAAACATAAGGAGAATTTAAAGCAAAAGAAGTCTCTTTAGCACCATCAAACAAAACTTCTCCTGTGATATTTTTATAATTATCACCTGGTAATTTTAGCTTTATTTTACTTATAACGCTTCTGTTTCGCTGTCGTTCTCCTTGAAAGAAAAACTGAGAATTCTCCTCCCTTCTAGTTCCCTTTTTATAACTATAAGTTGCCGACCAATACAGCACAGCATAAGCAATATTTTTATGATTATCTGGTAATTGCAGACTCGCAGAACTGGACGAAAAAGTAGTATCGTCTTTATCAATATCCACGTAAACCATATCAATATCGTCGTTAGTTAAACGGTGATCATTGTAAGGTTTTGTAGCGTCTTTACTAAGTATGTTATTCCCGATAGCAACAGCTTCTCCATAGATATAAAACGCCTTTTGGGTCTTAAATGGAACAGCCTCCTGAGCATAACTAACAGAAAACATAGCAAAGACAATAGCACAAGGCCAAAGCAAGCTTTTCATAATTTGAATTGAAAATGATTAATAGCGCAATAAATATAACTATTTAAAAGAAATAGTCTGATATTTAAACCCTTATATAACAAAAAAGGCGATTAACTGTTGTTAATCGCCTTTTGACTTTACTATTAATGCCTTATTTACTTCTTATAAGCAGCATTTAAACCTTCTATTATCTTTTTAGAAATATCATTTTCATCCTTTGAGAACATAACACTAGGTGCATTTTCTACTGTCCCTAAGATGTAATCATAACTATTAGATTTACCATAATCCTTAACAAAATTCTTTACTTTAACAATCAAAGTGTCTATTTCCACTTGATACTCTTTTTGAAAAGCTTGTTGTTCCATTTGCCATGCTTGTTGTAACCCTTGTGCTTTTTGTCTCAATACACTCTCTTCTGCACTCTGCTTACTTTTTGGTAATGTTGCAATTTTTTGAAAATTTAACTGAAATACTTGTCTAAAGCTATCCACTTTTTTCTGGAATAAAGAGTCTTTAGTATTGTATCTAGATTCTAAATCTAGCTTCTCTTTTATTTCATTTATAATAACACCATTATCAACGAATGCGATTTTTTGTTTTTGACAAGACGTAAAAACTAACCCAAGTAATACTAAACCTAATATTTTCTTCATTTTTATTTTTTAAGAATTTGAGCAAATGTAAATAATAAAATAAACTAGAAATAAATTTTAATCGCACATTTTAACCCAAATAAGAAATACTTATCACAAATTTGGACATTTATAGGAAATCCCTATCAAAAACGGGGTCAAACAAAGCCATTTAAGCGCGTTTTAAGAAAAGCTAATGTGATAGCACATTATACTGCTTAATAAATTAACAGCGAATCTTATATTAAATTTTAGCTGTTTTTAAGCACATAAATCAATGAAGAATACTCTCCAGAAGACTTTGCTTTATAATTTGATCTAAATCCAATCCAAAATGCTGTAAAGATATTCATCCATCCAGATTTATATTTTTCAGAAAGCAGACTAACATAATACGAGTCAAAAACCATTGGCAACGTTTTTACAACCGACATATTAATTTTTGCAAACAACTTAGAAACTGATTTTTGATTAAAATGCCATAAATGTCGAGGAACATCTAATGCTGCCCAAAACTGTTTATAGTAGTTTGAATCGTAACTTTTATAGTTTGGAACTGCAATAATTAAAACTCCCGAAGGTTTTAATAAGGCTTTTAGTTGCGCAATTTGTGCTTCTAAATTTGGAATATGTTCTAAAACATGCCATAAAGTAATGACATCAAAACTCTCTTTTTCTAAGTTATTTATATAATTAGAATCAAAAACGGATTGATTTGTTTTGCTATTTGCAATCAATCTAGCCTCTTTATTTGGTTCGATTCCTGACACAATCCAATTGTTATTTTGTGCAGTATTCAAAAAATCACCTGTACCACAACCAAAATCTAATAGTGTTTTTTGTTCCGTTTTAAACGAATTAATCAACTTTAATTTACGCTTTAAAGATATTTCTCTGATACTATGATATACCTTTTCAAACAAATTCCGTTTAGAATCTGTATGAGAAATGTAGTCTTCTGTCTGATAATATTCAGGTAATTTATCTAAAGAAGGCTTAGGAATTGTTTCTAAATACCCATACGTTTTGTTCTCAATTAATTGAAATTCTTCTCCAGAAACAGAGTAATCTTTAACTTTAATAAATGCGTTTTGGATGTTTTGACTTGACACTATTAATTAAATTTAAGCTGAATTTAGATGTAATCCTACAGCTGATTTATACTTTTAAAGACAAAAAAAAGCGAACGTTCCACGTGGAACGTTCGCTTTTTTTATTGATTTATCGACCCATAAAAACCAACAACACAGAAATATCTGATGGCGAAACGCCACTAATTCTTGATGCCTGAGATATGGTTACCGGTTGAATTTTAGTTAATTTTTCTCGTGCTTCCAAACTCATAGATTGCAGTTTAGAGTAGTCAAAATTAGCTGGAATTTTTATGTTTTCAAGACGTGTTAACTTGTCTGCATTGTTCTTTTCTTTTGCAATATATCCAGAATATTTCACCTGAATCTCGGCTTGTTCTATAACCTCACCATCCAAATTATTAGTCTCGATATACTCTGAAACGGATGCCACTTGCTTCATATCGTCAATACTAATATTAGGTCTAGCAAACATTTTAAACATCTTATCTTGCTGTCTAATTGCAGCAGAATTCTTAGCTTCTAACACAGGATTTATCTCGTCCGGAGTAACACTAGTCTCTCTGAAAAACTGAACAAATTTCTCTGCTGCACCATGCTTTTCTTCCATCCTACGCAGTCGCTTTTCTGAAGCTAAACCAAGATCAAATCCTTTAGGCGTTAATCTAATATCAGCATTATCCTGACGCAATAACGTCCTATACTCTGCTCTAGAAGTAAACATACGATAAGGTTCTTCTGTACCCTTAGTAATCAAATCATCGACCAAAACACCAATGTATGCCTCATCCCTTTTAAGGATAAAAGCCTCACGTTCCTGAACCTTCAATGCTGCATTTATACCAGCCATTAATCCTTGAGACGCTGCTTCTTCATAACCCGTTGTTCCGTTAATCTGACCAGCAAAAAACAAGCCATCAATCAACTTAGTTTCTAACGTGTGCTTTAATTGTGTTGGTGGAAAATAATCATATTCTATAGCATATCCAGGTCTAAAAAACTTCACGTTTTCAAAACCAACAACACTACGTAAAGCTTTAAATTGAACATCTTCTGGAAGTGATGTAGAGAATCCATTAATATAATATTCAACCGTATTCCAACCTTCAGGCTCTACAAATAATTGATGTCTATCCTTATCTGCAAACCTGTTAATTTTATCTTCAATAGACGGACAATATCTTGGTCCTAAACTTTTAATTCTACCATTAAACATTGGCGAACGATCAAAGCCTTCACGAAGTAAATCATGAACCTTTAAACTTGTATAAGACATGTGACAAGAACGTTGATGCGTTAATGCTTTTGTAGTATCTAAATAAGAAAACTTTTCCGGGTTTACATCTCCAGGTTGTTCGACCATTTTTGAAAAATCTAAAGATCGTCCATCAACTCTTGGCGGTGTTCCAGTTTTCATTCTACCAGATTCAAAACCTAAATTAACTAACTGCTCTGTAATTCCAGTTGCAGCTCTTTCGCCTGCTCTACCTCCTCCAAAATTTTTATCTCCAATATGGATTAACCCATTTAAAAAAGTACCATTTGTAAGGACAACAGTTTTTGATTTTATCTTCACACCAAGCGATGTTGTAACACCACAAACTTTTCCGTTTTCTACAATTAAGCCCGACACCATCTCTTGATAAAAATCAAGGTTTTTGGTTTGCTCTAAAAGTAAACGCCAATCTTCTGCAAAGCGCATTCTGTCACTTTGGACTCTTGGACTCCACATTGCAGGCCCTTTAGATTTGTTTAGCATTTTAAATTGTATTGCAGAGGTATCACTTACAATTCCGGAGTAACCTCCAAGCGCATCAATCTCTCTTACAATTTGTCCTTTTGCAATTCCGCCCATTGCCGGGTTACAAGACATCTGTGCAATGTTTTGCAAATTCATGGTGATAAGCAAAGTCTTGCTTCCCATATTAGCTGCGGATGCTGCTGCTTCACTTCCTGCATGACCACCTCCAACTACAATTACATCGTAAACTTCGTTAAACATAATAATTATTTGACTAAACGATTTTGAAACTAGAACACTCTAACTACAAAATAATTTAAGTATGATTTTTAACAATTGTTCCACGTGGAACGTTTGACTTTTTAAAATAATTTAAGCGTGCAAATATACAACAAACTATTACATTGCATTTAGCAATGCTAAAGCTTCGTTTTCTTTGTTACGCATTTCAGCTGCATCTGCTTCTGACTTATCCTTATATCCACAGTAGTGTAAAATTCCGTGCACAATAACACGATGCAACTCAGATTCAAATTCAACCTTAAAATCTTTTGCATTATCTGCAACACGCTCTACAGAAATAAAAATATCGCCTTGTAATGTTTTTCCTACACTATAATCAAAACTAATAACATCCGTCAAAGTATCGTGATCTAAGAACTCTACATTTAATTTATGTAAATACACATCGTCACAAAACACATAGTTTATCTCGTCCTCCTTGCAGTTTTCGTTATTAATTATAGTAGATATCCATTTAGATATTTTAGCGTCGTCAAGAAGCTTAAAATCGGTTTCGTAGTTAAAATTAATCATTTTGTTGTTTAAAATACTGTTGTGCTTTTTGCTTATAAATTTGTTGCAAAGGTAATGTTTGCTTATTCAAAATTTCTGTCGTGTTAAAATATTGTTTTGCCTTATCTTCTTGACTAGTTGTTGTATTCTTAAATTCTTTAGTATTTGATTCCGATTGACGTTTTTGTTCTTGACCTTGTTGCAACGCTGCATTTTCTAATTTTAAAAGTTGATGCTGAATATTTTTCATCTTACTCAACGTTTGATTAGTAAACCCATTATTGATTAAATCTACCTCAACCTGCTCCATATCCTTTAATAACTGTCTCGCCTCTCTGCTGTCTCCTAAACCTTCCTTATCCAAACGTTGTTCTAAAGCTTGACGTAACATTTGTTGTTCTTGATAAATTTTAAATAATTCGCCATTACTATCTTCATTAAAACCATCGCCTCCTTGCTTCTCTCCATTAGGCCCTTCTCCATTCTCTCCACCTTTACCTTTATTACCTCCTTTACCATTTTCGCCTTCTGCTCCATTCTCTCCGCCTTCACCACCTTCTCCTTTATCACCAGATTTACCTTTGTCACCCTCTTCTCCTTTTTCGCCCTCCTGACCTTCTTTACCCTTATCACCCTTCTCCATGCCTTTCTCCATCTTTTTGGTCAACTCTTCTTGACTAATAATTATGTCCGGCATTGGCATACCACCTTCGCCTTGACCGGGAGAAGGCATTCCCATTTGATTTTGTAAATTATCTAGAGCGCCACTTAAAAAATCTGCCAAATTATTAGCAGACGTAAAAGCATATTGCTGCGATGACACACCACGATGCAACATATTCTCAGAAAGCTCTGCTAACGCTTTGTCTATATTAAAATACACTTCATTAATTTCTGTATTAATGTCTTCAGAAAACTTAGGTTGACGTAACGATATAGCAAATAAACTATCATCCACATGTTCAAAATGTGTTCTTAATTCTTTTTGCTTTTTAAGATAGGTTGCATATTCATTATGATTAATTTCAATGCTTTTAAATTGTTCCATCAACGCTTCTTCATCCATAGAGAAAATAACCAGATTATCTAAGATTTGACGCAGCATTTCAATATCTTCCTCTAACTGCTCCTTAGCAGCACTAGCCATTTCGCTTTGCATGCTCATGCTCATCTTTTTCATTTCCTGAGCTGCCTTTTTTTGTTTTTGTTTTGCAGATTGTTGCTTAGCCTCTTTTTCTTCCTGACTTCCTGCTTCTTGTTTATTCTTTAAATCCTCGCTAGCGCCTTGCTGATCATCGTTGATGTTTTCCTCCGTATTTTTGTTACGCGGTAAATCCATCGGCTTTTTCAAGTCCTTATTATCCTTATCTAAAGTGTCTAATTGGTCTTGTAGCTCTTCAAACTTACTATTTAACTCGTCTTGCTTTTCTTTAGTATTTTCTTCAGGTTTACTATTAGCTAATTTGTCTTGCTCCTTGGCCAACTTATCAAGTTCCAAACCAATTTTCTCCATTTTTTTAGACACATAGTAACGTTTAGTCAACTCTACAATCTGCTCTAAACTACGTTTTTGACTTTTCGCTTTTTTAGCCAAATTATCCAACTTCGCAGAAAATTCTTCTTTACTAAATTTTTCTCTTAGCTTTTCTAATTCCTCAAGCAAACGTTCGTCTTCCTTAAGTTGCTCCTCATTATCTTTTAATCGTTCTTTTAAATCTTTTTTAAATTGATCTTCTTTGTCTTGGTCCTTCTGGAATTCGTCTAAATTATCTTTCAATTTTTTATTGAATTTTTTCATCATCTGCTCCTGCTCCTTTTGACGTTTCAAGAAGTTATCAAATTTCTTTTTATCGTTAAAATTAAGCTCAGACTTTTCTTTTTGATTTTTAGACAACTCTTGTAATTCCTTTTGCTGTTTATCAAATTTCTCTAACGACTTATTTAAATTCTGAATCGTTTGATTTTGCTCTTGAAGTTGTTTTTGTTCTTCTTCGTCTTGTGTTCGTTTTCTATAATTAAACACTGGACTTTTTGTACTCTTACTTTTATTTACGGCATCATTATCAAAAACCTCAAAATACAAATCGTAAGGCGTACCTTCTTCAAGATCTAATGTATTAGGAAACGCTTTAATAAACTGATCAAAATTAGAATTACTAATAGGAATATTTACCATTTTTTTAGCGCCTTCATTCCCATTAGGGTAATACACTAATTGCAGTTTTCTTAATCCATAATCATCACTAACCTGACCTTTAAAATATAACGTTTGCTGATCTAAACTATCTGTTTTTGCTTCTAGCTTTAACTCTGGATATTGATCTTTAATAACCTGAATGCTATACGCTAGATTCTCGTAATTACGGAGGCTTTTATTACTTGTACTTATATTATAATCAAAGTTAGAGTAAATGCTTTTAGAGGTTTCAAAACTGCCTGATTTATTGCTAGAAAAAGCAATAGTATCACGACCAATCAAATCTACCTGTTCCGTTGCTTTAGTCTTTACCTGCCATGTCACCTTTGTCCCTTGCGGCACCACAGCATTACCAATACCTTTTAATATCTGACTACGCTTATTGGTATAATTTGGATAGTTTAAAACCATATCAAAACTAACTAGTGTTGGCACTTCTACCACTTTTAAAGTATACGGTTTAGACGTAATCCCATTGGCAGACAATCTAAATGTAATATCTTGTTTAGGCTGCTCAAAAACATACTCAAAATTACCCGCTTGACGTTGTTGTAAAACATAGGTTTCTGTGTCAAACGTAATTTTTACATCTTCCGGACTAAGCTGACCTTCTGTAGTCGCTAATAATCTAAATTCTTTATTTTCGGTAGTTTCTAAAGTTTCGTTTAAAACAAAAAACTGAAACGGTGCAGGTGGCTCATACGCTGTCTGATAGTTAACCACACGTTTGTAGCTATCGCTAAACCAATTCATCTTACCAGAAATAGCAGCAATTACAACTATAGCAACAGGAATTGCTGCATATTTTAAATATTTTACGTTTTGTTTAAAGTTAACTGCTAGTTTAAACGGAATTGGATTAAGCTCTTCCGCCTTTTGATCTATACTTGCTAATAGTAATTCGGATGCATTTTCAGATTCTTTTAACTGCAATACATTAAGAAGCTTATCATTAACTTCTGGAAAATGACTACCAATAATAGTTGATGCTTCTTTATAATTAATTCCTTTTTGAAGCTTAAATAACTTTGCTAACGGTAAGGCAATAAACTTAACAAACAAGGCTAGTTCTACAACTATAAACAACCAAAACAATACGGTTCTAGCAGCAGAATTTAGCCATAGAAAATGTTCCAGTAAAAGCGTGAATATAAAATATAGTAAACCAATGCTAAAAAATAAAATAGCACCTTTTATCAACTCATTAGTATAATATTTTCTAATAAATTGCTCTAATTTAGACTGTATGTTATTAAAGTTATTCAAGTAATTGGTATTTAACTGACTAAATTACTGTTTTATTTTTACACTTATATAGTTACCAATATAAGTTAATGTTAAAGATTACCGCTTTCGCGGAAATTATGCCCTGTTAAAAATTGTTCTTTATTATTTCTTTGCTCTTTCTACTACTCTATTCTATCTTTGCACATAATATCCTGAAACACGTTTAGGATGACAATTTATAGCTAACTTAAATACATCATGTTTAAGTGCTATTTTTTTACAAAACAACATGTCAGAACAAGTCAGAGTGCGTTTTGCACCAAGTCCAACAGGACCTTTACATATTGGAGGCGTACGTACCGCACTTTTTAACTATTTATTTGCTAAAAAGCATAACGGAACATTTGTATTGCGTATTGAAGATACAGATCAAAATCGCTATGTTGAAGGTGCAGAGCAATACATAATAGACGCACTTAATTGGTGTAATATTCCTTTTGATGAAGGCCCAGGAAAAAACGAAAAATTTGGACCATACAGACAAAGTGAACGTAAAGAATTATACAAGCAATATGCAGAGCAATTAATAGCTAGCGGAAATGCGTATTACGCTTTTGATACGTCAGAAGAGTTAGATTATCACAGAACAGATCATGAGTCTAATGGTAAAACATTTATCTATAATTGGCATAATCGTTTAAAATTAAGCAACTCTTTAGCACTTACGGAAGACCAAGTAAAAGCTAAATTAGATGCTGGAGACGATTTTGTAATTAGATTTAAAAGCCCACAAGACCAAACATTACGTTTAAAAGATATTATCCGTGGTGATATTAAGATAGACACTAATGTTTTAGATGATAAAGTATTGTTTAAATCAGATGGTATGCCAACTTATCACTTAGCCAATATCGTGGATGACCATTTAATGGAAATTACACATGTTATACGTGGAGAAGAGTGGTTGCCAAGTTTAGCGTTACACTACCAATTATATACTGCTTTTGGTTGGGATAAACCTCAATTTGCACATTTACCATTAATTTTAAAACCTACTGGTAAAGGTAAATTAAGCAAGCGTGATGGTGATAAATTAGGTTTTCCTGTATTTCCATTAGAGTGGAATCCTGAGTTTGGAGATACTGCCAAAGGATATAAAGAAGAAGGTTACTTTGCAGAAGCTGTTGTTAACTTTTTAGCCTTTTTAGGTTGGAATCCTGGGACAGAACAAGAAATGTTTACTTTAGAACAATTGATTGCTGCTTTTGATTTAGACCGTGTTAATAAAGCAGGAGCACGTTTTGATCCAGACAAAATTAAATGGTTTAACCACCATTATATGCAAGAGCAATCTAATGAAACATTAGCTGAAACGTTTCAGAAAAACCATAAAGAACTAGCCACTATTGATATAAACTATATTGCATTAGTTGTAGGTTTAGTTAAAGAACGTGCTACGTTTGTTAATGACTTTTGGGACTTAAGTAGTTACTTTTTTGTAGCTCCAAAAAGTTATGACGAAAAAGCCTCTAAAAAAGCATTTAAGGAAGATACAAAATCTATAATGACTGAGGTATTAGCTGTAGTTTCTAATATTACAGATTTTGAAGTAGAGACACTTCAAAAAGAAGTAAAAGGATGGATAACCGCTAAAGAAATTGGTTTTGGAAAGGTAATGATGCCTCTACGTTTAGCACTTGTTGGTGCTTTACAAGGACCAGATGTTTTTGACATTATGTTTATGATTGGCAAAAACGAAAGTATAAAACGTATCGAAAAACTTATTGAAACATTATAATACTAAAAAAAGCCATCTAAATTAGATGGCTTTTTTTATATCATTTATAGTTTTATTACAAAGACTTTTATTTTAAAAAGTAATCATACCTGTAAAGGCAAACATACTTTGATGTCCTTTAAAATCTCTACCTAAAGTTTGATTAAAATCAGAATCATTTAAGGCGCCTAAAATATTAGTAAACCCATAAATGTATTGTGCTCTGACTTTAAAAAATCCCATTCCTAAAGTTGCACCAATAGTACCATTTACGTTAAAGTTATTTAAGTCTTTTACAGCACTAGCTCTAACCGTATCAAAATCGGCTAATATAAAATCTTCTTGCTGATCATCACTTAATTCTAGATCACTATTGTATTGTAACATTGGACCAAAATCAATTGTAAAATGAGACGTTCTAAACGGTTTTGCATGCCATAAAAATTGTACCTGAGCAGTAAAAATTTTATACTCAACATCCTGTGCTGCTAACGTAGAGGCTAAGTCAAAACCTGTTGTACTAATGGTGTTTTCTGATAATTGCATACCATAACTAACATTAAACCATTTTTGAGGTATATCTACAGTTGCCGTCATATTAGCAATCCAACCATCACCTTTTTTGGTGTCAAAATTGTCTGTAATAATGTCAAATTGAGTGAGTCCTCCACCAAGAGAGAATCCGTTTTTTATTTTGTAACTGGTGTGTTGTGCAAAGTTTTTTGTAACAAAACCTATGGTTAGTGCTACTAATAAGATAAGTTGAAGTTTTTTCATTGTAAATTAAGGGCTTTGTCGGCAAATATAACTTAATTTAGTAAATCAAATAAAGTAACCATTAAAACCATGTACACATGTTAAATCCATTTTTAATAGTAGTAATTGTCTTAGGACTGATCATTTTAATTTCGTCAGTATTTACCGTAAAACAGCAAACTGCTGCTGTAATAGAACGTTTTGGTAGATTTCAAAGTATTAGACAATCAGGATTACAATTTAAAATTCCAATAGTAGATAAAATTGCAGGAAGATTAAGTTTAAAAATCCAACAATTAGACGTTATTATAGAAACAAAAACTAAAGATGATGTATTTGTACGTCTAAAAGTATCTGTACAATACAAAGTTATTAAAGCTAAAGTAGAAGATGCGTTTTATAAATTAGACTACCCGCATGATCAAATTACATCTTATGTATTTGATGTGGTGCGTGCAGAAGTACCTAAAATGATTCTTGATGATGTGTTTTTACGTAAAGATGATGTTGCCATAGCAGTAAAATCAGAACTTAACGAAGCTATGTTAGATTACGGGTATGACATTATCAAAACGTTAGTTACAGATATTGATCCAGATGCACAAGTAAAAGAAGCAATGAACCGTATTAACGCTGCAGATAGAGAAAAAACTGCTGCACAATACGAAGGAGATGCACAACGTATTTTAATCGTTGAAAAAGCAAAAGCTGAGGCAGAAAGTAAGCGTTTACAAGGTCAAGGTATTGCTGATCAAAGACGTGAGATTGCTAGAGGACTTGAAGAGTCTGTAGAAGTATTAAATAAAGTTGGTATTAACAGTCAAGAAGCCTCTGCTTTAATAGTTGTTACACAACATTATGATACGTTACAAGCTATTGGTAGTGAAACTAACAGTAACTTAATTTTATTACCAAACTCGCCACAAGCAGGAAGCAATATGCTAAATGATATGGTTGCTAGTTTTGCAGCAAGTAATGAAATTGGTGAAGCTATGAAACAAGCCAAACTAAATAAAAAGAACTAAAATTATAACTATTATAAAAAGGTTTATTTCTAGGAATAAGCCTTTTTTTATGACCTTTAAAATAATAAAAATGAAAAAATTAGCCTTAATAATAGTATTACTATGTGTCAATATTGGGTTTGCTCAAACAAAAGAAGATGCGTTGAGTGATGCTAAAATTACTAGCGAAGCCACTTTAAAAGAAGATTATAAAACTGTGTTTAAATACACATTACCAAGTGTTATAAAATTAATGGGTGGTGAAGAAGCAGGTCTTAAAATATTAGAAGATACCTTTAGCCAAATGAAAACGCAAGGTTTTGTTTTTGAAAAAGCAGAAGTAATTGCAGTGTCAGACATTGTATTTGAACAAGACCAACACAGATGTGTTGTTGAAGGTTTTAATCAAATGGTAATGAATAGTATGCGTATAAAATCTAAAAGTTACCTTTTAGGAATTTATAATGAAGACGCTAAACATTGGTATTTTATTGAAGCAAAACAAATTAAAAACAAAGCGTTGTTAGACATGATTCTTCCAAACTTTGAAACTAGCTTAACCATACCAGAAGATGATATGACAACAGAACCAATAACTGAATAATTAGTAAAAAGCCTCAACTTAACATTGAGGCTTTTTTATGTCTTAAAAGGATGTCTTTCTTCCCAATTAATACTAGGATTTAAAGTATTTACAATCCGTTTTAATAGTGGGTTTAAAAACGTTGTATTGGTATGTTTCATGTAAATATGCATGGTTTTAGGCTTAGCACCTACAGAGCTTTTAATCTCCATTGCTGTCCTAGCATATACAATTTGAGTGTACTTATTAACAATCCCAAAACTTAGCATATCATATAACATGTTTAAGTATAATTGGTGTTTGTATTGATATTCAGAATTGTAACCCAAAAAGTAGGTTTCTAAGTGAGTATCGTTTAAAATTAAAGTGTAAAAGCCCACCAATTGATCATTTAGAAAATATCCAAACAGTTTAAACTGGTCATTTAATTCTTTTTTTAAGTTGAAAAAATGCCTGTCGTGTAATAAAAACGAATTTACTTTAGCATTATCAGACACGGTCTTGTACAAACCATAAATTTGATCTGAAGCAGCTTCAATAGCCTCCAAGTTCAATTCTCTTTTTGTTATAACAGAGGCTTTTTTAAGTGCTGTTTTATATCTACTTCTATACTTTTTAGTTAATGCAGTTGTGTAATCGTTGATCGTAGTCCACTGTTGTGGAATATCAAAAATCATATTAGGTTGGACCTGTACTTTGTATAATGCATTGGCTGTAAATAAAGCAGCTTCTGTATGGAGGACATCCGTTTCAAAATAATCTTTAAAACACACCATTCTAACGGTTTTATTAAGATCCTGCTTAATCTGTATGGATAAGCTATCAATCGCTTTAAAAACGGTCTCTAAATACGTTGTTTGCGCAATAACTGAAGGATTAAAATACAAACCATGTTGACCAGTATGCATTAAATTACCAACAATTAAAGTATTACCTCTCACTACTTTTGCTATCACGGACTTTGTAATGCGTTTTAAGGCATTATCCGACGTGTTTCTAAACACATTGTCAAGATATAACTCCACACGTTGTATAATAGCAATTCCGGCTATATTATCGTCTTTAAAAATAGTTACATAATTAGTCTCAATATTATCCGGACAGGATACTTCTAACGCCCTTAAAAATGGTGTTTTTAAAAACACGTCACGCGTAGGTAAACCATCCCAAGACATAGGAAGATCTGAAACTGATTTATAAATTTTAAAGTGTATCAAATGTGTGAATAAAAAGACTGATTATTACTGATTATTACTGTATCAGTCTCTATTAATATAAAAAGTTACAAAAGTTAAATGTAACATTAAAAATAAGGACTTATATAATTACCAACTACCACTTGCCCCACCTCCTGAAGAGCGACCGCCACCTCCAGAATAACTACTACTAGAAGACGATGACGATGATCGTGAAGATGAATACGACGATGACGAATAACTAGAAGATCCAGATGATGAGTAGCCTCTTGCAGATCCTGGATTTAATTCGGAATGTAACTTAGCATCACGTTTAAAAAATGAAAATCCAAAAGTCTTATTATACTCGCCTTTTATTTGATAAATAGCAAAATATATTGCTATAAAATGAAAAAGAATAATAACGGATAAGAAAAAGAATAACACGTAAATAAACTCAACATTGGCCATAAACCTGTTGATATCTTCACCAAAAACAAGGCTAAGCATAAAAAAGAAACCCATTACAATTGGTAGAGAACCAAATAAAAATCCTGCCACAAACAAAAATAGCGTTGTTGGGATATAAAACGGATAAATAAAAACACCTAATTGCCCCGTAAATAAACTTTTAAAAATAAGAATTGCCCTAGTAAACGCCATCTTTAATAACACAAAATAGCCAATAAACACAAAAATTGATAAAAAGCCTGTTAGCAGTAAACCAAAAAATAGTTTCAAAAAAAACACATAAAAGCTATGAACAATCAATAAAGCAATAGCCGCATAGATTAGAAATTTAGTTTTATGATTTTTATATAATGTTTTAAGCTTAAATGTTTTAAAATTCTTTTTAATTATTAGCCTATAATAAGCATAAACACCAATCCAAAAAAAGAAGACTAACAAAATACATGAGACAATTATCTTAATCATATAATGAACACCATCTGTAGACTTATCTCTGGTAGACACAGCCTCTTCTTTTATACTATTAGCAAACTCATTAGCATAAATAGGATCTTCTATAAGTTTAATAAGCTCTGTTGTCGCTGCATCAATTCCGTCAAAAAAGCGACCCTGCTTAAATAGTGGTGTAATACGTTCTCTAATAATTCTAGACGCAAAAGCATCTGTAATAATAAACTCTAAACCATCTCCTACTTCTATCCTAACCTTTCTGTCATTTGGAGCAATTAATATTAAAATACCATTATCAATACCTTCTTTTCCAAAGTTATTACCGTCTTGGTTAAATACAGAATAAGCATAATATTCAATAGTATCTCCATCTAATCCATGAATAGTTAATACTACAATTTCGTGAGACGATTTTACCTCATAAGACACTAATTTTTGTCTTAAAGACGCTGCTTCTTTATCACTAAAAATAGCCGCATTATCTGTTACCATATCAGAAATGATAGGGTAATCTTGTGCGTTTGTATAGTGTATACAAACTAACAGGAATAACAGTACTATTTTAAAGTGTTTCAATAGAAAAAAATAACCTACCAAATTGTTACATCGGGTAGGTTTTAAATTAGTTATTTATTGCTTTTGCTTCGTTTACTAACAGGTCGCTTTTATCTTCCAACGCTTTGTTAATAAAATCCTCTATCGCTTCGTTTTTATCTAAGCCATTATCTAATAAAACACCTAAAGATATCATGGTAATTACACGTGTTCCTGTCTTTTTAACAGACGTACCAAAAAGTGGTTCTAAATCTTGATAAGTCACCTCTTTAGCAAGTGCTTGTATTTCGGCTTTAGCCTGATCTTGCTGTTCTGGCTTCATCCTGTCATACTTTTTACCGTAAGATTTGATTTGATCAATAGCAGATCTAGTACTTTTTTGTGGTTGTTTTTGTTGGTTATTATCAGTGTTAGTTTGTGGTTTTTGTTTTGCCCAACTATCACGTAATCCCACTGTTTTATTAAATACTAAAGCTTCCGATTTAGAATCTGTATCCACATTAAAATACCCTAAACGTTGAAACTGAAACTGCTCTCCTACTTTAGATTCTGTTAAACTTGGCTCTACAAATGCTTCAATAATTTTTAAAGATTTAGGATTTATAAATTCCATAAAACCTTTATCCTCATGACTATCTGGTGCTTCGTCTAAAAATAATCTATCGTATTCTCTAACCTCAGCTTTAACTGCATGTTTAATACTTACCCAATGTAATGTTCCTTTAATACGGCGTTCTGTATCGTCAGAATAGGTACAATGTACTTCAGTAATGTTTCCATCTGCATCTTTAACAACACTATCTGCTTTAATAATGTAAGCATTTTTAAGACGTACCTCTCCGCCTAGTTTTAATCTAAAAAACTTACTAGTTGCTTCTTCTTTAAAGTCCTCTTTTTCTATAAAAATTTCTCTAGAAAAAGGTACTTTTCTAAAACCTGCAGCATCGTCTTCTTGATTATTTTCTGCTTCAAACCATTCTTCTTTATCTTCCGGATAGTTTGTAATTACCACTTTTAAAGGCTCTAAAACCGCCATTACACGTGGTGCTTTTTTATTTAAATCTTCGCGGATACAAAATTCTAAAAGTGCAACATCAATAATATTATCACGTTTTGCTACACCAACTGTATCAATAAATTTTTTGATTGAGTCTGGTGTAAAACCACGACGACGTAACCCAGAAATTGTAGGCATACGTGGATCGTCCCACCCAGTTACAATACCTTCTTCTACCAATTTAAGTAGCTTACGCTTACTCATTATCGTGTAACTAAGGTTTAAACGTGCAAACTCACGTTGTTTAGGTTGCATTGGATAAGTATCCTTACCGTAAGTATACACTTGCTCCTTAAACCAATCGTAAAGTTCTCTGTGTGGATTAAATTCTAATGAACATAAACTGTGCGAAATTTGCTCTATATAATCACTCTCGCCATGTGTCCAGTCATACATTGGATAGATACACCAATCGTCTCCTGTTCTGTGATGTGCTTTCTTTAAAATACGATACATTAAAGGGTCACGCATTAACATATTTGGATGTTGCATGTCTATTTTAGCACGTAAAATATGTTCTCCTTCGTTAAACTCGCCATTTTTCATACGCATAAAAAGGTCTAAGTTTTCTTCCACAGATCTATCTCTATTAGGACCATCAACACCTGGTTGAGTTGGTGTCCCTTTTTGCTCTGCCATAGCTTCTGAAGATTGAGAATCTACATATGCTTTGCCATCTTTAATTAACTGTACTGCCCAATCAAATAAGATTTGAAAATAATCTGAAGAGTATACCTCGTTAGCCCATTTGTAACCTAACCAAGAAATATCTTCCTTAATAGCATCTACATACTCTTGTTCTTCCTTAGCTGGATTGGTGTCGTCAAAACGCAAGTTTACAGGTGCATTATAACGCTCTCCTAAACCAAAACTAATACCAATAGCCTTAGTATGACCAATATGTAAATAACCATTAGGTTCTGGTGGAAATCTAAAACGAAGCTTACTTTGATCTAAACCATTGGTTAAATCTTCTTCTATTATTTGCTCTAAAAAATTAAGCGATTTTTTATCTTCAGACATATATTTTGTGCTTTACTTTAACAGATTATTGGTCAAATACCAATTTAACTATAAGCTGTAAAATTAGTTATTTTTTAGTTGAAATGAATTTAACCACACTTTAAAATTTAGTAAAGTACTATTTTAGGTACTTTTGCTCAAAATTTATAGAAAATGGGTATAATTAAATTAGAAAATATACGTGTAACTGCTTACCATGGTTGTTTAAAAGAAGAAACTGCAATTGGAAGTGACTACAAAGTAGATTTAAAAGTAAAAGCGGACTTACAAAAAAGTACAACTTCAGATAAATTAGAAGATACTGTAGATTACGTGTTTTTAAATAAAGTTGTTGTTGAAGAAATGGCAACTCCAAGTGCACTTTTAGAGCATGTTGCTAAGCGTATTTTAGACCGTATTTTCAAAGAAGATACATTAATAACTGTTGCAACTGTAGCTGTAAGTAAAATAAATCCTCCAATTGGTGGTGATGTACAGATGGTTAGCGTCGAATTAACAGAAAAAAGAAAAAACTAACAGAAATAGGGAAAAACAGTAATTATTTTTATATTTGCTGTCCTATTAAGGGTGTCGTGGCCGAGCGGCTAGGCAGTGGTCTGCAACACCATCTACAGCGGTTCGAATCCGCTCGACACCTCAAGAAAGCGTTACTTTATAAGTAGCGCTTTTTTTTATGCTTAAATTTAAGCGCTTTTATACCGACAACTATTAAGATAAATCAATGACTATTTTAGAAGTTTAAACCTTAAGTAAAGCTTTTTTTTATTTTTTGTAATCGGAAATTATAAAGAGATTGCTTCGTACCTCGCAATGACCAACTGTATTTAATTAAACCAAACCGCATACCGTTGTCTTCTTAACTGTAATGCTAATGCCTCTTCCATTTTTAAAGCTTCTGCTCTAGTAGCAATTGGTCCAATGTGATTATATAAGCTGGGTCTTAGATAAGAACCATATTTCTCAACAATGTTTGAGGATAGTTTATGCCCTTTTTTGTTAATGTAACCGGTCTTATGTTGTAAAAACCGCTCTTTAGGTGTTTTGCTAGTCATACCAACATACAAACACTCTAGTACACCGTTAAATTGAGGATTAGCAGCTCTAAACTTAGTATTTTGAGTAAACACTTTTTTAGATAACTCGACAACATAGATATGATATTGTGTTTTAGCCATACAATTATTTTAATCTCTTACAAAGTAATCAACAGTGACTAAAATTGAAGTACTTGTCACCCCAATTACAAATAATAAATTACTGTAAGGCCAATGTTGAATTTTAAATAGCGCACCTAAAAAAATACAAGCAACAGCAAAAATTGCAAAAGCAATATACACTACTTTTAAAACCCCTTTAATTTTTATGTTACCAAAATTAAGAACACTAGTCCCTTCATTAATAAACCACCAACCAAATAATAGTAATAATATAACATTAAAAAATACAGGAAGTTGATAGAGATGAAATATGGTAATCAGATAGTTAAAACACCACAATACTACTAATGCGAGTTTAACATAATCCATTGTCGATTTTTCTACAATAGGAATAAATCTTAGTGGGTATAAAATCAGAATTCCTAAGATAGAAATTAGCATTAATGTATTAGAATAAGGCCAATGCATTATTTTAAACAATGCTCCTATCAATAAAATTGAGACACAAATACGAAGCAGTAGACTAAATTTTTTAGGTTGAATAGTATCCAAGAAGCTATTTTATAAAGGATTAATTTGCTCCAGTTTTTCCTTAAGTTTTTCTTTTTCTTCTGGAAAAAAGCCCTGCGCAAGCAGTAAGATACCAAATCCTAGAATAACAATAGCAATAACTTTTTTGGTTTTAAAAATTAACCTTGGCGTTAATTTATTTTTAAGACGCTTGGCAGCAACAATTTTAAACAAATCAGTAACAAAATAAGCGATTAACATTGTGCTTACAAACACAATCACACCATTTTCTGAAGTTGTAATTTTATTAGCCAAAACTATAAAACCTAACCAACCTAATAACACACCAATGTTAATAAAGTTAAGTAAAAAACCTTTTATAAAAAGCTTACCATAGTCTTTCTGAATTTCAACTTTATGGTATTCTTTTACAATTGATCTAAACGATCTTGATGTTTTTATAAAAGAAATTAACCCATAAACCACAAGTAAAACACCACCAAAGATTATAAAATTTGGATCGTTTTCAATTTTACCAACCAGTTTTTCGGTACTAAAAAATGCAACAACTATAAATAAAACATCGGCTAAAATTACACCTGCATCAAAGATTAATGCACTTCTAGCACCTTTGGTAGCACTAGTTTCTAATAAAACGAAAAAAACAGGTCCTACGGTAAAAGAAAGTATAATACCAAAAGGAATAGCTGCAAGTATGTCGTCGAACATTGATTTTTGTTGAGTTTATTACAAAGTAAAGAAAATATTTAGTTAACACATAGTACAATAGCTACAAATAAAAAAAGCCTCAAATATAATTTGAGGCTTTTTTGATGTAATATAATATACTATTTTACTCGGTATCCTTTATTCTAATTTTACCACCAAAGGTTTGTTTTTTAGTCACATTTTTTGGGTTTCCGTATATATCAATAGTTCCACCAGCAGTTATGCGTGCATCTACAGAGTTGCTTGCTTTTACTTCTGCTTCTCCCGCAGCTCTTATTTTTACGGTTGTATTTTTTGTTTCAAAATCACGCCCCTCGTAAATACCGCCTGTATTAAGCGTAATATCCTGAGTGTTGGCTTTACCTCTAGTTTCTATAATTCCGCCAGAAACAGCCCTTACAGTTACTCTATCGACATCTAAGCCAACAATAATAGAAGCACCTTCTTGCGCACGAAGCTCAATACTGTCTTGCGTAATCAACTCATTACCCACAACCTTTGCACCTTCGTTAGCATCAATAAGCTTTATATCTGAGTAATGTACAGCTACAAATGTCTTGGTACCATCAAAACTACGATCCAGTTTCATGCGGACTTTAAGTAAGTTGTTTTTGATAATAATTTCTACATCATCAGCGTTTTCGCCAGTAATCATAACTTTATTTTCGTCAGATTTTACCAGGCTAACTTTAATTAAATCAAAGACTTTAACTTCATTAAAATCGCCAACATTTTTATTTATAGGATTCTGTGCTACTAAAAAAGTAGTGCTTAAAAAGAATACTGCAAGTAATAAATTTTTCATTTTAAAAGGTTTTGTTTTAATAAAGAGCATTCTTTTTATGGAATGTTACAGTTATTAACAATTATTTATCTGTAGCCACAGAAACGGCTGTTCCAGTAACTGAAACATAAAAGTGAGAGCCATTAACAATTTCCATATCTACACTAATACCAACAACTGCATTTGCATTTAAATTACTAGCATTAGTCTGTAATTCTTGAAAAGCGTGTTCTTTAGCTTCATCAATAACGTCTGTAGTTATAATTTTATTTTTCTCAGTCTTAAAAGAAAATTTTGTTTTCATTTCAAAAGACGTTCCAGTAATAATCCCTTTATATTCTACTATTCTAAATCCTTCAATGGAGTTTGTTGTTGTTAATATCATGGTTATTTGTTTATTTATTAGTTGAAAATTTTATTGAAATGTTACAAGTTTGATCTACAACCCTTATTTTTTAATTGGTACCAAAATAGAAAAATTGTACCATAACTTTAAAAGTCCTTGATACAATTTTTCTTTATTTATTATCACATTCATGGTAGATATGAATGTTAGTAGTATTGATTATAGATTATTCCGAAACTTCTTTAGGTTCGTATTTTCCTATTAAATCAAAATCTAAATGACGTTTTACTAAATCTGCATTTTTTACTTTGACAATTACTTCGTCTCCTAATTGATACATGGTCTTAGTATCACGACCAATAATAGCGTATTGTTCTTGATCAAACTCGTAATAATCACCTTTTACATCTCTAATTCGGACCATACCTTCGCACTTGTTTGAGATAATTTCTATATAAATTCCCCAATCTGTAGCTCCAGAAATAACACCAACAAATTCTTCATCTTGGTGGTCTTGCATAAATCTGATCTGCATGTATTTAGTCGAGTCGCGTTCTGCTTTAGTTGCTAAATATTCCATGTTACTAGAATGTTTACACTTCTCTTCATATTCTTCTTGGTTAGCACTTTTTCCGCCATCTAAATAACGTTGTAACAATCTGTGTGCCATTACATCAGGATAACGTCTAATTGGAGATGTAAAGTGAGAGTAATCTCCAAATGCCAATCCGTAATGTCCTATATTTTTGGTAGTATACTCCGCTTTAGACATTGTTCTAATAGCTAAAGTATCTACTAAATTTTGTTCTTTTTTACCTTGTACATCAGATAATAATTGGTTTAAAGAGGCTGCAACACCTGCTTTACTTTTAAAATCTAATTTATGACCAAATCTAGCAGCTACACCTTGTAAAGACGCTAGTTTACTTTCGTCCGGCTCATCATGTACACGATATACAAACGTCCTTGGTGGTGTCATTTTTGATACAAATTCCGATACTTTTTTGTTAGCTAGAAGCATAAATTCTTCTATTAACTTGTTAGCATCTTTACTTGTTTTAAAATGTACACCTACTGGATTAGCGTCTTGATCTAAAGTAAATTTAACCTCTACTTTATCAAAACTAATTGCTCCCGATTGCATACGTTTACCACGCATTTTTTTAGCCAATTCGTCTAATTTTAAAACGGCTTGTGCTATTTCTGGTGTTGTATTATAAGCTTTATCTGTTATAGATACTTCTGCAGGAATGCTAGTATCAATCTTTTCTGGATTAGAAATAGTTTCAGCTTTATTAAACGCAATATTATTTTCTATAATTGCCTGAGCTTCTTCATAAGCAAAACGTGCATCACTGTACGTTACTGTACGACCAAACCATTGGTCTTTAATTTCCGCTTTTTCATTTATTTTAAACACTGCAGAAAACGTATATTTTTCTTCATGTGGACGTAAAGAACATGCTCCGTTAGATAAAATCTCTGGTAACATAGGTACGACACGATCTACTAAATACACGGATGTTGCACGCTCATAAGCCTCGTCATCTAAAACGGTACCTTCTTTTAAATAATGCGATACATCTGCAATATGGATCCCGATTTCAAATAAACCGTCATCTAAAACGGTAAATGATAAGGCATCATCAAAATCTTTAGCATCTCTTGGATCAATTGTAAAGGTTAAATCTTTACGCATGTCACGACGTTTTGCTATTTCTTCTGGCTGAATTTTTAAATCAATGTTATTAGCATACGCTTCTACTTCTTCCGGAAACTCATATGGTAAACCATATTCTGCTAAAATGGAATGTATTTCTGTATTATGCTCACCTGCTTTACCTAAAACTTTAATAACGCGACCGTTTGGAGAGTCTGCCTTATCTGGCCATTCCTCCATAGTAACAACCACTTTATCACCATCTTCGGCTTTAAGCGTTTTGTTAATAGGCACAAAAATGTCGGTTTTCATTTTATTACCATCTACTACTACAAAAGCAAAGTTTTTCTTTTCGTGGATTTGAATAATACCAACATACTCTGTCTTAGCACGTTTAATAATATTGGTAATCTCACCTTCTAGTTTACCTTGTTTTCTGCGTTTATAAACGTATAATTCTACTTCGTCACCGTTTAATGCTTTGTTAACATTATTAGAGGCTATGTATATATCATTTTCAAAAGCATCACAAATAACGTAACCGTTACCACGCTGTGCAGCATCAAAAATACCAATATGATATTCGTTATTAAGTATCGCTTTAAACTTACCGCGTTCTACCTCTTCTATTTCGGCATTAGCCTTAAGTTTAGCAAGCTTTTTTATAATTTGATTTCTACTACTAGCATCATTAACTCCTATTTTGGCAGCAATTTGCTTATAGTTAAAGCTTTGGTTTCTCTCTTTTTTTAAAATACTAAGAATTGTATTTGTAAGGTTGGAAATCTTATTGTTTGAAGGTTTCCTGTGTTTCTTTTTTGTCATGTAATTTGTAATCTATTGAATCTCTAAGTTACTCGAAATTCTGTTATGTTCAAACTTAATACAAGGAGAAGATTGGTTATTAAGTTTATACAAAGCTACGTTTTTAATATTTAACTAATATTAAACTAATATTAAATCTCTTTTTTAGAGTTATCCACATATATACTATATATCATTTATTTTCTTTTAAAATTTAAAAAAAAAATAGTGATTATTATTGCTTGTTAATAGCGGTATAACTTTTTAAGGTTTTGATTTGATTTGTTTACTAAAGCACTCTATTAACAAGTTATTAAAAGGTTAAAGTAATTGATAATAAACAAAATACTTAGGTTATTAACAATTGTTAACAACGTATATTGACAATGTATTTTTAATAAGTATTTAATTTTTTCATGTTGGTATGTGTCTTTTTTTTAATGATAAGTCTCCAAAAAAAAAGTGCTAACTTTTTTGGTTGTTAATAACCAATTTTGGTTTGGAAAATTATCTGGATAATCCTAATAAAAGTTTTAAAAAACAATCAGATGTTATTAACAAGTAATTAATAATTAAACACGAGTAGTTAACAATTGATTGTAACGTCTTCATTTTTAAAATAAAGGCGAAATTAAATTTTATCAATAAGTTAATACCTATTACTTATTATTACTTGTAATCAATTATTAACTTTGAAACTTTAATAAACAACACACTACTACTATGAAAATATCAATCGGAAACGATCATGCAGGTACAGACTACAAGTTTACAATCCTTAAACATTTAGAATCAAAGGGTTATATTGTTAATAACTATGGAACGGATAAAAATGACAGCGTAGATTATCCAGATTTTGTACACCCAGTTGCAGAAGATGTGGCTAATAATAAAGTTGATTTTGGGATTTTAATTTGTGGTAGCGCCAATGGTGTTGCTATGACTGCTAATAAACATCAAAAAGTTAGAGCTGGTGTTTGTTGGACAAAAGAAATAACAGCGTTAACAAGACAACATAATAATGCCAACATTATATGTATCCCTGCACGTTATACGTCAGTACAACAAGCAGTAGCCATGGTAGATACTTTTTTAGAAACTAAATTTGAAGGTGGACGTCATCAAAACCGTGTTGATAAGATCCCTGTTGGCTGTTAATAATGGGGCATGATTACGCACATAACCATAATCATAACGATCTAAAAGGTCGTAATCTAGTTATATCCATACTTTTAAACATATTAATTACTGTAGCTCAGGTTATTGGAGGATTAGTATCCGGAAGTCTGGCATTGTTAAGTGATGCGTTACATAATTTTAGTGATGTACTCTCTTTAATTGTAAGTTATATAGCTAATAGGTTATCAAAAAAAGAAGCGTCTTTACAAAGGACGTTTGGTTTTAAACGCGCTGAGATTTTAGCAGCTTTTATTAATGCTTCTACCTTAATAATAGTTGCTATTTTGTTAATAATAGAGGCGGCTAAGCGTATTCAAGATCCACAAATAGTACAAAGTAACTTAGTTATATGGTTATCTATTTTAGGTATTTTAGCTAATGGTTTTAGTGTCTTGCTATTAAAAAAAGATAGCCAGGCAAATATGAACATGCGTAGTGCTTATTTACACTTATTAACAGACATGTTAGCAAGTGTTGCTGTTTTGATTGGTGGTTTATTAATGAAATTTTATCAGTTATATTGGGTAGATAGTGCATTAACCTTAGCCATAGCTATTTATCTAATTTGGATGGGCTTTGATTTGTTAAAAGAATCTACTAAAGTATTAATGTTATTTACACCAGATACAATACCTATAGATCAGATTGTAAAAGAGATTAACGCTTTCGCGGAAATTAAAAACGTGCACCATATACATGTATGGCAATTAAATGAAAATGAAACTCATTTTGAAGCGCATATAGATTTTGAACATGATATTACATTAACACAGTTTGATAAAATATTACATAAAGTGGAAGATTTATTGCTTAATAAATTTGAAATTAACCATGTTAACATCCAACCAGAATACGGAAAAGATGATGTAAAAGATGTTATTGTACAGGATTAAAAGTATAGACTAATTAGTAAACATGATAGAAATTAAAGTAAAAACCTTTCAAGAATTAACAACACAACAGTTGTATGATATACTGCAATTACGAAGCGAGGTATTTGTGGTTGAGCAAGATTGTGTATATCAAGATATTGATGGTAAAGATCAAAAAGCATTACATGTTATTGGTTTTAAAGATCAGAAAATAGTGGCTTATACACGCCTTTTTAAACCTGGTGATTATTTTGAATTAGCAAGCATTGGACGTGTTATTGTTAGTCAAGCGCAACGACAATATAAGTATGGTTATGATATAATGAATGCGTCTATTGAAGCAGTTAAAACACACTATAATAAAACCGAAATTAAAATTTCTGCACAGTGTTATTTAAAACGTTTTTACGGTAATCTAGGATTTAAAGAAGTTGGTGACGAGTATCTTGAAGATGGTATTCCGCATATCGGGATGATATATAAAAAATAAAAAAACCGCTTCGGCACGAAGCGGTTTTATAAGAAGGTTAACTAACTACTCTAACCTTACTTAGAAATAAGTCTTATTAATAGCTTAACTAAATTTTAGTTAAGCTATTTTTTATTGGAAGGCAAACATACAATACAGTTTGTGTTTATTAAAAGTTCTCTGTTTAATTTCACTTATTTTAGGTTTAAAAGCAAAGCTTAGGATAAGCAGTAATATCTTAGGATTAACGGTTGTATTGGACTGTATATTTAATAACCTTTTTAAGGTGTATTTTATATATATACATAAAAAAAGAGCCCTAAATAAGGCTCTTTTATGATAATCTAAGATTTATGTTTTATTCTGCTTTACCAACATAAGTAATTAAAATCTCTACACGTCTATCCAATTCTGGTGCACCACCTAATGGAAATTTACGACGCATACCAACGTATTTCATTCGTTTTTTATCTACGCCTTTTCGGGCTAAATAATCGTAGATATATTTTGCTCTGGCTACGGATAAATTACGTTTTTTAGTCTTTTTATCTACTGCATCACGACTCATTTGTGTACAACAAACGTGACCCTGAATGGTAAAATAAAGATTCTTTTTATCTAACATTAGCTTAGCTAAATCCTCTAAAGTTTTCTTGGAGTCTGAAGTAACGTAGCTGTAACTAGTCTTAAAATATATTTTATCTAGGGTTATCTTATCCCCTTTTTTTATTGTCCCATTAGCAATATCGTCCGTAGTTTTTGGACCATCCATTCTAGGCTGTACTTTTTCTACTATTTCTACAACTTCTGGCGTTTCTTCAGGTTGCTCTTCTACTATAATTTCAGGTAGTTTTGGCGTAACAATAATTTCTACTTTACGATTTAATCCTCTTATTTTATGGACTTCGTCTTCGTTTAAAACCTTAAGTAAAATTTCTCCTTTACCGTTAACATTGGTTATTAGATTTTCGTCAATTCCGTAACCAGAAAATAGTTCTTTTATAGTATTTGCTCGGTTTTGTGATAACTCTAAATTATAGTCATTACTACCCCTATCATCTGTAAATCCGTAAATGGATATTTTTTGAATAGGAATACTGTCTAAGTTAGATATAAATAATAGTATGCGATTTTCTTCTGTTAATGGCACGTCATATTCGTCTGTATTAAAGTACACATCATGCTTTAATTCGCTTTGCGAAAAAACCATAGTGGTACTAAACCATATAAAAAGTAATAGGTGTTTCATATCTTTAAACTAGCATTAAATATACCAAAAATTAAATATGTTAAAATTTAATGGTTGTTTTTAGTTTAAATAGCGGTTATACTGAGATGTATTTGCTAAAATTTCGGTTGCTTTTTTTATCTCTTCATTGTTAGTTTTGTAATATTCATACAAACCTTCTCTGTAGACGTAACGCTTAACAATCTCGTCTGTTAATAAGTTAATAAGTAGCTTTTTATTATCCTGTACAGCTTTTGCTTTAGAGTTGTCTAAATTAGTAATTAATGTTTTATAATCTTTACTAATGTCATCATCTAAATTCTCTGTTTTAGAGACTTCTAATGCTTTTTTAAGTGCCTTTTCTGTTTCTGTTTCAAACTCAAAACCACTAGTGTTTAAATAGCTTTTAAAGGCATTAAAATCTGCATCTGTTAACTTAAAGTTGTTAATATCTTCAATCTTATGATCGTAGTAGTATGTTGTAGCAAAGTCAAACACGCTCTGACTGCTTAAAATAGCATCTGTAATTGCTGTATTTTTTGTGACTTCAATAGCTTCGTCAGGAAAAACACCACCACCATCAAATACTTTTCTACCATTTTTGGTTTTAAAGACGTTGTAATTTTCCTGTTTTACACGGACAGCATTTCCACTATCGTCCCTATTCCAATAATCTAAAGCTTGTATACAACGTCCTGATGGCGTATAATATCTAGAGATAGTTACTTTTAATTGGGTACCGTAAGTCAATTTTTTTGGGCGTTGCACTAGTCCTTTTCCAAAACTTCTAGACCCAACAACTACTGCTCTGTCTAAATCTTGAAGTGTACCAGAAACAATTTCTGAGGCTGATGCACTGCGTCCATTTATTAACACTACAACAGGTATGTTAATATCTATTGGTTCTTTTTTTGTGTAATACGTTTTGTTGTATTTTTTGACTTTAGATTTTGTGGTAACTACTAGCTGTCCTTTTGGTACAAATAGGTTAACTACGTTTACGGCTTCGTTTAATAACCCACCTGGATTACCTCTTAGGTCTAAAATAATTTTTTTAGCACCTTGCGCTTTTAAATCTTTTAAAGCATAACCTGTTTGAGAGGATGCTTTGGCATTAAATTTTTGTAATACAATATAACCTGTTTGCTCATCTATCATAGAAAAATGAGGTACTGCATCTATCTCTATTTCTGATCGTGTTACAGAGGTAGTATTTGATTTACCTTGACGTGTGTAGGTTACTTGTAATGCTGAGTTTGGTGCTCCTTTTAAAAGGTTTGAAGCGTCACCATCATAACCAGAAACAGACACACCATCTATAGCTGTAATTTGATCTCCGGCTTTTAATCCTGCTTTATCTGCAGGGTAATCTTTATAAGGCTCTACAACTACTAATTTATCTTTTAATGTTCTAATACGTGCACCAACACCAGTGTAATCTCCAGTACGACGTATACGTTCTGCTTCTACATCCTGCTCATTATAAAATTTGGTGTACGGATCCAAATCGTTAAGCATATTTTTAATGGCATTATCCATTAACTCAGCTGGATTAGTCTCGTCAACATAGTTCATATTTAACTCTTTAAAAAGCGTTGTAAATATTTCTATTTGCTTAGCAATTTCAAAAAAATCGTTTTTAAAAGAGGATCCTGTAATTAGTATAACAACAGCAAAAACCGGAATTAAAATGCGTCGTTTAAATATGTTTTTCATGGTGTGTGTATTTATTCAATCTAAAAATAAACCAAATTATTTATGGTCTTGTTTAGAAATTTGGTCATTAAACTTAGTAAATAACGCTTTCATTTTTTTGTCAATGGTTACAAAATCAGGCATTTCTTTACCAATATATAAAATCATTAGCGTGTAAGACTCAATATTATAGTCTATTAACATAGTTTTATTAAGTCTGTAACCTTCTCTTAGTAATCGTTTTATACGAATTCTATGTACTGCTAATTTAAAATTACGCTTACTTACAGAAACGCCAACTTTTAAAGCGTCATCGTTTTTTAAATAAACCAGTCGCAAAGGATATGCCGAAACTGATTTTCCGGCCACGAATAATTTTTCGATTGCCTTTTGGTTTTTAAGCTTTTCATGCTTGTTATAGGTAAGACGCATTGTCATTTAATGTATTAAGGCTTTTTTGTCACAGCTTTTATTAGTTTTTAGCACTAATATTTAGTGTAATTTGAGATGTAAATATCTTCAAACCCAATTAAAGTGCGAATATACACAATATAAAAAATTATAAATTGTGCGGTTTAAAACAAAAACAACAAACGCTCTTGACCATCTGGTAATCCAATGATATTATTAGCATAATCGTTTTGATATTGTAACGTTCCTTTTTTAATATAACCTTCTGCTTTTGGCATACAAGCGCCCCATGCTCCTGAAGGTTTACAATCTTCTAAATCTAATGTTACTATGGTATGATCTTCCACAGTAATTACAACATGTTTATAGTTTTTAGCTGTTGTTAAAGCATCTTTAATATTAGTTTTAGTGATGTTAATAACCTTTTTTGCTATAGGAGTTGCTTCTTTTTTAAAACTGTCTATTGGATTATTAGAGGTGTCTTTTTCTAGATTTTTAATATTTTCTAAAAATGCAATAGAAGTAGTATTAGTACTTTTTTTAGCTGTTTTTACTGTGTTATTAGTTGTTTCAGTTTTTGAATTATTATCTAATTTTTCTGGTTTAGGGTCTTCTTTGCAACCTAAAATTAGGATACAAATTAATGCCATTGTGATACGTTTCATGTGGTGTGATTTTAATGTGAGTCTTTTCAAATATAATCGTTTCTAAAACAAAAAAGCCGCAACCTAAGTTGCAGCTTTTTGAATTTATTAAAAAAGGAATGTTAGTTTAAAACATTATTCTTTTTATCTATATCAGCCATTAATTGATTTGGATCTATTGTTATAGACTTAATCATACTTTTTGATTTGTTAATACTAAAACTGTACGTTGGCATTGCCCAAGCCCAGTCGTTTAATACTTTAGTAGTTGTAGCTACTGGCTTTTCGCCACGCATCATTTGTAATGGTACGTAAAATTGCGCTGTTGTTCCGTCTGTATATTCTACTTCAATATCTAAAGGCATTGGCATTAATCCTATACGCTCTAAATTAACGGTTGTAATGCTATTATTTTCTTCTGTTGAAGTAACAGCATAATCAACGGTATTAGTTGTCTGTGTCCAGTCTGTTAGGTACCAGTTAAGCTCTAAACCTGAAACTTTTTCGGCAGTACGAATAATATCAATTGGTGTTGGATGTTTAAAAGCAAAGTCGTTAAAATATTTTTTAAGCGTTAGTTTTAAATTATCAGCGCCAATAATATAACCTAATTGAGATAAAAATACTGATCCTTTATTATAAGCAGTAATACCATATGCCATGTTAGTATCATAACGATCGGCATGCGTTGTTTGTGGTTTTTCTTTTCCTGATTTTACTAAATAATAATATCCGTTGTAAGCACCAGCAGCAGGATTTTTAAGCTTAGAATTATTAACAGCGTCCATTGCATAATCGCTAATGTAACTTGTAAATCCTTCGTCCATCCACTCATGTTTAGCTTCGTTAGAGGCTAATAAAAACTGAAACCAAGTATGTGCCATCTCATGTGCGGTAACACCAACTAAACTTCCAAAACTACGTTTTCCTGTAATTAAAGTACACATTGCGTACTCCATACCACCATCTCCTCCTTGAATAACAGAGTATTGATCGTAAGGATATTTACCAACATTTTCAGAAAAATATTGCATTAACTGTACCGTTTTAGGTTGTAAGTCTTTCCAATATTGTAAGTTTTCTGCAGGTAAATCTTTTTTGTAGTAAAAGTTTAGCATTGGACCATTTGGTACTTGCATAGTATCGTGAATATAATCAGGATCTGCAGCCCACGTAAAGTCATGTACTCTTGGTGCTTTAAAACGTAATGTTTTTTTGTTTCCTTTTATTTCAGCGTCTCCTTGTTGGTAACCTGTACCTCCAACAATGTAGTTTTTGTCAATGGTTAAGTTAACTTCAAAGTCTCCCCAAACACCATGAAACTCGCGTCCAATGTATGGATCAGCATGCCATCCTTCAAAATCATATTCAGCTAATTTTGGATACCATTGTGTCATAGATAATGCTACACCTTCTGCATTATCACGACCAGAACGTCTAATTTGTTGTGGTACTTGTGCATCAAAATCCATAGTAAATGTTACACTTTCTCCTGGTTGGATTGGTTTTGCTAAATCTACTTCTAAAACAGTCCCAACCGTTTCATGGTTTAATGCTTTACCGTTTTGTTTTAGGCTGTTTACTTTTATGTAACCAATCTCATTAGGTTTAAGTTTACTAATACGGTCTCCAACACGTCTGTCTGGATCTGCAATAGTACGAGAACGTA
This sequence comes from Olleya sp. KKT75, assembly GCF_055635485.1. Taxonomy (NCBI): domain Bacteria; kingdom Pseudomonadati; phylum Bacteroidota; class Flavobacteriia; order Flavobacteriales; family Flavobacteriaceae; genus Olleya; species Olleya sp. KKT75. The sequence goes on from NZ_CM145759.1 coordinate 1,316,004, forward strand.
CATCCATTTCGCTACCTGGTTGGAAGGCATTAAAATATAAATGGTAATACACACGACCTAAAACGTCTGGCGAGTTATTAGTGTACACTAAAGTTTGTTTTCCTTTGTATTGATACGATTTTACATCCATATCAATATCCATTTTATAATCCACATGTTGCTGCCAATATGTAGATTGTGTTTTGCTTTGATTGGTTGCTGAAGCTGCCATTTGTTTGGTAGACTTACAACCTGTAAGCACACCAAAAGCAGTAATTAAAAGTAGTAGTTTTTTCATTGGTATTTAAATTGAAATAAAAAAGCCTCAACTAAAATAGGTTGAGGCTTTTTTTATTATTGAATTGTTATTTAGAAATTTGTGAAGCCACAATTAAAGCATTGTAAGCATTTACAATTTTAGCTGATTTACTTAAATTAGCAAATGGCTGAACGTTAGAAGCATCACCACCAACAACTACTTTAGCAGGAATAGCTAAACCAGAATCCATAATGATTTGTTTAACCTGAGATGCTTTTAGTTTTGGATACTGAGACCAAACTAAAGCAGCAACACCAGCTACAGCAGGAGATGCCATACTTGTTCCTCCCATTGCTTTGTATTCGTTTTCTGGAGTTGTTGAGTACACTTCAGATCCTGGAGCAAATACATCTACGTTTTGTTTTCCGTAGTTAGAAAAACCAGAGACTAATTTAGTACCATAACTTGGCGCTAAAGATCCTACTCTAATATAAGTATTTGAAACTTCTACATAGTCTACATTATCATCCGGGAAGTTAGGTTCTGTATCAACATTTTTGCTATCGTTTCCAGCAGCATGTACAAAAATCACCCCTTTATCACTTGCGTATTTGATAGCATCTCTTACCCATTCTGGGTGCATAGAGAAACTTTTACCAAAGCTACCATTAATTACTTTTGCACCATTATCTACTGCATATCTAATAGCTTTTGCAACATCTTTATCATACTCGTCACCATTAGGTACTGCACGAATAGCCATAATTTTCACATTATTAGCAACACCATTTGCACCTAAACCGTTGTTACGCTCTGCAGCAATAATACCTGCAACGTGCGTTCCATGACTTTCAGATTTTTTTGTTGGCATCACATTAGCATTACCATAACCTGGCTTGTCATTAAAATCGTTTGGATCATCTCCTGTTTTACGACCTTTAAACTCTTTGTTAAGGTTTGCATTCAGTTGGTCTGTAAAATACTCTACACCACCTTTAATTTGCTCTTCAGCTTCAGGAATAGAAGTCATCCCGTTAGCATACATAAATTTAGCAGTAGCAACTGCTGTTGCTAATTCTGATCCTTCTGCTGGCGTTAAAGCATTTACTTCTGCAGGTGTATAATCAGACTTTTTAAAATGTGCAGTTAATACTTTGTTTGCACTAGATATCTGAGCATAAATTTGATCGTAACGTTGTTTACCGCTTAACGCTTTTTGATACGCTTCTTCTAATTGTGCATTAGCTTCAGCATATCTTGGAATACTTGTGTCCAAGGTAGCAGCAATACGTGTCATTTCTAATTGCTCATCATAAGCATCACCTAAAAAGTTCCAACCATGGATATCATCGATGTATCCGTTTTTATCATCATCTATTCCGTTTCCTGCAATTTCTTTTGGGTTTGTCCAGATTACACCATCTAAATCTTCGTGTGTAATATCTATTCCAGAATCGATTACTGCAACAATAATTTGTTGTCCTTTTTTACCTTTTATTATTTCGGCGTAAGCCTTATCAACACTCATTCCAGGAATAGTATCTTTAGATAAATCTAAATGTCCCCAATTATGAGCTTCAGTTTCTGTTAAGTCAGATTCCTTAATAGGTGTATTGTCTATATTTTCTATTGGAGTAGATAATATTGGTGCACCACCACCACAACTTGATAACGCTATTGCAGCAAAAGCTGAATATAAAATAGGCTTAAAGTTAATTTTCATTATAAATTTTTTTGAGTTGTTAATTAAAAATTTCGTTGCAAGTATAAGTGTCCTTTAATCGGACACCTTTATCGGTATGTTGCACAGTAATAATTTGATTGTGTGCGTCGTGTTCCAAAAATAAGTAATAATTGTTATCTGCTGCTAAATTGAGAAATTTTTCTTTCTCGTCTAGCGTTAAAAGCGGTCTGGTGTCATAACCCATAACAAAGGGTAATGGTAAATGCCCAGCAGTTGGTAATAAATCTGCCATAAAACAAATGGTTTTTCCATCGTAATTGATCATTGGAATCATTTGTTTGTCTGTATGTCCATTAGCATAAAAGATATCGAAACCGAGTGCTGAATTTTTTAAAATATCACCCTGCGGAATATCTGTAAATTTTAAACGCCCGCTTTGTTCCATTGGAAGTATGTTTTCTTCTAAAAACGATGCGACTTCACGACGGTTAGGCTCTGTTGCCCATTTCCAGTGGTCTTTATTACTCCAGAAATGTGCGTTTTTAAAGGCTGATTTTAATTTTGTACGGTCTTTATTATAATTAAAAGCACCACCTGAATGGTCAAAATGAAGATGTGTTAAAAAGACATCTGTGACATCATTTGAAGAAAACCCTGCAGTATTTAAAGATTTTTCTAATGTGTCATCTCCATATAAATTATAATATCCGTAAAATTTATCACTTTGCTTGGTTCCCATACCTGTATCTATTAGTGTCAGACGGTTACCGTCCTCTATTAATAAACAGCGTGCTGCAATATCTATCATGTTATTGGCATCCGCTGGGTTGGTTCTGGTCCACAAAGATTTAGGGACAACACCAAACATGGCACCGCCATCTAATTTAAAATGACCTGCTTGTATTGGGTGTAACTTCATTATAAATTGAATTTTAAAAGACTCTGCAAATTACTAAATAACCAAGAGATGGTTTGTAATATTAAGGTTTTATTAAGAAATCACTTCTTTAAGTCGTTTACCGAAGTCATAAAGCGCTTTAATTTCTTTTATACTAGCCAGACGCTCACGTCCAAATATTAGTAAATCCTGACCGTTAGACTCGATATGAAAATACGGATTACTTTCAAAAAAGTGGGTGATTTGATCTGTAAAAAAGCGTTGTATAGCTTCAGTATCTTCGCCTAATAAATAAAAACGATTAGAGAAATCTGTATGATTTTTAATAGGAATATCTTTAAATCCAGCAAAAGCATAGACTTTTTCTAAAAACCCTTCTTGGTCTAAAGTAAATTCGGGAATATCTTTATCTAATTTAATATGAAGCATGGTACTACGGACCACTTCTTTGGCAATAAATTCGCCTTCAGAAAACTCGATATCAAATAGATTTAAAGAGTTGTCTTTATTATGTATTTGGTTGTATATATAGTTGATTTGCTTAGTTCTAAAAAATAAAAAATTATTTAAAAATAAGGTGTCACGTTCTTTTTTAGAATCGTAATTCAAATCAAAATCGGTAGTCAACTCTTCAATAGTTGTTTGTCGACGTGTTAAGCTATTTTTAATAAGTTTTGGTACTGGCAGTAATCGACGCAGTGCAAAAGGATGTTCAGACTCAGTATCATGTAAATCTAATCCTAACACTTCAAAATGACCACCACGTTTGGTAAATAATTCTTGGTAATTATTTAGATTTTCCATTACCGTATGATCTACAAATTGACATAACGAGAAGTCTAAAATCACATCTTCGTTTTCTGGAATAGCATCTAGTTTTTCTTTTAACTTATAGAAGTTTAAAAAGCTACAAAAATGTTTAACACTAACGTAATAATGCATGTCTTCCTGGAACATTAAAACATTTGGTTTTAGCCAGTTTTTAGCAAATAAAGTGACATTTTTGTTAATAACAATATGTATAATAAACGTAATAAACACCCCTGATAAAATACCTGAAATTAATCCAATTTTAAGCGTAACAATTAGTGTTACAAAAAAGATAATTAATTGCTCTTTACCAATTCTAAAAATCTTTCTAATATTTTCTGGAGAGGCTAATTTATAACCTGTGTAAACCAATATAGCCATCAAAGCGGGTAACGGTATACGTGTTAATTGCGTGCTAAATAGTACAATAAAGATTACCAAAAATAACGCATGAAAAAAGTTAGAAGACCTGTTACTACCGCCATTATTGACATTAACAGAGCTTCTTGCAATAACAGTTACCACATTAAGACCGCCTAAAAAACCACTTCCTACAGTTGCTAATCCTAATGCTTTTAAATCGCGATTAACATTACTTCTACGTTTTTCTGGATCTAATTTATCTACTGCTTTGATACTTAATAAAGACTCTATACTAGCAATAAGTGTTAGCGCTAATACACTTGTCCAAAAGGGTAAAGTCCCTATTTTACCAAAGTTAACAGTTGGAATTTGAGATACGATTTCTGAAAATTCTGGTATACCAGAGATCATGTATTTAAGGGCAATTGGGTTAGCTTCGTGCGCTACTAATTCAAAATAATAACTAAAACCAATAGATAGAATAACAATCCACATTGGTGCCGGAATAAGTTGCAGATATTTATTTCTGATTTTAGAATAAAATATCATTATTAAAAAACTGATTACACCAGCTAAAGCCGCATAAATTAAGCCTGTATTTTGGTAATGAATGGCATCGTTTATAGTAAACGGAATCTCAAAAAGGTAGTCAATAGTATCTTCGCGTTTTATCCTATGCGCTAGCATAATATGAAACTGTTTTCCTAAAATAATAAGACCAATAGCAGCCAACATCCCTTGTATTGCTGAGGATGGAAAGAAATCTGCTAATTTACCTAATCTTAAAAACCCTAAAACTAAGAGTAAGGCTCCAGAACAGATTATTGCCGCATAAGCACTTTCTAACCCTAAAGTAGCTATAGTCCCTAAAAGCACACCTACTAATCCATTTCCGGGACCAGCAATAGTAACATTACTACCTCCTAAAATAGAAACTACAATACCACCAATTACAGCCGCAATTACACCAGAAATTGGAGGCGCATCACTAGCCATAGCTAATCCTAAACCTAAAGGTAAAGCGATAAGACTGACCACAAAACCAGAAAAAATATTTTTAGGTAATGCTTTAAAAAAGGTCTTTATGTTATTCTGTTTTGGACTCATTGAATAATTAAGACGTCTGTTGGAAGTTCGGTTAAAATATGTTCTATATCGTGTGGGAATAAACGGTCCCAAAAGGTCATTTTTGTTGGTGCATTCATCACTAATAAATCCGCGCGTTTAATTTGTGCATAGTGACCAATGGAATATCCTTGAGTTCCAAAAATGGGTTGCGATTTTATTACAATATTGTTAGTGTGTTCTTTTGGTAGCTCTTCAATAATATGGTTAATTCTTGAAGTTTCACGATTACTAATTCTTGCTTTTATAATGTTTGCATGTCTTAATGATTTGTCATCATCGACTTTAATATCAATTTGATTTTGCTTAATTTCTTCAACAATAGTAAGCTGTTCGGCATTTAATTTGGAAGCCACATAAAAAGCAGAAGCAATGGTCTGTTCTGTTCTAGGATCTTCCAACCCGTTAACTACAATATGGCGACATGGTAATCTTTCAATAGAAGGGTTTATCAACAATAACAAACTACATTTAGCTTGTCTAGTAATTTTTCTAGCAATAGAACCTACATAGTATTTTACAAAGTTTTCACGTTTGGCTGCACCAATAATTAGCAAGTCAAAGCTTTTTTCTTTAGCGGTACTTAATATTGCATCTACAGGGTTTCCTGATTTAAAAACTACTTCGTACTCAAGATTATCTTTTTTGAAAGCGCTTAAAATAAGTTTTAATTTATTTAATTTTTCTTCAGATTGCTCACCAATATGGATCATCACCAATTTAGCCTCAAAATAAAGGGATAGTCTAGCAGCCTCATAAAGGTTAGCTTTTAGGTTGGGCGAGAACGCCACACCAATTCCGATTGTTTTAAAGGGTTTTAAAGGCACTTAGTTAGTTGTTTTTCTGAAAAGTTGAAAGATACTCTTTTTTTAAGTTTAAAAAAATGCTGAAACTAAAGCCTTTATGTAAATAAACTAAGCTTTTTACGCTAAATTTGACCTAAAACATAGTTCAAAAATTAAAGAATTAGTATTTTCACAAAAAACGTAAACTAAATGTTAGAATTAGGAGGAATCATTATTTTAGGGATACTAGCACAATGGGTAGCATGGAAATTAAAAATACCCGCAATTTTACCTTTAATATTAATTGGGTTATTAGTTGGACCAATTGCTGCCGAATTTTTAAGTGAAGATGGCACCAAATGGATAGAACCAATTTGGAATGGAGAAGAAGGGTTGTTTCCTGGCGAAAGCTTGTTCTATTTTGTATCCTTGGCCATAAGTATCATTCTTTTTGAAGGTGGACTAACCTTAAAAATGAGCGAGATAAAAAATGTAGGACCAGTTATAACCAAGCTTATATCTTTAGGCTCTTTAGTTACCTTTTTTGGAGCTGGTGTAGCTGCACATTATATTTTTGGATTGACTTGGGAGATTTCATATTTATTTTCAGGACTAATAATTGTAACGGGACCAACTGTAATTACACCTATTTTAAGAAATATACCTTTAAAAAAAGATATCTCTACCGTTTTAAAATGGGAAGGGATTTTAATTGATCCTATTGGTGCTTTAGTAGCGGTATTAGTGTTTGAATTTATTAGTGTAGATGCAGGAGGCGAGTTTACTAAAACAGCACTAATAGAGTTTGGTAAAATTGTATTATTTGGAGCCACTTTTGGTTTTACGTTTGCACATGCTATGAATTTTATTATCAATAAAAAATGGGTACCACATTACTTATTAAATGTGTTTGCATTAGCAGCGGTATTAGGTGTGTTTGTACTGTCTGACGCGTTTGCGCATGAGTCGGGATTACTTGCAGTAGTGGTTATGGGTATGGTTTTAGGTAACTCTAACTCGCCTTATTTAAAAGACTTATTATACTTTAAAGAATCGTTGAGTGTCTTGTTAATTTCGATATTATTTATATTGCTTGCAGCAAATATTAACTATAGTGAATTACTATTAATTTATAATTGGGAAACTGTAGCCCTTTTTGCTGTAATTATCTTAATTGTTAGACCTGTAGGTGTCTTTTTAAGTACGCATGGTTCTAAACTTAAATTTAACGAAAAACTGTTTATTAGTTGGGTTGGACCACGTGGTATTGTTGCTGCGGGTATTGCTTCTCTTTTTGGTTTAAAATTAGCAAGTAAAGGTATTACTGGCGCAGAATATATTACACCTTTAGTTTTTGTAATAGTTCTGGGAACAGTACTTTTAAATGCAACAACCGCAAGACTTTTTGCAAAATTAGTGGGTGTGTTTTTAACACAATCTAACGGTATTTTAATTGTTGGTGCTTCTAAAACATCAAGATTAATTGGACATTATTTAGAGTCTCATGGTAGACATGTTGTGTTGATTGATAGTAACCAAAACAATATAAACAAAGCAAAAGATCTTGGTTTAGATGCCTTAAATGCTAATATCTATTCTGAAACATTAACGGATAATATAGAGCTTAACGATGTGGGATATTTAATGGCACTTACTGGTAATAATGATATTAATAAGTATGCTATCACTAAGTTTTCTAAACAATTTGGAGAAAACGGGGCGTTTAGATTAGTATCTACTGAAGAAATGTTGGATGAAAACAATAATCCACATGAAGGTTTATTTTCTCATACCGATGATTTTACAACCTTATCTGAAGTAACTAGAAAGTTTCCAAGTATTCAAGAAATTGAAATTATTGATAAAGACCACTTGTTAGACTTAATAAACACAACCATAAAGGATAAGGATATTATTCCGCTTTTTATTAAAGATGAAGAAGGAGAAATACATATCATATCGTCTTACAATACTAATTTTGAAGACATAGAAGAGGGGAGTTATTTAGTGTATTTAGGTAAACCTTTAGATGTGGAAAAAGTGGATACGGTATAAGATGTTCCCAATTCATCCGTTTTTTATCCCAATTCAGTAAAAACAGTTTTTTATAATTGATTGATAAGCATATATTTAGCATATCAATCAAAATCAAACTGTTATGGCTTTTAAATCACTAAGTATTTTATGGGTTCTTTTTTTCTCTTTTACTAGTATTGCACAACACGATATTTCTGGAACTATTTCAGATCAAAATGGGCAACCACTAGAGTTTACCAATGTAATACTTTATAATCACTCAACTAAAACTGTTGTTACGGGAGTAGTTACTAACAAAGAAGGCGTTTACCATTTAAAAAATACGACGTCAGATACGTATTATTTAGAAGTGTCAAGTCTTGGGTTTCAGACTAAATTATCTGATAAATTTGAGCTTAAATCTAATAAAACATTAGACTTTATTTTAGAAGAAGAAAACCTAACATTAGATGAGGTTGTTGTTAAAAGTAAACGCCCAGTAATAAGACAAACCGCGGAAAAGCTAATAGTAGATTTGGAAAAATCAGAAATGATTAACACCAATTTAGAAGATGTGATGCGGAAAATCCCAGGTGTTTTAGTCACTAATAACGGGATTTCGATTGCAGGAAAAACAGGAGTAAAGATTCTTATTAATGGAAAAACAACCGAGTATATGGATGTTGAAACTTTACTTAGAGATTTTCCAGCAGACAATATTTCAAAAATAGAATTAATAGAACAACCAGGAGCAGAGTACGAAGCATCAGGTTCTGGAGCCATTATAAATATTATTTTAAAGAAAAACGTCCAATTAGGCACACATGGTAATGTAACGTCTTGGATAGGAGAGGACGAAGGCTTAGAATGGGGTTCTGGATTTTCTATAGCGAGTTATAAAAACAAATTAAATTGGCAGTCTAGTGTTAATTATTCGGAGCCAACATGGCGAGAAGATTTGTTTTTAGTAAGAACGGTTGGTACAGAAACTTATGATCAAGTTACTAAAGAGCCGTATGATCCTAAAAACATTACGATTAGCGGAAGTTTAGATTATTATTTAAGCGAAAATCACTCTATTGGAATCGGCGGAAGATTTAATAACCGAAACTCTACAAGAACCATAAGCAGCAAAACTATTATTTCGGATATAAATACGACTGAAACTTTATTTTCTGAAAACTACTTTGATAGAGACCGCTCTAATTTTAACATCAATCCGTATTACGAGTATAAGTCGGACGCTAATAAATTGGTTGTCGATTTTAATTATGTTGATTTTACAAATACCAACACCAATACCTTATCTGATGTTGCAGGAAGTACTATTGATTTTACAGATAGACGCTATAATCAAGACGGAACGTATAATATTAAAACCTATCGCGTTGACTATTCCAGAACGTTTTCTGATAACTTAAAATTAAGTGCAGGTACACGCTATGCGGATGTCAAAACAGATAACGATTTAGAATCTTTAATTGACAATAATGGTAATTTTGATTTGTTAGATGATGAAAGTAGTCGTTTTGTTATTGACGAAACCATTTTTGCACTGTACTCAAAGATTAGTGCAACGCAAGGTAAGTGGTCCTTTTCAGGAGGATTGCGTTATGAAGATAGTAATACAGACGGTACGTCTACATTTTTAAACAATGGTAGTTTAGTCACTCAAGTCCAGAAAAGACCCATTAAAAAGCTATTTCCAAGTGCGTCAGTTAGTAGAGAGCTAACGGATGTTTTAGGGGCTAGTTTGTCTTATAGTTATAGAATACAAAGACCTTCTTATAGTAGTCTAAACTCTTTTGCTACGTTTTTAGATCCTTTTTCGGCAGGAGAAGGAAACCCTAATTTAACACCATCTTATACTAATAATTATCAATTTAATTTAACCTACGATGGCCAACCTTTTTTTATAGTGGGTTATAGTAAAACAGACGATGTTATTTTTGAATTAATCTCTCAAGACAATGCGACAGCACAAATTAGACAGCAACAAGTTAACGTAGAGAATAATGCGAATTGGAATTTTAGATTATATGCTCCGGTTGAGTTTGCTGAAGGTTTGGAAGGTTATACAGGTATCATTGTAACTAATACAGACTACCAGTCCTCAACGTATAATGTTGATTTAAACAAGTGGAACTTTATTTGGTTTATAGAAGCTAGTTATGAGTTGCCTTGGGATATCGATTTTGAATTAAGCGGTAATTATGGAACTGGTGCTTTAGAAGGTCAAATTGAAGTAGACTGGTTTGCAGAATTAGACTTTTCTTTTGGTAAAAAATTCTTTGATGATAAGCTAAAAGCAAATCTTGGATTTAACAAAATGCTAAATAGAGGTTTTATAGGTAATATAGACTACGGTAATGGTCTTGCAGCAGTAGAAAGTAATGAGTCAAGACAAAATGTACAACTTAGATTATCCTATAGTTTTGGTTCTAAATTTGGTAAAAAGAAAAGTAGAAGCAACTCTTCAAGAGATGAAGAGAACAGGATTGATGGTAATGATTAAGTTTTAATTTGTTCAACGTTTGTTATAGCATCAATAAATAGGTAAATTTTTGTAAACAAGATGTTTAAGCGTTACCTGTTTATTCTTTTTTGTTTCTTTTTATTACTCCAAGTCACTAATGGTTTGGCTTTTTTATTTTTAAACTTGCTTTCAGTAAAAAACATTTTTATATATCCAACGATAGCAAGTGTTAGTATTAGAATAAAAAACACTAATAAAATCGATATCCCTATTGGCACTTTATTACCATAAAAAAGAGCATAAATAAGCAATGCATCAAACATGATCATTACAAAGGGTAAAAAGAATTTAAGCCCTATTAATTTTATGAGATAAAAATACCCCTCCATACTAAAGTTTAAAATATAAAGCATTAGTCCAGCAAAAAGGAAGATAAAAATTGTAAAAAATAAAATAGCTCCTACAACAGTTATTACACGTATATAGCCTAAGGTAATAACACGGTCTTTTTTGGGGTTATAGTTTATCTTATAGGTATCTCCTTTTTTAATGCCTTTAGTGGAAAAGCCTAATTGCTTTGTAATGGTTTTTCCTTCTAAGGTTTCAAACTGTACAATAGGAGAGTACATTGTACTATTATTGGAGTCAACTCCTTTATTAACAATGCTAACTACTGTTGCTACATGGTCTTCTCCCGAAGTAAAGACATCATAATTTTCTTGAGTAGTTTTTACAAAAAAAGGGGTAACAGAAAAACTAAATAATGTAACGCAAAATATGATCAAAAAAACATAACCAAAAGACATACACCCTTTTAGTTTTGCTCTTCTGATAAAAAAAAGGGTGATAATTAAATTAAAAATAATAAAAACATATGTATAAATAGAATTTATACTCATGTGTTAATCATTCAGCTTTAATACAGCCATAAATGCTTGCTGAGGTATCTCTACATTACCTACTTGACGCATACGTTTTTTACCTTTTTTCTGCTTTTCTAATAATTTACGCTTACGCGAAATATCTCCACCATAACATTTTGCAGTTACATCTTTACGTAATGCTTTTACAGTTTCTCTAGCTATAATCTTTGCTCCAATAGCTGCTTGGATTGGAATATCAAATTGTTGACGTGGGATAAGTTCTTTCAACTTCTCACACATCTTTTTACCAATGTTATGTGCGTTATCTGCGTGTATTAAGGCAGAAAGTGCATCTACTGGCTGTGCGTTTAATAAGACGTCTAAACGTACTAATTTTGATGTTTTCATTCCTAAAGGATGGTAATCAAAAGAGGCATAACCTTTTGACACGGTTTTTAATCGGTCGTAAAAATCAAATACAATTTCGGCTAATGGCATTTCAAAAGTTAACTCAACACGTTCTGGTGTTAAATAGTTTTGATTAACAATCATACCACGCTTTTCAATACACAAACTCATAACGTTACCAACAAAGTCGGATTTAGTAATTATGGTTGCTTTAATAAAAGGCTCTTCCACACGATTTACTGTTGACGGATCTGGTAAATCTGACGGGTTATTTACTATAAATGCTTTGTCTGGATGCTTATTTGTGTAGGCATTGTATGATACGTTAGGTACTGTTGTAATTACAGTCATATCAAACTCACGCTCTAAACGCTCTTGGATAATTTCCATGTGTAACATTCCTAAAAACCCACAACGGAACCCAAAACCTAACGCAGCAGAACTTTCTGGTGCAAAAACAAGAGAAGCATCATTAAGTTGTAGCTTTTCCATACTGTTTCTAAGCTCTTCGTAATCCTCTGTGTCTACTGGATAAATACCAGCAAATACCATAGGTTTAACATCTTCAAAACCTTCTACAATATTAGTTGTTGGATTTACAAAATCAGTAATTGTATCTCCTACTTTTACTTCTTTAGCCGTTTTAATACCTGTAATTAAGTATCCTACATCTCCAGTTTTAACGCTTTGTTTTGCAACTTGTGTTAGTTTTAGTGTTCCAACTTCGTCTGCATTATATTCTTTACCAGTAGCGACAAATTTAATTTTCTGTCCTTTTTTTATTTCACCATTAAAGACTCTAAAATAAGTTTCAATTCCTCTAAAGGTATTGTAAACCGAGTCAAATATTAACGCTTGTAATGGTGCGTCTGGATCTCCTTTTGGAGCTGGAATACGTTCAATAATAGCTTTTAATATCGCTTCTGCACCAAATCCAGTTTTTCCACTAGCATGAATCACTTCAGAAGGATCACATCCTAATAATTCGACAATATCATCAGTAACTTCTTCTGGGTTTGCACTTGGTAAATCTACTTTGTTAAGTACAGGAATAATTTCTAAATCATTCTCTAATGCTAGATATAAGTTAGATATTGTTTGTGCTTGTATACTTTGAGCAGCATCTACAATTAGTAAGGCGCCTTCGCAAGCAGCAATAGATCTTGACACTTCATAAGAGAAATCTACGTGACCAGGGGTGTCAATTAAGTTTAAAATATAGTCTTCACCTTCAAAGGTATAGTCCATTTGGATCGCATGCGACTTAATGGTAATACCACGTTCGCGCTCTAAATCCATACTGTCTAATAACTGAGCTTGTTGTTCTCTAGCAGTTACAGAACCTGTAGTATCTAATAAACGGTCAGCAAGTGTACTTTTTCCGTGGTCAATATGTGCAATTATGCAAAAGTTTCTAATGTTTTTCATAGTCAAATCACCTTATAAATCAAGGTTGTTGCAAATATAAAGTAATTATCGGGCTTTTTTTCTTTTTTCTTTGGAAACCAAATTTGACCAAATTTGTGGTTTTTACCACAACTGAAAGTGTTTAGTTATTATTATATTGCGCGCTTAACCTATTATAAATGAATCGCTTTAATCTTTTTATTGTTTTTTGTTTATCTATAACTAGTTATGCTCAGGATTTAACCATTTCTGGGACAGTTGTAGATGACAATAACCTACCTGTGGCTTTTGCTAACGCAATAGTCTATTCTTCTGATGAATCCAAAGTTATAACGGGATCAAGCACTAATGACCAAGGTCAATTTAGTATTGATAATTTAACCTCTGGAGAATATGTTTTAAAGCTATCCTATATTGGTTTTGAATCCGTTAGTAATCCAATCTCGCTTACAAAAGCGACTGATGTTGGAGTAATAGTTTTAAAAATAGCTTCTGAAACCCTTGGTGAAGTAACCGTTAACTCCAAAAAGCCAAAGTTTACTAAACAAGCGGATCGTATGATCTTTAATGTGGCCAACACAGCTTTAGTGGAGGGGTCAATGCTTGATGTTTTAAAAAGCACACCAGGCGTCTTGGTTTTGGATGATAATATTATGGTTAAAAATAGTAGCCCAACCGTTTATATTAATGATAGAAAAGTTAATTTATCAGCCTCAGAATTAGCAATGTTACTAGATGCTTCTTCGGCTAATTCCATTCAAAAAATAGAAGTTATTACAAGTCCATCTGCTATCTACGATGCCTCCAGTGGAATAGTTTTAAAAATTGTGATGACTAAAAATCTAATTATGGGTTATAGAGGGTCTGTTTTGGCTAAATATACACAAGGTGTTTACCCAAGGTATGATGGTGGTTTAAGTCAGTTTTATAAAACAAATAAAATAAACCTTAATCTTAATTATAGTTATAAACATAGTAAAGTAAATAGAAATAATCTTGATGAAATTAATTATCAAGAAAATAATATTGCAACAGAATTTTGGAGAACAGATTTAGATAGAAACACAACTACAAAGACGCATAATGCCAATTTAAATTTTGATTATTATATCAATGATAATAACACCTTAAGTTTGTCGTCTAATGTATTGTATTTACCTTTTTACAATTATAAAACTAAAGGAAATACGTTTGTAAAAGATTTACAAGGCGTAGACGACTATAACTTTAACTCGTTTAACTTTTCTGAAGATAAAAAACATAACATAGGTACTGATTTAGACTATAAACATAGTTTTAAAAACGGAGCCCAGTTTTTAGTAAATACCCATTATACGACTTATGATTATAATAGGGGACAAGCGGTTAATTCAGATTATTTTTTCCAGAATAGTGCTTCAAATTTCAGCACAGGTTTTAATACGGTTAATAATCAATCAACAGATATTTTTTCGGTTAAATTGGATTATCAATTACCAATTAATGACACGTCTAACTTAGCATTAGGTATAAAAACATCAAATATAAATACAGATAGTGATGTTGTACAATTTGATGTTGATCAATCTACAGGCAGTCAAACTATTAACAATGCTAATACAGATGTTTTTAATTATGACGAGTCTGTCTTTGCAGGTTATATTAATTATGATAAAAGTTGGGATAAATGGAGTGTTGTAGTTGGTTTACGACTAGAGCAAACCAATATCGATGGTTTTTCTCCGGTTAGTAATTTAAATACTGGTCAGGATTATTTGGATTGGTTTCCAACGTTTAATGTTACTTGGCAAGCTTTTGAAAAGGCAAACTTATATGTAGGATTTAATAAATATATAGAACGTCCGGATTATACAGATTTAAACCCTTTTAATTTCTTTTTAAACGACAATATTATTGTTACTGGTAATCCTAATTTAAAACCATCAATAACTACCTATTCTACAATTGGGACGTCAATAAATGATAGTTTTACTATTGAAGCTTATTACAAGACTGTTTCTAATCAAATTAATGAGTTACCAATACAAGACAACGCTAATAATTTTTTAATATACTCTCAAAGCAATATTAAAAATGTTAGAGAATATGGACTAGATTTTTTAACAGACTTATATATCTCAAACAAGTATTCAGTTTTTTTTCTGACAAGCTTTTTTAACCACGATTTTGATATTAATTTTAATAATCAGAGCTATAATTTTAATCAATGGTCTAACTTCTCTCAAATAAGCAGTAGTTTTAATATGTTAAAAGATAATAGTTTAGCTGTAAACCTAACGGTTGAATATACAAGTAAGTTTTTACAAGGGACTATTTTAGGCGAATCTATTTTAAATTCTAACCTAAGTTTAAGTAAAAAAGTCCTAAATAATAAAGGGGTTGTTAGCTTAATGTTTGCAGATTTATTTAACCAACAAGACTTTGGCGCAAGATCCAAATTTGCAAACCAAAACAATTACAGTTATCATAATATAGATAACCGTTACGTTAAACTAGGCTTTAGTTATAAGTTTGGAAACACGACTTTGCAGACCAATGAGCGTACTAAATCACTAAAAGAGCGCGAGCGTCTAGGCATGTAAAATAGATTCTAACGTATTAATTTTATTGTATCAAAAACAGGCAATTACAAATCTTTTATTGTAGAAGTTTATTACGCCAAAGCATTTTGCATTAAGAAACGAAAACTAATAAGTTCCACGTTTTAAAATTAGGTTAGGTGTAATAAATACCCTATGCTTTTTAGACATGAATAGTTACTTGAAGTTTTTAGAAAAATTTATTAGAAATGGTAAAGCAAAAAGGTCAGTAAATAAAAAGAGCCTGTAGTGTTAGATACTTTAATTTTAGATGAAAATCACCAATCAAAACATAATAACAAAAATACACTTAATCATATCTGTATGTATTGTTGTTCCGGTGTCTTTTTTTTATGGTTTTAATCCAAGTTCAGAGTTTGATATTCATTTAGACACCATAGACGAGCATAATTTTTTTAAGGCCATTATGGGGCTGTATTTAGGGTTTTCTACACTATGGATTTTAGGTGTATTTAAAGTTAATTATCTTAAAATAGCATTAGTAACCAATATGATATTTATGCTGGGTTTAGGTTTTGGAAGAGTACTAAGTTTAACATTAGACGGTGTCCCAACCTTTGGTTATCAATTCGGGACTTTTGCAGAGCTATTTTTAGGGTTTTATGGATTGTGGGTATTGCTAAGCCATCATACTACCACAAATACCTAAACTAACAATTACATAAACAGCAGCTAGTATAAATAATACTTTAGCTGCTTTTTTGTTTTTTTTAAGTAAAGCAAAACCAATAATAGCTAATAAAATAGCTGGTCCAAACATAATAGCAGCAAAAAATAAGACTATTCCGTCGTAATTTCCACCTCCTCCAGTAGCTTCAATAAGTAATGACATCATAATTACATCTCGTTTATAAGTTGTTCTAAGCGTGCTTTTTTGTCATCACGATAAAACAAATTCATGGTTTCAAAAGGGATAATTTTATTGTCTTTATCTACAATATGCACACACGATTTTTTAATAGCTCTAACATCAAAGTTATAAGCATCTATAAACTGCATAATAATCACTCTAAATAAATTATCATACCCTAACTCTGGAGCATCAATATTTGGTAAGCAACACAGGATAGATTTTAGGTTTTCTTCTGCCACTTCAACCGAGTTTCCTGTGCTAAATAATTCTACCATTTTACCTTGCAGTGCTTCATCTTGCTCGTAAATAATAGTGTTTTTGCTATTATCTAATAAATCATTTGGATTAATATAACGCGTTAACGGAAACACTTCATCGCCTAGTTTAAGTGCGTAACCCATAACCAGAGCATCTGGATTACAAGGTACAGGAAGTAAATCGTCAGCATTAAAAATAGTGGTTTGTTCCATTATTTTTCGACGTAGCTCAGTAATGGTCATCCGATCCGTTTCTGGATTAAAATTATCTAGTCGACCAGCAATTTGAGTTGGTTGTAAGGTCACACCTCTAACACATTTCTGTTTTAAAGCGTAGTCAATAATTTTACCAATCTCGCCATCATTTAATCCTTTTTGTAGTGTGACCACTAAAGTTGTTGATAGGTTTAATTTGTTTAGGTTTTCAATAGCCTGTTTACGGATATCATTTAAATCGGCACCGCGAAGCTCGCGCAACACACTGTTTTCAAACGAATCAAATTGTAAATAAATTTCAAAGTCAGGAGCGTAGGTTTTTAGTCTTTCCGCGAAAGCGAAATCTTTAGCAATTTTAATCCCATTAGTATTCAACATTAAATGCCTAATCGGTAACGTTTTGGCATAGTCCATAATTTCCCAAAACTGGGGATGTATGGTTGGCTCCCCACCAGATATTTGTACCACATCAGGTTCCTTTTCGTTTCTAACAATAGTGTCCAACATGGCCTTAACTTCGTCCAAAGTACGATGTCTACCATAGGTTGGTGATGAGCCCGCATAACACGTCGGACAAGTCAAATTACAGCGGTCCGTCACCTCAACAACCGTCAAACAACTGTGCTGCTCGTGGTCTGGACACAAACCACAATCGTAAGGACAACCATAATCCGTTTTAGTGTTAAAAGTATAAGGTGTTTCGCTAGGCTTATTGTAGTTGCGTATGTTTTTATAATACTCAATATCATCAGCAATTAACACCTTGCTATTGCCATGTTCCTTGCAACGTTTTAACATGTAAACATTATCATCTTCAAAGACAATTTTAGCATCCACACGTTTTAAACACTCAGGACACAAGCTTAAAGTAAAATCGTAATAGGTATAATTTCTAACTGGCATTTTCTGTAATTTATGTTATTTTGGCGTTACCACAAGGGTCGCGCTATCCACTAAATCTTTTTCTCGTACCTCAAAAAAGGATACCGTTTCTATCGCTAACGCGGGAGCTTGCTAAGTAAAAGACTAGCAATAAATTTGCTGTAATACAACCAACAAATTACACATAATATTTGGATACTACTTAAACCAAAAGTATAAAACACATTAGGTTTTAAAAACTCGATACAAAACCTAAAGCCAAAATAACTGAGCATAAAAATCTTAAACAAATCTCCGTTTTTTAACTGTAATTTATTGTTTACAGTTTTTAAAGCTATAAATAAAAAGATTAAAAAAAACAACTCATATAAAGAGGTGGGATGTCGCAGTAAGCCATCACCTAAGTCCATTCCAAAAGCAGAAGTAGTGACCTTACCATAAGTAAACTCGTTAATACCAGATAAAAAGCAACCAATACGACCAATAAAAACTCCTAAAATTATAGGGAAGACAAATAAATCTCCAGACGAGTGCTTTTCGCTAATTATTTTCTTTGCCAATTCCACACCAAGTAAACCGCCAAATAAACCACCCATTATGGTTTTTGTGTTTAGTAATGTAATGGCATTATTTAATGTAAATTCAATTAAAGGATTTTCTAAAAACCCAACCAATCTTGAGCCAACTAAAGCACCTAAAGCTGCACCTAAAATAATAGAGAGTCGGTTATTGGTGTTAATAACATCTGTATTGCGTTTTCTTAAAAACACATAATATCTATACGCTATAAAAAAGGCGAGATATTCTAATATAAGGTGAATATTTATGTTAACGCCAAAAAGCTCAGGATTGAAGGGGATTGTTGATAGAAAAATAATTATGCTTTTGGATTAAAAGAGTTTATAATTATCATTGCATCATTAAAATATTTGTCAAATATATTTTCTTTCATTTGAAAAGTGATAAAAATAACTTCGTTATTTAATAAATAGAAATATTCTACACTTTTATATTTACCATCAAAATTATTATATTCTATTGTTGATTCTGTTTTATAGATAAATTTAGATTCTTCTTTAATTTTATAAAGCTTACCTTTTCTACTTTTTTCATGAAATCTTAAAGTGTTTCCATGGTTAGCTATAGCAGTTTCAATAGATTCAGATTTCTCAACATTAAGAATATTTCTATTTAGTGAAAGATTATTTAGCTCATCTTCTGGGCTATCTTTTTTTATCACTTTAGGAGTAAAATAAAAATATCCATAAGCCCCAAATTTCACCCAAGTATTAGGATAGTTTACTGTAAATTCTTTTGTGTTTAGCGTTTTTAATTTAGATCCAATTTTACTTGAGGAACAACCGGAGATTAATAGGGTTACTATAATTAATTGTAATGCTTTCTTCATAGTTTTTTTAACGTTTAGAATTATTTGATGGTAGCAGTAAAAAATAGTCTTATTACTGATTGGTTTATTATGATAAGTTCTGAAAAAAAAGATTATGTTACCCATTTTTTTGTAGTTTTTAGGGAAAAAATTCAAAATTTAAGATTTTCATTTACGAAGTCTATTTATTTGCAACACAAAAAGCTCAGGGTTGAAGGGTGGGTCCAAATAATGATAGATTATTAGTTAAATATACACAATTACCTAAAAAACACTAATTTTGCACCAAAATTGTATCGTGGTAAAAATAGGTAATATAGAACTTCCAGACTTCCCGTTGTTGTTAGCGCCAATGGAAGATGTGTCAGATCCACCATTTAGAGCGTTGTGTAAAGAGCAAGGTGCAGATGTGGTGTATACAGAGTTTGTAAGTAGCGAAGGTTTAATACGTAACGCAGCAAAAAGCGTTATGAAATTAGATATTTACGAAAAAGAACGTCCCGTTGGTATCCAAATCTTTGGAGCTAATTTAGATAGTATGTTACAAACCATTGATATTGTAGCAGAGTCAAAACCAGATATTATTGATATTAATTTTGGATGTCCTGTTAAAAAAGTAGTTAGTAAAGGTGCAGGAGCAGGAATCTTAAAAGACATCTGTTTAATGGAGCAACTAACTGCAGAGATGGTTAAACGTACCAATATCCCCATAACTGTAAAAACACGTTTAGGTTGGGATCAGGATTCTATTAGAATTGTTGAGGTAGCAGAACGACTTCAAGATGTAGGTTGTAAAGCTATAGCAATACATGGTCGTACCAGAGCGCAAATGTATAAAGGTGATGCGGATTGGAAACCAATTGCACAGGTAAAAAATAACCCACGTATGAACATTCCTGTGTTTGGAAATGGAGATGTGACTACACCAGAACGCGCGATGGAAATGCGTGACCAATATGGCTTAGATGGCTGTATGATTGGTCGTGCAACTATTGGTAATCCTTGGTTTTTTAAGCAAGTAAAACACTTTTTTGAAACCGGAGCGCATTACAGACCAATTACTATGCAGGAGCGTGTAGAAGCAGCTAGAAGACACTTACAAATGTCTATTGACTGGAAAGGAGAAATTCTTGGTGTTTTTGAAACCAGACGTCATTATACAAATTACTTTAAAGGGATTCCGCATTTTAAAGAACACCGCATGAAAATGGTGACTAGTGATGCATCTGTAGATGTATTTGCTGCTTTTGATGAGGTTTTAGAAAAGTTTGGAGACTTTGAGTTTACTGAATAGTAAAATCGAATTTTAAATCTTATTTATATATATTATAAAAGCACTTCTTTTTAGTGAAAGAGAGGTGCTTTTATTTGTAGTCTAAAGTGTTTGGTTTGTAAATTACAATGCATCTATTTAGTTAAGCAAAGCGCTAACTAAGCACAACAGTAAGCGCAAGAAGGATGAAGCAATGTGTTTGAGCTCCTCGAAGAGAGCGAGTTGCGCGAGCCTGTTTGCCTGCTAAGGCAACTTGCCCAAAATTAACTAGTCTTAACTAAGTTTTGTGTAATTCTAGAGGCTGCAATTTTTGAAGCAATTATCCCTAAAACAGAGATTGTAAGCATGACTATCACAAAGTTTTTAAAGTGAATAGCTACAGGATAAGGTAGGCTTGGTGTGATCATAATCAGGTTAAAGCTAGACTGTAATTGCACGATTATATAACCAATAACTAGTCCTAAAAATCCACCAACAATAGTCATTAAAATCCCTTGGTAAAAAAAGATGTTTCTAATGTCTTTTACTGTAGCACCGATGTTGTAAAGGGTGCTTAGGGTTTTCTTTTTATCCAAAATCATCATGACAATGGAGCCTATAACGTTAAATAAAGCAATAATTAAGACTAAGGTAAAGATTAGATAGACCGCTAAATTCTCTGTGTTTAGCATTTTGTATATCGCGTCGTTAAGTTGGTCTTTGTTTTTAACAATAATGTTTTGACCTATTATGGTTTTAATTTTAGTTTTGACTGTATCTTCGTCCGCATCTTCAGTCAATTTAAATTCTAAGCTGGTAATTTGATTAGGCTCGTAATTTAATAACTGACGTGCAGTGGCGATAGATGCAAAAATGTATTTATTGTTTAGCTCTTCGTTAATATCATAAATACCAACGTTGATGGTATTAACCTGATTTAATGCTTGACTTTGCGAGCTTATTTGACCTTTTCCTGGTTTTGGTACGGATAGGGTAATGGTTTTTCCGTAATCGTTTACAAAAGCTGATAACCGATTGGATATTGCCGAACCAAGTACAATTTGTGGGGTGTCTTGATACAGCCACGTGCCATAAGGAATTATGGAGTCTATGGCTGTTATTTTGTTGTAGTTTTCATCTACACCTTTGATGTAAGCGGGATGATTGTTTCCATCTGAAGAGGCAATAACACGTTCTTCTATTATTCTAGAAAAGTTAACTACGCCATCAATAGCGTGTAGTTGTTTGTCTTGATTATCGTTTAAAGTAAAAGATTTACCTATGGTGGTTTCGGCTTTTAAATCGGGATCGATAATGCTGGTAAATTCTAATGTAAAATCACGTAAACCAGCAAAACCCGACAATACAATAAACAACGATGCAGCACCTAAAACAATACCAACAATAGCAATTATTGTTATAAAGTTAATGGCATTATTACTGCTTTTACTGCGTATGTAGCGTTTTGCTATGTATAACGGAAAATTCAATTATCCTTTTTTACGATTATCTAATAAATCAGGATTTTGGATTGGGTTATCTTCCCCTTTAAGTGATTTTTCAATTTTATCAATATGCTCTAAACTGTCGTCCACATAAAACTCTAATACAGGCATTCTGCGTAGTTGGTTTTTTGTACGTTGTGCAAGCTCATGTCTGATCATTGGTTTGTTAGCTCTAATCCCTTCTAAAAGCTCCTTTGCTTTGTTATTAGGGAATATGCTTAAATAAACCTTAGCATCTGTTAAATCTGCAGTTACTCTAACTTTAGATACAGATATAATTATACCGCGCATTCCACCTTGTGTAGCAGCTCCCTGAAGGATATCTACTAAATCACGTTGTAAAACCGAAGCTATTTTTTTTTGTCTTTGACTTTCTTCCATGGTGCAAAAATAGTTGTTATTACAAGAATATATTACTTTTAAGGCATAATTAAGCAATTTTTGTACCTTAAATTATATAAAAAATGAAAAAAATAGAACATATAGGTATCGCAGTCAAAAATTTAGAGGAATCTAATGCTCTTTTTGCGAAGCTTTTTGGCAAATCTCATTATAAAATTGAATCTGTAGAGAGTGAAGGTGTAAACACTTCTTTTTTTAAAGTAGGTCCAAATAAGGTCGAATTGCTAGAAGCAACAACCCCTGAAAGTCCAATTGCGAAGTTTTTAGAGAAAAAAGGAGAGGGGATCCATCACATTGCTTTTGCTGTTACAGATATTAAAAAAGAAATTTTACGATTAAAATCAGAAGGTTTTGTTGTGCTAAATGAAACACCTAAAAAGGGCGCAGACAATAAGTTAGTCGCTTTTTTACATCCAAAATCATCAAACGGTGTACTGATAGAGTTGTGCCAAGAGGACAACTAATTAAAAAAAGGTTTGCAAGACTTTAAAATAAGTAGTAATATTGCAATCCGATTTCGGGTCCTATAACTCAGCTGGTTAGAGTATCTGACTCATAATCAGAAAGTCCCTGGTTCGAGCCCAGGTGGGACCACCATCAAAACCGATTCATTAATTTGAATCGGTTTTTTTGTTTTATATATGTTAAAGGATTTCTTCCATCCAATTTTAATGTTTTGTTTTACATACCAAACAATTACTCTAATTGATTACAGGTCAGGTAATCTTATTAATATTCAATTAAAAATAAATACTAGTTAGCATATGTATCTTAAAAGTATCCAGTCCGTTTTTATTTTATTTCTAGTGCTTCTATCTTCTTTTTTATGTACCTCTCAGAATATTAAAAAGCTACTTAAAAAAGGTAATATTGAAGATAAAGTGTTTAAATCAACATTTAAATATGAGCCTTACGGTAATGCTATTTTTGTTAAGGTCTTAATTAAAGGTAAAGCGTACCGTTTATTATTTGATACTGGCGCAGTTACTGCAATTTCACCTAGAATGGTGGAAGAATTAAACTTAGAGGTTATAGGTAAAGAGGAGGTTTATGATTTAGGAAACACCTCTAAAAATTTAAATTTTGTTAAAATGGATACTATAAATTTAAATGGAATTAATTTTTTTGATACCGGAGCAGCTGTACTTGATATTGAAGCAGTAAAAGATTTTAAGTGCGCAGGAATAGATGGCTTTTTAGGTGCTAACTTTATGCGGAATGCTGTTTGGGAAGTAGATATGGTAAAGCACGAGATTACATTTACAAATACTATTGACGCTATTAGTATTCCGGAGGATGCGCCATACACTAAAATCTTTATTGGTTACGATGGGACCCCTGCAATAACAGCTTATTTAGGTAACGAAAAATTATATAGTACTATGATAGACTATGGTTATGGTGGTGGTATTTCTCTTTTTTCGTACGATTTTAAAAAACTAAGAGAAGAAAATGCTGATATTAAATATGTCAAATCTAATGGCGGAAGTACTGTAGCGGGAGTATACGGAGATATAAAAACGTCAACTACTTATAAAGCAATTGTTGATAATTTTAAAACAGGTGATTTTGAGGCGCCAAGTACCCTGATGTCTTTTGGGCAATTTGGATCAAGGACTATTGGTGCAGGGTTTTTAAAAAATTATAGAGTGGTTTTAAGTTGGAAAGATCGTAAAGCATGGTTTATTGAAAATAAGGTAGTAGATGACCAAGTTATATTTAGTGGTCATGGTTACGGAATTAGACTTGAAAATGAATCCATTTTTATCAGTTCAATTTCTGAAAATTCAGAAGCGGAAGAAAAAGGCCTTAAAATTAATGATAAAATTTTAAGTGTAAACGATGTAGATTTTACAAAAGTGACGGATCAAAAATGGTGTGAGATTCTAAGTACTAATCGTCCTGACAAGGTTAAACTTGTCATCCAAAGGGATTCAAAGCAATTAACTGTAGCACTCGAAAAAAAGGTTTTATTAAGCAATTAATTCATTTTTTTTATTGTCCTCAAGATCTACAAATACTTTTTTATAGAAATTAAATAAAATTAAACATCTTGGGTGTCATAATAAATACTATTTAAAATATTGATTATCAATTATTTAAGTTGTTTTTTTGTAGCCTGAATTTAGTCTGTATTTTAAAAACAGACTAGCTATAAAAGGTCAAACCTCTACTTTAGATTTTTATTTAAATAGAAGTAGACCATAAATGGAATTAAACAAATACAGTAAAACAGTCACTCAAGATCCAACGCAGCCAGCTGCTCAAGCTATGTTGCACGCTATTGGATTAACTAAAGAAGATTTTTTTAAGCCAATCATTGGTATTGCAAGCACAGGTTACGAAGGTAATCCTTGTAATATGCATTTAAATGATTTAGCAAAATTGACAAAAGAAGGGACTAAAAACGAAGACATTATTGGTCTTATTTTTAATACTATCGGTGTTAGTGACGGTATTTCTATGGGGACACCAGGTATGCGCTACTCATTACCATCTCGAGATATTATTGCAGATTCTATGGAAACTGTAGTACAAGCCATGAGTTATGATGGTTTAATTACAGTTGTCGGTTGCGATAAGAATATGCCAGGTGCATTAATTGCAATGATTAGATTAAATCGTCCAAGTATTTTAGTATACGGTGGTACAATAGATTCTGGTTGTCATAACGGACAAAAACTAGATGTCGTCTCTGCTTTTGAAGCTTGGGGAAGCAAAGTTGCCGGAACTATGGAAGAAACAGAATACCAAAGCATTGTTGAAAAAGCATGTCCTGGAGCAGGAGCTTGTGGTGGGATGTACACTGCAAACACAATGGCTTCGGCTATTGAAGCTTTAGGGATGACCTTGCCTTTTAACTCGTCTAACCCAGCATTAAGCGATGCTAAAAAAGCCGAATCTGTAAAAGCAGGAGAAGCGATGCGTGTGTTGTTAGAAAAAGACATCAAACCATCAGATATTATTACTCGTAAATCTCTTGAAAACGCGGTTAGATTAGTTACTATTTTAGGAGGTTCTACAAATGCAGTACTTCACTTTTTAGCAATTGCAAGAGCTGCAGATATTGATTTCACTTTAAAAGATTTTCAAAAAATAAGCGATACTACACCATTTTTAGCAGATTTAAAACCTAGCGGAAAATACTTAATGGAAGATGTACACGCTGTTGGCGGAATTCCTGCAGTATTAAAATACCTTTTAAAGAAAGGTTTAATTCATGGGGATTGTTTAACCGTTACAGGAAAAACAATTGCAGAAAACTTATTAGATGTTGCTGACTTAAAAGAAGGTCAAGACGTTATAAGACCAATCGAGAAACCTATTAAAATTTCTGGGCATTTACGTATGCTTTATGGTAATCTAGCAACAGAAGGAAGTGTTGCTAAAATCACAGGAAAAGAAGGGTTGAGCTTTATCGGAAAAGCAAAAGTATTTGAAGGCGAATATGCTGCAAATGATGGGATAAGAGATGGGTTAGTAGAAAAAGGAGATGTTGTTGTCATAAGATATGAAGGTCCAAAAGGAGGTCCAGGAATGCCAGAAATGTTAAAACCAACTGCTGCAATTATGGGAGCAGGTTTGGGTAAAGATGTGGCATTAATTACAGATGGACGTTTTTCTGGAGGGACACATGGTTTTGTTGTTGGACATATTACCCCTGAAGCACAAGAAGGTGGAACTATCGCTTTTGTAAAAGATGGCGATATGATTACTATCGATGCAGAAACAAACAGTATTGTTTTGGAAGTTTCAGAAGAAGAATTACAAAAAAGAAGACAATCATGGAAAGCACCAGATTTAAAATTTAAAAGAGGGGTGTTGTATAAATATGCTAAAACCGTTTCGTCTGCATCAAAAGGATGTGTGACTGACGAGTTTTAGATAACGCACAATTGAAAACAAGATGTTACTCTGAGTAAGCCTGTGTTTAGCGCAGACTAAGTATCGAAGAGTCTCTGTATAGAACAATATAATGATCCTAACAAGATTAATATGGATACAAAAACAATAAAAAAAGAAACAAACACAACGCAAACTACAGAGCGTATTTCTGGTAGTGAAGCAGTTATCAGATGTTTGTTAGCCGAAGGGGTTGATATCCTTTACGGTTATCCTGGAGGGGCAATCATGCCTGTTTATGATGAGCTTTATAAGTACCAGGACAAAATTCATCATGTATTAACACGTCATGAACAAGGTGCAACACATTCGGCACAAGGTTATGCGCGTATTTCGGGTAAAGTTGGTGTTGCAATAGCAACGTCGGGACCAGGAGCTACAAACTTAATTACAGGTATCGCAGATGCACAAATAGATAGCACACCAATGGTCTGCATTACGGGGCAGGTGGCTTCGCATTTATTAGGTAGTGATGCGTTTCAAGAGACGGATATCGTGGGCATTTCTACGCCAGTTACAAAATGGAATTGTCAGGTTACCAAAGCCTCTCAGATTCCAGAAGCAATGGCTAAAGCCTTTTATATTGCTAAAAGTGGACGTCCAGGACCCGTTTTGATAGATATTACAAAGGATGCTCAGTTTGAAGAATTCGATTTTAAATACGAAAAATGTAAAGGGGTTAGAAGTTATATTCCGATTCCAAAATTAGACCAGACTTCGGTTGAAGCTGCTGCTAAATTAATTAATGCAGCAAAAAAACCAATGATTGTTTGGGGGCAAGGCGTGTCTTTAGGTCAGGCTGAAGCCGAATTTAAAGCTGTAGTTGAAAAATCAGGAATCCCTTCCGCTTGGACTATTTTAGGCGCAGGAGCAATTCCCACCACTCATCCTTTAAACATTGGTATGGTTGGTATGCACGGTAATTATGCGCCAAATGTGTTAACTAACGACTGTGATGTGTTAATTGCAATCGGAATGCGTTTTGACGATCGTGTTACCGGAAGTTTATCTACGTATGCTAAACAGGCAAAAGTGATTCATTTTGAAATTGATCCTGCCGAAATAGATAAAAACGTAAAAACAGAAGTAGCTGTTTTAGGTGATTCTAAAGAAAGTTTAGCTGCTTTATTACCGCTTTTAGAAGAAAAAGTATATCCAGAATGGCATCAAAAATTCAAGGATTTATACGCTATTGAATATGAAAAAGTAATAAAACACGATTTATATCCTACAAAGGAGGGACTAACTATGGCTGAGGTATTAAAAGAAATTAATATCCAAACCAAAGGTGATGCAGCTATTGTAACAGACGTTGGTCAGCATCAAATGATTGCTTGTCGCTATGCTAACTTTAATAAAACCAGAAGTAACATTACATCCGGTGGTTTAGGGACAATGGGCTTTGGCTTACCTGCTGCAATTGGAGCAAAAATGGCAGCGCCTGACCGTGAGGTAATTTCAATCTCTGGAGATGGTGGTTATCAAATGACCATTCAAGAATTAGGCACCATTTTTCAGCAAAAAGCAGGCGTTAAAATAGTGGTTTTAAATAACGAGTTTTTGGGTATGGTTAGGCAGTGGCAAGAACTATTTTTTGATAAACGTTATGCGTCTACCGAAATGACAAATCCAGACTTTGTTGCTATAGCTAAAGGTTATTCTATTCCAGCTGAGAAAGTAACCAAACGTGAAGATTTAAAGGAGGCAGTAGAGAAGATGATAAACACAGATGGGCCTTATTTTTTAGAGGTTTGTGTAGAAAAAGAAGGTAAAGTGTTCCCGATGATACCAACGGGAGCATCAGTTTCAGAAGTAAGATTAGAATAATATGAGCGCAGAAAAACAATTATATACAGTATCTGTTTATACTGAAAACAATATAGGGTTGTTGAATAGGATTTCAGCAATATTCCAAAGAAGACATATTAATATAGAGAGCTTAAACACGTCTCCTTCAGAAATTGAGGGCGTATCTAGATTTACTATAGTAGTAAATATGTCTGAAGATAATATCAAGAAAATTATTGGTCAGATAGAAAAGCAAGT
This sequence comes from Olleya sp. KKT75, assembly GCF_055635485.1. Classification (NCBI taxonomy): domain Bacteria; kingdom Pseudomonadati; phylum Bacteroidota; class Flavobacteriia; order Flavobacteriales; family Flavobacteriaceae; genus Olleya; species Olleya sp. KKT75. The sequence continues at coordinate 1,344,380 of NZ_CM145759.1, forward strand.
CGAGGTTATTAAAGCCTATTATCATACAGAAGATGAGATTATTTACCAAGAGTCTTGCATCTTTAAAATGAGATCAGCTTTGTTATTTGACGAGCGTTCAATTCAGAATATAATCAAAGAAAGCAACGCAAGAATTGTAACGGTAAATCGCGATTTTTTTGTGATTGAAAAATCAGGACGTAAAGAAGAAATCGAATTACTACATAGAGAGTTAAGTGCTTTTGGAATCATGCAATTTACACGTTCAGGACGTATTGCAGTATCTAAAGAAGAAATGAAAATATCAACAATGCTAGAAGCATTCCAACATTAAAAAAACAAGACAATGTCAAATTACTTTAACACATTATCATTAAGAAATCAATTAGATCAATTAGGTAAATGTAGATTCATGGATGCTTCAGAGTTTGAAGATGGTGTAAATGCATTAAAAGGGAAAAAAATTGTAATTGTTGGTTGCGGCGCACAAGGTTTAAACCAAGGTTTAAACATGAGAGATTCTGGTTTAGATATTTCGTACACATTAAGACAGGTTGCAATTGATGAGCAACGCGAGTCTTTTAAAAACGCAAATTCTAACGGATTTACTGTTGGGACTTATGACGAGTTAATTCCTACTGCAGATTTAGTATTGAATTTAACACCAGATAAGCAACATACAAACGTAGTAAAAGCGATAATGCCTTTAATGAAAAAAGGCGCGACATTAAGTTATTCTCACGGATTTAATATTGTTGAAGAAGGGACTCAGGTAAGAGAGGATATTACTGTTATTATGGTTGCTCCAAAGTGTCCAGGAACAGAAGTTAGAGAAGAATATAAACGGGGGTTTGGTGTGCCAACATTAATTGCTGTACATCCAGAAAACGATCCAGAAAATAAAGGTTGGGCTCAGGCAAAAGCTTATGCTGCTGCTACTGGAGGGCATCGTGCAGGTGTGTTAGAATCGTCTTTTGTTGCTGAGGTAAAAAGTGATTTAATGGGAGAGCAAACTATCTTATGTGGTTTACTTCAAACAGGAGCAATTTTGTCATTCGATAAAATGGTTGCAGAAGGTATTGAACCTGGTTATGCTGGAAAATTAATCCAGTTTGGTTGGGAAACAATTACGGAAGCGTTGAAACATGGTGGAATTACAAACATGATGGACCGTTTGTCTAATCCAGCAAAAGTAAAAGCATACCAATTATCTGAAGAATTAAAAGATATCATGCGTCCGTTATTCGAAAAGCATATGGATGATATTATCTCTGGTCATTTCTCAGAAACAATGATGGAAGATTGGGCAAATGATGATGTAAATCTTTTAAAATGGAGAGCTGCAACAGGCGAAACTGCTTTTGAGAAAACAGCATTAACACCAGATCACATTTCTGAGCAAGAGTATTTTGATCACGGTACGTTATTAGTAGCATTTGTAAAGTCTGGTGTAGAATTAGCTTACGAAACGATGGTAAGTGCGGGGATTATTGAAGATTCTGCGTATTACGAGTCGCTTCATGAGTTGCCATTAATAGCGAATACAATTGCTAGAAAAAAATTATTTGAAATGAACAGAGTCATTTCGGATACTGCAGAATACGGATGTTATTTATTTGACCATGCTTGTAAACCGTTATTAACTGATTTTATGAAAACGGTTAAAACAGATATAATTGGTAAATCATTTTCTGCAACAACAGGAGTTGATAATATCGAATTAATAGCAGTAAACGATGCGATTAGAAATCATCCAATCGAAGCAGTTGGAAAACGATTAAGAGCTGCGATGACAGCAATGAAGATTATAAAATCAGATGTTAAAACAGAAGCATCAGTTTTAGCATAATAACTAATTAGCTTGTCACACTGAGCGGAGTCGAAGCGTCTCATTTATAAAACAAAAACATTTCCACTGTCGTGGGAAATAAACATGGAAGAAACCAAAACAACATACAGGCCTACTTTAGAAGCTGTTGAGGCTGCTGCCGAAAAATTAAGAGGAGTTGCAACTGTAACTCCTTTAATTTCAAACATGCGATATTCAAAGCAATTTGAAGCAAACATCATGTTTAAACGCGAAGACTTACAGCAAGTACGTTCCTATAAAATTAGAGGTGCTTACAATAAAATGTCATCTTTAACTGAAGCAGAAGCTGAAAAAGGAATTGTATGTGCAAGTGCTGGAAACCATGCACAAGGAGTAGCCTTATCTTGTAAATTGTTAAAAATAAAAGGCACCATTTTTATGCCTTCTCCAACACCAAATCAAAAGGTGGAACAGGTTAAAATGTTTGGAGAAGATTATATAGAGGTGGTTTTAGTAGGCGACACGTTTGATGATGCTTATCATGCAGCAATGGAAGATTGCGAGCGTTTAAACAAAGCGTTTATCCATCCATTTAATGATAAAAAAGTTATTGAAGGTCAAGCAACAGTTGGTTTAGAGATTATAGATCAAACGGAGTTTCACCCAATAGATTACGTTTTTGTACCTATTGGTGGTGGAGGTTTGTCTTCAGGATTATCCTCTGTTTTTAAGTTGTTATCGCCACAGACAAAAATTATAGGTGTAGAGCCAAAAGGCGCACCTTCGATGTTAACGTCAATAAGAAATAACAAAAACACCGAGTTAGAAGAGATTGATAGTTTTGTAGATGGTGCTGCGGTTAAGCGTGTTGGTGATTTAAATTTCGCCATTTGTAAAGAGACTTTACATCGTGTGGTTACTGTAGATGAAGGTAAGATTTGCCAAACCATTTTAGATTTATACAATAAAGAAGCGATTGTAGCAGAGCCTGCAGGAGTTTTAAGTTTATCTGCTTTAGAGTATTTTAAAGAAGAAATTAAAGGTAAAAATGTAGTTTGTGTTATAAGCGGAAGTAATAATGATATTACGCGTACGGCAGAAATTAAAGAACGTGCGCTATTACATGCCGATTTAAAGCACTATTTTATTGTTAAGTTTCCACAGCGTTCAGGAGCATTAAGAGATTTTGTTGTTGATATTTTAGGTGATACAGATGATATTACTCATTTTGAATACACTAAAAAAGCAAACCGTGAAAACGATGTTGCTGTGGTTGGAATTGAGTTGAAATCTCCAAACGATTTAGAGCCATTAATTACTAAAATGAAGCGTCATAATTTTTATGGAGATTATCTAAATGATAAGCCTGATTTATTTCAGTTTTTAGTGTGATTTTGATAATTATGACCTTAAATACTTTCAAATTCGTAAAAATTCATCAAAAATGACACAAAATCAACTTTTGTATCAAATTAAATTATACGTTTGTACCATGTTTACAACACTAAATAAAAACGAAAGACCCACAAGTTTGCTATTACGCAGACGACGTCGCTAATACGCATACTTCAAGCTTTTAGTTAATAGTTTTTATTTTTTTTCAGACAGTGAACAATTCAACACAAATATTTCCTTTTTTAAATACAGTTATTAGAAATAATAACAGGATAACCCTACGTCCAATTTCTCGTCGTCGCCCTTAGGGTGTACTTCTATTTATAGAACTAAGGTGAGTCCGGTTCTGCTTTCAAAAACAAAAATTATCACATTTTTTAATTTAAAATTCAATTACAATGGAAATTGTTATTGCTGATAAATCGCATAGTATTTACGCAGATATTATTTGTAACACTATTGCTGATGCTGCTCAAGTTAGAGGAACTGGTATTGCAAAACGCAAGCCTGAATACATCATTACCAAAATGGAAAATGGTAATGCTGTTATTGCTTTAGAGGGTGATAAATTTGCAGGCTTTTGTTATATCGAACAATGGGGTCATGGCAAATTTGTAGCCAATTCTGGATTAATTGTACATCCAGATTTTAGAAACATTGGCTTAGCTAAACAGATCAAACAGAAAATATTCGAGCATTCTAGAACCAAGTTTCCGGAGGCTAAAGTATTTAGTATTACTACAGGTTTAGCAGTTATGAAAATGAATAGTGATTTAGGTTATAAACCTGTTACGTTTTCAGAATTAACAGACGATCAATCCTTTTGGAATGGCTGTCAGACCTGCAAAAACTTTGATGTTTTAACAAGAACAGAGCAAAAAATGTGCTTATGTACAGGTATGTTGTATGATCCTTCTAAAAAGGAAGCAAGAAAACCAGCAGTAAATAATCATGATAAAAAAGTATGGACCAGATTGAAAAACATTAAGCAATCCATGTTCCTTAAAAAAGATAAAAATGAAAAATAAAGGCAAATTAGTAATAGCATATAGTGGAGGATTAGATACATCCTATTGCGCAGTAAGTTTAAGTAAAGCAGGATATGATGTGCATGCAGTAAGTGTAAATACGGGTGGCTTTTCTGATGAAGAAATTCAAACCATTGAAGCTAATGCATATAAAATGGGTGTTTCAACTTATAAAAACATTGACGCAATTGCCTCGTATTATGATAAAGTGATTAAGTATTTAATCTTCGGAAATGTCTTGAAGAATAACACCTATCCTTTATCTGTAAGTGCAGAACGTATTATTCAAGCAATCGAAATTATCGAATATGCTAAAAGTATTGATGCCGAATATATCGCACACGGAAGCACAGGAGCAGGAAACGATCAAGTACGTTTTGATATGATTTTTCAAACGTTAGCGCCACATATTAAAATCATCACGCCTATTAGAGATGGAAGTTTAAGCAGACAACAAGAAATTGATTACTTAAAAGAAAACGGTATTGAAGCTTCTTGGGAAAAGGCAAAGTATTCTGTTAATAAAGGACTTTGGGGGACTAGTGTTGGTGGAGAAGAAACATTAACATCAGAAAAACCATTACCAGAAAGTGCTTATCCTTCGCAATTAAAACGTGCAGAGGATGAAAAAGTGACATTAACCTTTTTAAAAGGAGAATTGGTTGCTGTAAATGGAAGTAAAAACGCATCAGACGTAAATATTGAAGTGTTAAACAATCTGGCGTCTGCATATGCAATTGGTAGAGATATTCATGTTGGAGATACAATAGTTGGTATTAAAGGACGTGTTGGTTTTGAAGCAGCAGCTGCTTTGGTGATTATAAAAGCACATCATTTATTAGAAAAGCATACACTAACGAAGTGGCAATTACAGCATAAGGATTATATGTCTAATTTCTACGGAATGCATTTGCATGAAGGGCAATATTTAGATCCTGTAATGCGTGACATGGAAGCCTTTTTACAAAGCAGCCAAGACAAAGTGTCGGGAGATGTTTTTGTGACGTTAAAACCATACCATTTTACTGTAGACGGAATCAGCTCTAAACATGATTTAATGAATGCGAAGTTTGGAAGTTATGGCGAAGAAAATAAAGGTTGGTCTGCAGAAGAAGCTAAAGGCTTTATCAAAATTGTAGGAAACCAAAATAAGATTTATCAACAAGTAAATTCTTGATTTTAGTCATGCTGAACGTGTTTCAGTATCTCAAAAATGATAATTAAAGCAAATTATTATTCTGTGTCACACTGAGCGCAGTCGAAGTGTTAAGCGAAGAATGGTAAAGTAAAAGAATCAAAATGAAAAAATTAGAAATAGGAATCATTGGAGGAGCAGGTTATACAGCTGGAGAACTTATTAGATTGTTGTTAAATCATCCAAAAGCTAACATCAATTTTATTTACAGTACCTCTAATGCTGGTAATAAAATCTCAAGAGTACACCAAGATTTAATTGGTAGTACAGATTTGGAATTTTCAAGTGAAATTAACTCAGAAGTAGACGTGTTGTTTTTGTGTTTAGGTCACGGAAATTCTAAAGCATTTTTAGAGAACAATTCATTTTCTACTGAAACTAAAATTATTGATTTAAGTAATGATTTTAGATTAACTAAAGACGCCATTTTTGAAGGGAAAACGTTTGTTTATGGTTTGCCGGAATTAAATAAAGAGGCGATAAAAAAAGCGAATTACATTGCAAATCCAGGGTGTTTTGCATCTGCTATTCAGTTAGCATTATTGCCTTTAGCTAAAGCTGAAGTTTTGCAAAATGATGTACACGTTAATGCAGTTACAGGAGCAACAGGAGCAGGAACATCATTATCTGCAACTACTCATTTTACGTGGCGAGATAATAACTTTTCGCATTATAAAGCTTTTACGCATCAGCATTTAGGAGAGATTAATCAATCGGTGAAACTATTGCAATCTAACTTTAAGTCAGACATCAACTTTATGCCAAATCGCGGTGATTTTTCTAGAGGAATTTTTGCTACGCTTTACACCAAGTTTTCAGGAAGTTTGGAAGACGCAAAAGCATTATACAACGAATTTTATAAAGATGCTGCATTTACTGTGGTTTCGGATGATGAGATTCATTTAAAACAAGTAGTAAATACTAACAAATGCATCCTTCATTTACATAAGCATGAAGATAAATTATTGGTGACAAGCATTATTGATAATTTATTGAAAGGCGCTTCTGGGCAAGCTGTTCAAAACATGAATTTAATGTTTGGTTTTGATGAAACAGAAGGTTTAAAATTGAAAGCAACTTATTTTTAACACACTGTCATTGCGAGGAACGAAGCAATCTGTTTAAAGAGATTACTTCAGTCATACTTCCTTCGTAATGACAAAAAAAGATAGAACATGAAAATAGCAATTATAGGAACAGGAAACTTAGGGAAGTCCATCGCAAAAGGATTGATAACCAACAATGCCATTACTAGTTTGTATTTAACCAAACGGAATTTGGAAGACATTCAAGAATTTGATGGTTATAAAAATGTGCATTTAACGACGGATAATACCGAAGCTGTAAGGCAATCTGATATCATCATTTTTGCAGTGCAACCAGCGCATTTTGAGCAAATATTGAATGACATTAAGCCGGAATTAACAGAGAAGCACGTCTTGATTTCGACCATTACAGGTTTTCTAATTCCTAAGATTGAAGCGCAAGTTGGTGCAGATAAATTTATCATTCGTGCGATGCCAAACACAGCAATTGCAGTTGGTAAATCCATGACGTGTTTGTGTAGTAATGTGCAAGGTGCAAAACGTATTAAAATCGCTGAGGCTATTTTTAATCGTTTAGGACATTCGTTAAGTATTCCGGAAAGTCAAATGCAAGCAGCCACTGTGGTTTGCGCAAGTGGTGTTGCGTTTTGGATGCGTTTAATTAGAGCGACAACACAAGCTGCTATTCAGTTAGGGTTTGATGCTAAAGAAGCACAAGAATTAGCGATGTATACTAGTGAAGGTGCTGCGAGTTTATTGATTACCAACGGGAATCATCCGGAAGAGGAAATAGACCGTGTAACGACTCCAAAAGGGTGTACGATTGAAGGTTTGAATGAGATGGAACACAAAGGATTGAGTTCCTCTTTAATACAAGGTATGATTGCCTCGTTTAACAAGATTAATACTATTAAAGAAGAGCAGATATGAGTTTATTTAACGTGTATCCTTTATTCGATATCACACCTGTAAAGGCTGTAGATGTTTTTGTTTACGATGAAAACAACACCAAATATTTAGATTTATATGGTGGACATGCGGTGATTTCTATTGGGCATTCGCATCCAAAATATGTGGTTGCCATTTCTGATCAAGTTGCCAAATTAGGGTTTTATAGTAACTCGATTCAGAATCCGTTACAAGTGCAATTGGCGGACAAGTTAGAGCAGTTATCTGGTTGTAAGGATTATGAATTATTTTTATGTAATTCTGGTGCAGAAGCCAATGAAAATGCTTTAAAATTAGCATCATTCCATAACGGAAAGAAAAAAGTAGTTGCTTTTAAAAATGGCTTTCATGGTCGTACATCAGCAGCTGTTGCAGCAACGGATAATGCGAAGATTATTGCGCCAATTAACGCGCAACAAGAGGTTGAGATTCTAGAATTAGGAGACTTAGAAGGTGTAGAGAAAGCACTAGCTAAAAACGATGTTTGTGCAGTAATTATTGAGTGTATTCAAGGTGTTGGAGGGTTAGACGAAAGTACTGCAGCGTTTTATGAAGGTGTCGATGCATTATGTAAAAAATACAATACGTGTTTTATTGCAGATGAGGTGCAATCTGGTTTTGGAAGAACTGGCGATTTCTTCGCGTTTCAGAAATATAATGTGACTCCAGATATTATTTCGATTGCCAAAGGTATGGGAAATGGGTTTCCGATTGGTGGTATTTTAATTCATCCAGACATTAAAGCATCTTTTGGTTTGTTAGGAACCACTTTTGGTGGAAATCATTTAGCATGTGTAGCTTCTTTGACGGTTTTAGAAGTTATTGAAGAAGAGCATTTGATGCAAAATGCTAAAGATATCTCAGCTTATTTTATTGAAAAAGCAAAAGGAATTTCGGCAATTAAAAACATAAAAGGACGTGGTTTAATGTTAGGGTTGGAATTTGATTTTCCGATTGCAGAACTACGTAAAAAGCTAATTTTTGAACATAAAATATTTACAGGAAGTGCGAAGAATCCTAATTTATTACGAATTCTTCCGCCTTTAACCATCAAAAAAGAACATGTCGATTTGTTTTTTGAGGCTTTAAAAAAGGAATTAAAATAGTAATGCGAGTAACGTCATTCTGCACTAGTTTCGGAATCACATAACAGTGAGAAGCTGAAATGAATTCAGTAAGATTAAAGTAATAAATAGATGAAAAAGTATACAGAAATAAAAGACATATCAAATCTTCAAGAAACTATAAAGGACGCGATTTCACTAAAAAATAATCCTTTTGAATTCGAAGATTTAGGAAGCCATAAAACATTAGTCATGCTGTTTTTTAATTCCAGTTTACGAACGCGATTAAGTACCGAAAAAGCAGCAAAGAACCTAGGAATGGATGTGATGATTTTAAACGTAAATGACGCTTGGAACCTAGAATTTGAAGATGGAACAATCATGAATGCAAACACGTCAGAGCACATTAAAGAGGCTGCGCAAGTGATTTCGCAATATGGAGATGTGATTGCGGTTAGAGCATTCCCAAGTTTAACAGATAAGAAAAAAGATGAAAGTGAGTTTGTAATGAATAGTTTCATAAAATACGCTACAGTACCAATTGTAAATATGGAAAGTGCTACAGCGCATCCTTTACAGGCATTGGCAGATGCTATTACTATAACTGAATTATCTGTAAAAGCAAAACCAAAAGTAGTCTTGTCTTGGGCGCCACATCCAAAAGCATTGCCACAAGCGGTTGCAAATTCGTTTGTAGAAATGATGCAAAATATGGATGTCGATTTAACTATTACACATCCAGAAGGTTATGAGTTAAGCGAAGCAATTACGAAAAACACACCAATAAATCACAATCAAGAAGAGGCTTTGAAAGATGCCGATTTTGTGTATGTGAAAAACTGGAGTAATTATAAAGACTATGGAAAAGTGCTTAGTCAGGACGAGAATTGGATGATGACAAAAGTGAAGTTAGGTAATGCAAAATTTATGCATTGCTTACCTGTAAGACGTAATGTGGTTGTGGAAGATGCGGTTTTGGATGGCGAGCAATCAGTGGTTATTCAACAAGCAAATAATAGGACTTTTGCTGCGCAAATTGTTTTGAAGCAGATTTTGGAAGAATTATAAACGTCATTGCGAATGAGGAACGATTGAAGCAATCTTTTAATTGAAACAGATTACATAGTCAAACAGACTTCATTACAGCATCACACAACAAGTAAATAATGAGACCTTGAAACAAGTTCAGCTTGACGACTGAAGATTTAAAGTAAGTAACAAGTTGATGTTAACCCGTCACGTCATACTGAATTCATTTCAGTATCACATCAAAAGAAGAATAAGCATGAAAACACTAAAAATCATAAAAATTGGAGGAAATATCATCGATGATGATAACGCCTTACAGCAATTCCTAAAAGCATTTGCGACTATAGATGCTCCTAAAATCCTAGTGCATGGTGGTGGAAAATTAGCAACCAAATTAGCACAACAAATGCAAGTGGGGGTTAAAATGATTGACGGAAGACGAGTAACCGATCAAGTGACTTTAGATATTATTACAATGGTGTATGCTGGAAAAATCAATAAAACTATAGTCGCACAATTACAAGCCCAAAATTGTAATGCTATTGGTTTTTCTGGAGCGGATGGCAACACGATAGTTTCAGATTTAAGACCATCAAAACCTATTGATTATGGTTTTGCTGGAGACGTCAAAAAGGTAAATACAGAAACGTTAGAAATTCTTTTAAACAATGCGATTACACCTGTTTTTTGCGCGATTACACATGACAAAAATGGACAATTATTAAACACAAATGCAGATACGATTGCTTCGGAATTAGCAATAGGTTTTGCAGCAAAATATAAAACTGAATTATATTATTGCTTCGAAAAAAACGGAGTTTTAGAAAATGTAAATAATGACGATTCTGTTATCGAAAACATAAACACCAAAAACTACCAACCGTTGATTGAAAATGGTATTATTTATGAAGGCATGCTGCCAAAATTAAACAACTGTTTTCATGCTGTAAATAATCAAGTACAAAAAGTTTGTATTGGTAAATCAGAAATGCTTTTCGATAAAAATAATAAACACACAACCATTTCAAAATGATAGAAAAACTAACAACAAGAGCAATTGCTTTATTAAAACAATTGATAGAAACGCAGTCGTTTTCTTCAGAAGAAGGACCAACAGCAGCACATATTGAGCAATGGTTTGTGCAGCAGGATATTCCTTTTAAAAGAACCAATCATAATGTTTGGGCAACTAATAAATATTTTGACGAGAGCAAACCAACGCTGTTGTTAAACTCGCATCATGATACTGTAAAGCCAAATAATGGTTATACAAAAGATCCTTTTAAAGCCATTGTTGAAGATGGTAGATTATATGGTTTAGGAAGTAATGATGCTGGAGGATGTTTGGTGAGTTTGTTAGCAACGTTTGCCTATTTCTATAGCAGAGAAAATCTAAATTTTAATCTGGTTATTGTCGCTTCCGCTGAAGAAGAGAGCAGTGGAGAAAATGGGTTAAATAGTATGTTGTCCGTCATTCCAAAAGTGGATGTCGCTATTGTTGGAGAGCCAACTTTAATGAATTTAGCTGTTGCTGAAAAAGGCTTAGTTGTGTTTGATGCAATCGTAAAAGGAACGCCTAGTCATGCTGCGCATCCAAATCACGATAATGCGATTTATAAAACAATTCCAGTATTAGAATGGTTTAAAAACTACACGTTCGATAAGACTTCGGAAGCTTTGGGAGAGGTAAAGTTGACTGTTACACAAATTAATGCAGGAAAGCAGCATAATGCTGTGCCAGCAGATGTGAAATTAGTGGTTGATGTCCGTGTAAACGATAGATATTCTAACCAAGACATTGTCGATATTTTACAAAAGGAAGCGCCTTGTGATAGTATTATTCCGCGTAGCATAAAATTAAATTCGTCGTCCATTCCTATCGATCATCCATTGGTAATTGCGGGAATGGAAATAGGTAGAAGCACTTATGGTTCGCCAACATTATCTGATCAAGCGGTGTTGAGTTGTCCATCGTTAAAACTAGGACCAGGGGATAGCACACGATCGCATTCCGCTGACGAGTTTGTTTACGTGAATGAGATTGAAGAAGGGATTAAAATATATATTGAATTATTAGAAAAAGTATTGTAGCAAACGTCATAACGAGGAAGAATGACGAAGTTATCTCATCATGAGATTGTTTCATTTCATTCGCAATGACAATAAAAAATCAAATTATGAAACTCTGGGATAAAGGAATAAGTATCGATAAAAAAATAGAACAATTTACCGTTGGAAACGATAGAGAAATTGATATGCATATTGCAAAGTACGATGTGCAAGCATCTTTAGCGCATGCAATAATGTTGGAGTCTATTGGCATTATTTCTTCGGAAGAGCTGAAACAGCTTAAAAATGGTTTGCACGCTATTGCGGAAACTATAAAAAACGGAACCTTCGTTATTGAAGAATCCTTTGAAGATGTGCATTCTAAAATTGAATATGAGCTGACTAAAACTTTAGGTGATGTTGGAAAGAAAATCCATACCGCACGCTCTAGAAACGATCAAGTTTTAGTTGCATTACAATTGTACTACAAAGAGAATTTAAAAGAAATTAATACGAAGACAAAAACGTTTTTTGATACCCTTTTAGGTTTGGCGGAAACGCATAAAGACGCTTTGCTTCCTGGTTATACGCATTTACAAGTAGCTATGCCATCTTCCTTTGGATTATGGTTTTCTGCTTATGCTGAGGTTTTAATTGATGATGTTTACTTGTTAAATGCAGCCTTGAAAACCGTAGATCAAAATCCGTTAGGTTCTGCAGCAGGTTACGGAAGCTCGTTTCCTATTGATCGAGAATTAACGACTAAAGAATTAAACTTTGCTACTTTAAAATACAACGTTGTTGCTGCGCAAATGAGTAGAGGGAAAAGCGAACGTACCATCGCTTTAGCTTTAGGTAGTGTATGTAATACTTTGGCGCGTTTTGCAATGGATATTTGCGTGTATAATAGTCAGAATTTTGGCTTTATTGCCTTTCCTGACGAGCTAACGACAGGAAGTAGTATTATGCCACACAAAAAGAATCCTGATGTGTTTGAATTAATTAGAGGGAAAGCCAATAAGATTCAAGCATTGCATACCGAAATGGTTTTAATTACTAATAATTTACCAAGTGGTTACCATAGGGATTTTCAGTTATTAAAGGAAAATATAATTGCAGCAATTGAAGATGTAAAAGACTTATTAGATATTTTTAATTACGCCATTCAGCAAGTTATTGTAAAAGATATTGATTTGAATGATGCTAAATATCAATACTTATTTACGGTAGATAATATTAATACATTGGTTGTGGGAGGTATGCCTTTTAGAGAAGCTTATCAAAAAATTGGAGGCGAAGTGGAAAGTGGAACTTATGTACCAGATACCTCTAAAAAACACACTCATATTGGTAGTATTGGTAATTTGTGTTTGGATGGGATTAGAGGGAAGTATCCTGCGTAACGTTTTAGGCTTATTACTGTCAATTTGAGCGTAGTCGAAAATCTTATGATTTAGGCTTTAATAGCATTTCGACTGCGCTCAATGTGACATTAGTTTTTGTGCTGATTCTTGAAATTGAAAAAATCCTACTTCTGTAGGATTTAATTTAAGTTTATTCCCCTTTGTGAATAGTCGTTCAAAACAAGAAAGTATTTTAGTTATATCACTGTCATATTGAGCGCAGTCGAAAACCTTAAGGTTTAATTTTAGATAGCATTTCGACTGTGCTCAATATGACAAAGAGTTGTGATTATTTAAACCCGAGGCAAATCGCTGTCATCCTTTAAAGGTAAACAAGATTCTCCCATTAAATAGGTATCAATATGATGTGCTGCTTGTCTACCTTCCGAAATAGCCCAAACAATCAACGATTGTCCACGACGCATATCTCCAGCTGCAAAAACACCAGGGATATTTGTTTTGTAATCTTTTATTGTTGCTTCAATATTACTTCTAAAATCCATTTTTAAGCCAAATTGGTCTGCTAGTGTTTTTTCAGCGCCTGTAAAACCAAGTGCTAATAATGCGATGTCGCATTTCCAATCTTTTTCAGTATTTGGAACCTCTTTAAGTTGAGGTCTTTCACCTGGTGTAAAAATCCATTCTACTTCAACGGTTTTTAAGCCTTTTAGATTTCCTTTTTTATCGCCAATAAATTCTTTGGTAGAAATGCTGAAAAAACGCTCGACACCTTCTTGGTGCGATGAGGTTGTTTTTAACTTCATAGGCCAATAAGGCCAAGGTTGATTTGCAGGGCGACCTTCAGAAGGTTTGCTTAAAATTTCAAAATTAGTCACAGAGGTTGCGCCATGACGATTAGACGTTCCAATACAATCACTTCCTGTATCTCCACCACCAATTACGATAATGTCTTTTCCTTTAGCAGAAATAACGTCTTTAAAATCGACTAAACCATCCACGTATTGGTTGTTTAGTTTTAAGAAATCCATCGCTTGCGTTACCCCTTTTAAATCCGCTCCAGGTATAGGAATGCTTCTTCTTACGGTTGCGCCACCACATAAAACAACAGCATCAAAGTCGTCTTTAAGCTGGTTGGCGTCTATGTTTTTGCCAACATGTGCATTGGTTTTAAAAATAATACCTTCTTCTTCTAAAACAGCAACACGTCTGTCAATCACGTTTTTTTCCATTTTAAAATCTGGAATGCCATAACGTAATAAACCACCCACTTTTTCGTCACGTTCAAAAACAGTAACGGTATGTCCTGCGCGATTTAATTGTTGTGCGGCAGCTAATCCAGCAGGTCCAGAACCAATAACAGCAACTGTTTTTTCGGTTCTTACTTTTGGTGGTTGTGCTACAATCCAACCTTCTTGAAAGGCGGTTTCTACTATGTTTTTTTCAATATTTTCTATGGTTACTGGGTCTTCGTTAATACCAAGTACACAAGCTTCTTCGCAAGGTGCTGGACATAAGCGTCCTGTAAACTCTGGGAAGTTGTTAGTTTTGTGTAAAATTTCAGCAGCTTCTTTCCATTTTCCTTTATAAACTTTATCATTAAAATCTGGAATTAAATTCCCAAGCGGACAACCACTATGGCAAAACGGAATTCCGCAATCCATACAACGAGCACCTTGATTTTCTAGGTGATCTTCTGGTAGCGGAACCGTAAATTCTTTGTAATTCTCTATGCGTTTTTCTGGCGTTATATAACTTTCGTTCTCACGCTTAAACTCTAAAAATCCTGTTATCTTTCCCATAATTTACGCTAATTCTAGTTGTTCTTGTTCTAATCTCACTAAGGCTTGTCTGTACTCTTCTGGTAACACTTTTTTAAACTTAGGAAGGTAGTTGTTCCAGTCTTTTAAAATACGTGCTGCTAATGGGCTTCCTGTTGCTTCAAAATGATTTTCGATTAATTGTTTTAGCTGAAGACTATCTGCTTCGTTTTCAATTGGATCGATATTTAGATCTTCCGAATTGCAATTCTGTTTAAACGTTCCTTTGTCGTCTAAAACATAAGCAACTCCTCCGCTCATTCCTGCTCCAAAGTTTCGACCTACAGTACCAAGAATAACAGCAACTCCACCAGTCATATACTCACAACCATGATCTCCAATACCTTCGACTACTGCTTGTGCTCCTGAATTTCTAACACAAAAACGCTCTCCAGCTTTACCATTTATATAAACTTCTCCAGAGGTCGCGCCATACAGTGTTACGTTTCCTGTAATGATATTGTCTTCCGGAATAATGGTGCATTTTTCTGGCACTTTAATAATTAATTTAGCTCCGGATAACCCTTTACCTAAATAATCATTTGTGTTTCCGTGCACGGTAAATTTTAAACCTTTGGTTGCAAAGGCTCCAAAACTTTGTCCTGCAGAACCTGTAAAATCAATATCTATAGTGTCTTCAGGTAGACCATCTGCTCCGTAAATTTTCGAAATTTCGTTACTTATAACTGCTCCAACTGCTCTATCTATATTTGTGATAGGCATAGCTAAGTTTGTTTTTTGTCTTCTAAATAAAGCTTGATGTGCTTGTTTTATGATTTTAAAATCTAAGTGCACATTCAAGTTATGGTCTTGACAATATGTGTTGTATAGTTGTACATCTTCCGCGACTTCTACTTTGTGTAAGATTGGTGTTAAGTCAATTCCTGAAGATTTATAATGGTCTATGGCTTTGTTTCTATTTAGTTTTTGAGATTGTCCAACCATTTCATTAATAGTTCTAAATCCTAATTTAGCCATAATCTCACGTAATTCTTGTGCTACAAAATACATGTAGTTAACAACGTGTTCTGGTTTTCCTTTAAACTTTTTACGTAAGTCTGGGTTTTGAGTTGCAATTCCGACTGGGCAGGTGTTTAAATGACACACACGCATCATGATACATCCCGAAGCTACTAAAGGTGCTGTTGCAAAACCGAATTCTTCTGCGCCAAGTAAGCAAGCAATAGCAACATCGCGACCTGTTTTTAATTGTCCGTCACATTCTAAAACTACACGATTTCTAAGGTCATTCATCACTAAGGTTTGCTGTGCTTCTGCAACACCAAGTTCCCAAGGTAAACCAGTATGTTTTTGTGAAGTTAAAGGCGTTGCTCCTGTTCCTCCATCAAAACCAGCAATTAAAATAACGTCTGCTTTTGCTTTAGCAACTCCTGCTGCTACTGTACCAACACCAATTTCTGATACTAGTTTTACATTAATTCTAGCTTCTCTATTTGCTGATTTTACATCGTAAATTAATTGCGATAAATCTTCAATAGAATAAATATCGTGATGAGGTGGTGGTGAGATTAAACCAACATATGGTGTCGAGTTTCTTGTTTTTGCAATTTCTGGATTCACTTTTGGTCCAGGTAATTGTCCACCTTCACCAGGTTTTGCACCTTGTGCTATTTTTATTTGAATTTCGCTTGCGCTTGTTAAGTAGTTGGAAGTGACTCCAAAACGTCCTGAAGCGACTTGTTTGATTGCTGAGTTTCTCCAGTCTCCTTGTGAGCTTTTGTAGAAACGTTCTTGATCTTCTCCACCTTCACCAGAATTAGATTTCCCTCCAATTCTGTTCATAGCAACCGCCAGGTTTTCATGTGCTTCTTTACTAATAGAACCATAAGACATGGCTCCGGTTTTAAAACGTTTTACAATTTCTGTCCAAGGTTCTACTTCCTCTAAAGGAATTGGGTCAAATTGATCAAACTCAAACAAACCTCTAATAGTCATTAAGCTTTTAGATTGATCGTTTACTAAATCTGAAAACTCCTTAAAGGTAGATGCTTTATTGGTTCTTACCGATTCTTGAAGTTTGGCAACTGTTAGTGGATTAAACATGTGTTTTTCTTGTCCACGTCTCCATCTGTAATCTCCACCAACTTCAATTTGTGGTTCTGTATTTTTATGAAAAGCCCTTTTGTGACGTTTAACAATTTCTTGTTCAATTTCTCTTAGGCCAATACCTTGAATACGTGTTGGTGTATTTGGGAAGTATTTTTCGACTGTCGAGGTTTTAATTCCGATACATTCAAATAATTGAGAGCCACGGTACGAGTTTAAGGTTGAAATCCCAATTTTATTCATCACCTTTAAAATCCCTTTTCCAACTGCTTTATTGTAGTTTTTAATGGCAGCTAAATATTCTAAATCTGTAAGATCTGCATTGTTGATTTGTTGTTGAACAATTTCATTTACAATGTATGGGTTTACAGCACTTGCGCCATAACCAAATAATAAAGCAAAATGGTGTACCTCACGAGGTTCTGCAGACTCAATAATTAAACTGATTCTAGAACGCTTTTTTAATTTGTGTAAGGCGTGATTGACGTAAGAACAGGCTAAAAGCGCAGGAATTGGTGCGTGGTTTTCGTCTACAAATCGATCTGATAGAATAATGATGTTTGCACCTTCGTCAATAGCTTTAGAAGCTTTAGTGACTAAGTTTTCAAGTGCGACTTCCAGTTCATTTAATCCACGATTTACTTCGTATAACATCGAAATAGATTCGACTTTAAAATCAGGATTAGTATCATAATCTCTAATCTTATCTAAATCGTGTTTAGAAATAACCGGATTCTGAATTTTTAATTTTTTACAATGTTCGGCATTGATATCAAATATATTGACGTCACTACCAAGCGTTAAGCTTATATCTGTAATTAACTCTTCTCTAATTCCGTCTAAAGGCGGATTGGTAACTTGAGCAAATAACTGTTTGAAGTAGTTATAAATTAATTGTGGTCTTTCTGATAAAATAGCAATTGGCGTATCGCTTCCCATGGATCCAATAGGTTCTTTCCCTAATTGTGCCATCGGACGAATAATAGTATTTAAATCTTCTTCTGTATAGCCAAAAACAACTTCACGTTTTTTAAGATCAATTTCATCATATTTAATATGGCCTTCTTTAGCTTCAATATCGCGAAGATGTATCAAATTTTCGTTTAACCATTGTCTGTAAGGATGTTTGGCTGCTATTTCTTCTTTGATTTCTTCATCATTAACAATACGACCTTCGCTCATGTTTACTAAAAACATTTTTCCTGGTTCTAAACGACCATGGAATTCTATGTTTTCAGGAGCAATGTCTACAACGCCAGTTTCGGAAGACATAATAACGTTTCCTTGTTTTGTTACGGTATATCTTGAAGGACGTAATCCATTTCTATCTAAAACAGCACCTATAAAATTACCGTCTGTAAATGGGATTGAAGCCGGTCCGTCCCAAGGTTCCATTAAGCAAGAGTTGTATTCGTAAAACGCTTTTTTAGAATCCGACATGTGTGGGTTTTTCTCCCAAGCTTCGGGTACTAACATCATCATTGCTTCTGGAAGCGAACGTCCCGTCATTAATAGTAATTCAACGACCATGTCTAGGGTTGCAGAATCTGATTTTCCTCTTAAAATAGTAGGGATTATCTTTTTAATATCATCTCCAAATAATGGGCTTTCCATGATTTCTTCACGAGAAAACATGCGTGATACATTACCTCTAACCGTGTTTATTTCACCGTTATGACAGATATATCTAAAAGGCTGTGCTAAATCCCAAGTTGGAAATGTGTTTGTAGAAAAACGTTGGTGTACTAATGCTAATCTTGTGTCTAAAGCCGAGTTAAATAGGTCTAAGTAATATTCGTTAATATGTTCCGGCATTAATAAGCCTTTAAATATTATGATTTTAGTAGATAGACTTGGTAGGTAGAAGAATTGTGATTCTGATAATTTAGAGTCATATATAGTGTGTTCTGCAATTTTTCGTGCAGCATATAATTTTATGTTGAATTCTCTTTCGGTTTGGGTATCGCTAGCCTTTCCGATAAAAATTTGCTTTACAAAAGGTTCTGTTACTTTTGCAATTTCACCTAAAACAGTACTATTAACTGGTACGTCTCTCCAGCCAATTAATTTAAGGCCTTGATTTTGGATTTCTTTTTCAAAAACATCAATACAATATTGACGTTGGTTTTCTTTTTTAGGAAGAAATACATTACTAACTGCGTATTCTCCAGCTTCAGGTAAATCAAACTCACAAAAAATCTTAAAGAATTTATGCGGAATATCAATTAATATACCTGCGCCGTCTCCTGTTACTCCGTCTGAACTTACAGCACCACGGTGTTCTAATTTTACTAAAATTTCAAGTGCTTTATGGATGATGTCGTTAGATCGTTTTCCCGTTAAGCTACATATAAATCCTGCACCACAATTATCGTGTTCAAATTCTGGTAAATAAAGTCCTTGTTTTTTTAGCATAATAAGTCAATTTTAAAGGCTTTTTGGGCCTTATTACAACTGTAAGATACATGCTAGTAATTGAATTTAAAAAAAGTATAAACACTTTTCCGAAATTCTGATTTAGACTATTATATAATACACTATAAACAATATTATACTGATTAAACTAACAAATCATCAAAGCAAAAAACACATTAAATAGGATTGTTTATTGCGAAAACGATTGCGTAAAATATAAAAAACTGAATAATATCTAAATAAAACATGATTTTTATAAGAATTGTTCATTATCGACGATATGAGATTAGTAAAAAAAGCATAGGTATTTTGTGATACCCTATAAAAAATAGGGTATAAAATAAAATTATAATAAAAATGAGTCTAGAACCCTGCCTTTTTTAGGGGTTAAATAGATTTTAACATAGATTTGGGATATTAACCAACCATTTTAACACCAATTTTTATGAAACAATTACTGACCCTATCGCTTCTTTTGGTTGCAACAACTTTGTTTGCTCAAGAGGATGCTAATACACCAGAAAAAAAGTTTGCTTTTGAAGGTAGTGTGGATGCATACTACAGAACCAATTTAACAGCGCCAAATGATGAAAATCAAATTGCACCTGCAACATCTTTTGCCGATACGGGTGGATTTTCTTTAGGAATGGGAAATATTATTGCATCCTACGAAAAAGGACGTGTTGGAGCTGTTGCGGATTTAGTCTTTGGTCCAAGAGGTGAAGATGCAAGTGCAACAGTATTAAATCAGTTGTTTGCTTTTTATAACATTAGCGAAAACACCAAATTAACCTTAGGTAAGTTTAATACGTTTTTAGGTTACGAAGTTATTGCGCCAGCAGGAAACTTTAATTATAGTACTTCTTATTTGTTTTCTAATGGACCATTCTCTCATACGGGTTTGAAAGCAGACTTTACTTTGTCAGAAGATTTTAGCCTAATGTTAGGAGTGTTTAATCAAACGGATGTTACGGAGTTTAATCCAGACGGAAGTTATGCAGTAGGTGCGCAACTAGGATATGATGGTCAGTATTTAAACTTATTATATGATGCTGCCGGTTTAGGTTTTGAAGTAGATTATACTGGAGGTTTTGATGCCTCAGAAGCCTTTTTTGTTGGGATCAATGCAGCGTATGCGGATAATGATGGTGAAGGATTTTATGGTGTGGATTTGTATCCTCAATATGGTATTAGTGACACCTTTACTATAGGATTAAGAGGGGAGTATTTTCAAACACAAAGCGAGTCTGTAGATGATGATCCAAGTGTTATTGGATTAACGCTTACTGGAAGTTTGGTTATTGACGAAGATTTAATTATTAAACCAGAATTTAGACTTGATAGTAGTTCTGAAGACGATTTTATTGATACAGATTTAATGGCAACAAAAAGCTTAGGCTCTTTTGTTTTGGCAGCGATATATAAATTCTAATAAAAACTAATTATGAAAAAAGTAGAAGCAATAATCAGAAAATCTAAATTTTCTGCAGTTAAAAATGCATTGCATGAAGTTGGCGTAAATTTTTTCTCTTATTGGGATGTTACAGGTTTAGGTAACGAAAAAGAGGGGCACGTTTATAGAGGGGTTTCTTATAGTACAAGTGATATACAAAGACGCTATTTATCAATAGTTGTTAATGATGATTTTGAAGAAGTAACCATAAAAGCCATTTTAGAATCAGGTTCTACTGGAGAGGTTGGTGATGGTAAAATATTTGTCTCACAAATTGATGAGGTCTATAGAATAAGAACAGGAGCAAAAGGCGGAAACACTTTAAAATAAAAAACAATGGAATTACTTACAATAAACAATGTATGGATGATGATCTGTACAGCCTTAGTTTTCTTTATGCATTTAGGATTTGCATTTTTAGAGATTGGGTTAACACGACAAAAAAACACATTAAACATTTTATTTAAAAACATATTTATTATTACGGTAGGTCTATTGCTTTACTGTTTAGTAGGATTTAATTTAATGTACCCTGGTGAATTTAATGGGTTTATAGGATTTGCTGGTTTTGGATTAGATGCGCCAGTAACAGCAGAAGGTGCTTTAGATTTAGCATATAATGAAGGTTATACGTATTGGACAGATTTCTTATTCCAAGGGATGTTTGCAGCAACAGCAGCAACTATTGTGTCTGGAGCAGTAGCAGAACGTATGAAGATTGGACCTTTTATGATTTTTACAATAATATATGTTGGATTAATATACCCAATTGCTGGTTCATGGAAATGGGGTGGTGGATTTTTACAAACACTAGAAACTCCTTTTTATGACTTTGCAGGATCTACATTAGTGCATTCTGTTGGTGGATGGGCTGCATTAGTTGCGGTGTGTTTGTTAGGGTCTAGAATTGGTAAATTTAAGAATGGAAAAATACAAGCTATTCCAGGACATAACATTCCTTTAGCTACAGCTGGTGTGTTAATACTTTGGTTAGGTTGGTTTGGATTTAATGGAGGATCTGTATTGTCTGCAGACCCGTCTTTAACATCATTAACCTTAGTAACAACTTGTTTGGCAGCTGCCAGTGGAGGTGTTGTTGCAGCTTTTGTGTCTTTACTTAAGTTTAAAAACTTGGATTTAACGATGTTTTTAAACGGAATTCTTGGAGGATTAGTTGGGATTACTGCGGGAGCAGATCAGATGAGTCCTACTGATGCTATAATTATTGGAGCAGTGGCAGGTGCAATTATTGTGTTTGCAGTGTCTTTAATTGATAGGTTAAAGTTAGATGATCCTGTTGGAGCTATCGCGGTACATTTAGTATGCGGTATCTGGGGGACTTTAGCTGTTGGTCTTTTTGGGGAATTAGCTAGTGGTGCACAGTTTGTAAGTCAGCTTATAGGTGTGGTTTCTTATGCTGTTTTGTGTATAGTATCGTCGTTTTTAATTATTTATACATTAAAGAAAACAGTTGGAATTAGAGTTTCTGAAAAAGAGGAATTGGAAGGACTTGATGCTCATGAGCATGGTATGGATGCGTATCCAGACTTTAGATTAAATGAACATTAAGCTTTAGTTAATTTGTTGAAAAAACCTGAAGACATTTTGTTTTCAGGTTTTTTTTATGCCTAATTTTAGATAATATAAAGCAAAAAAAAGCTCAGCAATTTAATTGCTGAGCATGTTTTAGACTAACAAAAACAGTGTTAAATAATCGTAGATTGTCCTAGGTGAATATTATTGAAATTAATATTCGTGTCATTTGGGTTACTTATAAAATCGGCAATAAAATCTCCAACCTTAGAGGTGGAGACATTAGTGTAGGATGCGTTTAAATCTGGCGTTGTAATTTCTAGTTTTAAAGATTTTTCAACACCTTCTTTAATTAGATTGGCTTCTTCGTGAAGGTTAAAATGCTCTAAAAGCATTGCTGCGCTTAATATAGATGCAATTGGGTTTGCAATCCCTTTTCCTGTTGCTTGCGGGTATGATCCATGTATAGGTTCAAACATTGCATATTTGTCACCAATGGAGGCTGATGCTAGTAATCCAATAGAGCCGCCAATTACACTGGCTTCGTCACTTATAACGTCTCCAAATAAGTTTTCGGTTAAAATAACATCAAACTGTTTTGGGTTTAAAATCATTTGCATGGCAGCATTATCAACAAATAAAAAATCTAAGGTTACATCTGGGTAGTCCTTTGCTAAATCGGTAACGACTTTGCGCCATAATCTAGATGTTTCTAAAACATTAGCTTTATCTACTAGTGTTACCTTTTTCTTTCTGCTTTGCGCGTTTTTAAATGCTAAATGTGCGATACGTTCTATTTCGTATTTAGAATATTCGCATAAATCAGACGCTGTATTTCCGTCTTCACTTAAATATTTTTTACCAAAGTAAATTCCGCCTGTCAATTCTCTGTAAATACTAATATCTGTTCCCTCTATAATGTGTTGTTTTAGAGGTGATTTATCTAAAAGCATATCATACGCTTTTACAGGTCTTATGTTTGCGTACAAACCAAGTTCTTTTCTAAGTTTTAGTAAGCCTTGTTCTGGTCTAACTTTTGCTGTTGGGTCATTATCGTATTTAGGGGCTCCAATAGCTCCAAATAAAATGGCGTCACTAGATTTGCACAAATCTAAGGTATTGTCAGGTAATGGATTGTTGTGTTGATCAATTGCTACTGCGCCAACAGGAGCTTCTTTAAATAAAAAGGTGTGATCAAATTCTAAAGCAATAGCTTTTAAAACTTTGATTGCTTGATTAGTCACTTCTGGACCTATACCGTCACCAGGTAAAACTGCTATGTTTAATTTCATAGTATAATTATTAGTATGTTTTTTTGGCTTCAAAAGCCGAAATAGTTTCTTTTTTACTTAATAGGTAGTCAATATCATCATAACCATTAATCATACAGGTTTTTTTGTAAGCATCAATGTCAAAAGCTTCCTTAAAAGAAGTGCCTTTTACGGAGATAATTTGCTCTTTAAGATTAACTTCTAAAATAGTCTCTGGATTTTCTGTGGTAACGTCTAGTAGTACTTTTAAAAATTCTGCTGAAACTTGAACAGGTAATAGCCCGTTATTTAAGGCGTTTCCTTTAAAAATATCCGCAAAAAAACTTGAAACAATAACTTTAAAGCCATAATCGCTTAAAGCCCAAGCTGCGTGTTCGCGACTAGAGCCGCAACCAAAATTATCTCCCGCAACTAAAATGCTTCCTGAGTATTTAGGGTTGTTTAAAGAGAAAGACTCATTTACTGAATCATCTTTATTAAATCTCCAATCTTTAAAAAGGTTGTTTCCAAAGCCTTTTCGGTCTGTTGCTTTTAAAAATCGAGCAGGAATTATCTGATCTGTATCTATGTTTTCTATTGCTAACGGAATAGCTTGAGATTGTAATGTTGTAAACTTTTCCATCTTAATTTAGTTGTTTTGTTATATCCACAATTTTGCCTTCAATAGCTGTTGCAGCTGCAACTAAAGGGCTGGCTAAAATAGTTCTAGAGCCTTGTCCTTGTCTTCCTTCAAAGTTTCGGTTTGATGTTGAAACACAATATTCGCCTTGCGGAATCTTATCGTCGTTCATAGCTAAGCAAGCGGAACAACCCGGTTGTCTTAGCTCAAAGCCAGCTGCGTCAAATACATCTTTAAGACCTTCTTTTATAATTTGAGCTTCTACTTGTTTACTACCAGGAACTAACCAAGCGGTAACATTATCAGCTTTTTGTTTTCCTTTTATGTAGTTTGCAGCAACTCTAAAATCTTCAATTCTAGAGTTGGTACAGCTTCCAATAAAGACATAGTTAATAGGTTTGTTGATTAAAGATTCTCCTTTTTTGAAATCCATGTATTGTAAAGATTTTTCAAAAGAAGCATCGTCTATAGTTGGTATGTTTTCAGTCACTTTAATTCCCATTCCTGGGTTGGTACCATAAGTTACCATAGGTTCTATATCTTCCGCGTCAAAAGCATATTCTTTATCAAAAACAGCATCTGCATCCGTTGGTAGAGTTTTCCAATAGGCTACTTTTTTGTCAAAAGCATCTCCTTTTGGCGCAAATTCTTTATCCTTTACATAGTCAAAAGTGGTTTGGTCTGGGGCAATCATTCCGCCTCGAGCGCCCATTTCAATACTCATATTACAAACGGTCATTCTGCCTTCCATGGACATGTTTTCAAAAACATCTCCCGCATATTCGCAGAAGTAACCTGTGCCTGAGTTTGTGCCTAATTTGGCAATGATGTATAAAATAACATCTTTTGGTAATACGCCATTTTTAAGTTTACCGTTAACAGTCACTCTTAAGCTTTTTGGCTTAGTTAAAAGTAAGCATTGACTAGCAAAAACCTGTGCCACTTGACTGGTTCCAATACCAAAAGCGATGGTTCCAAAAGCACCATGTGTTGAGGTGTGACTATCTCCGCAAACCATTGTCATTCCTGGTTGGGTAATTCCTAATTCTGGAGCCATAACATGGACAATCCCATTGTATTGGTGTCCTAGTTGGTAAAGTGTAATATTGTTTTTTTTGCAGTTTTTAGATAGTTGTTCTAATTGATTTCTAGACAATAAATCTTTAACTGGCAAGTGTTGGTTTTGTGTTGGCGTATTATGATCTGCAGTGGCAACAATTTGTTTTGGTCTAAAAACAGGAATGTTGCGTTCTTCTAGCTCATTAAAAGCTTGTGGACTGGTCACCTCATGTATTAGGTGTTTGTCAATATATAATACTTGTGGTCCGTCTTTAACGGTCTCTACAACGTGAGCATCCCAAACTTTGTCAAATAATGTTAGTCCCATAATTAAGCCGAAATTATTTGTTGATACATTTTGCTAGTTTCAATAATCTGGTGGATATCACCATCATTTATTTCTTTTTTTCTATCGGCAAAATTTAAAAAGTTGGCATAAACATCATCTAATTGAAGCTTAGTTAGTTCGTAACCCACATTTTTTGCTCTGTATGCTAAAGCGGCACGACCACTTCTGGCGGTTAAAACAATTGCAGATTCTGTAACACCAACATCTTTAGGATTGATTATCTCGTATGTTTCACGGTTTTTAATCACACCATCTTGATGTATACCTGAGCTATGTGCAAAAGCATTAGCGCCAACAATGGCTTTATTAGGTTGCGTGTAAATACCCATGCTTTCTGATACTAATTGACTAAGCCCGTAAAGCATTTCGGTTTTTATACTAGTGTCTAGGTTTAGGTAAGGGTGCTGTTTTAAAACCATGACTACTTCTTCAAGCGCAGTGTTACCAGCACGCTCTCCAATTCCGTTTATGGTACATTCTATTTGTCTTGCTCCGTTAATAACGCCTTCAATAGAGTTGGCAGTTGCTAGACCTAAATCGTTATGGCAATGACACGATAAAATGGCTTTTTCAATTCCTTTAACGTTCTCTTTTAAATATTTAATTTTTGCGCCATACTCACTAGGTAAACAGTATCCTGTAGTATCTGGTATATTTAGTACTGTTGCTCCGGCTTTTATTGCAGCTTCGCATACTCTTGCTAAATACTCGTTATCTGTACGTCCGGCATCTTCAGCGTAAAACTCGACATCTTCAACAAAGGATTTAGCATATTTTACAGCATCGTAAGCACGTTGTATAATATCCGCTTTGTTAGATTTAAATTTATGAAGTATGTGGGAGTCTGATGTGCCAATTCCTGTGTGGATTCTTGGGTGTTTAGCATGTTTTAATGCTTCGGCAGCTACTTTTATGTCGTTTTCTACAGCTCTAGTTAAGCCGCAAACGGTAGCATTTTTTACGATTTTTGATATTTCTTCTACCGATTTGAAGTCACCTGGACTAGAGACGGGAAAACCTGCTTCGATTACATTAACGCCTAGTTGGTCCAATTGCTTAGCAATAATTACCTTTTGCTCTGTGTTTAGCTTACATCCTGGCACTTGTTCGCCATCACGTAGAGTAGTATCAAATATTTGAATTGAGTTTTTTGACATTTTAAGAGAGAATTATTTTTCTTTTGAATTACTAATGTATACTTTGGTTAACTGTTATAGATGTCTGTTATTTGTGATGTTACGATGTTCAGTCTTTCAAAACAATCTTAATTAATTGATAACCAGTGTTTTAAATTAATAATTAGTTGATGACTAAAGCCCAAAAAGATAATTTGTTTTTATTAGTTAAGTCTTTAACTAAGTCCGAAAAGCGACAGTTTAAGCTGTATGTTGGAAGGCTTGGGGTTAATTCTGATTCTAAATTTTTAAACCTATTTAATCTTCTTGATAAGTCTAAAGTGTATGATGAAGCTGCTATTGTTAAAAGTGGTGTGGTTAAAAAACAGCAATTAGCAAACGTTAAGGCGCATTTGTATAAGCAGGTTTTGATTAGTTTAAAATTAAACCCATCCCATCAAAATATACGCTCTCAAATTAGAGAGCAATTAGATTTTGCTTCAATACTGTATCATAAAGGGTTGTATAAGCAAAGTTTAAAGATATTAGATAAGGCAAAAGAATTGGCTATTTTAAATGAAGAAAAAAACTTAGCATTTGAAATTGTTGAACTTGAGAAAATAATTGAATCACAATATATTACTAGAAGTATAGGTAGTCGTGCAGATCAGTTAACTGTGCAGGCTAAGGAGTTAAGTGAATTAAATGTAATAACTAGTAAGTTGTCTAATTTGTCTTTACAGTTATATAGCATAATATTAAAGACAGGTTATGTTAAAAACGAAGCAGAAAGTAAAGCAGTAACCAAATATTTTGAAGACAGGCTTCCTGAGGTTGATGTAGCTAAGTTAGGATTTAGAGAAAAGCTTTGGTTTTATAAAACGCATTTATGGTATAGTTTTTTAATGCAGGATTTTTTAAACTGTTATAAGTATGCTTTAAAATGGGTGGACTTGTTCTATGAAAACCCAAGCATGATTAGTTTAAATCCAGTATTCTTCTTAAAGGGAAATAACTATTTGTTAGAGGCTTTATATTTTATTAAAAACAAGCCTAAATTTGTTGGTAAGCTATCTGATTTTTATGCTATTGTAGAGCGTTCTGATTTTCCTAAGGATGAGAATGTGGCTTCTTTGGTGTTTTTGTATGGTAATTTCCATAAAATAAATCAGCATTTTATAGATGGAAGCTTTGAAAATGGTCTTGGTTTAATTCCAGAGGTAGAAGCTGATTTGATGGTTTATTCTAATAAGATTGATGCACACCATAAAATGGTCTTTTATTATAAGTTTGCCAGTTTGCATTTTGGAGCGGGTAATAATAAGGAGTGTATTAGATATTTGGATAAAATTATATCAAACAAGTCTTTATCTATGCGAGAGGACTTATTATGCTTTTCTCGAGTTTTAAATTTAGTTGCGCATTATGAGGCTGGTTTAGATTATCATTTAGAAACCTTATTGCGTAGTACTTATAAGTTTTTAATAAAGATGAATGATTTGCACGAGGTGCAAAAAGAAATGATAAAGTTTATTAGAGGGCTTCAGGATATTTACCCTCAGGATATTAAAAAAGAGTTTAAGAAACTTTTAGAAGTCTTAAAACCTTTTGAAGATCATCCATTTGAGCGTCGTGCATTTTTGTATTTAGACGTAATCTCTTGGCTTGAGAGTAAAATTAGTAATAGACCGGTAGGTCAGATTGTAAAAGAGAAATATCTAGCTTTACACGGTTAAAAACAGCTTATATAAGCTACTAACTTGTGATTTGCACTTGGTTTTAGCGTTTTTGATAGTTTGGAACTGTTTTTGTATTACAACAAATAGAGATTGATAAAGCCTTCGTTGAATGGGCGAAAACACACCGAAATCGGCATTTCATCGATGAAAAAAGCGTTTTAAAGAGGTTTTTTAAGAAAAAAGCGTTTTAAAAGTTTTGATAGCCTAGTTTTTTTCATACATTTACACTCTCAAATCAAGCATGAAGACAATAAAAACATTAATAGCAAACATCTTATTTTTATTAATAAGCGTAGTTGGTATGGCCGATTCAGGACCACCACCACCTTTAGAAAACGGAGCGCCACCTGCACCAGGTCTTCCTATTGATGGAGGTCTAGTAATCTTAGTTGTATTAGGTCTTGTATATGGTGTGTATAAAGTAGTGTCTTCTAAAAAATTATTAAAGGCTTAATTCGTTAAGGCGCTTTACGTATTTTCCAATGACATCAAATTCTAAATTTATTTTTGTCCCAATTTTAAATTGTTTAAAATTAGTATGCTCATATGTATAAGGTATGATAGCAACACTAAAGCTGTTTTTTTGAGAATTAACAACCGTTAGACTAACTCCGTTTACAGTAATAGACCCTTTTTCTATGGTTATATTATTTAGTTTTGAATCGTATTCAAAAGTATATAACCAACTTCCATTAGTGTCTTTTGCTTCTATACAAACAGCTGTTTGGTCTACGTGACCTTGTACAATGTGACCATCTAGTCGGTCACCAAGCTTCATGGCGCGCTCTATATTAACAAAATCATTTATTTGTAAATCACCAATATTAGTTTTGTCTAAAGTTTCTTTAATGGCAGTAACTCTATATTGGTTATCATTGATTTCGACAACAGTCAAACAAACACCATTATGTGCAACACTTTGATCTATTTTTAATTGGCTAGCAATAGTGCTTTCAATAGTAATATCTAAATTATCTTTTATAGTTGATAATTGTTTGACCGTACCCAGTGTTTCAATTATTCCTGTAAACATAAACTTAATGGTATTATTTAGTTAAATTTGCTTTGGTAAATTTACAAACAATAGTTAGTAGAATTAATGAAGAAAGAAGAAAATATTAAACTAGGAATTTCTATAGGAGATTTAAACGGTATAGGAGCAGAGATTGTTTTAAGGATTTTTGAAGACAATAGAATGTTAGATTTTTGTACGCCTATTATTTTTGCCTCTATCAAAACAATGAGTTTTGTTAAAAACCATTTTAATTTAGATATTAACTTAAACGGGATTCAAAATGTTAGTCAAGCGCTACATGGACGTGTTAATGTTTTAAATTGCTGGAAAGAAAATGTTGCTATTAATTTTGGACAAGAAGATCTAAAAATTGGAGAGTATGCAATTAAGTCTCTTGAACAGGCTACTAAATCTTTAAAGGAAGAAGAAATAGATCTTTTAGTTACTGCTCCGATTAATAAACATAATATTCAATCCGAAACCTTTAAGTTTCCCGGTCATACAGATTATCTTAATCAAGAATTAGAAGGTAATAGTCTTATGTTTATGGTTTCTGATGGGTTACGCGTTGGTTTATTAACGGATCATGTTCCTGTAAAGGATATTGCAATGCATATCACACCAAAACTGATAGAAGAAAAAATTAATACAGTTTACAATTCGCTTAAGCAAGATTTTCAAATCGATAAACCTAAAATTGCAGTTTTAGGCATTAATCCACATACAGGAGATAATGGTGTTATTGGAACGGAGGATGATACCGTTTTAAGACCAACACTTCAAAAAATAAAGGACTCTGGTAAGCTAGTTTTTGGTCCATATGCGGCAGACAGCTTTTTTGGATCAAACAATTATAAAAATTTTGATGCTATAATTGCGTCATACCATGACCAAGGATTAATACCTTTTAAAACATTATCTTTTGGGCAAGGTGTAAATTACACTGCAGGTTTAAACAGAGTAAGAACATCTCCAGACCACGGTACAGCCTATGAGATAGCTGGAAAAGGTGTAGCTGATGTTGGTTCTTTTAAAGAAGCTATCTTTACAGGAATACAGATTTTTAAAAATAGAAACGAGTATCAAGAGCTTACTAAAAACCCATTAGGATTTTCAAAAAGAAAGATATAAACAAAAAAATGTTTATAAGTCTTTATAATAAAGAAATTTTTATATATTTGCAGGCTCAAAATAGATGTGGTAATGAAGCAATTAAAAGAATTTACAATACCATTTGTAGGTTTAAAAGAAGGAAAACATCTTTTTGATTATAGTATAGATCAAACGTTCTTTAATCACTTTGAGTATGAAGATTTTAACTCATGTGATATTAAAGTAAATTTAACTTTTGTAAAAAAATCAACTTTACTAGAGTTAAATTTTGAAATTTCGGGAACTGTAAACGTCAATTGCGATGTTACAAATGAGCCTTTTGACTTACCAATAGAAACTAGTTTTGATTTGGTAGTTAAATTTGGAGATGAATATAATGACGATTATATTGATATATTAATCATTACTCATGGAGAGTATGAAGTTAATATACAACAGTATATATATGAATCTATTGTATTAGCATTGCCAAGTAAGCGCATACATCCAGGAGTTGAAGACGGAACATTAGATTCTGATATACTTGACAAATTAGATGAACTTAGCCCAAGGCTAAAAGATAAAAAAGAAGACAAAGAGGAGACCGATCCTCGTTGGAATACATTAAAAAAACTATTAACGGATAAATAATAATATAAAATGGCACATCCTAAAAGAAAAATCTCGAAAACAAGAAGAGATAAGAGAAGAACACATTACAAAGCAACTGCGCCACAAATTGCAACTTGCCCAACAACTGGTGAAGCTCATTTATACCACAGAGCGCACTGGAGTGAAGGAAAACTTTACTACAGAGGTCAAGTTTTAATTGACAACTCAGTAGAAGAAAACGTAGCATAATACTATGCATGCATATAGAAAAACGCTCACTTGTGGGCGTTTTTTTTATGATTTGTTTTTCTTTACGTTAAAAAGCATTTACTTTGCATAGAAATAGTCTAAAAAAGACTAATTTTATTATAATTAAGTCAATTTAGGTCGTTTTTGACCTTTTTTTGACGAAAATAACTAAAATATGAGCAAAATCTCTGCTGCAATAACTGCTGTTGGTGGTTACGTACCAGACTATGTTTTGTCTAACAAGGTTCTAGAAACACTTGTGGATACAAACGATGAATGGATTACATCAAGAACAGGAATTAAAGAGCGTAGGATTCTTAAATTAGAGGGCGAAGGAACATCATACCTAGCCATTAATGCAGCTAAAGATCTGCTTAAAAAACAAAATATAGATCCTAAGGAAATTGACTTAGTCATTGTTGCAACAGCAACACCTGACATGCTTGTTGCTTCTACAGCTGTATATACAGCTACAGAAATAGGCGCAACAAATGCGTTTGCATACGATCTGCAAGCAGCGTGTTCAAGTTTTCTTTATGGACTATCTACAGCAACAAGCTATATAGAATCAGGACGTTATAAAAAAGTCTTATTAATAGGAGCAGATAAAATGTCTTCTATTATTGATTATACAGACCGTTCTACATGCATCATTTTTGGTGATGGAGCTGGTGCCGTATTGTTAGAACCTAATACGGAAGGATTAGGGTTGCAAGACGAGTACTTAAGAAGTGATGGTTCTGGAAGAGATTTTTTAAAAATTGAAGCAGGTGGATCAATTACACCGTCTTCACAAGAAACCATAGACAATAAACAACACTTTGTGCATCAAGACGGACGTACAGTGTTTAAATTTGCGGTTTCAAACATGGCGGACGTTTGCGAAAAAATAATGCAACGTAACAACTTAACTAATGATGATGTATCATGGTTAGTGCCACACCAGGCTAACATGCGTATTATAGACGCTACAGCTAAACGAATGAATTTAGAAGACGATAAAGTCTTAAAAAATATTCATAGATATGGTAATACAACTTCTGCAACATTACCATTACTACTTTATGATTTTGAATCTAAACTTAAAAAAGGAGACAATCTAATATTTGCTGCTTTTGGAGGTGGATTTACGTGGGGATCTATTTATTTAAAATGGGCCTACAACTCTTAAACTAACTAAAACTAAATTAATAACTTATAATTATGGATTTAAAAGACATTCAAAACTTAATTAAATTTGTTGCCAAATCTGGTGCAAGTGAAGTTAAATTGGAAACTGACGACGTAAAAATTACGATTAGAACCGGTTCTGATACAGAAACAACTTACGTTCAGCAAATGCCAATGCAGGCCCAAATGCCAATGCAACAAGCAATGCAGCCAGCACCGGTAGCAGCAGCTCCAACAGATGCAGCTCCAGCTGAAGACGAAAATTCAAAATATATTACTGTAAAGTCTCCTATTATCGGAACATTTTACAGAAAACCATCTCCAGATAAACCATTATTTGTAGAGGTAGGACAGACTATAGCAGAAGGAGATGTACTTTGTATTATCGAAGCTATGAAATTGTTTAACGAAATAGAATCTGAAGTATCAGGTAAAGTCGTTAAAATATTAGTGGACGATTCTTCTCCTGTAGAGTTTGATCAGCCATTATTTTTAGTAGACCCATCTTAATTTTAGATTGTTAGAGATTAAAGTATGTATAATAAGTACTTTAAAATCGAATAATCCCATCGTCTAATTATCTAATTTAAAAAAGATGTTTAAAAAAGTATTAATTGCCAATAGAGGAGAGATAGCATTACGTGTTATCAGAACCTGTAAAGAAATGGGCATAAAGACAGTTGCAGTATACTCTACTGCGGATGCTGAAAGTTTACACGTCAAATTTGCTGACGAAGCAGTTTGTATTGGACCAGCAGCTAGTAGTGAATCCTATTTAAAAATGTCTAATATTATTGCTGCAGCAGAAATTACAAATGCTGACGCGATACACCCAGGTTACGGATTTTTATCTGAAAATGCTAAGTTTTCAAAAATCTGTGAAGAACACCAAATTAAATTTATTGGTGCTTCAGAAGACATGATTAACAGAATGGGAGACAAGGCTAACGCCAAAGCAACAATGATTGCTGCAGGTGTACCAGTAGTTCCAGGAAGTGAAGGTATAATTGAAACCTTTGAAGATTGTATTAAAGTTGCTAAAGAAACCGGTTACCCAGTAATGCTTAAGGCGTCTGCAGGTGGTGGTGGTAAAGGTATGCGTGCGGTTTGGAAAGAAGAAGATTTACAAAACGCTTGGGAGTCTGCTCGTGCAGAATCTAAAGCTGCTTTTGGAAATGATGACATGTACATGGAAAAACTTATTGAAGAGCCACGTCACATCGAAATCCAAATTGTTGGAGATAGTACAGGAAAAGCCTGTCATTTATCAGAAAGAGATTGTTCTATACAACGTCGTCACCAAAAGTTAACAGAAGAAGTGCCTTCTCCTTTTATGACAACAGCATTACGTAAAAAAATGGGTGAAGCAGCTGTAAAAGCAGCAGAATACATTAAATATGAAGGTGCAGGAACAGTTGAGTTTTTAGTAGATAAGCATAGAAATTTCTATTTTATGGAAATGAATACGCGTATCCAAGTAGAGCACCCAATTACAGAGCAAGTTATTGATTTTGACTTAATCCGTGAGCAAATATTAGTTGCAGCAGGTGTGCCAATTTCTGGTAAAAACTATTTACCACAACTACACTCAATAGAGTGTCGTATAAATGCAGAAGACCCGTTTAACGATTTCCGTCCTTCTCCAGGTAAAATAACAACATTACATGCGCCAGGTGGTCATGGTGTTAGATTAGACACGCATGTTTATGCAGGTTATAGTATACCTCCAAATTACGATTCAATGATTGCTAAGTTAATTACAACTGCGCAAACACGTGAAGAAGCGATCAATAAAATGAAACGTGCTTTAGATGAATTTGTAATTGAAGGTATTAAAACAACAATTCCTTTTCATAGACAATTAATGGATCATCCTGATTATAGAGCTGGTAATTATACCACTAAATTCATGGAAGATTTTGTCATAGAAAAACAAATAGAAGAATAAAACAAAACTAAAAACTCCGAAATCTCTTTCGGAGTTTTTTTTTACTACAAACAAAAACAATAGTATATTTGATTACTTAAACAATAGCCTTGAAAATGCGTAACTATTTTAAATTCTGTATTTTAATAATTAGCTTTTTATCTATAACGTCTTGTTTTGAGATTATTGAAGAAATAGATCTTAAATCAGATGGTACAGGTACAATGACCTATACGCTTAACTTAAGTAAAAGCAAATCGAAGTTAGCATCTATAATGTTGTTAGACTCTATAAATGGATATAAAGTGCCTTCTAGAGCAGATATTCAAAAAGGGTTAGAAGATATTGTTTCAGAACTAACTAAAGCTGAGGGCATCTCTAATATCAAGAAAACTGCCGATTATGATAATTTTGTGTTTTCAATACAATGTGACTTTAATTCGGTGCAAAACATTAATAAGATTTCTAATCAGATTTCTAGTAATCAAAAAAATAAAGCTATAAAATCATCGTATGCATTTGATGATAATAGTAGTGTGTTTAAAAGAAAGTATACACATTCCGAAGACGTTACAAAAGCATATAATAAGCTTAACACAGAAAACAAAAAAGTGTTTGATGATGCCTCTTACACTGTAATTTATAGATTTGAGAACGAAGTTACTTCTCAAAACAACCAAAAAGCTAAAATTTCTAAATCAAAAAAAGCAGTCATGCAACGTGTAAGTGCTATGGATGTAATCAATGGTACAGGTGATTTTAGTACTCAAATTTTATTAAAAAAATAATCCTTAAACTAACAACCAATATAGTAATGAAAAAATTATCATGCCTAATCATGCTTTGCCTTTCGGTAGTTGCAGTAGCACAAAACACAATATCTAAAATACCTAGTGATGCTTCTATTGTAGCGACTATTAAAGGAAAAAATCTACTGCAATTAATGTCTATGGAAGAGATTAATAACTCTTTTGTAGGTATTGAAATGTTAAAAGAAATGTCTAGAAAAAACAGCGACTTTAAATCTTTAGAGGACTTTGGTTTTAATTTAGGAGCGTCTTCGCATTACTTTTTTCAAGCAAATGATAGTATAAATTATAACGCTTTTATTGTCCCTATGAAGGACGTAAATAAATTTGAAGCCTTAGTATTGTCGCAAGGTAAAAAAGAAA
Organism: Olleya sp. KKT75; assembly: GCF_055635485.1. NCBI lineage: Bacteria > Pseudomonadati > Bacteroidota > Flavobacteriia > Flavobacteriales > Flavobacteriaceae > Olleya > Olleya sp. KKT75. Next base: position 1,379,961 of record NZ_CM145759.1, read on the forward strand.
TAATTAGTCAAAACGGTGTTAGAACAATTCAGGGACAAAACGAAAGCGCAATCTTTTGGGATGCTTCAGCTTTAGTTGTCGTGGACGCATCAATGAATAATTATTTTTTTCAAGATAAAACCGTAATGGCGCGTTATGGTCTTAAATCTGAATCTGCGGAAGCATACGATGAAGAAGAAACGATTGTGGAATCAACAGAAGTATATGAAGAGGAAGTAGAGGAAACAGTAATAGAGTCTACAGAAGTGTCTGAAGAAGTATATGAAGAAGAGGAAATAGAAGAAACAGTTATTGAGTCTACGGAAGATTACAACGATAACGATGACAACTATAGTTATTACGATGTGTATGATGCAAATAACAAAATAAAGCGAGAATTATCTGAAAATTGGGCTACATTAAAGGCAATACAAATTTTAAAACAAGCACCTAATCGCTCGATCTTAAAAAATAAATCTTACTTAAAAAGTTTAGATGACAATGCAGAAGCAACATTGTGGGTACACGATTTTGGCCAGTTGTATTCTAATGTTTTAGGGGGTTTGTATTTTAGCGAGTTAGCCGGATTTGATTTAGGTCAGATGTATGCTAACAATGGTTTAAGTGCAAAGTTATTACTTGAAAACGACAGAATGGAGCTTAGTACTAGTTACAGAATGTCTGATCAAATGGCGGAGAGCTATAAGAAAATGACCTCTAGAAAGCTTAATAAAAAGTTTTTAGACTATGTTAACGAAGATAGAATGATTGGTTACATGAGTTATGCTATGGATACAAAAGCAACATTAGAAGAGTATCCTATAATTTTAAAGTCTATTTATAAAAACATACCGTATTATGGAGAAGAAGCTGTTTTAGGACTTGATATGTTTTCTTTATTATTGGATGAAGCAGCAGTTGGGGAGGTGTTAAATGGTGATTTATTATTTTTATTATCTGGTATCTCTAAACAAGAAGTAACGTATACGACGTATGAGTATAATGATGATTACGAATATATTGAAGTTGAAAAAACTAAAACAGAAACAATTCCGGACTTTTTATTAATGGCATCTACTGAAGATTCTAGCATGTTTACTAAGTTAATAAAGTATGCTGTAAATAAAGAGATGGTGACTTTTGATAATGGTTATTACTCTTTTGTAATTCCAAAAAGCCCATTATCATTGCACTTTGTAATTAAGGATGGTATTGTATTTTTAGGAACATCAAAAGCTGAAATGAGAAAAATAACAACGGGTACTTTTGATGCTAAGTTATCTTCTAAACATAAAAAAAGGATGTTAGATAATAGCACTTCATTATTTGTAAGCGCAGAGCAGTTGGCTTCTCAATTACCAATTGAAGAAATGGGGCTTGACGGAAGCGGAAAGTTAGAGTGGTTTTTAAATACGTCTGAGGATGCTTATATGACGGCTTCAAAAATAAAAGGTAATACCGTTGAGACTAAGATGGTAGTTGGTGTTCCTGGATCAGAAAAAAATGCATTAAAGTACATTTTTACTATTATCGATAAATTTGCAAAGTAATAGGCAATGAAGTTTAAAAAAATATTAAAAAGAGCAGCCATTAGTATTAGTGTGCTGCTCTTAATTTTTAAAGGTGTTTTAATGTATCGTGATTATACGTCCTATAAAGATGTGATACATAAAAATGCCAATCAAATTGTAAAAGTTAGAGTAGATGGGATCTTTCAATCTATTGCTTTTAATGCGATTAAAAACCCGTCGTATTATTTAAAAAAAGATTCAAAAAAAGAGTCTGAGGATGATAAAAAATCTGATGATAAAGGCGTTTCTGTTCCTGCAAACCTATTTTTGTATACTCTAAATAATTACTCAAAAACAACTGTTTTTACGTCGTTTAAAATTTCAGATTCTTCAGCATTTAAAAACTTTATTACTTCTAAATTTCAGTTTAAAAATTTTAAATCATCCCAAACTATTACAACTGCATTTACAAAAGACAAAAAAATGCAAATTGGTTTTAATGCTAAGCAATGTGTTGTTGTGTTTAGTCAAAATCAAGAGGATGTTAACCTTGTGTTTGAAGACCTTCTTAATAATGGTATTACATTGGATCAATCAGATCAGAAATGGTCAAAGCTTAAAGCAGCGACTGCGCATGTTAATTATATCACTAAAAATAATAACTTAAATTTAGATTTTAAATCAGGACAATTGTTAATAAATGGCAACTTTATTTTACCAGAATATTTAGATGTGCCCAAAGTAATTATTGCAAGCAAATTTTCTAGTGATGCTAGTATTACACTTGATTTAAATGCAGTGTCAACGGTTAATTTTGTGTCTTTTAAACATAAAGATTTTACGGTGCAAACAGATAGTTTAAGTGCTTATTTTAAAGGGTATTTAGGTGTAGAATTAGCAAGAAAAACGACACAAATAGATTCGGTAATTACATATCAATTTAATGATGATTTTGAAAAAGTAGCAACACAAACTGCTGTAGAAAAAGAAGTGCCAGAAATTAATATTCAAATGTCTACTCAAGGGACAAAACTATATAAGTATTTAAAACAGGTAGGTATTATAAACACTAATAGGATTAGTAAAGACTTATTTCCTTTATATCAATTTAATGTAGACAGTACAACTAATGGTTTGCTTTTAAGCACAGGTGATACTCGTGTTTTTGAAACCAAAAAAATAGAACCATTAAAGGTTTTGGCATTAACTGTTGATTTTAAAAAACTACAGGAGCAAAATCACTTTCCAATAGCGTCTAATTATATGGATAAACTGTTAACTTTAAAGCTTAATGGAATTAGTAATCACGAGGAAACAATCGATGTAAGTGGTGAAGTCAATTTAAAAAATAAAGACATTAATGCGCTTGCTCAGTTTTTTATTAATCAGAAAGAATAAACAAATTTAGTACCTTACTAAAATGACATTAAGTTATTGGGAAATAAAATCATGGCTAACCAACGTAGATTATACTATTGTTGGTAGTGGTATTGTAGGTTTAAATTGCGCGCTGCAATTAAAAAAACGCTTTCCAAAAGCTAATATTTTAATTTTAGAAAAAGGAACTTTACCGCAAGGAGCAAGCACAAAAAATGCAGGTTTTGCTTGTTTTGGAAGCTTGTCAGAAATTGTAGACGATCTTAAAACACATACAGAACAAGAGGTTTTAGATTTGGTGCAAAAACGCGTAAACGGATTACAAAAATTAAGAGACAATCTTGGCGACAAAACCATAGATTACCAACAACTAGGAGGCTACGAATTGTTTAATACTAGCGGTGATTTATTTGAAACCTGCTTAGAACAAAAAACGTTGGTTAATAATTTATTGAAACCTGTTTTTGGAGACAACGTATTTAGTTTAAAAGACAACACCTTTGGTTTTAATAACATCAAGAATCAATACTGTTTTAATCAATATGAAGGACAAATAGATACGGGGCGCATGATGGAGGCTTTATTGCAAAAAGCGCTCTTAAAAGGTATTAAAATACTTAATAATGTTTCGGTGTCTAATTTTTCAGAAGAAGCAAATGCTGTTAAAGTTGAAACGAATCAATTTAGTTTTTCGACTTCAAAATTATTAATAGCTACAAATGGCTTCGCTTCAGTTTTAAATATTCCGGAAGTTAAACCAGCAAGAGCGCAAGTGTTAATTACAAAGCCTATAAAAAACCTTCATATTAAAGGTACGTTTCATTTGGATGAAGGGTATTATTATTTCCGAAACATCGATAGTAGAATACTATTTGGAGGTGGCCGTAATCTAGATTTTAAAGGCGAAGAAACTACAGTGTTAACCCAAACGGACTTAATTCAAAATACATTAGAATCACTTTTAAAAACAACTATCTTACCAAACACGCCTTTTGAAGTAGAACATCGCTGGAGCGGAATTATGGGCGTGGGTAGTCAAAAAAAACCAATAGTAAAGCAACTTAGTAATAATGTGTTTTGTGGCGTACGTCTTGGTGGTATGGGAGTAGCGATAGGTAGTTTGATTGGAGAAGAATTAGCCAATCTTATAGAATAAAAGCATGCATAATATTTTCAGGTTTATTGCTAAAATACTCGTTTGGTTTGTTATTATAACAGTTGGGATAGTTGTGTTTTACAAATGGGTACCGGTACCAATAACACCTTTAATGGTTATTAGATATTTTGAAAAAGACAGTCCAAAATTATTGAATCACGATTGGGAGCCAATAGAAAACATATCCAAAAATTTGCAGTTAGCAGTTATTTGTAGCGAAGATCAAAGTTTTTTAAAACATACAGGGTTTGACTTAAATGCAATTGAAAAAGCGTACGAAAACAATAAAAAAGGAAAACGTGTTAAAGGCGGAAGTACCATAAGTCAGCAAACAGCAAAAAATGTATTTTTATGGCCACAGCGTAGTTGGTTACGTAAAGGTTTAGAAGTTTATTTTACGTTTTTAATAGAGACCATTTGGGATAAAGAACGTATTATGGAAGTCTACTTAAATAGTATAGAAATGGGCAACGGTATATATGGCGCAGAGTCGGCAGCTCAATATTGGTTTAAAAAACCAGCTTCAAAATTATCAAAATTAGAAGCCTCTGCTATAGCAGCAATATTACCCAACCCGAGAAAATATAAAGCAAATCCGGTGACTAATTATATAGCATCTAGAAAAAGTTGGATAATGACACAGATGAATTTTTATGGTACTTTAAATTATAAAACGGAGGATGAATAGCACAGTAAAGATTAAACAAGCATTGCATGATAGTTGCGCTTTGTTTACAAAAAATAGGCTGGATACCATAAATAAAACAATTTCAGAATTACAAGAATCCTTAACCTCTGAGACTAAAAGTAGTGCTGGTGATAAGCATGAGACTGGGCGAGCTATGGTGCAATTAGAACGCGAAAAAGCAGGACATCAATTAGCTCAAATCCAAAAAGTAAACCAGTTATTAGTCAAAATAAGTACAGAAAAGACCTCTAAAATTATTGGCTTAGGTAGTGTTGTTTATACCACAAAATCCAATTATTACATTGCTATAAGTGCTGGAGAGCTAGAGGTTGACACTCAAAAATTTTATGCAATTGCAGCCAATACGCCTATTGCACAATTGCTTTTAGGTAAAACAATTGGCGATGATATTGTTTTTAGGGCACAAAATTTTTCAATAACAAATGTTAACTAACGTCTAAGTCAACAATTTTCGAGGTATCTTTAGTAAAATTGAATTAGAAAAAAGTTGAATATAATTCCCTCAAATTTTGATGTTATTATTATTGGTGGAGGATTAGCAGGTCTTAGTAGTGCTATCCATTTATCAAAAAATAAGCATAGTGTTTTGGTTATCGAAAAAAACGAGTATCCAAAACATAAGGTTTGTGGCGAGTATATTTCTAACGAAGTCTTACCTTATTTAAACTTTCTGGGAGTAGACGTTTTTAAACTAGGCGCAAAAAGGATTGATAAATTTGAACTATCTACACCTAAAAACAAGCTTGTAAAAGCCAATTTGCCTCTTGGTGGTTTTGGTATTAGTCGCTATTGTTTAGATAACCAATTGGCAAAAGTTGCATTAGCAAATCAGGCGACCATTACTCAAGATACAGTAGAAAATGTAACGTTTGCTAATGATGTGTTTTCGGTTGAAACTAAAACAAATAAGTATACTTCAAAAATAGTGATTGGTGCTTATGGCAAACGTGCTAATTTGGATGTTAAGCTCAATCGTAATTTCATTAAAAACAAATCACCATTTTTAGCAGTTAAAACACATTTAAAAGGCGTTTTTCCTAGCAATTTAGTAGCACTTCATAATTTTGAAGGCGGTTATTGTGGTATCTCAAAAGTAGAAGACGATAGTATAAATGTATGCTACATCACCAATTTTGAGGCTTTTAAAAAGTATAAAGATATTGACGAATTTCAGCGGAAAGTGCTTTATAAAAATACCGCTTTAAAATCAGTATTTGAAAACACAACTTCAGTTTTTGAAACGCCTTTAACTATTAGTCAGATTTCTTTCGAAACCAAAAACCCCATAGAAAACCATATGTTAATGTGTGGCGATACTGCAGGAATGATTCACCCTTTATGTGGTAACGGAATGAGCATGGCAATACGCAGTGCACAAATGGCATCACTATTAATTATTCAATTTTTTAATGGTGCAATAAAGGACAGAGAAGGATTAGAAAAACAGTATCTTAGAGAATGGAATACCGAGTTTAAATCGCGATTAACAACAGGTCATATTGTAGCAAAACTATTTAGTTACAACAAATTGGCTGAGGTTTTAATACGTATCGTAAAAACAATACCAAGTATTTTGCCACAAATTATTAAGCGTACACATGGTAAAACAATGACAATTAAATGAGTGTTTTAGTAAATACAAAATATAGAAGTGAAGCAGAAGAAATAATGGACGATTTGGATTATAATGGTCCAATACTTCATGATGCATTAGATAAATTAGCCAAAATTAATCAATGGTTAGGCGGAAATATTGTGACTATTAATGGCTTAAAAAAAGCACTTAAAAACCATAGTAAATCAGAAGCTGTAACCATCATTGATTTGGGGTGTGGAGGGGGAGATATATTAAGAGAAATATCACTTTTTGGAAAGAAAAACGACTATAATTTTAAACTAATAGGGATTGATGCAAACCCTCATACAGTTAATTACGCTAATTCATTATCGCAAAAATACGATAACGTAAGTTTTGAAGCAATAGATATATTTTCAGATCAGTTCAATAACTTAGAGTACGACTTAGTATTAACCACTTTATTTTTGCATCATTTTAAAGAAGATCAATTGGTTTCGTTTTTAAAACCTGTGTTGCAAAAAGCAAAATTAGGTATAGTGGTTAATGATTTACACAGACATAAATTAGCTTATTACCTGTTTAAACTTTTATGTACAACTATCAAGAACAAAACAATAGTAGAAGATGGACTAACCTCTGTTTTAAGAGGATTCAAAAGGGAAGAGTTGACAACTATTTCAAAACAAATAAATGCAAATTATCAAATCCAATGGAAGTGGGCGTTTCGTTTTCAATGGATTTTGAAGCAATAATAATATGAGCGTAAAAATAACAGCAGTAGCCAAACAACTTCCAAAGTACACTAGAAAAACTAAGGATATTATTCCTTTTTTAAAACTTTGGATGACTGGTCAAGACGACCGTTTTCAGCGTAAAGTAATCAAACTTTTTGAAGGCGCAGGAGTGGACAAGCGCTACTCTATAATGGATGCAGAAGAAGTTTTTACAAATACATCTTTTCAAGAAAAAAATGATATTTACGCTCGTGAAGTAGTAAAATTAGCAGAGCAATCTTTGGTAAAAGCATTAGATAAAGCAGCGCTAAAACCAACCGATATCGATTATATTATTACAGTAAGTTGTACAGGTATTATGATTCCTTCTGTAGATGCTTATTTGATAAATAATCTAAAGATGAGGCATGATATTGTTAGGTTACCTGTTACGGAAATGGGATGTGCAGCAGGTGTTTCAGGTATTATTTACGCCAAGAATTTCCTAAAAGCAAACCCTAATAAACGGGCAGCTGTCATTGCGGTTGAGTCGCCAACAGCAACGTTTCAGCTAGATGATTTTTCAATGGTTAACATAGTAAGTGCTGCCATTTTTGGTGATGGTGCAGCAAGTGTTATTTTATCGTCTTATGAAGATGAAGTAGGACCAAAAATAGTAGATGAAGCCATGTATCATTTTTATGATGCCACAACCATGATGGGTTTTAAATTGGTAAACACAGGGTTACAAATGATTTTAGATAAGGCTGTTCCTGAAACCATTTCAGAACATTTCCCTATGATTGTCCATCCGTTTTTAGAACGCAATAACATTACAATTGAAGATATTGATCATCTTATTTTTCATCCAGGAGGGAAAAAAATAGTGCAAACTGTAGAAGATTTATTTGGATCCTTAGGGAAGAATATAGACGACACAAAAGAAGTCTTGCGACTTTACGGAAACATGAGTAGCGCAACTGTTTTGTATGTTTTAGAACGCTTTATGGATAGACCATTACCAAAAGGCGATAGAGGATTAATGTTGAGTTTTGGACCTGGTTTTTCAGCACAACGTATATTATTAGAATGGTAATTATAAAGGCAAATGGTAATTGCTATGTCATGCTCAATTTGTCGAAGCTTTTTAATGTTATCAAAATATTTTAAAATTTAACGTCACACTGAGCGCAGTCGAAGTGTCTGAGAAACAAAATTTATTAGTTATGACAAAAGATTTTCAGCATAAAAACTATTGGGCACTCATTTTAGGAGGTTCAAGCGGATTGGGTTTAGCTACAGCAAAAAAGCTAGCTAAACATGGTATGAATATTTGTATTATTCACAGAAATTCAAGAACTCAGGAAGCCGAAATTAACAGCAATTTTGATATAATAAAAGCAGAAGGAGTACAGTTTAAATCGTTAAATGTTGATGCTTTTAAGCAAGAAAAAAGAACGCAAATTATTTCTGAATTAAAAGTAATTTTAGGCTCAGAAGGAAAAATAAGAACATTAGTACACAGCGTTGCTAAAGGGAATTTAAAACCAATGTTGGATGACCAAAAACCAACACTTAAAACTGACGATTTCAATTTAACAATAAACGCTATGGCTATTAGCTTGTTTGATTGGACTAAAGCTATTTTTGAAGCAGAATTATTCGCAGAAGATTCAAGAATCATAAGTTTTACAAGTGAAGGCAATACAAAAGCATGGAAAAATTACGCAGCAGTTTCTGCAGCAAAAGTAACATTAGAAGCCATTACTAGAAATATTGCTTTAGAGTTTGCGCCTTATGGTATTAGAGCCAATTGCATCCAAGCAGGAGTAACAGATACAGCGTCTTTACGTATGATTCCTGGAAGTGATAAAATTAAAGAACACAGTTTATTGCGTAATCCATTTAACAGATTAACATTACCGGAAGATGTTGCAAATGCAGTGTATTTGTTATCTAAAGATGAAGCTAGCTGGATCAATGGTTGTGTGATTCCTGTTGATGGAGGCGAACATATTAGTTAAAAATGACAAAAGAAAAAATCATATTACTATTACCATATCAAGAGCCATTTCTATTTGTGGATGAATTAAACACGATTTCTAATGAAGGCGTAACGGGAAGTTATACTTTTAAAAAGGACGAGTATTTCTACAAAGGACATTTTAAAGACAATCCAATTACGCCAGGCGTGATCTTAACGGAATGTATGGCGCAAATAGGTGTAGTATGTTTGGGTATTTATATGTTGAAGGATGAAATTTCAGAAGATAATAAACCTCAAATAGCTTTAACGTCAAGTCAAGTAGATTTCTTTTTACCTGTTTTTCCAGGCGAAACAGTGATTGTGGTTTCAGAAAAAGAAGTCTTTCGTTTCAATAAATTGAAATGTAAAGTAAAAATGTTTAATCAGAAAAATGAATTGGTTTGTAGAGGACAGATTTCAGGAATGCTGAAAGCAGAATAATACCAATTGTAAACGATAGATCAAACTGAGTTTGTCGAGGTGTATTTTAATTAATAAAGTATGAAAAACAGAGTCGTAATAACAGGTTTAGGAGTCGTTGCACCAAATGGAGTAGGTGTCGACGCATTTACTAAGGCTATAAAAAATGGTGTATCCGGAATTACTTTTCATCAACAATTAGCAGATTTAAATTTTTCGTGTTGTATTGGTGGAATTCCTAATATTTCCGAAGAAAAAAAGTTAGAATACTTAACACCCTTACAACTAAGAGGCTTTAATAGTTCTGGTATTTTATATGGTTGTATTGCAGGAATGGATGCTTGGAAAGATGCTGGTTTTGAAGTTGATCCTGACAATGATTTAGACTTTGATTCGGGTACTGTTTTTGGGACAGGAACCTCAGGAGTAGACAAGTTTAGAGAGGCTATTTATAAGTTGGATGACAAGCAGGTAAAGCGATTAGGAAGTACAGTTGTGGTACAGACTATGGCTAGTGGAATTAGTGCTTTTTTAGGCGGAATTTTGGGCTTAGGTAACCAAGTAACTACAAACTCATCTGCATGTACCACAGGTACAGAAGCTATTTTAATGGGTTATGAACGTATTAAAAACGGACAAGCAAAACGCATGTTGGTTGGTAGTTGTAGTGACGACGGACCCTATATTTGGGGAGGATTTGATGCTATGCGAGTGATGACATATAAGCATAATGAAACTCCAAAAGAAGGCTCTAGACCAATGAGTGAAACAGCAAGTGGTTTTGTGCCAGGCGCAGGAGCAGGCGCTTTAGTTTTAGAGTCTTTAGAAAGTGCTTTAAAAAGAAAGGCGACTATTTATGCTGAAATTTTAGGCGGAAATATAAACTCTGGAGGACAACGTGATGGAGGGACAATGACCGCTCCAAATGCTAAAGCTGTGCAACGTTGCATACAAGATGCGGTTAAAGATTCGGGCATTTTAGCCGAAGATATTGACACTATAAATGGGCATTTAACAGCGACTTCAAAAGACAGTTTGGAAATCGAAAATTGGACAAAAGCATTAGGTAGAAGCGGAACGGGTTTTCCGTATATAAACTCTTTAAAAGCGATGGTTGGTCATTGTTTGGCAGCTTCGGGTAGTATAGAAAGTGTAGCTACTGTATTGCAGTTAAAACATCAATTTGTGTTTCCTAATATTAATTGCGAGGACGTGCACCCTAAAATATCTGCACTAATTTCTGAAGAAAAAATTGTAAAACAGACTATTAATACAAGCCTTAATATTGCAGCAAAAGCCAGTTTTGGTTTTGGTGATGTTAATGGTTGTGTGATTTTTAAAAAATATAAATAGGATCTTCGACAATCTCAGACTGACATTGGTTTTTCATATTTGTGATTGTAATAAACATTTTAATTTCGATATTGCCAATTGTGTATATAGATGTCAAAGTGAGCTTGTCGAAGAGTAATAAATATTATAACCTTGGATATTGCCAATTGTGATTATAAATGTCACACTGAGCTTGTCGAAGTGCTAAAAAAAAGAGATATTTAAAAATATATTTACGCTTACGCTGAAATAGAAAACAGAAAAATCACACTATGACTAAAGAAGAACTTATCGCGAAACTAAAAACTATTGTACAACCGTATATTCAAAACGAAGACGCTTTTAATAATTTATCTGAAGCGACTGATTTTATAAATGATCTTAAAATAAATTCAGCAAATTTAGTAGATGTTATTCTGGATGTAGAAGACGAATTTGATATTAGAATAGAAAACGACGACATGGAAAAAATGACGTCTGTAAAAGCAGCAATGGATATTGTAAACGAAAAATTAGCAGCAAAATGATAGGCAATGATATTGTCGATTTAAAACAAGCTGCTAAAGATAGTAATTGGAAACGTCCACGTTTTTTAGATAAAATTTTTACGCCAAGAGAGCAGCGATTAATTTGGTCTGCTAAAGATCAAGACCAAATGGTTTGGCTACTTTGGAGCATGAAAGAAGCTGCGTATAAAGTAAATGTACAACAGTTTGGGACACGGTTTTTTAATCCAAAACGTTTGGAATGTACTTTACTTTCTAATTTAAAAGGAGAGGTGATTATTGAAGACAATCGTTATTTTATAGAGTCTATAATTACTGAAGATTTTATTTATTCTATTGCGTTAATAGCGTCTGATAAAAGTTATAAAAGTGAATGGTTTTTAGATCATAGTCAAGACTATGGCGCACAGAGCAAATGCCTAAAAAGGAGCTTTTTAAAAACGTTGAATTTAGATGAAGTAACTATTATTAAAAACAATATTGGTGTGCCTAAACTACAGCATAACAGTGACTTGTTAGATGTCTCTTTTTCGTTGACACATCATGGTGCTTTTAGTGGTTATGCTATCTTGTGATTTCTAAATACTGAGTAGTATTTTTTTCTAAGTTTGTTTTACTCTCAAAAAACACAACATCATCATCTAATAAGGCTTCAATTAAGTAATAGTGTCCTTTAAAATAAGCGTGTATTACTGTAGCTTTAAGCTCAGAATTGGTTACCATTTTTAATTGATGTGCGTATATTATAGCATCACCAATAATATTAAACTCGCCAAAAAACGAAGCTATTAATGGTGCTTCTGGATTTTTGAATAAATTTTCTGGACTATCATTAACAACAATTTTGTTGTCGTACAAAACAATCATTCTGTCTGCAAAACCTAAAACATCTTCTCTGTCATGTGTTGCAACAACACATGTAATGTTTTTATCTTTTAAATATCTAAAGACATTACGTCTAAGTGATTGTTTTTGGAAGTTATCAATATGACTAAAAGGCTCGTCTAATAAAATAATTTCTGGCTGTTTTGCCAATGCACGTGCTAATGCTACACGCTGTTTTTGACCACCACTTAAGGTTTTTACTTTTGTTTTAGCAAGTTCAGTAAGTTCTACAACTTCTAGTAACTCTGCAGTACGTTCTTTTTTTTCTTCTGGAAAAAAATTAGAAAGGTGTTTACCAATGTTTTCTTCAACGGTTATAAAAGGCATTAAGTCAAATTCTTGACTTACGTATTTCATAAAGTCGTAACCTACAACTAAATTATATTTTGGTCCCAAAACTTGTTCATCCTTCCAAAAAATTTGACCTTGATTTAAGTCGGATTCGCCAAAAATAAGATTTAATAGTGTGCTTTTTCCTGAGCCACTTTCTCCGATAATGGCTACGTTTTCACCTTGTTTAGCAGTAAAAGAAAGGTCTTTTAAAACAGGTGTTTTATTATAAGAAAAGGTAAGATTTTTAACTGTCAGCATAACACAAAAATAATATAAAAAAACCGCTCAATTACTTGAGCGGTTTTTAAATTTAAAAAAAACATGACAATTTAATTCCAACCGCCACCTAAAGCCTGATATAGTTTTACGTTAGCTAATAACTGGTCCCTTTTAGTTTCTATAATTTCAATTTTAGAATCTAAAGCTTCTCTTTGGGTTAGCAACACTTCTGTGTATTCTGCTCTAGCAGATCTAAATAACCTAAGCGATAAGTCTATAGATTCTGTAAGTGCTTGCACTTGATCTTCTTTAAGCTGGTAGCTTTTTTTAAGATTATCCACATTAGACAACTGATTTGTAACTTCAATAAACGCATTTAAAATGGTTTTTTCATATTCAAAAAGAGCTTGCAATTGTTGGTCAGTTGCATTTTTATATTCTGCCTTTATCGCATTTCTGTTAATTAATGGCGCTACAATATCGCCCACTAAATTGTAAAGTAAAGATTCAGGTGTGCTTGTCAAAAATTTAGGTTTAAAAGCTTCTAATCCTACACCAGCTTTAAGACCGATAGAAGGATAAAAATTAGCTTTTGCAACACTCACGTTTAGTTTAGTGGCAGACAACTCGTACTCTGCTTGTCTAATATCTGTACGATTAGCTAAAAGTTGAGCTGGAATCCCTGCAGATATACTATCAACCGTTTTTGTAATAAAATTGCTAGAACTTCTAGTTATTGTTTGTGGGTAACGTCCAACTAAAAAGTTAATTAAATTTTCTGTCTCAACTATTTTTTGCTGAATTTTAAACTTGCTGCTTTGGTTTTTATAAACATCCGCTTCAAAACGTCTTACAGCTAATAAAGTAGCTCTAGCTGCCTCTTTTTGAAGTTTCACCATTTTTAAAGCTTGTTGCTGGATCTCTAAGTTTTCTTCAATAATTTCTAATTGATTATCTAAAGCCATAAGCTCATAATACGAGCTTGCAATTTCTGTAACCAGTTGCGTTACCATAAAATGTTGACCTTCAATAGTCGCTAGATATTCTAAAACTGCTGCTTTTTTACCATTGCGAAGTTTTTTCCAAACATCAAGTTCCCAAGAGGCAGAAAGCCCGATTGAAAAATTAGTTAAAGGCTCCGGGAATTCTTCACCTTCACGGATATTTAAGTGTTTTTCTACTGCACCACTCCTAGTGTATTCACCAACTTTTTCAACTTCAGCTCCAGCATAAACACCAACAAAAGGGAGGTATTCTCCTTTTTTAGCTTTTATTTCGTTTTTAGCTATATCCACTTGCTGTAACATAATGTTTAGCTCCTGATTATTAACCAAAGCGCTATCTATTAACGCGACTAAATTAGGGTCTTTGAAAAAATCTTTCCATTGCATATTGGCAGTATTTGTCGTGTCTTCTGACTGACTTTTATACTGCTTAGGAACGGTCTTGTTTTCTGCTCTAACAATTCTGGTAGGTGCACAAGAATACAAGGATAGTATTGTTAAAACACCTATTACGAAACGTTTTCTGATCTTTATATGTTTTTTAAAATTATTCATCTTTGTTTCTTTTGCTTAGTTTTTTAAATAGACTTTTCAATTTGCTTATTTGTTCGGTATTTTCTTTTGTTTGTTTACCAGCAGATTCACTATTTCTAATAAATTCTTCAGATAATGGCTCATGAGACTCATCTTTAATAAGACTTTTTCCTTCAGCCATTTTAGCAAAAATGTAGTATAAGCCAGGGATAATTAAAACACCACCAAGGGTTCCAATAAGCATTCCTCCTAAAGCAGAACTACCAATGGTTTTATTGGCAATAGCACCTGCTCCGGATGCTACTATTAGCGGAATTAATCCAGCGATAAAGGCAAAGGACGTCATTAAAATAGGTCTAAATCTGGCTCTAGAACCTTCAATAGCTGCCTCCAGAATTGTAGCACCTTCACGTTGTTTTTGTACTGCAAATTCGACAATTAGTACTGCGTTTTTACCAAGTAATCCGACCAGCATGATAACTCCAATTTGTGCATAAACATCGTTAGCTAACCCCATTGACTTTAACAGGAAGAATGACCCGAAAACACCCACAGGTAGTGATAATATTACTGCAAATGGTAATAAAAAACTCTCGTATTGTGCGGCTAAAACAAAGTACACAAATATTAGTACTACTATAAAAATATAAGTGGATTCGTTACCTCTACTTGCTTCGTCATAAGACAGTCCTTCCCAAGCAATATCATAACCTCTAGGAAGTTCTTTAGCAGCAACTTCCTTAATGGCATTAATTGCATCTCCACTTGTAAATCCTGAAGCTGGTAAGCCTCTAATGGATGCTGAGTTGTAAAGATTATATCTTGTAATCTCATTAGGTCCTAGTTTTTTAGTGATAGTCATAAATGCAGAATATGGTACCATTTCTCCTTCTTCATTTTTAACAAAAAGCTTTTCAAGATCGGATGGTAAGCGTCTATATTCTGGTCCTGCTTGTGTGTAAACCTTAAAGAATCTACCAAAACGAATAAAACCTTGCTCGTAAGTACTACCAATTAAAATATTCAAATTTTCCATTGCTTTGCTAATGGTTACCCCTTTTTGCATAGCAATCTTGTTGTTTATTTTTAATTGATATTGTGGGTAATTTGCAGAGAAAAAGGTAAACAAACCTGTAAGCTCTTTACGTTTAGATAGAGCTTCTATAAAGTTGTTGTTAATCTCTTCAAAATGATGATAATCCGTTGAATTCGTTTTGTCTAATAGACGCATGGCAAACCCTCCAGAAGATCCAAATCCAGGAACAGCAGGTGGTTCAAAATATTCGATAACCGCACCTAAATCTTTAGTCTCTTCTTCTAGTTCTTCCATGATTTCGTGCACGGTATGCTCACGATCTGACCAAGATTTAAGATTAATTAAACAGGTTCCGGCATTAGATCCACGACCCTCCGTCATGATTTCGTAACCGGCTAAAGAGGATACTGATTCGACACCTTCTGTTTCTTCACATATTTTCTGAAGTTTTTTAGCGACTTCGTTTGTGCGTTCTAACGTTGCACCTGGCGGTGTCTGAATAATAGCGTAAATCATACCTTGATCCTCATTAGGTATAAATCCTGCTGGTAATACTTTGTTGGTAAAATAAATACCGGCACAAAAAGCAGCTAATATTCCAAAGGTTATTACGCGTCTTGCTACAATTTTATTAAGTATTTTGACATACCTACCTGTTAGTTTTTCAAAACCATTATTAAACCAGTTGATAAATTTATCTATTGGTGATTTTTTAGTTTTTCCATGGTTGTTTTTAAGTAACATGGCACATAATACAGGTGTTAGTGTTAATGCAACAATTGCTGAAATAACAATAGCACCAGCCATAGTAATAGAGAATTGACGATAGAAAACACCTACAGGCCCCGTCATAAATGAAATAGGAATAAAAACAGAAACCATCACCAAAGTAATTGCGACAATAGCCCCTCCAATTTCACCTAACACTTCATACGATGCTTTGTAGGGGGTGAGATGTTCTTCTTCCATTTTAACATGGACGGCTTCCACGACGACAATAGCATTATCGACGACAATACCAATAGCTAGTACTAATGCAAACAATGTTATTAAGTTGATGGACAATCCAAATAATTGCATTACAAAAAAGGCTCCAATTAAAGATACGGGTACGGCTATAATCGGGATTAATGTAGAACGCCAATCCCCTAAAAATAGAAATACTACAATAGCAACTAAGATAAAAGCATCTCTAAGGGTGTGTAATACTTGTTCTATAGACGCATCTAAAAAGTTAGACACATCATAACTAATTTGAAAGTCTACATCCGGTGGTAGTTCTACTTCTAATTCTGCTAATTTTACTTTTACAGCATCTATTACATCGCTACCGTTACTTCCAAACGTTTGTTTTAATACTATTGACGCGGAAGGTTTTCCGTCTAAGTTGGAGTAGATATCAAAAAACTCACTTCCTAGATTAACCTCTGCAATATCTTTTAATTGAATGATTTCTCCTTCTTTATTGGCACGGATTATAATCTCTTCGTATTGTTCAGGTTCGTTATAGCGGTCTTCATAAGTTAGTACATATTCTAAAGATTGTGCAGTCATACCAGAACTACGTCCTAGTCGTCCAGGTCTAGCTAAAATACTTTGCTCCTCCATGGCTTCTAATACTTCTTCTGCAGAAATATTATACGCACGCATACGGTCTGGTTTTAGCCAAACTCTCATGGCGTATTTTCTGCTTCCTAAAATTTGAGCGCTTGCAATCCCTTTAATACGTTGTATTTCTGGTATAACCTTAGTGTAAGCATAGTTATATAAAAACTTTTCATCATTATTTTTATCTGTGCTAGATAGGTTAACGTACATTAACATACTAGGTTGGACTGGGGATATAATAACGCCTTCACGTTGTACCAATTCTGGTAATAGTGGCATTACTTGATCCACACGTGTTTTTACTCGGACAACAGCTTCGTTTGGATCTGTGCCTGGTTCAAAAATAACACGAATGGTTGCTTCTCCGGCACTGGTTGCATCAGACGCGATATAGCGCATATCTTGTACACCATTAATGGCTGTTTCTAATGGGATTAATGTCGAATTAACTAATACTTCAGAACTAGAACCAGGATAAGCGATAAAGATATTTACCGTTGTTGGTGCTATTTGTGGGAACTGAGATATAGGAAGTTGCTTGATGGCAAGTCCCCCTATAAATAGAATGATAACCGAAATGACAATAGCCAAAACGGGTCTTTTTATAAATTGTTTAAACATGTCTTTTGTAGATTAAATTCTAAAATTATTCAGCGTATAAGTCTAACTCAGACATTACTTTGTTTGGTTCTAAAAATTTGGTTTCTATTTCTTCATTGTTTTTAACCATTCTGATACCTTCTAGTAAGATAGTATCGTTTTCAGATAGTCCTTTACTAACAATAAATAGATGTGGTAACTCTGCACCAATAGTAATTTCTTTTTGTTTTACGATATGGTCTTGATCTACAATAAAAACATAGGTTTTATCTAAGACTTGAAACGTTGCTTTTTGAGGAATAATAATAACGTCTTTAAAAGGTACTGCCATTAATACGCTACCTGTTTCGCCATGTCTTAGGATTCCATCCGGATTTGGAAACGTGGCTCTAAAAGCAATATTTCCTGTTTCGCTGTTAAACTCTCCTTCAATAGTTTCAACAATTCCTTTTTGGTTGAATTGTTTGTTGTTAGCCATTAGTAAGCCAACTTCTTTTTTAGTGTCTTTATCGGCGCTAGTAATATAGTCTAGGTATTCTGCTTCAGGGACATTAAAATAGACCCACATTTGACTATTATCAGACAATGTTGTAAGTAATTCGCCTTCATCTAAAAGGCTCCCTTCTCTTGCTTCTAAATGGTCCATGATACCATCAAAAGGCGCTGTAATTCTAGTAAAACCTAAATGTGTTTGTGCTAAAGTTACTTCAGCATTAGCTTTATCTAAATTAGCATTTGCCATGGCTAATTCGTTTTGAGAAACGACATTACCATCCGCCAATAATTTCGTGTTTTGAAACTCAATTTTGGCAGCGTCAGATTCGGCTTTAGCCTTCTGTAATTCAGCTTGATAAATATTTGGCATTATTTGGAACATGGCTTGTCCCTTTTTAACATGTTGCCCTTCGTCTACAGAGATGCTTTTTAGATAACCTCTTTCTAAGGCTCTTAATTCGATATGTCTAATAGAATGTATTTGACTAACATAATCTTTAGTTATAGTGGTGTCTTTTTTAATAGGATTGGTAACAAGAAAAGCAACGTGTTCTTTCTTTTCTTCTTTTTTAGTTTCGCAGCTTGTATGAATTAGACATGCGAATAAACCCATGAAAATGAAGATTTTTTTCATAATTTTTTATTTAAAATAAATTGGTAAAATAAAATGTGATTGCAGCAAGTCATTGCCAATACGGCACAAGACAGGCTGTTTGTGTTATATTATTTTTTTTGAAATATGTAATAAACCAATAAAAATTAGTCTATAATAGAAAGAAAAAATCAGATTATAAAGACTTCTAATCTAACATGAAGTTTTGTCGAAGGTTGACAAACGATATAGGTGAAACTGTTAGCTTCTTTTTGAAGTTTAGAAGATAAATCACTTAATAATTGAGTATGAAACAGTTTTGAAATATAACTACTAAAAGAGTTAATAGTCGTGCTACTAACGGTTTCTTCGTTTTCTGCTTCTTCGGCTTCGGTATAATCGAAAAACCATTCTGCTGTTTCGTTTTGTTGAATTGTAAAATTAGATATAGTACCTAAGTTGGCATCTACTGAAGCTTTATTTTCATGATTACCAGCTAAAGCATAGTCCGCATCAATTGCAGTATCTGCATGTGCGTTAGTTAGTCCTGTCAATAGCAAGAGTGCTAATAAGGATAAATATTTAGTGATTATTTTGTTCATTTACGAGTGCAAAACTAGAGTAATTGATTATTACTACCAAACTAAAGATTGCTTTTTAAGTCTTCTTTAAGAAGAAAAATAATGTATTAAAAAAGTCGCTCTGATTTAGAGCGACTCTTTAATTTAAAATTAGTTTTATGACTATTCTATAACAATATTACTGTTATACATTTTATAAGAACCATCCGCTTGTTTGACGCAAGGCTTATATTCTCCTTTGTAAACTTTAAAGATTATTTCTTCACCATCATTAGTAATAATAGTGTTATTTCCGTCTCCAAAATGACGAAGTGTTTTTACATCATTTTCGTAAATGTAAATTTCTGGCTTTATTTTAGAGTCTAAAGATGCAATACCAGACTTAACATTTGGAACAAAATTTTGAATCTCTATTTTAGAATAGTTTATTGGGTCTTTAGATTTGTAAGTGTATTTTCCTGCAGGTAGTGTAATTAAATATGCACTATTTGGTGTTACAGCAACAGTTACTAAGTTGTCTGAATTTTCTAATGAATTAGAGCTCTCAAAACGACTAAATATCGTTTTGTAACTTGAAGTCCAAGTATCAAAGAATCCAGTGTTTTCTTTAACTAATTCAAAATAGGTTTTAGCAGCGTTTATGTCTTTTTTTAATAAACTTGCAGAAGTTAAATTGGCGTAAATAACGCGATTTTTTATCTTGTCTTTAACTTTTTTCCCAAAATCAACATTTAATTGAGCGGTCCAAAAAGCAATAGCTTTATCTAGTGCTTCCGTATCGTTACTGTTAGTAACAATGGCATCTATTAAAGGTTTAGAAGACGTGTTAAAACTTTCTGCAACACCATCCTTTGTTTTTTTAAACAATCCAAATGGTACTTTTAGGTCCGCACTACCTGAGAATAGATGCTCATATTCTTTAAGTAAATCCTGCACGTGTTCTGTAACAATAAGTGCTTTTGTTATGTTTCTTGCATTTTTGTTTACTATACTGTATTCGCTTTTTGCTGCGGATACATTCTTTTCTACAGTTTCTTTAATGTTCAAGAGTAGTTTGTTTTCTTTATTTAACACCATGATATTGTATGTGCCTTGTAAAACAATTAATCCTGGACTAGATTTTAATTGGTTACCAGAAAAACCAACAATTACCTGTAAGTCTGCATTTTCAGTAACACGCTCTAACCCACTTAGGTTTATGCCTTCTGTATTGGATGCTATTGTTGGATTTGCTTCAGTAGCAGTATAATTCCAGTATTTTCCATCATCTTGAATGGTGTAGCTATACGTTTTAGTGTTTTTTAGAATCTCTGGTTGCTCAAAAGTAGCTTTAACGTCTTGCGTTTTAACATCCGCTTTTTGAGCTGTTGCAGTTAGTGAGGCAAAAGCAACACATGCTAGTAAAAGTATTTTTTTCATAAGTTTAAATGTTGGGGAATTGTTATGGTTGAAATAAAAAATAGCAGCAAACGGTTAATCTATTTTGCTAACCACTTGCTGCTATTTTTTTAAGTAATATTATTAGTCTTTAAAATCTTCGATTTCTGTTGGTAAAACATCAAATCCCATATTAAAAAGTGTAAAACCATAGATGTCAGCATATTGCTCTATTGTTTTACTTACAGGTGTTCCGGCACCGTGACCAGCATCAGTTTCGATACGTATTAACGTTGGATTGCTTCCTGTTTGCTTGTCTTGTAATTGGGCAGCAAATTTAAAACTATGTGCAGGTACAACTCTGTCATCGTGATCACCTGTGGTTACCATAGTTGCAGGATATTTCACACCTTCTTTTACATTATGTACAGGAGAGTACCCCATTAAATAATCAAACATTTCTTTGCTGTCTTCTGCTGTTCCGTAGTCATAAGCCCAACCTGCTCCTGCAGTAAAAGTATGATAACGTAACATGTCTAAAACACCAACTGCAGGCAAAGCAACCTTCATTAAATCTGGACGTTGCGTCATCGTTGCACCAACTAATAACCCACCGTTTGATCCACCACGGATTGCTAAAAAGTCTGATGAGGTATATTTTTGATCAATAAGGTATTCCGCAGCAGCGATAAAATCGTCAAAAACATTTTGCTTTTTTAATTGCGTTCCTGCATCATGCCAAGCTTTTCCGTATTCTCCACCACCACGTAAATTTGGTACAGCATAAATACCACCTTGTTCCATCCAAACCGCATTAGCGATGCTAAAACTAGGTGTTAAACTAACGTTGAAACCACCATAACCATAAAGAATAGTTGGGTTTTTACCATTAAGTTCTAATCCTTTTTTGTGCGTGATTATCATTGGTACTTTTGTACCGTCTTTTGAAGCATAAAAAACTTGCTTGCTCTCGTAATTTTCAGGATTAAAATCGATATCTGGTTTACGGAATAATTCTGAAGTTCCGTTTTCTATATCGTATTTGTAAATGCTGCCTGGAGTTACATAATTTGTAAACGAATAGTATAATTCTTTTTCTTCTTTTTTAGCACCAAAACCAGCTGCGCTTCCTACACCTGGTAATTTAACTTCTCTAACCAATTTACCATCGTAATCATATTGCATTACTTTAGATACGGCGTCAACCATATATTCAGTAAAAAAGTATCCGCCAGCTGTTGATGGACTTAACACATTTTTAGTTTCTGGTATAAAATCTACCCAGTTTTCTGGAGTAGGATTAGACGCGTCAACTGTAACTATTTTTTTATTTGGCGCGTTAAGGTTTGTTACTAAAAATAATTTTGACCCTTCATTAACTAATACATAGGTGTCGTTATCGGTATTACCAATAATCTCCACTAGTTTAGAATTAGGTTGCGTTAAATCTTTGATATATAATTTGTTTCCTGAGGTAGAAACACGAGGAGAAATTATTAAGTAACGGTCGTCTTCTGTTACTGACCCGTAAATGTATCTGTGTTTTTCTGAAGCTTTACCTCCAAAAATTAATTGATCTTCTTTTTGAGGTGTTCCTAATTTGTGATAGTAAACTTTGTGTTGGTCTGTTTTTGCAGACAGCTCACTACCTTTAGGCTTGTCGTAACTAGAGTAGTAAAAGCCTTCGTTTTTATACCAAGACATCCCACTAAATTTAATATCGACTAAAGTGTCTTCGACAATTTTTTTAGATTCGATATCCATAACTAATATTTTTCGCCAATCGCTACCTCCTTCAGAGATGGCGTAGGCTAAAACGCTACCGTTTTTAGAAAAACTTGTCCCACCTAAAGAGATGGTTCCGTCTTCTTTAAAAGTATTTGGGTCTAAAAATACTGTTGCTGTACTTGGGTCTTCACCGGTTTTGTATCTATAGATAACATATTGGTTTTGTAATCCATCGTTTTTATAAAAATAAGTGTATTCTCCTTCTTTAAAAGGAGCGCCAATTTTCTCGTAATTCCATAGTTTTTCAAGACGCTGTTTAAGTGCTTTTCTGTACGGTATATTGTCTAAGTATGAGTGTGTCGCTTTGTTTTCTGCTTTTACCCAAGCTTCCGTTTCAGCACTTCTATCATCTTCTAACCATCGGTATGGGTCTTTTACATCCGTTCCAAAATAATTGGTTACTGTATCTGCTTTTTTAGTATCAGGATAGTCAACGACTATATCTCTTTTTACTGCTTGTTGTTTTTCTTCTTCTTTACACGACATAATTATGGAAAGGGTTAATAGGCAAAGTGCTATTTTTTTCATGTTATAAATACGTTTTGGTTGCGACTATAAATTTAAACAAAAAAGTGCTTGTTTAAAATAAACAAGCACTTTTTAAGATTTCAAGCGTTACGCTATAATAGATAGCAGTACGCTTTTTGGTTTTATATTAAACCAATTTATTTTTTACTAAATATTCTGCAATTTGGACTGTGTTTGTTGCAGCACCTTTACGAAGGTTATCACTTACAATCCACATGTTAATTGTATTTGCTTGAGATAAATCACGTCTAATACGACCAACAAAAACATCGTCTTTACCATTAGCATATAAAGGCATTGGGTATGTGTTTACGTCTGTATTGTCTTGTACAACTACACCGTCTGTTTGGCTAAGTAATTCCCTAACTTCTGTTAAGTCAAAGTCGTTTTCAAAAGCAATATTTACAGACTCACTATGTCCACCAGCAGTAGGTATTCTTACCGCAGTTGCTGTTACCGCTATAGTATTATCGTTTAATATTTTTTGAGTTTCGTTTACTAGTTTTAATTCTTCTTTAGTATAACCATTGTCTTCAAAGACATCGCAATGCGGAATTGCATTTTTAAAGATAGGATAGTGGTATGCCATTTCTCCATCAATTCCGGCTAATTCGTTTTCTAATTGTTGTACTGCTTTTACACCTGTACCAGAAATAGATTGGTAAGTTGAAACAACAACACGTTTGATTTTGTATTTTTTATGAAGCGGAGCCAAACACATTACCATTTGTATGGTAGAGCAATTTGGGTTTGCTATAATTTTATCTGATGTAGTTAATTGATCTGCATTAATTTCTGGAACAATTAATTTTTTGCTTTGATCCATTCTCCACGCAGAAGAATTATCAATAACGGTAGTACCAACTTCCGCAAATTTTGGAGCCCACTCTAAAGACGTGTTTCCACCTGCCGAAAATAAAGCAATATCAGGCTTAGCATTTACGGCATCTTGTAAGCTTACAATGGTATAATCTTTACCATTAAATGAGATAGATTTACCTACAGAACGTTCTGATGCTACAGGAATAAATTCTGAAATAGGAAACTGTCTTTCTTCTAGTACTTTACGCATTACTTCTCCAACCATTCCGGTTGCTCCAACTACTGCTACTCTCATTTTTACTATTAATTTAATTAAGGTTTAAAATTAGGGTATTTAAGTAAAGAAAGAATATAAAAAGTATTAATTTTTTCGTAAAAATTAGGCATAAAAAAAACCGATTTTAAATATAAAATCGGTTTTTGATACTAATAATAGAATTTAGATTACTTTTTTAAAGCGTCTCTGATTTCCATTAATAATTCATTATCAGTTGGTCCTGCTGGTGCAGCAGCCTCAACTGGCTTCTTAGTTTTATTGTAAGCTTTAACCATTAAGAACATTACAAAACCAACAATAAATAAGTTAATTATTGTATTGATCCATGCACCGTAACGGATACTGTTAGCAGCTTTTTCTACTGTTCCGTCAGCAGCTAATACTGCTGGATCTAATTGGTAAGCTAAGCTAGCGAAGTCCATTCCTCCTGCAAAATGACCTACAACTGGCATAATGATGTCTCCAACAAAACCGTTAATTACAAGTCCTATAGCTCCAGCCATAATTACAGCAACCGCAAATTCAATTACGTTTCCTGTCATGATAAAATTCTTAAATTCTTTAAGCATAATGTTCTAATTTTAAATGTTAGTTTATATTTACTACTTCGAATTTAGTTAATTTTTTAACATAAACAGGAAAAAACAGGTCGGTTGGGTACTAACTTATCGACAAATTACGCGTTTTACTCGCTGAGATACCGCAGTAAGCAATTCGTATGAGATAGAATTGGCGTTTTCTGCTAAAGTGTCTACAGTGTGATTTGTATCAAAAATGACGACTTGATCACCTTCTTTACAGTCTATATTTGTGACATCTACCATAATCATGTCCATACAAACGTTACCTAATATGTATGCTTTTTGATTATTAATAGTCACAAAACCATGTCCATTACCATATTGTCTATTAATACCATCTGCATGGCCAATAGGTAATGTTGCTGTTTTTGTATCTTTTGCTGCTGTATAGGCTCTATTATATCCTAGACTCTCGCCTAGTTTTATATGATGTATTTGAGATATAATTGTTTTTAAAGATGCAATAGGTTTTAAGTGTTTATTAAATCGGGGATCGTTTCCAAAACCATAAAGACCAATACCGCTTCTAACCATATCAAAATGTGCTTCAGGATAATTTAATAGTCCTGATGTATTACATAGGTGTAGGAAAGGTTTGTAATCTAAATAACGATATACTTTTTTATAGATAGCTGTAAAGCGTTCTATTTGCTTTAAAGTAAAATCTGGGTGCTCCACTTCTTCGCTTTCTGCTAAATGAGAAAATAGACTTTTTACTTTTATAGTTTCAGTTTTAGATAGTGCATCTGAAATTTCAGGAATATCTTGATCTGCAAAACCAAGCCTGTTTAGGCCTGTATTAAATTTTAAATGAACAGGGTAGTTACTTTGTTTATGTGTTTCAGCGCAAGCGATAAAAAGATCCAATAAACGTTTGGAGTATAAACTTGGTTCCAAGCAGCGCTCAATTATGGTGTCAAAACTAATCGGAAGAGGGTGTAGCACTAAAATTGGGGTTGTTACACCTGCATCGCGAAGTGCAACGCCTTCATAAGTATAAGCAACCGCAAAGTAATCAACATCTAATGTTTCTAGATATTTAGCGACCTCTTCAGCATCACTACCGTAAGCAAATGCTTTTACTACTGCCAGAAATTTTGTGTTTCCTGATAGTTTAGATTTTAAATACTCAAAATTATGTTTTAGGGCATTTAAATCTATTTCTAAAACGGTTTCTTGAGCGTTAACCATTTGTTGTTTTAGGTTTTTGATCTACTTGTTGTGCATCCTGAACAGTTATGTCTTTTATTTTTTCTCGCATGGTTGCTTTGTAATAAGCAGCTCTAGACAGTGGCTCATACTCTTCAGTTTCACCTAATAAAACTAAGTTGTCATTAGCAGATTTTCTAAAGCTATATTGTGCAAGGTTTCCTGTTCTAGTGCATACCGCATGTACTTTTGTAACATACTCTGCAGTCGCCATTAAATTAGGCATTGGTCCAAAGGGATTTCCTTTAAAATCCATATCTAGTCCGGCAACAATCACACGAATTCCTTTGTTTGCTAGGTCATTACATACTCTAACAATTTCGTCATCAAAAAACTGAGCTTCGTCAATACCAACCACATCGCAACCGTCTGCTAATATTGGAATATTGGCAGCAGCGGGTACTGGCGTAGATCTGATCTCGTTGGAGTCATGAGACACCACCATCTCTTCGTCATAGCGTGTATCGATTGCTGGTTTAAAAATTTCAACTTTTTGTTTAGCAAATTGAGCACGTTTAAGCCTACGGATTAACTCTTCTGTTTTACCAGAAAACATTGATCCACAGATGACTTCAATCCATCCAAATTGTTCTTTTTGATTTACTGTATTTTCGAGAAACATTTTGTAAATTTAGCACTAAAACGTAATGTGTTTACGTTTTGTATAAAGGTGGGTCAAATTTATTAAAAATCAAAAGGCTAACTTGCAATAAATTCAAAAATTATAAAAAAAAATAAAACCATGAAGAAGAAATTAGAATCAGAATTAATGAGTATAGCACATAGGATTCTAAAGCTAGGTGGTAAAGAGGATGTTAACCAAATGCATGCTGAGGTTGCTGCTTTGTATGAAAAATTAACTGTTTTGAAGTTTGCAAGCGAAAATTTAGACGACGCTTTGCCAACTATAGGAAATGACTCCTCGTTTTTTGATATGTTAGACTCTGCTTTTAATAATAAGGTAAGCGATAATATTGAAGTTGATAATAAAACCTACATTAACTTAGATGATGATGAAGATGATGCTATAATGGAGCCATTAATGGAGAAAATTAAGGATATGGTTGCTCAAATGCCGGACGAAACCCACCAGGTGGACGATTTGCTTGCTTCAGTTTTACCAAAGGAAGACTATAGTAAAAACGATTTTGAAGATATCACTGCTGGATTTGATGATATTCCTGTTTTTGAACCGGTAGCAAAGTCTGATGCTAATGAGAAAAAGAGTTTAAACGATAGATTGAAATCTGGATTAAATATAGGTTTAAATGATAAGTTGGCTTTTATCAAACATTTGTTTGATGGAGAAGTTGACGATTATAACAGAGTGTTATCACAATTAAACACATCGTCTTCTTTAGAAGAAGCAAGTAATTTAATTAATAATGTGGTTAAGCCAGATTATAATAATTGGGAAGGTAAAGAAGATTACGAAATCCGCTTTATGGCAATTATTGGTGCTAGATTTGAGTAGTCTGGTTGCAAGTATCTGCTTAAAATAATTAAAAATCACACAATAATTACATGAAACAAACATCTATAAAAAACATATTATATTGGGTTAGTACAATTTTGGTTTGCGCCATGTTTTTGTACTCGGCTCAAATGTACTTTTTCAATACAACAATGATAGAAGGCTATTTTAAAAGTTTAAACTATCCGACTTATATTGTAATTCCTTTAGCTATTATTAAAGTTTTAGGTGTTGTCATGATTTTATGGCGTAAAAGTGCTTGGCTCACAGAATGGGCTTATGCAGGCTTTTTCTTTGATGTCATATTAGCTACTGTTGCGCATTTCAATGCAGGACATGGTCTTTTTGGGATGTCTTTTTATACTATTTTTATAGTGTTAGTGTCTTATTTTTTGGGTAAAGATGTGCGTCAAAAAAACAAATTAATAGTTTAAATTTGAGCTCTAATTAATCGAGAAATGAGTAAATTATACATAGTTCCAACGCCAATTGGAAACCTTAAGGATATGACATTTAGAGCTGTAGAGGTTTTAAAGGACGTCGATTTAATTTTAGCAGAGGACACACGTACCTCTGGGAAGTTATTAAAACACTACCAAATCGGTACACAAATGCAAAGCCACCATATGCATAACGAGCATAAAACGGTGGATAATTTGGTGCAAAAATTAAAGGCAGGAACAACCATTGCTCTAATAAGTGATGCAGGTACGCCAGCCATTTCTGATCCAGGATTTTTACTAACTAGAGCGTGTATAGAACATGGTATTGAGGTAGATTGCCTTCCAGGAGCAACTGCGTTTGTACCCGCATTAGTAAATAGCGGTTTTCCAAATGATAAATTTATTTTTGAAGGTTTTTTACCCGTAAAAAAAGGACGCCAAACAAGATTAAAACTATTAGCCGAAGAGACCAGAACCATCATTTTTTACGAAAGTCCACATAAGTTAATCAAAACCTTAGGTCATTTCTGTGAGTATTTTGGAGAAGACAGACCTGTGTCTGTGTCTAGAGAATTAACTAAATTATACGAAGAAACGATCCGAGGAACCGCTAAAGAGGTTTTAGAACATTACACCAATAAGCCACCTAAAGGCGAAATTGTAATTGTTGTAGGCGGAAAAAGTAAATAGAATTAAAACAGAACGATGACTATAACAGCGTTTAAATTAAAATTAAAAAACACACCAAATACAATCGCTTTCGCGGAAACTATGCAAGTAGTGGACACGTATTTTGATTTTACACCAACAGCTTTTATAAATGGTTTGTTGCAAAATGCTGAAGGAGAAAATTCGGGATCGTGTAAAGTGTTTGCTTTTGCAAAAGCAGAAGCCTTATCTAAAACCGAAACCTTGGCGTGTTTTGGGCAGTATTATTTTGATGAGGTTTTAAACCACCCCAGCGGGACAGGTCATCAAAATATCAGAAACTTTATTAAAACAGGTTTTGAAGGGTTACATTTTAATCAAAATCCGTTAACTAAAAAGACTATTTAATAAAAAAAACCTCACTATTTCTAGTAAGGTTTTTGATATATAATAATTATAAATAAGCTTTAATTACACGTGTTTTCCAACTTCAAAACCGTGTTTGCCTAAGTATTGGTTTCCGCTATCAATAGCATCTTCTTCTAAGGTTGTTCCCATACTATCATTCCATCTGTTTAAGTAACCAAACAAAGAGATTACACCAAGCATTTCTACAATTTCTCCTTCATCCCAATGGTCGTGTAAACGTGTTTTAATGTCGCCATCAACAGCATTTGGTACTTGACTAGCAGCTAAGCTAAAATCTAAAGCAGCACGCTCTGCATCATTAAAAGCAGGGTGTGTTCTGTATTCCCAGATGTTATCTAATTGCTCTTGTTCTGCTCCATAACGCTCGGCAGCTCTAATGGCGTGTGCTTGACAATAACGACAACCTGTAGCATTACTGCTTACCCATGCAATCATTCGTTTTAAAGCTGAGGTTACACGACCTTCATTAGCCATAACCGCTTTGTTTAAATTGATAAAGGCTTTACTAATAGCAGGTCTACGTTGCATGGTTAAAACCGAATTTGGACAAAATCCAAGGGTCTCGTTAAAGAATGTTGCCAGTTCTTTAGTTTCTAAATCGTGATCTGCTGTTAAAGGTGTTATTAAAGGCATTGTTTTTTGTTTTTAAGTAGTATTTTTGATTGATATCAATAAACGAAAAAATATTCAATTATGTCGCATAAAATTACAACCAATTGGAAAGGAAACATGTTATTCGATTCTGATAACCCAAGTGGTCACCATGTTTTAATGGATACAGATGTAGAAGGTAAAGCGCGTGAAGGATTGTCTCCTAAAGCCTTAATGCTATCATCCTTAGCGGGTTGTTCTGGATTAGACGTTGTATCTATTTTAGATAAAATGAAAATTAATACGTATGATTTAAAAATGGAGGTTGAAGGTTTGTTAACTGACGAGCATCCTAAATATTATCATACCGTAATTTTAGATTATCATTTTACTGGCGAGGATTTAAATGAAGAAAAAATAAATAGAGCAGTACAATTATCAGTTGAAAAATACTGTGGTGTTATGGAGATGTTTAGACGATTTGCGGAAGTTAAAACTAATGTGCATTTTCATAATAAGTAATCGTATTTACTTAGAAAAGAGTCTAATTTTTATTCTAAATCCATTACATGCGCTGGACCTTAAAACCAAAACCTAATCCTGAAACTGTTAAATCTTTAGCAGATAGTTTGCAAATTGATGCACCCATTGCATCTCTTTTAGTGCAGCGAGGTATTGAAAATTTTGAGGATGCTAAATCTTTTTTTAGACCTAGCTTAGACCATTTGCATGATCCGTATTTAATGAAGGATATGGATAAAGCTGTGGTTAGAATACAGCACGCTATTGCTAATGATGAAAATATATTGGTATATGGCGATTATGATGTAGATGGCACGACTTCTGTTGCGTTAATGTCATCGTATTTAAAAACAAAAACACCTTTAGTTGCGACTTATATTCCTGATAGGTATGGCGAAGGTTATGGGGTTTCTTATAAAGGAATTGACTTTGCGGAAGACAATGATTTTGGTCTTATTATAGCATTAGATTGTGGAGTAAAGGCGGTAGACAAAGTCGCTTATGCGAAAGAAAAAAACATAGATTTTATAATTTGTGATCACCACAGACCAGGAGCAGTTGTGCCAGATGCGGTCGCTGTTTTAGATCCTAAGCAAGCCGATTGTAATTACCCTTATAAAGAGTTATGTGGTTGTGGTGTTGGATTTAAATTAATCCAAGCCTTAGCAGGAAAAGATGGTGAAACTATTGCCGATTTACTGCCATATTTAGATTTAGTAGCCACAGCAATTGGTGCTGATATTGTTCCCATTACTGGGGAAAATAGGATTTTGGCATACCACGGATTAAAAGTGGTTAATCAAAAGTCGAGAGCTGGATTTAGAGCTATTATCAATCAGCTTAAAAAAGACACGTTAACTATTACGGATGTTGTGTTTACTATTGCGCCACGTATTAATGCTGCAGGGCGAATGAAACATGGACAATATGCGGTTGACTTATTAACTGAAGTTGATTTTGACACAGCGGTTACTTATGCTGAAGAGATAGAAGAGTTTAATACAGACCGACGCGATACTGATAAAACCATTACGGTTGAAGCGTTAGCACAAATAATAGAAAACAAAGAGGAACAAAGACTAACCTCTGTAGTGTATCAAGAAGATTGGCACAAAGGGGTTATTGGTATTGTGGCCTCAAGATTAATAGAGACGTATTACAGACCAACATTAGTGTTTACTAAAAGTGGAGACAAATTAGCAGCTTCTGCAAGATCAGTTTCTGGGTTTGATGTCTACAATGCTTTAGAGGCTTGTAGTGAGCATATCGAACAGTTTGGAGGACATATGTATGCTGCAGGTTTAACGCTTAAAGAAGAAAACTATGAAGCCTTTAAACAAGCGTTTGAAGATGAGGTTTCCAAAACAATAGATAAAAATTTATTAACACCAGAAATTAAAATTGATACCACTTTAGAACTAAGTGCTATTGACGATAAATTTTGGCGTATTGTTAAACAGTTTGCACCTTTTGGACCTGGAAACATGACACCTATTTTTATGTCGGAAGATTTAAAAGACACTGGTTATGGAAAATGTGTAGGAGAAGACGATAAGCATATTAGATGTACAGTGACGCAATCTGGTAGAGAAAAATTTGTGTGTATTGGTTTTAATTTAGGCGATAAATTAAACCTTATAAAAGATAGAAAACGTTTTAAAGCGGTCTATTCTGTAGACGAAAATCATTGGCAAGGTAATGTGTCTTTGCAATTAAAATTAAGAGATTTAAAAGAGTAATATGGCTAAAAATGATCCATACGCAGCATTAAGAATAAGAGAGTTTAATATCTTTTTATTATTAAGATTTGCCTTAGTTTTTGGTTGGTCCATGCAGTTTATTGTTATTGAGTGGGAGGTGTATACTTTAACTAAAGATCCCTTGTATCTAGGGTTAATTGGTTTAATGGAAATTATTCCTGCTTTTACTATGGCTTTATTTGCAGGTCATATTGTAGACCAAAGAGAAAAACGAAATTTGTTAGCGCTATGTATCGCAGCATTTTCTTTAATTAGTTTGGGCTTGTTTTTATTGACTTGGGATACGGTTGTTGGCCATTGGGAAACCAATACTATTTTATACTGTATTTATGCTTTGGTCTTTTTTGGAGGTTTTTTACGATCGTTTTTTGGGCCTACTATTTTCTCTTTAATAGCGTTATTGGTTCCTAAAAAAATCTATCCTAATGCGGCGACCTGGAGTAGTAGTACTTGGAAAGCAGCAACCGTTTTAGGAGCATTATTTGGAGGTTTTTTTATAGGATGGATTGGTGTGGCTAGCACATTGTGTATTGTGTTTGTGTTAGTAGCTTTAGCTTTTGTTATCACGTTTCAGATAGAAAAGAAGCCTATTTTAAACCCTAATATTGGTGAGTCTGTAAAGGAAAGTCTAAAGGTTGGACTTAAGTTTGTGTTTAATAATAAAGCTATTTTAGGGGCTTTGTCTTTAGATATGATTGCTGTATTATTTGGTGGTGCAGTTGCTTTATTATCTGTTTTTGCTCAAGATATTTTACATGTTGGACCAAAAGGGTTTGGTGTTTTAAATGCGTCAATATCTATTGGTAGTATATTAACTATGTTTATTACAACCTACTTACCGGTTAGTAAAAATGCAGGTAAAAAGTTATTAATTTCTATTTTTGGTTTTGGAATTTGTATTATTATTTTTGGAATGTCAGAACTGTTCTGGGTTAGCGTTGCAGCCTTGTTCTTTTCTGGAGTAACAGATGGCGTGTCCATGGTAATACGTCAAACCATATTACAATTAAAAACGCCTGATCATATGCGTGGTCGTGTAGCATCAGTAAACAGTATGTTTGTTGGGTCGTCTAATGAGCTTGGTGCTTTTGAAAGCGGTATTGCTGCCAAATATTTAGGTGGTGCTGCTAGAGCTGTAATTTTTGGGGGTGTCATGACGCTATTGACAGTAGTTGCTATTGGAGCAAAAAACAAAACGTTAAGAAACTTAGATTTAACTAAGGATATTGAGGACCATGAAAAGGAGGATTAATAGTCCTTTAACTCCATGTTTTCGCCATCAAAAACCCCATAAGTAAAGTACTGTATCCAATCACCTAGATTAACGTATTTAGAGTTGTTACCTAAGTCTATGTTTAATGGTAAGTGTCTGTGTCCAAAGACAAAGTAATCGCGGTGTTTAGTCTCTAATTTGCGTTTGCAGTATTGTACTAACCACTCTTTATCGTCTCCTAAAAATTTAGCATCATCGTCTCCAGAAATCATTTTGTTTTTAACGGACATATATTGTCCTAAACGCAAAGCAAAGTCTGGGTGCAATAAACGTTGGAATAACCATTTAGCAACAGGATTGGTAAACACTTTTTTCATGCGTTTATACCCTTTGTCTTCTGGACCTAAACCATCTCCATGTCCTATAAAAAAGGTTTTATTGTTAAAGGTAAATTCTTTTGGTTTGTGGTAAACAGGGATGTTTAATTCTTCTTCAAAATAACCATCCATCCATAAATCATGGTTACCAACAAAGTAATAGATTGGAATTCCGGAGTCACTAATTTCAGCTAGTTTACCTAATGTTCTTGTAAATCCTTTTGGTATTACACGTTTGTATTCCATCCAAAAATCAAACATATCTCCTAGTAAGAAAATAGCTGCTGCATCTTCTTTTACCATGTCTAACCATGCGACAAACTTTTTTTCGCGTGGTAAAGACAGTGCTTTTGTTGGTGCGCCTAAATGATTGTCTGAGGCGAAATATATATTTTTTCCTTTTGGAATTTGCATGCTGTAAAGATACTTAATTCTTGATAATGCCTTGTGTTGGCTAACGGTTGCGTTAGCGATTGATACGGCATCCTTTTTTGTGCGCGCTTATGCGCAAAAAAGATATAGTGGAAAGCGCGACCCTTGTGGTAACGCCCTAATTATTTATCCATTATCGCTAGCATACCATTGGGCATAACTGGTTGCGGTTTCGGATAGTTTTAGGGAGTGTAATTTGATTGC
Source organism: Olleya sp. KKT75 (assembly GCF_055635485.1). NCBI lineage: Bacteria > Pseudomonadati > Bacteroidota > Flavobacteriia > Flavobacteriales > Flavobacteriaceae > Olleya > Olleya sp. KKT75. The sequence continues at coordinate 1,413,831 of NZ_CM145759.1, forward strand.
GTTTGGTAAGCGGTTTTTTATTTTTTGTGCAAAATCAATAACCATCATTTCGCTGGTTGGTTGATAATCTACCAATAACACATTGTGATCTCTGTCTTTTAGCTCTTTGGCAAGCTCGACGTGTGGTGTGTTTTTGTTAAATACTGTGGCGTGATCAAAGACGTCTACAATTTCTTCTTTTACTATTTTTTTAAGATCTGTAAAATCTATAACCATCCCGAATTTAGCATTATCGGAGTCAGATATTGGTGTCCCGATTACGGTAACATCTAATTTGTAACTGTGTCCGTGTACGTTTTTACACTTTCCGTCATAACCATAAAGTGCGTGTCCTGTCTCAAAAGTGAATTGTTTTGTAATGCGAATATTGCTCATTAACCAAAGTATTTAGGGTGCAAAGATATTGAATTTGTAAAAGCGAATGGTTAATAGGTTACATTTGCGCACTTTTTTAAATATAAATGTACTATGAATCAGCTTTTTGAAGCTATAGATTTTGTTGAAAATCCGCTTTATGAGCAAATCATAGACGATATTGGGAAACAGAAATACGCGATTGTTGACCATTTTTTCTCTACTGAAGAAGTTGATGCCTTAAGAGCGTCTATACTTGAGAAGCATGAGGAGGATGCTTTTAAGAAGGCTGCTATTGGTAATAAATTTGATGAGCTAATTGTTAAATCCATTAGAGGTGATGTGATTTTGTGGATTGAAGAGGCTAAATCTAATTATGCGGAAGGGTTGTTTTTTAATAAGATAAATGATCTGGTTGGGTATTTAAATAAAACGTGTTTTTTAGGAATTTTACATAAGGAGTTTCATTATGCTATTTATCCTAAAGCAACGTTTTATAAACGCCATTTAGATACTTTTAAAAATGATGATAGACGTAAGCTGTCTTTTGTGTGTTATTTAAACCACGAAGACTGGCAACCTGAAAATGGTGGTGAATTGGTATTGTATTTAGATGATAATGGGCAGGAGGTAGAAAAAGTGGTGTACCCTTTTCCTGGTCGTGTGGTGATTTTTGAAAGTCAAATTTTAGAACACGAAGTCAAACCAGTAAATACTAAAAGATTAAGCATTACTGGTTGGCTAAAAACGCGCTAATTATCTGCGGTTACGAAACTTGTTGTAGAAGTAAGCTAGTATTACAAATAATGCTAATAGGGGAAAAATTAAATCGCTCATAATGTTATTGATCTTTGTTTCTGTTTTTGTTGTACCTGTATAGGATATAAGCCAAAACAATTAATGCAAATAAAGGAAGGTAAGATCCTATAAGAATCCCTATCTGATATTCATCGTCAGGAGCATTCTTGATTTTTTCTTCAATATTGACTTGTTGTAATAAGCTTAAAAACATATATTTTTATTAAGCGGTAAAGTTAGTTGTTTTGGGCAAGAGGTGAAAATTGTTTTCTAAATTTTATAATTAACGGAAAACCACGTGCTATAATCCAAAAGGTGAAGGCTATAAATATACCCTTTAGTTTAAAATCATAATGATCTGCGATAAAAAGTATTGGTAAAAACACTAGGATAGTAGATAGTAATAAAAGGTTGCGTAAATCCTTCATCTTCCCTAGTCCTTTAAACATACCGTCAAATATAAAAGCTAACGCACACAGGGGCTGCATGGCTAAAACAATCCAAAAGACGTTGTAAAACTGCTTTAATACTTCGGGCTCTTTAGTAAATATGTGTCCAATAGGATAGTAAAAAACAGCACCCAAAACAGCAATGATACAGCCTTGTAAAATGCCTATTTTTATTAGTTTAGTGCTAAGTTGTAGCAATGTTCCGTAATTTTTTTCTCCTAGTAATTTACCAGATAAGATATTTCCTGCACTAGCATATCCATCAATTATAAACGCCCCTAAAAACCATAAGTTTATGGCTATTGTATAGGCTGCAATATAATTTTTACCATATCCAGTTGCGAATTTTGTAGCAAAATAAAGCGTGATATTTAGTGCTAATGTCCGTATAAATAGGTTTAAAATCATGAGGGCAAAATTGCCAATTTGTTTATTAAACGGAAATGTAATGCGCAAGGGTATTGCTGTTTTGGTCAATAATAAATATCCCGAAATTAAAGCCATTACAATCTGAGCAATAACACTTGCATACGCAGCACCTTTGATATGCATAGGGGTTATTAATCCTGTGATACCATAAACAAAAGCAAAGTCTAATATTACATTTAGTCCTGCTCCAATTATAGCTATTATCATTGGGTAAAACGTGTTTTGAAGCCCTCTAAATGTCCCGAATACAGCAATTACAAATAGGGTAAACGGAAAGCCAAATACGCGGATTTTATAATAATCAATACTATAGTCTAAGATTAAATCTGAGGCATTGTATAACGTAAATATTTGCGAAGCAAAAGGGTAGGTAGTGGCTATAATTACTAAGCTTAACGAGGTGATTAAAAAAATAGCTTGTGCTGGTAAATCTTTTACTTGATTTAGTTTATTAGCCCCAACATGTTGTGATATTATGGACGAAATAGCGCTTCTGGTTTGACCCAATATCCAGATTAACATGGATAAAAAGGTAGTTACAATACCAATTGCAGCTAAAGCCTCTGTTGGGTTATTTTGGACATTACCAACTACTGCAGCATCTGTTAACGATAAAATAGGCTCTGATACACCTGCAATTAAGGCTGGAATTGCGAGTTTATTTATGTGTTTTAAACTAATAGAAGTGCTCAAAATAGACGTTAAGATTGGTTTTACAAAGGTCGTAAAAGATTATCGAAGTTTTTGTGAATAAAAATCTGTATTTTTGATTTCTAAATTTACTTTATATGAAATCTATTTTAGTTCCTGTTGGGTCTTCCAAAAACGCACAAAGTCATTTACAATACGCAGTTGATTTTGCCGAAGCTTTTGGCGCAAAAGTGTATGTAGTACAAATTTACAATGTATACACTAAGTCCGGAACTATGATTAAAGTAGATGATATTTTAGAACGCGAAAGTTTAGATTTTTTAAACAATCACGTGGCTAAAGTAAATACTAAAAATGTTCAGGTTGTTGTAAAGACTTTTAAAGGTAAATTAGTAGATACTTTAGAGTTGGTTTGTAAAACACTAGATATTGATTTGATCATGTTAGAACCAAGAACAAACTCTATTAAAGATGAGGTGTACTTAGGTAAAACATCTGGGAAGATTATTAAGCAAACTAATATACCAGCATTGATTGTACCTGAAGGCTATCAGTACAAATCTATTAATTCTATATTAATGGCTATAAAATCTGCTGTTATTAATAAAACAGATGCTTTAGCACCGTTAGTGAGCTTTAAAAAACAGTTTAATGCTACAGTAAACTTACTGTTAGTAAAAACACCAATGCATAGCGATGAAGATTTACTTGTAAATGACGATTTAAAAGCCATTGCTTCTACTATAAAAGAAAGTGAAAACGCAACAACTTTTCAAGGTGTTTTAGAGCACTATAAAGATTTTAATCCTGATTTATTGTGTGTTGTTAGACGTAAAAGAGGATTTTTTACTAAGATATGGGAGAAAAATAATATCCTTAAAAGAGACTTTTATGTGTCAACGTTACCTGTTTTAGTCCTTAGTGGTTTAAAATAGAAATAATTCCAATTAGATTTTAGATGCCGTTCTTTTTAAGCTTTTGTATTTATAAAAGTAATGGTATCGGTTACAACAGTCTGAAGTGCTTCTGGTAATGTATTACTGTTCCAAGGATGGCTTGCGTTAAATACGTGATTACTATTTTTAAGACTTAATAGCGTGCTTTTAGGGTTCCAATTGTGTAATTGTTTTGCTTCTTCAAAACTAACTGATGGGTCATCAATTGCATGTATGATTGCGTGTGGAATAGCGATGTGTTTACATGCGTTTTCTATATTTAATCTTGCTTCATGTGCTTTGTAGTCTAAATAAAACTGATAGTTATGTGGCATTTTTTGTTTTGTTCTGCCATTTAGCACATATTTTACACCTGCTTTTTTCCATTGTTCTAGGTCTCCGGTTGTGGAGGTGCGTTTTCCAAAGGCGCAAACACTTGCCCAAGTAATTAACTTAGTAATACGGTTGTCTTCGCTAGCTTTTATAGTAGCTATACCACCACCTCTAGAGTGGCCAATTACTGTAATATGTTGTGTGTTAATTTGGTTAGATAGTGGGTTTTTATCCGAAATTAGAAACGTAATTATATCATCTAAATCCTGTAATTCTTTTGTGTAATTATTTTCGGCGAAAGCCTCTAAATCCGGAAAATCTATGGGTTGATTTACTGTACCCCCATTATGAGAGAAGTTAAATTTAACAAAAAACAAACCAGTGTCTTTAAATTGCTCTGCTACTTGATCCCAAGCGCCCCAATCTTTAAAGCCTTTATAGCCATGACAAAAAACAACTAATGGTTTTGGTGTACTTGTTTTGTTGTAAAACACATCAAAAACAATTGGTTTTTGGTTTTTTCTATCTAAAACTAGGTTTTTTTCAATCATTATAGTTCTTTTTCAATAAAATCTATAGTTGGGTCAAATATTTCTAAGATTAATTTTTTAAGCTGAATTTCAAATTCGACTAGGGTATCTTCTGTGATTAAAGTGTCTTTGTTCCCGCCTCTAACTTGATCTTTTTTAGTAAATTTTAGCAACCCTTCACTTAAGTTTTTAAACGAAACTATACCAGCCTCTAAAGGCGGTTCTGTGATCTTCTTTTTATGAAGCATGTAGGCATACATTAAAACTTGAAATGATTTACTGTACTTGTCGTAATCTGATGTTAAGTCTTCCCAATCTACTATAGACACTTTGCTTTGGTCGACTTTTCCCGTTTTATAATCTATAATTCTAGTAACACCATTAAACTCGTCAATTCTATCAGCTGTTCCTCTTAATTGTATCGGAAAATCTAAGCCTTCAATTTTGATAGCAACATTATTTGTTTCGGCTTCTAAGTCAATTATTTTGATGGTATTCCCTTTTTTTAAATCTTCAATTTCAAGGTTTAAAAAGTTAAGGACGTAGCGTTTTGCAATCTCAAAAACAATAAGATTTTTACCTTTGGTCATATCACCTTCTTTGTATTCTTCTTTGAAAAAGGCAGTGATATTTTTATCTATTTGAGGGATTAAGCTTTTAACAATATCTACTGTTAGTAGTTGTTGCTTGTATGGTAGGTATAATTGTTCTAAGGTGTTATGTACTACTGTACCTAAAGTGTTTGCCGCAATGGTTTCTTCTACTTCTTCTAGATCTGATATGCCTAGTAGTTTTTGGTAATAAAAATCTATTGGATTTCTAACGTAGCTGGTTAATGATGATGGCGAAAATCCTTTACGTGCTATTTCTTTTAACTGAGAAATGGCACTTTCTGTTTTTGTTATAATAGCGAGTTCTTTTTTATAACTAGGGACTTTTGGCGTTAGTATTTTGTGATTTATGGTATGAATGTTTTCCAATTCTAACTGATTTATAAATCTACTTTTTTCTCCTCCAACTAGCGTGTCTATTTCGGTATTGTAAAGTACATATACATTTTTAGCACGCTGTAATAAGTGATAAAAGTGATAGGTGTACACCGCGTCTTTTTCTTTATAAGTAGGTAGTTTGTTTTCTATTTTAACATCAAACGGTATAAAAGAGTTGTTGGATTTTCCTGACGGTAATATCCCCTCATTAACATTAGAGATTATTATGGTCTCAAAATCTAATACTCTAGATTCTAACATTCCCATGATTTGTAAACCCTGTAAAGGTTCTCCTTGAAAATCTAATGTTTCTGAGCTTAGTAGTTCTTTAAAGATACTATAAAGACCTTTGATATCCTTGATGTGTTTATAGGCATCGTTTAGACGCAATATCTCATTAAACAACGTATTGAATCGATATAAATACTCTAATCCTAGTTGGTTTTGTTTTTTATCTTCAGACAAGTGTTCTTTTATAGTCGCAATAAGCTTAAAGCAGCTATTTAAGCCAGTATTTGCATCGTTATTCCAATTACTAAACAGTAAGGATAAAAGCGTCGCTTCTGTTTTGCAAATAGCTTTTAAATCAGCTTCCATTAAATAAACTAGATTGTTTTTGTTTATTAACTCCACCAAATCAATAGCGCTTCCATTTTTAAACAGTGGTTGTATAAATTGATGCGTTAGTATACTTATTACATCTTTATAGTAATAGGTTAAACTGTTCTTTTTTTGTAAGTTAAAAAGGTGTTCAAACAAAGATGCTAGCGGGATTGATTTTAAAGGGAACCCCATGGTGATGTTTAATGTCTTTACTGATTCTGGAATAGAATTCAATACAGGAATAAGTAAGTTTTCATCTCCTAATACTACAGCTGTTTTTTTTAAGGAAGGATCGTTTTTTGATAAATCTTGTAATATAGATCCAATAGCTTTTGCTTGACCAATATTTTTGGGTACTCCAAAGACAGATATATTTTTCTGACTTTTGTAATGGTTATTTTTCCAATTAAAAGGTGCTGTTTTAAAATGCTCCCAATTGTTTTGATGTTGTCTAATAAATAATCCAGCATCATGTATTTTGTTATCTAAAAAGGATTGGTCTGTATCCCAATAAATCGATGCTAAATCTTCACGTAGTAAATCTTGAATTATATTTTCTTCGGCAGCATTTAAGGCATTAAACCCTAAAAATATATGCTGTTGATTTGTATTATCAATGTAGTTTTTGATGTTATTAAAGGCTTCTCTGTAAAGTAAGCCTTGGTAGCCTTGCTTGTTATCTATTAGATTTTGTGTGAAGTTTTTATAATAGATAGGAAGCTTGTTCCAAAATTTCAGATAGTTGGTAACTACTTCTGTTTGGTTGGGTTCTAATGACCAATGTTCTAAATCTTGTATTGCTTTTAAATAGTCAAATATTTTTGATTGTGGAATCAGATAACGATCAATTTCATTAAAATCCTGTAAAATTATCTGAGCCCATTTTGAAAACGTGTCAAAATCCTCTCTTTCAGGTTTTGGTGTTAATTGAATATAAGTGTTATAAAATTGAAATAGTAGTTCTGTATTTGATACTGATTTTAGCTCAGACAGCTCTTCTACAAAAGACTCTATACTTACTATTTTAGGAGCAAATAGTGTTTGGTCTAAAATTAAACTTAGTTCACGTCTTAAAAATACTCCAGCTCTTCTGCTGGGTAAAATAAAAATAAGGTCGCTAAAATTAGCTTGTTTATTTTTCAGGTCTATTAGTACGTCTTGAATAAAGTTTGTCATTATATAAAAATAAAAAACGCTTCGGTTTCCCGAAGCGTTTTTCTATAAAATTTAATGTTTTGTTTAAACTTATTTTCTAAGTTTAACTTCTACACGTCTGTTGTTAAATCTTCCAGCCTTAGTAGTGTTACTATCGATTGGGTAATCTTCACCAAATCCGTAAGCGTTTAATCTTTGAGAACTAACTCCGTTTTCGATTAAGTAAGCCATTACAGCGTTAGCTCTAGAGTCAGATAAAGTTTGGTTAGAAGTTTTGCTTCCAACACTATCAGTGTGACCTTCGATTGTAAAGTTAGATTCTGGGTATTCTTTTAAGATAGCAGTAATAGACTGTAGTACAGAAAAAGTTTCTGATCTAAAGCTAGATTTACCAGTATCAAATAAGATAGTTTTAGCATAGCTATTTAACTTGTCTAATACAACTTGAGTTGGAGCAGCAACAACTTCAGGACAACCTTTGTTTGCAACAGTACCTACAACTTTAGGACAGTTATCATCTTTGTCTAATACACCGTCTCCGTCAGTATCAGGCCAAGGACATCCACTGTTTGCAGCAGGACCAGCTTCACTTGGACACTTATCTTTAGCGTCAGTTACACCATCACCATCAGCATCAGGACAACCTTTTAAAGATTTTAATCCTTTTACTTGTGGACAGTCATCGTTGTTATCAGAAACACCATCACCATCAGTATCAGGACATCCATTAAATTCAGCTAAACCAGCTACTTCAGGACAAGTATCTTTAGAATCTTCGATTCCATCACCATCAGCATCAGGACAACCGTTGAAAGCTTCTAATCCAGGTACATCAGGACAAGCATCGTTTTTGTCATATATTCCGTCACCATCAGTATCAGTTCCTCCAAATCTTACAGTAAGACCTGCAGAATGTTGGAAATGCTTAGTTAAGTAGTCTTCAAAAGAGTGCTTATATTTAGACTCAACAAATAAACCAATGTTATCAGAGAACCAGTAAGTTAAACCTAAAGAAGCATTTAAAGTTCCTGCTCCAACAGCATTGTTAGAACCTGCTACTGTAGAAAACGTATTGTAAGTTCCTTCTTCAATCCATGTGTAACCACCACCAATTCCGATAGCTGGATCTAATTTTTTTGAACCAATAACTTCTCCTAAGTGGTATCTTACATTAGCATCAAGTGCATAGTAAGCTAAATCACTAACTCCTAAACTAGGGTTTGTTGCACTTTGTCCCCATTTTGTAAGTCTGTTTAAAGAACCTCCAGCTTGTACTGAAAAGTTGTCTCCTACATACTTAGATACAGAGATAGTAGATAAAGAAGGTAAAATACTCCAGTGATCTTCAGCATTGAAGAACTCATCAAAGTAATCTCCTTGAGGCATGTTTTCTCCTACTGGATAAACATCTACTGCGTTAATACCGAAGTTGATTGCCCACGGATTGTTTTCATTTTGAGCCATAACGTTACCCATACTTGTAAGTAGTAACATTGTGAACAATAATCTGCTAAGATTTTTCATATTCAAAAGTTTAATTTTTAAGTGTTAATTAAAAGCAAAAATAAGTTGTTATATATTATTAACAAAGACAAATATATAAAAATATTGATTATTTAGTGCTTTTGTTTATCTATTATAGAATCTTTCTAGATAATTTCCAGTGCTTTACCTACTTTTATGAAGGCTGCAATAGCTTTTTCTAATTGTTCTTTTGTATGCGCAGCGGATAGTTGCACGCGTATTCTTGCTTTATCTTTTGGTACCACTGGGAAAAAGAATCCAATGACATAAATTCCTTCTTTTAATAACATGTTTGCCATAGTCTGAGATAATTTAGCGTCATATAACATTACAGGTACAATTGCAGAGTCACCATCTATGATATCAAATCCTGCTGCTTTCATTCCTTTTTTGAAAAAAGCAGTATTTTCTTCTAATTGATCACGTAAAGTATTGTCATTAGATAACATATCAAAGACTTTAATCGAAGCACCAACAATTGCTGGGGCTAAAGAATTTGAAAATAGATACGGTCTAGAACGTTGACGTAGTACTTCTATTATTTCTTTTTTACCAGTTGTATAACCACCCATTGCACCTCCAAGTGCTTTTCCTAACGTTCCGGTAATAATGTCAATTTTACCCATTACTCCTTTTTCTTCTAAAGTACCACGACCTGTTTCTCCTATGAATCCAGCAGAGTGGCACTCGTCAATCATAATCATAGCATCATATTTTTCTGCTAAGATTGTTATTTGATCTAAAGGTGCTACAAGTCCGTCCATTGAAAATACTCCGTCAGTTACGACGATTTTAAAACGTGCTCCATTTTTATTCGCATCAATTAGTTGTTGCTCTAAATCTGCCATGTCATTGTTTTTGTAACGATAGCGCGCTGCTTTACATAATCTAACACCGTCTATAATAGAGGCGTGGTTTAAAGAATCTGATATAATAGCATCTTCTTTTCCTAATAAAGGTTCAAACACACCACCGTTAGCATCAAATGCTGCAGCGTATAGTATTGTGTCTTCAGTTCCATAAAAATCAGATATTTTTTGCTCTAAAGTTTTGTGTATATCTTGAGTACCGCAAATAAAACGTACAGAAGACATCCCGAATCCATGAGTATCCATTGTGTCTTGTGCAGCTTTTATAACGTCTGGATGTGAGGATAGTCCTAAATAGTTGTTAGCACAAAAGTTTAAAACACGTTCTCCTGTGTTTAAAGTAATCTCTGCACCTTGAGCAGAAGTTATAATGCGTTCTTCTTTAAAAAGCCCATTGTCTTTTATGTCTTGTATTTCTTTTTGGAGATGTTCTTTTATATTGCTGTACATATGTCGTATTTTAGTTTTGCAAATTTAGTAATGTTTTTCTTTAAGATAATGGTTGTGATTTTTCTTTTATGTTAATACGTCACTATTTTTATAGCGTCATTAACATAAATCAGTATTTTTTTGTCTACTGTAAAATTCATCTCTTTTAAAATATCAGAATACGTTTCTAATTGTTGTTGGTATTTGGGATCTGGTAATCCTGTTTTATAATCTATTATAGTGGCTGTATTATCTTTTATAGCTAAACGGTCAGGTCTTATTATTGCTCCAGATTTAGAGATAATATCACGTTCATTATATACAGTGTAGTCTGTGCTATAATAATCTTTGAGTTCTGGGTGGTTTATAATAGTATTTATGGTGTCTTTTAATAGTAAAGCTTGTTCTTTATTAATAATTCCAGAGTTGATATAATCTTTAATTACGGCAGGTACCTCTTTTTCAGTATTAATTTCTGCCATAATATCATGAATTAAATTGCCTTTTTCAATTGCATTTTGTTGTTCTGTATCCCATAGGTATCCAGATTTGGTGATAATTTTAATATCATGATCCTGCTTGGCAACACTAATAAACTGTTCTGTTTCTTGAGTTGTTTCAGGCTTTTCTTCTGGTACTACCTCACGGTTTTGCTGTCCAAAGCTATACTCTAATTGACTATCATTCCATAACCCTTGTTGCATTAGGTAATTCATTAATAGTCCAGAGTAACTGTCAAATTTAACACCGGTTTTAGTTTGGTTTTCTTTTTTAGAAATTATATATAATTGCTCGATTGGTCGTGTTAAGGCTACATATAACAGATTCATGTTGTCTAATTCCTGTTCCGATCTATGTTTTAAATAGATAGATTCTCCTATGTCACCAAAGTCTTCAAAATCTTTATTAAAGTTAATTAGTGTTTTTGAAAAGCCATTAAATTGGCTTTGGTCTAACGGAAACCATTCTTTTGGTTCCATCTCTCTATAAATTTCCAATTGTGCATATGGGAAAATTACTACCGGAAACTCTAAACCCTTAGATTTATGAATCGTCATAATCTGAATGGCATTTTGGTTACTTGGCGATACAATATTTAAACTGTCTTTTTTAGTGTCATAATAATCCAAAAATCCTGGGATGTCCGAAATCTTCTTTTGTGAAAACTCTAAAATAATATCTAAAAAATACTGGATATAGGCATTCGATTTTTTGGTCAGGTTAAATCCCCTCACTATACTTTCCGCTAAATCGTATAAAGACAACTGAACTAATTGTGTTGGGTCACAATCAATATCAAATAACTTAAAGCTCTCAAAAAACACTTGGAGCGGTAAATTTAAATGTGTTTTAAAAAACTGATGTTTATCTTCAATAGCATTTAGACTAGCAATATAGTCTAAGACTTTAATCTTGACCTCAAGATTATTAGGGTTAACTAGTAATCTAAAAATATTTACAACAAGTCTAACATCCTCAGAGTTGTTGATAAGCATGGTTTCAGAGGATGTAATACGCACGCCTTTGTCGCTTAAATATTCAGCTATTGCAACACCTTCTTTTTTCTTTCTAACTAATATGCAAATATCCTTAAGGTTGTAATTGTTTTCTAAACACTTGTTTATGGTTTCAAATACAGTTTCCGGATATAATTGGTTTATATCATCTTCGCTTTGTATGTCCAGAAAATTTAGGTTTACATAGCCTTCATGTTTTATTACTGGTTTTTGTTTGGCCTTATTGTATAAGTCAGAATAGTCAGGACTGCTAAAGCTGGTTTGCGATAAATAATCAAAAAACTGATTATTAAATTCAATAACATTTTTATAACTCCTATAATTATATTCTAGTCTTACTACTTCTTTTTCGACAGGAAAAGGGTTGTCTTCTTTTGTTAGGCCAATAAACTGTTCTGCTTTTCCACCTCGCCATCTATAAATGGCTTGTTTAGCATCACCAACTAACATAGCGGTTCCTTGTTCTCCTTTTAGATTCTGTCCGGTAAGCGTGTTTTCTATTAACGGAATCAAGTTTTCCCATTGCATTTGTGACGTGTCCTGAAACTCGTCAATAAAATAATGTCTAAACTTTTCGCCTAAACGCTCATATATAAAAGGCGTCGGTTGGTTTTTAATTTCTTTACTAATTAAGGTGTTGAATTCTGATATTAGTAATTTGTTTTCGTCTTCTTTTATTAGTGTTAACTCTTTATTAATAGCGTTTAGGACAGATAATGGTGTTACATTTTTGTAAACCGCTCTTAAGAATTTGACATCTAAAACAGTTGTTTTTATTTTGTGATAAACGGTTTCTATTTGCGGTAAAAGCTGATCTATTGCTTGCGCTTTCGCGGAATCTAAAGTTTTGGTGTAGAGTTTGCCTTCTGCTATGTTATTTGCTAATTGATTGTCGTAAATTTTATAAAATTCTAAATTAGAAATCTTTACAAAATGATTAAATAGTGTTCCTCTAGAAAAACTTTTTTGATCTAATCCATTGGCTTCAAATACAGATAATAAATTGTTGGCTAATTCTGCAATTAGCACCTCTTGATTAGCAATCTGTTTAATAAGTTGCGACTTCAGGCCACTAAAATCTTCTAGCGTTTTATGCTTTATGCTTTCTAAATGTGGTAAATCGTTATCGTTAATTAAAAGTTTTGCAATGGTGTTAAAATCTCTAGAGACATCCCAGCTCTTATCATCATCTGCTTTTTCTAGAGCAAAATCTATTAACACTTTGGTTAGCTTTTTATCTGTTCCAGCTTTAGCAATTAAACTGTCTACAGCTTGACTTAGTAAAGAAGGTGTGTCTAGCTCGACTTCAAAATTTATCGGAATCTTTAAATCATGTGCAAACGTCCTAATTAATTTATGATTAAAACCATCAATAGTAGAAATATCAAAAGCGGCATAATTATGCATGATTGTATTTAGCAAAACAATGGCTTTTTGATGGACATCTTTTGGTTGCAATGCTAACTCTTCTGTAATAGCTTTAAACATCCCATTTGTGTCTGCGCTAATCTCTGGGTCAGAAAACTGTTTTAAGGTGTCTAAAATTCTAGTTTTCATCTCGCCAACCGCTTTATTGGTAAAGGTTATAGCTAATATTTGTTTGAAGCCATCGTTGTAAGTTGCGGTAAATAATAATTTTAAATACTCCTTAACTAATGCAAAGGTTTTTCCGCTTCCTGCGGAGGCATCGTAAACTTTAAAAGGAGTTGTTTTAGACATTTAATTTTTAATTTTAGACAAGATAATAACAATATTATGGTTGTTAAATTTATTTCAAAACAATCTGTAATAATTAATTTCTGGTGTTAAAATATTATTAAATAGAATTAATAGAGTCCTTAAATATTTTTGATTGAAAGCTTTAATGTTTATTTTTGATAAAATTGAATATTAATATTTAAAACATACAATCATGGCATTTGAATTACCAAAATTAAAATATGCGTATGATGCATTAGAACCAAATATCGATGCACGTACAATGGAGATACACCACACTAAGCACCATAACGGTTACACAACTAAATTAAATGCTGCTATAGAAGGAACTGATTTAGAAGGAAAATCTATCGAAGATATTCTTGCTAACTTAGATATGAAAAATATGGCTGTTAGAAATAATGGTGGAGGTTTTTATAACCACTCATTATTTTGGGAAGTTATGAATCCAGAGGGAAAAGGACGTTTGTCAGGAGATTTAAAAGATGCTATTGAAGCAGCTTACGGATCTTTTGAAGCTTTTAAAGATGCTTTTAGTAAAGCAGCAGCAACACAATTTGGTTCAGGTTGGGCTTGGTTATGTGTGCATAAAGGAGGTAAGGTTGAAGTATGTTCTACTCCAAACCAAGACAACCCATTAATGCCAGGTGTAACTTGCGAAGGAACTCCAATCTTAGGATTAGATGTTTGGGAGCATGCTTACTACTTAAACTACCAAAACAGAAGACCTGATTATATTGATGCTTTCTTTAATGTAATTAACTGGAACGAAGTTGAAAGACGATACGCAGAAGCTAAATAAGCTTTAAAACGTTTATAAAATAGAAAAGCAGATTCATTTGAATCTGCTTTTTTTTATGCTATAAATTGTATGTTTTGCTTAATTTTTGGCAAATAAAAAAGGAGAACGAGAGTTCTCCTTTTTTGCCCCAAATCTACCATGAACTTAACCTACTTATGTTATGGTAAGCTCAAATATAACTACAATTAAATTGATATGTTGTATATTATGGTTAAAACGTAAATATAATCGGTTAACTGATTTGATGTAAGAAAATAGCTTGGTTTAATAAGCACGTTCTTTATTTCCTTCGTAAAAATTAATAAATGCTCTGTTAACCACTCTGTTACCTCCAGCAGTTGGATAATTTCCTGTAAAGTACCAATCTCCTAAATGATCAGGGATGGCTTTATGTAAATTAGATACTGGTTGAAAGATAATTTCTACTTCCGCCTTTACTGATTCGTCTGTTAATAGCTCAGATATTTTAGCCGAAATCTGCTCTGTAGTAAACTGATCGTATATTTCGTTTACAAAATTCTTAACATCTTTATCTGCTAATGTTTCTTGTGCTTTACACCTGTGGTACACTTCTTCTACTAAGTCATACTTACCGTTTTCTTTAAGTAAGGCTAAAGCAGCGTTAAAAGCAACTAAAGTTTCTAGATTAGCCATGTCAATACCATAGCAATCAGGAAAACGTATTTGTGGTGCTGAGGATACAATTACAATCTTTTTAGGATGTAATCTGTCCATCATTTTAATAATACTCTTTTTTAAGGTTGTACCACGCACAATACTATCATCAATAATAACCAAGTTATCTGTTGGTTTGATAACACCGTAAGTGACATCGTAAACGTGTGCAACCAAGTCATCACGACTACTGTCTTCCGTAATAAAGGTTCTTAGTTTTACATCCTTTATAGCTATTTTCTCGATACGAGGTCTTTCTTTTAAAATAGAAGTCACTTCATCTGCAGATAATTTTCCATTACCGTTTAAAATAGCCTTTGTTTTCTTTTCATTTAAATGCTCTTCTACAGTTTCAATCATTCCGTAAAATGATGTTTCTGCTGTATTTGGTATGTATGAAAACACAGAATTTTCTGTGTCATTATCAATTGCCTTTAAAACTTTAGGCATTAATAGGCGCCCCAACATTTTACGCTCTTGATATATTTCGGCATCACTTCCTCTTGAAAAGTAAATACGCTCAAAACTACATGATTTGCGTTCTAAAGGTTCTAATATTTTTTTAATTGAAACAGCACCGGATTTTTTAGAGATTAAAGCATGACCTGGGGTTAACTCCTTAACATCATCAAACTCTACATTAAATACCGTTTGTATTACTGGACGCTCTGAAGCGACAACAACAATCTCGTCATCAGTGTAATAGTACACTGGGCGTATTCCTGCAGGATCACGAAGCACAAAAGCATCTCCATGTCCAATTAAACCAGCCATAGCATAACCACCATCCCAGTTTTTTGCAGCACGTCTTAATATTTTAGCAATTTTTAAACGTTCTGCTATTAATGGAGAGCACTCATGCTTACCATAACCTTCGTTTTTAAGTTCTTTATAAATTTTACTTACCGCATCATCTAAAAAGTGACCTATTTTTTCCATTATAGTAATGGTGTCCGTATATTCTTTTGGGTGTTGACCAAGATCGACTAAACTTTGAAAAAGCTCTTTAACATTAGTCATGTTAAAGTTACCAGCTAAAATAAGGTTACGGTGCATCCAGTTATTTTGCCTTAAAAAAGGATGAACACTTTCTACACTGTTTTTACCAAAAGTACCATAACGTACGTGACCTAATAAAAGCTCTCCAATATATGGGATGTGCTTTTTTTGAAGTGCAACGCTATCTTGGTATTCTGGATGATCTGCTAATTCTTTATTAATGCGGTCATTAATTTGAGCAAAAATATCCTGAATAGGTTGTTGTGCGATAGAGCGTACACGACTAATGTAACGTTCTCCTGGTAATGTGTCCATTTTGATACTTGCAAAACCAGCACCATCTTGACCACGATTGTGTTGCTTTTCCATCATTAAATACATTTTATTTACACCATAAAATGCACTACCATATTTCTCTTTGTAAAATTCTAACGGTTTACGTAATCTAATAAGTGCAATTCCGCACTCGTGTTTTAAAGCATCACTCATTGTTGTTGTGTTGTGAGTTGTTTTATTAAAATAATAAAAATAAAAAACGCGCTCATAATTATGAGCGCGTTAGTTTATGTTAATTCTATATCGAACTGTGTCAGTTTTTTAAACTCCAGCAAACGTGTATTGACTTCCTCTTTTTTCAAGGTTACCATGCGCTCTGTTCCAAATTTCTCCACACAAAAAGATGCTAAAGTAGATCCGTAGATTACTGCGTTTTTCATGTTTTCAAAACTAATATCTCCAGTGCTTGCTAAATATCCAGCAAATCCACCAGCAAAAGTATCTCCAGCTCCTGTTGGGTCAAAGACTTCTTCTAATGGTAAAGCAGGTGCGTAAAACATATGGTCATCATGGAAAAGTAAAGCACCGTGCTCTCCTTTTTTAATAACTACATATTTTGGTCCCATTTCATGAATCTTTCTAGCGGCAACTACTAAACTGTATTCTCCAGTTAATTGTCTTGCCTCTTCATCATTAATAGTAATAACATCTACATTTTTAATTACTGAAATTAAATCATCTAAAGCGATGTCCATCCAGAAATTCATAGTGTCTAAAATAGCTAATTTTGGCTTTTTAGTCATTTGGTCTAAAACACCTTGTTGTACTAAAGGGTGTAAATTACCTAACATCACTATCTCTGCATCACGATAATTTTCAGGAACTACAGGATTAAAATGCTCTAATACATTTAATTCTGTAGCTAACGTATCACGAGAGTTCATGTCATTATGATATTTTCCACTCCAGAAAAAGGTTTTACCGTCTTTTACAATTTCGATACCTTCAATATTTACGTTTCTATCTGTTAAAAGATCTAAATATTCCTGAGGAAAATCTCCTCCAACAACAGATACTGCTGCTTGATCTACATTAAAGTTTGCTGCAGACAACCCTATATATGTTGCTGCTCCACCAAGAATTTTATCGGTTTTACCAAAAGGAGTTTCTATAGCGTCAAATGCTACTGTACCTACTATTACTAACTTGCTCATAAATGGCTTTAAAATTTAGTGCAAACTTACGTAAAATATATTCTGTAAAAAAGTGGAATCTATTGAAAGAAACGCTAATTATTTTCGACCAAAATCTGCAGGGATTTCACCCCAAGCTTTGGTTTCCCATTTAACTATCGTGGTTTTATAATCGTTTTCTTTTAGCCAATTAACTGCGCGGTCTACCAAATCGTACACCGGTTTGTTTTTTGCGTTACGTTCTAGTTTGCTATTGCACGTTTTTTTGCGCACCCAACTCATAGCGGTTTTAGAGTCTGTATATATAAGTAAGTCGCTATTATGTTTTTTTAAAAAACTTAAACCATGTACTAATGCTAAAAATTCGCCAATATTATTGGTGCCTTCAGCAAAAGGACCTTGTTTAAATAGTTGTTTTTTAGATTTTGTTTCTACGCCACGATATTCCATTATCCCGGGATTACCAGAAGAGGCTGCATCTACAGAAATAGAATTATAATTTGGACGCCCAATTTTTTTAAGCTGTTCATGGCTTAACTCGCTTTTAAAGCCTTCCTTTTTTCCAATGTAGTCAAAGTAATTTCCTTTTAAGGCGGCTTTGGCAGCGTCAAACGTAGCAAAGGATTTGTATTGCGCTCCAGGATAATCTTTGATTTGTGCTTTGCAATCATTCCAGGATTCAAAAACGCCTTTATGATGTCCTTGCCAAACGGTGTAATATTTTTTCTTCTTTTTACCCATTTTTTAATTTCCGCTTAAGCGAAAACGGTATTGTTTTATCTTAAATCAGTTAAAGTTATACTATACGCTGTATAAAGTACTTTGATTAGAGTTGATCTACTAACTTAATAATTTATTTACGACTTCCGGAAAATGTTTCATTTCTAATTCATGAATCTTTTCTGCGACGTCCAAAGCTGTATCTGAAGCTAAAACCTCACATTTAGCCTGAAAAATAACAGCGCCTTCATCATAATGTTCGTTTACATAATGTATTGTGATCCCTGTTTCTGTTTCTTTATTAGCTACAACAGACTCGTGCACATGCATTCCGTACATGCCTTTTCCTCCAAATTTTGGCAATAATGCAGGGTGTACGTTTATAACCTTGTTTGGGAAGTGCTTTAGGATGTTTTCTGGAAATTTCCATAAAAAACCAGCCAATACAATTAAGTCTGGTTGGTTAACTTTTAATAGGTTTAAGACATCATCTGTTGCTGTAAAGGCTGTTTTGTTAAACGATAACCCGCTAACTTTTAGTTTTTTACAGCGATCTAAGACTTTGGCATGAGGATTGTTAGTTAATACCTGAATAACAGACGCATTGTCTCTATTTTGAAAAAACCTTATTAAATTTTCAGCATTACTTCCGCTACCGGACGCAAAAATTACTACACGTTTCATTTTCTATTTTCAATGTTAAATTCTTCAAACAAAAAAAGCAATAATTATTAACAATTACGGGCTAAAATCGAAATTCTTCGATTTAAATAATTAAATTCGTAGCACATTTTTAAAGTAAACGTGTGTTTTAAAATAAAGTTTTTTATTTTTGCCCCTTAATTAAAACTAAAAAAATTAAAATTATGTCAGACATTGCATCAAGAGTAAAAGCGATTATCGTAGACAAATTAGGTGTTGATGAAAACGAAGTTGTAACTGAAGCTAGCTTCACGAACGACTTAGGAGCAGATTCATTAGATACTGTAGAATTAATCATGGAATTTGAAAAAGAATTCGATATCCAGATTCCAGATGACCAAGCAGAGAACATTGCTACAGTAGGTCAGGCTGTATCTTATATTGAAGCTGCTAAATAAGCACAATATTTATGGAACTTAAGCGAGTAGTAGTTACAGGGTTAGGAGCGTTAACGCCAATTGGAAACACTAAGGACGAGTATTGGTCTGGTCTTATTAGTGGTAAAAGTGGTGCCGCACCTATTACATATTTTGATACTGAAAAGTTCAAGACAAACTTTGCTTGCGAGTTAAAAAATTTCGTGGCAACTGATTTTCTAGATAGAAAAGAAGCCCGCAAAATGGACAGGTTTACGCAGTACGCAATGGTCGCATCTGATGAGGCTATTGCGGACTCTAAACTAGACTTAGAGACCGTTAACAAATTAAGAGTTGGTGTTATTTGGGGCGCTGGAATTGGTGGTTTAGAAACATTTCAAAATGAAGTGTTAAATTTTGCTGCTGGTGATGGTACACCTAGATTTAATCCATTCTTTATCCCTAAGATGATTGCAGACATTGCACCCGGAAACATTTCTATTAAGAATGGTTTTATGGGTCCTAATTACACAACTGTATCTGCATGTGCTTCTTCTGCTAACGCAATGATTGATGCCTTAAACTATATACGTTTAGGACATTGTGATGTTATTGTAACAGGTGGTAGTGAAGCAGCAGTGACAATTGCTGGAATGGGAGGATTTAATGCTATGCATGCTTTATCAACTAGAAACGAAAGCCCACAAACAGCATCAAGACCTTTTGATGGTACACGTGATGGTTTTGTTTTAGGTGAAGGTGCCGGAGCAATTATTCTAGAAGAATATGAGCACGCAAAAGCAAGAGGCGCAAAAATATATGCAGAGGTTTTAGGAGGCGGAATGTCTTCTGATGCTTATCATATGACAGCACCACATCCGGAAGGAATTGGTGTAATAGCAGTTATGAAAAACTGTTTAGAAAATGCTGGTTTAAAACCAGAAGATGTGGATCACATCAACACACACGGAACATCTACACCTTTAGGTGATGTTGCCGAGTTAAAAGCGATTAAAGAGGTTTTTGGCGATCATGCTAAAAACATCAATATAAATTCTACAAAGTCTATGACTGGTCACTTGTTAGGTGCAGCTGGTGCTATTGAGTCTATTGCTGCTATTTTAGCAATGGAACATGGTATTGTTCCGCCAACAATTAATCACGTTACACCAGACGAAAACATAGATTCTGAATTAAACTTGACACTTAACACCCCACAAAAAAGAGAGATTAAAGTTGCTATGAGCAATACTTTTGGATTTGGAGGTCACAATGCTTGTGTATTGTTTAAAAAATTAGATTAAGTTTTTAAATGAAAAGAATTCGTAACATATTTAATTCCCAATCTAATCAAGATGGGAATTTTTTTATTGCTATTTCTAAGATTTTAAAATTTAAACCTAAGACTTTAAAGTTTTATCAGACTGCCTTTACGCATCGTTCCATGAACATTAAAGATGACAAAGGGCATATTATTAATTACGAACGCTTAGAGTTTTTAGGAGACGCTATGCTTAGCGCTGTTATTGCACATCATTTATACATGGAAGTACCAGGTGGTGATGAAGGTTACTTAACTAAAATGAGATCTAAAATTGTAAGTCGAGAGCATTTAAATGAACTTGGTAAGGATTTAGGATTAATTAAATTAGTAGAAAGTAAAATACCTAAAGGCCAATTTGGCGATAATATCCATGGTAATCTTTTTGAAGCTTTAATTGGAGCCATTTATTTAGATAGAGGTTATAAAAACTGCGATAAATTTATACAAAAGCGCGTCATTAATCCTTACGTTGATATCGAGAAATTAGAAGGCAAAGTAATTAGTTACAAAAGTCTGTTGATTGAGTGGTGTCAAAAAGAGAAAAAAGTATTTGATTACAATGTGTATGAAGATACCGGTAATGACGATGTTAAACATTTTTCTGTAAAATTATCTATAGACAAAAAAGTTATAGCTAAAGCTAGAGCAACGTCTAAGAAAAAAGCAGAAGAAAAAGCATCAAAACGTGCTTACTTTGCATTACAATCTCAAATCAATAAAGCAGGATTTATTTAAATAAATCTACAACGCTTTAATTCTTATTATTCAGCACTTTACTATAACGTTTTCGTAATAATTTCATGTTAAGATTACGTAAAACACACCAATACTTAGTGTTTAAATGCTATATTTACATTTAATTTTGTAATTAAAATGGCTATTCGAAAACTCTCTTTAGACGACTTTTTAGAAGAAGAGCATTACGCATTAATTGGAATTCATTGCGTAATAGAAGATTATAGATTAGCATTTTTAATAAACAGAGCATTGGATATTACTCTTAAAAGGAGAAAGGATGATATTACCAATCCAAGTTTAAATACAAATTACGCGCTTTTTGAGTGGTTTGACTGCAAACAATTAACTACATACCATTTGGTAGCTAATACATGCAAGGTGCAATATACTAACTTAGAGCAGCAATCAAATTCGTTATTTGGAGAAGACACTTCGGGAGCAACTAATTTTTATTTGCTACCAGAGTATAAGAAAGTCAATTTCTTGCTTAAAATCGAAACCGAATTTCAGAATAAAGAAAAAATCATTTTAAATAACATTCTAAAGATTCCACAAGTTGCTACAGCTTACACAATAGATGTAGACACCTTAAAATCTAAAGACAACTTAATATTCAACTAATGCCAAACAGAAAAAAGACCAAAATCGTTGCAACTCTAGGACCTGCAACCAGTAGTAAAGAGGTATTAAAAGGTATGTTAGACGAAGGAGCTAATGTATTCAGAATCAACTTTTCTCACGCAGATTATAAAGACGTTGAAGAACGTGTACAAATGATTAGAGAACTAAACGAAGAGTTTGGTTATAATGCATCAATTTTAGGAGATTTACAAGGTCCTAAATTACGTGTTGGTGTCATGAAGGGTGAGGTTGTTGTTAATCCAGGAGACGAAATTATTTTTGCTACTGGAGAACGTTTTGAAGGGACCAAGGAGCGTGTTTACATGACTTACGATAAGTTTCCTCAGGATGCAAAACCAGGAGAACGTATTCTTTTAGATGACGGAAAATTACATTTTGAAGTCATATCTACAGATGGTGTGTCTGAAGTAAAAGCCAAAGTAATACAAGGTGGACCACTTAAATCTAAAAAAGGAGTTAACCTGCCTAATACAAACATATCACAACCTGCATTAACAGAAAAAGATATCGAAGATGCTATTTTCGCATGTAAGATTGGAGTAGACTGGATGGCATTATCATTTGTGCGTCATGCAGAAGACTTAATGCAATTAGAAGAGTTAATTAAAAAACATAGTGATCATAAAATTCCGATTATAGCTAAGATTGAAAAACCAGAAGCTGTAGAAAATATCGATAAAATTGTAGCTTATTGTGATGGTTTAATGGTTGCACGTGGAGATTTAGGAGTAGAAATCCCTGCAGAAGAAGTGCCATTAGTACAAAAACAATTAGTACTTCGTGCTAAGCGTGCTAGAATACCAGTAATTATTGCCACTCAAATGATGGAGACAATGATTACAAGTTTAACACCAACACGAGCAGAAGTTAACGATGTTGCAAACAGTGTAATGGATGGTGCAGATGCAGTAATGTTATCAGGAGAAACAAGTGTTGGAAAATATCCGGTAGAAGTCATTCGCCAGATGTCAAATATTATTAAAAGTGTAGAAGATTCAGACTTAATTAAAGTTCCGCAATCGCCACCACATATCCGTACTAAGCGTTATATCACAAAATCTATATGCTATCACGCAGCGCATATGGCAAACGATATTAATGCAAAAGCAATATCTACATTAACAAATAGTGGGTATACAGCATTCCAAATTTCGGCTTGGAGACCAAACACACATATCTTAGTATTTACTTCTAATAAGCGTATTTTAACGCAGTTAAATTTACTTTGGGGTGTTACTGCATTTTTCTATGATAAATACGTAAGCACCGACGAAACGATAGAGGACGTAAATGCAATAGCTTGTAAAAAAGGATTCTTAGAAGTAGGCGACATGTTAATTAGTTTAGCAGCCATGCCAATTCAAGATAAAGGAATGGTAAATACATTAAGAGTAACAGAAATTGAAAGTTGTAACTTTTAATCTTTAGGGCGTTACCACAAGGGTCGCGCTGTCACTACTCGCTCTCTGCGAGGAGCTCAGACAAACCGTTCCATCCCTAACGCAAAATAAAGGCTAGTAAAATAAATTAAAACCAGTTATAGAGATATAGCTGGTTTTTTGTTTTAAAACACTTACAAGAAGTGTTAAAAAAGTATCAAATCCATACTTTTTTTAGTTTAATACGTAATGATTTTGTAATTTAATCTACTAAACCCTAAAGATTAAACAACATGAGAAACCTAGCGATACAAACAATAGAAAAAGAAGAGATTAAATATTTAAAGTTTCCTAAAGAAGAGTTACTAGCATCTAAAACAGAAAAAGCAGAGCGTTGCCTAACGTTAACTAGAGCCATGGTCTTAGGAAACATAGAACACGAAAAAGTACGCATCTTATTTGCAGATAACGAAGGTTTAAAAAGGGTAAATACTACTATTTGGGGTGTGACAGAAAAATATGTAATTTTAAAAACGTCCACTATTATTCCGTTAGAACGTATTTTGTCCGTAGCCTAAAATCTAAAACTTAATTGGACACTAATGGCTTTGTCCTCTTCTGTCTTTTTTGGTTTTTTCACAGTATTTAAATTAGATAAAGAAATACCTAGTAATCGTACCGAGTTGCTCATCTTTTCTTGATACAACAAATCCTTTGCAGTTTCTAAAATTACAGCAGCATCAGCCACAAAATAAGGCAGTGTTTTACTGCGTGTTTGAAGTGTAAAGTCGCTATATTTTATTTTTAAAGTAACCGTTTTTCCTGCTACTTTACTCTTACTTAAACGCTTGGCAACTTCGTCAGCAATAAGTTGTAGTTTTTCTAGCATAAACACTTCAGAAGATAAGTTTTCATTAAACGTACGTTCTGCAGCTAGGCTTTTCCGTATTTGGTTCGGTTTAACCGGACTATTATGGATGCCTCTTACAATATAATAATACGAGGTGCCTGATTTACCAAAATTTGATTCTAAAAATGCAAGCGATTTAGACTTTAAATCTAATCCGGTATAGATTCCTTTTTGGTACATTTTTTCGGCGGTAACTTTTCCAATACCGTAAAATTTTCTAATATCTAAAGCTTCTAAAAAGTCTAAAACTTCTTCTGGATTAACTACTTTTTGACCATTAGGCTTATTATAATCACTGGCAATTTTTGCTACAAATTTATTAATACTAATACCCGCCGATGCGGTTAGTCCAACTTCGTTAAAAATTCGTGTTCTAATTTCTTCTGCAAGCATGGAAGCACTTGGATGTCCTTTTTTATTTTCCGTAACATCTAAATACGCTTCATCTAAAGATAAAGGCTCTACTAAATCTGTGTAGTCATAAAAAATTTTTCTAATACGATTAGAGATTTCTTTATAACGTTCAAAATCTGTTTTTACAAAAATAAGATGGGGGCACAATTTTATAGCTAAGCGTCCAGACATGGCGCTTTTTACACCAAATTTCCTGGCTTCATAACTTGCTGCGCTAATAACACCGCGTGGTCCACCGCCCCCAACAGCAATAGCTTTACCAATTAATTCTGGATTATCCATTTGTGCAACAGACGCGTAAAAGGCATCCATATCCACATGAATAATTTTTCTTATTGGTAAATCGTTTTGCATCTTGTAAATTTACTAATTCCTACGCAGGCAGTAATCTCAATAAAAAAAGAATATTAATAATCTATAAAAATAGTTCCGTGATCACGGAAAGTGAAAATGATAGAAATAGAACGTAAATTTTTAGTACAATCCGATGTTTTTAAAGACCAAGCATTTAAAAGTACACGAATTGTCCAAGGATTTTTAAATACGCATAAAAAGCGCACAGTTAGAGTCCGTTTAAAAGGAGACGACGGTTTTTTAACAATAAAAGGAGAATCTTCCAGTAGCGGTTTATCACGGTTTGAATGGGAAAAAAGTATTCCAAAAGAGGAAGCTGAGCAATTACTACAATTATGCGAAGAAGGTGTTATTGATAAAATACGTTACGAGGTAAAAGTGGACGGACATATTTTTGAAGTTGATGAGTTTTTTGGAGATAATAAGGGCTTAATCGTAGCAGAAGTAGAGCTAAATTCTGAAACCGAACAGTTTACTAAGCCAAGCTGGTTGGGTCAAGAGGTAACAGGAGATGTTAGGTATTATAATTCGCAATTAAGTAATAACCCATTTATTACTTGGGATAAGGCGTAGTGTTGGCGTGTCATTTATTTAGAAATGGTAATCTTTCGTTTTAGTTCATTTCCATAATTATCAACAACAATAATGGTGTGTGGGCCTACTTCAGGTATAATGGCAATATCATGTATATCTGTAGTCTGACCAATATACGTTTGGTCTATATACCAGAATAGAGTACTGCTTTTTTCAGAATGGGCTACTTTTAAAACCAACTCATTGATCGTTTCATTAAAGTCTTTTGGTAAAAAGATGGTACTTGCATTTTTAGGGTAAATAAATTGCATGTTGACATCGTCCTGTCCTAAGCAATCTGCTCTAAAAGGTGGTAAAGGTTTGTAAAATGGATTCTTTTTTTTGTAATAATACTCTACTAAAGGAGGCAGTATAAACCATGATTTAGTATGGATACCACTTAAATCTTCGCAAGACGTATTAACCTGAAATGATTCTGTATTATCCACATGTATTAAGGTGTGATATGGACATGGTTTTGTTTTTAAACCACTTAATTGGATGTGTTGTAATTCGGTTTCTTGACAATTAACAGAAGCTCTGTAACCACTAACACTGCAGATATCGACCTCTTGCATTTCATCAAACGGTTTTTTAAACCATTGACTATTGGGTAGTAAACTAAAAACATCAAATAATATAGGGGCAGCAGCTTGGACACCTACTAAGCCAGGTCGTCCTTCTCCATCTGCATTACCAACCCAAACACCAACAACATAATCTTTGGTAGTTCCAATTGCCCAAGCATCCCTAAAACCATAACTTGTTCCTGTTTTCCAAGCAATTTGTTTAGAGTTGTCAAAAAACTGCCAATTATCGTCACCTTCAGGTCTGTTGACTTCTTTTAAACTTTGATACGTTAAGTATATGGATGCTGCATCAAATACTGTTTTTTGGGTAGATTTTTTACCAAAATCTATCGTTTTGGAAGCAAAATACGTGGGTTCACAAAATTCATTAGAAAAGTATTCGCTTGATGTGTCGTTAAAATGATTGATTGTGGAAGAGAAGGCAGCATAACTTTTACATAAATCCCAAAGGTTACTTTCTGCACCACCCAAAATTAATGATAAACCATAGTGATTGGCATTGTATCTAATATCTTTTAGGTTTAAATCTTTTAAGTAATGATGGAACCGGTCCAAACCAAACTCTTGTAACATTCTAACAGCGGGCACATTTAAAGATCTAGATAATGCGCGTTTTGCAGGTACAGCACCATCAAACGCTTTATTAAAATTTTCTGGAGAGTAGTTTCCAAATTGAGTGGGGATATCAACCACTAATGTGTTAGGTAAAATATCACCTGCATCTAACATGGCAGCATATAAAAATGGTTTTAAAATACTTCCCGTACTTCTTGGTTTGTTGATAATATCAACACTGTTTTGGTGTTTGTTATCCGTTGGAGAATTACCAACATAAGACAGTACTTGTCGTGTTTTAACATCTAAAACTAAAACGGAGATATTGTAAATTTCGTTTTGTTTTAATGTGTTATAATGATTTAAAACAATGGTATTTACTTGCTCTTGGAGTTGTTTCTTTATTGTCGTTTTTATGCGTTCTCCTTTGTTTGTTTTTGAAATGGTTTGCAATAAATGAGGTGCTATTTGTGGTAGCGCATAAGGTTTTTGCGGTAAACCTTCAGCAATAGATAAATTGTATGTCAACTCATCTATAGTTTTATTGTCTACTAATTTTTTTAGTAATCGGTTTCGTTTTTCTAATAATCGCTTTTGATTTTTCCCTGGATAAATTAAGCTTGGTGCGTTAGGTAAAACTGCAAGTGTAGCGCTTTCGGCCCAAGATAAATCGTTAGCATTTCTATTAAAATAACGCCAAGATGCAGCATCAATTCCAACTACATTTCCGCCAAAAGGCGCATGACTAGCATATAATGCTAATATTTTTTCTTTGCTATAGCGTAGTTCTAAACGTGTGGCTAAAATAAGTTCTTTTAATTTTTCTAAATAAGTTCTAGATTGACCTTGTCTAGATAGTCTAATAACTTGTTGTGTAATAGTGCTTCCACCGCGTTTTACATGACCAGAACTAACATTTTGTTTGAGCGCTTTTACAATTGAAATAGGATTAAATCCCGGATGTTTGTAAAAGTACTCGTCTTCAAAAGCAATGATGCAAGTTTTAAATTTTTCTGGAATACTATCGCTTTCGGGAAAACGCCACTGCCCATCTTTTGCTATTTGTGCACCAAGTAAAACGTTTGTATTACTGGTTATTACGGTTGCTGTTGGGTTTTTAAAAAGTTGCTTAGGTAAGCAGAGTAAATACGCTAGTAATAGCGCTAAAAGCACTACAGATTTGATCTTGTTTTTTTTAATAAAGTTAATTAACCTATACATAAACACTACAGAAGTGGTTTAGTTGCTTTTATAATTGTGAATTTAAATAAATACATTTATACTTGATAAGATTATTTAAATAATAAACGTGAAAAAGTACTTTAAGACTCTTAAAACAATCATAATTTGCGTTGCTTTTTTTTCTACAAAAATCGTGGTGGCACAATTGGGATTTTGTAATGGAAATTCTGGTGACCCTATTTTTACGGAAAATTTTGGAGTCGGTACAGGTCAAAGTGCTTTACCAGCAGGAACAACAACTTATGCCTACGCTAACGGAGCAGAACCAAATGATGGGTTTTACACTGTAAGTAACACGACTAATTATTTTGATTGGTTTACAATTCCTGATCATACGCCTGACGATACTAACGGGAAAATGCTGGTAATTAATTCTGATTTTACGTCTGGCGAATTTTATAATACTCCAATTAGCGGGTTATGTGTTAATACGACTTATGAGTTTTCGTCGTGGTTAGTAAATATAACGCCTTCTTCCGGCTTTTGCGGTGCAAATGCAATTCCGATAAATGTCAGTTTTGAAATTTGGGATAACACGGATACTAATCTTTTAGCTTCAGGAAGTACAGGAGATATTGGCAGTACAACAACGCCCAATTGGATGCA
This sequence comes from Olleya sp. KKT75, assembly GCF_055635485.1. Classification (NCBI taxonomy): domain Bacteria; kingdom Pseudomonadati; phylum Bacteroidota; class Flavobacteriia; order Flavobacteriales; family Flavobacteriaceae; genus Olleya; species Olleya sp. KKT75. The sequence continues at coordinate 1,442,165 of NZ_CM145759.1, forward strand.
ATTTGGTTTGGTGTTTCAGACATTGCCTGGTCAAACCTCTGTTATTTTAAAAATGAAAAATAATGGTGTCGGTGGTTGTGGTAATGACTTGGCTATTGATGATATTGTTTTTAAAAGCTGCGGTGATAATATTACTATTAGTGATGTGTCTAATAATACCACCGTTAATTTGTGTAGCAATCAAACACCGTATAGTACTAGCTTAACTGTAACGCCCGATAATACTGTTTTTAGTACTCATTTTTATCAATGGGAAGAAAGTATCGATGGGACAACATGGTCTGATATTACTGGAGAAATTAATCAAAACATTATTATCTCTGGTATTAATACAACGACGTATTACAGAGCAAAAGTGGCGCAGTCTGTAGCCAATGTCAATAATAGTTTTTGTAATGTGGTTTCAGAAGTTTTTCAAGTGGTTGTTACTGATTTGGGAGTAGCTCCAACTTTAGCATGTTGGGAAGTGGCTACTATAAATACAACGTCTTGTACTTGGGATATTACAGGGTCACAACCTCCGCAACCAACCCAAGAATGTTGGGAAACTGCTACATTTAATACTACAACTTGCGCTTGGGAAGTTTCAGGTACGCAACCAATGCAGCCAACAGGATTAGATTGTTGGGAAATTGCAACGTTTAATACGACTACATGTATTTGGGATGTAACAGGTACACAGCCTACACAGCCAACCGTTGATTGTTGGGAAACTGCTACATTTAATACTACAACTTGCGGTTGGGAAGTTTCAGGTACGCAACCAATGCAGCCAACGGGATTAGAATGTTGGGAAATTGCTATGTTTAATACTACTACATGTCTTTGGGATGTGACAGGTACACAGCCTACACAACCAACCGTTGAGTGTTGGGAAACAACAACGTTTAACACTACTACATGCGTTTGGGAATTATCAGGGATACAACCAATGCAACCAACTCTAGAGTGTTGGCAAAGTACAATATTTAATACTACAACTTGCGCTTGGGAAGTATCAGGGACACAACCAATACAGCCTACAGGATTAGAATGCTGGGAAACCACAATATTTAATAATACAACTTGTGTTTGGGATATTATGGGTGACCAAACGCTTAATAATGAAGATGAATTTGTAGTTTTTTGCGAAGGAGAAATTATTATTTTGCAAGCAATTACAGACATAGTAAATCCAACTTATATTTGGAATACAAGTGAAACCACATCGTTTTTAGAAGTAGGTACTCCTGGAATTTGTATAGTAGAGGTAACAGACGGTTGTTTGACTACTATTATAACGTTTACTGTAGAGCAATTAGATCTACCAATACTTGATTCTATTATTTCAAGCGGAAATAATATTAATGTTAACACTAGTAATGTTGGCGATTTTGAGTATTCTGTAGATGGTGTTAACTACCAAAACTCAAACGTGTTTAGTGATATGGAAGGCGGTTTATATACTATTTATGTTAAAGGTGATAATTGTGCAGATGTTGTAACTACTCGTTTTTTACACTTTTACGTCCCTCCGTTTTTTACACCAAATAACGATGGTCATCATGATACCTTCGATTTAAAAGGTATTGAGTTTTTTGAGACTTCAGAAGTGTATCTTTTTGATCGGTTTGGCAAGCTTCTAAAAAGCACAAAAAACGCACCATTCGCTTGGAACGGTACGTTTAATGGAAGTCCTTTACCAACATCAGATTACTGGTATGTTTTAATAATTAATGGGCAACGTCGTGTTGGTCATTTTACTTTAAAACGTTAATTTTTTTATCACTTTCGTGGGAATATATTATTTTTCCACTACAATCCATTGTCCTTTATTTCTAACTAAAAACGTATTGTCATACATGGCTTCTGCTTGTAATCCTGGTAAATAATATTGACCTAAATACGATGCGTTAAGCATGACATTAAAGGTATTCGTTTTTTTCGGACCTAAGTCAAAATAGAAATTAACACGATCGTCTCTAATGTCTGTAAATCTTGCTTGGCTTGTTGTAGACGCTCCAAAAGCTGTAAAACGGGTGTTTACTATTTCCCAACCTGACGGAAAAATTTGTGTCAACGCAACATCATTAACGCTATAATCTTTAGTATTGGTTACTTGGACCGTTGCAACAAAGTCTTGACCTTGTTGTAGTTTTGAGATGTCAATTCTATTACCTTTTAAATCCTTATAAATAACGTTTGTAGTAAACCCTCTTTGCTCAACTAGTTCTTGACCTAATGGTAGCTTTCCAGAGTTTAAAACACGGACGTAAACAACATTTTCTCTTTCGTTTTTAATGGTTACATTGTTGCTGCCATCATTAACTATTAAAGGACGTTGTGCAATGGCGTTTTTAGTGTCTATCGTTTCTGTTTTACCATTAATAGTATAGCTTAGCTTCATTGCTTTACCGCCATTAGCATTAACCATTTTAGCCATTGCCAATAAGCTATAAGCTGTAGTTTGTGTGCTCATCCAACGTTGACTAGACAGGTCTCTTGCTATAGTTTCGGATAAATCCTTAGCGCGTTTGTCTTTAGTTAAAATCATAGTTTCTAATGCCATGGCTCTGTTTCTGTCAGCAGAACCGTAAGTGTAGTAATTGTATTTTTGTGCCTTAAAATTAATGTTTGCAGTACTAGATACTTTATTACTAGCTTCGACTTGACCAGCTAATGCATAAGCTGCTGCTAGACGCCATTTGGCTTCGTTAGAAATTTCTGAAAATTCGCGTAAGCGATTCATAGCTCCTAAATCAGCGCTTCCGGCTAATGCTAAAGTGTATAAACGATAGGCTTGCGCTAAGTCCGAGTTATATGTTTTGTAGCTTGGTCTCCAACTTTGTGCAGCTTGTTTTTGGTATTTAATCCAATTGCTTTTAAAAGTTAATGGTAGTACAAATCCTTTTTTCTCAGCTTCTAATAAGAAGTGTCCGGCATAACTGGTTCCCCAATCGTTAGCGCTACCTTCTCCAATCCAATAACTCATACCGCCATTTGGTCTTTGAAAATGACCTAAACGTTTGATTCCGTTTTCTATGTTAGTTTGTATTTCTTGCTTTTTATTAAACGGTAAATCAAAGATGTCTTGTAAGAATAACTGTGGAAATACACTAGACGTCGTTTGCTCCACACAGCCATGAGGGTACTGTATTAGGTACTGTAATCTTCTAGTAAAATCCATTGGAGGCAATGTTGAAAACTCAACACTAGCACTATTTGTGCCGACGACACCAAAGGTCGTAAAATCTATTGTTTTTGACCCATTTGGATCTAATGTCGCGTCTAAACTTTTAGAAGATATCGGATTTACATTTTCGACATCTATCTCTACTTTATAAGTTGACGACTCACCATTTCCAGTCGCAATAACTTCTACTGTATTTACGCCTTTTGCTTTACTAACGTCTAATTCAAAATAAGTCATTTGCTCATCTGGACGGGCAAAAGTCAATGCTTTGGATTGGTCTCCAACAACTGTAATTCCGTTGCTCAATTTTAATTTAACGGATACGTTTTTTACATTAGGTTCCATTGCAAAAACGGTAACTGGTAGTGTTACTTTTTCTCCTGGACTTAATTTTCTTGGAAGCGTTGCTAATACCATCAATGGTTTTTTGACTTGTACAGATTTGTCAGTACTTCCATATGCTTCAGTCGTATTATTACCTGCAACAACCATTGTTCTTACTGCACCGACGTAATTTGGCATTTTTATTTTATGTGTTTTTCTTCCACCAGATTCTAATTTAAATGGTCCAAAGAATTTAACGACAGGTTTAAATCTGTTTGCTTTTTTGTTTTTTCCATCAGCAGCATTTCCATCACCTCCAATAGCAAAAACTTGTTCTATGCTTCCGCTATAAGCACCTACAACATCATCAAAAACATCCCAGGTTTTAACACCTAAAGCTTCTCTTGCATAAAAGGATTGCCATGCATTTGGTGTTTTAAATCGTGTTAAGTCTAATAAGCCTTCTTCGACCATAGCAATAGTATAGGTCATGGCTTTGTTGTTTTTTTCTGAGACAAATACTTCAAATTCTTGTTCAGGTTGCAACACGCTTGGCATTCTAATTTCTGGTTCTAATATCGTATTTGGATCTTCTACTAATAACGGAATAACACCAAATAAACGCAACGGTAAATCGTTGGCAACGGAAGCGTGTGGTTGTAGTAATGAGATGTTGATAAATACATTTGGAGCCATATCCTTTGTAATAGGGATATCTACAGTAGTTTCTCCTTTTTTTGTTTTTACCCATGTAGTTTGTAAGACTTCAGATCCGTTTTCTATACTAACTAAAGCACGACCTTCTGTACCTGATGGGAATGTGATTTTTGCAGTTTCGCCAACATTATAGTTTTCTTTATCTGCAGCAAATACTAGCATTTTAGCAGCTTCTTTGTCTCCAGAAGGTTGACGTTTCCACCAGTCTTTATAAAAGTATGCTGTACGCCCTGTCATATGACCCGAAATAGGATCTTTTATGGTGATATAATAACGTCCGCCTTCGTTTTCTGGTACTTTGATGTTAAACGATGCTTTACCGCTAGTACTAGTATTTACTTTACTATTTAAAAAAGGCTTGTGATAGCTGCTAGAGGTGTATTGTGATAGGTTGTCGTAAGACGAGTTCCACCACCAACGCCATTCAATTTTATAGACTTTTATTTCTAAATTATTACGCTTAATTGGGTTTCCTTGGTCGTCTACTGTTACTAAATCAAAGGTGTGATTTTCATCTGTAAAAAAGGAACCGTAAGCTTTTCCTTTAGGCGATTTTAAACCAACAAAAGAGTTATAGGGTGCATATGGCATTGTAAAAGCATCCATAGAAAAATCACCTCCGTTTTCAAATGCGCGAACTAAAAACTGTGCGTTTAGCATTCCTGGTGCATCTTCTCCAATGCTTAAGTTTTTGGTCACATCTGCCAAGCCTTCTGCATCTACTTTACCATCAAATATGGTAATTTCTTCTGTGTTAAATTTTTTGGAAGGGTCTCTAAATTGGTAGTCTTCGTAATTTTTAAAACTAGAATAAGAGGTTGTAAATTTAGCTTTTATTTCTGTTTTTACATTTTTAGCAGGTGCGCCATGTAGCCAGTTTACTGCTAGTTTTCCGTTTAATGGTGCGTTAGATCTAAGTACTTTATCTTCAAAATCTATTTTAATTTTAAGTCGGTTTGGTTTTACAGTTTCGACTTTAAGTCCTTTGTAAAATGTAGCACCACCTACACTGATTTTAGCATTCCAATTTCCGGTTTTATCTTCGGTTGCAGTCGGAATATTAAATTGGTAAAAATTATCTACGCCTTGATTAGTGATATTTTTAAATGCAAGTTTTCCATTAGCATCGGTGACTTCTAACTTTACAGGATGTTCTTTTGGAAGTTTGTTTGCGATGTCATTTAACATAAAAGTTAAATGAATAGAATCTCCTGGTCGCCACACACCTCTTTCTGTATATATATAACCTTTAAGCCCACGCTGTAATGTAGTTCCTGAAACATCATATTTACTTAGTGACAGTGAGTTTCCGTCACGTAATTTCACGTAAGTGGTATTATTACCTTTAGACACAATTGCAAAAGCAGCAAGCTTATCTGTTTTAAGTTTTGCTAACCCGTCACTATCTGTAGATGTTGAAGCTAATTCTTGTTGTTGGAAACTGTAAAGTGTAATTTTTGACGCAGGTTCCGGATTAGTATTCAGGATGTTTGTAATAGCAAAATGATAGGTGTTACCAGCTCCTTTTTTTACAATAGCTCCTAAATTAGAGCCTATTAAATTTTGCGAAATAACCTTATTGTTATAAAAGGCATCATTACAAGGGTTGTTGCGCTCTCTCCAATTGTAGTTGTTATTGCGGTAGCTGTAAGTGATGTTGTCCCAATATTCTTCTTCTTTTAAATCTTCGTCTTCCGTATCTGTATAGGTGTAGTCGCCATCACCGTAATAATCGTCGTAGTAATAGTCGTCTTCATAATAATCGTCCTCGTCATCATTACTACTAACATTGGCATTAGCATCGCAATCGTATAAGGAGTATGCTTTTTTATAATCTAATTCTACACGGTAAATAGATCCAGGATCTGATTTGATGTATTTAGAAAGGTCAACGCTATAGGTTTTCCATTTACCATCATTTTCTACAGGGTCTTCAATAAGTGTTATTGTGTGTTTTGCGATACGTCTACCAACGCGTCTTATTTGATTAGAATTACTGCTCTCTAAGTTATTGTCTTGTAAAAACTGAAGAACATTATCTTCATAGATTTTAATAATTCTGATATCTACTGCGCTTAAGTTAACCGCTTCAAAATTGAATTTTAAATCTTGCGAATTAGGTAGTATTACACCACTGTTTACTAGTTTGACTTGTGGTTTAACATCTTCAAAAGCAATGGTTTCGCTAAAAGGTGTTTTTAATTTATAATCGTCTGTATTTTTTATCCCTTGAAAAACATCAACTTGTACATTACCTGTAATTTTAGATTCTGGGTACGATTTTAAAACGTTTCCATTAACGATAAATTTTGGGTTTTTACTATTCTGAATAGTCACTAAGCCATCAAAATTTTGTTGTTTTTTTATAGGGTCAGAAAAGTTTATTGACAAGTATTGCTCTGGCGTTTGAACTACGTTTACAGACAAAATACTAAAATTGTTTTTTCCAGGAATTGGGAATGTGTTTTCTCCAGAGTTATCTGCTTTGATTGATTTTCCATTCCATTTTACAAGTATTTCCGTGTCTTCAACTAAGCGATTAATACTATCTATTTTGAATTCGAAATATTTAGAAGGCATGCTTTTTTCATTCCATTCTATTTTTAAATCCTTGCCTTGTTGTGTTGCAGATATCAATTGCTTGGCTTGCTGTAACGTAATAACATCAGAAGATTTTGCTACTCCTAAAAGGTATTGCCATTCTTTAGAATAGGATTGTAAGTCGTTAGTTTGAATATTAAAATTAGGCGTAATAGTTTTAAATTGGAAAGTGTATTTACCAAAATCTGAAGGAATAGAGTTGTATAACTCGCCTAAGTTAATAGTAACTGTATACTCCGTGTCAGCGTCTAAATTTTCATCCGGAATAAAACTTATGGAATGACTATTAGCCACAAGTGCTTTACCTTCTACATGCGGAGAAATACTAAAAATGCTATTGTCTAACGCTTGTTCTGGTTCCCAACCTTCAACATCCTTTGCAAGATTTATTTTGATATTATCTGCAATAGAGACACGTCCAGAGGTGGTATAACTAATATAATCTCTAAACTTAAAAAGGTTGTCGGTTTCAGTGTCTTTTTGTTTACAAGAAAGAGCTAGTAAAAAAATAATAAGAATGGTAAATAGCGATTTTGGTTGCATAGAAGTTGACAATTTATAGGGTTAAAAAAATTAACGAGAAGATACTTGTTAATTTAATTACGTTTGGTTTTTGATTATTAGTGCTTTAGAGTGTGTTAAAGTTATGGTAAAATATAACTTCGAGGAGTAAATTTAAGACTAAAATTCAAAAATTAAGGCTTAAATTTAATCGAATTTTAAATCAATTTTAACCTAATAAAAGTCGTAAAAAATCGATGAAATATTAGTATATTGGCTAAAAATTAAATAATTCGTAAAAATCATTATAATATGCAAGCAGTTTCAGCTGATTTCGGAATAAAAGAAGCCTTAAAACAACTAGGTTTAAAAGATATAAATGAAGGAACATCGACAGGTTTAAATAACTTTGGAAGTGGAGAGTTAATTGAATCTTACTCGCCAACAGATGGTAACTTAATAGGAAAAGTATCTACGACAACTAAAGCCGATTACGAAAAGGTAATCAATACAGCAACAGAAGCTTTTAAAGGTTTTAGAGCAATGCCAGCACCACAAAGAGGTGAGATTGTAAGACAATTTGGAAATAAATTAAGAGAATTAAAAGAACCTTTAGGAAAGTTAGTCTCTTATGAGATGGGTAAATCTTTACAAGAAGGATACGGAGAAGTACAAGAGATGATAGATATCTGCGATTTTGCAGTAGGGTTATCAAGACAACTTAACGGGCAAACAATTCCGTCTGAGCGTCCAGGACATGTTATGCGCGAGCAGTGGCACTCTTTGGGTGTTGTCGGAATAATCTCAGCATTTAACTTTCCTGTAGCAGTTTGGGCTTGGAATACGGCTTTAGCGTGGGTTTGTGGTGATGTGTGTATCTGGAAAGGTTCAGAAAAAGCACCACTTTGCTCAGTAGCTTGTCAAAACATTATTGCATCAGTTTTAAAAGAAAACAATTTACCAGAAGGTATTTCGGCAATTATAAATGGAGACTATAAAGTAGGAGAATTTATGACAACAGATCATAGAATTCCGTTAATATCTGCAACAGGATCTACTAGAATGGGACGTATTGTTGGTGCAACAGTAGCAGAGCGTTTTGGAAAATCGTTATTAGAATTAGGAGGAAACAATGCCATTATTATCACACCAACAGCAGATTTAAAAGTAGTTGTTCCCGGTGCTGTATTTGGTGCAGTTGGTACTTGTGGTCAACGTTGTACATCTACAAGAAGACTAATCATACACGAATCAGTTTACGATAAAGTAAGAGATGCTATTGTTGGTGCTTACGGACAATTAACAATTGGTAATCCATTGGATCAAAAAAATCATATTGGACCGTTAATAGACAAAGACTCTGTAAACACATATTTAGCTGCAATTGAAAAAGCAAAAGCTGAAGGTGGTAAAGTATTAGTTGAAGGTGGTGTTTTAGAAGGTGAAGGTTATGAGTCTGGATGTTATGTTAAGCCAGCTATTATTGAAGCTAAAAACGATTTTGAAATCGTACAATCAGAAACATTTGCTCCAATATTATATTTAATTAAATATTCTGGTGATGTAGAAAATGCAATTGATACTCAAAATGGTGTTGCGCAAGGATTGTCTTCTGCAATTATGACTAACGAGTTGAAAGAAGCAGAAAAATTCTTATCCTTTGCAGGATCGGACTGTGGAATTGCAAATGTAAACATTGGAACTTCAGGTGCTGAAATCGGTGGAGCTTTTGGAGGAGAAAAAGAAACAGGTGGTGGACGTGAGTCTGGATCTGATGCTTGGAAAGTATACATGAGAAGACAAACAAATACAGTTAATTATTCAGACGAATTACCTTTAGCTCAAGGTATTAAGTTTGATTTATAATATTTTTTTCGCTTTCGCGGAACTGAAGCCACATCGAAAGATGTGGCTTTTTTATGTTTTAAGGTCTCATATTGTGTCGTTTATCGATTTTTTTCGGCTAAAATTAGTTTTAATCATAATAAATGTTAAAAGGTTTTTAAATTTTTAATAACTTGATAGTCATTAACTTAAAAACCAAACCATAATGAGTAAAAAAACCGGTTATCTTCTAGGTATTTTGCTGACTATTATTCTAGGTACAATTCTGTACTGGTTTTTCTGTTGTAATTGTGATACTGGAACTGCGGATGCAGATGCCAATTCTAAAGCCAATACAATAGAAGCTAAGAGTGAAGTTCCTGCAAAATTAGATACTACCATGAATGCATTTGCTATAAGCGATGCAAATGGGAATTTAAGTTTTGATATTAATGATAATATTAATTTCAAAACATCAGACTATCATTACATAGAACCACTATCAGTTGAGGTGGACAATGGATTGACAAAACTTGTAGATTATTTAGGGACAAAGCCAGATAAGTCTATTGATATTACTGGACATTTTAGAAGTGATGAAACAAATACTTCTGCTTTTCCTAACCTTGGATTAGCACGTGCTAATACTGTTAAAAATTATTTAATCTCAAAAGGACTGTCGTCTAAAAACATAAATACGTTTGGTAGACTAGATGATGATTTTATAGCAGATAGTAATGCAATACTGCATGGACCATTGGGCTATAGTATTAATACCATGACAGAAGGTGATAGTAGCGAAACAGATGCGTTAAAAGCATTAGGAGAGACTATTAAAGCAGATCCTTTAGTTTTATATTTTAACACTGCAGAAGCATCTATTAATTTAACCACAGCGCAACGTCAAAAAGTAGCAGATATGGTGAGGTATACGGATAAAGTAGATGGCGCTTTACTTAACGTGACAGGTTATACGGATAGCAGTGGAAGTAGAACAACTAATGTTAGACTTGGACAAGAAAGAGCTGATTTTGCTAAAAGTTATTTAGTAGAAAATGGCATTGCTGCCAATAAAATTAATACTGCATCAAAAGGACCGGACTCGCCAATTGCTAGTAATGCAACGGAAGAAGGTAAAGCAAAAAATAGACGCGTTGTCGTAACCATTAACTAACAAAAATAAAAATCATGAATTTATCATTAAATATATTTAGTAGCATTCCTTGCTGGTTAATCCCTTTATTAGTGGGTGTAATATGTGCTATTTTAGGTTATCTTTTAGGAAAACTATCGGGTAGCGGTAATACTAATACTGTTGACTTAGATGTTTATAAAAATAGAATTAGTAAACTAGAAACAGATTTGGCTGCTTGCCAGTCAAGTAAAGTATCTGTGTCACGATCTTCTGGAGCGGGCAATACGGTGTCTTCTTTTGCAGCAGGAGCAGCAACAAGCGCTGCGGTTAAAACAGAGGTTGCAGCTAGTGCAGCACCTGTAAAGCAAAGTAAACCTGTTGAGGTTGTTCCTCCAAAAAGTACTTTTGACGCAGTAGCAGCAAAAGCAGTTTTTGGTAAAAAGATAAAGGAAGACGATTTAACTGTTGTAGAAGGTATTGGACCAAAAATAAAAGAGTTGTTTCATAATCACGAGGTAACAACTTGGGCAGCATTAGCAAGTTGTAGTGTAGAAAAATGTCAAGAGGTTTTAAAAAGTGGTGGTAAGCGTTTTGAAATGCACAAACCAGGGACTTGGCCAAGACAGGCGGATTTAGCAGCTAAAGGCTTATGGAAAGAATTAAATGATTGGCAGGACCAATTGGACGGAGGTAAGTAATAAATACCTTAATTAAAATAAAAAAAGCCAATAATTACAATCGTAATTATTGGCTTTTTACATAATATAAAACCATATTCAATGCCGAGCTTTGTCGGGAGAATCAAGGTTTTTAAAGTTAATTAATTTAGTCTTTCATTGTAAATGTGTTCTTAATTAACTCTTTGTAATGGTGCGCTATGTATACTATTGCTAACCATTTTAGTCTTAGTTGTATTTTACTTTTCGTAAAATACGTAAGACGTCTTTGTATTTTCTATAAATTTCAGGAAGCGCTTTTAAAAAGGGTTTAGCCTCATTTAATTTATCTAATGCTTCGTGAAATAAATTTAGATAACATATTAGATACGTATCAGGTAGGTTGTTTAGATCTTTTGTTTCGTTAATATTTAAAATTTGTCCTTTTTTTAACTTTTCTAAAATCGCATTATTGTTATTATATATGTGATGTAGAATTTTTTTATCAAATTGAGGCGCATTAAAAAGTAATGTAGAATCTATGTTGTAGCTGGCACTGTCAGAAAAACTTATGGTTGTTTTTTCTAAAGGATAGTATTTATAAGCGTCTTGAAGTCCGAGTTGTAAATATTCTATTATGGTAAAAGAATGTTCTGTGTAACTAATAGAAACTTCGTCTAAAGTAGAAAAAAACAATCGGACTTGTTCATTTATTAACTCGATATCTACTCTAGAGTAAAAGGTTTCGTTTTTAACCTGTTTTTTTTCGCCTGACCAACATAACACAAAGTACTCCTTGAAAACAATGTATTTAGGGTTGTAGTCTTGGCGCTTTTTCATAAAATCAAAAACACCATCTAATGTGTATTCAATATTGTTTTGCGCGTGACTTTCTATAGCTTCGACAATTTTAGAATTTACGTCTGTAATTTCGCTTTTAAAAACCTTGGGCATACTAATGCTGCCATCTCTAAAAAATACAGAGCCGCCATAATACTTCCAGATGTTTTTTTTAAGAGAAGTTAGCCCTTCTTTTGGCCTTATAGTAACTAGTCCAACAACTTTGTGGTCGGGTAAATGTGGGAACGGAATATTCTCGTATTGTACTATAGGAGGATTATTGAAATAGGCATTGATTAGGTTTTGAATTTTAGAATCGTCAAAAAAGTCAACACCTATAATTTGGTTGTCTTCATCTTCTACGCCAATTACTATAAACGAATTGTTTTTAGGGTTGGAGTTTGATAGTGCGCAAACGTGTTTTAAAAATTTAGCTTTACCTTCTTTTTGGCCAATGTCAATTTTTCGCTTTTTATCGTAAAAACTATTCTCGTCGTTATGTGCGAGTAAGTTTTTGATAAGTAAGCGTTTATTAATCATGACTTATTTTAAGGGTTAATATTTTAAAGTAATTTTATTTCACGACTTAGATTACTCCTTTTTTACAATTGTAGAGCTAGCTTGAGCGGTACAAAACATAAGTACATCTGCAATGTTAACATGTGCTGGACGTGATACTGCAAAGTAAATAACGTCTGCTAAATCTTCAGGTTGTAATGCTTTGTAGCCTTTGTAAACAGTGTCTGCTTTGGCATCTCCTTTAAAACGAACTTGAGAGAATTCAGTCTCCACTAATCCAGGATTTATGGCAGTTACTTTAATTCCAAATGGATTTAGGTCAATGCGCATACCTTCAGTTACTGCAACAACTGCGTGTTTACTTGCGCAATACACATTACCTTTTGGATACACTTCTTTTCCGGCAGAAGATCCAATATTGATGATATGTCCCGATTGACGCGCAGTCATTTGAGGTATAATGGCTTTGCTGACATATAATAAACCTTTTACGTTTATGTCTAACATGGCATCCCAATCGTCTAAATTACCATCTTGAATTGGGTCTAAACCATGTGCATTACCAGCGTTGTTTATTAAAATATCTATCTGTTTAAAATTTTCAGGAAGCGAATCAATAGCAGCAAAGACTGCTTTTTTATCGCGAACATCAAAATTTAAAGTATGTACATTGGTTTGTTTTGATAGTGCTTTTTGTATGGTGTCTAAACGTTCTTGGCGACGACCACAAAGGATAAGGTTAATGCCATGTTTAGCAAACTCATGTGCTGTTGCGCGACCTATTCCGCTAGTTGCACCAGTAATTAATGCAGTTTTTGTATTACTCATTGTTGTATTTTTTTTATGGTACTTTATGTCCTTGGCTAGCAACTAATATTGAAAACCAATCTTCTAATTCTAATGTAATATGTGTTGCCGCTATAGCATCTGTTAATCTTTTGGTATTTGTGGTGCCCACAACGGGCTTTATGTTAGCAGGATGTTTTAAAATCCATGCTAATAATAATTGATCTTCTGTTGCATTGTATTTTTGCAATAAAAGGCCTAATTGTTTGTGGATGCGTCTAGTTTGCTCTGTGTCTTCTCTAAATACGCTACCTAAAGGAGACCAACACATAGGTTGTGTATTGTTTAATTGCATATGGTCTAAAATACCGTCATGCATAGGGGTATGTTGTGTTAACGAAAATTCTATTTGATTTACAGAAACAGCGGTATGTTTGGATAATAAATCTGTTTGTGATGCTGTAAAATTAGAAACACCAAAGTCTTTAATTTTTCCTTGTTGTTTTAAAAAAGTAATGGCTTCTGCAACTTCTTCTGGGTTTAGTAATGGGCTAGGTCTGTGCAATAACAGTAGGTCTAGGTAGTCTGTTTTTAAGTTTTTAAGTGATTGCTCGGTTGACCAAATAATATAATCTTTACTATAATTATAATGCTTGACCTGGTTTTCTGGGCGTGTTTGTCCAATATATTGAATACCGCACTTAGAAATTAACTGAATATTGTCACGGTTTATACTAGATTCCGCGAAAGCGTTACCAAATTGGGCTTCCGTTGTGTAGTCACCATAAATATCAGCGTGATCAAATGTAGTTATTTGATTTTCAATACAATGATGCATTAGCTGTATAAAGGCTTTTTTGTCTAACTGCTTGCCCCATTGTCCCCAAGTCATTGTTCCTGCAATAACTTTTGAATACTTATTTTTTGTCATAGTGTTAATTGAGCATTAAAAGTAAAACATAAATTACTCTTAAAAGTGCAATAAACACCCTATTTTTAACCAATTATTAACACGATTACAGCGAAAAATTTAACAATTTGCACCACTTGAATTTAAATAACGGTTCATTTTCTTAAAAAACAACATATAATGGAACAAACAAGTACAATTGATATCAAGTCAATTAACGAGAAAATTGAGAAAGAAAGCGCATTTGTAGATTTACTTATGCTTGAGATGAATAAAGTGATTGTTGGCCAAAAACATATGGTTGAGCGATTATTAATTGGTCTTTTAGGTCAAGGTCACATTTTATTAGAAGGTGTACCTGGATTAGCAAAAACTTTAGCTATTAATACGTTGTCTCAAGCAATTGATGCTAGTTTTAGTCGTATCCAATTTACACCGGATTTATTACCATCTGATGTTGTTGGAACGTTGATTTTTAATATGAAAGAAAATGACTTCTCTATTAAAAAAGGACCAATATTTGCCAATTTTGTTTTAGCAGATGAGATTAACAGAGCACCTGCAAAAGTGCAATCTGCGTTATTAGAAGCGATGCAAGAAAAGCAAGTGACTATTGGAGACGAAACATTTAAATTAGATAAGCCATTTTTAGTAATGGCAACTCAAAACCCAGTAGAACAAGAAGGGACTTATACGTTGCCGGAAGCACAAGTTGATAGATTTATGCTTAAAACCGTTATCGATTATCCTAAGCAAGCAGAAGAGCAGTTGATTATGCGTGCTAACTTAAAAGGAAACTGGGAGAAGGTTAATCCTGTTGTAACCGTTGCACAAATTTTAAAAGCACAAGAAGCTGTTAGAGAAGTATACATGGATGAGAAGATCGAAAAATATATCTTAGATATTATTTTTGCTACACGTTATCCAGAGCAATACAAGTTAGCAGATTTAAAACCATTAATATCTTTTGGAGCCTCTCCGCGTGGTAGTATTAACCTAGCAACAGCTGCTAAATGTTATGCGTTTATTAAGCGTCGTGGTTATGTAATACCTGAAGATGTACGTGCTGTAGTACACGATGTATTACGTCACAGAATTGGAATTACGTATGAAGCAGAAGCAGAAAACGTAACTTCTGAAGATATTATAAACAAGATTGTAAACGAAATTGAAGTACCATAGATGCGTTGGCAGTAATTAGTATTTATAGGCTTTGAGCTAAATTAATACTGATTATATTTTGACTGCTTACTGAAGACTGCACATAGCATACTAAAAAAAATGGATACTAAAGAGCTACTAAAAAAAGTACGTAAAATTGAGATTAAGACACGTCGTTTGTCTGATCATATTTTTGGAGGAGAATACCATTCTACCTTCAAAGGTCGTGGTATGACTTTTTCTGAAGTAAGGCAATACCAATTTGGAGACGATGTTAGAAATATAGATTGGAATGTTACTGCACGTACCAGTCAGCCACACATTAAAGTTTTTGAAGAAGAACGTGAATTGACCATGATGCTTATGGTGGACGTTTCAGGATCAGAATTTTTTGGTACTGAAAATCAGTTTAAAAACGAAATTGTAACAGAAATAGCTGCAACATTAGCATTTTCTGCCACTCAGAATAACGATAAGATTGGATTGATTTTATTTTCCGATCAAGTCGAATTATTTATTCCGCCTAAAAAAGGACGTTCTCACGTCTTAAGAATAATCAGAGAATTAATTGAGTTTACACCTAAAAGCAAAGAGACCAATATTGTCGAAGCTTTAAAGTTTTTACGCAGTGTCATGAAAAAGAAAGCTATTGTATTTGTGATGAGTGATTTTATTGCTGATGATTATCAACAAACACTTAAAATAGCAGCTGGAAAACATGATATTACTGGTATTAGAGTTTTTGATAGACACGAAGAAAATATCCCTAATTTAGGAATGGTACAAATGCAAGATGGAGAAACAGGAGCGTTAATGCTAGTTAATACCAGTTCTAAATCTGTAAGAAAAAATTACGCTAAGTTTTACAACGAAAAGGTAGCCTATTTTAAAGATAGTTTTGCAAAGTCTGGAGCAGGTAGTATAGCTTGTAGAACAGATGAAAGTTATGTAAGAAAGTTATTAGGTTACTTTAAAACAAGAGGATAATTAATTAGTTAAAAGTGAAAAAAATAATACATTTTAATACAGTAAATACAATCAAAGCTATAGGTTTTTGTCTTGTGGCGATTGCCTTGCTGCTTTTACCTACAACGTCTTTTGGTCAAGTAAAAACAACAATAGATTCTACTTCCATCAAAATTGGAGCGCAAATCACTTATAAAATTGAAGTAGAGACGGATACCTTAAACTCGGTTATTTTTCCGGTTGGGCAAACGTTTTTACCTCTAGAAATGATTGAGTCTTATAAAACGGACACAACTAAATTAGACGCTAAGTATAAACTAATTAAAAAATACGGTTTAACACAGTTCGATTCTGGACGTTACGTTATTCCGCAGCAAAAAGTAATTATTGCAGGAAAGCAATACGTGTCAGACAGTTTATTGGTTGAGGTTAACAATATAGTTGTAGATACTACAAAACAAAAATTGTTTGATATAAAACCAATGCTTGAAGTTGAAAAACCAGCTAGTGATTGGTGGAAATATGTACTACTTGTTTTAGCTATTTTAGCACTATTAGGGTTTGTTATTTATTGGTTTGTTTGGCGTAAAAAACCATTAACAGAAGAAGAGCAAATTGCACTACTACCACCATATGATAGAGCAAAATTAGCATTACAGAAATTAGACGAAAGCAATTACTTATCTCAGGACAACTATAAAGATTACTACTCAGAGTTAACATTAGCTATCCGTACATATTTAGACGAGAAGGTTTATGATAGGGCTTTAGAAAGCACAACAGATGAGTTAATTACAAGATTAGAAGTGTTAAGTGATGGTAGTCAAATAGAGCTGTCTAAAGCGGATATTAAAAAACTAGAAACCGTTTTAAAACGTGCCGATTTAGTAAAATTTGCAAAATCTGCTCCAGACGTAGAGTTGGCAAAAATTGACAGAACAGTTATTGATCAAGAGATTGATCATGTAAAAGAAGCCTTGCCAGAACCAACTGAAGAAGAGAAACTTTTAGATTTAGAATACAAAAAGCAACAAGAGCGTAAAGATTATCTTCAAAAAATATGGGTCACTATTGCTGCACTAGTATTTATGCTAGGATTGACGTTTGCAGCGTTTAGCTATAGATATGGTTTTGATTATGTGGTAGACACGGTATTTCAAAAAGAAACAAAGCAGTTGTTAGAAGGTGGTTGGGTAGATAGCGATTATGGTTTTCCTCCGATAACAATTTCTACTCCAGAAGTTTTAAAAAGACAAAACACACCAATTCCGGAAGAGTTAAAAGATAAAATTAAAGTGTCTGCTTTTGGTTATGAGTTAGAAGGTAAAGTTACAATTGCAACGGTAACAACAACCTTTATGGATGCGCCTACAGGCGAAAAAGGACCATCTGCAGAGGATAATCTGTTACAGGCTATTGAAGGTAATTTAAAAGCTATTGAAGCTGAAGGTGGTCGAAACATAATATCTAATAAAGATAAGTTTAAAACACCAAATGGTGCAGAAGGTGTTAAGACTTCTGGAACTTTAGATTTTCCTGTTGACGATGCTAAATCGGATTATGTAAACGGTCAGTTTGTAATATTAAGTTTTGCTAACAAACAGGTCATGCAGCAAATTTTGATAACCTATTTAAAAGATGACATTTACTTGGATCAAGTGGTGGAGCGTATTTTGGCATCTGTAGAACTTAATCAAAAAGAAAACTAATGTTAGACGGAATTACATTTTTGAATAAAGAATTCTTTTGGTTGCTTTTAGCATTACCATTGGGTATTGCTTGGTATGTTTTTAAAAACAATAAGCAGACTGCCGAGTTAAAAATATCTAGTCTTAAAGGGTTTCAGATCACTAATTCTCTTTTACCTAAACTAAAACACGTGTTGTTTGCATTGCGTCTTTTAGCTTTAGGAATATTAATTGTTGCTTTAGCTAGACCACGTACATCAGAGACTAATACAAAAACCAAAACAACACGAGGTATAGACATTGTAATGGCTATTGATGTCTCTGCAAGTATGTTGGCAAAGGATTTAAGTCCAAACCGTCTTGAAGCTTTAAAAAAAGTGGCTGCCAAGTTTATTATAGGGCGTCCAAATGACAGAATTGGATTGGTGGAATATGCTGGAGAAAGCTATACAAAAACACCAATAACAAGTGATAAATCTATTGTATTAAACTCTCTAGAGGACATTAGGTATAATACAATTATAGAAGGAGGGACCGCTATTGGTAGTGGGTTAGCAACTTCTGTTAATAGATTAAAGGATAGTAAAGCTAAAAGTAAAGTCATTATTTTATTAACCGATGGTGTTAATAATTCTGGTGTATTAAATCCAAAAATTGCTAGTGAATTGGCAGTAGAGTTTGGTATAAAAGTATACACTATTGGTATCGGAACAAATGGTATGGCCCTGTCTCCTATTCAAATTTTGCCAAATGGTAGGTTTCAGTATGACAGAGTTCAGGTAGAAATTGATGAGGATCTTTTAAAAGATATTGCAAAGGTGACTGGTGGAAAATATTTTAGAGCGACTAACAATCAAAAGTTAGAACAGATTTATGCTGAAATTAATAAGCTAGAAAAGACAGAAATTGACGAAATAAAATATACAACTTATGACGAGCATTTTAGACCGTTTGTTTGGGTCGCAGCTGCGTTGTTATTGTTAGAGTTTATAGGAAGGATTACGCTGTTTAAGAGTTTTGTATAACAGGCAAATATTCCGCGAAAGCGAAATAAAAAAGATTAATTAAAACATCCAAGCACGAATAATTGGCAAGGGTTAATAATAGAATAGTATAGATAATGTTTCAAATAGAAGAAAAAATATGGTTTTGGACGCTGCTGGTTATTCCGGTATTGGTAGTCTTCTTTTTGTTGCTTCAGTTTTGGAAAAAACGCACACAAAAAAAGTTTGCTAATAAGGCGTTATTAAAACGTTTAAGTCCTAATCAGTCCGTATTTAAATCGGTTTTAAAATTAATAGTATTGTGTTTGGCTTTTGCAAGTTTGTCTTTAGCATTGGTAAATCCTAAAGTAGGGACAAGTTTAGAGACTGTTAAACGCGAAGGTGTTGATATTGTATTTGCAGTGGATGTTTCTAAAAGTATGCTTGCAGAAGATATTAAACCTAGCAGATTAGAAAAAGCGCAGCAATTGGTGTCTAAAGTTATTGATAACCTTGGAAGTGACCGTGTAGGTATTATTGCTTACGCAGGAAAAGCATTTCCGCAGTTGCCAATTACTACGGATTATTCGGCAGCAAAAATGTTTTTGCAAAATCTTAATACAGACATGTTATCCTCTCAAGGTACAGCTATAAACGAAGCGATTATTTTAGCTAAAACCTACTACGACGATGATGAGCAAACCAACCGCGTTTTAGTAATAATATCTGATGGAGAAGATCATGGTGAAGGTGCATTAAGAGTTGCAGAGGAAGCTAACGAAGAAGGTATAAAAATCTTTACCATTGGTGTTGGAGAGTTAACAGGAGGTCCAATACCATTAAAAAGAAATGGGACTTTGCTAGGTTATAAAAAAGATAAACAAGGAGAAACTGTAGTTACAAAATTAAATGAAGAGACCTTAAAAGGGATTGCTAATCAAGCGGGCGGTGTTTACATTAATGGCGCTAGTACAGATAAGGTTGTTAGTCAGGTTAAGGATCTTTTAAATAAAATGGATAAGAAAGAATTTGAAGCGAAGCAGGTTGCTAACTTTGAAAGCAGATTCCAATGGTTTTTAGGCTTAGCAATCTTGTTGTTATTTATCGATATTTTCTTTTTAGAACGAAAAACAGCTTGGCTTAAAAAGTTAAACTTATTTAACGAGAATTTATAAATCCCTTAACATCAACAATTCTAGGTCTTTAGTATATTTACAAGTCACAATAATTAAATGAAAAACGTCTTAACTTACATATTACTATTACTATCCATAACTGTTGTTGCACAAGACAAAACAGAGGAGAAGGCAGCATTAAAACAAAAGCTAAAGGCACAAAGTTTTGTAGCAGAGGCTAATGATTTGGCTGCTAACGATGCTTTTGTGGAGGCAGAAATGGAATATCGTAAAGCGTTATCCATAAAGCCAACGCAAGTAGCTGGCGCGTATAATTTGGGACACCAGTACATTAAAAAAGGTAATTTTGAAGAAGCACTATATCGCAACCAACAAGCTGCAAAAAATGCGACTACAAAAGAAGAAAAACATAATGCCTTCCATAATATGGGTAATATTTTAATGGAAGAAAAAAAGTGTAAAGAAGCTGTAGAGGCTTACAAAAGCGCGCTTAGAAGTGATCCGTCGGATGATGAGACTAGATATAATTTTGCGCTAGCTAAGGCGTGTGCAAAACAGCAAGAGGATGATAACCCTCAGGATGACGATAAGGACGGAGAGAATAATAAAGATAAGGACGATAGTAAGGATAAAGATAAGGACAAAGAACAAGAGGATAATAAAGACAAGGATCAGCAGGATAAAGAAGATCAAGGCGATAAGGATAAAAAGGACGGTGATCAAGATAAGGATGAAGAAGGAGCGCCAAAGGATGATAAAGAAAGTGATCCAAAGGAAGGTGATAAAGAGAATCAGCAAAATCAACCACAACCAGGTCAAATGTCGCCTCAGCAAATTAAAAACTTACTAGAGGCCATGAATAATCAAGAACAAAAGGTTCAGGAAAAAATAAATGCCCAAAAAGTTAAAGGAGCAAAACAACAGACAGATAAAGATTGGTAGTTAAATCTTTATATTTGAGAATTAAATGAAATTACTAAAATACATACTCCTAATTTTTATAACCTGTTCTACTACTTTAGTAATGGCGCAAGGTACAGACGCAGTATCGTTTCAAGCTAAAGTTAGTAAGAAAAAACTAGCATTGAATGAGCGGTTACGTGTCGACTTTCAAATGAATAAGGATGGCGATAACTTTGTAACGCCAAGCTTTTCGGATTTTGTGGTTGTTGGAGGACCTAATCAATCGGTTAGTAACTCTTGGGATGGAAAACAACGTCGCTTTACTAAAATTTATAGCTACTTTTTAGCACCTAAAAAAATGGGTGTGTTTACCATTGCTGAAGCAACAATTGAGATTGATGGTGTTGTTTTTAAGACCAATCCAATAACCGTTAAGGTTACCAAAGCACAAGAAAAACCAGACGATCCAAACGATCCGGATTATATTGTACAGGAAAACATACATTTAGTTACTGAGGTCTCTAAGACTAATCCTTATTTAAACGAGCCCATTACCGTTGTTTATAAATTATACGTGGCACCTAAGGCTGGTATTAGTAACTACAGAGAGATTGAAAGCCCTAAGTTTAATGGGTTTTGGAGTCAAAACATAGAAGACAGAGGTCTTAAAATACAAAACGGAACATATAAAGGTGAAGAATATCGTTATGTGACGTTAAGAAAGGCAGTCTTGTATCCGCAAAAAACGGGTGAACTAATTATTGAGCCTTTAAGTTTAGATATTACACTAGAAGTGCCAACTAATAGACGTGATATTTACGGTAGGCAAATCAAAAATCAAGCACATAGAACCATTACTGCAGGTACAAGAAGTGTCACTGTAAAAGCACTTCCAGAAGAGGGTAAACCAGCTAATTTTACTGGAGCTGTTGGAGATTTTAAGTTTAATGTAACAACAACAAAAAGCAGTCTAAATGCCACGGAGTCGTTACAAGCAAAAATTGAAGTTTCAGGAAAAGGAAACTTGAAGTTGTTTCAATTACCAAAATTAACAACACCAAGCACATTAGAGGTTTACGACCCTGAACATGCGGAAAATGTACGTACTAATTTAGCGGGTATGCAAGGTCAGATTTCTGATAGTTATACTATAATTCCGCAGTATAAAGGTAAGTTTCCTATTCCGCCAATAAGCTTTTCTTATTTTGATTTAAAAACCCAAAAATATGTAGAAGTAACGTCTCAAGACATTGTTGTTAATGTATTAGAAGGGCCAATTTATGCAGAAGCAGATAACAATTTGCCACTAGCAACTAATGGTAAAGATTCTAATGTTTTAAACCAAAAGCAATTTGCTTCTATCAAAACAAGGACTAGTTTTGTGTCTAAGGAAAACGAAACATTTTTAAATTCTCCTATATTTTGGACAAGCCTATTAGGACCATTATTAGCAATTCCTTTAGCATTATTTTATAGAAGAAAACGTGACGAAAGGCAAGCCGATGTTTCTGGTAATAGAAAACGTAAAGCAGACCGATTAGCTAAAAAGTATTTGTCAGAAGCTAAAAAGGCACTTGGACAAAAAGAATCTTTTTATATCGCTTTAGAAAAAGCATTGCATAATTACTTAAAAGGGCGTTTAAGTATCACAACGTCAGATTTAAGTAAAGACAAGATAACAGGCTTATTAACGCAAAGAGGTGTAGATACATCTGTTGTGTTAGACTTTGAGGCTATACTTGAAAATTGTGATTTAGCCCGTTATACGCCAATTACAGACGTAACAATGCAACAAGATTACGACAAGGCAGCAACGACTATTAATCAGATAGATAAACAAATTAAATAACGCTTATTTTTAGTTTCGCTAAAGCGGAAATTAGTATAAATGAAATACATACTTTACATATTTTTATTTTTCTGCGGAAGCATTACAGCTCAAGACCAATCTGTTTTTGATCAAGCTAATGCATTGTATAATGACGGAAAATTTGAGGACGCTATTGATAAGTACCAGTCTATTGTTGACGGTAATCAACACTCGGCAGAAGTCTATTTTAATCTAGCAAACGCGCATTACAAGCTTAATAATGTAGGACCAAGTATTTATTATTACGAAAAAGCGTTACAGCTTAAACCAGAGGATGCTGATATTTTAAATAATATGGAGTATGCTAAACAGATGACGGTAGATGCTGTTCAGGAAGTTCCTGAATTGGGGTTTTCTAGATTTTTCAATAAAGTAACTAACCTTTTTTCTTTTGATGATTGGGCAAAATTAGCAATTGCACTGATGGTTATTTTTGTGGTGTTATTACTGGTTTATTACTTTACCTATAGTACGCAAAGTAAGCGTGTTTCTTTTATCTTAGGATTTGTGTTTTTGTTTTTAAGCTTATCTAGTATAGGATTGGCTTTTCAGAAACAAGCATTAGATTATAGAGATAATCCAGCAATTGTATTTGCGCAAAAAAGTGAAGTTAAAACCGAACCGAATTTGAGCGGTAACGAAGCTTTTACACTACATGAAGGAACTAAAGTATTAGTTCTAGACACCATTAATAATTGGAAAAAAATCAAATTAGCAGATGGTAAAACCGGTTGGATCTCGGCAAAAGATATAAGATTGTTAAACAATTTTTAGCCATTCCTTAACACATTACTGTGTCTATAGTTATATATTTGCTTTTCTCAAAGTAAAAAAATGCACAGAAAGTTAGTATCCATCTTCTTTACAGTATTGTTTTTGGCGCTTATTACAGCTCCATCAATAATTGTTGCTATAGATGATTCTGTGGATGTTTCTGTGTTTTACAGCTTGTCAGAGGAAGAGGAAGAAAACAAAAATGTAAATCTAACTTTTGTTATACAAAACTTAGAAGATGCCTTTTTTGAGACTTCAAAAACTACTGATTATTTAAGGTACCATTTCAAAACGTATCCTAAACCACATCTTAATTTAATTTCCCCACCTCCCGAATTCATTTTGTAATTTATTAGGCGGACGACTTAGTCCATTCAAAAATTATTAAAATATAACCATTGAGAGCGCTCAATGGTCAAAATGAATTTATATATGTTTAAAACGTTAAAAAACGACTTGCCAGCAAGTATCGTTGTATTTTTTGTAGCATTACCTTTATGTCTAGGTATTGCTTTAGCTAGTGGTGCGCCACTTTTTTCAGGAGTTATTGCCGGAATTATTGGTGGAGTTGTTGTTGGAGCTTTAAGTGGTTCTAAAATTGGAGTAAGTGGTCCTGCAGCAGGATTAGCAGCTATTGTATTAACTGCAATTGGATCTTTAGGAGGGTATGAAAACTTTTTAGTAGCAGTAGTGTTAGGTGGAATTATTCAAATAGTATTTGGAATTTTAAAAGCCGGAGTTATTGGGTATTATTTCCCGTCTTCTGTAATTAAAGGGATGTTAACCGGTATTGGAATTATTATTATTTTAAAACAAATCCCTCACTTTTTTGGTTACGATTCAGAGCCAGAAGGTGCAGATAGTTTTGTAGAAATGTCTGGAGAAAACACATTCTCTGCAATTTTAAATATCACAGATAATATAACTTTGGGATCTATGGTTATAGGTTTAATTGGATTAGCCATTTTATTATTATGGGATAAGGTATTATCTAAAAAAGGTAAGATCTTCCAAATTGTACAAGGTCCTTTAGTAGCAGTAGTATTGGGTATTGTTTATTTTGCAGTAACACAAGGGACAAGCTTAGGTATTAATCAATCACACTTAGTAAGTGTGCCAATTCCTGATAGTTTAGATTCTTTTTTAGGTCAATTTAGTTTTCCTAATTTTGGTGCCATCACAAACCCAGAGGTTTGGATTGTAGCATTTACAATTGCATTAGTAGCAAGTTTAGAAACGTTATTATGTGTTGAAGCAACAGATAAGATAGACCCAGATAAAAATGTAACACCAACTAATAGAGAGTTATTAGCGCAAGGTACCGGAAACATTATTTCTGGTTTAATTGGAGGTTTACCAATTACACAGGTAATTGTACGTAGTTCTGCAAATATCCAGTCAGGTGGGCGTAGTAAAATGTCTGCTATTATTCACGGGTTTTTACTATTAATCTCAGTAGTATTAATTCCTAAGTTGTTAAACATGATTCCTTTATCGGTGTTAGCAGCTATACTTTTAATTGTAGGATATAAACTAGCAAAACCAGGATTATTCAAAAAAATGTACGACATGGGATGGAAGCAGTTTGTGCCATTTGTGGTTACTGTTTTAGGTATTGTTTTTATTGATTTATTATGGGGAATTGGTTTAGGATTGTTAGTTGGTATTGTTGTAATATTAATTAAGAGTTACCAGAATTCTCACTTTTTACATATTGAAGATAAGAGTAATGGAAAGCATAAAATAAAAATGACTTTTGCAGAAGAGGTTACTTTCTTTAACAAAGGTGCTATTTTAAAAGAATTAGATAGTTTACCAAGAGATACTTACTTAGAGTTAGATGTTAGAAAAACACGTTATTTAGATAATGATATTATCGAAATTTTAGATGATTTCGCTTTTAAAGCGAAAGAACGTAATATTGATATTCAATTAACTTCTGAACGCGGTATTGTTGAAAATCCAGATAGTTTTATCGAGTTTTTTAAACTAAGACCAAAATCAGCCTAAACTTAAAATCATGAAAACCAATAAATACAAAATATTGTTGCTTTCGGATTTAAATAAGTCTGCAACTTCAGAATTAAAAAGTGCGGTAAGTTTAGCAAAAATGATTGATGGGGACATTACATTGTTTCATGTTAAAAAACCAACAGACATTGTAGAGAGAGAAAGTCAGTTATCTGCCATGCGATCTATTAACGAAGAGCATATTGTAACTAATAAAGCTATTGAAAATTTAATTAATCCTATTAGTCAGGACTTTAAATTAAATATTGGTTATAATGTGGCTATTGGTAATGTAAAGCATGAAATAGAAACATATATCAATGCTTATCAACCTGATATTATTGTTTTAGGGAAAAGAAAATCTAAAACTCTTAACTTTATGGGAGATAATATTACAGATTATGTCTTAAAAACGCATAAAGGGTCTATTATGATTGCAAATCAAAATAAAGCGTTACAACCTAACCAAGAAGCAACTTTAGGTGTTTTAAACACCAACGATCACCCTTTGGATGCTAATTTTATAGCAGGATTGATTACTAAAACCAGTCAACCTATAAAATCATTTAAAATAGTATCTCAGTTGTCTGGATTAGAAAATGCAGAGGCTAATAAGACAGTAGAATTTGTTTTTGAAAAAGGCGATTCGGCAGTAGATAATGTTTCTAAGTACGCTTCAAAAAGCAATATTAATTTAATGTGTTTTGATAATTCAAATCATGATAAATCTAATACAAGTATAAAAAATGTAATTAACAAACTTGATGTTTCGTTATTACTAACAGGAAAAAACACAACGATGCTACACAGGTAGTATTCAATTAACTAATAAAAAATTAAAAACATATGAAAGCACATACAAAAGAAACGCAGGCAACATTAACACCTGACAAGGCAATACAGTTTTTAGTAGAAGGAAATGGAAGGTTTCAAAATAACTTAAAAGCAAATCGTAACCTTTTAGAACAAGTAAATGATACAAGTGATGGGCAATTCCCTTTTGCTACAATCTTAAGTTGTATTGACTCTCGTGTTTCTGCAGAGTTAGTTTTTGATCAAGGTCTTGGAGACGTATTTAGTGTACGTATTGCAGGTAACTTTGTAAACGAAGACATTTTAGGGAGTATGGAATTTGCTTGTAAATTAGCAGGTACAAAAGTTATCGTGGTATTAGGTCATACAAGTTGTGGTGCTGTAAAAGGTGCTTGTGATCATGCTGAAATGGGTAACCTTACCAAGTTAATCCAAAAAATCACACCAGCAGTAAACGCGGTGACTGAGCCTAAAGATGAAAGCTTACGTACGTCTAAAAACTTAGCGTTTGTAGATGAGGTATCAAAGAAAAATGTTGAGTTAACAATGGATCGTATTCACGCGGAAAGTCCAATCTTAACAGAGATGGAGAAAAACGGTGAAATTAAAATTGTTGGTGCTATGTATGATATTAATACAGGTGCTGTAGCGTTTTACTAATAACAAACCTATTTGATGAGAATAAGTAAATTGAAGAAGAAAAATATAATCGCAACACTAGCTCTATCGCTGGTGTTGCCTTTTTATGGGCTAAGCCAAGACAGTAATCTAGGAAACTGGTTGATCTATATTGGAAGTAAAGAACTTAAAAACGGTTGGAATATTCATAACGAAGTCCAATACCGTAATTACGATGCAATTGGAGATTTAGAGCAATTGCTATTAAGAACAGGGTTAGGTTATAATTTAACCGAAAACAATAATAATCTATTACTAGGGTATGGCTATATTTTGTCTGAAAACTATGTTGGAGACATGGATCAAAAAGTAGCTGTAAACGAACATAGAATCTTTCAGCAGTTTACAACAAAACAGAAGGTAGGGATGCTTAGTTTAAGTCACCGTTATAGATTTGAACAACGTTTTGTAGAGTCTGATTTTAAAATGCGATTCAGGTATTTTCTAGGCTTAAAAGTTTCGTTGCAAAACAACGAAGATGGTAATAATCCATTGTACCTTTCCGCTTATAATGAGATTTTTCTAAACACTAAAAGTGCAATCTTTGACAGAAACAGATTGTATGGTGGATTAGGATATCAATTTTCAAAGCAATTAAGGTTAGAAATCGGGTATATGAATCAGTTTTTTGAAACCTCAAGCAGAGATCAAATAAACGTTATTGCATTCGTTAATTTTTAGAGACTGTTAAAATCATAATTTACTGTTAATTAGTAGTGTTACAAAGCACCGCGCTTTTTTTGTAAAGAAAAAATGTTAATTTAGTATAAAACCAACTATTACGCTATGAAGAAATTTTTCGCAAATTTAAAGGGAGATGCTTTTGGAGGGATAACAGCAGGTATTGTTGCCTTGCCACTAGCATTAGCATTTGGTGTGTCGTCTGGTTTAGGACCAAGCGCAGGTTTATATGGTGCTATTTTTATCAGTTTTTTCGCAGCCTTTTTTGGAGGAACACCAACACAGATTTCGGGGCCTACTGCACCAATGACAGCCGTAAGTATGGTTGTGATTGCAGGTATTATTGCAACACACGATGGTGATGTAGCTAAAGCCTTACCATACATTTTAACCGTCTTTTTATTGGCAGGATTAGTCCAAGTTGGATTAGGCGTGTTAGGTTTTGGAAAGTACATTAAATACATACCTTATCCTGTGGTCTCTGGTTTTATGACTGCTATTGGTGTTATAATTTTAGTCACACAAATATTACCATCTATTGGATATTATCCAAAAGAAGATACAGAGTATGTTAGTCAATTTAAGCCGCAAGCGGAAGAGTTGATTTTACAAAACATACTTAAAGAAGAAGCAGGCGAAGGGATTTTGGTTTTAGAAGATTTTAAAGAAACCATTAAAAGAGCAGGAGAGCTTAAACCAGAAGATATTGCAAAAGAATCTAAAACATTAGCAAAAACTGAAGCTTCAGGGGTTTTAGGGACACTAAAAATATTACCAAGAGCCATTCAGAATATTAATTGGTTAGAGCTAGCATTAGCATTAGCAACCATTTTTATAGTGTATGGTTTTAAACGTATAACAACAAAAATACCAAGTGCATTAGTAGCCTTGGTTGTGGTTTCTGGTGTGGCATATGGTTTTAATTTAGGCTATCGTCCAATAGAAGAAATTCCTTCAGGACTGCCAATGCCCAATTTTGAAATTATTACAGGGTTTAGCTTAAAAAGCATTACACCCTATATATTTACAGCCATTACTTTAGCGCTTTTAGGAGCAATAGATTCGTTATTAACAAGTGTGGTTGCGGATAATATGACTAAAACAAAGCACAACCCAAATAAAGAATTAATAGGGCAAGGTATTGGTAACAGTATCGCCTCTGTTTTTGGAGGTATTCCAGGAGCAGGAGCAACAATTAGAACAGTAGTAAACATTAATGCAGGAGGGCGTACAAAGTTATCAGGTATGATTGCTGGGGTTATGTTATTATTTATTTTGTTAGCACTTGGACCTGTAGCATCAAAAATTCCGGCAGCAGTATTAGCAGGTATTTTACTTACGGTAGGTATTGGAGTAATGGATTACAAAGGCTTAAAAGCTATTCCAGCATTACCAAAAGACATGAAGATTGGACCCGTAAAAGTTAGCTCTGAAGTATTAATCATGTTGGTTGTATTAGTGTTATCTAGTATGTGGGATTTAATTTATGCAGTTGGTATTGGGTTGGTTATCGCATCGTTATTATTCATGAAAAAAATCGGAGATTTAACAGCACAACGTTCAGACGTTAAGCCATTAAAGGAAGAAGCTTGGTCGGATGAGATTGGTTTTCCTTCAAACTTAGCAGAAGAAGTATTTATCAAGCATATTAAAGGACCTTTGTTTTTCGGATCAACGTCAGAGTTTCAGCAATTGGCAAAGCAAATACCAAGTACTGCTAAAACAGTTGTAATTAGGTTAGGACGTATGCAGTATATGGATCAGTCTGGACTTTATGCAATGGAAGATGTGTTGGTGGATTTAAGAAAACAAAACATAGACGTGTTATTTGTAAATCTATTAAAGCAGCCAAGATATATGATGGAACGTATTGGTATTATTCCAGATTTAGTAGAAAAGGAACATATTTTTAAAGACTTTAATTCATGTCTACAATGGGTTAAAACTAATGTAAAAGACCAATTCTAAAAAGCGATCTGATGGATATAAAAAAAGTGTTTGAAAATAACCAAAGATTTGTAAAAGCAAAACTATCCATAGACAAAGACTATTTTGAAAATTTAGGAAAAGGACAAAGCCCAGAATTACTTTATATAGGGTGTAGTGATAGTCGTGTAACAGCCGAAGATTTAATGGGTTTAGGCCCAGGAGAAGTCTTTGTACATCGTAACATTGCAAACATGGTGTCAGGTAATGACTTAAGCGCCATGTCTGTTGTAGAGTATGCAGTAGTGCATCTTAAAGTTAACCATGTTGTGGTTTGCGGGCATTACGCCTGTGGTGGTGTAAAAGCAGCTATGCAATCTGCAGATTTAGGTATCTTAAACTCATGGTTACGTAATATTCGTGATGTGTATCGTATACATAAAGACGAATTAAATGCAATTACAGACGAAGAGAAAAAGTACGATCGTTTGGTAGAGCTTAACGTCAAGGAGCAATGTGTAAACTTGCTAAAAACAGCAGCAGTACAAAAAGCATACAGAGATAGAGGCCTAAAAGTACACGGTTGGGTATTTGATGTGCACACCGGTAAGTTAATAGACTTAAAAATAGATTTTGAGCACTATTTAGAAGACATTATGGAAATCTACCACCTAGATTAATCCCTAGGCTTCAGACTCATCTGTAGGCTCTGCAGGATCAATAATTTGGTTGTCTTCCTCATCAGCATCAGATTTAATAATGCTAGGAAAAACCATAGGCGCTAAAGACTTAATTGGCGCATAAAATATAGAATCTTCAATATCCTCATCCTGTACAAACGGGATGGCATTATTCATTTTATCAAAAACAATTAATAAAACACTTAAGATAAGCCCAATTTTTAGTGCTCCAAAAGCGGCACCTAAAAGCTTATTTAAAATTCCTAAAGAGGCAAAATCCGCTAACTTTGTTAAGGCTTTACCGGCTAAGCTAATTACTAAAATTATAATTACAAAAGTAATAGCAAACGCAACGGTGTTAATTGTTTTCTCGTTCCAAGAGGTTTTATCCATCAAAAACTCAGCAACAAAATAGCTAAAATGGATGGCGCCATACACACCAGCAATTAAGGCAACTATAGAGGCAAGCTCCACAAAAAGTCCCTTAAACAATCCGCGCACCAAACCAAATAATAGTAAAGCACCTAAAACAATATCAATAACAGCCATAAAGTTAGATTTTAGGCAAATATAAATTAACTTTGCGACTTTAAAATTATTATGGCAAGAGACGAACAGTTAAAAGAGAGATGGCAGGAGATAGTGACTAAACTATCCAACCAATTTGCAGACGGAGACACACTAGACTTAGATGCAATAATTTATTTAATAGGAGTGCAAGAATTAGGTCAGTTGGAGCGTACGTTTAAAAAAGACCACAAACTAGATTTAATGCACATTGCAATCTGTAAATTATTGGTGCCTTACGGGTATTATGAGTTTGAGTTTGTGGATGAAGACGGTTGGCCACACTATAAAACAATAGGCGAGTTACCAAACCTAAAAGCAGGAGAACAAAGTGTTTTAATGAAAGAAGCAATAGTTAACTACTTTCTAGAAACAGAATATATAAAGTAATATTTGGGCGTTACCACAAGGGTCGCGCTATCGGCAGTCGCTTTTAATTTGCTTTTTGGCAAATAAAAGAGCTTCAACAAATGCCTCCATCGCTAACGCAAATCACGATAAAATTCATAAATTTGCCAATCATTTAGAAGATCATGATAGACAAGATAAAAGAACTTATAGCAGAAGCAGAAGCCTTTAAGGCACAAACCAAAGAAGAGGTTGAAGCGTTTCGTATAAAGTATTTAGGAAAAAAAGGATTACTTAATGACTATTTTGCCGAATTCAAAAATGTGGCAAACGACCAGAAAAAAGAATTTGGTCAAGTAATTAACACCTTAAAAAATACCGCTCAAAATAAAGTCAACGCTTTAAAAGAAGAGCTAGATAATAATACACAAGACGCAGGTATAAGTGGGGATTTATCAAGACCAGGAGAGCCAATAACTATTGGATCACGCCACCCAATATCTATCGTAAAAAATCAAATTATCGATATCTTTTCTAACATTGGATTTAATGTAAGCGAAGGTCCAGAGATAGAAGACGATTGGCACAACTTTACAGCACTTAATTTGCCAGAATATCATCCAGCAAGAGACATGCAGGATACCTTTTTTGTGCAAACTAATCCAGATATCTTATTACGTACGCATACCAGTTCTGTACAAGTACGTTATATGGAAAATAATCCACCACCAATCCGTACAATATCACCAGGACGTGTGTACCGTAACGAAGCAATATCTGCACGTTCGCACTGTTTTTTCCACCAAGTGGAAGGGTTATATATAGATAAGGACGTAAGCTTTGCCGATTTAAAACAAACCTTACAATACTTTACAACAGAGCTTTTCGGGAAATCTAAAATTAGATTACGCCCATCATACTTCCCGTTTACAGAGCCAAGCGCAGAGATAGATGTGTATTGGGGATTAGAAACAGAAACAGATCACAAAATCACCAAAGGAACCGGTTGGTTAGAAATTGGAGGTTGTGGTATGGTAGATCCAAATGTCTTAACCAATTGCGGTATTGATGCAGAAACGTATTCTGGATTTGCTTTTGGAGTAGGTATCGATCGTATAGCAATGTTACTACATCAAATTAGCGATATTCGTTTATTAAGCGAAAACGATGTTAGATTCTTAAATCAGTTTAAATCTGCATTATAGTCTAAACGTCAATTAATTACAATTTAAAGCCAACTGTTAACAGTTGGCTTTTTTATTTAACAACATTTTAACTTCGGTTAGTTCGGTTAGTTCCGAACTAAGCTATAAATTTGCACGGAATATAGTTTTAAAAAAAGCTGTGTTTAAGATTTTAGAAATTAAATTGTTTAAAAATGAAAGAAGATATCTGCAAAGAAAAAATGGCGTTAGTAGAAAAGCTAGGCGTCCATTTAGAAAACAGAGAGCAATTAGCGCCTGTTGCTGCGCGTATATTGGCTTATATAATTCTTACGGGTAAAAAAGGAACCACATTTGAAGATATGGTTACCGTACTATGTGCTAGCAAAAGTACAATCTCTACACATTTAAATCATTTACAGGATTTAAACAAGATTCAATACTTCACAAAAACAGGAGACCGTAAAAAGTATTTTGTAATTAAAAAAGATACCATAATTCAACATATTGATAAAATGGTAAATCATTGGAACGAAGAACGCATAATACATCTAGAAATCAAGGATTATAAGGAGACTATAAACAACACTAAAATAGAAAATGAAGATGAAAAATTTGATTTAAATTTTCATGATGATTACATCAAATTTATAGACGGAGCTAGCGCTTCTATTAAAGATTTAAGAGAAAAAATTACAGACAATCAATTCGATATTTAAACTAAGTAAAAAATGAAACATAATAAAATAGTAACGTTACTAGCATTAAGTGCTTTTTTAGTCATTTTAAGTTGTGGTAAAAAGCAAGAGGCTCCAGCAGCAGCAGCTCAAGCGCCAGCTTCACCTTTTCCTGTAACAGAAGTACAAACTAAAACCGTAACAGGTTTTAAAGCGTATCCAACAAATTTAGAAGGTATAGTTAACAGTGATGTTAGAGCTAAAGTATCTGGTTACATTCAAAAAGTAATGGTTGACGAAGGTCAAAAAGTACGTAAAGGTCAAGTGTTATTTAAATTAGAAACACAGTCTTTAAATCAAGATGCAGGAGCAGCAAAGGCACGTGTTAATGTAGCACAAGTAGAGGTTGATAAATTAATTCCATTAGTGCAAAAAAATATTATTAGTGGGGTACAGTTAGAAACTGCTAAAGCTAATTTAGCACAAGCAAAAGCTAATTATAGTAGTGTCTCTGCAAGTATTGGTTATGGTACAATTAGAAGTCAAGTAGATGGTTACGTTGGTGCTATTAATTATAGAGAAGGTGCTTTAGTTAGCCCTGCTGATCCAACACCTTTAACTAGTGTAAGTGATATTAGTAAGGTGTATGCGTTTTTTAGTTTAACAGAATCTCAGTACTTAGACTTCTTACAAAACGCAGAAGGTAAAAACTTAAAAGAGAAATTAGCTAATTATGCTGATATCAATTTGGTTTTAGCAAACGGAAGCACTTATTCCGAAAAAGGTAAAATCGAAACAAGTACAGGTCAGGTTAATAAAAATACGGGTACAGTAAGTTTAAGAGCTGTATTTGATAACCCAAACCAATTGTTAACTAATGGAAATAGTGGTACAATCCAAATTCCATCAGTATATGAGAATGCAATCGTTATCCCTCAGCAAGCAACATATGAGCAACAAGGAAATGTGATGGTATTTAAAGTTGGAGAGGATAATAAGGTTGTGACTTCAATAGTAAAAATAAAAGCAACAATTGATAATTTATATGTGGTTGAGTCTGGAGTAGACTTAAAGGATAAGATTATCGTATCTGGTGTTGGTAAATTAAAAGCTGGAATGGCAATTGCGCCACAAGAAACATCTTTTGAAGAGGCTATTAAACCAGTAGCCGTATTATTTAAAAACTAGTAACTAACAAATATATTAGTCATGTTAAAAACATTTATTGAAAGACCAGTGCTTTCAACAGTAATCTCTATTATCATAGTCATACTAGGGGTTATTAGTATAACAAGCTTACCTATAGAGGAGTATCCAGATATTGCACCGCCAACAATTAAGGTAACTGCATCGTACCCTGGTGCCAATGCAGAAACGGTATTAGAAAGTGTAATTGTCCCTATTGAGGAGCAAATTAACGGTGTAGAAGGGATGACATACATTACTTCTACTGCGTCAAATACAGGAACAGCAGAAATCACAGTATACTTTAATCAAGAGATGGATGCGGATATTGCAGCCGTAAACGTGCAAAACCGTGTGTCTAGAGCAAGTTCATTACTTCCACAAGAAGTACTTCAAACGGGTGTAACCACTCAAAAGCAAGAAACAAGTGCCTTGATGTTTATTTCAATGTACTCGGAGAACGAGGATTATGATGCTACATATATTCAGAATTACTTAAAAATTAACGTAATTCCTGCAATGCAACGTATTAGTGGTGTTGGTGATGTTAGTGTATTCTCACAACAAGATTACGCTATGCGTATTTGGTTAAAGCCTGAGAAATTAGCAGCCTATAAATTAATACCTTCAGATATTTCTGCAGCGTTAGCGGAACAAAACTTAGAAGCAGCAGCGGGATCTTTAGGACAAAATAACGGAGAATCATTTTCTTATACATTAACGTATAGTGGGCGTTTTAAAGAACAAAAACAGTATGAAGATATTGTTATAAAAGCTTTAGGTAACGGACAGTTTTTACGTTTAAGTGATGTAGCTACTATCGAGTTGGATGCGCAATCTTATGCGTCTAACGCGATGAGTAAAGGTCATCCTGCCGTATTTATGGGTATTTTCCAGACTAAAGGATCTAATGCAAGAGAAATTATTGAAAACATTAAAACAACTTTAGAAGGTGTTAAAAAAGACCTGCCAGAAGGATTGGATGTATTTGTACCTTATGATACAAGTTTGTTTTTAAATGCATCTATCGAGAAGGTAATTAGTACGTTAATGGAAGCCTTTTTATTAGTGTTTTTAGTAGTGTTTATCTTTTTGCAAGATTTTCGTTCAACATTAATTCCGGCTATTGCAGTGCCAGTATCTATTATTGGTACGTTCTTTTTCTTGAACGTATTTGGATATTCTATTAACTTATTAACGCTATTTGCATTAGTCCTCGCTATTGGTATTGTAGTGGATGATGCGATTGTAGTTGTGGAAGCAGTCCATGCTAAAATGGATGAAGGAGAGAAAGATCCTAAAACAGCGACCATAACTGCTATGAATGAAATATCAGGAGCCATCATTTCTATTACTTTAGTAATGGCAGCGGTATTTATTCCGGTAACGTTTATAACCGGGCCAACGGGTGTCTTTTACGAACAGTTTGGGGTAACATTAATTATTGCCATTCTTATTTCGGCAGTAAATGCCTTAACCTTGAGTCCTGCATTATGTGCTTTATTATTAAAATCGCACAAGGACGACGAAGAGTTAAAAGGTAAAAGTCCATTAAAACGATTTTATAGATTATTTAACCGTGGTTTTAATGCAACTATTCAACGCTATGGTCAATCACTTCATTTTTTATACAAAAGAAAATGGGTGTCAGTGGTGTTATTAGGATTAGCTATTGTTGGGATTTTCTGGGCATCGCAAAACACACCTACAGGGTTTGTACCTAATGAAGATAGAGGAATTATTTTCGCAAACATCGAGTTGCCAGCTGGTGCGTCTTTAGATAGAACAGATGCTGTGTCAAGAGATTTATACGAGAAAATTACCGATATTGATGGTATCGTTGCAGTTAACTTTATTAAAGGAAGAAGTTTAATTAGTGGTGCAGGTAGTAACTATGGTTTTGGGATAATAAAATTAGCAGATTGGGGTGATCGTGAAGATCCTTCAACGTCTGTACAAGCTATTACAGGAAAATTATTTGGTGTGGTAGCAACAATGCCAGAGGCCAAAATTATTTTCTTCTCACCTCCAAGTATCCGTGGTTTTGGTAACTCGGCAGGTTTTGAAGTTAACCTATTAGATAAGTTTGGTGGCGAGTTTACAGATTTAGATCAAGCAAATAAAGATTTCTCTATGGCGTTAATGGGTCATCCAGAAATTAAATATGCGCAATCGTCTTTTAGTACTAACTACCCACAATACGAAATGGAAATTAATGTGCCTTTAGCTAAAGAAAAAGGGGTGCCAATTAATAGTATATTTTCAACATTACAAGGGTATATTGGAGGGGTTTATGCTTCGGATTTCTCTAAATTTGGTAAACAATTTAGAGTATACATTCAAGCATTACCAGATGACAGAGCAGATGTAGATGCTTTAAATAGCATGTTTGTTAGAACAGATTCTGGAGAAATGTCACCAATTACACAGTTTGTAAACTTAAAACGTGTGTATGGGCCACAATCGGTAACGCGTTTCAACTTATTTAACTCGACAAGTATATCAGGTGCTACCAATGATGGATACAGTACAGGGGATGCGATTAGAGTTATTGAAGAGGAAGTTGCTAAACTACCAAGTAACTACACAGTAGCTTATTCTGGTTTAACTAGAGAGGAAGTTAGTGCAGGTAACCAAACCACCTTTATTTTTGCTTTAAGTATCTTGTTTGTGTATTTCTTATTAAGTGCACAATATGAAAGTTACTTACTACCATTTGCAGTAATATTATCATTACCATTTGGTGTCTTTGGAGCATATATCAGTACTTATCTTTTTGGCTTAGAAAACAACATTTACTTCCAAATTGCCCTGATAATGCTTATTGGTCTGCTCGCCAAGAATGCGATTCTTATTGTAGAGTTTGCATTAGCCAGACGTAAACAAGGAGAAAGTATTGTAGATGCAGCAATTGATGGTGCAAAATCACGTTTACGTCCAATCTTAATGACGTCTTTCGCCTTTATTTTAGGATTGATGCCATTAGTACTTGCAAAAGGTGTAGGGTCTGAAGGAAACAACTCTATTGGTACAGGAGCTGTAGGAGGTATGTTAATCGGAACCATTTTAGGGGTCTTTGTAATCCCTGTCCTATTTATATTATTTCAGTGGTTACAAGAAAAAGTTTCTAGTAAACCAGCAGTACAAACTATTCAAGAATAAGAACAATGAAAGTTAATATAAAACATAGAAATTTTAGTAAGGGAGCACTAATATTAGTCGTTGCGCTAACATTACAAAGTTGTTTTGTTGCACAAGATTACGTAAGACCAGAGCTGCCAGTAAGCGATGCGCTTTACAGAACAGATAATTTACCAACTGATAGCGTGTCTATTGCAGATGTGTCTTGGAAAACCTTATTTACAGACCAATATTTACAACAGTACATAGAGGA
Organism: Olleya sp. KKT75; assembly: GCF_055635485.1. Taxonomy (NCBI): domain Bacteria; kingdom Pseudomonadati; phylum Bacteroidota; class Flavobacteriia; order Flavobacteriales; family Flavobacteriaceae; genus Olleya; species Olleya sp. KKT75. Next base: position 1,479,753 of record NZ_CM145759.1, read on the forward strand.
AGGTTTACAAAACAACATGGATGTGCGTATTGCAATACAACAAATGGTAGCTGCCCAAGCTTATGCAAAGCAAGGTAAAGCAGGATACTTACCATCTGTAAGTGTTGGGACTAATTGGACACATCAAGAGTTGTCTAAAAACACACAATTTGGTGCGTTTTTAACGGACACGTCTACAGATCAATTTGACGTAACTGCAAATTTATCTTGGGAAGCAGATATTTGGGGTAAAATACGTAGTAATAAAAGAGCAACGCAAGCGGCTTACTTACAAAGTGTAGCAGGACATCAAGCGGTTAAAACGCAATTGATTTCAAGCATTGCAAATACGTATTACAACTTATTAGCTTTAGATGCACAATTAGAAGTAACTAAACAAACTATTGCGACTAGAAAAACAAGTGTAGAAACTATTAAAGCTTTAAAAGAAGCGGGACAAGTAACACAAGTTGCTGTAGATCAAAATGTGGCGCAATACAATAGTGCACAAGCGTTGCAAGTAGATATTGAAACTGCGATTTTTAAAACAGAAAACATGCTAAGTATCTTACTTGGTAAATCGGCACAAGATTTTGAGAGAAGTAATTTAGATATTCAGAAAATTGAAGAAAACCTTAAACTAGGTGTTCCTGCAACACTATTAAGTAACCGACCAGATGTGATGTCTGCAGAGTATAATTTGATTCAATCTTTTGAGTTAACAAATGTTGCTAAAAGTAATTTATATCCTTCTTTAAAATTAACAGCTTCAGGTGGATTACAAAGTTTAGAAATAGATAAGTTATTTAATGCAAACTCAATTTTTGCAAATATAGTGGGCGGATTAACGCAACCATTATTTAATAAACGTGCTTTAAAAACACAAAAGGAAGTTGCAATTGCACAACAAGAACAAGCATTGCTTCAGTTTAAAAAGACGTTATTAATTGCAGGAAGTGAAGTGTCAAATGCGTTATTTTCTTATGAGTCTGAAACTAAGAAATTTCAATTTAGAGAAAATGAAGTGGAAGCATTACGTACTGCAGAAGCAAACTCTGAAGAGCTACTTAAAAATGGTTACGCAACGTATTTAGACCTGTTAACTGCAAGACAAAGTGCCTTAAGTGCAGAGCTGAATATTATTGATAGTAAATTACAACAACTAGTGTCTATCGTCGATTTATACGAAGCACTTGGTGGTGGATGGAGATAAAATAGAAAACAATGATAACCAAAGCGGAGTTGCTAAAACATGCTATTACTATGTTTACGCAATGTGGTAGTAAACATGTGACGTTAGATGAGTTAGCAGGTTCGCTCGGGATATCAAAAAAAACAATCTATTCTTTTTTTAAAAACAAAGAAGATCTAGTAACTGCTAGTCTTGAAGGTTTATTAAATGAGTTTAGAGAGGATATAAATGGGATTGTTAATAGCAATGGTAAAGATCCTATTTTGTGTGTTATATTAATTTACCGTAGAGGGTTTGAGTATTTAAAATACTTTAAGCCCTCTTTTTTATTTGGATTAGAGAAGTATTACCCAAAAGCTAGCCAGTTGTTTGATGGTTTTATAGAAGACCTGTCTAATAAAACAGTGTTTGAACTTCTAACCCGAGCTAAAGCTGAAGGCAATATTAAAGCAGATGTCAATATAGAATTGGTAGTAAAAATTTACTTTTTTAGAGTGGACAATTTATTGTTTAAGTCCACTAATTTATTCGAATTATATACTGAAGAAGACTTGTTTAAACACTTAGTTATTTATAATTTAAAAGGAATAATTAGCAGTAATTACACTAACCAGTATATGGAATAGTACAATTATAAAAAAAAGCCTTAACATCTAATGTTAAGGCTTTTTTATGTGTTTTATAGTGGGTTTATTGTAGTAAACTATATACAAATTCTGGATAACCACGTACTCCATCATTATTTGTTAATGCTAAAAACTTTAATTTATATAAGTTTCCGTCTGTATCATTAACAACATAAAAAACATTGTCTTTTAAAGATGGTAAACTTCCTGGTCCACCACCGTTTCTCCAACTGCTTCCAATATTACGTTGGTCTGTTGCAAAGTTAGAATTGACAACATCCGATAGCATAAAGTTTTCATAGCTTAATGCAGTATCCACATCCGTATCAATCATATAAGCTAATGCATTTTGCTTGACGTTATTTACTACATAATCAGAATAACCATATGATCCATAACCAGAAATCTCGTTAGTAAATACAGTAAAATTCAAGTCCCATTCGGTTTTTGTTGGCTCTACACTCACAGTGCTATTAGCATCAAAACTAAAAAAAGTAAAGTTGTAATTATCATTTTTAGAGATGGTTACTTCTTGGTGTGTTGTAGCGTCTAAATCTGCATATTGTAATACATAACTCCCTGCATTTTGTAGGACTCTTATTTTTTTCCAACCTCTACTATCGTCAGAAATATCTACACTTCCAGTTGCAGGTGTATCAGTTCCAATAGTATCTCCTAAATTAACTAGGTAGACTTTGTTATTAGAGGCTGTTGCCGAAATTTCAGCAATAGCTGTAGTTGCTATATCTCCATTTGGAGCATCAACATAAGCCATGTTTGAAGCATCAAAAGTACCAACCGCTACTTGTGGTTGTAAATCTTGTACTTCTTGACTAGTACTGCTTATAGCATCAATATTAGTTTCTGTTAATTGTGCGGCTGCCATATAAAGCGATCCATTAATAACGACTTTAAAATCAGATCCAGAATAAAATCCTAAATCCCAAGTATCGCGTTGTACACTTGTAGTTGTGTTTGTACTTAAGTCTACATACACTTGGTTTTGTTGGTTTGGTCCACCAACTGTTGGCGCTACCGCAGCACCTTCAATGACAACGCTTATTGGTTGTGATGGTGTATTATCGTCATCGCTACTACAGTTAGTAAAAACTAATGCAGTCATGCAAAGGGCTAAAGTAAATAGTTTGTTTTTCATGGTATTGTTGTTTAAAAATTTAAATTATATAATAGTTTTAGGTAATATGATCTTCCGTAACCTAGTAAAAGGCTACTGTTGTTTGTGCTGTGGGTGCCAGTTATCGTGTTGCCATTAGTAGCAACAGTCGTAATGTCTAGCAAGTTTCGACCTCCAATTGTAGCTTGTAGTTTGTTGTTTAAAAAGGACTTTTTTATTGAGGCATCCATCCAACTGTAAGCATCAGTGGTATATTTTTTAAATAGTGTGCGACCTTCAGTATCGCTACCTTCGGCAATGTAGTTTTGTTGTTTTCCGTTATGTTTTAAAAGTACAGTAAACGCAGTGTCCCAATCTTTAACTAAATACGTAGCACTTGTATTAAGCTGTAAGGCGTATAAAAAGTCGTTTTCGGCATTAACCTCAGTGTTCATAATTCTAGAGACACCTTGTAGTGTTGCACCTAAATTAAAAGTCCAATTATCTTGTTTTATAGTGTTTTCGGATGTAAATCCAATTAAACGATAGGCATCAATATTTATATATTGGTATTGTAAGGGGGTTGTATTTGCTAGTGCTAGTTCAATCTTATCTTTTAAGTTGATATAACTTAATTTTATATTATTGGTCATAGTGATGTCGCCAAACCAACTGCGTTTTTTCAGATTTAAAAAAGTAGAAAACCCTTGTTCTGGAGTTAAGTCTTGGTTTCCTCTTACATCGTGGTTAGAGTCTACAAAATAGTAGTACAACTCTTCAAAATTTGGAGTACGGTAAGACGATCCGATACTTGCTCTTAGCTCGTACCCTTTGTTTAGTAAATATCTAGCGCTAAATGACCCCAACACTTGCGATTTAAATTTTGAGTTGTACTCATATCGTACACCAGGACGCAGTGATAGTTTATTAGATAGTTTATATTCTGAAGACATAAACACAGCATAATTATTCTGTTGTTGTGTTTTATCTTGCTGTGTAACTTCTCCGGATGCCTGTGTGTCAAATCCTTTTATAAATCTAGTTTCGTAACCCAATTGATAGTTAAACGTATCGCTTTTTGATAAATTATTAATGGTTCCTTTAGAGAAAAACACATCACTTGATTGGTAGGTTTCATCGGTCTGATTAGACTTTTCTTTGGTTAAGATATAGTAGTTAAATTCGTTTAAATCTCGTTTTTGTGTTTGGTAAGAAAACGACGCATTATAATTAGCTCCAGAAGTTAAACTACCGCTTAAACTTAAGTTATTTACAAACCTATTAGTAGTGTATATTCTATCTGTTGCAGAGGGATTACTGGTTTGTGACTGTGTATCTATATTTGCTCTTACGGCAGCATCGTAATAGTTTAAGTCTTCATTAAAATATTCGAACTTATAAAACAATCTAAAGTTAGTGCCAGAGTAATTAAGATTGGTTTTAGAGGTTAATTGGGTTTTTGGTAACCAATCATAACCCCGTAATCCATCATTTGTATAATGGTTTTGTCCTTCGCGTTGGTTGTAAAACCCTGCAAATTGATTACGGTTAAAGCCTAATTTAGCGGACCATTTTTTGTTTATTTTATGACCAATATTAAATGCTTGTATGTGGCGTCCTTGGTCAAACCAGGTATATTCATCGCTTACTGTTTCTTCTTGGACAAAGGCTTGGATTTCCCAGTCATGGGCAATAGATTTTTTAGTAATGATATTAATAACACCAGAGACTGCGTTGGCTCCATAGTCGACACCTACTGCACCTTCGACAATTTCGATACGCTCTATATCGTCTAAATTTATTTGCGTTAAATCTATGTTGTTCCCCACGCCATTATCACTGACTAAAGGGATGTTATCCACTAAAATATTAAAGTATTGCGAGTCTAAGCCAAAAAATGAAATAGTAGAACGTCCCGTTTGGGCACTAGGAATAATGTTTAAATTAAGGTTAAAATTTAGTAAGTCTGCTAAATTATTAGCAGCTTGTTGATCAATCTTTTTTCGGTCTATAACGATCACGTTATGCACAGATTTTTTTATCGATTGTGGATTATACTGACCAGTAATAACAACTTCGTCTAGTGTTTCGACTATTGTGGAATCTTTAACAACCGTTTTGTTTTTTTGAGCGAAAGTTATTCCGACTAAAAAAAAAGAAAAATAAATCGTTAAATAGTTTTTATTTAGAATCATTCTTGATTAAATTTGCTGCAAATATATATCTTATTTTAATTCAGTCTAAATAAGAACAATATTTTTTTAATAAAAAAAACAAACCATTAAAAATGAAACAATTAGCAGTTTTACCAGTATTACTTTTAGCATTTTCTATAGCACTACATGCGCAAGACAAGAAAAAACTAGATCAAAACGCCATTAAAAACATGTGTGGGTGTTATGAGGTAACTTTTAACTTTACAGAGACTTTTAACTATAGCCAGGACTCTTTATACAAGCCATCAGAAACTAAAGTAGATAAAGGTTTGGAGTGGGCACAATTGGTTGAGGATAGTGACGATAAAATTGTAATTCAGCATTTATTACAAGTAGGTACTCCTGAGTCGCCATATATTGTAAAGCATTGGAGACAAGACTGGTTGTTTGAAAACACAGATTTTTATATGTTTAATGGCGATAACCAATGGACGTATGTTTCAAAATCTAAAGACGACGTAAAAAACCAATGGACACAAAAAGTATATCAGGTGGATGATAGTCCACGTTACGAAGGGTCTGCAACATGGGTACATGTAGATGGAAAAAGCTTTTGGGAAAACGCTACAACAGCACCATTACCAAGACGCGAATACACTAAAAGAAGCGATTATAATATTACCTTAAGAGGTAACAGGCATCAAACTATGGATTATGGTTGGGTACATGATCAAGACAATGAGAAAATTATTAGAGAAGCAGGAAAAGAAGATGTGGTTTTAGCCAAAGAAAAAGGCTATAATACTTATGTAAAGGTAGACGATAGTAAGTGTCAAGCAGCACAAGATTGGTGGAAAGAAGGACAAGAAAAATGGGCTAAAGTCCGTACTAAATGGGCGTCTGTTTTTGCAAGACACCAAGATTTAGCGTTAGAAGCAAAAGTGGATAATAAAGTATTATTCAAATATTTGTTTGATGACGAAAATTACTCGACTTCAGAGCAAATAGATCCAATAATTGAACGTTTTATTAAAAAATAGATATAATTAATATGAAAAAAATAATAGCAATAAGTTTACTACTTGTAAGCATTACAGTAAGTGCGCAAGATAATGTGTTTTTAAATAGAGGGTTTTGGAATCCTACCGTAACTATTGATGCTGTTAAGGCACAAGTAGATGCAGGTAATAATCCAACGGAGTTAAATGATAACAATTTTGATCCTGTTGTCTACGCTATTTTACAGCAGGCACCAAATGAGGTGTTAGAATATCTAGTGTCTTTAAAAGGGAATGATGTTAACAAATTAACGCACGATGGACGTACTTATATTTTTTGGGCAGCGTACGCTGGTAACGATAAAATAATGGAATATTTTATTAGCAAAGGTGCCAAGACAGATATTTTAGATGATCACGGTTTAACGGCTTTAAATTTTGCAGCAAACGCAGGACAGACTAACACTAAGGTGTATGACGTTTGTATTGCAAATGGAGCAGATTTAAAAAACGATGTTAATCATGATGGTGCTAACGCGTTATTGCTAGCAGCGCCTAATGATATTAGATTAACAGGTTACTTTATTTACAAAGGTTTAAGCGATAAGAGTGTTGATAATAACGGAAACGGAATTTTTAACTACGTCGCTAAAACAGGTAATTTAGAGTTGCTTAAAGGACTAATCAAAGAAGGTAAAAAAGGTACCGATCAAGCGTTTATATTTGCAAGCCAAGGTACTAGAGGTAAAACTAACGGATTAGAGGTTTATAATTATTTAGAAAGTATTGGTTTAAACCCAAATACTAAAACAGCAGATAATATTACACCGTTACATAATGTCGCTTCCAGAAGTCAAGATTTAGAGGTTATTAATTATTTTATCAAAAAAGGTATTGCTGTAAATGCGGCAGACAAAAACGGAAATACACCATTTTTAAACGCAGTAAGTAATAATAGTATTGAGGTTGTTGCAGCGCTTTTAAAACATGTGGATACTATTGATTATACTAATAAAAAAGGGCAATCTGCTTTAATGTTAGCAGTACAAAATAACACAACAGACCTGGTTAAACTACTATTATCTAAAAAGGCTAGTACAACGTTGGTGGATGCTAACGGAAATAATTTAGCATACTATTTAATCAATGCTTTTAGTCCAAGAACGGAAAAAGACTTTACTGCTAAATTACAAGTGTTAGAACAAGCCAATTTTGAGTTTACTAAACCTCAGAAAAACGGAAACACATTATTACATTTAGCCTTAGATAAAAATAATGTTGATTTTTTAAAGCAAATTAATCAGTTTGAAGTGGATGTAAATACAGCTAATACTGAAGGTTATACACCTTTACATTTGGCTGCTATGAAGGCAACAAACACGACTATTATAAGATACTTATTATCTATTGGTGCGGATAAAAAAGCAACAACAAGTTTTGAAGAAACAGCTTATGATTTAGCATCTGAAAACGAAATTTTAATTCATAATAAAGTGGCATTAAGTTTTTTAAAATAAATTTATAAAATGAAAAAAAGTAAACTAATAGTTAGCCTTGCAGTCCTGTGTTTAGTACTGTTCTCTTTTACCGCATTACCAACAACTTCCAAATATAAGTGTATGGTACAAATGACCAATTATAGCGGAGAAGGGGCGTATATAGCCATCTCTTTAATTAATCCAGAGGGAGCATATGAAAAAACATTATACGTCCAAGGAGATGATGAAGAGTGGTATCATGACATTACAGAATGGTGGAAGTTTCAAGGTAAGGTTAGAGCAGAAATTGATGCCTTTACAGGTGCAACTATTTCTGGCGGAGAGCGTGCAATAAGTGTTATTGAGATTGAAGATTCTAAAATCAATGCAGGGTACAGCATCCGTTTTGAGTCGGCAGTAGAGGATCAAGAATATTACACTAAAGATGTCCAGTTTGTACTAACATCAGAAAGCGTAAAAAGTAAAACTGAAGGCACAGGATTTATACGTTACGTACGTTTAATGCCAAACTAATCGCGTATTTATGACCCTTTCTATTTGGAGGTATAGTCACTTAACATTGGCACTAGCATCGTTTGTATTTGTTTTTTTAGCAACTATAACGGGTATTGTTTTAGCGTTTCAGCCTATATCAGAACAACTGCAATCCTATAAAATAGAAGCTTTAGGTCAGCTTGATTTAGATCAAACAGTCGCTACGTTTAAACGTCAATATCCAGAAGTTATTACTATAGAAGTAGATGCAAATCAATTTGTGTCTGCTTCTGTGATTACTAAAAATGGGACTGCTTTAAATGGGTATTTTAATCCAAAAACAGCTGCCTTTTTAGGCGAAAAGCCTGAGGTATCCAACCTCTTTAAGTTTACAACCAATTTACACCGTTCGTTATTTTTAAAAAGTACGGGGCGCTTTTTAGTTGGCTTGGGTTCGTTTTTATTGTTTCTAATTGCTTTTTCGGGATCCATTTTAATTATTAAACGCCAAAGCGGTATTAAACGGTTTTTTGCTAAAATTGTAAAAGAAGATTTTTCGCAATATTGGCATGTTGTTTTGGGTCGGTTATCCCTTATTCCTATTGTAATTATAACCCTTACAGGCGTCTATTTGTCGCTGCTAAAATTTGATGTTATTACAGAAAATAAGCCTGCGCATAACATCGATTTTAATAATAACGCTTTCGCGGAAATACAGCCAGACGGAACCGTTTTTAATGCGACGACATTGGCTGAGGTTGTTAGTTTAGAGTTTCCTTTTTCCGAAGATGAAGAAGATTATTACACTTTAAAACAGGATAGTAAGGAGCTTCTGGTGCATCAATATTCAGGTCAGATTTTAAGTCAAGTAAATTATCCAATGACGACTTTCTTATCAGATTGGAGTTTAGTATTACATACCGGGAAAGGCAGTATTTGGTGGTCTATAGTCTTATTGATTGCTTGTTTAAACATTCTGTTTTTTATCTATTCAGGTTTTAAAATGACCATTAAAAGAAGGCAAAATGCCGTATTGCCTAAAAATAAAATAGGAAAGGATACAGCCGAATATATCATTCTTGTGGGCTCAGAAACAGGAAGCACATACGCATTAGCAACCGCCTTTTATAACGCGCTGTTAGCTAATGGACAGTCTGTTTTTATTACAGATTTAAACAGTTACACGACCTATAAAAATGCAAAGCAATTGATTGTTTTAACCTCTACTTATGGAGAAGGAGAAGCACCTATAAATGCAAAGCAGTTTTTATCGGTATTAAATACGGTCCCGCAAAAACAACAAATACAGTACGCAGTTGTTGGATTTGGATCTTTAAATTATGCAGCGTATTGTAAATACGCACAATTAGTAGATGCTAATTTGCAATTACATCCCCAGTTTCAGCCTAATTTGGAGTTGTGTAAAATACACAACCAGTCAGAAATGGATTTTAAAAAGTGGGTATTGCAATGGTCTAAGTCTGTTGGTTTGGATTTAGATGTAGCACGTATAAAAGTATCCAGTACACAACGGAAGCAACAAGCATTTACGGTGGTGAGTAAAACCGAAATTAATATAGACAATACCTTTGTTTTGACCTTAAAACCTAATAAAAGGTTGTCGTTTAAATCTGGAGATTTACTATCCATTATTCCTGAACAGGATGGCGTAGCGCGTCTGTATTCTATCGGGAAAATAGGAGGTGCTATAGTAATAAGTATTAAAAAGCACGAATTTGGTGTGTGCTCAAATTATTTTTATAATCTGACGGTTGGCGACCAAATCAAAGGTGTAGTTAAGCCAAATCCAACGTTTAATTTACCTAAAAGTAAACTTGTTAAAAGTGTGGTTTTGATTGCTAATGGCACAGGGATTGGTCCATTTTTAGGAATGATGCAAGACACAAATCCTGTAGTTAAGCATTTGTTTTGGGGTGGACGTACCACACAGTCTTTACAGTTGTATAAAACCAGTATTGATGCGAGTTTAAATAGCGGGTCTTTAACTAGTTTTAATATGGCATTATCGCAAGAAAACAATACTAGACTATATGTTCAAGATGTCATTGCCAAACAACAGTCTATTATTACTGAAGTTTTAAAAAACAACGGAGTGATTATGATTTGTGGATCAATAGCAATGCAAAATCAAGTATTAGACACTTTAAATCAAATAACAACATCCAGACTACAGCAACCTTTAAGTGTTTTTGAACACAATAATCAGATTGTAACAGACTGTTATTAATCTTAAAATTCAAACTATGTGTAAGCGTATACAATCAATTAATAAGACATCTCAAGGCGAATTAAATTTTTGTAAAAACTGCGTACAGTTTCACTTAGAATTTAATAACATCTATTTTGAGTTTACTCCAGCCGAGTATACTATTTTTAGAAACTACGTGCTGTTTATTGAAGCGGAATATTGGGAACAAAAGTATGCTAATGCTAACGTCAAACGTAAAATACCCGTGCCAACAAAACAAGATAATTTAGTGTTGATGTTTAATAGACAAGAAATAAAAGAGCTTAAAGCATTGGTTAGTACACAAAACAACAGCGTTTTTAATACCTTTTTAAATGTTGACGATATAGATTATACTTGTATTGTAAACTAGAATAGCTTAGAATTTAATATTAAAAAAGCCCATTTGATTTTTCAAATGGGCTTTTTTAAACGGTTTAATTTTTAATACTCTACTTTAAAATAATCTCGTAAGGAACGGTGTTGTTTAAAGAGTAGTTACCCGATATATCTTCTATAACTTTCTCGTCACTAGTATTAAAATAAGTGATTCTAAACTGCTTTATCTGATCTTGAGGGTACGAGTTAATACTTAGGTTTATTAAGCCACTAGAGTCGCTAGTTTTACTTTCTTTAAACTTGTATTCCGTTAGTACGTCAATAGTAACTTGTGCGGGTTGCCCGTTTACATTTAAAAACTTAGCTTTAAAAGATTGTGCTTCAATCTCAGGCTCATTAACATAGTTTAAATGTTGCTGATTTGTGTTTTGGTGTTTGTTTCTGTAAAAACCTAAATGTAAGTTGCTACTAACATCATCTAAAAAGGTGTTGTATCCTTTTTTCTCTGCGTTATCAAAATATTTACAAGACTCGCTAGTATGTAATCTTGCAATCTCCACTTCTTTACTATATTTTTTTCTGTTACTATAGTTTTTATAAGCCACTACAGAGCGCTTAAATAAGTAAAATACAAATAGTCCAGCCAATACCTCTAAAACATAAAATAATACGGGTAGGATATCTTGAATTCCGAAAGCTGATTCTCTAATTCCTGCTGCAATCTCTCTGGCAACACGTTCTTTAGAAAAATAGAAAATAGCACCTCCAATTGCGATAAATAAAATAACACCAAAGATAAATTGACCTCTAGCATGCTTAAATACACCTCTTACAATATCAGAATCTGGTGTAGACGCATTAGCGCTTATCTTTTTGTCCTCAAAAAAACGTCTGTTTCTTGTATGAGAACTTAACATACCTACTAAAAGTTCAGCAATAACTATAGATATAAAAATAATACCAATCCCAATTACCCAAGGGGCTTGTGGTAAGATATCACGATAAATTTCGCGACTAAAGTAGTATTCTAAAATACAAATTACAATAAACGAAATAGTGAAAGGCACTACATAAGCATTGGACATAATTTTGTCCCATTGGCTTAGTTTTTCCTCTTCAGGTTTTAAAATCTCAAAAGTATCTCTTGCGCGTTTTGAAGCAGAGTTTGCTCTTGATGCAACCTCGTCAGAAATTGTATATAAATTCTCAGACTCGTCTGTAGATGGTTGATTCCAGTTAACAATCATAGTTGGTTATGTGTGGTTTATTATAAACATTCAAAGTCTTCAAGGTAGCTAAAAAAGCCTTCTTTACCTTCAAATTCATTAATTTCAATACCTCCAAAAACGGAAGTGTCTTTCCAACCTACTAAATACAATTCTGCATTATCAGTAAGTTCTAAAGCGTTTTCAATCTTTTCAATTTTACCAGATTTAACAGGCTCATTAACACCGTCTGTAAACAATACAACAATTATTTTGTCGTAATCCTCCATGTTAGGTTCTTTTAAAAGCTTGTTAATATGGTTAAAAGCTAAGTCAATATTAGTAATGTCATTACCTTTATATGGTTTGTATGCTAAAATTGACGATTCTAATGTTTTAGATAAAAAAGTAGAGACACGCGATTGGTTTTTCTTTTTAATCTTTTCGTTTTTAGCTTTAATTTTTTCGTTGTGCTTTTTTTGTTTTGCTTGCTCTGTCAGCGTTGGGTTATCTGACGTTAAGATGTCCTCGTAATCTTTTAACGCGCTAACTTTTAATCTAAAAATCTCTTTAGAGTTTGGTGCAGGATTCCCAATAATGGTTGAGGCAAAATACCCGCTACCGTTTTCGGTAATAATATTTATTACAGTTTCATAATCTGATTTGTCTAGTTTTTGAAGACTTTGTGATGATCCACTTCTGTCATCACCAAGGATAATCATTATTTTACAGTCAGGAATGTCCTCTTCAGACGTAGCAGCATGTGCATTTGAAGGACCGTCTACGCAAGAAAAAAGAGCTATTGATAAAAAGGATAAAAGTAAAAATGGTTTAAAAAAAGTCATTGGTTGTTAATTTAGTGCTAATATATGTAATAAAAACTTACCGAATGTTACATAATCTTTGCTGTTAATCTATATTTTTGCACAACTTGCTAGTCCAAGTTTATTATATTTTTATGAAAAAAGACATCCAAATACCTTCAGTAGAAAACGTTTATATAGCAGTAGTAAATGAGTATAACGACATTTACAAGACCCAAGATTGGAATGCTTATATCATTAACGATAAAGACGTAGATTTAGAAATGGTTTTAATTGTAACTAGTGGGTATTCTGATGATAAAATGACTTCTATTTTTAGAAAAAAACTAGACAAACTACCTAAAAAGAGTTACGCTAAAATAGAGTTGATGCAAGAGGATTTATTTACTTTAAACAATCAATTTAAAGTCACTTTTTTTGAAGGCAATGCCATGTTTGATAAAACCTATACCTTTAGAAAAAACACGATTAACTTAAACGCTTTGCAGGCAGTTCCGTTAATGGAAGCGCGCGGTGTTTTGGTTAAGTAGCTTATTTGCGTACTTTTACATAAGTGATTAAAAATCAATTTTATAAAAGCATGCACGCCAATCAATTAATACAGTATTTAGAAAATTTTGACACTTTAACAAGTGCGGACAAGCTGTGCTTAATAGATAACTTACAGGTTAAAACGTATAAAACAGGAGCGGTATTTTTACCTGCTGGAAAAGTTGCACATGAGGTTGGTTTTATTATCGAAGGTGTATTTAGATACTTTTTTTATGATGGTCAGGGTAATGAGATTACCTCGTATTTTATATCCGAAAACCAATTTGTAACTAATATTACTAGTTTTAACGAATACACTTTTAGTTCTGGGACAATTGCTGCCGAAACGGATTGTCTTGTTTTAATGATAGACAGAAAATTATGGACATTATTTTCTGAACAGATTGATAATTGGAATAGTATTATTGCAAAAATCACATCTAAAATCTTGTTGGAAAAAACTAATTTTCAGCGTCAGTTAATCAATCAAGATGCTAAAGCGTCTTACTTAAGTTTATTAGCGCAAAGTCCATCGATTGTAAATAGAGTGCCTCAAACGCATATTGCCTCTTTTTTAGGAATCACAAAATTTTCGTTAAGCAGAATTCGTAATCAAATAGCTAACAAATAGTACTAGTTGTCATTTGACAACGCCCTACAATGTTATCATTCAGATATTTGTATTATAATAATTAGTAAGACTATTATGAGAAAAATATTGAAGATTATTGGCGGTTTATTTGCAGTTATTGCATTAGGATTAGGGATTGTTTACTTTTTTTTTCCTCAAAAAATAGTAGACTTTACTTATGCTCAAAATGCACGACTAGCAAAGTTAGTCTCAAAAACGATAACTGTAAATGGTTACAATACCCATTACTACACAAACAATAACACGACTGCAAAAGACACCTTAGTCTTATTGCATGGACTTGGCGACGATAAAAACAGCTTTGTACAATCGGCTAAATTTTTAACGGACGACTACTATTTAATTATTCCTGATCTTTTAGCTTCTGGAGAAAACAAAAAAGAGGCGACTTTAGATTTAAGTATTAAAGGACAAGTTGCATTTGTAAATCAGTTTTTAACAGGTTTAAATATTCAAACTTTTAATTTGGCAGGTAACTCTATGGGTGGGCATATTTCTGCTGCTTATGCTATTGCGTATCCAAATAAGGTGACGTCTCTAGTGCTTTTAAATGCACCAGGTTTAACGTTAGATAACCACGTGGTGTATTCTGGGTTTGGTAGTGTTTTAAAGGACGAAACCGATTTAAACGCAGTATTGTCCCGTGTGTTTTATAAAGTGCCTGACTTGCCAGGACCAATAAAAAAAATGTACATCTCTCAAATTAATGACAGTCGTGCGTTTTTAAATAATACTATTATTCCGCAAATAAAAAAAGGAGACTATTTTGATTTAAAAGAGCAGATTAACCAAATTAAAGCACCGACTTTAATTCTTTGGGGAAAACATGACGCAGTTGTAAAGTTTAATGTTGCCGAACGTTATAATAGAGAGATCCCTTTATCAGAAATTAAAATTATAGAAAATGCCTCACACTCGCCACAACTAGAAGTGCCAGAAGTTGTAGCTACAGATATTAACCTATTTATAAAAACAAACAAACTTATGAAAACTACAGCACCAACAACTAAGGCAGTACATTTAGCTAAAGTACAATTACATAGGTGGTATCAGTTATATGAAAGAGACATGAATACACAACGTATTAATAACCAATTGGATCTTTTAGATGAGGATATTTTTATGAAATCTACTGCAGGAGAAATGAAAGGAAAAGCCAATTATCCAGAAAGACTTACCGTTTATAAAGGTTGGAAAAATGCACATCATGTCAAGGATGTACAGATTACAGCTACAGAAAAGGGATGGCATTTGGAAGCCGATTTACGTTATCAAAATATACGTCCTGACGGTGTCAAAGCCAGTTACACGATACATTATAATACAGAGTTGGTACCGGGTAAGGATGGCTTACCTAAATTTGCGTCTATTGAAATAATCCCTACTGGAGAAACTAAAGACGATTTTGAGGATGCGTATCCTACTAACAGAGTTAAATCTTTGATGTATTATTGGATTGCATCCATGGAAAATCTTGATGGAGATGTAACGCCTTTTAAAGCCCTTTTAGCGGATGATTTTGTGTTAAATTTTTCGACTCAAAGTAAGATAACGTCTATTGAAGGTTTAGAGAAGTGGTTAAACGGTACGCCAAAACAATTATCTAAAAGCGAGCATTATCCTAAGAATTTTGAAGTCAAACAAATCCTGGAAAATGAATATGAAATGACGGTTGCTTTTGATTGGAAAGGCGTCTCTAAGGATGGAAAACATTTAGCAGGAACAACGCAGCACACTTGGTATGTTGTGGATAATCCAAACGATAAATTTGCTAAAATTTTAAAGGTAGATGTTGTCCAGTCAAAGCCATTAACGGTGGTTGATTAAACTGGTTTTTGGTTAGGCTTTATACCTTTACTGATGTCTGCGTTAGCGATTGTAGTGTAAATTCTTTTTATGAGGCACGATTAAAAAGATTGCAACGTAAAGCGCGACCCTTGGGTAACGCCCAAATAGATTTAAAAAGTAACAGGCAAAAAGCAAAAAGTCCCTTTATATACTATATACAAAGGGACTTTTTTTAATCTAATTTATCGGTTAGTTTCTGAAACACCTTTTTGGCGTCCTTACCTTCGTATAACACATCGTAAACCGCTTCTATAATTGGCAAGCGTGTTTTCTTTTTGTTTTTTTCGTTTAATATATGGGCGCTTTTTGTGGCATAATACCCTTCTGCAACCATACTCATTTCCATTTGTGCAGATTTTACGGTGTAGCCTTTACCAATCATGTTTCCAAATAAACGGTTTCTAGAAAAGGTAGAGTATCCGGTAACTAATAAATCGCCTAAGTAGGCTGAGTTATTTATGTTACGTTTCATTTTGTGCATTTTTTTAATAAAACGCTTCATTTCTCGGATGGCGTTACTCATTAATACACTCTGGAAGTTATCTCCGTAACCCAATCCGTGTGCAATTCCGGCAGCAATAGCGTAAATGTTTTTAAGCATTACAGCGTATTCTGTACCAATTACATCATCACTAGTTTTGGTTTTTATATAATCGCTTGACAATACATCCGCTATGGCTTGCGCTTTTTTCTGATCGGCACAAGATATGGTTAAATAGGATAAACGCTCTAAAGCAACCTCTTCTGCGTGGCATGGCCCTGCGATAACTGCAATGTTCTCAAACGGTATTTTGTAACTGTCATGAAAATACTCGCCAAGAAGCATACCTGTTTCTGGAAGTATTCCTTTTACAGCAGACACTACGGTTTTATTGGTAATATCTACGGTTAGTTTTTGTAACTCAGAATGTATAAAAGCAGATGGTACTACAAAAATTAGTACATCAGCATATTCTGCCATTTCGTTAATATCATTACTTAGTTTTAATTGCTCTAAATGAAACTCGACAGAGCTTAAGTAACTTGGGTTATGTTGTTCTTTTAATAAATGCTCTTTGGTGTAAACGCTACGCATGTACCATCCTACTTCATCCAAGTTTTCGCACAGCATTTTTACAATTGCAGTAGCCCAACTTCCGGATCCAAAAACAGCGTATTTTAATTGTTGACTCATAAATAACTTTCTATTCTATATCAAAAATACGCAAAATTTTAATGTTTTATGTTAATGGTTTAGCAATGTTATTTTGTTTTTGGCACAGCTTTTGAAACACACTTAGTATCAATCCTTAAAACGACAGATTATGAAAACGATAAAACTACTTACAGGTTTTGCTTTAATAGCAACATTATTTACATCTTGTTATACAGAAGTAGCGGTAGATAATTATAACGATCCACTACCTATCAGTATTAATCAAATGCTTAACGCTAACGAGCTGTGGTACGTTGCGGTGGATGAGACTATTGGTTATGGCGAGTCGCCTTTTTTACAAATAGCTTTTACCGTGTCTTTTAGAAATGGGACGCTTTACGCTAATAATAATTTAGTAGGTATTGGTAGTCAAGGTAACGGTTTTGGTATCCCGATTGGGTATTATAACGCCTATGACAACATCTTAGATATAGATCATGATATTGATGGTTATGATAGTTTTGATGTGTACCAAGTTAATAATAACACCATAGAGTTGTACAACCCATTTACAGATACATCGTATTTTTTACATGGATACCAACGTAGTAATTTTGATTATGACTTTGTGTTTTATGACAATATCCAATATTTTTTACAAGAATATAATGCTTGGGAAAAAACATATACCAGTAATTATGGTGCTTTAAATGAGTTTGATAACGAAAACTATTTACAGTTTTTATCAGGCGGAAACGATAACACTTTCCAGAGCAGTCAAGATCCAAACGGAATAAACCCTAACAATTTATATTGGGATTATACAGGAATATATGGCGTAGGAAACGTTAGTGGTAACATGTACTTAAAGACATTGGTTTTAGATTATGATTATTTTGATAACGAACAATTTGAGTTAAGTATCCTTAACGACCAACGTATTGAATTATTCCACCCAAATTCTGGAACGACTTACGAGTTTACTGGGCGTGGTTATATCGAATTTTTAAAAGAAGGTAAAGACGTTAATACATCTAAAACTTCAGGACTTAAAAAGCGTGTGCAACACACCAAAAAACAAGATAACGAAAGAGAGAATACAAGAGCATAAAGAGTGAATTAGTTAGTTAGTAAAAACCGTTTTAAGCGAGAGCTTTTAACGGTTTTTCTGTTTGTATACTTTAGGGTAAAAAATCCTAATTTAACAAAGGCTTGGCATAAGATTTGTTAACATAAGTTGGAGTTGGGCAACTAATGTTTTAACTTTAGAATTATTAAATAACAATTAAACTAACACAAACAATTATGGGATTATTTTCATTTATTAAAAACGCAGGAGCTAAAGTTTTTGGAATAGGAAAAACAGATAAAGAAGAAGTAGCAGAAGCAGCTGCAGCTGAAGTTAAAATGGAAGCATTAGCTGCCAGTAAGCTAGAAGAAACTGCAAGAGACTTAGACTTACACGTAGAAGGCTTATCTATTTTTATAGATGATGATGCAGCAACCATTTCTGGTGAAGCAGCAGATCAAGCAACAAAAGAAAAAATGGTACTTTTAGTTGGTAACAGCGACGGTATTGCAACAGTAGACGATAAAATGACGGTTGCAGTAGCAGCAGTAGTTGTGCCAGAAGCACAGTTTCATGCAGTTGTAAGCGGAGACACTTTAGGTAAAATTGCCAAAAAGTATTATGGTAATGCCATGAAATATACTGAGATTTTTGAGGCTAATAAACCAATGCTTACAGATCCAGACAAAATTTATGTTGGACAAGTATTACGTATCCCTGCTTTAGATTAAAGTATACTTTTATATATAAAAAACGCCAACTGTGAAGTTGGCGTTTTTTTTTGTGGGTTTTATTTGGAGTTGGTTTTGGGTGAATTGCAAGTAACTTATACTAGTTAATAGTTGTGCACGTTGTGGGCAGTTCATTCTATTGTTTTCCTACATAAGTAGAATGTAATTGTTGAATTTTCCATTTGCCATCTTCCTTTTTTGCGACTGCACTTTCAAGCCAATGGGCGGTGTTTAGAGTGTCGTTTTCTTTTATCCATGTTCCAAAATTATCATACGCAATCCATATTGTACTTTTATTATGTACGGTTTTTAAGAAATCAAATCGATTTATTCTAAGGGATTGTTGTTTGGCGTCTCTTATCCGTGCTCTTATCATAAAATTAGAAATAGAATCATTATTCCATACTACACCATTTTCAAGAAGAAAATAATCAGTTGTATGATGTTTTTTTATTTTTGTTGAATCTAAATCAGACCAAATATCTTGAAATGATTTTGATATTAATCCTTTAACGGAATCAATATCCGCCTGTTTTTGAAATTCATTTAATTCAATATAATTTATTGAATCTGGACTTATTTTGTTATTACAAGAATAGAAAGCACAAATAACAAGTACTATTAGAAACCTCTTCATAATTTTCATTTTTTTAATGATTGTCAACGTTGTTGTATTTGGTTTGTTGCTTGTTTTAGTAATTAGGTAAGAAGCTCAATAGTAAATTATATAGGTTGGTGGCAAATCGATTTTTAATTCCTGAAATTTATATCAAGAGCAGAATCAGAAAGTATATATTCCCAAATCGGTATAAAAGTCAAAAGCATTAAAAAAATCGAAAGAAATATTCCAAGTATTCCTATTCGTTTTCTATTCCTTAAAGATTTGATTCCGAGAAAAAGTCCGAGTAATCCAATTCCTATTGCTATCAATTTATTCAATTTTCCACTTGTAACTATTGTAGGGCTTAAACCCGAACCACTTTGCATTTTAGATAATTCAGTTAGAAATAATTCCGATGTTTGAATGTTAAACCAAATCACAAATAAAATTCCAATTAGAGCTATTATTACCGATATTGTTCCTGTTTTCATTTTATGGGCAACTGTTTGCTAACGGTTACGTATATGAAATGTTGCGTGTTTGTGTGCGAGGATTTTCCGAAGGAAAATCAGATGCAAGCAAACAAAGCAACTCACATTGGTTAAGCACAAAATAGCAATTTTTTATATACAATGTTGTACAACGTTTTTAATATTCTTTTTCCTTTTTTACTTCTCCGTTTTCAGAATATGTTGTCCAAATACCATTTTTATTTCCATTTATTCTCAGACCTTCTTTGAATAGAAAGTAAATTCCATCCTTCTTTGAACATTTATAAAATTGACTAAAGGTTTTATAACTGATATGGTCTTTAGATTCAAAAAACTCATTTAGTGATTTTGCATTAGAATCTATTTCTGTTGTGATATATTCTTCAACCCTATTTCCTTTACGGTCAAAGATTTTCATTCTCTTCATGTTTCCATAATTATCCAAAAAATACTCATGGGCAATTTGTCCGTTTTTATAATACTGTACCATTTTCCCAGTTTTGGCCCAAAATTTTTCAGAATTATGCTTAAAATTTGTCGAACACATAGTCCATCTTACGTTTCCATTTTTGTAAAATATCGTGTCCTTTTTACAGCTAACTTGTTCTAAATCTTTTACTAAATTTAAAAACCTATCCGTATGTTGAGCATTGGAAGAATAACTGATTAGAGTTAATATTATGACGGTTAAAATGCTTTTCATAAATGTTGTACAACGTGTTTGTATATGGTTTGTTGCGTGGTTTAAGCAACTAATTTAGTAAATAATTACCAACCAAGAAAGTCCGCGAGGACTTTCGTAAGTAGGCGAGAAGCCAGCAATAAATTATATACGGTGTTGTGCGTTCGTGTTTTCTACTTATTTATAAATTCAACTATTCTATCAGTCAAGTTTAATAATTGTTGAGACTTAATTCCATCCATCCAAGCATATTCCAACATTTTAGCAATAGCCAAAGGATTTTTTTTAAGTCCTCCCGCATTTCCATAAAAAGCAATAGCTTTATCCTCGTATTTTCTTAAGTTTTCTCCAAATTCAACAGAGATTTCATCTGTTAAATTAGTTTTCCATGAAGTTAAATTTTCCTTTATTATAGAGTTTTCTGGCCAATTACTTTCGGAATTAAGATTCATTAATTCTAATATCGCTTTATTTTCTTTCTTATGTTGAATAATTTCATGTTCTCTAGTTTTATCTGTATCACTATCATATACTACCATTGTTGGAATATCTAGCAGTTTTGCCATTGCTAAAGGCTTTATTAGTTTGTGTTTACCTTCAACAGGAACTATATGACAACCATGTCGTCTAAACTCTATCATCTTATTCGTAAGTAGTAAATATGAATTTATATGTGCTATGTCTTCATGTCCCTCTACTAAAATTAATTTTTTACAGAAAAACATTTCATTAATTACTGGATTTAAGGAAGGGTATAGTTTTGCAACCATACCATTTTCGCTAACTAGTTTTTCTCCGACACTATGTAATTGGTCTGCTAATTCTTGATAGAATAATCTTTTTACTTTTGTTTCACTTGGTTCTCCAACTTCGCAAACTAATCTAATTTTATCAAAGCTATCTCCTGGTATAAATAATGGATTATGAGTGCAAATTATTATTTGTGAATTTGTTTGAGATAAATCAAAAAGAGTTTCTGCAAGGTATCTTGTCTGTGGTGGATGCTGAAATAATTCAGGCTCTTCAATACCCATTATCAAAGTCGGAACATTTTCTGATTCAAAACTTGTTAACTCTTGTAATAAAGCTAACATATATGAACGTTGTAAACCATGTCCGAATCTCGAAAGCTCGCCTTCAAAACCTCTTTCTCCAACTTTTAGTCCTGCTAATGGTTCTTCAATTTTAATAGATTTTTCTGGGTCTTGTTTCCATTGAATTGAAGCCGTTATATTTGGGTGAGCCCAATTAGCTAATCGATTTTGAAGTGAACTAGAAATGTCATCTAATGTTTGTTGTTCAGCATCAAGTAGTTTTTGATATTCAGCACGAACATTGTTTCTTAAATCTCTAACTTTATCATCAAAAGAAACTTTTGACCTTACTGTTCTAGCTAAAAGTTGTCCAAGAGCAGACTTTGATGATTCTTCACTTTCTTCGGTCGCATCTTTAATGGCAGGAACAAAAATCCATTGAACATGTGATTCAAGTTTATTTACACCTCTTGAAACTCCATAAAATTGGTCTTCGCTAGGGATTAAAACACAATTTTCTGGATTATTAGCCTCAAATGTATTTAAAGCTGAAGTCATATCAGCTTTAGAACTAGCAGAAGCTATTTCAGGATATTTATCCTTAAAAGATTTGAATATAGCCTTTAATTCGGTTGCTTTTGCTCCATTTTTATCGGCTTCAAAGAATTTTCTGAATTCTTCCATTCCTAGACGATTACCAAATTGTTTTACGTCAGCTCTTTCTGTAACTGTATCATATTTTGCTATTGCAGTTACGACTAATTTGTCTTGTCTTACATAATCAGCTAATTCTTCTTTAGCTTCGTCTGATAGAGAAGAAAAAGTAACAGTTATTTTTATATCTTTCGTTGTGTCAGAATGATGAAAGTCATTTGCGGATAATTTTAATAAGTCTGTTTGACTGTCTTTATTTTGTCTAAAAAAAAGGTTTAGAGCATGAAATACTGTTGATTTTCCAACTCCATTTGGACCAACAAATGTAGTATAGTCATCAAATTCAATAAATTCTTCTTTATATGCTCTAAAGTTTTCTATTCGTATAGATTCTATTTTCATTCGCGGTTGGTTTTACATGACGCACAACGTTTATGTATAAGAATAGTTGCGGGTTTGTATGCGAGGATTTTCCGAAGGAAAATCAGACGTTACAAACACGCAACGACCTTTGATTAAGCACTAAACCGCAATTATTTTTATACGGTGTTGTGTAAAGTATTTTTCCTAATTCCTCTGTAGAATTACAATGATTTTCATTCTTGGTAAATTCGTTTCTGGATTAATACTTTTACTTAAAAATTCAATCTTAATATTTATGATTTCATATTCAATTTCGTATTCAGATAAGTCATCTTCCAATCCGTGTTTTTTCCTAAATTCAATTGACCAATTAGATTGTGATAAATATAGTTTATCTCCGATTTCGATGTTATAAATATTCACATCATCAAAATCGTACTTTGTGTTTAAAGTGTTCTTTAAATGTTCGTAGAAAAATGCTTCTACACCTGTATAATGGCTCGTTTCGAAAGTGTCTTTTTGTCCTTCAACTTTGGTTTCGATTTCTAAAAAATCATTTAAATATCCTTGTTCTTCGTCATTCATAAAGGTCAGTTTTAATTCGTTTTTTTTTTTATTCGTTAATTGTGTTGATTATAAATATTCAACTCGTTGTGCGTTGCGTTCCCATATTTTGCACAACTAGTTTTATGAGGACTAAAATAGCAAATATCCCATAAGAATTACGGGATATGTGGAATTATTATTCCTAATTTACTTAAGTACTCTTTCACAAACTTACAATTATTATTGCGTGTTTAAAATACGTATAACTACGTAAATTTATTTGCTTGGACTAAGTTACAATGGTGTACTAATTAAGTTTTACGGGTTTCCGTAAAATTGTAAAAAAAGCATAAAAAAAGGGGTTTTTTATGCTTTGAGTTTAATTAGACATTGCTTTAAATCGGAAATCCATTCTTCTTTTATTCCACTATCTTTTTTAGCAGATTTTAATTTACTTTCTAAATATGGAATAAAATCCTTGTCTTTAAGTGTATTGATAGCATCAAATAACAAAGTTCCATATTCGCCATTTTTAAGCTCGGCTATTATTTGTGCCTTAACTTCAATTTCATTTCGGTTTGCTAGTGCAACAATAGCTTCAAGTTTGGTTTCTTG
Organism: Olleya sp. KKT75; assembly: GCF_055635485.1. NCBI lineage: Bacteria > Pseudomonadati > Bacteroidota > Flavobacteriia > Flavobacteriales > Flavobacteriaceae > Olleya > Olleya sp. KKT75. Next base: position 1,503,359 of record NZ_CM145759.1, read on the forward strand.
ATGTTTATCTTTTGTTCTTTTCCATAAAGCGTTTAAAATTCGGTCATCATTTTTTTCGATCAAAGTTCCGATTCCGAAAGTTGCCCAATTCCGTATTGATGAAAATGTATCTTCGGAAAGTTCAATTAAAGCTTCGATAGCTTTTGGGTTTTCGATTGTCGACAAAGCATGAACTAAACTATATCGAATATCTTTATTTTTTGAATTCTTTAACTCCGTTAGTTTTTCAACTTGCTTTTCTGTAAGGTTTTCATTGTTATGACTTATTCCAAAAAGTAGAGAAAAAAGGACATCATCATTTTGTCCGTTTTCTAATAACTTAAAGTATAGTGCTACAGTTTTTTGTTGCCCAATTCTTGGTTCAAAACCTAATTGTGCTAAAACATCAATTCCAATAATCTTATTTTTATCATTTTGAGATTTGGCAAGTTCATACGCTTGGTCATAAATTTCTTCAGTTGCCCTTTTGCGCAATTCCGATATATTATTCCAATAAGTTTTCTGCGATTTGTTGTTTACTAATCGGTCAAAAATTTTCTCGCTTTTCCAATTTTCTCTTGCCATTTTAATTCAGCAGAATGTTTGTCTTAAATGTTTAATTACGTGATTGTGTATGATTTCGTTACGTAGCTTAAGTACTAAAGTTAGCAAATAAATTACAGATAGGATATTCCGCAGGAATGGTTGTAAGTAGGTTTAAATCTAGCAATTAATTATATGTGGTGTTGTGCCCAGTTATTTTAAACGGTAGATTGTTTTATTTTTTTCTCCTATTTTTTCAAATAAACCTAATTCAGCACCTTTCTTTAAATCTCTACTTGCTGTTGCTGAAGAAATATCTTTAAAAATATTCATATAATCTTTCCTTGTAAATTCAGTTTTATTTAATGAAACAAAATATTCTAATCTGTCTTTTTCATTTAAAGTTCGATTATTAAAATCTAATAGTTCACTAATTGAAATGTCTATCACGTTTAGCATATATTCAATAAACTTAGTAGATTTTCCTGATTTATCACTTTCAGCTAAGGCTTTGTAATATTTTTTTTGGTCGTTGCTAATTAACGTTTCAAAGGGTAGAAATTCAAATATTGGATATTTTTCCATCAAAATTAAAGTTTGCCATAATCTTCCCATTCTGCCATTTCCATCTAAAAATGGATGTATAAATTCCATTTCGTAATGGAAAACACAACTTTTAATTAATTCAATTTCATCAGACTTTTTCAAATATTCAAAAAGGTCTTTCATTAAGTACGGAACATTTTCAAAAGGTGGTGCCAAATGCTCAACTTTTGAGCCTTTTACAATTCCGACACTTTGATTTCTATATTTTCCAGAATTTTCAATTAAACCTTCCATTAAGTTTTGATGTGCTTTTAAAAAGGATTTTTCATTTGAAGGATTGTAATCTTCTAAATTTTCATATATTTTAATTGCATTTAAAACTTCAAGAACATCTTTTTTAGGACCGATAACTCTTTTGTTTTCAAGAAGTGCTGTTATTTGTTCTTCTGTAAGTGTGTTCCCTTCTATTTTTAGCGAAGAATGAATAGTTTTAATTCTATTCTGTTTTCTTAATTTCGGAGAAGGTTTGTTTAATAAATTAGCATTTACTTCTCCTATTTTCTCTGAAATAGAAGTTATTAATTTTAAAATAGAAGATGTTATTTCGTAAGGTGGTTTCATTTGTGATACTATCATTTGATACTATCAAAGATACAATCATTTAATCTGATTTACCTTAGTACTCTTCCATAAACTTACAATTGTTATTACGTGTTTAAAATGCGTATAACTGCATAAATTTATTTACTTGGACTAAGTTGTAATGGTTTACTAATTAAATCTTAAGGCTTTCTGTAAGGCTGTAAAAAAAGCATAAAAAAACCACCTGTTTAGATGGTTTTAGTTTTAAGATTCTTCGCATTACTAAGAATGATAGTTTTGTTTTGAGGTCATTATTTTATTTAAACTCAATAATTTCAGCAGACATTGTTGCGTTAATTCTTTTTTTAGTTTCAATAATATCAATTGTTACGTTAGTAAGCGTTCTGCTTCCTAATAACTCTACACCAGCAGCTTTTGCATTTTCAAGTAGTTTTGCTTTTGCTTGAGAGATAATACCTTCTTTGTTAGTAATATTTCCTGTTTTTATTTTTGTTGTTGCACTTCCTGTAAAACTTCCAAGTACATTAAAATTTGAGTTTGATAAAACGGTTTGTGTTTGGTTTAATTGGTTGTAGCCACCAGAGTGTATGCTTGATCTACATGATGATAATAATGCTAGAATAGCAAGTGGTAGGATAATTTTTTTCATTTTAAATTGATTTGGTTTTGCCTTTTTGAAGGCGTTTTATTTAGGTAAACGAAAGTACACTTTTTTGTTAATTTTATTTTAATATTTTCTAGCAAAAAAATAAAAAAAACCACCTGATTAGGTGGTTTTAATGCCTCTTATTATAAATTATAATTGGTTTAAAGCTGTTAGAACGTTAATTACAGCAGCTTTACTATCTATAAAAATTCATGTCATCTAAATACGCCCAAACATGCTCTGGTAATAATGGTTTAATATTTTTTCCAGCTTTAATACTATTACGTATTAAGGTTGAAGATATTTCCATGATTGGTGCCTCAACATGATGTATTTTAGCGTGGTTGTCAAACTGGGTTTCTATTGTGCCAGTACTTATTCTTGGATAGACGTAAATATGGTGGTTGTCTAAAATAACTTGATAGTTTTTCCACTTATGGAAGCTTTTCAAGTTGTCTTCTCCCATAATTAAAGAAAAATCCTTGTCAGGATACTTCTCGGTTAGATACGCTAAGGTATTAACGGTGTAATTGGGTTGGGGTAAGTTAAACTCGATATCGCTCTCTTTAAGCGTGTCGTAGTCTTTTGTGGCTAGATAAACCATTTCTAAGCGTTGGTGGTTATCTAGCAGTGTGCTTTTCTTTTTAAATGGGTTGTGTGGTGTTACTACAAACCAAATTTGATCTAAATCGCTATTTTCTACCATTTGGTTAGCAATTACAAGATGCCCAATGTGTATTGGGTTAAAGGATCCAAAGTATAAGCCTATTTTCATTTTTTAAAAGTATCATACTGTGCGCAGTCGAGGTGCTTTTGGTGTTTGAAAGCTGCATTTTTACACCTCAGAAACGACCAAAATTTACAGTATGTTATTATTTTTTTATAAAGTCGCTAACGGTGGTTTCGGCTTCTAGTAATGCTTTGTCAAGATTGTCATTTTCTATAATAACATCAAATAAAGGCGCTGTTGCCAACTCTGCACTAGCTTTACTAATACGCATGTTTATTTTGTCATCACTTTCTGTCTTGCGCTTTTTTAAACGTATTTTAAGCTCATCAATACTAGGTGGCTTAACAAAAATGGCGATAGTCTGTTCTGGAAATTTACGTTTTATACGTAATCCGCCAGAGACGTCAATATCAAAAATTACGTTTTTACCTAATGCCCAAATACGTTCGACTTCGGTTTTTAAAGTTCCGTAAAAGTTATCTCTGTACACTTCTTCCCACTCTAAAAAGTCGTCGTCTTTGATGTGTTGTTTAAAGTCTGAGGCAGATAAAAAATAATAATCCTTAGCGTCCTCTTCTGTACCACGTTTTTCTCTAGAAGTTGCAGAAATAGAAAAGGCTAAGTTTAAGTGCTCTTGCTTTAATAAATGTCTAACTATCGTTGTTTTTCCAGATCCAGAAGGTGCTGAAAATACTATTAGTTTACCTTGTGTTTTGGTGTGTTCAGTCAATGTGCTATTGTTTAAAGGACGTTTAATAATTGTTCCTTAATTTTTTCTAATTCGTCCTTCATTTGTACAACCAATTGTTGCATTGGTGCGTAGTTACTTTTTGATCCAATAGTATTAACTTCTCTACCAATTTCTTGAGCGATAAAGCCTAATTTTTTTCCGTTAGAATCTGTACTGTTTATGCTTTCAATAAAGTAGTTTAAGTGATTGTTTAAACGTACTTTTTCTTCAGTAATATCAAATTTTTCTATGTAATATACCAGTTCTTGTTCAAAACGGTTTTCGTCATACTTTTCTTTAAGGTCATCAACGCCTTTTCTTAAACGCTCTTTAACACCTTCTACACGCTCCGGATCCATAGTAATAACTTGCTCTAATAAGTCAGCAATATTTTTTACACGGTCGTTAAAGTCTTGTTCTAAAACTTTTCCTTCGTTTAGTCTGTAGTCTTTTAGGCTATTTAAAGCAGTATGGATTTCGGTTTCAATCTGTGCCCATTCTGTATTATCAATTTCTTCTCTGACAGTATTTAAAGCGTCAGGAAAACGAACCGCCATTTTTAGCAATTCAATATCATTACCATCATTATAAACCGCTTTTAGTTGTTGCATATATTGCTTAACAACAGGTGCGTTTATTTGTGTTGAGGTATCATCTGCAGTAGTTTCTACGTAGATAGAAAAGTCTACTTTACCACGTTCTAACTGCTTAGCCATTAGTTTACGTAGGTCCAGTTCTTTTTCTCTGTAAATTGAAGGCATACGCGCATTCAAATCTAGGTTTTTACTGTTAAGCGATTTTAACTCTATAGTTATCTTCTTTGTTGGCAATTGTAATACAGATTTGCCATAACCTGTCATTGAATAAATCATATAAACACTAATTAATTGCTACAAAGGTAAGTAAAATGTTAACGCCCAAGAAATCGAAATTTTATTATGCGTGCAGAAGTAATTATTGTAGTTTTGAAGTAACAAACGCTAACACTATGTACACAAAAGAATTTGAAATTAGATGGAGTGATATTGATGCTAACAGACATTTAGCAAACTCGGCTTATATTAACTACATGTCTCATACCAGAACCGCTTTTTTACAAGACCATGGGTTTTCTTTAATGGCTTTAAGTAAAGCTGGTGTTGGTCCTGTTGTTTTTCATGAACATGTACACTACTTTAAAGAGGCTTTTTTAGGACAACCAATAACGGTTAGTCTTGAAGTGTCTGGTTTAAGTGAAGATGGTATGTTTTTTAAATTTGATCATAACTTTTATAACAGTAAAGGCCAAAATTTAGCGTTTTGCGAAATTGTAGGCGCTTGGATTGACCTTGGTACAAGAAAACTTATTGGGTTACCACAAGATTTATTAGACATGACCAGTAAGTTTCCAAAAACGGAAGACTATAAAATATTAACTAAAGAAGACATGCGCTTGCATGGACGTTTACCTAAGCATTTAGAGCTTTAGGCTTTTTAGTTACCAAATACACACCAAAAAATATTAGGGATGATGCTGTTAGCTTTACTGCTGTTACAGCATCACTACCCGCAATTACTGCATAAATACCTGCAATTAATGGTTGCAAGTATATAAACACGGTTACTGTAGAGGCTTTAAGATGTCTTAAGGCAAGTGGGTTTAATAAGTAGGTTCCAAAAGTGGCACCGACAATTACAAACACTACAGAAAACCAAATGTACGGTGTAAACGTGACTGTGTTTATGGCTAGTATGTCATTAAATCCAAATGGTAATACCATAAAGAACCCTATTAAAAATAACCATCTAATAAATGTAAACGGATGGTAACGATAGGTTAATTTCTTGATTATTATAATGTAAATACTATAGGAAATAGCATTAAGTAATATCATAATGTTACCTAAAAACACATTGTCTCCAGGACTTGCGGATTTACCGTAAACGGTTAATATAGCTGCGCCAGCAAAACCAAAAATAACACCTAGTATTTTGATTTTTGTAATCTTTTCTTCTAAATAGAATGATGATAGTAATAATACGATTATGGGACTAATAATCATTATTACCGAGGCATGTATAGGTGTAGTTAACTCCAATCCTTTAAAAAACAGAAGCATATTTGTGGCTACTCCAAAAAAGGCTGCGTAGACTAAAGTTAGAATGTCTTTTTTTTCTATTTTTTCTGTGGGTCCCAAAAAACTGAATAGCCAGAATAAAATAGACGCACCACCAACACGAAGCACAATAAATCCTGAGGGTTTTATAAAACCTCCAACCATAACGTCTTTAGCAAATGTGTAGTTTAAGCCGTATAATATTTGTACAAACAATGCTGCTAATAGTGCCCAATATCTAGCTTTCATTTAATGCTAGTTTTGTGGATGCTGTTGTTTTTTTAGCATTTCCGATAAAGATGGCGTCATTAATAACTATAACGGGTCTACTTAAAAACGTATAGTGCTCTAAAAGGTAATGTTTATAGTCTTTTTCGGTTAGGCTTTGGTCTTTTAACCCTTTTTCTTTATATAATTTTGCACGTTTGCTAAACAATGCTTCGTAACTACCAGATAATGCTTTTAAGGCTTCTAATTGCGTTTCCGTAATTGGATTGGTCTTGATGTCTTGAAGCTCAAAATCTGAAGGTAGATCAAGTTCTTTTAAAATACGGACACAAGTACTGCAGGTTTTTAGGTAGTATACTTTTTTCATTTTGCTAAAAATTTTGTCAAAGGTCGTTTTTTTTACTAAAAAGAACTCCTTTTTTTGGTTAAAACTAGTCTGTGCCAGGCGAAGCTTCCGCGGAAGCGTTATGTGTTATTGGAAAATTACAGGATCTTGCTATAAAACACATGCTGTTAGCGTTGTGATGTAATTGGTTGGCTTTTTGTATCATATCCGCATTTTGTACTATTACTTTTGGGTATAACGTCACGTTGGCAAATTGCCCGCTACCATTAGCGTTTTCTTCCATTGTGCCTTCTGGCTGGTCGGTGTAGTTTACCACAATAATATTGTTGGTGGCGCAAAGATGTAAGTACCAAAGCATATGGCAAGAGGCAATGGAAGACAGTAATAATTCCTCTGGATTATAACGGGTTTGGTCTCCTAAAAAAGCGGGATCGGAACTTGCCAAAATAGGTTGTGTTTTATGTGTGGCGGTTATGGTATGGTTGCGATTATAGTCTTTGTAATGCGTAGTGCCTTGACCTAGGTTTCCGGTCCATTGTATTGTGGCTTGGTAGTGGTGCGTTTTCATTATGGAATATTAATGGTTAAAGTTAAAAATCCAATTGTAATTAGTTTAAGTTTTTTTTATTTAGTTTCTTGTAAAAAAAAATAAAGAGATGGAGTTTACATTTGACATTGCATTAAAAAACAGAGCTATATTTAAACAGTTTTTAGAGCAATTTACTTTAGAGCAATTAAATACAGTGCCAGAAGGTTACAGTAATAATATTTTTTGGAATGTAGCGCACACCGTGGTTACCCAACAATTATTGGTGTATAAATTGTCTGGTTTGGATATGATGGTTAGTGACGATTTAGTGGAAAGGTATAGAAAAGGAACTAAAACGGAAGGTGATGTAACTCAGGTTGAGGTTGACGAGATCAAAGCATTGCTGTTTTCTACAATCGAAAAAACAATAGAAGATTATAACAACAAGGTGTTTAAAACGTACAACGAGTATACGGTGTCTACAAAAAGTACGTTAGCGTCTGCAGAAGATGCTATTGCGTTTAACAACTTTCATGAAGGCATCCACTTGGGATATATTTTAGCCTTAAAAAAGAATATTTAGTAGTTTAAGTATTGGTCAATGACAGTAAAAGGTATTGTAAACTCAATTAGTTGTTTGCTAAAATCGCCTAACTCAAAATTGTCGTAAATTATTATAACACCATCCTCATTAAAGCCGATAGTTTCTGGTAGTTTAAAACTACTAGCGCTATCGTCTAGACTGGTGTAAGTGGTTAATAGCTCTTTGTCGTAGTACTTTTTAACTATGGTTTTAAAAGCTTCCATATTATTAATAAGGTCTGCTGTAGTTAACGCTTTACCGTTTGATAAATCAAAATTAAAAAACTTAAATCTTAGGGTGCTACTTGCGGCTCCTGTATTAATATTACCATTCATGGCAATACTTACTATAGCTTCGTTTTGGTAAGAAACTTCACCGTCAATTAGGGCTTCCCATCTCGGAAATTTGTCTTCAAACTCTGTAAGTAGCGTTTTATTAAAATTGATATAGGCGTCGTTAAAAGCTGTGATGCTTTCTGCAATAGTTTCTTTTTTATTTTTAGCGCTATCAATGTTTAAAATAGTACATGCAAAACCAGTTAGTGTTGCATTTATAGTTTTTGCTGTTTTAGAATTACCATCCGCTTTTGGTATAATAATTTCTACAAGTGTTTCCTTTTCTGAAGAAACTTCGGTTTCAGAAAACGTTATTGGTTTGTCCTTTTGGCAAGAGACCGCCAGGAAAAAACAAGTAATTACAGTAAAAAGGGCTGATTTTGAAATCGATAAAGTGTTAAACATTGACTAAAGGTATTGTTCTAGTTTTAATACAACGAATTAAAAACTATTTTTGTTGCTAACAAAAAATTTCCTCATGAAATTTAATACAAAAACAATACATGGCGGTCAAAAACCTGATCCAGCATACGGCGCAGTGATGCCACCAATATATCAAACCTCTACTTACGCACAAACAACACCAGGAGGACACAAAGGTTTTGAGTATTCTAGAAGTCATAACCCAACACGTCAGGCTTTAGAAAATGCGTTTGCTAGTTTGGAAAACGGAGCGTTTGGATTGGCTTTTGGTTCTGGATTAGCTGCTATTGATGCTGTGTTAAAGTTATTGCAGCCAGGAGATGAGGTTATTTCTACCAACGATTTGTATGGTGGGACGTACCGTTTGTTTACTAAAATTTTTGAAGGTTTTGGTATTAAGTTTCATTTTGTAGGCATGCAAAATGCTGCCAATATTGAAGATTACGTAAATAAAAACACAAAGTTAATTTGGGTAGAAACACCAACTAACCCAATGCTAAATATTATAGATATTGCAGCTGCTGCAAAAATTGCTAAAAAGCATAAGGTGTTACTTGCAGTGGATAATACCTTTGCAACGCCTTATTTACAACAACCTTTGGATCTGGGCGCGGATATTGTAATGCACTCCGCAACAAAATACCTTGGTGGACATAGCGATTTGGTTATGGGCGCATTAGTTGTAAAAGATAAAGATTTAGCAAAAAGATTATATTTTATCCAGAATGCAAGTGGTGCTATTTGTGGACCACAAGATGCCTTTTTAGCTTTACGCGGAATTAAAACCTTGCACGTTAGAATGCAACGTCATTGCGAAAATGGTAAGGCTGTAGCCGAATTTTTAAATACACATCCTAAAATTGAAACAGTGTATTGGCCAGGATTTAAGAATCATCCTAATCATGATATTGCATTATCACAAATGAAAGATTTTGGTGGTATGGTTAGTTTTGTAACTAAAGGAAACAATTACGAAGACGCAATTAAGGTGGTAGAAAACCTTAAGGTCTTTACATTGGCAGAATCTTTAGGAGGTGTGGAGTCGTTGTGTGGTCATCCAGCAAGTATGACACATGCTAGTATCCCTAAGGAAGAGAGAGAAAAGATAGGTGTTGTTGACAGTATGATTAGATTAAGTGTTGGTATTGAGGATGAAGAAGATTTAATTAACGATCTAAAACAAGCCTTAGGTTAATAGGTTAATTGATAGCCTAAATAGTGGTGCATAAAAAAAGCTCAAGTGTTAACTTGAGCTTTTTTTATAAACTTATGTTTTAATTTGAGTCTAATCTAAGTAGTAAATGTAACCTACATTTAGCCAAACTAACCAGTCATTGTATTTGTTCGAATTTAATTGGTGGTCTAAACCATCTACCCAGTCGCTAAAGTAATATTGTCCTCTAAGATCTATCATTAAATCAGACAGCATATTTAGCTTATATCTAACACCAATACTGGAAACTACAGACCACGTAGAACCTGAATCGGGATTAATAGAACCAGGATCCCAACCTGAGTAAAAATTATTATTATCTAAAACGTTACCAACATCATTGGTGCCATTATCATAATCTGTATATACTTTTGGGTTATAAGATACGTAGTGCGCGCCTAAACTAACAAAAGGTGCTAGTTTATATCCAAAAGCTTGAAAAGATCTAATACTTAACGGAAAAAATTCTAATTGCATTCCAATATCAAAATTGTTAGCCTCTCCGGTATGTGCTCTTAATTTATCTGCCTCGTCACTAGTTCTTGAGTCTTCTACCCATTTACCTAAATGATTTAGTTTGGTTTTATTAAAGGAAATTTCTGTACGTAATTTAAAATGATCATTAAAATAATTGTCTGTTGTGTAACAATTACAATCCGCTTGATAAGCAAAGTTGATATAATGTACTAGTCCAATTCCAAAACCGGTATTACCAGCATTGGTGTCAGAATCTAAACGTTCTCCAAAGTCAGCTTTAAAAGCGACAGGTCCTGTAATGATACCTATTTCGTGAGAAAAGCCTAGTTGCGCATATGCACTGCTGGTACTTAATAAGATAAGTACAACTAGTATCAAGTGTTTAGGGTTAAGCATAATACGGCTTTGTTATTAACAATTTGTTCGGCAAATATATAAAATCTCGACGAACATACAAATTTTACAGATAAAACGCATCATAAATATGAATTATTAAAGAAACGTTAATATCAACTATAACGATTGCGAAAATAAAAAAAAAGTAGGTGCTGTATTAAAGATAATGTATCTTTGTTCTACATTTTTATGGATTGTATAACAGTATCGTAATTATTTACATAATGAAAGATAAAATTGAAGCATTTTTAGACTTAGTAAAACAAAAAAATGGTAATGAGCCAGAGTTTTTACAAGCAGTACACGAAGTTGCAGAAACGGTAATTCCGTTTATAGAAGAAAATCCAAAATATCAAGGTAAAATGTTATTGGAGCGTATGGTAGAACCTGAGCGTACAATAATTTTTAGAGTGCCTTGGATTGACGATAAAGGAAACACGCAAGTAAACAGAGCTTTTAGAGTAGAGTTTAACTCAGCTATTGGACCTTACAAAGGAGGGTTGCGTTTTCACCCATCTGTAAACCTTAGTATTTTAAAGTTTTTAGGTTTTGAACAAGTATTTAAAAACTCTCTAACAACTTTACCAATGGGTGGAGGAAAAGGAGGAAGTGATTTTGATCCAAAAGGAAAAAGTGATAACGAAGTCATGCGTTTTTGCCAATCTTTTATGTCAGAATTGTTTAGACATATTGGAGCAAACACGGATGTGCCAGCCGGAGATATTGGTGTTGGAGGACGTGAGATTGGTTATATGTTTGGTCAATATAAGCGTTTGACAAACGAATTTACAGGAGTACTGACAGGAAAAGGATTATCTTATGGAGGATCTTTAATCAGACCAGAAGCTACTGGTTATGGTACGGTGTATTTTGCAAAAAATATGTTAGCTACTAAAAACGATTCTTTTGATGGAAAAACAGTTGTTATTTCTGGATCAGGAAACGTAGCTCAATATGCTTGTGAAAAAGCAACTGAGTTAGGTGGTACCGTTGTGACAATGTCAGATTCTTCTGGATACATTCACGATAAAGATGGTATAGATGCTGAGAAATTAGCATATATCATGGAAATTAAAAACATTAACAGAGGTAGAATTAGCGAGTATACAGATAAGTATACATCTGCGACGTTCCACAAAGGAGAAAGACCTTGGAGTGTTAATTGTGATATAGCAATGCCATGTGCAACTCAAAACGAGTTGGATAAAGCTGAAGCTGAAATGTTGGTTAAAAACAACGTATTAGTGGTTGCAGAAGGAGCAAACATGCCAACAACACCAGAAGCTATTGAAGTACTTCAAAAAGCTAAAGTATTGTTCTCTCCAGGAAAAGCATCTAATGCAGGAGGTGTTGCAACTTCAGGTTTAGAAATGAGTCAAAACTCTTTACGTTACAATTGGACTAGAGAAGAGGTTGATGCTAAGTTATACCAAATTATGGAAGACATTCACGCTTCTTGTGTACAGTATGGTACACAAAAAGATGGTACAGTAGATTACGTAAAAGGAGCAAATGTTGCTGGTTTTGTAAAGGTCGCTGATGCTATGTTAGCACAAGGAGTTGTGTAGATAAAAACAGTTTATATATTAAAACCCCTAACCTTATTAAGGTTAGGGGTTTTTTAGTGTTTTATATACGCTTAGGGATACAATAAATTGTGGTATTTTTGAGTTTTAATAGTTGATTTTAAAATAATGCTGACAAATAAGACTAATCTTAAATTGTTTTTTCTGTGTTTAAGTTTTTTAACTTTACAACTAACTAATGCCCAAGATTTTTCTGATCAATGGACGGGCTATTTCTCATATTTAAATATTAAAGATGTATCTCAAGGTGCTGACAGGGTTTTTGGTGCATCAGAAAATGCTGTTTTTGTGTATAATAAAAATAGTAACGAGATCGAAACTATTTCTACAATACATGGCTTGTCAGGAGAGGAGATATCAGTTATAAAATATGCTGAAGACCGTGGCTTATTATTTCTGGGTTTCGAAAACGGGTTAATTCAAATATATGACGAGAGTGATAACGCGGTTTTATCGGTTGTAGATATTTTAGAAAAACCAACAATTCCTCAAAGTGATAAAAAAATTAATCATTTTAACTTAGTTGATGATACGTTGTACATAGCAACAGATTATGGTATTTCAGTGTATGATTTAGAGGGCTTAGAGTTTGGTGATACGTATTATATTGGTGCGGGAGGTTCGCAAATAATAATTTCTCAAACCACAATTTTTGATGGTGATATTTATGCAGCAACTGCAACTGGAATTAAAAGAGGAGCAGTAATTAATCCAAATTTAATTGACTACCAAGAGTGGGAGCAAGTTAATGGCGGTAATTGGGTCGGAATTGAAGCAGTAGGTACACAATTGTTTGCGGCGGATGCAAGCAGAAAGGTTTATGAATTGGTTAGTGGTGCATTGCAGCTTAAGGCAACATATCCTAACTTTATTACAGATTTTAGAGTCTTTGATAGCAAGTTGATAGTAACGACGCAAAAAGAGGTTTATATTTATAATCCTGTGGGCTTTTCGGGTATAGCCCAGGTTGGTAATAATGCAGAATTTAGCTCCAATTATACCTGTGCTTTAATGGATGATACTGACCAAATTTATATTGGTACGGAAGGGACTGTAGGAATAGGTAAAACAGGATTTGGAGTATTGAAGACGTCAATAACTGATACGTCTATATTAGAGGAAATACATCCTAGTGGTCCTTTGCTAAATAATTTTTTTAAAATTGAAGTAGCTCCAGGTCATATTTATGGAACACATGGTGGTTATGATGTTAGTTTTAATCCATACGCGGTAGCAACGTCTAGGGCTGGTATTAGTCACTTTTTTGATGAGTCTTGGCAAAACGTAAGTTATGATACTATTTTGGCTGCTGCCAATAATCCTAGATCTTTGTCTCATATTTCTGTGGATCCCCTTAATCCTGAAATTGCTTATATAAGTTCTTCAATAGGTGGGCTTTTAAAATTAGAAAACAATGTTCCTGTAACTTTTTATACTGGAGAGAATAGTACTATAAATCCATTTTTCACAATCAATCATTTTGTGCATGCCTCTGTTTTTGATGCTGCTGGATCACTATGGGTTATGAACAGTAGGTATGATTCTCCTTTAAATAAGTTTAGGGAAGGGCAGTGGTCGTCTTTTAGTTTTTTGGAGGTTATTGAGCCTGCACAAAGTAACAAAGGATTTGCAGCTATAACTACAGATGCTAATAATACTATTTTTACGGGCTCTTATAATTATGGAATTATTGGTTATGATGAAAGTAGCGGAGCTTTTAATACTGTTTCAGAAGAAGATGCTATGCCATCAAACGCTATTACAGCTTTAACCATTGATAGAAGTGGGCAGTTATGGGTAGGAACAGATAAAGGGTTGAGGGTTATTTATAATACTACGGACTTTATAACGGGTACACCAGAAGTAGATGATATTATTGTTTTAGATGATGGTGTTCCTAGAGAGTTATTATTCCAACAATACATAACAGATATTGAGGTAGATGGCTCAAATAATAAGTGGATTGGAACTTTAGATACAGGACTGTATTATTTCTCTTCAGACGGACAAAGTACCATCTTTCATTTTACAAAAGATAATTCTCCTTTACCAACTAATGACGTGTTGGATGTGTCTATAGATGATGTAAACGGAATGATTTATATTGCAACAGATAAAGGCTTGGTGTCTTTTAAATCTGATGCATCTAAACCGCAGTCGACTTTAGAAAACGCCTATGTTTATCCTAATCCTGTAAGACCAAACTTTAATATTTTAACGGATAAAGTTAAGATTAGAGACATATCAGAGAATGTTAATATAAAAATTACTGATATTGAAGGTAATTTGGTGGCAGAAGCACAGTCTAGAACTAATGGTAGATTTCAAGGCTATAATCTAGAAATAGATGGAGGTACGGCTTTATGGAATGGTAAAAATTTGGGTGGAAATATTGTAGCATCTGGCGTGTATTTAATCATGCTTAACGATTTAGATACTTTTGAGACTAAAGTGCTAAAATTAATGGTTGTTAGATAATGTTAACAACTACAAATGCAATTGTACTGTCCAAACTACGGTTTAAAGATAATGACCTTATTGTAAAGTGTTATACTCAAAAACAAGGTGTTGTTAGTTATTTGCTAAAAGGCGTTTTGACTTCTAAAAAGAGTAATAAAAAAGTGGCCTATTTTCAGCCATTATCACAATTACAGTTAAACACAGACTACAAACCAAATCGGTCTTTACAATATATAAAAGATATTAAAACAGATTTTTTATATGCTTCGCTTCATACTAATATTTTAAAGAGTGCTATTGTTATGTTTCTGGCAGAAGTACTAGCACATGCTTTACAAGAGGAAGAGCAGAATGATGCTTTATATAGCTATATTCAGACAACTTTGCAATGGTTGGATACCAATGATAGTTATTCTAATTTTCATTTATTGTTTCTGTTGCAGCTAACAAAATACTTGGGGTTTTATCCAGATCAAACAGAAATGGAAACCGCTTTGTGTTTTAATTTATATGATGGCGAATTTCAAGATGAAAGTGTTTCTAAGTACAATGTTACGGGTGAAAATTTAACACTACTAAAACAGCTTTTAGGCACAACGTTTGATGATTTAGATGGTATTAAAATTAATGCCAAGCAAAGACAGTCTTTTTTGGCTCTTATTTTAGTATATTTTGAATTACATTTGGGGAGTTTTAAAAAGCCTAAATCTTTACAAATTCTTAATGACGTTTTTAATTAAATATATGAAGTTTCTTATTAGTATTTGTTTACTCTTTTTGGTCTCGTTTTCTGTTTCAGCACAGACTATTAAGGTGTTAAATAAAACTACTAACGAGCCTGTATTTGGAGTCGCTATTTATAATAAAGATAAATCTAAAAGCGAAATTACGGATCTTAATGGTCAGGCTAATTTGGATGCCTTTATGGCTACCGAGTTGCTTTATTTTCAGCATATTTCTCATAAATTAAAAACAATAAAAAAAAGTAATATCCAAAACGGACGTGTGTATTTAATGGCTGGTCAGCAAGGCTTGGATGAGATTGTTATTTCTGCCTCAAATTTTGGGCAAAGAAAAAAAGACATTCCTAAAACCATTGCAACCATTACGGCAAAAGACGTTTCTTTTAATAATCCGCAAACAAGTGCAGACTTATTAGAAGGTACAGGTCAGGTTTATATTCAAAAAAGTCAGTTGGGAGGTGGAAGTCCTATGATAAGAGGGTTTTCTACTAATAGGCTATTAATTACAGTGGATGGAGTACGTATGAATAATGCTATTTTTAGAGGCGGAAATCTTCAAAATGTTATCTCTATCGATCCTTTGTCTATTCAAAACACAGAAGTGACGTTAGGTGCAGGATCTATTATTTACGGTAGTGATGCCATTGGAGGTGTTATGAGTTTTTACACAAAAAAACCAGAGTTTTCATTTTCTGATACTTTAAATATTAAGAGTAATGTCTTATTGAGGTATGCAACAGCTAGCCAGGAAAAAACAGCGCATATTGATGTTAATGTTGGCTATAAAAAATGGGCATTTCTGTCAAATGTAAGTTATACTGATTTTAATGATTTAACCATGGGTAGTCATGGTCCAGATGATTATTTAAGGCCAGAATTTGTGGTTACTCAAAATAATCAGGATGTTATCGTGCAAAATAATGATTCAAGAGTTCAGAAGTTTACAGGATATAATCAAATTAACTTGATGCAAAAAGTAAGCTATAAGGCTGCTGAAGATTTAGATGTTGATTTAGGGGTGTTTTATACAGCAACATCAGATTATCCAAGATACGATAGGTTAATACGTTATAGAGGCGATGATTTAAGGTCTGCAGAATGGAATTATGGTCCTCAAAAATGGTTTATGTCTAATGTGAGTGTTACAAAACGAAGTAGTAATGCTTTGTTTTATGATAATATAAAAGCCACTTTAGCATATCAGAATTTTCAAGAAAGTAGAATGGATCGTGATTTTCAGGAAGTGGAAAGAAACGTCAGAGAAGAGTCTGTGGATGCATTATCTTTTAATATAGATTTTGAAAAACAATTACACCAGACTTCAAAGTTATTTTATGGTTTTGAATATGTTTACAATACAGTCGGGTCTATAGGTTATGTTGAAAATCTAGAGACTAATACAACTCAAAAAACGGTATCCAGATATCCCGATGGTGCAACATGGCAGAGTGCAGCAGTGTATGCAAGCTATAAGTATAAACCCAACACTAAGTTTGTGTTTCAATCAGGATTACGTTATAATATGGTTACTCAAAAAGCCGATTTTACAGAAAATAATCAGTTTTTAAATCTACCTTTTACAGAATCTAATAATACAGCAAATGCTTTAACAGGTACTGCTGGTGTTACGTGGTTACCTAATCCAATTTTACAATGGAAATTTAATTTGTCTTCTGCTTTTAGGGCACCAAATATTGATGATATTGGTAAGGTCTTTGATTCAGAACCAGGCTCTGTTGTTGTGCCAAATGATAATTTGGATCCAGAATATGCCTATAGTGGAGAACTTGGGTTGAAGCTTAATTTTAATAAAGTAGTAATCCTAGATATGGCGACTTATTATACTTACTTGGATAATGCGTTAGTAAGACGTGATGGGACTTTAAATGGCGAATCACAAATTATTTATGATGGTGAGTTAAGTACGGTACAATCCATACAAAATGCTTCAAAATCCTGGATTTATGGTTTTGAAATAGGAGCACAAGTAAATTTTTCAAAAGCATTTAAATTAACGTCACAATATAATCTTATTGGTGGTATTGAAGAAACAGATGGTGTTGAAGTACCGGTAAGACATGTGGCTCCAAGTTTTGGAAATACACATTTAGTTTGGCAAAAAAATAGATTAAAACTAGATGCATTTGTTAATTATAACAATGCATTAGCAAATAATAAATTAGCGCCTTCTGAAGCTGAGAAAGATTATATCTACGCTTTAGATCAAAACGGAAACCCTTACTCGCCTTCTTGGCACACTTTAAATTTTAGAACACAATATCAAATAGGTAATGATGTTACCGTAACAGCTGCTTTAGAGAATATCTCTGACCAACGTTATAGAACATATTCTTCTGGTATAGCTGCTCCAGGTAGAAACCTTATTGTTTCTTTAAAGTATAGTTTGTAAAATTGAAAGACATTAAACGAATTTGTTAACACGAATTTCTAGCTATTTTTTTACCGCTTTTTTTCTAATTATTTTACCATTACTCAATTCTATTTGTGCAATATAAGTAGCCTGACTAAGATTAGAGAGGTTAAAGGTGTCTGACGTGTTTTGGGCTTTTAGATTATAGATTAGTCTGCCTAAGGCATCATAGATTTTGATTGTTTTAAGTGTTACGTCTTTGTTAGGTAATTTAAAAGTAACGTTGTTATTGCTATCCTCAATTATTAATAAATTATCAGCAGTTAAATTGTATTGATCAATAGATAGGCTGTTGTCTTTGAAAACAATCTCAAACCTACTATTAAATTCGCCTACAGGCGAAGTAAAGCTGTAATCGTTATCAGATAAATTAAATGTAGTTGAGGTTAAGTTATCTTTTAAATAGACTGTATTGTTTGTTAAAAAATCACCTTGAAGTTCTGCTATACTAAAGGTGTAAATTGTTGGTGTATCTAAGTTGTTTAAGAATCCAATAGCAATGGTTTCATCAATATCTAAATCATTAATGGCTTTACCTTGAATACTAAATTTTCTGTTTACAGTAGGTATAAGTGAGTAGAAGGTCATGCTTTTTGTGTAAGAACCATTCGCTTTAGCGTCATAGGCATCTCCATCATTACCACTAGTAGCACTATTAACATATCCAATTAGAATATTATCTTTTAATCCAGAATCACTTGTTAGTTTTAGCCATAACTTGTTTTCTGCAGATTGATTACTTGCTCGGAAAAATTGATTATTATTACCATCCACACGCATACTATTGTTGAATGTTACAGTTCCTGTTGTGGTTGGTAGGGCATCAGAAAAAGTTGTAAAAAAGCTTTGTCCAGAGGCAACATGACTAGTCACTCCAGAGACAGAAGATCCTGTGTAATTTATTACAATATAATCATTTAAATCAAAGTTTAATATTTCGTTTCCGTTAGCTGTCGAGGATGGAGGTGTGGAGTGTGACCATAGGTGTATGGCACCATCTAAGGTTCCTGTCGCTGGATTTGTTGAGTACGTGTTCTCGTCAAAAAATAATTTTGCATCTATTGCAGAAGGATAAGGGTTTCCTATTAAGTTCCAATTAGAGTCTCCAAGTTCTGCATCATTTCTTTCCACAGGAACAGTAATTACGCCATTATTTAAAGGTCCTCTAAAAGAATAATTGTAATTGTTAGTGCCAGCAAAAGCAGCTGTAGAATGTGTTGCTGCATATCCAACCCCAGGTGTCATTTGTGCTGTTGGTGGTTGTGATAGCCAATCGTCTCCATTATCGTCAATATCATCAACACCCGCACCTACGGTAGTTGTGTTGTCATTATTTGTTTCGTAAGTACTATCTACAAAATTTGCAGCAATAAAACTAAAGCGTCTATTGGCATCTGCTTGAAATAAAGCGTTTCCAATTGTTTCATTAGTTACAGGACTGCTCCAGTAAGTATATTCATACCAATCGCTTATAGTGGCTGTAAGACGCTCTACTGTGGTTGGATTGGTGTCGCTACTTCCGGAATCATCATAAGTCCCCGAATCATTAATTTGAACAACAGAACCCGAATCGTTTATTAATAATGTTCCGTTGTTAGTGATATTATTTTGAACTTTGACATAATTGTTACTTGAAACTATTAAAAGATAGGAAGGGTTAATTATTAGACTGCAAGCGTCTATGTTTCCGTTAATGCTGGTATTGTAGTCGTCATTTATAATAGCTTGCGTTGTTAAACTAGGTGTTCCGTTGTCCCAAGCTCCTAGAGTCCATGTTGTTGTGTTTGAATTTGCTTGTACTACGCTGGTTAATTTTGAGCAAGATGCATCTTCTGTCACTTCACAATAAAACTGAAAGTCATCTAAGTTGTATCCAGATATAGTTATTACGTTAGAAGTATTTCCGGTAGTAATTCCGGGAGAGAAACTAGATGAAGATATGGCTGTCCAATTGGTAGAAACCTTATTGTTATAATACCATTGATAAGATAAAGTACCGCTATTTCCGGGTGTGGCTGTTACTGAAAAAGAAGTGTTATTACAGTCAGAAAGATTATTTATTGATGATACGGATGGTAAAGTGGACGGCGTAATAAATGTACCTAAATCTAAACAAGATTCTGTAGTATTAGTGTTCCAATCCAGTCCGTTGTAAGTGGTTGATGGTCCCGAGGAAGACGTGTTTCTTAGGATTGAGTAGCCAATATTATTTGGGCACTCTACTACATCATGTGGAGCACCGTTTTTTGTTAATTTAACTTCATCATTTTCATTAATTCCAGCATTATATTCCGTGAAATCAAAAACGGATGTATTACAAGGGTTTGGTGATGCACTTCCGACTCTTAAACTAAAGACGCTGTTAGCAGCAACAGTTCCTGTTAAGTCTATGGTTCTTGTAGGGCTAGCGTCTCCCACATCTCCAAATCGCTCTATTTCAAAATCAGTACCTGATGCATTTAAATCTATGGATGTGTTTGTTGGGTTGTATAATTCTATATACCAACCGTTTCCAGAGTTAGAATCATAAACTTCTGTAATGATTAAATCAGTAAAATTAGTTGAATCAATACAACTTCCTGAGGTAGTTAAAACGGTAAAATTTGTTCCTGATGTTACGGGACAGCCTCCTTCTGTTACAATTATGTCTCCTGATGTTACATTGGCAGGGATTTCTACAAGAAGGGTCGTTGCTGTTTGAGAAATTATGTTTGCAGAACTACCATTAAAGGTCACGGATGTACTTGGGGTAAAGCCTAGTCCATTTATTGTTATATGACTTAATTCTGGGCCCGAAGAAGGGGTGAAACTTGTTATAGAGTGTGTAGCTGTGCACGCAGCAATAACTTCTATTGTGTAATCTTCTATGGATCCCCAGTTAAATGTTGCACAAGGAGATATGGTTGCCGAACTACCACCTTCTTCTTGAATAATTCTTACTCTGTAATTTCCGGTAGGTTGAGTTATTGGAACATTGATAGTTATATTTTCTATTATATTTCCACTTCCTGTTGCAATATTTAATAGGGTGATTGTTTCGTTAGTATCATTAAAATCACCATCATTATTCCAGTCTACCCATACACCTGCTGCTCCATCATATTGTGTGCCATTATCGCAGTCTCCAAATTCTACAATTAATGTGTATGATCCTCCAATATTAAGATCTGCACTTTGCGCGGTATAATCATTTATGGTACCGCTTGTTCCTCCCGTGCATAGGTCGGTTGTATTATTAGTTATTGTGTTGTTTTCTCCAATTAAAGTAACATTTTCTATTTCAGAATCTTCATAATTGGTGGGTCCAGCATTACAATATTCTATTTGAGGGGAGCAGGAAACTTCGATCCCATTGGACCATAGCGTGTTATTTTTTGTAAATACCTTATACGTGTAATTTGTGCCATTAGTTAAAGCAGTAATAGTTTCTGAGGTTGCTGTGCCATTGTATACGCAAAATCCTCCATCAAAAAACGTTCCTAGGCCATAGTTGCTGTTAGCCACATACAAGTCGCCATTTCCGGACGGCGTGGCGCTTGAAAAACTAGAGTTAGTAGCAAATACTAAAATAGTGTCGTAGCAATCTATTGGATTAACCCAATTAATTGTTGTTGCACTGTTTTCGCAATTTAAGGACGTTAATAAAGTTACGTTATTAGGTGTTGCTGCTTGGATTGTGTGTGAATCACTACTGTAAGCTATACCAGTTTTATTACCTGAGGAAAAAGTTAAATCTGAAGTTGATATGGCATTAATAGCAATAGTATTTCCAGAATTTACTCCACACAATGCATCTACAGTTATAAAAAGATATCCGGTATCTCCATTATTAATAAGTTGACTAAAATTTGAAAATGTATGTGTACCTGTGCTTAAAGAAGTTGTAATGTCATCTAATAAAATATCAGAAACCAAATCAAGTGATGAGTTGGTAGAGTACCATAATGAGAAATTTGCAAAATCTGAAGGTAAATATGTTCCAGTAGTATTGATATTTACAGTTGATAACAATGCGTTTGAAGTTGAAACAGATAAATTAAATGCGTATACAATGTTGTTATTTGATGCCTCTATTATATTTATGGCAGGACTAGCAGGATTATTTGAATTTAGAATAATATCTGGCGGTGGTCCACAGCTTCCGCTACCTGATCCAGTTAGTTCAATATTGTTAATTCGTAAGCCTCTAGTTCCTCCGGTCTTTTTCCATCTTATTTTTACGGATGTGCTAGTGATTGGTCCAAATGAAAAAGTATAATTTGTATAGGAATTTGGTATTGATGAAATTGTTGTACTTGCTGCTGTCCATGTTATACCGTCGTCATTGGAGACTTCAATAGTGCATTCTGGTGCAGATCCCGATCCAAAAGACCTTAGTTGTGTTGTTAATGCAGCAGAACTGTAAGGGCATAAATCGAAGGATTCGGAAATAACAAAATCTGAGGCATTATTTAAGAGCCAATATCCAGATTCTTGAGTGACACTATTAAAAGCCCAGTTGGCAGTTAAAGATGAGCAATCGTCAGATATAATTTGACTATATGAAACATTTATAAACAGAATGTTTAAAAGAACAAGGAGGGGTTTTTTCATAATAAACGTATTGGAATTGAGGGCAGCAATAAGTTTTGATAATATAGTATCGGTTGATTATAAGTGGTTTACTACAAATATATAAAAATACCGATTACAGGCACTATTTAATCGACGAAAACATATTATCATTATGTTAAGCTATATTAAAGTGGTTTAAGAGCAAAAAAAAAGGTCAAACCATGATTGGTTTAACCTTTAAAGGGGTGTTTTAATCTATTTTTTAATAGCCTTCTTCCTTATTTTTTGACCAGTATTTAATTCAATTTGTACTATGTAAGCTGCCTGGCTAAGGTTTGATAAATTATAAGTTTCTGAGGTGCTTTGACCTTTAAGATTGTAAATTAATCGGCCCAAAGCATCATAGATTTGAATAGTGCTAATTGTTAATTCCTTATTCGATAATTTAAAAGTAACGTTGCTATTATTATCTTCAATTATTAATAAGCTATTGGATGCTAAAATTTGTTGATCTATTGATAAAACAGGTTGTGTAAAGACTATTTCAAATCTATTATCAAAACCACCCATTTCTGAAGTAAAAGAATAGTCCGAAACTGTTAAGTCTTGGTAGGTGTCGTTAAAGTTATCTTTTAAATAAATGGCATTGCTTGAGAAAAAGTCACCTTGAAAATGATCTATTGAAATCGTATAAATTGTTGGTGACGTAATTCCTGTTGTTAAGCCCAGACGAATTGTTTCATCAAGATCTAAACCCTCTGGGTGCTTTCCTTGTATTGCTAACGGAATGTCGTTATTTTCGGCAAACGTGGTTATCATGGCAGAGCCACCACTATAATAACGTCTTGCATCATATGATGGGCCATCGTCATTATTAGTGGCGCCATCAAGATAGGCAATTGCAACTTGGCTAAATACACCATTATCCGAGGTTAAGTTAAGCCAAAGCTTATTATCTAAGTTTGTGTTTTCAGTACGAAAAAATTGGTCATTATTTCCAATAACGCGCATGCTATTGTTAAAAACAACTTCTCCCGCAGCACTGCTATAGCTATCAGAAAAGTTGACAAAAAAACCTTGTCCTGAAGGAATAAAATTATTTGGAGCATAGCGCTCTCCGGCAACGTTAGCACTAAAGTTGATTATTGCATAATCGTTGATGCTAAAGTTAATCTGCTCGTTACCGATTGTGGTTGCGGATGGCGGTGTTGCTTGAGACCAGTAATAAATGGCACCATCTATAACTCCGGGATCAACAGTACTTAG
Organism: Olleya sp. KKT75; assembly: GCF_055635485.1. Lineage (NCBI taxonomy): Bacteria > Pseudomonadati > Bacteroidota > Flavobacteriia > Flavobacteriales > Flavobacteriaceae > Olleya > Olleya sp. KKT75. The sequence continues at coordinate 1,526,802 of NZ_CM145759.1, forward strand.
CGTTGTTGTGTTTTCGTTAAAAAAAGCAGTAGCATCTATTGCGCTTGGATAAGGGTTACCAATAAATTGCCAGTTGTTGTCTAAGTTAGAGTCATCGTTTCTGGCTACAGGCACTTTGACCACCCCAGAATTTGCTTCGGATCCAAAGAAGGTTAGGTTTATACCGTTTGTCATCGCTCCAGGAGCTGCAAGGTCTATTTCTGACATGGTGGTTGCGTATCCTACACCTGGAGTCATTAGTCCTGTAGCGTAAAATTGCCAATCATCTCCTTCGTCATCTACGTCGTCTTGTCCCGCAGTATACGTATTGTTGTTTCCTAAATCTTCGGCAAGCGCATCATTAAAATTAGCGCCATTAAAGGTGAATTTTCTACCACTTGCTGTATTTGGGACTAGGTCTTCAAGTATAGCGTCTGTTAACGGGCTACCCCAATATGTATATTCGTACCAAGCAACAAAAGGAGCGGTGCGTTTTACAACTTCTATTGGGAATGTTTCAGAAGAGTTATTTATAAATTTAGTAGTTTCATTATTCTGAATTAAAGTTCCTTCTGTCTGAACTATAAGTTTATTTGTATTATTAATATTGTGTTCTACTTCAATATAAAAATTTGAGGTAATAATTGTTGTAGCATTTATTGTTAAGCGACAAGCAGAAAAACTAGTAGCGCTACCAACGCCAGTTGTAAAAGGACCGTTAATTACAACAGGGGTATTTATGTTAGGACCAACGCCATTAGACCATGTTGAGCCGTCCCAAGTTACGACAGGTCCAGAACAGGCGCAATCGTTAATATGATATCCTAGAAAATTGATGTTGTTTGAAGGAGAGCTAGTCCAATCTGTTACTGTGTATGTTGTACTTGGTGCTTGTACGTTGTTGTTTCTAACAAGATTTACATTTTGAGCAAAATTAGTATTTGAATTTAATACTCCAATAACATCTATGTTTACTCCTTCTGCAGTTTGTAGAGCAATCACATCATTACCATCAAAATTAAAAAAGCCAGAGCTGTTACAATAATCGGCAGTTCCGTTTGCGCATAATTCTGAGCCGTTTCTAGCAATTATGTATGTGGAGTATGGCGCTATAACAGCTGTGTTGGGTAAAGTTCTAATTGTTGGGTTAAAATTAATTCGGCCATTAGTAAATCTTGCTAGTTGAAAATTAGCAAGGCTAATAGGCGAACTTGATGCGTTATATAATTCGATATATCTTTCGTCTGGAGTGGCGTTGTTTGCTTCGTGATATTCTGATATTAATAATGAGCTACAATCTGAAGGTGCAGTATAACCAAACACTTCACCTTGTGCGTTTACGTTTTGGGACGGTGCTCCAGTACTAGTTATAATTATGTTTTCGTTATACGTTCCAACAGCTAATCCATATGTTAGTTTTGTGTATATGGTGGTTAAATCTAAAGTGGTTCCGGTAAGTGCTAATGTTAAACTGTTGGAGTATGCGCCATTAGGGGACAATGAAATTTCAAAACTTGAAGGAGCAGTTATTACAACATCATTTGTTAATGACGTTCCTAGCACAGTAAAGGTTTCTGGTACAATATCTACATTGCCTTCCACATTGGTTAAACCAGACACTAAATTAGTATCTGGATTAATTGTTATTCTTGGGCTTGCAGAAGCTACACCGCTAACTTTTATATTATCCAATCGGTAACGTTCTGCATTAGCATTATTTCTCATAGTAACTCTTATGGCTATTGTGTTTCCTAATAAAGGAGCAACTTGGCGCACTAATGTAACAGTGTCAATATCATCCACTAATACACCATTAGTATCGGCTATTTGCCAAGCACCACCATCCAAACTGTATTCTGTAGTAAAAGAATCTGATGCTTCAAAGTCATCAAATGTAGGACGATTGTCATAGGCCTCTAATTCAAAAGTGATGTCTGTAAAATCTGTAATATTTAGTACGGGAGAATACCATATTGCAAAACCATCAATGTCTCGCCCTTCAAAAAATCTAGGATTACCTGCGACTATAAATCTATCGCCATTATTGTCAAATGCAGCTCCGGAAACGTCTATGGTCCAGTTTACTCCGGATAAATCAATATCAGTTAATCCTGTTGTGTTATTGTATATAGCACCTTTATTGGGACTGTTGGTAAAGGTTTCGTTATAAATTATACTTTGAGCAAAGCCGAAATAATTAAAAATCAGTAAAGCAAAAAGTAATTTTGGATGTTTCATAAATAGCGAGTTTATTTTTTTTTGGTTTTTATGGTGTATTTTTGACTTATGGTTAGAAGTCAAGAGTCGTACACAGTAGAAGAAGCAACTAAAAAGTTGGAACACTATTGTGCTTATCAAGAACGTTGTCACAAAGAGGTTAAGCAGAAACTAAAAGATATGAATATGATACCTGAAGCATCAGATATGATAGTGGTTCATCTTTTGGAGCAAAATTTTCTAAATGAAGAGCGTTTTGCCAAAGCTTATGCTCGAGGTAAGTTCAGAATTAAAAAGTGGGGTAAATATCGAATCACGCTTGAACTAAAGCGAAAAGAGATATCCAAATTTAATCTAAATGAGGCGTTAAAAGAAATAGATGAAGAGGAGTACATCGATGTTTTTAATGATTTAGCCGAAAAAAGAAATAATTCTCTAAAAGAAACGGATAAATACAAAAGAAGAAAAAAGTTAATAGACTATTTGCTGTATCGTGGTTGGGAAACTTTTTTGGTTTATGATAAAGCTAATGAGTTGATAAAATAAGACATAAAAAAACCTTTCATTACTAAAAATGAAAGGTTTTTTTATAATGTAATAGGTTGACTATAAGTTAAAAACAGCTCCTAAATTTACTGTAAATTGATTGTTTATTTTTTCAGCAGGTGTTAAAATTTCTGAATTGTATTTAGCGAACGTTGTACCAAATTCAGTAAAAACACCAAAACCAGTAGAGAAAAAGTAACGCATCCCTAAGTGACCTCCAAAGTTTTTTAAACTTAAGCTAATACCTGGGTAAACATCAAAATTATCACTAATGTTTAATACACTTCCTAGGTTAGCATTAAAACGTCCCTCTAATTCAAATCTATCTTCAAAATTTGCAGACAAACCATTACTTAGGTTTAAAGCATAACCGGTAACAATACCAACAGATATGTTTTCTCCTAAACCGTAGTCATAAGCCAATACTATACCGTTAACATTGTCTTGGAAATTTGCACCAATTTGAAATTTTTGATCTCCTTTACCTTCAAAAACTTGTGCGTTTACTAATCCAGCAGTTAGTAATAAAGCAATTAATAGTAGTCCTTTTTTCATTGTATTTAGTCCTTTTTTAATTTGTTATTTGTGTTTGATATGGCTTTTTTATTTTTCCAATCAATCCACTTTTGACCTTTTATGCGTCGCATTAAGTTGTCAAAATTACGCATTATAAAGACATTGTATATCGCTTTTCCTAAATTTTTTGGACGTCTAGCTACTGCACGTAAGCTCATTGAAAAACCTGGTGTAATATATTTCATGTAATGCCAATAGCCTTCTGGCATATATAATATTTCGCCATGTTTTAATTGGCATTGCCAACCTTTAGCGTTTTTAAGTGCTGGCCATTTTTTAAAGTCTGGATTAGAAAAATCTATATCTTCTCTAGTAATTAAAGCATGTGGTACTTTGTATAAGTGTTGATTTTGGTTTTGATCAAACAAAATGATCTGTTTTTCGCCTTCAAAATGAAAATGAAAAATATTAGCCAAATCTATATCGTAATGCATGAAAGTATAGCTATCGCGACCGCCAAAAAACAGCATAGGAAGCCCTTTCATTAAACGTAGTCCAAAATCAGGAAAGGTGTAATCTTGTTGTAGTTGAGGGACTTCTTTTAGAATATTCCATAGAAATATTCTGAATTTTGTAGGTTCACGTTTCAATAAATCTACATAGTCACTCATTTTCATTTTAGCGTGAGGCTCATTAAATCCATCTTTGTGATCAACAGGTCTGTCGTCATACAAAGGGACTATTTTGTCTCCCGCCACGTCTTTAATATACTCTAAATTCCATTTGGTATACGCAGGCCAGTCTGTAATAAACTGTTCTATAACTACTGGCTTTTGAGGTTTAAAATAATGTTTTATAAACTCTTGCTTAGTTATAGCTTTAACTCTTGGTATGTCTTGAAGGTTTAGTTTCAAATTTCAAATTTAAGAGCCAAAGTTACTAAAACGATACCAAATGGATTGTAGTTTTTGTTGTTACACTTTAGTTAAAGTTGTAACGTAATCCAAATAACGCATTACTTGGAGGCATTGGTGTAAATCCTGTTTCGATGTAATCTGTGTTAAAAATATTGTTTGCAGTAGCCGTAAACTCTAGTTGTTTTAAAGTATACACTAAAGAAGCATCCCATACATTGTAGCTTTGTCCTGTTGTGCGCTCCGCATGCTTATAAACAATGTTTTGTCTAAGGTTTTTAAGTAATTGTGTACTTAAACGTGTTGTAAAATGATGCTTTAATGTATTTAGAGAGTATCGCGATAATGCTTCGTTTTGATCTAATATATCATCTTCTAAAAACGTATAACCTACAGCTAATGTTTGATTAAAATTACTGATTTTAAAGTTGTAAGACGTATTAAACTCAAAACCTTTAGTGTTTACTTCTGCAATGTTTGTTGCTGTATATATTTCTTCAATTTCGCTAGGTCTGATATAATCAATTAGGTTTTTAGAATCTCTATTAAATAAAGCTAATGACATATTAAATCCATTGGTATTGTATTTAACACCAATTTCTTGTGCAAAAGCTTCTTCTGGATCTAAGTTTTCATTACCAGACGTTCTAAAATCACTGTAATATAAATCCGTATATGTTGGTATTCTGTAAGTATAACCAATGTTTCCGTACACTTTTAAGTCGTTGTTAATTTGGTAACCAACATCTAGTCCCGGGAATGCATGAAATTTAAAATCAGAAAAATAAGTTACAGCAATACCAGGTGTGATATCTAATTTGTTATCTAAAAGTTTAAAACGATGCTCTAAAAATAAGTTTGTCATAAAACGATTACGATTACCTAAATTATTACTTCTTAGGTATATTTTAGAGATGTCTACACCAAAACCGGTAACACCAGCTTCAGACGTGTAAGACGCATTAACCTCGGCTCCAATTTTATCTGTAATATGTAAATTTCTATAAAAAGCAGGATCATCACGTCTTAGTAAAAATTCGTCTTCGTTACGTTTCCAATAAACACGAGGTTTGATTTTAAATTTCTCCGTATTAAAAGTAGTAGTAAAACCTACTAAGCTATTTTTAGTTTCTTCATACTCATTAAAAGTAGGGTTAGTTGTGTAGAAGTTTTCAGCTCCAAATTTACGATCAGAAAACGTTGTAATCATCTCTATTGCTTGTGCTTTTTTATTAAATACACTTTTAATAAAGTAATTAGTATTGTCGTAGTCCGAGTTATTCCTATAACCTTCTGATGTCATTTTTCCAACGTGAACGATGTGTGACGAGTTTTCTAATTCAGTTCCAACTGTAACACCTCCATTTAATTGCCCAAAAGAACCTGTTTCTAAATTAACAGAGACCGTGTTGTTCAAGTTTTTCTTGGTAACAATATTAATAGCTCCAGTAAAAGCATTTTGACCAAATACTCTGGCAGCGGGCCCTTTGATAATCTCGATACGCTCAATAACCTCAAGAGGTAAAGCTGCGTTCATGGTGTGATGACCTGTTTGTGCATCATCCATTTTAATTCCGTCAATTAGTAATAACGTTTGGTCAAAACCGCCACCTCGAATATATAAATCTGCTTGACTACCTGCTGTTCCACGACGTCTAATATCTACACCGGCAACTTGTTGCAATACATCAGCGACGTTAGTTGCTGCACTGTTTTTTATGTCTGAAGACGAAATAACAGTAATAGTTCTAGAGTTTTCTTTAAACGGTAAGTCAATTCTAGAAGATGTAATAATTACAGAGTCTAATTTTTGTTCTTGTTCTAGATCTTGTGCTTGTATTGTTATTGTAAACAAAGCAAGTAAAGTAAATAAGTAAGTCAATTTCATAATAATAGTTATTCGCATTTTTGCGGTGCAAAATTCGTAACTTTCCGGATCATTAAAATAGTCCAGTTTTAAAACAATGAGTAGTCCGGTTGATAATATATTAGAATCTTTAATTAGTTTTGAGAAATCGACTACCACGTCAATTTATATTCAGATCTCACAACAGATCATTAATGCTATTCAACGTGGTTATTTAGCGGAAGGAACTGCTTTACCAGGAACCCGAAAATTTAGTACACTATTTGATATAAATAGAAATACTGCAGTTGCTGTTTATGATGAGTTAGCATCTCAAGGTTGGGTGGATATTGTGGCAAATAAAGGCACATTTGTGTTAATGCCAGAAAAGAAAACAGCCGCCATAAAAGGTGTTTTACAAGGTTTGGATAAACTAAAAGCATATCCGGACGTTGCAGGGTTTCCGTTTCAGTCTTCTTTTAATTTAGCTTCTACAGAAGAGTTTTCTGTAAGTAAGTATGTTATTAACGATGGACAGCCGGATTTAAGATTGCATCCAACACACCAATTTTCAAAATGGTACAGCGCATCAATGAAACGTGGTGCTTTAATTTCAAAATGGAATCAAACCCAAGAACAATCTTATACCACTTTTAGCAAACAGTTGTGTAATTATTTAAATGCCACAAGAGGATTTCATATTAAACCAGACAACATTGTAAGTACAAGAAGTACGGAAATGAGCTTGTATATTGTATCGCAATTGTTAATAAAAGAAAAAGATGTTGTAATTGTTGGAGCGTTAAGTCATTATAAATCTAATATGATTTTCCAACAAGCAGGTGCTAATATAATTACTATTCCGGTTGACGCTAATGGTATGGATGTTGATTTTATTGAAAAAAACTTCACTAAAAATAGTATTAGATGTGTGTATGTTTGTGCGCATAGGCAATATCCTACAGCGGTAACACTGACCGCAGAACGCCGATTAAAATTATTGCAACTAGCAAAAGCTTACAATTTTGCGATAATTGAGGACGATTTTGATTACGATTTTCAGTTTGATGGTTCTGCCATGTTGCCTATGGCTAGTGCAGATGGGCAAGGTGTTGTAATTTATTTAGGACGATTAGGGCAATCTTTTTTTCCTAGTTTTCAGATCGGGTTTGTCGTTGCGCCTCAGAATATTATTAATGAAGCCAAAAACTATTTGCAAATATTAGATAAACAAGGGGATCTGATTCAGAAACAAATGTTGACAGAACTTATTTCTGAAGGTGAAATTCACCGTTTAATTAAAAAAAATATTACCATTTATAAGCAAAGACGTGACTATTTATGTGCTTGTTTGACCACCTATTTTAAAAACGATGCTACGTGGCAAGTACCAGCGGGAGGATTAGCGGTTTGGTTAAATTTTGATTCTAGAATTTCGCTTATAAAGTTAGCCGAAAAAGCAAAAACGTATGACCTGTTTTTACCTAAAACTATTATGTATCAAAATAAAGCTATTTGTGCCCTACGATTAGGGTTTGGACATTTAAACGAAGATGAAATAGAAAACGTAATTAAAATTTTAAAGACTGCTTTTGAGGATGTTAAACGCCTGCTCTAATCCTTGTAGATAATTGTACCTGTAGTTTTGTAATGATTTACATCTATCCATTTAAAATCTTGAGAAACAGTTGCATCAAGCATATTGATCTTTAAACTATCGGCAAAAAGTAAAGCAATATTAAAGGCTTCTTTTTTGTCATAACTTACACTGGCTTTTATTTTTTTATTATTCTCGCAAAAAATATTAATTTCATAGACATCTTCTGTTACTGTGGTTGATGCAGTGCTAACCCATACTTCAGTAATTTGATCAGTAGCAAATACAGTAACATATTTGGGATTAGGAAGAGGTTCCCATGCTCCAAAATTAAGACCTAGAATAGAATAGGTATTCCGGTAAGTTTTTGTTTTTAAATTGATTTGACAGCCTTCTGTTTGCAGTAGAAGCACACTAAATGAAATAATTACTAATGCATAATAATTTCCAGTCACGAATTCAAAGATAGTGAAGCACGCAATTATAAGCCCAGCTACTGTTTTCCAAACTGGTACTTTTTTGATGTAGTTTATTGTTTGGTCGTCCATTTATTTTACATCAAATTCAGTGTTGCAATTTGCGCATCTGTATTTATCTTTAGAGTAGAAGGGAAGTGTGCCCGAAATAAAACCAAAGACAAACGCTATAAAAGATTTTAAACTGGTTATTGTAGAAAATAGCTGCACCTCTGTGCTAGCACAATTTGGGCAATTGATGGCGTTACCTTCATCATTAATAGCGTATTTACTTATACTTTCAAGTATGTGTTGTGCTTCCATAGCATCCGTAGTTAGTACTTTAAGTTTAACGCCACCAATTGCATTACTTACCAAAGGGTCTGTATCTATAGTTATATTATCACTTAAAAATACTTGGATACCTTCAGATTCTAATCTGCCTTTTATTATCTGCGCTTCTGTTGAATACTGAAATTTAGCTATAGTTTTAAAGGTTTGGCTCATAGAATGTGAATTTTGTATTTTGTTAAATATACAATGCTTGGTTTCTTTTTAAAAATGAAAAGACTGATTTTCCATTATATTTTTTAATTATAATTATTGTTTATCAATAATTTTTATATATTTGTTATTGTTAAACGATAATAAATGTGTTTTAAATATGAAAAAAATAAGAATCTTACATTGGTTTATAATAGCGTTGATAGTGATGTATTGTGTTGATTTTTTATCCAATATTTATCTAACGGTTTACACTCCTGACTTTATGAATTTTCCAGAGGAACATTATCAAAAGTTTATATTTGGATACTATACGCAGTTTGTTGGTTTAGCAATTTCTGTGATAACATTTAGTTCTTTATTTTTCTTAGAAAGAGGGTTAAAAGACACTATTAAAAACGGTTTTTTTAATAATAACAATGTTATAAAATTTAAAAGAACAGGTCAGCTTTTCATGGTTTCAGGTAGTCTAAGTTTAATTTGGAGCATAACATTGTTGATTTACTCTAATGGTATGACTCTGTTTTCTGGATTAAGTTCAAGTGCGCTTTTAATATTAGTAGGTTTTGGTTTGATAATTCTAACGGATTTTATCAACAATGGGAATCAATTACAACAAGAAAATAATTTAACTATATAATTATGAAAAAAAATAAAACTTTGATAAATATATTACATCGATTATTTGCTGGTTTACTAGTAATAATGTCTCTTTTCTTACTAATTAATATAGGTTTCGATATTTTTACTGACAATGGAAAGGTTGGAAATTTTAGTGGAACTCATCATTCTAATGGGTATCCTATTCCGGTAACAATAAACACAAGAGTTAATAAGCCTATTTTTAATAATGAGATTAGTTTAAATGTAAAAAAACATGTAAGTAAGGGTGGTCGAAAAGGGTGGAGTAGTAATCCAAAATATGTAGATATACTTCCGGACGACATTAACGATGGTACAAAAAATATACTAAGTTTTCATTTTGACAGTGACAAGGAATATTTTCACACCAAAGCCTCTTCTTTTAGATCTGATGGTTATATTATTGCTAAGTCTGAAAATAAATTAATTAGTTTCTTGCAAATATTTAAGGCTTATATAGGGCTGTTTAGTCTAATAGTCATCCTTTTCTTTCTAGAAAGAATATTTTTTCGTCTTAAGAAATCTTTATCTTTTACTAATAATCTTTATAAGGAGGTTAGATGGTTAGGGGCAGTTTTTATTATTTCGGAATCTCTAAGTTTGTTATTTAGTTATGTCTTAAGTACTTATTATGGACGTATAGGTGTAAAAACTTTGATAGAGGGTAAAAGATTGTCTGATGGTTTAGAGTTGTCTATTAATCCTCGATTAGAATTTGATTTTGCCTTTTTTGTAGTTGGACTTTCATTATTAGTTTTGGCTAGTTTATTAAAATCAGGTAATCAACTGCAACAAGAAAACGACCTAACAATATAGCCTATGTCAATAACAGTAAACTTAGACGTCATGCTTGCCAAGCGCAAGATGAAAAGTAAAGAATTGGCTGAGCTTATAGGTATTACAACCGCTAATCTATCTATTCTCAAATCAGGGAAAGCTAAAGCGGTGCGATTTTCTACTTTAGAAGCTATTTGTAAAGCATTAGATTGTCAGCCAGCAGATATTTTAGAATACACAGAAGATTAAAAAAAACTCACAGATTTTAAATCTGTGAGTTTTTTTATTTATGATTTACTATTAAGATTATTCAGTTTTACTATCATCTATTTTAGCCTCTTCAATAGGTGTTTTATCTTTACCTTTTAAATATTCTGGTAAGTCCATTCCTGCCATATTAAACATGTCTTGAAGTGGTGGTACCGATTTATACATTCCTGATAAAAAGTTAGCAGTTGATGATTTTCCATCAGCGCCACTTCCACCATTCTCCCAAACCGTTACCTTGTCTATTTTTATGTTTTTAATAGCTTCTGCTTGCGTTTTTACTAATTCTGGTAGCTTATCTGCAATTAATAATAGTACCGCATCCTTAGAGTTGTTACCGGCAGCTTTAACAATTTGTTCCATACCCGCAGCTTGCTTGGTTAAAATTTCAAACTGACCTTGTGCTTCTGCTTGTGCTTTAAATAAAATAGCATCAGCTTCACCTTTTGCAATTCTTCTAATATTTTCTGCACGTGCTTCAGCATCAATTTCAACCTTACGTTTATCAATTTCAGCAGGGACAATAATATCTGCCATTTGAGAAGAGCGTTCGCGCTCCGCTCTCGCAGCTTCAGCAATTTGTTCTGCAGCATAAGACTCTTCTAAAGCTTTTGCAGTTTGTACCTTCTCTGAAGCCACAGCGACACGTCCGGCTTCAGCTTCACGCTGACGACGTAAAGAGTCCGAATTAGCAACAGCAATTTTAGCAGTGTTTTCTCCTTCTACAGCTTGTGCATTAGCAGCAGCAACCTGTGATCTTTCATCTTGTACAGCATTTGCTTCACCAATAGATCCATCTCTGTTTTTCTCTGCTACAGATTTACGTGCGGCGTTAATAGCATGTGCAGCAGCTTCTTTTCCTAAAGCTTCGATATAACCAGACTCATCAACAATATCCGTAATGTTTACGTTAATAAGTTTAAGACCTACTTTCTTTAATTCAGATTCAACACTTTGCGATATGTTAGTTAAAAACTTATCTCTATCACTGTTAATTTCTTCAATATCCATGGATGCAACAACTAAACGTAATTGTCCAAAAATTATTTCTTGTGCTAATTCTTGTATGCTATCTTGAGGTAATCCTAATAAACGCTCTGCAGCATTTTGCATAATACCTGGCTCTGTAGATACACCAATAGTAAATCTTGAAGGCACATTTACACGGATATTTTGTTTAGATAAAGCATTAACTAGGTTTACCTCAATAGATATTGGGGTTAAATCTAAAAACTGATAATCTTGTATTACCGGTAAAATAAAGGCAGCACCACCATGTATACATTTGGCAGATTGCCCGCCTCCAACTTTTCCGTAAACCACAAGTATACGGTCAGAAGGACAACGTTTGTAACGTCTTATTAATACAATAAAAAATAAGAAAATAAATAATACAGCAGCAATAATAGCTACCGGGAATCCTAAATTTAAGGAGTCTTGTGTGATTTGTAAAGTCATAGGTTTATTTAGTTGTTTAGTTTATCAATAATTAATATGCCATTAGAAGTCACTTCCTTGACTTGTATAACGGTCCCTGTTTTTAAATCTGTTGGGTTATCCGTTAAAGCTTCTAATTCGCGTAAAGCGCCTTGTATTCTAACATGTGCTTTTCCTATTTTAGAGCGGTTGGCACCAACCGTTAAATAGACTTCTCCAATTTGGTTTATGGCATTGTTGTAATCTAAAGTACCGCTATCACTTAGTTTTCTCATAGAATAAAACATCACAGCCATTATTGCCATCATTACCATACCACAGGCAATTGCAATTATAATGGTTAATGTTTGAGATAATCCCGCATCGATACATGCAATTCCGGACCATCCAAAAATAGTAAAGAAACCAACAAGGTTTTTAAATGTAATAAACTGAAAACCAATTCCTGTATCACCATCAATATCCGCATCAACATCTCCAAAATCGTCGGTATCTCCGCCAGCAAAAGACATGATAATAGTAATAATAAATATAAAGGACGCTATTATTGCGATCATCCAAAATACTTTTGGGAACCACGCTAAGGCATTAAACCACTCTAACATAATGTTTAGTTTTAAAGATTGAATATAGTGTGTTTGAATTTGTTAGGCAAAATTTAAAGTCGCCTATTTCAGTTTCTTAACTATAGGTAGTCAAAACTTAATATTTGTTACAAAAATAATTAATCTAACTATTTTTATTATCCTATGCGCTAACTGTATTGATAGTTAGACGTTAATAAAAGGGAATTGTAGTAAAATAATGTTGTAAGTTATATACTGTAATGCCTATCTTTAAAAAAAGGTATTAAGGGCGTTACCCAAGGGTCAGGCTTTCGCTGCTCGCTCTCTGCGAGGAGCTCAGACAGACCGCTCAATCCTTAACGCATACGCAGTAATCTAATAGAATAATAGTTATGATAGCACATAAATCAGGAAGCTTAACCTTCTTTACACCGGACGCAGTAGATGACGCAGCTGGACAGTTTTTTGATACCGGTATATCTGCTGGTTTTCCTGCACCTGCCGAAGATTTTAATCAACAACGATTATCTTTAGATGAGGAGTTGGTTAAAAATAAAGAAACAACCTTTTATGCAAAAGTCAGCGGGCAGTCTATGATTGGTGCTGGATTAGACGATAACGATTTACTAGTAATTGACAGAAGCCTAGAACCAGCAAACAATAAAATAGCAGTGTGCTTTTTGGATGGCGAATTTACGGTTAAGCGTCTTCGTGTTTCTCAAGACGAAGTTTGGCTACAGCCAGAAAATCCAAACTATCCAATTATCAAAATAACAGAAGATAATAATTTTTTAATTTGGGGTATTGTAACCAACGTGATTAAAAAGGTGTGATTAATTTAGAGTGTTTATATATTTAAAAGTTTTAATCAGGTCTTCTTCAGTTTTTAGATCAATATTTTTGTCTTTAATATAGTTTTTTAGTTCCGTTTTTATGTTAGGAAATAACGTGTATAGAATTTTTGATTTAGGTTTAAAGTCTATTATTTCTTGGTTTTTATTTAGGATATAATAGTTGTCAATTGTATTGGAACTAAAACTTGCTGGTTTAGGTTGAGAGTATGAATTTGTCGCTTTTTGTGCCTTAGTGAGCTTTTTTCGCATTGTTTTTAGTAATACTGTTTTTGTGCTATCTAATTCGGTAAGAAATGCGAAATACGAATACTCCTGTTTTGTGTCCTTAGAGTATGCAAATGATTTAAATTTGTAATTACTTAGTTTAACAACATAGTTTGTGTTTGATTTATTAAGGTTTAAAATACTATCTGTGCCTTGTTTTATTTCAAATAAATCATTAAAAGCATTGTATCTAATTAGAACGTTTTCTTTTATTGCATTTACAGTTCCTACTTGAAAATCTGTTGACATGTATGGAGATCCCTTTATGTCTTTTAAATTACTAGGATCTGAACCGTCATAAACAGGTGATACTAATATTCTATTTAATTTATTGTTTGTTGACGAGGATTGCATAAATGTATTATTCTGAGAACTAACAGGTAGGTAGCCAAGAAATAGAACAATATAAAACAGTATTATTTTTTTCATTTTTTTTGTTTACATAAAAATACAAAAAAAAAGCGAAACTAATGTTTCGCTTTTTTTATATAAATTTAATAATAGTATTAGTCAGCTAATACTATTATTTTGTTGCCATTCATTTCTAGCGTACCAGAATTAATTTTCAATAAAGTAGTGTTTTTATCTCCCTTTGTAAAGTTAGATTCAACTTCTTTATCTAAAGTAATGTTTCCTGTAATTTTTACAGTTCCTTCTTTTAAAAGAGACACTACCGGTGCGTGATTGTTTAACATTTCAAAGTCACCATCTAGTCCAGGAACTGTAACGCTAGTTACTTCTCCACTAAATAAGGTTGCTTCTGGTGATACAATTTCTAAATACATAGTCTTATAGTTTGCAGTTTGCAGTTTACAGTGTTTCTTTTAAAAAGATTACACTGTAAACTACTAACTCATATTAAGCTTCAGCAAGCATTTTCTCTCCAGCTTCGATAGCTTCTTCAATAGATCCTTTAAGGTTAAAGGCAGCTTCTGGTAAGTGATCTAAACCACCATCCATAATCATGTTAAATCCTTTAATTGTTTCCTTAATGTCTACTAAAACACCTTTAAGACCAGTAAACTGCTCTGCTACGTGGAAAGGTTGAGATAAGAAACGTTGTACACGTCTTGCTCTACCTACAGCCATTTTATCTTCTTCAGATAATTCCTCCATTCCTAAAATGGCGATAATATCTTGTAATTCTTTATAACGTTGTAATAATTCCTTAACACGTTGTGCACAGTCATAGTGCTCATCACCTAAAATATCAGCTGTTAAAATTCTTGATGTAGAATCTAATGGATCTACTGCTGGGTAAATACCTAGCTCAGCAATTTTACGTGATAATACAGTTGTTGCATCTAAGTGAGCAAACGTTGTTGCTGGTGCAGGATCTGTTAAATCATCTGCAGGTACATATACTGCTTGTACAGATGTAATAGAACCTCTTTTAGTTGATGTAATACGCTCTTGCATTGCACCCATCTCTGTTGCTAATGTTGGTTGGTAACCTACTGCAGAAGGCATACGACCTAATAATGCAGATACCTCAGAACCAGCTTGTGTAAAACGGAAGATGTTATCTACGAAGAAAAGTACATCTTTTCCTTGTCCTTCTCCAGCGCCATCACGGAAGTATTCTGCTATTGTTAATCCTGAAAGTGCTACACGAGCACGAGCTCCAGGTGGCTCATTCATTTGTCCAAAAACAAAAGTTGCTTTTGAATCCTTCATTACGTTTTTGTCAACCTTTTGAAGATCCCAACCGCCTTCTTCCATAGAGTGCATAAAGTCATCACCATACTTGATAATTCCTGACTCTAACATCTCACGAAGTAAATCGTTACCTTCACGTGTTCTTTCTCCTACTCCTGCGAATACTGAAAGTCCACCATGTCCTTTTGCAATGTTGTTAATTAATTCTTGAATTAATACAGTTTTACCTACTCCGGCACCACCAAATAATCCAATTTTACCTCCTTTTGCATAAGGCTCAATTAAATCAATTACCTTAATACCTGTAAATAGCACCTCAGTAGATGTTGATAAGTCTTCAAATTTAGGCGCTTGTCTGTGTATTGGTAAACCAGCATCTCCAGCTTTAGGTAAATCACCTAAACCGTCAATTGCATCTCCAATAACGTTAAATAAACGTCCGTAGATATCTCCACCAATTGGCATTTGTATTGGAGCACCAGTAGCAATAACTTCTGTTCCTCTACTTAATCCATCTGAAGAGTCCATAGCAATTGTACGCACTGTGTCTTCACCAATGTGAGATTGTACTTCTAATACTAGTTTTGAACCATCAGCTTTATTAATTTCTAATGAATCGTAAATTTTTGGTAGTTCAGAACCAGCAGCGAATTCTACATCGATAACTGGACCTACTATTTGAGCAACTTTACCTGTAACTTTTGACATTACTTATGTGTTTAATATTATGGTATTTAATTGAAAGAAAACACCTTCTGTTTTCGCGTGCAAAGATAGGTGTTTTAATTTAAAATGAAAGTGGACAGAAACTTTTTTATATATAAAAAAACACCTGCGTATTATTATGTAATATACAGGTGCTTTAGATATACTGTTTATTGTCTATTGTAATGTAGGTGAATATGTTACACCAAAGTCTTCTGCGATAGCTACATTTCCTGAAGCTACGAAGTTAGATCCGTAAGTAGCATCAATAGCTTCTAAAAACTTGTTTGCCATTAACCCATAGCCTCTAGCTGTTAAATGTATTCCATCTAAACTTACTAGTCCTCCAGTTACTAAATCTGTAGTTAGGTTATAGCTATCAAAATCAACTCCAACTGTTGAAGCTTGACCTAATATGTCGTTTAAATCTACTAAAGCTAATCCTTTTGCACTAGCTACACTTGCAATAGTTGCATTGTATGCATCAGTTGCTGTTTTAATTTCATCTTGTTCTGTAGGGATTAGTACCCATTTGTCTTCAAGAGGTAAACTAACACCTTCTACAGAAAACTGTCCTGCTAAAGCTTGAGGTAAGCCTTGTCCCATTAAGATTACTACATTAGCTGTATTTACTGTTCCAATAATACTAGAACTAGGAAGGACTAATAAATCCGACGCTGTTGCTTGTCTAGTTTGACCATAAGTTGTACCTAATAAGTTAGCTACTAATGGCGCTGCTGCTGCCGGTAATCCAAATTGAGCAATAAATGCTGGGAATGTTGGACTAGCATTTAATTGTGCAATGATTATACTTGATATGTCAGCTAAGCTTTCGTCTCTAATAACAACTGCACTTGCTGCAGTTTCAGAAAACACAATTGCTCTAGCTGGATCTACTGCTTCAAATATTGGGTTTAATGCACCAAATATTGAATTAAGTAATGGTATTTGTGGTCCAAAAGCTGGGTTTGTAGGATCTAGTGGGTTATGAGGTACCGTTGTAAAGTGTGGTAAATCTGTAATATATGGTACGTTAGTTACTACTCCGTTTGGACAAACAGCTGTTAATTGATTCACCATGTCGTTAAAAACAAAATCAAAAGTAGCTGTTGGTGTAATAGGGTCTGTTCCGTCACCACCTTTAGTTGCATATCCTAATACATCATTTCCACCTATTTCTGATAAAGTGAAAAATGTTGGGTTTTGTGCAATTGTATATTCTAGCATTGATACTGATGCTGAGTTAGCCATTCTTCCAAAATATGGATTTAAACTTGCGTAACCATTAAAATCTATATGTGTACTTTTTGCTCCTGGTACACCTACGTTTTTAAAGATGCTTCCGTCTGCAGCTAAACTTACTGTAATATCAGTAGTTGGAGTTGCAGGTAATACAGAAGGTCCAGCACCGTTGAAGAATAATCTAGGGTTTGCTACAACAGTAGTTCCAAATAGTAATCCTCCAATATTGTCATTCATTAATGGTTGTGTAAAAACACCTCCATTAGCGTTTGCAAATTGTTTTGACAATGTGTTTGGAAAAGAGTTTTCTTGTGCTGCAATAAATAAAGCACCATCTGTAAATCCAGATGTAAAAGAAGCCCCTAAAGATACAAAGTTTGAGAAATCTGCAGAACCAGCAGTTAAGCTAGGCAATACTGCCGCATCCGTTGGTGGTTGGTCTAAAAACTCCTCAAAATCTGATTCATCACTACATGCTGTAAAACCTATAGCTATGGCAAGAAGCCCTATATATTTTATGTTTTTTAATGTCTTCATTATTATAAGTTGTTAATTGTTAGTGATGCATAATACATTGATCCAATAAATCCTGTTCCAAAAGCAGTAAAATATTCATTACCGGTTAAGTTTGTAGCACCTACTTTTATTATTGATTTTAAACTAGGAACTCTATAGTTTATTTGTGCATCTATAGTGTGAAATTCTGGAACGATTCCATTCCCAAATGTTGCTTCCCAGAAGTAGTCATCACTAAATCTATAAGCGACATTAAATCCAAAGTTTTCGAATAAATTAGTATTCCCAAAAGATGCTTTAAACTTATGTTCCGGTGTGTTAAAATTGGTTTGAAAATCTGGATTTGCTGCTTGATCAAAATCTTGTTTTGTAAACGTATAACTTCCTCCTAAATCAAAACCATTAAATACTTTAGTGGATAAACCAATTGAAGCACCATAAGAGTTTACATCAACATCAGAGTTGGTATAAGCACTATATGTTTTAAAATCTCCGTTTGCTAATGCAGCTACAGATAAACTATTGTCTCCAACAGTTCCGTAAAGTGGTGCAACAACAACTTCTTGAGAAATAAAATCTTCATATTTGTTATAGTATGCACTTAAATCTACAATGATACTTTCGTATTTACCTCTATACCCAACTTCCATTGAAGTTACTTTTTCTGGTTTGATAATCTCTGGGTTAGCAATGTCTAATAATGCAGGGTTTCCAGCTGCTGCAAATGCAACTACTGAGCTTGCAGAATAAGAATTGTTATATGCTGCTGCTCCTGTTTGTGTTATTGAAGCTGATTGACCATAAGTTGTCTGTCCTACTAAACTAACATCATAGTCTCCAGAATACCTGTTTAAGTTACTAGCAGCAGATCCTACTAATATAGCTCTACCAGCATCTAATCCAATAAATAAATCTTGAGTCGTTGGGTTTCTAAAACCAGTTTGTACCGAGGCTCTAACATTATGATTTCTATTTAATGTTAGTGCGGCAGATAATCTAGGAGAGAAAAAACCATCAAATAATTCTGATTTATCGTATCTACCAGAAACAGTAAGTTTTAATTCCATTTCTTCATCTAGTTCAATTTCCTTTTGTATTTGAGAATAGATTCCAAATTCAGAGTACTCTATAGGACTAAGTCTATCTGTGTAGATTGTTCCACCAGAATTTAATTTATACTTTCTGTAAGATCCACCTACTTGTATTTCAGCAAAATCAATTAAGTGTCCGAGGTTGTAGTTAGCATCACTATGAAAATACTTAGAAGCATCTTGAAATTTAGAACCAGTTCTTAAATCTGGATCATTTATACTTTTATTGAAAGCAGCAACATATTCTGGAGAACCAGGAACAAATCGCTCTATTCCGTCATCAACACCATCTGGGTCAATTACTTCATCAGCGACAGATCTTGCAAAGTCATGTTTTTGCTGATCTGTTAAACCTCCTGGATTACCTGTTAATTCAAGTCCAGCATAGGCTCCGATATAATCTTGAAACCAATCAGTATCACTCTTCCAAGCTCTGTTTATGTTAATTCCAGTAAATACCATGTCGTAAGATTTTCCTGCTTTATCAGAAACCTCATAAGCACGAACAAAGAAGTTGTCATTTTTAACTTCTAGTTTATGTTGTTGTTGGAAAAAACCATTAATGTTATATCTGTTTGTTCCTTGGTAAATAGTTGTTCCTGTTCCTACCTTTCCTACGTAAGAAATTTCTAAATTACTATCTTCAATTGGACGGTAATATAATCCCCAATCAGATTTAATGCTTTCTGCATTGTAATTAGTTAAGTCACGTTCGTTATAACCTGTTCTACTTACAACTACATCTGGAATAATACCTAATCCTGACGCAGCTCTAATATTAGTAGACACTTCGTCTCCATATACATTTATACCGTCATAGTTTGTGTTTGATCTTGTTCTAGTTGGGTCAATTTTATCAACTTCGCTAGTTGCTTGCCAATCTGTACCTTTCAAGTATCCGAAGTTAACTTTAACAGCAATTTTATCACTGAATTTGTGAGCCATTCTTAAACTTAAGTCAGTATAAGGGTTGTCTCCTGCAGCTTCTTGAGAAGTAATTCCTCTTTTGATAGATGCACTTATTCCTTGATGATCAAATGGGTTTTTACTTCTCATAAATAAAATACCATTAAATGCATTTGCTCCGTATAACGCAGAAGAAGCACCAGGAAGTAACTCTACACTTAAAACATCAGTTTCAGTCATACCTACTAAGTTTCCAATTGGAAAGTTTAGAGCTGGTGTTGAGTTGTCCATACCATCAACTAACTGCATAAAACGTGTGTTTGCAAAAGTGGCAAAACCACGAGTGTTAACAGATTTGAACGTTAAACTATTTGTGTTAACATCTACACCTTTTAAGTTTTCTAGTCCATCGTAGAAATCGGCAGACGCAGTGTTTTTAATCTCTTTTAAACCAAAACGTTCTACCGTAACAGAAGATTCGAAAATACGCTCAGGAGTCCTTGAAGCTGAAATAACAACTTCATCTAAGGATGTTCCTTCGTTAAGGATTACGTTTATAACTTGTTTTTTTGAAGTAACTTCTATGTCTTTTGCAGAAAAACCAACGCTACTAACTTGTATAGTAAATGGTGGGTTTTTATCGGTACTAAGGGTGAAGTTACCGTCAAAGTCTGTAGCAGTTCCTACAGATGTACCAACTATTACAACATTTGCGCTTGGAATAGGTTGTTGACTTACGTCGTCTAACACTGTTCCTGTTATCGTTGATTGCGAAAAAGCGATTCCGCAAAAACACAACAATACAATTGAAAGGATTGTTCTCATTTTTTAGATTTAGTTAATTTATGTAGCCAATATACGTTTTTTAACGAAATTTTAATAAAAAGAGACAATAAATTATGCGTGCATAATAAGTATTTGTGAAAAAAAGACGCTTCAAAGCTAATTATTCATAAAATCTTATATGTTTTTATGAATAATTATGAGCTTTGAAGCGTCTATATAAAAGTGAGTAATGTTACTCTACAGTTACTGATTTAGCTAAGTTTCTTGGTTGATCAACATTTTTGTCAAGCATTACTGCTATATGGTAGGATAATAATTGAAGTGGTATAGTTGTCAATAAAGGTGTTAATGACTCTATTGTTTCTGGTACTTCAATAACGTGATCTGCTACTTTTTTTACATCAATATCTCCTTTGGTCACAATTCCAATGATTTTACCAGATCTTGATTTAATTTCTTGAATGTTACTAACCACTTTTTCGTAATGCCCTTTTTTGGTAGCTATTACAAATACAGGCATTTGCTCGTCAATTAGAGCTATAGGGCCATGTTTCATTTCGGCAGCAGGATAACCTTCAGCGTGTATGTATGAAATCTCTTTTAGTTTTAAAGCGCCCTCTAAAGCAACTGGGAAGTTGTAACCTCTTCCTAAATATAAACAGTTTTTAGCATCCTTATAAATTTGTGCTACTGCTTTGATATGTTCATCAGCTTTTAGAGCTTCTTTTACCTTATCAGGTATTAGTTCTAATTCTTGTAAATGACTATGGAAGACTGTATTTGACATACTTCCGTTTGCTTTTGCTAGCTTTAAAGCAATTAAAGTTAAAACAGTAATTTGTGTAGTAAATGCTTTTGTTGAAGCAACACCAATTTCAGGACCTGCATGCGTATAAGCACCTGCGTTAGTTTCTCTGGCGATAGTAGATCCAACAACGTTACAAACTCCAAAAACAAAAGCGCCTTTAGATTTCGCTAGTTTTATTGCTGCTAGTGTATCTGCAGTTTCTCCTGATTGAGATATGGCGATAACCACATCTTTATCTGTAATTACCGGATTACGATATCTAAATTCTGAAGCATATTCTACTTCTACAGGAATTCTAGCTAGGTCTTCAAAAATATATTCTGCAACTAGACCTGCGTGCCATGATGTACCACAGGCTACGATTATAATCCTATTAGCATTTAGAAATTTTTCAAGGTTATCATCAATCCCTGCCATTCTAATAATCCCTTCATTTGCAAGTAATCGACCTCTGTATGTGTCTCTAATTGCATTTGGTTGTTCATGGATTTCTTTTAACATGAAATGTTCATAACCACCTTTTTCAATTTGCTCAATATTAAACTTAAGCTCTTGCATTGCAGGAGTTACTTCAGAATCATCTTTTATTTTTCTGATTTTTATTTTTTTGTCTCTACGTACAATAGCCATTTCTTCATCTTCTAAGTAAATAGCATTTTTTGTGTACTCGATAAAAGGAGAAGCATCACTTGCAATAAAAAATTCGTCTTCACCAATTCCTATAGCTAAAGGGCTTCCTAGTTTTGCAACAACAATTTCGTTTGGTTTGTTTTTGTCAAAAACAGCAATGGCGTAAGCGCCTACAACTTCTTTTAAGGCTAGTTGTACTGCTTTACCTAATTTTACGTTGTTCTTTTTCTTTACTTCTTCAATAAGATTTATTAATACTTCAGTATCCGTATCCGATTTGAATTCGTATCCTCTCTTTATAAGTTCTGTTTTTATAGAATCATAATTTTCTATAATACCATTGTGAATAATAACTAAATCTCCTGAATTAGAATAATGCGGGTGAGAGTTCACATCGTTTGGCACACCATGTGTTGCCCAACGCGTGTGGCCTATACCAACACTTCCGTTAGTTGTAATTTCTTCTTTAACGCGCGCTTCTAAGTTTGCAACTTTTCCTTTTGTTTTACAAAGTTTTATTTCTGAACCATCATATAAAGCAATACCTGCGCTATCGTATCCTCTGTATTCTAATCGTTTTAAGCCTTCCATTACTATTGGATAAGCTTCTCTTTTTCCTATATATCCTACTATTCCGCACATAAGTTTTTAATTTTCAATTTCTGTATAAAAGATTTCAAAAGTAGCTCTAACATTTTCTGGGACACTAGATTTGCTACCGTGTAATATAGTTCCTTCCGGAGCTATTATAGAACTTTTAGGTACAAATGTAACTGTATCATCTTCTAGGGTATCCAGTATTTTTGATGTCGCTGAATAATTAATATTAGTTGTAATGTATAATCCTAATTTAGAGTTTTCAGAGTCGTTTAAAAGTATGTTATTTAAATGTTCTGTAAGGCGTATTTTATATTTTATTCCATTCAAATCACTATCTCTCTCTAATTTTGGAGAGTATAGTATTAAGGAGTTTACAGGGTCAGTACTAGTGGCTGTTCCGTCCAAAAAGTAATCTGCTATTGGTGCTTTAGTTTCTAAATCATAAAGTATTATTCTATCTGGTTCTGTTTGTCCTCCTTGACCTGTAGGTATGTTAACATAAAAAGTCAAAGCAGCTTCATTTATTAACCATTTGTCTTCGCGATCTTTAAAATAAAGAAAAGCATCTTGAGTGGTATTAGTTTCATCTACGATATCACCGTTAAATAGATCTAAAACAACCATTGACCCTTTAAATCCAGAAATGAAAAGTTGATCATCACCATTTTCAGCATCTCCGTCAGTAAGAGGTATCGTGTTAGTTACGTTTTCAAAAGTATTAAACTTTATACTATTAAAATTAAATGTATATGTGTCTCTTTCTCTTTCACTTGTAGTTGTGTCTTCTACGTCAGTTTCATATCTAATGTCAATAGTAGCACCTTCGCTTAGATTTAAATAAGCCATGTTACCTTCGTTAAGACCTATTTGTTCTGCTTTAAAAATTAATCCTCTGAAAGCATTTTTAAAATCTGCAATATTATTTAAGTTAGTATTTGCTGTGCCATCAGATTGCACTAGTAAATCTTTCCATTTTGAATTGTCAAACATTTCATTGTTTAAATCTAAATATATCCCAGGAGCACGACTTGTTTCTAGTTCTTCTAGTTCGTCTTCTCCAATTGGGATTTCTTCAATCGCAATGTATTGTGAGCTTGGTACGAAACCACTATCCGGGCTTTTGTAAATTAAATCTCCTTCAAAAGCACTTAGGTTAAGACTTGAATAAGCATTTGAGTAATATGCCTGAGATTCGCCAAAATCAGATTCTGGATCTAAATTACGTAAGTAATATTCGTTTTTTAATATCGATAATTTATATGGGCTAGTTGCATTACCAAAAATAGAGTCCAATATGTAAGTTGTGTTACCATCGTCATCCGTGTCATCTGCAGTTGCATAATATGGTATGTATAGTTTGACCGATATAATTTCAAGATTATCACCAAAGTCAGGACTTACATCATCTGGAGCTATTTGGGTAACTAAATTAGCAGATGTTACGCCATAAACAGGGTCGTTATAGAAACCTAAAACATTACTTGTTATTGCATTAGTTTGCACTGGGTCTAGCTTTTTGCTGTAAGATACAAACGGAAATAATCTGCTGTTTGTGGTAAAATTTTGAGCACCACTAATGTCGCTTTCTACATTTACAAAATCTTTTTCACAGGCAACTGTAGTAAAAGCTACAATTATCAATAAAAATACAGATTTGATAACGTTCAATAGGTATGTTTTCATAAATATGTCTTAAATATGGTATTACGTTAGTCTAAAACGCTGTTTGTATAAAAATTAGTGTATGCTTCGCTAAATTCGTCTTTTGCGTGATATTCTAAAACAGGTTTGTCAGACTCTTTAAGGTAAGTTGTTAACTCTTCAGGTAAATCTTCTGATCCAACAATTAATGCGTCAGAGCTATCAATTGCGACTTTCATTAGGTTATTATATGTTGGCTCAACTAATGTTTTGATTTTATCATCATCGATTTTATCAAATTGTATTTTTTTGATTAGATCAGGATTAAGTGTTTTTTCAAAACCACTTTTATATATAGATGTTACTATTTTGCTTTCGTTGAAAAGTGGTTCGTCTTTATAAAATTGTTTTAAATACAATGGTAATAAAGAAGCTAACCATCCATGTACATGAATAATATCTGGAGACCAGTTTAATTTTTTAACTGTTTCAATAACACCTTTTGCAAAGAAAATTGCACGTTCGTCATTATCCTGAAAAAGATTTCCATCTTCATCTGTTAAAGTTGCTTTTCTTTTAAAGTATTCGTCATTATCAATAAAGTAAACTTGAATACGCTCTTTTGGGATAGAGGCAACCTTTATTATTAAAGGCATGTCTAAATCGTTTACAATTAAATTAATTCCAGATAAGCGAATAACTTCATGTAGTTGATGTCTTCTCTCGTTGATGTTACCATATTTAGGCATAAAAATTCTAATCTGTCCGCCTTGTTGATTCACCATTCTAGGCGTCTCAAATGACATTGAAGAAATCTCTGTTTCTGGTAAATAAGGTACCACTTCAGATGATACATATAATATCCTCTTATCTTTCATAATATTGTTTAGCTTTTCAGAATTATCAATAAAAACACGCAAAAGTACGAAAATTTATGCAAAGTGCGACTAAAATATTAAGTTTGCATTCGTTAATTAAATATTAAAAATGCTTGTATTTACTAATAAAAACAAAATAGGTACACACGTTACCGCCTTGAAAGAGGAAGGGACTAAAATAGGTTTTGTACCAACCATGGGCGCTTTGCATCAGGGACATATGTCTTTGATAAAGGAAGGGCTCCTAAATAATGGTGTAATGGTGGTTAGCATTTTTGTTAATCCAACCCAGTTTGATAATGCTGATGATCTTAAAAAATATCCGCGTACTTTAGAAGATGATGTAGCACTTTTAAAAACAGTGTCACCAAATATAATTGTATACGCACCTGGTGTTGACGATATATACGAGGGTAATACTGTAGCGCAACATTTTAGTTTTGATGGTTTGGAGTTTGAAATGGAAGGTCGCTTTAGAAAAGGGCATTTTGATGGTGTTGGAACAATTGTAAAGCGTTTGTTTGAAATTGTAGCGCCTGATAATGCTTATTTTGGAGAAAAAGATTTTCAGCAATTAACTATTATTAAAAAATTGGTTAGTAAGTATCATTTGGGAGTAAACATTGTGGGATGTAAAATACATAGAGAAGCCAATGGTTTAGCCATGAGTTCTAGAAATGTAAGGCTAAAACCCGATTACAAAATAGCTGCACCGTTTATCTATAAAACGTTGCAAGAGGCACAAATAAAATTTGGCACAAAAAGTGCTACTATAGTTACACAATGGGTTGAGCAGCAGTTTGTAAATCATGATATATTAGAATTGGAGTATTTTATAATTGCCGATGTTGACACATTAAAAACAGTAAAACGAAAACATAAAACTAACACTTACAGAGCGTTTATTGCAGTTTATGCAGGAGACATAAGATTAATAGATAATATCGCTCTAAATTAATTACCTTTGTTCCTATGCAAATACAAGTAGTAAAATCTAAAATTCACAGAGTTAAAGTAACAGGTGCAGACCTAAATTATATTGGTAGTATTACTATTGATGAAGATTTAATGGATGCAGCAAATATTGTTCAAGGAGAAAAAGTGCAAATTGTAAATAACAATAATGGCGCACGTTTGGAAACCTATGCAATTCCTGGGCCAAGAAACAGTGGAGAAATCACCTTAAACGGTGCGGCTTCAAGATTAGTTGCTAAAGACGATATCTTGATATTAATAACGTACGCTTTTATGGATATTGAAGAAGCTAAAGTTTTTAAGCCATCATTGGTATTTCCCAATGAAGCAAATAACTTATTAAAATAAATGTCCAAAAGGCCAGTTTTAAAACTTTTAAAAATCGTGCTCCCAATTATATTGGGAGCATTTTTAATATGGTATTCTCTGTCAAAATTATCTTTTCAAGATATTTTAGATTTTGCTAAGAATGCAAATTACGGGTACATTCTTTTAGGTGTGTTTTTTGGTCTTTTAAGTCATTTGTCTCGTGCCTATCGATGGGTTTTTATGCTAGAGCCTCTTGGTTATAAGATCAAGCTAGGTAATAGTATTATGGCTGTATTTGCAACCTATTTGATTAATTATACTATCCCAAGAGCAGGAGAAGTAGCCAGAGCTTCTATTTTAACAAATTATGAAGGCGTTCCGTTTGAAAAAGGTTTTGGTACTATAGTAGCAGAACGTATTGCGGACATGATTGTCATGCTAGGGATTATAGCTGTTACTTTGTTTATCCAATTTGATTTTATATATAACTTTTTAGTAGCCAAGTTTGACCTTGCTAAAGTGATTTTTGCTGGTTCTGTTTTAGTTATTCTAGGTGTTATATTTATAGTGGTTTTAAGGCGTAGCACTTCTAAAATAGCATTAAAGATAAAAGGGTTTGTTAGCGGATTGATAGAAGGAGCGCTTAGTATTTTTAAAATGAAAAAAAAGTGGGCCTTTATTTTTCATACACTATTTATTTGGGTGATGTATTTATTAATGTTTTATGTCACAACATTAGCCTTTTCAGATTTAAATAGTATTCCATTTGGCGCGATATTAATAGGTTTTATTTTGGCAACCTTTAGTGTTGCTGCAACTAATGGTGGTATTGGGTCTTACCCAGAAGCTATTGTTATTGCTTTTTCTTTATTTAGCTTGCCTGAAGATCCAAGTCGTGCATTTGGATGGATTATGTGGAGCTCTAGCACAATACTAATTTTTATTTGCGGAGGAATTTCGTTATTATATCTTCCATTTTTTAACCGAAACAAATAATTTGTAACTTACACCCAAACTTAAATTATACTTATCATGAAACGTATTCTTTTTCTATTTGTTGGCCTATTTATAATGTCAAACGTGACTGCTCAAACAATTTATAAAGAGCTTAATTCTGAAAAGTTAGGGGAAACAAGGCAAATAAAAATCCAGTTACCTAGAAATTACGATACGTCAAGTAAAAAGTATCCTGTAATTTATGTCTTTGATGCAGATTATTTGTTTGAACCTGTTGCAGGTAATGTTGATTATTACGCTTATTGGGAAGATATTCCGGAAGCTATTGTAATTGGAATTAATCAATACGGATTACGTGAAAACGATTGTTATTATAGTGAGCAGAATTCATTACCTGTTGAGTCAGGTGCCGAGTTTTTTGAGTTTATTAGTATGGAACTGGTTCCTTTTGTAGATAAAACCTTCCGTACAGAAAATTTTAAAGTAGCTATTGGACATGGAAAATCAGCCAATTTTATAAATTATTACTTATTAAAAGGAGTGCCTTTATTTCAGTCTTATATTGTCTTAAGTCCAGAATTAGCACCGGATATGGCTAGTTATTTAACGGAAGTGTTTCCTAAATTAGAACAAAAAACTTTTTATTATTTAGCGACTACAACTAATGATACTAAGGGTATTCAAGAAACAACAGAAGCTTTATCTAAAAGTTTAGAAAGTATAGAAAACAGTAACGTTTTAAAAACGTTTGATACGTTTGAAGGACCATCTCATTATACGTTGCCAGCGCATGCGATACCAAAAGCTTTGGAGAGTATCTTTTTTGTGTTTCAACCAATTAGTAAGACAGAATATAAAGAGACTATTCTTAAATTAGAAGGTAATCCAGTGGAATATCTGACAGATAAATATCAAATGATTGATGATTTATTTGGCATTGAAAAACCTATTTTAATCAACGATTTTAAAGCTATTGAAGCAGCTATAAAAAAGAATGAAAAATGGGAATATTTTGAAGATTTAGGAAAATTAGCGCGTAAAGAATACCCAGAAACATTACTTGGTAATTATTATTTAGGACGCTTTTTTGAAGAAACAGGAGAGCCTAAAAAAGCAATGAAAACCTATCAGTCAGCTTATGTTTTATCTGAAATTGCAGGTATTACTAAAGATCACGTTTTAGAATTAGCAGAACAGATTAAGGCAGATTTTGGATACTAAACTATGGCAAAAGTAAAAACAAGTTTTTTTTGCCAGAATTGTGGTACGCAATATGCAAAATGGCAAGGTCAATGTAACGCTTGTAAAGAGTGGAATACAATTGTGGAAGAGTTGGTTCAAAAACCAGAAAAAAGCGATTGGAAAACACCAAGTAATACATCTAAAAGAACATCAAAACCGTTAAGGATAAAAGAAATTGACTCTTCCAAAGAGGCAAGATTAGATACTCTAGATGCCGAATTTAATCGTGTTTTAGGTGGTGGTATTGTGCCAGGGTCATTGACTTTATTGGGAGGAGAGCCAGGTATTGGTAAAAGTACGTTGCTGCTTCAAATTTCATTAAAACTACCTTATAAAACGCTATACGTTTCAGGGGAAGAGAGTCAGAAGCAAATAAAAATGCGTGCAGAACGTATTAATCCTAATAACGAAAGTTGCTACATTCTTACTGAAACTAAAACACAAAATATTTTTAAGCAAATTGAAGCTTTAGAGCCTGATATTGTTATCATAGATTCTATTCAAACACTTCATTCAGATTATATAGAATCGTCAAGCGGAAGTATTAGCCAAGTAAAAGAATGTACTACAGAGCTAATTAAATTTGCAAAAGAGACAAATACGCCTGTAATTTTAATTGGACATATTACTAAAGATGGTAATATTGCTGGTCCAAAGATATTAGAGCATATGGTGGATACGGTACTCCAGTTTGAAGGCGATCGTAACCATGTGTTTAGAATTTTACGTGCTCAAAAAAACCGTTTTGGTTCTACGCACGAGCTTGGTATTTATGAAATGCAAGGTTCAGGATTGAGAGAAGTTTCTAATCCAAGCGAAATATTAATTTCTAAAAAAGACGAAGAGTTATCAGGTAATGCTATTGCTGCAACATTAGAAGGCATGCGCCCATTAATGATAGAAGTGCAAGCATTGGTAAGTACAGCGGTTTATGGTACGCCACAACGTAGTGCAACAGGATTTAATGCTAAACGTTTAAACATGTTGTTAGCTGTTTTAGAAAAGCGCGCAGGTTTTAGATTAGGAGCTAAAGATGTGTTTTTAAATATTACTGGAGGTATAAATGTAGATGATCCGGCAATAGATTTAGCTGTAGTTGCTGCTATATTGTCTTCAAATGAAGATGATGCCTTGCCATCTAATTATTGCTTTGCTGCAGAGGTTGGTTTGTCAGGAGAAATCCGTCCAGTCCAACGTGTGGAACAGCGTATCCTTGAAGCAGAAAAACTTGGTTTCTCTACCATATTTGTGTCTAAATACAATAAAATTTCTTTAAAAGATACCGTGATTAAAGTACAGTTAATTTCAAAAATTGAAGACTTAGTAGATTTAGTAATTACATAGTCTATTCCGCTTTATTCTTAATTTCTTAGTTTTTTAAGTTTTCATGTTTTTGATTTAAGCTTTTTTTATGCTCAAAAATCAGAGTTTTAAACAGAATTCCTTAATTTCGCAACTCGACATAGAAATCAGAAAAAATGAGCGCAGGATTCCCTGAATATAAAGGACTTAACTTACCAAACGTAGCAGAAGAAATTCTTAAGTATTGGCAAGACAATAATATCTTTGAAAAAAGTGTATCAACTAGAGATAATGCAGAGCCGTACGTGTTTTTTGAAGGACCACCTTCAGCTAATGGTTTGCCTGGTGTACACCACGTTTTAGCACGTGCTATAAAAGATATTTTTCCAAGATATAAAACCATGAAAGGGTACCAAGTTAAGCGCAAAGCTGGTTGGGATACGCATGGTTTACCAATAGAATTAGGTGTAGAGAAAGAACTTGGTATTACCAAAGAAGATATCGGTAAAACTATATCGGTGGAAGATTATAACGCAGCCTGTCGTAAAGCAGTTATGCGTTACACGGACGTTTGGAATGATCTGACTCAAAAAATGGGGTATTGGGTAGATATGGAAGATCCATATATTACTTACGAGCCTAAATACATGGAAACTGTTTGGTGGCTTTTAAAAGAGATTTACTCTAAAAAGCTAATGTACAAGGGGTATACCATTCAACCGTATTCTCCAAAAGCAGGAACAGGATTAAGCTCGCACGAGGTTAACCAACCTGGTGCATATCAAGATGTAACAGATACAACTATCGTTGCACAATTTAAAGCTATTGAAAGTACATTGCCTGACTTTTTGCAAAACGAAGGCGATATCCATTTTACAGCATGGACTACAACACCTTGGACATTGCCAAGTAATACTGCGTTAACTGTTGGACCAAAAATAGATTACGTTTTAGTTCAAACATATAACCAATATACTTTTCAGCCAATTAATGTAATAATGGCTAAGGCTTTAGTTGGTAAACAATTTGCCGGAAAGTTATTTAATCAAGTAGAAGCTAAAGCAGATCTTTCAGAATATAATGGTGGTGATAAAGTAATCCCATATTTTATTGTAAAAGAATTTAAAGGAAAAGACCTTGTTGGTATTAAATACGAACAACTGCTTCAATATGCGTTACCAAATGATAATCCAGAGGATGCTTTTAGAGTTATTGCTGGAGACTTTGTAACAACTGAAGATGGTACAGGTATCGTGCATACAGCACCAACATTTGGAGCAGATGATGCCTTAGTAGCAAAACAAGCTACCCCAGAAATACCACCATTATTGGTAAAAGACGATAATGGAAACTTAGTGCCTCTTGTAGATCTACAAGGACGTTTTAGACCAGAAATGGGTGAGTTTGGTGGTAAGTATGTTAAGAATGAATATTATAATGATGGCGAAGCTCCAGAACGATCAATAGACGTTGAGTTAGCAATTAAATTAAAAGAAGAAAATAAAGCCTTTAAGGTAGAAAAATATAAGCACAGTTACCCACATTGCTGGCGTACAGATAAGCCAATCTTATACTACCCATTAGATTCTTGGTTTATTAAAGTTACTGATGTTAAAGAAAAAATGGTAGCTAATAATAATACCATTAACTGGAAACCTAAATCAACAGGTACTGGGCGTTTTGGTAATTGGTTAGCTAACGCAAACGATTGGAATTTATCTAGATCGCGTTATTGGGGTATTCCATTACCAATCTGGAGAACGGAAGATGGTAAGGAGGAAATCTGTATTGGATCTGTTGAAGAGCTTAAAGCCGAAATGCAAAAAGCAGTTTCAGCTGGCGTTTTAGCTAAGGATATATTCGAAGATTTTGAAGTTGGTAACAATTCCGAAGAAAACTATGCTAAGCTAGATTTACATAAAAATATTGTAGATGGTATCGTATTAGTGTCTCCAAGTGGGCAGCCAATGCAACGCGAAAGTGACTTAATAGATGTGTGGTTTGATTCTGGATCAATGCCTTATGCGCAATGGCACTACCCCTTTGAGAATAAAGAAAAAATAGATAATAACGAAGCCTTTCCTGCAGATTTTATAGCGGAAGGAGTAGATCAAACTAGAGGTTGGTTTTATACATTGCATGCTATTGCAACAATGGTATTTGACTCGGTTGCCTATAAAAACGTAGTGTCAAACGGATTAGTGTTAGATAAAAACGGACAGAAAATGTCTAAACGTTTAGGTAATGCAACAGATCCATTTGAAACTTTAGATACTTACGGAGCAGATGCAACACGTTGGTACATGATTGCTAATGCAAATCCATGGGACAACTTAAAATTTGATTTAGATGGTATTGAAGAAGTAAAACGTAAATTTTTCGGAACACTTTATAACACGTATTCTTTCTTTAGTTTATATACTAATTTAGATAAATTTAGTTACGCTGAAGCGGAAATCCCATTAGAAGATAGACCTGAGTTAGACCGTTGGATATTATCAGAATTACATACCTTAATTCAGAAAGTAGATCAGTATTATGCCGAGTATGAGCCGACAAAAGCAGCAAGGGTTATTTCTGACTTTACACAAGATTATGTAAGTAACTGGTTTGTACGTTTAAGTAGAAGACGTTTCTGGAAAGGAGATTATCAAACAGATAAAATTTCGGCATACCAAACATTATATACATGCTTGTTAACCATAGCAAAATTAGGTGCGCCAATTGCTCCGTTTTTTATGGACAAGCTTTACATAGACTTAACAAAAACAACACAATCAGAAACGTTTGAGAGTGTACATTTGTCTGAGTTTCCAAAATTTGACGCTAGATTTGTTGATAAGTCGTTGGAGCGCAAAATGGAAAATGCTCAAACTATTTCGTCGTTAGTATTATCATTAAGAGCTAAAGAAAAAATAAAAGTGCGTCAACCGTTGCAAAAAATAATGATTCCGATAGATTCTGAACAACAAAAAGAAGAAATTCTAGCAGTTGCAGATTTAATAAAGCATGAGGTAAACATTAAGGATATCGAGCTTTTAGAAGATGCGTCAGATATATTAGTAAAACAAATTAAACCCAATTTTAAAGCGTTAGGACCACGTTTTGGAAAAGATATGAAAGCAATTGCAGGTGTGATTGTTAAGATGACTGCAGAGGACATTAAAGTTGTTGAACAAAAAGGAGAGATCGATGTCGAGTGTAATGGAAAAAGTATTACATTACAACGTGGTGATGTAGAAATCACGTCTCAAGACATTGAGGGTTGGCTAGTTGCAAACGAAGGAAGTATAACCGTTGCTTTAGATGTAACCATATCGCCAGAATTAAAAGAAGAAGGAATTGCTAGAGAGTTGGTAAACCGTATTCAAAATTTGCGTAAAGATTCAGGTTTTGAAGTTACAGATAGAATTTCTGTTCAGCTTCAAGAAGATGAAAATATTGTGAAAGCAGTACAAGCTAATTTAGAGTATATTAAGGCTGAAACCTTAACTGACGATCTAAAAATTATTAATCAATTAAATAGTGGTATAGAAATTGCTTTTGATGATGTAAATACCAAACTATTTATTCAAAAAAACTAAAATTATGGCATCAGATATAAACGTAAGATACCCAGACAAGGATTTAGCAAATTTTAAAGTGCTAATACACGAAAAAATTAAAAGTGCTAAGCATGACTTAGAATTGATCAAAAGTGCCTACATGAATGATCATAATAATGGTACTGATGATACGTCGCCTACATTTAAAGCGTTTGACGAAGGGAGTGAGACTATGAGTAAAGAGTCTAATTCTGCTTTAGCAATAAGACAGGAAAAATTTATCCGTGATCTTAAAAATGCTTTGATTAGAATCGAAAACAAAACCTATGGTGTGTGTCGCGTAACGGGTAAACTAATTAATCCTAAAAGATTAGAGTTAGTGCCTCACGCAACGTTAAGTATCGAAGCAAAGAATATGCAGTCATAATTTTTTGAGCAATTAAAAAATAGTGGTCTAATGTTTATTAGATCTAAAATATAATAAGTTAAAACGCTTCAATTACTATTGAAGCGTTTTACATTTACACTAAATAGCACCATTGAAAATTAGAATAACCTTTTTATTTTTATTGATTACCAGTTCTTTTTACGCGCAAATAAGCAAAGAAAAAATGTGGCGTGCTGACGCTATAAAAACGGTGACTATAGCAGGTAGTGATGTTTTTAAAATTAATGTAAAAAATGGTCCGTCAGATACAATTACCTTGAAGGTTAAAATAGATGGCGAATACGCTCAGAATTTAGTTGTTTTGGATAGTGTTTCAGCTGAAACATTATTTATATCATCAGCCTTTCAGCCTCTATTTGTAAGTGATAACGATAAGTTAAGCGCGCATAAAGTATTATCTGTGGAGTATGAGCTCTTGGTTCCGGAACACATGTCTTTGGATGTTAAAAGTGATATTGCTTCCGTAACTATCACAGGGATTTATACCGCGGTTTTTATCGAGTCTAATCAGGGTAGTTGTCAATTAAAGGACTTTCTAGGTGATGCGGTTATTAATACTATCGATGGGAATATTGCTGTGCAAACTAATCTAGCAAAAGTCGAGGCGTTTAGTAAAACAGGTACGGTAGAGATACTTCAGTTTAAATATGGAAAGTATGCAATAAGTTGCCACTCCATTAACGGAAATATTATCGTGACTAGAATAGAAAAATAAGTCTATTTTTGTTTTGTAAATTCTACTTGCGCTTAGCATAGTAAAAGCATTCCAATTTATATGAATATTAAAAAAGCATCATTACTAATAATTGTTATTTTACTTATTGATCAAATAAGTAAAATATATGTGAAAACACATTTTGTTTTAGGAGAGGATGTTGCTCTTTTTAGTTGGTTTAAAATTTATTTTATTGAAAATAGCGGTATGGCTTGGGGTACTAAACTAAGCGATATTATTCCGGCTATTTCAGATAGGACAGCAAAAGTATGTTTAACAGTTTTTAGGATTTTTGCAATTATTGGTATTGGCTATTGGTTGACAAATACTATTAAAAAACAACAGTCTAAAACGCTAATTTTAGCACTTGTCTTTATTTTTTCAGGTGCTTTAGGTAATATTTTGGACTCTGTATTTTATGGTGTGTTGTTTGATGATAGTGTCTCTCAAGTGGCTAGTTTTTTGCCACAACAAGGGTATGATAGTGTTTTGCATGGTAAAGTTGTAGACATGTTGTATTTGCCATTATGGAAAGGTTATTTGCCAGAATGGATTCCTGGAATTGGAGGAGACTATTTTACGTTTTTCGAGCCTGTTTTTAATGTAGCAGATGTTGCTATTAGTATTGGCTTCTGTATTTTGATATTTTTTAATGGAAAAGCGTTTCCTAAAAATGAAGAGAATTAAAACTCGTAAATAGTCTTTGGTGTTACGCAATAGTCTAGGCTGATGTCATCTTTATAAACATCTTCAATTTCAGCTTCAGCTTCAAAAAAAGACAACCCTATTTTTATAGTTTCTGGTTTGCAGTCTGCTAGAAAGTTATCGTAGAATCCTTTACCATATCCCACACGGTTTCCTTTTAAGTCAAACGCCAAAAGCGGTACAAATACCACGTCAATGCTAGTGTTAGCAATTGGAATACCATCAATAGGTTCTGGTATATTGTAAGTGCTTAATTTAAGTGTGGTAGCATCGGTTAATAAAAAATTACTTAAGGTGTTGTTGCTAAAATTACTTTTAGAAATAACAATGTTTTTATCCTTACCAGACAGAATGTTTAAAATGTAATCTGTGTTAATTTCCTGCTGTGTTTCAATAGTTAAAAATAAATGATAAAAGTTATAGTCCCAAATAGTTAACTTTAATAACTGATTAGCAATTG
Organism: Olleya sp. KKT75; assembly: GCF_055635485.1. Lineage (NCBI taxonomy): Bacteria > Pseudomonadati > Bacteroidota > Flavobacteriia > Flavobacteriales > Flavobacteriaceae > Olleya > Olleya sp. KKT75. The sequence goes on from NZ_CM145759.1 coordinate 1,562,303, forward strand.
CAAGACTGTGATCATCAATTTCAGTATGGGAAAGCAAAGCGCGTAAAGCTTTATATTTTGGTCTTAAGTCAGCTTTTTTCATCTTAAACTATTTTAAGACTTCCGTCGAAATATGAAACAACGCATCTCCTTGATATACAATCGGGGATTGGTTAATGTTTATTATATAACCAGCATGTTTAGATTTGACAAAATGGTTGAATTTTCCGTAAGGATCGGTTATGTTTCCTATATCATCACCAACTTTGACTTCAACACCAAGTTTAATAGTTGCTTTAAACATACCAGAATGTTTAGCTCTAAGCCAAGAGCTTTCTGTTATTTTAACGCATTCTTTTTTAGGTTCTGATACTTTAAACTGTCTACGTAACATTCCAAAATGATTCATGATGCGTTTTGCACCATTAACACCAGTGTTTGTGACGGTATTGTCTAGGTCAAAAGATTTCCCTCCTTCATATAATAAGATAGGTTTCCCTAATTTATTACAAGCGTTTCTAAACGATTTGTTTAAGTTTTGAGAATATAAGATAAATGGCGCGCCAAAGATTTCGGCCATGACATCATCATCTTCGCTTCCTCGTTCTATACGTATCTGTGGGGCATTAAATCTAAAGGCTCCTCCGGTGTGAAAATCTACAATAAAATCGGCATGTGGCACCACTTCTTGTATTAGCTCATAGGCTACACGACTAGCTAAAGAGCCGTTTTTCATACCTGGAAATACACGGTTTAAATCGCGACCATCAGGAAAAGCGCGTTCCATGTTTATAAACCCAAAAATATTAAGGACAGGAATACAAATAGTCGTTCCTATTTTGGGTTTATTAATGCCTTTGGATATTAGTTGACGTACAATCTCCACGCCATTAATTTCGTCACCGTGGATTCCCGCAGTAAACAAAATTGTCGGACCTGGTTTTTTAGAACGTTCTATTATAATAGGTACATCTACAGGAGTTCTAGTGTGCAATTTCGCAACATTAAAACTAACTTCTGCACTTTGGCCAGGTTTGATAGTTTCTCCTAAAATTTCTAAAACGTCGTTTGTGTACATCGTTTATTTATTTGTGTTTTTCTCAATATAATTGATGATATTTTTTGCGATATTTTTACCTGTCGCATTTTCAATACCTTCTAATCCTGGGCTAGAGTTTACTTCTAAAAGTAATGGACCTCTTTCAGATTGTAACATATCTACACCACAAACTGGTAGCTTTAAGGCTTGAGATGCTTTCATGGCAACTTGCGTTTCTGCGTCACTTAATGTTATAATGTTTGCGCTTCCTCCACGGTGTAAGTTAGATCTAAATTCGCCTTCTTTTCCTTGACGTTTCATAGCGCCAACTACTTGACCATCTACCACTAAAGCACGTAAATCCGCACCTTTAGCTTCTTTTATAAATTCTTGTACAATAACTCTAGCTTCTAAACCATTAAAGGCTTCTAAAACAGATTCTGCAGCATTTTTACTTTCGGCTAAAACGACACCTAACCCCTGAGTACCTTCTAGTAATTTAATAATTACCGGCACACCACCAACATGCTCAATAACTTCCTCAACATCTCTAGAGTAGTTTGTAAACACTGTTTTTGGCATTCCAATACCAGCTTTGCTTAAACGTTGTAAACTTTTTAGCTTATCTCTAGACCTTAAAATGGCTTCAGAAGAAGCTGTTGTAAAAACATTCATCATTTCAAATTGTCTTACCACTGCACAACCGTAAAATGTTACAGAAGCACCAATACGCGGTATAATAGCGTCTACATAATCTAAATAACGATCTTTATAAAAGATGGTTGGTTTTTCAGTTTCAATAATGATGTCACATTTTAGAGGATCTATGATCTCTATTTTATGACCTCTTTTTTCACCTTCTTCAACCAAACGATCTGTTGAGTATAAATTAGCGTTTCTAGATAAGATTACAATGTTCATGTTATTTGTTATAATTAAAGGATTGGTCTAGGATATCGACGTCTACTAAAAATTTACGTTTTAAAAATTGTCTACCAATTAAAACGGGAAATCTCATATCGTCTCTTGTGCTTAAAGTTAAGTTAATCTTATATGTTTTACCAAAAAAAACTACTTCTGTTTTTATCTTGTAGCGGTTTTCTACAAAACCATTGCTGCTTTTTACGTCTGTAAAGGTGTACTCTTCAAAGACTTTAGTTTTACTATTAAAGTTGGGGTGTCCTTTGCTATAAAAAGTACAGTGTAACCCGTCGTCTTTAACAACTACTTTGGAGCAATGTATTGCAGAGGTGTAGGCTCCTGTATCTATTTTACAGTCCACTTCAAATAAATCTAACTTTGGGAAGTTGATTTTATCGGTTCTACCAATGGTTTTTTTTGTCATTTTTAGTGTTTAAAAAGAGGTGCAAGGTAATAAATAAGTAAACATATAATTTTTATTTTTAGGTTAAAATTTGACCTATAAACGTTAAGTTGTTTTTAAATAATTACCTTTGGTTAACAATCAAATATCTTCCATTTTTAACGTCAGAATGAGTAATACAGCTTTAGATATTCAGCTTAAAACCTTACCGGATTCTCCCGGAGTCTATCAGTATTTTGATGCTGAAGGCACCATAATATACGTTGGTAAAGCCAAGAATCTAAAAAAAAGAGTCAGTTCGTATTTTACAAAAACTCATGAAAATGGTAAAACTAGAGTTTTAGTAAAGCGTATTGCTAATATCAAACATATTGTTGTAGAGACAGAAACAGACGCATTGTTATTAGAAAACAATCTAATAAAAAAACATAAGCCACGCTATAATGTTTTATTAAAAGACGATAAAACGTATCCATGGATTTGTATTAAGAAGGAGCGTTTTCCAAGGGTGTTTCCTACCCGTCGGGTTATAAAAGATGGTAGCGATTATTTTGGGCCTTACACTAGTATGAAAACCGTAAAAACGTTACTAGGTCTAATTAATGGATTGTATAAATTACGTACTTGTAATTATAACTTGGCACAGGATAAGGTTAGTGAAGGTAAGTATAAAGTGTGTTTAGAGTATCATTTAGGAAACTGCAAAGGCGCTTGCGAAGGTCGAGAGACAGAAGCTAATTATCACGAAAACATAGCAGCAATCAGAGAGATTTTAAAAGGGAATTTTAAAGACTCTTTAGGCAATTTTAAATTGCAAATGAATCAGTTTGCAGAAGATATGGAGTTTGAAGCTGCGCAACGTATTAAAGAAAAAATTGAAGTTTTAGAAAACTACCAAGCTAAGTCAACAATTGTTAATCCAAAGATTAGTAATGTGGATGTGTTTTCTATTGTTAGTGATGCTGGACATAGTTATATTAATTTTTTACAATTATCCTATGGATCTATTATTAGGTCACATACTTTAGAAATTAAAAAGAAGCTAGACGAAAGCGATAAAGAGCTTCTAGAATTAGCTATAATTGAAATTAGAGCACGTTTTAACTCCAATTCAAAAGAAATATATGTACCTTTTAAGGTAAATATTGGAGAGCAATTAAAAGTAACAGTACCACAACTAGGAGATAAAAAGCATATTTTAGATTTATCCATTAGAAACGCAAAGTATTATAGGATGGAGCGTTTTAAACAAGTTAAAATCACAGATCCTGATCGTCACGCCAATCGTATTATGGCGCAGATGAAACAAGATTTACGTTTAGGGCAAGAGCCAAGACATATCGAGTGTTTTGATAACTCAAACATCCAAGGTACTAATCCTGTTGCAGCCTGTGTTGTGTTTAAAAACGGAAAACCAAGCAAAAAGGATTATCGCCATTTTAATATCAAAACGGTTGTTGGTCCTGATGATTTTGCATCCATGGAAGAAGTGGTGTTTAGACGTTATAAACGCTTGCTTGAAGAAGAGCAACCATTGCCACAATTAATAATTATTGATGGAGGTAAAGGGCAATTGTCTTCTGCATTAAAAAGTTTAGATCTTTTAGGGTTACGTAATAAAATAGCAATTATAGGTATTGCAAAACGTTTGGAAGAATTATTTTATCCTGATGATCCAATTCCTTTATATTTAGATAAAAAATCGGAAACCCTAAAAATAATTCAGCAATTACGTAATGAGGCACACCGTTTTGGAATTGAGCATCATCGAAATAAAAGAAGTAAACAAGCGTTAAATACAGAAATGGAAACTATTCCAGGCATTGGAGAAAAAACGATTGTAGAATTACTAAAAAAGTTTAAATCTGCAAAACGTATTTCTAACGCTAAATTGGATGAGTTAGAAGATGTTGTAGGGATTTCAAGAGCAGCAAAAATATATAATTATTACCATAAGGAATGAAGCAAATAAGCATTGTTATACTATTAATATTTGCATTAAGCAGCAGCCTTAAAGCGCAAGAAACCCAAGAGCAGGAGCCTAAAGTTGGCTTGGTGTTAAGTGGTGGTGGTGCAAAAGGGTTTGCACATATTGGTGTTTTAAAAGTTATAGATAGTTTAGGTATTAGAGTAGATTATGTAGCAGGGACCAGTATGGGGGCAATTATTGGATCCTTATATGCTTCTGGTTACTCAGGTAAACAGTTAGATTCTATTTTTAAAGGTGTAGATTTTGATAATTTAATAGCCGATAATATTCCAAGGTCAGCGCAATCAACTTACGAAAGGGAGATTTCAGAGCGCTATGCAGTAACATTGCCTTTTGATCACTTAAAAGTAAAACTACCGTCAGCATTATCTAGAGGACAAAATACATTTAATTTATTAACTAAATTAATGTTACACGTTAGTTATCAGGACGATTTTTCAAAACTACCAATCCCATTTTTTTGTATAGCAACAAATGTAGAAACCGGTCAGCAAGTTGTTTTAGACAAAGGTAATTTGCCACAATCGGTTAGAGCTAGTGGTGCTTTTCCATCGCTGTTTCAACCTGTTGAGATAGATGGTCAGCTTTTGATTGATGGAGGCGTAGTAAATAACTATCCAATTAGCGAGCTTAAGGCAAAAGGGATGGATATAATTATTGGTGTGGACGTTCAGGATGGTTTAGCTAATCGTACAGATCTGTCATCAGCACCACAAATATTATTTCAAATAAATAATTTCAGGACTATAAATGACATGAAAATCAAGTCTACACAGACTGATATTTATTTAAAACCAGATATTTCAAAATTCAATGTTGTTTCTTTTGACGACGGTAACCAAATTATAAAAAACGGAGAAATAGCTGCTCGAGCGCACATAGACGTTTTAAAAAACTTAAAAGAAAAGCAGACTAAAAAGCCAATAGAAAGACTAAATACGGTCTATTCAGATAGTTTAAAAATTAATTATATCGAAACTAACGGTATAAATAAGTACACAAGATCTTACATTTTGGGTAAATTAAAAATGAGACCCTATACTAAAATAGCATACACAGAGCTGGCAGAAGGTGCTAATAATGTTGTAGCAACTAATAACTTTGACAGCTTTTTTTACGAGCTTAAAAAAGATGAAGATGATTTTTACAGATTAATAACTACAGTAAGCGAAACTAAAAAAACAACGTTTTTAAAACTAGGGTTACATTATGACGACCTTTATAAAAGTGCCATTTTAGCTAATATTACTAAAAACCAATTTCTATTAAAAAACGATGTGGTGTCTCTAGATTTAATTATCGGGGACCATGTTAGATATAACTTTGATTATTTTATAGATAAAGGGATGTATTGGAGTATTGGTTTAAAATCTAGGTATAACGAGTTTGATCAAGGCGTAGTGGCCAATGCTTTTCTGTCGCAGTCAGAAGTCTTAGATGTAGGAATCAATAAATTGGATACAGAGCTAACAGATTTTACCAACCAGTTTTACTTGCAAACATTATTCAGAAACGATTTAGCCTTGTCACTTGGTGTGGAGCATAAAAAACTTAAAGTAACAACTGAAACTATTTTGTCCACAGATAACCAAGACGAAACAGTTTTTGAAAACAGTAATTACGTTAGTCTCTTTGGGCAGTTAAAATTTGATACCTATGACAGTAAGTATTACCCAACAGAAGGTCTTTTCTTTTTAGGAGAAGCCAACTACTACATGTATTCATCAGATTTTTCAACAGATTTTTCTCCATTTTCTATATTTAAAGCAGAGCTAGGTTATGCCTTCAAAGCAACAGATAACTTATCTTTTAATTTAGTAACAGACGGAGGGTTTAAAATAAATCCAAAAGCCAATCAGTTTCTTGATTTTGTACTTGGAGGTTACGGTAATAATTTTATCAATAATTTTAAACCGTTTTACGGGTATGATTTTTTATCCATAGCAGCAGATTCTTATATCAAAGCAAGCATAAACCTAGACTATCAATTTGTTCCAAAAAACCACCTAATGGTTACCGCAAACTATGCCAATGTATCAGATAGGCTGTTTGACACCACGGACTGGTTATCGTTGCCAGAATATTCAGGTTACGCCTTAGGCTACTCTTTTGATTCGTTTTTGGGCCCTATAGAAGCAAGATATAGTTACTCTCCAGAAACTAGAGATAGCTACTGGTTTTTCAACTTGGGATATTGGTTTTAATGGGGCGTTTTGTATTTAATCCTTTAGGGCTTAAATGCAACCAGGTTATCCATTATATCTTTTTTTGCCATATGTGGCAGCAAAAAAAGGATGCCATTACTACCCTTAACGCGGGGTAAAACGCATAAGCTTCTGCCTAGAGATAAAAAACACTTTCTATACTCAAAAATATTTACGATATTTGTTAGACTATGAAGACAGCTTGGAGCGATTTATTATCACATTTAAAATTCTTGATTAAGCGTAATCCAGAGTGATCTTCCTTCCTTGTTAAGCATTTAATAAGACGTCACACAGTTCTTAGACGTTATTTTTTTTCAATTTAAAAACTAAAAAAATGCCATTTTATCATAAACTAGGAAAAATACCACCAAAAAGACACACCCAGTTCAGAAAAGCGGACGGTACATTGTACGCAGAACAGTTATTTGGTACCATAGGTTTTGACGGTATGTCAACAAATTCCTATCACGAGCATAGACCAACACAGGTAAAGGAAATCAGAAAACAATACAGTGTTGCGCCTAAAATTGCTAAAAAAAACCACATACAATCTTACCGTTTAAGAGGGTTTCAAGTCAAGCCAGAAAACGATTATTTAGAGTCTCGTAAAACGGTGCTTATAAATAGTGATTGTAGTATCATTTTAGCAGCGCCAAAACAATCAACAACAGATTATTTTTATAAAAACACAGACGCAGATGAGCTTATCTTTATCCATAAAGGAACAGGGAAACTGCGCACACACTTAGGTAATTTAGACTTTAAATATGGAGACTATTTATTAGTACCTAGAGGTGTTATTTATAAAATGGATTTTGATACAGAAGACAATCGTTTGTTTATTGTCGAGTCTAAAAGACCAATTTATACACCAAAACGTTACCGTAACTATTTTGGACAATTATTAGAGCATTCTCCATTTTGCGAGCGTGATTTAAGACAGCCACAAGAGTTAGAAACACATAATGAAAAAGGAGACTTTTTAATGAAAGTTAAGAAGCAAGACGATATTTTTGAAATGGTTTATGCAACACATCCTTTTGATGTTGTAGGTTATGACGGTTACAACTATCCATATGCGTTCTCAATCCATGATTTCGAGCCTATAACTGGACGTATCCACCAACCGCCACCAGTACATCAAACTTTTGAAACAGATGCTTTTGTAGTTTGTAGTTTTGTACCAAGATTATACGATTATCATCCAGATAGTATTCCAGCGCCTTACAATCATAGTAATATAGATAGTGATGAGGTCTTGTATTACGTAGACGGAGATTTTATGTCTAGAAACGATATAGATGCAGGGCACATATCCTTGCATCCCGCAGGAATACCGCATGGTCCGCACCCAGGAGCAACAGAGCGTAGCATCGGGAAAGTGAGAACGGATGAGCTAGCAGTAATGGTAGATACATTTAAACCATTAATGGTAACTGAGGAGGCGCTTAAAATAGCTGACGAAGACTACTATAAATCGTGGCTAGAACATTAGTATTAAATAGATTTCAAAACAATAATTAATTAAGATTGAAATAGAGATTCAAGAATTTAAAAAATTGACACGGAGTTATTTAACAGGCTGTAAAGTCTTTGTTTTTGTCGCTTTATTCTTTCTTCTATATAAAGTATTATGAGTAAAAAAGAAGTAAAATCAGTAGACTACGGTTTAGAAAAAATATTTGAAGGTGCACAAGATTTTTTGCCACTTTTAGGAACAGATTATGTAGAGTTTTACGTGGGTAACGCAAAACAAGCAGCGCATTTTTATAAAACAGCATTCGGATTTCAATCTCATGCGTACAAAGGATTAGAAACAGGATCAAAAGATTCGGTAAGTTATGTGTTAAAGCAAGACAAGATTCGTTTAGTATTAACAACACCATTAAATAGTAAGTCGCCAATTAACGATCACATTGTAAAACATGGTGATGGTGTAAAAATTGTGGCGTTATGGGTTGAAGATGCTAAAAAAGCTTACGAAGAAACTACAAAACGTGGTGCAAAATCATACATGGAGCCAGTCGTTGAAAAAGACGAGTTTGGTGAAGTAGTAAGAGCCGGAATTTATACGTACGGAGAAACTGTACATATGTTTGTAGAGCGTAAAAACTATAACGGACAATTTTTACCAGGATTTGTAGAGTGGAAAAGTGACTATAACCCAGAGCCAGTAGGGTTAAAATATATCGACCACATGGTTGGTAATGTAGGTTGGGGAGAAATGAATACTTGGGTAAAATGGTATGAAGATGTTATGGGGTTTGTTAACTTCTTGTCTTTTGATGACAAACAAATACACACAGAATACTCGGCTTTAATGTCTAAAGTAATGAGTAATGGAAATGGGCGTATCAAATTCCCGATTAACGAGCCAGCAAAAGCAGCTAAAAGATCACAAATTGAAGAGTATTTGGATTTCTACGAAGGTTCAGGAGTACAACATATTGCAGTAGCAACGGATGATATTATAAAAACAGTATCTCAGCTTAAAGCTAGAGGTATCGAGTTTTTACCACCACCACCACAAGCATATTATGATGATATTCCAAACCGCTTAGGTGTGCACATGGAAATGATGAAGGAAGATATTAACGAGCTTCAAAAGTTATCAATTATGATTGATGCAGATGAGGAAGGGTATTTACTTCAAATCTTTACAAAGCCAGTAGAAGATAGACCAACCTTGTTCTTCGAAATCATACAACGTATGGGAGCGCAAGGTTTTGGTGCAGGTAACTTTAAAGCATTGTTTGAATCTATTGAGAGAGAACAAGCTAAAAGAGGGACACTTTAATTAAACTTTATAATTTAATAACAAAAAAATGCCATCAAATACACTGATGGCATTTTTTTGTTTTATATTTTTGGAATAGTAATTGTAAACTAAGTTATAAATAACCTATAGCTTAAACAATTAAGTCTTGTAATAATACCAGTTATGAAAAAACATATACTTCTACTAATAGCCATATTTACTGCCGGTTTATCCTATGCAGTGCAACAAGAGCCTGCTTTTAAGGATGGCGAGTGGTTTAAATTTAAAATGAGTTATAGTGGTTGGATGAAAGCAGGTAACGCCACGCTTCAAGTAAAAGAAACAACATTAAACGGTAAGCCGGTATTTCACGTTGTTGGAAAAGGGTGGACAACAGGTATGATTAAATGGTTTTTTAAAGTAGAAGATCGTTATGAAAGCTACTTTGATAAATCAACAATTTTACCGTACAAATTTATTAGAAATATAGATGAAGGTGGACATAAAAAAAACATCGAAATAGAGTTTGATCAACCAAATAAAAAAGCATTAGTTTATAACAAAAAGCACGATACAAAAAAGACAATAAACACTAAGCCTAATGTGCAAGACATGGTGTCTACTTTTTATTTTCTTAGAAATAAATTAGATACTAAGAATCTTAAGGAAGGGGATGAGATAAAGTTAGACATGTTTTTTGACGAAGAAAACTATGGTTTTAAATTAAAATACCTTGGTAAAGAAAACTTAGATACAAGCTTCGGGACTGTAGAGACGTTAATGTTTAGACCATATGTAATGGCTGGACGTGTTTTTAAAGAAGAAGAAAGTTTAACGCTTTGGGTGTCTAATGATAAAAATAAAATACCTTTACGTATCAAGGCAGATTTAGCAGTGGGGTCTTTAAGGGCAGATTTAGAAGCTTTTAAAGGGTTGAAACATAGTTTTAAAATTATTGCAGACTAATTATAATGAGCGTAGACCAGAATTTAATTAAGCAATTAGAAGAAAAGTACGATGGATTAGGCCAAAATCTAAATACCCATTTAGAAGGTTTATTGCATAGTAAACCAATTGATTATTGGGACTACATACAAACCGATGCGCTTTTAAATTTACAAGTGCAACGTACAACGTTACCAGACGAGATGGTGTTTTTAATGTACCATCAAGTAAATGAGTTGTTGTTTAAAATGATCTTGTGGGAAATAGAGCAAGTCGCTAAATCAGATGCTATAACCGCTTCTTTTTTTGAAACAAAAATCATGCGTATCAGTCGTTATTTTGATGTTTTAACGTCATCATTTACAGTAATGAAAGATGGTATGGATGTGGAGCAATACAATAAGTTTAGAAACACTTTAACGCCTGCAAGTGGTTTTCAGTCAGCGCAATACCGTAAAATAGAGTTTGCTTCAACTGAGTTGATCAATTTAATTGACAATAGGTTTAGAGAAACTATTGATAGAGACACTTCTTTTGAGCACGCTTTTGAGCATTTATATTGGCAAGCGGCAGGAAAGGACTACAAAACGGGCAAAAAAAGCTATACATTAACAGTTTTTGAAGCTAAATACAAAGACGAATTTATTAGATTTGCAGAATTCTATAACACACATAATTTGTGGACTATCTTTAAAAGTTTACCAATAGAGGTTAGAGAAGACAAGGATTTAATCAAAGCAATGCGTCATTACGATTACACAGTAAATATTACGTGGGTAATGGCACATTATAACACAGCTAATCACTATTTAAATATTGGTGGTAAAACAGCTGAAGCAACAGGAGGAAGTGAATGGGTAAAATACATGCATCCAAAGTATCAAAGACGAATATTTTTTCCAGACCTATGGAGCAAACAAGAGTTGCAAGATTGGGGCAAAAATGTCTAGTGCTTTTAGCGTTTACATTAGCAATTGTTAGTTGTAAAGAAGAAGATAAAACACCAATAGAAAGCGTTGAGGTTATTGAGCCAGAAGAGCTTTATGAATTTGGTTTTAAACTAGATGATTATATTGTAAAACGTGACACTATCAAAAAAGGAGATAGTTTTGGCGAAATTCTACAACGTAATCAAATAGATTACTCTAAGATTTTTCAAATCGCAGAAAAAACAAAGGATAGTTTTGATATCAGACGCTTGCAAGTTGGTAAGCCTTATACTTTGTTGTGTTCTAACGATTCGCTACAGCAGCCAAAATGTTTTATTTACCAACCTACAAAAACGGATTATGTTGTTATAAACTTCCAAGATTCTATTCACGCATATTCAAGTACAAAGCCCATAAAATATGTAGAAAAAGAAGTGTCTGGTGTTATAGAGTCTAATATTTCTGAGTCTTTTGCAAAGCAAGGTAAAAGTGTGTTGTTAGCTTATAAAATGTCGGATATCTACGCTTGGACTATCGATTTTTCTCGACTTCAGAAAAATGATAAGTTTAAAGTGGTTTACACCGAAAAATATATTGATGACACTATCTATGCAGGAATCGATAATATTAAAGCAGCCTACTTTTTGCATAACAACGAGCCTTTTTATGCTTTCGAGTTTGAAACAGATACTATAAAAGGATTAAAAGATTATTTTTCTGAAGATGCGAAAAACTTACGTCGTGCATTTTTAAAAGCACCCGTAGAATATAAGCGTATTTCATCAAGATTTAATTTAAATCGAAGAATTGCACTTTATGGAAACCGAGTGCGTCCCCATAAAGGAACTGATTTTGCAGCAAGCGTTGGAACACCAATCCGTGCAACAGCAAATGGTACAGTTATCGAGTCTGCTAAGCGTGGTGGAAACGGTAATTATGTAAAAGTTAAACATAACTCAACTTATACAACGCAATACTTACACATGAGTAAGCGTAAATCTAAAGTGGGTGACTTTGTAAAACAAGGAGATGTTATTGGATATGTGGGTATGACAGGTAATACCTCAGGACCTCATGTTTGTTATCGTTTTTGGAAAAATGGAAAACAAGTAGATCCTTTTAAACAAAAATTACCGGAAGCAGAACCTATTTCGGATAGCTTAAAAACTGAATATTTAAAGTTTATAAAACCGTTGAAAACACAATTGGATGGGATAGAGTTTATTTCTCCTATCGAAGAAGATCAGATTTTAGATATTCAAACTATTTCAGAAAACACAATTACATATACTAACTAATGGCACTACCTTCAATCAACCCAACAAGTACAAAAGCTTGGAAAAAATTAGATGCTCATTTTAAAACTGTAAAAAGTTTAGAGATGAAACATTTGTTTGCTCAGGATACAGAAAGAGCAAATCAAATGACTATTAATTGGGACGATTTTTATGTAGATTATTCAAAAAACAGAATCACTTCTGAGACCATGTCTTTGCTTTTAGAATTAGCGGAAGAGGTTAAGTTAAAAGAGGCTATTCAGGCGCAGTTCTCTGGAGAAATCATCAATAAAACGGAAGGAAGAGAAGTTTTACATACGGCTTTACGTGCAAAAGCAACAGATACTATTATAGTAGATGGTGAAAATGTAATGCCAGAAGTTATAGCGGTTAAACAAAAAATTGAAACGTTTTCTAACCAAGTTATAACGGGACAATTAAAAGGATACACAAATAAGCCATTTACTGATGTAGTAAACATCGGGATTGGTGGTAGTGATTTAGGACCAGCTATGGTGGTTGAGTCCCTTCAATATTATAAAAATCATTTAACCACTCATTTTGTAAGCAATGTAGATGGTGACCATGTTAATGAGGTTTTAAAAACATTAAATCCTGAAACAACATTGTTTGTAATCGTTTCAAAAACATTTACAACACAGGAAACCTTGTCTAATGCCAATACTATTAGAACTTGGTTTTTAAAACAGGCTAAGCAAGAAGATGTGGCTAAGCATTTTGTAGCTGTATCTACTAATATTGAAAAAGTAAAAGACTTTGGGATAAACGAAAATAACATCTTCCCGATGTGGAATTGGGTTGGTGGTCGTTTTTCGTTATGGAGTGCAGTTGGACTAACTATTAGTTTATCTGTAGGTTACAAGCATTTTGATTCGCTTTTAGAAGGTGCCAATAAAATGGATACCCATTTTAAAACGGCGGATTTGGATCAAAATATCCCAGTTGTTTTAGCGCTATTAAGTGTTTGGTATAACAACTTTTTTAAAGCAGAAAGTGAAGCTGTTATTCCGTATACACAATATTTGACTCAGTTTGCTACCTATTTGCAGCAAGGTATAATGGAAAGTAATGGTAAAAGTGTAGACCGTAATGGTGTGCCAGTAAATTACCAAACAGGAACATTAATTTGGGGAGAGCCTGGGACCAATTCTCAGCATGCCTTTTTTCAATTAATTCATCAAGGAACAAAATTAATACCTGCAGATTTTATTGGTTTTGCGCAATCACTATATGGTAATCATGATCATCAAGATAAATTGATGTCTAATTACTTTGCACAAACCGAAGCGTTGTTAAACGGTAAAACTAAAGAAGACGTTGAGGCTGAATTAAAAAGTCAAAATGCTTCAGTAGAAAAAATTAAAGAATTAACACCTTTTAAAGTATTTGAGGGGAATAAACCTACAAATACAATCTTCATAAAAAAACTGACTCCAGAGAGCTTAGGAAAATTAATCGCGATGTACGAGCATAAGATATTTGTACAGGGGATTGTTTGGAATATCTACAGTTATGATCAATTTGGAGTCGAGTTAGGGAAGCAATTAGCCAATAAAATTTTAAAAGAATTTGATAATTCTATTTTTGCTAATCATGATGCTTCTACCTTAAATTTATTGGAATTATACAAGAAATTAAGATAATTTATGTTAATAAATTTTTTTATTGTTTTGATTAACAGTTAATTGAGATTTGGAATATTTTATGTAATTTCGTTTTTGTGCATTTGTTAACGTTAAGTTAATATAACAATTAGAATTAGTCGTATTTTTGCACAAATTTGAAACTAACAAATCTTAATTAATTACAATGAAAAACACAATTAAAGTTATGTTTTTTGCAGTGGCATTAATGTTTTCTGCATTTACAATGGCTCAAAGTACTGTTACTGGAACAGTAGTAGACTCTGAGACAAAAACGCCTTTATTAGGAGTTAACATTATTGAATCAGGAACATCTAATGGAACATCTTCCGATTTTGACGGAAAATTCTCATTAACAACTAAATCAAGCAAAACTACTGTAGTTTTATCTTATGTTGGTTTCTTAGACCAAGAGTTTGAAATTAGTGGAAACAAAAACTTAGGTGAGGTTGTTTTACAACCAAGTGAGTTTAACTTACAGGAAGTTTCTATTATTGCTTCTGTAGCAGTTGATAGAAAAACACCAGTAGCTGTATCTACAATTAGAGCGAAGGACATCGAATTAAAATTAGGAACTCAAGAATTTCCTGAGGTATTAAAATCAACTCCTGGAGTTTACGCTACTAAAAGTGGTGGTGGATACGGAGACGGACGTATTAACTTACGTGGTTTTAGTTCAGAGAACGTTGCTGTTATGATTAACGGAGTACCAGTAAATGATATGGAAAATGGTCAGGTATACTGGTCAAACTGGGCTGGATTAGGAGATGTAACAAGTTCTATGCAAGTGCAAAGAGGTCTTGGAGCTTCTAAAGTAGCGGTGCCTTCTATTGGAGGAACAATTAATATTATTTCTAAAACAACAGATGTTGAAGCAGGAGGTAATGTATATACAACTTTAGGTAATGACGGATTTCAAAAATTTGGTGTAACATATTCTACAGGAGTTTCTGATAAAGGATTTGCTGCAACAGTATCTGCGTCTAAAACAGATGGTGATGGTTACGTAGATGGTACAGATTTTAATGCTGTATCTTATTTCTTAAACTTATCTAAAGAAATTAATGATGATCATAAAATTTCTTTTACTGCATTTGGTGCAAAACAACGTCACGGACAAAGACAAAACCGTCATTCAATTGCGACTTACAGAGAAAGTGAAAGAGGAAGAAAATTTAACTCTGATTGGGGTTATAAAGATGGTCAAGTAACATCTCAAGAAGATAACTTTTACCACAAACCTCAAATTTCTTTAAATCACTATTGGAACATTTCTGATAACACTTCTTTATCTACTGCTGCTTATGCATCTTTCGGATCTGGTGGTGGAGGTGGAACCGGTGGTGACGGAAGTAAATTTTTACTTAGCAACGATGATTACAGAATTGGAAGTTTAGGTACTATCGATTTTGATAAGATTGTAGCAGAAAACGAAGCTGCAGGAGTTAACGGTTCTGAGTCTTTTTTAAGAGCATCTAGAAACGACCACAAATGGTTTGGTGTTTTAACAACATTAAAGACAGATTTAACTGAAGACATCGTTTTATTAGGTGGTGTTGATTTTAGAAGTTATAAAGGAATCCACTTTACAGAAGTAACAGATTTATTAGGAGGACAGTACGCTTCAGATAATGCAAACGTTAACAACCCAAACAATCAAGCGCAAGTTGGAGACAGAATTTTTTATGACAATGATGGTAAAGTAAGTTGGTTAGGTACTTTTGCTCAGGTTGAGTATTCTAAAGAGGAATTATCAACATTCTTATCTGTTTCAGGTTCAACAACAGGTTACAGAAGAGTAGATCGTTTTTTATATTTAGATAGTGATGATTTACAAGAAACTGATGCTTACAACTTTTTTGCATATGGTGTAAAAGGAGGAGCTAACTATAATATTGATACAAATCATAATGTGTTTGCTAATTTAGGTTATATCGAAAGAGCACCATTTTTTAGCGCAGTATTTGCTAACAGAAACAACGTAGATGTTAATGATGATGCAGAAAACCAAAAAATTACTAGTTTCGAATTAGGATATGGTTACAGAAGCGAAAAGTTATCTGCTAACATAAACGTATACCACACAACTTGGAAAGATAGAACGGAAGTTGCTAGATTCCAATTACAAGACGAATCTATTGCTTTTGCAAATATTTTAGGAGTAAACGCAGTACACCAAGGTGTTGAATTAGATTTAAAATATAAGGCTACTGATAACTTAACAGTTACAGGTATGGCTTCTATTGGAGATTGGAGATGGCAAAATAATGTTGAAAATGTTCAGATTTTTAACGAAGCTAATGAGTTAGTGGATACAGTAGATCTTATTATTAAAGATTTACATGTAGGTGATGCTGCTCAAACAACATTTGCAATTGGTACAGTATACAAGTTCTCACCAGAAACTACATTTACAATTGATTATAACTATTTTGCTGATTTATATGCAGAATTTGACCCAAGTGAAAGAGGTACAGTTGGACCAGAAGCATGGAAAGTGCCTTCTTACGGTATCTTTGATACAGCTATTAGACATGGATTTAAGTTTGGTAGCTTAGATGCTACTTTAACTGCAAGAATGAACAACATATTTGATACTGAATATATTGCAGATGCACAAGATGGTGGAGACGCTGCTTCTTCAAGTGTATATTACGGTTTCGGAAGAACGTTTAGTGTTGGAATGAAACTTAATTTTTAAAAAAAAAGAAAAATGAAAAAAGTAATTTATTTATTAGTTGTTGTGGCTACAGTCTTTACTGGTTGTAATCCACTAGAAGACATCAATAATGAAATTGATGCATTACCTCAGGATCCTAATGTTGGATCTTTTGAGTACACAGTTACAGATGAAGACTATTCTGCATTAGAATTAGGATTCGGAAGTTTTGATTCAGAATTACAAGTTAAAGAATTAGTGCCAGCTTTATTATCTGATGTCTATCCATTATATGGACAAGGGTCTTCAGTTTTAGTAAACTATAACCTTTACATTGGTAACGCAGAAGGAGTAAGTGATTTTACTAGTTCTGATGTGTATTCTTTTACAAATTCAGATTATGCTACAACTGGAAGTGACGCTTTTGGATTTTATCCAAACGTAAATGCAACGTCTCAAATACCTGATGTATTAGCTGCACAAATTGCAACGCCAACAGAAGGACAAGTTGTTTTAGCTAAATACAAGCAGTATACAGAAGTACCTGTTGTAGGTTTAGCTAGTTTAGTAGAGTATAACTTTGCTGGAAGTTTTGAAGGATGGGTAAGTCAAGAAGAATTTGGAAATGATGAAGTATGGACTACTGAAACTGGAAATGTTAGAGGTAATGGATACTTTGGAACTCAAATTGCAAATATCGAATGGTTAGTGTCTCCAGCTATTGATTTAGACGGTGAGGATAACCTTAAGTTTCAAATTACTCAAGAACTTGATTTTGCTACTGACGCGTCATTAGTTAAAATTTTAGTATCTACAGATTATGCTGGTGATGTATTAACTGCAACATGGGATGAAATTACTTTAGCTAGTCCTGCTACAGGAGATATGGCTTCTTCTGAAGATTATGACTTTTCTGCTTATGATGGTCAAGAAATTAACGTAGCGTTTAAATATGAGTCTACAGATAGTGATGCATCTCGTTGGAGAATTGCTAACATGTCTATTAAGACTTTAGGTGCTACAGGAGCAACAGATTCTAAAGGAGAGTACTTTATGTATACTGGTGGAAGCTGGGAAGCAGTAGAAGATATTTATTATTTAACTTCTGCTGATTATGACTCTATGGGTACTGCTTCTGGACAACCAGGACAATACAACAACTTTAGTAGCTCAACATCTCCAGACAATTACTTACCAACGTTTTTAGAGTTAAATTTCCCTTTTGGTCAAGAAGATCAAGAGTTATTTGTAATCTACGATTACTTCTCTAGTTCTACAGGAGCACAAAGAAGAGGTAACTTATACACATTTACAGATGGTATGTGGAATGCGCATGAGTCTACAATAGAGTCGTCTTTACAGTTTGGATATGATAACGGAGTTTGGGTACCAGACAACACTATTCGTCATGATTTAGATGGTTCAGATTACGATTATATTACTTCAACTTTTGCTGCGGTAGCTGGTTTTGAAGGACCAACTGCAAGTGTGGCTCAGTATTCTAATTTTGATAGAAGACCATCAAATGATGCATACTGGAGTGATGAAATGTTAGCAACTGCATTTGCTAGTCTTTTAGATAATAGTCTTGCACCTGGTGCAGAGGAAGGTCAGAAGTACGTGTTATCTTTCGCTATATATGACGGAAGTAGTGGTATTGAAGAGTTTAAATTAATTAAAGAAGGTGGTGTTTGGGTTGATAATAACTAAGCATTATTAAATAATATTAAAACCGCTTCTGTAAAGAAGCGGTTTTTTTATGCCTAATAATTACTACATTTGTGGTATAACTAATTAAAACAAGACTTATGATTAAAATGTTGCACTCGTATTGGGCTTATCTAGTATTTTTAATGATGGTAATAGCAACTGTAAATGCTTTAATTAAGCATTTTGGTAAAAAGGAATATGAGCCTATAGATTTTCGTATTGCTTTATTTACGTTAATAGTATCGCACATACAGTTACTAATTGGTATCGTTTTGTGGTTTACACAAGATTATTTTGGAGAAAGTACTATAAAAGAAGTTATGGGTAACTCAGCATTGAGATCTAACGCTGTAGAGCATCCTATTGCTATGCTATTAGCTGTAGCCTTTATTACTATTGGTTATTCTAAACATAAAAAGAAATTAACTTCAGCAGGAAAAATAAAGCCTATCGCTATATTTTATACCTTAGCATTAGTTTTAGTACTAGCAAAATTACCATGGAATGCATGGTTTAACTTATAGAAATTAAAAAAAGCGACCAATTGGTCGCTTTTTTTATGTGTGTCATTTATTGTTTTATTTTAGAACTGTTGTCCTCAGCTTCTTTTATCAAATACATATAGACGGGAAAGTGGTCGCTAAAACCATTTGTAAATCCACCATCGGCAAAACTTCTAAAAGGATATCCCTCGTAACGTCCTTTATTAGTCACCAAGTAGTTTTCGTTAAAAATGCCAGACTTGTAATACATCCAACTGAAGTAGTCTTTTTCCAAAAATGGTTTAGTAACCATGATTTGGTCAAATAGACTCCATGAATCTCTATAGGCTGTTGTACCTAATCCTGATTTTTTAAAAAGGTCTATAAAAGGATTGTAAATACCTTTAAAGGGTACGTTCTCTTTTTTGCTTTTCGCTTTT
Organism: Olleya sp. KKT75; assembly: GCF_055635485.1. Lineage (NCBI taxonomy): Bacteria > Pseudomonadati > Bacteroidota > Flavobacteriia > Flavobacteriales > Flavobacteriaceae > Olleya > Olleya sp. KKT75. The sequence goes on from NZ_CM145759.1 coordinate 1,581,706, forward strand.
AAAATGGTTTTTACACTTTTATTTGTTGGGTTATCATTTAAATCTCCCATCGTCACTATTTTAGCATAGGGATTTATCGATTGTAAGCTGTCTATTAAGCGTTTGTTAAGCTTGGCAGCAGATACACGTTTAGGTCTGCTTTTGGCTTCTCCACCGCGCCTAGAAGGCCAATGGTTGACTATTATATGTATGGTCTCGCCTTCCAATGTTCCTGTAACCAATAATTGGTCTCTTGTATTTTGACGTTCATGTGTATCACTATCATATATTTTTAAGGTGTGCGTACTTTTAGAGACAACTTGAAATAATGCTTTTTGGTATAATAAGCCAACATCAATACTTCTGTTATCAGGTCCATCAAAATGAACAATGCCATAATCTTTTTCCATAAGTATGGGGTCATTTACTAAATCTTCGATTACCGTAACATTTTCAATTTCACAAATTCCAATTAGTGCAGGGCTGTTATGTGTTACACTACTTCCAATGTCAGATAAAACACGTGCCATATTGCGTATTTTTTTCTTATAAATCTTAGAACGATTTGCTTTTATTTCCATCATTGGGCTTGCCTCGTCATACTTTGTTGGATCGTTGATGGTGTCAAATAAATTTTCAAGATTATAAAATGCGATGGTATGTATACGGTAGTTTTTTTGCTCTTGACTAATTCCGTTTACAGACACCATCAATAATAGGATTATCAGTCTGTATTTTAAATGCATCATGCTTTAAAGGGTTGTATTTTAGGTTGTTATTTGTAGAATGAATTTCAATTCTATATATTTATTAAATATAACACAAAATACTAAGTCTTTAAAAATCAATATTTAGCAGCATATCAAGGATTCAATTTTAATGTAATTTATGAAAAGATTTTTATTGATTCTCTTAGTCCAATTAACTACTGTGTTTAGCCTTTTTGGACAAGAAACCATTGTAAAAGGAAGTGTAAATGATGCCATAACCAATCAACCCATTCTAGAAGTAATTATCTCTATTCAAGACTCTGGTTTATCTTCAAAAACAGATGCTTTTGGACAGTTTCTATTCGATAAAAATGTACCATTAGGAGAACAGATGTTAAAAATTGAGAAACTAAATTATGCTACTAAGTATTATCCAATAATTGTAAGTCAAGGAAAAACAATAGACATACAGGATATGACTTTAACATTTAAAACAATCAATAAAACAGATGTGTTTGTTATTTCTATTTCTGATGATGAATTAAATAGTGAAGCCGATGGATTAACAAGTAATATATCTGGATTGTTACAGTCTTCTAAAGATGCTTTTTTAAGTGCAGCTGCTTATGATTTTAGTGCTACTTTTTTTAGACCAAGAGGTCTAGGTAGTACTAATGGTAAAGTTTTAATAAATGGGTTAGAGTTAAATAAACAAAATACAGGTAGGCCACAATGGAGTAACTGGGGCGGGATTAATGATCTACAACGTAATCAAGAATTTTCAATGGGTATTAGTGCTAACGACTATAGTTTTGGAGACTTAGCGGGAACAAACAATATAGTTATGAGGGCTTCCAAATACCGTAAAGGAGGACGCTTGTCTCTAGCATCGGCAAATCGAAGTTATCAAGGTCGTATGATGCTTAGCTATAGTTCTGGATTAATGGAAAATAATTGGGCCTATAGCGTTTTAGTGTCTAGAAGATTTGGAAACGAAGGCTATGTGGACGGGACATTGTATGACGCTAATTCTTTTACGGCTTCTGCCGAAAAACAAATAAATGAGAAGCATAGTCTTAACTTTATGGCTATTTATGCTCAAAACAGAAGAGGAAAAGGTACGGCTTTAACGGACGAAGTTTTTAATTTAAAAGGACGACAGTATAATCCGTTTTGGGGCAATCAGAATGGTAAGGTTCGGAACTCTAGAATTCGTAAAAGTGAAGAACCTATAGTCATGTTAAACCACTTTTGGAAGGTCACAGAAAAAGCACTTATTAATACAAATATTGGATATCAATTTGGGTCTTCAGGAAATACTAGAGTTGATAATGGCGGGACACGTCTTGTGACATTTCAAGGTCAAGATAGTTATCTTGGAGGAGCGCGTAATACAGATCCAACATATTATCAAAATCTGCCAAGCTATTACTTAAATGTAGAGGGCGGACCAACTGCCTATAATTTTGAGCAAGCTTATATTGCAGAAGAAGCATTTCAAGCCGATGGACAGTTTAATTGGGACGCACTTTATGCGGCCAATGTAGATGCTGCTAATCAGGGTTATAATGCTATTTATGCTATTCAGGAAGATAGAATAGATGATAAACAATTAATGGCTAATATTCTTTTTGATACAGAGCTTAATAATAATATCAGAGTAAATGCAGCAATCAATTATAGAAAATTAATAAGCGAAAACTTTGCTGTCTTATCAGATATGTTGGGTGGTACGGGTTATTTAGATGTCGATTTCTTTTCTGATGAAACTACAGAGTCTATTGACGGTACATTAACCACAGCGCAATCTGATGTAAGAAATCCAAATAGAATTGTCAATCAAGGCGAGCGCTATAAGTACAATTATATTATTAATGCTAATGTTGTTAGTGCTTTTGTTCAATCTATTTTTAAATACAATAAGGTAGAGTTTTATTTAGCCGGTAATGTTTCGCAAACAGCATATCAAAGGGAAGGCTTGTTTGAAAACGGATATTTTGTGGGGAACTCTTTTGGAAAGAGTGAAAAAGTTCAGTTTATAAATATAGGTGTAAAAGCGGGCGCTACTTATAAAATTTCTGGGCTTCACGTATTAGATTTTAATGGTGTTTATATGACTAAAGCACCAAATATTAGAAATACGTTTGCTAATTCTAGACAATCAAATATGCTTATTGATGATGTTGATAGCGAAATTATTTCCAGTCTGGATGCAAGTTATATTTTTAGATCACCCATTGTTAAAGCACGACTAACGGGGTTTTATTCTACAATTCAAGAAGGAACAGAAACAGGTTTTTATTACAGTGAAGGTGTGGGTAATAATTTAGTGCAAGAAGCAATTACCGGTATAGATACGCAACGTTTTGGAGCAGAACTAGGTATAGAAGCTCAGGTTACACCAACAATAAAATTAAAAGGCGCCGCATCAGTTGGTCAGTATACTTACAATAACAACCCAAATATCACTTTTTATAGTCAAGAGTTTGGTGTGGGACGTGCAGTATTTGGGGACGGAACAACTAATCTTAAAAACGTGCATATTTCGGGTGGGCCAGAACGGGCTTTTCAATTAGGGTTTGAGTATCGTGACCCTGATTATTGGAATATTGGAGTTACAGCTAATCAGTTTTCTAATGCTTATGTCAATACTAGTGCGCTAAAAAGAAGTGCTGCTTTTGTTACCGATCCAGAATTATATACCAATACACAGTTTCAAGATGGTACAGCTGGTGGTAATTTGTATGTCTTAAATGGTGGTCAGATTAATAATGTAAATCCTGATGTTGCAAAGCAATTATTGCAACAAGAACAGTTTGATGCTTATATGTTAGTTAATATAATTGGTGGTAAGTCATGGCGAATAGGGGATTATTTTGCTGGTTTTTTTGCGACTATAAATAACGTGTTTAATCAAGAATATAAAAGTGGTGGTTTTGAACAATCAAGACGGGTAGATTATAGAAGTCAGCTAACGGAACAAACAAATACGGGTGGACCAGTGTTTGGTAATCGTTATTTTTTTGGAAACGGAACCACTTATTATTTAAATATTTACGTAAGATTTTAATTATGAAAAGAAACAAAACACTTATCAAACTAATTAATCCTTATCAAATAACTTTTGTAATACTAAGTGTATTTGTGTTTTTGGGTTGTGTTCAAGATGATGATTTTGAAATTCCAACAGGTCTTTCCGGTATTGAAACGTATCCAAATGATCAGGCACAGTTTAATACTATAGATGCTGTGTTAGGAAATTATGGAACAGGTTTCGGTGATCCTATTACTTATGAATTGTCGGGAGATGCTGTTTCTGAAAAATATACCATGGGTTATGTCGTGTCTAGTGATGAAGGCGGGAATTTTTATAAGCAACTTATTATACAAGATACACCAGAAAACCCTACAGCCGCCATAAGTATTCAAGTGGATAAAAATCCAATGTTTACGCAATACGAGTTTGGCCGAAAAGTATTTATTAAGCTAAATGGATTATCCGTAGGTAAAAGTAATGGTGTAATCCAATTAGGTCGATTAGAAGATGGTCAAATAGCAAGAATACCTAGTACGCAAGTATCCGAACATATAATTAGGTCTAATCAAGTCGTTCCAATTGTGGCCAAAGATGTTACTATTGAAGATTTTTCTAATGCATTAGAAAGTCAATATATTAGATTAAGCAATATTAGGTTTGATGACGCTGTAGTTGGTCAGACTTTTGCTTCAGAAAATAGTGATAGTTTTAATGGAGAACGTAGCATGTTAGATTGTTTAGGTCATTCAGTTATTTTAAGCACAAGTACATTTTCAGACTTTAAAAGTTTGTTATTACCTGCAGATGGCGGGACAATTGATGGTGTTTTAACTCGCGATTATTATGACGATTTTTATACCATTTATATTAATTCTCCCGAAATAATACAATTTGATAATCCAGATCCTTGTCTTTAAATGGTTTTATCTGATTGATTTATAGTTGCATAATGTGCTTTTTACTATGGGTACCACTTGAACTTTAGATAGTAATTTGTTAATTTTTTTTACAGAACAGGACTGTTTAAATGCTGTTCATCACACAATAAAAGATTATATTTCGGCATATTTTGGAAGACCGATACTTCTCAATTTTAACTACTTATTTGTTTAATTGGTTTAGTTTTTTTTTCTGATAAAAAAATACTGGTTTATACTATAGTAGGATATGTTACTTTTGTGCATTCAGGAAACAACTTTAATAATTTATGACTCTTAATACATTCGATCAGCTTTTTTTTACGGTTTTTACAGCTTTTAAAACACGCTATAAGCAAAAAGCGAATACTATAGCCTTGTTTTATCTTTCGGCTTTACAAATAACATTGTGTTTTTTACTAGGTGTTTTTATTGCTACTTTTTTAACTAAAATGAATGCGTCCACAATATCAAGCGAAAAAGCTTGGACATTATTTGTGTTGTCTGCTATTGCAATTCATTTTAAAAATTGGCTAAAATATAATGGTAAGACTAGAAAGGTTTTAAATGCTAAGTTTAATAAAAGTAAAGCGAAGGATCATAATTTAACACTGTTGTTAAGTTTGCCTTTTGTGTGTTTAGTACTAGCTGTAATACTACTTCAAAGTTTATAATATTTTTTTTATTATCATAAAAAAGCCCGCTAACTATAGCGGGCTTTTTTTTGTTATCAATTGTAGTTGACACTTCATGGACTCAAAACGTCTATTGGTTTATTGTTGCTATTTGGTGTGACTTTTCTTGTACATCTTTGGGTATATATTAATTCTCCTAAGTAATTGATTACTGCATATTTTAAAAGGAAGGGTAACAAAATAGACCGCTTCTTTATGTAAGTGTATATAACTAAAACTTAAAAATGTAAATCATGAAAAATCTATTCAAATTTCTATTAATCGCTTTTGTATTTGCTTCGGCATTTATAACAAATGCACAACAGGAGGATACTAATTACTTTCAGTTATCTCCAAGAATTGGTTATGACTTTCCAAGTTATGACAATAATACCCCTTATATAGATTATAAAGGAGGTCTAGATTTAGGCTTGTCTTTAGACTATTATTGGAACTGGTTTGGTTTAGGGTTTGATTTTGATTATATCAAGAATCAACCAGAAAGCACATACCCAACAGATAATTTAACAGATGGGACTTTACCAATTTCAGATTTTAGCTTAACCGAAAATAAGATAACTAGAATTTTTTACGGTATAGGACCAAACATTCAGTTTAGAAGTCAATCTAAAAGATTTACGACAGAGATTAACACACGTTTTGGATTAGCATCTATTAAAGGAGGTCGTACCTATTTACAAAGTGTTGCACCTTCTCCTGCCTATCCTTTAAATTTCCATGCTGGTTATGATGCGTCTAGCGTGTTTACGTTTAAAGGACAAGTTCGTTTTACATATTATTTAAATGATAATTTTGGTATTAATGCTGGTGCGTATTACATGCGTCATTTTGGAGCAACAGAACTTTTTGACACACCTTTAGCAGTGTCTGCAGGATATAATCCTGTTGTTGCTGGAACGTTAGCAAATGGGCAACCAAGTAATACGGTGGGTTTTAGTAACGCACAAACTAGAACAGAGCCATGTGATTGTGATATATCTTCGGTTGGACTGTTTGCAGGTGTGACTTTTAAATTCAATAAAAAAGAAAAAGTAGATGTTTGCGAGGTATGTGGAGAAGATCATATGCCAAGATGTTGTGCAACTTGTGGGTGTGGTGTTACAGTAACCGCTAGAGATAAATTTACAAACGAAACCTTGCCTTTTACAGATGTTGTACTAGCAGATTTAAACGGAAATATTGTACAATCAGGAACTACTAATACTTATGGAGTGGTTGTTTTTAATGATGTTGCAGAGGACGATTTAATTGTAAAAGGAAAATTATACAATATTAGTTTAGAGGAAACTAGTATTTCTAAGGACGAATTTAAGGCCTGTAAGAAAGATGGTAATAGCATACAAAAGGTTATTAAATACGGCGATTTAAATTTCATCTTAAAAGGAAATGTGGTAGAGTGTAATACTATCGTCGGTATTCAAGGTGTGGATATAAAACTAAGAGATAAATTAAATGCTGGTCAAAAAAACACATTGTCTGATGTTAAAGGTGAGTTTATCTTTCATTTAAAACAAGCATCAACGTATGCTTTAAACGGAAATAAAGACGGTTATTTTTCTAATGAAGTCGAGTTGACTACAAATGGGGAGGACAGAAATAAATCATTGTTTATAGATTTTGAAATGTGTGTTAACCCTTGTGGTCAAGCTATAAAATTAGATAATATTATTTTCAACTTAGGTAAATGGGATATTCTTCCTGCTGCACGTCCAGACTTAGATTATGTTGTAAAATTAATGCAAGATAATCCTACAATAAAAGTAGAAATGTCATCTCATACAGATTCTAGAGGTAGCGATCAATACAATCAAGAATTGTCTCAAAAACGAGCGCAATCTTCAGTAGACTACCTAATGTCTAAAGGTATTTCTAGAGCGCGTTTAATTGCTCGTGGAGCTGGAGAATCAGAGTTGCTTAACCGTTGTGCAGATGGCGTAACGTGCGAAGAAAATGAACATACCATTAACCGTAGAACCGAATTTAAAGTAGTGTGTTTATAAACCACTAAACAATACAAAAGAGGCTATTAGTCAATCCCAAGTCAAGGCTGTGACGCTTACAAAAAGTAAACGGTCTTGACTTATTTTAAAAATTAGAAATTATGAAAAACACATATTTAAAAAAGAAAAACAACGGTTTGAAATCAGCGTTTTTCACAGTATTAAAATCAGTCGGAGTAACTATGATATTACTATTAGCAATGGCTTGTGGTGATAGTGATTGTGAGTATGACACTTATGATCCGTGTGGAGGCTCAGCCACTAGACCAATGGTCGATTTAATAATTCTAATAGATACAAGTGGCTCTATGGGTGCGTTTGCAACTCAAGTTAGTAATGAGGCTCAAGCAGGTATTGATGCCGCTTTAGCAGATTGCGACTCGGATTTAAGAGTCATGTATCTTGGCGTTGATGGTACATTTAATAGTACAAATTTCACGACTTCGCATAGAGATTATTTAAATGCGTTACCAGGAGCTCCATTTCCTTTAGCTGCAGATTTACCACCTTCAGGATTTTTAGGAGAGCAAGGCGCAAATGCGGTAGAGGATTTATCTAATTATTTTGATTGGAGAGACGGTGCTTGTCGTTCTATTTTTTACATAAGTGACGAGGAGTTGGATGGTTCAAGTCCAAGAGGAGATACCGCTAATGAAGATTTATCTACTGCTAATGCCATTTTAGGTGCTCAAAGTAATAGTGTAACTGTATTCTCAAATTATTTAACGTATCAAGGATTAGGGGCTTCAATTTTACAAAACTATTCAGATTTAACAACACAAACAGGAGGATTGCTTTTTGCAACTAATAGTTTCCCTTTGCCAGCAAATTACTATGTAGACAACAATGTCTTTGGAGATATTGTATGTAACGCTTGTAATGGCTGTACTAATTAATTTAACTAAACTCAAGGCTATTATAGGTTTTAGTCTTGAGTTTTAAATCCTAATAAAATGAAAAATATTTTAACATTATGCCTTTTTACGCTATTCGCCATGTCTTGTGGTGGTAGTAAAACGGTAAGGCAATCAAAAAAAGTAATAAAAGGAAATTGGGTGCTTAGTCAAGTCACACATAATCAAAAAGGAAACTATAAAATAGCGTTGTTGGATGATGCGACACAAGACTGTTTTAAAGGTAGTGTTTGGAAATTTGTACCCAATAATAATTCGGGTAATTATAGTTTAAGTAATACCAGTTGTGGTGATCAAGCTAGATATTTTGTTTTTACTATAAAGGAGATTGATAAAACGACAGGACTTTATAATTTTCTGCTAAAACCTACAAACTATAAAGGTAAAAGCCAGACCAATCACGGTTTTAGGATGTCATTAACGCAATTGTCAGATACTAACATGCAGTGGCGACAAACAATTAATGTTGACGGAAAACCATTTACACTAAATATGAATTTTTTAAAACAATAAAATCATGAAAACAATACTAAACAAAAGCATAATGTTTATAATAGCAGTTGTGTTAACTATAAATTTTACAAGTTGCAACGCAACAAAAAATGCTAATAACAAACAAAAAGGCGCTGTAATTGGTGCAGCTGGAGGCGCTGTAGTTGGAGGGATACTTGGTAATAATATAGGAAGTGGTGGCAAAGGGACAGAAGGTGCAATTATTGGAGGTGTTTTAGGTGGCGTTGCAGGCGTGTTGCTTGGTAATAAAATGGATAAACAAGCACAGAAGATTGAACAAGAAATTCCAGGTGCAACAGTAGAGCGTATTGATGATGCAATACTAATTACATTTGACGAAAATAGTGGAGTATATTTTGAAACTGGAGAAAAATATTTAAACACTGCTTCAAAACAAAATTTAGACAAATTGGTAAATGTATTAAGAGAATATCCAGATACAGATATTTTTGTCGAAGGGCATACTGATGATGTGGGATCTGCTGCTTCTAATTTTACGTTATCCAAGTTTAGAGCGCAGTCCGTAACTAGTTATTTACATTACGAGAAAGGTATTGATGTTAATCGTATTTCAACAAATTGGTTTGGAGAAACACAACCCGTTTTTGATAATACAACCGCTTATGGGCGTGCAAAAAACAGACGTGTTAATATCACTATAAAGCCAAATCAAAAAATGATTCTTGATTCTCAAAATAATTAAATAACTTGATACAATGAAATATATAACAGCAGTAATACTCATGGTCCTAATGTTGTCGTCTTGTAAAGATGCAACTAACGGATTAACAAAAAGCTTAGCGCTAGAAATGATAAAAGCTTGTGAGGCTGACAGGCCTGTCCAAGTAGAAAAACTAATGTATGTTGGTAATATGACTTTTCATAATGGAGGTACTAGTTTAACCGAATTAAATTATTTGAAAAAATTAGCAAAAAAAGGAGTCATAAAGTTAGATTCCATATCATCCACAAAACAAGAAATGTCAAGTAGCACAAGGATTAATACAGTCTATAATATTGATATTTCAGATGCAAATAAAAAATATATTATTAGACAAAAAGATAATGCGGTTTATGTAAACCTAGTTTATAGTGAAGTGCAAGATGTTGAATCTATCACATTCAAAAACGAGGCAAGAGCAGATGTTGTCGCTAATTTTAAAAAAGTAGAAACACCATTTTACGACAGAGATTTTGTTAGAGTCTCTAATTTAAAAGATAAACCAGAATTGTTTTCTAAAACAGTCTCTTTCCATAAACAAAATAAAAGTGGATGGATGAGTTGTCATCTAAAAGGAAATTAAGTTAAAAAATATATGTTATTAACTAAAATACTACCTTAGTAATCTAGCTATTAATTAAAACCAACTATAAAATGAAGAATTTAACAACAAAATCACTACTAATTATTGTTTTAGTCCTTTCTTTTTTGCTCTTTCAGGAGTGTAATAATAAAGAGTGTGCATTTGGAGATCCCACAGATCTAATAACAAATGCAGAAGCAGATGCTTTGGAGGAAAATTATAAAAATAAGTATCAAAATTTACCAGAGATAATTGCATCAAATAATGGTGTTATGCCTCAAGATGTTAGGGATATCTGGTTTGATTTAGAAACACTTCAAAATTATTTAAACTTTGTAAAAGAAGAATCTGATAATTTAGAATATGAAAACCCAGGAATTAGAGTGTATTTTGGAGCAAAAAAAACAGATGGAAAATTAAAAAATACAGTGTTTTTTACGCCAACTAATCGCGAAACAACAAGACAAGGGGATGATGAGAATAATAACTCTTATAAAATTAAGTCTTTAAACTATGGTACAGCAGGAATGCCTCCTAAAGAATTTGAAGGTGGTAACTAAATGGCAAATATTGGTATAATAATAAGGCTTTTGATAGTAACTGTAACAGTGATTTTTGCAGTTAGGTATTGGGATAGTTATAAAAATAGTAAGCAACGTTATTTTTTGCATTTTTTATGTTACGTATTGTTTTCAGAGGTTTCTGCTGCTATTTTGGGGCCAGTATTAAAGATTAATAATTATTTTGTTTTTAATATCTATACAGTTGCCTCGTTTCTTTTTTACTTGTTTTGGTTTAATACTATTATTGAAAATAAAAAAGTAATAAATAGCTTCCTGATAGTCTTTGTGGCAAGTGTAGTTTTTAGTTTGTTTAGAGAGTCGTTTGTAGATCAACTTTGGAGTATTCCTTTAACAACAGGTACTGTTATAATAATTATTACATCTGCCATTTTTTTTAAAAACTTTTTAAACAAAAAAGAGGTTGTTAATTTTAAATCCTCACAACCATTTTGGATTATAGCTGGTTTACTTATCTTTTATATCGGATTTTTACCAATTCAATTATTAATGTTTTATTTAGAAACATATTCAGATTCGTATACAGTAATCATTAGTCTATTAAATGTAATTTTATATGGCAGTATAATAAAAAGTTTTTTATGTCTAAAGACGAATTAAATATAGTTTTATTAGTACTTGTTTTAGTTGCTATACTAATTGCTTCTACAATTGTGTATTTGTTTTCAGTATTCAATAACCGTAAAAACAAACTCATCCAAGAACAATTAGAAACCAAACTAAACAATCAAAAACGTCAGCACGAGCTGGAACTTAATGCGCTTAGAGCACAAATGAATCCACATTTTGTACACAATTCGCTTAATGCAATTCAATATTATATTCAGCTAAACGAAGTTGAAAAAAGTGAAGATTACCTATCTAAATTTTCAAAATTAATGCGACAATTTTTTGAGTATTCTCGAAAAGAACGCATTTCGGTAGCGCATGAGATTTCGCTTTTAAAAAATTATTTAGATATAGAAAAGCTTCGTTTTGAAGACGATTTTGACTTTCAATTAAATATAGATAAAGCATTGGATACACAAGATTTATTTTTGCCTCCAATGATTTTACAACCTATTGTAGAAAACGCCATTAACCATGGTATCTTTCATAAAAAAGGAAAAGGAGAAGTTAGTATTGACTTTGTGAGTATCAATGATTATAGTTTTAAAGTTGAAATTACAGATGACGGAATAGGTATTAATAAGTCTAAACTTATGAATGCCAAAAAGAAACAAACGCATACAGAACATTCTAGTTTTGTGTTAGAAGAGCGTTTGACTTTATTAAAGGATAGTAAGCATTGGGATGTCGCGTTTACAATTCAGGATCGTGCAGATACATCCGATAAAACAGGAACCAAAGTCTCCTTGATTTTTAAGGAAGGCTTAAATGAAGACGATTATGACCATTAAAACCATATTAATAGACGATGAGCGTAAAGCGTTAGCTATTTTAAAAAATAAGCTTCAACGTTTATGTCCTAATGTTCAAATAATAGCAGAAAGCCAAAGCCCAAAAGAAGGGATTGAGTTAATTAAAAGTCTAAAACCAGACTTGGTGTTTTTAGATATTGCAATGCCAGAATTAAGTGGGTTTGATGTATTAAAGCAATTTGAAAATCCTGATTTTGAAATCATTTTTGCAACAGCTTTTGATAATTATGCTATTGAAGCTATAAAGCATTGCGCTATTGGTTACTTGGTTAAGCCTGTTGATAATAAAGACCTGGTAGAAGCTGTGGCTAATGCCGAAAACAATATTGGTGATAAATCTGCGCTTCAAAAAAACAAGCAGTTAATTGAAAACTTAGGTGTACAAACGTTTCAAAAAAAGAAAATTATAATTCCGTCTGTGGAAGGCTTAGAGTTTATTAAAATTGAAAACATTGTGCATTGCGAAGGCGAAGCGGGTTATACTAAAATTCATTTAAAAGAGGGTAAGCCATTATTAAGCTCCAATAGTATTGGGCATTTTAATAAATTATTAGAGCATAGCGACTTTTATTTAGTACATAAATCACATTTAATAAACTTAAGTTATATAGAAAAATACCTGAATGAAGGTTATGTAATCTTGACTGGAAATGCAAAAATTCCTGTCTCGCGTAATCGCAGACAGGAATTTTTAGATCAGCTTAAAAGCTGATATATTACTGTACAGTTAACGTGTACTGTGGTGTTTTATTTAATGGGCAAAAGTATGTGTATTCTCCTTTTGCTAATGTTGTTGCGCTAGACGTTTGCGTTTCTCCATCCTTAACAACACTAGTTACGTAAGCAGTTTTAATGTGGTTTTCTGGGTTAGAAGCATCAGCACCTTTTTTAATTAGTACAAATCCAACATCTGTTCCAACTGCGTTATTTGCTATTTCAAAAATATAAGTCCCTTCACTTATAGTTAATCCTTTTTGAGTAAACTCACCCGTAGTTTGCTCTAATGCTACTGTTTTTACAGCATCATGTTTCATCATTTTGTCTTGTGCATTAACAGATACTAAAAGTGTTAATGTCATTACTAAAGTTGCGATTAATTTTTTCATTGTTATTTATTTTTAAGGTTTATAATTAATTAAGATATTACTGTTTCTAATGGTTGTGCTACTGGAAAATCTACAGGGACTTGTGTTGTATTATGGATGTAGTTAGAGATTGTTTTATCACCAACTAAAGCAATAACATCAATTAAGTTTCCGTGGTTATAACCAGCGTCTAAAAAGTTGTTTAAAATTGTAGCGTCTGTTTTTCCTCTGGTTTCTGTAATGTTTTTAGCTAAAGCAGCTAAAGCATTAAATTTAGTATCAAAAGAGGCTTTTCCTGCTCTTAATTCTAAAATTTGGTCGTCTGTAAAACCATTCATTTTACCAATTGCAGTGTGTGCAGATAAACAGTAAATACAACTGTTTACTTCACTTACAGCAAGGTTTACTACTTCTTTTTCTTTAGCTTTTAAAGAGGTTTTTGCATTTGCAAAATTCAAGTAGTTTTCTAAAGCAGTTTCGCTATTAGCATACGTTGCATATAAATTTGGTACAAATCCTACAGCTTTTTCTAATTGGTCAAAAATAGCTTGATTGGTTGCGTTTACTTCGTTTCTTTTAAGTGCTTTAATAGGTGTCATAATCTTATGTTTTTAATGTTGTGTTTTTATATAATTGAATTGTCAATAATTCCTTTGTTGATTTCTGCATCACAATAGTAATCGTGTAATTGTTTATGCTCACAATGTTCTTGCGGATTGATAGATTTGGTTAGCTTTCTTTTTGCTTTTGTAAAGATTTCAATTAGATTGAATATAGATATGGTCGTTTTCATAATGCTGTTGTTTTTATATTACAGTGCAAAGATGCGACGCGAAAGCGGGTTTTAAAACGACGATATTACCTTAGTAGTTGTCGATTTTTCCCAAATTGTATTTTTGTGAAGAAATAAAGGCCTTAAATAAAGTTTATAAACCCTTTTTAAAGTCAGAAAGGGTAATGCTAGTTTGTTTTTTAAACAATCTGCTTAAGTGTGAAGCATCCTCAAAACCAATATCGTAAGCAATTTGCTTAGCAGTTTTGTCAGTATACATTAATTGGCGTTTGGTTTCTAATACTAAACGCTCATGAATAATCTTTAAAGGACTTTGTCCCGATTTAGCAAAGCTATTGGATAGCGTTTTTGGAGACTTAAATAATTTTTCTGCGTAAAAACTAACTTGATGGGCTTCTTTAAAATGGGTTTCTACTAATAAGTTATACTGTCTTAATGTTTCGTCAGTAGCTTTATTAAGTGGCGCAGATGGTGTTTCGTTTTTAAGTAAACGTGTGGTCTTTATTATAAATCGTGCTAATAACATTCTAAGCATTTCGGCCTGAATAGTATCTTCTGTTTCAATTTCATCTAAAAACATATCATGGAGCACATTAAATTTGTGCTGCTCATTTTCGTTTAAAGAAATCACCGGAATAGTATCATTCCCAAAAAATAAAACACCAGCACAACCCACTTCTTTGTCATGGTCTTTTATGCAATAAAACTCTTGGTTAAATTGATAGACTACGCTATCGTCCCCATCAATGTATTTAAAATTTTGGATAGGCGTTAAGGATAATATTTGATGCGGTTTTAAAACCAAAGGGACACCATCCACTTCTGCAGTAATGGTATTACTACCAGTAAGAATAAAGGTATAAAGCCCAATTTGTTTTGAGGTTGTAAACTGTTTTAAAAGACTTTGGTCAGAGATTTTTAATGTTCCGTTAGTGGAAAACTCTGTAAATGTTTTTAGCATAAGTATATAGTCTGATAAAGTAAGGCTACATTACATTTAAAAATAAATTTCTTGAGCCAATCTAAACGTATTGGCATGTGCCTCTACAATGGTTTTAATGTCTGGACTATAACCGCCGCCCATACTACACATAACTGGTATGTTGTTAGCTTTACAGGTTTCTAAAACAAATTGATCACGTGCTTTACAGCCTGTCACGGTTAGTCCTAATTTGCCTAGTTTGTCTGTAGCAATAACGTCTACACCGCATAAATAATAGATAAAGTCGGGTTTAAATTCGATAATTAGTTTGGGTAATGTGTCATGTAAAATCGAAAGATATTCCGTGTCTCCAACATTATTTTCTAAAGCAATATCCAAATCGCTTTGTTCTTTTTTAAATGGATAATTATGTTTACCATGCATTGAAAAAGTAAACACAGAAGGATCATCCTTAAATATTTGGGCAGTCCCGTTACCTTGGTGTACGTCCAGATCGACAATTAAAACACGTTTTGCGAGTCCTTTTTTTTGAAGAAATCGGGCGCCAATGGCTTGATCATTTAACATGCAAAAGGCTTCTCCACGATTAGTATAGGCATGATGTGTTCCGCCAGCAATATTCATGGCCACACCATGTTTTAGAGCAAATTCACTGGCTTTTATGGTGCCGTCTGCAATTACTATTTCACGTTCAATTAAAACCTCACTCAACGGAAACCCAATTTTACGCGCAGCACGCTGATCCAATGTAATATTAAGCAAGTCGTAAAAATACTCGGGATCATGGACTGCCAGTATTGGTGCTTCGTTTAGCATTCTATTAGGTTCAAAAAAATTAGCCTCAGTACAAGTGCCTTCGTGTTTTAACTGTGCAGGAAGCAACTCGTATTTTAGCATCGGAAACCGATGTCCTTCAGGTAATTGATGACAATAAATAGGATGATAAGCTATTTTAAGCATAAGTAAATTGACAGTTTAAGTTTTAAATTTAGGGTTTAGTAGGTTCAAAAAAAAATTAAGTGCGTTTTAAAAATTTAGTATCTTCTTAACAACTTATCGTATACCTTTGTACTTTAAATTAAAGTATAACATGGCAAGATTTAGCGTTTTAGTTATTTCTCTTTTAATAGGGTTGTCTACCTTCTTCACTTCTGAAGTTGAGGTCGCGGCTGTCGTGCAAAATACTTTTCCACAACATACAGTACAAGCTAGTGCAGCCTTAAATTCTCAAGGTATAATTGTAAATACTCAAATTGATCTTACAGTTAACGTACAGGCAGAAGACAGCATTACTTTTTTTAAGCAACTTGCTTTTGTAAATGTAGTTAGTAAGGAGCAGCAAGAAAATTTCTTGGTGTATCAAAAAACTAGCACGTCTATTAATGTTGGATTGTCTAAAACACAGATTATTTACCCTTTTCATTGGTTTACATAAGCGCAATACGTTTTTATTAACTATTGCAACGCTTGTCTTTTACGTAAAGATAACGTGTTGATTTCTTATACATTAAATCAAAACATTAAAACAATGAAAATTTCATTCTCATTACTAGCTATACTAGTAACATTAAGCGTATTCGTACCTTTTTTTATATTCATCTTTAAAGGTTTAAATAACACTACAAAAACAAAGCATAAAGCAGAAAATCTACTAAAATCTAATGGGTTTAGGTACAATCTAAAAGAGGTTTGGAACAATAAATTTATCGGTTTAACCGAAGATAAAAAAGTACTATCCTATGTCGCTTTTAAGCCAGACGAAAACCAAGTGCTTAATTTAGAGCTGTCTGAAATCAAGTCATGCGAAGTCATTTCTGATTATAAAAAAGACATAGATAAAGTAACAAGATTAAAGCATTTAGATTTAAAAATCTGGTTTTATACACCTAACAAAGAAGCTGTAGTTATTAGCTTTTTTGATACAGATGAAGCCTTTACAGAAGATTATGAAGCACGAAGAATAGAAAACTGGAAAGACATTATTGATAATAACTTAAAGGTTACAGTCAATGCTAAAATGGCATCTTAAAGTATTAAATTAGTCTTATTAAAAGCATCAATCTATAAGCTAGATTGATGCTTTTTTTATTTATGTAGTTTTAACTGTATGCGTTTACGCGGCACATCTACTTCTAAAACTTTAACAATTACTTGTTGGTGTAAATGGACATGCTCATTAACATCTTTTACAAAACTGTCGGATAGGTTAGAGACATGTATTAAACCACTTTCTTTAATTCCGACATCTACAAAACACCCAAAATTAGTAATGTTATTGACTATTCCTGGTAATAGTTGTCCAGCAACTAAATCGGTTATTGTTTTAATGTTTTGATTAAAAGTAAATACTTTAGCCTCTTCTCTAATGTCTAATCCTGGCTTTTCAAGTTCTTTAATAATATCTTCTAAGGTTAATAAACCAACAGTATCAGTACAATATTTTTTTAAATCTATTTTTTTAAGTAACTCTTGATTGCTAATCAAATCATTTAAAGTGACCTTTAAATCTTTGGCCATTTTTTCGACTATATTATAACTTTCAGGATGCACTGCCGAGTCGTCTAACGGATTTTTGGCCTCTCTAATTCTTAAAAAAGCAGCGCCTTGTTCAAACGCTTTTCCGCCTAAACGGGGTACTTTTTTTATCGCATTTCGGCTAGTAAAAACACCGTGCTCATTTCTGTAGTTAAAGATGTTTTCGGCTAACTTTGGACCAATACCGGAGACATAGCTTAGTAAAGATGTACTTGCAGTGTTGATGTTTACACCAACACTATTTACGCAGTTTTCTACCACAACATCTAGTTCTTTCTGTAGTTTGCTTTGATCCACATCATGTTGGTATTGTCCAATACCAATAGACTTAGCGTCAATTTTCACTAATTCTGCTAAAGGATCTTGCAGGCGTCGTCCAATGGAGACACTTCCTCTAACAGTGACATCGTAGTTTGGAAACTCGTCTCTTGCAATTTTTGAAGCCGAGTAAATACTTGCTCCAGCTTCGCTAACCACAAAGACTTGTATGTCGTTTTTAAATTTTATTTTTTTAACTAACGCTTCCGTTTCTCTGGATGCTGTTCCATTACCAATAGCAATAGCTTCAATGTTGTAAGCTTCAGTTAAAGTGGATAGCTTTTTTATGGCACCAATGCTATCACTTTTTGGAGGATGCGGATATATGTTTTCGTTATGTAATAAAACCCCTTGTGCATCTAAGCAGACTATTTTACAGCCTGATCTAAAACCAGGATCAATCGCTAATACTCGTTTTTCACCTAAAGGCGAACCCAATAATAGTTGTTTTAAGTTTTTTGCAAATACCGAAATAGCAGATTCATCCGCCTTCTCTTTCGCTTTTTGTAACGCTTCATTGCTTAAAGACGGGAATAATAGTCGTTTGTAAGCGTCGCTAATGGCTAACTCAATCTGATCTGCGCAGGCATTTTCGCTTTTAATAATACGTCTGTCAATATTTTCTAACGCCTTTATTTTATCTATTTCAATTTTTACACGAATAAACCCTTCTTTTTCAGCTCTTAAAATGGCTAATAATCTGTGTGAAGGGATGCGGCTTAATGCTTCCTCCCATTCAAAGTAGTCTCTAAATTTTTGAGCATTTTCGTCCTCTTTTTTTGTTTTTACCACTTTCGTGGAAATCATAGCATGACGCTCCAATTGGTTACGTAAATTATTACGAATATCTGTTCGCTCGTTAATCCATTCTGCAATAATATGTCTTGCACCTTCCAAAGCGTCGTCCACTGTTTTAACGTCGCCTTTTACGTATTTAAATGCGATAGATTCTACATCATTTGCATTTTGAGACATGATAACTTTAGCTAAAGGTTCTAATCCATTTTTTCTTGCAGTTTCTGCCTTAGTTTTTCTGCTTTTTTTAAACGGTAAGTATAAATCTTCAAGCGTTGTTAAGTCATTACAAGCTTTGACCTTGACTTGTAAAGCATCAGTTAAAACACCTTGCTCTTCAAGTGCTTTTAATATTGCTTTTTTTCTTTTTTCTAAGGCTTCAAATTCTTCTTTATATTTTACAATATCTCCAATTTGAACTTCATCTAAATTTCCCGTTGCTTCTTTTCTATATCTCGAAATAAACGGTATTGTTGCATCTTGATTAAGCAAGTCTACCGTATTTTTTACAGATGTTTCAGGTAGTCTGGTTTTAGATATTATATATTTTAGCATGTATTATGGCGCTGTTTTGGTCTTGTTAATTATGACAATTATACTTTTTCAAATAACATATTAACGGTGCGTCGTTTACCTTTTACACTAATGGAATAGCTCCATTGCATGGCAGTAGTAGACTGTTTAGTTATTTTTATGTTATGGTTTTTAATCATTCCTGACTTATTTTCGGCTCTTAACGTAATATGTGTTATGCCTGTTTGCTGGTCTGTTTTTAAAAATTTAAACCATAAGTTACGGTAACCGAAAGAGCAATTAAGATCGTTTATAGAATAAGAACCACTATTGCTGGTTGGTTTAAATTCCCAAATACTATCTTTAAAACATTGATTAGTAGCGTCATTAAAAAGTACAATCGTGTCAAAAAGATTTGGGTCTTGATAGGCTACTGTTTTTAATAACCAATTATCAGATAGCGAGAATGGCGGTGTTGATTTGACTTCTTGTTTAGTTTTACAAGACATTACAGCAAATAGAGCAAGTAATATTATTGTTTTAAATTTCATCTTAGATAGGTTAAGCTTTGTTTTTGATACTGGGGGCTTTTTTTTATATTTTTTAAGCACAAAAAAAGACCTTATTATAAAATTTAATAAGGTCTGGTAATATATTTAACTCTGTGTAAATTTCCGAATAAAATCGAAATTAATTCTAGTTTTCGCCAGATTGCATTTTTGCATCGTTAATCATCTTCTCATTTGGTAAAATAGCCACATTTACACGTCTATTTTTTGCACGCCCTTCGGCAGTACTATTATCATTAGTTGGTTGTAGTTCTCCAAACCAATTGGTTGTAAAACGGGCACTACTCAATCCTTGACTTGTTAGGTAATTGGTCACTGCATTAGCTCTGTTTTTTGATAATATCAAGTTGTTTTCTTCGCTACCAACACTATCTGTGTGTCCCACAACTAAAATATTAGTGTCTGGATACTCTTTAAAAACGCCAACAAGTTTATTTAGTGATTCTTGAGATTTTGCATTAACACCATATTTTGCAGTGTCAAAATAAACACCACTATTTTCGTCAAAAGTAATTACGATACCTTCGTCAACACGCTCTACGACAGCTCCAGGGATTTCTTCTTCGATCTGTTGTGCTTGTTTGTCCATTTTGTTTCCTATTAAGACTCCAGCACCTCCACCAACAACACCTCCAATAACAGCTCCAAGTTCTCCGTTACCACCTTTTCCAACGTTGTTACCAATTATAGCACCTAATATAGCGCCTCCAGTTGCGCCTATCACGCCTCCTTTTTGTTTGTTATTTGCATTTTTTACACTGCTGCAGCTTGTAAAACTAATTGTTAATACTAGTGTAAGTGCGCTGATTGTTATTTTATTAAATATTGATTTCATAGGTTTTATAGTTTTGAAAAGTTCATGTTAATTGTAAATGGAGCTCCGTCTACGGTAATTGTTTGTTGCCACATCATGTTAGTCTCAGAAAGTTGTGCTAGTTTTAGTCTAAAGCCTTGATTGCTTTCGCTTTTACCTTTTGCATCTGTTGGCTTTAAAAGAAAGTTGTATAAACCAGTTGCTTCATCTATTTCTTGAATACTAAAGTTGAAGTTGCGTGTGCCAGCATTACAAGCTGTTTTATCTATAGTGTAAGTCCCAGAATAATTATTTGGAATGAATTGCCACGTGCTTTGTTCAAAGCATGCTTTGGATACATCATTAAAAAGGGATACTTTATAAATGCCTGCTTGACTGTAATTAATGGTGTTTAATACCCATTCTCCTTTTATAGTTTGTCTTGATTCTTTGACTGTTTTTGAAGCGCCGCAGCTTAACAGTAAACTTAAAAATAAGACGGTTACAATTTGTTTCATAATATTAGATTTGATTATGATACAAAGATGCAATACTCTTTAAGGTTTGGTATTACATGATTATTTTCATGCTTTATATAATTTCCATTTTACCTAAAGTAATAACTTGTTTTGGTGAGTTTTATTTAACTAAAAATCAAATTTGAATAGAGAATACAAACCGTTTTTTTTATCATAATTACCTAGAAGGTAACTAGAATTGTATTTAAATAAAGTTTGTAAATTAGGATTATTAAAAGCATTGTTGTCTTGCTTAAAGTTTTGAATTTTATCAAAATCGTTTAAAGGAATACGTCCTTTTATATGATTTAGATTGTCGTCAAATAAACAACTAATTCGTGTTGACTTTGTTTGTGAGTAATTATAAAGGTTATTAGTTAATAGCCCAAATGCTATACCGCCAACTAATCCAAAATTAACCATTGCAAAATTATTGCCGGCAATTTCTTTACTAGCACCAAGAGTTATAATTAATTGGTCGTTTTTTGTATACGCTGTAATTCCAATTTTTGATTGTGTAATTTTTCTTAGAAATTTAGAATTTTTTTCAAGTTCTCTGTAATTGTCAAACTCGCCTCCTTCTTGAATTATCGGCGTATTTTTAAAGTCTATTTTATCTTCTTTGTTAATTTGAAACGTTTTTAAAAGCGTTAAGTTTTTTAGATTGTAAGCGCTAAAACTTAAGTGGTCTAAAGTTGAATAGATAGTTAAAAGTTTGTCGTTGTATATAAACGAGTTGGAGTTGGCACCTCTATGACTCTCATTAAAACCAGTGTTTATTATATTTTGAAAATTATAAGTATTAGTTTCTAAATCTAAGCTTATAATATAAGTAGATTTATCAAAAAGATTACTTGTTATAGTAAGGGTATTGTTATTTAGATATAGTTTAGTAATAGCATTTGTTTGTTCTAAACTATTAGGTACGTTATTATTAATGATCTCTATTGTAGAATAAGACGGATTACCAAATAGCAATGGGTAAAGAGGGTAGTCTTGATCAATATTATTAACGATGTTTTCTTTAGATAAATCATATTCAAAAGATTGTATTACTCCTTTTTCTGTTATAGTTAAGGTTTTTAATACATCATTTTTTTTACTAACTGTAAGGAGGTGTATTTTGTTTTTACGCACCAGAAATTCAACTATTTTTTCTTTGTCTAGCTTAATATTTAAGTCTTCTGTAATATTGAATTTATTTGTAATAAAATTTATAGAAACCGAACTAAAATGCGTTTTGTTGGTGTTGCTAAAAAAGAGTGTGTAAGTATCATTGTTATAAATTGCACCAATAATAACTTTTCCTTTTTTAGGAATTTTGATGTTATTTATAGATCCAATTAATGCTTTGTTTTGGTTGTATAGTTTCCCAAAGACTACTTTTCTGTTAGTGAAAAATAAAACAATATCTTTTGTGTCTTCATTTACTAAAGGGATTATATCACGTGGATTTAAAAAATCAGATTCTGTTTTTATATTACTAATTAGCCACTCTTCTTGAGCATAGGTGTTTATGCTTGACAAACAAAAAAGGATTAAAAATAAATATCTCATAATTTAGGTATTAGTAATAATGTGGTATTAGTGAAGTTTGCTAAATGATATAATTGTAAAAGCTAAAATACTTATTATTTATTTATTCAATATTAATTGTTTTTACCTCTGAAAAAAAAGTACCATCGTCAGTAACGCCTTCTATGTATAGATTAATGTTTTTTACGCTAAAACTTTTAAATTTTAAAACTAACTCATTATTATAATTTAAGCTATTAATTGGCAGCCAATCTATGATGCCGTATTGGTTATAAAAAGCACTTTTATAGGTTGCATAAATGGGCTTGTAAAACTGCTTTTCATCACTAAAGGTTAGTGGTGGGGTGTAGTTGGTATAACGCTGTGTTTTATCATTACTTTCATTTAATCGTGCTGATGGATCTGTGTAGATTCTAATAGTTCCACCAGCTCCTCTAATGCCTTCACCTAAACCACTTTTGTTTATTTCGACGTAATCGATAATATTCATTGATAATGATGTTAATTGACTTAGTCCGTTCCTAAGTGGCATGCCATCTAAAAATACTGTGGGAGGAGGAACACCAGGTTTAAAACTAGTTAAAGTTATATCTCCGTATTGTCCTTTGCCAACTTTGTACCATTTGCTAAAATAAGCAGCTAAATTGGGTGTCACATATCTTTTTTTGTTGTCCCAAAGATCAATTTTTCCCCAAGATCTTTTTCCTAATTCATCTATTCTTACTTGTTTTTTTGAAGCTTTAATAATTACTTCCTCTAACATTTGGGTCTTATTTAGATTTGATTCTATAAAAACACTTTTTAAATTTACTAGTTTTGGATGTTTATATTTTGAATTTAATAGTGTAATTGTATTTTCAATTATTGGTATTTTAGACGGGTAAAATTGAAGATATAGTTTTGGACTAGTTGTTTTTCCTTTTTCATTCAATTCTATGATTTTTATCCCTTCATTGTTGATAGGAAATAAATTCTGTTGTTCAAAGGTGTTATTTTTTTTATCTACGACATATGTCGCGGATTTGTTGTAATGTAATGGTAATAGTATAAAATTACTAGACTCTGTTTTATTTGCTGTAGCTTTAAAATAAATCCCTTTTTCAAAGACAAAGTTTGTTTTGGGAGGATTATTAAAAATGTTAAACCAATTATAGCTACTCCAACCTTGAGTAATTAGAAGGTTATTTAAATCATATTTTTTTTGATTATTAATATCGGTAAAATAATACTTAGCATTTTCGACCTTCCCCTTTATATATGGTTGAAGATAGGTCGAGGATATTATGTTATGATGATGATTATAGGCTTTGGTTTGTGCTGGAAGTATGGAAACACTGAAGTTGGACTCATTGGATATAAAGACGTCTTTATAGCTAATAGTAGCAATAATTGTGTCTTCTTGTTTTACAATAGTAGCTAAGTTGCTGTTACTGTTTTTTAATCCGGCATATTTGAAAAATAGACGCTCTAAAATGGGTTTGTTGTTCTGATCAAAAACAGTAAATATATTTACACCCGGCTTCAAATCTGAAATATTAATCAGGTTGGTTAATTCAGTTTGTTTTGTAAAATCAAAATTTATAATTTTTAAAACTTCTCCATTATGAATAGTTAATGTGTACTTATTCTTTTTTATTGTTTTATGAGTTGCCCTGTTGGTTTTAATATTTAGTATTACCTTGTTAGCTGTTTTTTTTATACTTAAAACAATGCCTTTTGACTCTATGTTATTTATCTTATAACTAAGAATTTTATCATTGTGATTGAAGATTGCAGTATAGGTTTCGTTTTCTTTTGGTGTAAAACTAACAGACCCAATTCCTAGTTGGTTGACTTTAAAGTTTGATATAGTGTTTTTTTTATCATCAACAATGTGTCCTTCGATGTTTGGAATTCCAAATCCTAGGTTGTTTTTAATAACAATACCAAAAACGTTACTAACGTCATTAATTGCATGACCACTTTCTGGTAAAAACTGAGCATCAATTTTGGATTCTAAATTTGTGTCTTTATTTTTAGAAATAGTTTTGTTATCTATAACTTCGATTATTTCTGAATAAAAATTAGGTTCGTCAAAATTTTTCTGCCAATTAGTATAGGCTTTAAAGGTGTATTCTCCAGCAGTAAACAGACTGTCAATGTTAAAAAGACCATGTCCTCTGCCTTCAGTGATACGGATTAATTTACTTTGAATATTTTTTTTGTTTTGGTCTTCAATAACGCAATATAAGTTTGAAGTGGTTAAAGAAGGTTTTTTTGTTTTTTTATCAAAAGCATAAGCAGTAAATCCTATTGTTTCGCCTGCTATAAAAACAGACTTGTTTAAATGTGCATAAGTTGTTTCTCTTGGGCTGTTTGTGTAGGCTTTGAAAGCCGTAATTAAACTGTCTTTAAATTGTTGTGCATAAAAAAAACAGGAACAACAGATTGTGAATACAATTGTAAGGAATAGTTTTTTAGACATATAATTTATTTTTGGTTGGTTGGTTGGTTGGTTGGTTGGTTGGTTGGTTGGTTGGTTGGTTGGTTGGTTGGTTAGTCTGATTTTATAGCTTTGTATTATTTATTCAATATTAATTGTTTTTACCTCGGATATAAAAGTACCATCGTCAGTAACGCCTTCTATGTATAGATTAATGTTTTTTACGCTAAAACTTTTAAATTTTAAAACTAACTCCTTGTTTTGATTTAAGCTATTGATTGGTAGCCAGTCAATAACGCCATAATGTTTGTAAAAGTTGCTATTATAAGAGGAGTAGATAGGCTTATAAAACTGCTTATCATCACTAAAGGTTAATGGTAGTTTAAAGGATTGAAATGTAATCCCTTCGTATCCATTTTCTGAAAAAATTATGTTAGGATCTGTATAGATTCTAACAACGGTAAATCCTGATAGTATACCTTCTCCTAGACCTTCTTTGTTTATTTCAACATAATCAACAGTGGACAATGGTAATGTTGTCAATTGACCTAAATCGGAAAGACGTATGTCATTTAAAAAAAAATTTACGGAACCACCTCTAAATGTTGATATAATCATGTCTCCATATTGTCCACTTCTTACGTTAAACCATTTACTAAAATAAGCCGCCAAATTTGGTGTTCTTTGTCTTTTTTTTGTGTCCCATAGATCAATTCTGCCCCAAGATGTTCGTCTTAACTCTTCTAATCTCGCTTCTCTTTTTGAGGCTTCGATAATGACTTCATCAAGCATTTGTGTGTTGTCTAAATTAGATTCTAAAAAAGGATTGTTAAGAATGTTTGGTTTTTGATGTTTGTGTCTTAAATTTTTTAAATTAGAAGTTGTACTTATTGTAGGAATAATAGAAGGATAAAATTGAAGGTATAATTTAGGACTCTTGATTTTTCCTTTTTTATTTAATTCTGCAATATTTAATGTTTCATCATTTATGGGGTATAAATGACGTTGTTCAAAAGTTTTTTTATTTGTATCGACATTAAACACAGAAGAGTTATTGTAGCGTAAGGGGTACATTATAAAATTATTAGTTTCAGTTTTGTTTGCTGTAGCTTTAAAATAAATCCCTTTTTCAAAGACAAAGTTTGTTTTGGGAGGATTATTAAAAATGTTAAACCAATTATAACTACTCCAACCTTGAGTGATTAGAAGGTTATTTAAATCATATTTTTTTTGATTATTAATATCGGTAAAATAATACTTAGCATTTTCTACCTCCCCATTTATATATGGTTGAAGATAAGTTGAGGATATTATGTTATGATGATGATCATAGGCTTTGGTTTGTGCTGGTAAGATGGAAACGCTTAAGTTAGATCCGTTGGATATGGAGATGTCTTTATAGCTAATAGTAGCAATAAGAGAGTCTTCCTGTTTTACAACAGTAGCTAAGTTGCTATTGCTGTTTTTTAATCCGTCATATTTGAAAAATAGGCGTTCTAAAATGGGTTTGTTGCTCTGATCAAAAACAGTAAAAATATTTACACCTGGCTTTAATTCTGAAGTTTTAATCAGGTTGGTTAACTCGGTTTGTTTTGTAAAATCAAAATTTATAATTTTTAAAACTTCTCCATTATGAATAGTTAATGTGTACTTATTCTTTTTTATTGTTTTATGAGTTGCCCTGTTGGTTTTAAGATTTACTATTACCTTGTTTGCAGTATGTTTTATGCTTAAAACAATACCTTTTGGTTCTATGTTATTTATTTTAAAGCTATTTGTTTTGTCGTTATGAGTAAGTATTGCAGTATAGGATTCATTTTCTTTTGGAGTAAAACTGACTGACCCAATTCCTAGTTGGTTGACTTTAAAGTTTGTTACAGTATTTTTTTTATCATCAACAATGTGTCCTTCGATGTTTGGAATTCCAAATCCTAGATTATCTTTAATAACAATACCAAAAACGTTACTAACGTCATTAATTGCATGACCACTTTCTGGTAAAAACTGAGCATCAATTTTGGATTCTAAATTTGTGTCTTTATTTTTAGAAATAGTTTTGTTATCTATAACTTCAATAATTTCTGAATAAAAATTAGGTTCGTCAAAATTTTTCTGCCAATTAGTATAGGCTTTAAAAGTGTATTGCCCTCCAGTGTAAAGACTATCAATGTTAAAAAGACCATGTCCTCTACCTTCAGTGATACGGATTAATTTGCTTTGAATAATTTTTTTGTTTTGGTCTTCAATAACACAATATAAGTTTGAAGTTTTTAAAGAAGGTTTTTTTGTTTTTTTTTCAAAAGCATAAGCAGTAAATCCTAGTGTTTCGCCTTTTATAAAAATAGACTTGTTTAAATGCGCATAAGTTGTTTCTCTTGGGCTGTTTGTGTAGGTTTTGAAAGCCGTAATTAAACTGTCTTTAAATTGTTGTGCATAAAAAAAACAGGAACAACAGATTGTGAATACAATTGTAAGGAATAGTTTTTTAGACATATAATTTATTTTTGGTTGGTTAGTCTGATTTTATAGCTTTGTATTATTTATTCAATATTAATTGTTTTTACCTCGGATATAAAAGTACCATCGTCAGTAATTCCTTCTATGTATAGATTAATGCGTTTTACACCAACACTTTTAAATTTGATAACTAACTCCTTGTTTTGATTTAAGCTATTGATTGGTAGCCAGTCAATAACGCCATAATGTTTGTAAAAGTTGCTATTATAAGAGGAGTAGATAGGCATATAAAATTTTTTGTCATCGCTAAAAGTTAATGGGGGTTTATAAGATTGAAATGTAATTCCGTCGTACCCGTTTTCTGAAAAAATTATGTTAGGATCTGTATAGATTCTAACAACGCTAAGTCCTGATAGTATACCTTCTCCTAGACCTTCTTTGTTTATTTCAACATAATCAACAGTGGACAATGGTAATGTTGTCAATTGACCTAAATCGGAAAGACGTATGTCATTTAAAAAAAATTTTACGGAACCACCTCTAAATGTTGATATAATCATGTCTCCATATTGTCCTCTTCTTACTATAAACCATTTGCTTAAATAAGCCGCCAAATTTGGTGTTCTTTGTCTTTTTTTTGTGTCCCATAGATCAATTCTGCCCCAAGATGTTCGTCTTAACTCTTCTAACCTCGCTTCTCTTTTTGAGGCTTCGATAATGACTTCATCAAGCATTTGTGTGTTGTCTAAATTAGATTCTAAAAAAGGATTGTTAAGAATGTTTGGTTTTTGATGTTTGTGTCTTAAATTTTTTAAATTAGAAGTTGTACTTATTGTAGGAATAATAGAAGGATAAAATTGAAGGTATAATTTAGGACTCTTGATTTTTCCTTTTTTATTTAATTCTGCAATATTTAATGTTTCATCATTTATGGGGTATAAATGACGTTGTTCAAAAGTTTTTTTATTTGTATCGACATTAAACACAGAAGAGTTATTGTAGCGTAAGGGGTACATTATAAAATTATTAGTTTCAGTTTTGTTTGCTGTAGCTTTAAAATAAATCCCTTTTTCAAAGACAAAGTTTGTTTTGGGAGGATTATTAAAAATGTTAAACCAATTATAACTACTCCAACCTTGAGTGATTAGAAGGTTATTTAAATCATATTTTTTTTGATTATTAATATCGGTAAAATAATACTTAGCATTTTCTACCTCCCCATTTATATATGGTTGAAGATAAGTTGAGGATATTATGTTATGATGATGATCATAGGCTTTGGTTTGTGCTGGTAAGATGGAAACGCTTAAGTTAGATCCGTTGGATATGGAGATGTCTTTATAGCTAATAGTAGCAATAAGAGAGTCTTCCTGTTTTACAACAGTAGCTAAGTTGCTATTGCTGTTTTTTAATCCGTCATATTTGAAAAATAGGCGTTCTAAAATTGGTTTGTTGCTCTGATCAAAAACAGTAAAAATATTTACACCTGGCTTTAATTCTGAAGTTTTAACCAGGTTGGTTAACTCAGTTTGTTTTGTAAAATCAAAATTTATAATTTTTAAAACTTCTCCATTATGAATAGTTAATGTGTACTTATTCTTTTTTATTGTTTTATGAGTTGCCCTGTTGGTTTTAAGATTTACTATTACCTTGTTTGCAGTATGTTTTATGCTTAAAACAATACCTTTTGGTTCTATGTTATTTATTTTAAAGCTATTTGTTTTGTCGTTATGAGTAAGTATTGCAGTATAGGATTCATTTTCTTTTGGAGTAAAACTGACTGACCCAATTCCTAGTTGGTTGACTTTAAAGTTTGTTACAGTATTTTTTTTATCATCAACAATGTGTCCTTCGATGTTTGGAATTCCAAATCCTAGATTATCTTTAATAACAATACCAAAAACGTTACTAACGTCATTAATTGCATGACCACTTTCTGGTAAAAATTGGGCGTCAATTTTAGACTCTAAATTTGTATCTTTATTTTTAGAAATAGTTTGGTCGTCTACGACTTCAATAATTTCTGAATAAAAATTAGGTTCGTCAAAATTTTTCTGCCAATTAGTATAGGCTTTAAAAGTGTATTGCCCTCCAGTATAAAGACTATCAATGTTAAAAAGACCATGTCCTCTACCTTCAGTGATACGGATTAATTTGCTTTGAATAATTTTTTTGTTTAGGTCTTCAATAACACAATATAAGTTTGAAGTTTTTAAAGAAGGTTTTTTTGTTTTTTTATCAAAAGCATAAGCAGTAAATCCTAGTGTTTCGCCTTTTATAAAAATAGACTTGTTTAAATGCGCATAAGTTGTTTCTCTTGGGCTGTTTGTGTAGGTTTTGAAAGCCGTAATTAAACTGTCTTGAAATTGTTGTGCATAAAAAAAGGATGAACAACAGATTGTGAATACAATTGTAAGGAATAGTTTTTTAGACATATTTGTGAGTTTAGGGATTTGGTTTTATTTAACAAAAACCAAACCACTATTCTCAATGTTTTTCTGAATCTTGTGTTATATTACTTGTAAGCACTTGTTTTTACTAGGGTTTTTTAATGTAAAATTTTTTTATTTTTTTTCTGTTTAGTCTAAGTTTATTCTTTTGATTTCAGAAATAAAACGACCGTTTTCTGTGACGCCTTCTATAAATAAATTAATGTTGCTTTTACTTACTATTGGTAGTTTTAGAAATAATTCCCCTTTAGCGTTTAGAGTTGTTTTTGCTAGCCATTCAATAACCCCATATTCATTGAAAAAATTACTATTGTAAGACTTGTATGTTGGTTTGTAAAACTTTTTGTCTTCACTAAATGTCAATGGAAAATTATAAGCTTTAAAAACTTTTCCAGCTCCGTTTGTTGATTGTAGGTTTACATTAGGGTCTGTATATATACGTATTACACCGCCTCCACCTCTAATACCTTCTCCTAAACCACTTCTATTAATTTCAATGTAATCTATAATGTCCATTTGAATGTTTAATAATTGATTAAAGCCTTGGACTGGTACATCGTCTATAAAAACTAAAGGAGTGTTACTGCTTGATGTCGAGTTGGATGATTTATTTATAATGAAGGGATCTCCTATTCTGTTTGTTCCTGTTGTAAACCATTTACTCAGATAGGCTAATAAACTTGGGGTACGTTTTCTTTTATTTTTATCCCATAAATCTACATAGCCATAAGAGCTTCTTTTTAACTCTTCTAATCTTGTTTTCTTTTTTTCTGCAGCAATAACCACTTCATCTAATTGCTGTACATTATCAAAATTAGATGATGCTAGATTGTTTTCAATTTTAGAAGTTGAGCTGCGTTGGTATTTAGAAGATAATAAATTTCTTTTCTTTTCTAATTTAGGTATAGACGAAGGGTAGTATTGGATATATAATGATGGTTTTTTTATTGCTCCACTTTTGTTTATTTCAGCTAATTTAAGTGTTTCATTGTTAATTGGGAATAAATTTTTTTGTTCAAAAACGTTATTAATAGGGTTAATTTCAAATGTTGTAGCATCGGAATAGCGCATAGGGTACATTAAAAAGTCTTCAGCATTTTTAGAGTTAATCGATGCTTTAAAAAAGATACCTTTTTCAAAAACATAGTTTACTCCCGGTGGATTATTAAAAATATTATGCCAATTGTAGCTACTCCAACCTTGAGTGATTAATAAATTATCTAAATCATGTTTTTTTTCTCTGTTTACGTTTGTAAAATAATATTTGGCATTTTCTACATCCCCTTTAATGTAAGGTTGTAGGTATACTGAAGATATGATATTATGATTGTGGTTGTAAGATTTGGTATCACTAGGTAAAACGGAAATACTAAGGTTGTTGTTCGTTAATGGGGTTAGTGATTTGTAAGTTAAAGTTAAGTTTAGGGTGTCATTTCTTTTTGTAATAATGGGGGCATTACTTGATATTTTTTCAATTCCGTCATGTTTAAAGTATAAGCGCTCTAAAAGAGGTGTGTTGCTTTCGTCAAAAACAGTAAATATATTAATTCCAGGCGTTAAGTCAGAATTATTAATAAGACTAGTAAATTCAAGACTTTCGCTTAGATCAAATTCAACGATTTTCATAACATTTCCGTTGTGTATTGTTAAGCTATATATATTTTCTTCTATATCTAATTGGGTATCCATGTTTGTTTTTATACTAACAAAAACCTTATCATTCGTGCTTTTTAAATTTAGAATAATTCCTTTATCTTCTATAGAATTGATTTTTACTGTATGTTTCTGGTCTTGATAATAAAAGATGGCAGAATAGGTTTCATTTAAGAGGGGTGTAAAAGAAAGAGAGCCAATTCCTAAAATATTTACTTTGAAGTCAGTAATGTTATTATTGTTTGAGTCTATAATTACTCCTTCAACATTTGGGATACCAAAACCTAAGCCATTTTTTATTGTAACTCCAAACGTATTTTGTACATCTGTGACAGCATGTCCGCTTTCAGGTAAAAATTGGGCGTCAATTTTTGAAAGTAATTCTTTGTTTTCTGTTTTTTGTAGGCTATTATCATTGATAACTTCGATTGTTTGCGAGTAAAAATTTGGTTCATCAAAATTTCTTTGCCAATTTGTATAAGCTTTAAATGTGTATTGTCCTGAAGTTAAAAGACTATCGATATCAAAAATCCCATTACCAATACCTTCATCTACCTTGATTAATTTACTTTTAATAATGTTCTTATCTGCATCCTCTAACACACAGTATAAATTATTAGTTGTTAGAGATGTCTTTTTGCTTTCTTTATCTATAACGTAAGCTGTAAAACCCATAGTCTCTCCCTTAATAAAAGTGGACTTGTTTAAATGAGCATAGGTTATTTCTCTGGGGTTAGAAGAGTAGTTTTTAAATGCGCTAATTAAATTGTCTACAGGTTGTTGTGCGTAAAATAATTGTGTAAAACACAAGCTAATTAATGAAAGAGCTAAATGTTGTTTTTTTAGGATATTCATGGTTTTTGTTTTATTGATATTGCGATATTTATTTGAAAAATAACAAAAAAACCTCACAGTTTTAAGCTATGAGGTTTTATTTTTATTTTGAAATACTTTAATTAAAACGATAGTATCTAAACTGGTGAAAAAAAAGTAAATTTATTTTTTTTTTATTTTTGGAGGAATACTTACTTTTTTTAAAGTTGATTTCATTATTAATCTTAATCAAAAGATACCATTAACTAATATGAAACCCATTATTAACAGTAGCATCATCGGGATTTACAAATACTAATTTACCTTCAGCGTTCTCAGTCATTAAAATCATACCTTGACTTTCAACACCACGTAGTGCTCTTGGCGCTAAATTAACCAAAACGGTTACTTTTTTACCAATGACATCTTCAGGTTTAAAGTGTTCTGCTATTCCAGATACGATGGTTCTGACATCAATACCAGTATCTACTTTTAATACTAAAAGCTTTTTTGCTTTCGGCATTTTTTCAGCTTCTAAAATAGTTCCAACACGCAGATCTAATTTAGTAAAGTCATCAAAATTAATTTCTTCTTTTTGTGGCTCGACTATTTTATTAGCAGCTTCGTTTGCTTTTTTGCTAGCTTCCAATTTGTCTAACTGTACTTGTATTTGCTCGTCTTCAATTTTACTAAATAATAGCTCACCTTTTTCTATTTGATGTGCTGCAGGTAGTAATACGTCTTTAGTAGAAATATCACTCCAAGCATTTTCTGTAGTATTAAGGATTGTTTTTAGTTTAGTAGATGTAAATGGCAAAAATGGTTCTGATAAGGTTGCTAAAGCGCTAGCTATTTGAAGCGCAACATACATGATGGTTTGTGTTCTAGCTTCGTCAGTTTTTATTAGTTTCCAAGGTTCTTCATCTGCTAAGTACTTGTTTCCAAGTCTAGCAAGATTCATTAACTCTTGTCCTGCTTCTCTAAAACGGTAACGCTCTAAAGAGCTTTCAATAACTGCAGGGTATGCTTTTACTGTTGCTAAAGTTTCTTGGTCAATTGCTGAAAAAGCAGAAGGTGTAGGGACTACGCCTTCGTAATATTTGTTAGTTAAAACAACCACACGGTTAATAAAATTTCCGAAGATTGCTACTAGCTCGTTATTGTTTCTTGCTTGAAAATCTTTCCAAGTAAAATCGTTGTCTTTAGTTTCTGGCGCGTTTGCTGTTAAAGCGTAACGCAAGACGTCTTGTTGGTTCGGGAAATCTTGTAAGTAGTCTGGTAGCCAAACCGCCCAGTTTTTAGAAGTCGATAGTTTTTTACCTTCTAAGTTTAAAAACTCATTGGCAGGTACATTATCAGGTAAAATATAGCTTCCTTCTGCTTTAAGCATAGCAGGGAAAATAATACAATGGAAAACAATATTATCCTTACCAATAAAGTGTACTAATTTAGTGTCTTTATCTTTCCAGTATGGTTCCCAATCTTTTCCTTCTCTAGCAGCCCATTCTTTAGTAGATGAGATGTAACCAATTGGCGCATCAAACCAAACATAAAGTACTTTTCCTTCGCCTCCAGGCACAGGTACAGGAATACCCCAGTCTAAATCTCTAGTTACGGCTCTTGGTCTTAGTCCATCATCGATCCATGACTTACATTGTCCGTAAACGTTAGATTTCCAATCTTTTTTATGGCCTTCTAAAATCCATTCCTTTAAAAACGCTTCATGTTTGTTTAAAGGTAAAAACCAGTGTTTTGTTTCTTTTAATGTTGGTACGTTTCCTGTGATAGCAGATTTAGGATTAATTAAATCTGTAGCGTTATGACTAGTTCCACAGTTTTCACATTGGTCACCATAACTTTCTTCATTTCCACATTTTGGACATGTTCCTACTACAAATCTATCCGCTAAAAACTGATTAGCTTCTGCATCATATAATTGTTCTGAAACTTCTTCAACAAATTCATTTTTATCATATAAGGTTGTAAAAAACTCAGAAGCAGTATCATGATGTATTTTTGCAGATGTACGCGAGTAATTGTCAAAAGTAATACCGAATTCTTCAAAAGAATCTTTTATAATTTTATGATATCTATCCACAATTTGTTGCGGAGTAACGCCTTCTTTTTTTGCTTTTATAGTAATTGGCACACCATGCTCATCACTACCGCAAATAAAAGCAACATCGTTACCCGTTAATCGTTTGTATCTAGCATAAATATCTGCTGGCACGTACACACCTGCTAAATGGCCGATATGTATTGGTCCGTTAGTGTATGGTAATGCAGCAGTAATTGTATATCTTTTTGACATCTTTATTTTCTTTTGAAGCCGTAAAAATACGCAATTTGATAGCCATTTAGAAAAAAAATGTAATTTTACAATATGGCAAAAAAGAGATTACTACTGATTATGTGTTGTGCTATTTTTTTCTTCGGAAATAATGCAGCGTCAGCACAAAATAAAACTGAAACTAAATTGATACAACCACCTTATTTGAAAGCAGGAGATACTGTTGCTATTGTTGCACCTTCTGGTGTTTTAAAAAATAGAAATGACGAAGTTAATCGCGCTAAAAAACTTTTAGAAAGCTGGAAGCTTCATGTTGTAATTGGTAAAAACGTATTTAGTCAGGCAGATCATTTTGCGGGGACAGATCAAGAACGTTGCGAAGATTTTCAGAGTGCTTTGGATGACCCTAAAATAAAAGCTATTTGGTCTGCTCGTGGCGGTTATGGTACCGTAAGGATTTTAGATAAATTAGATTATACTCAGTTTTTAAAACAACCAAAGTGGGTTATTGGGTATAGTGATATTACTGCGCTACATAATCAAATACATAATTTAGGAGTGCAAACTTTGCACGCTATAATGGCTGTTAGTTTACCTTCTAATTTATCGGATATTGAGCAAAGTCTTGCCACCTTTAAAAATACCATTTTTGGTCAGCCTTTAAGTTACACTTTAAAAGGGTCTACCTATAATAAAACGGGAGAAGCAAAAGGACCTTTAGTAGGTGGTAATTTAACTATTTTACATACCATGTTAGGGTCTAAAGAAAGTTTGGACACCTCAGGAAAGATTTTGTTTATTGAAGAAATTGGCGAATATAAGTACCATATAGATCGTATGTTACAAAGTTTAAAGCGTGCAGGGTACTTTGATAATTGTAAAGGTGTAATTGTTGGAGATATGAGCAGAATGCGAAAAAACACAACACTCTGGGGGACGTCTATTGAGCAATTAATTTTGGATGCGTTGTCCGATTATGATTTTCCGATTGCATTTAATATGCCAGCAGGACACGAAAAAGATAACAGAGCATTAATCCTAGGTCGAGACGTCTCATTAAAAGTTGAGAAAACTAAATCGACAGTAGTATTTGACCAATAGATGGCTAGTCATAATGAGCTTGGAGAAAAAGGCGAACAATTAGCAGTAGATTTTTTAATAGACAATAAGTATGCTATTTTAGAACGTAATTACCGTTTTAATAAAGCCGAAGTTGATATTATCGCCCAAAAAGAAGATGTTTTGGCAATAATAGAAGTCAAAACAAGATCAACATCTACTTTTGGTAATCCTCAAGACTTTGTAAAACCCAAACAAATACAACGTTTAGTAACTGCTGCAGACCACTATGTATCATCCAATAAATTAGATGTTGAGGTCCGTTTTGATATTATTGCAATTGTAAAACAGAATAAGCAATTTAATATCGAGCATTTAGAAAATGCCTTTTATCATTTTTAAACAATAACTGACAAAGTATCGCGCTAATACATTGGCTCACTTTTTGCTATCTTTATAATATCAACTTTAAAATTAAAAGAATATGTTTTCAGGACAAATGGGGTATTTTATACTAATCGGAGCTATAGGTTTAATTAGCTCTTTAGTAAGCGGTAAACTTAAAAGTAAGTTTGCGTTTTACTCTAAAGTACATTTACGCAACGGAATGACAGGAGCGGAGATTGCAAGAAAAATGCTTGCCGATAATGGAATAAGAGATGTAGAGGTTATTTCTGTAAAAGGACAATTAACAGACCACTATAATCCAACAAATAAAACCGTTAATTTAAGCGAGGTTGTTTATGGTCATGCCAATGCAGCAGCAGCAGCAGTAGCAGCTCATGAGGTTGGTCACGCTGTACAACACGCCACAGCTTACAGTTATTTAACCATGCGTTCTAAATTAGTGCCAGTGGTACAAGTCACATCAAAAATGTCACAATGGGTTATTATGGGAGGATTGGTCTTAATGGCAAGTCAAGCTATGGGCGCAGCAGGACAATATGTAGCCATTGCTGGTTTAGTAATGATGGGTTTTGCAACCTTATTTAGTTTTGTAACATTACCGGTAGAGTATGATGCAAGTAACCGTGCATTAGCTTGGTTAAAGGCTAAAAATATGGTGACGCCAGAAGAGTATAAAGGTTCTGAAGATGCACTTAAATGGGCAGCCAGAACCTATTTAGTAGCAGCTATTGGTGCATTAGCATCGTTGTTATATTGGGCCATGCAAATTTTAGGAAGACGCGATTAAAAGATAATTAGACAACAACATAATTAAAATTCGGTTTCTTTTTTTACATTTGAGTAACCAATTAATACTATTAACATTTTATGGAAAATAATCATGACAATTATCAAGGCGCAAGCACACATTTAAGTCTTGTTTCTGACGCAGACAGAACCGCATTTTACAAAAAAACGTATGCCCATGTAGCGGGTGGTGTTTTAGCATTTGTATTATTTGAATATTTATTATTACAAAGTGATACTATTGTAAAGTTCATGATGTCTATGGCGACTGGTATCAAATGGTTGTTGCTGCTAGGAGGTTTCATGTTTGTAACGACGTATGCGGAAAGTACAGCAATGAAAACTGGAGATAAAAACAAGCAATATTTGGCCTATGCTATTTATATTTTAGCACAAGCCTTTATTTTTATCCCTATGATTTTTATTGCGACTACTTATATGGATTCTGGAGCAGAGATACTGCAACAAGCAGGATTAGTAACCCTTGCTTTATTTACAGGTTTAACAGCGGTAGTTATGTTGACTAATAAAGATTTTTCGTTTTTAAAAGCAGGATTAACTATCGGGTTTTTTATAGCACTAGGGTTAATAATAGCAGGCGCTATATTTGGTTTTGACTTAGGATTATGGTTCTCTGGAGCCATGTGTTTATTAGCAGCAGGATCAATACTATATCAAACGTCACAAATAAAAGACAAGTACACAACAGAAGATTATATTCCGGCAGCATTAGGTTTATTTGCCTCTTTAATGTTATTATTC
This sequence comes from Olleya sp. KKT75, assembly GCF_055635485.1. Classification (NCBI taxonomy): domain Bacteria; kingdom Pseudomonadati; phylum Bacteroidota; class Flavobacteriia; order Flavobacteriales; family Flavobacteriaceae; genus Olleya; species Olleya sp. KKT75. Next base: position 1,619,275 of record NZ_CM145759.1, read on the forward strand.
TGGTATGTACTTAGAATATTTATGTCAAGAGACTAAACACTATTTGGGCGTTACCTGTTTTAGCTTTTAATAGCTAAAATAGGTCAGGCTTTCACTACTCGCTCTCTGCGAGGAGCTCAGACAGACCGTTCAATCCTTAACGCAAAACACCTCAAAATTTTAAATAAATTTTGAGGTGTTTTTTTTTGCTTATAGGTTATTTAAAACTAGATTTTTATCTGTCTTTCAATCTGTTGATCTAAGGATATAAAGGTTTCTGTTCTTGATACGCCTGCTATGCTTTGTATGTCGTTGTTAAGTAGGTGCATTAAATGCTCGTTATCCTTACATAATATCTTGATAAGAATACTCCAGTTACCTGTAGTGTAATGGCACTCTAAAACTTCTGGTATTTTTTTTAAGTGTTTAACAGCTTCCGGGTTACTCATAGCTTTGTCCAAGTAAATACCAACAAATGCCATCGTGGTATAGCCTAATACTTTTGGGTTTATAACAAATTTAGATCCAGCAATAAGTTTTGACTTTTCTAACTTACGTAACCTTTGGTGTATGGCAGCGCCAGAGATACCAACTTGTCGTGCAATTTCTAAAACAGGTGTACGGGCATCTTGCATTAAGGCACGAAGTATCTTTTTATCAATACCGTCTATAATAATGTTATTGTTTGTGGTTTTCAAAGTTGTTTAAGTTATAGTTTAAAAGATAAATTTAAGTAAACTATTTTAAACTGAAACTAAAACTTTGATTTTTGCACGCCCTTTGGGTTGATGCGTTAAGGATAGAAGTGGCATCCTTTTTTGCTATTTAAAGCAAAAAAGATATAACGGATAGCCTGACCTAAATAAAACTTACAAGGTCCAAAAACCTTGTAAGTTTTGTGTGGTAACGCCCAAATATTACACGTTTAAAGGATTGTAGCCTAAATATGGGACTTCGGTTTCTTTAAATGTAATTCCGTAGTCTTCTAGTTCTTTTAAGATTGGTGTGTATACTTCTTTTGTAATAGGTATTTGTACACCAGGGGTGGTTATTTTACCGTTTAATATGGCTAAAGTTGCAATAGCTACGGGTAGTCCAACGGTTTTTGCCATTGCGGTATACATTTGGTCTTCTCCAAGGGTAACCATAGTGGCGTCAATTTGATGTTGTTTACCATTTAGCTCATATCCAAACTTATGGTACATTACAATCATGTCTTTGTCTTCAGGGTCTAAGGTCCAACTGTCCAATAGTATTTTTTGTAAAATTTGGGCTGGTGTTGCTTTGTCTAATTCCACCATTTTTGTCTTACTAAAAATGTCTAGTTCTAAAAATTTGTCCCAAATAATATCATCTTGATCTATTTTTAAAGCATGTCTAAATTTAAGCTCTACAGAGTCTGTTGGGCTGTATGGTAAAAAGGCATTTACAAAATCACGGTAGCTCATGTTTTTACTATCATCTATTGTGTAACTGTCATCTGTCATCCCTAAGGCAACAAAAACTTGCCATGCTCTAGAAAAACCAACACGACGCATGGTCCCTCTGTATAATGTTTTGACATTATTTAGATCGTATACACTTTGGTATTTTAAAGAGTCACGGTTGGCGTAGGCTTCAAAACGTCCAAACCCATCGACGTCTAAAAACTCGGTACGTCTAAATAAACGGTTGTAAGGGATGTATTTGTACGTGTTTTCTTGAAGAAATTTTGCAGCACCACCCTGACCTGCAGTAACTACGTTTCTTGGGTTCCAAGTAAATTTATAATTCCACAAATTGTTGTCGCTTTCTGGCGCTACTAGACCTCCTGTAAAGGATTCGAAAAGGATTATTTTACCACCTTTTTCGCGTATGCCATCAATAACTTGCATAGCACTCATGTGGTCTAATCCTGGATCTACACCAATCTCGTTCATAAAGACTAATCCTTTGTCTTTTGCAGCTTGGTCAAGTGCTTGCATCTGTTCACTGACGTAAGACGCAGTAACCATGCTTTTTCCAAAAGTAACACAGTCTTTTGCAACTTCTATATGGAAACGTGCTGGCAACATAGAGATAACAATATCGGCATTTTTAACCGCTGTTTCTCTAGAGTTGGCATCAAAGACATCTAAAGTAATTGCTGAAGCGTTGGCATGAGTACCAATCATTTTTTTAGCACTTTCTATGTTTAAATCACCAACGGTAATTTGTAAATTTTCTGTGGTTGATTTATCTAATAAATATTTAATTAAATATGAAGTGGATTTTCCTGAACCTATGACTAAAATCTTTCGCATAATGAGATTTGTTGAGTATTTTTGAATTACGAATGTAGAAAATTTATACGGGGTTAATTGCGAATTATATAATTTATTATGAATAAGAAAATGTTAATATTAGGAACAATCCTTGGATTGTTAAGTGTAATTTTAGGTGCGTTTGGTGCACATGGCTTGAAAGGTTTGGTGTCTCCGGAGTCTATTGTAAGTTATGAAACAGGGGTCAAATATCAAATGTATCATGCCCTGTTACTTTTGATTGTGGCTAGCCAAAAAGTGCTGACAGAGAAAGCTAAAAGCACTATTTTTTATTTAATATTAGTAGGTGTTATCCTTTTTTCAGGTTCAATTTATGGTTTAGCAACAAATGTTTTGACGGGTTTTGATTTTAAGTCTATAGCATTTGTGACGCCAATAGGAGGTTTGTTTTTAATTATAGCTTGGATAGTACTGTTGATAAATTTTTTGAGACTTAAAACAGAATAATTGAGTTTTGTTTGGCGTTATTATCTTATTAATTTTAACTTTGCAACTCAAACAACACATACACAACAAACATAAATTATGGTAGACCATACCCAATTTACGAAAACGATTGCGTTGGAACAATACGGAATCAGAAATGCTCAAGTAAAATACCAATTATCACCAGAGGAATTACAAGCTGCTATCCTAGAAAAAGGACAGGGTAAAGTAGCCTCTTCAGGAGCTATTGCGGTAAATACAGGTGAATTTACAGGGCGATCGCCAATGGATCGTTTTATTGTAAAAGACAGTGTTACTGAAGATAAAGTTTGGTGGGGAGATATTAATATCCCTTTTGATGCTGATAAGTTTCAAAAACTTTATGATAAGGTAACAGATTACTTATCTAACAAAGAGGTTTTTGTTAGAGACAGTTTTGCTTGTGCTGATGAAGACTACAAATTAAACATTCGTGTTATTAATGAGTATCCATGGAGTAACATGTTTGCTTATAACATGTTTTTAAGACCAACAGAAGAAGAGCTTAAAGGTTTTGATCCAGAATGGACCGTTGTTAACGCACCTGGTTTTATGGCAGATCCTGCAGTTGATGGAACACGTCAGCATAATTTTGCGATTTTAGACTTTACTAGAAAAATTGCTTTAATTGGTGGAACTGGTTATACTGGTGAAATTAAAAAAGGAATCTTTTCTGCACTTAACTTTATCTTACCGGTATACAAAAACACATTACCAATGCACTGTAGTGCCAATGTTGGTAAAGATGGTGATACAGCTATTTTCTTTGGATTATCTGGAACAGGAAAAACAACCTTATCTACAGATCCTGACAGAAGTTTAATAGGAGATGATGAGCATGGTTGGACTGCAGAAAACACTGTTTTTAATTTTGAAGGAGGGTGTTACGCTAAAGTAATAAACTTATCAGGAGAACAAGAACCAGAAATTTTTGGAGCAATCAAGAAAGGTGCTATCCTTGAAAATGTTATCATGAATGACAAAGGAGAAGTAGATTTTGAAGATACTTCTATTACACAAAATACACGTGTTAGTTACCCAATAAACCATATTGAAAATATTAGAGTACCATCTACAGGAGAAAACCCTAAAAATATTTTCTTTTTAACTGCAGATGCTTTTGGAGTATTACCTCCAATATCTAAATTAACACCTGCACAAGCAGCGTTTCACTTTATATCTGGTTATACTGCAAAGGTAGCTGGTACTGAAGCTGGAATTACTGAGCCTGTACCAAGTTTTTCTGCTTGTTTTGGAGCACCTTTTATGCCTTTACATCCAACTAAATATGCTGAGATGTTAAGCAAGAAAATGAAGGATGCAAACGTAAACGTTTGGTTGATTAACACAGGTTGGACTGGAGGGTCTTACGGTGTAGGAAGCAGAATTAAATTAAAGTATACTAGAGCTATGATTAGCGCGGTACTTAACGGAGATTTAGGTCTGTATAATTATAAAGATTACCATATCCACTCTGTATTTGGTGTTGCGCAACCTAGAAGTTGTCCAGGTGTACCAGATGAGGTGTTAAGCCCAAGAGCTACGTGGAGTGATCATAAAGCATATTACAAAACAGCATTTAAACTAGCTAATGCATTTAGAGAGAATTTTGAGAAGTTTGAATCTTATGCAAGCGAAGAAATTAGACGTGGTGGACCACAACGTTACGCTGAATAGTAATAGATAAAGTGTTAATACAAAAGCGCCAATTGAAATTTTCAATTGGCGCTTTTACTTTGCAAAACATTTTTGATAGTGATACACTTAAAGGGCAGTTTTAGATACTGTAATAAGGCTTTAAAGTTTTGATGACCTATGTTAAAGGTTTGTAACTTGGTATTAACTTAGTTTTTAAGGTGCTTTGAATTTTTTTTAAAGTTAGACGCACTTATCTAAATAAAAAAAGCGCTAATTGAAAATTTCAATTAGCGCTTTTACTTTGTATAAAAATTAAAGGTTTATTTACCTTTATTTGCTTTGTCAATATATTTTTGAAGCGCCATAGTCATTGATGGTGTTTCTGGTGTAGGTGCAGCAATATCTACACGTAACCCTTTTTCTTCTACAGCTTTAATAGTTGTGTTTCCAAATACGGCAATTTTAGTGTCGTTTTGTTTAAACTCAGGAAAGTTGTGAAATAAAGATTCTATACCACTTGGGCTAAAAAATACTAAAATGTCATAAGTAACATTTTCTAAGTCAGATAAATCGCTAATTACAGTCTTATAAAATACTGCTTCTTTCCAATTTATATTTAAACCGTTTAATATTTCCGGTACTTCTGGCTTTAATTTATCCGTTGTAGGTAGTAAAAATTTTTCGTCCTTATACTTCTTAATTAATGGGGATAGATCAGCAAAATTTCGTTTTCCAACATAAATTTTACGCTTTCTATAGACTACATATTTTTGCAGGTAATAGGCAACAGCCTCAGACTGACAAAAATACTTCATAGAATCTGGCACTTTAAAACGCATTTCTTCAGCAACTCTAAAAAAGTGATCGACTGCATTTCTACTGGTTAAGATAATAGCGGTGTAGTTATTTAAGTCTACTTTTTGTTGTCTGATGTCTTTGGATGGCACACCTTCAACATGAATAAATGGTCTGAAGTCAATTTTAACTTTCTGCTTCTCAGAAAGATCAAAATATGGCGAATTTTCTATTTTAGGTTCTGGTTGTGAGACTAAAATGGTTTTCACTTTCATATGGTGTATCATTTAATTTAGACCTTATTATTTGTAATAATTTTATATAAAACAATATAAGGTGCAATTTCGAGAGTGCAAAGATACAAAATAAAATAAAACAAGCTCTTTTTAAAGGTATTAAGATTGTTTTTAATAAATAGAAACACCCCATAAATAATAATCAAAAACAGTATAGCTAAGGCTGTTATTAGCATAGTGTTGTTTGGTGTAACAGTATAAATTAATAGGGCATTTATAGGTAGTAATAGTAGTCCTGCAAAGTTTCGGAAACTGATCTGTTGGAAGTTGTATTTATCTATAATTGGACCTATTGCTAATATGTTAGAAATTAGTTTTTCTAAAATAACTTTGACAATAATAAATAGTCCAATAGCAGCCGTATATATAAATAGGTTTAGCGGTGCAGTACTTATTTGGTTGTTCTGTAAAAATAAATAGACTATAATACCTAAGTTTACTATCAGGTTTGCAAATAGAAGCCCTTCAAATGTGTCAACAATTTGTTGGTCTTTATTGTATTGATTAATATACCTATTATTAAAAAGTAAAGTGGCAAATTGGTTAAATCGCTTAGGGAACAACATCTTAGATAAGGCCACTATAATTAGGCAACCTAGTAAGGTTAGGGTTAAAACATCTACACTGTTACTATTTCTAAGCATGGGATAAAATTATTGTTTTTTAATATCAAAACGATAAATAATTAAGTAATTTTTATAATTAAGTAATTTTATAAAAATGTACATTTGCTTAAATTTTAAATAGTATTGATGCAGGACGCTGTAGTTATTATACCAACATACAACGAAATTGAGAATATAGAAGCTATTATAAGAGCTGTTTTTGCACTTCCAAAAGCATATGACGTTCTGGTGGTAGACGATAATTCTCCTGATCAAACGGCTAAAAAAGTAGAAGCATTACAAAAGGAGTTTCCTGATAGATTGTTTTTAGAAGTTAGACAAGAAAAATCGGGTCTTGGTACCGCTTACATACATGGTTTTAAATGGTGTTTGGATAAAGCTTACCAATATATTTTTGAGATGGATGCAGATTTTTCTCATAATCCAAAAGATTTAACACGTTTGTACGAGGCTTGTCATACTGGTCAGGCTGATATAGCAATTGGTTCTCGTTACGTTAAAGGTGTTAATGTTGTCAATTGGCCTTTAGGTCGTGTCATTTTATCTTATGGTGCATCAATGTACGTGAGGTTAATTACCGGGATGAAAGTTAAGGATGCAACCGCTGGTTTTATTTGTTATAAAAGACAAGTGTTAGAGCAACTTAATTTAGAGCAAATAAAATTTGTTGGGTATGCATTTCAAATAGAAATGAAATTTAATGCCTACCTTAAAAAGTTTAAAATAGTGGAAGTACCAGTTATTTTTACAGATAGAACAAAAGGAGAATCCAAATTAAGTTCTAGTATAATTTCTGAAGCTATTTTTGGAGTTATTAGTATGAAGTTTAAAAGTTTATTCAAATCCAATTAGAAGATGCACAACAAGAAAACACTTATTAAAAATGCAAAGATTGTTAATGAAGGCACAATTTTTAATGGGGACATTTTAATTGAAGGTGAGTTTATTACTAAAATAGGCGCGTCTATCAGCGCAAAATCAGCAGATGTCAACGTTTTTGATGCTGAAGGAAAATATGTTATTCCTGGAGCTATTGATGATCAAGTTCATTTTAGAGAGCCTGGCTTAACACACAAAGCAAATATTGAAACCGAATCAAGAGCTGCTATTGCTGGAGGTATTACATCTTTTATTGAGATGCCAAATACTAATCCGCAAACAACAACTATTGAGAAGTTAAACGATAAGTTTGAAATTGCGTCTAAAAAAGCATGGGCAAATTATTCGTTTATGTTTGGTGGAACTAATGATAATTTAGAAGAAATTTTAAAGGTTAATAAAAAAGAGGTTGCCGGATTAAAGTTGTTTTTAGGATCTTCTACTGGGAATATGTTAGTAGATAATCCAGAGATTTTAGAAAAAATATTTACAAGTACAGATTTATTAATTTCTGTGCATTGTGAAGATGAAGCAACTATTAAAAAAAATCTTGATATATATAAGGAACGTTACGGTGATGATATCCCGGTTAATTTTCACCCAATAATTAGAAGTGAAGAAGCATGTTATATCTCATCTTCTAAAGCAATAGAGTTAGCTAAGAAAACAGGAGCGCGTTTACATGTGTTCCATTTATCTACAGCAAAGGAAACGGAGTTGTTTGATAACAAAACACCATTAAAAGATAAAAAAATTACGGCGGAGGTTTGTATACACCACCTTTGGTTTAGTGATAAAGATTACGACGAAAAAGGAACCTTAATAAAATGGAATCCTGCAGTCAAAACAGAAAATGATAGAGCACAATTATTAAAGGCTTTATTAGATGATAAAATTGATGTAATTGCAACAGATCATGCACCGCATACGTTTGAGGAAAAGTCTAACGTGTATACATCAGCGCCTTCTGGAGGACCGTTAGTACAGCATGCATTACCAGCATTATTAGAAATGTACCATGACGGAGATATATCTATCGAGAAGATTGTAGAGAAGTTTTGCCATAATCCAGCTATTTTATTCGAAGTTGAAAAACGCGGGTATATTAGAGAAGGGTATTATGCAGATTTAGTAGTGGTAGATCTTAATAATCCATGGACGGTTAATAAAGATAATATCTTATATAAATGTGGTTGGTCTCCGTTTGAGGGTACGACGTTTAAATCTAGAATTACACATACATTTGTAAATGGTGGTTTGGCTTATAAAAACTTTAAGTTTTACGAAACAAATTATGCTAAGCGTTTAACTTTTAATAGATAATTATTTTGAAACCAAACATCTTACTATATAGTCTTATCGTTTTATTTTTTGTGTCGTGTTATGGTGTGCAAAAGCCAGAAAAACCTGCAAATTTATTAAGCGAGGATAAAATGGTGGATGTCTTATTGGATTTAACAATTATGTCTTCGGCTAAAGGTATTAACAAAAGAGAATTAGAAAATAGAGGGATTGTTCCTGATACTTTTATCTACAATAAACATAAAATAGATAGCGCTCAATTCGCTAATAGTAATAATTATTATGCGTACGATATTGAAAAATATAACGAGATGTACGTTACTGTTAAAAAAAGGCTTGAGGTTTTAAGAACTAGTTATAAGGCTGAACAAAAAATAAAAGAAGACAAGCTAAAGAAAGAAAAGAAAAAGTTTGAAAAAAAGCCACAAGCACCAAGTGGGCCTTTAAAGAAAGAATAACCTCGTATTTATTGTTTTTTAAAACAGGCGATGGTGTCTTTTAGACTTTGATCAATGGTTTTAAATGTGTAGTCTAAAGCAGCTGTTATTTTAGTGTTACTAAATTGACTGGTGGACAAAGCGGATTGTGCTGTTTGTTTAGATAATATACGACGCTTTCCTGTTAGTTTGTGTTTTAACCAATCCAAACGCCATCCAATAGCTAATAATACTGCAGAGGCTTCCTTTTTTGGAGGTGTAACATCTAAGTGTGCTGCAGTTTTGTATATAAAATCTTTAAACGTAAGTATTTCTGAGGTTAATATATAGCGTTCGTTTTTTATAGGACTATTTAATAATTGTACCATACAATTAACCACATCATTCACATCAATATATCCAGTGCTTCCTGTTGTGTAGTAAGACATGCCTTTATTAACCATAGTAATTAAAGAGCCACTTCCGTAATTCCAAATGCCAGGTCCAATTATAATTCCAGGATTTACAATTACAGCATCTAACCCTTCTTGCGTCCCACGCCATACTTCTAGCTCCGCGCCATATTTAGTGATAGCATAAACACTATTATCAAATTCTGGATTCCACTCTGTGTCTTCAGTAATTTGGTTAGTTGCAATAGTAGGCGTTCCAATAGCCGCAATTGAGCTCACGTAACAGAGTTTTTTTACCTTTTCAGCAATGCAAAAATTGACAATATTAGCAGTTCCTTCAATATTGGTTTTCTGTAATAAATCAAATTTGTTAGGTTCAAAAGAAACAAATGCAGCACAATGGTAAACATAGTCTATACCTGCAAATGCCTCTGTCAAGGATGGAATGTCATTTAAATCAGCTTCAACCCAATCAATTTTATTAAAAAGGACCTCTGGGTTTTTAGTGTAATAACTAAAAATACGTTTAACCGTTTTAAATTTTTTCTCAGTTCTATAAATAGCACGTACAGATTGATTATCATTTAATAATTTAAATAATAAATGTGCGCCTATCAAACCAGTTCCTCCTGTAACTAAAATCATATCCCGAAGGTAATAAATATTAGATATTGTATGTAGTTTATAACACGATTTTTATCTTTGCCAATTCAAAACTAAAACCACACTAAAATGGCTAACGCATTTGTAGAAGAATTAAGATGGAGAGGGATGGTACACGATATCATGCCAGGAACCGAAGAGCAACTTGATAAAGAGATAACCTCTGCCTATATTGGTTTTGATCCAACTTCAGACTCGTTACACATTGGTAGTTTAGTGCCAATTATAATATTAGTACATTTAGAAAAAGCAGGACATAAACCTGTGGCTTTAATTGGTGGTGCAACAGGAATGATTGGTGACCCGTCAGGAAAAAGTGACGAGCGTAACTTATTAGACGAAGCAACTTTAAACCATAACGTTGCAGGAATTAAAAGCGTGTTATCACGATTTTTAGATTTTAACTCTACCGCTAAAAACGCTCCAGTTTTAGTTAATAATTATGACTGGATGAAAACCTTTTCATTTATAGACTTTGCACGTGACGTTGGTAAGCGTATTACAGTAAACTATATGATGGCTAAGGATAGCGTTAAAAAACGTTTGTCAGGAGAAGAAGGTAATGTAGGAATGAGTTTTACAGAGTTTACTTACCAATTAATCCAAGGATACGATTTTTACCATTTACACAAAACCATGAATTGCAAACTGCAAATGGGAGGAAGTGACCAATGGGGAAACATTACTACAGGTACAGAGTTAGTAAGACGTATGAATGTAGGTGACGAGAAAGCTAAGGCTTACGCTATGACTTGCCCGTTAATTACAAAAGCAGACGGTAGTAAGTTTGGTAAGAGTGAAGGTGGTAATGTTTGGTTAGATGTAGATAAGACTAGTGTTTATAAATTTTACCAATTTTGGTTAAACAGTTCTGATGAAGATGCAGAAAAGTATATCAAAATCTTTACCTTTTTAGATAAAGAAACTGTTGAAGCGTTAATATTAGAGCATAAAGAAAATCCAGGATTTAGAGCGTTACAAAAACGATTAGCTGAAGAGGTAACGACGTTTGTACATTCTAAAGACGCATTAGATAACGCTATAAAAGCATCAGGTATATTATTTAGTAAAGATTTTAAAAATGAAATTAGACAACTGGATGAGAGCTTGTTTTTAGACGTTTTTGAAGGTGTGCCACAAGCTGAGGTGTCAATGGATAAAATTGAAGCTGGTTTAGATATGATTGCGGCATTATCTGCTGAGACTGACTTTTTAGGAAGTAACGGAGAAGCGCGTCGTGCATTAAAAGAAAACTCAGTATCTGTAAATAAAGATAAAGTAACAGATGTGTATACAATTACGACTCAGGATTTAATTAACGATAAATATATTGTGATTAATAGAGGTAAGAAAAGCACCTTTATAATTAAAGCGATTTAATTATAATCGGTCACAAAAAAAGCCTGCTTAAATTTAAGCAGGCTTTTTTTTATAAAATCAGTTAATCAACTAAAACTAATTTTTCTTTTTCATAAGTCTTTAGTCGTGGTTTTTTAATGGCCTTACAAAACCATTAAATTACAACCTCTAATATCGCTATTGTCAAAACGACCAATAATCTCAAAGTCTCTATTGGCGTATGTTTTTCCTAAATCTTGAGTAGCAATAAAACTACAAGAATTAATGTTTGCTAAATCAATAACATTAATACCGCCTGTTTTTGGGCTATCAAAAACGGTTAAAGCATCTTCTGTATCTCTAGTTAATAGTTTCATCCAAGGCGGGCAGTTAAAAACACCATGTCCTTTGGAGTAAGCTTGGCTTAATAACTCGGTCATACCATATTCGCTATGGATAGCATCCACACCAAAACCTTGTTTTAAAATAGTATGTAATTCTTTTCGTATTAATTCTTTGCGTCGTCCTTTCATCCCACCAGTTTCCATTATAATAGTGTTGTTAAGACTAAAAGTATGGGCTTCAATTAAATCCAAAAGTGCAAAAGATACGCCTATTAGTAACACTTTTTCTCCAGCTGTATCTAGTGCTATTAAAGTGTCTTTTAATTCCTCTAAATTGTTAAGATAAAACCCGCTTTTTGGTTTGTTAGAATCTTTAATTAGATGGTCTACCATATACACTAAGGATGAGCCTTCGCGTTCTAAATAATTAGGCAATAGTGCTAAAACGGTGTAATCTTCTATGTTGCCATAAAAGTGATCAAACCCTTTTTTAAAACTGGCCTCATACACACTTAAATCAGTGACGTGATGCTTACTTGTAACTTGTCCTGTGGTACCACTACTAGTAAACGTTGTTTTAATAGGGGCTTTAGAACTTAAAACGGCGTGTGATTTAAAAAATTGAATGGGTAAATAAGGAATCTGATGTAATTCTGAAACATCACTCGGGTTAACATATAGTAAATCGCAAAACGAGCGATAAATGTTATTGTTTTCAAACTGAAAACGGAACACCTCTAAAGCTGCAGCTTTAAATTGGGTGTCTGAAGTAATGTTAAATATGTCGTTTGTAAGGGTCATGTTATTATAAAACACAAAAGTATTGAAAATAAAAAAAGCGTTGCTATTAGCAACGCTTTAAAAATGTTAAGGTTTAATAATTATTGCACCACTAATTTTTTAGTTGTCGTAGTTCCGTTTTGTGTTAGTTGTAAAATATAGACACCTGCATTTAAGTCAGACACATCTAATCGGTTAGTTTTTAAAACCGTATTTAAAACTTGTTTTCCTAAAACATCAAAAGCAACAACCGTTGTAGGTTGGCTTGATGCAGTTTTGATAGTTACAAAACCTTGCGTTGTAGGATTCGGAAATATTGCAAATTCTGTAGCTTCAAATCTATCTGTAGATAGTGCTTGTCCAGATGCAGACCAAGTCACATCATCCACAATAACTTGCTTGCTAGTAATGTTTTTAATTTCAATAACAACATCTCCTGTAACGTCAATACCAGTTGCGGTAAAAACATGCTCAGTAAAGTCGTCAAAAGGTGTTGAGGTTCCGTAAGACGTTCCGTTTACAAATAATTCAACTTGTCTGTCACCACCACCAGTAAAACCTTTGTAAAGTTTAAAGGTAACAGCGCCAACACCATTAGCTCCTGATTGAGCAGAAATTGCACTGTTGTCAGAAATACGTCTTAACATAATCCCTTTACCGTCAATTCCAGAATTGTTGTTGTCTTCATTATCATCTCTACATTGGATGTAGTTCCAAGTTACTGCATCGTCACCCACAAAAGATCCGTCTACATAAGACGTTCCTGAGAGACCAAGATTTGTAAAAGTCTCCATTCCCTGTGCCAAAACACTGTTAGCGGACATCATAATTGTTAAAGTAAAAAGTAAAGTGTAAAGTTTTTTCATAGTTATAATTTAAAAAGTTAGGTACTAAAGATAAGGAGAATTTTGTAGTAATTATCGTTCTTTTGTTTTTTAAGCTATAGTTTTACATTTTAATAACACAGTTATTAAAGCTTTGAAAGTCAGAAGGGTAGTTGGTGCTTGATTTTGAGTAAATTATAAATACTTAATAATAAAGGCTATGTTATGTTAATGTTATTAATCATTTTAAAACTAAAAGTTTTAGTAATAACTTTATCTTTACCGTAACATAACTATAAATTAAATTCAAGTTTCCAGTCTATGAACAAAAAAGACATTAAAATTCTTTTAGTCGATGATGAGCCAGATATTTTAGAAATTATTGGTTATAATTTAACCAATGAAGGCTATCAAGTATCAACCGCTAAAAACGGTTTAGAAGCTGTAAAAAAAGCCAAAAAAGAAAAGCCGCAACTTATTATTTTAGATGTTATGATGCCTGAAATGGACGGTATTGAAGCTTGTGAGGCTATCCGTAAACTGCCAGAGCTTAGTAGTACACTAATTACTTTTTTAACTGCTAGAGGAGAGGATTACTCTCAAGTAGCAGGATTTGATGCTGGCGCGGATGATTATATTACAAAACCAATCAAGCCAAAAGTATTAGTTAGTAAAGTAAAGGCGCTATTAAGACGTTTAAAATCTGAAGAGCCTGCGGGGTCTTTAATGACTATAGGTAACTTAGTTATTAATAGAGAAGAGTACAAAATTGTTTTAGACGGAACCGAAATTGTGTTACCAAGAAAAGAATTTGAACTATTATCTTTATTAGCATCAAAACCAGGTAAAGTCTTTAAAAGAGAAGATATTTTAGATCGTGTTTGGGGTAACGAGGTTGTTGTTGGTGGACGTACTATTGATGTTCATATCCGTAAGCTACGCGAAAAAATTGGAGACCAAAGTTTTAAGACAGTCAAAGGTGTTGGCTATAAATTTGTAGAGTAATTTTGAAATTAAAAAAGACGTATAAATTCGCATTAAAAACATCGTTTTTAATCACTGTTTTTTTAACACTACTCATAAGTGTCTTTTTGTATGTGTTTTATGCATTGCATTTTGGGCAGATCCTATTGTTTTCATTTGCCACATTTAGCGTCTCGTTTGTAATTACCCAATTTAGAGTTGAGAAGTTTATCTACAAACGGATTAATAAAATATATAAAGACCTAACGCTTTTAGAGTCTGTTACTTTTAGAAAAAAAAGTATTACAACAGATATGGCAACGTTGACACAGCAAATAGATCAATTTGCTAAAAACAAAAAAATAGAAATCGAAACCCTAACAGTCCGTGAAGAGTACCGTAAAGAATTTATGGGTAATGTCTCGCACGAGCTTAAAACTCCGCTATTTACCGTGCAAGGTTATCTAGAAACCTTGTTGGATGGTGCAATCAATGATCCTAATGTTTCTGGAAAATATTTAGAGCGTGCCAATAAAGGAGTAGAGCGTCTAATTTATATAGTCAAAGATTTAGACATGATAACTAAATTAGAAGTTGGAGACTTAAGTTTAGATGTTGCCCCTTTTGATATTATACAATTAGTGCAAAGTGTTTTTGAGCTGTTAGAAATGAAAGCTGCTAAAAAGAAAATCACACTAACGTTTGACATGCATTACAAGCATCCAATAATGGTAGTTGGTGATGCGGAGCGTATACAGCAAGTGCTTACTAATCTTATTGTTAACTCAATTAAGTACGGGCGCGAAAAAGGAACTACGGAAGTAAGCATAGAAAAGCTTATTAAAAACAAGGTTATTGTAAGAGTTACGGATAATGGAGAAGGGATAGAGAAAAAAAATATCCCAAGATTGTTCGAGCGTTTTTACAGAGTCGATAAAAGTGGATCACGTAAAGAAGGTGGTTCAGGATTAGGACTTGCAATAGTCAAACATATTGTAGAGGCACACGAAGAAAAAATATACGTAGAAAGCGAAATTAATATCGGTAGTGAGTTCTCTTTTACGCTTGAAAAAGCGAAAACAAGTGTGTAAAATCAATCGTATTTTCAAAACTTTTAAAGCCACTATAATTAGTCACACGATCTAGTTGGTCTAAAGTAAAAGCCGATTGACTACAACTAGCAATAGTCCCGTTTTTGTCTAAATAATTAGCTAGATATTCCTGTTCAAACTGTCCCGGAGTTGGTATAAAAAAGGCTTGTTTACCAAGTTTAGCCAAATCCATAATTGTTGTATACCCAGATCTAGAAATAATAAGCTGACTTCTGTTAATTGCATTTTGCAATTCTTCAGTCTGCATAAAATTATAAATAGTAAAAGGCGTTTCGTGCATCACGGTCTGTTCTGCTTCAATTTTACCGCGTACAAAAACAACTTTCCCTCTATAATTAATCAAATCAGACAGCAGTTGTTCTTCTAAAAGGGTACGTTGTGGCTCAGGACCAGACAACAAAACCATCAAGTCATATTTCGGCTTTAAAGCCTCTTTTTCTAATCTGCTTAGCGGTCCAATATAATGTAGTTGTAATCCCTTAGGTTTAAAATCATGACCAAGTTTTCCGCTTAAATTCGGTGTGTTTTCAAAGTCAGGAATCCAGCAAGCATCAAATTTATTTAAATAACGGTCATGAAAAAAAGTGCTTAATGCGGTCGTACTGCCACTCATTACATTTAATTGGTGCGTGATAAAAACGGAAGGCACACGTTTAGAATTCACACCCATCCTATTGTCAGAAATAATCCCTTGGATATCATAATCCAAAATAATTTGATCCACTAACGCATGTTCTTTCCTAATCGCTTTTCTAATTTTTGGTAATTGTAACAGCATGTGCCATTTAAACCACTGTTTAGACTTAGAATATTTAACGTTATATGCAGGCAGCGTTATAAAGGTAAGTTGCTCAAATTCTTTAGTCAATAATTGCAACGCTTGGCCATCACTAGCAATAACGGGCTCAAAACCGTGTGCAATCAAAGCATGTATTATCGGTATGCAACGCGTCGCATGACCAATTCCCCAATTTAAAGGTGCAACTAAAATTCGTTTTTTCATTATAGTAATTTGGGCGTTACCTAAAAAGGTCAGGCTGTCCGTTATATCTTTTTTTGCCATTTATGGCAGCAAAAAAAGGATGCCACTTCCATCCTTAACGCATAAAATATCAAAATCAAAGGTAATCATAAACCTACTTAACTATATTTCCTTAATTTTACGCCAGAAATAACAAATAGTTAAGAAGTGGGTAGCAAGAACAAGCAAAAAAGATTTAGAGAGAACGAAACCTTTGATAATGTGTTTCAACCATCTAGAAGCCAATTAGTAGACGAGGTTTACCAGCATAAAGGAAACTGGAATAAAAACGTGTTTAAAAACAACAATCCTTTAGTCCTAGAATTAGGATGTGGTAAGGGAGAGTACAGTGTTGCTTTAGGTAAAAAATACCTAAACAAAAACTTTATTGGTATTGACATTAAAGGGGCGCGTTTTTGGAGAGGAGCCAAAACAGCAACAGAAGATAAGATGCCAAACGTTGCCTTTATCCGTACTCAAATAGAGTTGGTAGAATCTGTTTTTGCAGAAAACGAAGTTGACGAAATCTGGATTACGTTTCCAGACCCACAAATAAAATATAAGCGCACAAAGCATAGAATGACCAATTCTGCATTTTTAAAACGTTACAAAAACATTTTAAAACCAGATGGTATCATGAATCTAAAAACGGACTCAGAGTTTATGCATGGGTATACCCTTGGATTATTACATGGAGAAGGCCACGAGGTGCTACATGCTAATAACGATGTGTACAGACAAGAAGGAAGTCCGGAAGAAGTAACGGACATTCAAACACATTATGAGAGTATCTATTTAGAGCAAAACAAACCAATTACGTATATTCGGTTTAAAATTAACTAACTATTGAATTTAACAATTACCTTTTTTATTAGCTTATGTATTGCATTAGTCGGCGTTATTCCGCCTGGTCTGCTAAACATGACCGCTGCAAAAATTAGTATAAAAGAAGGGTATAGTCGTGGATTAGTATTTTCGTTAGGCGTTTGCGTCATTGTCATTTTTCAAACGTTAATAGCGGTTATTTTTGCGCGTTATTTAAGTAAACACCCAGAAACAGTGCAAATGTTACAACGGGTGGCATTTGTATTATTTGTAATTATCACCGTTTATTTTTTCCTATTAGCAAAAAAAGAAGCCAAACCACAAAAAGAAGACGAGCGTAAAAGTAAACGTAGTCAGTTTTTTTACGGTATGTTTCTGTCTGCTCTAAACGTGTTTCCTATTCCGTATCAAGCATATATGAGTGTTACATTGGCCAGTTTAGGGCTAATCACACTAGACAACTATAATATTACCTCTTATGTAGCAGGAGCAGCAATAGGGACATTTGTAATGTTATATTGCTATGTGTTTTTCTTGAAAAAAATCAAGAGCGAAAAACTAAAGTCACAAAAAAACATGAATTATATTATTGGTTCCATAACAGGTATTATAGCTGTTGTGACGCTAGTAAATATCATAAAAGACTACTAGTAATATGAAACCAGAAACACTTAATTTTTTCGAAAAAGTGTATGAGGTAGCACGCCAAATCCCCCATGGACGCGTCACTAGTTATGGCGCTATTGCTAATTATTTAGGCGCTAATCGTGGCGCCAGAATGGTAGGGTATGCCATGAATGGTTCACACAGTAAAGATGTTCCCGCACATCGCGTAGTAAATCGTAAAGGATTGCTAACCGGAAAACATCATTTTGATGGGACCAATCTAATGCAACAATTATTAGAGAGCGAAGGTATTGAGGTTATCGATAACCAAATACAAAACTTAGAGACTCACTTTTGGAATCCTTCAGAGTTACTTTCGGAATAATCTGCCCGTATCTACTGTTCTTAAAAGGGTTGAGTAAAACTCAAAAATGCTAATCTTAGCAAGCTAGTAATCCCAAACCACCATCATAAATTGTAACTATCACACCATAAAAAACAACAAACCTAGCGCTTCATTCTTCAAGCTTTATGTAGTATCTTTGCACTTTAGAATCATTCTGAATTAGTTATTTATTATCAAGAGTTGGTTTTGAGAATGCGACAACAGTCCAAGTTCTCCTTTCTAATCTCTTTTTTTCTAGCAAAAAAATGAAATTAAACAAGCAAGACATACTTAAAGCCTTAGAAACTATAACCGTTCCTGGAGAAGGACAAAACATGGTAGAAAGCGGAGCAATAACAAACGTTGTCACTTTTGCAGACGAGGTTATTGTAGACATTACAATAAAAAACCCAGCACTTCAAGCACGTAAAAAGACGGAAGTAGAAATTCTACAAGCCATCCATAAAAACGTGTACGAAAAAGCTAAGATTAAAATTAACGTTACGGTAGATGCACCAGAAAAGTCAGCACCTAATGTAATCAAAGGAAAACACATTCCGGGTATCAAAAATATTGTAGCTGTAGCCTCAGGAAAAGGAGGTGTAGGTAAATCTACAGTAACAGCAAACCTTGCGGTAACATTAGCAAAAATGGGCTTTAAAGTTGGTGTTTTAGATGCTGATATTTACGGGCCATCAATGCCAATTATGTTTGATGTGGCGTCAGAGCGTCCATTATCAACAACAGTAGACGGTAAATCAAAAATGAAACCTGTAGAAAACTACGGGGTTAAAATATTATCTATCGGGTTTTTTACAAAACCAGATCAAGCAGTCGTTTGGAGAGGGCCAATGGCAGCCAAAGCATTAAATCAAATGATTTTTGATGCTGCTTGGGGCGAGTTAGATTTTCTATTATTGGACTTACCTCCAGGAACCGGAGACATCCATTTAAGTATCATGCAATCACTACCAATCACCGGAGCAGTAATTGTAAGTACACCACAAACAGTAGCTTTGGCAGATGCTAAAAAAGGAGTTGCAATGTTCCAACAAGACAGTATTAACGTACCCGTTTTAGGAATTATAGAAAACATGGCTTACTTTACACCAGAAGAATTGCCAGATAACAAATATTATATCTTTGGTAAAGAAGGTGCAAAACACTTAGCAGAAGACTTACAAGTACCATTGTTAGGAGAGCTGCCTTTAGTACAAAGTATTCGTGAGGCAGGAGATGTTGGTCGTCCAGCAGCAATGCAAACCGGAACACCATTAGAAAAAGCGTTCGAAAAAATTACGCAAAATGTAGTGCAGCAAGTTGTGGACAGAAACGATAATTTACCAGCTACCGAAGCTATCAAAATAACCACTATGGCAGGATGTTCTGCAGTTAATAAAAAATAAATGACAACAGAAGAGCTAAGACTAAACGTAGAAAAAGCACTAGAAGAAATTCGTCCTTTTTTGCAAAACGATGGCGGTGATATCACCCTATTGTCAATAGAAAATAACGAAGTAAAAGTGCAGTTAGAAGGCGCGTGTACCTCATGTAGTGTCAACCAAATGACCTTAAAGTCAGGCGTAGAAATGACCATCAAAAAGTACGCACCACAGATAGAGCGTGTCATTAACGTAGGGTAAAAAATAGTTTGGACGTTACCACAAGGATCGGCTGCTTACTAATCGTACTCTGCGAGGTGCTCAACCAGTAAACTTGTACTCAACGTAGTCGAAGTATTCCACCCCTAAGGCAGGAGTAAAAGCTAACAAAAGTCATAAAATTAGACAAACGCTTAGTTTACCTTTGTTAGCGCAAAGCAGTAAGCCATGTTTAAAAAGTCAATAGCCAAAAGCTAAAGACCATTAAGAAAAAGTTACAGAATGATTAAAACAGACATACTAATAATAGGCGCAGGACCAACAGGTCTTTTCGCAGTGTTTGAAGCAGGATTATTAAAACTTAAATGTCATTTAATAGACGCATTACCACAACAAGGTGGGCAATGTTCAGAGTTATATCCAAAAAAACCTATTTATGATATTCCTGCTTATCCAGAAATTTTAGCGGGAGATTTAACGCATAAATTAATGGAGCAATGCAAGCAATTTGAACCAGGTTTTACTCTTGGAGAGCGTGCAGAAACAATAGAAAAACAAGAGGACGGATCATTTATAGTGACTACAAATAAAGGCGCACAACATCAAGCGCCCGTAGTTGCAATTGCAGGTGGATTAGGTAGTTTTGAGCCTCGTAAACCTAAAATTGATAACCTTTCGGATTATGAAGATTATGGTGTCGAGTATATTATAAAAGAACCAGAATTTTACCGCGACAAAAAAGTAGTTATCGCAGGTGGAGGAGATTCGGCATTAGACTGGAGTATTTTCCTAAGCGATATCGCATCAGAAGTTACTTTAATACACAGACGTAATGAGTTTAGAGGTCATTTAGATTCTGTAGAAAAAGTACAAGAACTTAAAAACGCTGGTAAAATTAATCTAATCACACCCGCTGAGGTTGTTGGAGTAGAAGGTAACGGAAAAGTAGAAGCTATTGTTGTAAAGCAAGGCGACGAGACGTTTACAAAACCATGTGATCATTTTGTGCCTCTATTTGGTTTATCGCCAAAATTAGGGCCAATTGCAAACTGGGGATTAGAGATAGAAAAAAATGCCATTAAAGTTAATAATGCTTTAGACTATCAAACTAATATACCAGGGATTTACGCTATTGGAGATGTAAACACTTATCCAGGAAAATTAAAATTAATCCTTTGTGGATTCCATGAGGCGACATTAATGTGTCAATCAGCATATCAAATCATTAATCCAGGAAAACGTTACGTATTAAAGTATACAACAGTAAGTGGTGTGGATGGATTTGACGGAACACGTAAAGAAGCACCAAAAGCAGTTGTAAAAGCAATTGATTAAAGTAATGCTAAGATTTTTAAAATCTAAAATATAAAGACTTGGACCTCATAGATTTTAAAATCAGTGAGGTCTTTTTTTATATCAAAAAAGGCATTAAATTTGATATGCAGTAGGTAATATAGTGTAGCAACAATCAAATGTCACCCTGAGCGCAGTCGAAGGGTCATTAGCAGTAAAACATAACAATAGCAAAGTAACATCAAACACAATAACACCCATTACGTCATCCTGAACTAGTTTCAGGATCACACAAGCAAAGCAAAAAAAGCAAAGTCACCCACAAAGTGAACAATAAAACACAATAGCAACATCAAGTGTCACCCTGAGCGCAGTCGAAGGGTCGTTAGTAGTAAAACATAACAACAAAGTAACATCAAACACAATAACACCCACTACGTCATCCTGAACTAGTTTCAGGATCACACAAGCAAAGTAAAAAAAGCAAAGTCGCCCACAAAGTGATAATAAAATATAATAGCAACATCAAGTGTCACCCTGAGCGCAGTCGAAGGGTCATTAGCAATAAAAAACAAGTTGAGTAACATTACCCCAAAAAGGTAGGACAGCCAAACAACAAACTAAATAAAAGTAAAGCAAACCCAGTCTGCGTAAATAGCAAAAAAATGGAACAAGATATAAATATCAAAATAACAGACAGAGACGGTGTAACACACCAAATAGTAGCACCAACAGATATGGCTATGAATTTAATGGAAGTCGTACGTAGTTACGAGCTTGCTCCAGAAGGGACTATCGGCATCTGTGGTGGTATGGCTATGTGTGCCTCTTGCCAATGTTATGTGTTAAGTGATACGCCATTACCAGAAATGCAAGACGATGAAGAAGCTATGCTTAGCGAAGCGTTTGATGTAAAAGACAATTCAAGATTAGGATGTCAAATCCAAATGACACCAGAAATGGAAGGTTTGGAAGTGGAATTGGCGCCAGAATCATAATTGAAATGTCATTGCGAATACAGTGAAGCAATCTGTTTCTTATGCAAAGCAACCCGTCATTGCGAACGCAGTGAAGCAATCTGTTTTCTGGCAAACTTTCAATATTATAAAAAACTGCTTCGCGTTTAAGGCAAACCCTCCGCTTTTGGTTACACCAAAACCACCTTCCTTTAACTAAAGTGAGGAATTTTTGCGAGATGGGATATCGTTTTATTTAAGAGTATTTGTTTCTATTTCTGTTTGTAATGCAAAGCAACCCGTCATTGCGAACGCAGTGAAGCAATCTGTTTTCTGGCAAACTTTCAATACTATAAAAAACTGCTTCGCGTTTAAGGTAAACCCTCCGCTTTTGGTTACACCAAAACCACCTCCCTTTAACTAAAGTGAGGAATTTTTGCGATATGAGGTATCGTTTTATTCAAGGGTATTTGTTTCTATTTCTTATTCAAAGTAACCCGTCATTGCGAACGCAGTGAAGCAATCTGTTTATTGTTAGTTATAATCTAGAAGATTACCAAGCCCTTAGTTCTAGTAATGCTAGTTGTTTTTTACTAACCCTTATAATCCACCAAACGTCTCGGACCTTCCAAAAGCACACGTACAATTTGCAATGTTCCGTCTTCTTTGGTTGCAATTTGCCATTTGATTAAAGAGATAGCGCCATTTTCAATTTCAATACCAGTAATACTTCTTGGGTGGACACAGCTACCATCATTAAAAAAGGCAACATCACCAGGCTCAGGAAAACGGGGTCTGTGGGTATGACCAACAATAGTAATTAGGTTATTATTGGCAGTAATCCAGTTTTTGGTACGACGTTCCACTTTAATAAGTTCGGTGTAATTTTTAGCAGGACTTGTCGGATCGGCAATACCCATAACATTTAAGGGCTTCCAAAGGACACGCACCATAAATCGGCTCCATTTCCAAAAGGTGTAATTCCACCAATCGGCTTGATGCCCATGCGTTAAAAATACCTCTTGATTGGTGTCTTTATGTTTTAAAACAATCGCTTCGTTATAAGTCAAATCTTTAAACAGCTCGACATCCTTGCCTACTTTAGGGTCAAAAAAGGTAGATAGATTTTTCTTGACATACTCTGGGTTTCGGTACACCATATCATGATTACCCCAAATCATATGCAGACGCTTTTTTTTATGAAACTGTTTCATAAGCATATACACGTTTTTATGGGCATTTAATATGGCATTAAATGAGATATTTTCCCAAAGCTCATCACCATCACCTAGTTCGGCATAATCAAAATCCTTAACATAGTAATGTTTTAAGGCGTGGTAATAGATGTTTCTATTATTAGAAAAATCGTCCGCAAAACTATTATCACCACGATGGCAATCGCTAAATAATATAAACTTAGACGTATCGTCAAACGCAATCACTTTAGCTTGTTTGTAAGCGCGATCTAATTTCTTTTTTCCTGAAAACATATAAGTAAAAATAATATAAAAAAAATGCACATCAAATAGATGTGCATTTTAATAATATCTAATTATAAAAACTATTTAAAAGCATTTAATCCTGTAACATCTAATCCTGTAATTAGTAAGTGGATGTCATGTGTACCTTCGTAAGTAACAACACTTTCAAGATTCATCATGTGTCTCATAATACTGTATTCGCCACTAATTCCCATTCCACCTAGCATTTGTCTAGCATCTCTGGCAATAGTTAATGCCATATCTACATTATTACGTTTCGCCATAGAAATTTGCGCTGAGGTTGCTGTACCGTTTTCACGCATAACACCAAGTCTCCAAGCTAATAACTGCGCTTTAGTAATTTCGGTAATCATTTCAGCTAGTTTCTTTTGTTGTAATTGAAACTGTCCAATTGGCTTACCAAATTGCATACGTTCTTTACTGTATCTTAAAGCAGTATCGTAGCAATCCATTGCAGCGCCTATTGCACCCCAAGCAATACCAAAACGTGCCGAATCTAAGCAGCCTAATGGTGCGCCTAATCCAGATTTGTTAGGTAATAAGTTTTCTTTAGGTACTTTAACATTATCAAAAATAAGCTCGCCTGTAGCAGATGCACGAAGTGACCATTTGTTATGTGTTTCTGGTGTTGTAAACCCTTCCATGCCACGCTCTACAATTAAACCGTGAATACGACCTTCTTCATTTTTTGCCCAAACGACAGCAATATTACAAAATGGCGAATTCGAGATCCACATTTTTGCACCATTTAAAAGATAATGATCACCCATATCTTTAAAGTTTGTTGTCATTCCGCTTGGATTACTTCCATGGTCAGGCTCAGTCAAACCAAAACTACCAATCCATTCTCCACTAGCTAATTTTGGTAAATATTTTTGACGTTGTGCCTCGTTACCATATTTCCAGATAGGATACATTACTAAAGACGATTGCACAGAAGCTGTACTACGGACACCAGAATCGCCACGTTCTATTTCTTGCATGATTAAACCGTAACCAATTTGGTCTAAACCAGCACCACCATATTCTACAGGAATATAAGGTCCAAAAGCACCAATATCTGCTAATCCTTTTACAATTTGTTTCGGGAATTCTGCTTTTTGAGCATATTCTTCTATAATTGGAGAGACGTCACGCTTTACCCATTCACGAGCAGCATCACGTACTAATTTATGTTCTTCAGTTAAAAGTTCGTCAAGATTATAGTAATCTGGAGCTTCAAATAAATCTGGTTTCATTTTAGTCTGTGTTAGAAATAAACTGTTAATGTAGCTTATTGTTCCTAACAAAAATAACGAAATCGTTTGCAGAACGCAATATTATATTAAAAATTAAGGCATTTTTTTACGAATCCTTTTATTTACCTGCAAATAATAACATATTTAGCATTTTAGAACAAAATCCAATAGCAACAAAAAACGCACCCACACACGTCATCCTGAACTAGTTTCAGGATCCCATCCTAGTCTAAAAAAAAGTAAAAAACAAACCGCCAAATCCAATAGCAAAACTAATGTCACCCTGAGCGCAGTCGAAGGGTCTTTAAGAAACCACCAAACCCAATTACATTTTAAGATAAAAATCCTGAGTCAAATTTATATAATCTTGAGTGTATTGATGTCTTTCAATTTCGATAACTAAAGTCTCTGTTTTTATGTCGCTTTTGCGGAAAGAAAACGCTAGCAAACTCCTTTTGATTTCCGAAGCATCGGACCCTTTAACGCGCATTATTTTATTAGGAAACAAATTAACTTCAGACGCTAATTTGATAAAGTTAGCCTCTTCCTTAAACGGAATGATTACCGTAAAAACCCCATCTTCTGATAACAATTGTGATACGCTTTCTACTAAATGATCAAAGGGAAGGGCGTCTGTAAAACGAGCTAAATCACGTTGGGTGTTGTCTGTTTTATAATCCTCAGAATAAAATGGAGGATTAGAGATAATAAGATCGTATTTGTCTTCAATTTCTTCGGCAAACTCAGCTAAATCTGCATGGTAACAAAACAAACGATCTGCCCACGGTGAGGTTTCAAAATTATCTACACATTGCTCATAAGCTTGTTCGTCAATTTCTAAAGCATCTATCACTTGTGCGTGACTACGTTGTGCTAATATTAAAGATAATACACCGGTTCCGGCACCAATATCTAATACAGAAAAAGGATTGGTGTCTAATGGTGTCCACGCGCCAAGCAATACGCTATCGGTACCAATTTTCATGGCACATTGGTCTTGTTGGACGTTAAATTGTTTAAATTGAAAAGGCTTACTCATATTGTGTTATCCTGAATGTGTTGTAGTATCTTATTCTTTCGCGTTGTGATACTGAAATAAATTCAGCATAACGAGAGTTATTTTGTAAGCTGCAAATCTATTAAATACTTAGGATAACTTAAAACTATGATTTTGTTATTATGTTTCTTTGATTCTAAAAGACTTGCTTATAGTTACGTCACCCTGAACTAGTTTCAGGATCTCATTATTTTTGGATGTGATACTGAAATGAATTCAGCATGACGTGGGTTGTTGTTTTAGTTGTAGGGTAATTATTGCTTCAAAAGCACCAATAAATATAGTTTACTACCACTAGGTCATCCTGAGCTAGTTTCAGGATCTCATTATTTTTGGATGTGATACTGAACTAAATTCAGCATGACGTGGGTTGTTGTTTTAGTTGTAGGGTAATTATTACTTCAAAAGCACCAATAAATATAGTTTACTACCACTAGGTCATCCTGAACTAGTTTCAGGATCTCATTATTTTTGGGTGATACTGAAATGAATTCAGCATGACGTGGGTTATTGTTTTAGTCGTAGGTCCATTATTGCTTCAAAAGCATCAATAAATATAGTTAACTACCACTACGTCATCCTGAACTAGTTTCAGGATCTCATTATTTCTGGATGCGATACTGAAATAAATTCAGCAAGACGAGAGTTCTTGTTTTAGTTGTAGGGTAATTATTACTTCAAAAGCACCAATAAATATAGTTTACTACCACTAGGTCATCCTGAACTAGTTTCAGGATCTCATTATTTTTGGGTGATACTGAACTAAATTCAGCATGACGTGGGTTCTTGTTTTAGTCGTAGGTCCATTATTGCTTCAAAAGCATCAATAAATATAGTTAACTACCACTACGTCATCCTGAACTAGTTTCAGGATCTCATTATTTTTGGATGTGATACTGAACTAAATTCAGCATGACGTGGGTTCTTGTTTTAGTCGTAGGTCAATTATTGTTTCAAAAGCATCAATAAATATAGTTTACTACCACTAGGTCATCCTGAACTAGTTTCAGGATCTCATTATTTTTGGGTGTGATACTGAAATAAATTCAGCATGACGCGAGTTATTGTTTTAGTTGTAGGTTAATTATTGCTTCAAAAGCATTAATAAATATAGTTTACTACCACTACGTCACCCTGAACTAGTTTCAGGATCTCATTATTTCTGGGTGTGATACTGAACTAAATTCAGCATGACGTGGGTTGTTGTTTTAGTAGTAGGTCAATTATTGCTTCAAAAGCATCAATAAATATAGTTTACTACCACTACGTCATCCTGAACTAGTTTCAGGATCTCATTATTTTTGGATGTGATACTGAAATAAATTCAGCATGACGTGGGTTATTGTTTTAGTTGTAGGTCCATTATTGCTTCAAAAGCATCAATAAATATAGTTAACTACCACTACGTCATCCTGAACTAGTTTCAGGATCTCATTATTTTTGGGTGCGATACTGAAATAAATTGAGCATAAAAGAAGTTACTCTTCTAAGTATAAATCTATTAATCCTTCTGGAGTATCAACAAAAATAGTTTTGTTTGGCTTATCTACTTTAGAAATAAACTGATCGTTCATTGGGATTAAAATCTGAATACCATCACGATCAATTTCAAATAAAGATTGAGAAGTCATATCATTAACTCCAGTAATGATACCAACATGACCAAAGGTTTTGTCTTCGATTTTAAATCCAATAATTTCATGGAAGTAAAACTTATCATCTGCAAGTTTTGGTAATACTGTTAGTGGTAAATACGTCGCGCTTTTTATTAACGCATCAGCATCACCTTCTGTATCGACGTCCTCAAACTTAACACGTAGTAATTCTGATTTGTGTAATTGAGAACTCTCAATAAAAAATGGGACTAGTGTACCTCTTAGATCTACAAGAATAGAATCTAAGTTTTCGTATAAGTCGGGCTCGTCGGTATCTAGCTTAATAAGTAGCTCGCCTTTAAAGCTATATTTTTTAACAATTTTACCTAAAAAGAAACAGTCTTTAATATCCATAAGAAAAGTTTTTTGCATAAAAAACTCCGATAAAAATTATCGGAGTTTAAAAGTATAAAAAATAATTTTTATTCTTCTTCTTCGTTAGAAGCTTTTGCTTCTTCAGCAGGAGCCTCTTCTACAACTGGAGCGTTAGCTGCAATTCTAGCTTCATTAGCTGCTTTTTCTGCTTCAAAAGCTTTAGTTTTAGCATCAGCTTCCGCTTTTGATAAACCATCTTTTTTAGCATCTACTTTAGTTGCTTTTTCTTCAAGCCAAGCAGTAAACTTTGCTTCAGCTTGCTCTTCTGTTAAAGCGCCTTTTCTTACTCCTCCTGCTAAATGGTTTTTAAGCATTGCTCCTTTGTAAGACAAAATAGCTTTTGCTGTATCAGTTGGTTGTGCACCATTCTGTAACCATTGTACTGCACCATCAACGTTTAATTCGATAGTTGCAGGGTTTGTGTTTGGATTGTAAGCACCTAATTTCTCTAGGTATTTACCATCTCTTTTCGCTCTAGCATCAGCTGCTACGATCCAGTAATAAGGTTTTCCTTTTTTACCGTGTCTTTGTAATCTAATTTTTACTGGCATATGTAATTAATTTGTGAGGTTCGCGACCTCTATTATTAATAAGTCTGCAAAGATAGTATAATTTTTTAATTTTCAAGTTTTTAAAGGAAATCTACGTTATAAAATAAATTATTATATTTTTGATGTTGTAAATAACTAACTAACGAATGAAAAAAATAATATACCTACTGGTTCTTGTATTAGGTTTGACGTCTTGTACTGATGATTTGGTGTTTAACTCGCCTGCTTTTTTAGGCTATAATAATGGCGAATTATGGGAAGCCAATACCTTTAGGGCTAATGTGGACACATTTGGAGATTTAGTAATTACCGGAATTAGAAACGAAAGTATAATTAATCTTAAAACGGATAATACCGTTGAAGGGGTGTATCAACTTGGTAACACAGTATCTTCTGCAGTGTATCAAAATGATTTTGGTTTGGCATATACAACTAATAATATTCCAAATCCAGAAGTTCAAATTTATCCTTCTGAAGGAGAAATTGTAATTACTGAGTTTAATTTAATTGAAAGAACGGTATCTGGAACTTTTAACTTTAATGGGTTTGATAGTACTGGTTTTATGTCTGAAAATTTTAATAGAGGGTATTTTTATAATATACCAATCTTAAACATTGCAGTAGTAAATCCTATAGATGTTAATGTAGCGTGTCAAAATGCAACAGCGGTAACGTTGACAACAGAGACTAATTTAAACAATGTAGATCCAGCTGGAGTACAGTATACAGATTTTTGTAATGCTTATAAAACAGCACTTCAAGTTAAAAAGGCATCTTGTGGAGATGACGATGGTGCAATACAAGCGCTAATAAATGGATTAGGAGATTGTAGTAATTAAGTACCACTAAATAGATATAAAAAAGCCAGCACATTTGTGTTGGCTTTTTTTTTGTTAAATACTCTTAAGGCTATCATAAACCCTGTTAAAACCCTTGGCGACAGCTGTTGTTTGTTGTATCTTGAATGGGAAGATGAGAAACAATACACATCTATAAAGAAGGTTATTGGAATTTAAAATGATAGAGATAAAATGAATTACAGAGAAAAAATTTCAAAAAAATTAAACGAATTATTAGTTAAAAATTATGATGCTGAAAAAGGGTATCTAAATGCAATTGATAATGTAGAAAGTAGCGAATTAAAATTATTTTTTAAAAGACGTGCGTCAGAACGTAGTCAGTTTGCTAAAGAATTAAGAACAGAAATCTTGCAGTACGGACAAATCCCAGAAGATTCAGGAAGTTTTAAAGGTGCTATGCACAGAAATTGGATGAGTTTAAAAGCCGTATTTTCTTCAAATAACGAAGAGGCTATTATAGAAGAAGCAATCAAAGGGGAAGAGGCTAGCTTGGAAGAATATGATACGTTATTGAAAGAAAATAACCTGCCACCAACTATTGATAACTTAATTGCAAAACACAGACATGCTATTCAAGCCGCCATCAATACAGAAAAAGTACATGAAGAGTTAGTATCCTAAAACGGTGTTTTAGAGACTATAAAAAGCCAGTGTTAACGCGCTGGTTTTTTTTGTTTACAACTGTTTGTGATTTCACTTTAAATAAAAATTAATTCTACGTACTTTTATAGGCTCGTATTTTTGAGCAAAAACTTCTAAGAACTCGCACATGTATTTAATATTTGATACCGAAACCACCGGATTACCTAAACGTTGGGATGCACCAATTACTGACACAGATAATTGGCCTAGATGTATCCAAATTGCTTGGCAATTGCATGACGAGATGGGTAATTGTGTGGAGCATGAGGACTATCTAGTGCAACCCGATGGATTTAATATTCCGTATGATGCGGAGAAGATTCATGGTATTTCTACAGAATTAGCACAACAACAAGGAATCCCTTTATCAGACGTATTAGAAAAGTTTAATATCGCATTGGGTAAAGCCAAATTTGTGGTCGGTCAGAATGTTAAGTTTGACTTGAATATTATGGGTGCCGAGTTTGTGCGTGGAAATGTAGAGAATCCACTACAAGAATTACCGGTTTTAGATACGTGTACGGAGCAAACAGCTGCCTTGTGCCAATTACCGGGTGGACGTTATGGGCGTTTTAAATTACCAACGTTAACTGAGTTACACCAGTTTTTATTTGATAAACCTTTTGGAGAAGCGCACAATGCTACTGCCGATGTAGAGGCAACAACACGTTGTTTTTTAGAATTAATACGTCTAAAAAAATATACTAAAGAACAGTTAGATGTTGCTCCAGAATATTTCGAGCAATTTAATAAAGCAAACCCGCAAACCATACAATTAATAGGATTAAAGCATATTAACCTGAAAAGGGAAAGTGCTAAAATCCAAGAAAAATTACAAAAGCAGGATACTAACGAGATTAGTACGGCGGAGATTAAAGAAAATATCAAGGATCTACAAACTGTAGACTTTGTGCATTTACATAACCACTCTCAGTTTTCTGTATTACAGTCAACAATGAGTGTCGCTGATCTTATTACAGTTGCTGCAGAGCATGGTATGCCGGCAGTAGCATTAACGGATCATGCCAACATGATGGGGGCATTTCACTTTGTAAATGCTGCTAATAAACATAATAAAGCCGCAAAAGCTAAAATAGAAGAAGCAGCAGCTAGCGGAACCACAACAACAGTTAAAGAAATAAAACCAATTATTGGTTGTGAGTTTTTTGTTTGTGAAGATCATACAGACAAAAGCAGAAAAGATAATGGGTATCAAATTGTCTTAATGGCAAAAAACAAAAATGGATACCACAACCTTGCAAAGTTATCATCTCATGCTTACGTTAATGGATTTTATTACATACCAAGGATTGATAAGAAACTTATTGAAGAATATAAAGAAGACCTGATCTGTTTAACGGGTAACTTATATGGAGAGGTACCGAGTAAGATTTTAAATGTTGGAGAAAATCAAGCAGAAGAAGCCTTAATTTGGTGGAAAGAAACCTTTGGTGATGATTTGTATGTGGAGCTGATGCGTCACGGTCAAGAAGATGAAAACCGTGTTAATCCTGTTTTAATAAAATTAGCAAGACAACATAATGTTAAGTTAATAGCTTCTAACAATACCTATTACGCCAAGCAGAGTGATGCTAATGCGCATGATATTTTATTGTGTGTAAAAGATGGTGAAAAACAAGCTACACCAATTGGTCGTGGTAGAGGATACCGTTATGGATTGCCTAACCAAGAATACTACTTTAAGTCTGGAGACCAGATGAAGAGTTTGTTTAAGGATGTGCCGGAAGCCATTTCTAATATTCAAGAAGTGGTGGATAAAATTGAAGGGTATCAATTAGCTAGGGATGTATTATTACCAGCGTTTGATATTCCGGAACAGTTTGCCAGTGAGGAGGATAAAATTGATGGTGGAAAACGCGGGGAGAATGCGCTTTTAAGACACTTAACCTATGTTGGTGCTAAAAAACGATATGGAGAAGAGTTGTCCGATGTTGTTATTGAAAGACTTGATTTTGAGCTAAGCGTTATTGAGAAAACAGGATATCCTGGGTATTTCTTGATTGTAGAGGATTTTATACGCGAAGCCAGAAAAATGGACGTTTCTGTAGGTCCGGGACGTGGATCTGCAGCAGGATCTGTAGTTGCTTACTGTTTGTGGATTACCAATATTGATCCGTTATTGTATAACTTACTTTTTGAGCGTTTCCTGAATCCGGATCGTGTAAGTATGCCCGATATTGATATTGATTTTGATGACGAAGGACGATCTCGTGTTATGGATTACGTTATCGAAAAGTATGGAAGTAGTCAGGTAGCCCAGATTATTACCTACGGTACGATGGCTGCAAAGTCTTCGATTAGAGATACAGCACGTGTATTAGATTTGCCTTTATTTGATGCAGATAGGATTGCTAAACTGATTCCTACAATGTCTAAGCTGGGCAAAATTTTCGGTTTATCCGAAAAAGAGTTAGGACAAAAGTTTAGAGCTGAAGATTTAGAGAAAATTAACGAGCTTTTAAATATTTCGGAAGGAAATGATTTACCTGCCGAAACCGTAAATATTGCACGATCTTTAGAAGGGTCCGTCCGTAACACAGGGATACATGCCTGTGGTGTAATTATTACGCCTGACGATATTACTAAGTTCGTGCCAGTGGCTTTGGCAAAAGATTCAGACTTATATGTCACACAGTTTGATAACTCTGTAGTAGAGGATGCTGGGCTGTTAAAGATGGATTTCTTGGGTCTTAAAACGTTAACGCTTATTAAAGACACCGTAAAATTAGTTAAAGCTAAACATGATATATTATTAGATCCAGATAGTTTTCCTCTGGATGATGAAAAGACTTACGAGCTGTTTCAACGTGGAGAAACGGTTGGTGTATTCCAATATGAATCTCCTGGAATGCAGAAGCATTTAAAAGATCTTAAACCTACCGTTTTTGACGATTTAATTGCCATGAATGCACTGTATAGACCCGGTCCAATGGAATACATACCAAGTTTTGTACGTAGAAAGCATGGTGATGAGGATATTGAGTATGATTTACCAGCAATGGAAGAGTACTTAAAAGAAACTTACGGAATTACAGTATACCAAGAGCAGGTAATGCTACTGTCGCAGTCTTTAGCAGATTTTACAAAGGGTGAAGCCGATGTACTGCGTAAGGCCATGGGTAAGAAGCAAATTGCAGTTTTGGATAAAATGAAACCAAAATTTATTGAGCAAGCCAGTGCTAAGGGGCATGATGCTAAAAAGCTTGAGAAAATTTGGAAAGATTGGGAAGCCTTTGCTAGTTATGCCTTTAACAAATCGCACTCGACATGTTATGCATGGATTGCCTATCAAACGGCGTATCTAAAAGCGCATTATCCAGCCGAATATATGGCTGCGGTACTGTCCAATAATATGAATGACATCAAACAGGTGACGTTTTTTATGGACGAGTGTAAGCGTATGAAGCTACCAGTACTTGGTCCTGATGTTAATGAATCTTATTACAAGTTTTCTGTAAACAAGGACAATGCGGTACGTTTTGGTATGGGTGCCATAAAAGGAGTTGGACATGGTGCTGTAATGACTATTGTTAATAATAGAAAAGAAGATGGGCCTTTTGTGTCCATATTTGATTTAGCAAAACGTATTGATTTGCGTGCGGCTAATAAAAAAGCATTTGAAAACTTGGCACTAGCTGGTGGGTTTGATGAGCTAGGAGATACACATCGTGCGCAATACTTTTTTAAAGATGGTAGCGAATTAACCTTTTTAGAAAAGGCGATAAAATACGGAGCTAAGCATCAAGAAAATGAAAACTCTGCGCAAGTAAGCATGTTTGGTGCAGATAGTGATGTACAGATTGAAGAGCCAGTGATTCCTGAATGTGAAACGTGGGGGACCATGGAAAAATTATCTCGAGAACGTGAGGTGGTTGGGGTTTATATTTCGGGACACCCTTTAGATGACTTTAGAACAGAAATGAAATCGTTTTGTAATGGAACAATTTCAGATTTTAATGACTTAAGTGCACACGTTAATAAAGAAATTACTTTTGGAGGTGTTGTTACAGATGTACAACATCGTGTTAGTAAACAAGGTAAAGGTTGGGCAATGTTTACCATTGAAGATTATACCGATACGTTTGAGTTTAGAGTCTTTGGAGAAGAGTATCTAAAACATCGTCCGTTTTTATTGCAAAACACATTTGTACACGTTAAGGCTTTTGTTAGAGAAGGTTGGGTGAATCGTGATACTGGTAAAAAGAGTGATCCAAGATTACAGTTTAATAGCTTCCAGTTATTACATGATGTCATGGAGAAAAATGTTAGAAAAATATCTATACAGTTAAATATTAAGGAGCTTGAAGCTGAAAAAATTAGATTTTTAAAAGAATTAATTTCGATGCATCCAGGTAATCATGCACTTAACTTTTTAGTATACGATAACCGGGATAAAATTAAATTAACAATGATTAGTCGAAAGCAAAAAATACAAGTGACTAATGAGTTACTGAATGAGTTGCAAGAGCAACAGATTCATTATTTGATTAATCAATAAAAGCAGGTTGTTAGCATCTTCCTTTATTCTGTAAGATGTTTAAAATAGTAAGGCTCTGGCGTTCATTCCCTGTAAAAGGGATAAAGCAAACCAATGCTACAATAGGTAAAACAAATTGTTAGGTTGTAAGCTTTCGCATAATTTTTGACTAATATTGCATATTAACACGTAGTAAAACACAATTAAAACATAATATTATGGCATTAGAAATCACAGATGCAAACTTCGAAGAAACAGTATTAAAAAGCGATAAGCCAGTAGTAGTTGACTTTTGGGCAGCTTGGTGTGGACCTTGTCGTATGGTTGGACCAATCATTGATGAGTTAAGTACTGAATATGAAGGTAAAGCTATTGTAGGTAAAGTAGATGTAGACGCAAATCAAGAATTTGCAGCAAAATATGGTGTACGTAACATCCCAACGGTTTTAGTATTTCAAAATGGTGAAGTAGTAGGACGTCAAGTAGGTGTAGCACCAAAAACAGCTTATTCTGAAGCATTAGACGCTTTATTATAGGTCAATTTTATTAAAGTATTGATAAAAGGTTTGCTGTAATGGCAAACCTTTTTTATTTTTAGATGAAACTAGAAATAATTATTTTAAAAGTACATTTACAAAATGGCTTTTAAAATAATAAGAGTGCCTTTAATATTAAGGCGGTTCTTTATTTTAGAAGTAATTTTGAAAATAGATAATGTTTAAACGAACAAAAAAATAGAAAATGAGTAAAACAATAAAAGTGCAAGATGCTATTGATGCAAAATTGTTAGAAGAACGTAAAGTTTTTCTTTGGGGAATGGTAGATGATAAATCGGCAAAGCATGTTATAGATCGCTTAATGTATTTAGACAGCTTAGAAACTAAGGATATTACACTGTATATTAACAGCCCAGGTGGTTATGTAACTTCTGGATTTGCAATGTATGACTGTATTAAAGGTCTAAAAAGTGATGTATCTACAGTTTGTACTGGTTTAGCTGCGTCTATGGGGTCTATTTTGTTGTC
Source organism: Olleya sp. KKT75 (assembly GCF_055635485.1). NCBI lineage: Bacteria > Pseudomonadati > Bacteroidota > Flavobacteriia > Flavobacteriales > Flavobacteriaceae > Olleya > Olleya sp. KKT75. The sequence continues at coordinate 1,654,501 of NZ_CM145759.1, forward strand.
TGTTGGAGCTAAAGGGAAACGTTTTATCCAACCGCATGCAAGAGTAATGATACACCAACCAAGTGGAGGTGCACGTGGACAAGCTAGTGATATTGAGATTACAGCTCAAGAAATTGTAAAAACTAAAGAGTTAAGTGCACATATTTTAGCGGATAACTGTGGACAGACATATGAGAAAGTATTGAAAGATTTTAATCGTGACCATTGGATGGGCGCAGATGAGAGTGTTGCTTACGGTATTGTTGACGGTATAGCAGAATAATGAAATTACAAGACGAACTTAATAAAGCAGGCGGATTTAAAAACCTCGAACACTTAGCTAAGCAAGTGGTTGAGGGTTTTATATCCGGAATGCACAAAAGTCCGTTTCATGGCTTCTCTGCAGAGTTTGCAGAGCATAAAATCTATAATCAAGGCGAAAGTACACGTCATATAGATTGGAAGCTGTTTGCTAAAACAGATAAACTGTATACTAAGCGTTATGATGACGAGACTAATCTGCGTTGTCATATTATCTTAGATAACAGTAGTTCCATGCACTATCCAGAACAGGATAGTTTTTCCATTGATAATTTAAATAAGATTGCTTTTTCAGCTTTAGCGTCTGCATCCTTAATGCATATATTAAAAAAGCAGCGCGATGCAGTAGGATTAAGTATATATAGTGATAAGTATGATTTTTACGCTCCTGAAAAGGGGAGTGAACGTCACCACCAGATGTTGATCCATCAATTGGAGCAGGCGGTCAAATCAAAGCCTGTAAACAAGCAAACAGAAACTTATGCCTATTTACATGAGATTGCAGAAAAAATTCACAGACGCTCTTTAATCTTTGTTTTTACCGATATGTTTCAAACAACCGCAGATGAGGTTAAATTATTTGAAGCATTACGACATTTAAAACATAATAAACATGAGGTTGTTTTGTTTCATGTTTATGATAAAGCTAAAGAAATGAACTTTAATTTTAATAATAAGCCAAAAAGATTTATTGATATTGAAACTGGTGATTTTGTTAACTTATATGCGGATCAGGTCAAGGAAAATTATGAAAAAGCGGTGCTTGATTATTTTGAAGAATTGAAAATGAAGTGTTTACAGTACAAGATTAAGTATGTTGCTGCGGATATAAACCAAGCGTTTGATGCTGTTTTAACCAGCTATATGGTGGAACGAGAAAAGTTTATTTAAAAAAAAATAAAAAAAAGTGTAAAAAAGTTTGGTACATCCATAAAGAAGACTATCTTTGCACTCGCAATAACGCAACGGTCTGGTAGTTCAGCTGGTTAGAATGTCGCCCTGTCACGGCGAAGGTCGCGGGTTCGAATCCCGTCCAGACCGCGAAAAATTGCTAAAAGCTCCGATTTATCGGAGCTTTTTTTGGCAATAAAATTTAGTTGTGTTGTTTTGATGGATGTAGTAGTCCATCAAACTGGTAGAAAGCTAGTTAATAGCTTGAACCGATGGAAAGCTTTCCTTTTTTCTTCTAGAAAATTGGGATGCTTTTTTATTTTATAACGTTTTGTCGATGTTATTTGCTTTACATCGAGTTATTTAGTATATTTCTTTTTCTTAAGTCTATTTTCGTTCAACTTTAAAATTTCCCTCTACTTTTATATTCATTCTAAAGCTAATTAATTAATTTATTGAACATACATTTTTGTAAGTGTGTGATTTATAGTAAGCTAATCTGTTTAGCTTAAATTTTGTTGTATTTACGTTTTTAATAAATCAATAGTTAACTATAAATAATCAATATTATGAAAACCCTAAAAATTACATTAGTAGCATTTTTTTCAATCGGATTATTAACAGGTGTAAGCGCATTAGACACTACAGAGCCAATTAAGGAAAACACTAATAAAGAAGTAAAAACGCCAGATCTTAAACTATTAGTGTTAGTAGATAAAAGGAAAGTTAGAGTACCATCAAATGGTTAATAGCTAGTTCTGGTTAGTTTAAAATTTTAATTGAAAGCTTTTTGTTTTTACGCGTAGCCCAATAAATTAATTGTTTTAACTTTGAGAAGTTAACTATAAGAACTTCTTTGTTTAGATTTATATTCATTTTACTACTATCAACTTACTGTTTGGCTCAAAAGGGTCCGGCGGATTCAAATTTAGATTCTATTTTTAAGCTTAGAAGCTTATCTAAAGATGAAAGTTTAGATATGAACTCTAGGATGGAGTATGCAAAGCAAGCAGTAGTATTGTCCAAGAGCAAAGCAGCGGATTCAACAATACTTTACAGTAATAAAAGCTTATCTAAACTCTATATTCTTCAACAAGATTTTAAGCCTCTTAAATCTATAAATATTGAAAATTTAGAGTTGGCTAAAAAAATTAAGGATTCATTGGCTATTGCCGATGCGTATTATATTTTAGGTTATATAGATAATCTTGAAGCTAAATTAGATAGTGCATACGAGTATTATTATAAGAGTTATAAGATCTATGGTGATTTAAAAAATTATGATAGTGAAGCCGAATTGTTATGCAATATGGCTTTTATCCAACATGCCGAAAGGGATTTTATTGGAGCAGAAATAAATGCTATTAAAGCCAAGTTGATAGTTGAAAAGCTACCAAAAACAGATGGCAACCTTGAAACGCTTTGGTCTATTCATGATTTAATTGCAGCTATCTCTGCTCAATTACAACTTTATGATAAAGCCTTAGAATATAATGATCTGGCGGTTAGTTATGCTAATCTAATCAATAACGAAAATCGTTATTATGATTTATTGTATTCAAATACTAATATAGCGTCTGTTTATAGACGAAAAGGATTATATCCAAAAGCTAAAGAAAAGTATCTTGAAATTCTTCAAGATGAAGGATTGAAAGCGTATGACTTAGCACTATATGCTGTTATTAAGACTAATTTAGCGTATACAACATATTTAATCGATCCGATGGATACTACCATAAATCCTTTATTTATAGAAGCCCTTAATAATGTAACAAAAGCGAATGATGATTTAACTACGATGTCTATAGGTGCTTATTATGCAGAGTATTTACATGCAGTGGGTAAACAGGATTCAGCTAAATACTACAATGATTTGTCATATAAAATGGCAAAAAAGATTAATGCTAATGAGTATATTCTGCAAACACTTATTACAAAAGCAAGTATAAATAAAGACTCCGCTAGATCTTATTTAATGGAACATATAAAGCTTAGCGATAGTTTGGTCTTAGCTGAGCGCTCTATTCGTAATAAGTTTGCTAGGATAGAATTAGAAACTGCAGAAATCGTAGAAGAAAATCAGGAAATGTCAAGACAGCGGTTGTATTTAATCATTACCTCTATTGGTCTTTTGATGGTCTTAGTGTTTCTGTATATATTAATAACACAAAGAGAAAAAAATAAAGAATTGCAATTAGAGCGTCAACAGCAAGAAGCAAATCAAGAAATTTATGGTTTGATGTTATCACAGCAAGACAATATTGACGAGGCTAGAAAATTAGAAAAAAACAGAATATCCAAAGATATACATGACGGAATTTTAGGAAAGCTATTTGGTGTACGATTAAGCTTAGATAGTCTTAATTTAAGTGTCAATACTGAGGCTATTGATAAAAGGGGGCATTATATAAACGAGCTTAAAAAGATAGAAGACGATATTAGAAAAGTATCACATGATTTAAATACTGATTTTATCAAAAAAGCGGGATTTTTAGATATTGTAAAAACCTTAGTTGAGACGCAAATGGGAGCTTATAAAATTGCGTATTCATTTATTGGTGATGATAGTATTAATTGGGATGCTTTAGATAATACGGTAAAAATTCATCTGTATCGTATTTTACAAGAAACTATGCAGAATGCGTATAAACATGCCCAAGCAACTAAAGTTATTATTTCATATAAAAAAGAAGACACTAATTTAGTCTTTAATATAACTGATGATGGCGAAGGGTTTGATCTGTATAAGTCCAAAAAAGGGATAGGTCTTAAAAATATAGAGGATAGAGTGCAAGAAATAAAGGGGAAGCTTTTAATTACAAGTCAAAAGCAAAAAGGCACTGATATTACAATTATTGTCCCGATATTTACTAGTTAATCAACCAATTTATGAAGAGTAGTACTTTAAAAATATTAATGGTAGATGATCATCCAATGATTATTGAAGGTTACCAACATATTTTATTAGCAACAAAAAAAGAAGATCAAATATTAGATATTGATGTGGCAACGGATTGTGATTCTGCGATGTCTGCAATACTAAAGTCAAAAAATATGGGGCAACCCTATGATATGTATTTTTTTGATATTAGTATTCCAGAGTCAAGTGATGGTATATATAAGTCAGGAGAAGATTTAGCAAAGCATGTTAGATTAACACAGCCAGAGGCTAAAGTTGTAATTTTAACTATGTTTAATGAGGTGTATCGCATACATAGTATAATAAAGACCATAAACCCAGACGGATTTTTAATTAAAAGTGATTTAACGTCAAGTGAGCTAGCAAGTGCATTTGAAGTTATTCAGAATAACCCTCCGTTTTATACAGGAACTATAAATAATATTATTAAGCGTAGTATTTTTAATCCTATAGAAGTGGATGAGATAAACCATAAAATGCTTCATTTTTTATCGCTAGGGGTAAGAACAAAAGATTTGGTAGCGCATTTGGGTATCACGTTAAGTGCTATTGAAAAGCGTAAAAAAAACCTAAAAGATTTATTTGTAATAGACGATGGTAAAGACGATTCTCTAATAAAAATAGCTAAAGAAAAGGGGTATATATAGCGTTAAATGTTAAAATTTAGCATTTTTTTGATTTTATAAACGTCTGAAAAGACTTATAAAATATAAGACGTGCGGTTTTTACCACAGTAAGGTTGTGGTTTTTACCACAATAGCTAAATATAAGATTAAGTATATTTGATGTAACTTAATATAAGTTAATATTATTCCCATTTTCAAACTTCCGTTTGAATATAATAGCACTATTTACATTTACACAATGCAAAGCAACATCTCTCGATGTTGCTTTGTGTATTTTAGACCTTTTTGTCTTTCAACTTTCAATAGTATTTGTGTGATTTTTTATTTTAATAATAAACAATACAAGTTTAAATTTCAATGTAAGTTGTTTATGTTATTAAAGCTGTTAAAAACATTTTACATCTAATATTTGTAACTAAATTATTAGTTTAAACTAAATATTTAGTTATATTTGTTTTATTCAACTAATAATTTAGTTACAAAAAATGAAAGCACTTACCAAAGCAGAAGAAGACATAATGCAAGTTTTATGGCAGTTAGAAAAAGCTAACGTCAAGCAAATAATAGAAGAGTTTCCTGAGCCAAAACCTGCTTATAATACAGTCTCTACTATTGTTAGAATTTTAGAGTCTAAGGGCTTTGTAGATTATGAAAAGCAAGGGAAAGGCCATATGTATTTTCCATTATTAAAAAAGCAAGATTACAGTAACCAGTCTATTAATAAGCTTGTGGATAATTATTTTCAGGGTTCGTTTAAAAGTATGGTGTCCTTTTTTGTTAAAAAAAATGACATTAGTTTAAATGAGTTGGAGTCTGTTTTGAATGAAATCAATAAAAAAGAATAGTTATGATGTACTACGTTTTTCAAACGATACTGTTTCAGCTACTGTTTTTAGTGGCTTATGATCTATTTTTAAAAAAGGATACGTTTTTTAATTATAACAGAGTTTATTTATTAGTCACGTCTGTATTGTCTTTAGTTATTCCTTTTGTGAAAATTGAGGGGTTTAATAAGATTATTCCAACCAGTTTTATGGTTGCTTTACCAGAAGTTTTAATTGGTAATACTGGACAGGTAGCTTCAGAAGCAAGTCGTTTTAATGGGGATTGGTCAGTTTCAGTAGGTGCTATAGGTAATCTGTATGTTTTGGTTTCGGTTGTAATGCTAATCTTCTTTCTAATCAAGTTAATTAAAATAATAAGGATAATAGCAGTTAATCCAAAGACTAAAGAAGATGGTCTTACCATTGTAACTTTAAAAGACTCCGATTCTGCTTTTACTTTTTTTAATTACGTGTGTTTAGGAGATATGCTTTCAGCAGACCAAATACATCATGTTTTAGCACATGAGCGTAGTCATGCCAACGATAAACACACGTTGGATTTACTTTGGTTTGAAGCCTTAAAAATAGGTTTTTGGTGTAATCCATTAGTATATCTATATCAAAATAGAATAAGTAATCTACATGAATATATTGCCGATCACAATGCGGTAAAAGTTGGTAAAACAGAATATTACCAACAGTTATTACAGCAGGTTTTTAGTGTTAAAAACTGTGCTTTTATCAATCCATTTTTCAAACAATCATTAATCAAAAAACGAATCATTATGTTACAAAAATCAAAATCAAATCAGACGCAGTTAATTAAGTATTTATTAATAATCCCTATGGTTTTAGGGATGTTAGTGTATTCTTCTTGTTCCAATGGGGAGCCCGTATCAAAAGATTCAGATAGTAATCAAATAACACCCAAAGTAATAACCGTTGTAGAAGATGTGGATGTAGATGATGCTAGAAATTTGGAAATAGAGGTGCCATTTTCAAAATTAGATCAGTCTCCTATGTTTGAGGCTTGCCAGTCAATAACAGGTAAATCTGAACAGAAAAAATGTTTTTCAGACCAAGTGACACGACATATTGCAACTAATTTTAATACAAAATTAGGGAAAGATTTAAGCTTAGTAAAAGGTGTAAAACGTATTAATGTCATGTTTAGAATTGACAAGGATGGTTTGGTTTATGATGTTAAAGCGCGTGCGCCTCATCCTGATTTAGAAACAGAAGCTATACGTGTAATTAATAGTTTGCCAAAAATTACTCCAGCTATGCACGAAGGTAAAACGGTAAACGTTACTTATGCTTTGCCAATTATTTTTAAAATTAATTAAATGAAGCGACTGCTTATTGTTATAGGTTTATTGTTATTGTTTTTTAATGCTAAGGCTCAAACCAATGTATTGGCTGTGGCAGATAGCTTGTATAATTATGGTAGTTATGCTAAGGCTATTAGTTATTATAACCAGCTTGAAGACACGTTACCATATTCACAACAAATCGCAAAATCATATGTGTTTTTAGGAAATTATGATCAAGCAATAACATACTATAATAAAGCATTAAACAGTAATCGGAGCAATGCGCTATTAAAATTTGAACTGTGTAAATTACTAATACAAACCGGCAAGTTGCAAGAGGCTGAAGTGCTGCTATTAGAGTTGGCTATTACAGATGCTGCTAATCCTAATTATCAATATTATTTAGGTGTAGTGTCTAACGCTTTAGGGCAGTACATAAGTGCTCAAGATTATTTTTTTAAGGTTTTTGAGTTAGATGATTCAAACCAAAAAGCGATATATGAGTTAGCTAAATATAATTTAAAAAACAGGTCCTTTGATAAAGTTGAATATTATGTTAAAACAGGATTAAAAGCATATACTAATAATAAAAAACTAATCGCACTTGGTGGGCAAAGTTACTATCTGCAAGAGGACTATCACAAAGCGATAGCTCAGTTTTTAAAACTATTAGAATTAGGAGAAACTACAAAGTTTGTTAACGAAAAACTAGGGTATGCTTATGGTAAAGTTTATAATTATAGCAAGGCTATTACCTATTTAGAAAAGGCGTTAGAAAAGGATCCTAAAGACGCTTATAATCACTATCAATTAGGATTAAACTATCAGCGTAATACTCAGTATTTGTTAGCTGAAAAGCATATAGCACAATCTATTAAATTGCAAGAAGACCCCTTAGATGAGGTTTATATAAAACTGGGTGTTGTTTATAATTTACAAGAAAAACATGCCGATGCTATTCAGGCATTTACTAAAGCGATACAAGAAAATCCTGGATCTGAAGCAGCTTATTTTTATAGGGTTTATACTAAGTTGGTGTTTTATAAAAATATGGACACAAAAATAGAGGAGGTAGAGTCGTTTAATAAACGATTTCCTGGTAGTAAATACGTACCAATTTTAAACGTAAAGCTTGCTGAATTAAAAAGTCAAGACTTTCAAAATAAATCCGAATAATCAAACTTTGTTTTGTAAATCATGCTTTTGGTCTGAAAAACAACGAATTTTATCTATAAAGCAAAGTTTTTTTATTTGATTTATATAATTGTATGAAAAATACTATATCTTCATATTTCTTAAAAAATAGTTTAGTATGAAAAGATTTTTACCTTTAGTTTTTGTGTTATTATGTTTTACAACTGTAGCAAATGCGCAAATAAATCAAGATTGCAAAAACACGTGTACAATTGATAAAATTGTTTACGAAACAGCTTTTTTAGGAGTGCAATTTGGAAGTCCTTGTGATAAAGAAAGTAAGACCGATAAAGGTGTTATTATTTTAAAAGTAATTGAAGGTACAGCAGCAGCTGACAATAAATTACAACCATATGATTTGGTTTTAGCTATGGATGGTGAAGTAGTTAACAGACGTGGTGATGCCATGAATGCTGTTAAAGCATACCAGCCTTTTGATGCGGTAAGATTTACAATTTTAAGAGATGGTAGGACGTTAATTAAAACCATTACCTTAGGTGCTAAGACTAGCAAAGTGGTTCAAGAAATAGTATGTTGTGATGAGGCAGTATCATCATTATCTAAAGAAAACATAAGCTTATTTCCAAATCCAGCAGTAAGTAAATTAAACGTGTCTTTTAAAGAAGTAATTCAGGGTGAATATAGTTTTGCTGTTTACATGACAAACGGTGTACTTGTAAAAGAGTATAAAAAACGTTTTGTAAAAGGAGATTTAAACGAAGAAATAAACGTCGACAAACTTGAAGATGGTATCTACGTTTTAAAAATCTCAAAAGACGATACAACGTATTCTAATCTATTTGTAGTTAAGAGAAACTAGTAAGTAAGTTTTAGTCATCTAAAAAAGTTGTATTTTTCCGCTATATTAGTTAATTATGAAACAAATAGCTGTTTTTTTACTCTTTTTTGTAGTGGTGTCTTGCCAGTATTTTGACGTAAAAAAAACAACCTCTGATGCTATTTATCAAGAAGAGTTAAAGACCTTTAATTGGAACGAAGTAGATAATTATCCTAGTTTTTTGGCTTGCGAAAGTTTGCAGATAAAACAAGAAATTAAACATTGTTTTGAAACCACGTTAGCCAAGCATATTTCTGAAAGTCTTCAAAATGAAACCATTATTGTTAATCAAGATGTTAATGATACAATTATGCTGTCTTTTTTGATTTCTGAAAAAGGAGAGTTACAAATAAATTCTATCGAAATTGACAGTTTAACAACGCATGAAATCCCCAATTTAGAAGCTTCAATAACAGAAAGTTTAAACACCTTGCCTAAAATATTTCCAGCGGTAAAACGTGGTCAGCAAGTTAAAACACAGTTTAAGTTGCCTATAATTTTAAAGGTTGACGAGTAGGGTTTAAAACCTGATCGCATACTTTTTCATAAGTCTTAATATTTCTACATATAACCATACAATGGTTACTAAAAGGCCCCAAGTGGCTAGCCATTCTTTATATTTTGGTGCTTTATTGTTTTGTCTTTCTATATAATCAAAATCCAGTAGTAAGGAGAGGGCAGCAAATAACGCAGCAAAGACATTAAATCCAATAGCAAGCCATGAGGTTCCCCAAATAAAAGATTGTATTCCAAAAAAGCTTAAGATGTATGAGATTACATAGGTTACAAAAATGCTGCTACAGACTGTTATAATAATACTTTTTACACGATTGGTTACTGCAATTAGTTTGGTTTGATATAAAAACAACACAACAAAAAAGGTAATTAGTGTCACACCAATAGCTTGATAAGGTAAATCAGGAAATTGTGTTTGTGCGTATACAGTAATTCCGCCTAGAAAAAAACCTTTAGCCACAGCATATAATGGCACTAATATATGCGCCCATTGCTGTCTAACAGATAGTACAATACTAATAACAACAGCAGCTAGCATTCCGCCAGACGTAAACCATTTAATACTTGTACCGTTAGTGTGTAGTTTCCAACTTGCTAAAACAATGCTGCTAATTATTAATAAACAATACAGTGTTTTAATAAGAATACCGGTTACTGTCATTTTTTTTGTGGCACGTGGCTGTGCTTTCCAAAAATAATTTGAAAAGGCAGGGTTAGACGTTTTGTTTAAATAGCGCATAGGTTAGTTTGATACTAAAGTATGATTTTTTAGGAGAGTGTCCTTATTTTTTAAAGGATCTTCCTTTCCATTTGTAGTTTGTAAATAAGGCTATAAAAGCAACATACACGCTAAAAAAAGGATATATAAAACAACTCCAAACATAATGTTTTAGCGTCTCTTGTTTATTAAAAAACTGACTGGTTTTATAAAGTAATAAATAGTCAATAGCAATTTTAATAAAAAACAGATAAGCAAAAGTTTTTGTTTTAAATAAGCCTAAGGCTGTTAACACAATACTAATAACAATACTTGCATTGGCTATTAAAACTAGTAAACCAACAATTTTGGCAAAGGTGTTGTTGTAGTGTCTTGTTTTACTGGCCCATCGGATGCGTTGAGAGAGTAGATCTTTAATATTTTTTTGTGGTGCAGTGTTGACAATGGCTTGTTCGGATTTTAGAAAATGAACAGCATTTTCATCTTCTTTTAACGCCTTTTCCATTAAAAAAATATCATCGCCACTAGCAATATTACTATTGCCTTCAAATCCATTTAGACTGGTAAAAAAGTCTTTTTTGTAAGCTAAATTAGCGCCATTACATAAAAAGGGTTTACGGATTCCAAAAGCACCTATTGTTGCTCCAATTAGGCTTAAAAAATCTAAAGTTTGAAAGGCGTTAAATAATCTGTTGTTACTGTTGTAAGTGACTGGTCCAGCAAGCATTTTTAAACTATGGTCTTGAATATAATTATCAAAACTGTCTAACCAATAATTAGGTACGGTACAATCTGCATCAGTTGTTAGTATCCACTCGTGTTTAGCTTGTGTAACTGCAGTTGTTATCGCATCTTTTTTAGGCGATTGTGTTAGTCTTTGATTGTCTATTATTTTAATAAAAAGACGATTGCTTTTATTTTGAGAGAGGTGTTTTTTAATGATGTCAACCGATTGGTCTTCAGAGTCATCATTTACTAAAAGGACTTCAAATAAGTCTTTTGGGTAATTTAAGTTTAAAAGTGAAGCTATTAATTTAGGGAGGTTTTCGGCTTCATTTCTAAACGGAATAACAACCGTAAAGGTCGTTTTTGGAGCGAGGTCTCTAAGTCTATACTCTTTAACTTTATCAAAGCCTATGACAAAAACACCTATTAAAAATAGATACAGTAAAATAATGATAATAATCGTAATTTCCATTAGGAATTGAGTTTTGAGAGATTAAAATTTAAGACATAATAGCTTCCAAATATACTTGGCAGCGCAAAGTTTAATAACCACATTAAAAGAATACAACTTAAAACAGGTAATTCGGTAACATTAGCAGCTCCAAAAAGATAAATGGCTAGGCTTCCTTTTATAACAACATCAAATATTGAAATGGTCGGAATTATAGAAGCTAACAAATAAAGACTTGTGATTATAACCATGCTTTCTGGGTAGCTTAGTGTTATTCCGAAAAGGATTAAAATATAATAAAACTGAAAAGAGAATACAACATAGCGCAAAAAGGATAAACATAATCCTAGTGTAATGTAATTAGTGCCTAATGTTGCTAGGTAGTCTTTGATTTTTTTAATAGAAAATCCTTTTATTTTGTACTTCGTTTTTTTTATCCCGATAATGGAAAGTATTGCAACACTAAGGATGATTAAAATCCCTCTTGATATTTTAAAAAAATCGATACTAATGGGATAAGTCTTATAGTAAAAGGCAAAACCTATACCTCCTAAAACAACGGTAATTGTCATTTGCATTAGATTACCAATCAGATTGGTTAGTAAAATGCGTTTACGATAGGGTTTTGAGTAATAGATGGCTTTGGCGCCATATTCTCCAATACGGTTTGGTGTAAATAAGGATGCTGTTAGTGATCCTAAACTTTGTTCTAGAGCTTCAAAAAAAGTGAGCGCTTTTAATTTAGACACTAAAAAACGCCATTTTATGATTTCAATAAACCAGTTTAAACTACTTAAAAAGACTAAAAGCACACTATTTTTAATCGAAAACACTTTGTTGTCTTTTAAAAATTGAAAAAAACCATTAACATCTAGGCTGTCAGTTCTAGTTAGTTTGTGATATATAAAATAAAAAGCACCAACAACTATGCTTAATTTAATAAGTACAAAAAAGAATTGTTTAGTTTTGTAAGGCAAGCTGCTGTGCATAATAGTTGCGCCAATGTTGACGCTTGCAAATTAAACTAAATATTACACAATGTTATCTACAATCAAACACTATTGTATTATCCTAATAACTGTTTTTACTGTAAGTACAGTAACTGCTCAAATAGAAACTAGTAAATGGAAAGCGCTTATTGCGGTTGGTATTAACAGTCCATCTCAAGAAGGGTTAGTTGCTCCTTTTGAAGCAAATAGTATTAATTTTCCGACTATAAATTTAGGCGTTCAGAATATGTTTACACCTAAGTTAGGGGCTAAATTAGATTTTGGATATCATCGTTTTGTAAATGCAGATAATACGCCAGAATTTAAAACCAATTACACGCGTGTTAATTTACAGTTTGTGTATGACGCGAGCACAGACTTTGTGTTTTTACCAATGGAGACTGGAGTGGTCTTTCATATTGGGCCCGGATATTCTATGATAAAACCTTTAGGAGATTATGGCGATAATAAAACGTCATTTTTAAACGGAATGGCTGGTATGGAATTTCATTATGGGATTAGTAGAACAGTATCCGCATTTGTTGATGGATCTTATATTATAGGATTCGCAGATGCTTTTGATCCAATCACAGAAGGGTTTGGGTCTTTTAATGGTAATATGTTAACCGTAACCGTTGGTGTGGCTGTGTCATTAAGTGGTTGTTATACTTGTAATTAAATGAGCAAAGAACAAATTATATTAGGGATTGATCCAGGAACAACCATCATGGGTTTTGGTTTGATTAAAGTGGTAAATAAAAAAATGAGTCTGATTCAGTTAAACGAATTAGATTTAAAAAAATACGATGATCATTACCTAAAACTGAAACTTATTTTTGAACGTACCATAGAGCTGATTGAAACACATCATCCAGATGAAATTGCTATCGAAGCGCCTTTCTTTGGTAAAAACGTACAAAGTATGCTTAAGTTAGGACGTGCTCAGGGTGTTGCTATGGCAGCTGGTTTGAGTCGTGAAGTGCCTATAACAGAGTATGCGCCTAAAAAGATTAAAATGGCTATTACTGGAAGCGGAAATGCAAGTAAGGAGCAAGTTGCAAAAATGTTGCAAAGCATGTTAGGTATTAAAACCTTACCAAAAAATCTAGATTCAATGGATGGACTTGGAGCAGCTGTGTGTCATTTTTATAATCAAGGACGTGTAGAGATTGGTAAAAGTTATACCGGCTGGAGTGCTTTTGTTAAACAGAATGAAAAGCGTGTAAAAAAGTAGTTTGTTATTTCTGCTTAAGCAGAAATCTACTTTAAAACGAGAAGACCGTCACCAACACTTATTAAAAACTAAATGTCAGGAATATACATACACATACCGTTTTGCAAGCAGGCCTGTCATTACTGTGATTTTCATTTTTCGACGTCAATGAAAAAGAAAGATCAGTTAATTTCGGCTTTAGCCAAAGAATTAGAACTGCGCAAAGACGAGTTTAAAAATACAACGGTAGAAACCATCTATTTTGGAGGAGGTACTCCAAGTGTATTATCTACTGCGGAGTTGCAATATCTTATTGATGCTGTATATTTAAATTATAAAATTACCGATGACCCTGAAATTACTTTAGAAGCCAATCCTGACGATTTAAATGAAGACGTTATAATGGCATTGGCAAAAAGCCCTATTAATCGTCTAAGTATTGGTATTCAATCGTTTTTTGAAAAAGATTTAATTTTAATGAATCGGGCACACAATGCAGAGGAGGCTAAACGCTGTTTACAGCTAGCAACCCAATATTTTGATAACATAAGTTTAGATTTAATTTACGGTATACCAAACAGCACCAATGCAGAGTGGTTAGAAAATATACAAACAGCACTAAGCTTTGGAGTGCCACATATTTCTAGTTACGCCTTAACAGTGGAGCCTAAAACAGCATTGGCTAGTTTTATAGCAAAAGGAGTAATTGATAATGTGGATGATGACTTGGCGCATGAGCAGTTTCATATTTTAATAGAAGCTCTAGCTCAGGCAGGTTTTGACCATTATGAGTTGTCTAATTTTGGAAAAAAAGGATTTTACAGTAAAAATAATAGCGCCTATTGGTTAGGTAAGCCTTATTTAGGCATCGGACCTTCGGCACATAGTTTTAATGGAGATGAACGCGCTTGGAATGTAAAAAATAATACGATTTACATTACTAAAATTAATCAAGAGCAATTACCATTAGAGGTTGAGGTTTTGAGTTTAAATGATAAGTATAACGAATTTGTGATGACAGGACTGCGCACTATTTGGGGGGTCTCATTAACAGCGGTCGAAAAACAATTTGGAAAACCCTTTTTGGAATACTTGTTGCAACAAGCTAATCAGTATGTGAATAAACAAATGTTGTATATTGAGGATAACAACTTAAAAACAACAAAAACGGGTAAGTTTCTTAGTGATGGGATTGCTTCGGACTTATTTATGCTGAATTAATTTTCGCGTTTTGGTATTAATTTGTATTTTCTATTTTCATACTTAAAAAACCTAAAAACTCACAGAAACAAGTACAGTTAACATGATTTCTACAATAACCATAAACACCAAAAAGTACACCGTAAATTTAGCACAACCTTTAGATATATCAATGCCACTTCGGGCGTCAAAAACCAATGCCAATGCTTGGTATTTAGACGAGCCAAAGATTGAGCCGGTTGTGGTTAATGATTGGACTGCAAGTGTTAAAAAAGGTGCATCCATTAACTTTAATAATATTCAGTTTAATCCGCATGCACACGGGACGCATACAGAGTGTGTTGGTCATATTACAGAGCAGTTTTATAGTGTAAACAAATGTTTAAAACAGTTTTTCTTTTTAGCTGAAGTCATTACTGTTGCACCAGAATTAATAGGTGAAGATCAGGTTATTTCTAAGGCGCAGCTTCAATATTTATTAAAACAACGCAAACCACAGGCTTTAGTTATTAGGACAATGCCTAATACTAAAGAGAAAAAATCTAGACAGTATTCCAATACCAACTGGCCTTATTTAACAGAGGAAGCAGCATTGTTTATTAGAAAAATTGGCGTTAAACATTTACTTATAGATTTACCAAGTGTAGACAAGGAAAAGGATGATGGTAAATTATTAGCGCACAAAGCCTTTTGGGATTTTAATGGTAAGATTAGAAAAGACGCTACAATAACGGAGTTTATTTATGTGCCAAACAAAGTTAAGGATGGTAAGTATATTTTAAATCTTCAAATTGCACCAATTGAAAACGATGCAACTCCAAGTAAACCCATTTTATATAAAATAGAACAATAGATGGAAACATTTTTTACATTAATTATAGGCGGTATTGTTGGATTAGGTATTTATACTTTATACAACCACTTACAATCTAAAAAAAAGGTATCAGCGCAATCTGTAATCTTATTAGACAAAATTAAAAAGGTATGTAAGTTTATTACTGTAGAAGGCGATTTTGCCGAAATCTACCACTATGAAGATGTTAAAGAGCGTTTTTTAAAACTAGTATCTAGTAAGAAAAAAGCGTTAGTAGTTATTAATGCGAAAGCTTATGTTGGCTATGATTTTAATAAGATTGAATTAACTTCAAATCATAAAAAAAAGACAGTAACTATCAGTCATTTTCCGCAACCAGAAATCTTGTCTATCGAGACTAATATTAATTATTACGATAAAAAAGATGGTTATTTTAATAAGTTTGAAGCCACAGATTTAACTAATTTAAGTGAGGAGGCAAAACAACATATTAGAGATAAGGTGCCGGAAAGTGGATTGTATAACGTAGCAAAAAAAGAGGCGTTAGAGTCTTTATTACTTGTAGAGAACATTGTGGAAACTATAGGTTGGAAGTTGGATTATACAGCGCTTAAACTTAAGTCTGGTGAAAAATTAAAGTTAAAATAACGTTATTATATCGATATTATTTACTTTTAATCTGAGGTGTCGATTATTTTGATTATATTTATTTGGGCTAAGGCTTGTTTTTAATACATTAGTTATCAGAAAATTACACCTCAAGTTATGAATAAATTCCTACAATACATCAATGAGACTTTAATAAGTCTAGATATTCCTGCTTTAATTAACCTAGATGATAAGTCAAATCATAAGGTATTTAAAAAAACTTCGCGAAAATCTAAAGCGACACAGCAAAAATAAATCTTATATTGTTGTGCTATGGATATAGAACAACTTAGAAATTACTGTTTAAGTAAGCCAAAAGTAACAGAGACGTTTCCTTTTGATGCACATACTTTAGTGTTTAAAGTATTGGACAAAATGTTTGCATTATTCCCTTTAGAAAAATGGGATAACGGATTAGCATCTATAAACTTAAAGTGTGATTCAGAATATGCGTTACAACTGCGTGCAGACCATGACAGTATTGTGCCTGGTTGGCATTCTAATAAAAAACATTGGAATACTGTTTATATCTATAAGTCAGAATTGAAACCTCAGTTTATCTTACAGTTAATAGACCATTCTTATGATATGGTAGTTAAAGGTATGACTAAAAAAATGCAGTTAGAGTTAAAGAAATAAGCTTGCTTATCGATACTTAAATGCGGTTTAACGACATATAATTTGGTTCTAAAGAAAATTAAAAAAGTGAGGTGGTTATAAAAGTAATTTTGACATAATTAATTACTTAAATCCATTACCATGACTCAATTTTTAAATACTATCCTCTCAAAAGTATTTTCTATAAATACAACTCCTCTTAATCAAAATAGTGGCATTAATCAGACCTCAGATTTAAAAACTAAACATTGTCAAAATTTACACACTAGCTTAAAACAATTAGAATTTATTTCTTGTTTTGAAATGCACTTAGACAATAAAAAAGAAGACAGTTATAAGTTAAGTTTTCTTCAAGAATTAGCGCGTATTAAGTACAGTGCAGAGGTTAATACAATACAATCTATTCAATATTGTAAAGCAGCTTAAAACAACTCATTTTCCATTCGTCGACACTTAAACGCTATCCACCGACACTACAATCGTTCTAAGCGAATTATAAATAAACGACTTTCCTATTAAAGTACCTTGCGGGTAATTCATAACAAATACCCTCGTAATGATTAAAAAACTTAAAATTCTTCTTATTGAAGATGACATGATAGAAGTAATGAAGTTAAATAGAACAATTTCAACTTTAAAGCTAGATCATACAATTATTGAAGCCAATAATGGAGAAGATGCATTGCAATTATTAGAGCAAAAAGACAACTTACCTGATATAATTTTATTAGATTTAAACATGCCCAAAATTAATGGTATAGAATTTTTGAAAATTTTAAAAAAGGATGATGTCTTAAGATATATTCCTACCATTATTTTAACAACATCTAATAATCAAAAAGATTTATTAGAATGTTATAAAACAGGTGTGGCAGGATATGTTATCAAACCTTTAAAATATGAAGATTACGTAAGTAAGATTGAAAGGGTGTTAGCGTATTGGAGTGTTAATGAATTAATAGTAGTTTAGATAATGAAAGGAATAGTTTTTACAGAATTTTTAGAATTAGTAGAAGAGAAGTTTGGTCTAGAAATGGTAGATAATATTATCACTAGCTCTACATTAGAGTCTGAAGGTATATATACCGCAGTTGGGACATATAGTTTTTCTGAAATGCTTCAATTATTAACCCATTTAAGCGAAAACACTGGGATTTCCATAGATAACTTATTATTAGTTTATGCAGAGCACTTTTTTAGTGTGATTGAGAATAGTTACCCGGGACTTTTGGCAACTTATAAGGATCCTATCGAGATGATATCTTCTATAGAAAATCATATACATGTCGAGGTTAGGAAAATTTATCCAGATGCAGAATTACCAACGTTTGAAGTTGTTGAGAAAACAGAAAACTCTTTAATAATGATTTATACCTCAAGCAGAGCCATGCATCATTTTGGTTTAGGGTTAATGAATAAGACGTTTGCTCATTTTAATTCGACAGCAACAATAGATTTACAAAAAATTAAAGAAGACGGAACGGAAGTTAGATTTGTTATTCATAAAAATTAATGAGTCAAAATCAATCAGAAATATTAGAACGTGCTTTAAAAAGGGAAAAGGCAGCAAGAAAAGCTGCAGAGAAAATTCTTGAAGAAAAATCAAGAGAACTCTATTTTACTTCCCAAAGATTAGAGCAGCTAGTAGACGAAAAATCTTCACAATTACAAGGTGTTTTTGAGAACATCGCAGATGCATATGTTGTTATGGATTTGGAGGGTAACTTTCTAAAATTTAACGAAGCAGCTACCAAATTATTTGGTTATGATATCTCTAGAGATAAAGTAAATGTGGTTAATCTTATTTATAAAGAAGACTATCAATATGCCATAGGTTCTTTTTTAGAATTACAAAACAAAGGTTTCTTTAAAGGTTATGAGGCCCGTGTATATACAAAATCTAAAGAGGTGAAGTGGGTGCATATTAATGCGTCTGTAATTTTTGACAAAAATAAAAAACCGGTTGCTGCCCAAGGTATTGTTAGAGATATTACAGATCAAAAACAATCCGAAGAAAACTTAATAGAATCAGAAAGTAGATTGGCGTCCCTAGTAGTAAACCTGGATAGTGGTATTGTTTTGGAGGACGAAAACAGAAACATTGTACTTACTAATAATAAATTTTGCGAGCTTTTTGGTATAGCATCAGACCCTACAGATTTGGCGGGTGTAAATTGTAAAGTATCCTCGGAAAAAAATAAGGTGTTATTTAAAAATCCTGACGCTTTTATAGAAAGAATGCGTGTTATTGATGCTGCAAAAAAAGCAGTTATAGGTGATGAGTTGGAGATGTTGGACGGTAAAATTTTGGAGCGTAACTATACACCAATTGTTATAGGCGAAAAAGCTAAAGGGTATTTATGGACCTTTACTGATGTTACTTTAAAACGTACCTATAGAAAAAGTTTGGAGGCGCAAAAGCAAAAATATTATAATATTATTGCTAATATGAATTTAGGAATGGTTGAGTTGAATAATAACGATGAAATCCTAATGGTTAATCAAAGCTTTGAAAAAATGTCTGGATATACCGAAGCAGAAGTTATAGGTAAAAATGCAAGAATGCTTTTTTCAGCTGAAGACGATGATGTATTAAAAGAAGAACGCGAAAAACGGAAAGATGGTATTTCAAATTCTTACGAGTTTAAAGCTATTTGTAAAAAAGGAAAAACAAGACATTGGTTAGTTAGTGGAGCGCCAAATTATAATATAGACGGAGAAGTAATCGGGTCTATTGGAATACATTTAGATGTTACCGATACTAAAAGTTTAGAACTTCAAAAAGAAAAACTATTAGAAAAGCTAGAAAAAAGTAATGACGAGCTTCAAGAGTACGCGCACATTGTATCTCATGATTTGAAATCGCCTTTACGTAGTATTAATGCTTTGGTTAGTTGGTTAAAAGAGGATAATAAAGGGGTTTTAGACGACGCAAGTCTCCAGAATTTTGGACTTATTGAGTCTACGTTAGAAAAGATGGAACAGCTAATAACAGATGTTTTAAACTATTCTAGTGTTGGGGCTGATAATACCATAAAAGCAGATGTAGATTTAAATAGTATGGTTAATGAATTGGTTAGTATGTTGTATATACCAGATCATATAGAAGTTAAAAGCCTTAATATATTACCAAATATAAAAGGAGATAAAACCAAACTACAACAGGTGTTTCAAAACCTAATAAGTAATTCTGTTAAGTTTATAGATAAAGAGTGTGGGAGTATTATTATTGATGTAGAGGATTTAAAAAGTCATTACAAGTTTTCAATTAAAGATAATGGAATTGGTATTGAAAAGAAATATCACGATAAAATATTTAAGATATTCCACTCGTTAAAAAAAAGTAAGGATTCTTCAGGAATTGGATTATCTATCGTTAAAAAAATCATTGCCCTACACGAAGGTGATATATGGCTAGAAAGTGAGCCAAACGTCGGAACCACTTTTTATTTCACATTAAAAAAAGAACAATGAAAACAGTACAGTTAGTAAAACATAAAAATAAAGATTGGGAGTATGTTATCGAAAAACAAGACTTAATAGAACCGTTGGTTTTAGTCTTTGGTAATAGATACATGCTAGAAGACAAAAAGGTTTATGAAGATATTAGACAATTGTTTCCTGATGGACATATTGTTTTTGCATCTTCTTGCGCAGAGATTTCTTCAAATACAGTAAATCAAGATAGTATTACTATTACTGCTGTTGAATTTGAAAAAAGTAAATTTATAATTAAAACCAGCAATGTTTTAAATACGGATTTAGACAGTTACAAAACGGGAAGCGATCTAATCAAGCAATTACCTCAAGAGGGTTTAAAATATGTCTTTGTAGTCTCTGAGGGTAGTTTTATTAATGGAAGTCAGCTTACCAAAGGAATGAGCTCTGCTACTGAGGACAATCTAGTAATAACAGGAGGTTTATGTGGGGATGATGCACGTTTTGAAAAAACTTTAGCAGCCTATAATGAAAACCCTAAAGAAGGAGAGTTGGTAGCCATAGGTTTTTATGGTGATAGCTTAGAGATTTCTTTTTCAATCCATGGCGGATGGACGCCTTTTGGCCCAGAACGTATTGTTACCAAATCTAAAGACAATATTTTATTTGAATTAGATGGGCAACCCGCTCTAGATTTATACAAAAAGTATCTTGGAGACAAGGCTAAAGATTTACCTGGCGCAGCGCTATTGTACCCTTTAAATGTGACTTCTACGGACGAAAGTCAATCTATAGTTAGGTCTATTTTAAATATAAACGAAGAAGAAAATGCAGTAATTTTAGCTGGAGATATTAAGGAAAACTCTAAAGTACAGCTAATGATGACTAATGTAGATAATATTGCAAATGCATCAGAGCGTGCTGCAACACAGGCTTTACAGTACAGAAAAAACAAACCGGAACTAGCAATACTAGTAAGTTGTATTGGTAGAAAGTTAGTATTAGACCAACGTGTTGAAGAAGAAATAGAAGAGGTTATTGAGGTTATAGGTAATGACGCCGTAACTACAGGGTTTTATTCTTACGGAGAAATTGCCCCTTTTCATGGAGAGACTAGTTGTCAATTACATAATCAAACAATGACGATAACGCTAATAAGCGAATAATGAATTCATTATTAAAAAGACAAATTCGAAAATACTTAAATGCGGAATTAAAAAATAACAGTGATTTAACTGAGTTTTTTGATGCTATTGATAGCTCGTACCGTAATTTTGATGAGCAATCTAGCATGATTCAGAGAGCTATGGCTATTAGTTCTGACGAGTTGTATGCGGCAAATAGAAAATTACAAAACGAAGCAGAAGAACAAAAAGAAGTTATTGATAAACTTAAAAGTGTAATTGATACTTTAAAATTTTATAATTTAAAAGAAGACGAACAAGCGGATGATGTGGAGTTAACAGGATCTAATTTGGTGGATTTTATTGATAACCAAACCAAAGAGATTGTTAAGATGAATAAACAAAAACAGTCCATGTTAAACGAGCTTGCGCATCAAAACCAAGAGCTAAGTGACTATGCGCACATGGTGTCTCATGATTTAAAATCACCGTTACGTAGTATAGATACCTTGACCACCTGGTTGGCACAAGATTATAGTGAGGTTTTTGACGATAACGGAAAAAAGTCACTACATCTTATTAGGACTAATGTCGAAAAAATGGATACCCTAATTAGTGGAATATTAGAATATTCTACTATTGGAAAAAATCAGATAGAAGTGTATGATGTAGATGCTGATAATCTAGTTCAAGAAATACTAAAAAGCACACAGATACCAGAGCATATTAGCATTACAAAAACTAAATTACCTACAATTAAAGGTGATAAATACAGATTGCAACAACTGTTTCAAAACCTTATAGGTAATGCTATAAAATACAACGATAAAGACCAAGGAGTTATCAAAATTGGTGTTGAAGATCAAGAAGATTCTTGGCAATTTTACATAACAGATAACGGAAAAGGTATTGAAGAGGCCTACTTTAATAAAATCTTTAAAACCTTTGAGAAGTTAGAGAATAATCCGGATTCTTCTGGAATTGGATTATCTATTGTTAAAAAAATTGTCGAATTATACGGTGGTAAAATATGGCTTGAATCTCAGGTCGGTATTGGAACCACGTTTTATTTCACTTTAAAAAAAGCCCCAAATGGAACAGCCTAATCAATCCTACATTGACAGCTTATCTGGAGACGATAAAGCCTTCAAACAAAAATTAATAGATATTATAAAAAGAGAGTTTCCAGAAGAGAAACAAATTTATTTTGATAACTATAATGCTAAAAATTATAAATTAGCAGCGGACAATGTGCATAAACTTAAGCATAAAATTAGTATTTTAGGGCTCGAAAAAGGATATGAAGTTGCTGTAGCATACGAGTTAAGTCTTGAAGATGGTAAATCTGACGAGAAAGAACAGTTTGAAGCTATTTTAACAACTATTACAAAATATCTGGTAGACCTTTAAATCCAAACTATGAATTGTATTGTTATTGATGACGAAGCAACAGCTAGAATGATTATTTCTCAATTGTGCTCCAATGTGCCAAGTCTTAATGTTTTAGAAGATTTTCCTAATGCAATGCAAGCCATAAAATACTTAAATCAAAATGAGGTGGATTTGATTTTTTTAGATATACATATGCCTGATTTTACAGGCTTTGATTTTATCGAAACACTTAAAAACCCACCAAAAATTGTACTAACAACATCAGATCCTAATTTTGCTATACAAGCTTTTGAATATGATTGTATTGTAGATTATTTGGTAAAACCAGTCACGCAAGAGCGTTTTCAAAAAGCAATTGATAAGGCTGAAGCTATTCAAGATGCACCTGTTAAAACGGTGTCAGAGTCTGAAAAAGTAGAAACGTCCTCAGGTAATGACTTGTATGTTAATATTGACAGACGTTTAATTAAAATAGATATTCCAAGTATTTATTTAGTAGAAGCTAAAGGCGATTATATCCAAGTTAAAACTGAAGATAAAAATTATACAGTGCATTCTACTTTAAAGAAAATTGAAGAAAAATTACCTGATAGTTTATTCTTAAAAGTACACCGTTCTTATATTATTAATATTAAAAAAATTATTGATATTGAGGACAACAGTGTGTTAATTAAAAAGGACGTTATTCCTGTAAGTCGTTCTAACAGACCAGAGCTGATGAAGCGTTTAAACTTGCTTTAATACGCTGATTTTTATCATTTTAAATATTTTAAAATAGTATTTTCTGAGGTTTTTTAATCGAGGAAGTGCTTCTTTTTACGTTTAAACCATAGCGAATATCCGATTAAATGCATCTAAAGCGGTTTAACTTAGTGTTTAACCCATTCGTCGACACTTAAAATTGTGCTAATCGAAAAACAATAATTCTGGCTGCCTTTCAAATTAGTTTTGTCATCAAATAAACCAATCACGATGAAAAAATTAGCAATTATCACAGCAGTATTATTAAGTACATTTTTAATGTCATGTTCAGTTCAAGGAGATGATTTAGATATTCCAGAGGAGTATAATGCAACCGTTGAAAATGTAGAGTACTCAACATTAGATTATCAAATTGCTGAGTTAATTAATGCTTACAGAATATCGGAAGGTTTAACACCTTTAAATATTTTAAATGCAGCTTCAAAAGAAGCTATTTCTCATAACCAGTATATGGTTGGTCAAGGTGCTCCAAGTCACGATTATTTTTATGTACGTTCTCAAAACTTAAAAGATGCTGTTAATGCAAAAACAGTTTCAGAAAATGTAGGCTATGGTTTTAGTTCTGCTGCGTCTTTAGTAAATGCTTGGTTAAATAGTGAAGGACATAGAGAAAATATACAAAATCCAGACTTTACAGATTTTGGGATTTCAACAAAACAAGACGCTGACGGTAATAATTACTTCACTAATATTTTTGTTAAGTTATAATATTAAAAGCGCTTATCTACAGTTAATTACCATTGGTCTATACTTAGAACACATCAATCGAAAAACAACATTTCAAGCAGGTTTAAAAAGTAAATTTGTATTGTAAACAAGAAACATACACCCCATGATAACAAAACTACACACTTTTAAAAAACAAATGTTAGTACTTGCTGTGCTACTTTTAGGCGTAACAAGTCAGGCGCAAGACACGCCTTTTAATTGCGATTATAGCGCGTATTTGTTTCAGTATAACGATGTTTATGCAATTGATTTAGCATCAGGTAATTCATATCTTGCTGCAAGAGATATTACACCGGGTAATATTAATGCAACAGCTTATAATCCTGCAGATGGTTTTATTTGGGGGTATTTAAGTTCGCCTTCAAGAACTATAGTTAGAATTGGGAATGATTTTTCAACAACATCATTTACAATTCCAGAATTACCTACGGGTAATAAATATGTTGGAGATATCAGCCCAGATGGCATTTACTATTTTAAAGCCGGAGGAACTAGTTATTATAAAGTGGATTTAAATCCAAACTCTCCTACTTATACACAATATTTATCTACAGAAACGTTATCACAAAACATAAGTGTACATGATTGGGCATTTAATGCAGTTGATGGTAACTTATATGCAGTAGAAAAAAATTCAAATATTTTATATCGTATTAATCCAACAACTAGTGTTGTTGAGGCTTTAGGTGAAGTGCCAATATTATCAGGATTAAATTATACGTATGGTGCAGTTTATTTTGATGCAGATGGTCGTTTTTATATTTCTGCAAATCAAACGGGAACGGTTTACGTAATACAAAGTGTTCAAGATGTAACACCTGGCGCTACAATGGATTCTAATTTATTTGCTTTTGGACCTTCAAGTGCTAGTAATGATGGTGCGCGTTGCCCATCTGCTCCTGTATTACAAGAAATTTGTGATAATGGAATTGATGATGATGGTGATGGGTTAATTGATTGCGAAGACCCTTCTTGTTCTGGATTTGGAAGTTGCGAAGTGATTGCACCTCCAACAACAGCTAACGATGGTGGTTTAGAAAGTAACGGAAGATTGTCTGAAGCCATTAACAAAAGAAATTTTAACCGTGCTAAAACCAGTTATAAGTTTGATCAAAAAACAGCAAAGCGTGTTACTAAAGATACTAGTCGTCAAACAGGTAGTGCTTACAGAACAGCAAACAACAGTTTTGAATTACAAGATTTTGTGCCACTAAATACAATTAATGAAGACTTTGCAGTAGAATCAACACCTACAGATCTATTAAATATTACTAATGCAACAGAAGTATACTCAGTAGACTACATGCAAAATGGAGCTTCTATCGCTTCGGTTTTAGCCTTAAAAACAGAAAATGGGGTTTATGAACACACTAAATATATTTGCGACAGATTATTGGGAGCGGAATTAATTACTGTGTCAACGATGGATATTAATGATCACGCTTTTATCAAGTCTATTATAAAAAACGAAGATGGTAGTTTCGAGTATGTATTAAGCTTATCCGCTAAAGTTGAAAATAGTGATGCTAATTTTGCAGTAGAGTCACATTGGAATTTAGATTTATATGAAACTGATGTTACATTTTATAACTTTCAAATTTGGTCAGATTCGATAGACGATTTATACAGTTTAGCACAAGAGGTTCTAAATTTATTAGATACTGAAAAGCCAATTTTAGATTACCAATTGTCAGCACCTCCAACAGTTTTTGTTAGAAAAGGACATTATAATAATGGGGCTTTAGATCTTCAAATTATAAATACCAACGCAACAACAATGGTGAACTTTGATTCTGGTTTTAGAACAACAGAAACTAACGATTTTAATTACACAACGTCTAACCTTGATTTAAACGAAAACTATATTACAAACATAACAGTGCCAACAGGACACTTGTTTGATATTGGTTTTAGAATAGGTGATGGTGTTAATACACCTGATGATTTATTTATGTCTGATGGACCTTGGGGAGTTGATGATTCTGAAGCTAGTACAACAGTAAACAATTATCAAATCTCAGAAAACACAATGACTTTTGATGATCAAGATTTTCCAATAGAAAGAAACGTAGCACTAAATGCTACAACTAGCACTTATGTTGCTGCATACCGTGCATTAACACCGCGTTTTAAAGCAGTAGATGTGTCTGAAGATTATAATAGTTTTAAGCTAAGAGCAAGTGGTACTGGTAATTTAGAAATTACTTTAGTAAAGGAAAGTATTACAATTTGGGAAGAGCAATATAAAACATCAATTGCTTTAACGGAGGATTTAGAAAGTTATGCAATCATGTTTTCAGAGTTTACATCGACTTTAAATACTGAGTTAGAGGCTAATGATATTGTAACTATTGTGTTTACAATGGTAAGTAATGATGGGGTAACTACGACTAAAGAAATGAATTTACAAGATGTTCGTTTTTCAAGAGGTAATAGTTTATCGGTAAACGATTTTGAATCGCAAACAATTAATACGCTTGCAGCATACCCAAACCCAATGGTGGACACTTCAAGTATTCAGTTTGTGTCTAATCAATCGGAAACGGTACAGTTGGTTATATATGATCAATTAGGTAAAGTAGTACTTAATAGAACAGTAAAAACACAAGTAGGTAAAAATCAGATTGCAATAAATGGAGAACAATTTAGTTCAGGGTTGTATATCTGTAAATTATCAAGCACAAATGCACACTATAATCCCTTAAAGCTATTGGTTAAATAGCGCTTTCATTATAGTTTTGATTGATAGATGTGGAAACCTAAGAACTAATAATAGCATTTTACGATTGGTTTCTGCTAGGGGCAAAAGAGAAATCTTTTGCCTTTTTTTTGTTAAGATAATTATGTAGTATTTATAGTGTTAACTATATCTGTAAGAGCATCTTTAGTTATTGGTTTTACTATAAAGTCCGTAATTTGCTCGTATTGTTTTGCTTTTTCTGAATCAGCGGGATCTATAGATGAGCTAACAATGTATAAGGTTATTTTTTTAGAGTTTTCAATCTTAACAAATTCATCTAAAAATTGCCATCCGTCCATAATAGGCATATTTAGATCTAGTAAAATTAAATCAGGAATATTATTCCCAGATTTTATAATATCTCTTAATCCTGTTAAAGCTTCGGCACCGTTATTATAAATGGTAAAATTATCGCAAAACTCAGTTGCTTTTAGTATTCTTTTGGCTGCAAATATAAAAATGCGATCGTCATCAATTAAGCAGGTGGTGTCAATGTGCTTCATGTTTTAAATGTATTGTAAACGTTGTTCCTTCATTTATTTTGCTACTTACGTTAATTTTTCCGTTCATAGCTTCTACTTGATTTTTTGTAATATAAAGCCCTAAGCCTCTTGCTTCTTGATGTTTGTGGAATGTTTTATAAAGTCCAAAAATTTTCTTTTTGTGTAAATTTAAGTCAATCCCAAGACCATTATCGGATACTGTTATTTTTATAAAATCCGTGGTTTGTTGGGCGCTAATATTAATTACAGGTGTTGTATCAGGTCTTTTGTATTTAATACTGTTAGATATTAAATTAAATAAAATACTATCTAAATAAGCTGGTATAACTAGCACATATATATTGCTGTCTATACTAATGTTTATTTTAGCATCCGTAGCTATTATACTAGCTTTAAAATTAGCTAAAGCAGTATGTGTTGTTTTTAATAAGTTTACCGCTTTTAAATCTTTACTTTCTTTAGAGTTTATTATGGATACCTCATTTAGATTACTAATCGTTTCGCTTAAATTATTTACAGCCTCTTCTATTAAGGGGAAAAACTCATTTTCTGTACATTCTGGTAAATCAGTTTTCATTATATCTAATAACATTTCTAGATTACCAGAATGTGATCTTAAATTATGAGAGACAATATGTGCAAAATTTAAAAGTTTTTCATTTTGACTTTTAGTAGTGGTTAGTAATGTTTCTACTTCTTTATGGGCGACTTTACGTTCTGTTATATCTATTAAATGAGAAATAAAGTGAATGGGTTGATTATTTTCGTTTCTCAATATTGATATCGATAAAATGCAATTTATATACGAACCATCTTTTTTGATATACCGTTTTTCACATTCAAACTTGTCAGAAACCCCATCTATTAAATTTTTAATATTGGCAGGGATAATATCTATGTCTCCAGGATGAGAAAGCTTGTTTATTTTACATCCAATAAGTTCTTCCGTAGTATACCCTAAATAGTCACAAAAGGTTTTGTTTAATGTTATTATTTCTCCCGATAAACTTACCAAAGCCATACCATTTGGGGCATGTTCAAAAGTTGTACGTATAAGTTCTTCTTTTAGTTTAAGCTCATTTAGCGTATTGTTCTTTTCAGTAATATCTTGTAATACACCAATTACTTTCTTTGTTTTATTATCTTCTATTACAGGGTAAGCAACAATACGGACCCACTTTATGTTGTTTTTTGCTGTTTTTAATTGAAACTCTCTGTCGTAATGTTGTTGGTCATTAACTGCCCTAGCAAATAATAGACTAATTAAGTCACGATTATACCCTTCTAAAAAAAAGTTGACGCCTTCTTTTATGTTAGGTTGATAGTCTTGTTCTACCTCATGTATGGTTTTGGTCATTGCACTCCAAATAACGGTATCCGTTTGTAGGTTTACTTCCCAAGAGCCAATTGCAATATCTTTTTGCAAGGAGTCCATGTAGGTTAATGAAGTCTTATCTTCAGTCTTGTGTTTTTGAAATAACTGATTATAGAGTTCTTTCATGGTTAAGCTGTTTATTACTAAAAAGTTAGGGCTTTGTAGTGTTGGATTGATTGTTTTTAGCGAAAACGTAATTGGTTGATTACAAATATAATATTAAGTGCAGTTTAAAAGTGGATTAATCCGTTAAAAAACATGACTTTTGCGACGTTTTTTTTATGAAATATGTAATTGTATAGATGAAACGTTCCGTTATCAGTATTTTACAAAGTGTATTTTAAGTTGTTTTGTAGTGCGAAAAGCATTCGGTTTTTTTGGTTTTGTTGGTGATAAGTCATAAGTTTCTTTTTTTTTAATAGTTGTACCTTTAATGCTTAAAACGTAATACTAATGGGGAAACAAATAACATTAAAAGACGCTATTTCTATTGGGGTTGGAGGCATGGTTGGTGGTGGTATCTTTGCTGTTCTAGGATTAGCGGTGTCATTAGCAAAAGGAGGAACACCTGTTGCCTTTTTATTTGCAGGTATTATTGCGTTATTAACAGCCTATTCTTATGCTAAATTATCCAGGAAGTTTCCTGAAAATGGGGGGACGGTTAGGTTTGTGCATCAACAATTTGGAAACGGAGTTTTTGCAGGAGGAATTAATAACCTGCTTTGGATAAGTTATATCGTGATGTTAGCTTTATATGCATCGGCATTTGGGTCTTATGCAGCCGAGTTATTTTCTATTACAGGAGAGAAAGCAATGGATGTGCGTATCTGTCAAACCTTTATAATTATATTAGCCTTAGCCATTAATTACCTAAGTGTAAGTTTGGTTGGGCGTATTGAGTCTGTCGCGGTTATAGTAAAGTTGTTAATATTAGTTGCTTTTATAGGCATTGGATTTTATGGGTTTTCCTTACACCCAGAAAATTTACATCAATTACAGCCAAGCAATTGGGAAAGTCCTTTTTTATTACTCTCAGGAGGAATGGTGATTTTTGTAGCCTATGAAGGTTTTGAGCTAATAGCCAATTCTATTTCAGACTTAAAAGACCGTGAGAAAAACACAGAAAAAGCCTATTTTGGAGCAGTCGGTTTTGTAGTGGTTTTATACATATTAATTGCAATAGTTACCGTTGGGTCTTTACCATTTGAAAAAATAGCAAGTGCTAAAGATTATGTTCTGGCACAAGCAGCAGCGCCTACTTTAGGGCAGATAGGATTTACTATTATTACCATTACGGCTTTGATTTCTACTTTTTCTGCTATTAATGCAACCATTTTAGGAAGTGGACGCGTAAACTATGACATTGCTGAAGATCAAGAGTTACCACGTTATTTTTGCCATATTTTTTGGGGCAAACCTATTGGGTATTTAGTAACTGCAATTTTATCCATTATATTGGTTAATGTCTTTAATCTAGAAAGTATTTCTACAGCTGGAAGTGCGGGCTTTTTATTGATTTTTTGTCTAGTTAACTATATAGGATTTAAAAAGTATCAAGAATTAGAGTCTAAAAAAAGCATACATTTAATAGCTAGTGTATTGTGTCTGTTAGCTTTTTGTACGCTTATTGTCCAGCAATTTGAAACTAATGTTACTGGAGTGCTAGTCGCCTTAGGTATTATTGTGTTTTGCTTTGTAATGGAGTGGGTTTATAAAACGGTTGGCTTTAAAAAGTAAGTAAGTCTTCTTCTTCTTTTTATAGTGACGTAAAACACCCTGAAGTTGTATATTTAGGCAACAAAAAGTAACCTTTTATATATTTAAAATCACGTGAGATTAAAACACATACTATTGTTAGCGTTAACTATTAGCTTAATTTGTTTAGGATGTAAAGAGGTAGATGCTATTCAAGAAACAACTCTAAATTTAGCAGAAACTAAAAATAGACCGACGTTATTTGGAGACGGTATTATCTCAACAGGATTGTATCAACGTGATTTAGCTGTTTCTCCCGACGGGAATCAATTAATGTATACTTTGGGAGATTATAAACAACAAAGAAGAAGTTTAGTACAACTCAATAAAGTTGGTGGGGTTTGGAGTAAACCTGAATTAGTTTCTTTTTCTGGAGTTTATCAAGATATCGAACCTTTTTATACAGATCAAGGGAATACCTTGTTTTTTGCATCCAATAGACCAATTAATAACGATAATACACGTAAAGATTATAATATTTGGTATAGTCATAAGATTGAAGGTAAATGGGGCGAGCCAAAACCATTGAACAATACTATAAATACAACAGAAGACGAATTTTACCCTTCACTAAGCAACAACGGGAATCTTTATTTTACGGCAACAAAACCGGAAGGGATAGGTAAAGAAGATCTTTTTGTGTCGAAAAAATTAAATGGAGTTTATCAAAAACCGTCGGTCTTAGACAGTACCATAAATACAAAACATTACGAGTTTAATGCTTATGTTAATCCAGAAGAAAATTTGTTGATTTTTAGTTCTTATGGACGGGCAGATGGCTTTGGTGGTGGCGATTTATATTATAGTTTAAAAGACAAATCTGGTCGTTGGAGTCCATCAAAAAACATGGGAAAAGACATTAATTCTGATAAGTTAGATTTTTGCCCATTTGTAGATGTTAACCGCAACACTTTCTATTTTACAAGCGAAAGAGTTGTAGTAGATTCATCTAAAATAAATTCTATAAAAGAATTTAAAGTGATGGCTAATAGGGCTCAAAATGGCACAGGTAATATCTATTGGATAGGATTAGACGCATTGCATTTAGAGTTGTAATTTTAATAGCTCTTTTTTTAATTGAATTTTGATACAACTTGTCATATTGAAAGATGACGACTGAAGATTTTTTCTTTTTAAAAATTTAACAGAATTAAAACTACCCCAAATTAAACCTTCTTGGATTTAGAAAGTCTTATGTTTTTAACCCTTTCTTGATTTTGGAAAAAAGACACGTTTTAAAACTAAAATTACAACAGCCACTAGTGTTGTTAGTTATGTTCTGTTTATTAGTAAGCTGTAACAATACTAAAAGTGATGTTGTGGTTGCAAACAATACAAATATTCCTGTTTACAACTTTGACCAGTTAGAACCTTTATTATATACAGATAGTAGCAAAACTTACATTGTTAATTTCTGGGCCATGTGGTGCGCACCTTGCGTTAAAGAGTTGCCATATATCCAAGCCTATGCGGATAAACATCCTGATGTTGAGGTGTTATTAGTTAGTATGGATTTTCCTAAGGATATTGAAGCCAAACTAAAACCATTTTTAAATCAAAAAAATATCACTAACAAAGTGGTGATTTTAGACGATGCCGATGCTAATACTTGGATAAATAAAATAGATCCAAATTGGTCGGGAGCCATACCGTATACTATTATTTTTAATAATACAAAGCGCGGGTTTTTTGAGCGCTCATTTGAAAGTGAATCTGATTTAGAAACTGAAATAAATAATACAATTAATAACTAATTTAAGATGAGAAGAATAACTGCAGTATTATCTATGATTGCTATATGTGCAATTGTACTAGTGTCTTGTAAGGACAAAGAGAATCATAAAAATGACACCGCTTTAGAGCAAGGTGATCATAAACATGGACCGGATGGTAAGCATCCTGATGGAGATCGTAAAGGTCCTCCACATGGAGGTGACAGAAAAGGACCGCCAAAAGGAGGTAGCCCAGAGCAAACTAAAACGTTAGAAGAAATTGGAGGGTATAATATTGGAGACGTTGCAACTGATTTTAGTCTTAAAAATGTAGATGGAACAATGGTGTCTTTAGCAAGTATTAAAAATGCTAAAGGATATATTGTGACCTTTACTTGTAACGAGTGTCCTTTTGCAAAATTATACGAAGACCGTTTAATAGCATTACATAACACCTATGCACCACAAGGTTATGCTGTAATAGCAATTAACCCAAATAGTCCTGAAAATGAAAAAGAAGGTTATGCAGCAATGCAAGCAAGAGCTAAAGAAAAAGGATTTCCGTTTGTCTATTTAGTAGACGAAGGACAGAAGATCTATCCACAATACGGAGCCGTAAGAACACCGCACGTATTTGTATTGGATAAAGATCGTAAAGTCCAATATATTGGTGCAATTGATGATAATTCTAAATCGCCAGAGGATGTAAAAGTTAAATATGTAGAAGATGCGATTAAAGCATTAGAAGCTGGTAAAAAACCAACGGTTACTCTAACAAAAGCAATAGGTTGTCCAGTAAAAGCGAATAGAGGATAAATTAATAGCACTATCCTTTACTAAAAAACACAAGCGTGAGGCTTGTGTTTTTTTTATGTCTTATTTTAAATGTTATTTATTTTAGTCCCTAAATACAGGCTTTTCAAATAGTAACCATTTAAATCTTAAACCAATTTCATTAAAAGTAAATCCAGCAGCAGTTGCAGACGCAATGTTACTTCGTGTACCAAATAAGTTTGCCATACAACGCTCTGAGAATTTATAGCCTAATTTACCTTGTATTCTGTATGTACTTTGACTACTGTCATCTTCTATATATTGTAACCCCGTAGCTGCAGTTAACTCGTAAAACCATTCTTTAGGTTTTGCGATGTTTTCATCTTTAATCAGGTTTGCAAAAACCTCTACTGCATTAAACGTTTCTGGAGAGAAATAGATTGTAGGTACTTGGTTTTTAAACGTAATATATTGGTAGTTTAAACCCGCCTTAAGCGATGGTTTTGGTAAGATATTGTAGTATAATGAGGTAAACAATAAGTTTCTGGCATTACTATCACTTTGGCTTGTGTAAAAGTACTGCGTAAACCAACCCAAGTTAAAATTAGTGTTTAAACTGTAGTTAGCATAAAAGTTGTTTTGTACAATTTCACGATCTAATAATTCAGCATTAAAACTCTGTAATTCGCGTTTATAACCAATAGTTAAATCTTGTAATTTAAAAGGCTTAATATTAAAAGAGACATCCGTTAATAACTGTGTATAGTCGTTAGTTGTTGCTTTAGCAGAAGTGATTCCTGCTGTACCTTTGAAAGTTACGTTTGGTAGTAATTGGTAAGAAAGACCAAAGCTTGCGTCATGCGATGTTGCTTCGTTGTTTGTCACTGGGTTATTTGTACTTCTATAGTTGTAGCTTCCTAAAAGTTTAAATTTTGTTGAAAACGGAAACTCTAAATTATTATTAAAAGCAAAAGCTTCGTTATCTCCATTATCAAAGGTGTAAGATGCTTTTCCTTCGTAAAAAGGGGTAAATGTTGTGTTTAGGTTTTTAATAAAGTTAGAAGCATCCTTTTGGTTGTCGTAAAATTTTAATGTGTTTTCGGCAGAGGTGTAAGCTGCTTCATATTTACCTAAAGCTTTTAATGCATTAGCATTTCCGAGGTTACCATCAAATGATGTGCTATCGTTAACCAAAATTTGGTCGTAATCTTTAACACTCTTTTTAAAATCACTTTTATAAATATTAAGGGTAGCACGCAATGCTAGTACCCAATTTTCATTAGGTTTAGTCTCAACTATTTTCGCGATAAGCGTATCTGCAGTTTTAAATTTTTTATTCCAAATTAAGGTTTGTGCATAACGCTCTGTAGTTTGTTGTGTTAGGGTTGTATCTGTTGTATCCTCTAAACTATCATATGCTTGTTGACTTAATTGTAAGGCGTCTTTTTCTTTTCCGTTTAAGTGAGCGACTAGAGCAGAACCGTTTAATGCTGTTATTTTATTTTCAGGATTTTGGGCTAAAATGTCATAGGTTGCTTTGGCATCGTCTAATCTGTTGGCAATTAAATAGAGGTTGGCTAAGTTTAATAACGTGTCTTTGTCATTATTAAACAAGATTAGGTTTTTCTTTAATAAAGCTTCGGCTTCATCATATTGTCGCGCTTGTTGCTTCTGGTATGCGTAACCTAAATACATGTACTTTTTAGAGGTTAATGCATTTGGGTTTCCTGGTAAAACGGTTAATGCTTTATCGACATAGGTTAACGCGTCTTCGTATTCTTTTAAATTAGAAAGTGTGTTAGCATAACTTAATAAGGCCGGAAAACTTTTCGGGTCTTCGTCTATTAGGCTTTTAAAATAGGTTTTTGCTTTCGGAAAATTACTATTCCATAATAATGACTCGCCATAATTTAATTTCACCTCAAAATCTGTTGGGTAATCTGCTAATAGATTTGTAAAAAGGGTATTGGCTTCTTCTGGTTTTCCGTTTAAACCAATAGCACGACCATAACATAGTCTTGCTGTTTTATTGTCGGCATGATCTTTTAAGATGGTACTAAAAAACGTTTCCGCTTTAGCGTATTGTCCAGTTTCTAGATAAGTAAAGCCTTCTTGCATGTCTTGTGCATAGCTAAAAACAGAGGTTAAAAGTATAATAAGTAGGTGTATTGATTTGATTTTCATGTTCTGGGTTTTAATCAGTTGCAAGTTAAGCATTCATTTTGATTCATTCACCTACACCAATGGTCCACTCGTCGAAATTCAACTGAATCTGAGAGGTTTGAGTTGCATCTTTGTATCAGAAATAAAGCAAAACAATTTAAAAATTACATTTATGGCACTTACAATATTTAGAAACGATAACACATTTATATTAGACGGTAAAATAAATGCAATGACAGCAAGACGTTTTGAAAAGCATGTTAATACCACTTTTAAGACTATAAAAAACTTAACGATTGATATTAGTAAAGTTACTGAAATTGATACAAAAGGCGTTGCTGCTTTAAAGGTTATTTATAAAAAAGCAAAAACTGAAAACAAAACGTTTTCTATTGTTGGAAGCGGTTGTAAAGATATATATGAGGAATTATTAACCATGAATATCGCATAACCCAGGCACAAAACAGATCCCAAATCAAACCTATAACAATTATAAAATCTACTATTATGGCACTTAAAATTACACAACAAGACAACACAGTTACTTTAGAAGGAACATTAAATACTAAAACAGTAAATAACTTTAAAATACATTTTGGATTTATTTTAAATGCTTTTAAAAATGTGACTTTAAACATTGATAAAGTGACAATAATTGAACCATGTGCGATGCAAATATTAAAAGCAATGTATGTAAATGGTGTTGTAAACCAACAGATGTTTTTTGTGGAAGGTAATAGAAGCGAAGAAATTTATGAAGCTTTTCAATACCCACAAGTAGCCTAATTATTATTATTATTATTATCCTTTAAACCACTAATCAGATGCAAGTTTTATCTCTTTTAAAATCGAAAAAAATATCTCCAGAGCAATTGTTTATGCTAAGTGTATTGGCAGTAAACGGAGGGAACTACTTGTACAATCTTATTTTAGGACGTGTATTAGGACCTGCTGAGTTTGCAGATGCTGCTGTACTGATTACCTTTTTATTAGTATTGTCTTTTGTAGCCATGACGTTTCAGTTAGTGACTGCTAAGTTTTCTGTAATTTTTGAAAACGAGACGTTTACTAATTTTGTCTCTAAAATTTATAAAAATGCAACGTTTGTTGGATTAGGATTAGGGGCTTTAATTATTGTGTTTGCAGGACAATTGCAAGCGGTTTTTAATACGTCATCGTCTAGCATGTTTACCATTTTTGGAATAGGAGTGCCACTTTATTTTTTAATGAGTGTTAACAGAGGGGTATTTCAGGGGAAAAAGGAATTTAAATCATTATCAATTACTTATCAAGCTGAAATGCTAAGCCGATTAGTAATTACGTTAGCCTTGATTTTTTTACTTGATGTACAGTCATCGGTTGTGATTGCTATCGGAATTTTAATCTCTTTTGGATTTGGTTTAGTGCCTTTCAAATTTAAAAACTTAAACTTTAAAAAATCAATTGCTATTGAAGCTAGTCAATCTAAACAGGTTAAAAGCTTTTTTATAATTACAGCGTTTTATGAGCTGACACAGATTATAATTAACAATAGTGATATCTTATTAGTAAAACATTACTTTGATGCTTACGATGCGGGATTATATGCATCATTAGCCTTAATAGGTCGTATTGTATACTTTGTAGCTTGGATGTTTGTCATGTTATTATTGCCAACCGTGGTACAGCTTAAAAAAGAAGGAAAAGCAACAGCGCCTATTTTATTTAAATACGTTGGTTACATCGCAGCAATTGCCACAGCAATAGTTATTGGTTGCGCTTTGTTTCCAGAAACCGCAATTACCTTATTGTTTGGAGATAGTTATTTAGCAATGGCTCCACTTTTATGGAAGTACGCTTTAGCAACTGGTTTGTTTGCTATCTCAAACATCTTTGCTTATTACTACTTGTCTTTAGATAGATATATTCCTGTTGTGATCTCTGGAGTTTTCGGAATGTTACAAATGGGCTTAGTTATCTTTTTTCATGAAAGTTTAGAGCAAGTAGTGCACATGCAAATTATAGCAATGGTGTTACTGTTAGTTATCCAGGTAATCTTCTTCATGTTTGATTCTAAACTGAAGAAATAAAAATGAATTTATATTAAATTAGTCTTTACATATAAATTAAACGGGAAGGAGTTGCGGTTTTAACTGCAGCTTTTTCTGTGTTATAATAGTTTTGGTTTTACTATTAGTCCGTTTTATTATGCAACCTTTTTAAATTCAGTTTAATATATATTTTTTTTATAATGATTTGTAAGGAGTTGAATTTTTTTACGACAATTTACATGTAAATATGCGTAAATTATGTATATTTAAAATGTAACACTACTTTATTACAGAGGGTTACAGAGCGCTTCTTCTCAATTAATTTTAAAGTGAAGAACTAAAAATGAATTTATATTAAATTAGTCTTTCATATAAATTAAACGGGAAGGAGTTGTAGTTTTAAACTGCAGCTTTTTCTGTTTTATAATAGTTTGGTTGTTTAATCTTCTGCTTGATTAACAACCAAACCACAATACTAGCTAAAACAGCGTAATCTTCTAAAAGTGAGTCTGTTTAAGTGTTTTTTAAATTGCAAATCTACACTTTATTACCATTCGTCTACAGTAACTTGCAACCTGTCTAAACTCACCTGAATATGTCTCTTTAATAACGCAAATTTGTAGTGTAATTAAGAAACAATATATTAAAAACATATAATAATGAAACTAGCAATCGTAACAGCATATCCACCAAGTAAGGTAACTTTAAATGAGTATGCTTACCATTTAGTAAAGCACTTTAGACAAAAAGAAAATGTTACTGAAATTGTTTTATTAACAGATAAAACAGAAGGAGCAAAAGATATTGCTTTTACAGAAGATGGTTGTAAGATTACAGTTAAAGAGTGCTGGGCTTTTAATAGTTACACAAATATTTTAAATGTAACTAAAGCTATAAGTAAAACTAAGCCAGATGCAGTTTTATTCAACTTACAATTCATGAAGTTTGGAGACAAAAAAATAGCAGCAGCTTTAGGATTAATGTTACCATTGGTTTGTAAACTAAAAAAGATTCCTAATATCGTGTTATTGCATAATATATTAGAAGAAGTAGATTTAGGATCAGCAGGATTTACAAGTAGCAAAATCATGCAAAAAGTATATGGTTTTATTGGAACAAGCTTGACAAGGTTAATCTTACAAGCAGATACTGTAGCGGTAACAATGCAAAAATATGTTGACATTTTAGAGAAAAAATATAAAGCTAAAAATGTGACATTAATTCCGCACGGAACTTTTGAGATTTCTGAAGAAAAGCCAGAATACGATTTACCACAAGGTCCTTTACAAGTTATGACTTTTGGTAAATTTGGAACCTACAAAAAGGTAGAGGGTATGATTGAAGCGGTTGAGAAAGTAAGAGCGTCTACAGGATTAGATCTTGAAGTTGTAATTGCAGGAACAGACAACCCAAATGTGCCAGGTTATTTAGCAAAAGTCCAAGAAGATTATAAGCATGTGCCGCAAGTACGTTTTACGGGGTATGTTGAAGAATATGAAGTGCCAACCTTATTTAAAGAAAGTGCGGTAGTTGTATTTCCTTATACATCAACAACAGGAAGCTCTGGTGTTTTACATCAAGCAGGAAGTTATGGTAAAGCAGTAGTGATGCCGGATTTAGGAGATCTAGCTTTATTAGTAAAAGACGAAGGTTATAAAGGTGAATTTTTTGAACCTACATCTGTAGATAGTTTAGCAACAGCAATTGAGGCTATTGTAACAAACGACACTCACAGAATTGCTTTAGGGAAATCTAATTATCAAGCAGCAACAGCGTATCCAATGGAGAAAATTGCAGACATGTATTTAAATAAGTTTGATGCTATTATTGCTAAAAAGTCGCCAAGTAAAACAGCAAGAAAAACAAAAGAAAAAGCAGTGGTTTTAGAGCCAACAACAATAGATTAATATAAGTAAACGATACCTTTTTTGCCCCAAGCAAATAATATATCAAGTGTCATTTTATTGACATTATTATCGAACAATCTCAAAATTAACCTACTTAATTTGAGATTTTTCGTTTTTATAAGACTAAAAATAGTTGTAAAACAGACAGTTACTAGTGTGTAATATATTTAAACGATGCCTTTTTTACACCGTTTTTGTTAATAAACCCAAACTTTTTCTGGGTATTACGTCTCCAAGGTCTGCGTCCAACTACAGCAGTTGGTACATCAACAAAATCATATAAAGTCCAAGACATAAATTGCAACTTATTAGAAGCAATAATCTCTTGGATTTTTTTGTGGTAATTAGCTTGATCCTCTTCAGAGCTTCCAAATGGTTTCCAAAACCCACTATACGATGACATTCCAAATTCTTGTAATACTAGCGGTTTGTTTGGTATTTGGTTTTGCATTGTTTTAATAGCAGCGTCTAATTCGCTTAAGCCTTCATAATAATGAAACGAAACAATATCTACTTTGTCTTTTAAAATTGGTGCACTTTGGGTATTAGACCAACCAATAGTTACAGGATGTACCTTATCTATAGATTTTACTAAATCTATCATGTTGTCTAGCCAAGCAATAACCATATCTTTTCCTCTAGACTCAAAATCAAGGTTTGGTTCGTTTTTAATATCCCAAGCAATAATAGCATTGTGGTCTTTAAAAGTAGACACGATGGTTTCTGCGTGACGTTGATTTAAGGTCCAATTCATTACAGAATAATCACCATAAAAATCAAATAACGTTACTACTACTTTTAGGTTTTGTTCTTCCGCAGCATCTAAAGTTTGTTTTAATTTTTCTAGCTTTTTAGGATCTACATCAGCTTTTCCAAAGTCATCATATTGCACAAAAATTCTAACCGAATTTAAGCCAGCGTCTTTAATAACTTTAAAGTCGTTGGCAATTGTGTCTTTCGCGAAAGCGTCACCAAACATATTCCAAGGTGTTGCTTTTGGATAGTAATTAATTCCTTTAATAATTAAACTATCAGTTTCAATTTTTGCTATTTGTGGTGCGTAAGGCTTCGTGTTTTCTTTAACTAAATGTCTAATACGCCAAAATCCATCTTCTAGCAAAAACACCATTTTGTAAGTTGAGGTTTCTGTCGTTTCTAGTACTAATTTTTCAGCTTTAAACACCCGTTTATATTCTACAACATTTCTATCTGTAATGACAGCAAGTTGCCCGTCTTCACTAAAAAACTCTAAAGTAGGTTTGTGGTTTAATGTCGTGGCTTCAATGGTTGTGTTTTCAGCTTTGTTTAATTCTATAAATGCATATAGGTTTTTTCTAGCGCTATC
Organism: Olleya sp. KKT75; assembly: GCF_055635485.1. Taxonomy (NCBI): domain Bacteria; kingdom Pseudomonadati; phylum Bacteroidota; class Flavobacteriia; order Flavobacteriales; family Flavobacteriaceae; genus Olleya; species Olleya sp. KKT75. Next base: position 1,695,049 of record NZ_CM145759.1, read on the forward strand.
GGTATAATAATCTTTTATACCAGCAGTTTTATTGCTTTTGTAAGCCACTTGTTTGACATACCAAGCATCTAAATAATCGTTTTGTAAGGCATTTAGATTTTCGTTATCCATTGGGCGACCTTCATTGTTTAAAGGTTCCCAAATTAATTTTGGAGCGTATTGTTCAACTTTTTGTATTTCGGTATGTAGCATCGTACTTCTGTCTGCTCCCGTATTTAAGTAACTAAAAAGCGCACTTATACCGGATATAATTAAGGCTACAATCATAATATATGAGATTATTAATATGGTACGTAGTATGTTTTTATTAAGACCTACCATAGTTTTTTGTTATTAAATGTTTTATTTATTCCAGCAGTTTCAACACTAAAACTATACGTGTCGTTTTGATAAACAGCCGGCTTTAAATTAAAAGTAACATACCCATTAAAAGATGTTTTTATAATGGTGTCAATAAGCACATTGTCTTTGTAAATTAAAAGTTTGACGTGTAAACCATCCGGAATCATTTGCTCCATAAAACTTTGTAAAGGACCAACTAAAATTTCACGATTTTTATTAGCAAAAGCAACATCAAAATCTTCAATAACACTTTGGTAACTTAGTGTAATTGTATCGCTTTCTGCCATACCATCAACATAGGCTTTAATGCTCCAGTTGTCTTTAAAATCAGGATGAATAATTTTAGAGTGTGCAACTCCATTAATAGTCGTTCCTGTGGTTTTTAAAATATTTCCGTGGGTGTTGGTTATAAAAAAGGTAACAAATGTACCATCGCTAACCACATTGTCTTGCTTATCTTTAATTACAGAGGTATTAAAAGTGGTTACCTGATTTCCGTCGGCGTAGTTATGTGGTCGTTTTGCCGAAATTTTAAAATCTGTAGGAATTGCAGCCCATACATTAATGGTAAATTCTTTAGAATTAATTCCTAAACTTTCTGAAGAGACAAGCATCCGTCCGCTTTCTCGCTTAGAATTAATGTTTCTCCAGGCAATTAAATTATTAGTAAAGATATCGTCGTTTTCTTCGGAAGCTAAAAACTGAAACCTCACATTAACCTTTGTGTTTGTTGGTAGAGGATTGTCTAAAGAATCTGTAGGTATAACTACCAACATGGTGTAGTCTGTTCCTCCGGCTTCAATACTTGGAGGTCCAATATAGGTTTCCATGGTTGCGACTTCTGCTTTTGGAATAATATTAAATTGACCGGCAGCAGATTTATTTTTGTCTAATACTATCCAGTTTACAACGCCAATTTTTTTGATTATGTTTTCCGGAATTATATATTGAAGCATACCTCCTTCGTCTATAGCCGAAACTAAAGTTGATCCATAACTATTAGAACAATACAATAATGGTTTTTCGCCTTCTGAAGCAGTAAATTTTAAAACAATTGGCTTACCAACATTATAATCTGTTTGCGTCGTTACTAATTGAATAGGGTTAGTAGCGTCATTGTGTTGCACAATAGCAAACGATGATAATAAAATCAAACCTAAAACAAATATGTATGTGCGTTTAAGTAGCATTAATTTGGGCTTCCTATGTATGTGTTAATTTCTATTTTAATATAACTAAAATCAGGATGGTCAATTTTTTGTAATTGAGCATCGCTATGGTTTTTAATTCTGTTAGGGACGACTTTTCCAGCAATGGCATCGTTTGGTAAACCATTTACAAAAATGTTTTTCATGTCTGTATTAACTATTTTCACCTGACCGTCTTGTAATATGTGGTATTCAAAATCTTGCTTACGTTGTTGTCTTACACCTTCTTTTACAAATAGGTGATCTACCCAAACCATGTCTTTATTTTCGTCATAGTAAGTTACTAAAAGTTGAGGGATTGTAATCTCTTGGATGCCGCTATTAAATAAGTTTCCGTTTATAATACTGTCTTTAATGCTAATGGCACTTAGCACTACGTTTTTGTATAAGTCAGATCCCGAAACATTTCCTGCAACTTGTAAGTTAAATTTTGTTGGTTGTTCTTCAAATTCAATAGGTGTGAATTCGTCTGGGTTAAACGTGTCTGGAATAGAATCTTGCGTTCTGGACCAAGCAATACCTTCAAAGTTAATACGGAAACTACTAGACTCTTTAGGCATTAGTTTATGCTTAACGTGGTACTTTGCATTATACGTTGCTAGTTGCTTGTTGTTATCGTTATAAAGTGTGCCTTTTAAAATAACATCTGCAGGGACATTATCTACGTTTTGGACTTCTCCAATTATAGCGTAACTACCATCATACTGCACTAATTTAGCTGAAACAACTTCTAAAACAGGCTGTTTTAAAATGTCTTCATGGTGTGTTGCTTCTGTTGTAATGCGTCGTCTTCCTTGATTAAAATACTTGGTTGCATTATCAGAGTATAGTTGATCTGGAGGTAAATCGTTATTTAAATCGTCTGGTTGTAAATACCATTTACCTTTACGCCTTGATAATGATTTATAGTCAATTTTTTCAATTTTCTCTAAAGGCGTAATCCATTGACTAGTCACTTTTGCAGAGACAGTACTGTCGTTACGTTTTGTAATTTCGGTTTCAATAGCATCCATTTTTGCATAGCTACTTAGTAAACCATCCGTTACCGATATCTCTAGCATATATTGTGCTATTGGTAAGTTGTTTTCAGGATCTATTAAGCTGTGCGCTTTTTCAAATTCTTTAAAATCTAAAGCATCGTAATATGCAATAATAGCATTTTCTGGACTGCGTTGCGAATCGTTTTTTAGATAGAATAAGTAGATGCCATAAAACACCGCTATGGCAAGAATTAATGACCAAACGTGGGTGATTCTTAAAACATTTCTATTAAACTTATTATAGGTAGTCGGAAACTTTAAAAAATCTGGAACTGGTTTAATACGTGTTTTTAAAGCATTAACCCAAAGCATTTGTATGTTTAAAATAAAGGCGATTAAAACAGTTAGAAACGGAATGATTCCCCACATTAATTTTACCCATTTTGCAACATCTTCTTTAGGTAAAATAGAAGATACTGGCGGAATGTTAAGGCGTTCCCAAACCATAATTCCATTTTCTAATTGTCGTAAACGTTGCCAGCCACAAAAGTAAAGGATGGGATCGTAAAACTTATCGTTAGAAAATATGTACTTAAGATTGTATTTCTCTGGCGTTGTTAAAAATTGCTGTAGTGATCCAATTCCGGCAACACCTTTAAATTTAGAGTTTTCTAAACGCTCTATTGGTCGTGTGGTTAATTCTGGTAATCGTCTTGCAGAATGGTAGTTTCCATCTACAGTCATAGCATTAGTTTGCGCACTTAACCACGCCATTTGGTCGCCAAAACCTAGTGTTAAAAAACGCCATTTATCATGATCGTCTTGATTTAAGAAATTAACGATAGGTAACATCTTTATTTTCTGTGGTTGTGACGGTCTAAAATAGTTTAAACTCATGGTAAATACAATCATAAATACCATAAGTCCGGCTAATATTCCGCCAATAATACGATGGTAAATAGCGCCAAATTTAGACTGAATAAGTTCCTTTAAATCACCTTCAACAAAACGATACACAAATTCGCCCATTAAAGGAATAGATAATATGGACGCCCAAAGTGTAAACCTATCTAAGGTTAAAATATTAAAAGCAGTTTCGCCTAACATTTTTAAAGGCACGGGAGTAGTTCCTCCGGTACCTAATATGGTGCAAATTGTTATTGATAATCCAAAAAATAAGTAACGTTTGCTGTAATATCTATAAAAAATATAGGGTAATAATATTAGTAAAATTCCCCAAGGAATTAAAAAGAAGACTAAGCCGGAGGATGTGATTTCTAAGAAATTATCGCGAGAGCCATGCGGAATGGGTACTTGAGTAATTGGATTGGCTTTGGAGTTTAGCCAATATGGAAAAATACAACCTACAATTAAGACTAATGAAAGCATCCCGAAACTTACAATACGCTTAAACAGTTTAAAAAAACTGTTTAGAAATAGCTTGAAAGTCACTTCTTTCATGGTGTCGACTTGCTCGCGCGAAACATCCATAATTACCATTCCTATTAAAGGAAAAATAAAAAAGATCATTCCAAAAATGGGCGTCACATGGTGTGAGGTTACCGTGACTGCTATTAGTGATAAGGAGGTTGCTAAATACCATTTCTTACCGGTTTTTAACCATAAATATATCTCAGGAAGGGAATGCATTAAAACCGAAACCCCAACGATACTAGGTAACTGTCCAAAAATATGAAGCGTTTCTACAAACGACGAGCTAAACACAGCCAACACACACGCATAACCTGCAACGGTTTTATTAGCCGTCATCATTAGAGAGAAACGATACGTACCAGTGACAAATAGTACAATTGCAATTAAGGCAACACTAAACATTCCAAACTTTAAGCCACCAATCATGGACAGTAGTCCAATGGTTTGATGCACTAAAGGCGGATAACTTTGTACTGTAAAACCAGTGTACCACTCGTAGTTCCAAGGTTCAAACCAACTGTTTGCATAATGATCTGCAAAAAATAGGTGTATTAACGCGTCATAAGTAGTTTCCAAAGTAAAAAATATGGCACTACCATGAAACGCCAATGCTAAAAGAATGGCGGTGATTAAAAATTTGTTTGAGGTTTCCTTCATATAAAGCCTAAGCTGTAATAATATGGTAAAGATAAATAAATATAATAGTGGTTTGATTTTTAATTATCTACAGCAATCTACCATTCGTCGACACTTAACTATAGGTTAAACTAAATAACAATTTCAAGGCTGCTTTCTCCTGTACATTTGTACCATCAACAACACTTAAACACACTTATTATGAAAGTTTTAGCAATAGACGACCAACAATTAGTATTACTGCCTTTACAAAAAAGATTAGTAGAGTTAGGATACGAAGTAAAAATAGAAACAGACGCCAACAAAGGTTTAGAGATATTTGAGTCTTTTAGTCCGGATCTAGTAATTGTGGACATAAACATGCCAGGCGTATCTGGATTGGAAGTTGTAAAATATATTAGAATTACAAAAAACTCTCAAACGCCAATCATGGTTTTATCGGGAGATACCAAAGACGAAACAATAACTGAAGGTTTTGAATTAGGTATTAACGATTACATGAAAAAGCCATTAAGCTTAAACGAAATTAGTGCACGTGTAAAACGATTAATTGGTGCTCCAGAAGTACAAAACACAGTGACTAAAAGTAATGTAATAATACAAGAGCGTTGTGTAGGTGTTGTCATCCCTTGTTATAATGAAGAAGAGCGTTTATTAAGTGAAGAATTTATTACTTATATAGATAAAAACTCTGGTTACCATTTGTGTTTTGTAAATGATGGAAGTAAGGATAAAACATTAGAAGTTTTAAAAGAATTGCAAAAAGGAAGAGAAGATTTTATTACAGTTTATGATTGTGAGAAAAACGGAGGAAAAGCAGAAGCTGTTCGTTTAGGAATGTTACACATGGCTGAAAAAGAAGATTTAGATTACATCGGGTTTTTAGATGCTGATTTATCTACAGACTTAGCAGATTTTGATGATTTAGTTAAAACTATCGAAACTACAGAATTTAAAATTGTAAGTGGATCACGTATCTCTAGAATGGGAGCAAATATTACAAAGGAATCTGCAAGAAAAATAATCAGTTTAACCATTAACTTTATTATCAGAAAGATTTTAAAAATGGACTTTAAAGACACGCAATGTGGCGCTAAAATTTTCCATAAAGATGTTATTGATATCGCTTTTGGTAAAAAGTTTGTAACACAGTGGATTTTTGATGTAGAAATTTTTAAAAGAATGAGTATCCATTTTGGATTAAAAGAAGCAAAAACAATGCTTTGTGAGCAGCCATTAAAAAGATGGATTCATGCAGATGGTTCTAAGTTATCAATGAAAGATTCAATAAAAATTGTTGGACAACTTGGACAAATTGCTTGGGTGTACAGATCAAAAAAGAAACACACAAAAGCAACCTCAAAAGACCTAAAAGTAGCCTAATTACCAACTTTCTAAATCCCCAAATCATGAAAACAGGTATCATAATAATTTTTCATAATAACGAAAAACATATAGACACAGATATTTTTGTAAAACAACTTCGTCAGTCAAATAACATCCAGTTTTGCTTAGTTAATAATGCAAGTAAAGACAATACAATGCATGCTTTACAAGAAATAAAAGACGCTGGATTACCAAATGTATCTGTAGTAGATATAAGAAAATTTAAGTCAGACGTTTCGGCAGTAAGAGCAGGAGCAAGATTTATGTTTAGTCAATTTAACCTAAAGCATTTAGGATACATTTCAACTAATTTGCTAAATATTAAATACCAAGGATTAAATGGTTTAGTAAGAGCAATCAGCGAAAACCATGAAGTAATAGTCGATTATAATGTCGAAAATTTAAAAGAACGTGGTATTAAATTAACACTATTTCAAAGTCTATTTTCAGTAGTCGAGTATTTGAAAAAGCTAAATGTCAAGAATAAATTTGTTAACCGTCAGTATTTAAGTAAACTATAAACCGCTAATTATGAAAGTATATCCAATTAAATTCAATCCAATATTAAAAGAGAAAATCTGGGGAGGAAACAAACTAGGAAACCTTTTAGGAAAAGATACTGACAAAGATAATGTTGGCGAAAGCTGGGAGATCTCTGATGTAAACGGAAATGTATCTGTAGTTAGTAATGGTGTTTATAAAGGTACTAATTTAAAAGCGCTAATTGCAACTCACGAAGCAGCGCTTTTAGGATCAGATAATTTTGCTCATTTTGGATATAACTTCCCCTTATTAATTAAGTTTTTAGATGCAAAAACAGATTTGTCTGTACAAGTGCATCCAGATAATAAAATGGCTAAAAAACATCATAATAGTTTTGGTAAAACAGAGATGTGGTACATAATGGATAGTGATGAAAATGCAGATATTGTTTTAGGTTTAAAAGATAAAACGGTAAATCCAGAAGTATTAAATCATATTAATGCAGATAATGTAGATGCTGTTTTTAACAGAGAACAAGTTAAAAAAGGCGATAGCTTTTTTATTCCAGCAGGAAAAATACATGCTATTGGAGCGGGTGTTTTAGCAGCCGAGATACAGCAGACTTCAGATGTTACTTATCGTGTTTATGATTGGGATAGAACAGATGATTCTGGTCAAAAAAGAGAATTACATACAAAGTTAGCAGAACAAGCGACAAAGCAATTTGACTCTAATGGTAAAGCAGATTACGCTTTACAACCTAACACTAGTGCAAGTTTAGTTAATTGCGAATATTTTACAACTAACATTTTGGATATTACAAACCATCAAGTTAAAGACTACTCAAACATCGATTCTTTTATTATTTTTATGTGTGTAGAAGGTCAAGTGGATATTACTGCAGGATTACATACTGAAACTGTAAACATGGGAGAAACTATTTTAATTCCAGCAAATGCAAAAGAAGTTGCATTTAACTCCGACAATGCAAAATTATTAGAAGTATTTGTAAGTAGTGACTTAACACAAAACTTACAACAAGCATCTTAGTCCTTATTTTAGTGCCAAAACACAAAGCATTTGCTATATTTGTTGGCATCAAAAAAAACTTATCATGAGCGTACTTCAAATGTTACAAGAAAGAAGTAATACAACTTGCGAGTTGTGTACTTCTCCAACAGATACTAGACAATATAATATTCCGCCATCATTAACAGAAACTGTAGATACTTGCGTATTAGTTTGCGGTACCTGTTATGATCAAATCGAAAAAAACACAGAAATGGATGTTAACCATTGGAGATGTTTAAACGATAGTATGTGGTCAGAGCACGTTGCTGTTCAGATTATGGCTTGGAGAATGTTACAACGATTAAGAGGCGAAGGTTGGCCAAAAGATTTGTTAGACATGATGTACTTGGATGAAGATAATTTAGCAATAGCTAGATTAACGGATGAGCATAAAGACGAAGCTGACAAAATTATCCATAGAGATGTTAATGGTGTAATTTTAGAAACAGGAGATAGTGTTGTTTTAGTTAAAGATCTTAAAATTAAAGGGTCTAGTCAAGTTGCTAAACAAGGGACTGCAGTTAGAAATATTAGATTAGATCGTGAAAACGCAACTTATATTGAAGGTAAAGTAGGACCAACACTTACCGTTATTATTACAGAATACGTTAAGAAACTATAATCTTAATGACAAGATATAAAAAAGGCTTCAATTAATAATTGAAGCCTTTTTTGTTACAATGCTTTTTCTTGTTGTTTGTAAAATGCATCTGCTTGAAGTTGCATTAATGCACGTGCTTTTTTACGTTTGTATTGATACAGTTCATCTTCTTCTGATAAATCCGAATAAATTTTATCATTTATTTTAAAGTCAGCTTTTACAGATAGTTTTCTTTCTTGAACACGTTGCTCAACAACCGTTTTGATAGCTGTTTCTTGATCTTCTAGTTTAAAATCATATTCTCCCTTGGGTGACAATAGTTTTGCTATTATAGGAGAGGTTTCAATAGCTAAAAATAATAAGAATATAAAAAAAGAAGGCAACCAGGGTAGCGTGTTTAAGGCATTGATTCTGGCCATTAAACCGTCAAAGCCATCAATAATAGGTTGTGTGTTGGCTACTTGTAAGTTGTAATTTGTTTTAAGCTCAAGCAGTTCCAGGTCAATAGCTGTAATTTTATCCTTAGTCTCTGTTTTTAATAGTTGTAAGTCTGCTAACGCGGTATCGTGCTTGTCTCGTTTTTCTTTATAGACAGGTCCTTTTCCTAGTTTATTAGTTCCAGAAGTACCTTCCGCTTCTGTAATATAGGTGTTGTAAAGCGTATTTACTTCAGCTTCTTTTGTGTCAATATTAGTCTGTAAAGTTTTGAGTTTTTGTTTTAACTCGGTTTCTTTTGGTGAAAACTGTAAAGCAATATCGTCTTGATTTTGAAGCGTCATTGCATTTTTCTCTGTTAATAAGACTTGATTGATTTCTTTTTGAAAAATTTTAAGTTCTAAAGGTTTTGAGATTACGATAGCAATAATTAAGGCTAAAATTAATCTAGGTGTTGCTTGAATCAACTGATTAAAAAATGAACCTCTTTTTTTGATGGTTGACACTATAAAACGGTCTAAATTAAAAATTAAAAGCCCCCAAACTAAACCAAATCCAATAGAGATATATGCATTATCAAAAACGGTGTAAAGGGCATAGCTAGAAGCTATAAAAGCCATTACTGCTGTAAAAAAGACGGTAGCGCCTATTCCTGCGTATTTATTTTGTTCGCCATTAGAGGACGTTTTCAGAATATCGATATCTGCTCCAGAACAGATTATAAAAAAGTGTTTAAACATGATGTGATTGATTTTGATTGATGATCCTTAGATAAGCTCAGGACTGATTATCTATTAGAACGCTAAATGTCTGATTTTGTTACAGTTTTGAGCAAAAAAAAACCAGAAAAATATTTTTCTGGTTTTAAAATTAAAGATTAAAAGTGGTTTAGTTTATTATATACAAAGGTCCAGCTGTTGGTTCTTCTTTTGTGCCTGTGTTTAATACATAATAGTACGTCCCTTGTGTAGCAGAACCATCTTCATTATCTGTAAATTCTTGGTCTACCTTACCATTCCAACTGTTGTTATACCCTTTTTTACTATATATCATTTTTCCCCAACGGTTAAATATTTTTAATTCGTTGTTTGGGTAGTTTTCAATACAATTAATTTTTAAAGTTGTATTTGACTGCTTAAAGTTTATTGTATTATTAAAACTTAAACAGTCATTTGAATTGCTCTTAACTTGTTTTCCATTTATCGTTTCTATAGGTTTACTAGAAATAATAACTGTAGAAACGCCATTATTAGTGTGCGATGATATATTTACTTCTTTGTTGTTTTTTATAACTTGTTTAGCTTCTTCAGCGGTAATAGGATTACCATTATGAAAAAATGTAGCGTTTTTTTGAGCCATTTCTGCAATGTGCACTGACGGACTTACTGGAGGAGGTGGCGGTGGATTTCTTAACACTTTTCCATTTACAACTTTGTTGTTTTTATAGTAGTCGCTAACAACCTTTTCCTGTTTTGCTTTTTCCTCTGGTGTTGCATTAGGGTTTGCAGGTGGTGGTGGAGGTGGTGGCGGAATACTAGATTCTTCTCCTTTTTTTACTTTAGGTGATTCTGAATAGTTTTCATCATTTTTGTCTACAACCTTAATAATAACAGGCTTAAATTTGTTGGATTTAGTTTTAATATCAAATAATTGAATAATATCACCTTTTTTGGTTTTTAAAACATATTGTCTAGCTTCATTATTTGGCATGTTACCTTCGTTAAATAATGTTTTTATTCCAGGGATTTTTAACTTAAAGTTAGTTATATCCTCTTGGTTAGTTGTAGTTAAAATTAACTCTGCTATTCCTTTTTTTGTAAGATTAAGTACACAGCTATCACATTCTATTCCGTTAACTAATAGTTTTGTGTCTTGATTAAGGTAATTGATTTTTAATTGTCCGATTTTGTCTAAATCATCTTCAATTTGTTTTAATAAGGTGTTTTGCCTAGTATTTACTTCTTTTTCATCTTGAAAAAGCATAGCAGGAGTTAATTCTTTTTCAACCTCTTTCGTGCTGCTAAAACTATAAAGTAATAGCGCTAATAGAGGCAATAACAAAAGGCTACGTAACCATTTTGTTTTTGTGGGTGTTTGTGTGTTCATAAGTGTAAAACGTTTTTTGATTGATGAATAATTGATTGCATTAGCTAATACTAACTCTTGTTGATTTGATGAGAATTGCAACAAGATGTTTTGGTAGTTTTTTGTGTCAACGCCATGGTTTAAGACAGCTTGATCGGCTAAAAATTCATGATTAAGTTTGGCTTCTTTTTTAAGCCAATATACTAATGGGTTAAACCAAAATACGACTTGAAGTAACTCTATAATTATGATGTCTAAACTGTGTTTTTGTTTGGCGTGCGTTTGTTCGTGTAGTAAGACTTCAGCAGGAATTTGTTTGTTTTCAAACTTGTTTTTATTTAAAAAGATATAATTAAAAAACGTATGCGGAATTTCTAATTGCTCCATTAAAACATTGATAAAAGACTTACTTTTAACTTTAGTATGTTTTCTGATTTTTGAAACTATTTTATATAGATTAACGCAAAATCTAATAAAGAATAAACCTACTCCTAAAGCATAAATACTCCATAAAATGATGGATAAGTAGTTGGTTTCTTCTACTATTTTAAAATTTGTGTCTAATGGTATTGTTGTGGAAGTATCAAAAATAAATGATGACTTGTCAAAAGCAGGCTGGACATATTTTACAAACGTAATAAAAGGGATGATTCCTGCGACTGCAACAGCAACCAATAAATAAACTCTTTTAAATTTATGAATGCTTAATGGTTCTAACGCTATTTTGTAAAACAATAGCAAAGCTAAAAGGCAAACACTGGATTTTAATAGTAATAGTTCCATGATTACTTGTTTTTAATTTCGTTGTCAATTATTGCTCTTAACTCCTCTAATTCATTTTTACTTAAATCGGTTTCTTTGGTAAAAAAAGAGGCGAATTGAGAACTGCTATCGTTAAAAAAATTTTTAATTAAACCATTAACGTGTTTAGAAAAATAGTCTTTTTTCTTAACCATTGGTCGGTATTGTCTTGAGTTGCCAAACTTGGTGTATGTCACAAAACCTTTATCCGTCATACGTTTTAATAAGGTCGCAACGGTTGTGTTAGCAGGTTTTGGCTCTGGATAGGCTTCTAATAAATCTTTCATGAAAGCTTTTTCTAGTTTCCATAGATGGTTCATTAATTCTTCTTCCGTTTTTGATAATTGCATGTCTACAAGTTTAGATTAACTTCTACAAATGTAGAACAAAAAAATGATTCTACAAATGTAGAGGTGTTTTTTTTGTTTTTAATTATAAAAGAAAGTAGAGTTTTTGTTTCATTCCTAATCAGTTACGACTGAATAATAACATATTTGCTATCATCCACTCCACGTCATCCTGAACTAGTTTCAGGATCTCATCCCAAACGGAAATAACTATGTTGTCACAAAAAAGGTACGCCTAAATAAAGACTTTTTATTAAGCTATTTTTTTATGAAAAGTGTAGATTATTTACTACTTCCTAGAGCGTAAACTCTCAATAACAACTGTAGATAAGATTAGCATTCCACCAAAAAAAGTGTTCCAAGTAGGGATTTCGTTTAAAAAGAAAAAGGCAATTATAATTCCGAATATTGGCTGTGTGCTGCCAATAATACTGGCTGTACTGACTTTAAAATGGTTTAAACTTTGAATAAATAATGTATGACCAATTGCTGTGGTTACTAATGCTAGAATAATAACATACGGAAACTGTGTGCTTATATTAGAAGTGTCGTATAAAAATAAGGCAGGTAATAAAATGATGCTTATTATTAATAATTGAAAAAACATTAGACTGCTACCATGGTAGGAGGTTACGTATTGTTTAAGTATTAAAATACGCATAGCATAACAGAAGGCAGAAAATAGTCCAAACAGAATCCCTTTTACGGAGTCATTTTGAAAGTCTAATTCTGGAGAGAGGATGTAAATCCCTAAAAGTACCATAGCGCCTAATAAAAGGTGCATATAATCAAATTTTGTTTTAGAAAATAAGGGTTCTAAAAAGGCTGTCATTATAGGGAATGTAAATAAGGCTAGCATACCAATAGCAACGCTTGATAGCTGCAGTGCTATAAAGTAAGTAATCCAATGCGAAGCCATAAATAAGGCACTTAATACAAAAGCACCTAAGTCTCTTTTAGAGTTTATTTTTAGGGTAATGTTTTTGTATTTACAATATCCTAACAGTAGAAACAAAGCTAAAAAACTACGCCACCAAATGGTTACAGGAGCAGGCATGCTTATATAGCGACCTAAACTACCGGATGTACTAATTAGTAGTGTGGCAAAGGTTAGTGCTAATACGTGCTTTAAATGTTGGTCTTTCACTTTTATTGGTTGTGTAAGCGGTAGTAATGGCATCCTTTATTTTGCTGCCATATATGGCAAAATAAAGATATAATGGATGACGCGACCACCTTTTGCCTACTAAAAGCAAAAGGTGGTGACACCCTAATTTTATTTATACATTTCTGTAAAGTACTTATAGAAATACGGAATAGTTTCGATTCCTTTTAAGTAATTCCATACTCCAAAATGTTCATTTGGACTGTGGATTGCGTCGCTATCTAAACCAAAGCCCATTAAAATGGTTTTGCTTTTTAGTTCTTGCTCAAATAAAGCTACAATTGGAATACTTCCTCCACTACGTTGCGGTATTGGTGTTTTTCCAAAGGTTTCTTGATAGGCTTTACTTGCTGCTTGGTAACCAATACTGTCTATTGGTGTTACGTAACCTTGTCCACCATGATGAGGTGTTACTCTTACTTTAACGCCTTTTGGTGCAATGCTTTCAAAATGGTTTTTGAATAAGTCTGTGATGTTTTCCCAATCTTGGTTTGGGACTAAACGCATCGATATTTTTGCAAATGCTTGACTTGCTATTACTGTTTTTGCGCCTTCTCCAGTATAACCACCCCAAATACCGTTAACGTCTAAGGTTGGTCTAATACTGTTACGCTCGTTGGTTGTATAGCCTTCTTCTCCGTATACAGCATCAATGTCTAAAGCTGCTTTGTATTTGTCTAATGAAAACGGAGCTTTTGCCATTTGTGCACGCTCGTCTAAAGATAATTCTTCTACGTTGTCATAAAATCCAGGAATGGTAATATGATTGTTGTCATCATGTAATGATGCAATCATTTTAGTTAATACATTAATTGGATTGGCAACAGCACCACCATATAATCCTGAGTGTAAATCGCGATTTGGTCCTGTAACTTCTACCTCAACATAACTTAAACCACGTAAACCTGTTGTAATGGATGGTGTGTCTTGTGCGATCATACCAGTATCACTAATTAAGATTACATCGTTTGACAGTTTGTCTTGGTTTTGTTTTACAAATTTAGCAAGGTTAACACTTCCAACTTCCTCTTCACCTTCTATCATAAACTTGACGTTACAAGGTAAAGTGTTGTTTTTAGTCATAAATTCCATTGCTTTGACGTGCATGTACATTTGCCCTTTGTCGTCACAAGCTCCACGTGCAAAAATAGCGCCCTCTGGATGTAAATCTGTTGTTTTTATAACAGGCTCAAAAGGAGGAGAGGTCCATAAATTTAATGGATCTGGCGGTTGTACGTCATAATGACCATAAACTAAAACGGTTGGTAAGTCTTTATCAATTATTTTATGTGCGTAAATAATTGGATATCCTTCTGTTTCGCAAATTTCAACAACATCACAACCAGCGTCTTTTAAGCTTTTTGCCACAACGTCTGCGGTGTTAATGGTGTGTTCTTTATAAGCAGAATCCGCACTGATTGACGGAATCTTAAGTAATTCTATTAATTCGTCAAGAAAACGTTGCTTGTTTTCTTGGACGTAAGACTTTATGTTTTTCATGAAAATAGATTGAATTTATGTAAAAATACAAAAAGGATAATAATTTCTTTTAAGGTTGTTATGAATATTCAAACTATTGTTTATATTTGCAATCCGAAATTACGGGTATAAGTCGCAGGCGTGGTGGAATTGGTAGACACGCTAGACTTAGGATCTAGTGCCGCGAGGTGTGGGAGTTCGAGTCTCCCCGCCTGTACAAAGTAAAAAAGCTTCTCTTGTTAGAGAAGCTTTTTTTATGCGCTATAATTAGAAAAAAGGAAAAAGCTTCAGCACAATTACTGAAGCTTTTTGTATTGAAAAGATTAAATAGTTACGATTTAATCAGTTTAGTGGTTTGTATTTGACCGTTATTAGTTTCGGTTTTTACTAAATAAAGTCCTTTTGCTAAATCTTGAATATAAAATTTATGACCCGCTTTAAAAGTCCCATTATAGGTTTGTATTAGTTTTCCTGAAAGATCAATTACTTGTACCTTCTTTACTTCAACGTTTACTGAAAAAGAAACGTTAGATGGGTTAGGGTACAGTTTAAAGACACTAGATAGATCAAACGTATCTGTGCTTAAATTTTGTGGTACGGCATTACCATACACTTTAAATTGTCCAGCAGGAATACTTAAAGGCGCTGTTGTACTAGTTACATTTATTGAAGTACTGTTTGTTGCATCCATTAAGTCATACCAAGTCCCCGTAAACGGAAAGTCTGGCGTTATATTTTGCGAAACAACATCAAAATTAGCTAAAATAACAACGTTATTTAATTGGTCTGACGGTATGGAGTTATCAAAAATGTATATTCTTGGTGTTAATGTGTTAACATCAGGGTTGGTTGGATTGTTAATTACATAATTGCCTTCAAAAACGGGTTGGTTAACTTTTAAATCATTAAGCCTTGACCAATCATTATAAACTTGGCTTCTAGTAGCATTTGTTAACCAATTATTATCCCATTGTGGTTGTGGTTTTGTATCTAGTTTACAGTCGCCATCTGATCCTCCAGGGACGTTTACACTTCCGTTATTACACGTGTAAATTGAATTTTCCATACCTAACGCTCCAAAGTGCCAAATCATTTTTGGGCCAGGAATAGTTAAACTTACTGCGCCTAAAGCGGACATTCTAGAGATTGCAGTGTTTAAATTTGTAACATCATGACTAGTGTTAGTTGCATTTCCAAATTGCAGGTTTCTATACATTAAACGTTCTTCGTCGTGGCTTTCTGGATAACCAATTAATCTAGGCGCATCAAAGTTTCGGCTATTGTGTCCCATTCCATTAATGTTACTATTAGAAGCGTAACCCATTGTTAATTGATTGTATGGGTCTGTCATTTTTCCCCAAAGCATGATGCCTTTGTCTTCGCTTATTCTGTAATCAGCCCATTCTTTTTCTTCTTGAGTACCACCTAAATGTTCGAAAATCACATAATGATCATCGTCTAAACTCCAAGAATAATCAGCATATTCTTTTAAAACAGCGACTCTGTCTGCTTGATATTGGTTTGTACAGTTCTCGTCTGATGGGCTACAGTTTTGAGTAAACCCTTTAGTTAAATCCCAACGGAATCCATCTATATTAAACTCTTCCACCCAATGTTGCACAATACGCTTGGTGTAGTTTTTAGTTAACGTGCTTGAATGGTCAAAGTCAGAACCAACGCTATAACTATGAGTTGCGACTTGATTAAAATAAGGGTTTTCGCTGCTTGGTTCTCCCCATCCATCATTATCAGGATCGTCCATCCACATACGTACCATTGGATTACGTCCAAATGCATGGTTTAAAGCAATGTCTAAAATAACTGCAATTCCGTTTTGATGACAAACATCTACAAACTCTTTAAATTTAGCTTCTGTACCGTAGTATTTATCTAAAGCCATGTGGAAAGAGGTGTTGTAACCCCAGCTTTCGTTTCCTTCAAATTCCATTATTGGCATTAATTGAATGGCATTAACATTTAGGTTTTTGAAATAGTCAATTCTATCTATTAATTGCTGAAAGTTTCGTCCTCCGTCCGCATTTTTATCAAAGTCTCTAATTAAAACTTCGTAAATCACTAAGTCTTCTTTTTTAGGCTTTTCAAAATCTGTGACTTGCCAGTTATAAGTGGTTTGTCCTGTTTGTAAAACCGTAACTTCTCTTTCTTGACCAGCAGGATACACTGGTAAGTTAGGATAAGATGAAGCTGGGATAGATGGATCGTCAAATGGAGAAAGTACTACTGTAGAAAAAGGATCTGCTATTTTAACTAGTTTAGGAGAGCCCGTTACTGTGTTTTCCGCTCCAACCCAATATTGATATGTTTCTATTTGTTGCGTAACTAATCCGTTAATCGCTAGCCAAAATTTACCAGTAGCAGAATCTTTTTTCATAGCATCAGCGTCTGAAGGTGTCCAGTTATTAAAACTTCCGGCAACGTAAACAAAATCTTTTAAAGGGGCTTCTAACACTAATGTTGCAGAAGTTGCGCTAGTATAATTAATACCATTTACCATGCCTGCAGGTAGTGCTTCAGAAGCTGCATTATTTACTAAAATGGTAAATGTTTTTGTAACTGTCTCAGTGCCTTGTGACACTTCAAGTTGACAATATTTATTTTCGGTTATATTAGCAAAAGCATAGTTGTAAAAATTTGTAGTCGTTGTGTTTACAACAGCTCCGTTAGCTTTTAAAACATACGTAGCATTACCATTAGTGTTTTGTGCTAATATTTGTGTGCTAGCACCACTGGTTACAGCAATTATTCCGTTTGAAGTTGGATTAATCATATCCACCTGAAACGCACCAATATTGAATACAAAATTTTGACAACCACCATCGTCTAACTTTAATTCTTGTGTACCGTTTGGGTTTCTAAACACGAGTCCCATTTTAGTAACATTAGCCTCTTCAGAAGCTGTTAAATTAAAATAAGTACTTGGTGTTAATGTAATGCTCCACGTGCCATCACCATTATTGGTCATTTCTCCAATGCCATCATCTTGTCCCCAGTTTCCGATTACTTTTATACCGTATTCATCGGTTTCATCACCGACTCCTAAATGCGCATATATTTTTGTTGGATTAACAATACTATTACATGTGGTTGCAGTTGCATCTACAGTAATAGTAACTGGTTGGTCCACTAGTATAGGATCGGGACTTATTGTGACTTGTGCGACTGCGAATAGAGGAAAAAGCAGAAGCAAGAAAAGTAGTTGTTTTTTCATGTTGTTTTTTTAAAATAAAAGGCCTGCATTATAGAAAACTAATTGATGCAGACCTTTTTGTTATACTTAAAACTTGATGTTTTTTACCATTGGTTTAAACTAATCATAGGATCAGCCCCAGAAAAGTCAAATACAATATTATAGATTCCAGCAGTTACAGGTATGTTAGCACCTCCAACTTCCATTGTTCCATCGTTACCATCATCACCATAGTTAAGACCCCATGCATCGTTTTGACGTATTTTAATCTCACCATCAGTTAATGTAACACCATTGATGTAATAAAAGCCTTCGTTGATTCCAAAATCGGGTAAAAACTTAACGTTTGGTCCATCCCATCCATTAGGAGCAGCATCACCTACAAGGCCCCAAACATCCATTGGTTCTAGCTCGTACGTTTGTGCATTTAAATCTAAAGTTAAAATGTAATGTCCAGCAGTTACAGGTATATTTCCTCCTCCAACTTCTAAAATACCATCTAGACCATCATCACCAAGGTTTACACCCCAGTCATTATTAAATCTAAATTTCATTTCACCATCTGTTAATGTCACCGCAAGTTTAAAGTTGTCTTGAAAAGAATTATAAGTTAATTGTGTGTCAGGTCCATCCCATCCATTTGGTGTACCATCACCAACAATTCCCCAAGAAAAAGGTTCTAATGTGTATGATAAAGGTACTGCAGCATCATCCGTCATTACAGTAATTTTATAAGTACCAGCAGTTACAGGGATATTAGCACCGTTAGGCTCTACTGATCCATCAGCACCATCGTCACCATAATTTTCTGTCCAAAGGTTGTCTTTTCTAAATTTCATTTCGCCATCTCTAAGTGTTGCATAGGCAACGTATTGATTTGGTGTGCTTGTTGTGTAAAACGGTACATCTAAAATTGGTCTGTCTGTTCCTGCATCCCAACCTCCAGGAGTGGCATCTCCCACTAAACCTAAGTTTGTAGATAGGTCTAATAAAGATGAATATGCTGTAATATTAACCGTTTTTACGTTAGAAGTAAATACCGTCCCTTCACTAAGCGTTGTTTGTATTTTAAAATCAATATCAGTAGCTGTATTAGGAACAATTCCTAGAGATAGCAATTTACTGTTTATCTCTTGACCTAATAAGATTTTTACTAAATCTGATCCAGCTGAAATAGATTGAGGTGCGCTAAAATCACCACCAGTAAAATCTATTAGAATTTTATAATTAGCAGCAGCATTAAAACCATAATCTGGATCTGTCCAATTTAAGGTTAAGACTTCTGTTTCTGCTAATTCTTCAGTTAACACTAACGTTTGTTCAGAAACACTTAACTCAGTATTTACATCACTATTTAACGTTGTTAACTCATTATCATCACAACTTACTAGCACAAATAAAAGTGCTAATAAGGTAATGGAATTATTAATTAATTTTTTCATTTTAATACGGTTTTAGTACCCTTCGTTTTGAGAAAGGTTAGGATTAACTGTAATAATACTAGTTGGTAATGGGAAAAGGTTTCTAAAGCTTGACACTGAAGTTCCTGCTGGTTCGTTACCTTTAAATGGCCATAAATAAGCATCTGTAGTAAAGTAATCGTATCTAATTAAATCAGTACGTCTTTGACCTTCCCAGTATAATTCTTTAGATCTTTCATCAAGAATAAAGTCTAACGTGATATCTCCACTTGAAATATTAGCGAAAGCACCACCTGTAGCTCTTTCTCTTAATTCGTTAATCTTCATTGTTGCTAAACCTAAATCTCCGCCACCACCTCTAACAGTCGCTTCGGCGTAGTTTAAATAAATTTCGGCTAAACGAATTAACGGTAAATCAGAATCTACAAAGTCTCCAGCAGCATCACTACCTTGAAATCCGTCACTATCTACGTTTTTAAATTTAGTCACCGCATAACCATTCTCGAAAGGCGGAATAGATTCGATTTCTAAGTTTTGTCCATCACTATAAAACATTCCTCTTTTATCTGCTGTAAAAGGTGTTATTGTGTAGGTTAGTGCATTAAGATCTAAAGTAATGTAATATGTTCCTGCAGTTACAGGAATGTTTCCACCTCCATTTTCTAAAGCACCATCTTGTGGATCATCGTCTCCGTAGTTATTTCCCCAATCTTCATTAAATCTAAATTTCATGAAACCATCAGTTAAATCTACATAAAGACCAAATTGATTAGATCCAGTTTGAAACATTTCTGTATCTGGTCCGTCCCATCCATTTGGTGTACCATCTCCAACAAGTCCCCAATCTGATTGCGTTCCTAAAGCAGCATTTAAATCGTCTATATTGGCAGCGAATTTTTCGACAAGATTTTTAGTTGTTCTAATTCCGGCCCAACCACCATTTACACCAAATTGAGTAGCATCCATAGTCCCTCCGATAGCAGCATGCACTAAAAAAGTAGTACCACCATAAGTTTGAGATCTAAGACCGTCAAAATTTAAAGCAAAGATAAATTCGTCTTGTGCTCCGTTAGTATCGTTATCTGCTAAGAATAATTCGTCATAAGCAGTTCCGTTACCATTAGCATCATTCATGTTAATGCTATATCCAGAGTTAATAACATTATTAGAATACGTTACGCAGTCAGTATAACGTGCGCTTCCTGTCCAAACTTCTGCATTTAAGTATAGTTTAGATAGTAAAGCCCAAGCAGCAACTTCGTCTACACGTCCATACTCGTTAGAACGACCAGGCTTTAATTCGCCTTGAATCGCTAATAATTCTGATTCAACAAAATTAAATAATTCGGTTCTTGAAGCTTGAGACGGTAAGTCTGTTGTTACTTCTGTTACTAAAGGCACACTTCCGTATAGGTCCATTAAGTTATAGTATGCAAAGGCTCTTAAAAAACGAGCTTCCGCAATAAAATTACTAACCTCAGCATCTGTTAATGCAGCTGCATTGCCTATAAAAGAATTACAAAAAGAAACTTCTTGTGCTAATCTGTAATACATAGCTTCACTAAAGTCATTACTTCCAGACCAATATTGCCCGTGTAAATCAGGTAAACCTGCATCACCCCAACCAACAACTGCGTGATCTGTAGTTAATTCGTTTAAGTTGAAAAGCATACGCGAGTATTGAGAAAATCCTTCATCTATATCTGCGATATCTGCTTGTCCAGAAGGACCTTGTTGTCCTGTCAATGCTAAACTAGCATATAGTTTTGCTAAAGCCCCTTTTGCTTCTGTTGCATTAGCAAACACATCTTCTTCGGTAAAACTATCTGGATCAATCGGAGACTGATCTAAATCGTCATGACATGATACAAATCCTAAGGATAGTAACATGATTACAATTAAATGTTTAAGTTCTTTTTTCATTTTTCTGCTTTTTTATTAAAAATCAATGTTTACACCCATTACAAAAGATCTAGGTCTTGGATAAAAGTTATTATCGATACCTAAATTAATTTCAGGATCTAATCCACTGTAATCTGTTATTGTTAAAACGTTTTGTAATGATCCGTAAAACCTAAACGTTGTGTTTTTTACTTTATCTAAAGTATAACCAATTGTGATGTTGTCTATTTTAAAGAAAGATGCTTCTTGTACAAAATGGTCACTAGTAGCTGTTCTATCACTAATTACCGTAAATCCACTGTTATAGTAGTCAGAATGAATGTTAGATAAAATGTTATTGTTAGTTGCGTTAAGTAAAACACCTCTATTAGCTTCTACATCATTATACATATAGTTTCCTACACTAGCTCTTGATTGTAAAGAGAAGTCCCAGTTTTTATAACTAGCATTTGTATTAAAGCCCATTAAGATATCTCCAAATGGATCTTCTTTGATGTATTTGTCTTCGTCGTTTATAACGTTATCTCCGTTTCTGTCTACAAAAACACCTTCTAATGGTGTTCCGTTAACATCATATACTTGTTCAAAAACATAAAAACTATTAGCAGATTCTCCTTCGCGATGAATTTGAACCGTGTTACCAGTTCCTGTAGAAATACCACCCTGTGCTTGGTCTACATTAAGCTTTGTAATTGTATTGTCATTAAAAGAAACATTGTAGTTAACGGACCATTCAAAATCGTCTGTTTTTACAGGAATAACGTTAAGGTTAAATTCTAAACCTTTGTTTTCCATATTACCAATGTTTTTGTTTACTCTGTTTCCAAAGTTTGTAAAAGGATCTACAAGTGCAGAAGCAATTAGGTCGTTAGTTTCTTTTACATAAGCGTTAACCGATCCTGAAATACGTCTGTTTAAAAAGGCATAGTCTAAACCAACATTAAATGTTTTTCCAATCTCCCAACGTAAATCCTTGTTAATAGGTTCAGGTCTGTAGGTTTGAAAGAAACCAGTACCAAATTGGTAATTAGCAGTATCTGTACTTCCGTTATATCGTGTTAAAAACTGGTAGTCACCTAATCCGTTTACGTTTCCTACTTCACCATAACCAACACGTAATTTTAATTCGTTAAAGAAAGAATCTTGCATAAAATCTTCTTTGTGTACACTCCATGCAGCAGCAACAGAAGGGAAAATTCCCCAACGGTCATCTGGGTTTAATTTTGAAGAAGCATCGGCTCTTACGGTAGCAGTTAAATAATATTTACTATCGTAATTATAATTAGCTCTTCCAAAATAAGATAATAAAACATTTTTAGATTTATCTATAAACTCAAATTGGTTTCCATCTTCTTGAGCTTCGCTATCATTACTAAAGTTGTCATATTCAAAAGACTGGTATGCGTAACCTCCCGCAACTGTTAGATTATGAACATCCTTAAACGTTTTGTTATACGTTAAATACGCATCAAAAACTTTGTTGTCAGAGTTTTGAGAATAACTAGTTTTAGAACCGTTAAAGGTTGGGTCTGATGTTGGAATAAATTCTGAAGTTACTGTACGACCATGACTGTTAGAAGTGTCGTAACCAAGATTAACTGTTGCAGTTAAATCTTCAAAACCATGTATTTTATAATCAAATTTAGCACTACCAACAAAACGTCTAACTTCTGCAGTATCATCCTTTAGGTTTAATAAAGCTAATGGGTTAGTTGGCGCTAAGTTATTTTGGTTTCCTGTTCCTGCATCTAACCATGCAAAATATCCACCGTATTGTGAGTTAGGATCTAAAATAGATTGTGTAGGGTCAAAACTTACAGCACTTCCAATAGCTCCTCTATCAGAAAATGTATTTTCAGTATACATTGCTCTAGCATTTAATTGTACGGTTAAATGGTCTTCTAATAAACTTGGAGTAAGACTTATTGATCCTGTTGTACGTTTTAAATTGTCGCCATCTAATATTCCGTCATGTTCAGAATATCCTAAAGACGCACGCATTGGTACACCAAAAGCATTACCTAAAGCACTAAAGTTATGGTCTTGTCCAAAGGCTGTTTTGTATATTTCGTCTTGCCAGTCTGTATTTGCATTTCCTAATTGTGCAATTTGAGCAGGCGTACCTATATCATTAATTAAGGTTCTAAATTGATCTGCGGATAATACATCAACATTATCAATTGGACTGTAAACCGTAGTTTGAGAACTTACGTTAAATTTAAAGTCTTTGTTTTTTCCTTTTTTAGTAGTAATTAAAATAACACCATTGGCAGCTCTAGATCCATAGATTGCTGTGGAAGAGGCATCTTTTAAGACTACAAAAGTTTCAATATCATTTGGATTAATAAAGTTTAAAGGGTTTCTAGTTCCTCCAACACCACCGTTATCTAACGGGATTCCGTCAATAACGTAAAGTGGTTCTGTAGTTAAGGATAAAGATCCTGCTCCACGTATAGTAATGCTTTGTCCTTCTCCAGGCGCTCCACTTCCAGAAGTTACATTTACACCTGCTACTTTACCACTAATAAGTGATTGTGCAGATACAATTGGTCCTTTGTTAAAGTCTTCGCTGGTTAGTAAATCTGTTGTTCCTGTTAAATCTTCTTTTTTTACACCACCATAACCAATAACTACAATTTCATCTAAAAGTGCAGCATCTTCAACTAGAGCAACATTTAATTTAGATTGACCTGTATATGTTATTTCTTGAGAGACATAACCAATGTAAGAGTATACTAAAACGTCTCCATTGTTAACATCAAGTGAGTAATTACCATCAAAATCCGTAGCTGCACCTTTAGTTGTATTTTTTATAATAACATTAACCGTAGGTATGGGTAAGGCTGAAGCTTTTTCAGTAACTGTCCCTGTAACTGTACTTTGTGCAAGTAAAACAGTTGGTATAAACAGTAAAGCTAATAGAAGCCTTTTAAAAATTGTTTTCATACAATAATATTAAATTAGTTTAAATTTTAAATGTATATTTCTACTTCTCGAGGATAAAGCTATGTAAATTTTATGTTAACTTTTTATCTCAATTTTGAGAATGTGCTACGAAAACGTTTTCGTGTTGACAACTTTTTGAGTATTTGAGGGAAATGACTCATAAATATTGAATTATCGTCATTTTTTAATAGATATTTGGAAAGAACCAATAAGTTTAACGTCATATATTTGTTAAATCTCAAACTCAGTACCAAACAACCACCTTATTTATGAAAAAAAGAATAACACTTAAACAAATTGCGAGAGAATTAGATGTGTCTATTTCTACGGTTTCTAAAGCGTTAAGAAATAGTATTGAAATCAGCGAAGACACCCGTCAAAAAGTACAAGCTTTTGCTAAATTTTATAACTACAGACCTAATAATATAGCACTTAGCTTAAAAAACAGAAAGACAAAGACTATAGGTATTATCATACCAGAAATAGTACATCACTTCTTTTCTAAGGTTATTAGCGGTATTGAAGCAGTAGCCAATAAAAGAGGATATAATGTTATTGTTGGACTGTCAAATGAGTCGTTTGCAAAAGAGGTAATCAACATGGAAATGTTAGCCAATGGTAGTATTGACGGATTTATATTGTCTATTGCAAAAGAGACGTTACAACAACAAGATTACCATCATTTTACCGAAACGATTAATCAAGGAATGCCTATCGTGATGTTTGATCGCGTTGTCAATGCTATAAAGTGTGATAAAATAATTGTAGATGATGTTTTAGGTGCAAAAAAGGCGGTTAGTAAGCTAATAAGTAATGATTGTAAAAATATAGCCATTATAACCACTAAAGATTATGTTAGTGTCGGAAAATTAAGAACGCAAGGGTATTTAGAAGCTTTAGAAGAACATAAAATTAACCCAAAAGCAAGCTTGATTTTAAAGGTGGATGATGAGTTATTATCGGAAGATCATTTAGATTCTCTTGAAAAAGAAATCGAAAATTTGTTTAGAAACAATAAAAAACTGGATGGTATTTTTGCTGTAAATGAGTTGTATGCAATTACAGCAATGAAGGTAGCCAGAAAGTTAAAAATGAATATTCCAGACGATCTTCAAATTATTGGTTTTACAGATGGTGTATTGTCTAAACATGCAGTACCAGCCTTAACTACCGTAAGTCAACATGGCCAGAAAATAGGTGAAAAAGCTGCCGAATTATTGATAAATAATTTAGAAAGAGAAGACGAAGAAGACATCTACGAAACCGTAGTTATTGAAACAGAATTGATAGAACGCGAATCAACAAAATAAAAAAATAACCTTGGTCATTTAAAAACTTTTATATCTTTACAGCATTCAAAACTTATATTTTTACTTCTCAGGTAATATAGTTTTGATAGGTTTTTTCGCTTATCAAATAGTATCAACTAATAAAATACTATTATGAAAAAACGCACACTTGGTTTTTTAGAAATCTGGAACATGAGTTTCGGTTTTTTAGGAATTCAATTTGGTTTCGCCTTACAAGGCACTTCAATGACAAGAATATTTCAAACATTAGGAGCTGCTCCTGATGAGATCCCTATGCTTTGGATTGCTGCACCTTTAACAGGTCTGCTTGTTCAGCCTATTATTGGTTATATGAGTGATCGTACTTGGAGTGAAAGATGGGGACGAAGAAAACCTTATTTTTTAATTGGAGCGGTACTTAGTACTATGGCTTTATTTTTTATGCCTTACTCTCCTGTATTGTGGGTGGCAGCAGGCCTTTTATGGATTTTAGATGCTTCTATTAATATTTCAATGGAGCCTTTTCGGGCTTTGGTTGCGGATAAATTACCAGAGTCTCAGCGCTCTTACGGATTTGTAATGCAAGCTTTAATTATTGGAATAGGAACATGGATTGCTAGTAGTTTACCGGAAATAGTATCCTATTTTGGGATAAGTAATTCTGCGGACTCAGGGGTTTTACCCATGTCTGTAAAATTATCATTTGCAATAGGTGCTCTAGTGTTTCTAGGAAGTATCCTTTACACGGTGCTTACAACTACAGAATATCCACCAGAGGATATGGAAGCTTTCAAAAAAGAAAAGGCTAAAAAAAACCAATTCATTCCAGACATTCTAAATAATATTGGAAACATGCCACTAACAATGAAAAAACTTGGCTTAATCCAGTTTTTCTCATGGTTTGCATTTTTTACCATGTGGAGCATGGCAAATCCGGCACTAACAGAGCATGTGTTTAAAACACCAGCTCCTGTAGAGACTGCTTATGACATGACTATTCCGGCTCAAGCCGAAGCTTTTAATGTTGTAAATACTGCCTTTCAAGAATCGTCAAATGCAATAGGATCTGCAATGGGGGTTTATGGGTTATCTTCTATGGCGTTTGCTTTATTATTAGTGTTTTATACCTCTAGAAAAAATATTAACCGAAAGTATGTCCACATGGCATCTCTAATCTTAGGAGGTCTTGGTTTTGTATTGATGAACTACACCTCTCCTGATAACTTAAAATGGTGCTTTGCATTAATTGGGTTTGCTTGGGGTAGTATTTTATCTATGCCTTACGCTATGTTATCAAGTTCTGTAGACCCTAAAAAAATGGGAATGTTTATGGGGATCTTCAATATGTTTATTGTTATTCCGCAAATTATCGCAGCACTTGGAGGTATTAATTTTATCTCAGGACTATTAGGTGATGACGCTATTAATGCAATGACTGTTGCAGGAATTAGCTTAATAATTGCAGGACTTTGCAACTTATTAATTACCAACAAAAACGCAATTACATACCAAGCAGAAGAAATTTAAAAGATGAATAAAAAAGGATTCATATTCGATTTAGACGGTGTCATCGTAGACACAGCAAAATACCACTTTTTGGCTTGGCAAAACCTTGCAAAAAGTATAGGTATTGATTTTACACACGAGCAAAACGAACAACTTAAAGGTGTTAGCCGCGTAAAATCATTAGAGAAAATATTGGAATGGGGAAATAAAACCATTTCAGAAGAACTGTTTGCCTCATTAATGGGTAAAAAAAATGAAGAGTATTTAAGCTTCATTGAAAAAATGACTGATGAAGAAGTCTTACCTGATGTACCTAAAATATTAGCGTATTTAATTGCTCAAAAACAACCAATTTCTTTGGGTTCTGCTAGTAAAAATGCACGCCCAATTTTAGAAAAAGTCAACTTGCTTTCTAAGTTTGATGCTATTGTGGATGGTAACGATGTAAGCAAAGCAAAACCAGATCCAGAGGTGTTTTTAATAGCAGCACAGCATTTAAATATGAAACCAGAAGATTGTATCGTGTTTGAAGATTCAGTAGCAGGTGTTCAAGCAGCTAATACTGCTAACATGATATCTATTGGTATTGGAGAAAGAAATGTATTACATGAGGCTGATTATATCTTTTCGGATTTTACTGAAATAGAAAATAGCTTTATAGAAGAATTAATAAATAGATAAAAATATTGATTGTCACACTGAGCGTAGTCGAAGTGTATGTTATCAAAAAAATATAAGAAAATGAATCAAGATTATATACAACCAGACAATTGGTCTATAATTGAAGAAGGTTTTGATGCAGATCGCGTAAAATCTTCAGAAAGTTTATTTAGTATCGGAAATGGCGCCATGGGACAACGTGCTAATTTTGAAGAACAGTACACCGGTCCAACCTTTCAAGGAAGTTACATTGCAGGGGTTTATTATCCAGACAAAACCAGAGTGGGTTGGTGGAAAAATGGTTATCCAGAATATTTTGCAAAAGTGCTAAATGCACCAAATTGGATTGGTATTAATGTAGAAATTAATGGCGAACAGTTAGATTTAAATACCTGTGTTGCAATCACTAATTTTAGAAGAGAGCTTAACATGAAAGAAGGTTGGTTGTCTAGAACGTTTACAGCAACGCTTCAAAATAAATCAGAAGTAGAGGTTAAAACAACACGTTTTTTAAGTTTAGATTTAGATGAGGTTGGTGCAATTAATTACCAAGTAACACCTTTAAATGGAGACGCTACTATTAAATTTCAACCGTATTTAGATTCAGGAATTACTAATGAAGATACCAATTGGGATGACCAATTTTGGGATACTTTAAAAGTGACTACAGAAAATGATAAGGCTTTTATTGAAGCAAAAACCATGAAAACAGGTTTTCATACTTGTACGTTTATGCAGGCTTCAGTGTATTTAGAGAACAAAAAACAAGAGCAAAATCCTGAAGTTTACCATCAGGAAAATGCGATTGCATTTACTTATAGTCTTTCGGTTGCAAAAGGACAAACAGCAAGTGTTGTTAAGTTTGGAGGTTATACTGTAGATCGTAATCACGATAAAACGGAATTAGTTTCAGCAGCAAAAACAGCTTTATTTACAGCTTCAGAAAAAGGGTTTACACAGCTTTTAGAAGCGCAAAAGCAAGCTTGGGATGCTATTTGGAAAATGTCAGATATCACTATTGATGGAGATGTAAAAGCACAACAAGGGATTCGTTTTAATATTTTTCAATTAAATCAAACCTATTTAGGTAAAGATTCTAGTCTAAATATTGGTCCAAAAGGATTTACAGGAGAAAAATATGGCGGAAGTACTTATTGGGATACGGAAGCATATTGTATTCCGTTTTATATGGCTACCAAAGATCAAAACGTCGCGCGTAACTTATTAAAATACAGATATAATCACTTAGAAAAAGCGATTGAAAATGCCGAAAAGTTAGGTTTTAAAAACGGAGCAGCATTATACCCAATGGTAACCATGAATGGTGAAGAGTGCCATAACGAATGGGAAATTACCTTTGAGGAAATCCATAGAAACGGAGCTATCGCGTTCGCTATTTTTAACTACTATCGTTATACAGGCGATTACAGTTATATTCCAGAAATGGGATTAGAAGTCCTTATCGGAATAGCAAGATTCTGGCACCAACGTGCTACGTTTTCAACAGATAAAAACCAATACGTTATTTTAGGTGTTACTGGTCCTAACGAATATGAAAACAACATCAATAATAATTTTTACACTAACTATTTAGCTAAATGGTGTATTGATTATGCGTTAGAAAATATAGAGAAAGTCAAAGAAGGACATCACGACGATTATTTGCGTATTACGGGCAAAACAAAAATTACTCACGAGGAGTTACATGCTTGGCAAAAAGTTGCAGATAATATGTATTTCCCATATTCTGAAAAGCATCAAGTGTATTTACAACAAGATGGCTTTTTAGATAAAGAATTAATTACTGTAGCGGATTTACCAAAAGTAGATCGACCAATAAATCAGAAGTGGAGTTGGGATAGGATTTTACGTTCGCCTTACATTAAACAGGCTGATGTGTTACAAGGGTTTTACTTTTTTGAAGACCAATTTTCTACTGAAGAATTGAAACGTCATTTTGATTTTTACGAACCATTTACCGTGCACGAAAGCTCGTTATCACCTTGTGTGCATAGTATTCAGGCAGCGAAGTTAGATCAAATGGATCAAGCATATACGTTCTATTTACGTACCTCTCGTTTAGATTTAGACGATTATAATAAAGAGGTAGAAGAAGGCTTGCATATTACTAGTATGGCAGGTACTTGGATGAGTATTGTCGAAGGTTATGGCGGGATGCGTATTAAAAATGATATGCTAAATTTTGAACCTCGTATTCCTAAAGAATGGGACGCGTATTCATTTAAAGTCAATTTTAGAGACCAAATATTAAAAGTAAATGTGTCACAATCAGAAACTACTTTCGAGTTAGAAGGTAACACAGATTTGATCATAATAGTAAATAATAATCCCTTGACTATTTCGCCAAATAACTTGGTGAAAGCATAAACTAAAGACACTAATTAAGATGACAAAATTAATACACATAGCATTAATCGTTTTAATTAGTGTTAGTTTTTCATGTAAAGAAAAGGTTGGCAACACTAAAGTTTCTGAGGTTGTAACCGAAGTTAAAAATGACATAGAAAGGATTGAGCCTCCTAATTGGTGGGTTGGTTTTAAAAATGAACAACTCCAGTTATTAGTCAAACATCCTAATATTTCTGAAGCAAAAGCAAGCATAAAGTATCCAGGTGTGTCTATTGATAAAGTCCATAAGGCGGATAGTCCTAATTATTTATTTTTAGGATTGTCTATAGCAGAGCATGCCAAAGCAGGACAGTTTAATATTTATTTCGATTTTAAAAACGGAACGCAACTTGTACAAACCTATCAATTAAAAGATAGGGAGACCGAGGCTGCGGATATACAAGGATTTGATAGTAGTGATGCTATTTATCTAATAACGCCTGATCGTTTTGCAAATGGAGATATTTCCAATGATATAGATGTCAATTTAAACGAGAAAACCATAAACAGAGCAGACGATTATGGTAGGCATGGTGGTGATATAAAAGGAATCATAAATCATTTAGATTATATTCAGGAGATGGGGTTTACCCAAATTTGGTCGTGTCCATTGTTAACTAATGATATGCCCGAATCGTCATATCATGGTTACGCAATGACGGATTTTTATCAAGTAGATCCACGTTTTGGAACTCTAGAAGAATATCAAGAATTAGCTGCAAAAGCTAAAGAAAAAGGTATTGGTTTAATCATGGATCAAGTCGCAAACCATTGTGGAAGCCAACATTGGTGGATGCAAGATTTACCTTTTAAAGATTGGGTTAATCAGCAATCTAATTTTGAAAATAAACAACCATTAGCTAATTCTAATCACAGACGTACAAGTAACCAAGATTTGTATGCTTCAAATCGTGATAAGACCGAAATGACTGAAGGTTGGTTTAGCGCAAGAATGCCAGATTTAAATCAGCGTAATCCGTTTATGGCTAACTATATAATTCAGAATAGTATTTGGTGGGTTGAAACCTTACAATTAAGCGGAATCAGACAAGATACTTATCCTTATCCAGACAAAATGTTTATGTCGGATTGGGCTGGAGCTATCATGGACGAGTATCCTAATTTTAGTATTGTAGGAGAGGAATGGAGTTATAACCCATTACTAATTGGGTATTGGCAAAAAGGGCATGAGAATAAAGACGGTTACCAATCTAATTTAAGATCAACCATGGATTTTGCAATGCAAAACAATATTGTGGACGCTTTAAATCAAGAAGAATCTTGGGATAAAGGTTTGGTTAAAATATATGAAGGCTTAGCAAACGATTTTGCATATGCCTCTCCAAAAGATATTATGATATTTCCGGATAATCATGATATGAGTCGCATTTTTACACAATTAAAAGGGGATGTGCCAAACACGAAAATAGCTTTAAGTTACCTATTAACCTTACCTAGAATTCCGCAATTATATTACGGAACAGAAATTTTAATGGACGACTTTGCAAAACCAGGAGATCATGGTTTGATTCGTACTGATTTCCCAGGAGGGTGGGAAGGTGATAGTGTTAATGCATTTTCAGGCGAAGGCTTAACAGATGCGCAAAAAGAGATGCAGTTATTCCTTAAAAAAGTATTGAATTACAGAAAAACAAGTGCTGCTATTCACGACGGGAAAACCATGCACTTTGCACCATTTATGGGTACGTATGTTTTATTCAGAAGTATTGATGAAGAAACCGTTGTTGTAATCATTAATAAGAATGAAACACCAATGACCATCGATTTAAAACGTTATGAAGAAGCAGGATTATATGGAAAGACATTAAAAAATATAATTTCTGGTGAAACTTTCAATTGGCAAGATAAAATTATCTTAAACGAAAGAGGAAGTCTGTTATTAACCACTAAATTATAAACCGTTGTCACACTGAGCGCAGTCGAAGTGTTTCATAAACTCAAATAATGAAAAATTTATTATACATATTATCTTTTTTGCTTTTTCAAATAGCATCAGCACAAGTCACAATAATTATTGAAGAACTTCCAAAAGATACACCAAAAGAAACAACAATTTTTATTTCAGGTGATTTTGAAGGCTGGTCTGGTGGACATAAAAACTACCAGTTAAAACAAGTAAATGGGCAGTATCAAATCACACTTCCTAAAACAGAACAACGTATTTTATATAAGTTTACCTTAGGGAGTTGGGATACTTCAGAGAGTAGCAATACAGGTGAGAAAATTGATAATCGTATCTATAAGTTTAATAAACCTAACGACACAATACACGTTAAAATATCAGGTTGGAGTCATTTGTTTGATACTAAGGAAGTCTCGACAGCTTCAAAAAATGTTTCCATTATTTCAGAAACTTTTAATATCCCACAACTTAATAGAAAACGTCGTGTTTGGATCTATTTACCTCCAGATTATAACACATCAAAACAAGATTACCCTGTAGTTTATATGCATGATGGTCAAAATATTTTTGACGCAACTACTTCTGGTTATGGTGAGTGGAATGTAGACGAAACTTTAGATAAATTATTTAAAGACAACTTAAAACTTATTGTGGTTGGTATAGATCACGGGGACTCAAAACGTCTTGACGAATATTCCCCGTGGGTAAACAGCACATATGGTGGAGGCGAAGGAGAAGCGTATGTAGATTTTATTGTAAACACGCTAAAACCTTACATAGATACTAATTATAACACTAAAAAAGACAGAAGCAATACAGCCATTTTTGGAAGCTCTATGGGCGGTTTAATTTCGCATTATGCTGCGCTAAAACACCCGACTGTTTTTGGTAAAGTTGGTGTGTATTCACCAGCATTTTGGTTTGCTCCAGAGGTAAAGCCTTTTACTGTGTCTCATGCTAATCTTCAAGATACTAAAATGTATTTTTTAGCAGGAGGAAAAGAAGGTGAAAAAGCAGGATATAATCAGATTAGCCAAACCGTTACAGACATGAATAGTGTTATTTCTATTTTAAAAAATAGCGGTTTTCCTGAAAAAAACATCCAATCTAAAGTAGTACCAGAAGGAAAACATAACGAAGCGCTTTGGAGTAATAATTTTGCTGAAGCCATTACTTGGTTGTTTGAAGACGCGATTGAAAAAAGAGCGTTTAAGTCTGTTAAATTTCAAAATAATCAATTAAATATTCAGGTTTCAGATGGAAGCTATTCCATCTATTTTTACAGTCCTGAAATTATCGAAACTACATTTTTACCAACAGGTGAAACATTTGATAAAAAATCACATGCTGTTGTTTTGGATAAAACGCTTTCTGATGTAAAATTTAATGAGACAACTTCAGAGATTAGTTTTCAATCTAAAAAAATAACAGTAAAAATCACCAAAGCACCTTTTCATATTTCCTATTGGAAAAACGGAAAAGAAATCACGTCGGTTAAAAATGGTTACCAAAAAACAGACCAATTTGAAACTATTAGTTTCAACTTAAAACCAGACGAAGTTTTATACGGAGGAGGCGCACGAGCGTTAGGCATGAATCGCAGAGGAAACCGTTTAGAGTTATACAACAAAGCAGATTATGGTTATGAAAACCGTAGTGAATTAATGAATTACACGATGCCAATTGTGGTGTCTTCAAACAAGTATTTAATTCATTTTGATAATGCGCCCATTGGCTTTTTAGATTTAGATTCTAAAAAAGATAATACACTGACTTACGAAACCATTTCAGGTAGAAAAACCTATCAAATTGTGGTTGGCGATTCTTGGTTAGATCTAACAAAAAACTACACGCAATTAACAGGAAGACAACCGATGCCACCACGATGGGCATTAGGTAACTTTTCTAGTCGCTTTGGCTATCATTCGCAACAAGAAGTTGAAGCAACGGTTCAAAAGTTTAGAGAGGAGAAGATTCCGTTAGATGCCATAATTATTGACATTTTTTGGTTTGGAAAAACCGTCCAAGGAACAATGGGAAATTTAGCATTTGATCGCGATTCGTTTCCTAATCCAAAACAGATGATAAAAGGACTGAAAGACAATAACGTAAAAACGGTATTGGTAACAGAACCGTTTGTGTTAACTACATCTAAACGTTGGGACGAAGCGGTTAAAGAAGATGTTTTAGCAAAAGATACGCTTGGAAACCCATTTACATTCGATTTTTATTTTGGTAATACAGGACTGATAGATATTTATAATCCAAAGGGTAAACAATGGTTTCAAAACATCTATAAAGACTTATCGGATTTAGGTGTTTCTGGTGTTTGGGGCGATTTAGGAGAGCCAGAAGTGCATCCTAAAGGATTACAACACGCCACAGGAACAGCAGACGAAGTTCATAATATTTATGGTCATAATTGGGCAGAATTAGTGCAAGAAATGTATAGTAAGAATGCGCCAAATACAAGGCCATTTATTTTGATGCGTGCAGGGAGTTCGGGTTCGCAACGTTTTGGAATGATTCCTTGGTCGGGAGATGTTAATCGTACATGGGGCGGATTACAATCGCAACCAGAAATAGCGTTACAAATGGGGCTGCAAGGGTTGGCGTATATGCATAGTGATTTAGGAGGTTTTGCAGGTGCTAATTTGGATGACGAGTTGTACGCACGTTGGTTACAGTATGGTGTTTTTCAACCTATTTACAGACCGCATGCACAAGAAGATGTGCCAGCAGAACCTGTGTTTAGAAGTGATAAAGCCAAAGCCTTAGCAAAACAGGCTATCGAGCTACGTTATAAATTATTACCATATAATTACAACTTAGTGTTTGAAAACAACCAAACCGGAGCACCTTTAATGCGTTCCTTATTTTTTGAAGAGGAAGACAATAAAGAACTGCAAACTATGGCATCCACTTACCTTTGGGGGAATGACTTTTTAGTGACACCAATTGTAAATCCTAATCAAACAGAAGCAGAGGTTTACTTTCCTGAAAACAGTCATTGGTTTGATTTTTACACGGACAAAAAAGTAAACGGAGGGCAATCACTTTCCGTGAAAACGGAAGAAAATAACATTCCGACATACGTTCGTGGTGGTGCTTTTATTCCGACCGCAAAACCAATGCAAAGTACAGCGGAGTATGACGGAAACACATTGGACTTACATTACTATTTTGATGCATCGGTTTCAGAAAGTAAGCGTACACTTTATAATGATGACGGAGCTACTAAAAATGCTTTTGAAAAAGGGAAATATGAGATTTTAGAGTTTGATTCTAAAACCACTAAAAAAGCGCTAGAGCTTCAGTTTGACGCTGAGGTTGGTTCTGATTACGTAACAACAAGCAAAAAAATAACGGTGGTGATTCATAATTTTCCATCGGACCCGAAGCGTATAAAAATAGATAGCAAAAAATTAGATTTCAATTATAACCAAATTAGTAAGATTTTAAGTTTTGATGTGCAATGGAATCCTTCATCAGCCATCAAAACACAAATAAAATATTAAGTATAATATGAGAAAAGGGATACTTTTATTAGCAATTACAATGCTTATTTTTAGTTGTAAAACTGAAAAGAAAGAAGCACAAGACTTAGCCGAAAATCAAAAACCAAAGACTATGGAAACACCTTTTGTTTGGGAAGCAGCAAACTTATATTTTCTGTTAACGGATCGTTTTAATAATGGCGATAAAACCAACGATATTAGCTACGGTCGTACAAAAGAAACAGGCGTTTTACGTGGTTTTGAAGGTGGCGATTTAAAAGGGATTACGCAAAAGATTGAAGCGGGTTATTTTACCGATTTAGGGGTTAATGCGATTTGGATGTCTCCAATTGTGGAGCAAATTCACGGAGCAACCAATGAAGGAACAGGAAACACTTATGGATATCATGGCTATTGGACTAAAGATTGGACTAATATTGATGCCAATCTAGGAAACAAAGCAGACCTTAAAAATTTAGTAGATGCGGCGCATAAAAAAGGCATTCGTATTTTGCTTGATGCGGTAATTAATCACACAGGTCCAGTTACAAAACAAGATCCTGTTTGGCCAAGTGATTGGGTAAGAACGGGGCCACAATGTGACTATAAAAATTACGATAATACAGTAACATGTACGTTAGTTGAGAATCTTCCAGATATAAAAACAGAAAGCAATGAGGCTGTCGCTTTACCACCTGAATTAGTCAAAAAGTGGAAAGCAGAAGGGCGTTATGAGCAAGAGGTTGCAGAGTTAGATGCGTTTTTTAAGGCAACGGGTTATCCTCGCGCACCTCGTTTTTATATCATGAAATGGTTAAGCGATTATATCACTGATTTTGGAATTGATGGTTACAGGGTAGATACCGTAAAACATACCGAAGCTTATGTTTGGCAAGAGTTTAAGTCGGTTTGTGATAACGCTTTCGCGGAATTTAAGCAGAACAACCCAGATAAGGTATTAGATGATACTGACTTTTATATGGTCGGAGAAGTTTATAATTACGGAATTTCGGCAGGAACTGCTTTTGATTTTGGAGATAAAAAAATCAACTATTTCGACAAAGCATTTAATAGTTTAATCAATTTTGAATTTAAATGGAATGCGGCGCAACAAACGTATGAAGAGCAGTTTAAGACTTACGATAGTATTTTAAATAATGACTTAAAAAACTATGGCATTTTAAATTATTTAACCTCTCATGACGATGGGCAACCTTTTGATGCTAACAGAGAAAAGACATTCGAAACTGCTACCCGTTTATTATTGTCTCCAGGAACTGCTCAAGTCTATTATGGTGATGAGTCTGCAAGAGATTTAACTGTGGAAGGTACTGTGGGAGATGCGACCTTAAGAAGTAACATGAATTGGGAAGAATTATCTCAAAAACAGGACTTATTAATCCATTGGCAAAAACTTGGACAATTTAGACGTAATCATCCAGCAGTAGGAGCAGGACAACATAAGATGATAAGCGAGACGCCTTATATTTTTAGTAGAAGTTATAGTAAAGGAGAGTATAAAGATGACGTTATTATTGGTTTAGACTTACCTAAAGGAAAACAAACTATTACGGTGTCTTCTGTGTTTGAAAACGGAGCAACAGTTAAAGATTTTTATTCGGGACAAACTTTAGAAGTTAAAAACGGAACGGTTACAATAGCAACAGATTCAACCATTATTTTAATAGAAAAATCAAACAACTAATCTCACAAACAACCAATGTCACACTTAGCTAATGTCACACTGAGCGCAGTCGAAGTGCCTATAAGATATAAGTAAGATTTAAAGTAAGAAATATATCATTCAAAAGAGGTAAATAAAACATTATCTCTATTAAAAACAACCAATGTCACACTGAGCGCAGTCGAAGTGCTCACAAAAATAATACACAATGAAAAAAATAATATTATCCCTAGTAATTCTAACCGTTTTTGCTTGTAAAGAAGAACAAAAACAAGTCGAGACTAAAGTAGTTTCAGAAGAAAAAATAGCACTAAAACCTATAACAGATTCAGATTTAGAAACAGCTGTTATTTACGAAGCTAATATTAGACAATATTCCCCAGAAGGGACTTTTGAACAATTCACAAAGGACATTCCGCAGTTAAAACAAATAGGAGTAAAAGTGATTTGGTTAATGCCTATTTTTCCTATTTCGGAAACAAAACGTAAAGCAACAGGAGGAGCAGATAGTAAATTTGCATCTGAGTTTCCGGAAGCAGAACAAGATAAATATTTAGGAAGTTATTATGCAGTATCTGATTTTACTAAAATCAATCCGGAATTTGGAACGATTGAAGATTTTAGAACATTATTAACGACTGCTCATGATAACGGGATTTATGTAATTTTGGATTGGGTGCCTAATCATACAGGTTGGGATCATACCTGGTTAAAGACTAATCCAGAATTTTACACACAAAATGATAAAGGAGAAGTAGTACATCCTTTGGATACGGATTGGACGGATGTTGCAGATTTAAATTACGACAATCAAGAGATGCGTAAGGCAATGATTAAGGATATGAGCTATTGGTTGGCAGAAGAAGGTGTTGATGGTTTTAGATGTGATGTGGCAGGTTCTGTGCCAACCAATTTTTGGCAACAAGCTATTCCTGAATTGCGCGCTAAAAAAGACATTTTTATGCTAGCTGAAGCTTGGGAGCCAGAATTGTTAGAAGACGGTTTATTTGATATGGGATATGGATGGGATAGACATCATGCCATGAACCATATTGCAAAAGGAGACAGTGATGTGTCAGAATGGTATACTGCGATGAAAACAGATGCTGAGCGTTATGCAACCAATGATATTTTAATGAATTTTGTAACCAATCATGATGAAAACTCATGGAATGGCACTATAAAAGAACGTATGGGAGAGGCTTCAGAAATGATGACAACCTTAAGCTTTTTAACGCCAGGAATGCCATTAATTTATTCGGGACAAGAGTTTGATTTAGATCACAGGTTGTTATTTTTTGAAAAAGATAGTTTCCCACATACCAAAGGAAACACATGGGCCTTATTAGAAAAATTAGCAACGCTAAAACAAAGTAATAAAGCATTGTACGGAGGAAAAGCATCAGCAAAATATACACCGATTGATAACGGAACAACTATCTTGTCTTTTTCAAGAACAAATGGAGGTGATGAGGTTGTTTTTATTGCAAATGTGTCTAAAGCAAGTGTAAACGCAAATCTGCCACAAAAAGGGGAATATCTTGATTTTATGACCAATCAAATGGTCGTGTTAAAAGGAGATGCTATTCCATTGGCTGCTAATGAATACAAAGTCTTTGTAAAGCAGAATTAACAGAATTAGTAGTGTGTTAGAAAAGTTGGACGTCGTGCCAACTTTTCTGTTTTATAGACCTGAATTAATGGATTAAATAAAGGGTGTTTGTTTAAACTAGTTGAGGGTCAGTAGTATTACCTGTTAAATTAGAATGGCATTATTTATATTAAAAAATATGCTAAACCCTTTTACAATAGTGTTTAAGAGTCTTTTTTTGACTATTTTTGCAGACTATGCAAGAATTAAAACTTTCAGATTGGTTACCTACCACAAACAAAGAGGTGAAAATACGCGGATGGGAAGCACTAGATGTTATCCTTTTTAGTGGGGATGCTTACGTCGATCATCCAACGTTTGGTCCAGCGGTAATTGGGCGTATGTTAGAAAGTTTTGGCTTACGTGTAGCCATTGTTCCGCAACCAAATGTTAATGATAATCTTCAGGATTTTGTTAAAATGGGGAAGCCTAAATTGTTTTTTGGAGTTACAGGTGGTTGTATGGATCCAATGATTAGTAATTATAATGCTAATAAAAAGAAACGTGATAAAGATGCGTATACTCCAAATGGAGATATTGGGTTTAGACCTGATTACGCAACATCAGTATATTCTAAAATTTTAAAAGATAAGTGGCCAGATACACCTGTTTTAATAGGTGGTATTGAAGCGTCTTTGCGTCGTGTAACACATTACGATTATTGGAGTGATCAATTAATGCCTTCTATTTTAGAAACTTCAAAAGCAGACATGTTGGTTTACGGAATGGGAGAACAACCCTTACGTGAAGTGGTGCGTTTACTTGAAAAAGGGGTGCCTTTTAATAGTATTAATACAGTATTACAAACTGCAGTTCTTTTAGATAAAGGAGACAGTATTCCTAAAAATGCAAATTGGGAAGATATCGAGATCTCATCACACGAAGTATGTTTAAGTGATAAAAAACAGTATGCTTCTAACTTTAAAGTTATAGAGCAAGAGTCCAATAAATTGGCTGCTAGACGAATTTTTCAGAAAGTAGGAGAGAAGACCTTAATGATTAATCCACCTTATCCAACCATGACGGAAAAGGAGATTGATGCGTCTTTTGATTTACCATACACAAGATTACCACATCCAAAATATAATAAGCGTGGACCAATTCCTGCGTTTGAAATGATTAAGTTTTCTATCAACATTCACAGAGGGTGTTTTGGTGGTTGTAGCTTTTGTACCATATCAGCACACCAAGGAAAATTTATTGCATCGCGTAGTCAAGAGTCTATTTTAAAAGAAGTAGATACCGTTGCTAATATGCCTGATTTTAAAGGGTATTTAAGTGATATTGGAGGGCCAAGTGCTAATATGTATCAAATGAAGGGTAAAGTACAGTCTATTTGCGACAAGTGTGTTGCGCCTAGTTGTATTTCGCCAGTAATATGTAGTAATTTAGATACGTCACATAAACCGTTAACGGATTTGTATCAAGCGGTAGACAAGCATCCAAAAGTAAAAAAATCATTTATAGGTTCTGGAATACGACATGATATGTTAGTGCCAGAATTTAATAAAAATGCCGATCCTAAAGAGCTTGATGCTTATACGGAAGAGGTGATGACTAAGCACGTTTCTGGTCGACTTAAAGTAGCACCAGAGCATACTAGTGATCCTGTATTAAAACTGATGCGTAAACCATCGTTTAAATACTTTCATAAGTTTAAAGAGCGTTTTGATAAGATTAATATCGCTAAAGGTTTAAAACTACAGTTGATTCCGTATTTTATATCTAATCACCCTGCGTGTGAGGTGGAAGATATGGCAAACTTAGCTGCCGAAACTAAGGATTTAGGATTTCAGTTAGAACAAGTGCAAGGGTTTACACCGACGCCTATGACTGTTGCTACCGTAATTTATTACAGTGGATACCATCCATACACACTTAAAAAAGTAAATACACCAATTACACGTAAAGAGAAAGACGAGCAACATCGTTTTTTCTTCTGGTATAAAGATGAAAATAAAGCGTGGATCAAAAAGACCCTAAACAAATTAGGGCGTCAAGATTTACTAAAAGTGTTACTACCAGAGAAAGCAGAAAAATGGCGTAAAAACGCACCTAAAGGTGATGCTAAAAACACGTTTAATGATGCGGTTCCTTTTAATCAACGAAAAGATAAGGCTCAATTTAAGTCTAAAAAGAAACGTCGTTAAAAACAGACTAATTATAAATAAAAAAACCACTAATATTAGTGGTTTTTTTTTGTTGAATATCTTAGTGTTTCTTGTGAGTGGGTCTGATATAGCTGAGCGTGAACACCCCTGCGGTCCCCTCAAGGGGACAATATTGCGGAGTGTTGCGTATTAAGCTTCTTCATAAACTTTATACTTAATAAACAAACTAGCGCCATAACTATTGATGTGATGGTTGTCCCCTCGAGGGGACTTTAGGGGTGTCCGTAAAGAGGGGCCTGAGATAGTTGAGTGTGAACACCCCTGCGGTCCCCTCAAGGGGACATTCTGCCGGAGGGTTGCGTGCTAAACTTCGTTATACATTTTATGTCTCCCAATTATATTAGCACCAAAACTATTGAGGTAATGGTTGTCCCCTAGAGGGGGCTTTAGGGGTGTCCTTGAAACACATCTCCAAATAATGTTATATATTTAACTCGTTAGTTCATAGTTGAATAAGCTTCAAAAGTATGTCCGGAGTTCATAATTACTTTAAGTATTCTACACAATGAGAAATAAGATTATCCCATATCGTTCAGACTTAAAATTGTTTGCAAGACAATTACGAAAAAATAGCACATTAACCGAAGTCTTACTTTGGCAAAATATAAAACAACGCGCTTATGGTGTTCAGTTTCATAGACAGGTGCCTATGTTAAATTATATAACAGATTTTTATTGTCACGAAATTGGTTTAGTTATCGAGATCGATGGCTCTAGTCATGATCATAAAGTATTATATGATGCTAAAAGACAAGGCGAATTAGAAGCGTATGGTGTTACTTTTTTAAGGTTTACTAATGAAGAAGTAAAGAAAAACATGTTTAGTGTGTTGTTGGTTATTGAAGAAAAAGTCAGGGAGTTGAGTGCGTGACTGAAAATCAAGCCTGACTAAAGCTGGGTGAACACCCCTGCGGTCCCCTCTAGGGGACATTGTTGCGGAGTGTTGCGTGCTAAACTTCGTTATACATTTTATGTCCACCAATTAAACTAGCGTCAAAACTATTGAGGTAATGGTTGCCCCCTAGAGTGGCCTTTAGGGGTGTCCTTAAAACACATCTCCAAATAATGTTATATATTTAACTCGTTAGTTCATAGTTGAATAAGCTTCAGAAGTGTGTCCGGAGCTCATAATTACTTTAAGTATTCTACATAATGAGAAATAAGATCATCCCATACCGTTCAGACTTAAAATTGTTTGCAAGACAATTACGAAAAAATAGCACATTAACCGAAGTCTTACTTTG
The DNA here is from genome assembly GCF_055635485.1 of Olleya sp. KKT75. Taxonomy (NCBI): domain Bacteria; kingdom Pseudomonadati; phylum Bacteroidota; class Flavobacteriia; order Flavobacteriales; family Flavobacteriaceae; genus Olleya; species Olleya sp. KKT75. The sequence continues at coordinate 1,737,014 of NZ_CM145759.1, forward strand.
GCAAAATATAAAACAGCGCGCTTATGGTGTTCAGTTTCATAGACAGGTACCGATGTTGAATTATATAACAGATTTTTATTGTCACGAAATTGGTTTAGTTATCGAGATCGATGGCTCTAGTCATGATCATAAAGTATTATATGATGCTAAAAGACAAGGCGAATTAGAAGCCTATGGTGTTACTTTTTTAAGGTTTACTAATGAAGAAGTAAAGAAAAACATGTTTAGTGTGTTGTTGGTTATTGAAGAAAAAGTTAGGGAGTTGAGTGCGTGACTGAAAATCAGCCCTGACTAAAGCTGGGTGAACACCCCTGCGATCCCCTCTAGGGGACATTCTGCCGGAGTGATGCGTGCTAAACTTCGTTATACATTTTATGTCCACCAATTAAATTAGCGTAAAAAACGGTTGAGATAATGGTTGTCCCCTAGAGGGGACTTTAGGGGTGTCCTTAAATAGCGTTCCTGACATAGTTGAGTGTGAACACCCCTGCGGTCCCCTCAAGGGGACATTCTGCCGGAGTGATGCGTGTTAAACTTCGTTATACATTTTATGTCTACCGATTAAATTAGCGCTATAACTGTTGATGTGATGGTTGTCCCCTAGAGGGGACTTTAGGGGTGTCCGTAAAGAGGGGGTCTGAGATAGCAGAGTGTGAACACCCCTGCGGTCCCCTCAAGGGGACATTCTGCCGGAGGGATGCGTGCTAAACTTCGTTATACATTTTATGTCTACCAATTAAATTAGCGTAAAAAACTGTTGATGTGATGGTTGTCCCTTAGAGGTGGCTTTAGGGGTGTCCGCAAAACCCACCTGTCATTAAAACTTGTTAAAAAAAAGACTACCAATTTGGTAGCCTTTTTTAGCAGGTTATTTTAGATCATAGATTTTACTCTAAAATCATAAACGTTTTTTTCTTTCGACCATCACTCATCATAATAAATTTATCTGTTTCAAACGTTCCGAAATAAGGTAAGTAATACTCATTACCTCTATTGTCTTGTATTTTGTTGTAAGATACATCACCATTTATAGCATATTCAAAATCGTATAATGCTGACGATTCAAACCAACCTTTAGAGACTTTAGTTCTACCATCATTTTTCTCTGTAAGGTTTTTACCAGAATTTAGTATCACATGCAATTGGTCGTTCTTTAAAAAGGCGTTGTAAGATGGCGTAGTAGCTCTTTTAAAGATGCTTCTTCCCCAATCAAGGTTACCAGAGGTATTAAATTTTAAAATCAAAATGTCATCGTAATGGAAAACGGTTTGCCAATATCCACCAGCAGTTCCCGTTTGTACATAAGTTTGTGTAACATAAAATTCTTCTGCAATTAAATAGGTGTTACCTTGACTATCGTTTAAGATGTAGTCAATTTCAAAATTGCTTAACTCTTTTTGCTTTTTCTTTTTTCTATTCGCTTTTCTGTAACTATATAAATCGTCAAATACTTGCTTTGGTAGCAGGTTCTTTTTTTGATTTGCAATAGTTAGATTATTGGTGTCAATAATAAAATCGCAACCCCCTTTTACACGATTTACATTTTTTTCAGAATAAAAACCTAATAGATGTAATTTGTTTTCTATTACAGAGATGCTTAAAGATTGGATATGATCGTCTTCTAAGCTGATTTTTATATCAGACACAGCAGACGGTGTTATTTTATTTAAAATAAATTGGTAATTAGCATCACCATTAAGCTTCTTTTGTCTTTTTCCATTGGTGAATAATTTACCTAAAGAAAATACAGTTTTATCATTTTCTATAAATAAATCGTTGTGTGTAAACGTGTTTGTTTCATCTTCTTGGTAAGACTTTTTAAATTCTAGTTTTAGCGTTTCTGCATCGTAAACATGTATTGTATACGCATTTCTGTTTTTCTTGATATTGTCTGTTGCAATAGCAAAATAATTACCATCTGGCGATATCGCAAAACTAGTATTGTGACGTCTGCTAGATCCAAAAAGACTTTGTTTTTTCTCTACCGTTGTTTCAAAGACAGTTACTTTTTTGTAGCTTTTGGTTTTTAAATCTAGAATATGACAATATAAAATACGATCGTTTTTATTGGGCGCATAAACGGTAAAAAGCTTTAGTTGGTTATTAAAATATAAGTCACCAACATAAGTTTCTTTTTTGCTTACTTCTACATTTTTATTAAACACTTTTTCTTGATTGGTATCAAAAACATCAAAAAGCAAGGTTTTTTTACTGTTTCTAGCAATAACTGTTTCTCCTGTATTAGACGTGTATATGGCTAAAATATCATTAGATTTAACTTTGTCTTTATATTCGGCACTCTCACTTACTTTAAGGTTGGTAGTAGATTGAGCAATAATCAGGTTAGAAAATAGTATTAGGGCAATTAATAACAGTTTTTTCATAGCGAATTTTAAATTGGTTTGTTTTTTAATGAAATAAAAATTATAAAAATTTGAAGTTTTAAAAGTATTGCTTTTAGGCATTAAAAAGTAGAAATAGGTATGCTATTTACATATTAGTTATGATGTACTTTTATTTAAAGAGTGCTAATAAAAATAATAGCCCTATTTTATATGCGCATATGGCGTTTTAAAATATCAATAAGTAAAATTAGGAGGTTGTATGTATCTTTACGATACATTTATTTATCAGGAAAAAGAGAGTTCTAAGTTAAAAGCTATTTAAAATAATATACCATGAAAAAACGACTACAAATAATTAACGGAGTTGCATTTGTTTGTGTAATTGTAATGAACTATTTATCTAACACAGGTTTATTAAATAACACAACCATTGGCGAAATCTCTAAAGACTATAACACATTATTTACGCCCGCAGGTTATGCGTTTTCAATTTGGGGATTAATCTATCTGTTTTTAACTGGGTTTATAGTCTATCAAGGACGTAGTTTGTTTGTAAAGGTTAGAGACGATGCTTTTATTTTAACAACAGGGTGGTGGTTTTTAGTGTCCTGTATTGCTAATTGTGCTTGGATTGTCACTTGGATTTACGGTTACACCTTACTATCCTCAATATTTATCTTTATTATACTACTCTCGTTATTACAAATAGTGCTTAAAAATAAAATGGAACTATTTGATGCTCCAATTTCTGTAATTGTGTTTTTATGGTGGCCTTTTGTAATTTATAGTGGTTGGATTACTGTAGCTAGTATTGCTAACGTCTCTGCTGTTTTAGTAAAATATAATTGGGAGGGTTTTGGATTGTCTCCAACATTTTGGACCGTTTTATTAATAGTAATAGCTACTGTAATAAATATAGCAGTGACCTGGAAACGAAACATGCGCGAGTTTGCACTTGTTGGTGCGTGGGCTTTAATTGCTATTTATGTTGCCAATAACGATGCTAATAGTACTGTTGCTTATACAGCGCTAGTTGCGGCTATTATTTTAATAGTAAGCAGTTTTGCGCATAGTTTTAAAAACCGAAAAACAAATCCTGCAATTAAGTGTATGGAGTATTTTAGGGGAGAGTAATAAGTGAAAATCAATTTTTTTAATTTTATTAGCTTTTAATTTTTAAAATACCCAAATTCTTCATCTATCAAAACTCGTCTATCTAATCCTAAATTCATTTCTTCACAAGCTGTTTCGGCAACAAGAGAACAAGAAAAGCAAGAAGCTAAATTTAAATCAAAAATACCTTGGCCTTCGGACTCCCAACATAAAGGGTCAGAAGAACAGTTTTCCATTCTTTCTAAGCCTTTTTTTATGATTATAGATATCCTTTCAGGTTCCCCTTGTGAAACTAAACCTCCCATGCTTCCTTCAGAACCTTCTGCTGTATATATTAATACACCTGACATTTGTTTTTCTGTGTTATTAGAGATGTATAAGCGTTCTTTTAAACTTGCAGTTGGATATCCACAAGAGAATTCAAGCTCACGCATAATCATATGAGAAAAACTATGAATTAAAAAATGTTTAATACCATTATTATATATTTTCCGCATTGTTGCAGCTCCCTGAATATCAATATTTGGTTCTTGCATAAAGCGTTTAAATCTTTCAGATAATATCTTCTCATTTGAATTAATCCAATCATCCAATTTTTTTTGATTGAATTGAAAAAATAAGCCTTCACCTAAAGATTCATTAGCTGGTAATATAAAAAGTTTATTTGCTTCTTCGGAAAAAATATTTTTAGCCTCTTTAGAATACTCAACTGTACCATTTTTAACAATTCTATCTCTCGGTTCTACCCTGGTAAAATCTAGTTGTACTTGTGTGACCTTTAATTCTTCAATTTGTTGCACTTTAGAAAAGTAAGAACTTAACTCAGTTGACAATACAATGTCGGTAAACTTTAGTCCATTATCCTTATTTGAAGGGTTTTGTGTAAAACAATGATATTCTTGCCATCTGTAGTTTTCGAAATTATCTATATTATCATCTGTACAATCATTATTAAACTCAGTGCCCAATTTTGAAATAAGTTCATCAATTGAAAATGATAAATCTGAGATATTTATGCCACAATCTATTTCTAAAAACTCTTCATCAACATTTTTATTAAACCAATGTTCTTTCGATTTTTCAAACTTAGTTCCCAACGTTCGATTAAATTTATCATTACATACAATTAAAGCATCAATCATTTCTTTTGATTTATTTTCCGCTAGATGCAATGGAATATATAAACTTGAAAAACCACTGGCATAATAAACATTATTTGCAGTTACTAGAGCGATCCGCATTCCTTCTTCAGGCTTGAGATTACAGGTTTCATTTGGAATTGAAAAGCTATCTAATTCTTGTTCCCAAGGCTTTTCACCTTTACATTTTGGTTTAATACTATTTATACCTTCTAAATTAACTTTAAAAGATTGGTCCTTACCAGAACCACAATTGTTGCAATGAATATAAATACTCCCATACCCTTCAGATTTATTCTTACTTTCAGTCCAAATTAATTCTGGTTTTGTACAACAACCATCATAATTTAATAAATGATTAGCTTCGGGGTCATCATTTCTGTGATTAAGTTTCCAATTTAAATACTTAGACCAAGGTATATCGGATAAATGGCCATTCGGACAAATTAATAGTATGTTTGTTTGATTTAAAGTTTGATATACTTTGTTTTTAACAAGGGTTCCTTCAATATTTTTCGCATAAAATTCACTTCTAAAATCATTTCCATCTCTTGGAGGAGCAAAATGATTGAGTTTTAAAACACCATTTTGTTTATTGCATTCCTTTACCCAGATGTCTTTCCAATCGTTTATCTTTTTAAGATGGCCTTTCCTATTTGTAAACCATTTTGGAAAATGTGTTGCGTTTATCATATAATCAGAAGATTTACCTTCTTCTTGATTTATATCTAAAGCAGTTTTTATCGGGTGATTTTTCCAATTAGGAGTATTAAAACTTTCATTTAATGACATATGTGGAATATCTATCAGACAAACTAAAGATTCTAGCTCTTTTTCTATTTTCAAGAATTCTACAAATCTTTTATCATCTACTATCAATAGTCCTCTATTGTTTAATTCACTCTCTGCTCGATCATATATTTTTTGATTATCAGACTCATTCTCTCTAATTAATGAAATCTTTCTATTAGCCCATTCTATAAACTTCCACTTATTAATGTCTAATATTAAAGCATAAGAACCTAATTTAGTAGTAATAATAGAGCCTACACCTGCATTTGATGATAGAAGTTTGAACTTGCCAATTCCTTGATTATATTGTGATTGATTTAGTATTTTCATTTTGAATTGATTTTTATTGCTGCTTCAGATTCTATTACTCTTAATGACATAGGTATTTGCCATTTTTTACTATGAATATCGGCTTCATAGGCATCTAAATCAACATATAATTGTTCTTGGTTAGCATTTGTTCTTTTTGATTTGTTACTAAAAACAAATGTTTTGTTATCTGCAAGAGCTTTAGATGCTTCTATTCTCCATTCTTTGAAAGCTTCCTCTATCCAGGACTTTATAAAATCAATATTTTGTGGTTTTAGAAGATTTTGAATTTCCTTATCATAAATTTTGTTTTTAATAATACGACTATCAAAATTAGCTGTTAATTGACTTATTATATCTGACACATCTGAATCTGAAATGTCACAAATATTAGATGCAGATACTCTTTCTACAAAATCAGTTGTGTGTCGCAACATTGTAGCTAAGTATAGTCCTAAATATCTGCTAACAGACTTAGATGTAAATGGAGTTATCGATATTGGTTCGACATAACTATACATTTTTTCGTGAAACTCAATAAACTTCTCATAATGCGAAATATCTCTTGCTCTAAAAGGATGATGCACTGTAAGGACTAAGCCATAAGAATCTCTTGCTACACGACTACTAGCCTGTATGTATTCGGCTGTATTTCTAGGCATAGAGTTCATAATAATTAAATTAAAGCGAGAAACATCTATTCCAACAGAAATCATATTTGTAGCGACCAAAAACTCAGGAGAAATATTCCCTCTTTTTATTTCAGCATTTTTTATGTGAGCAAACCTTAATGAAGCGTCCCATTTTTCTTCTACTTTTTTAAGCTCATTTTTCACCTCCTCACCAGAGAGTCTTCCTGTCAACTCTGACTCTTCTATTGGCCCATAAGTATATAAAGAATGAAGTAGTTTTTGTGGTCTAATCACTCTATTGAAAACCCTACGAACTTCTTTTAAAATGTAGGACTGCACTTGTGACTGAGTTTTTCCAACTTCTTTTAGACTATTAAAATAAGAAATAATAGTATGAAAATAATCCATAGCCTCTTCAAACGAGTTGTATTTTTCAAAATCTATAGTTTCACTATTCCCCAATTGTTGCAATTCAAACAAAGCTCTATGAGTCATTGTTATGGCAGCTAACCTCATTTGCATCCAAATTTGAGTTCTTCCTGTTGGTAATATGCCTATATACCTTCTCTTAGATTCGTAAATAAAATCTTCTTTATCATTACTAGAGAACGATCTTTTGTAAAATGAAAAGAAAGAATCATCACATTCTACGCCTTGTTTTGGGAACAGATTCACTTTTCTATCAAATAAAGCTGCAATTTGAAGGCCTGTATTTCTAGTTGTTGCGGTAGATGATATTACTTTAGGCCTTGTGCCATCTATTCTTGTGCATAATTGGTCAACTGCCGATTCAAATAGTGCTACTGATGAACCTAAAGGGCCATTTAATAAATGTAATTCATCTTGGATAATAATATCTGGGGGGAAATATCCATCTGTAGGTTTTCCATTTTCCCAATTTCCTCTTCCAAACAATCTTCTAGAATCTCTATTTCTTGCTGTATCTAAATTCGAAACCTTATGAGCTAATTGAGCAAATTTATCGACCGTTCCAAAAAGCAAACTAGGAGGGTGTTGATATATTGTTTCGTCACAAAGATTAACGGGAATAGGTCCTTGGTCTTGTCGTCTTCTACTTAATAATCTTCCAAATGAAAAAGAACATTTTTTATTTGAACATTTTAGATGTAATCTGTTTTTATTATAAATATCATCAGTTTTATCTGGAATTGTGTCCCCAATTATTTTTGAATTACACCAAGGACATTCATTAAAAGGAACCTTATTCTCTTTTCCTTTAATATCATTTAGTTTTTCAAATTCATATTGTAAAGAGTCTTTGTTTTTATCATTAACTCTGTATGTCAGTTTATTTGGAATTGAATTGTTTCCTACCCATAGCCCAATATTGATTGGTTCTTTACCTAAAACAGATACATCCCACCTCCTAATTAGTTCTAATGCCATTATCATTAAAGTAGCTCTTTGGAACTGTTGTAAAGTTAACAGTCTTAAGGTGTACCTCATTATTGCAGCAGTTCCACCTCCTCTTTCTTTGTGTAGTTTTCTACGGTTTATTATCGTTAAAGCTATTAACCCAAGATATGCCTCAGTTTTACCACCACCAGTTGGAAACCAAACTAAGTCAACATAATCATTTCTTTTTTCCCAATTAAGATCATCTTCATTTTTAAAAATACCATCTAAATTCAATAAAATAAAGGCTAATTGAAAGGCTCTCCAAGAAGTTGATTCTGTTTCTGAAAATAATTTGTCACTGGCATTTTTATAAAAATCGGTATTGAAGTTTGAAAAATCAACATCTTCCATTAATGGAAGTACTTTATTTTTTTTAGTATTTACAGAATGCCATATTTGCATAAACATAGCAGAATTCATTAACCTAAAAGATTCTATATTTATTTCATTTGAAAGAAGAGTATTAATATTTTCTTTCATTCTCTGATAATCAAGTGAACATTTTTTAAGTTCTTGATTTGCTATGTTTTTTTCTTGGTCGTTTACTTGTTTTCTCTTGTCTTTTATCCAATTTCCATAGGCGTCAACAAAAGCATTTAATCCACTAATGACCTCTTCATTTTTTGCGTCAGAAAAAGTTGAGAGCCATTTAAATTGTTGTGCCTTCGAATTTTCTAAAAATAAAGGGTTCTTATAATTTCCCTTTTTGTCTTTAACTAAAGCTTTTGATTTGTTTCTAGGAGTAGGATCAACATCTGGAGTGTCACAAATTGGAATATATTCCGATTCAATGGTGTTGAGATTTTTATCCCACTTTACCGAACAACCATGACCTATACCAAAATCTTCAAATTGTCGATAAATATAATCAGTTGTTTCATCTTCTGAATACTCCGTTTTAGAAGTATCTAAACTTAATTCATTATAGGGAATAAGATGTTTATTAGTAATTGATAGTTTAACACCAAAAAAACATTTTTCATTTACTTTTTCATTAAAAGTGGAATAATATCTAGAGCTATCTTTTTCTTGTGTAAATGGTGTACTTGTATTAATTAACTGAACTTTTACAAAAATCTTATTAGAGTTTTTAGAGTTTCTTGTATCCCTACTAAGTTGGAGGTTGATAGATAATGAGGCTTTGTCGTATTCCTTGTTTATTTCATTCTGATAAACATCTGATAAGCCATTACTAATAATATTCCCATCTATATCAGAAACTGTAAAATTCTCATTTAAATCTTTATATAGAAAGGATATTTTATTTCTGTCTTTTGGAAAAGAAATCATATTTAAGGATATTCTTCTCTCGATTAATTCTGACTGCCATAATCCAAAATCACCACCATTTACATTTAATAAATTTTCAAAATGACTTATGATGTTCTCTCCTTCTTCTATTTTCTGAGAAATATCATAATAAGATTTTCTTTGTTTTTGATCTGTAATTTTATATTTCAAATCATTATAAATTGTTGATTTGAGATTACTTAAATAACTTCTTTTTTGAGTAATATTTTTTGAGATGAAATACTGTTTATTAAGTGAAAATATTTCTTCTGCAACTTCTTTTTGAATGGTGCGTAGACTAGTTTTTAGTTGAGAAATATCTTCAGAACTAAGATACTTCATAAATAAAAATAAATTTCCATTTACTTCTTTTAAATGAAAGTTTTTTAATTGATGTTTTTCAATGAATTGATTAATTATTTCGAAAGGTAATTCACAATTTACTCCATATCTATTATTAAAAACATTATCTTTTTTTCTTTTTAACTTACTATAATATCTTGCATTTAGTTTGATTTCTAAATTTTCGTTTTCCAAAAAGCTATTATCTAGACAGCAAGTAATTCCCATAGTTTTAGGAAACATTTGATCTAGTGCTATCGTATCTGTTTCTTCTATATTTTCGGTACTTGTGTTTTGAGTACTTGATTCTTCTGATTCATTTTCTTCATCTTCATTAACTTCGTTATTATCAAGAGTAATTCCTTCATTACAGGTTTTGCTATTATCTTGTGGAAATAATATACCTGTACTATATACTGCAGCAGGAACAATGTCTATTATTTCACTCGTATAATCAATAGGTTTTAGTTTGTCTATTTTTGTTTTTTGAAAATCTTCATTTTCAACATCAATAAACCTAAAACCATTTATTCCAGGACCTAAAGTTTGCTCTTTTATAAATCGTTCAAGTGATTCTCTCTTTTCGTTAATTATACTCATAAATTGATGCTTTCAATTGAATCCACTTTTTGCAAGCTTATTTCAGGGTTAATTAATTCTACTAAAGCCACCAAATTTTCAAGCAAATGATTTTCATCAATACCCAACTCTTCTAAAGAATGGTTTTTTTGGTAATACTCTTTTTTGGTAATTAGTATTTCCCTTGTCTTTGAAATATTATCAAAACAACCATCATCAAATAAATCTTTAAATAAAAGATTCATTTTTCTTGTGTTATTTCTGGTAGTTTGCTTTGTTTTATTTTTAATTCGACTTATCAGAATAATATAAGTTTTAGGAAGATTTAGGTAATTACAAATTGATAAAAATACTTTTTTTACTATAGGTGCTAAAGATTTACTTTCAGGGTTTATCCAATGATTTTCAAAATGTTGAAAGGAAACCATCTTAAGGTTCTGTTGGCCTAATAATTCTTGAATTTCAGTATACAAAGACTCTTTCCCTTTGTTTTCTGATTTACGTTTTAATAGAACTTTCCATAGACGACCAGCATCTTCTCCGTCTGCAATTTTGAATTTTTTACGAATAACATCTAATTCTTCTTCTTGTTTATTTATATCTGCTAGTTTATCATATATGGGAAGCACATTTGTTATATCATCTAAGCTCTGTATTTCAGTTGGGTTTAGAGCCAATAAGTCTATTGCTCTTGCAACTTTATTTATATCATTAGATTTATAAATAAATAAATCTGAGGTGTGATAATTATGAGGTCTATTTGCGGATGAAAGCTTAATTCTTATCACCTCTTTATTACCATTATTAACATATGAACTTTCTACATCCCAGGAAGTTTTTTCTTTTACTGTTGGTCTTAGGTTATTTACTTTGTTTTTAACCATATTCCAATCGAAATAGTCTGACCTTACTTTATGATTAAGTAGTTTGTAATAATCATTGTTGTTATTGAAATTTGCCCATTGAAATTTGTTTTTAAACAATAGATTGAGAAAAATTCCTTTAGAATTTATAGTAGGTATTTCAATAATATTTGGGTAAAAATAATAAGGGTAATGTCCAGGATCTAAGTAATTTAGAATTAATAAGTTTTCAGAGGTCATTGAGTTTAATTCTTCCCAATTGATTAATTTGTTAGAATGTGAAAGTCCTAGTTCTTTCTGCAATTCTTTTTTTAATATATTATTTTCTAAGAATTCATTTGAAATAACTATAGTAGTGTTTTCGTGAATAAGTTTTTTAATTTCATCTTTCCAAGATGAGTTAATAATGTAATCTAATGTATTAGATAGGTTTTCTTTTAATTCATTTTTGAGTTCATCAGGAAATTCCTGTTGTGTAGTTTCTGAAATAAGAGTTGTACCTTCGTTACCACCAAAGATACTTTCTAGTACAATCTCTTTTATCCCTTCATTAATAACTAACGAATATATATTTCTCATTTTTATTGAGATTAATTCGTATAAGTTTTCGTGTATTTGTGTTTCTAATAGAAAGCTATCCCAAAAGGTATTACTTTCAATACCGTAAAAATTTGTGTTTAGTTGATTTTGATTATCTATTTTTATTAACTTATTGACTTCTCCATTTGTGATAACGTAGGGTTTTAATAACTCATTTTTTTCTGTATTAAATTTAAAGTCAACTTGATTTAATTTATTTTTTAAGTTATTTATATTTACTTTTTTTTTGCCAAAAGTTATAATTAGTAATTTTTTGAATGTTGTTCCATCCCCATTCCACTCAAGAAGTTCTTTTAGATTGAAGTTGATGAAATTTGACTTGCTTTCACTATCAAAAAGGATAATGTTTTCTAAGTTATCTACTAATTGCTCGTTTTGGTCTATTTGGTTTAATATTTGATCTAATGTTTTTTCTTTATTAATGGCAACATAAGACTTCTTTTGACTAACATCTTCAATTTGGATTACATATTGTTTTGATTTAAATTTATCAATACATTCATTGGAATACCTAGTTAAGGTGTTAACTAGTGTGTTTACTTGTAGTTTATTAGAATTAAGAATTTTGTTATTAAAATCTAACTCAGCTCTCTTTTCATCCTTTTTATTTTTCCAATTTTTGTAAATTCGATTTCCTCCATTTTTTCCACTTGCGTTGGCTGGTATTTGATTGTTTTTTATTTCTCTTTTTATACGTGAAATATTACCCTGAATTAACTCATTTGTTAATTCAGATTTATCATTTTCTAAAGAATATAAAAAGTGTCTTAATACTAGAAATTCTAGAATTATTGTTCTATCGTTAAAATCAAAATCTTTTTCAATATGAAGATGTAAGTAGTTTATTTTTGAGTTATTAGAAGTAGCAATAATGTTCAGTATTCTATCAACATAAATTAATAGTTTTTTTAATCTTTCTTTTTCGCTATTAACTATTTCAGAAAAGATTTCCTCGAACCCATCAGTTGGGTTTTCTATAAATTGAGCTATATGTTTATTTATATGTTGATTAATTACTTCCATCAATAAATTATATTTATTTCAACATTATTTATTGCTCTAGTTACTCCAATAAAGAGTTCGTATTTATTATAGTCCGAAGGTTCTGTTACAACTAAGAATACATTTTTACTCTCAAGTCCTTTATACTTTAAAATAGATGTATATCTTAATTTATTTGCTGTATCGGTAATGTTTTTTTCGCTTAACTCTTCAATATCTTTAATAGCTAATTCGTAATGCATATCTGGATCACCTAGATATTCTCCTTTTAATAGTTTAGATTCTATAAGTATTATACAGTCTACTCCTTTAAGTGATGAATTTTCCTGTCTAATTGAATTTAAAACATTGTTAACTAGGTGTTTCTTTACTTTAGAGAGGGAAGAGTGCTTTTTAATTGTAATATTGTTATATGTTTCATTAAATTTTTTGCTCAAAATTTCTGTCGGATTTTCTAAAATGACTGAGGATAATAATCGTATATCCGGGTTTTGAGCACTTCGCTTTATTTCATTTAACTTAAAATGAGTGAAATATTCTGTTAAAAGATCAGCAAGTTCACCTACTGATCTTCCGCCCAATGAATAGCTTTGATCAATATCATATAATACCAATGAATTACCATTTGTTAATCCATTTTCATTATAACCACATAATTTATTTATAAATAAGTCCAATCCTCTATCAAAAATATCTTGTCCTTCATCAATAACAATAAAGTCATAACTTTCTACTTTCTCTAGGTTTGTCAGAGTGTCTTTTAATAACAAATAGAACTCTTCTTCTGTAAGTAAAGTAATTTCGGTATAGGTCTTTAGGGGATTATGTTTTTGAATGAACCTAAAGAAAGTAGTTACTTCTATGTTTTTTGTGTTATCTCGTATTTTTAATTTGTTTTTGGTGTAATGCATTAACAAATTATTCCAGCAGATATAAATTCCTTTTTTTCCGATTTGTTTATCTATAAATGCTTTAGCAATAGTAGTTTTTCCGCTTCCTGGCGGGCCTTCAATCATAATTCTTGGGTTTTTGTTCAACCCTTCTAGAATTTCAATATTCTGTATTCCAAGCCACTTTAATGTGTCAATTGAATCATATTCATTTTTATCATTTACTATCGGACTCAGAATATTTTTTATTGCATTAATTTCTTGGTACGATATGTTTTCGTATGAGCGAAAGTGATTTTTATGTCTTTTTTTAGTGTGAGCGAAAGTGTGTTTAATGAACTTTTCTATCGAATTATTATATTCCTTTGCGGTAAACTCAGTCCATAATAAGTTGGTGTCAACAAGTTTAGATTTGAACTCATAATTAACGTGAGGTAAAGCAACAGCATCACAAAAAAAACAATTTTTAAAATTATTTAATAAGTTGTCCTTTAGTGTAAATTTATAACCTTCGACTTGTTTAAAAGGGTTCTGCTTCATTTTTTGCTGAAACATTTTACCATAAAAAAAGTCATTATCTTTAGTTGATATGGGCCCGCCTTTTACTTCAAGAACCAATAACCCTTCTTTACATAAAATCAGAAAATCAATTTGAGCACTTGTTTTTTTGTAATAATTAGAACTATCTGAATGTGTTGGTAATTTTAAATCATGCCATACATACCAATCATCCTCACTATTACTTAAATCGGAGTGTAATTTTTTATAAACATTAATTTCTCCTTGTAAAGGAGACCCATCTTCTTTGGTTATAATTTTATCTAATGCAGAAATCGGATTGTATGGTAGGAAGGTTACAGGCATTATTTAGTTTGAGTTGGCAATAGTAGTAATTTTGTTAATAGCATATAAAGCAAAAACCTGACTCATTGGGATTATATCTTTATTTTCAAAAACAATAGTTTTGCTTTGAGTGTAATCTGTGTTTTTAAATTTAATTTGACTTATTATTTCGCTTACCTTTTCAACTAGTTCGGTTGGTTCTAGTAAATTTTTAAAAGCAATTTGTTCTTCGTACATTTTTTGTAATTCTGATGAGGATCCAATTTTTTCTGAAAAACCATTATTTATAACTTTAACAAATTGAGGTCCAGTTTCCTCTTCTAGTATGATTGGTTCTAATGTTTTGTAAAAATTATCCTCAATTTTTTGATTCTTGTAATCTATTCCTGTTCCATATTGTATAGAAGTGTACCATTTTTTAGTTGCTTTAGTATTTTTTTCTATATCAAAGTTAGATAATGTAACTGTTAGGTTTCCTGCTTTTATAGGATGCCTTCTAAACCTTGAGTTTTTAGTTCTTTTTGGTTGTTTGTCAAATACTTTTTCTTTAAAATCGTTAAGATTTGGTACATCAATTAAATTAGGTTCTTTAACTAAATCTAGATTTAATGGATTTGAAAAATTAATTTGGTTTAACACTTCGCTTGCTAAAACTCTACTTACCGATGGACATACAGCGTTGCCAACTAATCTCCATTTAGAATGTAAAGTGCCAATGAACTGATAGGTGAAAGGAAAGCCCATTATACTTGCGGCTTCTCTTACTGTTGGAGATCGATACTCTCCATTTCCTTTTCGAGAATATTCCGATTTGTATATTAAAGCCTCTCTAGAGGTTCCGCTTTTTGTAGCGGTTATTGTGCGACTAGGTTTGTCTTTATTTTCAGGAAAAGACATTTTTCCCATACAATAGTGATTGACTTTATGTTCTCGTGATTGTCTCCATTCACTTTTATAAAGTCCACTATCGTAAAAATGATCAGTCAATTGGTTTAGATTGACTGTAATGGATTTATATATTGGATCTTTTATTTTTTTCTTCGATTCTTTTAATAGTGGACTAGGAAATTGATTAATAAGTTCACTAAGTGTTTTCCATTCCAATTTATGGTTTTCTGCCTTATTGGAATGCGTAGTTTTTGGTATTACTAGTTTATTGACTTTTATTATTTCTCCAGAAATAGCTCTTTTTCTAGCTTGATAAGAACCGTAATCGGCAGAGTTAATAATTGTTGTGTTGTCTAAGAGGTTTAAAGCTTTGTCTTTTGGATTTATTTTGTTTTTTAAAGCCCAGTCAACAAGATCTAAATCCTCAAAAGAATAAATTTGATTAATGTATTTTTTAGAATTAACTACATTCTCCATATACCAAGCTTTAAGTATGGAGTTTTTTTGGTGCTTTTTAACAGCTACTATTCTTAAAAAACATTTTGTTAATTCTAAACCTAGTGATTTGTCTGCTTTACCACTATTATTAGAACTAGAAAAAGAAACACAAGGTGGTGATCCAATTATGATATCTGTATTAGGAAGAAGGTTTATTTCTTCAGTAGAGTCTTTAAAGTCTAACAGGTTTTTTACTGTTGAGTTAGTCCCGAAATTATGGTTATAAGTATCGATAGCTGGTTGCCAATTATCGTAACCTTTTATAATTTCAAAACCTTTTTGTCTGAAGCCTTCCGAGAATCCTCCAGCTCCACAAAAAAAATCAATTACTGTTAATTTAGACATGTTTTATATTTAATGAATTCAAATTTAATTAAACCTATGACATTAAACAATATCAAATTCCATTCATTGTACAAAAGTTAAAAGTAAATGAAAGAGTTTGTATTGTTTTACGGGATTCCTCAATTAGACAAAAATTAACACCTAATGCGCCTCCAACCAATTCAAACCAGTATCCAATTCCACATCTAAAGGCACTTCCATTTTAAAGGCTTGT
The DNA here is from genome assembly GCF_055635485.1 of Olleya sp. KKT75. Lineage (NCBI taxonomy): Bacteria > Pseudomonadati > Bacteroidota > Flavobacteriia > Flavobacteriales > Flavobacteriaceae > Olleya > Olleya sp. KKT75. Next base: position 1,753,117 of record NZ_CM145759.1, read on the forward strand.
TCCATTTCGGTTTTAATTAATGTTTTCATTTCCTCTAATTCAGGTTTAAAGACATCAAAAACCAATTCATCATGTACTTGTAGTAGCATTTTGGTTTTATAATTACCAGCTTCTAGTTTGTTATAGATGTTAATCATGGCAATTTTAATAATATCTGCAGCACTACCTTGTATTGGTGCATTAACCGCATTACGCTCTGCAGCACCACGCACAATAGCGTTAGCACTATTAATATCTTTTAGATAACGTCTACGATCTAAAACGGTTTTTACATACCCATTATCACGCGCAAACTCGACTTGGGCGCTCATGTATTTTTTAAGCTTTGGGTAGGTTTCGTAATAAGTATCAATAAGCTCTTTGGCTTCACCACGCGATAAATCGGTTTGGTTACTTAATCCAAAAGCAGACACACCATACACAATCCCGAAGTTTACGGTTTTGGCGTTACTACGTTGGTCTCTGGTAACTTCTTCTAAAGGCACATTAAAAACTTTAGAGGCGGTAGAGGCGTGAATATCTTCTCCGTTTTTAAAGGCTTCAATCATGGTCTCCTCTTCACTTAACGCAGCAATAATACGCAGTTCTATTTGGCTATAATCGGCAGCTAATAAAATGTAGTCGTCATTACGCGGTATAAAGGCTTTACGCACTTGACGTCCACGTTCTGTACGTATCGGGATATTCTGTAAGTTAGGATTGTTACTACTTAAACGTCCTGTAGCAGCAACGGTTTGCATATAGTCTGTGTGTACACGACCAGTTGCTTCTTCCACCTGAAGTGGTAAAGCATCTACATACGTGCTTTTTAGTTTTGCTAATCCACGGTATTCTAGGATGTTTCTAATAATCTCGTGCTCTTTTGCTAAAGCAGATAAGATATCTTCTCCCGTTTTATATTGACCTGTTTTGGTCTTTTTGGGTTTGTCTACCAGTTTTAATTTTTCGAAAAGGATGATTCCTAATTGCTTTGGTGAGGCAATATTAAATTCTTCGCCAGCAACTTCGTAAATTTTAGCAACTAAGGTGTCTATGTCTTTGTTTAAATCTTCAGACAGGCTGTTTAAAAAGTCCACATCTAGATTGATACCTTCCAGCTCCATTGCAGCTAATACGCGTAGTAATGGTACTTCAATATCTGTGAATAATTTTTTGGTGTTGGCTTCTCCTAATTCTTTTTCAAAATGTTCTTTTAATTGTAATGTAATATCAGAATCTTCAACCGCATATTCTGTTTGTTTCTCCAATGGAACATCACGCATGGATAATTGATTCTTTCCTTTTTTACCAATCAATTCTGTGATAGAAATTGGCGTATAGTTTAAGTACGTTTCTGCCAAAATATCCATATTGTGACGCATGTCCGGATTAATTAAATAATGCGCTAACATAGTGTCAAATAATGGTCCTCTAACTTGCAGGTTATATTTGGCTAGTACTTTAATATCGTATTTTAAATTCTGTCCTATTTTCTGAATGGTTTGGTCTTCAAAAAATGGTCGTAACGTTTCGATTATGGCTTGCGCTTCCGTTTGGTCCTCAGGAAACGGTAGGTAAAAGCCTTTACCAGTTTCCCATGAAAATGCAATCCCAACCAATTCTGCTATTAGTGGGTTTAAACCTGTGGTTTCGGTATCAAAACACACAGACGTTTGGCTCATTAAGTTTTTAATAAATAATGTGGTTGCCATTCCTGGTGCGACGCTTTGGTAAAAATGGCTGTTGGTTGCGGCTGTTTTGCGTGCAAAGCTATCGTCTGTTGTTGTCGCTGTCGCGGAACTTGGGTCGCCTCCAAACAAATTGAATTGACCTGCTCCAGCACTTTCTGCTTCTTTAGGTGTGACTTTTGGTGCCTTTTTTTCTGAAGGTTCGCCGTTTGCAATAGCTGTTGCTTCTGCGCCGGAAGTAAATGTTTTTGTAAAATTATCTATTAGTCTTCTAAATTCTAACTCTTGAAAAATCTCAACTACTTTCGGGATGTCCGGTTGGTCTAACTCAAAATCCTTAGCATTAAAAGTCACCGGTACATCTAGCATAATAGTCGCTAGTTTTTTAGATAGTAAGCCTAGCTCTTTATTGGCTTCAATCTTTTCTTTCATTTTACCTTTTAGCTCGTGTGTGTTGTCTAAAAGATTTTCCATACTACCGTAAGCAGCTAAAAACTTTTTAGCTGTTTTTTCTCCAACCCCTGGTAAACCTGGAATATTATCACTGGCATCTCCCATCATTCCTAAAAAGTCAATGACTTGTAATGGATCTGTAACTTCAAATTTTTTCTGTACTTCTGGGATTCCCCAAGTTTCATATCCGCCACCAAACATTGGGCGATACATAAATATGTTTTCGCTTACTAATTGTGCAAAATCCTTATCTGGTGTGACCATAAAGGTTTGGTAACCTTCTTTTTCGGCTTGTTTTGCTAGCGTACCAATAACATCATCGGCTTCAAAACCTGCTTTTACCATAATAGGAATATGCATGGCTTTTAAAATCTCTTGGATAATAGGGACTGCAATTTTTATAGCTTCCGGTGTTTCGTCACGATTGGCTTTGTATGCTTCAAACATTTCGACTCTGTCCGCACTTCCTCCTTTATCAAAACAAACGGCTAAATGATCTGGTCTTTCGCGTTTAATGACGTCTAAAAGTGAATTCATAAATCCCATAACCGCAGACGTATCGACGCCTTTAGAATTGATTCTTGGGTTTTTTATAAAGGCATAATAGCCACGAAAAATTAAGGCAAAAGCATCTACTAGAAATACACGTTTGTTATCTGACATAATTGGAATTTTGATAGAATACCAAAACTACAAAACTTAACGCAGGTTTGCTTTAAAATTTATTAACATCTCAGCATAAAAAAAAGGAACAAATAAGACGGTGCTTTTTGTTCCTTTTAAAAAGAGGTGTGTTTTTTTAATTTGTTGTATTGTAGTTGTTAATACGTCACGCCTTGTTTGTCTAATACACTTTTTGTGCGGAAGGCATAAAATAGTAAATATCCAAAGCATAAAGCAGCGACTATATAAGATGGTTGTATGCCAAAAACATCAGCTAATTTACCTTGTAATGGCGGTATGATGGCGCCACCTAAAATCATCATGATTAAAAAAGCAGACCCTTGAGAGGTGTATTTTCCTAAACCTGCAATACTTAATGTAAAGATGCATGGCCACATGATAGAACAGAATAAACCACCAGATAAAAAGGCAAATAAAGCGACATTACCAGTTGATGATAATCCTATAATCATGGCTAATACACCAAGTAAACTGAATATTTTAAGTGTTTTTACAGCGTTGTCTTTTGCTAAAAAGAATCCTCCGATTTGTACCGCTACACAGATTGCGAAAAACAATATCTCGTTAGTAGAAAATATAGTTCCGGCAAGTCTATTTGCAGAAAGAACTACCGCTAAAGCCACATAAGGCACGATAATTAGTAGCCATTTTTTTAGTCCTTTACTTGGATTAAATACTGTAATGGCGCCTACCCAACGACCAATCATTAATCCACCCCAATATAATGAGATAAAAGGCGCAATTTGGGCATCGTTTAATGTTGGTAAGCCTAGTGTGTTTAAATTGGTGTCGCCCACTGCACGTTTAAGAAGCTCTCCTAAATTACTTCCAACCGTAACTTCTACACCTACGTAAGTAAATATAGCTAGCATCCCCAATACTAATTGCGGGTACTTCATGGCACCCCAACCTTCTGGTTTTTTTGAAGAACTTGAATAAGCAAACAGTAAAGCACCTACCACAGCAGCTAATGCGATGATTAATAACGTTAGTCTTGTGTGTTCTAAGCTTTCTGAGGCGGTTTCTCCTCCTGTATAAGTACTAAAAATGTATCCAAAACAACCCATGATTATTATGGTTAATACAATTAGTAGGTTTTTAGCTTTATTAGCAGGCTCAAAAGCTGTGTCTGATTTTAAAGCGGGTAGTTTTTTTGAAAAATGAAATAGGGCAGCAGCTAATAAAAATAACAGTCCAACGCCCAAATACAGCATTTGGATGGTTATTAATGTAATCTCGTTATCGTTAATTTTTTGAGCTAACTCTTGCGTCGACCAATGTGTAGATCCAAATATTATAAAACTGACTACAATTGGTCCTATTGTAGTCCCTAAAGAATTGATTCCTCCTGCTAGATTAAGTCTGTGCGATCCTGTTTTTGGATCACCTAAAGCAATAGCGAATGGATTTGCAGCAGTTTGTTGTAACGAAAATCCTAAACCAACAATAAATAAGGCTATTAAAATTAAGTAAAACACACTAGTTTGACCTTGTTCTGCACCAGATGTTGATGGGTACATAAAAAAGGCGCCAATAGCTGATAACAGCAAACCGTAAATAATACCGTTTTTATATCCCCAATTATTAAGGATGTCTTTTCTTAAAGTATTGGATATTATAAACAACAATAGCGCACCAATATAATAGGCTCCAAAAAAAGCAAAATCTACTAGTTGAGACTGGAATTGATCAATATTAAAATACGTTTTACAAAACGGAATAAAGACTCCGTTGGAAGCAGCTATAAATCCCCAGAAAAAGAAGACCGTTACTAAAGTGGTTAAAGCAGATTTGTTGTTTTGGTTATTCATTTAGTTAGTTTTAATTAGGCTAAATATAGTTATAAATGTTATTTGGATAACAAAAAGTAAAATCGATTTATCAGGTAGCTCTAGTAAATAGATTGTTTTTAGCTAGTTAACGTTTAACAATATAATAAGATATTTAAGTTTTGAAAGGGTTAATTTTGAAGATTAAATTAGACTATGATTCGTTATCTTATTATTGCCATTATATATATTGTATTTACTGTTTACGGCTATCAAGCTATAAAAACAGTGTTTAAATCACCTTGGATACATTACCTGTTTTTTACTATTGCTTTTTTAGTAGCAGCTAATACGGTGTATCAATTTTCTACACCAGGAGTCGGTCGTGTAGTCTCTGGAGGACGTGGTTATGCTATTGGATTTATGTTAGCCTATTTGTCTTTAAATTTAGTGATTGTACCACTTCTAATTGGAGAGGATATTATTCGTGGATTTATTGGACTGTATGATCGGTTTTTTATTACAAGAGAGACCTTTACTATACCATCTAGACGTAAGTTTATTAGTCAAGTGGCCTTAGGTTTGGCTGCGATCCCGTTTACTAGTTTGCTTTACGGAATGTATAAAGGGCGCTACAACTATAAGGTTTTAAATTATACGCTTTACTTTGAAGATTTACCAGATACCTTTGATGGTTACCGATTAACACATATTAGTGATATCCACGCGGGGAGTTTTGATAATAAAGAGAAAATAAATTATGCGGTGGATTTGGTTAATGAGCAAAAAGGAGATGTGATTTTGTTTACTGGAGATTTAGTTAATAACAAAGCTTCAGAAATGTATGATTGGAAAGATACCTTTTCTAAATTGTCTGCTAAAGACGGTGTGTTTTCTGTTTTAGGAAACCATGATTATGGGGATTATGTAGAGTGGAATTCCGCTAAGGAAAAAAAGGATAATTTAGACGAATTGATTACCATCCAAAAAGATATGGGTTTTGATATCTTATTAAATGAAAACCGTTACATCGAAAAAGAAGGGAAACGTTTAGCTTTAATTGGTGTTGAAAACTGGGGTAAAGGCGGTTTTAAGAAGTCTGGGGATTTGGATAAAGCATCGTCTAATATTACAGCTGACGATTTTAAAATATTAATGTCTCATGATCCATCACATTGGGATGAGAAAGTTATCGCACACGATTACCATTATCATTTAACATTAAGTGGTCATACACATGGTATGCAGTTTGGGATAGAAATCCCGGGTTGGATTAAATGGAGTCCAATTAAATGGCGTTATAAGCATTGGGCAGGAATCTATAAAGAAAAAGGGCAATACATTAACGTTAACAGAGGTTTTGGTTATTTAGCCTACCCTGGACGTGTAGGAATTTGGCCAGAAATAACCGTAATAGAACTTAAAAAAGGTAAGCAAATTGCTTAATTAAATCTAAATGTTATATTTTAGTAACTAAGTTTTAACTAAACTGATATCAAATGTCAAAATTTGGAGAATTAATAGATGTCGAAATTCCTGTACTGTTCGATTTTTTTACAGAGTGGAATGAACCGTCTAAAGCCATGCATGCAGTGCTACGTGATGTAGCAGCAGCACTTGGTGACAAAGCAAAAGTAATTAAGATAGATGTTGAGAAAAATCAAGAGCTATCTGAGGCTTTGCGTGTCAAAGGTTTACCAACCTTAATTATTTATAAAAATGGTGAAATGAAATGGCGCCAAAGCGGAGAGCAAGATGCTAATACCTTAATTGGTATTGTACAGCAATTTGTTTAAAGCGATTTAAAGGTGTACCCTTTTTTGCTAAAGTAATCTAAAACTTTAGGTAATGTGTATTGCATATTTTTTGATGCTTTTACACTGTCATGAAACACAACAATACTTCCAGATGTAGCATGTTTTATTACGTTTTTAAGACATTGCTCTTGTGTAACCTTAACTTCCCAATCATAAGACAATACGCTCCACATAACAATCTTATATCCTTTACTAAGTAATTGTTTTGCTTGACTTCCTTTTATTTTTCCAAATGGTGGACGGAACAGCCCATTACTATTAGGTGCAATGACTTGTTGTGCTTTTAATGTGTTATCAATATAGCGGTCCGTATGTGTATGCCATCCTTTTAAATGATTAAATGTATGGTTGCCAATAACGTGACCTGCTTTGGCAACAGACTTAAAAATATCAGGATATTTTGTTACATTTTCTCCAATACAAAAAAAGGTAGCCTTAGCATCATATTGTGCTAAGGTGTCCAACGTCCATTGTGTGATTTCTGGAGTTGGTCCATCATCAAACGTTAAGTATAATGTTTTGTCCAAAGACGCCTTGTTCCAAATGTATTTTGGAAAAAGGCGTTGGATTAATTTTGGTGTTTTTGCAGGAAAAACAGGCATTTATTCGCTTTTTAAGACCGTGTCTAGCTGTTGGAGTAAATCTTTGTCCGTGCGGATTGGATTTGTTTCAACTTCAGGCGCACTGTCATAGTATTGTTTAAATAACTCTAGGTAGTTTGTAAACGTCATAGACTCTTCTTTAGCAAACGGTCTATCATATTGTACTAAAACATCAACTAAGGCTTTATAACGCTCGATATCTGTTAGTATTTCTGTAAAGTTATTGTCTTGATTCTCCTTGGTTAAAGTGCTGTAGTATTTTAAGTTTTCTTGATACTTAATAGAAACGTCTTTAAACAATTGTCGCGCTTTTTCTTGATTGCCAACTTCGTAGTAAGCACTAATATAAGGTTCTAGAAGCGTGTAAAAACCATACTTGTCTACAGGCATGTTTTTCATAGCAATATCTGCTATTTCTTCAGCTTTGTCTAATTGTTCTTCGTTAATCAATTCTTGAATTAAACGCGCTAGATTACCTCTGTATGTAATAGAGTTACGTCTAGTTTCTGTATCATGGTAAATATTGTCGCTACCACTATTACCCCAATCCCAATTAACAACTTTATCATACATAAACTCCGTGTCTAAGCGTCCCATGTCAAATGGATTTGCTCTAGCAACAGCAGTTTTTATAGGTACTAATGTGTAGACCATGGCATCTAACTGTAAATAATCTTTCATCCAAATGTAGTCTTCATCACTAAACGCACCACCAGTAAAATGGATTGGACGCTCCCAATTATTAGTAGCAACAATGTCTAGCATTAATAATCTGTTTTTTGTAATGGCATTGCTAGAAATATTGACATCTAAATAAGATTCAATTAAATCAGCATCTTTTGCTTTTACAACACCACTAGCTAAAGCAGCATTTTTGTCCACAGGAATTCTAATGTTTTCCACAGGGAAGTAATTAGAGTTTAAGTATTGCTCAGGATAGTTGCTGCCTGCGTCTCCTTCTTGTTGAAGCGCATATTTTAGCTTCGTTTTAGCATCTTCACTAGATACAAAATTCATAAACGTACGGATGTCTAATGTGTCTTTAGAGCGGATACGTTTTATAAGATAATCTCTAGTCCCGTGTTTGTATTTGTCATGGGTTAATGTTGATGGTATCGGATCACTTTTATATGCTTTACGTTTCATTTGATCGATGTACCAATCGGTTTGAAATAAACTAGTGTTTACAACTCTAACATCAGTACGATAATTCTCAATTTCTTGCGCGTACCATAAGGCAAAGGTGTCATTATCTCCAATGGTAAATAGTATTCCGTTTTCGCCACAAGAATCTAAATACTTTTTCGCCATAGCTAAAGCAGTATACTTTCCTGATCTATCATGGTCATCCCAGTTTTGAGACGCTAATATTGTTGGTATTAATAATAGACATATTAAAGAGACTGCTGGTGCTAGTACTTTTGATGGTACGTGTTTTTTAAGTAGATCAAAAATAGCGTAAACCCCTAATCCAATCCAAAGCGCAAAGACATAGAAGGACCCTACTACAGAATAATCACGTTCTCTAGGTTCAAAAGGTCTAACATTGGTGTACACTTGAATGGCTAATCCTGTAAATAGGAAAAACACCAAAGTGACCCAAAATAATTTTTTATCTTTATTAAATAGAAAAAACAAACCTAATAGTCCTAGAATTAAAGGTAAGAAATAGTACGTGTTACGTCCTTTGTTTTGTGCAACGTCCGTAGGCAGATTGTCTTGAGACTGCCCTAAATGCCACTCGTCAATTGGTTTGATACCACTAATCCAGTTTCCGTGTTGGTCATAGCGTCCTTGCAGGTCATCTTGACGACCTGAGAAGTTCCACATAAAATAACGCCAATACATATACCCTAATTGGTATTCAAATAAATATTGAATATTACTTGCTAAAGATGGCTTTTCAATATTAAGGACCGTTCCAAATTGCTTTAAAAAGTCATTATAATCTTCATAATCTATTCGGCCTTGAGCCACATCATTTTTAAAATCAAGGATAGATTTTTCTAAACGTGCTTCGCCTTGGTATTCGGGTTTTATGCTAAAGTCTAAATAGCCAGTAAATAACAGGTAGTTTTCTGCATTTTCGCCACTCCACATTCTTGGTAAAAATGCAGCTTGTTCAGAATTGTAATTCTGTTTTGCATTTTTATATTGGTTTACAATAATATAAGTACCGTTGACTTCGTCCTTTTCATATTTAGGTTTGTCATCTACGTACGGATTGTTTTCATCCAAACCAGTATATTGTTCTGTAAATAAAGGTCCGTAAAACAAATGTGTTTCTGGATACTGCTCTAAGTTGTAATAGGCTAATAATTCTCTTGCACTAGAGGGGTTGTTTTCGTTAATAACAACATTAGCGTTAGCTCTAATAGGTAGCATTAACCATGTAGATGATCCAATAAGTACAAAAAGTAAACAAAGGATACCTGTATTATAAGCATATAATTTTTTAGTGTTTGTGTACTTTAAACCATAATAAAAGGCTGCAACCAATAATATACCCGCAATAATAGATCCGGAGTTAAAAGGCAGTCCTACTTGATTAACAAAAAACAACTCTAAAGCACTAAAGTATCTAAGGACATTAGGAAACATTAATTTAAAAACGAATAATAATACGGCTACCGATACGATATTGGCAATTATAAAGTTTTTAACGGTTACGGTCTTATAGTTTTTAAAGAAGTAAATTAATCCGATGGCTGGAATAGTTAATAATCCCATAAAGTGAATACCAAAAGATAGACCAACTACAAAAGCAATTAAAATTAGCCAACGGTTACCTCTAGGTTTGTGCATGTCCTTTTCCCAACGTAACCCTAAATAGAACATTACGGTCATAATTAAAGTGGCCATAGCATAAACTTCAGTTTCGACTGCATTAAACCAGAACGAATCTGTGAAGGCGAATGCTAAACTTCCTACAAAAGCACTTCCTAAAATAGCAAATTGTTGTCCTTTTTCAAGTTTTTCTGGCTGTCCAACTATTTTTTCTAATAATAATACAATAGTCCAGAACATAAATAAAATGGCAAAAGCACTAGAGACTGCACTCATCATATTCATTAAAAAACCGATCTGAGAAGGGTCTAGAGCAAACACGGAAAACACTGCGCCTAGCATTTGAAATAGAGGTGCTCCTGGTGGGTGACCAACTTGTAGTTTGGAAGATGTTAATATATATTCTCCAGCATCCCAGTAACTTACTGTAGGCTCTACGGTAAGTGTGTAGGTGATTAAAGCAATTAAAAAAGCGAACCAACTTAGTATTAAGTTCCATTTTTTAAAGTTGAAAGACATCATAAAGTATCGGTTTGTTATGTATTGCGAATTTAGTAATTATTATCAAACAGACACCGTTTTTAAGGTAACGTTAAGTTTTTATTGAAATTTTTTTTAAAAAAAGTTTGCGGGAGTTAATAATTGTTTTAAATTTGCATCCTCATTACAAGATTGGCCTATGGTGTAACTGGTAACACGTCAGTTTTTGGTACTGAAGAGTCTAGGTTCGAGACCTAGTGGGCCAACAAAAAAAGCTTCCTTTCAAAAGGGAGCTTTTTTCTATTTAAGACAGTTTGTAATTTATATTTTAAAGGTTATAACAGGTCTTTTAGCATGATTTACTAAATCTTCGCTTATACTACCATTAAAAAAATGTGCAATCCCTTGTCTTCCGTGCGTGCTTATTCCAATTAAATCTGCATTTACTATTTTAGAAAAGTTAAGAATGCCTTTCTCGATAGTGTCATCATTATAGATGTTTATCGTGTAGTTGTCAAATGTATTATTGTCAATAAATTCCATCATTCTAACCTTTGAAGCAGCAGTTGTTGTAAAATTGCTTGGTGTATTTACGTTAAGAAGGTGCATTTTTGCTTCAAATAGATTGGCTAGCTTTACTGCTTGTTGGTAAGTTTCTTTATTGTCGTTTTTAAAATCGGAGGCAAATACAAATTCTTTGATATCAAAATGCGCGTGTTCGTTTTTAATCACTAATACAGGGGTGTTTGATGTGCGTATTACTTTTTCGGTATTAGAACCAATAAACAATTCTTTTATGCCTTCAGATCCATGTGATCCCATAACTATTAAGTCGATGTCATGGTTATTACAGGTTTCTAGGATTCCGGTTGCTATTTCATTAAAATCAACAGCTTCATGAACGGTTAGGCCTTTTAGGTAGTCTTTTTGCAGTAAGGTTTCAAATTCTTTATGCGCTAGTTTCATAAAATAAACCGCTTCAGGTAGCTCTGACATTGATGGGGTGTCGGCAAGATTGTTAAAGGGGAGCTCTAACATATGAAGTAGAATGATTTCGCAATCATGTTTTCTTGCTAATTGGGCAGCAACTTGGACAGCATTTTCTGCTTCTTTAGAAAAATCTGTAGGTACGAGTAGTTTTTTCATAATATGGTTATAGTTGGTTAATAAAGAACTTATTATAAAGTTAGCAATAAAAAATGACTTTTAAAAAGTTATGAAAATCAATAAAAATATGTATATTTGCAGCGTTGTAAGAAGAAAATGAAAAATGAGGGGACTAAAGTCCCCTCTTTTTATACTTAAAAATGTTTATAAATACAGTAAAAAGTTTATTAGAAGAAGCCCTAACGGAGCGCCAAGATTTATTTTTAATAGATTTTAGTGTTACTGGAGATAATGCTATCAATATAATTATTGATGGAGATCAAGGGGTTAAGGTTGAAGACTGCATATTTGTTAGTCGTGCAATAGAGCATAATATTGATAGAGAGGAACATGATTTTGCTCTAGAAGTTATGTCTGCAGGTGCAGCTGCACCTTTGACATTACCAAGACAATACCCTAGGCACGTCGGACGCACATTGGAAGTTAAGACCGCAACGCAACATATTGAAGGTGCGTTAACAGCAGTTAGTGATGACGACTTTACGTTAGAGTGGAAGGCAAGAGAGCCAAAGCCTGTAGGTAAAGGAAAAGTTACAGTGAATAAAAAAGAAAATATTGCCTACAAAGATGTTGTAGAAGCAAAAGTTATAATAAAATTTTAATTCAAATAGAGTTATGGAGAATATAGCGTTAATTGAATCTTTTTCAGAGTTCAAAGACGATAAATTAATTGATCGTGTCACCTTAATGGCTATTTTGGAAGATGTATTTAGAAATGCATTGAAGAAAAAATTTGGAGATGATGATAATTTTGATATTATTATAAACCCAGATAAAGGAGATTTAGAGATTTGGAGAAATCGTGTAGTGGTTGCAGATGGTGAGGTTGAAGAACCAAATCAAGAAATATCTTTAACTGCAGCAAGAAAGATTGAACCGGATTTTGAAGTTGGAGAAGATGTGTCTCAAGAGGTTAAGTTAATTGATTTAGGTCGTCGTGCTATATTAGCGTTACGTCAAAACTTGATTTCTAAAATTCACGAACATGATAATTCAAATATTTTCAAACAGTTTCAAGAACTTGTTGGAGATTTATATACTGCAGAAGTACATCATATACGTCACAGAGCAGTAATATTATTGGATGACGAAGGAAATGAAATTATTTTACCAAAAGATAAGCAAATTCCTTCTGACTTTTTTAGAAAAGGAGATAATGTAAAAGGTGTTATTGATAGCGTAGAGCTAAAAGGTAACAAGCCAACGATCATTATGTCTCGTACGTCTCCTAAGTTTTTAGAAAAACTTTTTGAGTCGGAAATACCTGAAGTTTTTGATGGTTTAATTACTATAAAGAATATTGTTCGTATTCCTGGTGAAAAAGCAAAAGTAGCTGTAGATTCTTACGATGATAGAATCGATCCAGTTGGAGCATGTGTTGGGATGAAAGGATCTCGTATTCATGGTATTGTACGTGAGTTAGGTAATGAAAACATTGATGTTATTAATTATACAACTAACTTACAATTATACATAACAAGAGCTTTAAGTCCTGCAAGAGTGACTTCAATCAAAATTGATGAAGAAAACAAACGTGCAGAAGCAATCTTAAAACCAGAAGAAGTAAGTAAGGCAATTGGTAGAGGTGGTCATAATATTAGATTAGCTGGTCAATTAACAGGTTACGAAATTGACGTTTTAAGAGAAGGTGCAGAAGAAGATGTAGAATTAAGAGAATTCTCTGATGAAATCGAAGATTGGATTATCAAAGAATTTAGTAAAGCAGGTCTAGATACAGCAAAAAGTATTTTAGAGCAAGATGTGGCAGATCTAGTCAAAAGAACAGACTTAGAAGAGGAAACAATTTTAGATGTTATTAGAATTCTTAAGGAAGAATTCGAAGATTAACATATATTTGAGAAAAAAAGAAATTAGGTTAAAGGCAATTTATGGCTGAAACAATTAGATTAAATAAGGTATTACGTGAGCTTAACATCTCTCTTGATCGCGCTGTAGAATTTTTGGATTCTAAGGGTGTAGAGGTTGAGAAGCGCCCGACTACCAAAATTTCAGAGGAAACGTACAGTATTCTTTCAAATGAATTTCAAACAGATGCTAACAAAAAGATGGCGTCTCAAGAAGTTAATGAAGCAAAGAATAAAGAAAAGGAAGAGTTGCGTGTTAAACGCGAAAAGGAACTAGAGGCTAAGCAAAAGGCGGATGATGCTGCTAAGGCGGCTAAAGCTGCTCAGCTCAAAAAAGACGAAGAAGTTATCAAAGCTTCTAAGGCACTTGAGGGACCTAAAACTATTGGTAAAATAGATTTAGATACTGGTAAGAAAGTGGCTAAGAAAGTTGAGAAAACATCGGAAGCTAAACCAGCTGCTGCAAAGTCAGAAAAAGCTCCTGAAGCTAAAGAAACACCAAAAGTGGAAGTTAAAGTTGAAGCGAAAGCAACAACGGATAACAAAGCAAAAGTGGACTCTAAGTCTGTTGATTCAAAAGCCAAAGCAGACCCTAAAGTTAAAACAGAAGCTAAAGCTGAAGTAAAAGCGGACACTAAAGCGACACCTGCAAAGGAAGTAGCTAAAGAAGACGCAACACCTCAAGAGCCTGTTGAAGAAACTTTAAAAACAAAATATACTAAACTTTCTGGACCAAAAATAGCTGGTGAAAAAATTGATTTATCTCAATTTAATAAACCTAAGAAAAAGAAAGAAGATCCTAAAAAGGATGATAACGCTAACAAAAGAAAGCGTCGTCGTATATCTAAACCAGGTGATAATAACAATAGATCTAACTCAGGACCATCAAGAGGTGGTAATGATAGATTTAAAGGAAAAAGAACTGGTGGAGGTCGTAAAGCAACCCCTGTTGTAAAAGCAGAGCCTAGTGAAGAAGAAGTACAAAGACAAGTACGTGAGACCTTAGAGAAATTACAAGGTAAATCTTCAAAAGGAAAAGGAGCAAAGTATAGAAGAGAGAAAAGAGATCAACATAGAGAGCAATCAGAAATTGATCAACAAATTGAAGCAGCAGAAAGCAAAATACTTAAGGTTACAGAATTTGTAACTGCAAATGAGATTGCAACGATGATGGATGTTCCTGTAACACAAATTATCTCAGCATGTATGTCATTAGGTATGATGGTAACAATGAATCAGCGTTTAGATGCTGAGACTATTGCTATTGTTGCTGAAGAATTTGGATATAAAACAGAATTTGTTACTGCTGATATTGAAGTTTCAATTGAAGATGTAATTGACAAGCCTGAAGACTTAAAACCTCGTGCACCAATCGTAACTGTAATGGGACACGTTGATCATGGTAAGACGTCTTTATTAGATTACATCCGTAAGGAGAATGTAATAGCAGGAGAATCTGGAGGTATTACACAGCACATTGGTGCCTATGGAGTACAATTGGATAACGGTCAAAAAATAGCGTTCTTAGATACACCAGGTCACGAAGCTTTTACAGCGATGCGTGCACGTGGTGCTCAAGTAACAGATATTGCTATTATTGTAGCAGCAGCGGATGATGATATTATGCCTCAAACAAAAGAAGCAATATCTCATGCACAAGCAGCTGGTGTACCAATCGTGTTTGCAATAAACAAGATTGATAAGCCACACGCTAACCCAGAAAAAATTAAAGAAGGTTTAGCACAAATGAATTTACTTGTAGAAGATTGGGGTGGAAAAATCCAGTCTCATGATATCTCTGCAAAAGTAGGTACAGGTGTTAAAGAATTATTAGAAAAGGTATTACTTGAAGCTGAATTATTGGAGCTTAAAGCTAATCCAAATAAACCGGCAATAGGAACAGTAGTTGAAGCCTTTTTAGATAAAGGTAGAGGTTATGTATCTACAGTGTTAGTGCAAGCTGGTACATTACGTGTTGGAGATTATGTTCTAGCAGGTAAGAATAGTGGTAAAGTAAAAGCTATGCAGGATGAGCGTGGTCATGATGTACAGGAAGCTGGACCATCTACACCAGTATCTGTATTAGGTTTAGACGGAGCGCCTCAGGCAGGTGATAAGTTTAACGTATTTGCTGATGAGCGTGAAGCTAAGCAGATTGCTACTAAACGTACACAATTACAACGTGAACAAGATGTAAGAACAACTAAGACATTAACGTTGGCTGAGATTGGTCGTCGTATTGCTTTAGGTACATTTAAAGAATTAAATATTATCCTTAAAGGGGATGTGGATGGTTCTGTTGAAGCATTAACAGATTCGTTCCAGAAACTATCTACTGAAGAAATTCAAGTAAATATTCTTCATAAGGGTGTTGGTGCCATTACAGAAAGTGATGTGTTATTAGCAACTGCATCAGATGCGATAATTATTGGATTTAATGTACGTCCTGTTGGAAATGCACGTACAATTGCAGATAGAGAAGAAGTTGATATTAGAACATATTCTATTATTTATGACGCTATTAATGATCTTAAGGATGCTATGGAAGGTATGTTATCTCCAGAGTTAAAAGAAGAGATTACTGGTACGGCTGAAATTAGAGAAATGTTTAAAGTATCTAAAGTTGGTACTATCGCAGGTTGTATGGTAATGAATGGTAAGATATTTAGAAACTCACAGATACGTCTTATTAGAGATGGTGTTGTAACTTACACAGGAGTGTTAGAGTCGTTAAAACGATTCAAAGACGATGTTAGAGAAGTCTCTAAAGGTTATGACTGTGGTATGCAAATCAAGAACTACAACGACATTAATGTTGGTGATGTAATTGAAGCGTTCCATGAAGTAGAAGTTAAGAAAAAGCTTAAATAATACTTAAGTTATTATATAAAAAAAAGCGATTCATTTGAATCGCTTTTTTTTGTTTTGTATCGTAATATAAATTATTCTTTTTCCTTTTTTGGTTTAAATATAAAGGCATCAGAAAACTTTTTCTGCACGTCTAAAAGCGCGCGGTCTGCCTCTAATCTAGATCTAAAGTTACCAACTTGAATTTTGTAGTTTGGCGAGTCAAATACTAATTGAGAGCGCCATTGTCCAACGGAACCATCAAACTTGGATTTAGCGCTTTCAGCTTGTGCTAAAGTTCCAGAATAGATCTGTATTTTATACTTATCGCTATTCTTTTCATCTTTATTTAAGTCCTTTTTAATTTCTAATAACTTATCAATATTAGGGTCTTCATGAATAACGACTGTCCCTTGTTGTGCATAGCTAATAGCACAAAAACTAATTGTAATTAAGGCGGTTAGATAGTATGCTTTTATTTTTGGTTTCTTCATTTTATAACGGATTTAATGCAAATGTAAAAGTATTAAACTTAAAAGTGACGCGTTTTATTATTTAGAATTTATCTAAATTAGCAATTAAGACTTCTTTAAGATTTTAAAAATCGACTTTAAGTATTACTTTTGCGTAACGTTTTTCGAGCTGAAATATGTATTCAGTAATGAAAAAATCATACCAAAGTCTAGAAGTAAATTCAATATATAATATGAAACAGGTGATTCACCGTAAGTTAAGTAGTAACTACCTTCGTTTAAGCTTAATTTTTTTACTAACGTTCTCAACATCAATCTTCGCTCAAGATGGCGACCCTGTTGTTGGTAAATCATTATTTAATGCTAACTGTATAGCTTGTCACAAGCTTGACAAAAAAATGACTGGTCCCGCTTTGCGTAAAGTGGAATCGCGTTTGGCTGACTCAGAAGGTTTAGATAGAGAATGGTTTTACAAGTGGATAAAAAACAGTGCTGGTTTAATTAAGTCTGGTGACGCATATGCGAACAAGATTTATAATGAGTACAATGGTGCTGCCATGAGTGCTTTTCCTACTTTGTCAAATGCGGATATAGATAATATCTTAGCATATACTGCAGAGGATGCTGCTCCAGCTCCAGCGCCTGTACCAGGTGGTACTGACGGAGGAGGTTCTTCAACGTCTCAAGAAGGTGGTATTTCAAATAAGTTAATTTTAGGAGCTTTAGGTGTGTTGTTTGCTTTATTGGCAGGTGCATTGTTTTTAGTAAATAAAACGCTTCGTAATTTTGCAGATGCAAAAGGAGTTGCTTTAACTGAAACAAAACGTACGCCAATTTGGAAAGCTTTTGTTCAAAATCAATTTTTAATATTTGTAACTGTTATTGGTTTATTATTGGCTAGTGCTTATTTTGTATATGGATTCTTTATGCAAGTAGGAGTTAATCAAGGATATCAACCAGTACAACCTATACATTATTCACACAGAATTCATGCTGGAGATAATGGTATCGATTGTAAATACTGTCACTCTTCTGCAAGAGTTAGTAAGCATTCAGGTATTCCATCATTAAACGTATGTATGAACTGTCATAAATCTATTTATGAAGTTGCTCCTGAAACGCAAGCGGAAGGTTTAGCTGAATATGGTGTTGATTATAACGCTGAGATTAAAGAATTGTACAAAGCTGTTGGTTGGGATGATGCCGAGCAAAAGTATACAGGAAAGTCTTCTCCAGTAAAATGGATTCAGATTCATAAGTTACCTGACTTTGCATATTTTAATCACTCGCAACACGTTGTTGTTGGAGGTATTGAATGTCAAACGTGTCACGGTCCTATTGAAGAGATGGAAATAGTTTCTCAACATGCGCCATTAACAATGGGGTGGTGTATTAACTGTCACAGAAAGACTGACGTTAAAGTAAAAGATAACGCATATTACACTAAGATCCACGAACAATTGTCTAAGAAGTACGGTGTTGAAAACCTTACAGCCGCACAAATGGGAGGATTGGAATGTGGTAAATGTCATTACTAATAACAAAATGACGCTTTTCCAGTACAATGGAAAACTTGAAAATAATTAATAAAGAAATAAATTCAATTATATAATATGTCATCAAACAAGAAATACTGGAAAAGTGTTGAGGAGCTAAAAGATAGCTCTATTGTTGAGACGCTAAAACAAAACGAATTTGTTCAAGAAATTCCTACTGATGAGTTCTTAGGTGATAAGGATACATTAGAAGCTTCTTCAACAACACGTCGTGATTTCTTAAAGTATGTTGGTTTTAGTACAGCTGCTGCATCCTTAGCAGCCTGCGAGGGACCAGTAGTTAAGTCTATCCCTTATGTGGTGCAACCAGACAGAATAGTGCCTGGTGTTGCTAATTATTATGCAACAACTATTGCTAACGGATTTGATTTTGCAAGTGTTTTAGTTAAGACTCGAGAAGGTCGTCCAATTAAAATTGAAAACAATACTTTAGCTGCAACCAATGGTCATGCAAATGCTAGAGTAAATGCTTCAGTTTTAGATTTATATGATAGTACAAGAGTACAAGGTCCGATGAAAGGTGGAAACGCTATTTCATGGTCAGATTTTGATTCTGAAACAACACAAGCTTTAAATGGTTTGAAAGATTCAGGAAAGCAAATCGTTTTGTTAACTCAAACTTACGCTAGTCCATCAACATCTAAATTAGTTGCAGAATTTACTGCTAAATACGGTAATGTAAACCATGTGGTTTATGATGCGGTTTCAGAGTCTGCTGCTTTAGATGCTTACCAAGCAAAATATGGTGAGAGAGGTTTAGCTAATTACGATTTTTCAAAAGCTATGACTGTAGTATCTGTGGGAGCAGATTTCTTAGGAGATTGGCAAGGAGGTGGATTTGATTCTGGATATTCTAAAAAAAGAATTCCAGCGCATGGAAAAATGTCACGTCATATTCAGTTTGAATCTAATATGTCTATATCAGGTGCAAACGCTGATAAACGTGTTCCATTAACGCCAACACAACAAAAATTAGCTTTAGCACAATTACATAGTTTAATCGTAGGGGGTTCAGTCAATACAAATGACTTGCCTGCTAAAATTAAAGAGGCTGTTCAAAAAACTGCTTCTGAGTTGATTAAAGCTGGTAGTAATGGTGTTGTAGTAACAGGTATTCAAGATGTAAATGCTCAAACTGTTGTTTTAGAAATAAACGCAAAGTTAGGTAGTAAAGCATTTGATCCTAAAACACCAATAAAAACACGTCAAGGTAACAATAAAGATGTTCAAACTTTAATTGCTGATATGAAAGCAGGTAAAGTAGGAGCTGTTATCATGAGCGGTGTTAATCCAATGTATACATTACCTAATGCTAACGATTTTGCAGAAGGTTTAAAAAATACGACGTTATCAGTAGCGTTTACTTCTAAGGAAGATGAGACTGCTGGTCTAGTACAATATATAGCAGCAGCACCACATTATTTAGAGTCTTGGGGTGATGTTGAGTTAAAGAAAAGTCACTTTGCTTTAATGCAACCAACAATAAGACCATTATTTGACACAAGACAGTTTCAAGATACTTTATTAAAGTGGACTGGAAATACAGTGGCATTAAATGAATACATCAAAACGACTTGGAAAGCATCTATCCTTAATGGAGGTTCTTACAACCAAGCTTTACATGATGGAATTTTTGTAAGTAATAGTTCTACTACAGAAGTTGTCGCTGAGGAAGTTGAAATAGAAGAAGTACCTGCTAGCAATGCAGCAAGAACTTTAGCTAGTTCGGCTAAAGGTTCAGGTGTTGAGTTAACATTGTATTCTAAAACAGGAATGGGTGATGGACAACAGGCAAATAACCCTTGGTTACAAGAATTTCCTGATCCTATTACAAGAACATCATGGGATAACTACTTAACTGTATCTAAGTCTGATGCAGAAGCGTGGGGGATTGTTAATGAAAACGATTCTACAGGAGCTTTAAATGGTAGCTATGTTACTTTAAAAGTTAATGGTTCTCAATCGTTAATTGTACCAGCAATTATCCAACCAGGTCAAGCAAAAGGAACTGTAGGATTAGCGTTTGGTTACGGTAGGACTTCAGGTCTTAAAGATGAAATGAAAACGGGTGTTAACGCGTTTACATTATACAACGAATTTAATACAGTTCAAAGTGTATCTATTGAGCCTGCAACTGGAATGCATGAATTTGCATGTGTACAGTTACAGAATACTTTAATGGGACGTGGCGATATTATAAAGGAAACGACATTAGAGATTTTTAATACTTATGACAGTCAAGATCATAAGCATGGGTGGAATAGAATACCAATGGTATCTTTAAACCATGAAGAAACTCCAGTAACGTCTCCAGAAGTAGATTTATGGGATGAATTTGATCGTTCAATTGGACATCACTTTAATCTTTCAATAGACTTAAATGCTTGTACAGGTTGTGGAGCATGTGTTATTGCTTGTCACGCTGAAAACAACGTGCCAGTAGTAGGAAAAGAAGAAATTAGACGTAGTCGTGATATGCACTGGTTACGTATTGATAGATATTACTCATCAGAAGATACATTTGCTGAAGATGATGCTAAAAAAGAAGGGTTCTCTGGTTTATTTGGAGATAACGGTTCTTTAGGAGGTTTTGGAGAATTAGAAGATCCTGCAGATAATCCACAAGTAGCATTTCAACCAGTAATGTGTCAACATTGTAACCATGCACCATGTGAGACTGTTTGTCCTGTAGCTGCTACAGCGCACGGTAGACAAGGTCAAAACCATATGGCATACAACAGATGTGTTGGTACTAGATATTGTGCAAACAACTGTCCGTATAAAGTAAGACGTTTTAACTGGTTCTTATACAATGGAAATGACGAGTTTGATTACCATATGAACAATGATTTAGGTCGTATGGTAATTAACCCTGATGTTACGGTTCGTTCTCGTGGTGTAATGGAAAAATGTTCTATGTGTATTCAAAAAACACAAAAGACTATTCTAGACGCTAAACGCGATGGACGTGAGATTAAGGATGGTGAGTTCCAAACAGCTTGTTCTGCCGCTTGTGGTAATGGAGCAATGATTTTTGGAGACATCAATGATAAGGAAAGTAAAGTTGCAAAACTTTTAAAAGACGATCGTATGTATCACTTATTAGAAAGTGTTGGTACCAAGCCTAATGTGCAGTACCATACTAAAGTGAGAAACACGAAAGAAGCATAAAAAGGATTAATTAATAAACAATTATAAAGGATTATGGCGTCTCATTACGAAGCACCTATTAGAAGACCTTTGGTTACCGGTGAGAAATCTTACCACGATGTAACTGTAGATATCGCAGCTCCTGTAGAAGGTAAGGCTAACAAACAGTGGTGGATTGTATTCTCTATCGCACTTGTAGCTTTTCTTTGGGGAATAGGTTGTATTATTTATACCGTTTCAACAGGTATTGGAACTTGGGGTTTAAACAGAACAGTAAACTGGGCTTGGGATATTACTAACTTCGTTTGGTGGGTTGGTATTGGTCACGCAGGAACATTAATTTCTGCAGTACTTTTATTATTCCGTCAAAAATGGAGAATGGCTATTAACCGTTCTGCGGAAGCCATGACAATTTTCTCTGTAGTTCAAGCAGGTTTATTTCCAATTATTCACATGGGTCGTCCATGGTTAGCATATTGGGTGTTACCAATACCAAACCAATTTGGTTCGTTATGGGTAAACTTTAACTCTCCTTTACTTTGGGATGTTTTCGCAATTTCTACTTATTTATCGGTATCATTAGTATTCTGGTGGACAGGTTTATTACCAGATTTTGCAATGTTACGTGATAGAGCTGTTAAACCTTTTCAAAAGAAAATTTATAGCTTATTAAGTTTTGGATGGACAGGTCGTGCAAAAGACTGGCAACGTTTTGAAGAAGTATCTTTAGTGCTTGCAGGATTAGCGACACCATTAGTATTATCAGTACACACAATTGTATCTTTTGATTTTGCTACTTCAGTAATACCTGGATGGCATACAACTATATTCCCTCCATATTTCGTGGCAGGTGCTGTATTCTCTGGTTTTGCAATGGTAAATACATTACTTATCATTATGAGAAAAGTATGTAACTTAGAAGACTATATTACTGTACAACATATCGAGTTAATGAATATTGTAATTATGCTTACTGGTTCTATAGTAGGTGTTGCATACATAACTGAGTTATTTGTTGCATGGTATTCTGGTGTAGAGTATGAGCAATACGCTTTCTTAAACAGAGCAACTGGACCTTATGCATGGGCATATTGGGCAATGATGTCTTGTAATGTATTTTCACCTCAGTTTATGTGGTTTAAAAAATTACGTACAAGTATTATGTTCTCTTTCGCTATTTCGATAGTTGTAAATATCGGAATGTGGTTTGAGCGTTTTGTAATTATCGTTACATCACTACACAGAGATTACTTACCTTCTTCTTGGACAATGTTCTCACCAACATTTGTTGATATTGGAATTTTTATCGGAACAATAGGGTTCTTCTTTGTACTATTCTTATTGTACTCTCGTACTTTCCCAGTAATAGCACAAGCAGAGGTTAAGACTATATTAAAGTCTTCTGGTGATAATTATAAAGCTATCAGAGAAAGAGGTGATAGTTTAGTAGGGACAGGAGCTGATGCTAGAACGTCAGTAGTGAATAATAAAGAAACTAATAATTTAAAGTAGCATATGGAAGCTTCAAAAGTAATTCACGCTATTTATAACGATGACGATGTGTTAATGAATGCAGTTAAGCAAGTCAAAGCTGCAAAGTACCACATTGACGAAGTTTATACACCTTTTCCAGTTCACGGACTAGATAAGGCAATGGGATTAGCTCCAACACGTTTAGCAATTTGTGCATTTATGTATGGTTGCGTTGGTTTAACTGTAGCCACATTAATGATGAATTTTATCATGATTGAAGATTGGCCACAAGATATTGGTGGGAAACCTAGTTTTAGTTACCTAGAAAACATGCCGGCATTTGTACCAATTATGTTTGAGCTTACAGTATTTTTTGCAGCCCATTTAATGGTTATAACATTCTACTTAAGAAGTAAAATGTGGCCATTTAAAAACGCTGAAAATCCAGATCCAAGAACTACAGATGATCATTTTTTAATGGAAATCTCTGTTACTGGAAACCAAAATGAATTAGAAAGTTTATTAGGTCAAACTGGAGCGGTAGAAATTAACATAGTAGATAAAGCACATTAATTAGATATAATGAAGCATTTAATTAAAATATCAATCATAGCATTAATAGCAGTATCGTTTACTTCTTGTAATAATAGTGCGCGTCCAAATTACCAATACATGCCAAACATGTATGAATCTGTTGGATACGAAGCTTACCAAGAGTCAAATGCATTTGCAAATGGTGTTGAAGCACAATTACCAGTCGATGGTACAATTCCTAGAGGTTATACACCTTTTGAGTATTCTAGCGATGTTTCTGGTTATAATTTAGCTAAGGCTGAATTAGTATCACCTTTAGATTCAACTCAGTTTGATGAGCCAAGAGCTAAAGAATTATACACTATTTACTGTGGTATTTGTCATGGTAACAAAGGAAACGGTCAAGGTAACTTAGTGAAGAGAGAAAAAATTCTTGGAGTCCCTAGTTATGATGACGCAGGTAGAGCAATAAATGTAGGTAGTATTTACCATGTTATGTATTATGGTAAAAACTCGATGGGATCTTACGCTAACTTTTTAAGCGAAGAAGAGCGCTGGCAAGTAGTTGCTTACGTTATGAAATTAAAGGGAGACCTAGAAAAATAAGATTTAGATAAAGTTTATATACAGATATGTACACACTTTCAAATAGACTAAAAATAGTATCACTTGCCTTAATCGTGGTAGGAGCAATACTATGGGGAACTGGTTATTATACATCGCATCATGTAACGCAAGATGATGTAAAAATTATGTTAGCAGAAGAAGCTAGTCATGGTGGTCATGGAGATGCACACGCAGTTCCGGATACGCATGCTGCTGAAAGCGCTGCGCACGGTGGTGCTCATGCAACTAGTGATCATGCTGAAGCAGGTCATGCAGATGTAGATCATGGTGATGCGCATGCAGAGCATGTAATGCACCAAATACATAACAGACCGTATTCTGCACTATACATTGCAGCATTCTTTTTTATGATGATTGCTTTAGGAGCTTTAGCTTTTTATGCTATTCAGCAAGCAGCTCAGGCTGGTTGGTCTCCTTTATTATTTAGAGTGATGGAAGGGATTACATACTACTTATTACCTGGTGCATTAATTGTAGTAATAATAGCAGTTATTTCTGGAGATCATATTTTTGTTTGGATGAATCCTGATATGGTTAATCCAGAGAGTGCTGATTATGATAAATTAGTAGCTGGTAAAGCTGGTTGGTTAAACACAACAGGTTTTGTTATTAGAGCTTTTATTTTTATTGGAGGTTGGTCAGTTTATAGGTATTTCTCGCGTAAATTCTCCTTAGCTCAAGATGATGCTCAAGAAGGAGATACACGTAATTTTGTTAAAAACTTTCGTATATCTGCAGCATTCTTAGTATTCTTTTTATACACAGAATCTATGATGTCTTGGGATTGGATTATGAGTGTGGATCCACACTGGTTTTCTACATTATTTGGATGGTATGTATTAGCTGGTATGTTAGTATGTGCTGTAACAGTAATGGCTATGATTACAATATATTTAAAATCTAAAGGGTTATTACCTAATGTTAATAATAGTCACATCCACGATTTAGCTAAATTCATGTTTGGTTTTAGTATTTTCTGGACGTACTTATGGTTCTCTCAATTTATGTTAATCTGGTATTCTAACATACCTGAGGAAGTAACTTACTTTATTACAAGAATTGAAGACTATAACTTACCATTCTTTGGTATGGTGGCAATGAATTTCTTATTCCCATTATTATTATTAATGAATAGTGACTTTAAGCGTGTGTCTTGGTTTGTTATCATGGCAGGTGTAGTTATATTAGCAGGGCATTATATTGATATTTTTAATATGATTATGCCGGCTACAGTTGGAGATAGATGGTTTATAGGTATGCCAGAAATTGGTGCAGTGTTATTATTTGCAGGTTTATTCATGTTAATAGTATTCTACGCTATTTCAAAACAATCTTTAGTTCCTAAAGGAAACCCTTTCATTAAAGAAAGTGAAAACTTCCATTATTAATAAAAATTAAATAAAGAAGAACGATAACAATGACGACTTTATTATCAATTTTAGTTTTAGTATTTATTTTCGTTGCAATTTGGCAAATGGTTAAAATCTTTGATTTAACCCAAGTCGGAAAGACAACAGAAAATAATCAAGTTGCAAACGACGACGACAACCGTATTAACGGTTATTTAATGATAGGTTTTTTAATCTTCATTTATGTTATAACAATCGTGTGTTTTGTTAAATGGGGAGATTTACCTTTAATGTCTAATTCTGCTTCAGAGCATGGACCTGGTATTGATAGCTTAATGATCATTTCAATGATTGTTATCTTCTTTGTCCAAACGGTAACTCAGTTTTTATTACACTATTTTGCTTTTAAATACAAAGGTGAAAAAGGTAGAAAAGCTTTGTTTTATGCAGATAACAATAAGTTAGAAGCTATTTGGACTATTATACCTGTAATTGTTTTAGCAGGTTTAATTATTCAAGGTTTATTTACTTGGAATAGCATCATGAATATTGATGAAGAAGCTGATCCAATGGTTATTGAATTATATGCACAACAATTTAATTGGAAAGCGAGATATTCAGGACCAGATAATGCTTTAGGAAAAGCTAACGTAAGATTAATTGATATCAACAGAGCTAATGAATTAGGTGTTGACGAAGCAGATCCTAATGCTCAAGATGACGTTATTGTAAAAGAACTACACTTGGTTGTTGGTAAACCTGTAGTGTTCAAGATGCGTTCTCAAGATGTATTACACTCAGCTTATATGCCTCACTTTAGAGCACAAATGAATTGTGTTCCTGGTATGATTACTCAATTTGGATTTACACCTACTGTAACGACTGCTGATATGCGTGAGACAGAGGAAATGAAAGAGAAAGTATTTAATATTAATGAGATCAGAAGAGGTAAAAGCAAGTCTTTAATTGCTGAAGGTAAGGAAGGTTTAGAACCTTACACATTTGATTATTTATTACTTTGTAATAAAATTTGTGGAACTTCTCACTATAACATGCAAATGAAGATTATAGTAGAAACGCAAGAGGAGTACGACGAATGGATGAAGGGTCAAAAGCTTTTCGTAGATTCATTAGTAAAAAATTAAGAACAAAAATTCAATTTAAAGATTTTTAGATTATGTCAGCACACGTAGAAGAACATGGACATGACGATCATGGTCATCATCATAAAGAAACATTTATAACTAAGTATATATTTAGTCAGGATCATAAAATGATTGCTAAGCAGTATTTAATTACTGGTCTTATAATGGGAATCATAGCTGTAGTAATGTCAATCATGATGCGTATGCAAATTGCTTGGCCTGAAGAGTCAAATCCATTATTCAAAGCATTATTAGGAAAATGGGCACCAGATGGTGTAATGAGTGCAGATATCTATCTTGCATTAGTTACTATTCATGGTACTATCATGGTTTTCTTTGTACTTACAGCAGGTTTAAGTGGTACGTTTAGTAATTTACTTATTCCATTGCAAATTGGAGCTCGTGATATGGCTTCAGGATTCTTAAACATGGTATCTTACTGGTTGTTTTTTACATCTAGTATTATTATGGTATGTTCTTTCTTTGTTGAGGCAGGTCCTGCTGCAGCTGGATGGACAATTTATCCTCCACTTAGTGCATTACCAATGGCTCAAGGGGGGTCTGGTTTAGGTATGACAATGTGGTTAGTCTCTATGGCTATATTTATTGCATCTTCTTTATTAGGATCTTTAAATTATGTTGTAACGGTAATTAATTTACGTACTAAAGGAATGTCTATGACTAGACTACCTTTAACAATATGGGCATTTTTTGTAACAGCTATTATTGGGGTTATTTCTTTCCCAGTTTTATTATCTGCTGCATTATTGTTAATAATGGATAGAAGTTTTGGAACATCATTCTTCTTATCAGATATATTTATTCAAGGTGAAGTTTTACATTACCAAGGTGGTTCTCCAGTTTTATTTGAGCACTTATTTTGGTTCTTGGGTCATCCAGAAGTATATATTGTATTATTACCAGCATTAGGTATTACTTCAGAGATTATTGCAACTAATTCACGTAAACCAATTTTTGGATACCGTGCCATGATTGCTTCAATTATAGCAATTGCATTTTTATCTACAATTGTTTGGGGTCACCATATGTTTATCTCAGGAATGAATCCTTTCTTAGGTTCTGTGTTTACATTCACAACCCTATTAATTGCAATTCCGTCGGCAGTAAAATCATTTAATTATATTACTACACTTTGGAAGGGTAACCTCCAGATGAACCCAGCTATGCTTTTCTCAATAGGATTGGTATCTACTTTTATTACAGGTGGTTTAACTGGAATTATTTTAGGTGATAGTGCTTTAGATATTAACGTACACGATACTTATTTTGTAATTGCTCACTTCCACTTAGTGATGGGTATATCTGCTTTATATGGTTTTTTCGCAGGGGTTTACCATTGGTTCCCTAAGATGTTTGGTCGTATGTTAAACAAAAACTTAGGTTATGTTCACTTTTGGGTAACAGCTGTTTGTGCTTACGGGGTATTTTTCCCAATGCACTTTATTGGTATGGCAGGTTTACCAAGACGTTACTATACTAACACTAACTTCCCATTGTTTGATGACTTAGCTAGTGTAAACGTAGTAATTACAATTTTCGCAATTATTGGAGCTATTTTCCAAATCGTGTTTATCTATAATTTCTTTGCTAGTATCTTTTACGGTAAGAAAGCAGAGCAAAACCCTTGGAGATCTAACACTTTAGAGTGGACTACTCCTGTAGAGCATGTTCATGGTAACTGGCCAGGAGCTATTCCTCACGTATACAGATGGTCTTATGACTATAGTAAACCAGGACACGATGAAGATTTTGTTCCTCAAAATATTCCTCTTAAAGAAGGAGAAGAAGAATTACAACATTAGATTTTTAAATCTATCTATAATATTGAAAAGCCTTTCTGATAATTCGGAAAGGCTTTTTCTTTATATTTGTTTAAGCTGATTGCACTATCAGAATCCAACAATAATTTAATGAACGATAACCTAGATCCAACCAACGAGAATTTTACACCAGAAGAATTTGATGTAGAAAAGCAATTAAGACCATTATCCTTTGATGACTTTACTGGTCAAGATCAGGTTTTGGAGAATCTTCAAGTTTTTGTTCAAGCTGCAGTTGCACGAGACGAAGCATTGGATCATACCTTATTTCATGGCCCTCCGGGTTTAGGGAAAACGACATTGGCTAATATATTAGCTAATGAGTTAGGCGTTGGTATAAAAGTAACCTCTGGTCCTGTATTGGATAAACCCGGAGATTTAGCAGGTTTACTAACTAATTTGGATGAAAGAGACGTCTTGTTTATTGATGAAATCCATAGATTAAGTCCAATAGTAGAAGAGTACCTATACTCCGCAATGGAGGACTATAAAATTGATATAATGATTGAGTCTGGCCCAAACGCAAGGACGGTTCAAATTCATTTAAATCCATTTACTTTAGTTGGTGCAACGACAAGATCAGGATTGTTAACAGCTCCAATGCGTGCACGTTTTGGAATACAAAGTAGGTTACAATACTATAAAACGGATTTATTAACTACAATTATACAACGTAGTGCAGAAATACTAAATGTACCTATATCTATGGAGGCTGCAATTGAAATTGCTGGTCGTAGTCGTGGGACACCTAGAATAGCTAATGCATTGTTACGTCGCGTCCGTGATTTTGCACAAATTAAGGGTAATGGTAGTATTGATATTAAAATTGCTAGATATAGTTTAGAAGCGCTTAATGTGGATGCTTATGGTCTTGATGAAATGGATAATAAAATACTATCTACAATAATTGATAAGTTTAAAGGTGGTCCTGTCGGTATTTCTACTATTGCAACTGCAGTTAGCGAGAGTACAGAAACTATTGAAGAGGTTTACGAACCTTTTCTAATACAACAAGGATTTATTATGCGTACACCACGTGGTCGCGAGGTCACGGAATTAGCGTATAAACATTTGGGTAAAATTAAAGGCCCTATTCAAGGCGGGTTATTTTAACCAATATAATATTTTGAATGTGTTTTCGTATATCGTGAGTCATCAAAAGGGATTTTAAGATTAAAGAATAAATGAAAAATATACCTGAAGTATCATTATTAAAGTTCATTAAGCATTCATTAGAAATTCTTAAAAACCCATTACCTTTTCATAATCGAAACTTTCAATTAAAAGGAGATATTTTTAAGCTTAACGTTGGTTTCAATACAAAAATACACTTTTGTCGTGACGCAGCTTTCGCACAATATGTCCTTCAGAAGAATCAAAAAAACTATGTTAAGTCTAAAATACAGACTGTAGATTTGGTAAAGTATGTTGGTGAAGGTTTATTGACTTCCGAAGGTGCTAAATGGAAAGTACAACGCAAAATGATGCAACCCGCTTTTCATAAAAAGCAATTGCAGAATTTATTAGGCGGAATGCAAGAAACTATTATATCAGAATTTGATAATATCGAGGTTGGTAAAACTATAGACGTATTTCCTATTCTTAATGATTTAGCTTTCCAAACAGTAGTAAAATCTTTATTTACTCAGGCTGCTAATAGTAAGGATATGGATAGGCTTCAATTTATTACGGAGGCTAATCAGCGTATGTTGGTTAAAGAGTTACGACAACCTTATTTAGCTTGGTGGTTTAAAATTGGAGGTGCTTTAAATAAACACCTAAAACTATCTGAAGAAGCTAGATACATTTTAAAGGGCATTGTCGCAGAAAGAAAATTATCTGGTAAACGTTATGACGATTTGTTGGACATGCTATTAGAAACCAGATATGATGATGGTAAAGGCATGGGTGAAGCGCAGCTTATTGATGAAATTTTAATCATTTTTACAGCAGGTCACGAAACAACATCTAATGCTTTAACATTTACATTCCAATTATTAGCTAAACATCCAGAATGGCAAGATAAAATATATCAAGAATGGCAAGCTTTAGGAGGAGATACTGCAGATTTAATGACGCGTGTTGCTTCGTCTAAAGTATGTCAACAAGTATTAGAAGAGTCCATGAGGTTGTATCCACCGGCGTATTTTATAGATCGTGTTAATGTGGAAGCTGATAGTTTTAATGATATGGAATTTGAAGCAGGAAGCAACTTATTGTTTTCGGTTTACGAAATCCATAGGCATCCAAAGTTATGGGAAAATGCAATTGATTTTATGCCAGAACGATTCGCGGATGGTGGACGACAATTTTCTGCCCAATACTTTCCGTTTGGTGCGGGACCAAGAAAATGTATAGGTAATAATTTTGCAATGTTTGAAATGATTATTGCTGTTACAGAATTACTTAAAAAGTATAAAATAGAACCCAAAATTGATGCTATAGAGATCACACCCTTAATTACCCTTAAACCAAAAAATGCGTTTTTAAAATTTGTAAAAAGGTAATTGATTAAGTGATTAATAATAGATCTAAATACACGCAACTTATTAAATCTGAAGCTAAGCGTTTGGGTTTTTTGTCTTGTGGAATTAGTAAAGCTGAGTTTTTAGAAGTTGAAGCTCCTAGATTAGAAAAGTGGTTAAATAATAACATGCATGGACAAATGAGTTACATGCAAAATCATTTTGATAAACGATTAGACCCAACCCTTTTGGTTGATGATTCTAAATCTGTAATCTCATTACTTCTTAATTATTATCCAGAACAAAAGCAATCAGATCAATCTTACAAGTTGTCTAAATATGCCTATGGTAAGGACTATCATGAGGTTATTAAATCTAAATTAAAAGAATTAACGCACTATATTCAAACGGAAATAGGCGCAGTTTCTGGTCGTGCTTTTGTAGATTCTGCACCCGTTTTAGACAAAGCTTGGGCAGCAAAATCAGGTTTAGGTTGGATAGGTAAGCATAGTAATTTATTGACACAGAAAGTCGGTTCTTTTTATTTTATAGCCGAACTAATTATTGATTTAGATCTAGAATATGATACTATTGTTTCTGATCATTGCGGAACTTGTACTGCTTGTATTGATGCTTGTCCCACACAAGCAATTACAGAGCCTTATGTTGTAGATGGTAGTAAATGTATTAGTTATTTTACAATTGAGCTTAAAGATCAATTACCCAACACAATGAAAGGACAATTTGACGACTGGATGTTTGGTTGTGATGTGTGCCAGGATGTTTGCCCATGGAATAAGTTTTCTAAGCCACATAGTGAGCCTCTTTTTAATCCTCACCCAGAATTGTTAGACATGACTAAAAAGGATTGGGATGAGATTACGGAAGATGTGTTTCAAAAAGTGTTTCAAAAATCGGCAGTTAAACGTACTAAATTTTCAGGGTTACAGCGTAATATCGATTTTTTAAAATAGTTAATCGTTAGGATTAAATATACTGCGTTCAAACCCCTTTTTTTCTAACTTCTTTTCTTCTAAAAACCTTACATTTGTAATTCACTAAAATTTAAAGTGGAATTATGAGCAAACAAAGCAAACGCAGAGAAGCTTTAGTATATCATGCAAAGCCAAAACCTGGTAAAATAGAAGTTATTCCAACAAAAAAATATGCAACACAACGGGATTTAGCATTAGCATATTCTCCAGGTGTAGCAGAACCGTGTTTAGAAATAGAAAAAGACGTTAATAACGTTTATAAATATACAGCAAAAGGAAATTTAGTAGCAGTTATATCTAACGGTACAGCTGTTTTGGGATTAGGAAATATTGGTCCTGAAGCATCAAAACCTGTTATGGAAGGTAAAGGATTGCTTTTTAAAATATTTGCAGACATTGATGTTTTTGATATTGAAGTTGATACAGAAAATATCGAGGAATTTATTCAAACTGTAAAAATGATTGCTCCAACTTTTGGAGGAATTAATCTAGAAGATATTAAAGCGCCTGAAGCTTTTGAAATTGAAAGACGTTTAAAAGAGGAATTAGATATTCCTGTAATGCATGATGATCAACATGGAACGGCAATTATTTCTGCAGCAGCATTATTAAATGCATTAGAGCTTTCAGAAAAGAGCATAGAAGACGCAAAAATAGTAGTAAGTGGTGCAGGTGCAGCAGCAATATCTTGTACGCGTTTGTACTTAGCATTTGGTGCAAAACGCGAAAATGTGGTGATGTTGGATAGTAAGGGTGTGATTAGAAATGATCGCGATAACTTAACATCTCAAAAAGCAGAATTCGCAACGCATCGTAAAATTGATACGTTGGATGAGGCTATGGTAGATGCAGACGTTTTTGTTGGTTTATCTACTTCAGACATTGTTAGTCCATCCATGTTATTAGCAATGGCTAAAAACCCTATTGTATTTGCTATGGCTAATCCAGATCCAGAAATAGGATATGATTTAGCAATTGCAACACGTAAGGATATTATCATGGCTACAGGAAGAAGTGACCATCCTAATCAAGTTAATAACGTGTTAGGTTTTCCTTTTATTTTTAGAGGTGCTTTAGATGTTAGAGCAACTAAAATTAATGAAGCAATGAAAATGGCAGCTGTAAAAGCGTTAGCAGATTTAGCTAAAGAAGCAGTTCCAGAACAAGTAAACATTGCTTACGGAGAAACACGTTTGACATTTAGTAAAGAATATATTATACCTAAACCTTTTGACCCACGTTTGATAGCAACAGTGCCTCCTGCAGTAGCACGAGCAGCAATGGAAAGTGGAGTAGCAAAAGAACCTATTGAAGATTGGGCTAAATACGAAGAGCAATTATTAGATAGATTAGGTAATGATAATAAAATTGTAAGATTATTATTAAACAGAGCAAAATTAGACCCTAAACGTGTTGTTTTTACAGAAGCAGACTCAATAGATGTTTTAAAAGCAGCTCAAATTGTTTATGAAGAGGGGATTGCAATTCCGATTTTATTAGGAAGAAAGGATGAGATTGAACGTCTAAAAGAAGAATTAGAGTTTGATGCAGATGTTGAGATTATTGATCCTAAGTCTGACGAACAATTAGAACAAAAAAATAAGTATGCTAATATTTATTGGGAGCAACACAAAAGGAAAGGTGTTACAAGTCTTTTAGCAGAAAAAATAATGAGAGAGCGTAATTATTACGCTGCAATGATGGTTAACGAAGGTGATGCAGATGCATTAATTTCTGGATATTCTCGTAGTTACCCATCAGTAGTAAAACCTATGTTGGATCTGATTGGTTTAGCACCTGGTTCTACTAGAATTGCAACTACCAATGTTATGATGACGCAACGTGGCCCTATGTTTTTAAGTGATACCGCTATTAACATTAACCCTTCAGCGCAAGATTTAACTAAGATTGCACAAATGACAGCAAAAGTGGTTAAAATGTTTGGAATGGAGCCAGTAATGGCTATGACATCATATTCTAATTTTGGATCGTCAAAAGATCAAACGGCAACTAAAGTAAGAGAAGCCGTATCTTATTTGCACAAAAGACATCCAGATTTACTAGTGGATGGAGAGTTGCAAACAGATTTTGCATTAAACAGTCAAATGTTAATGGATAGTTTTCCATTTTCTAAACTTGCAGGAAAAAAGGTTAATACTTTAATTTTCCCTAATTTAGAATCGGCTAACATTACATATAAGTTATTAAAAGAACTTAATAAGGCAGAGTCAGTTGGTCCAATTATGATGGGTATGCGCAAACCAGTGCATATTTTACAATTACATGCTAGCGTGGATGAAATTGTAAATATGACAGCTATTGCGGTTATTGATGCTCAGCAAAAAGAAAAGTTAGAACAAAAAGCTAAAAAATAGAAGCATTATTTGATACAAATAATTTTCTTACATTTGGAGGCTTAATAGTAAAAAAAAACGAATGATTACACATATACAAGGTAAATTAGTAGAAAAAAATCCGACGGATGTCGTTATTGATTGTAATGGTGTTGGGTACTTTTTAAACATTTCCTTGCATACGTATTCTCAAATACCGGAACAAGAAGCTTTAAAATTATATACGCATCTTCAAATTAGAGAAGATGCGCATACATTATATGGTTTTGCTTCTTTAGCCGAAAGAGAGCTGTTTCGCTTACTTATTTCTGTAAGCGGTATTGGTGCTAATACTGCACGAACAATGTTGTCTTCTTTAACACCAAAACAAATTAGAGAAGGGATAGCAACCGAAGATGTTGCATTAATTAAATCAATAAAAGGAATCGGAATAAAAACTGCTCAACGAGTAATTATAGATTTAAAAGATAAGATCCTTAAAATCTATGATATTGATGAAGTTTCTGTTACTAAGAACAATACAAGCAAAGATGAAGCGTTATCAGCTTTAGAAGTACTTGGTTTTGTTAAAAAACAAGCCGAAAAAGTTGTGGATAAAATTGTCATGACTCAACCAGATGCTAACGTAGAAACAATTATCAAACTAGCCTTAAAAAATTTATAATATATTTTGAAGACAGCTCAACTTAGTTTTTATAAATCCCTTAAACATTTTTCTCTAACTGCATTTGCATTGTTAGTGTCTGCCTTGTCTTTTGGACAGGACGATAACCAAACAGAGCAAGATAGTACTAGTACAGGCTTTAGTCTTGGGACTATTAATATGCCTAACCCAACTAGTATTGAATCTAAATATACTTATGACCCGGTAACCGATCGTTATATCTATACAGAGTCGGTTGGACAGTTTAATATCAATTACCCTGTAATTTTATCACCACAGGAGTATCAGGATTTAGTTGCAAGACAAAATCAAAAGGCCTATTACAAAGATAAAATTGATGCTTACGAAGGTAAAAAAGGAGGCTCAGAAGAGGCTCAAAAAAATCTTATTCCTGAGTTTTATGTAAACTCTAGTTTTTTTGAAAGTATTTTTGGTGAAGGTCCAATTTCAATAGTACCACAAGGTACCGTAGAAATGGATTTGGGTGTATTGTTTACAAAACAAGATAATCCCTCATTTTCACCCAGAAATAGACGTAACTTTTCTTTTGATTTTGACCAGCGTATTAGTTTAAGTATGTTAGGTAAAGTTGGATCTAGATTACAAGTTAATGCAAACTACGATACACAATCTACTTTTGATTTTCAGAATTTAATTAAATTAGAATACGCACCTACAGAGGATGATATTATTCAAAAAATCGAAGTTGGTAACGTTAGCATGCCAATTAATAACTCTTTAATTTCTGGAGCACAAAGTTTATTTGGTGTTAAAACACAATTAAAATTTGGGAAGACAACTATCACTGGAGTCTTTTCTGACCAACGTTCAGACGCTAGATCGGTAACTGCAGAAGGTGGTGGTACTATTGATGAGTTTGAGTTTTTTATTAGAGATTATGATGAGAATCGTCACTTTTTCTTAGGACAATACTTCCGTAATAATTATGATAAAGCTTTAGAGAATTATCCTTTTATAAATAATAATATTCAAATTACAAGAATTGAAGCTTGGGTAACTAATAGAAGTAATCGTACTGAAAATGTAAGAAACTTTGTGGCTTTCCAAGATTTAGGAGAAACTAGTGTTGTGGGTAATCCTGGCGTTGCAATTACGGGTGGTCCAAATGCATTTCCGGATAACGGAAATAACGGTCTAGATCCAACCAATATTGGTAATGCTGGATCACAATTAAATAACGCAGTAAGAGATATTGCTACGGTTCAAAATGGTATTTCAATTTCAGGTTTTAATGAAGGTTTTGATTATGCTAAACAAGAAAATACTAGAAAATTAACTGAAGGACAAGAATTTACTTTAAATACTCAGTTGGGTTACATTTCGTTAAATCAACGTCTTAATAATGACGAAGTTTTAGCAGTAGCATACCAATATACGGTTGGTGGGCAAGTGTTTCAAGTTGGAGAATTTGCTAATGATGGTATTGGTGCAACGGATGTGGATGTAGATAGTTCAGGTCAGGTTATAAACGTTACCAATAACGCCTTAGTACTAAAACTGTTAAAAAGTAGTATTACTAGTGTTTCTCAGCCTATTTGGGATTTGATGATGAAAAACGTGTATGACACAGGCGCATACCAATTAACACAAGAAGATTTTAAACTTAATATATTTTATAACGAATCTGCACCTTTAAATTATATTACTCCAGTAGAAGGGACACCATTTGGAGTCGATTTTAATGGAGAAGCAATTGAGCAAACAACATTATTACGTTTATTTAATTTTGATAGATTAAATTATAATAATGATCCGCAAACTAACGGTGATGGATTTTTTGACTTTGTTTCAGGGATAACAGTAATACCAACAAATGGTAAGATTGTGTTTACCAAGGTCGAGCCTTTTGGACGTTATTTATTTGATGTTTTAGATAATGATTCTAATGCAGGAAATAACGCGACGGATTATGAGGGCGATACTTATGCCAATGCCAATCAAGAAAAGTATGTTTATGATTTACTATATAAAGCAACTAAAACAGCTGCCTTAGATGAAAGTCAGAAAAATAAATTTTTAATAAAAGGACGTTATAAATCTTCGGGTGGAGATGGGATTCCTATAGGTGGGTTTAACGTGCCAAGAGGATCTGTTCAGGTTACTGCCGGAGGACGTACATTAGTAGAAGGACAGGATTATACAGTAAATTATCAGTTAGGACGTGTTTATATAATTGACGAAGGTTTAAAAGCATCTAACATTCCTATTCAAGTTTCTACTGAAAACAATTCTATTTTCGGACAACAAACAAAACGTTATACAGGTTTAAATGTAGAACATCAGTTTAATGAAAAGTTTGTAGTTGGAGCCACTTATTTAAATTTAAATGAACGTCCAATTACTCAAAAAGCAAATTACAATAGCGAGCCTATCAATAATACAATGTTTGGGTTGAATGCTAATTTTTCTTCAGAATTACCATTTTTATCACGCTTAGTAAATAAACTTCCAAATATTGATACGGATGCGCCATCTAACATTTCTGTTAGAGGAGATTTTGCTTATTTGTTGCCAGGTGCTCCAAAAGGTACTGATTTTAATGGTGAAGCAACTGCTTACATAGATGATTTTGAAGGAACACAAAACGGAATAGATCTTAAGTCTGCTCAATCTTGGAGCATTTCAAGTAGACCTCTAAATATAAATGGAACTGGTTCTTTTGATAATAATGGTATCGAAAACGGATACGGTAGAGCAATGCTTAACTGGTATACTATTGATCCAATTTTTTATGGAAGTCAGCGTCCTTCAGGAATTTCAGACGACGATATGTCTAGTTTATATACTAGTCGTGTTTTTGTTAATGAG
Organism: Olleya sp. KKT75; assembly: GCF_055635485.1. Classification (NCBI taxonomy): domain Bacteria; kingdom Pseudomonadati; phylum Bacteroidota; class Flavobacteriia; order Flavobacteriales; family Flavobacteriaceae; genus Olleya; species Olleya sp. KKT75. The sequence continues at coordinate 1,790,710 of NZ_CM145759.1, forward strand.
TTGTTTCCTGAACAAGACATTGCACAAGGACAAACCTCTGTTTTAAACACATTAGATTTATCGTATTACCCACAAGAACGTGGACCTTATAATTTTGAGCCAGGAACAGAAAGTGGAACAATCTCCAATCCAACAGCAAGTTGGGCAGGGGTGACGCGTCAAATAACATCAACGGATTTTGAACAAGCAAATGTTGAGTATGTGGAGTTTTGGTTACAAGATCCTTTTCAAGAAAATGCATCAAATCAAGGAGGTAAATTATTTATTAATTTAGGTAATATTTCTGAAGATGTACTTAAGGATGGTCGTAAACAATATGAAAATGGTTTACCTCAAGATGGTAACATTAGTTTGTTACCACAAACAGATTTTAACTCTGTAGTGCCACAAAACCAAGCTTTAATTTATGCATTTGATACAAATGGTCAAGAGCGTACAAATCAGGATGTCGGTTTTGATGGATACAATGATGCTGAGGAGGCAGCTAATTTTCCAGCAGGTTTTGCAGGTTTGCCGGATCCAGCCAACGATAATTATAATTACTATTTAAATGGAGATGGTAACTTATTTGAGAGATATAAACTGTACAATGGATTAGATGGAAATTCACCTGATACATTTAGTGATACCAATAGAGGGTCTACAACTCAACCCGATGTAGAGGATGTCAATAGAGATAATACAATGAATACTATTGATAGCTATTTTGAGTATGAAGTTGAAATAACGCCTGCCACTTTAAATATTGATAACGAATATATTGTTGATACTAAAAACGTAACAGATAATAATAATCCTAGAGTATTACCTAATGGTGATACAGTATATCCAAAATGGTACCAGTTTAGAATTCCGATCCGCACGGATGATGAGTTTGTTGTAAATGGAATTACGGATTTACGTTCTATTAGATTTACAAGACTTTATTTAAATGGGTTTGATCAAAGTACAACTTTACGATTTGGTTCTTTAGAGTTAGTTAGAAGTGATTGGAGACGTTACCAGTTAGCCTTAGATGGTGGGCCAACACCATTAGATTTTGATGATACAGATTTTACTGTTGGTGCAGTTAGTACACAAGAAAATGATGGAAGTTATGTGTCGCCACCTAGTGTTGTTCCAGAACGATTAAATAATAATAACACTATTGTAAGACAAAACGAACAAGCTCTTGTTGTTGATGTTTGTGATTTAAACGTTAAAGACTCTAGAGCCGTATTTAAAAACATTAATATAGATATGCGTCAGTATAAAAAGCTACGTATGTTTATGCACGCTAGAGATGGAGAAACACCTGGTTTAACAGATAATGATTTAGTTGGTTTTATCAGAATGGGTAACGATTTAACAGATAATTATTATCAAATAGAAGTACCATTACAAGTGTATAATGGAGGTGCGACAGCAGAAGCATATTGGCCTGAAGCCAATGAGATAAATATTGATTTAGAAGTTTTACAACGTATTAAATCTTTAGGAATTACTAACCAAACATTAGCAGATGGTACTGCTAATTTTTATGATGTTGTTGGTAGTGATCTTTTACCAGTACCCGACCAATATGGAGGATATGTAACAGGACAACAACGTGTAGCTATTAAAGGAAATCCTAATTTTGGAGATGTAAGAACTTTAATGGTTGGTGTAAAAAACGGAACACAGGTTGTACAATGTGGAGAGGTTTGGTTTAACGAGTTACGTTTATCAGAGTTAGATAACGAAGGCGGTTGGGCAGCAATAGTAACAGTAGATACACAATTAGCAGATTTTGCAAGTGTTAGTGCAACGGGTAGAATGAGTACAGCTGGATTTGGTAGTGTTAGTCAAGGTCCAAGCGAGCGTAGTTTGGAAGATGTAAAACAATACGATGTATTAACCAATGTAAATGTTGGTCAGTTATTACCAAAAAAATGGGGAATTCAAATCCCATTCAGTTACGGTCAAGGAGTAGAGGTTATAACGCCTAAGTTTGATCAGCAATACGAGGATATCGAGTTAGATACGCGTTTGGCTGAAGCCGAAACCAGTTTAGAAAGAGAGCAAATACTAGAACAGTCAGAAGAATATACTAAGCGTAAAAGCATAAACTTTATAGGGGTTAAAAAATCTAGAACTGGAGATAGTAAACCGCGTTTCTATGACGTGGAAAATCTAACATTAAACTATTCTTATAATAAATTAGAACATCGCGATTTTGAAATAGAAAGAGCTGTTGATAAACAAGTAAGAGCAGGTGTTAATTATGCTTATAATTTTGAACCTAAAATTATCGAGCCTTTCAAGAAAAATGATTCATTATTTACAGGTAAATATTGGAAGTTCTTAAAAGATTTAAACTTTAATGCCTTACCATCTAGTTTTACAGTAAATTCAGATTTAAGCAGACAGTTTAATCGTCAAAAATTTAGAGATTTAGATTTAGCAGAAGGTAACATTGGATTAGAAGAATTGTATAGAAGAAATTACACATTTGATTATCAATACAATGTTAATTGGAGTTTAACAAAGTCGCTTCAAGTCACTTATTCTTCAGCAAATAATAATATTGTAAGAAACTATTTTAAAGACAATATTATTAATGGAGAACCAGATCCGTTATTAGATGTTTGGGATGGCTTCTTTGATTTTGGAGATCCAAATCGTCAACAACAACAAATAGGGATTAATTATGAGTTGCCATTTAATAAAATTCCAACTTTAAGTTTTATTAGAGCGACGTATTCTTATTCAGGGTTATTCCAATGGCAAAAAGGGTCTGATTTATTTGGAAACCTTGTCGGGGATGATGGTAACACATACAACCTAGGAAACACTATTTCTAACGGAAACACACATAATATTAATTCAACTTTAGACATGAATAAGTTGTATAAATATTTAGGTATTACTACAAAGAAGAAAAGAAAAACAAATAAAGTTGCTAGAGGTTCTAGAAATAGTGCGCCACCAACTACTGCAAAAGGAAAAGCAGAGGCAACTACAAAAAAGAAGGGTAGTGGTATTGGTTCTAAAATTGGTGATGTTGGAATTGGTTTATTAACTTCAGTAAAAAGAATACAAGCAGTTTATAGTGAAACTAACGGTACGTATTTGCCTGGTTACTTGCAGACACCTGGATTTTTCGGAACAGCTAAACCTACGGTAGGTTATACCTTAGGAAGTCAAAGTGATGTTAGAGATTTAGCAGCAAGAAATGGATGGTTAACTGTATTTCCAGATTTTAATCAACAATACACAACTAACCAAACAAAGCAATTAGATTTATCTGCAAACTTAGAACCGTTTAATGATTTTAAAATTGATTTAGTTGGGTTTAGAACGTATGCCGAAAACTATACAGAAAACTACCGTATTGAGAATGATGAGTATTTATCATTAACACCTAATACTTATGGAAACTTTAGTATCTCATCATTTACTTTACCAACAGCATTTGGTAAGAGTGATGAATCGGGATCTCAGGCATTTAACGATTTTAGAGAAAATAGATTAGAAATAGCACGACGTTTAGCTGTTCAAAACGGTTCAGATCCGGATGATGTTGATGCAGATGGTCATCCTAAAGGATTCGGTAAAACTAGTCAACAGGTATTACTACCGGCGTTTGTAAGTGCTTACACAGGTCAAGATTCTAAGAAGACTAAATTAGGAGCGTTAAGAAATGTACCAATTCCAAACTGGGATATTAAATATTCTGGTTTCATGAAAATGAAATGGTTTAAGAAAAAATTTAAACGTTTCTCTTTAACACATGGATACCGTTCAAGCTATAGTATTGGTCAGTTTAGAACTAATCTTGATTTTGATGGTATTGATTATGGATTGGATTATGATTCGCAACCAAATGAAGATTTAGATCAAGCAGGAAACTTTAAAAGCGAACATTTATATAGTAGTGTAACACTAACAGAGATGTTTAGCCCATTATTCCGTTTTGATATGGAAATGAAAAATTCGGTTAGAGTCTTGTTAGAAATGAGAAAAGATAGAATGTTGTCATTAAGTTTTGACAATAATTTAATGACAGAAATATCAGGGAATGAATATGTCGTTGGTTTAGGATATCGTATTAAGGATGTAACTTTTAATTCAAATTTAACTGGTACTAAAACTAAAATCGTGTCTGATTTAATTATGTCTGCTGATGTTTCTGTTAGAGATAACAAAACAATTATTCGTTATTTGGATTTGGATAATAATCAAATTACAAATGGACAAACTATTTGGGGGCTTAAATATAACGCGGAATATGCGTTTAGTAAAAACCTAACAGGCTTATTCTATTTTGATTATACCTTCTCAGAATATGCTATTTCTACTGCTTTTCCACAAACAACTATTCGTTCAGGAATGACATTAAGATATAATTTTGGAAATTAGCATTTCAATGTTTGAACTTAACGTTCATTTAAATACATTTGTAACTCAATTAAAAAATATATAATGAACATACCATCAGATTTAAAATACACTAAAGATCACGAGTGGATTAAAATAGAAGGAGACCAAATTACAGTTGGTATCACAGATTTTGCACAAAGTGAGTTAGGAGATATCGTATACGTTGAAGTAGAGACTTTAGACGAAACGTTAGAAGCAGAAGAAGTATTTGGTACAGTAGAGGCAGTTAAAACTGTGTCTGACTTATTTTTACCTGTTTCAGGAGAGATTGTTGCTTTTAATGAAGCTTTAGAAGACGAACCAGAGAAAGTTAATTCTGATCCTTATGGTGAAGGCTGGATGGTTAAAGTAAAAGTGACAGATGCCTCTCAATTAGAAGGTTTAATGTCTGCTGATGACTACAAAGCTCTTATTGGTGCGTAAACTGTTGCCATTTATCAGTTTAGGGTATACTGTGGTTATAATAGTGTTAAGTTTAGCAACTATACCTGATATTTCCATCATACCTGATAACAACGATAAAGTTAATCACGCAATAGCACATTTTATATTTGTTGGGTTATGGTTTTTATCCTTTTATTTTTATTTAAATAAAAGTAAGAAACAAGCCTTGAAAATGGCTTTTATAAGCGCTTTTCTATTTGGCATAGTAATTGAAATATTACAGCATACACTAACAGAAAGTAGGCAAGCCGATTATAAAGACGTTATTGCCAATGTAGTAGGTGCGCTTATTGCGGTCTTAATTATTAATTTACTAACACTGAGTAAAGTTAAAAACGACTAATAGCTTGTTTTTTTAACAAATAAATAGTTATTTTAGCATTCAGTAAACAAAAAAGATATGGAATCTAAAAAAAATACAAAAGCAAATGTAGGACGTAACAGTTCTCTTTACGTGGCAGTAGGACTAGCTTTAATGCTTTTTCTATCTTACGTAACACTTAATTACACGACAACTGATAAGTCCGATATTGATATAGGAATGTTAGTGTTTGATGATAATGATGAGGATGATGTGCCAATTACAGAGATTTTGAATACACCACCACCACCACCACCACCACCAGCAGCTCCAGAAGTTATTGAGGTAGTAGAAGATGAAGAAGATGTAGTGGAAACAGAAGTAATGTCTACAGAAACAACTCAAGAAGAAGTTGTGGAAATTGAAGTTGCGGATGTAGAGGTTGAAGAAGTTGAAGAAGATGTAGATGTACCGTTCTCTATTATTGAAAACGTACCAGTGTATCCAGGATGTGAAGGTGCTGGAAACAATGACGCAAAGAAAAAGTGTATGTCTGAAAAAATCGGAAAATTTGTTAGAAAGAATTTTAATGCTGACTTAGCACAGGATTTAGGTCTTGATAGTGGTATTAAAAGAATTAACGTAGGGTTTAAGATTGACAAGACTGGTAATATTGTAAATATTCAAGCAAGAGCACCACACCCTAAATTAGAGCAGGAAGCTAAGCGTATTATTGCTAAGTTACCTAAAATGAAACCAGGTAGACAAAGAGGTAAAGCAGTAAATGTACCTTACGGATTACCTATTACATTTAAAGTAGAGTAAAAGATATTTCCATATATATTTAAAGATCCCGTTACAGCAATGTAACGGGATTTTTCTTTTTGGTATAATTGTTGATATTTTCTCATAATATTAACGTTTAAACTATAGATATTATGATGATTTCAAGTAAAAAAGAAAGTTTTAGTAAAAAAGTTGAAGAAAACGTAAGGAAACCTCAAAAAAAGGATGTTAACCTAAAAACTAACACAGCATTATATTTCCAAATTGGATTAATAATGTGTTTGTTAGCTGCGTATGGTGCATTGGAGTATCAATTCGAAACAAAAGATTTTAAAGTGCCTGTTACTGCAAAAGCTGACGTTGAAGAGGATTATATGTTTGCTCCTGTTATTTCTGTAGCGCCTGATGCTGTAGAGACTTCAGAGCCTGTATCTAAACAACCTGTGCGTCCAGATAACGTAACAATGGTGCCAAATGATACTCCAGATGAAAAAATCACAGAACAAAATTTAATTTCAGATATTGTTCACGCAACTAAACCAGTAGGCACAAAACCCTCTTTAGATGAAAAGTCATTAGTCGTTATAGAACCAGAGGAGGAAGTGCATATTAATTTTGTTGAAAAGGTACCCGTTTACCCAGGATGCGAAAGTGCTAATAGTAATGATCAGCGTAAAAAATGTATGTCTAATAAATTAGCTAAATTAATTAAGAAAAAATTTGATAGAAATTTAGGTGCTGAGCTTGGTTTAAGAGAAGGTGTGCAACGTATATATGTTAATTTCAGAATAAATAAATCTGGAATTGTTGAGATTATGAGTACACGTGCACCGCATAAGGATTTAGAAAAAGAAGCAAATCGTGTGGTGGATAAAGTGCCACAAATGAAACCAGGGGAGCAAGGTGGTGAGCCAGTTTCTGTTTTGTATTCTTTACCAATAATTTTCGAAGTAAAATATTAAGTTAAAATCAGTAATATTTAAAGTCGTTATCTTTTTTAGATAACGACTTTTTCAGTTTTAAAGCGTTAATAAAAAGCAGTATCTTTCGGCTAAATTTAAACTTCCAACTAAATATGAAAACTTTCATTTTAGGACTATTTATAATGTTTTCTACGTTGTCTTATGGACAAGATACAACTGTATATCAAGTGTCTCCTCGTTTTGAAAATTGTCAAGAAACGGATTTAAAACAATTAGATCATTGTTTTAATCAAGAAGTATATAAAGCTTTATATGCTCAGTTTAATTTGCCAGAATCAGTTAAGAGGGATTACATTGGAGAAATAGCAGTTATTTTTGAAGTTACTAAAGATGGTCTTTTTAAAACTATTTATGTTGATGCTCAGAATTCAGCTTTAAAAAAAGAGACGTCTCGTGTGTTTTCTGCTTTTCCTAAAATTAAACCTGCTACATATAATGGTAATCCAACGTTTAAGCAATATAGTATGACGTTGTATTTTCCATTAAACGAAAATAACATACCAAGTAATGTTATTGTTACTTCGGCTACGACCGATACTGATATGATTGTTAACCCAATTGAAGAATTGACAGTATTGCAACAAAAAGCAAAACAAGAGTTTGATAGTGTTCAAAAATCATTAGTTAAATACACAGACAAAGCATATAAAAGTCAGGTTAATGTTCCGTTTTCTCATGAAAATTATTCAAGATTTGATCAAGACGTTAATAGAATAGGTACTAATAATCATACAGCTTCAAAACCGTACAGGTATGAAGAGGTGTCTAATTATTATGATTTTGAGGACGAAAATGAGGCGCTTCAGAGGACATCTCAGTCATGGGCTGGGCGTAAGTTATGGAACGAGCATTTAGTGCAGTTAGAAAGTAAAGACTATTGGTTAACTATAGACCCGATTTTAGATTTACAATTAGGGAAAGATACAGATGCCGATTTTAGTTACACTTACAATAATACACGTGGGGCATACATTCAAGGAGGGTTGGGTAACAAGCTTAGTTTTTCTGCATCGGTTTACGAAAGTCAAGGTCGTTTTGCACAATATTATAATCAATATGCAGAAAGTTTAAAAGCATTTGGTCCTGATCCAGCAATTATTCCTGGTCGTGGAATTGCAAAACGATTTAAGGAAGATGCCTATGATTATCCTGTTGCCGAAGCCTATTTATCTTATTCTCCAGCTAAGTTTTTAAATATTCAATTTGGACACGGTAAACAGTTTATTGGAGATGGTTATAGAAGTTTATTGCAAAGTGACGTGTCTAGTCCATATCCATATTTAAAATTGAATACTAAATTTTGGAATATTAAATACACCAATACTTGGACGTGGCTAAAGGATGTACGCGATGATGTTACACTTGATAAAGCTTTTAGAACAAAATATATTGCCAACCATTACTTAAGTTGGAACGTTACTAAGCGATTTAATTTAGGTTTATTTGAATCTGTAATTTGGGAAAATAGTAATGATCGTGGTTTTGATATTAATTATTTAAATCCGTTAATCTTTTTTAGAGCTATAGAATTTGAAACTGGTCAAGGTGCAGGAAATGCTATTTTAGGAGCATCAGGGAAATATAAATTAAGTGATAATGCTAACGTATATGGTCAATTTATTTTAGACGAATTTTCGTTAAGCGATGTTACAGGAGGTAATAAAAGTTGGAAAAACAAATATGGGTTTCAGTTAGGCGCAAAATGGTACAATGCATTTAAGACGAAAAATCTAATGCTTCAAGCAGAATATAACCAAGTCAGACCATATACGTATTCTCACAACACCATTGTTTTAAACTATGCGCATAACAATCAGCCCATGGCTCATCTTTGGGGCGCAAACTTTAGAGAGTTAGTATTAATTGGGCGTTATCAAAAAGAACGTTGGTTTGGAGAAGCTAAGATGATTGCAGGGATAAGAGGTTTTGATGTAAACGACGGAACTGATAATTTTAGTTACGGTGGAGATATTTATAGAAATTATAATGACAGACCATTTGATACAGGCGTTACTATAGGCCAAGGTATAAAAACAACTACCTTAAATGCGAGTGCTCAATTGGGGTATTTAGTTAATCCGGCTTCTAATTTAAAAGCATTTGTTAATTTAAGTTACCGTAACTATAATCCAGAAGCAGAAACCCCTTCGGTTTTAAATAATAGTACGGTTTGGATTAATTTTGGTGTCAGAACTGATTTGTTCAATTGGTATTTTGATATGTAAATCAAGGATATCCATTACACTATAAAAACCTTGCGCTTTTTTTATGCTAAATAGTCAATTAGCAGTATCTTTGCATCAGCAAAAAAAATAGCGTTGGTTTGAGTACAACAGCAACACCCACAATAAAACATACAGTTATATCAGATTTTAAAGAAATCACAAAGATGCGCTTGTCTTTAAGTGTCGTGTTTTCGTCAGTTGCTGGTTATTTTTTAGGAGCAGATACCATTAGTTTAAAAATTGTTTTACTTCTATCTCTAGGAGGTTATTTTATGGTTGGTGCTAGTAATGCATTTAATCAAATTATCGAAAAAGATTTAGATGCTTTAATGCATCGTACGCAAAACAGACCAGTTGCTTCTGGACGCATGACAGTAAATACGGCATTTGCAATTGCATGTATATTTACCATTTTAGGGATTGCAATTTTATATACTATTAATGCGCAGACAGCCATGTTTGGAGCAATATCAATATTTTTATATACTAGTGTTTATACGCCATTAAAAACAAAAACACCATTATCTGTTTTTGTTGGAGCTATTCCGGGAGCTATTCCTTTTATGTTAGGTTGGGTTGCAGCAACAGATGATTTTGGTATTGAGTCTGGGACATTATTTGCTTTACAATTTTTCTGGCAATTCCCGCATTTTTGGGCAATTGGATGGTTTTTATTTGAAGACTATAAACGTGGTGGCTTTTTTATGTTACCAACAGGAAAACAAGATAAAGGGACTGCGATACAAGTGTTGTTATATACTATTTGGACTATTTTAGTGTCAATTGTACCAGTGTTTGGTGTAACGGGACAACTAAAGTTATCTGTAGTAGCAGCAATTATTGTATTTGGTTTAGGCTTGATGATGTTGTTTTATGCTATTAAACTGTATAAAAACATGACTGAAAAAGCAGCAAAACAATTAATGCTATCAAGTGTATTATACATTACATTAATACAAATTGTATATGTAATTGATAAATTTATAAGATAAAATGGATTTAACTCAAGGGACTTTAGAAGAGAAAACTGGACGTGCAAAAAAAATGATGCTTTACTTTGGTATAGCGTCTTTAATCATGTCTTTTGCAGGATGGACAAGTGCTTTTATTGTAAGTAGCTCTAGACCAGATTGGCTTCAGGATTTTACAATGCCTCAGCCATTTTGGATAAGCATTATTATTATGATTGTTAGTAGTCTAACATTTATGGCAGCTAAAAAAGCGCTATTAAATGGTAATAAGGGGTTAACTACCGCAATGTTGATTACTACATTTTTATTAGGATTATTTTTTGTGTACAATCAATTTAGAGGATTTAATCAGATAATCGATTTAGGTTATAATTTTACAGGACCAACAAGTAACATTACCGTAACGTATATTTACTTAATTGCAGTAGTGCATATTGTACATGTTGTAGTTGGGTTGATACCTGTTTTGGTTGTGTTAGTCAATCACTTACGTGGAAAATATTCCGCAGAAAACATTGTTGGATTTGAGTTAGCTTTAACCTTTTGGCACTTCGTAGATTTGCTTTGGATTTATCTATTTTTCTTCCTATACTTTTTTCTAAACTAAATAAAATAGATACAATAAGGCCAAAAAGCTTATTTAGATAGTATAAAATTAGAGTTTGCTATTTTTTTAACTGAATAAATTGATTATTTTTGTGCCACATTTTAACAACTAATTTAACACTATGAATACTACAGTTGCAACTACTGATACAGATGGAAAGACTTGGGGAGGTGGTAATGAACCGCTAAAAGCAAGTTATGGTAAGATGATGATGTGGTTTTTTATCGTATCAGATGCATTAACATTCTCAGGTTTTTTAGCAGCCTACGGTTTTTCAAGATTCAAATTTATTGATGCTTGGCCAATTGCAGATGAAGTTTTTACGCACATACCATTTTTTCATGGAAACTATCCAATGATTTATGTAGCGTTTATGACGTTTGTTTTAATTATGTCTTCCGTAACAATGGTATTGGCTGTTGATGCTGGTCATCACATGAATAAGAAAAAAGTAACATGGTACATGTTTCTTACTATTATTGGTGGTATAATATTCGTTGGTTCTCAAGCTTGGGAATGGAATACTTTTATTAAAGGAGATTTTGGTGCTGTTCAAACTAAAGGTGGTAACATATTACAGTTTGGAGAGTATGTAACCATAGATGGCGAAAAAACATTTAAACGTGTCGCTATTTCAGATTTTACTACTGCTGCGCATACAGATAGAGTAGACCATGAACGTAAAAACGGATTATGGTTTGTTGGAGAAGGTACGTTACCTGCTTACCAAGTCTCAGACGTTGTTAAAGGTATGGAGGCTAACACTAATGTTTTAGTTAGAACTCAAATTATTAATGAGGAAGGTGAGAAGACTATCTTATCTAGAGCAGAATCTTTAAAGCAAATCAAAAACAACGGTAAAGCTGTTGTGCAAGGTGCAAACCTTCAAGTTAACGAATACGGTTCACCATTATTCGCAGATTTCTTTTTCTTTATAACAGGATTTCACGGATTTCACGTTGTATCGGGTATTGTTTTAAACATCATTATTTTCTTTAATGTTGTTTTAGGAACATACGAAAGACGTAAGAGTTACGAAATGGTTGAGAAAGTTGGACTTTACTGGCACTTTGTAGATTTAGTATGGGTATTTGTATTTACATTCTTCTACCTAGTTTAATAAAAATAGAAAAGACATATCATGGCAGACGCACATAAATTAGAAATATTTAGAGGTTTAGTAAAGTTTAAATCTAACACTCAAAAAATCTGGGGAGTATTAATCTTATTATCTATTATTACAGCTGTAGAGGTTGTATTAGGTATCTATAAGCCATCATGGGGAGCTAGTATGGTTTTAGGGATGAAACTATTAAACTGGATCTTTATTATACTTACAATAGTAAAAGCATATTATATCACTTGGGACTTCATGCACATGCGTGATGAATTACCAGGATTAAGACGTGCGGTAGTATGGACAGCTATTTTCCTGATCTGTTACTTAGTCTTTATCTTATTACAAGAAGGTGGTTACGTTTTTGACGTATATGACAAAGGATTTATCAAAAGAGATTTCTAGATTGAAATCAGTATAATATATAGTTAAAAAGGTGGTTTATTAAAGCCACCTTTTTTATTTTTGTATTTTAAAAAACACCGCAAGTATTATGGACAAAAAGAATGTAAAAAAAGGTATTGTTTTAAGTGTTTTGTTTTTTCTTCCTGTTATCTTTTTATTGTTTTTGTATCCATCTACAAACAATTACAATCCATTAGAAGTAGTTAAAAATAATGTGTTAGACATTCAAAATTTAACGTCAGCAAATACAGATGTTCAATTAGAAGATCATATTACTGTATTAACTTTTTTAGGTAAAGATCCAGAAGCCTTAGTTGTAGAGTGTTCTAATTTAAAAGAATTGATTTACGATAAGTTTCAAGGTTTCAAAAAATTTCAAGTTATTTCTCTGGTGTCTAAAGATGCAGAAGAAGCTGCCTCTAGGCTAAGAAAAGAGTTGACTAAATACGGGGAGCTTAAGTATTGGAAGTTTGTTCAGTTAGATGATTCTGATACCAGAAAAATGTTTAATAGTTTACGCACTAGTGAGGTGTTAGATTTTAACTTAGCCACAAGCAAAGCTTTTATAATTGATAAAGAACTAAACCAACGTGGACGTCTAGATAGTCGTACTAAAATTGAAAAGGAAAAAGGGAGAGAAGCTTATCCGCTTACAGCATATAATGCATCAGAAGTATCAGAGCTTAAAAATATAATGGGTGCTGATGATTTACGTGTGTTGTTTACAGAGTATAGACAAAAACGTAAAGGTGAGTTTAACTCAGCTTCAAGACGTGCAGACGATTTAAAAGGAGACACAAAATAATATAGGGACAATGAGCAAAAAAGCAAATTATTCGTACATAGGGATTTCATTTATTATTTTATTATTTGGTATTATTTTCGTGCCAAGAATAATAGAACGCATAAATAGTGGCGATATTAGTCGCACTGATGAGAGTAGAAGTGAGGGCTTGGTTGTTAATGGTAAGAAAGCAGTTAAAGGTAAATCTGATTTAGAGTATTTGATTATTAACGGGCAACGTAAAAAAGTCCCTGAATTTAGTTTTACGGATCAAGATGGTAAAACCATTACTAATAAGGACTATTTAGGGCAAGTGTATGTTGTTGATTTCTTTTTTACAACGTGTCCAACTATTTGTCCTAGAATGAGTAAAAACTTGGCTCTTATTCAAGATGCATTTAAAGACAACCCGGACTTTGGGATTGCTTCATTTAGTATTAATCCAGAAAATGATACACCAGAAGTTTTAAAAACATACGCTGTAGATTACGGTGTGACAAGTGCTAATTGGCATTTAATGACTGGCACAAAAGAAGATATTTATAAGTTGTCAAATATTGGATTTAATATTTTTGTTAATATTGAAAATTTTGAGCATTCAGGAGATTTCGCTTTAGTAGATAAAGAAGGGTATTTACGTTCTAGAAAAGATAGTTTTGGTAACCCGAAAATATTTTATAAAGGTGTTATAAGTGAGCAAGAAAAAGTTGATGAAGATGGTGTTGAACAAGAAATTACAGCTTTAAAACAAGACATTGCAAAATTATTAAACGAGTAAACTGTTAGATATTTCTGGAAATTTTCAGAGTTTCATAAACTTTTAGATATGAGTAATTTAGAAAACATACAAAACGAAAAAAAGTATAATAAGTGGATTGTTGCATTATCTGTAATAATTCCAATTGCAGTTGCAATACTTTTTACTATTAAGCTAAGCGATTTTGGGCTTAATGTAAAACCCTTAACGTTTTTGCCTCCAATATATGCTGGTATTAATGCATTAACAGCTATTCTGTTGGTGCTTGCTTTTGTAGCAATTAAAAAAAAGAATATAGTACTTCATGAAAAATTAATGAAAACAGCTATTGGTTGTTCGGTCATTTTTTTACTTATGTATGTTGCGTATCACATGACTAGCGATTCTACTAAATTTGGTGGAGAAGGAGCTATCAGAACTGTTTATTTTATTATATTAATAACTCATATTGCATTATCTATTGTTGTTATTCCTTTTGTGCTAATAACTTATGTTAGAGCAATTACTAATAATATAGAACGTCATAAAAAAATAGCAAGAATAACATTTCCGTTATGGTTGTATGTAGCTGTAACAGGTGTTATTGTGTATTTAATGATTTCGCCTTATTATATTTAAATGTATACTGTCATGCTAGGTGTAGTTGAAGTGTCATCAAAAAAATAAATATGAAAACAAAAGCAATCTTTTTTCTAGTCTCTTTTTTCTTTATTGTAAAAAGTTCAGCACAATGTGCTATGTGTAGAGCTGTTTTAGAGAATGAGGAAGGTCAGAAAGCAGCTAAAGGTATTAATGATGGTATTGTGTATTTAATGTCTATACCATATATTTTAGTATTTGGACTTGGGTTCTTTATTTATTGGAAGTTTTTTAGAGTTAAAAAACAGGCGTAATATTCAAATAACAACATTTAACATAAAATTTCGATAAATGTTGTAACAATTTCCATCCTTTGTAGTCTAATGTGTATTGAGTTACTAATCAATCAAAAAAACCATCATTATGCTCAAAATAAGTAAACTACATAAATCGTATCCAATTGGCGATTCTAGTCTTCATGTTTTAAAAGGAATTGATTTATCTGTAGAAGAAGGAGAAATGGTGGCAATCATGGGGTCTTCGGGTTCTGGAAAATCTACATTGCTAAATATCATAGGGATGTTAGATGAAGCTGATGAAGGCGAATACATTTTAGATAATGTACCTATTAAAGATCTTACCGAGAAAAAAGCAGCTATTTATAGAAATAAGTTTTTAGGATTTATATTCCAATCTTTCAATTTAATAAATTACAAAAACGCTTTAGATAATGTGGCTTTGCCATTATATTATCAAGGTTTAAAACGAAAAGAGCGTATTGAAACAGCCCTATTTCACTTAGAAAAAGTAGGTTTAAAAGATTGGGCACACCACTTACCAAAAGAACTTTCTGGAGGTCAAAAACAACGTGTCGCTATTGCAAGAGCATTAGCAGCAAATCCAAAATTATTATTGGCTGATGAGCCAACAGGAGCTTTAGATACAAAAACCTCTCATGAGATTATGGATTTTATTCAATCTTTAAATGATGAAGGTAAAACAATCTTGATGGTAACGCACGAAGAGGATATTGCAAGCATGTGTAAGCGTATTGTGCGTTTAAAGGATGGTATAATAATGGAAGATACTTTTGTGGAACAGGTTAGAGCTTCAGATTATGTTTGATAGAGACCTTTGGCGCGAGATATTTCAAAGTATTAACATGAATAAAACCAGAACGTTATTATCTGGTTTTACAGTAACGTTTGCTATTTTGTTATTCGCTTTGCTTTTTGGTATTACAAATGGATTATTAAATACGTTTGATAATGCATTTGTGGACGATGCTAAAAACTCTATATTCATTAATTCAGGAAGGACATCAAAAGCTAGTAACGGTTTGCAAGCGGGACGACAAATTCAGTTTGAAAATAAAGACCAAAAATGGATTGAAGAGGAGTTTGATGGAAAAGTACAGTACATTACTTCTAGAATTTACATTAACGTTACTGCCACTTTTAGAAACGAAAAAAGTAGTTACAGTGTTCGTGCTGTAAATCCAGATCACCAATTTTTAGAAAACACAAAAGTTACTTACGGGCGTTATATAAATGAATCTGATATAAAAAACAAAACCAAAGTAGTTGTTATTGGTCGTTTAGTTGAAGAAGATTTGTTTCTTAAAACGACAGCAATTGGCAAGTATATTAATCTTAACGGAATACAATATAAAGTTGTCGGTATTTTTGAAGATGATGGTGGAGATAATGAGGAACGTTACATTTATATGCCTGTATCTACAGCACAACAAATTTATGGTAACAATGACCATATAGATCAAATTAACTTGACTTATAATCCAGATATGGATTTTGATGCGGCTATTGGTTTTAGTAATCTATTGACAAGAAAACTTAAAGACCGTTTTATGGTGTCTCAAAATGACCAACGTGCCATTAGAGTACGTAATTTGGCTAACGAATCTAAAGCGGTAGACCAAATGACTTTTATTTTAGGGATTCTAGTATTGGTTATTGGTTTTGGTACTTTAATAGCCGGGATTGTTGGGATTAGTAATATCATGATTTTTATAGTTAAAGAACGTACTAAAGAAATAGGAATACGTAAAGCTTTAGGGGCTTCACCAAGTTCTATTATCTTAATTATCCTTTTAGAATCTATTTTAATTACCATTATAGCCGGATTTTTAGGCTTGTTTTTGGGTATGGGAATCTTAGAATTAATAGGGCCTAGTTTAGAAGACTATTTTATAAAGGATCCTTATGTAAGTATAAACCTTGTAATTGGAGCCACATTTACGCTGATTGTTGCAGGAGGTTTAGCGGGTTATTTACCAGCTAAAAAAGCATCTAGAATTAAACCAATTGTAGCACTAAGAAACGATTAACTATGCGATTTTTATTAGAGAGAGATACTTGGCAAGAGGTTTTTGATAGTTTAGGTAAAAATAAACTTCGAACTGCATTAACTATGGTTGGTGTATGGTGGGGGATTTTATTACTTATTGTATTACTGGGTTCTGCACGTGGGATAGAAAACTCATTTAACAGACTGTTTGGTAGTTTTGCTACTAATAGTGTATTTGTATGGGCACAAAGTACAAGTAAGCCATTTAAAGGCTTCCAAGAAGGTAGACAGGTGCAACTTAAAATTACCGATGCTAAAAAAATCGAGGATAATGTTGAAGGGATAGAATTTGTAGTGCCAAGAAATAGAAATCAAGCATTGGTTGTACATAACTTTTTATCTGGAAACTTTAGTGTTAGTGGAGATTATCCACTACTAGATCAAGTTCAGAAAAAGAAAATGATTCAGGGTCGTTTTATTAATCAAACAGATATTGATGAAAACCGAAAAGTAGTGGCTATTTCGGAAGAAATATACAAACAGATTTTTGAGAAAGATGCAGAAATGATTGGCGAGTATATTCAACTTAATGGTATGAATTTTAAAGTCATTGGTATGTTTGAAACGGGAGGTAATATGGGACCGTCGGATGACATGAATATTCCGTTTACCACTTTTCAGCAAATCTATAATATGGGAGGTAATATTGGTTGGATGATGATTACTGGTAAACCAGATTATGATATTTCTCAAATTGAAGCAGATGCCAAATTAATATTACGAAATTTAAATAAAGTCCATCCTGAAGATAATCGTGCGTTTGGAAGTTTTAACCTAGGTAAAGAGTTTGAGAAAATTACAGGATTTTTAACTGGTATGCAGTTTCTAACGTGGTTTGTGGGTATAGCAACATTATTTGCAGGCGTTTTTGCTATTGGAAATATCTTATTAATTACCGTTAGAGAACGAACAAAAGAAATTGGAGTGCGTCGGGCACTTGGTGCAACCCCTTTTGAGATAAAAAGACAAGTTGTGTTAGAGGCAATATTTATAACATTAATAGCTGGCTTATTAGGTATTATTACAGGAGGTTTAATTTTGATGTTAGTGGATACCCTCTTTGGTCAAGGTCCAGAAGCGGTCTTGGTAAATGCATCTGTATCTATAACTGTTGTTTTTATAGCATTAACAATTTTAATAGTTCTAGGGACATTAATAGGACTAATACCAGCATTTAAGGCAACAAGTATTAAGCCCATTGATGCATTAAGAGAAGAGTAATTTAAGTAGTATAACAAACCAATAAATATATAAAGTCAACCAAGAAAACTATAAATAAAATGAAAAAAACAATAAAAATAATTGTAATTCTTGCTTTGGTAATAGCACTTGTTATGGTGTTAAAGTATTTCAAAGATTCTAATTCAAAGTCGGTTGAAGATTTTAAAACTGCAACACCTTTTTATACTTCAATTAATACAAAAACTGTAGCCACAGGTAAATTAAATCCTGAGGAAGAAGTAGAACTTAAACCACAGATATCAGGGATTATTGACAAAATCCTTGTAGAAGAAGGAGATGTAGTTAAAAAAGGAGATGTGATTGCAAAAATTAGAGTTGTGCCTAACGAGCAGAGTTTAGTAGGAGCAAGTAGTCAAATTTCTAGTGCTAAATTGTCTTACAATAATTCTAAAACAATATACGATCGTAATAAAACCTTATTTGATAAAGGTGTAGTTTCAAGACAAGATTTTGAGAATAGCGAGTTGGCTTTAAATCAAGCGCAAGAGACGTTAAGTCAAGCACAAAATAATTATCAAATTATTAAAAGAGGATCGTTGTCTGGTGGTGGATCTGCCAATACTAATATTATAGCACTTATACCTGGTACTGTACTAGAAATTCCGGTACGTGAAGGGGACCAAGTTATTGAAAGTAATAATTTTAATGCTGGGACAACTATTGCGACTATTGCAGACATGAGTAAGATGATTTTTGAAGGTAAAGTAGACGAAGCAGAAGTTGGTAAGTTAGAGGAAGGTAAAGACATTAAAGTTATTTTAGGTGCCATTAACGAAAAAGTGTTTCCAGCAAAATTAACCTTTGTAGCGCCTAAAGGTATGGAGGAAAATGGAGCAGTTCAATTTACTATAAAAGCAGATGTAACTGTGGAACCATCAACTAAAATTAGAGCTGGTTATAGTGCTAATGCTGAAATAGAAATGGAAAGCAGAGATAGTACTTTGGTTATAAAAGAATCTTTACTACAGTTTAATAGAATTACTGAAAAGCCATTTGTTGAAATTGAAAAGGAAGATGGTAAATTTGAAAAGAAAGATGTAGAATTAGGATTGTCTGATGGGATTAATGTCGAAATCAAGGATGGTGTTGAAGAAGGTGATAAAATCAAAGTTTGGAATAAAGCATCAAAAGAAGATAACGATGAAGACGAAGACTAATATGAAACAGATAACGTATTTAATTTTGCTGTTAATAGGTTTTTCAGCAACAGCGCAAGACAAAAAATGGACATTACAAGAGTGTGTAACGCACGCTTTAGAGAATAACATATCCGTATTACAAGGTCAAAACACGTTGTTATCTAATCAGCAAGATATTATAGCTTCAAAGGGTCAGTTTTTACCTAGTGTAAGTGGTAGTGCTGGACACAGTTTGTCAATAGGTAATACAGAAATATTTCCGGGTCAGTTTGTCGATAGGACATCTAACAGTTCAAATATTAGTGTGTCGGCAAGTCAAACAGTCTTTAATGGTTTTAGACTGACTAACCTTTACAAACAGTCACAATTAAACCTAGAAACTAATACTTTAGAGTTAAACCGAATTAAAGATGATATTTCTTTAAATGTGGTTAATGCCTATTTAAATGTGCTGTTTAATATCGAAAATCTTGAAATCGCTGAAGCACAGTATGGATTTACAGAAAAACAGTTAAAACAGGTACAAGATTTAGTGGACGCAGGTGTGCAACCTCAAGCTAATATTTATGATGCACAGGCAACATTAAGTAGAGATTTACAAAGTGTAACTGTGGCTCAGAATAATTATGATATTTCATTATTAACGTTATCTCAACTATTACAAGTGCCTTATAAAGGTTTTGATGTCCAGGTAATGGAGGTTAATGATCCGTCTGCGGAATTAATGTATGATGATGCTACCCCTATTGTAGCGTATGCATTGGCTAATAGATATGAGGTTAAAGTTGCTGAAAAGAATATTGAAAATGCAGAATTGTCTACAGATATTTCAAAAAGTGGATTTTTACCATTTATTTCAGTAGGTTATGGGTTTGGATCTAATGTGTTTTATACCAACTTAATTCAAACTGAAAACACGTTTTTTAATCAGTTAAACGATCAGAAAGCGCATAGTTTTAGATTAAACATTAGCATTCCGATTTTTTCTCAATTTCAGAATAAAACCAATGTTGCTAAAGCTAAAATACAAGAAGAGAATGCTAAGTTAAGTTTAGTGCAAACTAAATTGTCTTTAGAAGCTAATGTGCAACGTGCATTTACAGATGCAAAAGCAGCTTTTAGATCTTATGAAGCAGCTAAAGTGAGCCTTGAAGCGCAAAATATTGCATTTCAAAATGCACAAGAGCGTTATAATATTGGGGCTATGAACGCATTTGATATAGAGCAAACAAGACTACGTCTAGTAAACGCTGAAGCGTCTTTAGTAAATGCTAAATATGATTTTATTTTTAAAACAAAAGTGCTAGATTTTTATCTAGGTAAACCAATAACAGAATAAAAGTGGCGTATATATTAAATATAGAAACTTCAACTACAAACTGCTCGGTCTCTCTTTCTAATAAAGGGGAGACTTTGGTGTTAAAAGAAGATTATGGTAATGGGTATTCTCATGCAGAAAAACTGCATGTCTATATTGAGGCTGTTTTAAAGGAAGCAAATATTACTTCAAGTCAATTAGAAGCTATTGCGGTAAGTAAAGGTCCAGGGTCTTATACTGGTTTACGTATTGGTGTTTCGGCAGCAAAAGGATTGGCCTACGCTTTAAATATCCCCTTAATATCAATATCTACTCTAGAAGCATTAGCGCATCAAGTAAGTGCTGATTCAGGTTGTATTGTACCTATGCTTGACGCTAGACGATTAGAAGTCTATTCTGCTATATTTGATAAAGATTATAATGTAGTAAGAGCCATAGAAGCTCAGATATTGAATGAAAGTGCTTTTGAGAAAGAGCTAGCTTCAGGTAAGGTTTACTTTGTTGGAGATGGTGTAGAGAAAACAAAAATACTTTTAAATAGCCCTAATGCTATTTTCATTGAAAACAAGTTGCCGTCTGCAGATCAAATGAGCGCTTTAAGTTTTAATAAGTATAAAAAAAGCGACATCGAAGATGTCGCCTATTTTGAGCCTTATTATTTAAAAGATTTTGTTGCAATAAAATCTAAAAAATAAATTATCCTTCTTTTTGTATTTCTACAGCATGAGGGTAAGGTATTTCTATTCCTGCAGCATCTAATGCTTCTTTTGTTTTTTCCGTTGTTTCAAAATAAACATCCCAATAATGTTCCGTTTTACACCAAGGTCTAACTGCAAAATTAACAGAGCTGTCAGCTAATTCCATTACGTTTACTGTTGGTGCTGGTGTGTCAAGTATTTTTGGGTTGTCCTTTAATACTTGTAACAAAACAGACTTTGCTTGTTTAATATCAGAGTCGTAACCAACGCCAAAAACTAAATCTACACGTCTTGTTCCTTCAGTTGAAAAATTGATAATATTACCATTAGATAAAGAGCCATTTGGTATTATAATTTCTCTATTAGAAAGACCTGTTAATTTAGTAGTAAAGATTTGTATTTCTTTAACGACACCAACTTCGCCTTGAGCTTCAATTAAATCGCCAATTTTAAAAGGCTTAAATAACATTATTAAAACTCCTCCTGCAAAATTACCTAAAGAGCCTTGTAGGGCAAGTCCAATAGCTAAACCAGCTGCAGCTAGAATTGCGGCAAAAGAAGTTGTTTCAACACCTAAGGTACCTAATACAACTACAATTAATACGATTTTTAATACCCAGTTAAGTAGGTTTAATAGAAATTTTTGAAGACTTTCATCATAATTTTTTAAAAGCATTAATTTTTTTAAAGCTTTAGTAATTTGCTTAATAACAAAAGCTCCAATAATCCATATTGCAATTGCAGCTAATAATTTAGGCGCATAGTCTATAATAACTTGCGTGCCCTTATCAATCCATTTTTGTAAATCCATTCTGTATATTCTTAGTTTTGAGCAAATATAGATATAAATGAGAAAATCTTAGTTTTAGGTAGGATAACTTTAACTTTACTTGTTATACTGTTAACTATCATAATATAGTCTTGATTATTTGTCTAAACCATTAAGTTTTAATATCCTTTTTTGATTAGTTAAATGACTTAGTAATCAGATTTTTTAGTCATTATTTTAGTATACTTGTAATGTAATACTTTGTTAAACCCTCTTATATAAAGAAATGAAGAAATTTCTACTTATTATTGCTTTTTTTGGAGCTCTTTTTACTGCACACTCTCAAGATGTAGTTATGCAAAACGGAACATTTACCCAATGTTCAGGTGTTTTTTCTGATTCAGGAGGGGTGACTTCTAATTATTCAGATGGAGAAAATTTTGTTATTACTTTTTGCCCGGACAGTGTGGATCAGTTTGTTCAATTAGAGTTTACAGCGTTTAGCACACAATTGGTAGCGGATGTTATGACTATTTATGATGGAGATGATACTTCGGGTGCTGTTTTAGGAACCTTCTCTGGAGGGACTACTAATCCGGGAACTATTTCGGCATCGCCAACAAGTACTACAGGGTGCATAACAATTTCATTTGTTTCGGATGCAGCTGCAAATACTAATACAACAGGATGGTCGGCAAATATTTCTTGTTTACAATCTTGTCAGACAATAACACCAACTATTGATACTACAAACCCAGTTGCTGATACTACAGGAGTTGTTCAAGTTGCTTTAGGTGGCGTGGTTAGTTTTGATGGAAGTTCTACTTTTTCTGATGATAATACAGGTGCTATTTACAGTTGGAATTTCGGAGATGGTTTTACAGATTTAGGAGAATCAGTAGCTCACACATTTAATAGTTTGGGTCTTTATACAGTAACTTTTACAGCAACGGATATCAATCCAACAGGGTGTTCTAGTTCTGACTCAATACAAGTTCAAGTTTTAAGTCCATATATAGATGTGGATCAAACCACTTATACTGTTCCAGAATTAGTAGAAGATGTTTTAATTAATAGCGCCTGTGCTAGTGTTTCAAATATAAACTGGAGTACAGGAACCAATTTTGGAGACGTTAATGGTATTGGGTATTTTACAGCTATTCCTGGTGCATTTGCTTTTGAGGCAGGTATTGTTTTAAATTCTGGAGATGCTATGGAAGCAGAGGGCCCTGAAACTGGTGTGCAAAGTAGTGGAGGAGGTTCTTGGCCTGGAGATAGTGATTTAGAAGCTGCTATTAATACTGATTTAGATGGTGTGGCAGGAGATGATTTACCTGCAGGTTTTTCAACAAATGCTTCTTATATTGAATTCGATTTTGTGCCAATAGCAAATAGTATAAGTTTTGATTTTTTGTTTGCTTCGGATGAGTATGGTGGTTTCCAATGTAGCTTTTCTGATGCATTTGCTTTTTTATTAACGGACTTAACAACTACAACAACAGTTAACCTTGCTATAGTGCCAGGTACAACAGATGTTGTTTCTGTATATACCGTAAGAGATAATGCTTTTGACCCTAGTTGTTCTTCAGAAAATCCTGCATTTTTTGATTCTTTTTATGGAGCAGGCGGACAACCAGCAGCAAATTCTCCAATTGATTTTAGAGGATACACTGTTGCTATGACTGCTTTTGCTAACGTAACGCCAAATAATAATTATAGAATTAAACTTGTAGTTGCGGATGATGGTGGAACTAGTGGTAATGATACAAGCTATAATTCGGCTGTTTTCCTAGGAGCAGGAACTTTCAATTTAGGAGGAGATTTAGGGGATGATGTTACAATAGGAGCTGGTACGGCAATTTGTAGTGGTGGAGTAATACCATTAGACACTAACCTACCAACTGCCTCTCATACTTGGTATTTAGATGGAGTTGTTATTCCTGGAGAAACATCGTCTACGTTGGATGCTATGGAATCGGGTGTTTATAGTGTAGATGTAGTGTTTTCTGCAACTTGTCAAGCATCAGACTCGGTTTTAATTGAATTTATTTCCGGTCCGACGGTACAAAATACAATTGATATTGTTGAGTGTGATAATGCTACAGGACCAATTAATTTTGATTTGACTGTAAATGACACAGAAGTAATTGGTGCGCAGACAGATGTATTTGTTAGTTATCATACACTTTTAGTAGATGCGCAAAACGATGCAAACCCTATTGTTGATCCTGCAAATTATGTTGGTTCTGGAGTATATCCTGAAACCATTTATGTTAGAATAGAAGATCTTGCTTCTCAAACGTGTTCGGATACAGATAGTTTTAGTTTAGATGTGAGTACAGCTGTTTTAAACCAAGCTCCAGATCTGGAAGTCTGTGATGATTTATCCAATGATGGCGTTGAATTTTTTGATTTAGAATCTCAAACGGCTCCTATTTTAGATACTCAGCTAGCTACAGACTTTAATGTGACTTATCATAATTCTTTCGCAGATGCAGATGCAGATATCAATCCATTAACAAGTCCTTACAGTGGTAGTGATGGCGAATTTATTTTTGTAAGACTAGAAAGTGCTTCAGATGCTAATTGTTATTCTGCTAATCAATTACCAAATGGTGGTTTTACACTTATCGTGAATGCTAATGCAGTTGCGATACAGCCAATGGATTTGACGTCTTGTGATGACCCAACCGAAGATGGTTTTGAGGTGTTTGATTTAACAGCTCAAGAAACTACTATTTTAGGAGGACAAGATCCTTTAAATTATACGGTAACTTTTTATGAAGATATGGCAGATGTTATAACAGAAGCTAATCCAATTTTAAATCCGGGAGCCTATCAAAATACGACAGCTTCTCAGCAAACAATATATGTTAGAGTTAATGATAATAGCAATTCTACATGTTATGGCTCTACAACTTTTGATTTAATTGTAAATCCATTGCCTACTGTGGCAATACCAACATCGTTAACAATTTGTGACGATGGTACGCCTGATGGATTAGCATCATTTAACTTAAGTCTTAAAAGCAGCGAAATAAGTGGAGGTAACCCTGCATACGCAGTAAGTTATTATTTAACACAAGCGGAAGCAGATTCAGGGACTAATGCATTAGCAATACCTTACGATAATATTAGTAACCCACAAATTGTATTTGTAAGAGTTATGGATGTTAATACAACATGTTTTACAACAACAACATTACAGTTAGAAGTAGAGCAAGCGCCAGTAACATTTGACCCTACAGATTTAACATTCTGTGATCCAGATAGTGATGGTTATGGTGTTTTTATGTTAACAGATGCTGAAGCAGAAATTACAGCAGGCGCACCAGGATTAACAGTAACATATCATGAAACATCTAGTGATGCATTACTTAATGTTAACCCGGTAACAAGTCCATATAATAATATTTCAGAGAACACACAGACCATTTATGTTCGTGTGGAAAGTGCAACTATTGCCACGTCTTGTGCTAGTTTTGAAGAATTAGTATTAATTGTTAATCCTACACCACAAATTACGGACCCAAGTCCATTAGAAGTTTGTGATACGGATGCAGATGGTTTAGCGCAATTTGATTTAGAATTAAATAATCCGGAAATACTTAATCAATTAGATGCCGATGCCACTAACGATTTAGCAGCAACAGATTATAGCATTACCTATTATGCGACTGCAGCAGACGCAGCAGTACCTCAAAATGCTATAGCAACACCAAACGCTTATACTAATACGACACCCAATATGGATACTGTTTGGGTCGTAATAGCGGACAATGCCAACGGATGTTCTACAATAACAACAATGGACTTAATAGTAAATCCATTACCAGTATTATTGCAAGCATCACCATTAGTTTTATGTAATGATAACGATTTACCAGGTGAAGTACCAGCGTTAGCGCAGGAAGAGTTTACCTTAGAAGATGCTAATGCAGAAATCTTAAATGGTCAAACAGGAATTACATTAACGTATTACTTCACACAAGCAGGTGCCGACAATGCAACCGCTTCAGATCAAATCTTTAGTCCTTATACTAATGTCGCTAATGCACAATCTGTATTTGTAAGAGCAGAAAATGATATTACCGGTTGTGTTAGTACAATAACCTTTAGATTAGACGTTAACCCAACACCATCACCAGAAGCTAATCCAACAGCTTTATTAGAATGTGATATTGATAACGATGGTTTTGCAAGTTTTGATTTGGATAGCCAAACGTCAAGTATATTAAATGGAGAACCAGACGTAAGTATTAGCTACCACGAAACAGAAGCAGATGCTATTAGTGCTATCAACCCATTAATTAGTCCATACACAAATATTGTAGCGACTAACCAAATGGTATATGTACGTGCAGAAAATGATATTACAGGCTGTTTTACAATAGTTGTTTTACCATTAGAAGTACAATTATCTCCTGTAGTACCAGTAACACTAGACGATTATGTTGTGTGTGATGATAATAATGATGGTTTTAATCAATTTGATTTTGATACGGTAATGACACCACAAATCTTAGGCACACAAAACCCTGCAGATTTTACATTAACCTATCATACTACAGCATTAAACGCAGCAAGTGGAAACAGTCCAATAGTAAACACGGGTAACTATACCAATACAACTAGTGGACAACAAACCATCTATATCAGATTAGTAAGTAATGCCAATGGTTGTGTCACAACAGGGCAATTCGAAATAATAGTGGATTTTCCACCAGTATTAGTACAGCCAACACCATTAGCTATTTGTGACGAATTAGATGTTAATTATTATGAAAATAATGATGACATGGCCACATTTGATTTAACACTTAAAGATGATGAAATCACCGCAGGAAACGTAAGTTGGACAGTTGCTTATTACGAAACACAAGCAGATGCACAAGCAGATGTAAACGTAATTGCAGACCCAACATTATATACCAACATGATGGTGGGAACTAATCCTGCAAACCCTCAAACGGTTTATGTTAGAGTTACCGATTCTAATACGGGATGTTTCTCATTCACAACATTAACCATCCGTGTGTTACCAAATCCAACACCATTGGAAAATCCAAATGATATTATATTATGTGATGATGTAGATGTGGTAGGACCAAACGATTTAATAGAGCTTTTTGATTTAACACAAGACGCAGCTGTAATTTTAAACGGAGAAGGAAGTAATCCAAGCGACCCAAGACATTTAAGTTACTACACAGATTTAGATGAGGCATTAATGGGAACAACACCAATAGTTGACCCAACAATGCATAGCAATGAAGATCCTACAAATCCAGGAACCGCTATAACACCACAAACTATTTATGTGCGTGTGACTAACGGAACCGATGAAATAGGAACAGGTGGAACAGGATGTTATACAATTGTTAGTTTTGATATCATAGTTAATCCATTACCAGAAGTTAGCCCAATTGAAGATTATATTTATTGCGAGTTATTTAATGATGGGGCTTATGCTTTTGATTTAGAAACTAAAATAGACGAAATCTTAGGGACGCAAAGCGCTACAGATTTTACAGTAACATTTTTCGCAGCCGATGGGACTAGCATTGCAACACCATCAAACTACACCAATGCCACTAACCCAGAAGTAATTTCGGTAGATATTACCAATAACCTAACAGGTTGTGATGTACGAACAAGTTTTACAATCGAAGTACAGGAAGCAGCACAAGCCAATCCTGATATGACTCCAATTTTATATGAGTTGTGTGATGATACTATGGAAACAGATGGCGATACTACAAACGACAGTATGCCATTTGATTTAACAACATTAAATCCTGATGTATTAGATGGTCAAGATCCAGCAAACTATATTGTAAGCTACTATGTTAGTCAAGCAGATGCAGATGCAGGTGTATCACCATTACCAATGTTATATGAAAACACGATTAACCCACAAGTGGTTTATGTGCGTGTAGATAACGATACTATGGCAGATGATGGTTCAGGAACAGGTGCTATGGTAGATACTTCAGTGTGTTACGAAACAGCAGAAGTAACATTACAAGTAAACCCATTACCAGAAGTTGAGTTAGAGGCTAGTTACATATTATGTATTAACACTAACGGAACAGAAGTAGTAAGTGCGCCAATAATAGACACAGGATTAAACACAACCGATTATAGCTTTGAGTGGTTATTAGAAACTACTACAATCCCAGGAGAAACAGGAAGTAGTTTAGAGCCAACACAAGGCGGTAACTATACTGTAATTGTTACGGACATAAGCTCAAGTAGTACAACGATGTGCGAAACAATAGCAACAACTATAGTTGAAGAAAGCGAACCACCAACACTAGAGGCCGAAGTCTTAACAGAAGCCTTTGCTGAAGTACACAATATTTTAGTGACAGCAACAGGAAGTGGTGTTTCAGCATTCGAATTTAGTATTGACGATGGTCCATGGGAAGTTAACGTGCCAAACAATGGTACATACACCTTTACAGATGTAGGCGCAGGAGATCACGTGGTAACCGTAAGAGATATTAATGGATGTGGAGAAACAAGTTTACCGGTATCAATAATGGATTACCCACATTTCTTTACACCAAATGATGATGGCTTTAATGACACATGGAATATCTACGGTATCGGAGATCAACCAGATGCAGTGATTTATATCTTTGATAGATACGGTAAGTTATTAAAACAACTAAGCCCAACAGGATTAGGATGGGATGGAACCTATAATGGTAACCCAATGCCAACCAGTGACTATTGGTTTACTGTAGATTATAGAGAGCCAAATGATCCAGATAATACTAAAAAACAATTTAAGGCACACTTTACCTTAAAGCGATAAGTATTATAGAAACAACATACTATTAACTAAAAAAGCCTGAACAAATAAATGTTCAGGCTTTTTTTTATACTTATTATAAGTTTAAAGAAACGTATTAGTTTACTTCAAAAGTGATTTTTAAATTAACTCTAAAGTCAACAACTTCGCCATCTTTAACACTAGCACTTTGATCTTGTACATATACAGATCTAATGTTTTTAACGCTTTTAGAAGCATGCTTTACTGCTTTTTTAGTTGCGTCTTCCCAGCTTTTTTCTGAGTTTGATAATACTTCAATTACTTTTAATACTGCCATGATATTGTTTTTTTAAATTATTGATTCTTCCTTAAAATTACAAATATTAATACAATTATCAATAATTTGTGTGGGATAATAATTTAAAACAATAGATAAACAGTTTGTTTTATAGGTTGAAATTAACCATTTATAGCAACCACTGAATCAACTTTACCTGCTAACATTTCTTTTAGCATGTTTTCGATTCCGCTTTTTAAAGTATAAGTAGATGATGGACAACCACTACAAGCACCTTGTAGAATTACTTTCACAGTTTTTGTTGCTTCATCATAAGATTCAAATTGAATATTTCCTCCGTCACTAGCAACTGCAGGCTTAACATACTCTTCTAAAATGTTAATGATCTCTTTAGAGGTGTCATCAAGTGTTTCAAAATGTGCTTCAACTTTTTCAATAGATTTTTCTACAACTTCAGGAGCGTCTGGAGAAACAATTTCTTTTGCATCTTCAATATAAGTTCTTATAAATTCTCTTAGTTCAAAAGAGATATCACTCCATTCAGCGATATCATATTTTGTAATGGACACAAAGTTTTCATCAAAAAATACGCTTTTTACAAATGGGAAATGAAACAAAGCAGTTGCCATTGGTGATGGTTTTGCAGTTTCGATAGATATAAATTCGTAAGATGCAGTAACTAATTTTTTGTTAGCCACAAATTTTAATACTGAAGGGTTTGGCGTGCTTTCCGTGTAAACGGTAACCGCAACTTTTTTAGTTTCAGCAGAATCAGACACAACCGATCCGCCTTCATTTAAATAAGATTCTATTTGTTCTGATACTTCATTTTTAACTGCATCCCATTCCACGATATTAAAGCGTTCAATAGCAATAAAATTACTAGAGATATATACTTTTTTTACAAATGGTAAATAGAACAGTTGTTGGGCTAAAGGAGAATCCTTTGCTTCGTCAATGTTGTTAAATTCAAAACTTTGATGTTTAGTTATAAACTGATTAAGTTCAAATTTAATTATAGTTGGATTTGAGGTTTCTTGAATTGAAACTTTGAAATTGCTCATAGTAACTTTTTTTTTGCAAAAATACTAAAGAAAAGTGTAGGTGTCTACTATATTTGAATTTTATAGAACTGTCAATTTTTAAAATTTTTATAGTTTATTTAAGAAAACATTTTTATCTTGAACCTTTAACTTTTAGGAGTGACGATTTAAGCAGTAAATTTATATATTTGAGACTGATTTGTACTTTTTAAGTTAAAAATGAGTTATAACCATAATAGCATTGCTATTTATTGACCGACCGACCTCGAAATAAGAATTATGAGATTAAAAAATGTATTTTTAATAGCAATTGTTGCTTTATTTAGCAGTCAATTTTCTACAGCCCAAGAGGGATTACCTATCTACTCTGATTATTTAACGGATAATTACTATTTAATTCACCCTTCTATGGCTGGTGCAGCAAATTGCGCCAAAATTAGAATAACGGGTAGACAGCAGTGGTTTGGAGATGATGATGCTCCTAAACTTATTACTGCCAGTGTTAACGGTAGAATTGGTGATACACAATCTGGAATTGGAGCTATTGTTTATAGCGATAAAAACGGGTACCACTCGCAAACAGGAGCATACTTTACGTACGCACACCATTTAATGTTTTCTAGAAGTACGACGGATTTAAACCAATTATCTTTTGGTTTAAGTGCGGGAGCAATACAATATAAATTAGACGAAACTAGCTTTTTAGCTGATGGATTTGATCCAATAATTTCTGGAATAGAGCAATCTGCAACTAATTTTAATGTAGACTTAGGATTTTCTTATTTCTTATATAACTTTTATGCGCATGCAACTGTTAAAAACCTTTTGAAAAATGAAGGTGTTAATTTTAACGAGCAAGGATTAAGCTACGATAATTTAAGAACGTACATTGTATCTGTAGGTAATACGTTTCAATTGGCAGGTAGCGATTGGAGTTTTGAACCGTCTGCAATGTTTATGTATAGAGATGCTACAGAAGAATCTTCTTTTGATTTAAACGTAAAAGCATACAAACCAATGGATTTTGGTAAAGTTTGGGGAGGGTTGTCTTACAGACGTTCTTTAGATGGTGCTGAATTTGTTGATGGATCAGGAATTAGTAGTCAAAAATTACAATACATTACGCCAATTTTAGGTGTAGAGGTTAATAACTTTATGTTTGCATATACTTATAGCTACCAATCTAACTCAGTAGTATTTAATAATGGTGGTTTCCATCAATTAACATTGGGGTATAATTTTAATTGCGGTAAAGCAAGATACAGTTGTGATTGTCCTGCAATCAACTAGTATAATCCTTATATAAAAAAAGCCTCGATTGTATCGAGGCTTTTTTTATGCCCAAAAGTTAAGCATGCTTTTTATTTTTTTGCTAACAATCTATAATGAGTGAACGGGTATGGCAAATGAGTCAGTTTGGATTGTAAATGAGTTAAGTCTACTATTTAGTTCTATTTGACGGTTGTATCAGAAAAACGCATTTTATTTAATGATTTAAAGTGCGTAAGTTTATGTTTTATAAATATATTAAATGAAAAATCTTAAGTTATTACTTGCGCTTTTACTAGGTCTTATATCTCAGTTGGGAGTAGTTGCACAACAAGAGTTGGGTAAGCCCTTAGATGCCTCTTTTGAGGTGAAAGGGGTCGTGGTAGAAAGTAATAGTTTTAATCCTATATCTGGTGTTAATGTGCAAGTTAACGGAGGTGCTTATACTAGTACAACTATAAGTGGTCGGTTTAAGATTAAGGTTAAATATGAAGACGAAATCATGATAAGTCATAAAGACTTTCAAACCATTTACTATACTGTAAAAAGCAATGATGATATTAGGGTAGAGGTGGAAGCGGTTGGTGATGATTCTGTGTCTTCCAAAATAGCAATTAAAGAACGTAGTTTTAAAACAGCAATAGACTCAGCTTTATATTATAAGAAAATTTCAGCTGAAAAAAGTATTCAATTTATAGCTGATGGTCTCCCAAAAAGTAATTCGGTACAACAAAACGCAGAAGCTTTTCAGGTTTTAGGAGATGTTTATATGTATTGGAAACAATACGATTTGGCAATTACCAATTATAGAATTAGCTTAAATAATGTAAGCACTACTGATGTTAATTTAAAACTAGCAAAAGCTTATTTTTATAATAACAACCATCAAGAAAGTTTAGTAATATATGATCAATTAAAGACTAATAATTTATCCGAAAATCAAAAGGTAATATGCTATGAAGGTTTAGGAGATGTCTATGCTATGATTAACGAAAACAGTAAAGCTACAAAAGCCTATACTGAAGGTTTAAAAATAGCAACAACCAATAAAATTCAATTCAAAATAACCGATTTAAACTCTAAATTAGGTACCGTTTATAATACGGAAGGTGAAAAGAGAAAAGCAGAAGTGTTATTGGAAAATTCTGTTGTTATGGCTGCTCAGGAAAATAAAACTAGAGAAGTAGAACAGAAAGTTAAGTTTGCAGATTTCCAAAATGTAAATCAATCTTATGATGAGGAAATTGCAACTAGAAAAGAAATTATTAAAGATATAGATGTCATAGAAAAGGATTCTATTATTTCTAATGAAAGTAGTATTACTAAACAAAAGCAAAACTATAAAATTGGGAATGCTTATTTTTTGCAAAAAGACTATAAAGAAGCGATTCCGTATTTAGAAAAAAGTATAGAAGAAGCGGATAAAAAAGAAGATCTAACAGTTAAAAAGGATGCAACTAAAAAGTTGACTGATGCCTATGTGGAATCCGGTAATTTTAGTGAAGCTAAAAAAACCTTTGACGAATATGTAAAAACGGTTGATCAACTTTATATTAAAAAGGAACAGGAAATATCTCAAGCAGCGCGCTTTAATAAAAGCATTACAGAAAAGCAAAACCGAATTACAACATTAGAAACCGATCGTAAATTAACGCTAAGTCAAGTCGAGTTATCCGAAGAAAAAAACAAGAGACAACAGTTAATTATTTATTCTTTAATAGGTGGTTTATTCTTACTAGCTTTAACTGCGTATTTAATGTACAAGTATATTAAACAGCAAAAATTGGCCAATAATTTATTAGCTTTAAAGTCTTTAAGAAGTCAAATGAATCCTCATTTTATCTTCAATGCATTAAACTCGGTTAATAGTTTTATTGCAACTAATGACGAGCGTACAGCAAATAAATACCTTTCAGATTTTTCTAAATTAATGCGTGCTGTTTTAGAGAATTCTGAAGAAGATTTTATTCCGCTTCAAAAAGAAATCGAATTGATAGAATTATATACCAAACTAGAACACTTTAGGTTTAAGGATAAGTTTGAATATACAATAGACGTTGATAAAACTATAGATATCGAAGCCTATCAGATTCCGCCTATGTTACTTCAGCCTTATATAGAAAACGCAGTCTGGCATGGACTACGTTATAAAGAAGACATGGGGTTATTACATATTTCGATAACCAAAAAGCAAAAAGGTGTTATTGCAATTACCATTGCAGATAATGGTATTGGACGTAAAAAGTCAAAAAGTTTAAAGACCGAAAATCAACAAAAGCATAACTCTAAAGGCTTAGGTAATATTAAAAAACGAGTATCTATTTTAAATCAGATGTATAAAGACAAAGTAGATGTGCTTATAGATGATAATGGGACTGAAGGAGATGTGGGAACTAAGGTGGTAGTAACAATAAAAAAAGACTAAACATGACACTAAACGCAATACTAGTAGAAGACGAAGCCCAAAGTAGAGCAATACTAAAAAACTACTTAGCCAAATACTGTCCAAAAGTCAATATTCTGGGCGAAGCAGCTAATGTTAATGAGGCTTTGGAGTTGATTCGTACATTAGATTTGGATTTAGTATTTCTAGATGTAGAGATGCCTTATGGTAACGCATTTGATTTGTTAGACAAGGTTGGTGATCGTGAGTTCGAAACAGTATTTGTAACCGCTTACAATAATTATGCAATGGATGCTTTAAATGCACACGCCTCTTACTATTTAATGAAACCTATTGATATTGACGAGTTGATTAAAGCTGTAGACTATGTTTCCGAGATTAAGTCAAAGGAAGATGCTTTGCAGGACCAGGTCCTAATCCCAAAAACTAATACCGTAGCGGGCAAAATAACCATTCCACAACAAGACGGATTTGAAGTATTAAACACCAAAGACATATTGTATTGTAAAGCAGACGATAATTACACAGAGATCTATTTAAACAACAATAAAAAGAAAGTAGTTAGTAAGACACTAAAATATTTTGAAGACGCATTAACGCCATCAGGATTTGCACGTGTCCACAAAAGTTATCTTGTTAACGTGGGCGAGGTTGTTAAATACATAAAAGGAAAAGGCGGAAGTGTTGTTTTAAGCAACGGAAAAGAAATTATGGTATCTGCCTCTAAAAAATCAGACCTATTATCTTACTTTAAATAACCCAAAGCGTTAGTTTTAGTGTTTTTAGAAGCACAAATAAAAGTATCGAGAACAATAAAATAAATAACACATGCCAATTATAAAACCAGTAAACGGTAAAGCACCACAAATAACAGAAGATTGTTACATCGCAGAAAATGCAACCATTGTTGGAGATGTCCAAATAGGTAAGCAATGTAGTATTTGGTTTAATGCCGTATTACGCGGTGATGTTAATTACATAAAATTAGGAGATAAAGTTAATGTACAAGATGGTGCAGTTGTACATTGCACGTATCAAAAATACCCTACCATAATAGGTAATAAAGTGTCCATTGGTCACAATGCTATTGTCCATGGATGTACAATTCATGACAATGTTTTGATAGGTATGGGAAGTATTGTAATGGATAATTGCGTTGTAGAAAGTAATAGTATTGTCGCAGCCGGAGCAGTTGTCACTCAAAATACAACCGTAGAGTCAGGAAGTATTTACGCAGGCGTGCCAGCAAAAAAAGTCAAAGATATTAGTCAAGAGTTAATCAATGGTGAGATAAACCGTATTGCTGATAATTACGTCAAATACTCCGGATGGTTTAAAGAGTAGTTTTTTCCTGTATTTAGCTTGCTAAAGTTGGGCGTTACCACAAGGGTCGCGTCATCCACTCTATCTTTTTTTGCCATATATGGCAGCAAAAAAAGGATGCCATTACTACCGCTAACGCAGCATGTCGCAAGATTTAGATTCAATATTAAGGATTAGTTCTTCAACTGTGGATAGTGCGTTGATTTCATCTTTAGATAAAAAGACGTCAAGAGTACTGTTGTTTTTGCTTAAAATAATCGGGTATTCAAAAGCGTGATTGGGGTGTTTGGTTTTAAACTCGTCCGTATGTAAAAACACAATATTTAAATTGGTTCTATTTCTAAAATCTTTCCAAATTGTATTTTCAGAAAATGTATTAAAAGTTAATGCGCATAAATTACAAGCATATGTTTTTGGGCTAAA
This sequence comes from Olleya sp. KKT75, assembly GCF_055635485.1. Lineage (NCBI taxonomy): Bacteria > Pseudomonadati > Bacteroidota > Flavobacteriia > Flavobacteriales > Flavobacteriaceae > Olleya > Olleya sp. KKT75. Next base: position 1,826,144 of record NZ_CM145759.1, read on the forward strand.
TAATTTATGCGCAATATCTATTGCCAGATTTTTAATTCCAGAGTCAGCATTGTAAACAAAAATTAATGTATTCATATACATTAAGTCGTTAGACAATTGTAATAATTACAAAATAGTTATGTTAACAACAAGTCCTTCATTACTTCTAATATTACAAACAGTATCATCCTCAAAAATCAAATATTGACCTTTAATTCCTTTTAAAACACCAGTGTAATGTGCTGTTTTTGTAAAATTTAAAGACTTCGGTTTTGTTGGGTAGCGCAATACCGGAAATTCAATATTGGTTTCTTCATTATCTTCAATATAATACTGTTGGGCTTCGTCAGGAATGTATTGTTTCAGTTTATCACGCCATTCAATTAAATTTTCATCTTTAATCTCGTTTTTTAACATCGTGCGCCAATTGGTTTTGTCACCAACATAATCTTTTAAAGCAACTTCAGTAATACCAGCAAGATATCTGTTAGGGACTTCTACAATTTCTATAGCTTCATGCGCACCTTGGTCTATCCATCGTGTAGGGACTTGTCCTTTTCTTGTAACTCCAACTTTTACATTGCTAGAATTAGCTAAATACACAATATGTGGTTTTAGTTGGACCTGCTTTTCGTAGTCCAAATCACGCTCTTCAATACCTAAATGTGCTTTACTTAATTCGGGTTTCATGATCCAATCTGCTGCTTGTGGGATCTCAAAAAAGCAACTTTTACAAAACCCTTGACGATAAATAGGCTTGTCTAAATGGCAGTTTAAACACTCGTATTTTACAAAACTAAATTCTAAGGTTTTGTTTAATAATTGATTAAGGTTTATAAAGTCATTTTTAAATACTAGGTAGTAATTAATGGGTTTAGTAAACTCCGTTTGCATTTTTGTCAATACACCTTGGTAGGTCATAAAAAAAAGTATTATTTTTAAAACTTAAAGATACAAATAACTATGTCAATTCCTCTTGTTAATTCTATTGCTTCATGGTTTTTAAAGAAGCGTTTTCATCAAATAGAGTTGTTTTTAAAGTATCCAAATGAGGTGCAACAAGAGTTGCTATTTAGCTTATTGGACATAGCAAAAGATACCGAAGTTGGTAAGCAACACGAGTTTGCTTCAATAAAAAACTACGCGACGTTTGCCCAACGTGTACCCATCACAACTTACGAAGATTTCCAAGATAAGATAGAGCGCTCTAGACAAGGAGAAAATAATATTTTCTGGCCTAAACCAATTAAATGGTTTGCAAAATCTAGTGGAACTACCAATGCTAAAAGTAAATTTATTCCAGTAAGCACAGATAGTTTGGAGGATTGCCATTATGCAGCAAGTAAAGATTTGCTTTGCATGTATTTAAATAACAATGAAGACTCCCAATTATTTACAGGTAAAAGTTTACGGTTAGGTGGAAGTAAAGAATTGTATAAAGAAAACGGTACCGTTTTTGGAGATTTAAGTGCTATTTTAATAGATAACATGCCTTTTTGGGCAGAGTTTAGTAGTACACCAAGTAGTAAGGTTAGTTTAATGAGTGATTGGGAAACTAAAATGGCTGCTGTGGTAAATGAAACCATTAATGAAAATGTGACCAGTTTGGCTGGTGTGCCTAGTTGGATGTTGGTGCTATTAAATAATGTATTAGACAAAACAGATAAAACAAGTTTGTTTGATGTGTGGCCAAACCTGGAAGTTTATTTTCATGGTGGGGTTAGCTTTAATCCATACATAGAGCAATACCGAAACATTTTACCTAAAAAAAATTTTAAATACTACGAAACCTATAACGCATCGGAAGGCTTTTTTGCTATTCAGGATCAAAACTACTCAGGTGATTTATTATTAATGTTGGACTATGGTATTTTTTACGAATTTATTCCAATGGATAATTATGGGACATTAGATCAAAAAGTCATTCCTTTAAGTGAGGTAGAGCTTAATAAAAACTATGCGGTAGTTATTACAACTAATGCTGGTCTTTGGCGCTATAAAATAGGGGACACAGTTAGATTTGTGTCTATTAGTCCGTATCGTATAAAAGTATCAGGTCGTACAAAACACCATATTAATGTTTTTGGAGAAGAGTTGATTATTGAAAATGCAGAAGATGCCTTAAAAAAGGTATGTAAAAAAACAAAATCAGAGATTGTAGACTACACTGCTGCTCCCATATTTATGGATGGTAAAGAGAAAGGCGCGCATGAGTGGTTAATCGAGTTTAAAACACCGCCTAAGGACATTGATTACTTTAATGAGTTGTTTGATAATGCACTTAAAAGCTTAAATTCAGATTATGAAGCGAAGCGTTATAATAATATGACCTTAAACAAACCAAAAATACATGTTGCTAGAACGCAGTTGTTTTATGATTGGTTAAAACAAAACAATAAATTAGGAGGGCAACATAAAGTACCAAGGTTATCTAATACACGTCAATATATAGACGAACTTTTAATATTAAATAAATAATAGAGTAACATTTAAATAAAGGTAGCGAATTGTTTTTTGTAAAGCGATTCTTTCGATTATTAAAATAACTTGCTATTTATTTGGTTATCAGTTAAATAAATGTTAATTTAGGCTTGCTATTAATCTGACTTAAGGGAAGGTCACATTGAGTTTAATCAAAAAAACCACTTTAAACATTTGTCTAAAGTGGTTTTTTATTGTTTGTATACTCTTTAATTAAGAAACTGCTTTAAGTTTTTTAATTGTTGTTTTACTAAGTCTTTGCTCTGCGTATGCTTTTGTAACGTTAAGTTTTTTAATATCGCCTCCAGGAAGCTCAAACATAGCGTCAGTTAGTATTTCTTCACATAAACTACGTAGTCCACGTGCACCAAGTTTATACTCGATAGCTTTTCCTACTATAAACTCTAAAGCACCATCTGTAATACTTAATTCAATATCATCCATTTGAAACAGTTTTTTATACTGTTTGATGATGGCGTTTTTAGGCTCAGTAAGTATCGCTCTTAATGTTTTACCATCTAAAGGATCCATGTAAGTTAAAACGGGAAGACGTCCAATTATTTCAGGTATTAAACCAAAATCTTTTAAATCTTTTGGGATAATATATTGTAACAGGTTGTCATGATCTACAACATCTTCTTTAATAGAAGCGCTATATCCAACTGCTTGCATGTTTAAACGTTTAGAAATAACACGATCTATACCATCAAAAGCACCTCCTGCAATAAATAAGATGTTTTCTGTATTAACCTCTATAAATTTTTGGTCTGGGTGCTTACGTCCTCCTTTTGGCGGAACGTTAACTACAGTGCCTTCTAAAAGTTTTAATAAGGCCTGTTGTACACCTTCTCCAGAAACGTCTCTTGTTATAGATGGATTATCACTTTTACGTGCAATCTTGTCTATTTCGTCAATAAAAACAATTCCTTTTTCTGCTTTTTCTAAACTATAATCGGCAGCTTGTAAAAGACGTGTTAAAATGCTTTCTACATCTTCACCAACATAACCAGCCTCTGTTAATACTGTTGCATCAACAATTGCTAACGGGACATTTAACATTTTTGCAATGGTTTTAGCCATTAATGTTTTTCCTGTTCCTGTTTGTCCAACCATTATGATGTTAGATTTTTGAATCTCGATATCATCTGTAGTTGGTGGCTGTAGTAAACGTTTGTAGTGGTTATAAACTGCTACAGACATTACTTTTTTAGTGTATTCTTGACCAATAATATATTCGTCTAAGAATGATTTAATCTTTTTAGGCTTTTTAAGCATCATTTCTGCTGAAAGATCTTTGGAGTCTTCTTCCTTAGATTCTTCTAAAACAATTCCATGAGCTTGTTGTATGCATCTATCACATATATGCGCATCTAAACCGGCTATTAATAAGCTGGTTTCTGGTTTTTTTCTACCACAAAATGAACATTCTAATTCTTCCTTTGCCATCTTTTATAGTTAAAAGTGATTAGTTATAAGTTTCTGTGTTTTACAAAAACTTATAACTCACTATTATATAATTTTTACTTACGAGCTAAAATCTCGTCAATCATTCCGTACTCCTTAGCTTTATCAGCTTTCATCCAGTAATCTCTATCACTATCTTCATATACTTTGTCGTAATCTTGACCAGAATGCTTACTAATAATGTTATAAAGTTCTTCTTTTAATATTAAGATCTCACGTGCAGTAATTTCTATATCACTAGCTTGTCCTTGCGCACCACCTAAAGGTTGGTGAATCATAACACGAGAGTGCGTTAAACCACTACGTTTACCTTTAGCTCCAGCACATAATAAAACAGCACCCATAGAGGCAGCCATACCTGTACAAATAGTAGCTACATCTGGTTTGATAAATTGCATTGTATCATAGATACCTAATCCAGCGTAAACACTTCCTCCTGGAGAGTTAATATATATCTGAATGTCTTTATTAGCGTCTGTACTTTCTAAGAACAATAATTGTGCTTGAATAATATTTGCTACTTGATCATTAATTCCTGTTCCTAAAAATATAATCCTGTCCATCATTAAACGCGAAAACACATCAAAAATAGCGATGTTCATTTGACGCTCTTCAATAATGTTAGGCGTTAAGTTGGTAGGATACATACTACTAATAATTTTATTGTAATATGTACTACTTATACCTTGATCCTTTATAGCGAATTTTTCGAATTCTTTTCCGTAATCCATAGTTTGAATAAGTGTTATTTTTATTGAAAAAATTAGGCGTTGTTTAGTCTTGCTAAACAACGCCTAAAGATAATGATTATTTTGTTAAACCTGTACTAATACAATCTTATCAAAATGATAAAAACAAAAAGTGAGGTTTATTATTTGTCACCGTAAACTTCTTTTACAAAAGCTTCATAAGACATTTCTTTAGCCTTGATGTTTGCTTTTTCTTTGTAAAGGTTAAGTAATTTTTGACTTACAACTTGTTCAGAAATACGTCTTACTTCGTCTTGATTACCTAATACACGTGCAGCAATATCATCTAATTCTTTATCAGAAGGATTAAGTTGTCCAAACTGTGCCATTTGCATTTTGATCATGTCTTTAGCATTAGTTTTTACGTCTTCAAAGTCTACTTTAAGATCATTGTCTGCCATTAATTTACCTTCGATAAGTTGGTAACGTAAGCTTTTTTCTGACTTTTCGTATTCTTCTTTTGCAGTCGCTTCATCCATTTCCTTTTCACCTGCTACTTGCATCCATTTTGTAAGGAATGCTGCTGGTAAATCAAATTTAGTATTGTCTACTAAGTATTCTGTAACGTCGTTTAATAATTTTTGGTCAGATTGTTGTACAAATTGCTTTTCAGCATCTTCCTTAATCTTCGCTTTTAATTCTGATACAGATTTTACACCATCTTTACCAAATAATTTATCAAATAACTCTTGGTCTAAATCTGCTAACGCACGACTATTAATTTCGTTAATTGTAAAAGTCACCTCGATGTCTAATCCATGTGCATCATCATGTGGTACTTTTAAAGCATTCATTAACTCATGATCATCTGCGTATAATCCTTTAGTTTTTAATGTAATTACATCACCAACTTTAGCACCGATAAATTTCTTTTCAGTTGCTTTACCTTTAAATTGATCTAAAGTTACAGTTAGCGTATTGTCTATTTCTTTTTCTTCGTTTTTGAAGGTTCCAGTAATTTCGCTATCCTTTTTAACTTCAGTTTCAGGAGTAATTTTTCCGTATTGTTTTTGGATGCGTTCAACTTGCTCATCAATCATTTTATCATCAGCAACGATGTTATAATGTGTAATGGCTTTTTTACTTGTTAAATCCACACTGAATTCTGGAGAAAGACCTAATTCAAATTCAAATGAAAAAGAATCTGAATCCCAGTTTATTTCGTCTTGTTGTTTAGGTAATGGTTGCCCTAACACATCTAATTTTTCTTCAGCTAAATATTTGCTTAATGCTTCTTGAAGTATTTTGTTTACTTCGTCAGCTAATACAGATTTACCGTATTGTTTTTTTACCATTCCCATTGGTACTTGACCTTTTCTAAATCCTGGGATGTTAGCTGTTTTTCTGTAGTCTACTAATATTTTTTCAACTTTAGCGCTATAATCTTCTTTAGCGATATCTATTTTTACTACAGCATTTAATGCATCAATGTTTTCTCTTGTAATATTCATTATAAATGATATAAAGCCCTAAAATGGGCATTAACACTAGTTTTTTTTAATTAAAAAGGTGTGCAAAAGTACTACTTTTTTATAGTATTACAAAGTTTTTAACATGTTGTGTTACAGACTATTTTTAAGATTTAATTTGAATCTTTATCTGTTTTTAAAAACGATTGCAGTAACCATTGTAAAAGGGATAGTAAAATACTAAATAAAATAGCGGTCCATATACTGGATACAGCAAAGCCATCTATAAAGTTGTCTGCTAGTAAAATAATTAGCCCATTGACTACAAATAAAAACAAGCCAAGTGTTAAAATTGTAATGGGTAATGTTAGTAATATTAATATGGGTTTGACCAATAGATTTAATAAAGAAAGTACTGCAGCCACAATTATAGCGGTTGTGTAATTATCTATGGATACACCGTTTAATATATTGGCTATAGCAAATACGGCTATAGCGTTTAGTAGTAATCTTATAATAAGTTTCATAAACTAGGGTTTAGTTAATAGACTTTAATTTACAAAATTTGTTACAGCTTGATAAAAATCTTTTGGGTTTTCTGCATGTAACCAATGTCCTGCATTGGCAATAGTTATAATCTTAGCTTCAGGAAAATGATTTTTAATCAGGGTTTCATCTTGATTACCTATGTATTCACTTTTGTCACCTCTTAAAAATAAAGTGTCTCCGTCAAATTTGGCGTGTAATGGAAGTGCTTCTCCGACTTCAGAAACATTTTCTGTTAACACATCTAAGTTTATTCTTAAGGCTAGTTTTCCTTTTTCGATCCAATATAGATTTTTTAGTAAAAACATACGTGTACCTGCATCTGTTACATAATTTGCAAGTTGTTTGTCTGCTTGACCACGACTTTTTAAAGTGTCAAAATCTAAGCTGTTTAGACCGTCCAATATGGCATCATGATGGATTGGGTAAAAACGTGGAGAAATGTCAGCTATTATTAATTTGCTTACTAATTCTGGATATAGTGTTGCAAATAACATGGCTGTTTTTCCGCCCATGGAATGCCCTAAAAGTATGGCGTCCTTTATTTGATGTGTGTCAAAGTAATTTTTTAAATCTTCGGCTAATGCTTCATAATAAAAAGCATCATCATGAAAACTGCGACCGTGATTGCGCTGGTCTACCAAATGTACTTGAAAATGCTCAGCAAACTGATTACCTAACGTTTTCCAATTATCACTCATGCCTAAAAAACCATGAAGAATCACAAACGGTTTTCCTTCACCTATAATATTTGAATGTAACACCATACGTTTCTATTGTAATTTATTCTTGTACATATTAATCACATTTTCAACACCTAGATATAAACTTTCAGAAACCAAAGCATGTCCTATAGAGACTTCTAAAAGACCTGGCATATTTTGTTTAAAAAACTGAATGTTATCCAAAGATAAATCATGTCCGGCATTAACACCAAGTCCTAAGCTATTTGCTAATTCGGCACAAGCCGTATAAGGTTGTATGGCGTTTTGATTACCTAAACTATACTCATGCGTAAATGCTTCTGTGTATAATTCAATCCTATCTGTTCCTGTTGCTTTTGCTCCTTCGATTTGTGCTAAATCAGGATCTACAAATATGGATGTCCTGATACCTTTTTTCTTAAACTCAGCAATGACTTCGGTTAAAAACCCTTTATTTTTAATAGTATCCCAACCTGCATTACTAGTTAATGTATCAATACTATCTGGTACTAACGTGACTTGTGTAGGTTGTAACTCTAAAACCATATCCATAAACTTTGGAATTGGATTACCTTCTATATTATACTCCGTATGTACTACCGGTTTTAAATCATAGGCATCTTGATAGGTAATATGACGTTCGTCCGGTCTAGGATGTATGGTTACGCCTTCCGCTCCAAAACGTTGTACGTCTTTTGCAAACTGAACCACGTTTGGGGTGTTACCGCCACGAGAATTTCTTAAAGTAGCAATCTTATTGATGTTTACGCTTAATTTTGTCATAACTATACTATAATTTAAAACACAAAAATACAAAGTATAAGAGGCTTTTTGTGCTAATTTTTAATTAATTTGCAAAACAAAAGTTTTTATAAAATGAACCTTTCAGACTACGTAATAAATGATATAAAACCATTGCTAAACACTGGCTTAGTTAGTGATTTGCAACTGTTGTTTAACCAATTAACCTACTCTCATATTCCTATTGAAAATGAAGCGGGAGTTTATTTAGGATGTATCTCAGAGAATGACGCACATTGTTTTCAAAAAGTTGAGGTTATTTCTGATTGTGGATATGCTACCGAAGGTTTTTTTGTAAGAAACGATACTAATTGGTTAGATGTTTTAGAGGCGTTTGCCCAAAACTCCGCTAATATTATGCCTGTTTTAGATGGCAGTAATAAGTATTTAGGGTATTATGAGCTTAATGATATTATTGGTTTGTTTAACGAAACACCTTTTTTTGCGGAGAACGGAGCGGTTTTAATCATAGAAAAAGGATTGATAGATTATTCGTTTAGCGAAATTAGTCAAATTGTAGAAAGCAATGATGGTAAGCTATATGGCGCTTTTATTTCTAAAATTGAAAACGATATCGCGCAAATTACTCTAAAAATAGGAAATGTTGGTTTAAGCGAAATGGTGCAAACCTTTAGACGTTATAGCTATAATATAGTGTCAGGTCATGAGGAAGATAGTTATCTTGATGGTTTGAAAGAACGATCAGATTACCTTAATAAATACCTTAATATGTAATGGTGAAAGTTGCTGTTTATAGTCAATTTCAGAAAAAGAAACCATTAGCATCACTAGAAGTGTTATTAGATGTGTTTCAAAAAAAGAATATAGAGGTGGTTATTGAAGCTGCTTTTTATAAAGGTGTGTCGCCAAAGATTGAAGCCGATTATGCTACATTTATAACGTTAGATAACAGTTTTGACTTTTTGGTTAGTATTGGTGGCGATGGTACTATTTTAAGAGCAATAACTTTAGTTGGAGATTTAAATATCCCGATTGTTGGTGTTAATACCGGTCGTTTAGGATTTTTAGCTACTATCCAACATGAAGAGATTGAAGACGCGATCCAAAATATTTTAGATAAAAACTATTCAATCTCAGAACGCAGCTTACTTACTATTAAAAGTTCTGAGGATAATGCCGAAATTAATACTTGTAATTTTGCTTTAAACGAAATAGCTGTTAGTAGAAAAAATACAACTTCTATGATTACGGTTGAAACCGAATTAAATGGCGAGTATTTAACGTCGTATTGGAGTGATGGATTGATTATATCTACACCAACAGGATCCACAGGGTATTCTTTAAGTTGTGGTGGTCCCGTAATTACGCCTAACGCAGCAAGTTTAGTTTTAACGCCAATTGCACCGCATAATTTAAGTGCAAGACCGTTAGTTATTGAAGACTCTACAGTAATAACTTTAAAAGTAAATGGTAGAGAAAAGGAGCATTTAGTGTCTATGGATTCTAGAATTGCGACCTTAACTAACAAAACAACAATAACCATAAAAAAAGCCCCGTTTACTATCAAAATGATCGTTTTAAACAACGAAACTTTCTTGGATACACTCCGAAAAAAACTGCTTTGGGGAGAAGACAAGCGTAATTAAACAATAAAATCTTGTTAAATGTGTTTTTAAGTGTAACTATTTCAATCAAATTGTTATGGAGTAGTCTTATTTATTATATTTGCAAACTTTGAAGATTTATGAAGCAGTTTACCTTAGTCATACTAACATTTTTAAGCATACATTTTAGTAGTGCGCAAATCAACGAGTTTGGGTTGTATTTGGGTGGTGCCAATTTTATAGGAGATGTTGGAGCTACAGATTATATTGCACCCAATCAATTAGCTATTGGAGCGATCTATAAATGGAATAGAAGCCCAAGACATTCTTACAGAGTGTCTTTAACTTTTGCTGACTTGGAAGGGATTGATACAAATTCTGATGATCCAAGTAGAGAAATCAGAGGTTTTGAGTTTAACAATCAAATCATAGAATTGACCGCAGGTGTCGAGTTTACTTTTTTTGATTTTAATTTGCATCAAGGCGGATTTATATACACTCCTTACTTGTTTTCGGGTGTAAGTGCAATACAACACGATAACTTATATTATGATAGTTTAGGAGACGTGCAAACGGAGGACTCTAGCAGTATTGCTATTGGTATACCTATGGTTGTGGGGTTTAAAGCTCTGGTTACACCTAATATTGTCTTGGCTTTAGAGGTTGGAGCACGTTATACGTTTTCGGATAATCTAGATGGTAGTGCACCAGACTCAAAAGAATTAGCTGATAGAAGTTTTGGAAATTTAAATAATAATGATTGGTATACATTTACAGGAGTAACATTAACGTATACTTTTGGAAAGAACCCATGTTATTGCGGATATTAATTTGAATATAGAAGATCACATACACAAGCAAAATTTGCCAAAGCATATCGCCATAATCATGGATGGTAATGGGCGTTGGGCAAAGCAAAAAGGAATGTTACGCGCTTTTGGCCATGAAAATGGAACTAAATCTGTGCGTCAAACAGTTGAGGCTTGTGCAGAATTAGGTATTAAACATTTGACTTTATACGCGTTTTCTACAGAAAATTGGAACCGACCTAAGTTAGAAGTGGATACGTTAATGCGATTATTAGTGTCTTCTCTTAAAAAAGAGATAAAGACCTTTAAGGACAATAATATTAAATTAAAAGCTATTGGTAATTTAAAATCATTGCCAAAAAAAGTATATAAAGAATTACAAGAAGTTATTGAATTAACTAAGGAAAATACGCACATGGATCTGACTTTAGCACTAAGCTATGGGTCTAGAGAAGAGCTATTAAATGCTGTTAAAGAAATCAGTACTAAAGTTAAAAATAATATAATTTCTACAGAAAGTATTGACGAATCGGTATTTAATGCACATCTTTACACGCAGAGTTTACCTGATGTTGATTTACTTATAAGGACAAGTGGAGAGCAACGTATTAGTAATTTTCTGCTATGGCAAATAGCCTACGCAGAGTTATATTTTACACCAGTACTTTGGCCAGACTTTACAAAGCAACATTTATATGAAGCTATTATTGAATATCAAAAAAGAGAACGACGATTTGGGAAAACCAGTGAACAAATTAGCTAAACAATTACCATTGAAAACAATATTAAACTACACTTTGTTAGTGATTACTTTTTTAAGTACGTTAACAATAAGCGCACAGGATTTAAGTTACGAAGACGGTAAGAAATATAATCTAGCAGAAATAACAGTTAAAGGAAATACTAGCTTTAGTGAGCAGACAATAATTGCCTATTCCGGTTTAAAAAAAGGAACAGAAATTATGGTTCCTGGTGAAGAAATTAGTGATGCCATAAAAAAATTATGGAAATCTAATTTATTTAGTGATATAGAAATGTATTTACTAAAGGTAGAAGGTGATAGTGCTTTTTTAGAAATAAGATTGTCAGATTTGCCAGAGCTTAAAGAGATTGTTATTACTGGTGTTAAAAAAGGTAAACACGAAACTATTTTAAAAGAAAATAAACTTTTAAGAGGAACAAAGGTTACTGAAAACTTAATTACAACTACAGAAAACTATTTAGAAAGCAAGTACAAGAAAAATGGTTTTCTTAATGCTAAGGTTAATGTAAATACTATCGAAGTTGTAAATGACTCTATAGAAAAGCCTATAGTTAACATGATTGTTGCTATTAACAAAGGTGATAAGGTAAAAATTAAAAACATAGATTTTGAAGGGAATAGCGTTTTAAGTGATAAAAACCTTAGAAAAGCTATGAAAAACACTAAGAAGAAAAATCCAATTAGAGTTTTAAAGCGTTCAAAATTTATTGAAGCAGATTTTAAAGAAGATCTTACCAGTGTAGTAAATAAGTATAAAGAAATAGGATATAGAGATGCAAGAGTAATTTCTGATTCTCTAATTGACAACAACGATAAAACAGTATCTCTAAAAATTAAGGTTGAAGAAGGTGAGAAGTACACTTTTGGAGACATGACTTTTATTGGTAACACTGTTTATTCGGATGAGGCTTTAAGACGAAAGTTAAGAATTGTAAAAGGAGATACATATAATGGTGTAGAACTTCAAAAGCGTATTGCTGATGAAACTAAACCTGACGGAGATGATTTAACTAACTTATATCAAAACAACGGGTATTTATTTTCTACTATTAACCCAGTAGAAATTAATGCAGATGGTAATGTTATTGATATGGAAATTAGAATTTCTGAAGGTAAGCCAGTGTATTTTGACAGAGTAACAGTTGTTGGTAACCAAAAAACTAACGATCATGTTATCTATAGAGAAATTAGAACAAGACCAGGTGATTTATATAGTAAAGAAAATGTTGTAAGAACAATTAGAGAATTAAGTCAATTAGGATTCTTTGATGCAGAGCAATTAACACCAAATTTTAAAAACCCAAATCCAGAAGAAGGTACAATAGACATGGAGTATGCTGTTGTAGAAGCTGGATCTAGTCAGATCGAACTTCAAGGAGGTTACGGTGGAGGTGGTTTTATTGGTACTTTAGGATTGTCTTTTAATAACTTTTCAATTAAAGATATCTTTAAAAAAGATGCTTATAAGCCAATACCAACAGGAGATGGTCAAAAATTAGCATTACGTTTACAAGCAAGTAGATTTTTCCAAACATATAGCTTCTCATTTTCAGAGCCATGGTTAGGAGGTAAAAAACCAGTACAGTTTTCTACATCTATTTCTCAAACAAAGCAATTTTTATATGATGCAACAACTGGTAATGCAGATAAGGACAGTCGTTTTAATATTACTGGTATAACATTTGGTTTAGCTAAGCGTTTATCAATTCCGGATGATTTCTTTACATTGTCTCAAGCGATAAGTTTTCAGCATTACAATTTAAAAAACTATAATACAGGACTATTTACTTTTGGAGATGGGTATTCAAATAACTTGTCTTATACGTTAGGGTTAAGTAGAAATAATACGTTTAACGATCCAATTTTCCCAATGGGAGGGTCTAGTTTTTCTGCAACAGCAAAGTTCTCGTTACCATATTCAATATTTAATAGTACAGATTATAGTGCTTTAAAATCAGAAAGAGATACTAATGAAGCTATAGCTAATGATGCAGATGCTAATACTATTTTAAGAACAGCAGCAGCTAATAGGGTAAGTGAAATTGATCAAGAGCGTTATAAGTGGTTGGAGTTTTATAAAATCAAATTTAAAGGAGATTGGTACACTAGACTAGTTGGTAAATTAGTATTACGTCCTAGTATAGAATTTGGTTTCTTAGGTGCATACAACCAAGATAGAGGTGTTATTCCTTTTGAGCGTTTCTTTGTTGGAGGGGATGGTCTAGGAAGTTATAGTTTAGATGGTAGAGAAGCTGTTGCCTTACGTGGATATTCAAATCAAGCATTATCATCTGCTGATGGTGGTACTATTTATAATAAATTTTCTTTAGAGTTACGTTACCCTATTACCTTAAAGCAATCTGCTAAGATTTATGCGCTAGGGTTTTTAGAAGCAGGGGGATCTTATGATAATTTTAATGATTACGATCCATTTGCACTTAAAAGATCTGCAGGTTTAGGTTTAAGAATCTTCATGCCAGCATTTGGTTTATTAGGTATCGACTTTGGTCATGGGTTTGATCCACAGCCAGGAGAGACTTCTAAACATGGATGGGAAACACACTTTATAATTGGTCAACAATTTTAATTAATTATAGTTTAGCCCAATAAAACCAGTAAATTACAAACATCGTTTCTTTATTTTTTTATTTTTGGCACGATATTTTCTAATAACATTACAAGGATTTGATTAAAGAATTAATTTTTTTTAGAATTAAATTCGTTATTTTGAAAAAATTAACTCAAAAAATGACATTGGTATTATAATGTTTGTAATTAATTTGAGTTTATACTAAAGAAATATTTAAACAACATCCAAAATGAAATTAAAAGTTCTTATTGTATTGGTTATGTTAGCAGCAGGTTTTTCTGTTAATGCTCAACGTGGAGTTAGAATTGGTTATATAGATACTGAGTATATTTTAGAAAACATTCCAGAATATACAGAAGCTACAGGTCAATTAGAGAACAAAGTTCAGAAGTGGAAAGCTGAAATTGAAACAAAGCTTAACGAAGTAAAATTAAAACGTGAGTCTTTAAATAATGAAAAAGCATTATTGACAAAAGAGTTAATTGAAGAACGTGAAGAAGATATTGTTTTTGAAGAAAAAGAAATCTTAGATTATCAGCAAAAACGTTTTGGTCCTAATGGAGATTTAATGCTTCAGAAAAGACAATTAATGCAACCTGTGCAAGATCAGATTTTTCAGGCAGTTCAAGATATTGCAAAAGCAAAGAAATATGATTTTGTTTTTGATAAGTCAGCAGACGTGGTTATGTTATATTCTGCAGAACGTTTTGATATGAGTGAGTTAATTATTAGAACAATCTCTAGAGCATCAAAACGTACCCAGGCTAAAAATAAGGCGGAACGTAAAAATGCAAAGGCTGAAGATGTAGTAGTTGAGATTAACGAAGAAAAGGAATCACGTCAAAAAGCAATAGACGAGAAGAATGCAGAGCGTGCAACTGCAGCTGAATTAAGAAAGAAAGAGATTTTAGATGCTAGAGAAGCTAAGAAAAAAGAAGCTGCTGATAGAAGAGCTAAGATTTTAGAAGAACGTGCAAAAGCAAGAGAAGATAAGTTAAAAGAAAGAAGTGGTGATCAAACAGAAACAGATAAGCCAAGTGTTGCTGATGATACCCAAAACGATAACCAAGAAGCAGCAGTTAAGTCAAGTGCTGATATTCTTGAAGAAAAAAGATTAAAAAGACTAGCGGATAGAGAAGCAAGAAAAGCTGAATTAGAAGCTAGAAAACAAAAAATCTTAGAGGACCGTAAGAAAGCTAAAGAAGAAAATCAGAGCGGAGAAGACGAAGACAACTAAGACTAATACAAATAATTTATAACACACAAATACTATTTTAAAAATGAAACAATTCAAGACACTTTTATTTGCAGCAGCCTTATTTATTGGAGCGACAAGTTTTACTAACGCTCAGACTAAAGTAGCACACGTTGACACACAAAAACTTGTTGCGTCTATGCCAGCAATGACAGCTGCTAAAGCAGAAATGGACAAAATGGGAAAGACATTTGAAGCAGATATCCAAGAAATGGTAAAAGAATATCAAGCTAAAGCAAAATTATACGAAGCAGAAGCAGCTACAAAAACTAACGAGCAAAATCAAGCTCGTGGTGAAGAGTTACAAGGAATGCAACAAAGCATCCGTCAGTATCAAGCAGACGCACAAACACAATTACAGAAAAAAGAATTTGACTTATTAAAGCCAATTACTGAAAAAGCGAAAGCAGCTATTTTAAAAGTTGGAACAGCACAAGGTTTTAACTATGTTTTAGATTCTTCTGAAAGTTCAGGTGTAATTATGGCTTCTGGTAAAGATTTATTATCTGATGTACAAAAAGAATTAGGATTTTAATTAAAATTCCTTTTAAATTAAAATTAAGCTGCCTAAATTTAGGCAGCTTTTTTTATGCTTAATTATATGAATAAACAACCTATAGGTATTTTTGATTCTGGAGTAGGAGGGACTTCTATATGGAAGGCGATACATGCATTGCTTTCAAAGGAGAATACAATCTATTTAGCAGACAGTGCAAATGCGCCTTATGGGCCAAAAGGTAAGGAGGCTATTTTAGCGCTCTCTGAAAAAAATACTGAGTATTTACTTAATCAGAACTGTAAGTTGATTGTAGTGGCTTGTAATACGGCTACAACTAATGCTATTAGCTACTTAAGGCAAAAGTATGATGTGCCTTTTATTGGCATAGAGCCTGCTATAAAACCAGCTGCTTTACAAACTAAAACAAAAGCGATAGGCGTCTTAGCTACAAGAGGGACGCTAACTAGTCAATTGTTTTGTGATACAGCACAGTTGTATAGTAATGGTATTAAGATTATAGAGCAAGAAGGAGAAGGCATTGTACAGTTGATAGAAAGTGGTCACATTGACTCTGATCAAATGACAATGCTTCTTAAAACCTATTTAAAACCAATGTTAGCTGCTAATATAGATTATCTAGTCCTGGGCTGTACGCATTATCCATATCTAATTAGGCAACTATTGTCATTATTGCCTTCTCATGTAAAAATCATCGATTCAGGAGAAGCTGTAGCAAAACAAACAAAAGCAGTTTTAGAGCAACATAACTTATTAAATTTAAGTGATAGCAAGTCTGTGTTACAGTTTTACTCTAATGGTAATCCATTAGTAATGGAGAGTTTATTGGGAGATCCATACAAAGTAGACTATCTTAAGTTTTAAAATCCAATCAAAATGTGACTGTATGTTTTGATTGTTAATTCTAAATTTTAGGCACAACTTATTTATATCAGTTGTTTTTAATAATCGCCTGAGGTAACTTTATGTTACAATGACTAGTTAAGAAAACAATTAATGTGATATGTTTTAAACAACAAAAAAACCACGACATATTAAAATGCGTGGTTTTTTTATATAAAAGAAAAGTTATTTATATATTCTCTGCGTCTCTAAGACCTTGAATATAACTAGCTTTTTGAATCTGACGTCTGTTCTTTACAGATGGTTTTGTAAAGTATTGCTTGTCTCTTAAGTTTTGCATAACTTTTACATTTCTGTGCTTACGTTTGTAACGTTTTAGAGCACGTTCTATGTTTTCACCTTCTTTAATTTCAATTCTTAACATATCTAAATTTTAAATCTGGTGCAAATATCAATTAAATTAAAATATAATTCAAATTAATAATGCACTTTTTTTGTTATTTAATAGACTAAAGCGTTATTTAGGTTTATCCTAAATACGTTTTTAGTATTTTACTCTTAGAAGTTTGACGTAAACGTCTGATTCCTTTTTCTCTAATTTGTCTTACACGCTCACGTGTTAAGTCAAAAGTACGACCTATTTCGTCTAATGTCATTGCTGGTTGATCGCTCAATCCAAAGTTAAGTCTAATAACATCACTTTCTCTAGGAGTTAGTGTTTCTAATGCTCTATCAATCTCAGTGTTTAAAGATTCGCGCATTAAGTTGTTATCAGGGTTTGGAGACTCGTTAGAGCTAACTAAGTCATATAAGCTATAATCTTCACCTTCTTTTAAAGGCGCATCCATAGAGACGTGTCTACTAGAGATTTTCATAGATTGCTTAACATCACTAATTGTTAAATCTAATTCTTTTGCAATCTCAGATGCACTTGGAGGTCTTTGATTGACTTGCTCTAAGTGAGAGGTTACTTTTCTTATTTTGTTTATTGATCCAATTTTGTTTAATGGAAGTCTTACAATTCTAGATTGTTCTGCTAAAGCAGATAAAATTGCTTGTCTAATCCACCATACTGCATAGGATATAAATTTAAAACCTCTGGTTTCGTCAAATCGCTTTGCTGCTTTTACTAATCCAGCATTACCTTCGTTAATTAAATCTGGTAATGTTAAACCCTGGTTTTGGTATTGCTTTGCAACAGAGACTACGAAACGTAAGTTAGCAGTGGTTAATAAATCCAAAGATTTTTGACAGCCTTCTCTAATCTTCTGTGCCAATTCAACTTCCTCCTCAGCGGTAATCATGGGAAGTTTGCTTATATCTTGTAGGTATTTATCTAGTGATTTTGACTCACGGTTGGTAACTTGCTTGGTAATTTTTAATTGCCTCATTCAGTCCGGATTATTTAATGTTATAGGTACAATGTAATGCTTTTATTGACATTTCCAAATAATTAACATATTCTTTTGAAATAAAAGCTCAAACGATTAAAATTCTGAAAAAAAAGACATAGTAACGATAAATAATTGTTAAAATTTCAAAATCTAACGTTTTACTCTTTCTTTTTACCAAATAGTCCTTTTATAACGTCTTTTACTTGTGTTTTTGGTTTAATGGAATCTGTTGATGTACTATCTTTAGGTTTGTTGTTATTTAGAATTCCTCCTAAAACATCGTTAACTACAGTGTTGGTTTGAGTGCTTGTGCTGTCTTTTGGTGTGTTTCCTCCAAGTATGCCTCCAACAACATCTGTGAGTTTGTCTTGGCCTTTATTAATTAATTTTTGTTTTTCAATTTCTATTAATTGCGTGGTTAAATTTTTAACCCCGCTAGTTAAATCTGTAGTTACCTGTGGTTTTAATGTATTACCAGAAATAGATGCAGTTACGGGGATGGTTAAGGTATTTACAGCAGGGTCATTAATTTTATTTATCAGGTTGTTTACATCGCTACCTAAATATTTTGCAGGAACATCAAGTACTATTTGGTAATTCATGGTGTTGCTAAACGTATGTGATCCGCCAACCGTCATTTTAATATCTTTATATTTTATATCAAATGGCTTAACTGTTACTTGTCCGTTATCAAATGATAATTTGGTTTGCAGGTCTTTTAAATCCAGTTTGCTAAAATCTAAAAAGTTAAGCTTACTTTCTAACATAGAAAATAGTTGTTCATTTTTAGGCTCAATTTTAGTTGTAAGTAATTCCGCGAAAGCGTCACCTGTTATACTGTTTAATAACGGTGTGAAATCATCACCTAAGCTTCCTGATAAATTAATCGTACTGTTTAATTTACCTTCTAATATTTTGGTTATCGGAGCTAATGCTTTTAGTAAATTTAAGTCATTAAACGATTGAGCGATATCAAAGTTTTTAGCACCAACATTCATATTAAAAGTTGGTTTTGTGCTTTTAGTATCCACAAGTCCTTCTAGGGTTAGGTTCCCGTTAAATATGCTAGAGGTAACGTTTTTTAGTTGTGCTTTTTCGTCTGCTATTTTAAGATCTCCTTTGACATCTTTTAATATTAGATTATCATAATAAACTGTTTTTGCATCTGCTGTTATGCTGCAGTCTAAAAAAGCGGGTATTTTTAATGCAGTTGCAGGTTCTGTACTTTGATTTACTGGGGCGTCGCTACCACCTTCTACCATAAAATCACTTATTTTAAATACATTAGATTTTACGTTAAAGTCTCCTTGTAGTTTTTTATCACTTAATAAAAATCCTAGTAAGTTATTTATAGTCCCAGTTGCATTTAGGTCAGTATCTCCTGTTGTAGCTATAAATTGGTCTAAAGTAATCGTGCCCGGATTAAAATTTACTGCTGCTTTTGTTATGTTTATTGGGTTAACGATATCTGGTGATGAAAACACAAAATCAGAAACACTTATAGCACCATTGTTTTTAATACGTGTGTATGCATTTGTTTCGATTGCATTCATATCAAAATTAGTATTAAGATCTGCTTTTAAAATACCTTCTAGTTTATTGGTTAACTCTATAGGGTATGCTTTTGTCAAGTTACCTAGATTTAAAACACCATCTAAATGCGCGTCTACTAACATGTTTTTGGTTAAATTTTTAATAGTTGCAGAACTTTTGAATTCGTCTTCATCTATTTTAAAATTTAAAGTATTTATTTTAACGTACGTATCATCCGTAATACCTGTTTCGTTTTTAATTTCAACATTAATACTAATATTCTCGACACGTTTTGGAAGGTCGTCAAACTTGAAAGACGCATTATTAGAAAGGATATTGATATCTAAGGTTGGTATTTTAGTTTCTGTAACTTCTCCTTTAATTACTCCATTGATTTTAAAATTTCCGGTAGTATCTACATTGTCTAAGTTTTTAGCATAACTTTTAGGTATAACTGCCAAAAAGTCTTTGAAAGTAGAGCCTGGGTTTTCAAAAGAAATATCAATATTTTGACCAGCTTCTATTAATTGAACAAATCCTTTAAATTCTAAAGGCAGGTCATTAATTAAGGCTTTATTTTCTTTAAAAGTATATTTGCTGTTTGCTAGATCTAAGTCAATTAAAGCATCTAGTTTTAAGCTATTATTGCTTAAGTACTCTGTGCCATCCATGCTAAAAGAAACGTTGGCTTCTGTATTTGTATCTAGTTCTGATAAATTTCCTGAAAAGATTCCTTTTCCAGAGTGGTTTAAATTTGCGATTTTGAAAATAGTTGTAGTGCTTTCGTCTAAATAATTAAAAGCGCTATTAGTAATCTTATAGCTTTCGATGTCAAAAGCAAAACCAGTGCTATCTGTATTTGTAGCGCTAGTGTTGGTGTTGTTTGGTTTAGCTATGTCCCAATTTACAGCGCCAACTGCATTTGTTTTTAGATTTACAAGTGCATTGTCAATAGCTATGGCGTTTACAATTAATGGTTCTTCATCCATTTTTTTAAACAATTCCTTAATGGACATGTCTAAAGATAAAAAATCGATTTTTGCTAAAGTATCATTTTTAAAAGGCTCGAAAGTCGTTATAGTAAGGTTGTCTAATGTGACGTTAGCTTGCGGAAAGCTACTAATAAAACTTAAATTTACATCGTCAAAAGTGACGGTAGCATTAACATTTTGATTAATGTAAGTGCGCACCATATCCTTGATTTGGTTTTGGAAAATAAATGGACTTGCAATTAATAATGCTATTAGTATTAGTAATGATATACCTACTATTTTAAGTTTTTTCTTCATCAAATTATCTGTTTGTTTACAATTTATTTACGCTTAATCTAGCTAAATAGTTGCCCAAACAAAAGTATTTAATAAAAGTTTAGCATTTGTTAAACCAGTTGTATTTCTTCGTTTGTTTTAAGTTTGAAACGTTTTCTAAAAAGGTGAACACCTAAATATAAAAACGGAGTATCTAATATGGCTATTAGTACTTTAAAAATAAAACCGCTAATTAGTAAGCCGGCAAATCTGTCCCAACTAATCTCTCCAAACGAACACAGTAAAAATAGTACAGAGAACGTGTCTACAAATTGAGATAAAAAGGTTGAGAAGTTATTACGTAGCCAAAGGTGTTTGCCTTTAGTGATCCGTTTCCAAAAATGATATATCTGAATGTCTACTAATTGTGCAAGGAGATACGCCATCATGCTAGCAAAAACAGCAATCATGGTGTTTCCAAAAACAGTTGAGAATAAATTGTCGGCAACGGGAGACCAGCTTGTAGCGGATACGGCATTGGCGGTGTACACAATTAAAAGAGAAAAAATAGAAGCAAATATGCCACCAATTACAATTTGGTTGGCGCGTTTTTTACCATAAATCTCGCTTATTAAATCGGTAATTAAAAAAGTGATTGGGTAAGGTAGTATTCCAACGGAAATCTCAAATAGTTTAGCGCCAAAAATGTTAATATCCAATGGGTACCAATAAAAAAACTTTTGAAATATAAGGTTAGAAACGACTAGAGAGGTTATAAAAAGCGCACCTAGAAGCAGATAGATTTTTTGAGCAAGTAATTTGTCTTTTAATGTCATAAAAACTTATTAACAGATTTGATAAAGATAAGAACTAAGTGAATTTCTTTTAGTTATTTTGCTGAAGAAATTATGCAAGAGATCAAAACCGTACACATAGCACTAGGAAGTAATAAAGGCGATAAGTTTAAAAACTTGCAAAACGCTGTGGATGCTATATTTGCGGAAATAGGTAACATAGTTAGTATTGCTAAAGTGTATCAAAGCAAAGCTAGTGGTTTTGAAGGTGATGATTTTTTAAATACATGTATTGCGGTAAGCACTTTACTAAAACCTAAAAAAGTACTGAGTGTATTGTTGCAAATTGAAAAAAAATTAGGACGAACTCCAAAACAGTCCGAAGGGTATGAGTCTAGAGTAATAGATCTTGATATTATCTTTTTTGAAGATGAAATTATAGCAGAAAAAAATCTAATTATTCCACATCCTGAAGCGCATAAAAGACGTTTTGTTTTAGAGCCTCTTCAATTAATTGCAGGAGATGTTATGCATCCAGAATTAGAGTTATCAGTTTCTGATCTGTTAGCTAATTGTGAGGATACAGTTGCATTAGAGCAGATTAAGATTTGGTTAAAGAACCCTAATAAGCAATTTGATTTTTCTAAACATAATTATATTGCTATCGAAGGTAATATTGGTGCAGGAAAAACAAGTTTAACTACTCAGATATCTAAAGACTTTAATGCTAAACTTGTGTTAGAGCGTTTTGCAGATAATCCGTTTTTGCCAAAATTTTATAAGGAGCCGCAACGATACGCGTTTACTTTAGAGATGTCTTTTCTTGCAGATCGATATCAGCAAATTACTGACGACTTAGGGCAGTTGGATTTGTTTAAGGATTTTATTGTCAGTGATTATGATGTGTTTAAATCCTTGATTTTTTCTAAAATAACACTGCAGCCAGACGAGTTTAAGTTGTATCGTAAGCTGTTTTATTTAATGTATAAAGACATTGCAAAGCCAGATTTATATGTGTATTTATATCAAAACACAGAGCGTTTGCAGGCTAATATTAAAAAACGTGGA
Organism: Olleya sp. KKT75; assembly: GCF_055635485.1. Taxonomy (NCBI): domain Bacteria; kingdom Pseudomonadati; phylum Bacteroidota; class Flavobacteriia; order Flavobacteriales; family Flavobacteriaceae; genus Olleya; species Olleya sp. KKT75. Next base: position 1,848,655 of record NZ_CM145759.1, read on the forward strand.
CGTAAATACGAAAGTGATATCGAGGACGAGTATTTAGATAAAATTAATGCGGGTTACTTAGATTTTCTTAAAAGTCAAACCGATTTTAACGTCAAAATAATTGATATTTCTGACAAAGATTTTGTGAAATATAGAGCGGATTATTTATGGTTATTAGATCAAATTTGTAGTGATGACGCCTAAAATAATTGCATCCGAAGCTATTTTGATTGTTGGTTTAAAAGCAGACTTGTCTTTTATGACTAATGCTCAAGGTACAGGTAATTTGGCTAGACAATTTATGCCTAAACGTAATCAGATTTTAAATCGTGTTGGGACTGATAAGTTTTCAATTCAGATTTACAATCAATTTGATTTAAAGACAATGTCTCCAAATACGGTTTACGAAAAGTGGGTGGGAGTAGCGGTGTCTGATTTTAAAACTATTCCAGAGGGTTTGGAAACATTGACTATAAATGCAGCTAAGTATGCTGTTTTTAATTTTGAAGGAAAGCCAGAAGAGTTTCTAAAGACTTGGCAGGGTATACATATTAATTGGTTACCAAATTCAGGATATAAATTAGACGATAAACCTCATTTTGAAAAACTCCCAGAAGATTATCATCCCTCTAATGCTTTTGTAAAAGAGGAAATTTGGGTGCCAATTAAAGACTAGTTTTTAGAAGGTTAAGGTTGTTTCGGATTTGTAATCTATCACAAATAAGGATAAGGGATTGATTAGGTAGGCGGCTTTTTATGCTTTAGCTTTCAGTTTACTAAACAAATCCCAAGTAACAACACCACAACTAACACTTATGTTTAGTGAGTGTTTAGTTCCAAATTGAGGGATTTCAATAACAACATCGCTTGCTGTAACAACATCTTGAGCTACACCTTTTACTTCATTACCAAAAACTAAAGCGTATTTTGTATTGTCTTCAACTTTAAAATCGTCTAACATTGTTGCGTTTTCAGCTTGCTCAATAGCGCAAATAGTGACATTCTCAGATTTTAGTTTTTCGACTAAATCCATCGTGTTTTCAATATATTCCCAAGCTACGGTATCAGTGCTGCCTAAAGCTGTTTTGTGTATGTCTTTATGTGGCGGCGTAGCAGTAATTCCGCAGAGATAAATTTTTTCAACTAAAAAAGCATCACTAGTCCTAAAGACACTCCCAATATTATTTAAACTTCTAATGTTGTCTAAAACAATAATTATTGGTGTTTTTTCGGCAGATTTAAAGTCATCAACACTTAATCGGTCTAATTCGCTGTTTTTTAGTTTTCTCATCAAAATAATTGTGAATAATTATCAATAACTAAACTTAAATAGACTTCTTAAAAAATCAATATTTAGTTACATTGCAAACTTAATAAAAACGTATATCCTTTGGCAACAAAAAGCAAAAAAGTCACTCCGTTAATGAAGCAATACAATGCCATCAAGGCTAAGTATCCTGATGCAATGTTATTATTTAGAGTAGGGGATTTTTATGAGACCTTTGGTAAAGATGCTATAAAAGCAGCTGGAATTTTAGGAATAACACTTACTAAAAGAGGCGCAGGTAGTGAAAGCGAAATAGAACTAGCAGGTTTTCCGCATCATTCTATAAACACGTATCTACCTAAGTTAGTTAAGGCTGGAGAGCGTGTTGCAATCTGTGACCAGCTAGAAGATCCAAAGCAGACCAAAACTATTGTAAAACGTGGTGTGACAGAATTGGTAACACCAGGAGTAGCTTTAAATGACGAAGTGCTGCACTCTAAAACCAATAACTTTTTATGTTCTGTATACTTTGGTAAAGTCAATATTGGGATTTCGTTTTTAGATATTTCAACAGGAGAGTTTTTAACCTCACAAGGAAATCAAGAGTATATAGATAAGCTGCTTCAAAATTTTAGTCCAAGTGAAGTTTTAGTAGCAAAACCAAAACGTAACACATTTACAGATTATTTTGGAGCTGATTTTCATACCTTTAATTTAGAAGATTGGGTATATCAAACGGATTATGCTAATGAGACGTTGTTAAAACATTTTGATACTAAGTCTTTAAAAGGATTTGGGATAGAAAATTTAAAAGAAGGTGTTATTGCTTCGGGCTCTATACTTCATTATTTAGGCGAAACACAGCATAACAAACTAGAACATATATCATCAATTTCTCGTATTGCAGAGGACGATTATGTTTGGATGGACCGTTTTACTATCCGAAACTTAGAGCTATATAATTCTACTAATAACAATGCAGTAACATTGTTAAATATTATAGATAAGACTATTTCTCCAATGGGAGGGCGTCTTTTAAAACGTTGGTTGGCGCTACCTTTAAAGCAAATTGATCAAATCAAACAGCGTCATGAGGTGGTGTCATATTTAAAAACGGATGGTGTCGTATTGGATAAGATTCAGCATCATATTAAATTAATAGGCGATTTAGAACGTTTGATTTCTAAAATAGCAACGCAAAAAGTTAGTCCAAGAGAAGTAATTCAGCTTAAGAATTCTTTAGAAGCGATAATTCCTATAAAGGAATTATCGTCTAATTGCGATAACGAGTCGCTTAAAGTTATTGGGGATAATTTACAGAGCTGTAATGTGCTTCGCGAAAAAATTAAAGAAACTTTAAACGAGGAAGCTCCTGTAAATATTTTAAAAGGAAGTTCTATTGCTGCAGGCTTTTCTGCAGAGTTGGATGAGCTTAGAGCATTGTCTACCTCAGGAAAAGATTATTTAGATAAAATGCTACAACGCGAAAGTGAACGTACAGGGATTACGTCCTTAAAAATTGCATCTAATAATGTTTTTGGGTATTATATAGAAGTAAGAAATACACATAAAGATAAAGTTCCGGAAGAGTGGATCCGTAAACAGACCTTAGTAAACGCAGAGCGTTATATTACGGAAGAGTTAAAAGAATACGAAGCTAAGATTTTAGGAGCAGAAGAGCGTATCATGGCAATCGAGCAAAAGTTATTTGCTGATTTGGTACAATGGATGAATCAGTACATAAAGCCCGTACAACAAAACGCATATTTAATTGCTAAAGTAGATTGCTTATGTGGTTTTGCACAATTAGCATCAGATAATAATTATGTGTATCCTACTTTAGATGAGTCTCACGATTTAGATATTGTGGACGGACGTCACCCGGTAATTGAAAAGCAATTACCAATAGGCGAGCCATATATTGCTAATAATGTGTTTTTGGATAGAGAAGCGCAACAAGTGATTATGATTACGGGGCCAAACATGTCTGGTAAGTCAGCTATTTTGCGTCAAACAGCTTTAATAGTACTGTTGGCTCAAATAGGAAGTTTTGTGCCCGCAAAAGCAGCTAGAATAGGTGTGGTAGATAAAATATTTACACGTGTTGGTGCTAGTGATAACATATCGATGGGAGAGTCTACGTTTATGGTAGAGATGAATGAAACCGCATCGATCTTAAATAACATCTCAGACCGTAGTTTAGTCTTGTTAGATGAAATTGGAAGAGGGACAAGTACTTATGACGGAATATCTATTGCTTGGGCTATTAGCGAGTATCTTCATGAGCACCCAGCAAAGCCTAAAACGTTATTTGCAACACACTATCATGAGTTAAATGAAATGACGGAGACCTTTGAGCGTATTAAAAACTTTAATGTGTCCGTAAAAGAGTTAAAAGATAATGTGCTGTTTTTACGTAAGCTTGTCGAAGGAGGTAGCGAACATAGTTTTGGTATACATGTCGCAAAAATGGCAGGAATGCCACAACAGGTATTAAGACGCGCAAATCAGATCCTTAAAAAACTTGAGAAAAGTCATTCAAGCGAAGAATTGACAGATAAAGTAAAATCTATGCAAGATGAAATGCAATTAAGTTTCTTTAATTTGGACGATCCATTACTTGAAAACATAAAAGAAGAGATCTTACATATCGATATTGACACCTTAACACCGGTTGAAGCCTTGATGAAGCTAAATGAGATCAAACGTATGTTGGTGAAAAAGAAGCAAGTATAAATTATTTTAAAATTTTTTCAAAAAAAGCTTTGTACTTCGTATAAAAGTTCTAAATTTGCAACCGCAATACGATATTGCACGTTCATACAAAGACTGCGAAAGTAGCTCAGGGGTAGAGCATCACCTTGCCAAGGTGGGGGTCGCGGGTTCAAATCCCGTCTTTCGCTCTGAGACTTTCTTTATAATATACCAATGCTGAAGTGGTGGAATTGGTAGACACGTTGGACTTAAAATCCAATGTCCATTAGGACGTACGGGTTCAAGTCCCGTCTTCAGTACTAGACCTCTTGTTAATCATAGATTTTCAAGAGGTTTTTTTATGCAATAAACTTAACCTTTTAATAGGCGTGATATAGTTGCTTATATATTTTAAGTAAAGCCATAAAAAAAACCTTATCAAATATTTGATAAGGTTTTTTTTGCTTGAAAAATAAGACTGTTATTTAAAACGGTCTTAGTTCATTTTCTTTTTTAGGTCTTTTCCTGCTTGTTCAACAGCGCTTCCTGTTTTAGCAGCAGCTTCTTTTGTTGCATTGGCAGCATCAGTACCCATTTTTTTAGCACCGTCTACAGCGTCAGTACCCATTTGTTTTGCACCATCAACTGCATCAGTAGCTAATTTTTTAGCACCTTCAGCTGTGTTCTTTACTGCATCACCTGTTGCGTTAGCAGCATCCTTTACAGCGTCTCCTGTTGCGTTAGCAGCGTCGTTTAAAGCATCACCTGTTGCGTTAGCCGCATCTTTTACAGCGTCTCCAGTAGCGTTAGCAGCATCACCTAAAGCATCACCTGTTGCATTAGCAGCGTCTTTTACAGCGTCACCAGTTGCGTTAGCAGCGTTTTCTAATGTGTTTCCTGCTTTCTCAGCATTCTCTTTTACTTCTCTACAAGAAGTGAATAATACAGCAGTAACAAGAACTGCACTTAATAATACTTTTTTCATTGTTTCCTATTTTAGTGTTATAATGTGTCAAAATTAACAAGTTAATTGTAAAATACTATTCTATTTATAACAAAATTTTAACATTTGGTCATTTAATGCCCGTTTTAGAGGTGTTTAGGTGGCTTTTAGAATGGATAGTTTGGCTTTGTTCCGTTATCTGTTGTTAAATACATGGCTTTAGTGAATCTTTATGTCAAGTAAAAACGTTCCAACAGCCTAATTAGTTCAATCTAATAACGATTAAAGAACTACTACTGATTTTTACTTAAAAGTGAGGTTTTGACATCTTTTTCAAGCGACTTATTGAGGAATAATTAGTTTTGTATACTATTTATTGAGTTTATTGTTTTATTGGTGTTATAAAATACCCTATATTTGGTAAACCAGATTGGTAAACCAATTACTATATTATGAAGAAATTACAGATTCATTTGTTGTTAATGTTAGTTTTTTGCGCCTGTAGCAGTGATGAGCAATCACTGTCTACTGATACGATGTCGCAGCCAACATTAGTTAATGATAATGAGCCTGAAGATACTGATTCAGACGTGGACGCTACAACCTATGCAGACATCAATTTTACTAACTGGAAAGTAACCTTACCTATAGATGAAAACAATAATGGGAGCCCGGATGAATACCAACCGTCTCAATTAGTCAATTTTGGATACCAAACTTTAGCACCTGTAATGCCTTATATGTATGATGACGAATCTGATGCGTCATTAATGTTTTATACATTTCCAGATATTTCAACATCAAATAGCTCTTTTTCAAGAACCGAATTAAGAGAGCTTATTAATCCTGATAGTTCTAGTGATAATTGGACGTTGCTAGAAGGAGGAGAAATGGTAGGGCGTTTAAAAGTCACGTCTGTATCAGAAAACACACAATCTAGTGATGATTATCATAAAGTAATAGTCATGCAAATTCATGGTATTATTTCTCCGGAAGATATGAGTGTTCATGGTTTTTCATCCAATAATGGCCCGCCTTTAATTAAAATTTATTGGAAAGATGGTTATGTTTGGTCTCATAAAAAATCACTAATAGATGAAGCCACTTCTGGTGATGATTTGTTAGAAACATCAAATAATACGTGGGCAGATATTAAGGTGAATTTAGGTTACGTGGGTAATGATGCTTTTGATTTTAGAATTACAGCAAGTGATGCTAAAATTGAGGTTCAATTAAATACAAATACACCTCATATCTATGAAGATATTAGTTTAGACAAATGGCCTTATCAAAACTACTTTAAAGCAGGTAATTATTTAACAACTACAGATGCAGATGCATTTTCTTATGTTAAATACTACAATTTAAATGTCACACATTAAGCTATAAAAATTTAAGGCCTTTTAAAACAAAAGGCTTTTTTGTATTAAAAATAAATAACAACGCATTAATTATTCTTTTATGAAAAAAATAGTATCCATTGTAATCTTATCCCTGTTACTAGTTGCTTGTGGTAAAACAGAAATTGCTAGTTTAAACACCGTCTCTAATATAGAAGAGCTAAACACAGCTATAAAAGATGCTAAGCCAGGAGATAATATTGTTTTAGCAAACGGAACATACAAAGATTTTGAGATTAAGTTTACAGGAGAAGGAACAGAGGATAAGCCTATAACGCTAAAAGCTGAAACTGCTGGAAAAGTGTTTATAGAAGGAGAATCTAGTTTAGAAATTAGTGGAGATTATTTAGAGGTTAGTGGTTTGTTTTTTAGAAACGGACATTCTCCTAAAACTAATGTAATCGCATTTAGAACAAGTGCGAAGGACGTTGCAAATTACAGTAAAGTTACAAATTGTGTGATTTTAGATTTTAATAACTTAGAGCGCGATCAAGACAACCTTTGGGTGCAGTTTTATGGAAAACATAACGAGTTAAGTAATTGTTATATCGCTGGAAAAACAAATGGTGGTCCAACGGTTAGAGTAGATTTAAAAGGAAATCAAAGTATAAGAAACTTTCATAAAATTGTAAATAACCACTTCGGACCAAGACCACGTAAAGGTGGTGCTAGAGGAGAAACTATTCAATTAGGAAGTAGTTTTACATCTATGAGCCCAAGTAATACGACTATTGCTAACAACTTATTTGAAGAGTGTAATGGTGAAGTCGAAATTATTTCTAGTAAAACTAATTTCAATATTATTAAAAACAATGTGTTTTATAAAAGTGAAGGGTCTGTAGTTACACGTCACGGAAACTACGTTACTGTTGATGGTAATTATTTTATTGGAGATGGTGTAAACGACCAATATGGTGGTATTAGAATTATTAACACAGGACATTGGGTAATAAACAACTTGTTTTATAAAATCAAAGGGAAAAACTTTAGAAGTCCAATTGCTATAATGAATGGGATTCCAAAATCACCATTAAACAGATACAACCAAGTTACAGATGTTGTAGTTGCTTACAATACGTTTGTAGATTCAGATTCGCCTTGGCAATTTGGAGTTGGTACTAATATCGCGCAAGCAGATGTATTGCCAAAGTCAGAAATTAGATCTGCAAGACCGTTAAGAACAGAGGTTGTAAATAATGTAATTTATAATTCTGTTGGTGATGCAAATCCAATTATAGAGCATGATAAAGCAGATGGTGTTACTTTTAAAAGTAATATTATTTACAATAACGGCGTTAAAATTGAAAACAGCCATGGTTTAATTTCTAAAGAATTAACGTTAACAGATATCGGTACAGATCTTTCTGTTCCAACGTCTGGATATGATGATGTAGAAATTTATAATGGTTTTGATTTTAAAACAATAACGGAAGATTTATTAGGAAATTCAAGAAGTAAATCAAATCAAATTGGAGCAATAGTAAATTCAGGAAGTGTTAGTTTAGACCTTTTGGATAAATCAAAATATGGTACGGATTGGTATTCAAATGTAGTTGAGGCTAAAGATCCTGCGACACATACGGTGACTAATACTTCAGAATTAGTAGCCAAACTTAAAGCTGCAGAAAGTGGTGATATTATAGCTTTAACTGATGGTGTTTTTAATATTTCAGAATCTTTAGTTGTTGACAAAACAATCACAATTCAATCTAAAGGAAATTCAGAAATTATATTTGAAGGAGCAGCTAATACACCAGCATTCTCTTTAAATCCTTACGGGAAATTAACTGTAAAAAACATCAAATTAAAAGGTAATGGTTCTAATTATGCGTTTGCTAGTTTAAAAGAAAACATGTCTAATCATTTTGGTTTAGAAGTTATGGATTCTGAAATCAGCAATTTTAATTATGCTTTAAGGGTTTATAAGCAAGCCTATTCTGAAGAAATCACTTTCAAAAACACAGCTATTTCAAACTGTGAAAATGGTATCGAATTATCTGAAGAAACCAACGACAGAGGAGATTACAATACAGAGTATTTAACTATTAATAACTGTAATTTTGATAATGTAAAACAAAATGTTGTCGATTATTATAGAGGTGGTTATGACGAGTCTACCATTGGAGGGAATCTTTTAATCACAAATAGCACTTTTACTAATTGTGGTGCAAAAGAGAAAAACAAAAGATTACTAAACCATAACGGAATTGTAAATGTGAACATTAACAATAACACATTTAAAAACAATAATGTAAAGTTTGTTTCTATTCTTTGGGGAGCAAAAAATAATGTAGAATCAGAAAACACAGTAGCTAATTCAGGACAGATTAAGACTGAAGAAAATTTAGTTATGACATTAATGTATTAATTCAATCACTTTAAATTTATTATTAGATGAAGAAATCGCTATACACCTTCGTTATACTTTTAACGCTCATATCTTGTAAAGACGAAGCAAAAAAGACAGAAACAAAAGCTCAAGTTGAAACTGATGCACCAGTAAAATATCCAAGTGACGTTATTCCATTTATGGATCAGTGGAAAATCCTTTTAGGTGACGGAACCTATCAAGATAACTTAGTAGGCTTCCAGAAAGACGATTTTTTTTATGTGGAAAACGATGGTAAAACGGATTGGGTAGTGTATAAAACACCAAATTCTGGTATTACATCAAGAACATCTAGTAATACTAGGACAGAGTTAGGTGAAAAAAAACATTGGATTCCTGAAGAAGGAGGTAAGCTAACTGGAACATTAAAAGTGCAGCATGTGTCTACAACAGGGCACGCCAATGTTGCATCGTCTTACTCGGTAGTTGTTGGGCAAATTCATAGCGACGAAGGTCATGAGAATGAACCTTTAAAGATCTTTTATAAAAAATTCCCTGGTCATACAAAAGGCTCTGTGTTTTGGAATTACGAAATCAATACAGAAGGTGATAACTCTGGAAGATTTGATTACTCAACGCCAGTTTGGGGTTATGATTTTTCAGTTAAAGGATCTGATGAAACAACTAGTCCGGCAGAACCAAAAGATGGTATTGCTTTAGGTGAAGAGTTTAGCTACGAAGTAAACGTGCATAAAGGTATCATGTATTTAACGTTTACAAGTAAAGGGCACGAAACTATAAAATTTACAAAAAGCTTAATTAAATCAGAATTTGCAACCAAAGCGCAAATTCCGCAACAAATTATTGATGTATATGCATCAAGAAGAGCGGTTGGCGTGGAACGAGAAATTGCTTATGCTGGCGAGATCAACTATTTTAAACAAGGCGCTTATAATCAGGCAAACGGAAAATCTACAAAGTCTGAAACTTATGGTGGAGACATTGTAAAACAGTACGCAAACGGAAGTTATGCTGAGGTTTGGTTTAAAGAAGCAACAGTAGGCGCATCTACAGAGCCTAAATAGAAACTGCATTGCACAATTTAGCATAATAAATGTCTGGTTGGGTGCGGTTGAAGCAGCACTTTTTGAATCGCAAATTTGGTAATAAAATATTGACATGTCTATAATTGTAAATTAGTCGGACAATGCAGTGTTTGTAAAGGTGTTACATCTGAAAATTAAAAACAATAAGTATAAGCTGATGAAAAAAGTTATATTCATAATGGGAGTCTCGGGGTGTGGAAAAAGCACAGTCGGGAAATTATTGGCTCAAGAATTAGATATTCCTTTTTTTGATGGAGACGATTTTCATCCAGAAACTAACATAAAAAAAATGTCTAACGGACAACCTTTAAATGATGATGACAGACAAGGTTGGTTAGAAACACTAAATGATTTAGCTAAACAGCAATTAACTAAAAATAGCTGCGTAATTGTATGTTCTGCTTTAAAGCAGAAATACAGAGATACTTTAAGTTTACATATTAAAACCGAAACAAAATGGGTGTATTTATCAGGGTCTTTTGATCAGATATTTGAAAGATTAAATAGTCGTGATAACCATTTTATGCCATCAGAGTTATTAAAGTCACAGTTTGATACATTGGAAGAACCAGAAGATGCTTTAAGAGTGGATATTGGCTTGACTCCAGAAAACATTATAAAAACGATAAAACACGAATTAATGAATACTTCGGAATTTGGATTATTTGGTTTAGGTGTCATGGGTAAAAGCCTATGCCGAAATTTAGCTAACAATGGATTTAAAATAGCAATGTTTAATAGGCATGTTGATGGTGTTGAAGTTGATGTAGCTAAAAATTTTAAAACTAACTATCCGGAATTATCTGAAGCGTCTGCTTTTGATGATATTTCTGCTTTTGTAGCATCTTTACAAACACCTAGAAAAATAATGTTGATGGTGAATGCAGGAAAAACAATAGACTTTGTTATTGAAGATTTGTTACCTCATTTATCAAAAAACGATATTTTAATTGATGGCGGAAATTCTAATTATTTAAAAACGAAAGAACGTTGTGATTATTTAAAAACGAAAGGCATTCATTTTATTGGTACCGGAGTTTCAGGAGGCGAAGAAGGGGCTTTAATAGGACCATCGATAATGCCAAGTGGCGATTTAGATGCATACAATAATGTGAAGCCTTTTCTAGAAAAAATTTCGGCAAAGGATAAAAATAATTTGCCATGTTGCACGTATGTTGGGACAGAAGGTAGTGGTCATTTTATAAAAATGGTGCACAATGGTGTGGAGTATGTAGAAATGCAATTATTGGCAGAGGTTGTTACCATTTTAGAAGCATCTGGTCAAAATTTAGATCAGATAGCGGATGTTTTAGACACTTGGAAAGCTACTGCAGATAGCTATTTGTTAGAAATCACTATAGATATTCTTAGAAAAAAAGAAGGCAACGATTGGTTAGTAAAAAAGATATTAGATAAAGCAGGTAATAAAGGTACAGGAAACTGGACAACTATAGCTTCCGCGGAACTTGGTGTACCAAGTACATTAATTGCTTCAGCTTTATTTGCTAGATATACGTCGTTTTATAAAGACGAACGTATTCAGTTAAATAATAATTTTAAAACTGAAACTACTTCAGATTTAAATCTGTCTACAACCGAAATTTTAGAAGCATATCAATTTGCTAGGATTATAAATCATTACCAGGGATTTAAGCTAATTAATGAAGCTTCAAATAAATTCTCATGGGATTTAAATTTAAGTGAAATTGCTAGAATCTGGACAAATGGTTGCATTATTAGATCAACGCTAATGGAAACATTAGTTGAGGTCTTTAAAGAAACAACAAACATTTTAACCAATCCAGAAGTTATTACTTCAATAAAAAAGTACAAGGCTTCTGCTAAAAAAGTGGTTTCGCAATGTGTACTAAATGATGTTACGGCATCTTGTTTATGTGAATCTATTCAATTTTTAAACGGAATAACTACTGTAAATTCTTCAGCAAATATAATCCAAGCACAGCGCGATTATTTTGGAGCGCATACTTACAAAAGAATTGATGATGATGGAGTCAAGAGCCATCATACCAATTGGAATTAAAAAACAAACTAACCAACCCTTAAACTAACTACATATTATGGATGCAACAACGCCAAATAAATCACTAATCAAAAAAATCATAGCACTAGTATTGGGCTTTGGTCCTGGAATTTTTGCAATAGGTTACACTATTGGAACAGGTAGTGTTACCTCTATGATTGTTGCGGGAAGTAAGTTTAATATGCAATTACTTTGGGTGTTATTATTAAGTTGCTTGTTTTCGGGTATTTTAATGTTTGCATATGGTAATTATGCTTTGTTAACAGGCGAAACTGCACTTTACGGATTTAAAAAACATTTTAAATATGGTAAAATATTAGCGATTCTAATTATTGTAGGTATTACGTTTGGGCAATGGAACTCCTTAATGGGGATCTTGGGAATTTCTTCTAATATTATTTTTGAAATTTTATCCGTAAACTTTGAAGGCTTGGCTGCTTATAAATATGAAACCGTTTTAATTACAGCTATAGTGATTATCGTTACCTTTTACCTATTAATGTTAGTTGGTAAGTATACTTTCTTTGAAAAAATACTTGTGATTTTTGTAACCTTAATGGGGCTATCTTTTGTGTTATCTTTATGCTTTGTACAACCGCTTCCATTGGATGTTGTAAAAGGGTTAATACCTACAATACCAGATGTTGTTGGTGGTAAAATGTTGGTTGCTGCTTTTGTTGGTACAACTATGGCTTCGGCTACATTTTTATCGCGCCCTCTTTTTGTGAAAGGTAAAGGATGGACAATTAAAAATTTAGATCAACAAAAAAAGGATGCTATTACTGCTGCAATTTTAATTTTTATAATTAGTGGTGTGATAATGGCTGTTGCTGCAGGTGCTTTGTTTTATCAAGGTAGAGAAGTAACACATGTCTTAGATATGGCAAATACTTTAGAGCCAGTTGCAGGTAAATGGGCTGTGACAATCTTCTTTTTTGGGGCTTTAAGTGCAGGTTTATCTTCTATTTTTCCATGTTTGTTAATTGCACCATTATTAGTTGCAGATTATCAGTCTGGAGAATTAGATACCAATTCCCGTCAGTTTAGAATAATTACTGCTGTAGCATGTTTGGTAGCTTTAATAGGTCCAGCTTTTGGAGCTAATCCTATTGAGATTCAAATACTGTCTCAAGTCTTTAATGTGTTTGTATTACCTCTAGTAATTGTTGGGATTATAATGATGGTAAACAACAAAAAAATCATGAAGTCTTATAAGACAAGTCTTTTTGTAAACATTGGTTTGTTTGCGGCTTTACTTTTTTCTTTAGTGATTTCTTATAACGGAATTGTTGCACTAACAGAGTACTTTTAAGATAACCAGTCTTTTGGGTTATTATCAAAATAGTATAGATTAGAGTTAAATGTGAATATGTTTTTTTTGGTTAACAGTAAAAACCTCGTATATTGGTAAACCAATTTGGTAAACCAATTTTAATTAGTGATGTGATTTATCATAATAACTAAGCTAAAACACAAGGGTTTCTCTAGAATGATGTTAAGAGTATTTACAATTATAATTTTAATGACATTGCTTTAAGCTAAGTCAACAATTAATAAATAGGAATTATTACTAATAACTAATTATGAAGTTAACACAAAATATTATTTTAAAGTTTGCTACAGTTGCACTTGTTTTTACGATGTATTCATGTAAAAAAGAAACCAGTACTGTATCCAAAAATAATGCTACTACACAAACAGATCAAGCACATCCTAAGCTTATTTTAACAGCGCAAGGTGTTAAAGATATTAGAGCGCAATTGGGTAATATTCCAATTTTTGATGCCACTTTAGAAGCTGTTAAAGAAGAAATAGATGCTGAAATTGCACTAGGAATTGATACGCCAATACCTGTAGATTATTCTGGTGGATATACGCATGTGCGCCATAAGCGTAATATGATAGTTATGCAAAAGGCTGGAGTGTTATACCAAATTTTAGACGACGAAAAATATGCTAAATATGTAAAAGACATGTTGATGCAATATGAGGCGTTGTACAAAACATTACCATTACACCCTAAAACAAGATCTTACGCTAGAGGTAAACTATTCTGGCAATGTTTAAATGATTCTAATTGGTTAGTGTATGTGAGTCAGGCTTATGATTGTGTTTACAATTATTTGTCTGAAGACGAACGTATCAAATTAGAAACTAATTTATTCAAACCATTTGCAGATCATATTTCAATAGATAGTCCTCAGTTTTATCAAAGAGTACACAATCATAGTACTTGGGGTAATGCTGCGGTTGGAATGATTGGTTTAGTTATGGGTGATGAAGAGTTGATAGACCGCGCTTTGTACGGTATTAAAGATTTAAAATTAGATACAAAAGAAAAAGATGATGATGGTGGTTTTTTAAATAAAGATGGTAAAGCAGGATTCTTAGCAAATATCGAGGAGCCTTTTTCTCCAGACGGTTATTATAATGAAGGGCCATATTACCAACGCTACGCGATGTATCCTTTTTTAATTTTTGCTGAAGGTTTGCATAACGTTAAACCAGAATTGAAAATATTTGAATATAAAGAAGGGGTTTTACTTAAATCTATAAATGCATTATTGAATTTGTCTGATGCAGATGGAGATTTTTTTCCACTTAATGATGGTCAAAAGGGAATGTCTTATTATACAAGCGCTTTAGTTACAGCAGTTGATATTTCGTATCATTTTGGAACTCAAGATGCAGGATTATTATCAATAGCCTCTAAACAAGATCGTGTATTATTAGACGATTCAGGGTTGGCAGTTGCATTAGGTATTAAGAATGGTCAATCGGAACCTTTCAATAAAAAATCTATTAACCTGTCTGATGGGCCAAAAGGGACACAAGGAGGTGTTGCTATTTTGAGAAACGACGATGTAGAGTTGGTGTTTAAGTACGCTGCTCAAGGGTCAAGTCATGGGCATTATGATAAGTTGTCGTATTCTTTATACGAAAAAGGAGAGGAAGTTATTCAAGATTATGGTTTAGCCCGTTTTGTTAATATCGAACAAAAAGGAGGAGGTAATTACCTAAAGGAAAACAAGACTTGGGCAAAACAAACTATTGCACACAATACGGTAACACAAAATGAAACATCTCATTTTAATGCCAAATATGAAATAGGTAGCAAGCATCACTCGGTGTTAAACTATTTTTCTTCAGAAAATCAAAGTGTGCAAGTTGCAAGTGCTAAAGAAGTTAATGCTTATCCAGGGACGGAAATGCTGCGTACTATGGCAATTATTAAAGACGAAGATTTTGAAAAACCATATGTGTTAGATATTATGAAAGTGACTTCGGATAAAGCTAATAAGTATGATTTTCCATATTACTTTTTAGGACAAGTAGTGCAAACAAATTTTAAGTATAGCGTACCTAAGGTGTTAACTGCTTTGGGGGATAAAAACGGATATCAACATCTATTTGTAGAAGGGACTGCTAAAGCATCTAGCGATAATAGTAAATTATCATGGTTAAATAAAGGTAAGTTTTACACTTTAACATCTGTAACTAATGATAAAGATCAATTGCTTTTTACTAGAATTGGAGCAAATGATCCAGAATTTAATTTAAGAAGAGAGGCAGCATTAATGTTGAGACGCAAAGATTCTAAAAACACAATTTTTGTATCTACTATTGAAGCGCACGGAAGTTATAGTCCAGTTACAGAATCTGCAATAAATTCAAACAGTAACATAAAAGAATTAAAAGTGGTTTTAGATTCTGCAGATTATACGGCAGTGCAGATTACTACTATAAAAGGTAACGTAAAACTGTTTATAACTTCAAATGAAGAAGATTCTAAAAAAGTAAAACATAATGTAAAAATTAATGATAAGAATTATGAGTGGTCAGGTTCTTATTATTTTGAATAAATAAAATAAATGTCAGACTGAGTGCAGTTGAAGTGCTCAAAAAATTAAATATAAATATTATGAAAAGATTTAGCGAAAAGTACATAGTAACAAAAGACATGGAATGGGAAGTACTTGGTGGAGGAGTATCAAGAAAATTTTTAGGTTACGATAATCAAATAATGATGGTGAGTGTTAAATTTGATAAAGGAGCTTTAGGAGCGCCACATCAACATTTTCATACGCAAGCTACTTATTGCGTGTCAGGTAAATTTGAATTTGAAATTGATGGTGTAAAGCAAATCGTAGAAGCCGGAGATGGTGTTTATATTGAGCCTAATTTACTACATAGTGCGGTTTGTTTAGAAGAAGGACAGTTAATAGATACATTTAGTCCTGTAAGAGAAGACTTTTTAACTGGCGTTGGTCCATCTTATTTTGCAGATAAATAAATAAAGCATTTAGTTGTTTTATTGTTTTCTAGTCTAGATGTTACTAAATACTAGTAAATCAGCAATACAACGCACTAATGTTTGCTATTTTAACACCAATATCCTCTATTTTAACATTTAAAAATTACGAAAACGTTGTAATTAACAAAATTTTATATATATTTGGTAAACCAGATTGGTAAACCAATTCCTATCAGGTGTTTAACCACAAAAAAAAGGATAGGTTTTAAAGCCTACCCTTTTAATAAAAATACTTCTTCGACGGGAAGTAATTATGTTAAAAACATAACATTACAAAAGTAGCAAACATATTGATACTTGCCTAATAATTGTGTTTTTAGTAAAACAAATTAATTAACTAATAACTTAAAAATTAATTATGAATTTAAAAGCTAAATCGGCACTATTTGCAATGCTCTTCATGTGTATTGCTGCTTTTGCGCAAGACAGTGTAACAATAAAAGGAGCAGTGGTTGATGCAGAGTACAGCATGCCATTACCTAATGTAAATGTTATTATTGTAGGAACTAGTACTGGGGCAAGTACAGATTTTGATGGTAACTATCAAATACAAGCCAAAAAAGGAGATGTTATACAATTCTCATATATTGGATATACTGCAAAGACCGTTATTGTTGGTGCTCAAACAACCGTTAATGTAGCTCTAGGTGTAGATGCTAATACTTTGGAAGAAGTAGTAATTGTTGGGTACGGAACACAAAAGAAAAGTCATTTAACAGGTTCTATATCTAAAGTAACAAACGAAGATTTAGATCAGATTGCTGTTTCTAGAGTAGATGATGCTTTAGTAGGGCAAGTTTCTGGTGTAAATATCGCAGCAACACAAGGGGAAGCGGGTTCTGCTCCTACGATTAGAATTAGAGGTACAGGTTCTGTATCTGGTAGTTCTGATCCATTAATTGTTGTTGATGGTCTTGTTGTTGATAATGATTACTTAGGGTCGTTAAATATGAATGATGTTGCTTCTTTTGAGGTGCTTAAAGATGCAGCTTCTGCTGCTATTTATGGTTCTCGTGGAGGTAATGGAGTTATCATGATTACAACTAAAGAAGGTAAATCAGGAAAAACAAAATTCACATATAATACGTTAACAGGTTTTAAAGAAGCTAGACAAAGTGAAGATTACTATTTTTCAGTAGCAGAAACTGCTGCTGCAGAATTAGCTGCAACTGGAACATTGTCTGATAGAACAAAGTACAAGCAGTTAATAGGTATTGATAACGACTGGCAAAATATTATTTTTGATGGTGGAGTTATTACTACACACTCATTTAGTGCTAGAGGTGGAGATGATAAAACTAAATTT
The DNA here is from genome assembly GCF_055635485.1 of Olleya sp. KKT75. Classification (NCBI taxonomy): domain Bacteria; kingdom Pseudomonadati; phylum Bacteroidota; class Flavobacteriia; order Flavobacteriales; family Flavobacteriaceae; genus Olleya; species Olleya sp. KKT75. The sequence goes on from NZ_CM145759.1 coordinate 1,866,035, forward strand.
AGTACATCTTTAGGGTATATTCATGATGAAGGTGTATTATTAACTGATGAAGTTAAAAACTATAGTTACAAATTAAGATTAGATACTAAGTTAACAGATAAGCTTTCTATGGGGATTAATCTTAACCCTTCTTTTAATGATAAAAGACGTTTTGATGGATCAACTCATGATATTTTAAGACAGACCTCTTGGTTACCTGTTTATCATGATGCAAACACAATTAGATTTGTAGACAGAGGGACTTATCCTGATGTTCAAGTTGGTGATTACGCAACACAACGTCATTTTGATAATTATGATTTATATGGAGACGGTAGTACATTAGTAGATATTAGTAATACGTCTAATACAAATCCAGCTGCAAAAGTTTTAGAGCGTCAAAGAAACGAGTACAAGCTTAAATTAAGAGCTAGTTTATATGGTAAGTATGATTTTAATGATAACTTATCATTTAAAAGTACAATTGGTGGAGATTACCAAAATACAGTTAGAGAAAGAGACCAAGGTCCTTTAGCTAGTCGTAATGGTGAGTCTGCAGTTCAATATGATGAAGAAGTACTTAACGTATCTAGATTAGTTTCTGATAATTTCTTATCATATAATAAAGGATTTGGTAATCATGATGTTTCTGCAGTATTAGGGGCGTCTTCAGAATTACAAAAAGGAGAGTATAAAGCAACTAGATTAACAGGTTACAACTCTGAGTTAGAAGGTACTTTAGGTGGTACTACCACTGTTGGAGCTGGTAACCAATTTGAATATAAGCAAGCTTTGTTTTCTTATTTTTTAAGAGTAAACTACGCATATGATGATAAGTATTTAGCATCAATCAGTTTAAGACGTGATGGAAGTTCTGTTTTTGGAGAAGACAATAAATATGGAACATTTCCAGCAGCATCTTTAGGTTGGAATATTTCTAAAGAAGACTTTTTGTCTGAAAGCGAAGTAGTTAATAATCTTAAATTTAGAGTAAGTTATGGTGTTACAGGTAACAATGCACTAAGAATAGCTTCTAACTCTGTGTTAGATAACAATGCATTAATTAACTATTACCCATCATTATCTTTAGCGTCTAATTTTAGTTATGCAGGAGATTCGGCTATAAGTGCAATTAATATTGCTAACCCTGATTTGAAATGGGAACGTTCTGTCGAAATAAATCCAGGTATTGATTTTGGTCTTTTTAATAATAGAATTACAGGTTCTGTAGATGTGTACAAGCGTACAAGTGATCAATTATTATTATCTAACCCTATATCTAACACAACTGGATTTAGTGAAGCTTTAGTAAATATTGGTAAAGTGGAAAACAGAGGTATTGAATTAGAACTTAGAACTAAGAATGTTAATACTCAAGATTTTAAATGGACATCAACAATGTTGGCTTCTAGAAATAAAAATGAGTTAATTGACTTTGCAGATTCTAATGGTCAAATTTTAAATGTAGATTCTAAAAGAGCTGCAGAATGGATAAATCAAGTTGGTCAGCCAATATCTTCATTTTACGGTTGGGTAGTTGAGTCTGATATTCCATTAGAGTATATCGCTAATCCATACCATCCAATCGGAGGGGAAGCACAAGATGTTTATGTAAAAGATTTAAATGGTGATGGTGTAATTGATGATGATGATAAAACTAAATTAGGAGATCCTTACCCGGATATTGTATGGAGTTTTACAAACGATTTCCAATTTGGAGATGTGGATTTAAGCTTTATGTTTCAAGGTAGTCATGGTGCAGAGGTGAGAAATATGGGAGATCAATATTTATTTAACCATTTTAATTCTTCTCAAGATTTTATTTCTTCAACACCAAACCAACAATTTATAAAGCAGAAAATATTTACTGATGATATTATTCAAGACGCTTCATACGTAGCTTTAAGAACTGTAAGTATTGGGTATAATTTTACTGATAAATTATTAGATAAAACATTATTTTCTAAAGCAAGAGTTTATGCTACAGGGCAAAACTTATTGTATGTAACAGCAAGTGATTATACAGGTTTTAACCCAGAGTCTGTAGATAATACGTCGGCTACTACTTACGGGTATCAAAGAGGAGGTTCTCCTATTCAAAGAACAATTTCTGTTGGATTAAACCTAGAATTTTAATTTTAAAAAAAGATAAAATGAAAAAATATATAAAAATATCGACGGTTTTATTGGTCGTTTTATTAGCCTCTTCTTGTGAAGATTTTTTATCACCAGAACCAACATCTGTATCAAATGCAGAAACATTTTTTGAGTCTGAAGCTGATTTAGAACTGGCAGCAATAGCAATGTATGATGCTATGCAAGGAGTAAACTCTACATCAACAAATGACAATCACGGTGCGCAGGTTGATTTTTACGTTCAAGAAATGTTAAGCGATAATACAAGATCAAAGAATGTAGGAGGAGAAGGAGAGTCTGCTCAATTTGAAAGCTTTACTGTAGAAGCAACAAATGGTATTGTAGATGATTATTATAGAAGTAATTATCAAACTATTTATAGAGCTAATGTTGTTTTAGAAAACTTAAGTGTAGCTGGTAGTGCTGCTTCTAGATTTGAAGCAGAAGCTAAATTTGTTAGAGCATATGCTTACTTTAATTTAGTACGTTCATTTGGAGATGTGCCTTTAGTAACAAGTGTAATTGGTATTGCTGATACAGCAATCCAATTTACAAGAGTAGATTCTGATTTAATTTACGATGTAATTATTGATGACTTAACAACAGCAGTTGCTGGTTTAGATAATACGTATAAAACTAGAGCGTCTAAAGCTGCAGCGCAAGCTTTATTAGCTAAAGTGTATTTAACAACGGGTACTAATTATGGTTTAGCACAAACATTATGTGAGTCTGTAATGGGTGCAGGGTTTGTTTTAGAACCAAATTTTAAAGATGTGTTTTATTCTGAATTAAATAACGAGATTATTTTCGCTATAGATTATGTAGGTGATTCTTCAGCAGATAGTCAAAACTTTTCTGCAGAATGGTTAAATGCAGTAGGTAGAACAGCAGGTGTTAATTATACAACTCAAGAAGTTAGAGATGCATTAGATGCTTTAGGAGGAGACAGAACATTATATTCTTATAGACAAGATCCTTTATTATTATCTCAATTTCAGGTAGCTAAATTTATACCAAATGGAGATGATACATTAGGTATTGCAGCGACTTCAAGTAATCCAACGTTAGCAGGTAATGATTTAATAGTACTTAGGTATGCAGATGTTTTGCTTATGCATGTTGAAGCTATTATGGCTGGACAGCAATCAACATCAGCACAAGCAGCTTTAGATTCTTTTGAAGAAGTAAGATTACGTGCAGGATTAGTTGGTGATGCGGATGGTACAATTACTAAACAAGAATTACTAGATGAAAGACGTGTAGAGTTAGCTTTTGAAAATCAACGTTTTTTCGACTTAGTTCGTTTTAATGTAGCTCAAGATGTATTATCTGCTTTTTCAGATAATAACGGTTATAATTTTAGTGTTTCAGATTTGTTGTTACCAATCCCACAAAGAGAAATAAACTTAAGTCAAGGTGCTTTAGGGCAAAATCCTGGTTATTAATTTTAAAAATATTGTAAGATGAAAAAACAAGTAAAAAAAATAATTTGGATTGCAACCTCTATAGTAATGGCTGCGTCAATCCAATCATGTGACGAATTTGAAAAATTTGAACCTATAGGTGCTAACTCTATTGCAGATGCTACACCTCCTACAGCTAGTTTTTCTTATTCGCAAGGAGAAGGTACAAATGGAGATGAATGGATGAATTATTCTTTCGGAAATTTATCTGCTAGTTCAACAACATACAGTTGGGATTTAGGAAACGGAACAACATCAACAGAGTTTGAACCAACAACAGTTTATCCAACAGAAGGTATGTATACTGTTACTTTAACTGCTTCAGATGATTTAGGAGTTACAAGTACATTTACAGAAACAATTGAAGTAGTTGAACCAGAAGTGCCTTTAGCTCTAGTACCTACTATCGGGGAACAAGGATTCGAAGATGGAAGTGACGCTTGTGGTACTGCTGCAGACGGACGTGATTGTTGGAGAAATAGTGATTTAGGAGGTGTTATTCAGATTACTTCAAGCCCTGTTCACGAAGGTTCTCAAGCAGCTAAGTTTCCTTCAGCAGGAGATCGTGTTGCTTACCAAGAGTTAACTGTGTCACCTAATTCAGATTACACTTTAACGTATTTTTATACTTTAAAGACTAATAACCCTGGTTCTATAACTGTTTCAGTTTTAGCAGGAGGTGGTCATACAGATTTAACAACTGCATTAGCTGCAACTATTGAAGATTTCGAAGGTTCAGATCAAACAAGTTCTAATGACTATGTTGCTGCGAATGTTATGTTTAATTCAGGAGCAAATTCTACAATTTCAATTCTTGTAACAAATCAAGGAGAAGAAGCTAGAATTGATAATTTTGCTATCATGGCAAACTAATAATTTAATAAAACATTTAAAGACTGAAACATATGCGTATAAAACTTAAGTTAATTGTCTTGTTTGTATTTGTTTCAGTTTTAAATGCTAACTGTCAATCTAGTAAGGTTGTTACAGAAGATAATACAGAAACTAAAACTAAAAAGAAGAAGAAGAAAAAGAAGAAGTTTAAACTTCCGGAAATAGATTTAACACATTGGAAAGTAACGACACCTGCGGGTGATGGAAAAAAACCTCAGGAGGTTTCTCCTCCAGAGATAATGGATTATGCCACTAATGAAGCTTTAAAGCCTTATATGTATAATGATTCTACAAGAGGAGCTATAGTTTTTTATGCTTTTCCTAGTAAAGCAACTACTGCCAATACAAAATATTCTAGATCAGAGCTTAGAGAACAAATGGTTTCTGGGGAGAATAATGTTAATTGGACCTTTAAAGAAGGTGGTTACATGAAAGGAAAACTAGCTATTGATGATATATCAAAAGATAGTAAAGGTAAATATCACCGTGTCATAATCATGCAAATTCATGGTAGATTAACCAATGAACAGCGAGATTTAATAGGTGAAAAAGATAATAATGCACCTCCAATGCTTAAAATTTATTGGGATAAAGGTAAAATTAGAGTTAAAACTAAGGTGCTTAAAAATCTAAATGCTACGCCAGAACAAATGTTACATGAAGACGCATGGGGAGATGATGAAGGTTTTAATTTTGAACAGGAAGTTGGTTTTAGGAAATTTACATTAGAAGTAGAAGTTTCGGATGGTAAAATGGTTGTTATTTTAAATAAAAATGAGTTTAAAGTATATGATAATATCCATATGAAAAAGTGGGGCATTTTTGAAAACTATTTTAAAGCAGGAAACTATTTACAAACCAGAGATGAAGGTGCGTTTGCTAAGGTTAGATATTACGATCTAGAAGTAAAACATTAATAATATTTTGATTAGTCTTTTTAATTAAGTTAAGCTTTAGAGGTCTTTAATAGACCTTGAAGTTTAGCTTAATAATTATTAAAATAATATTGTTAAGTTTTTAGTAAATTTACCAATGATAAATGATACTTAAAATATATAATTTATATGAAGTTAGAGGTCCTTACAAAAAACGAAAATTTTAGTATACAGAAGCAGATTATTGCCAAGATAAGAGATTTAATAAATGTTAAGAATCTTGAGCCAGGGGATAAATTACCAGCGGAACGTGTACTGTCAGAAAAATTTGAAGTTTCTAGAAGTAGTGTAAGGGAAGCAATTCAAAAATTAGAATTTTATGGGTTATTAAAGTCTATTCCTCAAAGTGGGACGTTTGTCGCAAATATTGGGGTTATTGCATTAAATGGAATGATCGAAGATATTTTAAGATTAGAAGATCCTGAATTTAAATCGTTAGTAGAAACTAGAATTCTTTTAGAACTTAAAACAGTAAAGTTAGCTGCTTTAAGACGTACAGAAGAAGATTTAATTAAATTGAAAGAAGCTTTAGATGCTTACAGTAATAAAGTAAAAAACAAAGAGGATGCTGTTCAAGAAGATTTATTATTTCATCTGGCAATAGCAAGAGCAAGTGGTAATAGTTCTATGAATACGTTCATGTTAATTATTACGCCTGAAATTATAACAAATTTTGAAAAGTATCATGTTTGTCATAAAGGGTTATCAGCAAGTGCAATTACTGAGCATCAATTAATTTTTGAGGCTATAAAAAAACAAGATCCAGTTGAAGCTAAAAAAGCAATGAAAAACCATTTTAACGAATTATACAAATACTGTTATAATTTATAGAAAATAAATAATAATTTAAGATATAAGGACTTAAATTACAATAAATCAAAATTTTAGAAAAATAGTCTATTAGACTTATAGTTAGTATTTTACTATCTATAGGCTTAGAATTTCTATTTTAAAATTTTTAAAAAAAGGATATGAAAACAAAAGGATTAAGATGGTGGGTAGTAGGACTAGTGGCTTTGGCTGCGGTTGTTAATTACATAGACAGACAAGCTTTTGGAGCACTATGGCCTGACATTGCAAATGACTTATTTCCAGAGATGGATAAAGATGGACATAAAGTTATTTTTGGAACCATATCTACAGTTTTTATACTATCGTATGCTGGTGGTCAAGCGCTATTTGGAAAAATATTTGATTGGATTGGTACAAGAATGGGTTTTGCACTTTCTATTGGTGTGTGGTCTATTGCAACGATGTTGCATGCCTTTGCTCAGGGAATGTTGAGTTTTTCAATTTTCAGATCAATATTAGGTTTAGCTGAGGCAGGTAATTGGCCTGGAGCTGCTAAAGCTAATGCAGAGTGGTTTCCAACAAAAGAAAGAGCACTTGCACAAGGTGTTTTTAATTCTGGAGCAGCAATTGGTGGTATAGTAGCGTATCCAGTTATTGGATTACTATCTGCTTATTTAGAATGGAAGTCTATTTTTATAGTCGTTGGTGCACTTGGATTATTATGGTTGTTACCTTGGTTATATATTGTGAAATCTGGACCAAAAACACATCCTTGGTTATCAGATGAAGAGAAAAAATATATCCTTTCTGGACAAAAAAATCAAGATATTGATGAAGATGGTAATTATGACGACGGATATGTACCTACTACATCTGAGTTATTAAAACATAAAGAAAGTTGGGGAGTTATTATTGCTTCCGCAGCACTAGATCCTATTTGGTGGTTATTTATAGTTTGGATACCAATCTACTTGTCTGAAGTATTTGGTTTAAATGTTAAAGAGATTGCATTTTCTGCATGGTTACCTTATGTTGGAGCTATGATTGGTGCATGGGCAGGAGGGCTTATTGCACAAAATAGACTTACGGCTGGTTGGTCAGTAGATAAGACAAGAAAAATGGTTATTACTTTAGGGTGTTTAATTATGATTCCTTGTTTCTTTTTATTAAAAGCACCTGGATCTGCAACAACAGCAGTTATTATTATGGCAGTATTACTTTTTGGTTTCCAAATTGCTATTGGTAACATACAGACACTACCTAGTGATCTTTTTGGAGGAAAAATAGTTGGTACGCTATCTGGTTTTGCAGGTATGGCAGCTAAGCTTGGTGCAGCTGGATTAACTCTTTTAGTGACGTTTATTACTACAGGAGGTAATTACACACCTGCATTTTTAATAGGAGGAGCATTAGCAATAATAGCATTATTATCGGTTTGGATATTATGTCCTAAAATTGAACCATTAAAACCTAGAGATTAATTAAGAATAGTTAATCTATTTCAATATTAAAACAAGAATAAATAAAAATTAAACACATATAAAAATGAGTAATACAAACGGAAAAGTAGCTATAGTAACAGGTGCCACAGGAGGAATCGGTTTTGAAGTAGCAAAAAGATTAGGAAAAGATGGATATACTGTAGTTTTAAACGGTATTGATGATAAAGCTGGAGCTGAAAAATTAGCGCAATTAAAAGCTGATGGGATCACTGCAGAATATTACGGTTTTGATGTAACTAGCGAAGAGCAAGTAACAGCTAACATCGTTAAGATTGGTGAGAAATATGGTAGAATTGATGTGCTTGTAAACAATGCAGGTGGATTAGGTGGTCGATCTAGATTTGAAGAAATGACAACTGAGTTTTACAGAAATGTAATGGCTTTAAACTTGGATTCAGTATTTTTTGCTTCAAGAGCAGCTATCCCTTTCCTTAAAAAAGGAGAGCACCCTTCAATAATTAATTATACCTCTAATGCAGCTTGGACTGCTGGTGGTCCAGGAGCAGGTATATACGGAACATCTAAAGCAGGTGTAAATGCAATTACTAGAGCTTTAGCTAAAGATTTAGCTGAATATGGTATTAGAGTAAATGCAGTGTCTCCAGGGACTATTGATACGCCTTTCCACGCACAGATTAAATCAACTAAGCCAGAAGTTTTTGCTTCATGGGCAAATAATATTATGTTAGGTAGATTAGGTCAGCCAGAAGATGTTGCTGGAGTAATCTCATTCTTAGCAAGTAAGGATGCGTCTTTCATTACAGCTGAAACGATCCAAATTGGTGGTGGTCAAGCTTTAGGAATTTAATTTTAAGTATCTTAGTTAGAAATAAATCAGACTTAGTTCATTATAACAAGTAATGAGATAATAGATTTAACTAACTAATGTTATAAGTTATAGTAAACTGGATAGTTTTATTTTTTGTACAATTTTTTTTTAACGTCTATTGATTGTTAAAAAAAGGTTTTAAAAAATAAAACTATTTGGTTTTTTTAAATAGAATAGTAATCAAATTTATAAAATGAGTAAAATTGTCACATTCGGAGAAATTATGTTAAGGCTCTCGACAGAGCGTCACTTAAGATTTTCTCAAGCAAATAAATTCGCTGCTTCCTATGGTGGTGGAGAGTTTAATGTAGCAGTATCATTAGCAAATTATGGTATTCCTGCCGAGTTTGTTACCAGGTTACCTGATAACGAAATTGGCGCTTGCGCGTTAAAAGAAATGCGTAAATTTAATGTAGAGTCCAAAAACGTGATTTATGGTGGTGACCGATTAGGTATTTATTATCTAGAAACGGGAGCTGGTACACGTGGTAGTAATGTAGTTTATGATAGAGCACATAGTTCTATGTCAACCATTACTAAAGGCGCTATAAACTGGGAAGACGTCTTAAAAGATGCAACATGGTTTCATTGGAGTGGGATTACCCCTGCAATTTCTCAATCTGCTGCTGACGAATGTCTAGAGGCTATAAAAGTTGCTCATAAATTAGGGATTACTATTTCTTCAGATTTAAATTATAGATCTAAATTATGGCAATATGGTAAAGAACCAAATCAAATAATGCCAGAGCTTTTAAAATATAGTAATATTATTTTAGGAGATATTGATACAGCATTTTTCATGCTAGGTAAAGATAAGGTTAATCCTAATTACCAAAATGAAAAATCATTACCCAACTTATACGATCAAATATTTAAATTGTGTCCTAATTTAAAAACAGTAGCAACAACCTTAAGGTATTCTGTTAGTGCATCTCACCAGCGTATTGGTGGTATCTTGTATGACGGAAAATCTGTGTATAATGCAGATGTTAAAGAAGTGACACCGGTAGTGGATAGAGTTGGTAGTGGAGATGCTTTTATGGGAGGATTAATTTACGGATTAGTAAACAATGATAACGATAAACAGCGTGCTTTAAATATTGCAGTAGCAGCTTGCTGCTTAAAACACACCATTTCTGGTGATTGTAATTTAATAACACTAGCTGATATCGAAAAATTATTAAGTGGAGATTCCTCAGGGAAAGTTTCCAGATAAAAAATACAAAATGGCAAATTTTACAAGAATACAAGTAGCAGAAGTTATGAAGCAAACAGGATTAGTTCCTTTGTTTTATAATGACGATATAGAAATTAGTAAATCAGTCGTAAAAGCTGTTTATGATGGTGGTGCACGTTTATTAGAGTTTACAGCTCGTGGCGATTTTGCTCACGAAGTTTTTGACGCTTTAAGTAAGTATGTAGCAAAAGAATTACCAGGAATGATAATGGGAGTTGGGTCTGTTACAGACGCTGCTTCAGCATCTAGATATATGGCTTTAGGAGCTAATTTTATTGTTACCCCAGTTTTAAGAGAAGACATAGCATTGGTTTGTAATAGACGTAAAGTGATGTGGTCTCCGGGTTGTGGAACTTTGACTGAGATTTGTCGTGCTGAAGAGTTAGGTTGTGAGATAGTAAAACTGTTTCCGGGTGGAACATACGGTGCTGATTTTGTAAAAGCTATTAAAGGTCCGCAACCATGGACAAGTATAATGCCTACAGGTGGTGTCTCTCCAACTAGAGATAGTTTAGAAGCTTGGTTTAAGGCAGGTGTAACTTGTGTAGGGATAGGTTCTAAGCTTATCGCAAAGGGTGCTGATGGTAGTTATGATTTAGATAAAATAAAATCTACAACAGAAAGTACTTTAAAAATTATAGATTCGTTAAAATAATACGTTATTTAGCGCTATTAAATATATCCCTTCAATATTTTTTATTGAAGGGATTTTTTACTTGAAAATGAATTATAATAAGTCCATCATATTTATGGTTGTAAGTGCATTAGCTTTTGCACTTATGAATTTGTTAGTCAAATATCTAAATGGGTTTGGTGTGTATCAAATTGTTTTTTTTAGAGCCATCGGTACATTAGCTTTTACAACGCCATTAATCTTAAAAAATAAGATTCCTTACTTTGGTAAAAAGAAGCAATTAATGATAATAAGAGCCATAGTAGGTGTGATATCTTTGACCTGTTTCTTTCAATCTTTAAATTATATTGCTGTTGGTACTGCTGTGTCTTTACGGTATACAGCGCCAATTTTTGCAGCAATTTTAGCTGTGTTTTTACTTAAAGAAAAAATCAAATTATTGCAATGGTTTCTGTTTGCGTTAGCCTTTTCAGGAGTTTTAATTATCAAAGGGTTTGGTCAGGATATAAATACATTAGGATTAGTTTTAATCTTTGTTTCGGCTTTTTCTAATGGATTAGTTTTTGTTTTAATTAGAAAAATTGGAAAGGATGAAAGCCCATTGGTTATAATCAATTACTTTATGCTTACAGCCTTAATATTTGGAGGTGTAATGAGTATTGGAGACTGGAAGACGCCAAATCAAATAGAGTGGCTAATACTGCTTAGTTTAGGTGTTTTTGGCTATGTTGGACAACTCTATATGACCAAAGCTTTTCAAACAGGAAAAACTAGTGTTGTCGCACCGTTTAAATACGTTGAAGTAATTTTTACAATTATAGTAAGTACATTCTGGTTTTTAGAATCCTATAGTGCTATGGTATTATTAGGAATAGCTATAATAATAGCGGCTTTAATAAGTAACACCTTGTATGCTGCTAAAAAATAGTACTGTTTTTATTGCTGTAAATAGGTCATCACGGTAGTTGTAGCACCTTTGTTTTTTGCTATAAAATCTAAGTTTTTTAATCCCGTCGTTTTTCTAAAATCTGTATCATTAATAAGACGGTTTAAATTAGTGGTAAGTAAATCTATGTTAGCAATAGAAAACACACCACCATTGTCAATCATGTCAAAAGCTTCAGGAAATTTACTATAGTTTTTTCCAATCAGTATTGGTACACCAAATACAGCAGGCTCTAAAATGTTGTGCAGACCAGTGTTACCCATAGCGCCACCAACATAAGCAATATCTGCATAGCTATATGCTTTATTTAATAGCCCAATAGTATCTAAAATAAACACATCAAAATCTTGTAAATTCTGTCCTTCTTTTTTTGAAAATAGTACGGAAGATTTAATTAATCCAGACTGTATGTTTTCAATCTGTTTGGATTTAATATTATGTGGTGCAATTATAAACTTAACTGGTAGGCCTACATAATTGTTGATAAAATCAATTAAAAGCAATTCGTCTTCCGGCCAAGAACTACCAACTACAATACATAGTTTGTCGTCTTTAAAGGCTTTTATAAATGGTAAGTTGTTATCAATTAGTAATTGGTTAGAAACGCGATCAAATCTAGTATCTCCAGATATGGTTGCATGCTTATAACCAATAGTTTCTAAAAGTGTTTTTGAAGTTTCGTTTTGTGTAAAAATATGGTCAAAAGCAAATAGCGCTTTTTTAGTTTCCTTACCATACCATTTAAAAAAGGATTGGTCTTCTCTAAAAGCTGCTGATATTAATATAGCTTTCAGCCCTCTGTTTTTTATTTCATTTAAGTAATTAGGCCAAATTTCATATTTAACAAAAACAGTTAACTCTGGGTTAATCATAGTTATAAAATGTTTTGCATTTTGTTTACTATCTAAAGGCAAGTAAACAACGATATCTGCAAAAGGGGCGTTTTTTCTTATTTCAAAACCAGAAGGAGAGAAAAACGATAACACAATTTTATGATCGGGATAGTTTGTGCGTAATTGGTTAAAAATTGGCAAACCCTGCTCGTACTCTCCCAAAGACGCACAATGAAACCATAGTGTTTTATCACCAGTATTTAACGCTTGTTGTAGTTTTTTAAAAGTTTCAGCACGCCCAATAACCCCTAATTTAAGCTTGTTATTAAATAAACTTAGACCTTTTAAAGCTAAATTAGCTACTATAATGGTTATGTTATAAAGTGTTTTCACGTATCTATTTTTGCTAAAATAAACAATTCATTGCTTAGCGTTTGGTATTTTTGTAAATTCGATAATTATAAATTAAAAGTAAAACTAAGTTTCTAACATTAGTTTACCACATATACAGCGATGAAAAAAATACAAATGGTTGATCTTAAAGGTCAATACGCAGCTATAAAAAATGTTGTAGATTCTTCAATTCAAGAAATTATAGACAACACCAGTTTTGTAAATGGGCCTAAGGTGCATGAGTTTCAAAAAAATCTTGAAGATTACTTAGATGTAAAACACGTAATCCCTTGTGCTAATGGTACAGATGCATTGCAAATTGCAATGATGGGATTAGGTCTGGAGCAAGGAGATGAAGTGATCACAGCCGATTTTACCTTTGCTGCAACTGTAGAGGTTATCGCATTATTAAAACTTACACCTGTTTTAGTAGATGTAAACCCTGACGATTTTAATATCAGTATTGAAGCCATTAAAAAGGCAATTACACCAAAAACCAAAGCGATTGTACCTGTACATTTATTTGGGCAATGTGCCAATATGGAAGCAATCATGCAAATAGCAGAAGAGCATAATTTGTATGTTATAGAAGATAATGCACAAGCAATTGGCGCAAACTATAAGTATAGCAATGGGACAAAAGCAAAAGCGGGTACCATAGGTCATGTGGCTTCTACATCCTTCTTTCCTTCTAAAAATTTAGGATGTTATGGAGATGGAGGCGCTATTTTTACAAACGATGATGCGTTAGCACATATTATAAGAGGAATAGTAAATCACGGAATGTACGAGCGTTATCACCATGATGTGGTCGGGGTAAACTCGCGATTAGATTCTATCCAAGCAGCAGTTTTAGATGCAAAATTACCTAAGTTAGATAGTTATAATAATGCACGTCGTAATGCCGCAAGAAAATATAGTGCAGCATTGGCAGGCGTACCGCAAATAACAACTCCAAAGACGGTAAATAATTGCGAAGGTATTTGTGATACGTGCGACTGTCACGTGTTTCATCAATATACTTTAAAAATCCAAAACGCAGACAGAGATGCCTTAGTCAAGCACTTAAATGATAACGGAATTCCATGTGGTGTGTACTACCCAATCCCGTTACATTTACAAAAAGCATACAAAGATGAGCGTTATAACGAATCTGATTTTCCTGTTACAAACCAATTAGTTAAGCAAGTAATATCATTACCAATGCATACCGAGTTGGATGACCAGCAAATCGAATTTATAACAACAACAATTAAAAATTTTTTAGCCTAAACCATTAGGGCGTTACCACAAGGGTCGGGCTATCCGCTAAAATCTTTTTTTGCCATATATGGCAGCAAAAAAAGGATACCGCTTCTATCCCTAACGCATATAACCACATATGAAAATACTAGTAACAGGCGGTTTAGGGTTTATAGGGTCACACACCGTTGTCGAGCTTCAAAATAAAGGATACCAAGTTGTAATAATAGATAATCTCTCCAATGCCTCATTAGACGTTTTGGAGGGTATTGTTTCAATTACAAATCAGGCGCCTATTTTTGAAAAGCTAGATTTAAAAGATAAGTCAGCAGTTCAAAACTTTTTTAAAGCACATCAAGACATTCAAGGAGTTATCCATTTTGCAGCAAGTAAAGCAGTAGGAGAGAGTGTAACCAATCCTTTAATGTATTATGAGAATAATATCAATACCTTAGTTTATGTACTACAAGAACTAACAAAATTAGAAGTATCTAATTTTATCTTTAGTTCTTCGTGCACCGTTTATGGACAGGCAGACGTAATGCCAATAGCAGAAACTGCACCAGTAAAACCAGCAGAATCGCCTTACGGAAACACAAAACAAATTGGAGAAGAAATAATAAAAGACACATGTAATATCAATGCTAAATTAAACAGTATTGCTTTGCGTTATTTTAATCCAATTGGCGCACACTATTCTGCAAAAATAGGCGAGTTACCAATTGGTGTGCCTCAAAATTTAATACCATATATAACGCAAACTGCCATAGGACAAAGAGCACAATTATCTGTGTTTGGAGATGATTACCCAACTTCGGACGGCACTTGTGTTAGAGATTATATTCATGTTGTAGATTTAGCAAAAGCGCATGTTGTGGCATTACAACGCTTATTAAATAAGAATAATCAAACTAATTTTGAGGTCTTTAATTTAGGGACAGGAACAGGTAGTACAGTTTTAGAAGTCATTAAAGCATTCGAAAAAGTTTCAGACACAAAACTTAATTATAAGATAGTAGACAGACGTCAAGGTGATGTTATTTCTGCTTATGCAGATACGTCAAAAGCTAACGCAGAATTAGGATGGAAATCAGAGCATACATTGGAAGATGCTATGCTATCTGCTTGGAAATGGCAAAAAGTGTTACACTCTAATTAACATATTAGGTGCCAGATCTTATTCTAGTTGTCAATCTTATAATTATAACGGAACATAGTTAACACATTTGTATTAATTAGCTGATTAACACTATTTTAGTTTTTTAAATTCGTTGTTGGTCATTATTCTTTATTCCTTTGCAACTAATGCAAATGATAAAACAATGAAATTGATCACAGTAAAACGTCAGACAAGACAGGAAAACAGATTTGCTCCCAAAATGGGGAGACTTAGTGCCAAAGTAACGTACATTAAAAAACAAGTGCTTGGCATACCAATTAAAACGCTTCACAAGTATCGCGAAACGTATTACGGAGAAGTTAAAGATTGCAGTGCATGTAATTTAGCTAGATAAATAAAAAAAGCCTCGATAAATATCGAGGCTTTTTTTTATGCTTTTTTAGTATTAAAACTGCCTACTATTAAGCAGCCCATTCCAACCATTACAGAGACATCTGCTAGATTAAAAATTCCGGTTCTAAATACACCACCTAAATCAATGTGTAAAAAGTCGGTTACAGAGCCATATACAATACGATCGTATACATTGGCTATTCCACCACCTATTATACAACAAAACCCAACTAAGGTCATTGTATTCATCGTTTTGTCTTTAATAATATGTCTTAAAACTAAAGCTAAAACTATTATAGGTAATACTAAAAGTAACCCAATACGCAGCGCAGGACTAAAGTCACTACCCATACCTAAAAAGGCACCTTTATTCTCTACATTATGAAGTGTAAAATATTGTCCAAAAATTTCAGTTTCAGTACCTGCAATAACATCAACTCTAACAATGATTTTAGAGACTTGATCCAAAATTATATTTAAAACAATTAAGCCTAGAATAAGTATATTTCTACTACTCATCATTTTTTAGATCTAAGGTTGCAGATGCTGTCTGTGCGTCTCTGTTAATCTTTTTTACCAACCCTTGTAATACTTTTCCAGGTCCAACTTCAGTAAATAAAGTTGCCCCATCTGTTATCATTTGTTGCACAGATTGTGTCCAACGCACAGGTGCAGTTAATTGAGAGATTAAGTTTGCTTTTATTTCGTTTTCATCAGTAATTGCAGTTGCAGTTACATTTTGATAAATTGGGCAATGTGGTGTGCTAAATGTTGTGTTTTCAATAGCTGCTGCTAATTCTTCTCTTGCAGGCTCCATCATTGGCGAGTGAAATGCGCCTCCAACAGGAAGCATTAATGCACGTCTTGCTCCTGCTTCTTTCATTGCTTCACAAGCTTTTTCTACTGCACTAACTTCTCCAGAGATTACTAATTGTCCAGGACAATTGTAATTTGCTGCAACAACAACACCATCTATATTAGCACAAATATCTTCAACAACTTTGTCTTCAAGACCTAATACTGCAGCCATTGTACTTGGTTGTATTTCGCAAGCTTTTTGCATGGCTTGTGCACGCTGAGATACTAATTTAAGTCCATCTTCAAAGCTTAGTGCGCCTGCTGCTACTAAAGCAGAAAATTCACCTAAACTATGTCCTGCAACCATTTCAGGTTTAAAAGTGTCTCTTAAAGTTTTTGCTAAAATAACGGAGTGTAAAAAAATAGCAGGTTGTGTAACCTTTGTTTCTTTTAATTGCTCAGCAGTACCTTCAAACATAATGTCTGTAATATTGAAACCTAAAATTTCATTTGCATCTTCAAATAAATGCTGTGCTTCTGGTGAGTTTTCGTATAAATCAAGACCCATTCCTGTAAATTGGGCACCTTGACCTGGAAATATATATGCTTTCATTGATTTCTAATTTAAGAGGCAAAAATAAGAATAATATCTTTATTTGAAGCACGACTAATATTAAGACTTATAACCGTAAAGGTTAAGTCTTAATGGATTTATGTCTATATTAATAGCGCTTTTAAAAGGACCTATTATAGTTTGCCTGTTGCAGCTTCTGCACAACGTTCACCATCCATGGCAGCGCTAATAATTCCACCAGCATATCCACCACCTTCACCGCAAGGATATAAGTTTGTGATTTCTGGATGCGCTAACGTTTCGCCTCTTGGAATACTAACCGGAGATGAAGTACGAGATTCAACCCCAATAATATTAGCTTCTTCAGTATAGTATCCTTTCATTTTATCTCCAAATGCTTTAAACCCTTTTCTTAAAGAGGCTCCTATTAATTTAGGAAATAAACTATGTAAAGGGGCACTGTTTAGACCGGGTTGGTAAGAGGTTTCATTTAAACTACTTGATAATTTACCTTCAACAAAATCAGTCATTCTTTGTGCGGGCGCTACTTGGCTGCGTCCACCTGCATTAAATGCTAACTTCTCTAAGTCTTTCTGAAATTCTAATGCTTTTAAAGCGCCAAAATGTTCGTATTTTTTAAGATCGCGATTGGCATCAATTTCTACAACAATTCCTGAGTTAGCAAATTTGTTATTTCGCCTTGAAGGCGACATTCCATTAACAACAACTTCTCCATTAGCAGTTGCTGCAGGAACAATAAATCCACCTGGACACATGCAAAAACTGTATACACCACGTCCATTGACTTGTTGCACTAAGCTGTAAGAGGCTGCGGGTAATAACTCAGGTCTTGGTCCTTCACAATGGTATTGAATGCTATCAATAATATATTGTGGATGTTCTGCTCTAACACCCATTGCAAAAGACTTTGCTTCTAGTGAAATATTTTTGTTATGTAGTAGATTAAAAATATCTCTAGCAGAGTGTCCCGTTGCTAGTATCACTTTATCGGTTATTAATTCGTCTCCATTTTTAAGTTGGATAGCTTCGATCTTATTATTTTTAATTGTAAAATCTGTGACACGGGTATTAAAATGGACTTCTCCACCATATTTAAGGATATTCTCTCTAATATTTTGTACAACTTTTGGTAGCTTGTTGGTTCCAATATGTGGATGCGCATCAACCAAAATTTGATCCGTAGCGCCGTGATAAACAAGGTTTTCAAAAATACGACGTACATCACCACGTTTTAAACTACGGGTGTATAATTTACCATCACTATAAGTTCCAGCACCTCCTTCTCCGAAGCAGTAATTAGAGTCTTCGTTTACAAAATGGTCTTGATTGATGGCTTTTAAATCGCGTCGTCTATCTTTTACATTTGCCCCACGTTCTAAAACTATAGGTTTAAACCCTAATTCTATACAACGTAAGGCTGCCCACATACCAGCGGGACCAAATCCTATAATATGTATAGGTTTTGCTTTTGATACATCTTTATAGTCAAAGGTGTAGTCAGATGTGTCAGGCATAGGTTCCTTAATAAAAACCGAAACCTTATAATTAAAGATGATTTTTGGTTTTCTGGCATCAATAGATTTTCTTAAAACCTTAATTCCTGTAATGTCATCTCTTGACATGGAAAGGGATATCGCAGATTTTTTAATTAAAATATCTGGAATCTCTTCTTCTTTTAACGAAACACGAAGTTGAATATCTTTTACCATGCTGCAAAATTAGTCAAATTTGAGATAAAAGACATGAACTACGATTTATCTTGTTTAACATTTTTTTTATTTACTACTTATTAGAGAATAGGTTATTACAATATAAAGGGGTTTTGTGTGTTTTAAAACTATATGTTTAGTAATTGAAAACCGTCTTATTTATATTACTTTTACAGTCTAATCCTTCAAAATAAAAAAATCTTGATTTCAAAATCTTCCATAGACCAAGTATATGAAGTCTCCAGACTTGAAGAGGTTATTGGTGACTTTGTTCAGCTTAAAAAAGCAGGTAGTAATTTTAAGGGTTTAAGTCCTTTTTCTGACGAGAGATCGCCAAGTTTTGTGGTGTCTCCTGTTAAACAAATATGGAAAGATTTTTCTAGTGGTAAAGGGGGTAATGTCGTTGCTTTTTTAATGGAGCATGAGCATTTTACTTATCCAGAAGCTATTAAATATTTGGCTAAAAAGTATAATATTGAAATTGAAGAAACAATACAATCTGACGAGCAGAAACAAGAACAGGATAAACGTGAAAGTTTATACTTAGTTAGCGAGTTTGCAAGTAAGTATTTTCAAAATATACTGCATAATACAGATCAAGGAAAGGCAATTGGTTTAAGCTATTTTAAAGAGCGTGGTTTTACACTAGAAACCATAAAGAAATTTGATTTAGGATATAGTTTAGATCAGTGGAGTGGATTTACAGACGAAGCTTTAAAAAAAGGATATAAATTAGAGTTTTTAGAAGCTACAGGATTAACAATTGTAAAGGAGAGTAAACGTTTTGACCGTTTTAAAGGGCGTGTGTTGTTTCCTATACAAAGTATGAGTGGTCGTGTTTTAGGTTTTGGAGGACGTATTTTAACCAACGATAAAAAAGCTGCTAAATATCTAAACAGCCCAGAAAGTGATCTGTACCATAAAAGTAAAGTGTTGTATGGTATTTATAATGCCAAGCAAAGTATAGCTAAAGAAGATAATTGCTATTTGGTAGAAGGGTATACAGATGTTATTCAATTTTATCAAACAGGAATAAAAAATGTTGTATCCAGTTCTGGAACAGCTTTAACAAGTGATCAGATTAGATTAATTAACCGTTTAACTAAAAATATTACTGTATTATTTGATGGTGATGCTGCGGGTATGCGTGCCTCTTTAAGAGGAATTGATTTAATCCTTGAACAAGGTATGAATGTTAAGGTTTGTACATTTCCTGAAGGGGAAGATCCGGATAGTTTTGCTAAATCTAATACCTTAGAAGAGTTAACTAAGTATTTACAAGATAATGCTCAGGATTTTATACAGTTTAAAGCTTCTGTGTTATACGAAGGCGCAAAAAATGACCCAATAAAAAAGGCGGAAACTATTAGAGATATTGTAAACAGTATTGCTAAAATTCCGGATAGAATTAAAACTGAAATCTATATTCAAGAGTGTGCTAGAATAATGGATATTAGTGAGGAAGTATTGTTTTCTACTTTGGCACAAATTACAAACAAAGATCAAAATAGTGGATCAAAAGGTCCAGAAACACCTAAAGCTTTTGAGGTTGTTAAAAACACACCGACAGTTAAAAAAGTAGATGTACAATATACATTAGAACGAAAAATTATTGAAATTTTATTGCTTTATGGAGATAGAACAGAGGATTTTGAAGATTTAATTTTAAAAGAAAACGAAAAAGGACAGTTGGAGTTAGAACCAGTTGTGCAGCAATCTAAAGTGTTTGAAAAAGTGTTTTTAGATTTGCAAGAAGACGAAATGGAGTTTTTAAATCCAATGTTTAAAGATATTTATTTTGCAATAATTGAGACCTTAAATCAAAATCCTGAATTTAAAATAGAGAGTATTATAAATACAATTCATCCTGATTTAGCTTCAGAGATTACGTCTATATTAATGGAAGATGAGCGTTATGAATTGTCCGATTGGGAACGTAACAATATATTTCCGAAAACTAAAGTAGACTCTGTGCCACAGTTAGTAAGCGAAACGATTTTAACGTTAAGATGCTTTTTAATTGATCAAAAAGTACTTAATTACCAGCAACAAACGCTTCAAAACAGAGCAGAAGTAAATAGAGACATCTTAGAAGAAGTCAAGGACTACTCTGGTTTGAAAATGTTGTTAGCTAGAAAATTAAACCGAGCGTTATAAATCTATGCTTTTTGCTTGATTTACAAGATCTATTAAGTTAGTTACGTTTAGTTTTTTCATTAAACGCGCTCTGTATGTACTTACCGTTTTCTCGTTGATTTGTAATTCTTCAGCAATTTCTTTATTTCTTCTTCCGTTAGATAAAAGTTTTAAGACTTCAACCTCTCTAGTAGATAGTTTTTTATAGTAATTACTTTTTCCAGAATTTTTATCAAGTGCAATCTTTCTAGATAGACTTGGGCTTATATAAACGCCACCCAAATGTACTTTCATGATGGCATCTTTTAGTGTTAATAAGTCGGTAGATTTTTGAACATAACCATCTGCACCAGCTTTTATCGCACTTACCGCATACACTTCTTCTTGTTGTGCGCTGTAGATAATAACTTTTACTTCGGGATGTTCTTTTTTAATACGTCTTAAAACACTAATACCATTAAGCTTTGGTAAATCTATTTCACAAAGTAAAATATCTGTAGTGTATTGTTTTAGAGCGCCAAAAATAGCTTCGCCGTCAGGAACAGCTTCAATAAATTTTATATCACGCGAACTTGCGAAGACCAATTCTAACCCTTTTGTGACAATAGGGTGTTGATCCGCAACCATTAGTTTAACCATGGTCAATTAGTTTTTAAGGTGCTCCTTTTAAACAAAGAAAGCACGAGTTATAGAAATAATAATAGCATGGTAAAGGTATGTAAAATTTTATTAGCTTAGACTTTTAGATTAAATCTTTAGGTATCTCGCAAACCGGAATTGGGTTCATTTTATGTAAGTTGTTGGTATTGTATCTTTTAAAAATTTTAAATACTTCTTTTTCTCTTCCAGAAAAGTCTGTTTCGGACTTGCCTGCTTCTTTCATTTTCATTGCCCACTCTAATTCTGGGTAAGATGCACCAATTTGATCTTCGTCACTTCTAGCATCACCAAAAAGCCCATCACTAGGTGCCGCATTGATTATAGAACTTGGTACTTTTAAATAATCGGCAAGGGTATAAACTTCACTTTTAAGTAGATCTGCAATCGGACTTAAATCCACACCGCCATCACCATATTTTGTGTAAAAACCAACACCAAAATCTTCTACTTTGTTCCCTGTACCTGCCACTAGTAAGCCTAGTAATCCAGCATGGTAATAAAGGGTTGTCATACGTAAACGTGCGCGTGTATTGGCAAGAGCCATATCTACAATTTCTTGTTTCCCGTCTAAAGACACTTCGGTTTTAAACTCTTCAAAAACAGGTGTTAGGTCAGATATAATACCGCTAACGTTAGGGTATCGTTTTTTAAGTTGCTCAATATGTTCTTGGCCTCTAGAGACATGACTAGCTGGCTGATGTATAGGCATTTCTACACATAAAACCTTTAAACCTGTTTCTGCGCAAAGCGTTGAGGTAACTGCGCTATCAATTCCGCCAGAAATTCCAACAACAAAACCATTAACTTTTGCGTTAGTAGCATAATCTTTTAACCATTTTACAATATGTTTAACAACTTTTTCTGTTTGCATAATCAAAGAATTTTAAACAAAGAATAGTACCTTTGCCTAACAAAAATAAAGTAAACCCTTTAGTAATAAAAATTAAGAGCGCTTAAGTTTTATGAGAGTATCCATTTTAATTATATCATTATTTTTCTTAGTGTTTTCTTGTCAAGATAATAACAAGGATGCAGATCAAATCGCAAATATTGATGTAAATCTTAATATTGCGCGTTTTGATGTCGCTTTCGCGGAAGCAAGGCCTGGTGATTTAGATCAGTTAAAGACAGAATTTCCATTTATGTTTCCTAGTCAGTTTGATGATGCCTTTTGGGTAGGAAAAATGAGCGATACTTTACAGCTTCAATTAAATGAAGAAACTATAAAACAGTTTCCTGATTTAAAAAAAGAAGAAGAGGAAATTAAGCAATTATTTCAATCTTTAAAATATTACTTCCCAACATTTAAAACCCCTCGCGTAATAACAACAACATCGGATGTTGATTACAGAAACAAAGTTATAGTTACAGATACTATTGCTGTTATTGAGTTGGACACCTATTTAGGGAGTGATCATTTTTTTTACGAAGGACTTCAAAATTACATTGTAGCTAACATGCGACCAGAACAGATTGTGGTGGATTTAGCAGATGCTTATGCTAAAAAGTATGTGTCCAACGCAAAAAGAAAAAATCTATTAGACGAAATGGTGTACTCAGGAAAGCTTTTATATATCAAAGACAAGCTTATTCCTTTTAAATCGGATGCAGAGAAAATAGGATACACACAAGCTCAAGTAGATTGGGTTACGGCTAACCAAGAGCAAATGTGGCAATACTTTATACAAAAAGAATTGTTATACAGTACGGACTCTAAATTACCTAATCGCTTTATTAATGCAGCACCATTTTCTAAGTTTTACTTAGCAGAAATAGATAACGAATCTCCGGGGAAAGTAGGGCAGTTTGTAGGTTGGCAAATTGTAAAAGCATACATGGAAAATAACGGTGTGACATTAGCAGAATTGCTTAATGCACCAGCGCAAACAGTATTTAATAAATCTAAATATAAACCAAGACAGTAATGGCTAAAATTACCTCAGAAATAACTTTAAAAGTAGAGTTAGACGAAAACAGAGTGCCGGAAAAATTAAATTGGACAGCACAAGATGGAGGCATTAAAAATGCTGAAGCTAAAGCAATGATGTTATCCGTTTGGGATAATGTAGCACAAGAATCTTTAAGAATAGATTTATGGACTAAAGATATGCCTGTGGATGAAATGAAAGTGTTTTTTCATCAAACCCTAGTAGCGATGAGTGATACTTTTAATAGAGCAACTCAAGACGAGAAAATGACGGCAACAATGAAAGATTTTTGCGACTATTTTGCCGAAAAATTAGAACTTAAAAAGTAAGAAACTTATTTTTTATAGTTTACAATAAAGCAAAAAAAACGCGAACCATTGGTTCGCGTTTTTTAGTTTATAAATAGTTGTTATACTATTCTCCTAAGAAAGGATATCTGTAATCTACTGGAGTTACAAATGTTTCTTTAATCATTCTTGGAGATACCCAACGTTGTAAGTTTAAGATACTTCCTGCTTTGTCATTTGTTCCAGAGCCTCTTGCGCCTCCAAATGGTTGTTGTCCTACAACAGCACCGGTTGGCTTATCGTTAATATAGAAGTTTCCAGCACAGTTTTCTAAAGCTTTAGTTGCTTCGATAACAGCATATCTGTCTTTTGCTAAAATAGCACCAGTTAATGCATAATCACTAGTCTCGTCTACTAATTTTAATGTTTCAGAATAGTTGTCATCTTCAAACACATAAATAGTAATAACAGGACCAAATAACTCATCACACATTGTTGTGTATTTAGGGTCTTCTGCAACAATAACAGTAGGCTCTATAAAGTAACCCTTGCTTTTGTCGTGTCCACCACCAACAATAATGTCAGCACCTTTGTCTGCTTTTGCTTGATCTATGTATTTAGCTAATTTGTCAAATGATCCTTCATGGATTACAGCAGTAATGAAGTTACCCATATCTTCTGGAGATCCCATTTTAAATGACTTGACATCTGCAATTACTTGCTCTTTTACTTCGTTCCAAATACTTTTTGAAACGTAAGCACGAGAAGCAGCACTACATTTTTGACCTTGAAATTCAAAAGCACCTCTTGTAATAGCGGTTGCTACTTGTTTTGGATTAGCAGTTTTGTGTGCAACGATAAAATCCTTACCACCTGTTTCTCCAACAATTTTTGGATATGTTTTGTAGTTATGGATATTGTTTCCAATTTGTTTCCATAATTCTTTAAATACATAAGTAGAACCTGTAAAGTGTAAACCAGAAAAATCAGGGCTAGCTAATACAGTATCTGTAATCATTACTGGGTCACCAAATACAACATTAATAACACCTGCAGGTACACCAGCTTCTTCAAATACATCCATAATTATTTTTGCAGAGTATATTTGAGAATCACTTGGCTTCCATACAACAACATTCCCCATCATTGCCATACAAGCAGGTAAATTACCAGCAATAGCAGTAAAGTTAAATGGAGATACAGCGTATACAAAACCTTCTAGTGGTCTGTATTCTATTTTATTCCAAGCACCACTTGTACTTTGTGGTTGCTCATGATACATTTCTGTCATAAACTGTACGTTAAATCGTAAAAAGTCTATCAACTCACATGATGCATCAATTTCTGCTTGATGAATGGTTTTTGATTGTGCAATCATAGTTGCCGCATTAATCTTAGCTCTGTAAGGACCTGCAATTAATTCGGCAGCTTTTAAAAAGATAGCAGCACGATCTTGCCAAGGCACTTGAGACCAGCTTTTTCTTGCTTCTAAAGCAGTAGAAATAGCTTCGTCTACGTGAGATTTCTCAGCTAAATGATATTGACCAACAACATGTTTATGATCATGCGGAGGAGACATTGTTCTAGTGTTTCCAGTTGTTACATCTTTTCCGTTAATATACATTGGCACGTCTAAGTTGCTATTGTACATTGTTTTGTATGTCTTAGCTATTGCTTCACGATATTGACAGCCTGGAGCATATTCTCTTACTGGTTCGTTAACAGCAATTGGTACATTGAAAAATCCTTTTCCCATGATAAGTGTTGTGTTTTTAGTTTGAAAATTTAAAGCACAAAGTTACGATTTTTTGTTGGGTTATATGTGTTAGCAAAATTGTAAAATATTAGAATTTAATATTTACATTTTTAGTATAACAGAGTAGATTAATAAGAGGAGTAATCCGTGCTATTAATTGAGTGCAAAAGGAGCACTTAATTTAAAACTAGGAATAGCAACATTAAACTTTTTGGTAGTAGTAAAGTTTACCATACTGTAATATCCTTTCATTGCTCCAAAAGGAGAGGTTAATAAGCATCCAGACGTATAGGTGTGGGATTCTCCAGGTTGTAATACTGGTTTTAGGCCAATAACACCTTCTCCAGAAACTATTTCTTCATCATTTAAGGCATCAGAAATAATCCAGTGTCTAGCGTTTAGTTGCACAGAGTCTTTGCTTTGATTTTCGATAGTAACAACGTAACCAAAAGCGAAGTTGATTTTATAATTTTTATAAAATGTGCCTTCAAAGTTAGTTTCTACCGTAATTTTAATCCCGCTTGTAACTTGTTGAACCATAGTGTTAAGCAATTTGCTTATTGTAAAAATAATGAATTATTTGTTACAATGTAATAATTTATAGAGGTAAGGCTGTTTTTAACAATTAATTAGTGATTCCAACAGAGTTAGCTTCGCCTAAGCCAATAATTTTGTCATATCTAGCGCCTAGTGCTCTGTAATAGACTAATACTTTGTAATTGTTTTCGGTTTGCCAAAAACTGCCACCAATAGTATGTTCTTGCAGTGTTCCGTCTTGGTCTACTATTATATATTTGTAATTGTAATACCCTTGTTTTAATTGTATAGCGGTTGCGTAAATGTCTTCCCCCTCATAATATTCTAAAGCTGTTTGAGGTTCTATAGCATAATTATTAAAATTACCATAGACATGTATGGTTTGGCCTTCTTCTAGTTTTGGGTATTGTAAAGCAAAGTGTACCCAAGCATAATCTGCTTCAGTTTCTGGTTGATCAGAATTTAAAGCATTTATAAAAAAGTTTCCGTTAAGGTCTGGATTATAAGTGTATTCTAAGTCAGCACGAGATGTGTTGGTGTAAAGATAGGTTTGATATAAATCTTCTAATCTAATGTATTGTACACCAGTATTTGCAGCTCTAATTTCTTTATTTTCAAAGCTTAAAAACTCATTACCACCCAAAAAACTTGAGGCTTCATTATATCTGTAGCTTAATTCATTACCAAGTATGTATTGCGGTTTTAAGTCTGTAATAGCAGATGTTAGGTTGTTATTCTGAATTATTACCGTTTTTACGGTTTCTTTTGGGTTGACAAATTGTAATTGTCCCGAGCTTATTGAAATGTCTACCGATTGTTTTTCGGCAATGGTAGAAACATCTCTAGAGCGCTTAATTTCTAAACCAACATTGGCTTGAGATTGATAAACCATGAATTTTCTAGTAAAAATAACATCGTCATAATCGTCATAAATAGTAAGCAGGTAGTTACCTGTAATTTTTATGCTTTTAGTAAATTGATTAGGAATAGATAATTTGTAATGCGAAAACGTTTGTAGCGTATTAAATGAGTTGTCGTAGTCTCTGATGCGTTGCTCATCAAAGCCATCAATGTACTCTGATTCTACTAAAATAGAGGGTGTCCAATCAAAATTATAATGTTCTATTTTATAATAATAATCTTCTTCGTCTCCGTTTAACGCATCAAATTCTAATAGTAATGTCTCTCCTAATTGTATTATTGGTAGTTGACTTTCTGAAGTGCCTCCGTTAAAATAAATAGTTTTGATATAGTCGGGAGGTATGATTTCTTCAACTTGAGAAAACCCCGTTGTAAAAATTAGAAACGCAATGACAAAGTGTTTAATATTTATAGGCATTTATAGGCTATTTTGAATAACAAAGATAAACAAAATCTATGCCTAAGTTATTTTTGTTATTTAGAATAATTATAAATAAAGCAACTACAGTCTTCTACTCAAAGAAATTTTGTTATTAATTTGTATTTTTGCACGGATTTTTAAGCCTATAAAAATCACAATCAGTATAACTATTAACCAATAGATTTATAATATGTCAAACGACATTAAGATTAAA
This sequence comes from Olleya sp. KKT75, assembly GCF_055635485.1. Taxonomy (NCBI): domain Bacteria; kingdom Pseudomonadati; phylum Bacteroidota; class Flavobacteriia; order Flavobacteriales; family Flavobacteriaceae; genus Olleya; species Olleya sp. KKT75. The sequence continues at coordinate 1,893,325 of NZ_CM145759.1, forward strand.
AAAGGTCTGGATATTAAATTAGTCGGAGCAGCCGAAAAGGCTACCGAAAATGCTATTGTTAGCAATTTCTATTCAATAAGACCGGAAGATTTTCATCAAGTTACACCAAAATTAGCAGCTAAAGAAGGCGCAAAAGTAAAAGCGGGCGAGCCTGTTTTTTACGACAAGTCAAATGAAGCTGTAAAATTTGTGTCTCCTGTTTCAGGAGAGATTATTGAGATAGCTCGTGGTGAAAAAAGAAAAATACTTTCAGTAAAAATCAAAGCAGACAAGGAACAATCGTTTCATGACTATGGTAAGTTAGATTTAAATTCAGCGAAAGCGGAAGATATTAAATCACGTTTATTAGAGTCAGGATGTTGGGCATTTGTAAAACAACGTCCGTATGATGTTATTGCAAATCCAGCAAACCAGCCTAAAGCTATATTTATATCAGCTTACGCTAGTGCGCCTTTAGTAGCAGATTTAGATTATGTGTTACAAGGTAAAGAAGCCGAGTTACAAGCTGCAGTTACTGCTTTAAGTAAATTAACAGACGGTAAAGTACATGTTAGTGTTGCAAAAAATGGTAATTCGCCATTAGCAGGACTTTCAAATATTTCTTTACACAAAGTTTCTGGACCGCATCCATCAGGAAATGTAGGAACACAGATTAACAAAATTAATCCAGTAAATAAAGGTGAGGTAGTTTGGACTATAAATGCTCAAGACCTTGTTATTATTGGAGAATTGTTGTTAACTGGTAAGTTTAATGCAGAGCGTACAGTTGCTTTAGTTGGGTCTTCAGTTAAAAAGCCTCGTTATTTTAAAACTAAATTAGGAAGCGAAATAGCAACCATGATTTATGATAACGGTGTAGACAAAGATGGTAACGACCGTGTAATTTCTGGTAATGTATTATCAGGAAAACAAGTTAAGCCAGATGGTTATTTAGATTATTATAGTAACACAATTACTGTAATTCCTGAAGGAGACGATTATGAGTTTTTTGGATGGAATAAACCAGTTTTTAATAAAGTATCAACTTCAAGAGCACTAACTTTTTCTTGGTTAACACCAAACAAAAAGTTTGACTTAAATACTAATACTAATGGAGAGCACCGTGCTTTTGTTATTACAGGTAATTATGAAGAAGTATTTCCTTTAGATATCTTTCCAATGCAGATTTTAAAATCTTGTATGTATAAGGATTTAGACGAAATGGAAGCTTTAGGTATGTATGAAGTTGCACCAGAAGATTTTGCTTTGACAGAATTTGTTTGTGTTTCTAAACAACCACACCAGAAGATAATTAGAGAAGGATTAGACTTAATGCTTAAAGAGATAGGATAATGGGCTTAAAAAGTAATTTACATAATTTAAAAGAAAAGTATAAAGGAACCAAGATGGCTCCTGCGTTTAACGCGATTCATACTTTTTTATACTTGCCAAATGAAACCACTCATGGTGGAACGCACATTAAGGCAGCAGATGATTTAAAACGTACCATGAACATCGTAATTATGGCTTTAGTGCCATGTTTGATTTTTGGTATTTTTAATGCAGGTTACCAACATTATGCAGCTATTGACGCTGCAGCAGGTTTAACAAGAGAAGCATCTTTATTTGCAAACTTCTTGACTTGGGATAACTTTGTTGTTGGGGCATGGACAGTATTACCATTGGTAATTGTATCCTATGGAGTTGGTCTTATTGTAGAATTTATTTTTGCAGTAATTAAAGGTCACGAAGTAGAAGAAGGTTATTTAGTTACCGGGATGTTAGTGCCATTAATTGTACCAGTTGATATTCCTTTATGGATGTTGTCTGTTGCAGTAATTTTTGGTGTTGTGATTGGTAAAGAAGTATTTGGTGGTACAGGAATGAATATTCTAAACCCAGCATTAACAATACGTGCTTTCTTATTCTTTGCATATCCAACTTGGATGTCAGGAGATAAAGTTTGGGTACACGAAGCAGTAGAGCGTGCAGGAACAGCAGATGCTATTTCTGGAGAAACATTGCTTGGTGCGTATGCTCAAAACAGTAGTTTAGCCGGTATTGATTACATGGATATGTTTTTTGGTTTTATTCCAGGATCAGTTGGAGAAACTTCTAAATTATTAATTATTCTTGGGGCATTGTTTTTAATCTTTTCAAAGGTAGGAAGCTGGAGAATTATAGTGTCTACTTTAATTGGAGCGCTTACAATGGGATTAATATTTAATGGTGTTGTATCTGCAGAATGGATTGGAGAATCTAGTAAGTTTTATGGATTAATGAATGTGCCTTTCTGGCAACATTTAATAATTGGTAGTATCTTATTTGGAGCCGTATACATGGCAACAGATCCAGTAACTGCATCTCAAACAAATAAAGGTAAATGGATTTATGGATTTTTAATCGGTTTTATTTCAATAATGATCCGTGTATTTAACCCAGCATATCCAGAAGGTGTATTTTTAGCTATTCTATTAATGAATGTCTTTGCACCAACTATTGACCATTACGTAATACAAGGAAACGTAAAACGCAGAATGAAACGTTTAAAAGTTAAAACAGCATAATCATGGCAATGAACACAGATAAGAATTCATATACTGTAATATTTGCAATTGTAATGGTACTAGTTGTAGGGTCTTTATTGGCTTTTACAGCAGCAACATTAAAACCAACAATTGTAGAGCAAGAACGTATGGAAAAGCAACAGAATATTCTGTATGCAATGGGTGTAAATGGTAATGAAGGGACAGGAGATATAACTTTTGTTTCAAAAGAATTAGTAGATAATGGTTCTGGTAAAAAATCACCAAAAGTATCAGTAGAATTCGCAAAATATATCACAAAGCAACTAGTTATAGAAAACGGAGTTGCTAAAGAAGATAAACAAGCTTATTTAATTGATGTTAAAAAGGAACAAGCTAAAGCTAAAAGCGGAGGAACAAGACGTTTACCTTTATTTATAGGAGAAAAAGATGGTAAAACATTTTACATCGCACCAATAAGAGGTAAAGGACTTTGGGATGCTATTTGGGGTTATGTTGCTTTAGACGAAAACATGGTTGTTCAAGGTGCATTTTTTGATCACAAAGGAGAAACACCAGGTTTAGGAGCTAATATTAAGCAACGTTACTTTATGGATGATTTTTATGGTGAAAAACTACTGACAGATGCAGGAGCCTTTAAAGGTATTACTGTTGCTAAAGGTAATAATGATCCTAAAAATTTAATTAAAGACGATTACGAAGTTGATGCATTAGCAGGAGCAACTATTACAGGAGATGGTGTATCTGCAATGATTAAAAAAGATTTAAAGTTATACCAACCGTATTTCGAGAACTTAAAAAAACTAGCTAGCAATTAATTATGGGACTACTTTCAAAAAAAGACGCAAAGTTAATAACAGATCCTTTAGCAGATAATAACCCGATTACTATTCAGGTATTAGGTATTTGTTCTGCTTTAGCTATTACCGCAGAGTTAAAAGCGTCGTTGGTAATGGGTATTGCTGTAATGTTTGTATTAGGAATTGGTAACGTGGTAATCTCTTTAATGAGAAACATTATACCTTCTAAAATTAGAATTATTGTTCAACTTATTGTAGTTGCTGCTTTAGTAATTATAGTAGATCAAGTATTAAAAGCTTTTGCTTATGAGTTAAGTAAAACACTGTCTGTATTTATTGGATTAATTATTACTAATTGTATTATTATGGGACGTTTTGAAGCTTTTGCTTTAGCAAACAAACCATGGAGATCATTCCTTGATGGAATAGGTAATGCTTTAGGGTATGCACTTATCCTTTTAATCGTTGGATTTTTTAGAGAACTTTTAGGTTCTGGTACACTTTTCGGAATTCCAGTATTAGGAGATCCAATCGAGAAAACAGGAGTATATTCTTTAGGATACGAAAACAACGGATTTATGTTAATGCCTCCAATGGCATTAATAATTGTTGGACTTATCATTTGGGTACAACGTAGTAGAAACAAAGCATTAATCGAAGACTAAAAATATTATGGAACATTTAGAATTATTTTTCAAGTCGATTTTTATAGACAACATGGTATTTGCAGTATTCTTAGGAATGTGCTCTTACCTTGCAGTATCTAAAAAAGTAGCAACAGCTGTTGGTTTAGGAGCAGCAGTAATATTTGTATTAGCTATTACAGTGCCATTAAACTGGTTATTGGATCAATACATTTTACAACCAGGAGCATTATCTTGGTTAGGAGCAGAATATGTAGATTATGATTTAAGTTTCTTATCATTTATCATGTTTATTGCTACCATTGCAACAATGGTACAATTGGTAGAGATAGTGGTAGAGAAGTTTTCACCATCACTATATAACTCTTTAGGTATTTTCTTACCACTTATTGCAGTAAACTGTGCCATTTTAGGAGGGTCATTATTTATGCAATCTAGAGAAATTGAAACTTTAGGTTTAGCATTTAATTATGGTGTTTCTTCAGGTATTGGTTGGTTTTTAGCAATTCTTGCTATTGCAGCAATTAGAGAAAAGATTAGATACAGTAATGTACCAGCACCTTTAAGAGGATTAGGAATCACATTTATCATTACAGGGTTAATGGGAATTGGATTTTTAAGTTTTGGAGGGATGTTAACTGGAGGAGACGAAGAAGCACCTAAAAAAGAAACGACAACTGAAGTAAAAACGTTGTCTGTGGATAAAAAAGAATTAGCTAACAATACTAAAATAGTAGAGTAATATGATTTTAGCAGCAGGAACAGGAGGAACAGTTATAGTAACTGTAGTAGCGTTTTTACTTATTACGCTAGTATTAGTAAGTTTACTACTTTTTGTAAAACAAAAATTATCACCATCAGGACCAGTAAAAATCTTGATTAATGGTGAGAGAGAGATTGAAGTATCTTCAGGAGCATCATTATTATCTACCTTAGGTAGTAATAAAATCTTTTTACCATCTGCTTGTGGTGGAGGTGGAACTTGTATTCAATGCGAGTGTCACGTACTATCTGGTGGTGGAGAAGCATTACCAACTGAGACGCCTCACTTTTCAAGAAAAGAATTAGCACATGGTGCGCGTCTGTCTTGTCAAGTAAAGGTGAAACAAGATATGGAGATTACTATTCCAGAAGAAGTTTTCGGAATTAAAAAATGGGAAGCAACAGTAGTGTCTAACTACAACGTAGCAACCTTTATTAAAGAGTTTGTAGTGGAAATCCCTGAGGATATGAACTATAAAGCTGGAGGGTATATTCAAATTGAAATTCCTAATTGCGAAATTAAATATTCAGAAATGGATATTAGTGCGCATCCTGAAGATCACCCAGGAGAGCCTGATAAGTTTGAAGCAGATTGGGATAAGTTTGGATTAAGACCTTTAGTAATGAAGAATGCCGAGTTAGTTGAAAGAGCTTACTCTATGGCTTCTTACCCTGCCGAGGGAAGAAAAATTATGCTTAATGTGCGTGTTGCAACACCTCCTTTTGATCGTGCTAAAGGTGGATGGATGGATGTAAATCCAGGAGTAGCATCGTCTTATATCTTTAATCAAAAAGTTGGAGATAAAGTAACAATTTCTGGACCTTACGGTGAATTCTTTATAAATGACTCTGAAGCGGAAATGCTTTATGTAGGTGGTGGAGCTGGTATGGCACCAATGCGTTCTCATTTATATGAATTATTTAGAACATTAAAAACAGGAAGAAAAGTAACATATTGGTACGGAGGACGTTCTAAAGCAGAATTATTCTACATCCATTACTTTAGAGCTTTAGAAAAAGATTTCCCTAATTTCAAATTCTTTATTGCATTATCAGATCCAACGGAAGCTGATAACTGGACATTGAAATCGGATGTTAATGACGAGTCTGGAGATGGATTTACAGGATTTATTCACCAAGTAGTTATTGATCAGTATTTATCTAAACATGAAGCTCCTGAAGATATCGAATTATACTTCTGTGGACCACCATTAATGAACCAAGCGGTTCAGAAAATGGGAGAAGATTTTGGTATTGATGATGAAAACATCAGATTTGATGACTTTGGAGGATAGAAATTGATTTCTTAAAGTTATTATAAATATATCTTAATATGTAAAAGCCTAATACGAAAGTATTAGGCTTTTTCGTTGTTATTAGATATGAGAAAAGTTGCCCTTATTGTTTTAATTATTACAACATTAATCTTATTGGTTTATAAACTTAGTCCGCAACCAATTAATCAATTGGTTAGTACCATTTCTAAAAGTATTTCGACGGTTAATAAAGATAGTTTGACCATCGCGTCGCGTGTTAATGCTCCAAAAGGATTTAAACGCGCAACCTATGCTAAAGGAAGTTTTCAGGATTACATAAGGCATTATAAATTAAAACCGTTTGGTAGTAAGATTATAAATTACGATGCTTCTGAGTATTATTGGCAGAAAGGACATATTGGTATACTAGAAGTGCCAGTGCCTAAAAATGGTTTACAGCAGTGTGCAGATGCTTTAATTAGAATAAGAAGCGAATACCTTTGGTACAATAATAGGAAGGACGAAATAGGCTTTAATTTTACGTCAGGACACTATTGTTCTTGGAGTAAATACGCTAAGGGGTTTAGACCTAAAATAAATGGTAATAAAGTGACGTTTCATAAAACTGCTACTTCAGATTATAGTAAATCTAATTTCTATAAGTATTTAAACTTAATTTATACCTATTCTGGTACATTGTCTTTGTATCAAGAATTGAAGACTATAACTAATGTTGAAGCGCTACAAATAGGTGATATGCTTATTTTAGGTGGTAGTCCTGGTCATATTGTTATGTTGGCGGATCAAGTAACTAATAATAAGGGCGAAAACTTATTTTTACTAATTCAAGGTAATACACCTGCTCAAAGTGTTCATTTAGTTAAAAATTTAGAGGATAATGCCTTATCGCCTTGGTATGATTTAAAACTTGATGCTGTAATCCCGGTGTCCAATTTTACCTTCTATAACTCTAAATTTGCAAGATTTAAGTAATTTGTTATCCGGCTTTTTTTCCGCGAAAGCGAAATAAACTTTATTTTTGCAGTATGAGTAAAGCACTTTCTAAACAAGAATTACATAATCTGGCAATGAATCACGTAGGTAAAGACCTAGAGAAACGTGGTTTTGAATTTATTGCTATTAATAGTCAGTTAAAAAAGCAGCCACAATTTGTGGTCATGGATAAAAATAAGCAGTACTTTTTTGTTATTGTCCGTGCTGTTTTGCTACCCGCTAATGCTAATAATTATGATATTGTTTGGATGGAATCTTTTAAAAAGCACGCAACAGAGCATAATTCAAAAATTTTATATGCCGGCGTTGGATTAGGAAATCCAAATGGTGATGATTTGCCTATTTACTTAAATGAGGAATATCTTATTGAGTATAACGGAATTCAATTAATTGAAACTAATTTGAATTAATGTCTCCTTTATTAAACTAACTATTGTCCCTATTTAGGGTAGTAATCTTCCTTCTTATGAAAAAGTATATACTTGTATTTTTAATTTTTAGTGTTTGTTTATCTTGTCAAAAACAACCTCAGTTATTAAAAGTGTCAGGACCTGTGTTTGGCACCAGTTATAGTGTGCAATATTACGATGTTGATGGGGTAAGTTATACACAACAATTTGATAGTTTATTTACGGTTATTAATACTTCAATGTCTAACTACCAGTCGGATTCTGATATTTCAAAATTGAATAGAAATGAGGTTGTTGAAGTCGATAACCATTTTAAAACTGTTTTTAAAGGTGCCAAGCAAATTTATAGAGAGACAGAAGGTGTTTTTGACCCTACTATAGGACAATTAGTAAACGGATGGAACTTTGGGTCTGAAACAAGTAAAACCGCCTTAGATAGCATAAAAGTGGATAGTTTAATGCGTTTTGTTGGACTTAACAGGGTAGGTTTAGTAAATAATACTATTAAAAAACCAGAGGCTTCTTTTATAGATTTTAATGCCATTGCTAAGGGGTATGGGGTAGATGTTATCGCAGATTTTTTAGAGTCTAAAAAAATCAATAATTATCTTGTTGATATTGGGGGAGAGTTAAGAGCCAAAGGTATTAATCTTAATAAAAACAAAGGATGGACTGTAGGTATTGAAAACCCTAATTTTGATGGTTCTCAAAGTTATAATAAAACACTAGTGCTAGAAGATAAGGCTATGGCGACTTCTGGTACATATCGTAAATTTAAAATAGATAAATTTGGTAATAAATATGCACATATTATCAACACTAAAACTGGTTATCCGTCTAAGACAAATATTTTAAGTGTATCCGTTATTGCTGATAATTGTATGATGGCAGATGGATATGCAACTGCTTTCCAAGCCATGGGAATTAAAAAAGTGGACAATTTTATGGCAAAGCATCTAGAGTTACAAGCTTATCTTATTTTCGAGAATGATAAAAATCAACTGGAGACCTTGGTCTTTAATGGTTTTAAAACTAATTAAATTTAAAACGCATTAACCAATACTAGTAACCAACCTGTTACTAATAATAAACCTCCAAGTGGCGTTATTGGTCCTAAAAATTTTAATTTTTTGCCCTTAGCGTCGGATAAAACTAGTCCATATATACTAAACGAGAAGAGTAGTATTCCAATAACAAAACACCAGTAAATAGCAGCACTCATAGGTCCCTGTCCATAACCTAAAGCTATTAAAACTATAGCGTGATACATTTGATATTTGACACCTACTTCAAAGCTGTGTAATTGATCTGTAGATAAAATCTTTTTTAAAGCATGTGCTCCAAAAGCACCAAAAATAACAGATAACATCCCAAAAAGGGCTCCTGTTGCAATTAATATTTGTGAGGTCATTAAATAGGGGATTAACAAATGTTATTTGTAAACTACAGGTATAATTTCTCCTGGAGCTAAGCAGTATTTTTTTATCGCTTCCGCTGAAAGTTTAGCCGTATAATCAACTTCATTAACCATAAAACCAATGTCTCTTAGTTTATTAAAGTAGTCGTATCCATAGACGCGTACATGATCGTATTGACCAAATATTTTGGCGCGTTCCTTTTTATCTGTAATTGTATTGTCTTCAAAAGTAGTTTGTCTACTTATATCCTGCGGAATTTGAAATACACCATAACCACCCGGTTTCATGACGCGAAATAACTCTTGCATGGCTTTTGTGTCATCAGGAATATGCTCTAATACGTGATTACATAAAATAATATCATAACTATTATCCTCAAATGGAAGATTACAGATGTCTGCTTTGACGTCTGCAATTGGTGATAATAAATCTGTAGTTGTATAGTCTATATTTTCTAAAGCTCTAAAACGTTTTAAAAAACATTGTTCTGGCGCAAAATGAAGCACCTTTTTTTTGTTTTCTGATGGCGTAAAAAAGCTAGTTTCGTTTTGTAAATACAACCACAATAATCTGTGACGCTCCAAACTTAAAGTAGAAGGCGATAATACATTATCACGTTGTGTCCCATAACCATAAGATAAAAAGTTCTTAAAACTTTTACCATCTATAGGGTCGGTATATGTATTTCCTTTTAAAAAGAATGCTAAAATAGGTCGCGCAACATAGCTTAACCTGATTAATAAAGGTCTTGGAATGCTATTTAATATTAATTTGAATATTTTTTTCAAAAGGTTTAAGCTTCAATAGCTAAGTTTACTGTTATTAATTTATAAATACCATCCCATAATGCTATGCGATACTGTAATGCTTGTTTAGAGACTTCTAAAACCTCATTCCATTTAATAGTATCATTACCACAAAGTTCTTCTATCATTTTTAAAGATAATGGACCATGCTCATCAACATCTAACTCGATATGGCGATTTAAATAATAGCTTAGTTTGCTAAAGGTGTTTTGATCTGCTTTAGATTGATTTATAATCTGAAAAAACATATCAGGAATAACATCTTCACGACCAAAAGTAAATGCAGCAGCTATTTTATGCACTTTATTTGTTTCAATTATTTTGAATGTAAATAGTACAAACTCTAAAGTTTCAGGGTTTAACTCGATTTTATTTAAAGCCTCATTAATTGAAAAACCTTGTTGTAAATAGGATATTAAATGGTGTATTTGATCTGTATTAGCTTCTATTTGTTGCATAGCTTCTAGATACATTTCAAAGTGGCTTTTTGCTTCACCTAACTCATTGATATCACTTTCTTCACCTAACACTATTTCATTTATAAATCTAGCAGTGGATGGGTTTACAACAGGAACCCATGGTAATGTTGTCGTTGTTAATTTATTTTGAAGCGCTTTTAGTAGCGACATAAAATCCCAAACAGCAAAAACATGCTGTTCCATAAATAGCTTTACATCTTCAATGTTTGTTAAAACAGAATATAGCTTGTGGTTATTTAATGCTTGTCTTAATGGCTGAAGTTGATCTTCTAAATGGCTAATGGACATCTTTATAATTTATAATACTAATGCCTTCTGTCTAAACTCATCTTCTTCATTGCTAACAATACCTAATGCATCATAGATATATGCAAAGGTTGATAATAACTCAGGTTTACCATCTACAATAGCAACATCATGCTCAAAATGTGCACTTGGTTTACCATCTAAAGTCGTAATTGTCCAGCCATCTCTGTGTTGTTTGATGCGTTGCGTTCCAAGGTTAATCATAGGCTCAATAGCCACAACCATACCTTCGATAAACTTTTTACCACGACCACGTTTACCATAGTTTGGCATTTCTGGATCTTCGTGCATTTTAGTACCTAAACCATGACCTACTAATTCGCGTACAACGCCATAGCCATGATCTTCGCAATATTTTTGTATCGCATAACCAACATCTCCAACGCGATTACCAACTTTAAGTTCTTTAATACCCATGTATAAAGATTCTTTAGTCACTTGAAGTAATTTTTCTGTTTCTGGATCAATCTCACCTACAGCAAAAGTGTAAGCATGATCACCATAATAACCATTTAAAATAGAACCACAGTCAATTGATATAATGTCTCCGTTTTCTAAAGGAGTATTATTTGGTATTCCATGCACAACTTGAGAATTTGGGCTCATACATAAGGTGTTAGGAAAGTCATACAATCCTAAAAATCCTGGTACAGCACCTAAATCTCTAATATGTTCTTCGGCAATTTTATCTAATTGTAAAGTGGTAACACCTGGTTTTACAGCTTTTGCAACTTCACCTAATGTTTTAGAAACAACTAATGCTGCTTCGCGCATTAATTCTATTTCTTCTTTTGTTTTTACTATAATCATGGTTAAAAAAATATGTGCAAATATACTTAAAATAAACTGCTTTCTAAATTTTGAAGACATGACATTTAGCAGGTTTTAAAGTATTTCTTAGTATTATTTTTGTTCTCTAAAAATTAAAATTATGTTTTCACCAGTTACTGCAGATGAAGCTGTAAAAGTTATAAAATCTAATGATCGTGTTTATATTCAGGCAGCAGCAGCAGCGCCTCAATCTTTAATTCAAGCCATGACTAAAAGACATGAAGAGTTACGTCATGTTGAAGTTTGTCATTTACATACAGAAGGAGAAGCACCTTATGCTAATCCGGAATTAAAGGATAGTTTTCATGTTAATTCCTTTTTTATAGGTAAAAATGTAAGACATACTTTAAGAGCAGGGAATGGCTCTTATACGCCTGTTTTTTTAAGTGAATTACCAGTGTTATTTAAACGTAATATTATTGACATTGATGTTGCTTTTATACATGTGTCCGTACCCGATAAACATGGGTATTGCTCATTAGGTGTTTCTGTTGAAGCTACTTTAGCAGCAATTGACAATGCAACAACGGTAATTGCTCAGGTTAATAGTTTTATGCCAAGAACCCATGGTGCGGGTATTATCCATGTGTCCGAGATTAATACGTTTGTAGAAAGTCATCAGCCTTTACCGGGTCATGATATGGTAGCCCCTACAGCTATTGAAAATACTATTGGTGATTATGTTGCTAATTTAATTGAAGATAGAAGCACACTACAAATGGGGATTGGATCTATACCAAATGCTGTGCTAACTAGATTAGTGAATCATAAAGATTTAGGGTTACATACCGAAATGTTTTCTGATGGCGTTATTGATTTAATTTTAAAAAATGTAATAAACGGAAACTATAAAGCAATTAATAGAGGGCGCGCGTTATCTACTTTTTTAGTGGGGTCGCAACGTTTATATGATTATGTAGATGATAATCCTTTTGTTGAAATGAGAGCATCAAATTATACAAACGATGTATCTATTATTAAACAGAATCCTAAAATGGTTGCTATTAATAGTGCCATAGAAGTTGATGTTACAGGTCAAGTTTGTGCCGATAGTATTGGTGCGCATATGTACTCTGGAGTAGGAGGACAAATGGATTTTATTAGAGGGGCTTCTTTAAGCGAAGGCGGTAAAGCAATTATTGCATTACCATCTGTAACTAGAAAAGGAATTAGCAGAATTGTGCCAACATTAAAACCCGGAGCTGGCGTGGTTACAACACGATCACACGTGCATTATGTGGTAACAGAATATGGTGTGGCTAACTTGTTTGGTAAAACAATTAAAGAGCGTGTAAAAGCATTAGTTAATATTGCGCATCCAGATCATAGAGAACTAGTGGATAGGCAGTACTTTGATTTGATAAAATATTAGTAATTAAAACTTAAACCAGCTTTTTTTCTTTGGTTTTGGTAGTTGGGGAGTCTCATTAGTTAACATCTGATAGATAGCTCCCCAACCTAAAATACCACCAATATTACGGTCGTCTATAAATAGGTCTGCGTGGATTTTTCTGCTAACATCGTTTTTAAAGTCTTCTTCAGGAAAACTTTGGTTTACAGCATAGAAGGTAATTCCATTATCTTGACAGTAAGTTACAGCTTCGTCTAATTTTTTTCCATGTCTATAGGTCCATAAAATTAAGCGATGACCATCAGCTTGCAGGCGTTTTAAGGTTTCGAAAGCAAAAAGACGTTCTTGTCCAATGCCTGGATACCCGTCTTCTACGATGGTACCGTCAAAATCTACTGCAATTATAAGTCCTTTAGAAAGCTTCATTTTATATAAAAATTGAATTCAAAAATACAATAATTATTGATAAACTAAAGGGCTGTTTTATAGGTGTACATTAAATAGTATAGAAATTGTAGTGATTACGGAGGGAGTTCTCGATACTCTTTTTTCGTGCCTCAAAAAGCACTCGAACTGACGGGCGTGTAAAATATTGTTGTGTTATAAATTGTGTTGTTATTTGTTCTTGTTTTATTTTAATGGGTGAATGAATTTTATTTCACTTTAAAAGAAATAAAAAGCAAGAGGCATTAAGCTAGTTGAAAGATTTATAATTGTTTGTTTGAGTATCTTATTTATGAAACAAAAAAAACGTCCTATTGATTACAATAGAACGTTTTTTGATATTTAATTAGTGTTACACTAAGCTATGACAAGTCATTGCTTTAGGTTGTTCTACTCCCATTAATTTTAATATAGTTGGAGCCATATCACCTAAAACACCATCTTTAATTGTTTTTAATTCTTTATCAATTAAAATAAGTGGAACTGGATTAGTTGTATGTGCTGTATTTGGAGATCCATCAGGGTTAATCATTGTTTCGCAATTACCATGGTCAGCAATTAATAGTGTTGTGTAACCATGTGCTAAAGCAGTAGTCACAACTTGTTCTACACATTTATCAACAACTTCGCAAGCTTGTATTGCTGCAGACATTGATCCTGTATGGCCTACCATGTCACCGTTTGCAAAATTTAAACAAATAAAATCCGTAGTTTCTTTTTCTAATTCTGGGACTAAAGCATCCGTTAATTCAAACGCAGACATTTCTGGTTTTAAATCGTAAGTAGCAACTTTAGGCGAATTTTTTAAGATGCGACTTTCACCTTTAAAAGGTGTTTCTTGTCCACCTGAAAAGAAAAATGTTACGTGAGGATATTTTTCAGTTTCGGCAATTCGTATTTGTGTTTTATTGTTTTTTTCTAAAACCTCACCTAAGGTTTCTGTAATATTATCTTTATCAAACACGACATGAATTCCTGTAAAAGCATCACCATAATTTGTCATTGTCACGTAGTACAAATTCAATTTATGCATATTTTGTTCGTGATGATCATTTTGATATAAAGCATCTGTTAATTCGCGTCCACGATCTGTCCTGAAGTTAAAAAAGATAACAACGTCGTCATCTTTAATGGTCGTTAACGGAAGCCCTTCAGCATTCGATTTTATGATTGGCTTTATAAATTCGTCTGTAATATCAGCATCATAATGGTTTTGTACACTTTGTGGTAAATCATTAGATAATTCGCCTGTACCATTAACTAAAGCATCGTATGCTAATTTAATACGTTCCCAACGGTTATCACGGTCCATTGCATAGTAACGTCCAGTTAAACTAGCTAGTTTTGTATTTTTATTTTTAGTGAAAGTTTCTAAATCTTGAACAAATCCTTTTCCAGATTTTGGATCGACATCACGTCCATCTGTAAAAGCATGGATATAAGCGTTTTCTACACCAGAAGCTTCAGTAGCATCAATCAATCCTTTCAGGTGATTAATGTGAGAATGAACGCCACCATCACTTAATAATCCTAAAAAATGAATATTTTTATTATTCGCTTTAGCATAGCTAAAAGCATCTTGTAATACGTGTTCTTTTGCAAGTGTATTATTATCAATAGCTAGGTTGATTTTAGCCAAATCTTGATAGACAATTCGTCCCGCACCTAAATTCATGTGTCCTACTTCACTATTACCCATTTGACCTTCTGGTAAGCCAACGTGTAAGCCATCTGTGCGAAGCTGTGCATTTGGATAATTGTGGTATAAACTATCTATAAAAGGTGTGTTAGCATTATCTATGGCAGAGACTTTTGGGTCAGGAGATTTCCCCCAACCATCTAAAATCATTAAGATTACTTTTTTGTTCATTTTATAAGATTTTGTTATACAAATATAAAAACAAAAGTCCTGCGATTGCAGGACTTTAAGGCTTATTTACGATAACGATTTAGTTAATACTGTACTTTTTAATTGACTTTCTAATTTCTTCAATACGGTTATCTGGGTCTGGATGCGTACTCTGCATTTCTGGTTGTCTGTTTGGTCCAGCAGCACGTTTTAAGATTTCCATAACTTTAATCATTTCTTCAGGGTTATATCCAGCACGAAGCATAAATCTGACTCCTAAATCATCACTTTCTAACTCGTCATCACGACCATTAGTCAATAATTTTGTCATCCCGTACTGTTGTATAAAACCACCAGCATCTGCACCTACAGATCCCGCTGTAGATAGTCCTTGCCATAACTCAGAGTTTGCGATACGCTCAGCACTATGCTTTCCTAACACATGTCCAATTTCGTGTCCTAAAACACCTGCTAATTGATCTTCGTTTTCTAATTGAGAGTATAAGGCATATGTTATAAATATTTGACCTCCTGGCAATGCAAAAGCGTTTATGGCATTAGGGTCTGCTAATAAATGAAACTCATATCTATATGGCGTCTCTTTAGCAATACTATTATTTACAAGTTTGTTACCTACGTTGTCTACTAGTGCTTGGTAATTCTCGTTTGGATATAAACCGCCATGTTGCGCTGCCATTTGATCACGACTTTGTAAACCCATTTGGATTTCTTGATCGGTAGTCATTGATATGGCTTGTTTTTTTCCTGTATATGGGTTTATTTCTTGCTGACTGCAGTATTTAAAGCCAAAAAAAGCAGCTATACATAAACCTATTAATAATCGTCCTTTTAAATTTCCTCTCATTTTAATTAAAGTTGTTAATATTCCAATTTACAAAAGTTCTGGGTTAATATCTAAAATATTTTGGTTGATGTACTGATTTATAAATGATTCTGAAAAAGAAGCACTTCCAGACAAGGCTTCTTTTTTTAATATTTCAGAAATGTTTAATGTTCTGTAAGTGTTTAAATAGTCTGACGAAAGTGCTTTATAGCTAAAGTGCCAAGGTTCGTATTTAAAACCTTTGCGGTTAGCGTTATCTGTGTATACTAGATAAAAACCATATGTTGCTGCGTTTGTATCCATCCATTCTTTAAGCTTACAATATGGGCCATTAGCGTGGAAATTTTTAGGTAACAAGACGTTTTTAGGTTGCTTTACGTTTGTTTGATAGATGTCAATATCTGTCCCCCAATGGTGACGAGAAGTCCCTGGGATTGTAGAGTATTCTATTATTTTTTTAATATTAGCAAGATCGGATAGTCCTTTTGCTTTATTGCTCTTAAACTTACGTTCCCATATGCGTTGTTGATGTGCAAAGCTTCTATAGCTTGATACCGCGCCAATACTTATACCGTCTTTTAAAGCAGCTGTTTGCATATTTATAAAAGCAGTATGTGCTTCTGCTCTTAATTTGTAACCTTTACCAAATAGTTGCGGGCTACCTTGACCTATTAATTCTTGATCCGAAATAGGGGGTAGGTTAAATGCGTATTGTGCTAGTGTAGCAAGTACAAAGCAGGTGGTAAGGACATATTTTATGATGTTATTTTTTTTCATTTTAATGATTTATGCATCGTATAGTGTGGGCCAACATCGGGGATGTCAAATTGGTTGCCAATAGTTTCAAAACCGTTGTTTTTGTAAAAGTTTAGAGCAACTAACCTTGCATTAAACCATAGGCGATCTATATTTTTTGTTTTTAGAAAGTCGACACCATGCGTTAAAAGTTGTTTTCCAAAGTGTAACCCTTGGTGTTGTTCTAAAATACCCATAGCACGCAGTCTGTATTGATTGGCATCACTAAATAAAGGCGATTGGTCAGCAACTAACGTACAAACACCTACTAATTGATTTTTGTAATATAATCCAAAATGAAAGGTGGTATCTAAATCATCTTGAGGAAGCACACAAGCATCAATAGGTTTGCCTTGACGTAAAACAGCATGTCTAACAGGAATAGTGTCAATGCCTAGTATTGGTTTGATGACAATATCTTTATTTTGCATGTGGTTTAAATTATTGTGCATAGTGTTAAAACTATATTTATTATAAAAATGATGTTTCAAAATTAACTAATTTTGAACAAAATAATTGCAATGGCTTTCAGCTTTAAATTAATTGAAAAGGATAATATTAATTGTATCATTCCTTTGATTCAGAAATTAACTAATAATAAAAACTCAGACGCTATTTTAAAAGAGCGTTTTGCCGAAATGGTTACTCAAAATTATGAGTGCGCAGGTGTTTACGATGGCGATGTGTTAATTGGTGTTTCTGGTATGTGGTTTCAGACGAGACATTATGCTGGTAAAAGTATGGAAATTGACCATGTTTACATTGAAGCAGAGTACCAAGGAAAAGGTTTAGGAAAACAGTTTTTTAAATGGCTATATGCTTACGCAGAAAGTAAGGGCTGTAATACCTCAGAATTAAATACCTATGTTCAAAATTATCCTTCGCATAAGTTTTATTACAACGAAGGATTTGAAATTTATGGGTATAATTTTTATAAAACCTTATAAGATTTAATACGTAATGTATATCCAACCAGAATATGCTTTGTCTTCTTCTGTCAACTTTAATACATAAAAATAAGTTCCTACAGGAAGTTTCTCACCTTGGGTACCAACAACTGTTTTGTTTGATACACCGTCAAACGTGTTATCATAATTTTCGGCATCGTATACAATTCTTCCCCAACGGTTATAAATTTCTAAAGTATTATTAAATAGCTCTACACCTTCAATAACAAAAACATCATTTAGTCCATCGTTATTTGGGCTAATTCCATTATAAATAGTTAAGCCACTGCTTCCTATTAAAGCTCCAAAAGTTATTATTTCGTAATCTGCAGGAATAAATTCAATGGAGCTGATTGTACCTGTACTTAAGTCTCCTGTTATTGACGAGTTTCCAAGATCTAACCATTTGTTTTCGGTTTTACTCCAACCAACAACTCTTAAATTCATCAAATCATCAACTAAATTATCAATCTGACTATCTGGGTCCCAAGTTAAGGTTACAAAAGTTTGGTCAACTCCGTCAAAATCCCAAAATTCTTCTGTGTTTACTTGATTAATTATACCTTCAGAAATAGAAGTATCAAATGTATTTGTAAAAGTAGAAGGGAAGTTAGGGTCTTCATTAAAATAGGCAGCGCTAAATCTTACAACACTAGGTTGAGCTGGTGTGATTAACGGTCTAAATTTATCGTCTTGACCAATAGGGAAAACAAATGATTGATCGCTGGTTGCGGATGCATAACCGTCTACGTTTCTGAGGTCGTCTTCAAGAGTGTAGATAGCACTGTTAAGATAGTCTAGAGAGATTGAAGGTGTTAGTCTAGGAGTAACAACATCTCCGATCAAATAATCGACACCGTTAGTTACTTCAGTATTAATCTCTAAAAACAGGTGGTTATCTACTGCCACTTCCATGTCAAAAAATCTAGGTATTTCTGTTCCAAAAATAGTTATTGAACCTATGTCGTTATAAAACCCGGCTAAACCTAGATTTTGGTTAAACATTCCATCATTTTGTAAATCAAGATGAAATCCCATAGCACCTTGATCATGTATTTGGACATTACCAAAATTATGAAAAGCATCTTGTGCATTCATAATTAGTGAAAAGAACGTGAAAATTAATATATATGTTTTTTTCATGACTGTAATGTTTTTTTAATTTTATCTACTAATGCAGATTGATCACTGTCACCATTTTCAATAGGTATATTAAGCTCTTTAGCAATTGCTTCCAAATCTTTCTTCTCGATTCTCTCTATTATCCAACTGTTTGGATTTCCTTGGTTATTGTAATCTATAAATTTTAATAATAATTCGCTTTTTGGTTTTGGAGCTTCTTCTATAATAGAAAAGTTAGCAGCTAATTCTTTGTCATTTGCTTTAACTATTGAATCTAATTTTTTAATTGTTTGTAGTTCAATTCTATCTAACTCAGATTTAATTTTAGAATTTTCTGAAGCGATTTTCTCATTAGTTTGTTTAGTAAAACCTTTTTGAAAAGCTTCTTCTTTTTTAGACATTACGTCTATTAATCTGTTTAGTTCAGTTTCATCATCTGCAGCCAACTCTATTAGTTTTTGTATTGAGTCTCTTTCAATTTCAAAAGCCTTTTCTAAATCTTCTTGTGCACTTACCGTTACTGTAATAGCTAAAAGTAGTATGGTATATATGTATTTCATCTTAAAAATTATCGATATAACTATTAATAGTGTTTATGTTTGTTTTTATAGGATTAGCTATTGTATTGCTATGTCTACCTATACCAAATAGTCCTGATTTTGTACCACTAGCACCACTAGTTAATTGATAGTAGTATGCACTCATAGCAGAATAATAATAGTTACCACTAGAATTGGTATATCTAATTATAGATTGGCTTGAAGCGTCTAATGAATAAAATCTTGTTTCTCCTGTATTATTTCTTTGGCTAATCTCTCCATTGGAATTAGCATTACAATAATAGAAGTAATGTGCACTAGAATTATCATAATCGTATAACCGAGCACTTGATGTAAAATTAGAATTTCTCATTTGGCCATTTGTACTATTGTTATGATCAATAGCAACTGCAGAAGTAAAGGTGTTATTAGAGTGTTGTACACCGTTGGTTGTTCCTCTTAATCTAACATAACTACTTCCTCTAACGGTTACTTGACTTATTAAATTATCTGTTGCAGAGTTTTCAAAATATATTCTAGACCCTGATGCTGCTAAATCTGAATAATTTACAGTGTTTATACCACTACTATTCTGATCTATATAAGCACTGTTTTTAGTGTCTGTATATTGTACCGTTAATTCGCCATTTCTAACACGGTTAAATGCTGCGTTTGAAACGGAAGAATAATTAAAAGTTCCTTTTTTACCAGCGTACACTTGAAAATAACCATAATTACTAGCAGTAACACCCAAAGCTTTTACAGATGCCGCATTTGCAAATAAAAACCGTCCATAACTAAATCCTGTTGCTCTTTGTATTGATAAATCTGCAACGCCATTAGCAGTCATTGTTGATCCTGATAGATCAACATAATTAATTACTCCTGATGAATCGTATGCAGCAATGTTAGAGTAGGATTTGATCGTGTTTCCTAATAATGAGACATCTCCAACTCTAATATTAGATCCCGTTGTGATTTTATTATTTGTTGCACTTTTTGTAGATGATCCTTCCATTCTAAAATAAGATCCATTTTCAATAACCATATTATCAACTAACGAGGCTCCTGAGCGGTCATATCTGATATACGATTGGTTATTAATAAACATTTCGTTGGACGTTAATGTTCCTGTATTAAGATCCACATAAGAGTTTCCTCTTACTTCCCCATAATTCATGGTTAAAGATGTTCCTGCAGCTTGCGATGTTCTTCCGTAGCTTTCAAAATCATTTCTAGTAATACTTAATAATGAAGCTCCTGATGATGAAAATGAACTGTAGCTACTAAAATTTGAATCTAATAATTTTAGAGATACAATGTTTTGTGCAGCGGTAGCGTAAAACCTATTAAAATTACATTGCGCAATGCTACCTGCGCTACCCGTCATGTATAATACTGTAGCGTTAGTAAATGTTGTACTAATTATGTTAACATCTCCATTTCTAATATTAGAATTATTAGATAGGGTAGAGAAGTTAATAGTACCAGATCCTTGCTGGTTATATATAACATTTTTAAAAACGTTATTATTGTTTGTTCCGCTAAGTATAGTTACACTAGAATCACTGATTTCATTATCATTAAAACTTCCTGCGGTATAATTGAATACTGAATTTTTAACCGTATTTCTTTGTACTGCTGTATTTCCGAAAGGAAACGTGTTTATAGTAGCTACTCCCGTAACCTCGTTAAAGAGGTTGTCATATATTTTTTTGAATTGATTTGTTCCAATATCATAAATTGCATTCCAACTATGTGTGTCATGATCTGTTAATACGGAAACATCCATGCTTAAAGAGGTTGGCGAAACCGCGTGTAAAGAAATTACACTAGCTAATAATGTTCCGCTTTCTGGCGCATCTGTAACAATGTAGTGACAACCTTCGTCATAAGACCCACTCATTGCTATAATTTGAGCTCTTGTCCCTTTTATTGCACATGAAGCGCTTAATGGTATAACATCTTTAGTGCCATCTTCCTTAGTGTACTCTAAATCGCCATCTACTAATTGTAAAGTTGTGTTGGTTTCGTTAATTGCTATTGTGTCTCCATTTCCAGAAGTATGCATGGCAATAATATTTCCGCCTGTAACCGTTTGAGTTATCGAAGAGGTTAAAGTAGATAGGTCAGTTGATATTGTTCCACCAGCATCCGTAGTTTCTAAGTTTAAACCATTAAGTATTACTGTTGTATTTAATTCGTTAGTTGAATCACCATCTAAATCACTGGCATTATTAACTGTTCTCCATCCAGTAGTAGTATACATGTACACATTTTGATCTGTAGGGTTAAATAATAAACTACCAATTATAGGGTCAGTTACATTACTAAACTCAGTAGTAGGTACAGTATTTAAACCTAGCATTTCTGCGCCTGTAGGGGTTTGTGCAAATGCAGATTGAGCAAAGCAAACACTTACAAGAATTAAAATGAATTTGTATGATTTGATTTTAGTTAGTATGTCGCTTTTAATTATCATTAGTTTTTAGTTTGTAGGTGTTACATGTGGTACGGGGCAACCACATGTAACGGGTTAAGTTGTTCTTACAATTAAGATGTTTTTAAAAATATGGATAAATTGATAAAATAAAATTTGTATTATATTTTAGGTTACTTTTATTTGTAGGCAGTATACATGACTAATAAGCTTTCGTTATTTACATCTCCTGGTTGGACATTAACCGTGGCTGTTGTACTATTAACTGTTATTACTCCATTAGTGTAGTTTACTGCAATTGTAAATCCATCCGGAGTAAAAGCATTAAAAGCACCTTCAATTTTACCTAAACTACTACCGTTTTGATCTCCATATCTAACACCTATACAATTGGAGCTGCTGGCATATCTAGAATTATCATTAATTGAATTTCCGTGTCCACCAGAATACATTGATTGTTGTACTAAAGTGCCATTGGTATTTCTGGCAAAACCATTCATTGTTCCAAACGAATTTGAGATTCCCCTAGCATTGTCTCCTACTGCGTTGTCACTATCAATATCCAAACTTTCTACATTAGCATTAGCTACAAATGTAACTTGTGATGGTTGAAAAGGAATACCTGTTACTGTAGTTGTTCCTTCCGCTGAAATAATAAAAGTTCCTGTGTAAACTGTAGGTCCTAAATAGGCTCCTCCATTTGCACCAACTTCTATTTGGTTGTCAGTTTCTGCTGCAATAACTTGTGCTGTATTAGCAATTCCAGATTCATTGGTATATGTTATTTCACCGGTTGCACTAGTCGCGTTTTGAAGAAGTGAGGTATTACTTTCGGTTATGTTTGTAGTTGTCGTACCGCTAGTATGTGTTGCAATGGTGTTTCCTGTTGTAACTACTGGTGTTACGGTAGAGGTCAATGATGCTAAGTTTGTTGTAATTGTTCCTCCTGCATCTGTAGTTTCTAGATTTGTTCCATTAAGAACGACAGTTGTATTTAATTCATTAGTGGTATCTCCATCTAAATCATTAGCATTATTAATGGTTGTCCATCCTGCAGTTGTATACATGTACACATTTTGATCTGTAGGGTTAAACAATAAACTGCCTATTATAGGTCCAGTTACATTACTCAACTCGGTAGTAGGTACGTTATTTAAACCTAGCATTTCTGCTCCGGTAGGTGTTTGTGCAAGTGCTGTTTGAATAAAGAAACTACAAGTGACAGTCAAAATTATTTTAAATGATTTCATCTTTACTGTTTTTTAGTTACTGTAAAATGTTACACATCCACAAGAGCTTCCTGTTCCTGCAGGTACAGGTAAATCTCCAGTGATTTCAGGGACACTCGCCCCAGCTGCAACAGAATTAGTATAAGAAAATAAGTAGTCATATGTACCGTCTCCGTTATCATTTATTACTAAGGTGTGATTACCTAAGTTTAAATTTGGTATGCTTGAATAAGGTACGTTATCTAATAATATTTGATATCCATTAGTAAAGGTAGTACCTGAATTGTTTCTAATTTGAAGGTTAAAAGGAGCGTTGCCATTACCGTCTTGAAAATTATCTGACACTAGATTTCCAGTTATTGTTCCTGTTGGAGTTGCAGTATTAGTCCCGCTACCACCAAGAGTACTTGGACCAGGTTTAGAAACTGTTACATCTGTTATTACCTCTTTAGTTGCTGAGGTATTAAAATACCAAACTTCATCAACTAATACATCTGCTGTAACACCATTATCACCCGTTGCTACCATTACTTGAAAACCATTAGCTGTTTGTGTACCCGTAACAACTGACGCTAGTCTTGAATCACGGTTAACAGCATCTTCTTGTACTCCAAAAGCGATATCGTAGTTTGCGCCATTTGGATGCGCTGTTGCGAAAGCAACTGTATATCTTCCTACCGCTGTTCTTGTTACGGTACAATTAATATTAAATGAATTTGTACCATTAGCTTGTGTGTGTGCAGCTGCGAAAACAATACCAATTGTCTCTTTTACAAGAGTAATTGTTGGAGAGACTCCGTCAGTTCCATTTACTCCAGCAGGTCCTGGAGGTCCAGTAGCACCCTGAGGACCTACACTTCCAACAGTGGTTGCAACATTGTTTTCATTAGTGTAAGTAACAGTCCCGTCTGTGTTTTCAACAAATGTTGTAACTGTTTCTAAAATATCGGTCGATGTTCCAGATGCACTTTGATGAGTAGCAATAGTGTTACCAGCTGTAACGACTTGTGTTACTTCAGAGTCTATGTCTGTAAGAGGCACGCTTAGTGCACTTCCACCATCTGTTATAGTAAGATTTGTTCCGTCAGCACTAAAAGCAGTATTATGTTCGTTTGTTGGATCTGAGTCAGCATCGTCACCACTTGCCCAAACTGTTCCTGTAGCTGTTGCTGTAAGTACTTGTCCAGGTGTTCCTGGTAAATCGTTTTCGTCTAGCACAGGCCCGTCTAAGTCTAAAGTTTCATTTATTGTTACTGTAGTAGCACCACTTGTTTCGTCAATATTTAGAGCTTCTACACCACCAACAGTAAATCCAATTTCATCTGCTGCTGGGCTATACATACCTGTGTTTGTGTCGTCAGTAAATCTGTATGAAGGTTCTCCAGCATTTCCATCTGAGTTAAGGAAACCAGCAGAGCGTATAGCTCCTGAAACTTGTAATTTATTATCTGGTGTATTAGTACCAATACCCATTCTGTTATTAGTTTCATCCCAGAATAATTGGTCGTTATCCTCAGTTGGATTTCCATCAGCACCAGCAAAGAATATAGATCCTTGTGTTCCTGTGTGCACTAATGAGCTTAAATCAACAGCGTTAGTTGTACCATCTTCGTCAATATATTCTAATTGATTAGAAGTCGTATTAAAAGTTAAAGCAGTAACTGTTTCTAAATTATCAACTAAATCAGTAAGATCTAATTGTGTTACTAACCCATTTTCGTCAGTATAATCAATATTAGTATCATCAGCATTTAAAGCGATGATAGTTGTTGTTTCGTCATAAGTCGTTTCAGTACCATCTTCCGAAGTGTAAGTAAAAGTACCATCCGCATTGTCTACTAAAGTAGTAACTGTTTCTTCGATTGTAACTACAGTTCCGTCACCAGAAGTATGCGTTGCTATGGTTTGCACTGAAGTGTTAGCATTATCATCCGATACAGTAGATACTAAAGCGCCTAAGTCAACACCATTAGTTGTGCCATCTTCATCAATATATTCTAATTGATTAGTTGTTGTATTGAACGTTAAAGAAGTAACCGTTTCTAAATTGTCTACTAAATCAGTTAGGTCTAATTGTGTTACTAAACCATTTTCGTCAGTATAATCAATATTAGTATCATCAGCATTTAAAGCTATGATAGTCGTTGTTTCGTCATAAGTCGTTTCAGTACCATCTTCCGAAGTGTAAGTAAAAGTACCATCAGCGTTATCCACTAAAGTAGTAACTGTTTCTTCGATTGCTACGACAGTTCCGTCACCAGAAGTATGTGTTGCTATGGTTTGCACTGAAGTGTTAGCGTTATCATCCGATACAGTAGATACTAAAGCACCTAAGTCAACACCATTAGTTGTACCATCTTCGTCAATATATTCTAATTGATTAGTTGTGGTATTGAACGTTAAAGAAGTAACCGTTTCTAAATTGTCTACTAAATTAGTAAGGTCTAATTGTGTTACTAAACCATTTTCGTCAGTATAATCAATATTAGTATCATCAGCATTTAAAGCTATGCTAGTCGTTGTTTCGTCATAAGTCGTTTCAGTACCATCTTCCGAAGTGTAAGTAAAAGTACCATCAGCGTTATCCACTAAAGTAGTAACTGTTTCTTCGATTGCTACGACAGTTCCGTCACCAGAAGTATGCGTTGCTATGGTTTGCACTGAAGTGTTAGCGTTATCATCCGATACAGTAGATACTAAAGCACCTAAGTCAACACCATTAGTTGTACCATCTTCGTCAATATATTCTAATTGATTAGAAGTTGTATTAAACGTTAAAGAAGTAACCGTTTCTAAGTTATCTACTAAATCAGTTAGATCTAATTGCGTTACTAAGCCATTTTCGTCAGTATAATCAATATTAGTATCATCAGCATTTAAAGCGATGCTAGTCGTTGTTTCGTCATAAGTCGTTTCAGTACCATCTTCCGAAGTGTAAGTAAAAGTACCATCAGCGTTATCTACTAAAGTAGTAACTGTTTCTTCGATTGCTACGACAGTTCCGTCACCAGAAGTATGCGTTGCTATGGTTTGCACTGAAGTGTTAGCATTATCATCTGATACAGTAGATACTAAAGCGCCTAAGTCAACACCATTAGTTGTACCATCTTCGTCAATATATTCTAATTGATTAGTTGTTGTATTGAACGTTAAAGAAGTAACCGTTTCTAAGTTATCTACTAAATCAGTTAGATCTAATTGCGTTACTAACCCATTTTCGTCAGTATAATCAATATTAGTATCATCAGCATTTAAAGCGATGATAGTCGTTGTTTCGTCATAAGTCGTTTCAGTACCATCTTCCGAAGTGTAAGTAAAAGTACCATCCGCGTTATCTACTAAAGTAGTAACTGTTTCTTCGATTGCTACGACAGTTCCGTCACCAGAAGTATGCGTTGCTATGGTTTGCACTGAAGTGTTAGCATTATCATCTGATACAGTAGATACTAAAGCGCCTAAGTCAACACCATTAGTTGTACCATCTTCGTCAATATATTCTAATTGATTAGTTGTTGTATTGAACGTTAAAGAAGTAACCGTTTCTAAGTTATCTACTAAATCAGTTAGGTCTAATTGCGTTACTAACCCATTTTCGTCAGTATAATCAATATTAGTATCATTAGCATTTAAAGCGATGATAGTTGTTGTTTCGTCATAAGTCGTTTCAGTACCATCTTCCGAAGTGTAAGTAAAAGTTCCATCTGCATTATCAACTAAAGTAGTAACCGTTTCTTCGATTGCTACGACAGTTCCATCACCAGAAGTATGTGTTGCTATGGTTTGTACTGAAGTGTTTGCGTTATCATCAACAACAGTAGATACTAAAGCACCTAAATCAACCGCGTTAGTTGTACCATCTTCGTCAATATATTCTAATTGATTAGACGTCGTGTTAAAAGTTAAAGCAGTAACCGTTTCTAAATTATCAACTAAATCAGTAAGATCTAATTGTGTTACTAACCCATTTTCGTCCGTATAATCAATATTAGTATCATCAGCATTTAAAGCGATGATAGTCGTTGTTTCGTCATAGATTGTTTCAGTACCATCTTCCGAAGTGTAAGTGAATGTTCCATCCGCGTTGTCTACTAAAGTAGTAACTGTTTCTTCGATTGCTACGACAGTTCCATCACCAGAAGTATGTGTTGCTATGGTTTGTACTGAAGTGTTAGCGTTATCATCAACAACAGTAGATACTAACGCACCTAAATCAACCGCGTTAGTTGTACCATCTTCGTCAATATATTCTAATTGATTAGAAGTTGTATTAAAAGTTAAAGCAGTAACTGTTTCTAAATTGTCAACTAAATCAGTAAGATCTAATTGTGTTACTAGCCCATTTTCGTCCGTATAATCAATATTAGTATCATCCGCGTTTAAAGCGATGATAGTCGTTGTTTCGTCATAAGTCGTTTCAGTACCATCTTCCGAAGTGTAAGTAAACGTACCATCCGCATTATCAACTAAAGTAGTAACTGTTTCTTCGATTGCTACGACAGTTCCGTCACCAGAAGTGTGTGTTGCTATGGTTTGCACCGAAGTGTTAGCATTATCATCAACAACAGTAGATACTAAAGCGCCTAAATCAACAGCGTTAGTTGTACCATCTTCGTCAATATATTCTAATTGATTAGAGGTCGTATTAAAAGTTAAAGAAGTAACTGTTTCTAAATTGTCAACTAAATCAGTAAGATCTAATTGTGTTACTAATCCATTTTCGTCAGTATAATCAATATTAGTATCATCCGAGTTTAAAGCGATGATAGTCGTTGTTTCGTCATAAGTAGTTACAGTACCATCTTCCGAAGTGTAAGTGAATGTTCCATCCGTATTATCAACTAAAGTAGTAACCGTTTCTAAGTTTGAAACAATAGCCGATAAATCTAATTGAGTTACTACACCATCCTCATCCGTATAATCAACGTTAGTGTTATCTGGATTAAGTGCAATTGTAGTTAGTGTTTCTAAGTTAGCAACATCTAAAGTTGTCGTTACACCGTCTTCATCCGTATAAGTAAATGTTCCATCGTTATTATCAACGATAGTCGTTAAAGCTTCTAAGTTTGCAACGATTGCAGCAAAGTTTAGGTTAGTAACAACACCATCTTCATCTGTATAATCAATACTTGCGTTATCAGCATTAAGTGCAATTGTAGTTAGCGTTTCTAAGTTAGCAACATCTAAAGTTGTTGCAACACCATCTTCGTCCGTATAAGTAAAAGTTCCGTCGTTATTATCAACGATAGTCGTTAATGCTTCTAGGTTTGCAACAATTGCAGCAAAGTTTAGGTTAGTAATAACACCGTCTTCATCTGTATAATCAATACTTGCGTTATCAGCATTAAGTGCTATAGTCGTTAAAGTTTCAAGGTTTGTAACATCAAGAGTTGTTGCGACACCATCTTCATCAGTGTAAGTGAATGTTCCGTCGTTATTATCAACAATAGTTGTTAATGCTTCTAAGTTTGCAACGATAGCAGCAAAGTTTAGGTTAGTAATAACACCGTCTTCATCTGTATAATCAATACTTGCATTATCAGCATTAAGTGCTATAGTCGTTAATGTTTCAAGGTTTGTAACATCAAGTGTTGTTGCTACACCGTCTTCATCAGTATAAGTAAAAGTTCCGTCATTGTTATCAACGATAGTCGTTAGTGCTTCTAAGTTTGCAACGATAGCAGATAAATCTAATTGAGTAACGACACCATCTTCATCTGTGTAATCGATATTAGTATTATCTGGGTTAAGTGCAATTGTAGTTAGTGTTTCTAAGTTAGCAACATCTAAAGTTGTAGTTACACCGTCTTCATCAGTATAAGTGAAAGTTCCGTCGTTATTATCTACTATAGTTGTTAATGCTTCTAGATTTGCAACGATTGCAGATAAATCTAATTGAGTAACTACACCATCTTCATCTGTGTAATCTATATTAGTATTATCTGGATTAAGCGCAATAGTTGTTAAGGTCTCTAAGTTAGCAACATCTAGAGTAGTTGTTACACCGTCTTCGTCTGTATAAGTAAAAGTTCCGTCGTTGTTATCTACGATAGTTGTTAATGCTTCTAAGTTTGCAACGATAGCTGATAAATCTAATTGAGTAACTACACCATCTTCATCAGTGTAATCAATATTAGTATTGTCGGGATTAAGCGCAATAGTTGTTAATGTCTCTAAGTTTGCAACATCTAAAGTCGTTGTTACACCGTCTTCGTCTGTGTAAGTAAATGTACCATCGTTATTATCAACGATAGTTGTTAATGCTTCAAGGTTTGCAACAATAGCTGATAAATCTAATTGAGTAACGACACCATCTTCATCCGTATAATCAATATTAGTGTTATCTGGATTAAGCGCAATAGTTGTTAGTGTCTCTAAGTTAGCAACATCTAGAGTAGTTGTTACACCGTCTTCGTCTGTATAAGTAAAAGTTCCGTCGTTGTTATCTACGATAGTTGTTAATGCTTCAAGGTTTGCAACAATAGCTGATAAATCTAATTGAGTAACGACACCATCTTCATCCGTATAATCAATATTAGTGTTATCTGGATTAAGCGCAATAGTTGTTAGTGTCTCTAAGTTAGCAACATCTAGAGTAGTTGTTACACCGTCTTCGTCTGTATAAGTAAAAGTTCCGTCGTTATTATCTACAATAGTTGTTAATGCTTCTAAGTTTGCAACGATAGCTGATAAATCTAATTGCGTAACTACACCATCTTCATCTGTGTAATCGATATTAGTATTATCTGGGTTAAGTGCAATTGTAGTTAGCGTTTCTAAGTTAGCAACATCTAAAGTCGTTGCGACACCATCTTCATCAGTGTAAGTAAAAGTTCCATCGTTATTATCAACGATAGTTGTTAATGCTTCTAAGTTTGCAACGATAGCTGATAAATTTAATTGAGTTACTACACCATCTTCATCCGTATAATCAATGTTAGTATTATCTGGGTTAAGTGCAATTGTAGTTAGCGTTTCTAAGTTAGCAACATCTAAAGTCGTTGCGACACCATCTTCATCAGTATAAGTAAAAGTTCCATCGTTATTATCAACGATAGTTGTTAATGCTTCTAAGTTTGCAACGATTGCTGCAAAGTTTAGGTTGGTAGTAACACCGTCTTCATCTGTATAATCAATACTTGCGTTATCGGCATTAAGTGTTATAGTCGTTAATGTTTCAAGGTTTGTAACATCAAGAGTTGTTGCAACACCATCTTCATCAGTGTAAGTGAAAGTTCCGTCGTTATTATCAACGATAGTCGTTAAAGCTTCTAAGTTTGCAACGATAGCCGATAAATCTAATTGAGTAACGACACCATCTTCATCTGTGTAATCGATATTAGTATTATCTGGGTTAAGTGCAATTGTAGTTAGCGTTTCTAAGTTAGCAACATCTAAAGTTGTTGCAACACCATCCTCATCAGTGTAAGTAAATGTTCCATCGTTATTATCAACGATAGTTGTTAATGCTTCTAAGTTTGCAACGATAGCTGATAAATCTAATTGAGTAACTACACCATCTTCATCAGTGTAATCAATATTAGTATTGTCGGGATTAAGCGCAATAGTTGTTAATGTCTCTAAGTTTGCAACATCTAAAGTCGTTGTTACACCGTCTTCGTCTGTGTAAGTAAATGTACCATCGTTATTATCAACGATAGTTGTTAATGCTTCAAGGTTTGCAACAATAGCTGATAAATCTAATTGAGTAACGACACCATCTTCATCCGTATAATCAATATTAGTGTTATCTGGATTAAGCGCAATAGTTGTTAGTGTCTCTAAGTTAGCAACATCTAGAGTAGTTGTTACACCGTCTTCGTCTGTATAAGTAAAAGTTCCGTCGTTGTTATCTACGATAGTTGTTAATGCTTCAAGGTTTGCAACAATAGCTGATAAATCTAATTGAGTAACGACACCATCTTCATCCGTATAATCAATATTAGTGTTATCTGGATTAAGCGCAATAGTTGTTAGTGTCTCTAAGTTAGCAACATCTAGAGTAGTTGTTACACCGTCTTCGTCTGTATAAGTAAAAGTTCCGTCGTTATTATCTACAATAGTTGTTAATGCTTCTAAGTTTGCAACGATAGCTGATAAATCTAATTGCGTAACTACACCATCTTCATCTGTGTAATCGATATTAGTATTATCTGGGTTAAGTGCAATTGTAGTTAGCGTTTCTAAGTTAGCAACATCAAGAGTCGTTGTAACACCATCTTCATCTGTATATGTAAATGTTCCGTCGTTATTATCAACGATAGTTGTTAATGCTTCTAAGTTTGCAACGATAGCCGATAAGTCTAATTGAGTAACGACACCATCTTCATCTGTATAATCAATGTTAGTATTATCTGGGTTAAGTGCAATTGTAGTTAGCGTTTCTAAGTTAGCAACATCTAAAGTTGTTGCTACACCATCTTCATCCGTGTAAGTAAATGTTCCATCGTTATTATCAACGATAGTCGTTAATGCTTCTAAGTTTGCAACGATAGCAGCAAAGTTTAGGTTAGTAATAACACCGTCTTCATCAGTATAATCAATACTTGCGTTATCAGCATTAAGTGCTATAGTCGTTAATGTTTCAAGGTTTGTAACATCTAAAGTTGTTGCAACACCATCTTCATCCGTATAAGTAAAAGTTCCGTCGTTATTATCTACTATAGTTGTTAATGCTTCTAGGTTTGCAACGATTGCAGATAAATCTAATTGAGTAACGACACCATCTTCATCCGTGTAATCTATATTAGTGTTATCAGGATTAAGTGCAATTGTAGTTAGCGTTTCTAAGTTGGCAACATCTAAAGTTGTAGTTACACCGTCTTCATCGGTAAAAGTAAAAGTACCATCATTGTTGTCAACGATAGTCGTTAAAGCTTCTAGGTTTGCAACAATTGCAGCAAAGTTTAGGTTGGTAATAACACCATCTTCATCTGTATAATCAATACTCGCATTATCAGGGTTAAGCACTATAGCTGTTAAAGTTTCAGCGCTATTGGTATCAACAGTGGTTACTGTACCATCTTCGGAAGTGTAAGTAAATGTACCATCTGCATTATTAATTAATGTTGTTACGGTCTCTAATGCGGATACATCTAATGTTATAGGTGTCCCATTCCCATTATCAAAAGTATAAGTTCCGTCTCCATTGTCTATCAGAGCAGATTTTATTATAGTTGTAATTGCTCCGTCTTCACTGGTATAGCTAATTGTTCCATCATTGTTGTCTACAAGTGATGTTATTGTTTCGTTTGCCATAACGTCCACACATAAACTAGTCCATGAGTTGTCGTTATATTGAAATAAACAATTTGCGTCAGTGTTATACACTAAAGCTCCATTTAGAGGGGAGATAGCATTCATCTGTGCAGCAGAAAGTCTTGTAACTACTAAAGCCTTATCAGAACTTTCTAATTCTAAGATGGAATTTTGATCTATTGTTTGTGGATTGTCACCTATTTTGACTTGGGCAAATAAGTTTGTTGTCAAAAAAAAGGATAGTACTAGTAATAACTTTTTCATTAATTCGGGATTTTAAACCGAAAATAAGAATGATTCCTTGTTTTTTAAGTAAAATAGTTCTATTTATTGGGCGGTAATCGGTGAAAAGCAAATAAATCGGTTAAAAAACATAAAAAATAATTGAAATAATTGTTTGTATATTGGAAATAAGTTCTATTTTTGCCATCGGAAATGCGAGAGTAGCTCAGTTGGTAGAGCGTCAGCCTTCCAAGCTGAATGTCGCCAGTTCGAACCTGGTCTCTCGCTCTAAAAGCTTCATCATAACGATGAAGCTTTTTTTATTTCAATTCATTTAAAAAAGTTCCTGTTTCTACTTCATAAGGTTCGCTGTCATATTCAAAAATTCTTGCAGTTAATGTGCCTTTAAGTTCAATAGACTGCCCATTTACTTTTAGCCAACTACCTTCACGTAATCCAACGACTGGTTGTGTGTTAAATTGATGAAACTCTTTTATTCTAGTTTCTCTAGTTTCTCCCATGTGTGTACTGTTGGTGTCGGGATCCAAATAATGAGGATTAATATTAAAAGGCACGAACCCTAAAGTTTTAAAGCTTGGAGGATACACAATTGGCATATCATTAGTGGTACGGATATTTAATCCACAAATGTTGCTTCCAGCGCTAGTTCCTAAATAGGGTGTTCCGCTATTGATAGCGCTTTTTAATTGCTCTAATAATTTGTATTGATACAATGAGCTAACTAAGACAAACGTGTTTCCGCCACCTGTAAATATCCCTTTTGCATTGGCAATAGCTTCAGCAGGATTTTTAAAGGTGTGTAAACCTGTAACTTTTATATCAATTTTAGCAAAAGCTTCTGCTGCTTTTTTTGTGTAATCATCATGAGATATACCACTTGGGCGTGCGTAGGGAATAAAAATAATGTCTTTTATATCTTTAAAGTGAATTTTTAAAGCGTCAAGTAAATAATCAAGATAGGCACCTGAATGCAAGGTTGAAGTACTTGCTATTAATAATTGTTTCATAAATATAGTTTTTGTAAATTTAGTTATTAGAAGCTTTTAACAAAAGATTATAGAGGCTTTACATTAACATTAAGAGTAAAAGTTTTTAATTTACGTAAAATCAACCAACATGAAATCATATTTAATTGCATTTTTATTATTGACCTTTAGTTTTGCGTCAGCTCAAGACTCTACACGAGTAGAAATAAAAGGTAAAATTATTATTGATTCTCCCGACGTAGAAGGTATCACGGTGTATAATTCATCTTCTAATAGAGGGACTATTACTGATGAAAAAGGTGAATTTACTATAAAAGCCATGTTGAATGATAAAATTAGTGTGGCCGCACTTCAGTTTAAAGATTTTAATGTTGTGGTAGCACAAGAAGTTATAGATTTTAAGCAAATGAATGTCTACTTAGTAGAGCAAGTTAATAAGTTAGATGAAGTTGTTATTTTACCTTATAATTTAACAGGTATTTTAAAGGAAGATGTGTCAAGTGTAAAAACATTTAACGCTAATATGGATGCTATTTACTTTGGTGTTGATGATATTAGTTTGTACGAATTTGCAGATGACTCTTATAGTAAAGTTGATAACTTAGCCGCAATGAGTCAAAACGAAAGAATAAGATACCAAGCAGATGTTATTGCTATTCTAGATGGTTTGGTTGGTTTGATTTTTAAAAAGAAAGACAAGAAGAATAGAAATAATAATAGTACAGAGCCAATAGAGGTTTTAGCATTGTCTGATGTTTATAATCACGATTATTATACTCTAAATTTTAAAATACCAGAAGATCAGGTAGAAGCTTTTATAGCTTTTGTGGAAACTAGTGATTTTGATAGCACGCTTTTAGATAAAGGAAAAGAGATGGAGCTAATTGAGCATCTTAACTCAGAAAGTAAAAAATTTTTAAAGACAACCATTGAAAAAGACTAAGCTAATTTCAAGGTTAGTTTGTTTTTTTATTATCTCTACAGTCCATGCTCAAAAATTTGAGTTGTCTGGATTAATAGATGGGGATGATGATGTTGAGGGGGTACATATTTTAAATAAAACATCCCTGACCAATGCAACATCGGACGTTAAAGGTGCTTTTACCATATCTGCAAAAGTAAATGACACTATAATATTTACCGCAATACAATACAAAACGTTGTTTAGGGTAGTTACTGATAGTGATATAGCGTTAAAATCTTTACAAGTAAAATTAGAGGTTTTTGTTAACGAATTGGACGAGGTTTACCTAGCTAGATCGTTATCTGGAAACTTAACGGATGATGTTCTAACTTCTACAGCTAAACCTAAAATTAATTTTTACGACGTCGGAATTCCTGGTTATAAAGGCAAGCAAAAAACACAATCCGAGAGGCGTTTGTTTGAAGCCACGACAGGTGGAGGAATAATTCCTTTAAATCCAATTATCAATGCAATAACTGGACGTACTAAAAGATTAAAGGCACAAATACAATTAGAAAACGACGATGCTTTGTTGGCCAGGTTAAAGGATGATTTGTCGATTGATTTTTTTAAAACTCATCCGCTGGAGGAAAAGCATCATGTAGAGTTTTTCTATTTTGTACAAGAAGACCCAGATTTTAGAAGTAAGTGCAGTAAGAATAACTTAGATGCTTTTGCGTTTTTCAAAAAAAAATTAGAGCAATACAAGCTAAATTTATCAGAAAAAGAATAAAATAACAATTGGAATGCTTTTTGTCATTATTCAATTAAATTTGTAATTATAATTAAACTTCATGAAGCCATTTAAATATATTTTATTAGTTAGCTTGTTTGCGTTGTTCTCTTTTTCAGGGATACATAAATACTATGTTAGTATTACGCAAATCGAATATGTAAAAGAGAAGCAATCGGTACAGATAATATCACGAATTTTTGTCGATGATATCGAAAAATTGATTCGTAAACGTTATGATGAAAAGGTGACATTAAATGATGGTCAAGACGAGGCAATAATTGATAGTTATATAAAGAAGTATCTTTTAGAAAAGATGTTTATCAACATTAACGGAACACCAGCAATGTTGAAATTTATAGGAAAAGAGTATGATGATGACATTATGCGCTGTTATCTAGAAATTGAAAATGTAGCCTCTATTAAAAGTATTGAGATTCAAAACAAGGTCTTATTTGATATTTTTGAAGATCAAAAAAATATTGTACGAAACAATATTAATGGTAAAAACAAGACTTTTGTTTTAATACCACAGAAAGATAAAGGTTTGTTAAACTTTTAACAAACATTTTATTCAACGTTAATTTTTGTTAAATTCACGTCCTTAAAGTAACAACCACTCACAAATGAAAAAACTAAAGTATTTATTTCTTTCAGCATTTTTTGTGTCTATAAGTGCCTTTGCACAAGACCAAAAAGAAGATAAGAAAGAGCCTCAGCAAGGTCACACAAACAACAACAAGTTCAAGCAGTTGTATGAAGAGTTTTCAACGCCTAATATGTATAGAGCAGCTTCGGGTGCTCCAGGTGCTGCTTACTACCAGCAACAAGCAGATTATAAGATGGACTTAGAGCTTGATGATGTTAATGCAAAATTATCAGGTTACGAAACTATTACGTATACTAACAATTCGCCAGATAACCTAAGTTATTTATGGGTTCAGTTAGATCAAAATATGCGTGCTAAAGATTCAAAAACACCATTAATTAGTGATGATTCTGCACAGCCTGCAACAACACCAGGTAGTTTTGCAAATAGCTATTTAACGGAAGCTTTTGACGGTGGATTTAATATCCAAGAAGTAAAAGATTCTAAAGGTCGTGCTTTACCGCATATGATTAACCGCACAATGATGCGTGTTGAAATGCCAACAGCATTAAAGTCTGGAGAATCATTTTCTTTTTCTATCAAATGGTGGTACAACATCAATGATCACGTAAATGGTAGAGGACGTTCTGGATACGAGTATTTTCCAGAAGATGATAACAGAGCATACGTTATTGCACAATTCTACCCAAGAATGGCAGTATATAATGATGTAGAAGGATGGCAAAATTCTCAATTCTGGGGACGTGATGAGTTTGCATTACCTTTCGGAAATTTTGAAGTAAATATTACAGTACCTGCAGATCATATTTTAGATGGTACAGGTAAATTGACAAATAGAAAAGACGTGTTCTCAAAAGATATGATGAAACGTTATGAGCAAGCTAAAAAATCTTATGATGAGCCTGTTGTTATAGTAACACAAGACGAAGCAATTGCTAAGTTAAGTACAAAATCAACAAAGACTAAAACATGGAAGTTATATGCAGAAAATGTACGTGACTTTGGTTTTGCAACGTCAAGACGTTACATCTGGGATATGATGAGTGTTAAGATTGGTGGTAAAGATGTTATGGCTGTATCATTATATGGTAAAGAAGGAAACCCATTATGGGAAGACTGGTCTACTAAAGCAGTAGCAAGTACATTAAAGTCTTACTCGCGTATGACTTTTGACTACCCTTACCATAAAGCAATATCTGTACATGCTAAAGAGCAAGGAATGGAGTATCCAATGATCTGTTGGAATTATGGTCGTCCTGATAAAGAAGGAAACTATAATGATAGAACTAAGTTTGGTATGATGTCTGTAATTATTCATGAAGTAGGGCATAACTTTTTTCCTATGATTGTAAATAGTGACGAGCGTCAATGGACTTGGATGGATGAAGGTTTAAATACATTTGTACAGTACGTAGCAGAACAAGATTTTGGAAAGTGGTATCCAGCAGCATTGTCTGAAGGACAAACAGCTTATCCATCACGTCGTGGACCAGCAGCAAATATTGTAAGATACATGGGTGGTGATCAAGATTATATTGCACCAATAATGACTAAAGGATTAAATACTTACCAGTTTGGTAATAACGCATACAGCAAGCCGGGAACAGCTTTAAATATTCTTCGTGAAACAGTAATGGGAGAGGAGTTATTTGACTATGCTTTTAGAGAATACGCACAACGTTGGATGTTTAAGCACCCAACTCCAGAAGATTTTTTCCGTACAATGGAAGATGCATCTGCAGTAGATTTAGATTGGTATTGGAGAGGATGGTTTTACACAACAGACTATGTTGATATAGGTGTAAAAGACGTAAAAAAGTATTTTGTATCTAATGAGCCTAATGCTGAAATCAAAAAAATAGCAGAACAAAGAGGGATGAAGTTAAGTGACTTACCACCTTTAGTATATTTTGTAGAAGAAGGAAGTGAAGATTTTAATGCGAGTTTAAAAGGTAAAACAGCTTTAGAAAATTCAGCAACTTTAAACGAATATATTATGGACAACTTTACGCCTGCTGAAAGAGCTAAAATAAAAGAACCAAAATTCTTTTACAAAGTAACTTTTGAAAAGCCAGGTGGATTAGTGATGCCAATTATAGTTGAGTACACTTATGCTGATGGAACATCAAAAACGGAAACGTATCCAGCACAAATTTGGAGACTTAACGATAAAGAAGTTAGTAAGACTTTAGCAACCGAAAAAGAGCTAGTAAGTATTACTGTAGATCCTAAATTAGAAACAGCAGATGTGGATGTTTCTAATAACTCTTGGCCAAGAGAAGTAAAGGCTAGTGAGTTTGATAAATTTAAAGATCAAAACAAAAACTAAATAACTAGTTTGTTATAATATTTAAAAGCCCTTAAAACATATGTTTTAAGGGCTTTTTATATTTTGTATATTTATCAATATAAAAAAAATATTATGTATACATATAAAGCTAAAATAATAGCAGTTTACGACGGTGATACTGTAACAGCAATTGTTGATTTAGGTTTTTTACACTCTCAAGAAATGAAATTACGTCTATACGGAATTGATACACCCGAGTTAAGAGGAGCTGAAAAAGTAGAGGGTAAAAAAGTGAGAGATATTGTACGAAGTATGATTTTGGATAAAGAGGTTATAATACGGACATATAAAGACAAACAAGGTAAATATGGGCGTTATTTGGGAGATATAGTTTTAGAAGATGGATTAAACCTTAATCAGTGGTTAATTGATAATGGTCATGCTAAACCTTATTTACTGTAAAATAAAAAAGCGACTACCTGTTTAAAGTAGTCGCTTTTTTAAAAACATATAATGATTAATATAAATCTATTATAAAATTATTTCTCCATTCCCGGAGGATATTTCTCCATTATTTTAGCAACAAACTCCTTGATGCGTTCTTCTTTCTTTTCTACATTTTTAGAAAGGTAACCGGTACCTTGTCCTTGCCAAACCAATTCTTTTTTATTAGCATCAATTAAATCTACAAATAATACGCCTTGTGTAGATGTTGATATATTTGGTTGCGAATTCCAACCCCATCCCCAACGTGGTCCGCCCCAACCCCAAGCGCCTGCGCCCCAAGAGTTATTGTATACATCAACACGTTGATTAGATTTTGTAAAGATGCTAACTAATACGTCTGGCTTTTCAGACTTAGTAAACCCTTTTGCTAATAATTCAGATTCAATAGCACGAAGAATTCTTCGTTTGTCTAAATCACTGATTTCAGCTTTGTCTATTCCTGATTTAAAAAATGCAAAGGTTTTGTAATTGTTAAAATCTACAGCTTTGTCATAATCGGCAGCAACTTTAACAGAACTACAAGATGTTAGTGCTATAGCGACTAACACGATAGGTAACAGTTTCATAATTTTTTTCATAGCAGTATTGTTTTAAAGTGAATTTAATAAATCTTCATCAACTAGATTTGGTAACGTTACTCTTAAATTAGGTTCAATAGCCATAGCGCGTTTTATTGCAAAAATAGCTTCGTCATTTCTGGCCCAACTTCGTCTTGAAATACCATTATTAACGTCCCAAAATAGCATTTGTTTTAATCGTTTTGATGCTTCCTTACTACCATCAAGAACCATACCAAATCCACCGTTAACAACTTCTCCCCAGCCAACACCACCACCGTTGTGTATACTTACCCAAGTAGCGCCTCTAAAACTATCGCCTATTACGTTTTGAATAGCCATATCTGCTGTAAATCTTGAGCCATCATAGATGTTAGAAGTCTCACGATACGGGCTGTCTGTTCCTGATACATCATGATGATCTCGTCCTAATATTACAGTATCAATCTCTCCGTTTTTGATAGCTTGGTTAAAAGCTTCGGCAATTTTCATACGTCCTTCTGCATCAGCATACAATATTCTTGCTTGAGAGCCTACAACTAGTTTGTTGGCTTGTGCACCTTTAATCCATTGGATATTATCAGCCATTTGTTGCTGGATTTCTGGAGGTGATTGTTTTTTGATGTCTTCTAATACTTGACAAGCAATAGCGTCTGTTTTTGCTAAATCTTCAGGTTTTCCTGACGCACAAACCCATCTAAAAGGACCAAAACCATAATCAAAACACATAGGGCCCATAATATCTTGTACGTAACTTGGGTATCTAAAATCAATACCATTCTCAGCCATTATATCTGCTCCTGCTCTAGATGCTTCTAGTAAAAAGGCATTACCGTAATCAAAAAAGTATGTTCCTTTTGCAGTATGTTTATTAATAGCAGCAGTATGACGTCTTAATGTTTCTTGAACCTTTTCTTTAAATAATTCAGGATTGTCAGCCATCATTACATTAGCCTCTTTAAAAGATAGATCTGCAGGATAATATCCTCCAGCCCATGGATTGTGTAAAGAGGTTTGATCACTTCCAAGATCAATATGGATATTTGCTTTGTCAAAGGTTTCCCAAACGTCTACAATGTTTCCTAAGTAGGCAATTGATATGGTTTCTTTTTCGGCTTTAGCCTTAATAACACGATCTACTAATTGGTTTAAATCGGTAATTTTCTCATCAATCCATCCTTGATCCAAACGGACTTGCGTGATTTTTGGATTAACTTCAGCACAGACAGTAATACAACCCGCTATATTACCAGCTTTTGGTTGTGCACCAGACATTCCGCCTAATCCTGAAGTCACAAATAAGTTTCCTTTAGGTTCTTTTTTAATTTTTCTAAAACCATTCAATACGGTAATGGTCGTACCATGTACAATACCTTGTGGACCAATATACATGTAACTCCCGGCAGTCATTTGACCATATTGTGTTACACCTAGGGCATTAAATTTTTCCCAATCATCCGGTTTAGAATAGTTAGGGATCATCATACCGTTAGTAACAACAACTCTTGGGGCTTCTTTGTGTGATGGGAATAACCCCATTGGGTGTCCAGAGTACATGGTTAGTGTTTGCTCGTCATTCATTTCTGCCAAATACTTCATGGTTAGTCGGTATTGTGCCCAATTAGAAAATACAGCACCATTACCACCATAAGTAATTAACTCGTGTGGGTGTTGTGCCACAGCATAATCCAAGTTGTTTTGTATCATTAAC
Organism: Olleya sp. KKT75; assembly: GCF_055635485.1. Classification (NCBI taxonomy): domain Bacteria; kingdom Pseudomonadati; phylum Bacteroidota; class Flavobacteriia; order Flavobacteriales; family Flavobacteriaceae; genus Olleya; species Olleya sp. KKT75. The sequence goes on from NZ_CM145759.1 coordinate 1,933,992, forward strand.
ATAATCGCTGCGGCTTGTTTTGATTGCGCAGGATAGTCGTTAATAGGTCTAGCGTACATTTTGTAATCTGGTCTTAAACGGTACATATAGATACGACCATACGTATCCAATTCATTTTTAAACTCAGGTAGTAATGTTGCATGATGTTTTTTGTCAAAATAACGAAGCGCATTTTTTAAAGCTAACGTTTCTTCAGCTTTACTTAAAATAGACTTACGTTTTGGTGCGTGATTTATGTTAGCATCAAAAGGTTTTGGTTGTGGTAATTGGTTAGGGATACCTTCTAATATTTGGTCTTTAAATGTCATAGTATGTACTGACTTTAGTTGTTTTTAGTCGCATTTGTTTTAGCATCATATCCATACGGACAATGTCTGCAACCGCTCTCGCAACAATACCCGCGTTTTAAATGGTATTGCTCTGTAAAACAGCGATATCCTTCAGGTGTTAAGTAGTAATCACCGTCTTCTATTGGAATTATCTTCTTCATATCACAAAGATAACGTAAATTGGTGTACATTTTGAGATGTATAAATTATGATAATAGTATCTAAATTTTTAGTGCCAAAGGGTTATACTGGAATGACCGTTTTTCCTTTTATTTTTTTAAAAAATAAAGGATTAAAACACAGTAAAACGCTTATTAATCATGAGAAAATTCATCTTAGACAACAATTAGAAATGTTAATACTACCGTTTTATATATGGTATGTGTTAGAGTTTTTAATACGTTATTATCAACATAAAAATTGGTTTTTAGCATATAAAAACTTGAGTTTTGAAAGAGAGGCGTATTGTAATGATACTAACTTAGTGTATTTAAAATCAAGACCATTTTGGCAATTTTTAAAGTATCTTAGCAAGCATGAAATTTAAGCCTGAACTTAGTGTCAATCAAAAAATAGAGCTTCCTTTTAAAAGTTCGGTCTCATTATACCTAAAACGTGAGGATTTAATACATCCTATAATTTCTGGAAATAAGTACAGAAAGTTAAAGTATAATATCGCTTTCGCTGAAAAACATAAGTATGATACCTTGCTTACTTTTGGTGGAGCTTTTTCTAATCATATCGCAGCTACTGCAGAAGCAGGTCGTGTATTTGGTTTTAAAACAATAGGCGTTATTCGAGGAGAAGAATTACGAGACAAGATTTTAGATAACCCTACATTGCGATTTGCACAAGATTGTGGTATGACGTTTAAGTTTATAAGTAGAGAGCATTTTAGGTTAAAATCTACACAGTCTATTATTGAAAAACTAAAAAGAGAGTTTGGTGATTTTTATCAAATTCCGGAAGGTGGTACTAATGATTTGGCTGTAAAAGGTTGCAAAGAGATCTTAAATCAAGCTGATTTTGATTTTAATTATATCTGTTCTTCAGTTGGTACAGGTGGGACATTGGCAGGATTAATTAATGTCTCTAAACCAGAGCAACAAGTTTTAGGTTTTTCGGCTTTAAAAGGCGACTTTTTAAAAGAAGATATTAGTAAATTTGCAGCACAGTCCAATTGGAAGTTAGTTACCGATTATCATTTTGGAGGCTACGCTAAGATAAATGCAGATTTAGTTGCGTTTATTAATCAGTTTAAAGCGGAGCAACAAATAGCACTAGACCCAGTATATACAGGTAAACTGTTATTTGGAATTTTTGATTTAATTAAGAATGGGTATTTTGAGGACAATGCAAAAATACTTGCAATCCATACAGGTGGCTTGCAAGGTGTAGAAGGCATGAATAAAAGACTAAAAAAGAAACAACAACAATTAATATTATAGTAAATGAAAAAAATAATAGCCATTCTTTGTATTACACTCTTAATTGTGAGTTGTGGATCATCCAAGAAAACAACCACCAAAAAAGGAAAACAAAATACGGTTAAGGTTGATAGAAAGAAAAAGAAAGCTGAAAAAGAAACTGAAGTCGTTGTTGTAGAAGAAGAAGCTATTACCGAAACTCCGGAAGTTTATGCAAATAAAACAGAAGAATATATTGCTATTTTTAGTGATATTGCTCAAAATGAAATGCGCAACTATCAAATACCTGCAAGTATAACTCTAGCACAGGGAATCTTAGAATCAGGTTCTGGAAGTGGACGTTTGTCTGTAGAGGCTAATAATCATTTTGGAATTAAGTGTCACGAGTGGACAGGTGCTAAGATTTACCATGATGACGATGCATCTCAAGAATGTTTTAGAAAGTATAAAAACGCAAAATATAGTTTTAGAGATCACTCTTTGTTTTTGACGGAGCGTAAACGTTACTCTAAGTTATTTGAATTAGAAAAAGATGATTATGAAGGTTGGGCAAAAGGCTTAAGAGCAGCGGGCTATGCAACCGATAGAAAATATCCAAACAAGCTAATTAGCTTAATAGAGCGTTACCAGTTATATCGTTTTGATGCTGACGTTTTAGGTAAAGAATCAAAAGTTAGTGATAAACATGCTGTAGTAAAAGGAGACACATTGTATTCTATCTCTAGAAAATATAACATTTCTGTTACCGAATTAAAATCGTTGAATAGTTTAGATGGCAACGATTTATTTGTTGGACAGATTTTATTTGTAAAACCAATTCCAAAAGATTATTAAGGTTTATGATTTATAAACGTAGTAGTGCTTTGTTTGCTGAAGCAGAGAAAGTAATTCCTGGAGGTGTAAACTCTCCAGTCCGTGCATTTAAAGCAGTAGGTGGGACACCTATTTTTGTTAAAGAAGCTAAAGGCGCTTATTTGTATGATGAAGATGGTAACCAATTAATAGATTATATCGCATCATGGGGGCCAATGATTTTAGGTCACGCACACAAACCAGTGGTTGACGCAGTTATTGATAAAGCTAAAAAAGGAACATCCTTTGGTATGCCTACTGAAATTGAAACCAAAATTGCTGAGTTAGCAGTATCAATGGTGCCAAATATTGATAAGATTCGTTTTGTTAATTCTGGAACAGAAGCTTGTATGAGTGCTGTTAGATTAGCAAGAGGGTATACTAATAAAGATAAGATTATCAAATTTGCTGGTTGTTATCATGGGCACTCAGATTCGTTTTTAATACAAGCGGGTAGTGGTGCAGTAACTTTTGGATCACCAAATAGTCCAGGAGTAACACAAGGTACCGCTAAAGATACATTGTTGGCTAAATACAACGATTTGGCTAATGTAGAAGCTTTAATTGAAGCTAACAAAAACGAAATTGCTTGTATTATAATAGAGCCAGTTGCTGGTAATATGGGATGTATTCCTCCAAAAGCAGGTTTTTTAGAAGGGTTAAGACAATTGTGTGATGCTAATAATATTTTATTGGTATTTGATGAGGTTATGACTGGATTTAGATTAGCTAAAGGTGGTGCTCAAGAATTATTAGGTATTAAAGCAGATATTGTGTGTTTTGGTAAAGTAATAGGAGGTGGTTTACCTGTAGGTGCTTTTGCAGCTAAGGCTGAAATTATGGATCATTTAGCGCCTTTAGGACCAGTATATCAAGCAGGAACATTAAGTGGTAATCCATTAGCTATGGCTGCGGGATTAGCAATGTTAGAAGAATTAAATACGGGTGATGTGTTTTCAAGTTTAGCTAAGAAAACGGAATACCTACATAAAGGTATTGCTGAGGTTTTAGAACGATTAAAAGTAACACATACTATAAACAGATTAGGATCTATGATGTCTGTGCATTTTAGTGAAGGTCAAGTTGTAGATTTTGAAACGTCTGCTAAAGGAAACAACGAAACATTTAAAACTTTTTTCCATGGGATGCTTAATCAGGGTATCTATTTAGCACCAAGTGCTTTTGAAAGTTGGTTTTTAAATGACGCACTTTCATACAAGGATTTAGATAAAACTATTGCAGCTTGTGAATCTGTCTTTAGTTAATAGAAAATTTTAGACACTAAAAAAGCCGATTATAAATTTATAATCGGCTTTTTTTATATGTAGTATTGCTAAATTATTCAGTTTCAGATTGACCTGATAATTCTAAATATTTAGTGTATTGTTCGCTGTTAAGTACTTCATTCATTTGAGAAGATAAACGATCGTTGATTTTCTTTTCTAACGCGCTATACTCAGTCGTACCTGTTTCAAAAGAGCTGTTTAGCGTTTCTGATTTTGCATAAAATTCTTGGAATGCAGGATACATTAATTCTTGAGTAGGTTTGTTCGCTTTTAAAGCTTTACCAAGCTCAACCGTTTTTGTTAGTGCTGCAGTAGTGACTTCTGCACTAAATTTTTGTTGTGCGCTAGCAGTGTTAGTTGCTAAAAATAAACCAAATACAAAAAGACAAAGCGTAATTATTTTTTTCATTGTGTAAGAGTTAATTAATTATACTCTCAAAGTAACACTTTTAGTTTAATAATCGCAAATAAAAAAGACGCTGAATAGATAATCAGCGTCTTTTTTCCTTAAAATGTGAATATTTCCTAATTATTCATCAGTTTCGGTACTCTTTTTCTCACCTTTCCCGTGTTTTCTTTCGCCTTTTTTATTATGCTTACGTCCATGGTTTCTTTTCATTTCTGATTTTTCCCACTTTTCATATTGGTCAGCATTTAAGATGTCTTTCATCTGTTTTTTAGTTGCTATTTGTGCATCTAATTTAGCATTCATTCTTTTAAGTTTTTCTTCTTTAGTTGGTTTTGTTTTTTCAGAATCTGCTTTTTTGTCTGCATGCTTTTTAAAGTGCTCTTTTCTTTGCTTTGCATTTTCTAAATTTAAAGCCATAACTTTTGTTTGTTGTGCTTCTGTTAAATCTAAATGCAAAGTCATTTTTTTAGTTTTTAACTCTGCCATTTCTTTTGGTTCAAGTTTCATGCGTTTTTCCAAACGTTCTTTTTTGTTTTCTTGACGTTTTTCGCTACTGTTATCTTGTGCATTTGCTTGAAATGTAATTAAAGCTAATGCTAGTATTGCTAATTTTTTCATTTGTATCTTATTTTAAATTGTTATACTTCTAAGACCCGCTATTTTCCAAAAGGTTTAATAAGTGCTTGTTTTTTAGCTTTTAATTAACATTGGTTTTTGCCATTTCTACAAGTTCTAAAGTGATGGTGTATAGTGGTTTGTTTTCCATTTTACTTTTTAACCAAGCGTAAAAACTCATTACAAAAATATCTTCTTGTTGGGCATCAACCCAAATAAAAGCACTTTCTATTCTAGCTTTAAATGTTGTAGTGGTTACAATATTTGGGTCTTTAAAATATAATTCGACAAAGCTTAAATACGTGATAACTCGATTTTGATTAATTTGTTTTAAATAGGAGTAGTATTGACGTTTAAAACTACGTAGTCTAGAGTCTACTAAATCGATGTGCTCTAATTCTATTTGTATTATAATGTCTATTAAGTTTTTTTTAATAACCCATTCTTTTCCTGCTTTAGTTTCGTAATAAGCATCGGTATGATAAAAGGTAGCCATAACTTGATTTGCTTTTTTATAGTCGTCATGTTGCACATGTGTCATTATTAAGCATAAGTGAATGTCTAGTTGGCTTTCTATATCTTGATGTTTTAGTCTAGTGCTTTCTTCTAGTAAGGCAATAGCTTCTGTTTGTTGGTTGGTGTAATTAAATGTTAAACCTTTTAATAGGTTGTGTTTTAATATAAAGGTATTGAAGTGTTTTTTTTGATTGCTTTTTAATTGTATTTCCATTGCATTTAAGTACTGCGAAGCTTCGTCAAATTTCTTGTTCCTAAATAAAGTATTAGCAATCATATATAGTATTTGAATATGATAATAAGTTTGTTTTTCTCGATTTTTATATGATTTTAAAGTGGTGTAATGTTTTAATAAAAAGGATTCTATTTTATAATAGTCATTGGTTACAAAAGCAGATAAGCTAACAATACTTATAATTTGATATAGCGCTTTAAATGTAATAGCATTTTCTAAATTTATATTATGTTCTTCCAGAGTATTGTTTAGTAATGTTTCTAGATCTAAGACCACACCTTTATAGTTTATGTTGTTAAGTGTTTGTCTAATTTTTGCATATACTATATTTAGTTGGTCTTCTGTATAGGCATTATGTTGGTTATTTTTAAAAGCTGTAATATAATGTTCTAGTTTATCTTGTGGTTGTGAGTAGGAGTATTGAATTTTTGTGTGATAAATTTCATTCAAAATAGAAAACAAAGCATGTTCTATTGCTATTGTTTCAGCTTTAGCTAATAATTTATAGGCTGTTTTATATTGCTTTTTGGTAAGGCAGGCTCTAGCAGTGATTAGTAGTTTTATTAATTGCATTTCCACAGTGCTTTCGTCTGCCAGATGTTTGTTGGCTATAAAATCTATAACAGATTGATATAAACGTTTTCTTAAAGCATGATATGCTCCTTTTTTCTGACTACCATAAAGTGTATTACAAATGGTAAATGTGTCCATGTCTTTATCTTGAAGTAACTTGTAGAGTTGTATGTTTTTGGTATCGCTTCTTTTGTTCTTTTTTTCTAGAAACGATATAAACTGTTGTTGTTCTTCATTAGAAAATGTAGAAATTAAGCTGTTTAAATCGGTCATTTAATCGTCATTATTTGGTTAAAAATAATTCTTTAAATAAGATTAATTCTATTTTTTATCTAAAATATATCGTCAGTTTTATTTTAAATCTGTTTTTATATAACTGTTTACCCGTTGCATCTTTGTCGTGTAATCAACAAATCAAAACATCATGAAAACATTTTTTAAAGCAACACTTATCGTTTTATTTTTTAGCGTCTTACTAGCTAACAGAATGGAGATTCAGAATTATTTAATAGACAGCTATCAATCTTATGTAGCAGACTTAAGTAGTCATACAGGAAGTAAGGTGAGTTATTTAGGTGTCTAAAGCAAATTAGTTTTATACGTCTTATCAAATTAAAGACATAATGTCTCAAACTTTATTTAAACAATAATTATCAAAAACAAAATATTATGGATTATCAAACAACAGTTTCAATCAATGAAGACCAAAAGTCTAAAAAGCCTAAAAAAAAGGCAACAACATATAATACAAAACCTACTCCAGCATTTGTAGGAGCGTCTTGGACAGCTTTATGTCTTGGTATGGTTTCGTATTGTATTGGATTATGGAATGCAAATATGCTTCTAAATGAAAAAGGGTATTATTTTACTATCTTGCTTTTTGGATTATTTTCTGTAATATCTGTACAGAAATCAGTGAGAGATAAGCTAGAAAATGTACCAGTAACAGAAATTTATTACGGTATAAGTTGGTTTACGTCTGTTACAGCAATCGCATTATTAGTTATTGGATTGTGGAATGCAGATCTAGAACTTAGCGAAAAAGGGTTTTATGGTATGTCATTTACCTTAAGTCTTTTTGCGGCTATTGCAGTGCAAAAAAATACTCGAGATATTGCCTTTTTATCAAATGAGAAAACAGACAATGTTTAATATTTTGTTTTGATGATTGGTTAATGTGATGGTTAACCTAAAGCCTCGTGACGGATGTTACGAGGTTTTTAATCAAAATTTAATTAATTAAAACCATTAAAAATGAGTACAAAATTTATAAATACATTACCAGAATTAATAACAAATCAGATAATATCTGAAGACACTGCATTACGAATAGAACGTTACTTTGAGTCTAAAGAAGCCGAAGCGCCTAATAAGTTATTTGTAGTATTTGGTATTTTAGGATCTTTATTAATAGGGTCTGGAATAATATTACTATTTGCCCATAATTGGGAATATTTGCCTAAGATGATCAAAACGGTATTGTCTTTTATCCCTTTGATCATTGGACAATTGCTAGTTGGTTTTTCTATTTTTAAAAAGAAGAGTCAGACATGGAAAGAAGCATCAGGTGTCTTTCTGTTTTTTGGAGTAGGAGCTGCAATTGCTTTAATTGGTCAGATTTATAATGTGCCAGGCAATTTAGAAGGCTATTTATTAACATGGATTGCGCTATGTTTACCTTTAGTTTATTTACTTAAATCAAAAGTGTTAGCAATATTACATCTTGTTTTTGCAACTTATTATACTTGTTTAGTCGGGTATTTTGGTAATGGACAGATACCATGGTTGTATTTGGTTATGTTATTAGGTATAATTCCTTTTTATTACAACGTCATTAAAAATGAAGCAGCTTCTAATGGGTTTTCTTTACTTAATTGGTTATTCCCATTAAGTTTGACCATTACATTTGGAGCTTTTTTAGATGTTTCAAGCAGTATATTGTATCTGGTTTTTATATTGTTTTTTGGGTTGCTTTACAATATTGGGCAATTACCTTATTTAAAAATTCTAAAACTTAGAAAAAACGGTTACTTAGCAATTGGATCTCTTGGTGTAGTTGTTACACTTCTTTTAGCTTCTTTTCATAGATTTTGGTCGGGAGACTTTAATTATGAGTATTATAGTGCATCAAATTTTTACGTTCCAATACTTTTGATCACGCTAACATTAGTAACTCTAGTCTATAGTCACATAAAAGATAGCTTAAAACCATTTAACTTGTTTAGATATGTATTTGCATTATATTTAATTGTTTTTATTGTTAGTAGTTATTATGCAACTGCGGGATTAGTATTAATTAACTTTTTAATACTTGGTTTAGGTATTACAACAGTAAAGACGGGAGTGGATAAATATCATTTCGGAATCTTAAACTATGGTTTACTTATTATAACCGCTTTAATTAGTTTTAGGTTTTTTGATACAAACATGAGCTTTGTTATTCGAGGCTTATTATTTATAACTATAGGAGTCGGTTTCTTTAGCGCAAATTACGTCATGCTTAAAAAGCAGAAATCAAATCAAAACAAATCTTTAAACAATTAAGATGAAAACAATATATCTATTTATACTTTTTGTGGTTTTGGCTTTAATTCAATTGAGTGTGCCAGCTGCCATGGTTTTTAAAAACCAATCTGTTTTAAATTCAGGAACAGCTTATAAATTTAAAACACGCCCTATTGATCCAACAGATCCTTTTAGAGGGAAGTACATTACGCTGTCTTTTGATATGAATAAAGTTGCCACAATAGATACATTATGGGAAAATCGTAGTGATATCTATGTGTATCTAAAAACAGATAGTTTAGGTTATGCTGCTGTAAAATCGGTAAGTCCATTTAAAACAAATACTGATGACGATTTTGTAATTGCTCAAACTTATGGCTATTACCAAAAAAGTAATGTTATTGACTTTATGCTACCTTTTGATAGGTTTTATATGGAAGAAAGTAAAGCGTATCCAGCCGAAATGGCTTATAGAAAAGCTAGCAGACAAGGTTTGTCAAATAATACTTATGCATTGGTCTATGTTAAAAACGGATATTCTGTTTTAGAAGATGTGTTTATTAATGACGTACCAATAGGGACTTATGTCGAATTGCAAAAGACGACTGATTAATTGATTGTTTTACTAAATATAACAGATTTTAGACGTGTTGTATAGTATCATAATTACATTAATTTATGTCGTAAAGAGTTGATTAAGAGTGTGTTTGTTGCTATTTTGTGTTTTTTGACCTATAAAAACAACCAATCATCGAATTTCAAATAACATTAAGAGTTTTGAATTGGTAAATAGTTGTTAGTGTGCTAATTTTATTACAAGATAATTAAGTACACAGACCTATGACGTTTTCAAATTTGATGATATTTTTAATTTTAGCACTTGTATTTGTAGTAATTATAAGAAGCCTTGGCGTTATGTCTAAAATTAAAACATCAAGACAAATGGGGATAAAACTTTCTAATAGAAATTGGTACTATAAATTCTTATCTAAAAATTTTCTAAAGAATTTACCCTCATAAATAGACACTAGAACAAAAAAAAGGAACTACAGTTATGTAGTTCCTTTTTTTGTTTAAACCAATTTGGTTATTTGTAGTAGTTAAACAACTTCTACAAATAGTCCATCATCAGTTTTGTTTACTTTGGCAACGCCTAATTTGGTTAAACCTTTTATAGTTTTATCCCACTTCTTATTACTTAATCCAGATTGATCTTTAAGTGCGTTTAATTCTATTGGACTAGTCGTTTTTAATAAAGCAAGTACCGCTTTTTCTTCCTCATTCATTGGTGCTGCTTTCTTCTCAGGTCGCATTTGAGGGAAAAATAATACTTCTTGTATAGATTGATTGTTAGTTAAAAACATAATTAATCTATCCATTCCAATTCCCATTCCAGATGTTGGAGGCATACCGTATTCTAAAGCACGTAAAAAGTCTTCATCTATAAATTCTGTTGCTTCATCATCACCTTTAGCTGCCAATTTTAATTGGTGCTCAAAACGTTGACGCTGGTCTATTGGATCATTAAGTTCAGAATAAGCATTTGCTATTTCTTTACCACAAACCATGAGTTCAAAACGTTCCGTTAATTCAGGGTTTTCTCTGTGTTCTTTACATAATGGACTCATTTCTTTTGGATAGTCCGTAATAAATGTAGGTTGGATGTAGTTTCCTTCACATTTTTCACCAAAAATTTCATCAATCAGCTTTCCTTTACCCATGGTTGCGTCTACGCTAATGCCCATGCCTTTTGCTGCTGTTCTTATTTCGTCTTCTGTTTTTCCTGTAATATCAAATCCAGTAAAGTGCTTAATAGAGTCTGCCATAGTAACTCTTGCATAAGGTGCTTTAAAGTCTATTTTATGATCTCCAAAAGTAGCTTCAGATGTTCCGTTTACGGCTATAGCACAATGTTCTAGAAGTTGTTCGCAAAAGTCCATCATCCAATTGTAGTCTTTGTAGGCTACATAAATTTCCATTGCTGTAAATTCAGGATTGTGTGTTCTGTCCATTCCTTCATTACGGAAGTTTTTAGAAAACTCATAAACACCATCAAAACCACCAACAATTAATCGTTTTAGGTATAACTCGTTAGCAATACGCATATATAATGGTATGTCTAAACTGTTATGGTGTGTAATAAAAGGTCTTGCAGCTGCTCCACCAGGAATTGGTTGTAATATTGGTGTTTCTACTTCAAAATAACCGGAGTCATTAAAAAAGCTACGCATAGCATTAAATAACTTAGTACGTTTTATAAAAACATCTTTAACATGTGGGTTTACAGCTAAGTCAGCATAACGTTGTCTGTAACGCATTTCTGGGTCTGTAAACGCATCGTAAGTTTTTCCGTCTTTTTGTTTTGGAATTGGTAGTGGTTTTAAAGATTTACTTAGTAAAGAAAACCCTTTAACTAATATTGTTTTTTCTCCAACTTGTGTTGTAAACAATTCACCTTCAATACCAACAAAATCTCCTAAGTCTAATAATTTTTTAAAGACAACATTATATTGGTCTTTATCCTCTCCAGGACAAATTTCGTCTCTGTTAAAATATAACTGTATACGTCCTTCAGAATCTTGTAATTGTGCAAAAGATGCTTTTCCTTGAATGTTAATTGCCATCAATCTACCAGCAACAACTACCTGTTTGCCTTCTTTGAATTCCTGTTTAATCTGTTTAGAATTGTCAGAAACAGGATATAAATCTGCTGGATAAGGGTTGATACCTAACTCGCGTAATTTTGCAAGTTTTTCTCTACGTACGAGCTCTTGCTCAGATAATTGTGACATAGTTTTATTGTAAAAAAAAATTAAGGCACAAAGATAAGCGTTTGTAACAAAAAATAAGTGATAACATCAAATAAGTACACCGTCAAACTATTAAATTTTTTATTAGTTATATCAGGTGTTTTTTGCACCTTGTTATATAACGACTTAAAAACACTGTTTGTCTCGGTGTTAATTATATAAGGATTGTATTTTGAGTATCATTAAAGCTCTGACTGGTTGTTGTAATTTCGGGATGTGTAATATTCAATAATCTTGAAAGATATATTGTATCTTTGTACCATTAATTTTGTTATGAATAAAACGATACAACTACAGGATTTAGGGACAAAAGACTTTAAAGAAACTTGGGATTACCAAGAGCAACTATTTAAAGGGATTTTAGATACTAAAATAAAAAATAGAAGAGAAGCTGCGGGTTTAGAAACAGAGAATTTCTTTCTGTTTGTGGAGCATCCTCATGTATATACTTTAGGTAAGAGCGGTGATATGTCTAACTTGTTGTTAAATGAAGACCAACTAAAAGCTAAAGGTGCTACATTTTATAAAATAAACAGAGGGGGAGATATTACATATCATGGTCCTGGTCAAATTGTAGGATATCCTATTTTAGATTTGGATAATTTTTTTACTGATATACATAAGTATTTACGTTTTTTAGAAGAGGTTATTATTTTAACCTTGGATGAGTACGGTATAAGAGCTACTCGAAGCGAAGGCGAAACTGGTGTTTGGCTTGACGTTGGAACACCTTTTGCACGTAAAATTTGTGCTATGGGTGTTAGAGCAAGTCGATGGGTGACTATGCACGGATTTGCACTTAACGTGAATGCTAACCTAGGGTATTTTGATAATATTATTCCTTGTGGTATTAGAGGTAAAGCAGTAAGTTCTTTAAATGTAGAACTTGGTGTTAAAGAAGTAGATGAAGCAGAAGTAAAAGCAAAAATATTAAAACACTTTAGTAAAATGTTTGAGGCTGAGTTTAAGCAATAATAATTACTATATACCCTAAGTATGGTTATGTATCAAAACCAAACTTAGGGTATTAGAAATCATTTTAAAGTATTATGCTTCTGCATTAAAAAACACTTTATAGTAGTGCATTTTTTTATCTTCGTCATAACCGCGTTCTAAATATTCTTGCGCAGCATCGGGAGAATCTATATCTAATTTAATTTGGATGTTAGTATCCAATTTAATGTCTGTTTTAATTTTCTTTTTATCCTTCTTAACTACAGCTTCAGCAAGATCAAATTGATTTCTTAATAATACATTTTGTTCTCCTTCATATTCTTTTTTGAAATCTTCAAATAACTGTATGTGATTTTCTTCAGTAAAGACTTCTTCTTTAAAACGTTCAACGTTTATAATTTCGTTCTCCTTAAAATAGTCGATTGTTTTTGCTAAAAAGATATTGCGTTCTTGTTCTCCAAAACTTGTCTTTAAAATCTCAGTAGAAAACTCACTGCACATATCTAAGTAGTTATGTGTGTGATTATTCATATCATCAGCATATTTTATGTTTAGAAAACGATCTAACCAGTATTGTGCATCATAACTGTTGTTGTCGACACTCAAAATAATGTTACCTTCCATGTCTGTTTGATTTAAAATCAAACACCCTTTGTCAACTTTTTTGGACGAGATTCCTTTTTGTACTAAAACGTCATAGCTACTATCCTCTAAAAAGGTTTGAAAGAAATTTGTTTTGTTTTCAATTTTAAATATTCCAATAGCATTGGTAACCATTTCTTTGTATTCAATACCTTCAAAAACAGCAACCAAAACATCTCCGGTTTTTATTTGTGCAGAATTACTTTGTTCAAACAAATGCTTAACTATGTTTTTAGACATCTCGACAAATGCATCATCGTCATTAAAGATTTGTTTACTGTAAGAGTTAATCTCGTTAAGCTCCACATTGGCGTGGTGATTAAATCGGTAACTCTGGACAACGCTTCCAAATGGCCTTAGTAAAAAGGGTAGCATAAGCTCATAACTCTCTTCGTCAAAATGAACTTCTTTCTCAGAAAATGCATTTTTTGTGTCGTTATGTTTGTTACCAACCTTGTGAATTATAAATTTTGAAATGGTAGCGAGTTTACGTGTAATCATCTTTAAAATTGAAGTTTGTATTCAGTTACAATGTTACTAAATTAAGCAGAAATAATGCGTAAAAAAACCGAAGACTTTGCTTCGGTTTTTAATAATCTTAATTTTAAATACTTAGTTTATTTTGTAAACTAGTATAGAATTATTTTCGCCTTTAGTAACAAACTCTAAATTAGAATCTTTGTCAATGTTCTTTAAATCTATAGCAGATGTGCCATAAACAGGAAAGTTGTCTTGCAACACACCATTGCTATCATAAAGTAGTACTTTTTGAGTTTGTTTATCCGTAGTGGAAATGTATATTTTATTGTCTATCAAAAATAACAGAGCAGGGGTATAGGTTCCAAAGTCTAACTCTAAAGTGTGATCTTTAATGTTTAAGATGTTATTACTTTGAGAAACTAATGTTTTTGTAGTAGAAACTAGACTATTATTATCTGTTAGGTTTTTATCCATTACAGATACGGCGCCTTTAGTGGTTATTGTTGCTAGTTTTCCTTCTTTTGTTGTTGTTATAAAATCAGAATTATAATCAAAAACAGGTTGATTAGAATAGCTTAAGTTTGTTTTAGGTGTAACTCTAGTTTTACCTCGTCTATCCAGAATATACAATTTATGCTCTGTTTTAAATACTAAATAATCTTTTCTGCCAATCCTAATATGTTGTGGTTGACTATTAAAATCTTCTTTTGCAGATTTAAAATTAAAACCTTTGACCTTTTTTCCTCTTCCGTCATATAGTAATACGTTTTTACCTTGAGTAACAAACAGTCTGTATTTTTTTCGTTTATCGTAATCAAAAACAGATAATGGTTGTGTGATTTGATCTGAAAACTTCATAGGGAATGGCTTGACATCATTCCCATTTCGGTCCAATACATAAACACGGTTTGGAGTTGCGAAGGCATATTGCAAGCGTCCATTTTTATACATATCTATTTGTTCAATACGACCTAAAACAGGGCCATGTAGTTGTTTTTTCCAAAGTATTTTTCCGTCATTAGTTATCAAATACAGCTTATTTGTGACATCCTGAACAATAATATTTTGTTGCTTAGTGCGATAGTTTTTTACAAATTGAGGTGTGTTAAATACGTCATTGTCAAGTTTGATGTTAAATATTTCGGTAATAGAATTTTCAGCAACCGTATTTTTGCTTTGTTTTATTATGGCATTAAAATGCGCGAAATCACCATCGTATATAAATTGAAAAGCTGAGCTTTTATATTTACTAAAATCTAAATCTTGCTTTGTGTTTAGATTAGAGGTTACCAATTGTTCTAAATTGGTTGGATTTAAGACTTGCAGTATTGAGGCTTGACTACTTAATCCTGCGCTAATATCTTTATAATAGGGACGATCGTTTAATGTGGTTTGATTCTGGTAATTAATTATTATATTTTCTAAAGCATCTGTGTTTGATGCAAAAATTATAAACTGATTAATTATGCAGTATTTTGTTGCTTTATCTAAAGTAATAAATGGTTTTAATTGCTCTTTAAATAAGTCTGGTTTAGAAAATTTGTAAAGATTTACACCTCTAAAATCTTCTATCTTTTCTTGCTCACTTAGCAGTGCTTCTTTTGTAGCAATGACATCAATCGTGTTTAGTACAACAACACTAGTAGTGTCAGTATATATTTCTCCAAATTCAATAATATTGTCAAAAAGGGTGGTGTTTTTAGTAATAGTATCTACTGTATTAAAGCGGTCTAAGTTGTCTTTAAAAACACTAAACTCATTAAAAGTGATACTCAAAAAACCATCGCTATTAGAAGGTGTGATTTGCGCTAGTTGATTATCTTGTGGTAGAGTATTTTTAAAAACATTAATTAAACTAGAGCTGTCGGTTGCTTTTGTAATTCCGGTTAACACTAATTCATTTTGACTAACTTCTGTGTCAAAAGTTAGGTTGTTTGTTAGTGTCTTAAAAGGAATCGTGGTGTTTTTAAAAATGTGTTTTAAACTACCGTTGTTTAAATACACAGAAAACGAAGCATCTTTATCTTGAGTTTGTATTATTTTTTTTACTGAAGCATTTTTAGTATTTCCATTAAATAAGTCTTCTAAATGGGTAGTGTTGTTAGATCCTATTAATAAATCACCTTGTTTCGAAACATATATTGTTTGTTTGTCAATGTTTACTTTTTCAACAGCTAGACCTTTTAATTGATAGGGCTCGCGCGTAATTTTAAGGCTGTCTAAAGTAAATACTGAATCCGTTAATTTGGTTACAAAACTATAAGTTAGGCTGTCTTTTTGATCCTTAAATAAGTTAATGTAAAAAGGTTGTTGGCTTTTTATTTGGTTTAAAAAATTTAAGGTCTCAGTAAAGGTCTTGTAGTGTTCTGTTTTAGATAAAGATTCAATAAAATTGTTGTTACCAGTGTTGCTCTTAAAATTGTCTAAATTATTAATAGTTAAAACAAAATCAGAATCAGCATAAATAAAGTCTTCCATTGTGTTTTTTTCTGGTGCAGATTCACAAGAAAAAATCAATAAAATTATAAGAAAACTATACCAAGAGTGTTTCATAAAAGGCGTCATATTTATACAAATATAGTAAGTTACAGTTCTAATTTCAATTGTTCGGGTAATAGTCTAAAGGATTTTCGGTGGTATTTTGTGGCACCATATTTTCTAATGGCTTCTCTGTGTTGTTTTGTGGGGTAGCCCTTATTTTGTTTCCAGTTATACATCGGAAATTCTTCATGGATTTTATTCATGTATTCATCACGGTATGTTTTTGCTAAAACGGATGCTGCAGCAATACTCATATATTTACCGTCTCCTTTAATAATGGTTTCTGAAGGGATGTCCTTATAAGGTTTAAATCTATTACCATCAACAATTATAAATTCAGGTGTTTTTGGCATGGCTTCAATAGCGTTGTGCATGGCCAAAATAGAAGCGTTTAATATGTTTATCTCGTCAATAGTATCTTCATAAACATGGCTAAAACCAAAACATAGGGCTTGTTCCTCAATTATTGGACGCAATAAATCTCTTTTTTTTTCGCTAATTTGTTTAGAGTCATTTAATATGGCATTTTTAAATCTAGGTTTCAAAATTACTGCAGCAGCAGTGACAGGACCAGCAAGACAACCGCGACCAGCTTCATCTGTTCCGCACTCTAATTTATGTTTTGTATATTTTAACTTAAGCATTAAATAAAAATGAAGGTTTAACGTTATACTATATTCAATTTTGTGCCTTTCTTGACAGAAAGCACAAAACCATAAAGATATTTGCTATTTTTGGCAAAAATAAATGTTTCAGATTTAAATTAAAGGTCTAAAATAGTCACCATTTAATGAAAAAAATAATTTTCTCTTTTCTTTTAACCGCTTTTGTAAGCATAGCTTATGCTCAAAAGCCTACACTTAAAAAATCTTTAAACTCAGATTCTAGTGTAAACGCATCTAATACGCAAGATAGCACTAAGTCTAAAAGATCAAACACAAATAAAAGCGAAAAGCAAAAAGCAATAATCTCAGAGTATTTGATTATTTCTTCAGTAAGAGACACAACTTATCTAGATACAACGTTAAGTATTAATAAGGAGTATAAATATAATTATTTAAGACGTGATAATTTTGGGCTAATGCCATTTGCTAACGTTGGACAAACATATAATAGTCTAACATATAATTTTGAAAACACCAATCAACTTCCTGGATTTGGAGCAAGGTCTAAACATTTTAATTACCTAAATGCAGACGATGTTAATTACTATCATGCACCAACACCACTAACAGAGCTTTATTTTAAGACAGCATTCACCCAAGGCCAGCAGTTAGATGCATTCTTTACAACAAATACATCAAGACAATTTAATTTGTCAATAGGGTATAAGGGATTGCGATCATTAGGTTTTTATCAAAACTCATTAAGTAGTTCTGGTAATTTAAGGATTACAGCAAGCTATAAAACAAAAAATAAAAGGTATGTTTTAAACACGCATTTTACATCTCAAGATATATTAAATCAAGAAAATGGTGGATTAAAAGACGATAATATAGCATTTTTCGAATCCGGAGATCCCGATTTTGATGACAGGGGAGTCTTAGAAGTTAATTTTGAAGATGCAGAAAACCTGTTATTAGGTAAGCGTTTTTATTTAAACCATAGCTATGATTTAGTACAAGCAAAGGATTCAGTAAGTTCAAACAAAATCCAACTAGCACATGTTATGACGTTAGAGGATAAAATTTATACCTACGATCAAACAACAGCCAACACAGATTATTTCGGAGACTCCTTTCAAACTAGTAATATAAAGGACAGAACAGAGCTAGAGCAATTTACCAATCAACTACAATTAAACTATAGTAATTCAACATTAGGTAACATTCAATTTAATGCGACTCACAATAATTACAATTACGGTTATAATAAAATTGTGCTTCTTGATCAAAATGTAATTCCTAATAGATTAAAAGGAGATGTTTTATCTGTAGGAGCAAAATATAATAAGCAATACAAAGGATTTAATTTAAGAGGAGATGCAGGATTAAATGTGTCTGGAGATTTTGACGGAAACTATATTTCCGGTACAGCGTCTTATCTGTTAAATAAAGATCTTAAAGTGTCTGCAAATATTAACCATAATTCGGTTGCTCCAAATTTCAACACCCTATTATTTCAAAGTAGTTACAAAAACTATAACTGGCGCAATCAATTTGACAATATAAAAACACAACAATTAGTATTTAAGGTGCAGTCTAATAAATACGCAAATTTAACCCTGGACTTAAATACAATAAACGACTACGTGTATTTTGCAAAAAACGACGAGGATGGTGTCAAAGCATTTCAAAGTACAAACCCGATAACGTATTTAAAAGTTAAGCTTCAA
>NZ_CM145759.1:1957500-1960000 GCF_055635485.1 Olleya sp. KKT75
TGGACACTGTCTCAGCCATGAGCTCGGTGAAATTGTAGTATCGGTGAAGATGCCGATTACCCGCTGTGGGACGAAAAGACCCCGTGCACCTTTACTATAGCTTAGTATTGGTTTTGGATAAGTAATGTGTAGGATAGGTGGGAGACTTTGAAGCGGCGTCGCTAGGCGTTGTGGAGTCATTGTTGAAATACCACCCTTTGCTTGTCTAGAGTCTAACCTTCAATGAAGGGACAGTGCTTGGTGGGTAGTTTGACTGGGGTGGTCGCCTCCAAAAGAGTAACGGAGGCTTCTAAAGGTACCCTCAGCACGGTTGGTAATCGTGCGTAGAGTGCAATGGCATAAGGGTGCTTGACTGAGAGACCTACAAGTCGATCAGGTTGGAAACAAGAGCATAGTGATCCGGTGGTTCCGTATGGAAGGGCCATCGCTCAAAGGATAAAAGGTACGCCGGGGATAACAGGCTGATCTCCCCCAAGAGCTCATATCGACGGGGGGGTTTGGCACCTCGATGTCGGCTCGTCACATCCTGGGGCTGGAGAAGGTCCCAAGGGTTGGGCTGTTCGCCCATTAAAGTGGCACGCGAGCTGGGTTCAGAACGTCGTGAGACAGTTCGGTCTCTATCTACAGTGGGCGTTAGAAATTTGAGTGGATCTGACTCTAGTACGAGAGGACCGAGTTGGACTAACCTCTGGTGTATCTGTTGTTCCGCCAGGAGCATTGCAGAGTAGCTACGTTGGGAAGGGATAAGCGCTGAAAGCATATAAGCGCGAAACCCACCACAAGATGAGATTTCTTTAAAGGGTCGTAGGAGATGACTACGTTGATAGGTCATAGGTGTAAAGGCAGTAATGTCATAGCCGAGTGATACTAATAACCCATAGGCTTATTGTACGCCTGTTTTTTATAAAGTTCAATACAGATTTTCATGAATCATTTTTTCAATATGTTATTTTATACGGTTAAGTAGTTACTACTACATACACCGAAAGATTTAAGGTGATTATAGCGATGGGGCTCACCTCTTACCATTCCGAACAGAGAAGTTAAGCCCATTTGCGCCGATGGTACTACATTGTGGGAGAGTAGGTCGTCGCCTTTTTAGAGAACCCTTCATATTTATTTATGAAGGGTTTTTTTGTGCTTTATACTCAAATAAATAAAGGGTCGGTGTAAATGCAAAAGCTAAAAGATAGAAGTAAAAAGCAAAAAACCAAATGCTAAAAGAATAAGGCAAAAGGCAGAAGCTAAAAGAATAAGGCTAAAGCAGATATCAGATATCAGATATCAGATATCAGATATCAGAAGGTAAAAGTGAAAAGCTAAAAGTCTAAAGTAAATAGGGTATAGGTAAATTGAATAAATGACTATAGCACAGTTATAATTTATAAATTATGGTTCAATAAAGGGATTAATCTTTAGGTCGGAATATTATATTCAAATTATAAATATTCTAACTGGAATATTTATTTTAAACGATAAGATATTATTAGAGGTGAGTATATATTATTTAATAACATAACATAACATAACATAACATAACAATGTAATTGTTTATTTTGGGTGTGGTTCTCACCAAATTTGGACTACCTGGATTATGTTTTGTTATAAAAGTTGATTGTCTTAGATCTTAGTGTAAGTTAATAACGCTATTAAAAACAACTAATCCCTAATTACAATATTCATGTATCTAAGTTTTATTTAGGCAAGCACATCTTTTTCAGTATTATATTCTTACAAGACCAATGATTCTTAGTTACCACACCCATAAAACATCAGTCATTTATAGGCCGATATCTTAGCTATTTTATTGTTGCTTTTTAAATAATCCTAATAAAATTATAGAGTAATCGATTATATAAATTCTCTTTTCATGCTAAGTATTATTATTTACTCTTTTTTTATTTACTGTAACACGCTAAGCACAAAGGATTAAAGGCAGATGTTATCTTTAAATTAAAAAAAGATTACCAAAAGGGTTGTGGGAACCAAAAAGGCTTGTATATTTGCACCCCGAAAACGATGTAACTATATTAGGTTATTTAGTGATTAAGACAACGTTCAAAGAGTTATTATAACAGTGATACAAAAAAGATTCAAATCTTTTCAAATAAAGCTTGTGGGATTTAAAAAAGCGAATTATATTTGCACCCGCTTAAGGAAATAACATCTTAAGAGACAGAGAAAAAAGTTCATAAACATATTGAATTGACAGCGTAAGAATTTAATTGGAAACGATTAGGTTCAAACAAGAGAATAAGCCATTTTAGAGTACTAGATATTTCTTTAATTGTTAAGCATATTAGTCGAAAGACTTTAAAATTTAACGATGAAGAGTTTGATCCTGGCTCAGGATGAACGCTAGCGGCAGGCTTAACACATGCAAGTCGAGGGGTAACATTTTAGCTTGCTAAAGATGACGACCGGCGAACGGGTGCGTAACGCGTATAGAATCTACCTCTTACTAAGGGATAGCCCAGAGAAATTTGGATTAAGACCTTAT
>NZ_CM145759.1:1962500-1965000 GCF_055635485.1 Olleya sp. KKT75
CGAAACCGTGTGATCTACCCATGGGCAGGTTGAAGCTATAGTAACATATAGTGGAGGACCGAACCGGTTGACGTTGAAAAGTCTTCGGATGACCTGTGGGTAGGGGTGAAAGGCCAATCAAACTCGGAAATAGCTCGTACTCCCCGAAATGCATTTAGGTGCAGCGTTGATTTATAGTTTTATAGAGGTAGAGCTACTGATTGGATGCGGGGGCTTCACCGCCTACCAATTCCTGACAAACTCCGAATGCTATAAAATGTTAATCAGCAGTGAGGGCATGGGTGCTAAGGTCCATGTCCGAAAGGGAAAGAACCCAGACCATCAGCTAAGGTCCCAAAATATATGTTAAGTTGAAAAAACGAGGTTGAACTGCTTAGACAGCTAGGATGTTGGCTTGGAAGCAGCCATTCATTTAAAGAGTGCGTAACAGCTCACTAGTCGAGCGGTTCGGCATGGATAATAATCGGGCATAAACATATTACCGAAGCTATGGACTTGTAAAAGTGGTAGGGGAGCATTGTAGTGGCGTTGAAGGTGTTCTGTGAGGGATGCTGGAGTAGCTACAAAAGAAAATGTAGGCATAAGTAACGATAATGCGGGCGAGAAACCCGCACTCCGAAAGACTAAGGTTTCCTCAGCTATGCTAATCAGCTGAGGGTTAGTCGGGACCTAACGCGAACCCGAAAGGGGTAGTGGATGGACAACAGGTTAATATTCCTGTACCTGCTCTCATTAAAAGTGACGGAGGCGAAAAGTTAGTGCGCACAGACGGAATTGTGCGTTGAAGGGAGGGGTAACCCCCCGATAGTACACTAAGACTACGGTCGCGGTGATAATCTAGCAAATCGACTTCCAAGAAAAGCGAGAGAAGCAGCCCGTACCCTAAACCGACACAGGTAGTTGGGATGAGAATTCTAAGGAGCTCGAGAGATTCATGGCTAAGGAACTAGGCAAAATAGACCTGTAACTTCGGGAGAAAGGTCGCCACCCTTCGGGGTGGCCGCAGTGAAAAGGTCCAGGCGACTGTTTATCAAAAACACAGGGCTATGCTAAATTGAAAGATGACGTATATGGCCTGACACCTGCCCGGTGCTGGAAGGTTAAGTGGAGGGTTTAGCTTCGGCGAAGATCTCAAATGAAGCCCCAGTAAACGGCGGCCGTAACTATAACGGTCCTAAGGTAGCGAAATTCCTTGTCGGGTAAGTTCCGACCTGCACGAATGGTGCAACGATCTGGACACTGTCTCAGCCATGAGCTCGGTGAAATTGTAGTATCGGTGAAGATGCCGATTACCCGCTGTGGGACGAAAAGACCCCGTGCACCTTTACTATAGCTTAGTATTGGTTTTGGATAAGTAATGTGTAGGATAGGTGGGAGACTTTGAAGCGGCGTCGCTAGGCGTTGTGGAGTCATTGTTGAAATACCACCCTTTGCTTGTCTAGAGTCTAACCTTCAATGAAGGGACAGTGCTTGGTGGGTAGTTTGACTGGGGTGGTCGCCTCCAAAAGAGTAACGGAGGCTTCTAAAGGTACCCTCAGCACGGTTGGTAATCGTGCGTAGAGTGCAATGGCATAAGGGTGCTTGACTGAGAGACCTACAAGTCGATCAGGTTGGAAACAAGAGCATAGTGATCCGGTGGTTCCGTATGGAAGGGCCATCGCTCAAAGGATAAAAGGTACGCCGGGGATAACAGGCTGATCTCCCCCAAGAGCTCATATCGACGGGGGGGTTTGGCACCTCGATGTCGGCTCGTCACATCCTGGGGCTGGAGAAGGTCCCAAGGGTTGGGCTGTTCGCCCATTAAAGTGGCACGCGAGCTGGGTTCAGAACGTCGTGAGACAGTTCGGTCTCTATCTACAGTGGGCGTTAGAAATTTGAGTGGATCTGACTCTAGTACGAGAGGACCGAGTTGGACTAACCTCTGGTGTATCTGTTGTTCCGCCAGGAGCATTGCAGAGTAGCTACGTTGGGAAGGGATAAGCGCTGAAAGCATATAAGCGCGAAACCCACCACAAGATGAGATTTCTTTAAAGGGTCGTAGGAGATGACTACGTTGATAGGTCATAGGTGTAAAGGCAGTAATGTCATAGCCGAGTGATACTAATAACCCATAGGCTTATTGTACGCCTGTTTTTTATAAAGTTCAATACAGATTTTCATGAATCATTTTTTCAATATGTTATTTTATACGGTTAAGTAGTTACTACTACATACACCGAAAGATTTAAGGTGATTATAGCGATGGGGCTCACCTCTTACCATTCCGAACAGAGAAGTTAAGCCCATTTGCGCCGATGGTACTACATTGTGGGAGAGTAGGTCGTCGCCTTTTTAGAGAACCCTTCATATTTATTTATGAAGGGTTTTTTTGTGCTTTATACTCAAATAAATAAAAGGACGGAGTAAGTGCCAAAAGCTAAAAAAAAGAGGCAAAAGGCAGAAGTAAAATTGCAAAACCCAAAAGATAGAAGGAAAGAGGCAAAAGGCAGAAGCTAAAAGA
>NZ_CM145759.1:1970000-3549580 GCF_055635485.1 Olleya sp. KKT75
CTGTGGGACGAAAAGACCCCGTGCACCTTTACTATAGCTTAGTATTGGTTTTGGATAAGTAATGTGTAGGATAGGTGGGAGACTTTGAAGCGGCGTCGCTAGGCGTTGTGGAGTCATTGTTGAAATACCACCCTTTGCTTGTCTAGAGTCTAACCTTCAATGAAGGGACAGTGCTTGGTGGGTAGTTTGACTGGGGTGGTCGCCTCCAAAAGAGTAACGGAGGCTTCTAAAGGTACCCTCAGCACGGTTGGTAATCGTGCGTAGAGTGCAATGGCATAAGGGTGCTTGACTGAGAGACCTACAAGTCGATCAGGTTGGAAACAAGAGCATAGTGATCCGGTGGTTCCGTATGGAAGGGCCATCGCTCAAAGGATAAAAGGTACGCCGGGGATAACAGGCTGATCTCCCCCAAGAGCTCATATCGACGGGGGGGTTTGGCACCTCGATGTCGGCTCGTCACATCCTGGGGCTGGAGAAGGTCCCAAGGGTTGGGCTGTTCGCCCATTAAAGTGGCACGCGAGCTGGGTTCAGAACGTCGTGAGACAGTTCGGTCTCTATCTACAGTGGGCGTTAGAAATTTGAGTGGATCTGACTCTAGTACGAGAGGACCGAGTTGGACTAACCTCTGGTGTATCTGTTGTTCCGCCAGGAGCATTGCAGAGTAGCTACGTTGGGAAGGGATAAGCGCTGAAAGCATATAAGCGCGAAACCCACCACAAGATGAGATTTCTTTAAAGGGTCGTAGGAGATGACTACGTTGATAGGTCATAGGTGTAAAGGCAGTAATGTCATAGCCGAGTGATACTAATAACCCATAGGCTTATTGTACGCCTGTTTTTTATAAAGTTCAATACAGATTTTCATGAATCATTTTTTCAATATGTTATTTTATACGGTTAAGTAGTTACTACTACATACACCGAAAGATTTAAGGTGATTATAGCGATGGGGCTCACCTCTTACCATTCCGAACAGAGAAGTTAAGCCCATTTGCGCCGATGGTACTACATTGTGGGAGAGTAGGTCGTCGCCTTTTTAGAGAACCCTTCATATTTATTTATGAAGGGTTTTTTTGTGCTTTATACTCAAATAAATGAAAGGGCGGAGTGAGTGCCAAAAGGCAAAAGGCAAAAGACAGAAGTAAATAGCTAAAAGTCTAAAGTAAATAGGGTAAAGTAAATAGGTATATAAGTAAAGAGGCAAAATGCATAAATGACTATAGCACAGTTATAATTTATAAACTAAGGTTCAATAAAGGGATTAATCTCTAGGTCGGAATATAATATTCAAATTAGTAAACGTTTAGACTTGAGCTTCATTTTTAAAGTAGATCAAAGACTATATGTGTTTCTTATAAATGTTGTTTAATTTTGATTTAATATATTTTACTATATAATAAACTTTAATGTATTCATTGATTATTAATATTTAACTTAGTATAACGTATTTTGAGTCATTATTCTTTAAGAGAGTAAGTTTAATATTTGGGTAGTTTACTTTCGTTTTAGATAGTATTTATATATCTTGATACATTATGATTAAATAAGAGAATGAGCGAGAATAAAGAACTAGATTTAGCTAATAATTTTGTCAATAATACTAATAGAAATATTTTCCTAACAGGTAAAGCTGGTACAGGTAAAACTACTTTTCTTCATAAATTAAAGATGAATTCCCTAAAAAGGATAGTTATAGTCGCTCCAACAGGTGTTGCTGCTATTAATGCAAAAGGGGTTACAATCCATTCTTTTTTTCAACTTCCATTCGGACCTATATTGCCAAAGGATGATTTAAATTCTAGTGGTGGATTTAATAGGAAATTTGGTAAAACTAAAATCAATATTATTAAATCATTAGACTTATTGATTATAGACGAAATCAGTATGGTAAGAGCAGATGTGCTTGATGGTATTGATAAGACACTACGTCGTTATAGAAATAAAAATTTGGTATTTGGAGGCGTTCAAGTATTAATGATTGGTGATTTACAACAATTATCTCCTGTTGTAAAAGACAATGAATGGCATCTGTTAAAACCTTTTTATAATAATGCATTCTTTTTTAGTAGCCTGGCCTATCAGCAATGTAACCCAATTTCGGTTGAGTTAAAGCATATTTATAGGCAGGACAATCCTTTATTCATTAATATATTAAACGAAATTAGAACTAATTCGCTTTCTATTGAGTCAGCAAATGAGTTAAATAAAAGATATCAGCCAGATTTTGAACCTAACGAAGATGAGGGATATATTTCATTAACCACACATAATAATAAGGCAGAATACACCAATAAGGCTAAACTTGAGAAGCTACAAGGTAGATCTAAGACATATAAAGCAAAAGTAGAGGGTAAGTTTCCTGAGTTTTCATATCCTAATAAGGAATCACTTTTACTTAAAGTGGGATCACAAGTTATGTTTGTTAAAAATGATAGCTCTGTGGATAAACGTTATTTTAATGGTAAAATTGGTAAGGTTATATTATTGGATAAAGACGAAGTTGTTGTTAAATGTCCAGATGACGAATTTAATATAATAACTAAACCAGAGGTTTGGGAAAATATAAACTATGCGGTTGATAAGGATACTAAGGCTATTTCTGAAAACAAAATTGGATCCTTCACTCAGATTCCTTTGCGCTTGGCTTGGTCAATAACAATCCATAAGAGCCAAGGTCTTACTTTTGAAAAGGCAATCATAGATTCTGAAGGTGCATTTGCACATGGACAGACTTATGTAGCTTTAAGTAGATGTAAATCTTTGGAAGGTTTAGTGTTGAAAAGCAAGATTAATTCTAGTCAAATTATAAGTGATACTAATGTTATCAATTTTAATCTTGAAGCAGAGAAAAATCAACCAGACGAGAGTATTCTTCAACAGTCTAAAACGCATTTTCAATTAAGTTTAATCTCTGATATTTTTGACTTTTATCAATTTTTATATCCGACTAATAGGCTTTTAGATATCTATTATAAAAATAGAGGAAGTTTTCAGGGTAATATAGAAGATCCTTTAACTAGTATAAAAGATTGCATCGCTTCTTTATTAAAAGTAGCGAATGGTTTTAGAGCTCAGTTATTAGAGATTTCTGAAGGATCAACTACTCCAGAAACTAGTGATGAAATACAAGCAAGATTTATAAAAGCATTAGCGTATTACAAAAACCAACTGGATACTAATATAATTGAAATTTATAAAACCTTTAATTTCACCACTGATAATAAAACATTGGATTCTGATTTTAATAAACAATTGGATGCTTTAGAGGAGTTAATAGGGGTTAAACAGTTGTATTTTACTAATTTGAATTCAGGGTTTTCAATTAAATTATTTTTAGAATTACGCGCTAAATCGGTGTTTCTTACAAAGGAAAAACCTAAAACTCCAAGGAAGACAGTTATAGATGGCACCACTAATGTGGAATTATTTGAACTATTAAGAGCGTTAAGAAATACAATTGCCGAACGAGAAGATTTGGTTCATTTTCAAATATTCACACAAAAGTCATTGTATGAAATGTGTGAAACATTGCCAACTAACCAAACAGAATTATTAAATGTCAATGGATTTGGTAAAACACGTGTTTCCAAATATGGTGATGAGATTATAAAAATAATAAGAGATTATTGCGAGGAGAATGACATTGAGATGTCTACTGGTAAAGCGATTTTTGAGGAAGCCAAACCAAAACGTAAAAAGGGAGATACAAAAGAAACCTCTTTACAAATTTTTAAAGCAGGTAAATCGATAGATCAAATAGCTTTTGAACGAGACTTAAACGTGAATACTATTTTTGGGCATTTAGCAAGTTTTATCCCATCAGGAGAAGTAAAAATAACGGATCTAATCTCTGAAAAGCATTATAAAGAATTGAAAGAAATTATCCCTAAGCAGACTTTTGAAAACCTATCTGATTTGAAATCAAAAATAGCGAGTAAGTATAGTTATGGAGAAATTAGACTTGTTTTAGATGCTATTTCTAAATAATAAAAAAGGCTTTAAAATTAATTTTAAAGCCTTTTTTATATTTATGTATTCAGGTATTATCCCTTAATAACTCCTCTTGAAATTACTATTTTTTGAATTTCTGAAGTTCCTTCATATATCTGTGTGATTTTTGCATCACGCATCATACGTTCCACATGGTATTCTTTTACAAAACCATTACCACCATGTATTTGCACAGCTTCAACAGTTTGTTCCATAGCCACTTTACTAGCATATAGTTTAGCCATTGCACTAGACATATCGTAATTGTTTCCTTGATCTTTATCCCAAGCAGCTTTCATTACTAACATTCTTGCAGCTTCAATTTCTGTATACATATCAGCTAGTTTAAACGCGATGGCTTGGTGATTGCAAATTTCTGTACCAAACGCTTTACGTTCTTTGCTATATTTTAAAGCTAACTCATAAGCACCTGCAGCAATACCTAAAGCTTGCGCAGCAATACCAATACGTCCACCAGATAAAGTTTTCATTGCAAATTTAAAACCAAATCCGTCTTCTCCAATTCTATTTTCTTTTGGTACTTTAACATCATTAAATTGTAGTGTATGTGTATCACTACCTCTAATTCCTAATTTATCTTCTTTAGGACCTATATCAAATCCTGGTGTTCCTTTTTCTACTATAAAAGCATTAATACCTTTATGTGCTTTATCTCTGTCTGTTTGTGCTATAACTAAATATACATCACTACGACCACCATTAGTAATCCAGTTTTTTGTACCATTAATAACATAATGGTCACCTTTATCTATAGCTGTGGTTTTTTGTGATGTTGCATCACTACCAGCTTCAGGTTCGCTTAAACAAAAAGCACCAATAGATTCTCCCGAAGCAAGTTTAGTTAAGTATTTTTGTTTTTGCTCTTCTGTACCATAAGTTTCAAGCCCATAACATACTAAAGAGTTGTTTACAGAAACCATTACAGAGGCTGAAGCATCAATCTTAGATAATTCTTCCATAATTAATACGTAAGAAATCGCATCCATACCACTTCCTCCATATTTTGGGTCTACCATAATTCCCATAAAACCGAGCGCTCCCATTTTTTTTACTAACTCATCAGGAAACGTTTGTGCATTATCACGTTCGATAACACCGGGTAATAATTCTGTTTGTGCAAAATCGCGAGCGGCATCGCGAATCATTATATGCTCTTCAGTAAGGCTAAAATCCATAATTTATGTAAGATTGTTGATTTAATAAAATTTGGATACAAAGATAAGTTTTTATTAGCATATTTTCAATCGTTATAGTTATTTTTACCTGATATGATAAACCATAGTTATAATGTGATTGGAGTTATGTCTGGCACGTCCTTAGACGGTATTGATTTGGCATATATTACTTTTAGTAAAGATGCTGATTGGACCTTTAAAATTGTTGTTGCAGAAACGATATCATATTCTGATAAATGGTTTAAAATACTAAAGAATTTAACCCTATTAACTGCATCCGAGTTAATTACTTTAGATGAAGATTATACAATGTATTTGTCGACAGTTATAAATCAATTTATTAGTAAGAATAAGATTGAAAATATTGATGCTGTTTGTTCTCATGGGCACACTGCATTACACCAACCTGATCAAGGTATTACTAAGCAAATAGGAAATCTACCAAAATTAGCTTCATTAATTAATCAAACATTGGTTTGTGATTTTAGAGTGGAGGATGTTGCTTTAGGTGGACAAGGTGCACCGTTAGTGCCTATTGGAGATCGCTTATTGTTTTCGGACTATGATTGGTGTATTAATTTAGGAGGATTTGCTAATATTTCTTCTGAAATTAATTCAAAAAGAATTGCATTTGATATTTGTCCTGTCAATATTGTTTTAAATAAATATGTAGAAAGCTTAGGCTTTAACTATGACGATGAAGGTAGAATAGCAAAGAAAGGTAATTTTAATTTAGAATTATTTGAGTCCTTAAACCGGTTGGCTTTTTATAATCAGCAACCTCCAAAATCTTTAGGTTTGGAGTGGGTTGAGAAGGAAGTGTTTCCTTTGATTAATAGTTATAATTTAAATACTGAAGGTGTTTTACACACATACGTCAAGCATATTGCTTTTCAGATTACTCAAATTATAAACGCAACCTCCAATGCTTCGGTTTTAATAACAGGAGGCGGTGTTTTTAATTTATTTTTAATAGAAGAAATCCAAAAATTAACTTCAAATCAATTAGTAATTCCTTCAACTAAAATTATCGAGTTTAAAGAAGCGCTAATTTTTGGCTTTTTAGGTGTTTTGAAGTTGAGAGGAGAGGTAAACTGTTTAAAATCGGTAACAGGTGCAACTAAAGACCATTCCTCAGGTATGATCTATTTTTCTGCCTAAAATAGGTTGCTAGAATTACCAATTATTGTAGTAAAACACTATTTAATAATTGTTAACAATAATTTATTATAATAAAAATGACTTTACTATTAAAAGCCATTTTTTGTTTTTTTATATTTGTTCCACTAATTAACTTAATACTTCATAAGATGAATCAACTTTAGCTACTTTAAATGTTAATCCGGAGAGAATAATATTAAAGTTGAAATCAAAAATCAAGAATGAAAGACTTATTAAAAATTTACGAAAATAAAGAACCTGAAATTATATTTAACTGGAAAGACGCTGAAACAGAAGCAGAGGGTTGGACAGTAATAAACTCTTTAAGAGGAGGAGCAGCAGGTGGAGGAACCCGAATGAGAAAAGGTTTAGACATGAACGAAGTTTTGTCTTTAGCTAAAACAATGGAGGTTAAATTTACAGTATCAGGACCAGCTATTGGTGGTGCAAAATCGGGTATTAACTTTGATCCTAAAGACCCAAGAAAACGTGGGGTTTTAGAGCGTTGGTACAAGGCAGTGTCTCCATTATTAAAAAGTTACTATGGTACTGGAGGAGATTTAAATGTTGACGAGATCCATGAAGTAATTCCAATTACAGAAGCATCAGGTGTGTGGCACCCGCAAGAAGGTGTTTTTAATGGTCATTTTAAACCAACCGAAGCTGATAAAATTAACCGTATAGGACAATTACGTCAAGGAGTAATAAAGGTTTTAGAAAACACTAATTTTTCTCCAGATGTAGCAAAAAAATATACTGTAGCAGACATGATCACAGGTTATGGTGTTGCAGAAGCTGTAAGACATTATTATGATATTTACGGAGGAAGTGTAAAAGGGAAGCGTGCAGTTGTTCAAGGTTTTGGAAATGTTGGTTCTGCAGCAGCCTATTATTTAGCACAAATGGGTGCTAAAGTAGTTGGTATTATTGATATTTCTGGAGGAGTTATAAATGAAGACGGTTTTTCTTTTGAAGAAATAAAAGACTTTTTCTTAACTAAAAACGGAAATACATTAGCAACTGCTAATATGATTCCTTTTGCAGAAATGAATGATCGTATTTGGTCTTTGGAGACTGAAATTTTTGCGCCTTGTGCAGCATCAAGATTAATTACACAAGATCAAATTGATCAAATGATTACTACTGGTTTAGAGGTTGTTTCTTGTGGTGCAAATGTACCGTTTGCGGATAAAGAAATTTTCTTTGGATCAATTATGGAACAGACAGATGAACGTGTTAGTTTAATACCAGATTTTATTTCAAACTGTGGTATGGCGCGTGTATTTGCTTACTTTATGGAACGTAAAGTGCAAATGACGGATGAGGCTATTTTTAATGATACGTCAGATATTATTAGAAAGGCAATTGAAAATGTACACGCAAAAAGTGATTCTAAAAAAGAGATAAGTAAAACAGCTTTTGAAATAGCATTAAAACAATTAATATAATATGGAAACAGTAATTATTTTAGTATTCGTTATAGGTTACTTAGCTATAACATTAGAGCATAATATAAAAATTGATAAATTAATACCTGCTTTAGTCATGATGGCTATAAGTTGGGCATTAATATCATTAGGATTAGACTCTTTTACACAGTGGTTTGACTCTGCTAATCATGGATTAGTAGAAGGTTATGCAGGTTTAGAACATGAGAGCAAAATGCACTTAATGGAAGAAACCTTATTACACCATTTAGGAAAGACATCTGAGATTTTAGTCTTTCTTTTAGGAGCGATGACTATTGTTGAGATCATTGATTATTTTGATGGTTTTTCAACTATAAAAAGCTTTATTAAAACTAAGAAGAAATCTAAAATTTTATGGATTTTTGCTTTCTTAGCGTTTATACTTTCTGCTATTATTGATAATTTAACAGCAACGATTGTTTTGATTTCTATTTTACAAAAAATTGTAAAGGATAGAAATGTACGTATCTGGTTTGCAGGTTTAATTATTATTGCTGCCAATGCTGGTGGGGCATGGTCTCCAATTGGAGATGTAACAACAACAATGCTTTGGATTGGTAAAAAAGTAACGACAGGTCATTTAATTGGGTACTTATTATTACCATCATTAATATGTATGTTGGTTCCTACTTTTATCGCGTCATTCTTACCTGCATTTAAAGGTAATTTAGAAACTGAGGAAGCTGTTGAAGAAAAACCGAAAAGTAGATTTAGTGCTACTATGTTATATTTAGGGTTAGGTGCAATTGTATTTGTTCCAATTTTTAAAACAGTAACACATTTACCTCCTTATGTTGGTATGATGTTAGCGTTAGGTGTAGTTGCTATTTTTGCTGAAATTTATAGTTCTGCTAAATTTAGTTTATCTAACCATGACTCAGAAGAAAGTGATGCACACGCACACCACAGTCCAGTACATGCTTCGTTATCGAAGATTGAGTTGCCAAGTATCTTGTTTTTCTTAGGTATTTTAATGGCTGTTGCAGCTTTAGAATCTTTAGGTATTTTATTTGGATTTGCATCGACATTACAAGAAAGCACACCAATGTTAGGTACAGAATTACATCATGAAGGTGTATCTGATTTAGTAATTATATTATTAGGTATTGGATCTGCAGTAATTGATAATGTACCATTAGTAGCAGCAAGTTTAGGGATGTTTTCAGAGCCTTTAGATAACGAGCTTTGGCACTTTATAGCATATTCTGCTGGTACAGGAGGAAGTATGTTAATCATTGGGTCTGCAGCAGGTGTTGTTGCAATGGGAATGGAGAAAATTGATTTTTTCTGGTATTTCAAAAAAATCTCTTGGTTAGCTTTAGCAGGGTTTTTAGCAGGTACTTTAGTATTCTTCTGGACAAGAACTTTATTTTAATATATACTCAATACAAATATTTAACGTTATAGACGTATCTAAAATTATAATATGATCAGCACATTAATTCAAGAGACTGCTCAAGCGGTAGATCCATTATTAGAGGGAGAACCGGTTGAAAAAACATTGTCAATAATAGAGCTTGTTACTACGGGAGGAACTGCGGGAATAATTATTATTGCACTTCTTTTTGTATTATTAATCATGGCGATTTATATTTATTTTGAGCGCTTGTTTGCTATAAAGGAAGCATCTAAAGTTGATGCTAATTTTATGAATCAAATTAAAGATTTTGTTTCTAATGGTAAAATTGAATCGGCTCAAAATTTATGTACTTCTGTAGATTCTCCAGTATCAAGATTAATAAGCAAAGGGGTTTCTAGAATTGGAAAACCGTTGGATGATATTAATACCGCTATTGAAAATGCTGGACGTTTAGAAATTTATAGTTTAGAAAAAAATGTTAGTGTACTAGCAACTATATCTGGGGCAGCACCAATGATTGGTTTCCTTGGAACTGTAATTGGTATGATTTTATCAATCTTTGAAATTGCAAATTCCGGAGGATCAATTGATATTAAAACGTTAGCAGACGGATTATATACCGCAATGACAACTACCGTTGGTGGTTTAATTGTTGGTATTGTTGCCTACATAGCATATAACCATTTAGTTGTTAAGACTGATAAGGTTGTGTATCAAATGGAAGCAAACTCACTTGAATTTTTAGATTTATTAAACGAACCTAGCTAATATGCGATTAAGAGGAAGAAATAAAGTAACACCAGAATTTAACATGTCGTCTATGACGGACATCGTGTTTCTGCTGCTTATCTTTTTTATGATTGCATCAACGTTAGTGTCTGCGGAAGCTATTGATTTATTATTACCTAAATCGACTAGTAAAACAACACAGACAAAAAATGTATCTGTAAGTGTAGACAAAAATGTCAAGTACTATGTAGATATGAAGCAAGTGTCTAAAGAGCAATTGGAAGCAGAAGTTTTAGCAAAGGTTGGTAACGTGGAGTCACCAACAATTACTATAAGATCTGACGAAAGTGTAGAAATGCAACATGTTGTTTTTATAATGGATATTGCAAACAGAAATAAGATTAAATCTACATTGGCAGTAAAAGCACAATAAGATGAAATATTTAAAAACCAAACACGAACAGAATTCAGCAAAAATTACAGCATTAATAATGTTGATATTGGTATTGCTACTATTTGTGGTTGGTCAAAATTATATGGACCCACCGGAAGAATACGGTGTGGCTATTAACTTTGGAGGTTCTTCTGGAGGTGGAGGTGGTGCGCCAGCGCAAGCAGCAGCACCTACTGAAACTAAACCAGAAGAAGCTGAACCTCAAGTAGAAGAACAGCAACAAGCAGCTGCGACGCCAACATCTCAAGAAAATGTGTTAACACAAGAGGATGAAGAGGCTGTTTTAATTAAAAAACAGCAGGAGCAAGCTAAAAAAGAAAATGATGCTAAGGAAAAAGCTAAGGCTGATAAATTAGCACAAGAAAAAGCAGCTAAGGCTGCAAAAGCGGCAGCAGAAGCAGCAGAAAAAAAGAGACAAGATGATATTAGAAAAGCTAATGACGCGTTAATTAACGGTATTAGTAATTCTGAAAGTGCATCCGAGTCCAATAATGATGGTCCTGGAAATGGGTTAGGTACTGGTAACGCTTATGGGCCAAGCCGATTTGGAGACGGTAATGGCAATGGTACCGGAAAGGGAACAGGAGATGGTATTGGTTATGGATTAAACGGAAGAGGTGTGCTTGGTAACAAGTCTTTTAAACCTGATTGTAATAATGAATATGGTTTAGTAGTTGTAGAAATTAAAGTAAACCGGTCAGGGGAGGTCGTAAGTGCAAAAGCTGGACAACAAGGAACTACAGGTGATGGTTGTTTATTTGAAGCTGCTGAAAAAACAGCAATGTCTTTCAAGTTTAATTCAGATTCTAAAGCTATAATTACTCAAACAGGTTATGTTAGCATAAATTTCAAGTCTAATTAATGACTTATTTAGGCACTGTAAATTGGATGTTTTCTCAACTTCCAATGTATCAAAAACAAGGTCAGACCGCTTTTAAAAAAGACTTAACTAATACTTTAAATTTAGCTAAGCATCTTAAAAACCCACAAGACAAATTTAAATCTATACATGTAGCAGGGACTAATGGAAAAGGATCTAGCAGTCATATGCTAGCTTCTATTTTACAGGAAGCCGGTTACAACGTTGGATTATACACTTCTCCGCATTTAAAGGACTTTAGAGAGCGTGTTAAAATCAATGGTAAAGAAGTAAGTAAAGCTTTTGTTATTGGTTTTATAAAACAAAATAAAGCCTTTCTAGAAGCTAATAACCTATCGTTTTTTGAAATGACTGTTGGTTTGGCTTTTGATTATTTTGCTAAACAAAAAGTAGATATTGCAGTAATCGAAGTTGGTCTAGGAGGTCGATTAGATTCTACAAATATTATTACTCCAGAAGTGTCTTTAATTACTAATATAGGTTTAGACCATGTTCAGTTTTTGGGCAATACTTTAGGTTTAATAGCTTCAGAAAAAGCTGGGATAATCAAACCTAATATTCCGGTTGTGATTAGTGAAATGCAAACAGAAACTCAAGCTGTTTTTACCGCTTTCGCTGAAAAGAATAATAGTCCAATACATTTTGCAGATCAAGCTAATAATGAAGCTTTTGTAACAGATTTAAAAGGCAGTTATCAAACTAAGAATATTAAAGGTGTTTTAGAAACGATCCAACAATTGAGGTTAAAAGGATTTGTGGTTTCTGATAATAATATCGAAACAGGATTACTCAATTCGGTTAAAAACACGGGCTTAAAAGGGCGTTGGCAGATCTTAAATGCTAGTCCTAAAGTTATATGTGATACTGCACATAATAAAGAGGGCTTAACTTTAGCCATGCAACAATTACTACAAGAACAGTATAATAAACTCCATATAGTATTTGGTGTCGTTAATGATAAAGATGTGTCATCAATACTGCCTTTATTACCAAAAGGGGCAACATATTACTTCTGCAAACCAGATGTGCCAAGAGGTTTGGACCAACACTTTTTAAGGGACATCTTTGTTTCTAAAGGATTTTATGGTAATGCTTTTGCTTCAGTTGATATAGCTTATAAAGAAGCTTTAAACGCAGCTTCGGATGAAGATGTAATTTATATTGGAGGTAGTACTTTTGTGGTTGCCGAGGTGGTTTAATTTCCAATTAATTGTATCTTACACTTTCATTTAATTCACTATAAAATGTTAGAAATTATCAATCAAGTGTTTTCTATTCAACTAAAAAGTAACAAAGATAATTTGACCTTTTTTAATAGAAATATTGATAGAATTAATCACGAGTTTGAAGCTTTAGGTTATCATATTATAAATCCTATAGGTCAGACGTATCGTAATGAAATGACTGATGTCGAAGCTAATATTACTGGCGATTTTAACGAACAGATGAAAATTGTAAAAGTGCTAAAGCCTATTGTTTATCAAAAGATAAATGATGAAAATACTTTAGTGCAAAAAGGAATTATAATAGTAGAATAAGCCTCCATGAAGACCATTAATATTGCAATAGATTTAGGGACCACTAATAGTTTGATTGCTAATTACAACAGTGGTGCAGTTAAAATATACAATAACCCATTAGGTTTAAAACAAACGCTACCTTCTTGTGTCGCTTTTAGAGGCAATAGGACCATTATTGGAGATAAAGCTTTGGATTACCTAGAAAAGGATGCAGAGAACGTGTGCATGCTTTTTAAACGTAAAATGGGAACGCAAGAAACCTATTTTATTCCTTCTATAGATAAAGAGGTGTCTCCAATAGAATTGTCGTCTTTGATTTTAAAAGAACTTAAAAACTTTGTGTCTGATGGTGATCAATTAAACGCTGCAGTCATTACAATCCCTGCGTCTTTTGATACTATTCAATCTAATGCAACAAAAAAAGCAGGGTATTTAGCCGGCTTTAAAGAGGTAGTCTTATTGCAAGAACCTATTGCGGCTTGTTTGGCTTTTGCTAATCAATCTAATTTAGATATCGAGTCCTCAAAACATTGGATTGTTTACGATTTTGGTGGCGGTACTTTTGATGTAGCTTTAGTAGAGGTTAATGATAGAGAGTTAAAAGTTATAGATAATGAAGGCGATAACTTTTTAGGAGGAGCTGATTTTGATAATTTAATAGTAGAACAAATTATTGTTCCTCAGATTGAAGCAAAAGCCAATATTACTAACCTTTGGAAAGACATAAAATCAAAAGCAAGTAAATATAAAGGCTTGTATTTTGAGTTACTAAAGAAAGCAGAAGAGGCAAAAAAGGAATTATCTGTATATCCTGAAACAGAAATCGAATTGGATATAGATATAAACGATTTTAACTTATACGATCAAATTGTTATTACTAGGAGTCAGTTTGAAGCTGTTATAGCGCCTAAAGTAGAACAGACTATTACATTTATTAAAAAGGTAATCTCTCAAAATCAATTAATCAATTCGCAAATTGAACGTTTGATTTTAATAGGAGGGAGCACTTACGTGCCTTTAATAAAACAAAGAATTATAGAGGAAACAGGGATTTTAGTAGACTCCAGTATCGATCCGACGTCAGCAGTAGTAGATGGCGCTGCTTATTTTGCAGGTTCAAAGCCTACAAGTATCGTTGCTGAAGAAACGATAGAAGAAGAGGAGGTTAGTACTGTTGATACTCAGATTTTCTATGAACAGAATACAAGAGATTTAGAAGAGTTAATTACTTGTAAAGTAGAAGGGGCAGCTATAAATTATCGAATTACACGAAATGATGGTGGTTATGATTCTGGTATAAAAACAGTATTGAATAATGGGTTTTCTGAGTTTGTACCCCTTTTAAAAGGACAATTAAATAGATTTAAGATTCAGGTTTTAGATAAAGATTTAAATGCTTTAAAAACAATAAATACAGTTGCTATTAATCAAGGTAGTTATAATGTTTTAGGACAACCATTACCTATAGATATTTGTATGGAAATTGATGATATTGATGCGTCAACAACACGATTAGAACAAATTTTTAGAAAAGGAAGTATTTTACCTTTAAAGAAAAAAATATATAAAACAGCATCTAAATCAATTCTAAAAGGATCAGAATCTAATCTAATTATTAATATAGTAGAAGGTCTGTCTAAAGGGTTGCCTAGTTCAGGTTTAAGTATTGGTTATATTGAGTTTTCTGGAAAAGATTTGGAAGATGATTTGATTAAAGGGACCGATATTGAAATTGAATTAGAAATTACAGAGTCTAGAGATTTAAAAATAAATGTCTATTTGCAGTCTTGTGATCAGGAATTTAAAAATGTTTTTAGCGAGTCTGAGCGTGCGATAAGTATTAGTAAAATTAATATGGAAATTAACGCTGTTTTGTCTGATGTAGAGCATTTGATAACAGAGCAAGTTGAAGATGAGAATTTTGAATATTCTCGTAAATTAGAACAGTTACGTGTTGGGTTAATTGAAATACAAATTGAAACCACATTGCTTGATGAGGACGATGTTTCTGATCAGAAATACCAATTAGATGATAAAAAACGAAAGTTGATTCAGACTTTTGATACCCTAACAAGAAACAAAGTTATTGCTTTAGAGATTGAAGAGTATAACAATTCTAAAGAAGGTTTAGAGTGGCAAGTTAATAAAGAAGAAAACGGAAAATATCGACCTAAATATCTTAAAGTAATAGCAAATGAAAAGGAAGTTATTAACTCAGGAGATAAATATTTAATTAGAGCAAAAATTAAGGAACTAGATGTATTGCATAATGCTATTGTGCAGTCTAGTGACGAAAATTTTATTGGTTATTTCTTCGGAATTAGATATAATTCTGAATTTACAGACACAAAAAAGGCTCAAAAACTTATCAAACAAGGAGATGAGGCTTTGGAGCGTCAAGATTACAAATCGTTAAAACATGTTGTGTATGCGTTGTTTGCTTTATTACCAGATAGAGAAAAAGACAAGCAAAAGCAGTTTAAGGATGATAGTAAAACAGGATTGCGTTAATAATTAATTGTATTTGTTTCTGTACCATCTAGCATAGATGTTATCAATGCTTAAGGGTTCTAAATTTATTTTGTCAGTTTTGATATTATCGGTTAGCGTGCTATCTATTGTTGTTACGTTAGTTTTAAAATCTTTATTAAAATTAACTTTTATTGTTTGTGGTAGGATGTTGATTTCGCTGTTATTGCTTAATGTTTCGATTTTGTATAATCTAGATAGTTCTGCGCTTTCTTTAAAATGAGAGAAGCGGTCCGCAACAAATTGATGTCCTGTGTAAAATAATATAGAATCACCTTTTGTAATATTT
The DNA here is from genome assembly GCF_055635485.1 of Olleya sp. KKT75. Classification (NCBI taxonomy): domain Bacteria; kingdom Pseudomonadati; phylum Bacteroidota; class Flavobacteriia; order Flavobacteriales; family Flavobacteriaceae; genus Olleya; species Olleya sp. KKT75. The sequence continues at coordinate 1,985,577 of NZ_CM145759.1, forward strand.
AAATAGCGCCATTCTCTTTTTGGAATTATAATAGATTGATCAATACCATTAGTTAATCTAAATACAATTAAATCTTTTCGACTGTTATTCTTAATAAGACTGTAAGTGCTGATTGTATTGTTTTTATAAGAGTGTATCGTGTTAAAGGTTTTTGGATAGGGATTTGTAAAGGGATTTAAAGGTGTTGCTTTAATAGAGGATTTGGTTTTTGTTTTACGGTTAGTTTTCAGTTTTAAGCTGTAAATAAACCGCACGTGATCTTTGGATTTATGCTTACTGTTATAATCTGGTAACGTAACGGTTTTAGGTGTTTTGCCTTCTGTTATTGTATTGCTTTCTGTTGTTTCTAGTATTGTTTCTTCTACTTCTTGTTCTGTATTATATACTGTTTGATTTTCTTCGGCTTCGCGTTTTTTTTGTATCTCTTTTATTCTTTCTAATATGTTTTCTTTTTGATAATTGGTATTAGGTACACTTATCCTATCATATTGGTCATAATAATTAGTAGAACTATTATCGTTATTAAACACTTTAACTCCAATTCTAACTATTAAAATTAAAAATACAATGACACTCCAGATTCCAACACCTGTACCAGATTTAGACTTGGAGGTTTTTCTAGCACTATTATGTGCGTATGGACTTGCTATTGCAGCATTAGCGGTAAGGATGTCTTTAAGCATATAGTTAGAGATATCCAACTCGCCAAAAGCAACCATTGTTTTTGCAGCAAAAACAAAACTATCGTCGGTTACTTGTTTTCGTTTAGAATTGTAAGTGTCAATAATAACTGAGTTTAACTCATTAACCTCGTCATCAAAAGAGTTTGGATATTGACTTAGACATTTTACAAAATTTCTATTTGTTATAAAACCGACAGGGTAATGCTTCTCTTTAAGTTTACCAGATTCTATATATACTTTAGCATAATTTAGTTTAGAACTAAAAAGACTAATAATAAGTTGTTCAATTTCTTCCGTAAATAGAATGTTGCTTTTTACAAAATTGAGTAATAAAATATACTTTCCTTTGGTTAGCGTTTCCGATAAAAACGGTTTGACATGTTCTTTTAGGTAAGGTGATAAAAAATATTTTAAACTTTCATTATCAGCTATCGATTCGTGATGTATAGAAATTGAGTTTTGTGGAATATTGCTGTAATCTCCAGTAATAACTTGTTTAAGCCATTTGTGTTTTTCTATAAAAATATGGTGCTTTCTAGTCGTCTCATCTTTTAGTTGATCAATAATAGACGCTAATTCTCCTAAATTACTTTTGTTATCTAAGACCGCTTTTGCCTTTAGTTGCTTTTTTAGTCTTATAATTTTGGTGTCGTCAAGCGTAGTTATTGTGTCAATATCTATACCTAATTCATCTATTAATGATATGTAATTCAAATTTGGGGCGTATTTAAAATCAAAAATATCAATTTATTTTAAATTTATTGTTTTGTTAATGACTATATATTAATGAGTTAATTTTTAATTCAAAGAAAATGCGTTTTTTTTTGAATAAAAGGTTTTGAGATGTCAAAAACTAATGTATATTTGCACACCTAATAATTAGGGCGACTAGCTCAGTTGGTTCAGAGCACTTGGTTTACACCCAAGGGGTCAGGGGTTCGAATCCCTTGTCGCCCACTAAAAAATCCGAAACAAATGTTTTGGATTTTTTATTACTCTATATTATTTAAGCGTTTAAATTTTGATTTAAACTTAAACTAATATATATTTGCAGACCTATTATTAGGGCGACTAGCTCAGTTGGTTCAGAGCACTTGGTTTACACCCAAGGGGTCAGGGGTTCGAATCCCTTGTCGCCCACAAAAAAATCCGAAACATTTGTTTCGGATTTTTTTATTTATATCAGTTCTAGAACACGCTCTAGCGCCATTCCTCTAGAGCCTTTTATTAATACATAGCTATCTATGATGGGTGTGTAATTGTCTTTAAAGCTTTCAAAAGTTTTATATTGTTTTACTATTGGACTTTTAATTTCTGCTTTATAAAAATTTTCTCCGACTAAAATTATAGTGTCAATAGCTAAGCTTGTTGCTAAATCTGCAATGTTTTGATGTTCTGACTTAGCAGATGTGCCTAGTTCAAACATATCTCCTAAAATAGCAGTTTTGTTTTCTGCATCTTGTTTGCTTAGGTTTTGTAAGGCAACTTCCATACTTGAAGGATTAGCATTATAAGCATCCATTATTATGGTTGTGTTATCTCTTTTAATAATCTGAGAACGGTTATTGTTTGGTGTATACCTTTCAATAGCATCTTTAATATCTAATAAGTCAATATTAAAGTATTTACCAATTATAGTTGCGGCGCAAAGGTTTGTAAAATTATAAGCACCAATTAAATTAGATTGTATTGTAATAGCTTCTGATTTATAAGATACAAATGGATTGGCATCTAGAAATTCTATTTTAAAATATTCTGGATTGGTTTGGCTAAAGCCGAACTTTTTAACATAAGTATTTAGCTTTTCTATTTGAATACTGTCGTCTGCATTTAAAAAGACGTGCTTGTCATTTTGAGTCAAATAGTGATACAGCTCACTTTTACCTTCAATAACGCCTTCAACGCCTCCAAATCCTTCAAGGTGCGCTTTCCCAAAGTTAGTAATATAGCCAAAGTCAGGTTTTGCGATATCGCATAAAAAAGCAATTTCTTTTTTGTGGTTAGCACCCATTTCTACAATCCCAATGTCTGTATCCTTTGTCATTGACAAAAGGGTTAGAGGTACGCCAATATGGTTGTTTAAGTTGCCTATGGTTGCTGTAGTGTTATACTTTTTGGATAATACTGTATTTATTAATTCTTTTGTTGTTGTTTTTCCATTACTTCCTGTTAAGGATATAATTTTGGTTCCTAAGTAAGTCCTGTGGTATGTCGCTAATTCTTGAAGCGTTTTAAGACTGTTTTCTACTAAAATGGTGTTATCTGATGCTTTGAAATCTGGATCGTCTATAATCGCATATTTTGCTCCTTTATCTAAAGCGTCTTGAGCAAATTTATTACCATTAAAATTTTCGCCACTTAAAGCAAAAAACATATTGTTATCATTAACTTTTCTAGTGTCTGTGCTTACTGCACTGCAGTCTAGAAAAAGTTGGTGTAAGTCGTCTATTTTCATAAAATAAAAGTATAAAAAAAGTCCTAACAATTGTTAGGACTTTTAAATATAATAACTAATTAAATTAGTTTAGTTTTTTGTTTTCTTTTGATTTTTAGATTTAGATCCTACTCTAGACATTGCACATCTAAAACCAATATAGTCTGTTGCCATATTTTGTGGGTAATAGCGTCTTTGTGCTGGGTCTAACCAGTATTCTCTATCTTTCCAAGATCCACCTTTGTAAACTCTTACTTCGTCATTAATTAACGATGTACGTTTATTAGATTTATCATATTCTCTTATCATGTTTCCAGAAGAATCCATTTCAATATTGTGCTTTGGTGCGTTATACATTTTACGTGTATTTGCATCCTCAGAACCATCACCTTCATCATCACCAAATCTATCAGCATAATAACGAGAAGATTGTGTATCACCATCTCTAAAGTTACGGTTATCACTTCTATCAAAGTTAGTTCTTAAATAAGTTTCTTCTTCATCAACAGGTTGTGTTGCGATAGACCCTGGTAAATCTCTTGGTATTACTTTTCCGTTAGGTAATGTATCAAAAACAATTTCGTCTGTAGTTACAATTTTTACAGTTCCGTCATCATTTATTGCATTTTTAGTATACACGTTTCCTCTATAGTAGTTAAAGTCGTTAAACTCATCATCAACTATTGGTCTGTAAACATCAGCAACCCATTCTGCAACGTTACCAGCCATATCATAAAGACCATAATCGTTTGGGTCGTAATATTTAACAACTTGTGTAATATCTGCACCATCATCTGACCATCCAGCAATTCCACCGTAATCTCCTTTTCCTTGTTTGAAGTTGGCTAGTTGGTCACCTTTAATTTTACGTTTTCCAGATCTAGTGTATTGACCATCCCATGGATATTTTTTACGTCCTCTATAAACGTTATAACTTCTAATTTCAGATAAACCTAAAGCTGCGTATTCCCATTCAGCTTCTGTCGGTAGTCTGTATTTTGGCGAAATTAAACCAGTTTCTCTTGTTGCAAAAACGTTAATTTCGTCTCCTGCAGCATTAGTTTGTGGTTTCATTTTTCCACCTTTTATAATGTCTTCATTACCACCAAATGTTTGAGTTGGTGCGTTAATGTAAGTATCAGTACTAAAGTTTGCATCTGCTGTTGCTTCTAAATTACTACCTTGTTTTAGGTAACCATCTTTTTGTAAGTACATTTCGTTTACACGATCTGTTCTCCAATTAGCAAATTCTACAGCTTGCATCCAACTAACTCCAACCACAGGATATTCTCCATATCCAGGGTGACGTAAATAGTTTTCTGTCATTACTTCGTTGTAACCTAAACGGTTTCTCCAAACTAAAGTATCTGGTAAAACACCATTATAGATTGCTCTAAAATTTTCTTCTTCTGGCGGGTAGGTTCTTTTAATCCAGTCTAAATATTCAAGGTACATTTTGTTAGTTACCTCTGTTTCATCCATGTAAAAAGATTGCACATGTTGTTGATTTGGAGTATTATTCCAATCATGCATAACATCGTCTTGTACTCGTCCCATTGTAAATGTTCCACCTTCAACAAATACTAATCCTGGAGCAGTTTCTTGCTCTTTAAATTTGGTGTTATATTGAAAACCACCATCTTTAGAATTAATCTGCCATCCCGTTGCTCTTGAAGTGTTAGAGCCACCTCCGGATCTTTTACAACCAACCAAGGTTAGCGAAACCGCTACTGTTAATAACAACCTTGATACAATTATTTTTCTCATATTAATACATTTAAGTAATCTAAATACTGTTATTTTTTGGAGACGCAATATAAGAATTAAACCCAACAAAACAAGTTAAATTATGTTTTTTGAGTAAACTAAATTGCGTTTTATCCTATTTTTTTACGCTACAACGATTTAAAATTTGGTCGCTTGTCTTGCGTTTCGAAACAATATAACGATGTTTTTTTAATTTTATTATCGTAATTTTGATTTGTTTTAAGAAATAATTAAGATTTAAGTAATATCATTAAATATTAGACGTTATCATTTCAATGAAAAAGATTTTATTACTATTGGTTGCCTTGTACTGCATGCCATCATTTTCTCAAGAAAAAAGTATTGCTATTACATGGGAATCTTCTCAAAAATATACGGCAGATAGTTATAGTATAACGGTGCCAACTTTTTCTCCTGCAAAAAACTTTTCTTTTGATTTATCTAACGGTATTCAATACGTACAACAATGGAAAGTTAATGGATTTGTAAATCAAAACTCTTTAGTAGTTAAAGATGTGGTGTATGCGCCAATGCCAATAAATCAGATGTATGATTTGGATCTTAAGTCTATTCCAGATGCTATTGAGGTAACTTTAAATAACGGGACGTCTAGAAATAGTAATTATGCAGTATTAACAGCTAGTCCTATCGTAAAGGAAGGTAATGGTTATAAAAAAGTGTTGTCTTTTAATGTGGATTACAACATGGGATCGGGATCTGTTAATAGAAGTAGTGCTAGTCAATTTATCACTAATTCCGCTTTGGCTAATGGCGATTGGTATAAGTTTGAAGTAACCGCATCTGGCGTGCATAAAATATCTAAGAATTTTTTAAGTCAGATGGGAATTAATGCTAATAGTTTTGATCCAAGAACTATTAAAATATTTGGTAACGGAGGTAAGATGATGCCTTTTGCAAATAATGCGAACTATCCATTTGATCCAACTGAGAATGCTATAAAAATTATTGGTGAAGAAGATGGTGTTTTTGATGATCAAGATTATATTCTGTTTTATGCGCAAGGTCCTTCTGCAGATGTAGATTTATCTTATATTAATACTAATGTAAATCCATATGCTGATACAACGGTCTATTATATTAATATAAGTGCTGGTTCTGGTAAGCGTATTCAAAATTTTAATCAACCAACCGGAATTCCAACAGCAACTTTTAACACGTTTCAAGAGTATCAGTTTCATGAAATTGATGAAGAAAATATTATTTACGTTGGTAGACGCTGGTTTGGAGAGCGCTTTAGTGTCGAGAATGCGCAAACGTTTAGTTTCGAGTTTCCTAATTTAGATGTGTCGGAATCTATTGTTGTAAAAGCGGTAACCGCTACAACATCATCAAATCCAAGTAATTTTGTTGTGTCTGTTAATAATAACACGTTAGGGACTTTGTCTTTATCGGGTATAAATCCTACCAATGGTGTTTATGTTACCGGTGGTACTTTGACGCAATCAACAACAGTAGCAAGCGATGTTATTGATGTAGATTTAGTTTATGACAATCAAGGTAATCCTAGTGCAGAAGGGTATTTAGATTACGTGTCTGTAGAGGCAACGCGAGCGCTTACTTTTAATGGTAATCAATTTCATTTTAAAAACAACCTATCTACGCAAAGTACTGGTGTTGCTATTTATGTGTTGTCAAATGCATCTGAAGTTCAAGAGGTTTGGGACGTCACTAATATTTATGACGTTACTACTATAGCTAATACCGCTGCAGATAATACGTTAAGTTTTAATGCGCCCATGGGTGACTTAAAAACTTTTGTTACGGTAAGCTCTCAAGATTATTTAGAGCCTAGTTTGTCACAAAATAGTAGTGTTAATAATCAAAACTTAAAAGGAACCATATTTTTAAATAACCAAGGTGTTTTTCAAGATGTTGATTACTTAATGTTAACTACGCGTTCTCACTTATCTCAAGCAGAACGTTTAGCTCAAATAAATAGAGACAAGAAAAATCTAAATGTAAAAGTGGTTGTTTTGGAAGATATTTATACTGAGTTTTCCTCTGGTAATCCTGATATTACTGGCGTCAGAAACTTTGTTAAATATGTATATGACAACGCAAGTATACCTCAAAACAAAGTTAAGTATTTGTGTCTTTTTGGAGATTCTTCATTTGATTATAAAGGACGAATTTCTTCAAATACTTATAATTTTCCGTCTTGGCATGCTTACAGTAGTTTCAATTTATCTAGTTCTTTTATCTCAGACGATTATTATGCTTATTCTGATTTAAACGAAGGGGTTTTAGATATCTTTAATAATGCCAATAAATTAGATATTGCAGTTGGTAGGATTTTAGCAGATTCGCCACAGCGTGCAAAGGAAATGGTAGATAAAATTGAGGTTTATTATTCTAAAGGTGCATTAGGTAGTTGGCGAAATAATTTTGTTGTCGTGTCTGATGATGTGGATGAAGAATGGGAAGCAACATTACAAGAAACAACAGACGAGATTGGAGACGAGGTAACAGCCTTTAAACCGTTTATAAATGTGACTAAAATTCATTCAGACGCCTACCAACAACAAGCATCAGCAGGAGGCGATCGTTATCCTGGTGTAACAGAAGCGTTGACTAATGCAATTGAAAAAGGTGCCATAATGGTTAACTATTTTGGTCATGGTGGAGAAGATGGTTTAGCGGACGAGCGTATTTTTCAAAAAGATGATGCCGAAGCGTTGAATAACGAATGTAAATTAAATTTGTTTGTTACGGTTACATGTGAGTTTACTAGATTTGATAATCCGTTAAGGGAAACTGCAGGCGAATTTATTTACTGGAATAAAGATGCGGGTTCTATCGCATTAGTGACTACAACTAGACAGATTTTTGTTAATGTAGGAAAGGAATTTAATAAAATCCTGAAAGAGTATTTATTCTCATACAGTACAAATGATACATTTTCAGATTACGAATATCCAACAGTAGCGGAAGCATTAAGATTGGCTAAAAACGATCCAAGTTTTTCAGATGCTCAAAAAAGTTTAGCGTTTTTTATTGGTGACCCTGCATTGACTTTAACTTTTGCTCAGCCCAATATCCGATTAACAAAAATTAATGATGTGCCAATTACGGAGGATACTGACGTGCTTCAGGCTTTGGGTTATGCAAAATTAGCAGGAGAGGTAACAGATGTTAATGGCAACCTTTTGTCTAGTTATAATGGTATTGTAACCACTACTATTTACGATAAAGAAATTGATCGTCAAACTTTAGCAAACGATAACGTTACGGGCTCTAGTGGCTTAATAAAGTTAGATTACAAAACACTAGGAGCAATTGTATTTAGAGGACAAGCAACAGTGACTAACGGTCAGTTTGAATTCGATTTTGTAGTTCCTAAAGATATTGGAATACCTGTAGGAACAGGTAAGGTTAGTTTTTATTCTACCCAAGAAAACTCTTTAGAAGACAAAACAGGTGCAAGTTTAGAAACACTAAAAATAGGAGGGATTAATCCGGATGCTGCAGAAGACAATATTGGACCGACAATACAGTTATATATGAACGACGAAGCATTTGTGTCTGGAGGTATAACTAATGAGTCACCACTATTATTAGCTAAGTTTGAAGACGGAAATGGTATCAACACAGCAAGTGGTATCGGACATGATATTGTTGCTTTATTAGATGGGGACGAAGTCAATCCGTATGTGCTTAATGATTATTATCTTACAGAAGTGGATGATTATACAAAAGGGTCATTAAGTTTTCCTTTTAGGAATTTAGAGCCGGGTTTACATACTTTGTCTTTAAAGGCTTGGGATGTTTATAATAATTCGGCTACAGCCGAAATCCAATTTATAGTATTTAATGAAAATGAAAGTTTAGTAATTAATAACGTACTAAATTACCCAAATCCATTTGTTAATTATACAGAGTTTTGGTTTAGCCATAATAGTTCTGAGGTTTTAGATATTTCTGTTCAGATTTTTACTGTTTCAGGAAAGTTAGTAAGGACTTTAAATGGGCAAACAGCCTTAGCAGGAGGTAAATCTGTAAAATCAACATCAAGAGATATTGTTTGGGATGGACGTGATGACTTTGGAGATAAAATAGGAAAAGGAACGTATATTTATAAATTAAAAGTACATTCACAAAGCACAAATAAATCCGTAGAAAAAATAGAGAAACTTGTAATCCTCTAATAAAAAATTATATTTGTTAACTAATACTGATACATGAAAAATAAAATTCTAATAACAATAGCTTTCTTTTTGTCCCTTAAAGGATTGTCTCAGACGACAATTACAAACCCTAATGATAGTAGAGTTATAACTACTGGTGTGCCATTTTTGTTAATAGCGCCAGATGCTAGAGCAGCAGCAATGGGAGATATGGGTGTGGCAACGTCGCCAGATGCATTTTCTCAGCAATGGAATGCTTCTAAATATGTGTTCTCAGAAAATAAATCTGGAGTTGCAATTAGTTACACGCCGTACTTAAGTAAGTTGGTTAATGATATTTTTTTAGGAAACGTAACATATTTTAATAGACTTAACGATAATAGTGCTTTTGCAGCAAGTTTTAAGTATTTTTCTTTAGGAGATATAGAGTTTGTTCAAGACGAATTTTCAGAAGCGTTAGTCCAAAGACCTAACGAGTTTACTGTAGACGTATCTTATGCTTTAAGATTAAGTGATCAATTCGGGATGTCTGTTGCTATGCGTTACTTACAATCGGATTTGAAATTAAATATTGGTGATAACGATACAAAAGCCGCAAGTACTTTTGGTGTAGATATTTCTGGTTATTATCAAAGTGAAGAACAAGCTTACAACGATTTTAATGGTCGTTGGAGAGGTGGATTTGCCATACAAAACTTAGGACCTAAATTTAAATATGACGAGGCTGGTCAGGAAAATTTCCAACCAACAAATCTTAGATTAGGTTTAGGGTTTGATTTTATACTAGACCAATATAACACAGTAGGTGTTACAGCTGAGTTTTCTAAATTATTAGTGCCAACACCACCATTATTAGGTTTTGATGATACAGATGATGATGGTGTGCAAGATGCGGACGAGCCAACTTATATTGTTTCTGGTCAAGATCCAGATGTGCCATTTTTATCAGGTGTATTTCAATCGTTTGGAGATGCTCCAGGAGGATTTAAAGAAGAGTTACAAGAGTTTACCTATGCGTTAGGTGCAGAGTATACTTACCAAGATTCATTTGCTTTTAGAGCTGGTTATTTTAATGAACACGAAACAAAAGGAGCACGTAAGTTTTTTGCTTTAGGTGCAGGTTTTAAATACAATGTTATAAATGTTGATTTATCATATTTATTTTCAGCTTCTCAAGTACAGAGCCCATTAGAAAGCACATTACGTTTTTCTCTAACATTTAACTTAGGAGCCGGAACGTATAATGAGTACTAAAACATTTTAAAGATTAAAAGACAAAAAAACTATTGTGAAAACAATAGTTTTTTTGTCTAAAATAGTTACGTATATTTAAATTATGAAGGAAGTAAAAATAGAAACTACACTACAGGTTTTTGATAGTATTAAAGATTTGTCTGAAGATATTCAATCGTTAATGAGTCAGGCATCAGAAGCGCGAGATAAAGCATATGCGCCGTACTCTAAATTTAATGTTGGAGCAGCATTATTATTAGACAATGGAGAGGTTGTTACCGGAAGTAATCAAGAAAACGCATCGTATCCCTCAGGATTATGTGCAGAGCGTACAGCTATTTATTATGCAGGTGCAAAATATCCAGATGCTAAATTTTTAAGAATGGCTATAATTGCAGGGTCTCAAATCAATCCAACATTAAAGCCAATACCACCTTGCGGGGCTTGCAGACAAGCTATTGCAGAGTATGAAGTAAAACAAGAGTTGCCAATCGAATTGTATTTTATGGGCGAGACCGGTAAAGTGGTACGTTCAAATTCGTTAGGAAACCTGTTACCGCTCCTTTTTGATAAATCAGCACTATAACTATATCGTTTTCGTAATAAAAATAACGATTTTCAGTTTTTTCGTTAATAACTAAAGTGTTACTTTTGTTATTCGATAAAAAAAAATACAAACGTCACCAATGCAAAAAGTAACAAAAGAAACGTATATAAAATGGTATGAAGACATGCTGTTTTGGAGAAAGTTTGAGGACAAGCTAGCAGCTGTTTACATTCAACAAAAAGTTAGAGGTTTTCTTCACTTGTATAATGGTCAAGAAGCTGTTTTAGCTGGAGCATTACACGCAATGGATTTAACCAAGGATAAAATGATTACAGCTTACCGTAATCACGTGCAACCAATTGGTATGGGTGTAGATCCTAAACGTGTTATGGCAGAATTATTTGGTAAAGCAACTGGAACCTCTCAAGGTTTAGGTGGTTCTATGCATATATTTTCTAAAGAGCACCGTTTTTATGGTGGACACGGTATTGTTGGTGGACAAATTCCTTTAGGAGCAGGTATTGCTTTTGGAGATAAGTTTCATGGTGTAGATGGCGTTACCATTTGTTGTTTTGGTGATGGTGCAGCGCGTCAAGGATCTTTACATGAAACGTTTAACTTAGCAATGCTTTGGAATTTACCAGTAGTATTTGTTTGTGAAAACAACGGATATGCAATGGGTACGTCTGTAGCACGTACAGCTAACCACACAGATATCTGGAAGTTAGGTTTAGGTTACGAGATGCCTTGTGGACCAGTAGACGGAATGAATCCTATAAAAGTTGCTGAGGCTTTTGACGAAGCAATACAACGTGCACGTCGTGGTGATGGACCAACGTTTTTAGAGGTTAAAACTTACCGTTATAGAGGACACTCTATGTCTGATGCACAACATTATAGAACAAAAGACGAAGTAGCAGAATACAAGAAATTAGACCCTATTACGCAAGTAAAAGAAGTACTTCTTGAAAAGAATTATGCTACTGAAGAAGAAATAAAAGTTATTGATAAGCGTGTTAAAGCAAAAGTTGCAGAGTGTGAAAAGTTTGCAGAAGAGTCGCCATATCCAGATAAAAATGTGATGTACGACGTTGTATACGATCAAGAAAATTATCCATTTATAGACCACAAAATTAAATAAGCTATGGCAGAAATTATCAACATGCCACGTTTAAGTGACACCATGGAAGAAGGGACTGTCGCAGCTTGGTTAAAAAAAGTAGGAGATAAAATAGAAGAAGGCGATATTCTTGCAGAAATCGAAACAGATAAAGCAACAATGGAGTTTGAATCTTTCCATGAAGGAACACTTTTATATATTGGTGTTCAAGAAGGAGAAACAACTAAAGTAGATCAGCTTTTAGCTATTATTGGTGAAGAAGGTGAAGATATCTCAGAAGCGTTAAACGGAAGTGCTGAAAAAGAAGCGTCTGCGGATGCTGCTGTAGCAAGCACAGAAGACACTGCTGATGATGATGCTAGTTCAGATAGCTCAAGTGATTTACCAGAAGGAGTAACAGTAGTAACGATGCCAAGGTTAAGTGATACCATGGAAGAAGGGACTGTTGCTACTTGGTTGAAAAAAGTAGGAGATGAGGTAGAAGAAGGAGATATTCTTGCAGAAATCGAAACTGATAAAGCGACGATGGAGTTTGAATCTTTTCAATCTGGAAACTTATTATACATAGGATTAGAAGAAGGAGATTCGGCTAAAGTAGATTCGTTATTAGCAATTATTGGTCCTAAAGGAACTGATGTATCTGGTATAGCAAAAAGCTTTGATGCCAACGGAAGTACTTCATCTAAAAAAGAAGAAGCGCCAAAAAAGGAAGCTAAAGTAGAAGCGCCTAAAAAAGAGGCACCTAAAGCAGCTCCGGCGCAAACAGAAACTACAACAACTGCATCGGGACGTATATTTGTATCTCCTTTGGCTAAAAAAATGGCCGAAGAAAAAGGGATCAATTTATCTCAAGTTAAAGGATCAGGTGAAAATGGACGTATTGTTAAACGCGATATCGAAAACTTTACACCATCTGCAGCGGTAGCACAATCATCTGCTCCAGTAGCTAAATTTGTAGCTTCAGGTCAAGAAGATTTTGATGAGAAACCAAATTCGCAAATGCGTAAAGCAATTGCTAAAAACTTAGCTAAATCTAAATTTACAGCACCTCATTATTATTTAAATGTGGAGTTTGATATGGATAATGCTATGGCGTTTAGAGTGCAGTATAACTCTATTCCAGATACTAAAATTTCGTTTAATGATATGATTGTTAAAGCATGTGCTTTAGCATTACGTCAACACCCGCAAGTTAACTCGCAATGGTTTGATGATAAAATGAGATTAAACAACCATGTGCACATTGGTGTAGCGGTTGCTGTGGAGGACGGATTGTTAGTGCCAGTTGTAAAGTTTGCTAATGAGCAGTCTTTACCTCAAATTGGAGCAGCAGTTAGAGATTTTGCAGGTCGTGCTAGAAAGAAAAAATTATCTTTAGATGAGATGGAAGGCAGTACTTTTACTATTTCTAACCTAGGGATGTTTGGTATTGAAAGCTTTACGTCAATTATAAACCAGCCTAACTCTGCAATTTTATCTGTTGGTGCAATTGTTGCAAAACCAGTAGTTAAAAACGGACAGGTAGTAGCAGGTAATACAATGAAGTTAACTTTAGCTTGTGACCACAGAACAGTGGATGGAGCTACAGGTTCTCAATTCCTTCAAACATTAAAAGGGTATATTGAAAATCCAGTAACAATGTTAGTATAATAGTTTCGCTTTAGCGGAAATTAAAATCATATAAAATCCCATTTCAATATAATTGATTTGGGATTTTTTTATCTTTAAACACAAACCCATTAAAATGAAAAAAATAATTTTATTAGTAGCTGTATTTGCTGTTTTTACGTCGTGTAAAACAAAAGTAAACGAGGTGGTAAAACCTATTGATTATACAATAACAGCACAAGAGGTAAAAAGTATTGTGTCTTATTTGGCATCTGATGATCTAAAAGGAAGAGATGTTGGTAGTAAAGGTATTGCTGATGCAGCAACGTACGTAGAAGATAAATTGAAATCCTACGGAGCAACGCCTTATTTTGAGACTTATCGTGATAATTTTAAAGTTGGCGATTTAGACGCTTTTAATGTTGTTGGTTATTTAGAAGGAAATGACGCCGATTTAAAAAACGAGTTTATATTAATTGGTGCCCATTATGATCATATTGGACAAAGTAAAACGGTCGCAAATGATAGTATTGCAAATGGTGCAAATGATAATGCAGCAGGAACAAGTGGTGTACTAGCTTTAGCTAAATATTTTGGAGCTAAAAAATCAAATAAGAGAAGTCTTTTATTTGTAACATTTTCGGCAGAGGAAAAAGGATTGTTAGGATCTAAGCATTTAGCAAACCGATTAAAAGACGCTAATTTGGATTTATATACTATGATAAATTTAGAAATGATTGGTGTGCCTTTTAAAGATAGAGACTACCAAGCATTTATTACTGGTTTTGATAAATCTAATTTAGCAGAAACAATGAATGGGTACGCAGGTACAAAAATGGTTGGTTTTTCTGATGTTGCAGCAAAATATAGTTTGTTTAAACGTTCGGATAATTACCCTTTTTATGAGGCATTTAAGGTGCCATCACATACTGTGTCTTCTTGCGATTTAAGTAATTTTGACTTTTATCACCATGTGGATGATGAGGTTGATCAATTAGATTACCCTTTTATGACGACTTTAATAAACAATTTAGCACCAGTTATTGAACAAATAACAAATGCATCAACTAAAGAAATTAAGTTAAATGAAAACTAAAAATATTATAATAACAGGTACAAGTCGTGGTATTGGTTTTGAACTGGTACATATTTTTGCCAATCAAGGTCACAATGTTTTGGCTTTATCTAGAAATGCACAACCTGTAAATAATCTTCATTTTGAAAACATTACGTCTTTTGCTTTTGATTTAGGTAATCCAGACGATTACAAAAAAGTAGAAACATTTATTAAAGAGGAATGGAAACAAGTAGATGTGTTAATTAATAATGCAGGTACTATTGTAAATAAACCATTTGCAGAAACCACAATGGCGGATTTTGAGCATGTTTACAAAACCAATGTGTTTGGTGTTGCAGAAATGACAAGGACTGTACTTCCGTTTATGCCTAAAGATGGGCATGTTCTGTCTGTAAGTTCTATGGGCGGTGTACAGGGAAGTATGAAATTTGCAGGACTATCTGCTTACAGTTCTAGTAAAGGTGCCGTAATAACGCTTACAGAGTTGTTGGCTGAAGAATATAAAGAGAGTGGACCGTCATTTAACGTGTTGGCTTTAGGTGCGGTTCAAACCGAAATGTTAGAAGAAGCTTTTCCGGGATACCAAGCGCCAAACTCAGCTAAACAAATGGCAGATTATATGGCAGATTTTGCTTTAACAGGACATAAGTTTTACAACGGTAAGATGTTACAGGTCTCTAACTCTACACCATAAAAAAAATGCGGTTGATTTATTAAAATAAATCAACCGCATATATAGCAGACTAGTTAATATTTATACACGCTCAAGTGCCGCGTATGCTTCCGCACTAGAAAATTTGTCTTCAGAAAAGATGTTGTATTCTAATACTTTAATGACTTGCATTAATTGTTCAAAATTCTTTTTTTGGTAAATAGGTTTTAGGCTATCGTCTACTTTAAAAAACATCTCGCTTTGATTGTTGTTTTTGTTAATTCCGTAGAAAAATAATATTTCGTTAGCTTTTGGTTTAAAAAACTTATAATCGTCTGACACACTTGCTGTCTTGTTGTAATAAATTTTTATATATACTTTTTCGGTGTCTACTTCTTTATCTATATCCAAATCCTCAGGATCAAGACGGTAGCGTGTTACTTGCAGATAGTCGTCAGAAGTTGTGCTTTGGTCGTTGTTTTGTTGTGCTTGAATCGTGCTTAGGGAAAGCAGAAACAAGAGAATAAGGGAAAATCTCATAGTTGCTATTAATCAGTTAATCTTAAGGGATGCTATTTTTTAATCAGCAACAAGAAACTAATTATTTATTAATTACGCAAATTTACACGTAACTTTATCTTAATTTTTTAACACTTTATCTAAAGTATTAATATTTAATAGGTTTTTTACTACGTAATAACGAAGTTTTTGTTATCGAAAACTATCATTTTGATAGATGCGCTTATTTGTGGTATTTTAAATTTAGCCTAGATCTGTAGAGGTATTAAGATTTGATATTATAAAACGTGTTGTGCGTTTTCAATATTAGCTTTATATAGTTTGGTATAGCGTTCTCCAAACGTATCAATTACAATAGCGACTGCTAAGTGAATCATCACCGCTGTAAATATGCCAAAATAGAGCGGTTTAAGAGCGACTTTAGATAATACTATAGCTAAGGTTATAAAGGCTACAGCATATATCAGTTTAAGCGTGAAAAAGGCGTTTAGGTTTTTATTAACCATAACTAAATCAGACTGTAAGTAGCTGTCTTTATTATCTTGGTATTGTGCTACTTTTTGATCTACGGTTTTCTGATTATTTACCAAGAAATAACCCGTAATAAATACGCCAGCTTCTATCAAACCTAAAACTAACATTGCTATTGCAAAGACTTTAAATTGCGGCTTGTTGGCATAAAAATAGACACCAGTAATTATAGATAATAAACCTATGATTCCCGCGCTTAAACCTAATAAGCGCTCGCTTTGTAAATACTGTTGCACAAATTCCATGATACGTTGATTTTAAGAAACCAATTTACTTATTTTTTTAAATGCATTTCATTTTAAATTAATTTACTTTTGTGAAAAATATCAAAATGAAACAAACAACAAACAGCATATTAATGATTCGTCCGGTAAACTTTAGGATGAACGAGCAAACGGCAGTAAACAATTATTTTCAAGAAACACTTGCCATAAAAAACGCAGAAATTAATACAAAAGCGCAAGAAGAATTTGATGCCTTTGTAGAAAAGTTAAAAGCAGTTGGTGTAAATGTTGTTGTAATTAGTGATGATATTAATGTAGATACTCCGGATTCGATATTTCCAAATAACTGGGTTAGTTTTCATGAAAATGGTGACGTTGCTATGTATCCAATGTTTGCAGAAAATAGGAGAAAAGAAAGACGAGAAGATGTATTTATTAAATTAGAAGAAGAAGGATTTAAAATTAATAATATAACAGATTATACTTCTGCAGAAGAGCAAGGCGTGTATTTAGAGGGTACCGGAAGTTTATTATTGGATAGAGCCAATAGTATTGCGTATTGCGCATTGTCTCCAAGAGCGGATGAAGAATTGTTTATTGAATTTTGCGAAGATTTTGAATATACACCAGTTGTATTTACTGCAAACCAAACGGTAGAAGGAGAACGTTTAGCTATTTATCATACTAATGTAATGATGTGTTTGGCAGAAACCTTTGCAGTGATTTGTTTAGATACTATTGATGATAAAAAAGAACGTAAAAACGTGGTGTCTCATTTAAAGCAAACGGGTAAACAAGTAATTGCAATAACAGAGCAACAAATGAATCAGTTTGCTGGAAACATGCTGCAATTAAGAGGTAAAGATGATGCGTTGTATTTAGTAATGAGCCAAGCTGCTCATGATAGTTTAACTGCGACACAAAAGGCAGAGATAGAAGCACATTGTCCTATTTTATCAAGTAGTCTAGAAACTATAGAGACTTGTGGTGGTGGTAGTGCGAGATGTATGATGGCTGAGGTATTTCTACCGAAGGTCTAGTTCAAGTATCACCTGGGTTTTCAACCTTGCTTTTAGGGAGTTCTACATAAAAAGTGCTCCCTATATTTTTATCACTTTCTACCCAAATATTACCCTTGTTTAGTTCTACTAATTCTCTACAAATAGTAAGTCCTAAACCGGTTCCTTTTTCTTTTTCAGTACCTCTTGTGGTAAATGTGTTGCTTACAAATAGCTTATCTAAATCTTCTTTATTTATACCAACACCTGTATCAGCAACGCTAAGTATAGCACGACCATTACTTATCTGATTGGTTATAGATATAGTATCTCCACGATTAGTAAATTTTACAGCATTAGCCAGTAAATTTTGTATTACTATTTCAATCATACTTCGATCTGCGTATACAAAATCGCGTAATGTGTTATCTACTAATCTAATGCCTTTGGATTCAAACTTCTGGTCCATTAGCTTTGTTTTTTCAGTAAAAACCTCCTTAATATCAAATAAGGAAGGTTTTGGATCTAAAGACTGCATTTGCGACTTAGACCAGTTTAATAAATTAAATAATAGTAAAGAGGCATTGTTGGCGCTTTCACTTAATTCAGGTAAATAGCTTTGAAACTCTTCTTGCGTTAATTGTCCGTCTTTTAACAAATCTATAAACCCTTTTGTAGAGGTTAACGAATCTTTTAAATCATGAGAAACGATAGAGAACAGCTTATCTTTTACTTTGTTAATATTCTCAAGGTTTTTGCTCTGTTCTAAAATAGCTTCGTTTTGTAATTCTATCTTTTTATTTTTTGCTTCTAGCTCTCTAGTATATTTTAATCTATTGTTTCGTTTTACATAAAACAATACAAAAGAGGTCAGTACTACAGCAAAAGCAGCTAGTAAAGCATAAAAAATCAATTTAAACTTGTCGTACTTTTGTTTGCTTACTTGGTTCTCGTTTTGTGTAATTGGCAGTATGTTTGAAGCTCGGGTAGATGTTAAATCTCCCGTAGAATCAATTACTTTTAGAGCATTATTCTTTGTTTTTTCAGAGTCTATTTTTTCTTTTAGATGGTAATACTCACTTTGCCAAACAAAGGCATTATCAAACTTTCCGTTAGTAGAATCTAAAACTTTCATAAGCTGATAATTACGCAGTAATTGCTCATCATTATTTATAATTCGACTTAAATTGGCAGCTTCGATTAGCTGGTGTTCTGCAGTCTTTAAACGTTTTTGATGTAAATTTAATTCTCCTAAACTATTTAAAGATACAAGTACTTCTTCTTGATTATCAAAACGTCTATTAAGGTTAATGGATTCTAACAAATACCTAGAAGCCATTTTGTAGTCTTTGTCTTTTAGGTAAGCATTACCTAAGTACGGTAATATTTTAGCTCTAAAATTTTCATTTTTAGTTCCTGCATAACCTAAAGCACTTTCGTAATAACTTATAGCTTGACTGTAATCTTCTTTTGCAGTATAAATATCGCCTAGATCTTTATTAGTAGCAATTAAACCATTAATGTTATTGTCTTTATTATCTACTTGTAATTTTTTTAAATTAAAAGTAATGGCTTTTTCTAAGTCTCCGGATGTATGGTATGCTTTTGCAAGACTCTCGTAATTTTGTGACAGTTCTTCGTATAAATTCCTTTTTTCTAATTCCTTTATAGCGGATAAAGCGTAGGTTAAACCATCTTGATAATTTCCTTTCTCAATTTCTAAAACGCCTAAATTACTATCTACTTTAGCTACTGCAATGGTATCGTTCATGGATTGAAACAATGCTTTAGCAGCTTTAAAACCGGTTATAGCTTTCGGGATATTACCTTCTTGATTATGTATTTTAGCTTTTAAAAATATAATTTCGGCAAGGCCTTTATTATAGCCTAAATCTTTAGCTAATTTTTCGCTTTGTTGTACAAATTTTAAAGCTTTAGTATACTTTTTAGATTTAAAAAGTAGTTTTATAATGTTAATGGAAGTATTAACTTTAGTGGAGTCTGGATCTTGATAAGCCAACTGAATAGTCAAACTCTCTAGTTCATCGTCTTGCGAAAAGCTAAAAGCAGTATTCAGTAGGAAAATAAGGACAATCAGTCTCTTCATTTAAAGGTACAGCATTACGCATTATAATATAAGTAGCTAAAAAGCAGCCCATATTATACAATTATAATGACTTAAATAGTTAGTTAAATTTATAGAAGAAAAGTGGAGGGATTTTTCTTCTCGCCATAAAAATGACTATTAATATGCTGATATCATAATTTTTAAGCGGTACTACCTATAAATTAGACTAACGGTAGATTTTAGTTTTTTTACGTAAATCACTCGCTTTATTTAGGAGTTTAAAAACATATATTTTTATTTTTAAGTTATTACAAACGGGGCTAATAAGCACGATAAAAACTGTCGTTTTCACGCAATAAATGCTATATTTGCGCTTTCAAAAAATACATCAAATGAGCCTTCAGCATACCTTAGAGCAACACGTAAAACAAGCAGTAAATTCAATTTATAGTGCAGACTTACAGTCGGTAGAGTTTCAAGCAACTCGTAAAGAGTTTGCAGGAGATATTACCGTTGTCGTGTTTCCTATGTTAAGGGTGGTAAAGGGTAATCCTGTGCAAATAGGAGAGGCTATTGGTAACTATTTGTTAGAAAATGTGACTGAAGTCGAAGGGTTTAATGTTGTAAAAGGCTTTTTAAATCTTGAAATTCAGGCCTCATATTTTGTAAACTATTTTAATAGTATTAAGGATCAAGAGACGTTTGGTTTTGTTAACGCTTCCGCGGAAAATAAAGCCGTTATGGTGGAGTATTCATCACCAAATACAAACAAGCCATTACACCTTGGACATATCCGAAACAATTTATTAGGGTATAGTGTGGCCGAAATAATTAAGGCTTCGGGTAAAAAAGTATATAAAACACAAATTATTAACGATAGAGGAATACATATTTGTAAAAGTATGTTGGCTTGGCAACGTTTTGGTAATGCAGAAACTCCTGAATCTACAGGGTTAAAAGGCGACAAATTAGTAGGTAATTACTACGTTAAGTTTGATCAAGAATATAAAAAAGAAATTGCGGCTTTAATGGCTGAGGGTAAAACCGAAGATGACGCTAAAAAAGAAGCGCCTATTTTAGTGTCAGCACAACAGATGCTTCAAAAATGGGAGGCAGGAGATAAAGACGTAGTTACTTTGTGGGAAACCATGAACGGCTGGGTGTATAAAGGCTTTGATGAAACTTATAAAAACCTTGGTGTTGATTTTGATAATTTATATTATGAAAGTGAGACTTACCTTTTAGGTAAAGAGTTTGTTGCTGAAGGCTTAAAATCAGGTGTGTTCTTTAAAAAAGAAGACGGATCAGTTTGGTGCGATTTAACAGCTGATGGTTTAGACGAGAAAATTGTGTTGCGTTCTGACGGTACAGCTGTATACATGACACAAGATATTGGAACAGCTATCCAACGTGTTAAAGATTATCCAGATGTTGGAGGTATGGTTTATACGGTTGGTAACGAGCAAGAATATCACTTTCAAGTATTGTTTTTAATTATTAAAAAACTTGGTTTTGATTGGGCTAAAAATCTATTTCATTTAAGTTACGGTATGGTAGATTTACCATCTGGTAAAATGAAGAGTAGAGAAGGGACTGTTGTTGATGCAGACGATTTAATAGTCGAAATGGCAGACACAGCACAAACTATATCTGAAGATTTAGGTAAATTAGAAGGTTATACAGATCAAGAAAAAACAGACTTGTATAAAACTATTGGTTTAGGGGCTTTAAAATATTACATTTTAAAAGTAGATCCTAAAAAACGTATTTTGTTTGATCCAAAGGATTCAATCGATTTTCAGGGTAATACAGGACCTTTTATTCAGTACACGTATGCTAGAATTCAATCTATCTTGCGTAAGGCTGGAGTAGACGCTACAGTAACTTTAAGCGCGGATCAAGTGGTTCTTGAAGATAAAGAGCGTGAGTTAATTAAGCAATTACAATTGTTTCCGGAAGTTATCCAGCAAGCAGCCACTAACCATAGTCCTGCATTAATAGCTAATTACACTTATGATTTGGTAAAAGCTTTTAATAGTTTTTATCAAAATGTGTCTATACTTGGGGCAAATACACAAAATGAAATTGTTTTTAGAGTACAATTATCTCAAGCAGTAGCAAATACTATAAAAAACGCTTTTAGCTTATTAGGTGTGGCAGTGCCAGAACGTATGTAAGATTAAAACTTTATTATATTAAAAAAACGCTTTCAATTATTTGAAAGCGTTTTTTTTGTTGTGTGTTGTAAGCCTATTATCTTGGTTTGTAAATTGCACCAGTAGCAAAGTCAACAATTACTCCAGGAAAGAAAAGTAAAATATCAGCAATTAATGCTCCAACCCTAATTTCTCGCTGCTGCTCTCCTGCTTGAGGTTTTGTTTTTTGAGAAGCAGTAATTTTTCCTCCAAATACCGTAGCGCAACTAGACATCATTATTGCAACTAATCCAATTACAATTACATTTTTTAGTTTTTTCATTTTTTTCGAAATTTATGTTAATAATTAATCTAGACATGATAGAAAGTCTTTAATTATAGTTTTATGACAGTAGTAATAAAGTTTATGAAATTTGACTTTCATTATTAACTGTATTTAGAACTCTAATTTTTGTAATTCTTGTAGGTAAGTATATTTGTAAGGTAAGCTAATAAATTCAGCATAATGGATTTGTTTCTTGTTTTATCTTTTATGATAGTTTTTTTAGTTAAATTTTGCTTAAGCGAAAATTAACTTATTATGTGCCACTCTTTAGTTAAAGTTAGGTGGTTTGTCTTAAACACGAAGCGGTTTAAAATAGCATGAGGTTCTCGATACATTTGTTTTTTCCGTTATCACTCCAGAAACAAACACTCGAACTGATGCTGGGTGACGACTCATGGTGTTTTTATATATGTAATGCTTAAGTGCTTTGGATGTACAGCAAAAATGAGTTATCACATATCGTCGTTTCTAGTAATTTACGAGGCATGAGCATATAGTGTCGAGAACTATTCTTAAATAAAGTAAATAGTGGTTTTTTATAAGAAACACAACCTGATCTTAAAAGTTGCGTTTAATTCGCAGCAGAGAAATATTCATTTAAAATATAATCGATCGCTGCTTTAATTGGGGCTTTCTCCCAAGGTTCTATTTCTATTACTGTGTAGTTAGTTCCAATAATAATTTTTTCACTATAAAAATCTAAACCAATAAAAAAAGAAATATAATCGGTTACGTATTCCGCAAAACTATCTTCTTTGTCTTTTAGTGGTTGATAATTTTTTTTTATTAAAAATATCAGGATGGATCGTTTTTAGTTTATAATATAAAGGCAATCCAAAACCGTTATAACGAGTTTCTAAATTTTTAAAAGATTCTAATTCATGGTAATACACAATAGTAGTATTCTATCCATTGTGCATGTCAAGAATATCAATATACGTATTGTCAAACGATATCTTTAGTAAAGTAGCGGTGTTGAAGTTTATGGTATTGTAAAGTGACATTTATTAGTTAGATGACTTAATCAAGTTAGTACCTGAGGAGAGGGAATTAAATTTTAGATTTTATTCGACTTAAAGTTTCTTGTGATATATTAATATACGAGGCTACTATTTTGTTTGGTAGGCGTTTAACAATATTTGGATTTATTTTAAATAATTGTTTGTAGCGTTCAGCAGCATCTAGGGTGGTAAAAGAGATTAATCTTTTTGAATTATTAACGTAAGCTTTTTCCAAATAGATGCTGTAAAAATCTTTCCATTTGGGAATAATTGTCATGAGATGCCTAAAATTATCATGAGTGATATATAGTAATTCACTTTTTTCAATAACTTGAATGGTTTCTTGTGCGGGTTCATTAGTTATAAAGCTGACCAATTCTGTAGCAAATTGATTCTCGAAAGCAATATAGCGAGTGATATCTTTTCCTTCTTCGTCTATGTAAAACAACCTTAGGCAGCCTTTATTTACAAAATAACTAACTTGACTGTTTTTTCCATTAGAAAGTAAAATGTCATTCTTGCTTTTTTTGATCATTTTAAAATAAGACAGTACGACTTGTAAATCCTTATCTTCAATATCAATATTCTTTTTTATGAAATTTGTGAGTTCTATATAGTTTGTCATCTAGTTGTAGTCTCTTACAAATTTACGATAATGGATAATATCTTGTATTGATAGAACAACCAAATTGTGCTCTTTAGCAAATGTTGTAATTGTATCCGTTTTAGCCATTGTTCCATCATCGTTCATTAACTCACAAAGTACTGCTTCCGGTTTTAAGCCTGCTAGCTTCATTAAATCTATACTTCCTTCGGTATGGCCTTTTCTTTCTAATACTCCATTGTCTTTAGCTCTTAAAGGGAAAATGTGACCAGGTTTTGCTAAGTCATCACTTGTAGCATTACTAGCGCAAGCCATTTGGATGGTTTTTAGTCTGTCGCTTGCCGATACTCCTGTAGTAACACCTTTTTTTGCTTCGATGGAAATAGTAAAAGGAGTTTGGAAACTGCTAGTGTTTTCTTTTACCATATAGGGCAGATTAAGTTGGTCTGCTTTTGTG
The DNA here is from genome assembly GCF_055635485.1 of Olleya sp. KKT75. NCBI lineage: Bacteria > Pseudomonadati > Bacteroidota > Flavobacteriia > Flavobacteriales > Flavobacteriaceae > Olleya > Olleya sp. KKT75. Next base: position 2,009,727 of record NZ_CM145759.1, read on the forward strand.
TTAGTTAGACATAGGCAAACAATGCCACTACATTTTCTGATCATTAATGCCATGTCATTTTTAGTCATGTGCTGTGCAGAGAAAATTAAATCACCTTCATTTTCTCTGTCTTTATCATCTGTTAAAATAAGTCCTTTCCCTTTTTGAAGATGCTTTATTGCATTTTTCACTCGTTCTTGACTAGTATGATCTATTGTTTCTGTTAACTCTAATTCTGTAAGTATCATTTTAAATATTTGGTATTAATTTAAATGCAAAATTAGAGTTGTATTTCATCAAATTATTTGATGTATGTCAAATAATGAGGTCATTTTAGGGTAGTTTTTATTTAAATGTTTAGTCTTCTAATATCCAATCTACTAAATCTTTTGTATCAATAATAGACCAACTATGGGGATGTCTGTCTCCGTTTTCTCGGTAGCCTTTATTGGTTGTTGGGATATATTCCACGTTTTTAAATTGTTGTTCTTTTAAACGTTGAGAGAATTTTTTAATGTAATACGCATTCATTTGATCATAATCTGCCTTTCGGTTGGTTTTCCACCATAGTGTGTCAGGCTCTGTGTATAATCTGATTTTTTTGTTTTTTAAATGTTTGACATTGCCAGTGTAGTTGCTTCTAGAGGTGTAAACTGCATTTTTTTCGTAATTATCAAGGTGTTCGTCTGGATGTCCAAAAGCGTTAGTTAATGTCTCTAGGATCCAGATGCTTTCTTCGTTAGAGATAACGTGAGCAGTACGTTTGACGTTTTTTTCTGACGAGGTATATAATGCTGCTAAATCTATTGGGGAATCGACAATAAAAACGCCTTTTGGGTCTATATAATATTGTTTTAAACTGACAATAAAATCGCTTAACAATAAACTTACTACGCCGCCACTAGAAAATCCACCAATATAAATGGCATCTGTAGGTAATTGATTGTCTGCTATAATTTTTTGTAATTGTGCGGCTAGTTTGTGTTTTTCTTGTGTTTCTAGCCATAATTTTCTATTATAGTTAGAAAATATAACAGCAATATTATGTAGTTTGGCAAGTTCAAGTATTTTGAATTCTTTTTTTATGTCTTCTGCGTTTTCTGGGAAACCACCAAAAAGAATCAGTACAGCTTTTGCTTTTTGTGTTGGTTTGTATAATTGATAATCAAGAGCTATAAGTTCTATATAGTCAGCGTTTTTATTTGTAGTTTTTGTTTTAGGAGTTGTGTTTTCTTTACAAGAGGTCAATCCTAAAAAAAGAATGATTACTGCTACAATTTTATTCATCTTAAAATATAGTATTGGTTATTAGCATTTTAGTGTACTACTTTACTTGTGTAACTGTTTGCTATGTAGAAAGGTAATCCATTAAAAACTAACACGCAAACTAGCGTTTGGTGTTAGGCTAAGCTTATTCAAACTTGATATAGTCAATTTCAATATCAAAGTCGCCTGCTTTTTTATCGCTAATAATTAATGCCATATTATAAATGTCATCTAATGCAGTAATTGGCATGTCGTTTCCAATAACTTCGCTGATACGATAATGCTTGAAGTCTGATAAATTAACTGTTAGTGTTTCCCATTCAGTTGTTTTTGGCGAAAACGTATGTTTGTAATACGGGATGTAATACTGTTGACTATTTTTTAAAGACAATCCAAACGTCCGATCTGTACTGCTACTTTTATAGCGCATAGTCATTGTTTTGCAAGCGCTTAATGCACCTTTAGTAATCAATGTACGCATACTTGCAAATCCACCATTGTTTTTTAGACTTACAGCGCCCGTAAATCGGATACTGTTGTTTGTAAGTTGGATTTCTGATTTGGAGAGTCCTCCCATAACACCATCATTAACAATGCGCCAAGTGTCTCCAGCTTTATCTTGTCCAAAATCTATGGTTAATCCTGTAGTTGTTATCATAAATAGTAGAGTTAGAAGTAGTAATTGTTTCATATCTAAAGATACAACAATCAAAGCAGCATTTGTTTTAAAGTCTTGTTAATAGATTATAAATTGAAGTGATAAAAAAGATTTATTTAAGTTAAGAAATCTAAGTGTAAAACTGTCTAATAATCTCATCAAAATCTACTATTTTTGTGCCAATGCAATACACCATTTCTCATTACATACCGGAAGCGTCTTTATCTAGAGTGTTACAACTTTTGGAACATGATAATTTAATTGTATTGGTTAAAAAGGAACGTAAAACAAGACATGGAGATTATCGCAGATTACCAAATGGAAAGCATCAAATTACGGTTAATGGTAGCTTAAATAAATACCGTTTTTTAATTACATTAATTCATGAAATTGCACATTTAGAAGCATTTTCTAAATTTGGACGCCAAATTAAACCTCATGGTTTGGAGTGGAAGCAGACGTTTCAGCATTTAATGTTACCATTTATAAATCCAGAAGTGTTTCCTGATGCTATTTTACCAGCACTGGCAAAACATTTTAAAAATCCAAAAGCGTCTAGCGACACAGATGTGCAACTGGCCTTAGCTTTAAAGCAATTGGACGCACCAAATAATAAAAGCTTTATATTTGAAGTACCTTTACATCAGACTTTTAAGATACACAATGGACGTGTATTTAAAAAAGGAGCAAAACGACGGACTCGTCATGAGTGTGTTGAGGTAAAAACGGGTAAAACCTACCTGTTTAATGCCAATGCTGAGGTAGATATTATTAACGATTAAGTAAAGGCTTAATACAACAAGAAGGACATGCAAAATAAAAATTATTACGCCATATTAATGGCAGGAGGAGTAGGTTCACGTTTTTGGCCAGTTAGCACGGAAGAGTTTCCGAAGCAGTTTCATGACATGCTTGGAACTGGAGATACACTAATCCAAAAAACGTTTAGCAGATTAAGGACACTTATTCCTAAAGAGAATATTTTTATTTTAACTAACGAAAAATATAACGATTTGGTGTTAGAGCAACTTCCAGAAGTTAATCAACGTCAAGTAGTTTTAGAGCCAGCTATGCGTAACACAGCGCCTTGTATTTTGTATGCTAGCTTAAAAATACAAAAGGAAAACCCTGATGCTGTCATGATTGTTGCGCCAAGTGACCATTGGATAGAAGATGAAGACGCATTTACAACCAACGTAAAACAGGCGTTTGAATATTGTGAGACTAATGATGCATTAATGACCTTAGGAATTACACCTACATTTCCAAATACAGGATATGGTTATATCGAATGTGGAGAAGCATCAGAAGAAAAAATAAGTGACGTTATTCAATTCAGAGAAAAACCAGATTATAATACTGCTAAGCAATTTATAGCAAAAGGTAATTTTTTATGGAATGCAGGGATATTTATGTGGTCTGTTTCTAGTGTCATTAAAGCCTTTCAAGAAAAGCAACCAGGATTATATGAGTTGTTTAAAACAGGATTACCGACTTATAATACCGAGTTTGAAGACGATTTTATTAGAGATAATTACGCTAAAGCTGAAAACATCTCTGTAGATTATGCTATTATGGAATCTTCAACAAACGTCTACGTTATTCCAGCAACTTTTGATTGGAATGATTTAGGGACTTGGGGAAGTTTATATGATAAATTAGATAAAGACGAAAACAATAATGCGGTAGTTAATGCCAAAACATTAACGGAAGATGCCTCTGGAAATATGATCCGTACTAAGACCGATAAGGTAGTGGTAGTGGATGGGTTGAAAGATTATATTATTGTGGATAAAGACGAAGTTTTACTTATCTTTCCGAAGTCAAAAGAACAAGATATTAAATCAGTACTCCAAAAAGTAAAAGACAAGTACGGAGAGCATTACGGATAGGATTTAACTATGGAAGAAAACAATACGCCAAAGGAAAATAAATTTGATTTCTCTGATGAGGAGAAACAACAAGAAGCAGTAGATCAAAAAAAAGCAGCTGTTAAAAAAGATGCACAAGGGTTATTTAAGAGTATTAAAACCTTTATGCAAGAGCTACTTGATTTTAGAGAAGATACGGATAGAGATGCTACTATTGAAGCCATAAAGGCAGATATTCCTTTTAAAGGGGCAACTGCATGGATTTTAATATGCTCTATATTTGTGGCATCCATTGGGTTAAATGCCAATAGTACTGCGGTTGTAATTGGTGCCATGTTAATTTCTCCATTAATGGGGCCAATACTTGGTGTTGGGTTATCTATTGCTATTAACGATATTGATACGCTTAAACGCTCGTTAATCAACTTAGCAATTATGATTGTGCTTAGTTTGTTAACAGCCTTTTTGTTTTTTAGATTTTTTCCTTTAAGCGAGGACACTTCAGAGCTTTTAGGTCGTGTACAACCAGATATTCGAGATGTACTAATTGCCTTTTTTGGGGGATTAGCTTTAATTATTGCCCGAACTAAAAAGGGAACAATAGCATCTGTTATTTTTGGAGTTGCAATTGCTACAGCATTAATGCCACCCTTGTGTACAGCCGGATATGGTTTAGCAAAAGGCAATTGGACCTACTTTGGCCAAGCCATGTATTTGTTTACTATTAATACCATATTTATCGCATTAGCGACCTTTTTAGTACTTAAGATATTGCGTTTTCCAATGCTTAAATATGCTAATTCTGCAAAGCGTAAACGTACCGCTAGAATTGCATCATTAGTCGCTATTATTGTTATGATACCAGCTATGTTTACCTTTTTAAGTGTACTTAGAGAAAGTCAGTTTAAAGTGGATGCTAAAGACTTTATTAGCATGGAGCTAAAGTCGTTACCAAACGCTAGTTATATTCAGAAATACGCAACGCCTAATTACTCACCTACTGGAGAGTCTAATATAGAGCTGACTACTTTTGGTACAGATGTGATTTCTGACGATATGAAACACTTCTTAGAAAACAGATTACAAGAATATACATATTTAAAAAATTCTAAATTATTAATTAATCAGACTAAAAATAGACAGATTAATAACTTAGAATATATGGAAGAGTTGCGCACAAGAGACTCTTTAGACTTAATGAGTCAGCAACAGAAAATCACATTTTTAGAAGATAAAGTTAGAGAGTTGTCTAAATTAGAACAAGGTTATGTTCCGTTTGAAGAATTATCTAAAGAGGTTAATATTAACTACGAAAATATCGAGTCGCTATCTTATGCAAGCGTTGTAAATTCTAACTTTAAAAGTATAGATACGTTAGCTGTATTTCAGGTAAAGTGGAATGATAGTTTAACGAACGCTGCTCAAGTCTCTAAAGAAAAAGATAAACTATACCGTTGGTTAAAATTAAAACTAAAATTAGATACGTTAGTTGTTAAACAAACAAACTAAATTTTAGGAGATACAATAATTATATACGCTACCATTCAGATCAAAGAGAAGTATTTGTTAATACAATATTGTATTCAATTAGTCTTTCTTCTGAATGATAGTGATACTTAATCTAAGTGATGTAATGTTTATTAACCGCGTTCTTCCAAGTACATTTGACGTACTTTTTTGAATAGTTCTGAAGAGTAAACAAAGTCAGTTACTGCTTCGTTATCTGTCTTAAAGATGTCGTAGCGAGAACCTTCCCATTCTTTTAAACCATTTTTTAGAAATACAATTTTCTCTCCAATTTGCATAACAGAGTTCATGTCATGTGAGTTGATTACGGTTGTAATTTGGTATTCTTCCGTTATTTCTTTAATCAGATTATCAATAACTATAGATGTTTTAGGGTCCAGTCCAGAGTTAGGTTCGTCACAAAACAAGTATTTAGGTTTGTTTACAATAGCGCGTGCAATAGCAACACGTTTTTGCATACCTCCAGACGCTTCACTTGGCTTTTTGTGGTGTGCATCTTCTAGGTTAACACGTTTCAACACAAAGTTGACACGGTCTTCCATTTCGCTTTTACTTTGTTTTGTAAACATTTTAAGCGGAAACATAACATTCTCTGCAATAGTCATAGAGTCAAACAAGGCGCTTCCTTGAAAAACCATACCTATATCTGCTCGCATGTTTCTTTTTTCGTCTTCGCTTAATTGCGTAAATACTTTACCATCATAAGCAATACTTCCTTGTTCGTAATCAAAAAGCCCCAAGAGGCACTTTAAAAAAACGGTTTTACCAGAACCACTTTGTCCAATAATTAAGTTGGTTTTACCTTTTTCAAAAGTAGTTGTTACTCCTTTTAAAATATGAGCGTCTCCAAACGATTTGTGTAAATTTTTCACTTCTATCATTGACTTAGTAGGAGTTGAGTTAATATATAATTTAAAAGGATAATCATTACACTAGTCCATACAAAAGATGTCGTACTAGCTTTACCAACTTCTAACGCACCACCTTTCATATAATAACCATGATAGGATGGTACCGTTGCTAAGATAAAAGCAAAAATTAGTGTTTTGATAAATGCGTACGCCATATGAAATGGCTTAAAGTCTAATTGGATACCTTCTATATAATCAGGCATTGTTGCGTAACCGCCATAAACACAAGCAGCTAATCCTCCCATAATTCCTAAAAACATAGAAATTGAAATAACAAATGGGTATAGTGTTAGTGCTATAAATTTAGGAAACACTAAGTAGTTTAAACTGTTTATTCCCATAACTTCTAGTGCGTCAATTTGTTCTGTAACACGCATGGTTCCGATACTAGATGTGATAAAAGACCCTACTTTTCCTGCCATAATTATAGACATAAAAGTAGGTGCGAATTCTAGAATAATAGATTGTCTGGTAGCAAAACCAACTAAGTTTTTCGGTATCCAAGGACTGTCAATATTTAATGCTGTTTGTATTGTAACAACACCACCTACAAAAAAGGAGATAAATGCGACAATACCAATGGAGCCGATAATTAAATCGTCAACATCTTTTAGTATTAATTTTTTCATTACAGACCACTTTGTAGGCTTGCGAAACATCTCGACAACCATTAAAAAGTACGTCCCAATATAGTGTAGGTAATTCATGTTTTATTTGTTACTGCTAAAATATAAAATTCTAGTAGGTATTTAACCTTAATTTCAAATTAGATGTTTTAAAATCTGTATTTTTGACCTCTAAAATTAAATTATCCAAAATGAGAGCGATACTATCAGTATTTGTGATATGTTTTCTGTTAAGTTGTCAGTCACAAAAAAGCGTTATTAAACCTAATGTTGCAACATTAAATACACAACCTAAACTGGTTGTAGGTGTAGTTGTAGATCAGATGAGATACGATTATTTAACTAGATTTTATAATAAGTATGGAGAGGGTGGATTTAGACGTTTAATGTCACAAGGTTTTAACTGTAAAAACAATCATTTTAACTATGTGCCGACATATACAGGACCCGGACATGCTTCAATATTTTCTGGTACGACACCAAAAACACACGGTATAATTTCTAATAATTGGTACGACAAAGTCTCGGATAGTTATGTGTATTGTGCAGGTGATACAACAGTACAATCTGTAGGGACTACAAATAAAGCAGGACAAATGTCTCCGCACAGATTAAAAACAACATCATTTGCAGATGAAAATAGATTGTTTACGCAAATGCGAGGAAAAACAATAGGTATTTCTGTAAAAGATAGAGGTGCTATTTTGCCAGCCGGTCATACTGCTAATGCGGCATATTGGTTTCATGGTGCAGATGAAGGGCGTTTTATTACTAGTACTTATTACCTAGAAACTTTACCTAGTTGGGTTAAAGCTTTTAATGATACAGGTGCTGCTGAAAGTTATTTAAAGGAATGGAATACATTATATGACATCAATACTTACACAGAAAGTGGGAGTGATTTAAATATTTTTGAAGGTGGTTTTAAAGGAAAAGAAACTGCAACGTTTCCTTATGATTTAAAAGCATTGAGTAAAACCAATAGAGGTTATGATATTATTAAAGCAACACCTTACGGAAATAGTATTGTTGCAGACTTTGCAATTGCAGCCTTAGATGGCGAGATGTTGGGACAGGATAATATTACAGATGTGTTAACGGTTAGTTTTTCTAGTACGGATTATGTTGGTCATAATTTTGGTGTTAATAGTAAAGAAGTGGAAGACACTTATATTAGATTAGATAAGGAGATCGAACGTTTACTAAATGCTTTGGATGCTAAAGTTGGTAAAGGTAATTATACATTGTTTTTATCTTCTGATCATGGTGCTGTTGAGGTGCCATCTTATTTAGAGTCTGTAAAAGTGCCATCAGGATACTTTAATAATGATGCTTTTAAAAAGACGTTAAACGAGACAATCATTTCCAATTATAAAGCAGAATCGTTTATTAAAAACATAAGTAATAATCAAGTCTTTTTAGATCGTGAGGTTATCAAAGGTTATGGTTTAAACCTAATAGAAGTACAACAAGCTTTAGTGGATGTAATTATTGGTTACCCGCAAGTGTATAAAGCATATACTGCTAGTAGTATGACAAATGCTGAGTTTTCGAGAGGAGTAGAGCATTTACTTCAAAATGGGTTTAATCAAAAACGCTCAGGAGATGTATTATACGTTTTAGATCCAGCAGTTATTAGTTACAGCAAAACAGGGTCTACTCATGGATCTGCTTTAAATTATGACACTCACGTACCATTATTATTTTTTGGAAAAGGAATCAATACAGGAAGTACTTTACAACATACTACTATTCCTGATATAGCACCTACAATGTCTGCTTTATTAGGGATTAGTTTCCCAAATGGAGCGTCTGGTAAACCTTTAGAATTTGTTTTAGAAAACTAGTCTTTAGAAGACTATATAAGTCTGTTTTAGTAAAATAAGATTATAAACAACAATGCCATACTTTATTAAAAGTATGGCATTGTTGTTTAATGTAACATTAAGTAAAAAGAGGTAATACCTAGCGCCTAGTAAAAAGGTGCGTATTTATGACTTTACTATAAAGCAAAGTGATCTGTTGTTTAATGTTGTTCTAAGTAAAAGGGGGAGTGGTGTTTTCTTTTATTTTCTATAAAGGAAGTAATTGTCAACCAGCTCAATATAAGTTTCTTTGGCTTGGTCTGTTGTAATGTCTTTAATTTGAAATAAGGCATTCGCTTTAAACGCATTTATTATGCGCTTTTTACTGCTTGGGCTTTCGTAATTGTTTGTTGCCTTTTTATAATAAGCATACAAACGTAGTAGGAAATCTGCGGGAAAAGGTTCTGTATGCGCGTTAATACGCTCTACAGCATCTTCAAAAATAGTATTTAACTCTTCGGTAGTCATATGCTTACATTTCGGCAATAATACTTTCACCACCTTTAACTTTTTGGTTTAAGTTTACCTTAATCTTAGTGTCCAAAGGTAAAAATAAATCTACTCTCGAACCAAATTTGATAAATCCTGAGTCTTCACCTTGCGTTGCAGCGTCCCCTTGTTTAGCATAATTTACAATACGTTTAGCTAATGCTCCTGCAATTTGCCTGTATAAAACCTTACCGTAAGTAGGGTTGTCTACTACAACTGTTGTGCGTTCGTTTTCTGTACTAGCTTTAGGGTGCCAAGCTACTAGGTATTTTCCAGGATGATATTTACTGTAGGCCACTTGTCCGCCAATAGGATAACGTGTAACGTGTACATTTATTGGGGACATAAAAACACTTACTTGTAAGCGTTTCTCTTTAAAAAATTCAGGTTCAAATACTTCTTCTATCACAACAACTTTACCATCTACAGGAGATACAACTGTGTTGTCATTTAAAAGTGTGGTTCTTTTTGGGTTTCTAAAAAATTGTAGTATCAAAAATAAGAATACAAACAATGTGAAAAACAACAGGTATTGTAACCATTGTAGCGACACAAACTTATCTACCACCACTGCAAAAAGAGCCACCAGTAAAAAAGTAATTGCAATTATTTTAAAACCTTCTTTATGAAACATAATTTAAAATTCTTAGAAATAAATAAATAAAAGGAGCTGCAAATATCATGCTGTCAAAGCGATCCATTAGACCACCATGTCCAGGCATAATAACACCACTGTCTTTAACTTTTGCTTGACGCTTAAACTTAGATTCTATTAAGTCTCCAAGTGTGCCAAAAACGCTTATTATAACACTTAAAATTAACCAATGCGTAAAGGTTAATGTGTGGTCTGTAAAGATATAAATAAAATAGCTGGCAATACAGGCAAAAAATAAACCACCCAAAAAGCCTTCTACTGTTTTTTTAGGTGAAATACTTGGGAATAGCTTTTGCTTACCAAAATTCTTACCTACTAAATACGCAAAGGTATCATTGACCCATACTAATATAAACGATCCTAATATATAAACCGGTGTAAACTGGCCATTATGGTTTGCTATTAGTACTAAAAACACGAATCCGCTTGATAGGTAAAACGTAGTGATTATAAATCTTTTAGAACTAAATAAGGGTATTGTCTTTTCTGAAAATAAATCCTTAATTAAAAGCAATTGCACAAATAGTGTTATGACTTGCAGAATTTGTGTGGTCTCGTCTAGTCCTTTGTCAGAACTCATTACAAGTTGCCAATATCCAAATATAAAATAGAGTACTGTAAATATGATATAAGGAAAAATGCTTTTTAGTTGAATAAGTTTACAAAACTCCATTAAGCAAATAAAGCCAAACACAAAAAACAACACAATAAAAGCGTGTTGGTTTAACAGTGAGGCTACTAGCAAACTTACGTATAAGAATCCTGAAAGTGCTCTGGTAAGGGTTTCGTTCATAAAACTAAAGGTCTTCTAAAAGCAACAAATATAGGTTTTTTGCACTGCTTCCGTAAGATAAAAAGTCTTTTTCCTCTTGCATTTTAAAATGCTTGATAGTCGTAATGTTGGTGGGTATCTTCGTGGTGTTTTTATTTTTAATTTCACGTAGACCTTCTCCTATGTTTGAAACAATTTGACTTGTTGTCGCAAATACAATTACGTTGTTAGGAAATTCGTTAAGCTTTTTCTCTGCTAATTGGTTAGAGCAAACTAATAATGAGCCATCGTTGGCTATTAAGTTTTCGCAAGTGGTAATAAAATAGGTGCAATTTGATAGGCTGCTATCTGTTTTAAGTTGCGAAGATTTAAATCTGTCCTTTAAATTGGTATCGTAGAAAAATGCAGCGTCGTCTTCCCAGTTATTTTCTAGAATAATGTTGTTTAAGTTTTCAAACACTTCGTCTAGAGAATCACAATACAGGAATTTTCCACCGTTTTTTTTGAAGTTAATTGTAAAACTTTCGTCAATAGGAATGTCTTGGGTAGGCATATATCTGCCTCTTTCTTCAGACTTTAACTCTTCCTTTTTCTTCTGAGATTTAGAACTAAAAAGTTTCCTAAACAGACTCATTCGCGCGTTGCTATAATCAAAATTCCTTTATGGGATAATCAAATATAAAAAATCTTAGACTATCTGATGCGATAATCTAAGATTTTTAAATATATTATGATAAAATGATATTATTCTTCTTCCTTTGTTTCTATTTGAATTTTCTCAGATGGTTTTCTATCTATTTCAGCAAACGGACGTTTACCTAAAATTTCTTCTAAATCATCTTTAAAAATAACTTCTCTTTCAATTAGTCTTTCCGCCAAAAGTTTTAATACATCTTTTTTAGATTCTAATAAGTCTAAAGCACGTTGGAACTCAGTTTCAACTATGTTTTTGATTTCATTATCTATTAATTCAGATGTTTTTTCACTGTAAGGTTTAACAAAACCACTTTCTCCAGCTGGATCATAGTAAGTAATGTTTCCTACTTTTTCATTAAGACCATAAATCATAACCATAGCTTTTGCTTTTTTAGTTACATTTTCAAGATCACTTAATGCTCCGGTAGAGATTTCATTAAAGATTATTTTTTCTGCAGCACGTCCACCCATTGTTACACAGATCTCATCTAAAAACTTACTTGTTCTAGTTATAAATGCTTCTTGTGGTAAGTACCATGCAGCTCCTAAACTACGACCTCTTGGTACAATAGTAACTTTTACTAATGGATCAGCATGTTCTAAAAACCAGCTTACTGTAGCGTGCCCAGCTTCGTGATAAGCGATTGTCTTTTTCTCTTCAACAGAGAATAAGTTACTACGCTTTTCTAAACCACCAACAATACGATCAACAGCATCTAAAAAGTCTTGCTTTTCAACAGCTTTCTTATCATGTCTTGCAGCAATTAAAGCAGCTTCATTACATAAGTTTGCGATATCTGCACCAGAAAAACCAGGTGTTTGTTTTGATAAAAATTCAACATCTAGTCCTGCTACCTTTTTAAGTGGCTTAAGGTGTACTTCAAATATTGCTTTACGTTCTGTTAAGTTTGGAAGATCAACATGTATTTGTCTATCAAAACGTCCAGCACGCATTAATGCATTATCTAATATATCTGCTCTGTTGGTTGCAGCTAATACAATAACGTTTGTATTGGTTCCAAAACCATCCATTTCTGTTAGTAATTGGTTTAACGTGTTTTCACGCTCGTCATTACTACCTGACATTGCATTTTTACCTCTGGCACGTCCTATGGCATCAATTTCATCAATAAAAATAATAGCAGGTGATTTCTCTTTAGCTTGCTTAAATAAGTCTCTAACACGAGAAGCTCCAACACCAACAAACATTTCTACAAAGTCAGATCCTGATAGAGAAAAGAAAGGAACTTTAGCTTCTCCAGCTACTGCTTTTGCTAATAACGTTTTACCTGTTCCTGGAGGTCCTACTAGTAAGGCTCCCTTTGGAATTTTTCCACCTAAGTTAGTATACTTTTCAGGATTTTTTAAGAAATCTACAATCTCTTGTACTTCTTCTTTTGCTCCTTCTAAACCAGCAACATCTTTAAAGGTTGTTTTAACTTCAGAATTTTCGTCAAAAAGTTTCGCTTTTGATTTTCCGATATTAAATATCTGTCCACCAGCTCCACCACCTCCTCCAGAGGACATGCGACGCATTATAAATACCCAAACACCAATTAATAATATAAATGGTAAAAGGCTAAATAGTAATTCTCCCCAAGGGTTACTGTCTATGCTAAAAGTTAATTCGGCAGCTTTGTCTTTTCCTATTTCCGAGTTGATCTCTTTTATAGATTCTTGAAATAAAGCTAAGTCACCAAATTGAAATGAATAATTTGGAAGTTTAGCTGTTGTTGGAAAAATAGACGTTGGCTTAGACTTTTTATGTTCTTCTTTGGCTTCGGCTTCTTTTCTTAGGTAAACTTTTGCAGTAGTTTCGTTTATGATATCTACTTTTTCTACATCACCAGATCTTAAATATTCGAAAAATTGAGCAGGAGATGTTTTGCTTGTAGTGTCTGCGCTACTACCAAATACCTGAAGTGCTATGAAGAAAATAATAATACCTCCATAAATCCAATACGGATTAAATTTAGGTTTTTTTGGTGCTACTTTTTTATTTTTATCAGCCATGTATTGATTTTAATAGTTTGTTTCGATAACAGTTACTTTGGCATCTCCCCAAAGACTCTCTATATCGTAATATTCTCTAATTTGTTTCTGGAAAACATGTACCACAACGTTAACATAATCCATAAGTACCCACTCAGCATTGTCTTCACCTTCAATATGCCAAGGTTTGTCTTTAAGTGCTTTACTTACTTTTTTCTGGATTGCGCTAACAATAGCGTTTACTTGTGTGTTTGAAGTCCCTTCGCAAATTACAAAGTAGTCACAAACAGTATTTTCAATTTCTCTTAAATCAAGAATATTTATTTCTTTTCCTTTTACATCCTCAATACCTTCAACTATTGTTGAAATTAGGGCATCTATGTTTGGTTGTTCTTTCGACATTAATTATATTTAAATTTGTGCAAAGTTATTATTTTTAAGTTCTTTATACTCTAAAAAAATCATAAGATTTTATAATACGAAGATAAATATTAAATATGCGTATAATCAAACTTAATGCCACCGATTCTACAAATAGGTTTCTTCGCAATCTAAGTTTAGAAACTCCGGTCAAAGATTTTACTACAGTTGTTACTAACGACCAAACTAAAGGGCGTGGTCAAATGGGGACGTCGTGGCAATCACAACCGTTCCAAAACCTTACCTTTAGTGTGTATAAGCAGTTTGGTGCTGTGCGTTTTGAAGATCAATTTAAGATTAGTATGGTGGTGTCTTTAGCTATTGTAAAAGTATTAGAGCGCTTAAATATTCCTAAATTAAGTATAAAGTGGCCAAACGACATTTTGTCAGCAAATAAGAAAATTTGTGGTGTGTTAATTGAAAATGTCATAAAACAAAACCGTATTGAGTCTTCAATAGTTGGTGTTGGTTTAAATGTCAACCAAATAAAATATGATAATTTACCTCAAGCGAGCTCCTTAAAAAGTATTACTGGTGTATATTATGATTTAGATGAAATACTACAGTTGATACTTAATCAATTAAAAACAGAAATGGCTTTTATTGAAAATGATACGTTTGCAATTCAAGAAACTTACGAAGAGTATTTATTTAGAAAAGAAAAACCTTCAACATTTGAAAAAGCTGAAGGTTTGTTTTCTGGTATTATAAAAGGGGTTTCTAAAGAAGGTTTATTAAAAGTAATGGTCGAGGACCAAATTCTAGAAACCTTTGATTTAAAAACTATTAAGCTATTGTATTAATTGCTTTAGGCATATTAGTAGCTAAAGTTTCGATAAATTTATTGATAGGACCTTTAATCATCATAGCCATCATTGCATTAAATTCGCCTTCAAAAGTTAGTTGTACTTCACTTTTGTTAGCTTCAATTTCAGTAATATCTGCAATTAAAGAAAAGTCTAATTTACCTCCCGCAGCGCCAAGTACTATTCTGCTATTAGGTGTCATTTCTTTCTTTTTTAAGACTATTTCTGGCATTCCTTTTAATGCAAACAAAAATTTGTCTTCTCCTAATACTTCAAACTTGCTTATGTTTTCTGGCATTAAGGTTTCAAAGTTTTTTACATCGCTTAAAAAATTAAACGTGTCTTCTGTAGATTTATCTAAGGTTGCTTTTGGGCTTTGTAATTTCATTATATAATGGTCTTTATTTTATTAAAATTGTATTGTACTAAATAATAGTGCAACTATTGTATAGTATCAATTAGCGTTCCAAACACTTGGATTGGCATTCCAAAGACTTAAAGTTTCAATTTCTTTATCAGAAATATAATTACTAGAAGCAGCTTCCGTTAATAGGTTTTCGTAATTACTTAATGTGTGTAGTGTGATGTTTTCAGTTTCAAAGTTTTCTTTTGCAACGTCAAATCCGTAAGAGAAAATAGCAACCATTCCTTTTACATTAACATTAGCCTCCTTTAATGCTTTTACTGCATTAAGGCTACTTTTTCCTGTACTTATTAAATCCTCAACGACCACTACATTTTGACCACTTTCTATATGACCTTCTATTTGGTTTTTTCTTCCATGATCTTTTGCTTCAGGACGGACATAAATAAACGGTAAGCCTAAATATTCTGCAACTAACATCCCGATACCTATGGCACCAGTTGCTACACCCGCAATAACATCGGGTTTACCATAATGTTCTTCTATAAATTTACTCATTTCCTCTCTAATATAATTACGTACTGGAGGATAAGATAATACGACGCGATTATCACAGTAAATGGGAGATTTCCAACCAGATGCCCAAGTAAATGGTGCGCTAGGTTGAAGTTTGATCGCATTAATTTGTAATAAAACTTTTGCGGTTTGTCTGGCTGTTTGTTTGTTGAAAATCATATGGCAAAAATACAGTTTTATTTAATTTTACTTAAAATTAATTTTAAAATAAATTGAGAGAAAGTGTCATTGTCATTAAATTTAATATTTTTACCTAAATAATACTAGTCTCCCATATTTATGCAACGCATTTTTGTAAACGACAAACCTATCTATTTAACTACAAAAGTTGAAAAGGAAACTGATTTTAAAAACTTTTTGCTTAAAGATGCAGATATAGATTTAGTCCTTAAGACTTTGGCTAAAAAATCTGTTGCTTCTGTACGTTTAATAGGTCATAATGAGGATAAGCTTTTAAAAACATTCAAGAAAAAACTGCCTAATGTTATAGCAGGTGGTGGTAAAGTTTTTAATGATGACGGGGACATATTATTTATCTACCGTAATGATAAATGGGATTTGCCAAAAGGTAAAACAGAAAAAAACGAAACTATTGAAGAAACAGCGATTAGAGAAGTTGCTGAGGAAACAGGAGTTTCTGGTCTTAAAATAGTAAAACCACTGCCAATTACTTATCATATATTTAAAAGAAATGGTAAGACGAAACTTAAAATTACATATTGGTATGAAATGCAGTCTTCGTTTTCTGGTAATTTATATCCGCAACTTAATGAGGGTATTACCGAGGTAAAGTGGCTAGGAGAGAAGGATTGGGGTAAAGCTTTGAACAATTCTTACGCCAATATTAAGCTACTATTTTAATCACCAAATTATTTTAGTTAAAATTCTTCTTAGTGCTTTTAATCCGTATAATCAAACGCTTTAACTTTTTAAAGACAATATTAAACGGTTTGGCTATTATTTTCTTGTAGGAAAACTTTGTTGGTTAGATTTGCAGTTGTAAATGTAAATAATCTAAAACCCTCAAGTATGTATAAAAAATTACACAATCAAACTTTAAATTTTAGGGCGCTATTTATTTTGGTAGCCTTAGCTTTTTCGGTTCAAACTTTTGCTTTTGAAGACACGTATTGTGGTTCAATTGCTGGTTTTGAGTTTTCTAATGGAAGCTCTTCGACAGCCATTTCTAATAATCAATCATATTACATTGGAGATCTTCCAAGTGATTTTTATATTGATTTACAAGTAAATGGATATTCTAACAGTGCTAGATACTATGTTAGAAACCTAGACACTGGACAATGTTACAACATTAACGAAAACTATGCGCCATATACATTTCCAGGAGGAAACGGAGCATGGAACTTAGGTTGTGGTAACTTTGAAGTAAAATCAAAAATTTATAAGTATAGCAGTTGTAGTTCTTACTGTGATAGCGAAACAATCCGTTTTACTATTACATGTTCTAATCCATGTGGAGATATTTCTGGATTAGAATTATCTAATGGAACGGATACTGTAACGGTTGTAGACCACGGGGTTTACGAGTTAGATACTTTACCTAATAATTTTTATGCTGATTTAATAGTAAACGGTCAGTCTGAAAGTGCTAGTCTTAAAGTTGAAAACTTAACTACAGGTCAAGTTTTTAATGTTGGTGAAAACTATTTACCATATACTGCACCAGGAGGAAACGCTGCTTGGAGTTATGGAACTGGTAATTTTAAAATTACAAGTAAAATCTTTGCTACTAATTACTGCCAGGGTGCTGCTTGTGACGAAAATGTAATTTATTTTACAATAAACAACACGATTTGTGGAGAAGTAGATGGATTTGAATTTTCTAACTTTTCTGATGCTGCTGTATCTATAGTAGATGGTGCTAGTTATGATCTTGATAACTTACCTGCAGATTTTAACATCAACTTATTAACGTCAGGAAATGTTGAAAGTGCTTATTTTACTTTAACAAACTTAGATACAGGAGACGTTTATACTAAAACTGAAAATGCAACACCATATACTTATCCAGGAGCAACAACTGCTTCATGGGCACATGGCTGTGGTACTTTTAAAGTATGTTCTAGTATTTATGCTGCTAACAATGCTGGTGGTGCAGAGTGTGATAGCTCTTGTGTTACATTTACAATTAATTGTGAAGAGCCTTGTGGAACTATTAGCGAATTTGCTTTTTCTAATACAACAGATAATGTTACTATAGCACAAGGTGGTGTTTATAATATTGCTGATTTACCTGAAGATTTTTATGTTGATGCAATTGTTGACGGAGGATCTGAAAGCGTAAGATTAACTGCTACTAACTTAGATACTAACGAAACACTTGTTATTATTGAAAACGTAGTACCTTATACTTACCCTGCAGGAGGAGTTGCTTGGAGTTTAGGGTTAGGAAACTTCCAGATTCAAGCTGAATTATTTTCTGCTGATTACAATGGAGGAACATTATGCGATACACAAACTATTAGCTTTGCTTTAGTAGATGTATTACAATGTGAAGATGTATCAGTTGGTACGGGATCATTATCTACAGGTTTTGCTGTAGTAACACCAGGAGTAACTGTTTCAGTTAGTGTAATAACTAATAACGATGCTGTTTTACCTGTAGGATACCAATTAGGTACAGTGCTTACTAAAGGTGCAGGTTTAACTATTGAAGGTGTTAGTGAGTCAACAACAATGATTTTACCAGTATCAGGTGGGAACTATAAAGTGCATACTTTAGCTTACGACCCAACAACGTTTAACTTAAACGATATTGAATTAGGTGATACAACTGCTTTTTATATCTTAGATTTAATTGAAAACAATGAAATCTGTGCAGATTTAGATGCTAACGGAAACCCTTTATTAATTGTAACTACAGGTTCTACTGATAGAACTACTGGAGCTACTCAGTTAGCTGAAACTAAAGGAAACGATAACTTAGACGCAGGTCTTAAATTATACCCTAATCCAGTTGTTAATGAGTTACATGTAAATATTAATTTATTACAAGGTGAAGTTTTAACTTACTCTATGATGGATGTAAATGGTAAGCAAGTCTTAGCTGGTCGTTTATCTAGCAACACTAACATGATTCAAACAAATCAGTTAGCTGGTGGACTTTACATTTTAAGAATGACTTCAGAAACAAGAAGCTTTACTAAAAAGGTAGTAGTGAGAAAATAATCACTAATTATTTATATAAAAAAACCGTTACAGTGATGTAACGGTTTTTTTTATGCCTTAAATTTAAGTATGCTTTCTTTTAGGACAGTCTTAATAGCATTGGGCATTTTATTGTCGACACTAAAAGATTGGTTTATTTCAATTTCAATTCCGGAGTAATGCTTCGGGAACTGTTTTCTTAAAGTAGTAGTAAATCCATCAGCTTTACCTAAATAAGGATAATTAAAGCGAATTCGATAGTTAGGGTTTTTAGCGAGAATACTTTTTTTTAAAGCAACAGCAATTTCTTTTTCGTTAGCTTTTCTTGAATCGAATAGTAAACCGATATCACAATTACGGATGTCTTGGTTTAATTGTGGAGTAAAGGAATGTATGGATAAGTGTAATACGTCATTATTATTTTTAATACGTGCTTGGATATAATCTGTTACTGCACTTCTGTATGCGCTATAATGTTTTTTAATAATTTGTTTTTTCTCATTGATAGGAAGCTTTTTAGTAAACTCTGAATATACATTTTTGTGTAATAAAGACCTGTTCAACTCTATTAACAAGCGACTAGTTTTGCTATAGTTAGAATAATCAGCTAGTGGTTGTAAGTAATTAAACACATCCAAAGCGCCTAAATCATATCCTCTATGCGTTTCAAGTACGGAAGTGTCTGTGAAAAGTGATTTGTATTCCTTTGGAATAGTATTACCACCATGTTCGCAAGTTATAACTAATTTCATTTTAAACCGTGGGTGTAAATAGCACGTTGTTTTGCAAACATTGGGCTAGTTGATTATAAATGTGAGTTATGTTTTTAACTGAAACATCTTGTTTTAATGCGGTAACAATTCTAGTAGATAATGTACCGTGTGTAAGGATAGTCTCTAACGCTTTTTGGTAGTCCTCAGAGATGTTTTCTTTAACTAGACTATATAGATGTTTCCATATGTCTTTTACTGTGGCAGCGTCGTTTAAATCAAATAGCTCTAAATAGTTTAAGTCAGAGATGTTGTAAAGTTCTCCGTCTTTTATAGTATTATTCAAAATAGCATAAAGATCTTGTTTTAACCATTTTTCTTGCTTTTTAAGTCCTACCGTTTCTCCATTAACTAATAGCTTTAAAACTTCAATTATTAATGCGCAAATGGCAATGTCTGCTTTTGGACATTCTTGTATATCTACTAATCTAATTTCAATAGCATTTCTGTCAAATCTAGCAATGGCACCGCGACTATTTAAAAAGTGATGATCTAAGATGTTGTTAGTGTCATGCTTTTTAATTGCTTTTTTTATGGGTTCAAAAATAGTAGCGTGGTAATCTGCTTTTGTAAAGACGCGCTCAGGAATAACTAACCCTGTCATTTCTGGAATTTCTTTTTGGTTGGTTTTATAATACTCTAATCTAGTGTCTTTAAAACCTGTCACTTTACCATCTAATATTGGAGAGCTGGCACACAATCCTGGTAATAGCGGTAAAATTACCCTAACGGCTGCGTGTAGTTTTTCAAATTCTTTATCATCATAAAAAGGGAGGTTAATGTGTGTGCTTTGGACATTACTCCAGCCATGACCTTTACAGTCAAAAATCCTATTGTACAACTCATACACTTCACTATAACTGTGTTTCCATAATTGTGTGTCTTTTAAAGGATCCATTGTCGGGTGACATGCTGTAGGTAGTAAATTAGCTTGTAGCGGTTTTAGTAACGCATTAATTTCTAATACGTTTTTATGAAATGCTTCCGCTAACGAATTTAAATCTTTAGTTGGTCCATTGGTCTTTAATTCTACCACATGGGCAACCAACTCATTACTCCAAGCAATGGTTCCGTTTTCAATATCAGAAGTTAATTGGCCATTCTTTTTAGTTAGTAATACATCAACAATAGGTGCCACTTTAAAGCTATTAGTGTTAACCAACATGTATTCAAGCTCTATTCCATAGACCTCAAATAAGTGATACTTTTTACTCATAATTATTCCAATCTTTTTTTTAAAGCATTCAATATTTTTGTGTAGACTAGATCACCATAAAAGGCGTCTTCTACTCCAAAGTCAATGTTAGGGTTATCATTAATTTCAATAACCATTGGTGTATTGTTTACCACTTTGATGTCAATACCATATAAACCTTTCCCCATCAGTTTAGCCGATTTTATAGCCATAGTGATAACTGTTTTTGGGACGTCTTCTATTGGTAGGCAATCTGCGTCACCATCTTGATCGTTTTTTTTATCGGCATTCCAATTATAGATTTGCCAATGTCCTTTTGCCATATAGTATTTACAGGCATAAAAAGGCACATCATCTATAATTCCAATGCGCCAATCGTAATCAGATGGACAAAACTCTTGCGCAATAATTAAGTCTGATTCTTTAAGCATTTCAGAGACTAAAGTATCATATTCTGCTGCTGTTTTTGCTTTTTTTACACCAAACGAAAACGTGCTATCTGGTGCTTTTAAAACACATGGTAACCCAACTTGTTCTAAAACTAATGCTCTATTCTCTTTGTGTACAATGACTGTTTTTGGTGTTGCTATATGTGCATTGTTCAAAGCCTCTGCCATATACACTTTGTTGCAACATTTTAAAATGGCTTCGGGATAATCAATAATTGCAAGTCCTTCTTGTTGTGCTTTTCTAGCAAAAGCATAGGCTTCATTATTAACTTCTGTACTTTGTCTAATAAATAAAGCATCAAAAGACGATAGGCGACTTAAGTCTTTAGGTTCTATGATTTCGGCATAAATATTCATTTTTTCAGCAATATCAATAAACTTTTTTAAGGCTTTGGCGTTGCTTGGAGGCGCGGGGTCGTTTGGGTTAACTAAAATAGCTAAATCGAAATCAGAAGTCGCTAATTTAGGTGTGTCGTAACGTTTTTTTGCAAAATATTGATTGGCGAATACGTTGACACTTTCGATATGATCCGCTGGGATTTCGGATTCTGAAATGGCTTTAATACTTTGTATGTTCCATTTGTTGTTATGATGAAACTTAATACGTAAAAAAGGCACTTGAAAATGTTTATAGAATAAGCTGCTTAGCTCTTTATATTTTTGAGCTACATTTTGTCCAAAATAGATGCTCAATGTAAATTCTCTTGATTTAATACTTTTTAAACTTTGTTGGATAACATCATCAAACTCGTCCGATACAATTTTAACGAGTTTTAAAGTTTTTAAATCTACAATGTTTCTAACCGTAGGAATGGCTAAATGACCTCTGGCTTCTGCTAATAAAGATACGTAATACCCTTTAGATTGGTAGCTGTAGTCTTTGCAAAGGTTAAATATTCTCGCTTTTTTTAAAAGTGAAAACTTAGGATTGGTAAGATAGTCTTGAGAAGAAATTACCGTAATATTCTCAATCGAAAAATGCCATTTTTCAGGTTGATTGACAACAATGTATTTGTTCATTTTATGCGATGATCGCGATATAAATTATAAGTAAAGTTATATTATTTTTAAACTGGTTTTACAAAAAGTAAAACCAGTTTAGTTAATTTTTTAATAAATAGTAAAGCCTATTTTTTAGTCAAGCTGAAAATGTCTTTACGTCTGTCTTTTAGGTTTCTAACGCTACCAAATTGGTTTAATTCACGTAGTAAATCTATGTCTACATCTGCAATTAAAATCATTTCTGTGTTTGCTGTAGCTTCTGCTTTTATACCATTTGCAGGGAACGCAAAATCACAAGGCGTAAACACCATCGACTGCGCATATTGGATGTCCATGTTGTGTACTTTTGGTAGGTTACCAACGCTACCTGCAATAGCAACATAGCATTCGTTTTCTATAGCACGTGCTTGTGCACAGTGACGGACTCTAGAATACCCATTTTGTGTATCCGTTAAAAACGGAACAAATAATATGTCCATACCCTCATCAGCTAATAATCTGCTTAACTCAGGGAACTCAGAATCGTAGCAAATTAAAATTCCTATTTTTCCGCAATCGGTATCAAATGCCTGTAGTTTGTTACCACCTTGCATACCCCAAACTTTAGCTTCGTCAGGTGTGACGTGTAATTTTTCATAACGTTCTAATGTTCCATCTCGTCTACATAAATATCCAACGTTATATAATAGGTCGTCTTTCATTTCTGGAAAACTTCCTGTAATAATATTGATGTTGTATGAAATCGCTAATTCTGAAAATTTTTGTACAATCTCATCCGTATGTTTTGCTAATTCTCTAATAGCTTCAGATACCGGTAAGTGGTTGTTGGTAGCCATTAAAGGCGCGTTAAAAAACTCAGGGAATAACGCAAAGTCAGAACGGTATCCAGATACGGCATCCACAAAATATTCGGCTTGTTGCATTAATTCTTCCAAATCCTTATACAAACGCATTTGCCACTGTATAAGACCTAAACGCACTACTTTTTTCTTGGTAGCTGCTTTTTTAGATGGTTTTTTGTAATAAATATTATCCCATTCTAAAAGCACCGCAAATTCTCCAGAGTCTTTATCCCCTTCTAAGTAGCCTTTTAAAACACGTAGTGGGTGAAAGTCGTTTGATATTTGAAAGTTTAAAACAGAATCATGGATTTCTTTACGCTTCACTTTATCCATGTATTCCTTCGGCGTCATTTTATCTTGGTGATTGTGGTAGTTTGGAATACGACCGCCAAAAACAATACCTCTTAGGTTAAGTTGTTCGGATAATTCTTTTCTGTAATCATACAAACGTCTCCCTAAACGTAATCCTCTAAATTTAGGTTTTATAAAAACATCAATACCATAAAGCACATCTCCAGATTTGGTATGTGTGTTAAAAGAGTAATTACCTGTAATATCCTCGTAGGTGTGTTCTTCTTCAATTCTATCGTAATCTACTATTATAGATAATGCACAACCTGCAATTTGGTTGTTGATTTTAATAACAACTTGTCCTTCCGGAAACTTGTCTATTAAGGTTTTAATTTGATGTTCTCTCCAATATAAATTAGGCATAGACTTATATGCTTCTTGCATAGCCTCTTTTAACTCTTGATAATCATCTAGAGTTAGATATGCTAATTCTATATTTTCAATGTCTTGTGGGTTCATTTTTATTTACTTGATTTGTATAGTAAATGTAGTATAAAAACAAATTGAAAAAACAACTAAAAAAAATATTTTTTACATTTATTTTTCCACTCTGAAAACAGGATATTGTAAGTGTGATTTCTCGTAATTTGGACTCTGTTTGTGCAACCAGTCTAGTTGTGAGTACCAGTTAGTTGCGAAGTCTTTATCGTACGATTTTTTAAGATTGAAATTTATTTTAAGTTTTGGATTTTGCGCCAATAATAATTCGGCTTTATCTTCCCAAACGTAAGGCGAAAATCCTTCTTTTTGTTGCAAGATTGTATCAAAGAAATTCCAGTTAAAAAATGAATCTGGAGCTTGAGGTTCTAAAGTTTCAATTAGATATCTAAATGCCGTTTGATTGGTTTCAATTAGAAAATCTCCTTTTCTAAAAAGAATGTCTTCCTCTGAGGCTTTTATGGAAGTATTATAATGTTGGTAATGTCCCTCATAAGCTCTTGTTCTAGTTTCAAACGCATCAATTTTATAAGATTGTACCGTTATAGTTGTATCCTTGGTTAGCGTTTTTAGTGCTACATTATTCAACTTTAAAAGTTCAATAACATGCCACCAACCTTGAGGTATAATGTAGGCTTTTGGAATGCTAACCTCAACACTAGGTTTGAAGTAGTTCTGATAGGCAACAGGTTTTGTAAAAGGTTTGTTTACGTCGTATTTTAAACGATCGGCTTCGGTAATATTACTTGGTATTCTGTGACCTTCAAAACCTTTAAATTGTAATGTTGTGGTTTTTGTAGTATCAATTTCCCATTGTAATGGGTAAGTTGTTTTAGCCAACAATTTTTTATTCGCCTCTAGGCGTAGTGTTTTTATTTGCTCATGGTCTTCTTCTATAATTTCTATCATAGATTTCATTAACTCATAAGTCCCTTCTACACGTTGCTTATAGGGTTTAAGCATGTGTGTTTCTACCATCATGCCCAAGGTGTTAAATAATGTTGTGTATCCAGTGGAGTAGCGCGGGCTGTCCATAAATTGACTAAATCCAGCTTCGGGAACCGTATTAAAAACATTGACATAAGGTGTGATGTCCCATTTTTTATCAGCTAATTTATGTTCTAAGTTAGGTTGCATCTTGCTGTGTAAATAGTCTCCTAATGCGCCACCTAGTTTGTTGTGTTGTGTAAATAAATGGGTTAGGGTGTATTGGTAATCTGCACCATTACTAACGTGATTATCAATAAAAACATCAGGTTGTACTAAATGAAAAATCTGTGCAAATGTCTTGGCGTTTTTAGTGTCACTTTTTATAAAATCTCTGTTTAGATCATAGTTTCTAGCATTACCTCTAAAGCCATATGCTTTTGGTCCGTTTTGATTGGTTCTTGTGCCTGTGTTTCGGTTTAAGCTTCCACCCACATTATAAATCGGGATTGTAGTTAACACGGTATGTTTTGGGATTGCAATAGTACCATCCGCAATGTCTCTAAATAATAGCATTGTAGCGTCAATACCATCGGATTCTCCAGGATGGATTCCGTTATTAATTAGTAAGATGCGCTTGTCCTTTTTGATGTTTTCAAAATTGAAATTGCCATTAGGGTTTAAAGTTACTATATGTAATGGTTTTCCGGAGTCTGTTTGACCTAAAGAGTCTATAGATATTGAAGGGTAAGTCGATGCTAAATTTTTGTAAAAGGTAATAGTCTGTTGGTAAGTCGCTGTTTCTAATCCATTAGATTTTTCGAAAACAGTTTCAAAATCATAGTTAGTCTTAGTGGATGGTTTGCAAGAAACGATTAAAATTAAAAGGACTAATATTTTTTTCATTGGTAGTTTTTTAAAAAGTGGTTACACAAATATAATACTATAGACTTGTGATTGTTGTAATTAAACGTACTTTTGCAGCTTGAAAAATTGAAGATATGACTGAGTTTATTAGAAAGATAATTCCGAATGCAAAAGATGATGTTTTAGCCGGGATAACAGTGTCTCTAGCTATGATTCCAGAGGTGGTAGCGTTTGCGTTTGTAGCGCAAATTGATCCATTAATGGCATTGTCAGGTGCTTTTATTATAGGTTTAATTACAGCTATTTTTGGAGGTAGACCAGGTTTAATATCTGGAGCAGCAGGAGCAGTGGCAGTTATTTTTGTGACTATGATTGCCGATGGACATACCAAAGGAATGTTGATGGATACGCCTATTGAAAATATGGGGTTTTTCTACCTGATGGCCTGTGTGGTTTTAATGGGAGTGATTCAAATATTAGCAGGTGTTTTTAAACTAGGACGTTTTGTGCGTTTGATTCCGCATCCAGTAATGATGGGGTTTGTAAACGGGTTGTCTATTGTAATCTTTATGGCACAAGTAAAAATGTTCTCTCATAAATCATTACAAATTTCTGATGCAGGAGTAAAGGAATACATTAGTACTTATATGCAAGGGTCTGAATTATATATCATGATTGGTTTAGTAGTACTAACTATGGGTATTATTTGGGGATTACCTAAAATAACTAAAAAATTGCCAGCAGCATTAACTGCAATATTGGTGACTAGTTTAATAGTTATTGGTTTTAATATGGATGTGTCTACCGTTGGATCTTATATTGTTGAAGGTGGTGGTACAGGTTTAAAAGGAGAATTTCCAACACCTAATATGGAGCTTTGGGAGAAATTACCGTTTAATTTAGATACTTTAAAGTTTATTGCAATACCTGCGTTTTTAGCAGCATCTGTTGGATTAATTGAGTCTTTAATGACTATGAATTTAGTGGACGAGTTAACAGAAACTAGGGGTAATGGAAACAGAGAATGTGTCGCACAAGGTGCCGGAAATATTGTGTCTGGTCTATTTGGTGGTACTGGTGGTTGTGGTATGATTGGTCAAACAGTTATTAATATTAATGCAGGTGGACGTGGAAGACTATCTGGTATCATGATGGCGGTAACATTATTATCGTTTATATTATTTGCTGATCAGTTAATAGAAATGGTGCCAATTGCAGCGCTAGTTGGTGTCATGTTTATGATGGTTATTGAAACATTTGCATGGTCAAGTTTTAGAATATTAAAAAAAATACCTAAGTCTGATGCAGTGGTGCTTATTACAGTATCTTTAGTAACGGTGTTTGTAGATTTAGCAGTGGCTGTATTTATTGGAGTAATTATTTCAGCATTAGTATTTGCATGGGAAAACGCAACTAAAATTAGAGCAAGAAAACGTATCAAAGCAGATGGAACTAAGATTTATGAAATCTGGGGACCATTATTTTTTGGAAGTATCCAAGCATTTAATGAGAAGTTTGATGCTAAAAACGATCCTGATAAAGTGGAGATAGATTTTGTCGAATCTCGAGTAAGCGACCATTCCGCTTTAGAAGCTATTTTTAATCTAGTAGAAAAGTATGAGAAAGAAGGTAAGCAAATCCGTTTAAAGCATTTAAGCGAAGATTGTAAAGTATTACTATATAAATCTAACCCTAAGTTTAGAGAAGTGGTTGTAGAAGATATAGACGATCCTAGATACCATTTAGCAGCTAATCCTGAGGATTTCCCTAAGCCTTTGTCAGAATATAAGTTTTAGATCTGTTTTGTCTTTAAATAGGCAGAAGGCAGAAGGCAGAAGGCAGAAGGCAGAAGTTAAAAGGGAAAAGGACTCGTTCTTAACTAAAAAAAAAGCATCATGATTTAAATCGTGATGCTTTTTTTAGTTTTGCCTAATGCCTAATGCCTAATGCCTAATGCCTAATGCCTAATGCCTAATGCCTAATGCCTAATTATTAGTCCTAACACTATCTGGTACTAAAACCGTGTAGTCTCCATTGTTTCTAATAACTTCTCTAACAATAGAAGAAGAGATATAACTTGTTCTTGCAGCAGTTAGCAAAAACACGGTTTCAATTTTAGAAAGTTTACGGTTGGTATGTGCAATTGCTTTTTCGAATTCAAAATCTGCAGGATTACGCAAACCACGTAAAATAAATTGGGCATCTACAACTTTACAAAAATCTATAGTTAAGCCTTTGTAGGTTACAATTTTTACTTTTGGTTCGTCCTTAAAAGTATCTTCTAAAAAGCGTTTTCTTTCTTCTAAAGAAAACATGTATTTTTTTTCAGAGTTAACACCAATAGCAACAATAACTTCGTCAAAAAGTTTGATACCACGTTTAATAATATCGTAATGACCTAGGGTGATCGGATCAAAAGATCCAGGGAAAAGTGCACGTCTCATGTTTTGTTTTTTAGTCTCTGTCAACATCGTAGATGGTTCCGTTTGCAAAAAGAGATTTTATCTCAGTTTTTGAGTATCCATCAAATTCTGTATTATAATTTTCAGGTTTGTCTATTTTGTAGGTCTTTGATTTTTTATCAATAGACATGTCATTATAAATTACAAAAATACTGTCGGTTGTAATTTTGTTAATCTTCATTGTACTATAATATCCTTTTTGTGGTGTTTCTAATGCGTAAACATCACCTACAGCAGGATCTTCTATGTAGCGTTTTTCGTTTTCGGCATTCTGTTTACCAGAATACACTAAAAAAGCAATAATAACAGCTAAAACAGCTAAGCCACTAAAATACCAAAGTGGATATTTAGCATCTGCTTTTTCTAATTTAAATTTTTCTTTAACCTGATTAGGAAGCTCTTTTAGTTTATACGTCCTTTTACAGCTAGTACATTCTAGTATGTTTTCTTTACCAATCGGAAACATCGGGATCCAATATAAATAGGCATATTTTCCAAAAATGGTATAACGCATACTGCGTCCATCTTCGCAATCCGGACATTTTGTATTGCTTAGAGTGCCTTCTTTTATTTTAGAGGCTTTGCTTCCGTAAAAAATCATGTGTATAGTGGTTTGGTTAGTATTTAAATATATGCTTTTTATTTTAAAGCTTCTTCAATAGCACTGCTAAACAAGTCTTGCATGGATATCCCGGCAGCTTGTGCTTGTTGAGGTAAAATACTAGCAGTTGTTAATCCAGGAATGGTATTCATTTCTAATAAATGTGGTTCGCCATTTTTAAAAATAAACTCACTTCTAGAAAACCCTTTCATTTTTAAAACCTCATAGACCTTTTTTGCAACGGTATTGACCTGTTCTTCTTGTGTTTTTGTTAATCTGGCAGGCGTAATTTCTTGAGATTTGCCTAAATATTTGGCTTCGTAGTCAAAAAAATCGTTCTCGCTTACAATTTCTGTAATCGGTAATACCTTAGTTTCACCTTTATAAGTAATCACACCAACAGATACTTCTACACCATCTAAAAACGATTCGATTATAATCTCATCATCTTCTTTAAACGCAACGTCAATAGCCTGTTGTAAATCTTCTTTTTTATGCACTTTACTAATACCAAAACTACTACCAGCTTTATTTGCTTTTACAAAACAAGGTAAGCCTACTTTGGCAACAATTTCAGTTTCATTAATAACATCTCCAAGATTAAGGTAATAACTCTCAGCGGTTAAAATTCCGTAAGGTTTTAAAACACTTAAACAGTCTCTTTTATTAAAGGTTAAACCCGCTTGATACATGTCACAGCTAGTTTGTGGCATATTTATCAAGGCAAAGTAACCTTGCATAAAACCATCTTCTCCAGGACTACCATGTATGGCGTTAAACACACAGTCAAACGTTATTTTTGTGTCATTTACAGTAACAGAAAAATCGTTTTTATCAATTGTAAATTCAGTGTCATTAGCATCAACATACACCCATTTGTCTTTAAAAATATGTATGCGATAACCAATGTATTTAGTGTTGTCTAAATTTTGATATACAACGTTTCCGCTGTTAAGAGAGATCTTGTATTCGCTAGAATAACCTCCCATTATTATGGCAATGTTTTTTTTCATTTAAATCTAAATTATATCAGATATCCAATAAAGTAGTATAATATTCGTTTTGTAAAAATATCATTTATTTTATTCCGAAGATAAAACCTTTTAGTTTTTATATATTTGCCTACAAAAATTAGTTAAATGAGTGTGATCAGTTTTCTTAAAAGTAAAGCGTTTTTTATACAATTAGCAATTGCTATAGTTGCTTTGTTTGTAATTGGATTTTTAATCTTAAAATGGTTGGACATTACAACCAATAATGGCGAGTTTCAAACTGTGCCAGATTTAAAAGGAAAATCCATAGAAGTTGCTCAGATAGAGTTAGATGAAAATAATTTGGTCATGCAAATTCAAGATTCTGCTAATTTTAATCCAGATTACCCAAAGTTTTCTGTGATAGATCAAGACCCGAAAGCTAGTGAGCAAGTAAAGGAAAACCGTAAAATATATATCACCTTAAATCCCTCTGGCTACCGTAAAATAGCAGTGCCTGATTTACGCCAAAAGTCGTTTAGGCAAGCTAGACCAATGATAGAAGCCTTAGGTTTTCAAGTTGGAAAAACAACCTACATAGATAATATTGGTAAAGACATGGTCTTAGGACTACGTTATAATGGCAGTGTTTTAGAGCCTAATACAAAATTACCAAAAACATCAAAAATTGATGTGGTTTTAGGTAACGGTAATCGTCCAGGAGGTAACTAATTATGAACGACTATACACCAGAATTACCAGAAGAAGAAGAAGGAACGTTGTACGAGCATCACACGTTTGTTGCAGATAAAGGTCAAAAACCATTACGAATAGACAAATGGTTGATGAACAAAATCGAAAACGCAACACGTAACAAAATACAAGATGCTGCCAAAAATGGAAGCATATTTGTTAATGAGGTGCCTGTAAAATCAAACTACAAGGTCAAGCCGGACGATGCTATTGCAGTACGTTTAGCCTATCCACCGCACGAGAATCTTCTAGTAGGAGAAGATTTACCATTAGATGTTGTTTATGAAGACGACCAATTATTGGTAGTCAATAAACCAGCAGGTATGGTTGTGCATCCAGGACACGGTAATTACTCTGGGACGTTAATCAACGCATTAATATTCCATTTTGATAACCTACCAAACAACTCTAGTGACCGTCCAGGATTAGTCCACAGGATTGACAAAGACACCTCAGGATTGTTAGTTGTAGCAAAAACAGAAGTTGCTATGGCGCATCTGTCTGCGCAATTTAAAGCCAAAACTAGCGAGCGCGAATACGTAGCCATAGTTTGGGGTAATATGGACGAGGAAGAAGGGACCATAGAAGGTAACATTGGACGACACCCAAAAAACAGACTACAAAATACCGTGTTTTTTGACGACGAAGCAGACAAAGGTAAACCCGCAGTAACACACTATAAAGTTATAGAGCGTTTAGGATATGTAACCTTAGTAACTTGCAAGTTAGAAACCGGACGTACACACCAGATCCGTGTGCACATGAAACATATTGGACATACTTTATTTAATGACGAGCGTTACGGCGGAAACCTAATCTTAAAAGGGACCACGTTTACAAAATACAAGCAATTTGTAGATAACTGCTTTAAAGTATTACCACGTCAAGCCCTACATGCAAAAACATTAGGATTTGTACACCCTACAACAAATAAGTTTATGAGCTTTGAGTCTCCAATCCCAGAAGATATAGCAAACTGTATCGAAAAGTGGAGAGGTTACTCAAAACACATGGAATAATAACTAGTCTAAGATATTTTGGACGTTACCCTTATCCTGAAAAAAAATCAGGATAAGGGTCGCGCTATCCGTTATATCTTTTTTTGCCATTTATGGCAGCAAAAAAAGGATGCCACTACTATCCCTAACGCAACACGGTACATCATAGTAAAATCAAATTTTAGTATTGTAAATTACTATAGATTCAGCTTTTATAACCAAAGTGTAATTCGTAATTTCGTGATAAGTAAAACAATAAGTTATGGTATGTATTAACGTACTATATACAAAGCAGTAACATTGCAAAACAATGGGACTCCAATAGTAAATTAAACACATCATGAAACTAGTTATATCTCCAGCAAAATCCCTTGATTTTGAATCTAAATTGCCAACAACAAAAACAACTCAGTCTTTGTTTTTAGCGCAATCTAAAAAATTAAATACGGTATTAAAAAGGCAAACGCCGCAAGACCTATCAAAATTGATGAGTATTAGCGACAAGTTAGCACAGCTTAATTACGACCGTAATCAAGACTGGACCATACCATTTACTAAAGACAACGCCAGACCTGCCATCTATGCGTTTAACGGAGATGTCTATAAAGGACTAGACGCCTACAATATCCCAGAGGATAAGTTAGCGTTAACCCAAAACACAGTTAGGATTTTATCAGGGCTTTACGGGGTGTTAAAACCATTGGATTTAATACAACCGTACCGTTTAGAAATGGGAACAAAGTTACCCGTAGGAAGCAATAAAAATTTATACGAGTTTTGGGAAAAAGACATCGTAGCAGCTTTAAACGAAGAGCTTGAGGATGACGAGCTGTTTTTAAACCTAGCGTCAAACGAGTATTTTAAGGCTATAGACACCAAAGCACTAAAAGTACCGGTTGTAACCGCTAACTTTAAAGAGTTTAAAAATGGGAAGCTAAAAATAATATCGTTTTATGCTAAAGAAGCACGTGGTTTAATGGCTAAATTTGTTATTGATACCAATGCAAAAACAATAGACGATTTAAAACAATTTAACTATAATAACTATCAATTTGATGGAAACCTCTCAACCCAAAAAGACTTGGTCTTTACAAGATAACAAACGTACCAAAGACCAACGTAATTTATTTAAGGCTACCGGAAAAACAAAAAAGAACAAAAACGTCATGTATTTGTTCTCTGTAATTGGTGTGCTATTAGTAGTTAGCTTTTTATTGCCAATGCTGTACGATCAAGAGGTTACTGTATGTATTACAGACACCTTTTGTCTTAACTCTGCACACCATGTTATTTTATATCCACTTTACATATTTTGCACCATAGTAATATTGCTATTAGCCATTTATGGTGCTTACGTCATAGGAAAAAAAATAGGGGATAGGTTTAAGGTTTAACCGTACCCTTTTTGTCTAAACTAATTTTAGTTTCTGGTCTTACACGTTTTTTAATACGTGGGCGTCTAACACCAAAAGTACCGCGGTTAATTTTTCCTCGTTTTGATTTTCTATCTCCTTTACCCATAGTTTGTTTTTATTTTAATTGGCACGCTAGTGCAAATAATTAGTTTTAAATACTGATTTTAAGATACAAAAAGGACTATTTTTAGCCAAAGTAATACTCCTAAAATTGTTATAAAGTTTGCCGGACTAACAGACTTTAATAGCTAAAAACTATGTTTAAACACAAACATCCATACCAACCCTTTATAAAAAAGGACACCACAAAATTAATTGTAGGTACCTTACCACCACCGCGTTTTACAACAGGACAGTTACTAGAAAAAGATGTAGACTTTTGCTACGGTAGTTATTATAATAGCTTATGGTTGTTTATAGATAAAATACATGATTTAGGATTGCGTTTTGATAACTCTCAAGAAGCAATAGACCAAAGAAAAGCCTTTTTAATACAACAAAAAATAGGGGTTTGTGATATTGTGGATAGTGCAGAACGCGAAAAAATTGATGCGTCAGATCTAGGAATGACTAATATTAAACTAAGAGACCTAATTGGCTATTTGCATAAATATCCTGCAGTAGACACCTTGTTGTTTACAGGTGGAAACAGTAAAAACGGGCCAGAATATTTTTTTAGAAGACACATCAAAGACTACAATCTAAAATTAGAATTAGTCTCAAAAATAACACCCAAAATACATCAGTTTGTATTACCAAGTCCTGAAACTACAGCAACCCAACCAAACTTACTCAAACCAAGATTAATTAAAACCGTATCCTTAACCTCAGGATCCGGAGCAGCAAACATCGCTATTGGTAGTAATCCGTTATACAAACAACTAAAAGCAGCCAATCCAAAATTTAATACGTTTGATTTTAGAGTCATGCAGTATCGTGAGTTTCTTTAGGGTGTTTTTAATGGCTTTAAATAGTGTAAATAGGATTATGTAGTGCGTTTTAGAGTAATACTGTTATAGGGCTTTTTAATCGTATAATTTAGGTTCCGTTATGCCTCTGTCTAACATGACTTGTTTATTCATTTTAAAATGATTTATAGTCATGCGATTATAATAGTCGCGAAAAGGAGGAAGGTCATAGTCTTTTCTTAATTGCTCAATATTAATCGTGTCTATTAAACCAATTTTAGGAATTGCTTGTCCTGATGTATTGTAAGCTACTTGCGTACCAAATTTTTGCTTTTTATTTAAATTTACATGTACCCTGTCTTCAAGCATAGCATATTCCACTTTACTCGCGTTGTTTTCTAAAACTTCCTTTTTTAATGCCTTTAGCATTTCTTGCTGAAATTTAATATCGTTATCCGCGTGTTGAATTGCTATCCAAAAATCTTGCGATGCGCTTTCTCCAATCTCTTTATAACCTAAATAACCATAGGTGTTATATAGTTTTTTGATCTTTCCTTGATTTATTATGCCAATACTATCTCTTTTGTTTTCAAAAATGGCCCATGCTTTATCACGTCCATATTTTTCTGTAAGTGCTTTTGGTGGGATGCCTGCATATTGTTGGTCAATAGCGTTTATGGCGTTTAATTCGGTTATGATTTCTTTTCTTTCAGATGCTGTTATTACATCTGTTTTGCAACTTAAAAACAAGCTAAAAAAGAGTAGTATTACTATGTGTTTAGTCATGTTTTAGATGTTTGTGAGTTGTAAATGAAATAAAAATATTAGTTATAAATATTAATACAGAAATTCCTAATGACAAATATATTATCGTAAAATCAATATCTGTAAAACTAAACAGTATTGAACTTAAAGCTATTAGGATAAGATGTAATTTAGAGAAAAATAAATTAGTATTTATTTTTAGTAAGTTCATAATGCCGTAACAAATAAGAAATGAAAGCGGTATTAATCCAGAAATCCAGTCTATAGGAGTATTCAGGATATCTAACTTCCAACCCATTGTATTATTTAAATTAAAAATATCGGCAATTATATCTCCTAAGTCACCAAAAATAGGTGTCGAATATGATTAGGAGAAACATTTTTTCTTTAAAAAAATCATTGAGTTTCATAACTAAGTAATAAGTGAGGTTCTTGTTAAAATATTCTTTTAAACTATTAGTCTATAAAACATAAACAATGTTACTTTTCAAATTTGTTAGATTATGTCATGCTGTTATAATAGTTCAGTTTTGTGTATTATGATTTACCTAAAGAGATTCTAACAATACAAACACGCAACTACCTTTGATATAGCATTAAATCAAAATTATTTTTAAACGGTGTTGTACCACGCTATTGCGTTGTAATTTGGATAGTGCTTTGGAATAACCAGATGCCATCACTTTTAGTTATTGAACAATTAAAGGTGTCTTTGTCTATTACATTGACTACTTGGTATGAATCTCTAATGTACTCAGAGTTACGTTTTCCGTATGTTTCTTTGAGCACTTTATATTTATTCGTGTCAATTTTATTTTTGTAATCAAAAGCGTTCACGCTGTCTAATTGGAGTTTAAAGTTTCGCCAATAAACTGTTCCGTTTTCGCAGAGACTTTTTTCTTTTCTAGTTGACAAGTAATTTTCTATGTCAGGATTATTCTGATAGTCTTCAATTTTTTTGATAGGATAATCAATTTGGTAATAAATTAATGTATCAAAATAATTTTTACCAATTAGTACTGCGTCTTCTCCGTAAATGCGAGCATACCCTTTTTTAATCAGTAATTCGCAATTCAAATTCCGATTGATTTTAAAAGGTGCTCTATAATCAATTATATCTTTTTGTTTGCAAGAGAATAAAATCGGAATAAGAAATATGAAAGTTATTATGCGTTTCATTTAATCAATAGTTGTGGGTTTGTATGCGAGGATTTTCCGAAGGAAATTTAGGCGCAGCAAAATAACATTAGCTCTTGAATAAGCACTAAACTAAGCGTTATTTTTATACGTTGTAAGGGGCAGTTTTTATTTCAGAGTTTGATTATTTTATTTAATAACTCATTCATTCTGAATTTCCCCAATTCACTTAATCCTCCGAACTTCATATTCGGTGAGAATGGTCGAGCGTCAGTCATTCCACAACCTTTCAAACACAACCAAACCTTTCCGATTTCGTCATTTTGTTCGTTGTAGAAACGGAAAATATATTCAGATTCATTTATTGACCAAGTGGTTTCTCCCCAATCAAAATTTTGTGGATTATTAAAGAATTCTAAAATAAAATCTATTTTGTTTTTTTCGGATATTGTCTGTGAAGTCAATCTGCTTAAAAGCGGAACGTTATCTAAAATCTTTATCTTTTTTACAATACTACGAGGAAATTCATATTTAGGGTTTCTGAAGTTTTTTTCGAACGATTCTTGAATCTTGTCATTATTCTCGTGTAAATAGAATTCAGATATTTCTTCGACAGGAATATATTCGGAATAGAGTAGTCCTCTGTCTGATTTATCTATAAAATATATTAGCCCGATTATTATAGTCGAACCTAAAATTAGTAATATTTTTTTTCCTATTCTCAATGTTTATCCAAATTGTACCTAACGGTTTGTATATGGTTTGTTACGTGTTTTAAGCAACTAATTTAGTAAATAATTACCAACCAAGAAAGTCCGCGAGGACTTTCGTAAGTAGGCAATAAGCTAGCAATAAATTATATACGGTGTTGGCAATAGTATTTTTTTAGAAGTTATGATAGTTCGAATAATCAAATGTTGGATGTTTTCTATCTAATACTTCTTTAACCTTCCTGCTATCTCTTGAAGAAGCATTTCTTTGACAAATTTGATAATTATTATTAGTGGCATCTGCTATTTCGACTAATTGTTCATTAGTGAAATCCTCTAAATAAGGTTCAATAGCGTACCAAAAATTATTATCTGCATTGTTAAATGACTTACTTTTAGAAAAAATAACAATAGATAAGTCTAAAAATTCTTTTTTCAAATTATAGTCTTTTGCTAAATCTTTAACCATTCTTAGATTACTATGAGAAATAATAAAAGAAGTTGCTTCTTTGAATACTCTTGTTACTTCTAGAATATACTCAGCAAAAGAGTCATAGGTAAACCAACTTAATAATTGAAAATCGTGGGAATTTTTAATTTCATATTCTATAGAAGCTTTGTTAATGTCACTCAAAGACTTATAAAGCTTTGGATATTTAAATAATAAATCAATTAGATATTCGGTTGATTCTCCTCTCAGAATGTTGTCATAATGATTTTCTTCATTCTTTATAGCCTTAGATATTTCGTTAACATTTGAAGAAACTATTATTTCAATTGTTCGATAATTTATATCACGATTTTTATTACAATCATCATTGTCAGTTTTAAAAACAAATTTCCAAAGTTTTTTAAAAATATCATTAAGAGATTCTTGTCTTAAGTTTTTAAAATACTTATAATTTAAATATCTCTCTAGTTCTTTATTATCTGAAAATCGATATTGATTTTCAGCAATATCAACAATTAGTTCGCTAAATATTTTTTTCGATAAAATGGGTGGTTTTATTAAAACACCTTCTAAAATGTTTCTGATATGAGATTTTACATTATCCTTATTGGGTTTAAATAAAATCGATGTTTGATTTAAAACAGGATGTGCAGACAAATGCCTATGTTTTTGAAGTTGATTGATATTTTCAATATCAGACATTTCGAGCATTGATGTTCTTTCTCCAATTAATTCAACCAACTTATTTTCCCAATCAGGTGATTTTGGGTTGTCAGTTTGGATTTTTTCTATTTCCAATAGAATTTTTTTTGCTGTAGAATCAGAATAGACATCTCGTAAATCTTGTAATTTAAAAACTAAATCACAAATTACAACCGAATAAAGCATTACAACAGAAGACCTATAACAATTGGTATAATAAGTCTGAATTACTTCGTCAAAATATTCTTTAGTTTTAGAATGGAATATTTGTTCCTTTAAGTTTTCAATAGAGTAGTCTATCATTAATTGGTTTCGGTTTTATATTATTGCCAACTAGTATTATATTGACTAAAGTTCCTGATATCCCTAAAATATGTCAGGATATCAGGAGGTTTAGTCCAAAGTTTAGGATTACTAAACTAAAGTATATAAGTGCTATTTATAATACGTATAACTACGTATTTTTATAGCAAATGCTCCTCAAATATAAAATAAATGTTTGTAGTAATATTACGGTTTTCCTCAATTTTGTAAAATAGTTTTAACAAAAACAAAGAGTTGTATTAAATACAGATAGATTGTTATTAAAACAAGGTTGTAAGTAGTCTTAAAAACACTAATTAATTTTAAACGGTGTTGTGTTCTTATGTATTCGGCTTATAATTCTGGCCAGTTTTAAACCCACAGAAGGCGAGGAACATCAGTAAGACTATTTGGGTATAGAAAAGAGCACTTGATAATATGCCTAAATTATTTTCTTTTGGTTTAATTTCTTGTTCAACTTCTCCAGCACTTAAAGGCGGATAAATGCTCCAACTTGTGGTTTGTGTGATAAAAGCATCTAAAATTGAATCAAGACCGATTAGTACTAAAATTAGAAGTAGTGTCGCAATCATTACAATTAGATTTGCAGTCAGATTTTTAAAATTGCTGCGTAATGTTCTAACCAAATAAACACCAAAAAACACTAAAACACCCAGTAAAATAATGAAATGATAATTCGGAATTATAAAATAAGTATCATGAATATTTATATCAAGTGTGGTGTCAGCGTTTAATCCGTTAATTCCAAAAATTAGCGTGTTTAATATTAGTACGAGAATTGTCGTTCCAATAAACCAAAAGATCTCTTTCTTTTTCAATTTTTAATTTTGGTGTTAATACATAAAACGTAATGGTTTTGTGTACGGTTAGTGGCGTTTTTGTATGCGCGGATTTTCGGTAGGAAAATCATACGTAATAAACTAGTAACTACCTTTGGTTAAGCCCAAAATCGAGTAGTTGTTTTATACATTGTTGGCAAATGTTTTATTTTTTATTTTAATGACTATATATTATTTTCCTCTTTACAGTAACGCACAACCAAGCAGGATCCAAATTACAGCATTGAGCGCTATTACTTTTTTATAAACAAGATTTAAAACGCAATACCAATCTGCTACTTACAAAACTTATTCAACAATTCCTGCATTGCATCATTAGGATACCCATAACCACGTTTCTTTTTACCAAGAACGCTTAAAATCTTTTCATTAATATTGGAATTCAATTCGTCAACGTCAATATTCTCAATATTGTCACTATAGTCTTCGGTAATATAAAGCTTCATATCAAGGGTGGCATCCTGTATAGCACCCAATACCTTTCTGTTATTATTGGTAGTTAAAAAAACAGGCTGTAACTCTTTCGTGATTTTGTCTGTAAATCCAGAAGGAACCGTTATCTCATCATTTTCCAATTGCTTAAGAAAGCGCTCAGCGAATACTTCATGGAAATTCATTAAATCAATTTTTTTAAAATCAATTAAAATCACAGAATAATAAGAAACATCATTCATTAGTATTACACAATTTTTCTTGTTAACCATAAACACATTAGCGTTCCAGTTACCAAGAGGAGAAGATTTATCCGATTTAACTATACGTGATTTACCAACTACAGTTTCAAATTTTTGGGTACAGTATATTATTGCCATTATTTAAATTTCAAATTATCATTTATCTCAAACTTGTACTGCACCGTTTAAAAGTAATCAAGTGCTTTTTAATGCGTTTGGGTAAGCGAAGTTACAAATAATATACCTTGGGTTACTAATCAAAGCACTACATGGTCTGACAAAGGTATACTAGGAGATGGTAGAAAAGCACAAGTAACTTTATGGTTAAAGTTTTAAGTAAAATATTTATCAGTACTTAATGTATGATAAGGGGCATCCTTTACACTAAGCCTTATTTATATTTGCTAGTGTTTATGTTTAAGAGTAGTAGCGTGTTTGCGTGCTAGGATTTTCCGCAGGAAAATCAAACGTAGTAAACTTGCAACGACCTTTGGTTAAGCCCAAAATTGATCGATTATTTTTATACATTGTTGTGTGTAGTTTTTTTAATTCAATCTTTTATATTCAATTCGCGCTTCATTAATTGTTCTGTCAATAAAGTCTTCGCCATATTCTTTTTCAACTTCATCGTTCATTGATTCCGCATAACATTCTTCTATGAGTGAAGGTTGGTCATTTGCTTTAATTATAATCTTATATTTTTCTTCCATATATTTCCAGTAAAATTGCTCAAAATCAGTCACTTCAACAGTTCCGAGTATATCATATTCTCGAATTCCATTTTTAAAGTCGGTTATAGCTTTTTTACTTACTGAATCACATGCAGTAAAGATTGGTTCATTCAACTCTAAAGTCGGTGGTTTTTCCCGATTATTTTTACATCCGAAAAGGATAAAAGTAAGCATCAAAATCCGATAATTCATTCGTTAGTTTTTCGGTTAAATTGGGTTTCTCAAATTACACACAACGGTTACGTATTAGGAATAGTGCGATTTTGTGTGCTAGGATTTTCTGAAGCAAAATCAGAAGTAACAAAAATACACGAACTCTTAATTAAGCACTAAACTACCCATTATTTATACGATGTATTAGTGTCTCTTTTATTTTTTCAGTTCGTTAGTTAATTCGATTATTCCTTTTCTTGTTAGTTTTCCACTTTTATAAATTATTTCTTTTTTTTCAGTTCCTGCTATTTCTTCATAATTTTCATCACAATCGGAATACTTTAAATTATTTGCAGTATAAATATTAAACTCTTGATCAATTTCCATAAGTTCTTCGCATTCAGAACAAGGTCCTTGTCCGCAACCACCAATTGCAATAGTTTTTGAGTCAATTCTTTCTCCGTTTAATTTATAGGTTGTCAATATTGGTAAAAAACAATCTGCTGCTCCAAGAGTAATTGTCGCAACATAATTTCCATTTGTCGGAATCTTTCCAAAAACATAATATGGTTCCTTTTCAAAAGGTGAGCTTATTTCCTTGTTCAGTTCCGTTAATGGTTGAAAATCGTCTTCGCAACCTTTAATTTTTATTGGTAATTTAATTTCAGGAAATTGGTCAATAAAATTCTGAAATTGGTCATTTACTTCAGGTATTTCAGAAGTGAGTTTTTCAGGTTTATTATTTTCAGTTTTACAACTTACAAATAAAATTATTCCAATTAATATAATCGTTTTTCTCATAGTTTCTCAAATGCACCACTGCGTCTCGCATAAGAAACGTAGGGCAGTAAATAAGCACTTTCGGTTCGGGTTATTACTTAGCTAAATATAAATAGTTTGCTTTTATTTTTCGTCTATAAATGTCAAAGTTTATATTTAGCGGACTTTGTTATTATTGACGGACCTTTTGGTCTAATATAAATGCCCTATGTTTTTTATACATTGTTGGCAAATCGTTTTTTATTACCACTAATCAAGTCAATATTAATT
Organism: Olleya sp. KKT75; assembly: GCF_055635485.1. NCBI lineage: Bacteria > Pseudomonadati > Bacteroidota > Flavobacteriia > Flavobacteriales > Flavobacteriaceae > Olleya > Olleya sp. KKT75. The sequence continues at coordinate 2,050,853 of NZ_CM145759.1, forward strand.
TCAAAATAAAGTCAAGTTAATATTTGTTTTTTTTTCTTTTCTTAAACTTCAAAGCAGTAGAAGTTGCATATCCAATTAGTATTCCCAAAATATTCGGTGCTATATCAGTCAATGATCCTCCTCTTGTTGGTGCAAAGCCTTGAAGAATTTCAATGAGAAAACCAAGAACCAAACAGAATAGAATCACTTTTTTATGCTCATTTTTACCATAAGCATATAGACCTAACCAATAGGTGATTATGTAGTGAAGAATATGTTTCCATTTAAATAAAGAATTTAATAGGTTATCAAAATTGATTGAACTGCGGAGTTCAAAATTATCAAATATGAAAGGTGCTTCATTATCTTTGGAATAAATCGCATAAACGATACTAATAAGACTTATAATAATTAAGGGTATAAATTTCATTATTTACTACTTAGGTAGTTATTCAGGCGTTAAATCTTTTTTATTTTTTGCTTTGATGAAATATTTTGGCTTTCTAATATATGCAGCGAAAATAGTTGCCATCACAATCAAAATTGTCACTTCATAAGGTTTTCCTTTATACATATGAATAAACACTATAAAAGTCATATACAAAGCTAAAAGAGTAGCTCCGATTAGTATTGTCTTATTGTACAAGAACAATATTGTCGATATTAAAAGAAATATTCCAGTAGTAATCATTATAGTACTATTTGCAACAATTTTGTCCGTTTGATTGGAGTTAAGTATTTTGTCTAAAGCATTTGGTATAAAAAACAATGTTATTACTAAAGAAGGTAACCAAGTCAATAGTGTTTTTAAATTTTTACTCATTTTTATTCAATTATCATTGTTGCTTTTGCAGTTCGATTTAAATGTTTTCTAACGTGATTTAGTATTTAAGAGTCTAGATTAGCATACGTTTTTATATACACAATTCTTTCTACAAAATCTTCCCAGTTTGGGTGTACTAACTCATTTTTGTTAATTTGTAATATCTCAGACTTATTAAATCTAATTTCAACGTTATTTGGATAAATATTAAAAGAAGTAACTTCGTTAAGTTTTCTGTATTTATTTTTTCCGAGTTCATCAATTCCGCTTTCATTTATCGATATTATTCTTCGTTTTGAAACTGTGTATTCAAAGAATAAATAGATTAGAGTCGAAAAAAAAAGTATTCCAGTATAAATATTCAATTGACTTAAACAAAAGACAGCTATTAATCCAGCGAATCCAATATTCCAAAAGTCGAAATTACCCTTAGATAGCATAACATAAGATTTGCTTCTAGTAATATTTTCAAATTTTTTATATGCTAATATTGATGATGATAAATAAGGTAAAAAAAGTAAAACTAGGATTAATTGATAATTATCGAATTCTCTAATAACAAAATATGCTATAATTATATATAGTATTTTTAAGATTTCTATTTCATTAAATTTTATCATTTCGCAAGTTTTATTTAATATTTTGTAATGTTAGTGTTGTTGTAAATGTTTAATATATTGGATTGCGAATATGATGTTGGTTTATAGAATCTTATCCAAGCTCACACGAATTTAGCCTATTTTTCTGACAAATTGAAATACCTAAACCTTAAACAAAACCCAATTAAAATATTAAAACCATAATTTAACAGTACCTTTGCATCAAATTAAAAGAGATAACCTAACTAAATAGTGATTATCTCGATAAACAGTATTTATGTCATTTCAATCTTTAGGCCTATCTGAAGCCTTACTAAAAGCGATTAGTAAAAAAGGATACACAACACCAAGTCCAATTCAACAAAAAGCCATTCCGCCAGTATTAGCGGGACACGATGTGTTGGCTTCGGCGCAAACTGGAACAGGTAAAACAGCAGGTTTTACATTACCATTATTACATATTTTATCGGAAAACCCGAAAGAAAAGTACAGACCTATACGTGCGCTAATATTAACTCCAACACGTGAGTTAGCAGCACAGGTATATGCCAATGTAAAAGAGTACAGTGAGTTTTTAAACTTACGTAGTGCTGTAATTTTTGGAGGTGTTAATCAAAAACCTCAAGCAGCAACAATCCGTCAAGGTATTGATGTGTTGGTAGCAACTCCAGGACGTTTAATAGATTTAGAAAGCCAAGGCTTATTATCTTTAAAACGTGTTGAGATTTTTGTTTTAGATGAAGCTGACCGTATGTTAGACATGGGGTTTTTACGCGATATAGAACGTGTAATGAAGTTAATGCCAGACAAACGTCAAAATTTAATGTTCTCTGCAACGTTTTCTAAAGATATTAGAAAACTGGCTAACGGGATTTTAAATCGCCCGGTACAAGTAGAAGCTACTCCAGAAAATACAACTGTTGATGCTATTACACAAAAAGTATATCGTGTTGCTAAAGCTAAAAAAACAGATCTAATCATCAAGTTAATTACTGATGGTAATTGGAAACAAGTGTTAGTTTTTAACAGAACTAAGCATGGTGCTAATAAGTTAGTAGAAAAAATGATTAAAGCAGGTATTAAGGCTGCTGCAATCCATGGTAATAAAAGTCAAGGGGCACGTACTAAAGCCTTAGCTGGTTTTAAAAGTGGAAGTATTAGTGTGTTAGTAGCTACTGATATTGCTGCACGTGGTTTAGACATACCTTTATTACCACACGTTATTAACTTTGAAATTCCTAATATTTCTGAAGATTATGTACACCGTATCGGTCGTACTGGTCGTGCAGGAGCTAATGGGGAAGCGATAAGTTTAGTAAGTGCTGACGAAACGACTTTTTTAAGAGATATTCAAAAGTTAATTGGTATGAAATTACCAGTAGAGATTATGGAAGGGTTTGAACCTGATCCAAATGCATCTACTGCGCCAATTAAACCTGGTCAAAATAGACAGCCTAGAAATAATAAGCCTAAAGGCGATAAGGGTAAGTCAAGAGGTGGTAACGCGTCTTCAAACTCTGGAGGTCGTAATAGAACTAAATCTAAAAGTAGAAATAGCGATAGTAGACGCTAATTTGTTTATGACACTTGCTTTAAAAGATAAAATAATAGAAGTTTGCAATAAGAAAATTGCGCAAAAAGGAGACTCCGTTGGAGTCTCTTTTTATGCTTTTTTTAAAAATAAAAATGATGATCCCGAGTTGTTAATGGAAGCTGCCACGTGGTGGATACAAACTAATAAATTGGATCATTTTGAGAAAGCAGTAAAAATTAAAAGCTTAATAGAAAATATCTAGTGGAAACACAAAAAAACAATCCTTTACACGGTATAAAACTAGAACAGATCATAACGGATTTAGAATCGCATTATGGTTGGGAGTACATGGGTCATGTTATAAAAATTAAATGTTTTACAGATAACCCTTCAATTAAATCTAGTTTAAAATTTTTACGTCGTACACCTTGGGCTAGAACTAAGGTAGAAAACATGTATTTAAAGTATTTAAAGAATAATAAGTAAGCTTATTGCATTGGTGTTTCTGATAAGAATTTAGCTGAGTTTACGCCTTTTTTTCTGTCTAAATATCGTCTTAATACACCTCCTTTGACATTGTTTACGTCAAACTCTACAATAAAGGCATCTTCATCTATATTGGATATAATACGATACATTTTTTTTATATCAATACGGTTTATAATAGTGTGTATGATATCTATATCTTCCGTTTCGCCTTGGTTAATAAAGCCTCTTTTTCCTTTGTAAATGGTCATTCCTGTACCTAGTTCTTTAATAATTTCGACTTTTATTTTGTCAGAATCTTTAGACACAATGGACACCCCTATAAAATCTTCAAACCCTTCAATAACCATATCTGTAACTTTAGCAGTTACAATATAAGTTAGTATAGAGTACATGGCTATTTCTTTTGAAATTACAAAAGCGGTAATAGTAAATAAGATCACATTAAATAGTAAAATTACTTTACCAATACTTATTCCAAAACGGTCATTTATAAAGACACCCAAAATTTCTGACCCATCTAAAACACACCCATTTCTAATGGCAATTCCAATACCAGATCCTAAGAATAATCCACCAAATATGGAGATTAGAAATTTGTCTTCTGTTATGATTTCAAAATTTTCAAAGTGAATAAATAGTGCAAGTCCTAAAATGCTAATGACTGACTTTAGAATAATCCTTTTAGAGACCGTAAAATAACCAATAATTAAAAACGGAATACTAAACAGTACTAGTAGTAAGGAAATATTGATATGTACTAATCTGTTTATTAATAATGCAATTCCGGTAACACCACCATCTAAGAATCCATTAGGAAGTAAAAAGGCTTTTAATCCAATACTTGCTAATACAATTCCGAGTGCAATTTGTGCGTATTCTGAAAGTGATTTTGTTATTTTTCGTTTTCTTGAATCCATAGCTTATAGCTGTAGTTTTCTTAAGCCTTCATAAACAATAATCCCAACAGCGTTTGCCAGGTTTAAACTTCTTATATGCTCACTATACAAAGGGATTTTATAAAGTGAATCTTTATGCTTTTCTATTATAGCGCTTCCAAGTCCAGCGGATTCTTTACCGAAAACTAAAAACTGGTTGTCTTTAAACGGGATGTCCCAATGGGATTTAGTTCCGTGACTAGAAAAGAACGCAAAATCAGCGTCTTTGTTTATTCTAAAAAAGTCATCTACTGAGTCGTACATAACAACATTTAAATGTTTCCAATAGTCTAATCCTGCACGTTTTAAACGTTTGTCACTTAGTTCAAATCCAAAAGGTTTAACCAAGTGTAACGTACCGCCAGAAGCTAGCGCTAGTCTACCAATGTTTCCAGTGTTGTTAGGGATTTCTGGTTCTATTAAAACGATATTAAGCATTGTTTTTTGATGTTAATTTTACAATTATTACTCTAATTAAAAGCACCCAAGGAAACCCATGTAGTAGCACATCAAACCAATCTTTAGGTTGCATACCTGTTACGCCTCCTGCAATCCATTTTAATTTACCCCAAAGATGAGGTTCTGGAAAAAAAGGAGCTAGGCCTAAGGTTAAACATAGTAATGCAATTAGTCGGAAGTCGTTAAGTAGTTTCATAAAAAAAATGCCTATTCAAATATACTGAATAGGCATTTAATAACTAAACTAAATCGGTTTAGCTATTGGTTTTATTTTGCTGTTTTTTAATGGTCGCACTATCAATATCAAAATCGTTAGTCTCCCTTTTTGTGTTTCCTGTAGGGTTAGTTGGATTGGTTTGTCTAACCGTTGTTTTAAATTTCTTTCTATCTTTTATCATTCCCATAATTTATAATTTTTTGGTTCTTAATAAAGATAGTATTTACATATGCTACTGTGTCACAAGGGATAGTTAAACTAATGTCACTAACTGTTAAACTCTCTTAAAGGATTATTTAAGATCCATTTTCATTTCGATCATCCTATTTTTAAACCCTTTTTTTTCATAGGCTTTAATCGCTGAGGTATTATCGCTGTATACTTCTAATCTAGTTTCAAAAATACCGATACTAATAGACCATTGTTTTAAGTGTTCAATTATATTTTGAATCACACCTTGACCTCTAAATTTTGGATCGACATACATAAAACCCATATAGGTGTATTCTGTAATTTTGTGATAGGGCTTTGCTTTTACAATTTTGGCATAGCCTGAAGCGATAGGCATACTGTTAACTGTAGCAACGATTAATTTAGCGTCTTTTGATTGTATTAAAAAGTCAAGGTCATAATACGTACAATCGGCTTTTAAAATACTGTCAAAAGGACGCTCGTAGGCAATAAGTTGTTGTTCAAATTGTAATAACACTGGTTTGTCCTCCAATGTTGCTTCTCTAAACGTAATCGTTGCCATAGGTGTTACTTTTTAATTTAATATAGTATCCGTAAATTCTTTTATTTTGGCGTTACCGTTAGTGGTTAAGTGTTTTATAAATGCACTTCCAATAATGGCTCCTTTTGCATATTGTGTTGCTTGAGTAAACGTTTTGTTATCAGAAATACCGAAACCTACAATTTGAGGGTTGTTTAACTTCATATCTGCAATACGCTTAAAGTAATCTGTTTGTGTTGTTCCAAAACCAGAATTACCACCTGTTACGCTAGCGCTACTTACCATGTAAATAAATCCGTTTGAAATAGAGTCTATAAAGTTGATGCGTTCCACACTAGTCTGTGGTGTAATTAAAAATACATTTATTAAACCGTACTTTTCAAATGTTGCTTTGTATTGGTCATTGTAGACATCTACTGGTAAATCAGGAATTATTAATCCGTCAATACCGGTCTCTTGGCATTTTTTGCAAAATGCTTCAACCCCATATTGTAACATTGGGTTAAAATAACCCATGATTATTAATGGTATTGATACTGTTTTTCTAATGTCTTTTAGTTGGGTGAATAACGTGTCTGTTGTCATTCCGTTTTTTAAAGCTTGCGTAGAACTAGCTTGTATGGTTGGCCCATCTGCTAAAGGGTCACTAAATGGAAGCCCAATTTCAATCATATCAACTCCGTTTTGTTCAAGGTTTTGAATTATTGAAACCGTATCGTTTAGTGTTGGGTAACCTGCAGAGAAGTATATGCTTAACAGCTTTTTATCTTCTTTTAGTTTTTGATTTATTCTGTTCATTTTTAAATGAATTTATTTTTTGTTTGCACTAATGCAGTTTTTTAAATTTATCTATATTCATTTTTTGCTTGTCCAAAAAACGAACCAAAAAAAGACATCCAAGCCAAGGAATTTTCAGTTTTACAAACTGAAACCAATACGAAAACTCCGCGTCGAACTATGTTCTCCTGTTTTCGGAGCTTTTCTTTATTTATTCTTCGCCTTGGCGTTCAATTCTGCGAATTGATTAGGGACTTTTTCTATTGCTAGCTTTGTTTAATTTTTGATACTTAACTTGTCTTAAATTCTCATTATTTTGCTAACTATATAGCTCTCCCGCGTTGAGGATTACTCACAGATTAATATTTTAAAATATTGATTTCGTGAACCTAAAGGTTTGAAAAGGTTTGTTTGAGCGCCTCACAGAGCGCGAGCATTGAAAGCCTGACCCTTGTGGTAACGCCCAAATATTACAGTTTAAAATAGTCGATATAATTTTGTAAATCTTTATCACCACGTCCTGATAAATTAATTACGACGATGTCTTCTGGATTAAATTTTTTGTTTTCGAAAATGGCAAATGCATGCGAACTTTCGATTGCTGGAATAATCCCTTCTAACTGACTTAATTCTAATCCAGCTTTCATAGCTTGATCATCGGTAATTGAGATAAACTCGGCACGACCAGTGGTATACAAGTTAGCATGCATTGGCCCAACACCTGGATAATCTAATCCTGCAGAAATCGAATAAGGCTCTGTAATCTGTCCATCTTGCGTTTGCATTAATAGGGTTTTACTTCCGTGAATAATGCCTTCTTTTCCTAATACCGACGTTGCTGCACTCTCTCCAGAATAAATCCCTTTTCCGGCAGCTTCTACTGCTACTAATTTAACGTCTGTGTCATCTAAATAATGGTAAAAAGCACCTGCTGCATTACTACCACCACCTACACAAGCAATGACATAGTCTGGTTTTTCGCGTCCTTCTTTGTCTTTTAATTGCCATTTAATTTCTTCAGAGACTACAGATTGAAAACGTGCGACCATATCTGGGTAAGGGTGCGGTCCAACAACACTACCAATAATGTAATGTGTGTTTACTGGGTTATTAATCCAATCTCTAATGGCCTCGTTAGTGGCATCTTTTAAGGTGCGACTTCCTGATAATGCTGGACGTACTTCTGCGCCTAACATTTTCATTCTTGCCACGTTTGGTGCTTGGCGTGCAATATCAATTTCGCCCATGTAAACAATGCATTCCATGCCCATTAAAGCACAAACAGTTGCTGTAGCAACACCATGTTGTCCAGCGCCAGTTTCTGCTATAATACGCGTTTTACCTAAACGCTGTGCCATTAAAATCTGACCGATGGTATTGTTTACTTTGTGTGCTCCTGTATGGTTTAAATCTTCGCGTTTAAGGTAGATTTTAGTATTATATTTTTCGCTTAAGCGTTTTGCAAAATAGAGAGGAGAAGGGCGTCCAACATAATCTTTTAATAAGTAGTCAAATTCCACTTTAAAAGACGGTTCTGCCATTATTTTTAAATAGTTTTGACGTAATTCTTCTACGTTTGGATATAGCATTTCTGGGATGTATGCACCTCCAAAATCTCCGTAATATCCTTTGTCGTTAATATTAAAACTCATAATTGTGTGCTATCAATTTTTGTTTAAAATCGTTAAGTTTTGTCGTGTCTTTTAATCCTGCTGCAGTTTCGAATTTGCTATTTAAATCAAATCCAAAGCATAGGTAAGATTCCGGCCTCTTTAAAAATAGAAGAATGGCATCTACTTCGTTTAATCCAATACCGCCACTTAAAAAGTAAGGTTTTGAAGAGGGGTAGCTTTTTAAAACATTCCAATTAAAGGTGTAACCATTACCTCCGGGTTCTTTTCCTTTTGTGTCAAATAAATAATTGTCACAAACATCCTCATAAGGTTCTAAAACAGAGAAGTCAAATTGGTTTTTTATAGAAAACACTTTGATTACAGCAATGTCTAAATCTTTTAAACGTTGACACAATTCTGGTGTTTCTTGACCGTGTAATTGCACCCCTTGTAAGTCATGCTTATCCACTTTTCCTTTTATATACTCAAACGTTGCATTTACAAAAACACCAATTTTTTTGATGCTTTCTGGTAATTCTGGAATGACTCCGTTAAAATAACGCGATGATTTTTCGTAAAAAATGAAACCCATATAATTTGGATTAAGATCAGCAACATCTAGGATGTTGTTTTCATTTTTCATTCCGCATACTTTTAGTTTCATAGTCTTAGTTGTTTAATGTTTTGATAAATTGTTTGGCACTTAAGCCAGCATTGTCAGTTTTCATAAAATTTTCGCCAATTAAAAACCCTTTATAACCAAAGGGTTGTAGTGTTTTTATGGCTTCGATATTGCTTATTCCGCTTTCCGATACTTTTACAAAATCGTCAGGGATTAAATCACTTAATTGTTTGCTTGTATCTAAACTAACCTCAAAGGTTTTTAAATTACGGTTGTTAACACCCAGCATATCTAAGCTTGGCATAATAGATTTATGTAATTCGTCTTGGTTATGCACTTCTAAAAGCACATCAAGATTTAAACTTTTAGCTAATTCTGAATAGGTTTTAATTTCTTCTCTGGTTAAGATTGCTGCAATTAATAAAATAACATCTGCACCATAAGCTTTAGCTTCAATAATTTGGTACGGATCTATTATAAATTCTTTTCTTAATAAAGGTAAATTACAACTTGCTCTTGCAGTTAGTAAATCGTCTAAACTTCCTCCAAAATATTTCCCATCGGTTAAAACAGACATTCCGCAAACACCAGCATCTTCATAACCTTTAGCAACATCAAAGACATTTAAATCGTGATTGATGACTTGCTTTGATGGCGAACGTCTTTTATGCTCTGCAATGATACCTGTGCTGCTTTCTTTTAATTTTTTTGCAAGTGAAACAGTCTCGCGTTCAAACAAAATAGAGTGTTCTAATTGTTTGATTGGTATTAACTGCTTGCGTAAGTTAACTTCAATACGTTTGTCGTTAACTATTTTAGTTAGAATATCCATTACTTACTTAATTCTATTAATTTTTCTAAACTTATTTTTGCACGTCCACTTTCTAAACTTTCTTTAGCAAGTTGATAACCTTCTAAATGTGATATTTGTTTGGCTGTTGCAATTGCTAAACCTGCATTAGCACAAACCACGTTGTTTTGTGCGTCTGTACCTTTTCCATTTATAATATTTTTGAAAATTTTAGCAGCTTCTTTAACAGTGTCTCCTCCAAATAAGTCTGATTGTTCTAGTTGTTCTAATCCTAAATCTGATGGACTTAACATAGTCTCCGAAGCGTTAGAAATAATTTTTGTATTTCCTGTTAAAGATATTTCGTCATAACCATCTAGAGCGTGTACGATACTATAGTTTTTATCTGTGTTTTGATATAAGTAACCATAGATACGTTGTAACTCTAAATTAAAAACACCAACCATTTGGTTTTTTGGAAATGCAGGATTTACCATTGGTCCGAGCATATTAAAAAAGGTTTTAACACCTAATGCTTTACGTATTGGTGCCACGTTTTTCATGGCTGGGTGAAACAAAGGTGCGTGTAACACACAGATGCCAGCTTTTTCAATAGAGTATTTTAAGAAATCAGATTTATCAGAAAAATGAATGCCTAAAGCTTCCATTACATTTGAAGATCCTGAAGCTGATGATACTCCGTAATTACCATGTTTAGCAACGTTTACTCCGGCTCCTGCAGTAATAAAAGAGGCTAAGGTAGAGATGTTAAATGTGTCTTTTCCGTCTCCTCCAGTTCCGCATAAATCGATAGGGTCAAAATCCGAAAGGTTTACCGGGATACATAACTCTAATAGCGCATCACGAAAGCCTTGAAGCTCTTCCAGTGTTATACTACGCATCATGTAAACGGTTAGGAAAGAAGCAATTTGACTTTGATTATATTGACCTAATGATATATTAACCAATACGCGTTTTGCCTCTTCTGTAGAGATGCTTTCTTGATTTATTAATCTATTTAGTATTTGTTTCATTTCTATGATTTACTCTTCGTTTTTAAAGAGATCTTTTTTAAAGTTTTAATAGCTATTTTAAGTATTGTGTTCGATTATAATTAGCTATTGATCCAATTTTCTAAAATTTGTTTTCCATTTGGTGTTAATACACTTTCTGGGTGGTATTGTACGCCTCTAACATCATAAACACGATGTCTTAACGACATAACTTGTCCGTTTTTATCAAAAGACGTCGCTTCTAAAGCTTCTGGTAAGTCAGGGTTAACAACCCATGAATGGTAACGTCCTACTTCGATAGTTTTATCCATACCTTTAAATAAGACTTCATCATCCACAACAATCTCTACATTTGTAGCAACTCCGTGATATACCTCTTCTAAATTAATTAAAGATCCTCCAAACACTTCTCCAATAGCTTGTTGCCCTAAACAAACGCCTAAAATACTTTTTGTAGGTGCGTAAGTTTTTATTATTGCTTTTAAAAGACCTGCCTCATCCGGTATTCCTGGACCTGGAGATAGCACTATTTTGTCAAAAGCATCAACTTCTTCTAAAGTTAATTTATCGTTTCTTTTTACTGTTACTTCGCAATTTAAGTCCTCAAGATAGTGAACTAAATTGTAGGTAAAACTATCGTAGTTATCTATTACTAGTACTTTCATTTTTATACTTTTTTAATTTCCGCTTAAAGCGAAAACTATTTATTTGCAATTCCTTTTTTATGATTCAATGTGCTAGTTTAGATATTAAATATCTTCTGCTAATTGAATGGCAGTTGTTAAAGCACCAAGTTTGTTATACACTTCTTGCAGCTCGCTTTCTGGATTTGATTTTGAAACCAATCCTGCACCTGCTTGCCAATGTAATTGATGATTTTTACTCATAAACGTCCTGATCATAATGGCATGGTTATAATTACCATCAAAATCCATAAAACCAATAGCGCCACCATAAAAACCACGACTTGTTTTTTCGTATTTTTCTATTAGCTGCATGGCTTTGTGTTTTGGAGCACCACTTAATGTTCCTGCAGGAAACGTGTCTGCAACCACTTGCATAGTCGGTGTATCTTGATGTACCTTTCCTGTAACTTTACTAACTAAGTGAATTACATGTGAGAAAAATTGGGCTTCTCTATAAGTCACAACTTTTACTTCGCTACCATGTCTACTTAGATCATTTCTTGCTAAGTCTACTAACATTACATGTTCTGCGTTTTCTTTAGCATCCTGTGCTAGTTTTTTTGCTAGTATTTGATCTTCTTCGTCGTTTCCTGTTCTTTTAAATGTTCCTGCTATTGGGTGGATTTCGGCTTGACCGTTAATAACCACTAATTGTGCTTCTGGAGAACTTCCAAATATTTTAAAATCGCCGTAATCAAAATAGAAAAGGTATGGAGACGGGTTGACACTACGTAGGGCACGATACACATTAAACTCGTCTCCTTTAAAAGCTTGAGAGAATTTTTTAGATAATACTAATTGAAACACATCACCTCTTGCACAGTGTTGTTTTGCTAATTCTACTTGTGCTTTATATTCGTCATCGGTTAGATTAGATTCTATTTCAGAATTTGTTTCAAACTTATAAGATGCAAAGTTTTTAGAGCTAATTAGTTGTAACACTTCGTCTATATTATTTTCTGTTTCAAAACAGTGCGCAAAAATATAGGCTTCGTTTTTAAAATGGTTTATGGCAATTATATTTTGATACACTGCGTAATAGACATCAGGTATTTCTAACGAATTTGGTTTTTTAGAAATCTGAACATCTTCAAAATGTTTTACAGCATCATAAGCCGTATAACCAAAAATACCATTGTTTATAAATTTAAAATCTTCGTCAGATTTAACTTTAAAACGTTTGGTGAATTTATGAATCATTTCGGTTACGTTACGCACCTTGTTTTTCATTTCACTACCATCAGGAAATGTCTGTGTAATTGCCGTATCATCTACTTTAATAGAGGCAATTGGGTTAAAACAGATATAAGAAAAACTATTGTCGTTGGCATGATAATCGCTACTTTCTAACAAAATACTATTAGGATATTTATCTCTAATTTTTAAGTAGATACTTACCGGAGTAATAGTGTCTGCTAGTATTTTTTTATAATGTGTGTATAAACTGAATGTTTTCATTTTTTGGTTGAATTTATTTCAGTACCTCTTACTTAAGAGATAGTATTAATTTGTTGTTTGTTTCTGAAGCTAATTCAGAAAATAAAAAAAAGGCTTGTCGTGAATGACAAGCCTTTTTGTATAGTTATTTAAATAATACGTATAGGTTAGTTCACGAAGTTTGAGTTTCGAGAGTTCCACCACCAAGTATGATTTAATATTGTGTTCATAATTATTGTAAAGTTCAAAGATATAAATCAAATTTTAGTTTTTCAAATTTTTTAGCTTCAAATTATGCAATTAAGGAGTGAAAATGTAACATTTCGGATTTTTTCACGTCTATATACTAAAGAAACGTTAATTTTGTAGAAAATTAAGAGTACAAGAAAATGGCAGATTTATTACAATCAGACTGGGTAGCCCAATTAGAAAAAGATGACAATGCGGTAATCCTAGATGTTAGAACGGATGCAGAGGTTGCAGATGGTAAAATACCAAACACATTACATATTGATATATACAAAGGACAAGGTTTTGTAGATGATTTACAAAAACTAGATAAGTCTAAGAATTATTATGTGTATTGCAGATCAGGAGGGCGTAGTGCTCAAGCTTGTGCGGTTATGAATCAACTAGGTTTTGAAAACGCATACAACCTAATGGGAGGTTTTAATGAGTGGAATGGTGAGGTAGAATAATATTTATTTATGAAAAAAGTATCGATAATTTTAAGCTTTTTAGTTTTGTTAGTGTTTAGCTGTACAGAACAAGTAGAGGGCGAAATAAAAGTGGTGTCTCCAGAAGAGATGCAAACATTATTACAATTAGATAATGTGCAATTAGTTGACGTAAGAACGTCTAAAGAGCATAACTCAGGTTACATTGCGTTGGCGCAAAACATAGATTTTATGTCACCAACATTTGATAAAGATATTTTAACTTTAGACAAAGAAAAGCCTGTAATGTTATATTGCCAAAAAGGCGGAAGAAGTGCAAAATGTGCAGAAAAAATGATAGATCTAGGATTTAAAAAGATTTATGATATGCAAGGCGGCTTTTCTAAATGGGAACATGAAGGACTGCCCTACAAGAAAAAATAACAAATAAAAAAATCCCAATCTGAAAAGGTTGGGATTTTTTTGTGGAGTCGGAGAATATTTCTTACGTTGTTTTTGAATACTTAGTTTTTATGATTATGTTGTTGTAAAGCAGTGCTTTGGCGGTGTTTTGTATGCCTTGTTGATAACTTTAATACTAATAAGGTATAACAAAATTATCAACGATTTTGTCAACGCAGTTTATTAACTAAATATTTCGAAAAAATTATGAGGTACAGTTTTAACCTTAGAAAACCTAAATCTGATTCAGAGACATTAATTTTATTTTCTTGTTATTTTAATCAAGAAAAAAAGAGATTTGTCTTTTCTACAAAAAAATCAATTTTGCCAAATCATTGGGATTTTCAAAATAGATGCCCAAAGAAAACGGGTAAAAATGTTTCTTTAAATCAAAAAACAATTTCAAAAAAACTTCGTGACTTTGAAGATGCTTTTCTGTTAATTAAATCTAGATCTGAACTAGGAGAGTTGCAATTTGATAGCAATACATTAAAAGAGCACTTTAATAAGGAATTTGAAAGAGTAGCTAAGGTGAGTTCGTTTTTCGAGGTCTATGATCAATTTACAGAAGAGAAAATAAAGTTAAAAGAATGGAAACATTCTATTATTAAAAGATATACCAATATTAAAAATTTATTGCTTGAATTTGAGGACGTAAAATGTTATAAGTTAACCTTTAGTAAGATTAATAAAAAGTTTTTTACAGAATTCACAGATTTCTGTTATGAGTATAAAAATCATTTTACAAATACATTTAGTAGAAACGTAGGTTTATTTAAAACCTTTATGTTTTGGTCTATAAAAAATGGTTATGCTTTTAATCCTGCTTTTCTTGATTTTAAGAAACCACAACGTGTTTTAACTAGAGAGGAAGCTCTAACATTGGAACATTTAAGAGAATTACATCATTTTGACTGTGAAACTGAATCTTTAACTAAATCAAAAGATGCTTTTGTATTTCAATGTTTGACAGGTATGCGATATGGTGAGTTGAAACTTGTAAACAAAAGGATAGTAAATGAGCACAATAGTATTGTTCTTAAAGAAGAAAAGGATTCTTCAAAATCCTCAAGAGAAATTCCTTTGACAAAAATTGCTTTGGATATTCTATTAAAGTATGACTATAAGTTGCCGCTACTTTCTAATCAAAAGCAAAACGAGGCTATTAAAGTTGTTTTAAAGGCTGCTGGTTTCACAAATGAAGTAGAGTTTACGAGAACGAAAGGAGTAGAGCAAGAAACGTTTATCAAGCCTTTTTATAAACGAATATCAACACATACTGCTAGACGTAGTTTTATTACTATTATGAGAAACAAGGGAGTTGCAGATAAAACTATAATGAGTATAAGTGGTCATAAAGATATTAAGACTTTTAATATGTATCATCAGGTTAATGATTCTGCTAGAATGAATGCTGTTAATAAGGTTTTTGGGGAGTTTTGATTTTTGGTTGAAGTGCTAACACAAAAGTTGTGACTTTTGTTTAAGGACATTGGAAGCAAGAAATGTTAGTGTGTCTAAGACAGAAAAAGAAGTAGAGATAAGAGAGTACAGTTTGCTGGGACTAATAATGGTCATAAATTAACCCCGTCCATTATTATTTCCGATTTTTATTCCGTAATTACACAATATGTGTTATTGTGCTAAAAAAATGAAGCTAATTTCATTCTGTTATTTAATTATATATTTACGTTAATATTAATCCAAAATAACACTTCTGAAGGTCATTGAAATTCTTCTAGCTCTCTCTTGGTTCACCCCATTAAAAAGGTCTTTTTTTCTAGGTGCTATACCATGGGTAAACTTATACCTCGCGTCATCTTTTATAATTACCAAAGATCGACGTGGTAATTTTATTTCAACAAGATTATTATTTATTAAATCTCGAAACTGCATTACGATATCAGACATTAAACTAAGAGAAATTATATAATTACCAAAACAGGGCTCACAATCTACATGTGGTGATATTCCTTGACCTATTTCATAATTATTTATAATTACTTGCTCTATAGGTTGTATTTGTCTGTCAATATTCTGTATTCTATTTTTTATAGAATTCATCCAAATTGGTAAATCTCCTATTCGTAGAGACGAATCTATCCTTCTTGTCTTGTAATTATATCGATAGCCATAATGCTGTACTTTTCTTTTTAAATCGTCAATCCAAGGAGACAAGTTAATTTTGTTAACAAGTACTCTTTCTTCTTCAGCTGTGATAAACTCATATGACATAGCCAAACCATCTATTAGAGATAGTCTGTCGTTATTCAATTCAACATCAGACTTATAATAACCAAATAAATCGCTCATATTTTTAAAATTTCATAATAAATTGTCTCTGTACTTACATCTTTGTGACGTTTATTGTTCTTGTAATTAAATGTTGGTTTTCCCGATTTTACAACATCATATACTGGTAAATACTCTTTAAACTCAGAATAGGATTTATTATTACCATTCCTAGCGCTATTTTGATAAATAATATAAATAGAAGCTAAAGGGTAGGTCTCTTTTATTGATACTATTGGCTCTGTTAACTTTACTGCGACCTCTTTTGATATATTAGCAAATAAATAACTATAATTAAAGATAATTAAAGATGTCTTAGATAATTGTTTTTTTAAGGACCTTAAATTATCCCGATTAAAATTATCACTTAAATTATACAAAAAAGATTTTTTGAAAAAGGAGTTTTTAAGAAAATTAGAGGCTTCTTTTAACATTGATGTTGATATATCAATACCAATATAATTGGTATTGATATCTAAAGAGTTTTTACTATAAAAAGATTGGTAAGCTATTGCGGCTGTTCCTGGTCCACATCCAAAATCTAAAATTGTAACCTCTTTATTATGATTTTCAAACAAAGTAGTGAACAAATCATTCTCAGAAAACAATACTGCCAGTTGAGTAAAATAATGCTTTCGTAAGTTATAATAACAATACAACTTAACTTTCTCTTCAGAAGTATGCGTGGTTGAAGCTTGGTCAAATATGGTACGTCCATACCGAAGAACTGAATTCCTATTGAAATCTGAGTCATATCCTAGTATTTCTTTAGGAAAGCCAGGTGATTTGTCTTTAATTGGTTTAATTATGAGGTTCTCAAAAAGAGAGCTGACAGCCTTCGATGGGATTAGAATATCATGTATAGTAAATATTAGAGGTTTAGGAATTAGCTCTTTCTCATAATTTGAATCAATATTACTAAAATCTTGATCTATATAGCCTCCTTTTATTTTTATATAATCCAGTAAATCATTATAGTTACTGTTTTGAGTTAAAAGATAAGGGTTACCCGTTACTATTAATTGTTCTTTCGAACGAGTTATAGCCACGTTTAATTTTCTGTCTATTAACTTTCTTGATTTTAAATCTAAATATGTTTGACTAGAAAGAAAATCTAATTGATGCGTACTATTTACTGCAACACTCAATATTATAATATCTCTTTGGCTCCCTTGAAATCTTTCTACTGTATCTACAGTAATATTTTCCCAGCCTTCAATGTTTTCAGACTCTAAAACAGATTTAATTAGTGCAATTTGACTTCTATATGGTGTTATTATACCTATGGTCTTATTGCTGTATTTTAATTCACGCACAGCACCAAACTCGTCAATAACTACAGAGTTTTTCAAATAGAGTGATTGGATTTTTTTTACTAAATCAGCAACTAATTTTGCTTCATAATTATTAGATTTTAATGTTATTTCTTCTTTTTTAGAATATGAAGGATAATATAAAACTCTTTTTGTCGCTAAATCTTGTTCTAATCCAGAATTGAAATTCGCAAAAGGAAGACTAGCTTTTTGACGTGATAAACCTACTATTTTTAAAGCACTATCGTAATATGAATGATTTGGAAATGCAGCAATATCTTTATGCATACGACCTTGATAAGTCAGTATGTCATATGCGTGACTCCATCCTTTAGCAATACAATTATTCAACATCCTTTCAAAATAAGAAACTCTCAAATCTGTCATTTGAATGGTCTCTAAGCTTTGAGAAAACCTTTGTGATTCCTTCAATGATTGTTGTGAAATTGCAGGTAATTGTTTCTGATCACCTATCATAATAAATTTTGAAAAATGAGGTAGTAATCCTACGAGTTGTGGTTCAAGTATTTGTGATGCTTCATCGATAATTACAGTGTCAAATTTTTTTAAGTCAAAAAGTATCTGCTGAGATGAGATACTAGAAACAGTACTAACAAATACCCTATGTTGTAATAAAACTTTTTTTAATTTACTCCTATCGACAGTGCCCGAACAAGCGTTAGAAAGAAGATTGTGATGATGTCTTTTTGCAGTTCCAGATGCAGAGCCAATACGAACGAAATTTAAATCGGTAGTCTCTTTATTTATGTCACTTGTGTTAGTGCTTTTAAAATTAATGATAGCATTATTTACCGCGTCGCAAATTTCATCAACTGCTCTGTTTGTATAGGCAAGCAATAATATATTAGTATTATCGAAATCATTATACAATCTTCTAACCAAATGCTTTAACATTATACTTGTTTTACCAGTACCTGGTGGGCCGATAATTAAGAAATAATTTTCTGCAGAGATTGCAGCATTTAATATTTTATTTTGTTCCCTACGACTATCCTCATTGGGTGACTCATCTGATTTTATAATTTCTAATTTGCTACTCGAATATTCTACAGGTTTACGCACTCCCATAACTAATTCTTTATATGGCTGATAAGTTTTCATTAATCTAAATAAAGATTTAATCATAACTGAAAAACTTCTATCAACGTAGTCCCGATCTATTGACCACGTATAGTCATTATTAAAAATAATTGGACTTATTATTTGGTTTTGACTATAGCGGAGTTTAATACTTATTGTTTGGTTTTTAGAACTCAAGGACTCTATTGTGCCTTTATATATTTGGCTTTCAGTTGCTAAGCTTGATTCCGTTTTTTGCTGGTATAATACACATAAATCACCAGCCCTGATACTTTTTTTTGCAATAACCTTGAAATCAGTAATTGTGAAAACTATAATAGGATTCAAAATATTTGATGAATTGTTTTCCTTTATTTTAAGATTTGTAAGTTGTGTTGAACTAGAGTTAATATCCTCCTCTTTATTCCATAAAGAAGAACTACCTGCAACTGAGTTAGAACTACCTAATTTGTGTAATATAAGTTCTGTGTATATGAATCTGTAAAATGCTTTAAAATAATTTATTTCTATAGTGTTTAAGCCTCGTAACTTATTAATTACTATATCAAAGTCTCTTCTAACCCATCCTATATTACCAGCTAGCTCAATGCCGGTTTTATCAAAATCAAATTGTTTAAATAAAGAATCTAAATCTTTATCTGAACTACGAGAAATAGTGATAATCGTACTAATAATAGAATTTCTATTATTTAATAACTTTTGTTCAAAAGTTATTTTTGGTTCAACATATCTAAGACTATCCAAAACCCCAGCACTGTAACAGATATAAGAGCCAAAATTATTACGTGATGTTGACATCACTGAGGATAACATTAATTCATATAATCTAGCTTGAGCAGAGTGAGTTTCATCCACTCTATTACTATCATTTTGAGGATATGGTAGTTTTCCGCTTTTTAATTCTACTATAATGTTTTTCCCTAAATCATTTAGATATAAGAGGTCCAGCCGCCCTTGAATCCCAAATTTATTAGAAATAAATGAGGGTTCTAACAAAATACTATCTGCTCTTTCAGTTCGCAAAAGAGTTGGTAGTTCTTTGTTAATTATTCGTTTGAGATTCTCATTCTGATCTTTAATTTCATTCATAAACTTTATTAGACCACTATCATCATCAAACAACTTTGTGTAAACTAAAGCGTGTCTCGCAAACGATTCTTTGAAATTATCCACAAATACTGGAGGATTATCTTTACTAGCATAAATCCATTTATCTAATAGGTCATTCACAACATTTCCTTTATGCATTGGGATATTGGGTTGAATATCTATGAGTTCATTAATGAAAAATTGTTGCCATAAAAAATGAGTTTCTCCTCCAATTCTTTTAACAGTAGAAGCCAATGAAGAAACATCTAGTGTGAAATCAGGCTCTAGTATTAGATGTTTGCATTGAACTTTATTGTCCTCTAAATGGACTATATCAATTAAACATACCCTATCCCCTTCACGAATAATATCCAAAATATTATCATATATCGCCTGTTGTTGCTTTGTTAAAATTAATGTAAAGATGTTTAACTGTTGATAATCTAATCGAATAGTATTATCTGAGTAACCAAGCACATTATAAAATTCATATGGAGTATCTATCTTATAAAAAATTGCATCTGATTTTAAAAAAGAAGAATTAGAATTTACTGAAGTTAACCATTTGGGTTGTGTTCCTTCTCCTAATTGCTGTATAAGATAACCAATTGCTGAAAACAAGCCGTAAAACTCATTAATTGAGATGTTATTACAAAAATTTTCATCCTTAGATTTATATCTGAATTCTGATAATTGAGCTTGTAAGGTAGTAGTTAATGCTCCTGTTTTGTAAACGTATGTCCATTTAGAAAATAGTGAAGAAAATGTAGCTATCTCCTCTTTTGTTGCTAAATTTAAAACTGTTGACAAAAGTGATCTAATTTGCTTTATAGCCTCATAACTTACATTTTTATGAAATCTATTATATAGATCTTTTAATTGATCATATAAGACGATGGAGTCCTCTTTGTTTATTTTTACTGACATTCTTTTGAAATTCTAAGTAAAAAAAGAACCTATTATTACTGTTCTCTCTTTTAATAAAGTACTAATTTGTTTTCTTTATATATTTTAACTTTATCTGTGGTTAAGCAGTATTAGTAGCGTTTTTGAGCACATTATAAGCCGTTCTATTTATATAAGACAAAACATTATCTGTCATAATATCTCCATACTTTTCTGGCGACTTAGACATAATGGTATCAACAAGTTTATTAGTTAATTGTTCTTTTATAATTTCATTATAGACCTTCTCTGCATCCTTATTTTTATTATTCAACATTATAGATAACAATATTTGATCATGTGCTACATCTTCTAAAAAGTCTCCAACCACAGCAACTCCATCGTCTCCAATCTCCGATTGAAATTGTAGATTAATTTCTGATATAATTTCTTTTACAGTTTTTGTTACTTTTACTCGTGTTACCGAGCCATTACTACCTGAACTTCCTCCACCAGTTGTATCATCGTCGTCATCCTCAGGGTCTATTTCAATTTCAGGAATAGAGAAATTAATAACACTTACGTCTCTCAATTCCTTTTCTAAATCTTTATTGCTGCTATTGGATAGCTTGTTACTTAGGTAAATGCAAAAAAGTTGAAATTGATGTAATTCTTTTTCTCTTAAATTAAATAAGGCATTTATATATTTGAATATCCCTAAATATCTACCTAAAAGCGTTCTAAACTCGTCTCTTTTTTCACGAGCTAAATTGGTTTCAAAATTCGACTTTATTATAAAGGTTAATCCTGCAATAGCAGGCATATTTTTACTATTTCCAGAAGTAGCTAACTCTAGAAGTTTTGTAACATCATCTTCTGTAAAAATTTCAAATTTTAGTAACGCTGCTTTTAATTCGTGTAATTGGTTAGGATCACTTGACTTATTTGAAGTCACATCTTTTTGATACTTCGTATAGGCTTTTATAATTTGTTTATAAGAATTTGTAAAATCAATAGCTAATGTGTCTACTTTACCTGGATGCATTCTGTTCAATCGACTCAAGGTCTGTACAGCATTTTTATCTCTAAGTGGTTTGTCAATAAACATGGTATGTAATAACGATTCACTAAACCCTGTTTGAAATTTATTGGCAACAATTAAGAAACGAATATCATCAGTTTCTTCAAACAAATCCTCAATTTTCAGACTTTTAGGATTATGTTCCTTATTCATTCCGTCTTCAGTGAATTTAGTACCTTTTAATCCCTCAATATTAAGTTGCGTAAACTCATCATCAGTCAATTCTAATTTATCAACATCTACTCCTCCAGAAAAAGCTATAATAGTTTTATAATTTAAGCCTTGTTTTCTAATCTCTTCATCCATAAACAACTTGTATTTACATGCAGCTATTCTACTACTTGTAACGACCATTGCTTTGGCTTTACCACCTATTTTATGTGCTGATTTATTCTTAAAAATGTTAACCATTCGGTTACATTTCTCTTTTATAATACCTGTGTCTTGATAAGCCTTTTGGCGAAGTGCTTTACGCACCATCATTGGCAGGTATTCCTTTTTTGTATCTACTTCTTTATTTAACTCATAAAGCGTGTTGTAACTATAGATGTGTTTGGCAACATCCATAATATAACCTTCTTTAATAGCCTGATCCATGGAATACACATCAAAGGCTTCCCATGTTTTATTTCCTTTTTTGTCTAAAACTAACTCTCCTTTCTCATCCTTTTTAGCAACACCAAAGTGCTCTAAAGTTTTATCGCTAGGTGTTGCCGTAAGTGCAATAAAGGCCATGTTTGGGAATTCCTTTCTTGAGATTTCATCTATCAACACATCTTGTTTATCTGGCGCCACAGTTGCAATACCTTCTTCATTTATTTCTTCTTCTCCTTCATCAGTTTGAAAAGTATCTGTTAAACCATCATGTAGTTTGCCTTCTTGCGATCTATGTGCCTCGTCAATTAAAACGCAAATTCTTTTATTGGTTTGGTCTGAAAGTTCTTTAAGATGTGAAAACTTATGAATGGTAGATATAATGACTTTCTTATTTTGCTGAAGCGCTTTTTTTAATGCGGCTGTATCTTCTGCATACTCTGCAACACCAGGCGTTAAAATTGCTTTCTGAAAATCTTTAGAGATTTGATCGTCTAAGTTAATCCTATCGGTAAGTACTACCACACTATCAAAAATAGAGTTATCTCCATCAAATGCATTACGAAGGTTCTGAACCATCCAAACGATGGTATTACTTTTTCCTGAACCTGTAGAATGTTGAATAAGGTAATTTAAGTTTAATTTGCCTGTTTCTGCAATTTGCTTTTTAATATCCTCAACCACATTACGTGTAGCACGCTGTTGATGGTATCTCGGAAAAATCCAACTATTACCTTTACCAGGATATAAATAGGATTCTAAAAAATTCAATAAACTATCTGGAAGCAAAATATCGTGATACAAATAATGAACAGGATACTCATGTTCATTAGGCGCTACGTTTACCAAATCCATATTAAAATCACGGAAATTACTCTCTGATGGTGGCTTACCAAAAGCAGCTGCCATTTTCACTTTATCATTATCACAAACAATGTGTAAAAATGGTTGACGAAATATAGGTAAATCTAAATCTCTACCTAAGTACTGTTCTATAGCTTCTTCAATAGTACCACTTGTACCTTGGTTTTTAAGCTCTATAGTTACAATAGCAAAACCATTAACCAGTAAAACAATATCTAAACTTTTGTTCTGTGCTTCTCCTTGAGACCCAAACGTCCATTGGCGAATGGCTGTAAACCTGTTTCTTTTATAAAGCTCTTTTTGAGTTGTGTTAGATGCTTTATTTGGTTTAAAATATAGAAGATCGAAATGTAAATCATTAACTTCTATGCCTTCTTGTAAAACCTGAAACAATTGCTTTGTAGCCAGTGCTTGTTTAAAATGGTTTTGAAACTCTTCTCTCCATTTGGTATGATACTGCTCTTGAAGTTGTCTTAATTTTTCTTCTTGCGTATTATATAAAAATTCTTCTAAATCATTTGGGTAAAGGCAAAGCTCTTTATTAATAGTAACATCTCTATTTTTATCTAAACGGTATTTGCCAAAAACCTCTAATTGATGGCAAAAGTGCTCTTCAAATACTGTTTCATTATCTATAACTAAGTCTTTTTTCTTCGCCATACTAAGCCACTTTAATTTTACCT
Organism: Olleya sp. KKT75; assembly: GCF_055635485.1. Lineage (NCBI taxonomy): Bacteria > Pseudomonadati > Bacteroidota > Flavobacteriia > Flavobacteriales > Flavobacteriaceae > Olleya > Olleya sp. KKT75. The sequence goes on from NZ_CM145759.1 coordinate 2,074,579, forward strand.
GTTACAGCATTGTAAATTTCAATTTTGCGTATTTCTTGTAATTGATTGATTTGGTTTATTTGATTTTCTATAAGATTATCAATTTTTGAAACTCTAGCGTCTAGGTACTTAACTATTTCAATTTGTTCTGACCTGTTTTTGGAAAATGGTAAGCGAAATGTACCCGTTTGAAATTGTGATATCATTGGAACAGCAGTTGAAGAAGTTAGAACTTCAATGAAACTCTGAATATGTTTTGAATGCAATAAATAATAAACCAATTTTGGTTCAATTTTTAAGTTATTTACAAGAATCATACTTGGGTTAATAGTGGCGTCACCAATTTCACTTTCAACTATTGTGAATTTTCCAATACTACCTCTTTGCACTATTAATATGTCCCCAACCTTCACCATGATTTCTGGTGATTCATAATATTTATCCCAAGATAAATACTCTGGATGGGATAATTTGATACTATTAGATTTGCTAATATGTTTGGCTCCCAAGGTTAATGCTCCTTCCGTTTCATCGTGCACAATATCTTCCTTATTGTATCCCCTAAAACCAATTCTACCCCAAATATTAGAAACCTCTTTCAATCTCTTTACCTCCCAATGCTCAGGAATATCTCCAAGCCACTCTATGCCTGTTGGTTTTAGTTTTACATTTGAGTCTAAGCCTTTAGTAACCGCTGTATTTATTTCTATTTGGCGTAATTCTTTAAGCCTTTTTATTTGCTCTTTTTTGTTACTTATTAGTAGATCTAATTTACTTGTTTTTTCATCTAGGTAATTGACTATCGCGGTTTGTTCCTTTATTTCTGGAAACCATAATATAGTATCTTTAAGAATTTTATTTGTAATACTATATACCTTAACGCCTTGAACTTTTCTTCTAATTTGAGTCCTAAAAGAAATTGAATCAATAGCATAAGCAAAGAATCTTGGATTTGATTTTATTGATAGCCTGCAGACAACTGTATGATATCCTGCAAAAACTTTTTTCTCACTAGCTAAATGAGTGAAATTCCCTGCTCCTTCAATGTCCTCAGAAGTATCAGCAAAAACAAAATCTCCATACTTCAATAAAGAAGATTTATTTGTTTCAAGATATTCTTCATTTACATACAATAAGGTATTTTTATCAGGATCAACTTCAAAACCAAACTTAGAGTGGATTTCACCATAACTTACACAAGGAATACCTTCTTCAAGTAGATCGGATTTTGTTATAGATAAACCTTTACCATTCTTAAAACAGTATTTAAATCTCTTCAACTCCCAATGTGTTGGTATATTTCCAAGCCATTCTATACCTGAATGTTTATATGATAAATGTTTACTCATAACTCTAGACCTAATTCGTTCAACAATTGTGTATTACCAATTTTGTCTTCATCTAAATTTCCATGCTCTAAATCTTTAAATTCTGCTAAAACAGTTTCTAATTCCCTTAAAGGTTGATACACATAAAACTCTCGAGTAAAAGGTACTTCATAGCCTTTTTTCTCGTCTATGTATGTCCATTTCTTTTCAACCTCTTTGTTGAGCCATTTGGTTGTGTCTTCTTTCCAAGGAATAATCTCTGTATCTTTTGCAATAACGGGTACGTTTATAAAAGCTGTTAATTTTAGCTTGTTTCCATCAACAGCTTTAATAACTTCTATGGTTTTATCTTTAGTTCTGTTTTTTATAACAAAATCACTATCGGTTTTCAGTTCAAATGTAAACGTGTCTTGTTTCGTATTCTTTTTATCTTTTAGTGCTTTAATTTGTGAAGGTGTCGCTTTTAGAATTTTTGATAATGCATTTTGTGCTACTGTTACTTCTTTCTTTTCAAACAGCTGGTTACCTTCTTCGTCTAATTCTTCTAACTCTATAGTTACTTTACGATATGCAAAATCATCCAAATCGTAAATCTTACTGTATTTTCCTTTTTTGAAATCTTTATGGATTTGCACTATTTTATGCACATCAGGATCTGCAATAAAACGTCTTTTATCACCTAAACTCCTTTTCATAGGTTTCCAGAAATCAACAGCATTAATCAGCTGTATTTTACCTTTACGTTCAGCAGTTTTGTTGTTTCTAACAATCCATATATATGTTGCTATACCAGTGTTATAAAACAAGTTTGTAGGCAGTGCTACAATGGTTTCAAGCATATCGTTTTCAATAATATGTTGGCGTATGGTACTTTCACCACCACCTGCATCACCACTAAATAAAGGGGAACCATTATGTACAATAGCAATTGCAGAACCTCCTTTTTTAGGGTCTTTCATTTTAGAAAGCATATGTAGTGTAAACAATAACTGTCCATCTGAGGTGCGAGGTTGTGCAATATCAAACCTACCGTTACTAGCTGCCATAACTTTTTTCTTGATCTTAGACCAAGATTTACCATAAGGTGGATTAGAAATCATATAATCAAACTTCTCATTCGGGAAGCCGTCCTCAAAAAGGGTGTCACCATTTACTACTTTGGCATCTTCTCCTTTTATCATTAAATCGGCTTCACAAATAGACCACGTTTTATCGTTAACCTCTTGTCCATATAAACGAACATTTGCTTTGTCATTTACATTAACTTCTATAAACTCTTTTAAAGCAGTAAGCATTCCACCAGTACCACAAGCAGGATCATAGATAGTTACTAATTCTCCATCCTTCAATTTACGTTGATCAATATCAAGCATATGGGTCATTAAATCTATAACCTCTCGTGGCGTATAATGTTCTCCTGCTTCTGAATTGTTGGCTTCTGAAAAACGCCTTACTAATTCCTCAAAAATATAACCCATCTTAATATTAGAAACCGTTTCTGGCTCTAAAGGGATATTTGTAAATTCTTCTATTACTGAATATAAAATATTGTTTGTATTCAGTTTATCTACATGCTTTCGGATTCCTGAGAACTTAATAACGTCTTGAATCTTGTCTTTATCTTCTGGTTTTGCTTTCTTACTATGAAAGCCATTTAGATAACTAATAAAGTTGGTCTTGATACTATTTTCCCCTTCATCTTTTAGATCTTGTAAAGTGAATCCTGAATCGTTAGAAAAACCAACACGTCTATAAAGTTGATCATTAATAAATTTTGCAGCTGCACTGTCAGTCATCCTAGAGATACCATCATCAAACTCTTTTTCAATCTTGTCAATTTCAGATTTTAGAACGCATTCTAAACGTCTTATCAGTACCATTGGGTAAATAATATCAGGATATTCTGTTCTTTGAAAAATATCTCTTAGTACATCATTAGCAACTTGCCATATAAGGCCAGCTTCTTTAGATACGTCTATATCTCTTTTTTTACTCATTTTGATATCTAATTACTGTTAATTAGTTTGTTTTTAAGTTTCTTATTGAAACACTATTTTTGATGTTTTATTAATCTATGATATAATTTTTTTTATACCTTAATATGCTTTTGAACGATATAGTACTATATCTACTACATGTTTCTTGAGTTTAATCGTTAAACAACATTATTCTCAAATTGAGAGTGGTAAATTAAGAAATCCATTTGATATATAATTACGGTTTTCCGTAAAACTATAAAACTATATTTCTAGAATTATAGTTTTATATAAACAATGTAAATAATTGATTGTTTCATTTGCAAAATTTACTTTTAATGTACTAACTTTTATTTTTTTTTATTACTTCTAATTTATTTTAAAACATGCAATTACCTTTAGAGTCAACTATATCAATTTCTAAACTTACTTCAGTATTTAAAAATACCAGTGCAACTTATAAGTTTTACTGGTTTTGGGCGATTTTAGAATGTGCTGATGAAGGGAAGAAGGAGATTAATAAAAAGGAGATATTTTCCAGAATGTTAACTTTGTCATGGTACACTGTAAATTATTTTCAAGTATCGTTTGGGAAGCAAGACTTAATTCAGAAAGCAGTTCGAAGGATAAAAGATATTGAAAATATTAATGTTGATACCAAGAAAAGTATGATTCTTAAGATGCTTTTAGAGTCTGAAAACAATGAAACCAATGGCTTATTGCATCATTTTGATATAAATGTACCACATAAATTTTTGAGTCCATGGTTAGGTTCTGGTTCTAGATCAAAAGTATATGAAAAGTCTTTGGATGTTACTTTTGATGCCCCTTATAAATTATTGAATGATTCCATCTTTATATATGATAAATGGTATAATTATTTTAGAACAAATAGTGGCATATTAAAAACCTTTTGTTATTGGAATTTAACCCTGTTTTTACAAGCGAGAAACTCTAATGTACCCGATATTCCAAATAAAATACTAAGACCAATAATAAGAGGGAGTTTAAATAAACATAAAAAAATGTTCTGGGATCTTGTAATAAAGGAATTGGGGTATATAAATTGTATATATACCGGAGAGAAGTTAGTTGTAGGAGGTTATATAGTTGAACATTTTATTCCCCATCAGTTTGTTGCACATGATTTAATGTGGAATTTAATTCCTGCAGAATCAAGTTTTAATTCCCGTAAGAGTAATAAACTTCCTTCATTCGAAACTTACTTTGACGACTTCTATAGACTCCAGAAAGAAGGCTATGATATAGTTAGAACGTTGCGACCTAAGAATAAATTTCTTCAGGACTATTTACCAATTTTTCCTAGCCAAGAATTAAGTAAATTCAAGTATGAAGAACATATAAAGCCAATGCTTACTATTGCTCATAATAATGGTTTTCAATATATGAGCTTATGAAAAACTTTCTAGAACTACCTGAGACATCAATTCTTTTTAAAAATCAATTCTTCTTTATAATTAAAGATTCCTTTCCGGTATCTCCTGGTCATCTTTTAATCATTTCAAATGTTTTAAAAGCGGATTATTTTGCGCTTTCATCTGAGGAGAAAAATAATTTAGCTGAAGTACTTGAAATTGCAAAAGAAATAATATGCAAAGAGTATAACCCCTCTGGTTACAATATTGGAATGAATTGCGGGGAAACTGCAGGTCAGACTATTTTTCATTTTCACTGTCATTTAATACCTAGATACAAGGGGGATATTGAAAACCCAAGGGGAGGAGTAAGAGGTGTTATTCCGGATAAGATGAGTTATTGATTTCTATAAATTTAAAAACTATGTAATTAAGATAATTTTTTTTACACGATTAGATAGCGTTGTTTCCTATTACTTGGCTGTAGAAATTAATTTTAATTACACCTATAAATCAAACCCACTGGAATTAAAAAAATCCTGTATTGCATCTCTTAAATGTTTGGGTTGACTTGAAATTGATTCCTGTCTAGGTGCCTTGTAGATACTATCTGTGGGGACTAAAGTAAAATACAAATTATCGAGCTCACGTTTCCAAACCCCAAAAGTATATTGTGTCCCTTTTTCTATAAGTACATCTTCCTCAAAGTTAAGAATCCCGCTGTATAAGGGACTGTCTCTGTTTTTTGAATCGTTATTTTTGGTAAGTTTAAATTTTAATTCTTTGGTAGTATTGTTGTAAACTGTTTTAGGCTCTTGTTTGACAATAGGTTTGACTTCCGGTAATACAGATTCAAGCTCGGGTAAATATGAGATCTTTTGCACATATTTTGAGTTTTCGTGAAAATGTAAAACAATCAAATTTAAATCTCTTAAGGTATAGATTGCGCTCCAGAGTGTTTTGTTGGGTGTTTTCTTGAACTTATAATGCAGTTTTGAGAAATCCTTACATTTTATGATGGAATGTAACACCTTTATCTGAAAAGAATTAAGAGAAGACCATGCTTGGTTTTTAATTGCTTTAGTCTGTTTTTCAATTTGTAATTGTTCTAGTTTCTTTAATTGTTCTATTTTTTTGTCTTTTATTTCTTTTTTACAAGTTGGACAATTAAATAGACTAGTGTAACTATTATATAAATTCCTTTTTATTACAGAAAGATTAGAGTGAGAAGTTACTTGAAAAAAATCGGTGTTAGGGCAGGTTTGGCATTTTAATTCAATAAAAAAAGAGGATTCTCTTTTTACTAAGCTACCAAACTCATAAGCAGACAAATTAAAGGGTAGCCCTAAATATTTTGATTTATTTATAAACTTATTCTTTTCTAGTACCCAATATTTTTTAATGGCTTCTATGTACTCAGGCTTGCATGTGTCTTTAATTTCTAATCTGTGGCTTTCAATTTTCATAAATTTATTTCATAAAAAAAGCGTTGGAACTGAATCTTATTAGTTTTAGAGGTTCCAGCAAGAAACCTATCCACCATAACAAGAACAGCCCAACGCATAACGTTGGGCGTCTTATCTTTTGAGAGTGGTGGTATATTTAAATCTTGCTGGATTTCTAAAACCAATTCAAAAGCTAAACGCTTTATATGTTTATTTTATCGTTATATTTTTTCTTATAAATTGTATTTGTTTCAAATTTAAACAAACTTTTTAATAAGTAGAATGCTTATGTTCTCAATGATTGAGAAAACTTGATCTAAATTGATTTTAATGATTTTTTAATAGCATCATTTACAAGTTGCTTCATACTTGTGTCTTGTTGTAATGCTTTTAATTTAAGACTTTTAAGTAGCTCTTTTTCTATGTAAAAAGAAAATTGCACTTCCTCTATGTCTTTTATTGTTATTGGAACAACCTTTTGAATTGTTTTATTCTTATTGGCGGATTTAGCTTTATTAATTAGCTCGTTCATGTTCTGTTCTTCCATAATGATAGATTTATATTTTTATATAATACTAGATGTGTAGAAATCTATATTTATATAAGTTTGATTAATATTTCCTTAGTGAGATTATCTATTTGTTTTTGTGCGTTTTTATCATGTTTTACACCTTTTACCAAAACTGATCTAGTAAAAGACACTAAATCACTAATATGTGTATTTGCAATATTTACATTGTATTCTTCTAGGCCGATAAGAATATCTAGTGTTAGTGTGGTGTTTGCTTTTATCATGTTAAAAACAATTAAAGTTTGTGATGTTTTTTTTTGTTACTCGATAAGTTCTATTGTACTTTTTATGGCTAAAAGATCTAGAATACCTGCTTTAGTTGGTACAATAATCAAATCTGCTAATTCAATTAAATTATGTAGATGATTGGATAGGTACGGGGGCGTGTCTAGCAAAATGAAATCATAGTCCAGTTTTTTAATTTCTTTTATTTCCCTTTTGAAAGAAATTATTTCGAAATCTGTTACCAAGTCTGCTAGTTGACTAAGACTACCTTGTAAATCAAAATCTAAAACAACTACTCTGGCATTTTTAGAAATATTTTGGGCAAGGTTAAAGGTTAGTGTACTTTTACCTACGCCACCTTTTTGATGAGTGATTAATATTATTTTTGACATATCAATTTTTATCTAACCAGTTATTGTATTTTTTTAAAGAAGTAGGATTTGAATCGAAGAATTGCTGAATGTGGCTTTCAATATTCTCTTGACCATTTCGAAAAGCTTCTGATTCTATTGCTGCATTATTATTGTTAAAATGGAAATTAAGAATGATACTTACTGATAAGACTAAAGAAATAGTCATAAAATAAAGAATAAACCATTTAGGTATTTGCCCTTTTTCTTTTAGCTTGTTTTGTATGATGTTTAATTCTTTTGCAATAGAATTATAGCTTAGCTTTAGTTCTGTATTATAGCCATTAAAAACAGCTTCTACATTTTCAGTATTAACTGTGAGCTTTGTTTTTTGTAATTGTGTCGATTCTTCTTTTAATTCTTTTACTGTCTTTTGAAACAATTCAAGTTCGTCAATAAGAAGTGCTGTTATTTCCTCAATTTTTGCCATAGTTATAATTTATGAGAGTTATATTTCGTTTTGGTGATTGTTTGTATTTGTTGTTTGATTTTATTGAAAGACATGCTTCTATGTATTTCGCTACCTTTTAGGTTTGTATTTTGAAATTGGTATCTAAACCCTTGTAACTGATTGGACTTATTGATGGAAGGGATTGTATTGATATTAAATTGCTTCATTAAATTTATGTACTCATTGAAGTTTTTAGGCATTAAGTTTTTAATACAGAAATCGTGTTTTTCTTTTATATGAATTCGGATGTTTTTAAGTTTCTCAAGTTTTTTTTGTTGTACTTCTCTAACAGTAGTTAAACCAAGTTTTTTGGCTACTCTTTCAGACGCCTTTATAGCTCTCTTACTTATATAATTGTCTTTGTATGCTTTTCCTTTGAAGTCTATGCGATTAACATATAAATGAATATGCTTATGGTCTTTATCATTATGTACAAAAGCAATAGCTTGATGACTCTCTAATTTCAAATCATTTGTAAACTCGCTAGTGATTCTATTAAGGTCTTTTAAAGTTAATTTTTTACCATCTTCTATGGTTGGACTTAAAACAAAACTGAAAGTATTTTTATGGCAATTTTTATTCATTGCTTGAATGATTTGAAACTCTTCTGTAATTTCTTTTGGAGTCTCTCCAACTAGATTTTTCTTGAATACAATCTTAGCGTCTTTTTCTTCATTCCAACCATAAGAGATTGAAGCTTTAGTATGTGAAATTGCTTTACCTAAACCTACCATATTATTTAAAGTTTTTAAGGTGTTTTTTAATTTCTAAAGCAGTGTCGTTTGTTAATTTAAATAAACCAGGTTCTTTGTTTTTAATTAAGTTTCCAAGACTTTTAAAATTGTTATGATATTTAATAAGCATCTTATATAATTCAATTTGTTCTTCATTTAAAATTTCTTTCATTTCTTTATTTAAAGCAGCTTTTCTGCAGTAGTCAGCAGTTTTTAATCCAGCTTTTTTTGCTTTAATTTTTATAAGTTTCTTCTCAAAAGAAGTACAGATAAATTCTATTCTATTTCTTTTCATATTTTATGCTTTTGCGACCATCGGGAGAAAAACGAGATTTGTTTAAAAATGGTACCCAAGTACCGGTTTTAGACACCTCTCGAATACTCAAACCTGCTCACTTTTCCGGTTAATCAAATAATCGTTCAAATCGTTATGTTCTGGGTAGTATATCCTATAGTCTAAGACCTCTTTTTTAGTGCTTTCTTGGATGCTATTGAAAGCTTTATTACCTGCCTCGTCATTGTCAAAAAAAGGTTTTATTTTATCGTAGTTTTTAATGAGTTCAATCACTTTATTTATTAAAGCGGTTGAGTTTAAAATGATAAAATCTTCATCAGGGATTTCATTTTTCAATGTTAAATACGAAAGGAAATCTGACCAAGACTCAAAAAGAGAAACCGTTTTAGAATGCTTGAAAATGGTTGTTATTGCTTTTTTATTTAGACAGCCTTTAAAGGAATTGTTTCTAATTTCAAAACCTCCATAATCGTTCATAAAACCTATGCCATAGTTTTCTTTTCCATTAGAAAAAGAATAATGAACTTGAAAACAAAATTGCTTTGAAAATTTCAAATTGATTTTCCTATTACTTAAATAATTCAATAACTTTGGATTTGTTAATTCAGTTACTTTTTTAATAGAGTAATTCGGTTTTGTCTCGCTCTTGATTTGTTTTGTTTGCTGGTGAATAGGAAAAGTATCTCTAGATAAAATAACTAATGCTTCTTTAATTGAACAACTATTGTATTTCATTACAAAGTCAATTATTGTTCCTCCAACTCCTTCTCCAAAGTCGTACCAGATGTTTTTAGTAATATCTATTTTAAAAGAAGGTGTTTTTTCCTGATTTCTAAAAGGAGAATAAATCCAAGTATTTTCTGTGTCGGTTTTACCTATTCTACAACCTTGTTTTTTTAAGAAAGAAACAAGGTCAATTTGTTTTGCTTTTTTACAATTCATTTTTATTTGTGTTGTGTATATTAAAAATTTTTAAAAGTTGATGATTTGATGACGGGACTCTTGAAACCCTTTTGGGTAAAAGGAAAATTGCGTCATCAACTCATCATCAGATCATCAACTTTTTTTTAAATCTGTCATCAATGTTTTTATTGATGACGCTTTGATGATGCTTTTGATGACGGAGGAATCCCTTGTTATTACTGAGTTTAAAGTATATAATGGCTAGTCCGTCATCAAGTCATCAAAGTTTTTGCTTAAAAAACTTTTATGTAGAGTAAAATACCTGCCTTTTGTGTCTAAAAGTATAATTTCACCATCGCTTAGAATGACAAATTTTTGATACTTAAATGAGTTGTCTCTTTGCTCAATTTTCCATTCTTTTTTTAGTAATACTCGAAGTTGTGTTAAGTCTGTTTTAACTCTAGTTTTTCCAAGAGCATTTAACAAGTCCATTAAACTAAAATGTACCTCGTCCAGCTCAAATTTTTCCATTATGCTAAAAAGTAGGTGTGCTATTTCTTTTTCAACTCTATTTCTATTATTGTTTACTAATTTCTTTAAAGCAGGTGTGTAGATTTGTTGTGCAGTAAACCACATTCTAGTTTTTCTTTCACTAGCAAACTCTCTGTTTAGTGTAAATTGTAAAAAGGCAGGTATTTCGTCAATTAATTTATTTACAAAATTTACATCTTCAACTTTTATTTTTGGTACTTTAATCACCCAAAACCTAGTTTCGTCAGAATCTATTTTAATAAAAGAATCTTCTTTATTACTGCACATAATAAACTTCCCAAAAAAGTCTACTTCAAAACGTTCCTTTCCTTTTGCTTCAATTTTGTTTTTGTTAGAGGTCGATAAATATTTTATTTTTTCTGTAATTTCTTCTTTTTGCAGAAAAGCTTCGTCTAAGGCTAGTAATAATTTGTTACCCCAATCAAGATTAAAATTGCTGTTTAAAGAATGACTATCTAAATAACTCATATTATGTCCAAAGACTTCTTTAAGATATTTTAAAAATGAGCTTTTACCGGTAGAGCGTTGATTACTGACCAAGCATAGAACTGGTAAAATTTGTGAAGGATGTTCGTATAAAAGTTTAAAGTAGTCTAAGCCAAATTCATACTGTGAACCAAAAATGTGTTTAAAAAATAAAAGAGTGTTTTTAACATCGCCTTTTTTAGGTGAATAAGTTAATGGTGAGTACGTATTGTAAAAATCATGAACTTTTTTAGTGTACTCAAAATGATTAGGAAAACATATTTTGCCATTATATTTAGGTATTTCATCTAAATATTTTCTACCATGATCTTGTATAATAGTTGAAACATCCCATTTTATTAGAGCTTCATTAAATTGGTTATTTATAGTTGGGACTTGTACCGTTTTATAATAAGATGTACCAATCCTTGAATATGGCATATCAGACATATTTATAGATTTTATCCGTATATTTGTTATATACGGTAGTTAATACTGTTTTTGTGAAAAAAAATATAAAGCATAGTAGTTCTAGATAAACTACTATGCTTTTCTTTTGTATTTGAAGTCCTTTAATGATTGGTCTTCATTGAAAATTTGGAAGTGGTGTATTAATTTCTTCTTAGGACCAAATTTTTCAATAGCAATCCATCCTTTATCAATGTAGTTATCTATTGTTTGTATAGAACAATGAGTAAGAACAGATACTTCTTTTCGAGTATAGTATTTAAGAGTGTAATCTTCTTTTGGAAGATTTTTAATATCTAGAACTATTTTCTTTAATTCTGATAGTTCTTGTAGAACAGCTTCGTGTGGATTGTAAATAGCTTTCATTGTGTATTAATTTTATGGTTTAATACCACAATGATACCCAATGGGGCATAGTCTTAGTTCAAGTTAGTCAACAGTTGAGTTGCTTTTTTTATTATAAAGACATAAATCACTATAAAAAGTGAATTCTTCAATTTTATGAATGTATTTTTTTTCAAATTGAGTCCAGTTATTTGCTTTTAAGTCTCTGTCCTTAATATCAAAATAGTCATTAAATAGGTCATAAATAATTGTTTTATTCCCTTTTAACGGTATATTATAATTTTGCGAAAAAAAGATTAATAGAGTTTGATAACTCTGAAGTTCTGTTGTTTCATAATCTTGAAAGAAAAAAGTTTTCGTTTCATTATTGTAAATAGGAAAACTTGCTATATCTGCACTAAACACTTTAAATTGCTTTTTAATAAATTCAATTCTCTCTTCCCTTTTTGTAGATTTTCTTTTTACGGCTCCATTTTTTACTGCCACTAACTCATTATTGAAATTTTCTAATCTTTTATCTATAAAGCTTATTTTTTTATTGAACTCGATTTTTAGTGAGTCAATAAGTACTACAAGGTCTAATTCTTCTTTTATTTTTTTTGCAGTTTTAAATATAGGATTATCATTCCAAACTCTATATTTATGGCAATAAATGCAGAGTATAGAGAATACCAGTATTAATATTAGTATTATATAATTGACATAATTATTTTCGAAACTTGATTGTTTTAACGATTTAAAAAAAATTAGAGGAGCTGAAAAAAGAAAAAAAGTTGTAAGTGTTCTAATACGATCTTTGCTTTTATTCCTATGCGCATTCTCTCCTTCGAAATATAATTCTACCAAAGGTAAATAGGATTTACATATTAAGCCAAAGTGAACTAAACTAGAAATAGTAATTAAGCAAAAAAGAGTAATGTAGAAATTCATAATCTTAGTATTAGTTTGGTGTAACTACCATAAAAATACTAATTTAGCGCCAAGCAACAAAACAGTTAAAGCGAGAAGGTATTGTCAACGATTTTGTCAACGCAAAACGAAAAACCCCGTAAACATTATGCTTACAGGGCTTAAAAGTGGAGTCGGAGAGAATCGAACTCTCGTCCAAACAAGTAACCAAAAGGCTTTCTACACGTTTATTCTTTTCTTAGGTTTTCGATTGTAAGCTGGTTAAAGACAACCCACTTACAACTTATCTTTTTTAGTTTCAGCAAAGCATCAAAGCGCTACTAAGCCTATATTGACATTTTCGATGCCTCAAATGGAACGCTGTCAATCAAAGCTTTCCGGAGACATAAAGCTCGTACACCTTGTGTACCGAGGCTTAATCCTACTATAATTCGGATTAGGCAGCTAAAGCGTAGTTATTCTCGCCGATTAAAAAGTTGATCAAGGGTTTTACGAGTACAAAATCATTACTCGACGTGCTTACAATCTAATTAATCTCGCTGTCAAAACCAGTCGACCCCATTTTAATTAAAAATAATAAGAATGCAAAGTTACCAAAAAGTTTGTATAACCATGCATTTACACTTAATTTAGTGCAAACTTTATACCAAATTAAACAAAATGAAATTCGCAATTATAAAAGAGCGTAAAAACCCACCAGATAGACGTGTGGTTTTTTCTCCAAAAGACTTAAAGCAACTTAAAACTAATTTTCCTGAAGCTGAGTTAGTTGTGGAAGCTTCAGATATTAGAGTGTTCAAGGATGCCGATTATCAGCAAGAAGGATTTCAGGTATCAGATACTATCTCTGATGCAGATGTGATGTTTGGTGTAAAAGAAGTGCCACTTGATGCACTTATACCCAATAAAAAATACTTTTTCTTTAGTCATACTATTAAAAAGCAGCCTTATAATAGAAAGCTTTTAAAAACTATTCTAGATAAGAATATAGAAATGTATGATCACGAAACAATTGTTAAGCAAAGTGGAGCAAGGTTAATTGGTTTTGGGCGTTATGCAGGACTTGTAGGTGCTTATAATGGTTTTAGAGCATTAGGATTACGCGATAATTTATTTGAATTGCCTAAAGTTGAGAATTTAAAGGATTTAGATGAGGTTAAAAGCGAGCTTGATAAAATTACGCTACCAAATATTAAAATTTTACTATCAGGAACAGGAAAAGTTGCAAAAGGTGCTAAAGAAATTTTAGACCATTTAAAAATAAAGGAAGTTAGTGATGCATTATATTTAACATCAGAATTTACAGAGCCTGTGTACTGTATGGTTGATGTTATGGAATATAGTAAGCGTAAAGATGGAAAAGTTGGAGATAAATGGGCGTTTTATAAAGATGCATCAGGTTACGAAAGTAATTTTATGCCGTATGCTAAACAAACAGACTTTTTTATAGCAGGTCACTTTTTTGGAGATGGAGCACCGTATTTATTTACCAGAGAAGATGCTAAGGACCCTGAGTTTAGAATAAACTTAGTCGCAGATATATCTTGCGATATTGATGGACCGGTAGCGACTACAATTAGACCATCGACTATTGCAGATCCTTTTTATGGTTACGATGCTAAAACTGAAAAAGAAGTTGCTTTTAATGCTAAAGATGCTATTACCGTAATGGCAGTGGATAATTTACCTTGTGAGTTACCAAAGGATGCTAGTGAAGGTTTTGGAGATATGTTTTTAAAGCATGTCATTCCTGCATTTTTTAATGGTGATGCGGATGGTGTTTTAAAACGTGCAAAGATTACTGAAAATGGTAAATTAACAAAGCGTTTTAGTTATTTGCAAGACTATGTAGATGGTAAGGAGTAACATAATAAATAGGACTTTTAAGTCTCAACATGTTATACTTAAGTAATAATTACAATATTAAAAAGATGAAAAAATTAAATTTAATACTTTCGGCAGTAGCCCTATTATTCATTTTTTCTTGCGAAAAAGATAATAATATACCCCTTAATCAACAGCAGGTAGATGGTTTAACTAGTAATCCGTTTTTAGATAATTTTGGAGACAACACAACAGCACGTTTTATTGGTACTGTTGTTAATGAGGAAGGTGATCCTATTTCTGGAGTGACTATTACTATTGGATCCACTATGGCAATTACTGATGCTAATGGTGTGTTTTCTGTAGAGGAAGCTGTAGTGTATGAGCAATTTGCTTACGTAAAAGCTAGTAAAATTGGTTTTATAGATGGATCTAGAGCGTTGGTACCAACAGATGGTGTTAATCAAGTTGCTATAATGTTATTGGACTCAGAGCCAATAGCAACAGTCGCTTCGGGTCAACCATTAACCTTTGATTTGCCTAGCGGTGTGTCTGTGGAATTACCTGGGACGTATCAAACTAAGTTTGGGTTTGAATACCAAGGTAACGTGTCTGTAGTTATAAAACATTTAAACCCTGATAATCAGGATATGGCTTTACAAATGCCAGGTGCATTAATTGCTGAAAATGAAAGCGGTGATTTACGTGTTTTAGAAACCTACGGAATGATAGCTGTGGAGTTGATTGGTCAAAACGGAGAAGATTTAACTATTGGAGAAGATTCGGTAGCTTTAATTAGCGTTCCGGTGCCTACAAGCGCTACTAATCCGCCAGCTACAATACCATTATGGTATTTTGATGAGGTTTATGGGTACTGGAAAGAAGAAGGTTTTGCTGAGTTAGTAGGAAACAAATATGTTGGAGAGGTCTCTCATTTTAGTTTCTGGAATTGTGACGCGCCTTTTGCTGCAGTACCATTTTGTGTGACTTTACAAGATGCTGATGGTAATACGTTGCCTAATAATTATGTGCAATTACAGCGTAGTACCTCGGATTGGTATTCTTATTCTGGAGGTTATACAAATCAAAATGGATTAGTTTGTGGTTTGATTCCTGCGGATGAAATGTTAACGCTAACTATTCAGGATTTTGGTTGTGATGGAAATGATTTTACTGAAAATATTGGGCCTTTTTCTGAAGACGTAAATATCACTCTTACAATTGATGAATCTACAACAACTAATTTAGTAGGAATATTTAACGATTGTAATGGAGAGCCATCAACAAATGGTTATTTGCAATTGTATTATAACAACACATCTTACATAATACCAATAATAAATGGGCAGTTGGATACTGCAATTGATTATTGTATTACAGATACTGCATTTTTAGCTCGGTTTTTTGATTTAGAAAGTGGACAAAGTACGGACGCAGTTACTGGTAGTTTTACTACAGGACTAACTGATTTAGGTACAGAAATGTCTTGTATAGATTTATTCGATAGTGATGCAGATGGGGTTTTAGATTTAAATGAAGACCTTAATGTAAATAATAACATTGATGATGATGATACAGATCAAGATGGAACACCAGATTATTTAGATACAGATGATGATGGCGACGGAATAGATACAATAGACGAGGATTATAATAATGATGGTAATCCAATGAATGAGGATAGTGACGGAGATGGTATTCCGGATTATTTAGACGCACAGGATGTTGCTTTAACGTGGATTACTGTTCCGGTCGAAGGTTGTGCTCCTAACCAATATTTAGATTTAAATGTTGTTAGAAATGAATATTTAGATCAGTTTCCAAATAATACTTATCAATTTTATTTACTTCCAGGTGAAGCCGAAGCTGGAATTAATGAATTGACTAGTCCATACAATTTTCCAGATGGTTTAACTAATATAAATGTTAAAGCAACAAATACAATTACTAATCAATACTTAATTGCTTTGGTTATAACGACACCTAGTGTATTGGATACTGATAATGATGGATATAGCGATTGTAATGAGATAGCTTCAGGTACAGATCCTAACGATTTTAATGATTTCCCTGTTAATACCGTAGATGCTGTAGATGATTTTTACCTTGTAGCTATAGATACTGCGTTTTCTGATACTGTATATACAAATGATACTGATCCTGAAGGTGATAATTTTACTGTAACAGCAAATACAAACCCATCAAGCGGTACCGTAACTATCGATGCAGCTGGTAATTTTACTTACACACCCAATATTGGTTTTGTAGGACAAGATACTTTTATGTATACTATTTGTGATGATGGTACCCAGCAAGCTTGTGATACAGCTGTTGTTACTTTAGATGTGCAGTAATAGTATTGGTTTATAATTTTTTAAAAAAGGAAGTGGTTACTTCCTTTTTTTATGCTTTAGTTTTAATACGCTAGGTTTTTAAAACATAATAAAACACACCTAAAAACAATCCAAAGCAAATTGTAAATAACCATGCGGCACTGTGTGTTATAGGTTGTGTTAGTATTTCAAAAATGGTAGTTATTATGACCCAAGGTTTGTTGATGATTTCCCAAGAATTAAACCTTAAAAAACGACCTAAATAAACACCAAAACCTACTAGTATAAATAATACAGGTAGCATAAATGCAACGACTCTTTTTTCGACGTAAGTCTTAATAATCTTCTCCATTGTAAATACAGATTTATAAAAAAGGATTAGACCAGTTATTGCAAACACAATAATTATTAAAGTGTCTAACCAAACTAGATGTGCACTGCTATAACGTAGATGAAATAAATCTGTAATTATGTATGGCGCATTAGGCAGAAAGACTAACCAAACACTACCAATAATTAAAAGAGACAGTGTGTTTATATGCTTTAAAGTTTTTAAATAACTAGTAATAGCATATGGAATTCCTGCAAGGAAAAGATTCCACACTAAAAATAAAAAGTAGTGAGATTGTGTTAGTTTTATTCTAAATAGAAGCAATAGAATACTAAATGCAGATAGTAATATTAATACTGAAATAGTTTTTGTTTCAGCAGCGATAAATTGTCTAATGGTTTTCATTTGAAATGTAAGTTATATCTATAAAATAGATGGTTATGATGCCTAAAGCGTAAGCGATTAAATCTTCAATACTAAAATGACTTCCAAGGATTATAGAGGCTATTTTGTTTGCTCTTAAATTTAAAAGATCAAGTAGGTTAAACAGTTGTGCAAATTCTACTGTAAAAGAAATAATTAAAGCAGTTAGTGCTACCCGCACAGCTTTTGTACTACAACAGCTCCTTATGGCGCAATACACTAAAATAGAAGCAAGGAAGTCTCCAACAGTATAGCGTACAAAACCATCTTTTAAAAAGTAGGCAATAGCAATTTCGGTTATTAGTAGTATTACCGTTAAGACCGTAAATAGCGGGTTGAATTTTAGTGTCATTTACAGTTTTATTTTTGGTCCTAAAAATTTAGGTTGTTTATTAATTACAACATCTATAATAGCTTTTGTTCGAGCTAGATATTCTCTAATTTTTGTTTTAAATCCATAGCGCCCTTTAATAGCTTTGGCGTTAAAGGCTATGACATTTAAGTTGTTGTTTTCTGCAAGGTAAATGGCGCGTTGGTTATGAAATTGTTGCGATATAATTGTAAAACTGTCTAGTCCAAATATCTTTTTTGCTCGGATTAGGGAGTCTAATGTTCTAAATCCGGCATAGTCCAATATTATTTTATCTTCAGGGACTCCTAGATCTATTAAGTCTTTTTTGAATGTAGAAGGCTCGTCATAATCAGCGGTACTATTGTCACCACTAATTAATATGTATTCTATCTTTTTGTTTTGATATAATAAAAAGGCAGCTTCTAATCGGTATTTGTAGTATAAATTTACATGATTGCTATTGCCTACGTATTTTCCAGCGCCTAACACTAAACCTACTCTGTTTTTAGGGATATTCTCAATGGAGTTATACAGTTTTCCTTTGGTATTATAGTTTATATGATAATTGGCTAGTAAAATAGCAAGGATTAATATAACCCCTAATTTAATACCACGTTTGATTAGTTTTTTCATGTTTAGTAGTTTAAATTAACAAATATGGAACCGCGTAAAGTACTTATCGATGTATTAAGTAACCCTTTGTAATCTAAGTTGTAAAACATGTTGGCGCTTTTTCCAATACGATATGATTTGAGATAATATTTCCAGTATTCTGGCAAAATAATAGTGCCAATTGTAATAACGCCAAAGAGGTAAATACTACGTTTTCCATTACCATAGCAGAGGTATTGTAATGCAATTTCGTCTTCTTCGTTACTATTGTATCCGGTTATTACATGGTATGCGTCGTGACGTTCTACTTTAGGGATTAATTCAAAGCCATTGCTGTCTAAAAACAATCCTAAATGGTAGCCAAAAGTGCTAGGACTGTATTCTAGTAATTGTTCTTTTTTTATATTCCAAGGTGTGTTGGTTTTAAAGTAGGTCGTGTAAATATGTTGTGTGACTTTAAAAAGCCAAGCTATTAATTGTTTACGTTGTTTTTGCATAGATTTATTATTTTGAAAACCATAACCACGATTGGCTTGTTGTTATAAATGCTGAGGTTAAAAAGGATAGTAAAAAAGGATCGAATTGTGTTGCGGTAAGTAGTATTATCGAAACACTAAAAAGGAGCATTGCGTAATACGGAAAGTATCTTTTGAATGTTTTTTTTCTAGCTAATTTTGTTTTTCCTCCTATTACAAAAATTGGGTAAATGGTAGCTGATATTGTTATTAAACTACATAAAAATATAGGTAATAATGAAATCCCTATAAAGAAGAAAGCGCTACTTAAGGTAATTTGATTTAGATTGAGTAACCAAAAGATAATAGTCGCCAATAGGGCACTTTTTGCTGTGTTATCTATAAAATTCATTACTATTTAGATTTAGACATATTAGTAAAGTTTTCTAAACTGTATGCTTGCCAATCCTTATTAACTAGGTCTTGATTATGTCGGGTCCATTTTTTATTAATGCGTGTAGTTGTGTGGTTAGATAATCTGTGCTGTAAAGCATGTTTTTGAAGTAGTTTAGAGTTGTTTCCTTTTAGACTAATTAAATAGTTTAGATCCAAAACTTTAGCGTTATTAATATTATATTTTGTTATCGAATAATCCCAGTTTACGGTAGCAGACATTATGCAAATAGCAAAAGCGATTTGAGTATTTATTCTGAATAAATACCATAGGTTTTTGATCTTAAATACTTTTATAAACGTGGTAATCAAGCCTGAAAAAGTTAAAAGTAAATAAGCAAATACACCAAGACGTTTATAGGTAAATCCAAAAGCAGAGACGTATTGGTAGTTTTTTATGGAAATCAAAACAATCAGTATAATGTTTAATCCTATCCATAAAAAAGAGAGCTGTTTAGTGGTTTTGTTTTTTTTGTAGAAATTAAGATCGCCTCTAAAAAAGAATAAAATAGTAAGTATGGCTATTATAATGGAAGCTATTAATGCATTAATCCCATTATGGACTTGAGTGGACAGGTGGTTTGCAGTATCTACTATGTTAGTTAATAAATAGGTTGCATCCGTGATAATATAAAATATAATAAGCACATTAAGAAAAGCCAGTAGAGTAGTCCCTAATTGGTTATCTTTTTTATTTTTTTCTTCGGAAGTATTCTCACTCTCAATTAATAAGTTGGAGGTGTTACTATCTAAAGTTGTAGCAGGCTCTACAGTGACAGGTTGATTAATGTTATTAAATAGGAAGTACCCCAATACAGTAAGTAGTATCCATTGCATATTGATGAAGTCGAAATTAATTTCGGTAATTAAATCTTCAAATATTGGGTTTCCATTTTTATAAAGTAACATGAAGATGATAACAAATACTAACGGAATGCCAATCAGTTTTATCCAATGTATAATGTCAATATTTTTTTTTGTCGTAGACACTTCAGTAGTTTTTGGACCATCAAATCTACGTTGGAAATAACCTGCAATCACAGAGTATAATCCGTTAATCCATTGGACATAAATTGCATTTTTGCTGGAAGAGACTGAACCTACTAAGGTGAAAAATGAAAACAGGTTAACAAATATAGACAAAGCAGAGCCATGTATAAATACTAGAACGGCAGTTACTAAATAAATAGTTGCATAGATTATAGTCCTCTGATTCTTAAACTTTGATTTGTTGTGCCACCATAATATGCCAATACTGATTATGGAAAACAGACTTAGGTTTAAACCAATTTGTTGTTGGTAAAAAAGTGTGCTAAAACATAGCGCGGCGATAATTAAGGTTAGGTGCTTCATAATAGTTATTTAAAAGTACTTTGTTTTTCAAAGTAGATTGATAAAAAAATAGTGTTATTGTTTTTTAATTAATTTTTCAAGTGCGTTAATATGCTTTTTAAATTCGGCTTGACCTAATTTAGTAACACTGTAACGTGTGTTTGGTTTACGATCTATAAATTGCTTTTCTACTGTAATATAGTCTGCTTTTTCAAGTGCTTTGGTGTGACTAGCTAAGTTTCCGTCTGTTGCTCCAAGCAATTCTTTTAGTGATTTAAAATCGGCATATTCATTAACCATCAAAACAGACATGATACCAAGTCTTATTCTGTGGTCAAATACTTTATTGATGTTAGTTATTATGCTCATGCTTTAGTTCCTACGAAAGTAGTAATCTATTTTTTGTTATTTTTTATAATTACGTATATTATTAAAGCGATGTTTAAAGCAATTATTGTGTAAATTGATATGTAAGCCAATTTTTCGGTAATAGACATATTCGTAAAGTGGAAGTATTTAATAGTATTTACACTGTGAGAATATTTATAGCCTTCTAAAATAAATAGGGCAATTAAAATAAATATAAAGTCAGTCAATAAAATTCCAATTCCTAAATAAATATGACTCTTTAATTTCATTTAACATCATATTTAAAATGCATATAAGTACCATAAATAATGTGCATAATTCCAAAACCTATAACCCAAAGCCAGAATCCGTATCCAGGGTATAAGGTGGCAATTAGACCTAAGATTATTTCGGTAAAACCTAAATACTTGATATTACCTATGCTGTACTTTGATGCGCTGACTAATGCTAATCCATAAAAAATAAGCATTAATCCACCGGTTTGTCCGTAACGTCCTTGGCTAAGTATTATTAAAATATATAAACCACCCGCCACTAACGGAATTAGAAAATTAAATAGTAACCGTTTTGAAGAACCGTCCCATATACTTTCTCCATTTTGTTTTGCTTTTTTTGTAGTTAAATAAATTCCGGTAACCACACTTAAAAAAGCAACCATAAATAGGATAAAAAAGACGTATCTAAAAACCCAACCATCTAAAGTTAATGTTCCGTAGCTATAAGTTGTGACTAAATAGTAGGTTAGAGCTGCTCCAATTAAAGCATAGATACCTGCTAATATACCTGACAAACCACTTAATGATATAAACCTTGAAGACTTATTCATTAAATTTTTAATCGTGCTAATGTCTTTTAAATAATCTTTGTCGCTCATGGTAAAAGTACTTTGAATTACAAAGTAACCGTAAATCGTTTAAATATGCAAGTTAAAAGTTTCTTAATATTCATTTTAACATTTAGGGGGAAGTGCTATTTATTTTTCATAGATTTATAATCTAACTATTTAAAAACAAAAATTATTATGGCATTGACAAGTTTACTTTTAGACATTGCAAACATCTCAGGAGGTTTATTATTAGGATTAGCGACTTTAGATAAATGGGATGGAGAAGCTAACTTTTTTAATAAAATTGCTGGTGTATTAGCGCCTTTTCAAACAGTAATTGGAGGTGCATTATTGGTGTTACCAATATTAGGAATATTTTCAGGAGGATTTAGTATCTACGGATTAGTAAGTATTGTTGGAGGTTTATTGTTACTAACGCACGTATTTGGAAAAGTACCAGCTTTGGAAGAAACATTAAGAAAAGTATCAAGCAAGCTTATGCCTTTTAAAGCTATTATTGGTATTGCTTTATTAGCAATCGGCGTATTAAGTTTATTACATATATTATAATAACAATTGAATCCTGCTGAAGATTATATCTTAAAGCAACCAGAACCTTACCGTTCTATTTTGCTGCATTTGCAGGTCATTGTTGAGCATACTATTAGTATTGCAGAATTAAAGTACAAGTGGGGCCTTCCGTTTTATTATATAAACGGAAAGCCCTTTTGTTATTTTAATGCGAGTCATAAAGGACAATTTGTAGATATTGCTTTTGTAAAAGGCAATCAAATTAATGTCTTTAAATCGCATCACGTTACTGAGAAGCGAAAAAAAATGATGTCTTTAAGATATCAGGCTTTAGAAGACGTCAATGATGCAGTTGTAATAGCTATATTACAAGAGGCTTATAGTTTGTATTAACTATAGTCTAAATCGGCCACCAAAAGAGATAACACGTTGTAAAAACCAGAAATGTTGGGACGCACTCTCGTTAGCATTACTTGTTGTTCTAATATCTGGCATGTTTATAAAACCACCTTTTAAATCTACCTGAATAAAAAAGTATTTATAAAAAGTAAGGTTAAGACCAACATTTAAGTGGGTTCCGTAACCGGCTAAATGAAACTCGTCATAGCGATCCTTTGCTAACAACGTAGTATTTGTTTTAGGGTATAAGGCTCCAGCACCAAAACCTTCAGTTACATTTAATTGAAAGATGTCTGTATTGTTTATCTTAAATAAAGACGAAATATCATCAAATCTATTAATCTCTAAATACACATAGTTTAATCCGTTAGTGTGTTCAAATTTTAAAAAATCTTCTGATAAAAAGTATTCATCACCATTAAATTCTTGATTAAAAATACTACCATCTTCATCAGCCGGTAAATCAATATATCCATTCACAGTTCTTGTTCTGTTTCTGTTCATGACATACTTCATGTGGTCCACCCCAAGTGCAATATTATACTTGTCAGAAATAAAATACCCAGCTTTAAAGTTTGTCTGTGGTATTGTCATGCTTGCAGGGTTGATGTAATCTATATGCCAACCTTTAGGTTTGTCCTTTGCAGTAGCATCTTGTATTGTAAAGTCATAGCCTTCACCTTCAAATCTAATATCAGATTTAGAAAAGGTTTCTCTGTTTCCTCCCCAACTTACATAAAACTTTCCTTTGTTATTTGCAGTGTATCTCTCTGTATTGGTGTCTTGTGCTATTGTCGAAATTGAAAATAGGGTAAGACATAACAATGCTAATGTGTTTAGCGTTTTGTTTTTCATTGTAAAATAATAATTAGTGTATGTATTTAAAAAGTAGTTACTAGTTTTCTAATAGCAGTTAAATTGCTTAATAATGCTTCTAAATTGTCTAAATGTAGCATGTTTGCGCCATCACTTTTAGCATTAGCAGGATCAAAATGTGTTTCGATAAATAAACCGTCAACGTTATTTACAATTCCGGCACGTGCAATAGTTTCGATCATATCTGGGCGTCCACCGGTAACACCTACACTTTGATTTGGTTGTTGTAAAGAGTGTGTTACGTCTAATACTGTTGGAGCGTACTGACGCATTGTTGGGATGCCTCTAAAGTCTACAATCATATCTTGGTAACCAAACATAGTTCCGCGATCTGTAATCCAAGCTTTGTCGCTTCCAGCATCTTTTACTTTTTGTACTGCATGCTTCATAGCCTCAGGACTCATAAATTGTCCTTTTTTAAGGTTGACTACTTTACCTGTTTTGGCAGCAGCAACAACAAGATCTGTTTGGCGTACTAAAAAAGCAGGAATTTGTAATACATCAACATACTGCGCAGCTTTTGCAGCATCACTTACTTCGTGAATATCCGTAACTGTTGGGACATCAAATTTTTCAGAAACTTTAGCTAAAATTTCTAAAGCCTTTTCGTCTCCAATACCCGTAAAACTATCAATTCTACTACGGTTAGCTTTTTTAAAACTTCCTTTAAAAATATAAGGAATTTCAAGTTTGTTAGTAATAGTTAAAACTTTTTCGGCAATTCTAAACGCCATATCTTCTCCTTCAATAGCACAAGGCCCACAAAGCAAAAAGAAATTGTTACTGTCTGTATGTTTTATTTTAGGAATATCTTGAAGTATCATAATTGTAATAATTTATGATGCAAAGATAAGTTAATTTTCAGTAGTTAGTAGGCTTGTATTGGGTCTTAACATTTGCTGTATTTTACTATTTGTATGGTTACGATAATACAAGGCTAATAATATAAAAAGGACAATACTTATTGCAACTAGATAAATAATAGAAGTCATTGTTTTTTCGACGTGTAAAAGTGCTAAGTAAGGCGAAATAATAATTTTACTAATAACACTTAATACTAAAGCAACGACAATGGAAACAGCTAAAATTTTATAAGCAATGGTATGGTATACTTTAGCAATTTGAGTTTTAGAATAACCTAAAAAGTGAAGTTGCGTAATGGTCTGTTTGTTTTTTAATATCAACAAGTTAATGTTTGTTATGACTAAGTAAATGGATAAGAATGTAATTAATAACCCAATACCTAAAACAATACTAAGTATTAATTTTAAGACATAACTCAGTTTTGAGTTTTGTACATCATTTGATAAATAATTGTACTTTTTTGAAGCTAGAAATTGTAATAATTTAGGATCTGATGGATTGATAACATCAAGAATAATTCTAGATATTTTAGATTCTTTTAATGGGCTTAGTGTTTTGTTGGTATAACTTAAAAAGGATTCTGGAACTAATATAGAATTTATTTTTTCGGAAGCATCCAAAATATAGGCAGGATATAGTTCTGTTTTACTTGAGCCAGTAAGTTTTAGGTCAATAGGAATTTGTCTTATAATTTTCTCATTAATCTGAGGCATTCCAGTACTTGCTGCGTATCCAAAATTATAAAGGTTAATATAGTTTTTAGGAATTATAATCGGGACTTCTCGATCTCCGGGTTGCCATTTCCAATCGTCACTTTTAATGTCAATAAATTCGTCTCCAACAGCTTCTAAAAACATTTCTGTAGATATCCCAGTGTAGTTGGGTAATGTTACACTTGCAAGCACACGATAGGTGCCATGTGTAAAACCGCCCGTTTTATTAATAAAGGGTTGTTGTTCAAGTTCTGCTATTTCGTCTGTAGTAAAAGCGTTATCTCGTCCTAAGTCTTTATAAATAATTAAGTTTTGATTGCCTAACAAATCGTTTTCTGAACTAAACACCGGTCTTGTGTCAATAAATAACTGAATCACAATTAATAATATGGCTAATCCTAAGCTAGAACTGAGTGCAAAAAATAGGAGTTGAGATTTATCAACTTGTTTTTTTAGAAGTGTATCAATCATAGCAGTAGTATTTTTGTATAATTGATATTATAAGTATCACCTAAACTTGCAATTATTAAAGTTGCTTTGTTTTGTTCTACTTCTTGAGAGACAAGGTTAACTGCATTTGTTATTTGAGCTTGATCTATATGGCTAAAGGGCTCGTCTAATAATAAGATTTTAAATGGTTGGCATAAAGCTCTAACAATAGCAACACGTTGTTGTTGACCGTAAGATAAAGTTTCTGCTTTTTTGTGTGCTAATTGATCTACATCCAATTGTGCTAACATTGCCAAAATTTCGGTTTCAGTTTTATGATTGGTTAATGTGTTTTTAAGTTGAATATTTTCCAAAGCTGTTAATTCTGGAAATAGACGAAGACCTTGAAATACATTCGAAATTTTGTTTCGTCTTAAAGACGTCCAATCATTTTCTGATAATGAAGCAATTGTATTACCATCAATATTAATACTGCCAGTAAAACGATTATTTAATCCATAAAGGAAATTAAAAAACGAACTTTTTCCACTTCCCGAAACTGCTTTAATTAAATATTTTGAATTAGGGAGTAGTTCAAAATTTTTACTCCAGACTTCGGAAGAAGCTGGAGTAAAAAATTCTGGTGTTATATTTTGGATTGTAATTTGCACGCTAATTAATTAGATTCTGTACTTTCTATCACCGTTTCTTCTTCTTCAAGTGTCGTTTCAGTTTCATTCTCAATATCAGTCATTATCTTGTTCATAGTCTTAGCAAGATCATCACCATATAAAACGGTTTGAATTAGTGAGTTTTTGTCACCCTTAGTATAAGTAAAAGATTCTCCTCCATCAATATCGATAAAGTAATGGTTTTCGCCAAAATACTTATCGTAAATCGCGATGCTTTCATCTTTAAATTTATCCATTGTATTATCAGCACCGTAAGTAGTATTGTATCCGTTATAAGGATTGTACATGTTACCTAAAGACTGCGCAAAATCACTGCTTAGTTCTGCAACATTTCCTTTTGTATAAAGGTAAATTGAATGCGATAATTTGTCTTTATGTTTAAAATCTGATAAATTATTAGCTAGTTTTTTGTTGGTGTTAATCTCGTTTGCTTTGTCTGCATCATTAGTAAAATAGATTAAATCGTCGGTAATTACCATGTAAGAGTTTTTATCAATTTCATAATAATTAGGACTTATCGTTTTAAGAGGTGCTCCTTTTTCTTGAATTTTAGCTAAAATTTTATCAAATTTTGCTTTGTCTTTAATAGCTACTGCACCGTACATATTTGGTGTATTTTTCTCTACTATTTCATATGTCTTTTCTCCAGTGTAATAATCGTAATCATATACTGTATCTTTAACTTTTGTACCTTCAGTTATTGCTAGCATTACAGATCCTTCAAATATTTCAGCAATATCTTTTGTGCTCATTCCTAATTCTTTTTCAGATTCATTATTAGCTTTTTCTAAAGACTTTTTTAATTCTTCTCTAACTTGAACAGGTAATACTTTATTGTCTTTTAAGCTAGTCATGTGCTCAAAGTAATCTGCTGGATCTATTGATATTTTTGCTAAAAGTAATGGGTTGCTAGGAAGTACATCAAGCATAGATTTGCTGTAAGAAGTGCTCATCCATTTTTTATAACCTAATAAAGATGTGAAGTCTTTATTTAACTTAAGATTTGTGTTAGTATGAATGTGGTCTTTTTCAAAACTTCCGTAGTATGATAAGTTGTTGTTTTCTAAATTAACCTTTACGCCAGCAAAAGCATTAAGTAATCCGTCTAATGCATCCCCTAACGGTGTAGAAGTTAAGTGTAGGCCCATGTCTTGTTTTGTGTCAAAAAAGCCATCAAAATAATTTGTAGCTAAGATAGATTCTGCTCTATTTAAAGTGGTAAGGTCTTTTAACTCTGCGCCTGCATATTTGTCAGCACCAATTATTAAGGCTGTTTTGTTGTTCCAACCAATAGCTAATTCTCTGATAGAGTATACTGTAAAGTCTTTGTCTTTTCCTACATTAACTTCTTTTTCTGCATCAGGCATTTTATCTAACATTGGCTGTATGAAGGCTTCAAAACTGGCGGCATCTTTAATAGGTAATGCTAAACCACCAAATCCTGATAATCTTTTAAACGACCCAAATCCAAGAATAAATTCTTTTCTAAAGGTGTTGTTTAAGTTTTCTGAGGTCATAAACTCAGAGACAAATTCTTTTATTTCTTTAGGCGCTTTGTCTTCGATTAAAGCATTAACACTTAGATTTTTTAAATCCAAGTCATTACTTTTTTCTGAAAGCGTTTTAAGATTAATATACATGACACCAACAGCGTCTTTTGGGATAAAGTAAGATTCTTCATTTTTAGTACCGCAACTGGCTAACAAAAAAGAGACGACTAATAGGGAAAGGATTTTTTTCATGGTTATGATTGGTTTTTTAACAGGTTGATTAATAAGTTAACAAATCTAATAATATATTGTTTTGTAGGAAATATTTTATAGTAAATTTCTATATTTAAACATAACTATCTGTGTGTGTTTGTTTAAAATTGTTACAAATTTTAAAGAGGAATTTATCAAATATAAATTAAAACGGGTTTTTAGATAAAAATTGAGTACATTTGCACGCTTAAAATAAGGCACCATTATGGCTAATATTAAAAATATTGCAATTATTGCACACGTCGATCACGGAAAAACTACGTTGGTTGATAAAATCATGTACCACTGTCAATTGTTTCGTGAAAACGAAAACACAGGAGACTTAATTTTGGATAACAATGATTTAGAACGTGAAAGAGGAATTACAATTACTTCTAAAAACGTTTCTGTAATTTACAAAGACACAAAAATTAATATCATTGATACACCAGGTCACGCCGATTTTGGAGGAGAAGTAGAGCGTGTATTAAACATGGCTGATGGTGTTGTATTATTAGTGGATGCTTTTGAAGGACCAATGCCTCAAACGCGTTTTGTATTACAAAAAGCGATTGACTTAGGTTTAAAACCTTGTGTTGTTGTAAACAAAGTAGATAAAGAAAACTGTACTCCGGATGAAGTACATGAAAAAGTTTTTGATCTAATGTTCGAATTAGGAGCAGAAGAGTGGCAGTTAGATTTCCCAACCGTTTATGGTTCGGCAAAAAACAACTGGATGAGTGATGACTGGAAAGTAGAAACTGAAAATGTTGAGCCATTATTAGATATGGTTATAGAGCACGTTCCTACACCTGTTTTTGATGAAGGAACAACTCAATTACTTATTACTTCTTTAGATTTTTCTTCTTTTACAGGTCGTATCGCGATTGGTAGATTACAAAGAGGAAGTTTAGTAGAAGGACAACAAATATCTCTTGTAAAAAGAGATGGTTCTGTTACAAAAAGTAAAATCAAAGAATTATTTATATTTGAAGGTTTAGGACGTAAAAGAGTAGACAGCGTACAAACAGGAGATATCTGTGCAATTGTAGGAATCGAAGGATTTGAAATTGGAGATACTGTTGCAGATATTGAAAACCCAGAGGGTTTAAAATCAATTGCAATTGATGAGCCTACAATGAGTATGTTATTTACAATTAACGATTCTCCTTTCTTTGGAAAAGATGGTAAATATGTAACGTCTCGTCACATTAAAGATCGTTTAGAAAAAGAATTAGAAAAGAATTTAGCACTTAAACTAGGTGAAACTGGTAGTGCAGATAAATTTATGGTCTTTGGACGTGGTGTATTACACTTGTCAGTTTTAATTGAAACGATGCGTCGTGAAGGTTATGAATTACAAATTGGGCAACCACAGGTAATTATCAAAGAAATTGATGGTGTTAAATGTGAGCCAGTTGAAGAATTAACAATTGACCTTCCAGAAACTGTTTCTGGTAGAGCTGTAGAGTTTGTAACTTTACGTAAAGGTGAATTATTAAGTATGGAAGCAAAAGGAGATCGTATGATTTGCGAATTCTTAATTCCTTCTCGTGGTATTATTGGTTTACGTAACTTGTTATTAACAGCTACTGCTGGAGAGGCAATTATGGCACACCGTTTTAAAGAATACCAACCATTAAAAGGTGCTATCGCTGGACGTATTTCTGGTTCTTTAATTTCTATGGAAAATGGTAAAGCTATACCTTACTCTATCGATAAATTACAAGATAGAGGTAAGTTTTTCGTTGAGCCAGGTGAAGATATTTACGAAGGTCAAGTAATTGGTGAGAACTCTCGTCAAGATGATATGGCTGTAAACATTACTAAAGCTAAAAAGCAAAGTAATGTACGTAGTTCTGGAGCAGATGATAAAGCTAAGATTGTACCAGCTATCAAGTTTAGTTTAGAAGAAGCATTAGAATATATCCAAAAAGATGAGTATGTAGAGGTTACACCAAACCATATTCGTTTACGTAAGATCTATTTAACAGAAAACGATCGTAAGAGAAACAAGATTGCTTAATACGTGAAGCACTTACAGTTACCAAATCCAACACTTAGACGTGTAGTACACTCTAAATATATAGATATAGTTGGTGTAATTTTGGTAGCCGCTATCTGTTTTTACAGAGGGTTTCATGAAACAATATATTATCAGGGAGGTATCCAATTTGGGGTACCTCTTTCTGGTTTTAGTGATTACATATCTAAAGGCGCTTTTCCAATTGGATTATTGTCTACAATAGGAGCTGTTGTATCTTTATTAGCTGCTAGAATGATTGTTAAACAACAAAATCTAGGAAATTGGATTGGCGTGTTTACTACTGTTAATTCAGGTATTATTGATTACCTATTTGGAAATCATTCTGCCATTATAACCTACCCCTTAACATTTATTATAGCCATTATTGCTACCAAAAAATGGAGTGATGGTGAGCAGGTTAAAAAAGCAGATACCAAATATTGGTTACTCATACTTTTGGCCTTTATAGTCTCTTATACATTAGTGTTTTTAGGTTTTTATTGGTTTGGAACAACTATTAAAAATCAATTTTTTAAACACACCGTTGCTATTATTTTTGGAATATCATTAGTGGGTAATATAAGTACCGCTTTTAAATACGAGCAGACTTTTTTAACGTGGTCTTTTTATAACCTAGCGCAGATTATTAAAAATGTAATACAAGGTAATGTTGCAAACATTGTTAAATATGTGTTTTACATCATAAATTCAATACTTACTTTTTTTGATTGGCGTATTAATGGCGATGTTAAAAAGACAAAAGAAGAGTTAGGTTAAAGCTTCTCTGATTTAATAATTACATTATATTCTTAATATAAATTTGTAACAATGTTTATATTTACAAAAAACACAAATGTATAGTCTCTATTTTGATCCGGGTTTAGGTGCGATGATTATTCAATCTATCGTGGCTGCAGTTGCGGCTATTCTTTTATTTTCAAAAAATATCATGTATAAAGTTAAAGTCTTTTTGGGAATGGACAAAAAGGAGAATGATGATCTTTTTGATGATATTAATGTAAAAGATTCTGATACGGATAAAACGTCTAAATAGTGACTACCATATCTAAACATAGTGCTTCATTTAGAGATCCTTCTGGATATGTGTTTGTAGACGATGGTGTTATTAAAAGAACCATTAATCCTATCTATTTTAAGCAGTATGAAGCCTTAAATACTTCTGGATTTTTTAAAGCCTTATTTGATAACAAGCTTTTGGTTGCCCATAAAGAAGTTTCAGCTACAGCTGAAAAAATTATAATCCAACCAGAACACATTCCGTTTATTACTTATCCATACGAGTGGAGTTTTAATCAATACAAAGAAGCGGCATTATTAACATTAAAACTTCAGAAGTACGCCTTAGAGCATGGGTTTTCTTTAAAAGATGCTAGTGCCTTTAATGTTGCGTTTTACAACGGAAAAGCTATTTTTATTGATACGCTTTCTTTTGATTTTTATGTCGAAGATTCACCCTGGCGAGGATACAAACAATTTATATCTCATTTTTTAGGACCTTTAGTATTATCACATTATCATGGTGCGCAATCCATAAAATTAATAAGCAATTTTATAGACGGTATTCCAATTAAAATGTTGGCGTCTATGTTGCCTTTTAGAACTAAACTTAACCCGTTTTTGTATACTAATATTCATTTATTAGCAAAGTTTGAAGACAAGCATAGTCAAGATTATAAAGGCGAATCTAAAGCATCTGTATTATCTAAAAAAGCACAGTTAAATATTGTTCAAAGCTTATATAATTATATAAAAAATCTAACACTTAAAGAGCATAGTGAGTGGGGTGATTATTATGATAAAACAAATTATAGTACTAGTGCTTTTGTTAAAAAGGCGACAATTATTAATCAATGGATTGATACATTAAAGACTAATACTATTATTGATATTGGTGGCAATGACGGTACGTTTGTTAGAAAAATAGAACGTCAATTACAGGAGGCCTTAGTTTGTGATATTGATAATAACGCGGTAGATTTTAACTTTAAAACAATTAAAGAAAACAAAGAGACTTACATGACGCCTTTTGTGTTGGATGTTTTAAATCCTTCTGCAAGTATCGGGTTTAATAATACAGAGCGTCTATCGTTTTTAAAGCGCATACAAGCTTTTGCGCCAGAAGCTACTTTAGCTCTAGCAGTCATACACCATATGTCACTTAGTGGAAATGTGTCGTTTAAAATGTCTGCACATTTTTTTGCATCGTTTTCTAAATATTTAATTATCGAATTCCCTAAACGAGAAGATTCTTGGGTGCAAAGATTATTAGATAGTAAGACTGATTTTAAGAATTACTTCGATTTTTATAACATTAGTAATTTTGAAAAAGAATACAGCTCTTATTTTGATATCATAGAAAAGCTAGCTATCCAAGACACGCATCGTGTGTTGTATTTAATGAAGGTTAAATGAAAAAACATCTTGCCAATTTTATAAATAATAAAAGTAATCTTCCACTCTTAGTCGGTATAGCTTCGGGTTTGTATCCCATGTTATATTATTTTAATGCTAATTACACACAAGCAAATTCGGTAAGTCAATTACTGTTTTTTAGTTTTTTCTTTATTGTTGTTCCAGTTTTAATCTTTAGTATTCTTAATTACTTTTCAAAAAAAATTAAACTTTTAGAAGCTAATAAATTCAAGCTTTTTGTTTTATTAGATATTGGCTTTTTTGGCAGTTTTATTTTGATAAGTACCTTTAGGTTTCAGTTAATTTATATCATTCCGCTAATTATTGTAGCACTGTGTTGCGCATTATTTTTCAGTAAACATTTAAAAAAAATAGTGGTCTTTCAGTTTCTATTGGTGGTTATGGCTTTAGTATCACTTATTCCTACTGTTTTTAAACACGTCACGTATTCTAAACAATGGTTAGAGCAGCCTGATGCTATTACCAAGGTTATATTTAAGACAACCCCTAATGTTTATTTTATTCAAGTAGATGGTTATGCTAATGTGGATAAGTTAAGCAAAGGACCTTATGGCTATGACAATTCTAGTTTTAACAGCTATTTAAATGAAGCCGGTTTTAAAAATTATTCAAACTATCGAAGTAATTATTATTCGACTTTAAGTTCTAATAGTTCGCTTTTAGCAATGAAGCACCATTACTATTCTAGTCCGGATCACTCTTTTGCAGAGTTGTCTCATGCTAGAGAAAATATTGTCTCTAAAAACTCTGTTTTAGAGATTTTTAAAAACAATACGTATAAAACACATCTTTTGATGGACAAGTATTATTTTTTGCTAAATAGACCAACTTTAGGATTTGATTATAGTAACATAAAATATAAAGACGTACCGTTTAGGTATAAAGGACTGGGACCCGTTAGAGATGTTATTTCTGATTTAAAAACGGTATTGCCAAAAGATACTTTGACTTCTAATTTTTACTTTATTCAAAAGCTATTGCCTTCTCATGTTACTAACAGTTCAAGTGAGTCTGTAAATAAAATAACGGAAAAAGAAAACTACTTACATAAGTTACAACAAGCTAATCTATGGTTACAAGAGATTATTACGTTGATAGATAGTCAGGATAAAAATGCGCTAATTATTATAACTGCAGATCATGGTGGGTTTGTTGGTTTTAATACCACGTTAGAAGCGCGAATTAAACAAACAGATCCGGATCTAATATATTCTATTTATACTGCTATGTTGGCAATTAAATGGAATGGTATGCCTCCAGACTTTGATACTAAATTTAAAACTCCAGTTAATTTTTTTAGAATCCTTTTTTCTTATTTAAGTAAAAACAGGAGTTATTTGGATCATCTTGAAGTTGATAGTAGTTATATTATGATCAATCAAGGCGCGCCGTTTGGAGTCTATAAATATATTAATAGTCAAGGAGAAACTGTTTTTGAGCCAATATCTAAATAAATGTACTACAATTGCTTTTTTAATTAGTAATTTAGGCTGGCCTAAAATTGTAATATTATTTTTTCAATACAAACATACAACCCCGAATACTTTAACGTTTGGAACGATTTTGTTGTCGCCTCCAAGAACGCAACGTTTTTATTTAATCGAAACTTTATGGAGTACCATAACGACAGATTTAATGATTTCTCATTGCTTGTTTTTAAAGATGAAAAATTAGTTGCTATACTACCAGCAAACAGGGTTGAAGATTGTGTTTATTCTCATCAAGGGTTAACGTATGGCGGCTTAGTGTTTAAAGAAAATTTAAAATTGAATAGCGTTTTATTAATTTATAAAGCACTTTTAAAATTTTTAAATGAAGCTAAAATAACAGAATTACAATTAAAAATATTGCCTTCTATTTATAATACATTGCCAAACGATGAGCAGTCTTATATCATGTTTTTGCTAAATGCAAAACTTAATAGACGGGATGCATTATCTGTAATTGATTACAGACAGGGCTTGAAATTTTCTAAAGATAGATTAGAAGGCGTTAAACGAGGCAAAAAACAGGGTTTAGTTATTAAAGAAGAAGGTAGTTTTGAATCTTTTTGGTCTACAGTGCTTGAGCCTAATTTAAATGAAAAACATAATGTGAAACCGGTGCATAGTTTAGCCGAAATAACAGCATTAAAAACTAATTTTGGAAAACAAATACGTCAATTTAATGTCTATCAAAATAATCAGATAGTAGCAGGGACTACAATTTTTGAGAGCAAATATGTTGCGCATTCGCAATATATATCTGGTAATAATCAAAAGAATGAATTAGGAAGTTTAGATTTTTTGCATCATTATTTAATTACGTCTGTATTTAATAATAAACGATTTTTTGATTTTGGAGTGTCTAATGTAAATAACGGAAGACAAGTTAATCAAGGTTTGCAATATTGGAAGGAAGGTTTTGGAGCAAGAACGGTAACACAAGATTTTTATACGGTGGATACTAACAGTTATAAAATTTTAGATACGGTATTGATATGATAAAGTTTTTAGATCTAACAAAAATTAATGCACGTTTTGAGTCAGAATTCAAATCGGAGTTCAATGCATTTTTAAATTCAGGAGTATATGTTTTAGGACAAGGTGTAACAACATTTGAAGCTAACTATGCGGATTATTGTGGAACTAAATATTGTATTGGTGTCAGTAATGGGTTTGATGCTTTAGCTTTAATCTTTAAAGGCTATTTAGAATTAGGCGTATTGCAAAAGGGAGATGAAGTTATTGTGCCTGCTAATACATTTATTGCATCTATATTGGCTATTATGGAAGTGGGCTTAAAACCTGTTTTGATTGAACCTAATACGGATAGCTTTAATATAGAAGCATCGGAAATTGAAAAACATATTTCCGAAACAACAAAAGCGATATTGATTGTTCATTTATATGGGCAATTGTGTGATGTTTCTGAAATTAATGCGTTAGCCAAGCGTAACCAGTTATTAGTTGTTGAAGATGCTGCACAATCCACAGGAGCTATCGATAGTCTAACATCAAAACGATCGGGAAACTTATGCGATGCAGCAGCTTTTAGCTTTTACCCAAGTAAAAACTTAGGGGCTTTAGGAGATGCAGGAGCGGTCACTACTAATAATAAAGCATTAGCTGATGTTATTTTTAAATTAAGAAATTACGGCACATCATCTAAATATATAAATGATGTATTGGGAGTAAATAATAGATTAGACGAAATTCAAGCGTTGTTTTTAAATGTTAAGCTTAAATTTTTGGATGCGGATAATGTACAGCGTGTAGCTATTGCAAAACGTTATTTGTTAGAAGTAAAAAACTCAAGAATTAAATTACCTAAGTTTAATGGTATGCAGAATCATGTGTTTCATCTGTTTGTTGTTTTGGTAGAAAATCGCGATGATTTTATTAATTATTTAGAGTCACATAAGATTCAATCAGGGATTCATTATCCAATTCCGCCGCACAAACAAAAAGCACTTCAACGATTTAACGAGTTAAAATTTCCGATAACAGAAAAAATTCACGAAACTTGTGTGAGTATTCCTATTAGTCCAGTTATGACTAAACTTCAGGTCGATACTGTAATAGCAATACTTAACGGATATTAATTGAAAAAATTTTTAGAATACATAAATACTAATGTTTTAGTTAAAGTGGCTTCACTTAACTCAATCTCTGTTATTGTAAAAATAATAGCAGGATTCTTAACATCAAAAGCACTAGCTTTATTTGTTGGGTCAGAAGGGATGGCATTAGTTGGTAATTTAAGAAACTTTACAGGGTCTATACAATCCATATCTATACTTGGGTTATATAAAGGGGTTGTAAAGTATATCGCCCAATTTAAAAAAGATACCGTTCAACTTAGTAAAGTATTATCTACAGTATTCTATTTAGGCTTTATCTCCAGTTTATTAATGTCTTTTCTGGTTTACCTGAAAGCGGATTATATTAGTGATTTAATATTTAAAGACTATAATAATTATGCCTATATCATTAGGATATTTGCTGTAGCAATACCTTTTTATTGCCTAAACATGTTTGCCTTTTCTATTTTAAATGGGTTTGGTAAATACAAGTACCTGATAATATTCAATATTTTTGGACAAATCTTAGGGGCTACAGTTACTATTTTGTTGATTTGGCAACAAAAAGTAGATGGGGCTTTGATAGCTGTGGTAGTGGCAGAATCCCTTATATTTTTAATCACATTGGTTGGAATTATTAATCGTCGAAATTTTGCACCATTGATAAAGTCAAGTAACTTTAGTTTAAGTTTTGCTAGAAAGTTAAGTTCGTATTCCGGTATGGCTTTGTTTTCTGCAATAATATTACCATTAATAGCGATACTAATTAGAAGCTATATTATAGATAATATTGGATTAAAAGAAGCCGGTTTTTGGGAAGCCATGAATAGAATATCAAAGTATTACTTGTTATTTGTAACCACGCTTTTGACCATGTATATCTTACCTAGATTTTCAGAGATTGATAATATCAAGGATTTTAGAAAAGAAGTTTTTGGTTTTTATAAGTCTATTATTCCAATATTTGCTGTTGGATTAGTGGTCATCTATTTTTTGAGACATTTTATTGTTCAGGTTGTGTTGACGGACGAGTTTACACCTGTTGAAGATTTGTTTTTATGGCAATTAATGGGCGACTTTATAAAAGTGCTGTCAGTAGTCATTGCTTATCAGTTTTTGGCTAAACGCATGTTTTGGCACTACATTATTACCGAGGCTTTTTCGGTAATAACCTTATACTTTACAAGTACATTATTGATTGACGAATTTGGGGTAGTCGGGGCAAATATGGCCTATTTTATAACTAATGTTATGTATTACGCCATAATACTACTAATTTTTTATTCGTCTTTATTTGGTGTACTACCGGATAATTTAGAAGGAGAGTAATCTATAATGTATTCCAGGTTTTAACGTATTGTGCTGCTATATTTTTATAGTTATGATGTGTTGTTATAAAAGCATTAGCATTTACAGATATTGTCTTAATAATATTTGGGTTAGTAATTAACCATTCTATTTTTTTGACTAAATAGTCTACATCGGGCAATGCATTAATAGCTATTGTATCTTCTTTTACATTATAATATGTTAACCATTGTTGCTCAGCGCCAGTAAATACCACCTTACCTTTAGCCATTGCTTCTAAAGCATTATAACCTTGATCATAACCATAGACTTGATCTAAAATTATATGTGCTTGGTTATAGCTATTTATGTATGTGTTGTATGGTAGATTTTTAGTGATTGTTATTTCGACTAGATCAGGATATTTTGACGCTATAATTTTTAAAGCTTTCTCAAAAAATAAGACGCCTTTTTTTATTGAATTTTCAGTATTTATACCCAAAAATATTTTAATTTTTTGATCTAAATCTAAAGGTGTGTAATTTATAAGATCTGTATTTATTGGATTAGCTATCACACCCAAATATTTAGGAGTGTTAATTAGAGGTAAATGGTAATCCAAATCTGAAGCAATAATCCCGTCGTAATTACGTGCTAAAAAGGTGTGTAGTTTTTTGTGTCGTTCTGTGACATATTCTAAAGTAAAAGCATAGTCTTTTGCTAAAGTGTTGTCATTTAGATAAGGTGTTAGAAGGCTATAGTTTTCTTTGTTTTTTAAGGCATAAGAAATGTTGTAATAATCTTCTCCACAGGACAGTAAAACCACCTTTTTTGTTTTCTTAAAAAGTTTTTTTAGTAGTGCTATCTCTAAGCGTGCAGTTGTTTTAAGTGAGGCTTCGTTAATAAGTTGTACCACATCAAACTGCTTTAATTTGTTAAACACTAAATAGTATTTAATGGCAAGCTCTATTTTTATAATATTAATTCTAAACACTTTTAATATAGCTTTGGATAAAAATAGCAGGGCTTTTTTTTCTCTAAAAACAGAATACACTTTATAGTCAACCGGAAAGGATTTAAATCCATCTCCAGAGCCAATTATAACAACCTCATGATTTAAAGCTTCTAAACCTTCTTTTAAA
Source organism: Olleya sp. KKT75 (assembly GCF_055635485.1). Lineage (NCBI taxonomy): Bacteria > Pseudomonadati > Bacteroidota > Flavobacteriia > Flavobacteriales > Flavobacteriaceae > Olleya > Olleya sp. KKT75. The sequence goes on from NZ_CM145759.1 coordinate 2,113,038, forward strand.
GAATTGTGTAATCTACTATATTCACCCAATAATAAGATTTTCATTTACTATATTTGATTATCCAAAACTAACCATTTGCAAACTAATAATAAAATTAATGTAGGGATTGTTGCGTCGTCATTGGCAGGCGGAGGCGCAGAACGTACAAGTGCAAAATTATCTCAGATTTTAGAGGGTTTTGGTTTTCGAGTACATGTCATTACCGTATTGTCTGGAGAAGATTTTGAATTTTCGGGACAGCGTTTTGATTTAGGCATTTTAAAAGCAAAAGGGACGCCTATATTTGGAAGACTGCAACGGTTGATTGCTTTTAAAAAATATCTTAAAAAGCATGATATTTCAATAGTTGTTGATTCTAGATCTCGACCTACTTTTATTAAAGAGTGGCTTATTAATAAGCTAGTCTACACAAAGCTAAATGTGGTATACTGGGTACATAATTATAATACGGAGACTTATATTCCAAAAGCAAGATTTTTAGCGCGATTGATTTATAAATCAGACACTAACTTTATTACTGTTAGTCAGGCTATAAATGAAAAAATAAAGCAAAACTACGGTTTTGCAAATGTCACAACCATTTATAACGCATTTGATAAAGACTTCTTAAATTATGCGACAGATGTAAATTTGAATTTACCAGAACAATATATTTTATATTTTGGACGGTTAGTTAATAAAAGTAAAAACATAACTTTATTATTAAATGCTTACAGTCAGTCTAAATTACCAATGCAGAATGTCAAGTTGGTAATTTTGGGTGATGGTGAGGACAAAGTTGAATTACAACAATTAGCGTCTGCATTAAAGTTAGAAGAGGATGTTTTATTCTATAACTTTACTAAAGCCCCAGCTAAGTTTATAAAAGACGCAAAATACACGGTATTAACAAGTAGATATGAAGGTTTTCCGATGGTTTTGTTGGAATCCTTATCTATGGGAACTCCTGTCGTGTCAGTAGATTGTCAATCGGGACCAAGTGAAATTATTGTTGATAAGCAGAATGGGCTTTTAGTTGAAAATTTTAATACAGAAACTTTAGCGGTTGCATTAAATACTTTTATATTTGATACAGATCTATACAGCGCGTGTAAAGCTTTGGCTAAATCTAGCGTAAGCCATTTGTCTGAAGAAGTTATTGGAGCACAATGGAGCAACTATTTAAAACGTATAAATGAAACAAACTAATCTTGACGACGTCCAAATAATTAATATCCCTAAAATTTCTGACGAAGAAGGGAGAGGTAATCTTTCGGTTATTGAAAAAGACTGTTTGGATTTTGATATTAAACGTGTCTATTATTTATACGATGTTCCAAGTGATGCTTATCGCGGTGGACATGCACATAAGGCATTATATCAATTTTTGATTCCCTTAAGTGGTAGTTTTGATGTTATATTAAAAGATGGTAAGTCTACTAAAACCGTAACACTTAATAAACCCGATAAAGGTTTGTTGATTGTGCCAGGTATTTGGAGAGAGCTTGAAAATTTTTCAGCAGGGTCCGTATGTTTGGTGTTGGCTTCCGATGTCTATAAAGAGATAGATTACATCAGGGATTATAATCAATTTGTATTATCTAAAAGCTGATAAATAAATATTCTTTTTTATCAAAAACTCTTGAAATTGTTTCAGTTTTATTAAAAGTGTTTTTGGGCAATTTAATATCAAACGCTGCTTAAAATTAAGATTGTTGACGTTAATTTCATTAATTAAAAACGTCGCTTTTTTATCTTCATTATTAAACTTGTATCTAATGGCTAAAGCATAACGCTTAATGTCCATGTAGCGTTTTAAAGACGGGTTAGTTTGTTCTTCAGTAGTATACTGACTAATCAATAATAACCTATTATCATTCAGTTTACTATTAGATAAACTATTAGGGTCAAAAAAGTTGTAAAGCATGGTAACCACGGGGTTAAATGCTATGGCACCATGTAAGCCAAATCTAATCCACAAATCAATATCTTGTCCTGTACGTAATTGCGTATTGTAAGCTCCTATTTTAAAGAACGTATCTTTTTTAAATGCAACAGAAGAAGAGTGCGGAATGTAGTTTATAATATTAGCTTCAAAAAAATTGTCTACTAAAAGACAGTCGGAGTGGTATTCAAAATTAAATTTAGCTTTTGTTACAAAACCATCACGTCTTTTAATTTCGTAATTATTACAGAATAAGACAGCGTTTTTAAAAGTATCAATGCACTTTTTTAATGCTTCTAAATGATTTGGTTTCCAAATATCATCTGCGTCTAATGTCGCGATATACATTCCGGTTGAAGCTGTTATTGCAGTATTACGTGCAACGGAAACGCCCTGATTTGTTTGATGTATAAGTTTTATCCTTTTGTCTGTATAAGTATCTATAACGGAAACACTTTGGTCTGTAGAGCCATCATTAACTATAATAACTTCAAAATCTTTAAACGACTGATTTAAAACCGTGTTTAATGTTTTTGAAATATAACTTTCTTTATTATAAAGCGGTATGACAACAGAGAAGAAAGGACTCATTTTTTGAGGTTAATATGACAAAAGTAGCTAATTCTAAAGATATCAAATAATGCTAAAGAGGTCAGTTTGTTGGTTAATAAATACTTAGTTATCGGATTAGTAAAATAGTAAGAATAGGCTAAAAGATAATTTAGTTTAAATCGTTTTAATTTAGAGAAATACTCTAAAAAAGGAATAAAATTTTGTGGTATAAGTTCCGATTTATAAATATAATCTAAGTTTTGTAATCCTTTTTCTGTTTTGTTTAAAAAGACGTTATTAAAATCAACATCACCATGTAAAATAGGATTGTCAATATGTAAAATGGCTGTTTTTAAAACACTTGCTTTGTATGCAAATAATGTGTCTTCATGACCATATTGGTTTAATGTTTTTTCAAACGTAATAGCGTTAAATGTTGCTTTAGTCATTAACGTATTATTACAAAACATGCGTTTATGCGGTTTTTCAGATCTTTGCTTGGCGCTTAAATCTTCTCTTTTTTTTCCGTAAACTAAGCGTAATTCTCTTTTTTTAGAGACTTGTTTTGGATGGATACGTCCACCATAAATGATACCAGTTTCAGGTGTAATATTACTAAGATAATTGGCAATGTATTGGTCCGATATAACTAGAGAGTCACCATCAATAAATAAAATATAGTTATAGATGGACGCTTCAGCTAAAAGATTACGGTTATTACTTAATCCAACATTTTTAGGATTGGTTTTAAATGTTACAAATGCTAATGTGTTTAATACTTGATTGGTTGTATTTATAACATGGTTTGATCCGTCATCTAATATTAAAATTTCAAAATTAATTTGTGATTTTAGTAATTGTGCATGCAGACTGTTAACTAATGTGGTAACGTTGTAATTATAGGTCGGTATTAAAACAGAAAGCATACAAATAGGGATTAATTAGCCTTACGTTGTACAACTTCAAACACTTTATTGTCATCACATTTTAATGTTTTGCTTGGGTATTTTAAAAGTAAAGCATAATCATGGGTAGCCATTAAAATGGTATTTCCATTTTTATTTATTTCTTGCAGGACTTCCATAACCTCAATACTAGTTTGTGGGTCTAGGTTTCCTGTAGGCTCATCTGCTAATATTAATTCTGGATCATTTAGCAAAGCACGTGCAATAGCAATACGCTGTTGTTCTCCTCCTGATAATTCATGCGGAAATTTAAAACCTTTAGTTTTCATGTCTACCTTATCTAAAACAGAAGCGACACGCTCCGTCATTTTAGCTTTGTCTTTCCAGCCTGTAGCTTTTAAAACAAATAATAAATTGTCGTTAATAGTACGGTCTGTAAGTAATTTAAAATCTTGAAATACAATACCTAGCTTTCGACGTAAAAACGGAATCTCTTTTTCTTTTAGTTTTAGTAAGTCGTAATCAACAATATGACCTTCTCCTTTAGTTAGTTTTAAATCGCCATAAAGCGTTTTCATAAAACTACTTTTTCCAGAACCAGTTTTACCAATTAGATAAACAAAATCACCTTTTTTAACCTCTAAGTTAATGTCAGAAAGTACTAAGCTTTCACCTTGAAAAATTGAAGCATTTTTTAATTCTAAAACAGTGTCAGACATAAAATAATTTTAATATTCTTAAGTTATTATAACGCTTTTGTATTGCAGAAAATTGTAGATGACAAAGTAAACAATTAATAGTAAAAAAAGGAGGTCAAAAGTAATAATTTATTACCGCATCTCTTGCGGATAGTTATTTGGAAAAAATAGAGTAGATTTTCTGCATTTAATAACTCCGTTTATAATTATTAGTAAAATTCAGCGTTAGACCTATAGATTAATTTATCTTTGATTTATAATTTAAAAACAGTGTCAATGTTAGTAAAAAAACAGCTTACATTTTTTATAACCTTAGCGTTTTGTTTCCAATTATTTGGGCAACAATCCGCGGTGTATACAAGTAGTCTTGGAGATTACCAAAAAGCACTTCAGTTGTATAATAGTCAGCAATATTTAGCGTCTCAAAATTTGTTTAGTCAAATCAATAAAACGACGGATGACGAGAATGTACAAAGTAATTGTGCTTTTTATATTGCAAATGCTGCTATTAGATTAAACCAGCAAAATGCAGATGTATTAATGGAGCGTTTTGTGGAAGATTATCCAACTAGTACAAAACGTAATACTGCATTTGTAGATGTTGCAGAATATTACTTTACCAATGGTAAATATGCTTATGCACAAAAATGGTATGCAAAAGTGGACGAAGGGTCTTTGGCTAGAGCGGATAAAGAAGCTTATAACTTTAATAACGGATATGCATCGTTTACTACCAAAAACTATAAAGACGCCAGAAAGTATTTAACACGCGTAGAGACGTCTCAAAAATACGGGTCACAAGCCAAATATTATTTAGGATTTATGTCTTATGAAGGAGATGACTACGACGGAGCTAATAAGTATTTTGAGCAGGTTGGAGATGAAGAAAAGTATAAGGAAAAACTAAGTTACTATCAGGCAGATTTAAATTTTAAATTAGGGAAATTTGATAAAGCGATAGAGTTGGCTAAGTCTAAATTAGAAACTAGCGATAGAAATGAAGTTTCGGAATTAAATAAAATTATAGGAGAAAGTTATTTCAACCTAGAAAAGTATGACGAAGCTATTCCATACTTAACAGATTATAATGGTAAAAAAGGAAAGTGGAGTAATACGGATTACTACCAATTAGGATACGCGTATTACAAGCAAAAGGATTATGATAAAGCCATTTCAGAATTTAATAAAATTGTAAGTGCAGATAATAGTGTTGCCCAAAACGCATACTATCACTTAGGAGAAAGTTATGTTAATGTTGGTAAAAAACAAGAAGCATTAAATGCCTTCAGAAATGCATCGCAAATGGATTATGATTTAAAAATCCAGGAAGATGCTTGGTTAAACTATGCTAAGATTAGTTACCAAATTGGTAATGCGTATCAATCTGTACCGCAGGTTTTAAATGGGTATCTAGAAAAATATCCAAACACGCAATATAAAGAAGAAGTAGAAGGGTTGTTAATAGACTCTTACATTACCTCTAAAAATTATAAGGAAGCATTGGTTTTATTAAAAAATAAAAACAGTTTTGAAAGTAAAGTTGCTTATCAAAAAGTGGCTTTTTATAGAGGTTTAGAGTTGTTTAATGATAGTAAATATCAAGATGCAGAAGACCTTTTTGATAGTTCTTTAAAAGAACAGCAAGATCAAAAATATACCGCTAGAGCAACCTTCTGGAAAGCAGAGACAGATTATAACTTAACAAATTATGATGATGCTTTAATAGGGTTTAAACAATTTGCACAACAAAGCGGTGCGTCTGAGACTGTAGAGTATGAAAATTTAGATTACAATATTGCTTACACGTACTTTAAACAAAAAAATTATGGTCAAGCAACCACATATTTTAATCAGTTTATTCAAAAAAACAAAACAGATAAAGTTAGATTGAATGATGCATATTTACGTTTAGCGGATGGTTATTTTGTGTCCAGTCGTTATAACGAAGCGATTGCTGCTTACGATAACGCTATGCAAGTTGGAAAAATTGAAAACGATTATGCTTTTTTCCAAAAAGCAATGAGTTATGGTTACATTGGTAATGAGAGTAATCAGACCACTCAATTAGAACAATTTATTGCAAAATATCCAACCTCTAAATTGCGTGATGATGCGATGTATGCATTGGGTAATAGTTATGTAAAAGCAGGTAAAGATGATAAAGCTATTGGTATTTATAACCAATTAAAAAAGGAGTATAGTACAAGTCCTTTTACAAGCAAAGCGCAATTACGTCAAGGTTTAGTCTATTATAACGCTAATAAAAATCAACAAGCATTAACAACCTTTAAAGCGGTTGCAAGAGATTATCCAAGTACGCCAGAAGCAAATCAAGCGGTAGCAACAGCACGTTTAATTTATATAGATTTAGGTCAAGTAGATGAGTATGCTACTTGGGTTAGAACATTGGATTTTGTTGAGGTTACAGATGCCGATTTAGATAATGCAACTTACGAGGCTGCAGAGAAACAATATTTAGACGAAAACGTAAACGCAGCCATCAAACAATTTAATGGGTATTTAAACCAGTTTGCAAACGGATTGCATGCCACACAAGCACATTTTTACTTAGGTCAGCTATACTTTAAAAAAGATTTAAAGTCTAATGCAGAACCGCATTATGCATTTGTTGTCGGTAAGTCGCAAAGCGAATTCTCTGAAGAAGCATTATTACGTTTGTCTCAAATTCAATTAGATAAAAAAGATTGGAATGCAGTAATTCCAACTTTAAAACGATTAGAAGTAGAGGCTAACTTTCCGCAAAATAGTTTGTTTGCACAATCTAATTTAATGCAGGCTAATTACCAATTAGATAATTATAATCAAGCGGTCGCTTACGCGGAAAAAGTGCTTAGTAACCTTAATTTAGATAATAAAATAAGAAGTGATGCTTATGTTATAATTGCCCGTTCTGCTATTAAAACAAATGATCAAGCTAAAGCAAGAACAGCGTATGCACAAGTCGAAACATTTGCAACAGGCGAAACTGCAGCAGAAGCCTTATACTACAATGCTTATTTTAAAAATAAAGACGGATTGTATAACCAGTCTAACACGGTAACACAGCGTTTAGCAAAAGATTATTCTGGGTATAAATATTACGGAGCAAAAGGATTAGTTATAATGGCTAAAAACTTTTATGCTTTAGGAGATGCTTTTCAAGCAACGTATATACTTGAAAGTGTAATCAAAAACTTTAGCAATTTTGAGGATGTGAAAACAGAAGCACAAACAGAATTGACTAGAATAAAAGCAGAAGAAGCTAAAACAAATTCATCAGTAATTACTGAAGACTAAAATCAGCAATCAAGACAATCGCAATTCATAAATATAAATTATGTTTATTACAAAAAAACAAATCACTTTATTAATACCATCGTTATTAATTTCGGTCTTTGCATTAGCACAAGAAAGGGAAGGAGATACTATACAGACAGGTGTTATTGATGTAGTAAAACCATATACACCAACAATTTCTGATGCTTTTAAAGTTAAAGAAACACCATCGTTGGATGATACAGATACCGCAACAAAAAAAGACGTTAAATATAATATTTTCTCTTTTCCTGTGGCATCAACATTTACGCCTGCAAAAGGAAAAGCAGCGGTAGTAGATAAAGCTAAAAAAGTAAAATTATATAACAACTATGCTACATTGGGTGTGGGGACTTATACTACTATTTTAGGAGAGGCTTATTTAAATCATGCGATTGGTAGAGACCAGGCGTTTAGTGCATATATTGGGCATCACTCTTCTCAAGGAGATATAGATGATGTATTAACGGATAGTGGTTTTTCAGACTCTAAGCTTAATTTAAACTATACTAAAAACAATAGGGATTACACATGGTCTCTTTTAGGAGGTTTTCAACATGAAACCTATAATTGGTATGGTTTACAACAGCCTTTATTTAATCAAGCAACAGCAGATACATTAGATGTTGGTCATAGTTTTACTACTGCGCATGTTGGTGGAGATATTATGTTTGAAGATTCAGTTTTTAAATCAGGAAGTTTATTATTTAGACGTTTTGGTGACGATTATGGTTCTGGTGAAAATAGATTAGAAGTTAATGCTTTAGGAACGGTAGAGATTAGAGATAACGAAGTAGATGTAGAAGTCTTTGCAGATTACCTAGGCGGTAGTTTTGATAAAGCTTACGCAGTACCTACAGCGCTTAATTATGGTAATTTTATAGTAGGTGTAGCGCCAACTTTTAAATTAAATAATGATGACTTATCAGTAAGTTTAGGTGTTAAAGCGGTTTATTTAAATGATACAGAGGCTAGTCAAAGCAAATTTTTTATCTATCCAAATATTGCAGCTAGTTACAGATTAGTGGATGATGTTTTAATTGTGTTTGGAGGCGTAAAAGGTGGGTTAATACAAAACTCTTATTATGACTTTGCTGACGAGAACCAATTTGTGTCACCTAATTTATTTATAGCACCTACAGACCAACAATATAATGGATTTGCAGGGTTAAAAGGGAAATTGTCTAATGCTATGAGTTACACAGTTAGCGGAAGCTACAAATCAGAGAAAAATAAAGCGTTATTTGTTAATAATGATATCACGCAAACGTCAGAAGCTTATACCTACGGGAACTCTTTTGGTATTGCTTATGATGATGTAACAACGTTAAGTGTTGCTGCAGAATTAAACGTGGACATTAATCGTAATTTCACGCTAGGGATAAAAGGAGAATACTTTTCATATGATGCAAAAAATCAAATGGAAGCATGGAATTTACCAGATATAAAAGGATCTGTATTTGTAGATTATCAAATAAATCAACAGTGGTTTGCTGGAGCAAATTTATATTATATCGGAGAACGTAAAGACCAATTTAATATTCCAAGTTTAATAACGCCAATGACAGGAGTGGTTACTTTGGATGCTTATTTTGATGCTAACGCACATGTAGGATATCATATTAATGATCGTTTTTCTGTATTTGCTAAAGGAAATAATTTAGTAGGCGAATCTTATACAAAATGGCAAAATACACCAGTACAAGGCATTCAGTTTTTGGCAGGTGCGACGTATAAGTTTGATTTTTAGTTAAAATAATTCGGTTTAAAACCGAACACAAATAAAAGTTTAAAAAAGCCTCAATTAGAGGCTTTTTTTTATGCTTATATTTACGGAAAAATTTAAAATATGAAATTCACCAAAATCCTATTCTTATTTTTAGTCATAACATCTTGTGGTGTAGATAAGACAGATGTAGATACTATTATCACTAATGCTAATGTGTATACTGTAGATGCTAACTTTTCTAACGCAGAAGCTTTTGCTATTAAGGACGGTAAATTTGTGGCGGTGGGTAAAGCAGCAGATATTAAAAATAAATATAAAGCAAAAGCACTTATTGATGTTGCTGGTCAAACTGTTTTACCTGGTTTTATTGATGCACATTGCCATTTTTATGGACTTGGTTTAAACCAATTACAAGTTAATCTTAGGGATACAAAAAGTTATGATGACGTTATAAGTAAGGTTGTCGAATTTCAGAAAAAGAAACCTTCTAAATTTATAATAGGTAGAGGTTGGGATCAAAACGATTGGGACGTTAAAATATATCCTACTAAAGCAGAATTGGATAAATTATTTCCTAACACACCCGTGGCTTTAACTAGAATTGATGGTCACGCGATGATTTGTAATCAAGCAGCATTAAATTTAGCTAAAATCACAGAAAGTACAATTGCAGAAGGTGGAGAGATTTTAAAAGAAAACGGTAAACTTACCGGTCTTTTAATAGATAATCCAATGGAGTTGGTAGAAGCTATTTTTCCGGAGCCAACAAAACAACAACAAATAGATGCTTTGCTGGAGGCTCAAAAAATATGTACAGCTTTAGGATTAACTACGGTGTCTGACGCAGGATTAGATAAACAAGTCATAGAGTTGATTGACAGCTTACAGCAAGCTGGTACTTTGGATATGCGTGTTTATGCTATGATTAGTAACAAAAAGGCCAATTTAGACTACTATTTAAATAAAGGAAAAATCAAAACAAATCGTTTAAATGTGCAATCTGTTAAGGTTTACGCAGATGGAGCTTTAGGGTCTAGAGGTGCAGCGTTAAAGCAAGATTATTCGGACCAACATGATCATTTTGGCGCTTTAGTTATAGGTGTGGAGGCTTATCAAGATTTAGCAAAACAAATAGAAAAAGCGGGGTATCAAATGAATACGCATGCTATTGGAGATTCTGCTAACCGTTTTGTGTTACAGACATATGCTAAAACATTACAGTCAGAAAGTAACAGACGTTGGAGAGTAGAGCACGCACAGGTGATTACAGATAATGATTTTGAATATTTTAAAAACGAAAATATTATACCTTCAATCCAACCAACCCATGCTACAAGCGATATGTATTGGGCGGAAGACCGTTTAGGAAAAGAGAGAATTAAAGGCGCTTATGCTTATAAAACATTATTAGAAAAAAGTGGAAGAGTTGCTTTAGGTACAGATTTTCCGGTAGAGAGAGTTAGTCCATTTTTAACCTTTTACGCAGCAGTATCTAGACAAGACACTAACCAATATCCAGAAGGTGGTTTTAATAAAGAAAACGGGCTAACCAGAGAAGAGACTTTAAAAGGAATGACCATTTGGGCAGCATACTCTAATTTTGAAGAAACGGAAAAAGGAAGCATAGAAGTTGGTAAATATGCCGATTTTATTATCTTAGGCGATAATATAATGACCATTGATCAAAAAGAAATCCCAAACATCAAGGTAAAAGAAACATATATTAATGGCGTGGCACAGTAGTTGCTATTTTGTAATCACATAAACATATTTAAAATGAAAAAAATTATCGCATTAGTTTGCTTTTTAGCAATTGGGACATCAAGTTTTGCTCAAGTTGATCAATACAGTGAAGATGTTAAAACGTGTATAAAAAGTAATGGGACAATGACGTATTACGAAGGCGTAATAGATCAAATGTTTACAATGCTAGAAGAGCAGTTTGCATCTCAAGCAGTGCCTGCAACAGTTTGGACAGAGTTAAAAAATGAAAGAACTGATGCAATGAGCGAGTTGGCACAAATGGTAGTGTCTGCTTACAGAGCGCATTTTACACATAAAGACGTAAAAAACATGAACGCTTTATACGCAACCAAAGCAGGAAAAAACATGTTTAAACCAGAAGCTTTAACAGAAGGTGATAAAATTATTTTAACCGAATTTTACAAGAGTGATACCGGTCAAAAAATTGTAAGCTCTCAAGATTCAATGAATGAGTCTATGGGTGACATTTCTGTAATGTGGAGTGGTGATTTATATAAAAGAATGATTTCTAAACTGTCAGAAAAAGGATACGATCTTTAAATCGATAGCTTAGCCAAATAGTCATAATGCTCGCCTTCCGCGAGCATTTCGCATTTTAAGTCAATAGCAGTACACGCATCAAATAATAGTTTGTAATCAAGATATAACCATTTCATTGGGGCTTCTTTTTCGTCTTTATAACTTAAAAAGTAATCTAGTTCGCCATAATAATTAGCATTCATATCTTGCCAAAAACCACCATCTTCATCTAAATACATGTATTTTATATCGCTAGAATCTATTAATATATGACCGCCTTCATTTAATAAAGATTTTAAATGCAACAAATACGAGGAGACTTGATCTAAGGTTTGAAATATTCCGGTACCATTCATCAATAATAAAATAGTATCAAAAGTATCGGTTTCATCTAAAAGCGCTTTTTCTTCAATAGTAATTACACCTCGTGCTTTACTAACTGCAACAGCACCAGCAGACACATCAATAGCTTTAACGCTAAGCCCTTTACTTTGTAAATATAGACTGTGACTTCCAGAACCACAACCAACGTCTAAAATCTTACCTTTTGCTAAGTTTAACGCCTGTTGTTCTAACTTAGGCATAGCTTTATAATCTCTAAAAAGATAAGGAAGAGGTAACTCATCCTCATCAGATATGTTAGTAGACGTCATTAAGTCTTCTGTATAATTATTATTCTGATAATCTAATAAGGCTTTTCCGAAAAGGTCTTTCATTTAAAATACTATTTTTGTAACATGGAAGAATTTTTAAATGATCTCCCAAAGCTTGCCAAAGATAAGCATAAGGAAAATAAAACCTTTTTTACTAAGCTAAAAAAGAAAGCACCAAAGCAACTGGATTATATTATGCAAGAATTGCATGAAGCCGAATTTAAAAAAACGGATTGCTTAACGTGTGCCAACTGTTGTAAAACTACGGGACCTCTTTTTACAGATAAAGATGTGCAACGTATTGCTAAGCATTTTAGACAAAAACCACAACAATTTATTGACACTTACCTACGTCTAGACGAAGAAAATGATTACGTGTTACAGTCTGTACCGTGCACCTTTTTAGGAGCAGATAACTACTGTTCTATCTATGATGTGCGTCCTAAGGCTTGCGCCGAATTCCCGCATACTGACCGTAAAAAATTTCAGCAAATATCTAATTTAACGTTAAAAAACGTCGCTATTTGTCCCGCAGCATTTAATATTGTGGAAGAGATGAAAAAACGAATTAAATATTAATACAATTATTTTGTATTTTTAAGTATTATGAAAAAGCTTTTATTTACCCTATTATTAAGCGTTGCAACCATTACAAGTGCTATGGCACAAGAATGGTTGACCTCTTTAACCTTAGCAAAAAAATTAGCATTGTCTAAAAATAAGATGCTATTGGTTATTTGGGAAGATTCAGCAAATTATTCTTATCCCATAATATTAGAAGATACTGATGGGACTAAAGTGGTTACAGAATTGTTTGAAAGCGATGCTGTAAAAACGTTAGTATGGAAATATTTTGTACCTGTTATTATTAATGAGTCTATGTATCAGCAACTATTTGATAAGATAGATGGTAAACGTAACATGAGTTATATTAATCGTTTTAATGACGATAATGTAAAGGTTATGGATCCTAATGGTAATATTTTAGATTTGAGGACTGCGGACGAGTTTATGACGCAAGACTTGACTGCAATTATTAAAAAATATGCACTAGATACCTCTTTTTTGGAGGCAGAATTAAATAGTTATTTCGAAAATAAAAATTACGCAACAACTTTTAGACTAGCTAATAAATATTTAGATTTTGCTATTTATGCTGAAGATTTTGTAAAAGAAGAAATTATTATGCTGTCAAACATATATATGCTTGAGGCAGAAAATTTATTGCAAAATAGTGATTATGACACAAAAGAAGCATTGTTACAAAAGCACAAATTATTAAAGATAAAGGAAGCTTTAATATTAGGTAAAGATAATAAGGCACGCCGAATGTTGAAAAAATATACAGAGGAAGGCATTGATAAGATTAATGTTGCTTTGTTCGCATTTTTAAATTATGCAACCTATAGAAGTTTAGATAATATTGAGGAGGCACTTCCATGGAAAGCACAAGTGTTACAATCAGATTTAAATAAAGTTAAGTTTATTGTAAACAAATAGCATATCATTAATGGAATCTATAATTACATACTTCGAAACGATTCCATCTTCTCATAGGGTGTAAATATTAATAGTTGGGATCGTCTTTTGGGGACTTATATGACTTTGGATAGAGATCAAATTATTTATGGTGTAGACACCTTTCCGGACGAAGCCAAAAACAGTGAGCTATCACACTTGTTAAAGCAACCTTTTTATAAGTATAGAAACCCAACAACAGACTAATATTAAAGGGTTTTTGTAATATTTTGTTAAATAGTGTTGATACTATATAGACTTGGTACATTATTTGAATATATACTAATCAAATAAGCGATATATCTCTAAATCATTGATAATCAGATAAATTAACTATTCGTCGAATATTTTGTGACGTTCAGCTAATTTTAAGTAAATTAAAGGGAGTTTAATATGTATTAACACAAATTCATTTTAAATTTGTACTCCCTTACAACTGATTTTTAGCGTATCGATATAATTTAAAATTATGATTAGGCAAAAAATAACATACACACTCCTTGTTTTACTTATGGTAACTACTTCTGCGTTAGCGCAATCAAGAAGCAGAACTACTATTACAGAAAACGTAAATGCAACTAAAGCTGGTCTTGTCCATGTTCTAAATAGAACTGGAGATACGATCATTCTTAAAAGTAGCACTCAAATTTTTAGATTTAGTTTTTTATTCCACAGTCAAAAAGAATCTGTTTTAATGGATTTAGGAAGTAAAGAAGCTAGGATTCCGCTTCACCATTTTGAAGTAGGACGTTACACTGTTGTAGCGTATAGAGAAGATGCTGTATATCCAATTTCTTTAAACAGAATAGAATCTATAGCTAAACCAACAAATGCCATTGCGGATTTGGAGGAAGATGTTTTACGTGCAAGTTTACCTGCGGAAGAATTACTTAAAAGAAATATTAAGCCAAGAGGTTATAAAAAAGATGATACACGTTTAGCTAGTGCAAATTCTAAACCAAGCAGAGCAGAAAAAGAAGCTAAAGAAAGAGCTGAAAGAGAACGTATCCAAAGAGAGGGTGATGCTAAAGCTAAAAAAGAGCGTGCAGTAGCTGAGGTAAAAGAAAGAGAATTAAAAGAGCGTCTTAAAAAAGAAGCTGCGGATAAGTCTAGAAAAGAACACGCACTAGCAGAAGCCAACAGAGCGAAAGCAGCAAAAGATAAAGCTGACAAACAATTAGCCCAAATAGAAGCTAACCGTCAAGCAATTAAAGATAGAGAAATTGCAGAAGCAAAGCGTGAAAAGCAAAGAGCACTTGCTTTAGAAGAAGCAGAAAGAAAAAAGCAAGAGCGTGATGTTGCAGAGCATAACTCAGACAGATCTAGTGACCCAATAGAGGTAAAAGAAGTTAAGTACAATATTTCTGATATAAACAACGATGGTTTAGATAAGCAAACCAGAGAAGAATACAGAAAAGAAAACTTAAGACCTAACGGTAAAAAGTATGACGAATAACCGATATTATTTGTATAACAAATAAGGTTTTCGTTTAATCATAAAATCATTTAAGCCACTTGTCCAAGTGGCTTTTATTTTGTCTTCACTCCAACCAGCTTCAATCTGTTGTTGCAGTTTTTTAGTTCCAGCAAGTTTTGTAAAAAAGCCATTACTAACAAAAAATGTAGATGGGTTTGTCGTGTTTTTATAAGCAGTAATTAGATAACTTAAATTTAATGCACTTTGGTGTTTAACGTCACTTAAATTATAGCCATTACAGACTTTATTTTCATGTTTTGGATATTTTGCACCTTCATTTGGTTTAGGTGTAAATGTGTAGTGTGTTTTTGATAAAAAAGGAGAACCATATATTTGAAACTGCAAATCCGTACCACGTCCAGCACTTACATTTGTACCTTCAAAAAAGCATAAACTAGGATATAAGTTTATAGCTTGTGCATTAGGTAAGTTTGGAGATGGTTTAATAGGTAAGTCATAAGCTATTTGTCTAGTATAGTTTTTAACAGTAATAACCTTTAAGGCGCATTGTACGTTGTTTTTAAGCCAGTTTTCGCCATTAATCATTTGTGCATACTCTCCAATAGTCAAACCGTGTACAACAGGTACAGGATGCATACCTACAAAACTAGTATGTGCTTCCTCTAAAATAGGACCATCAATATAATGTCCATTTGGATTAGGTCTGTCTAAAACTATTAAAGTTTTGTTTTGTTCAGCACAAGCTTCCATAACATAATGTAAAGAAGAAATGTAAGTATAAAAACGCGCTCCAACATCTTGGATATCAAAAATCACGATGTCAAGGTCTTTTAATTGTGCAACACTTGGTTTTTTGTTACTACCATAAAGAGACACAATTGGTAACCCTGTTTTAGTATCAAAACCATCTTTAACAACTTCTCCTGCATCAGCTTTACCTCTAAAGCCATGTTCTGGAGCAAACACTTTTTTGACGTCAATATTTAAACGCACTAAAGAGTCTACAAGGTGTGTATAATTGTTACCTGAAGCGTTATCAGTTAAAACATTAAAAAGCACACTAGTTTGATTGGCTACAATACCAACACGTTGTCCTTTTAGTAAAGGTAAATATGCTTCGGTTTGATTAGCGCCAACTATTAAGGATTTGACTTCCTGAATCGGATTTTGTACCTCTGCTTTTAAAGTTGTAGTAACTGGTGTTTTTTCATTTGTATTTAAACTTGAATCTTGCTTTTTCATTCCGCAAGAAATTAATACTAAAACAAATAATAAAACTGTATTTTTGAAAACATTAAATCGCATAATCTAGTTTGAATTTCGAGTTTTTTATAGCTAAACGCATAATTGATAGTAAAGCGTATAAAAGTAGTATATCGGCACCAATAATAAAAATTGGTATCGTAGCAATTGCATTGGGTATTATTGTAATGATGATAGCTATTGCGACAGGAATTGGTTTACAGCAAAAAATTAGAGAAAAAGTAATTGCCTTTAATGGACACACTATTATCGAAAATTACGATACCAACAACTCACAAGAAAGCATAAGACCAATAACTACCCAACAAGATTTTTATCCCGAGTTTAAAAATATTCCAGAAGTAACACATGTCCAAGGTACAGCAACAAAATCAGGAATAATAAGATTAGAAAACGATTTTGAATATATTGTAATAAAAGGTGTTGGTGCAGATTATGATTGGCAATATTTTAAAGAATTTTTAATAGAAGGTAAATTACCCGATTACACAAAGGATATTAGTACCGATGTTTTAGTATCGCAATATCTGGCTAATAGGCTACAATTAAAATTAAACGACCGTATAAATACCTACTTTTTAAGGGAAGACTCTACCAAACCACCGCGCGGAGTAACATATAATATAGTTGGTGTTTACAATTCTGGTTTGCAAGAAATGGATCAGCTTTATGTTATTGGAGATATCAAACAAATCCAGCGTTTAAACAAATGGGATAGCGATCAAGTTGGACGTTTCGAAGTTTTTATAGAAGATTTTAATACATTAGAAGCTACGGGTAGCGCAATTTTTAAAGAAGTACCATCTACCTTAAATGCTAAAACCGTAGATAGAGTATACCCAATGATTTTTGAGTGGATTAAAATCTTTGATAATAACATATACGCTATCATTGGTATCATGATTTTAGTAGCAGGGATAAACATGATAACCGCATTATTAGTGCTAATTTTAGAACGCACACAAATGATTGGAATTTTAAAAGCCTTAGGAAGCGCCAATAATAGCATCCGTAAAATTTTCCTTTATAACGCAGCATATCTGATATTAAAAGGACTGTTTTGGGGTAATGTAATAGGGATAAGTTTACTAATGCTTCAAAAGTATTTTGGACTATTTCCATTAGATCCAAAAACCTATCATGTATCGGCAGTACCCGTTTATATAAACCTAGGTTATATAATAGCGTTAAATATTGGGACGTTTGTATTATGCCTATTAATGCTGTTAATACCATCTTATATAATTTCAAAAATTTCGCCTGTAAAGGCTATTAGATTTGATTAAATAATTTGGGCGTTACTGTTATCCTGATTTTAGATCAGGACAACCGTCAGGCTTTCACAACTCGCTCTCTGCGAGGAGCTCAAACAGATTGCTCAATCCTTAACGCGACCAACCAAAGTTCCATTCCAAAATAAATAATTTCGGTTTTAACTTTCAAGCTTTAACTTTTAACTTATTTTTGCAAAAGAAAAAAAAACAATAGATGCAATACGCAAATAACATATTAGAAACCATAGGTAATACACCACTAATTAAATTAAACAAGTTAACTGCAGAGTTACCATGTTTAGTATTATCTAAATACGAAACTTTTAACCCAGGAAACTCCGTTAAAGACCGTATGGCTTTACAAATGATAGAAGACGCAGAAGCAGATGGACGTCTTAAACCAGGAGGAACAATTATAGAAGGGACTTCAGGTAATACAGGAATGGGATTAGCATTAGCAGCCATAATAAAAGGATACAAATGTATTTTTGTAATGGCGGACAAACAAAGTAAAGAAAAAGTAGATATATTAAAAGCAGTAGGCGCAGAGGTAGTAGTTTGTCCAACAGCAGTGGAGCCAGATGATCCAAGATCTTACTATTCTGTATCAAAACGTTTAGGAGAAGAAACACCAAATAGCTGGTATGTTAACCAATATGATAACCCAAGTAATGCTAAAGCACATTACCAAAGTACAGGGCCAGAAATCTGGAAGCAAACAGATGGTAAAATCACACATTTTGTGGTTGGTGTAGGTACAGGAGGTACAATTTCTGGAGTTGGTAAATATTTAAAAGAACAAAATCCAAATATTAAAATCTGGGGAATTGATACTTACGGTTCTGTATTTAAAAAATACCATGAAACAGGGATTTTTGACGAAAAAGAAATCTATCCTTACGTAACAGAAGGTATCGGAGAAGATATCCTACCAAAAAACGTAGACTTTGATATTATTGATGGGTTTACTAAAGTAACAGATAAAGACGCAGCTGTGTATACACAAAGACTATCTAAAGAAGAAGGTATGTTTTTAGGTAATAGTGCAGGAGCAGCTATTAAAGGTGTGTTACAATTAAAAGAACACTTTACTAAAGATGATGTTGTGGTGGTATTATTCCATGATCATGGAAGTAGATACGTTGGAAAAATGTTTAATGACGATTGGATGCGTAAAATGGGTTACATAGAGTAGCACAAATGTTGCGTAAGCAAATTAAGTATATAAAAAAGCTCACAATTTTAATTGTGAGCTTTTTTGATATAACAAATACATGTAATCTATAATTCGTTTTTTTGTAGTTATGACACATAAATACTTAACTTTAATTGGTAACATGACATAGTTGCTGATTTTAATTTAGGCTTTATTTTTTCTTTCAAAAGCATTTTTAACTAACCCATTTACTGCTATCAAAGGGCTGATCTGTTAAATTTTTATTTCTAAATAAGATAATATTGGTTTGAATATTAATATTTTAGGGTTTGGCTTGATTTTGGCGTTTACCTTGTCAGTGCATTTAATCTATAATAATTACAGCATAAAAATTATGCAGAATGCACGTTTTAAATTTTATAATATAGTATGGATCAAGTAAAAGAAAACAACACAGTTAAAGTAAATTACACAGGAAAATTATCTGACGGGCAAATTTTTGATAGCTCAGAAGGAAGAGAGCCTTTAGAGTTTACTTTAGGTCAAGGACAATTAATTCCTGGATTTGAAAAAGGTGTGATTGATATGAAGTTGAACGAGAAAAAAACCATTACAATAGCTAAAGAAGAAGCTTATGGTGATGTTAACCCAGCTTTAATACAAGAAGTAAGCAAATCAGATTTACCTGAGGATATGACTCCTGCAGTAGGTATGGGCTTAGTGTCTAAAACAGAAGATGGTCGTGAAACTAATTTATTAGTAGTTGAGGTAAAAGACGAAACTATCGTGTTAGATGCAAATCACCCGTTAGCAGGTAAAGACCTTATTTTTGACCTTGAAGTTGTAGGTATTAAATAAGTCACTTATTTTATAATTAAAAACAGCCATTATTATATTTTGTATAATAATGGCTGTTTTTTTATGCTTCTTTTTAAGTCGTAAATTCTATTTTTTAAACGCGATACTTAATTAGCAATCAATAACAATATAATACCTATTAAAGCAGGTCCTGCTTGTATAAAAAATATTTTTTTAGAGACTGTTAATGCTGCATAAATACCAGCAACAGCAACACATCCTAAAAAGAAAATAGCAATATTGCTATACCATTCTTGATTAGTTATAAAAAAGGTCCAAATTAACCCCGCAGCCAAAAAACCATTATACAAACCTTGGTTTGCTGCCATGCTTTTAGTGGGTTTAAAGATCTCTTTCGGCAAGCTTTTAAAAACTTTACGTCCGGTAGTTTCCCATGCAAACATTTCAAAGTATAAAAAGTAGAGGTGTAGCGCTGCTACAATTGCAATAATTATTTTAATTAGTATATCCATAAGTTTAGTTTAAGCTGGTTATTATAAAATAGGTACTTTAAAAGACTTGATCTAAAAACATTTTAACTTGTTCTTGATTAGTCTTTAATAATTCTAGTCTTGCGTTTTCGGTGTCTTTTGGTTTTTTATCCTGAGACAATTTAAATTTTCCTTCCCATGTTTTTATTGTAATCTCAAATAATTTGATGTAATCTAGATTTTTATCTAGTCTTGGATTGTCCGCCTCTAATACATATTTATGATCAGGCGCTTCTAAAAAAGACGTCATGTCTATTAAAGATTGCTTTAATTCGGCTTTATTTTCAATACGTTGTACGGTCCCAGTTAAATGGACTTTAATATAATTCCAAGTTGGTAATTGAGTGGTTGTATAAATGCTTGGAGAGATATAACATTGTGGGCCAGAAAAAATAAGTGTCACTTCATTTAAATCCTTTAGTAATTCGGTTTGTGGATTATAAATGTCAATGTGACCAACTAGTTTACCATCAGATGCTCTGTAAATTAAAGGCAAGTGTGTAATTAATGGTGTGTTGTCTTTAACCGAAATAACAGTCGCTAAAGGATACGTTTTTATCACTTCTATTAAGTGTTTTTTGTCGCTATCTTGATGTTTTTTAGGAGGATACAAAGTTGTTGGCTGTTAGGTTATGTTTTTAATTTCATTTAAAAATCACAAAATATTATGTAGTTTTATAAAATGTCAGATAAAAGTACTTCATTTTCAATTAAAAATTGGTCTCAAGACGATCAACCTCGGGAAAAGTTATTATACAAAGGAAAAGCAACGTTAAGTGACGCGGAGTTAGTAGCTATATTAATAGGTTCAGGTAACAGAAGTGAAAGTGCGGTGTCTTTATGCAAGCGTATTTTAGCCAGTGTGGATAATAACTTAAGCGATCTTGGTAAACTTAGCATAAAGCAATTAATGGAATTTAAAGGTATTGGAGAGGCTAAAGCTATAAGTATTATTGCGGCTTTAGAACTTGGGAGACGTCGCAGAGGTGAAGAAGCGTTACAAAAAAAGAAAATCCAATCCAGTAAGTCTGTTTTCGAGCTAATGCAACCCGTTATTGGAGAGCTACCTCATGAAGAGTTTTGGATAGTCTATCTTAATAATTCTAATAAAGTAATCTACAAAAATCAACTTAGTAAAGGTGGCATAACAGGAACATTAGTAGATACGCGTTTAGTTTTAAAAACAGCCTTAGAGGTTGGTGCAGTAGGCTTAATTTTATCGCATAATCATCCATCTGGTACTTTAAAGCCAAGTCAAGCGGATAAGGATGTGACTTTAAAACTAAAAACAGCTGCACAAAGCTTAGATATAAAAGTATTGGACCATTTGATTATTACAGAAAACGCTTATTTTAGTTTTGCTGACGAGGGGATGCTTTAAAACACTAGTTTAAAGTGTAATGTATTGTCCAATATTAAATATCTATAATTAGAAGACCTGGTTTATGCATTTATATTTATAATGTAAGGCTTTTACTTTTGGAAATTCATATTTTTGATATTAGTAGACTGCTTACTAAATACAGAATACTACTTTCAAAATAAATGCTACTAGTTTACACACATAAAATAACACCAAGAGTCAAATATGTTTTTAAACAAATTTGCACTCGTGTTTTGGGCATACCTGTAAGTTTTACTACAACTATCGAAACCTTTATTGCGCACGATAGCCTAAA
Organism: Olleya sp. KKT75; assembly: GCF_055635485.1. Taxonomy (NCBI): domain Bacteria; kingdom Pseudomonadati; phylum Bacteroidota; class Flavobacteriia; order Flavobacteriales; family Flavobacteriaceae; genus Olleya; species Olleya sp. KKT75. The sequence goes on from NZ_CM145759.1 coordinate 2,134,774, forward strand.
AATGTCCTACACAAGACAACCTTTAAGTAACGAGATTTTTATACGTAGTAATGAGTTATTGTTTGAACAAGGTTTGTCAGACATAGATATTGCTGTGCTACCTTGGGAGGACACCAAGTGTTTTTTTACTGCAGGAGATAAAAGTGCATTACCATTTGATATTTTTGCAGCTTCGTTTTATTTATTAAGTCGCTATGAAGAGTATTTACCACATGTAAAGGATCAATATGGGCGTTTTACTGCACAAGAGAGTATAGCCTTTAAAAATAATTTTCTGGATCAACCAGTCGTAGATATTTGGGCTTATAAATTTAAACATCTATTAGAAAGTAATTATCCTGATTTTGTTTTTCCAGAACAAGTATATACCGTTAAACCGGTTATAGATGTACCTGTGGCTTATGAGTATAAGTTAAAAGGCGTCATGCGTACTTTAGGTGGGACGTTTAAAGATGTATTTACTTTTAAATTTAAACGATTTTATCAACGTTATTCTGTTTTAAGTGGATTTAAACGGGACCCTTTTGATACTTATAAATATATTATTAATAAGCAAAAATCTTCAAAATATAAATTTGTATTTTTCTTTTTGTTAGGCGATTTTTCGACCTACGATAAAAATATAAATCCCCAAAAACAAAAGTTTGTATCGCTTATAAAGCACGTGGCAGATTATTGCCAAGTCGGTATAAAAACATCATTTTTCGCATTAACAAATTTAGAGTTGTTAAAGGAAGAGAAAGTTAGGATGGAAGCCATTATAAATACGGCTATTGTTGGCTCTAGGCAATCGTTTTCTAAAGTAAATTTACCAGAGTCTTACCGTAATTTAGTAGAGTTAGAAATCCCTGAAGACTACACCATGGGTTATGTCAATCACTTAGGCTTTAGAGCCGGAACATGTACTCCTTTTTTATTTTTTGACTTAGATTTTGAAGTTCAAACGCCTTTAAAAATAGTGCCCTATCAAGCGTTAGATTTTGCTTTTTTAAAATACCATTCGTTATTAGATAAGGAACAAGCTTTAAAACGACTAATAAGCAGTATCAAAAAAGTAAACGGAACATTTGTACCCGTATTTCATAATTATACGTTTAGCAAACAAGACCGTTGGAAACATTTTAAAACCCTTTTTAATATAATATTGGATGCCAAAAACAAATAAAGTAGAACACGTTTTTTTCGATTTAGATCATACCCTTTGGGACTTTGATAAAAACTCAGCTTTAACCTTTGAGTTTATTTTTAAAAAGCATAATGTAACTGCTAGTTTAACGGATTTTTTAAGTTTTTACGAACCCATAAATCTTAAATACTGGAAATTATACAGAGACGAAAAAGTAACCAAAGAAGATTTACGTTATAATAGGTTAAAGGAAACTTTTGATGCGTTACAGTTTACTGTAGAAGATCAAATAATCCATCAGTTATCAGAAGATTACATTACTTTTTTATCTAGTTTTAATCATGTTTATGATGGTACTTATCAAATTTTGGATTACCTAAAAACAAAGTATAAATTACACATAATAACAAACGGATTTAAAGAGGCGCAAACTAATAAATTAAAAAGCTCCAAATTGGATCACTACTTTGAAACGGTGACTAGTGCAGAAAGCGCAGGCGTTAAAAAACCTAACCCTCAAATTTTTAATCATGCTTTAAATTCGGCTAAAGCCGAAACAAAAAATAGTATTATGATTGGAGATAATTACGAAGCAGATATATTGGGTGCTTTAAATATAGGTTTAGATGCCATCTGTTTTAATTACCACAACGTACAAGAGCAACCAGATATTAAATTTGTAAACCACTTATTAGACATTAAAAAATATTTATAACATGAAATTTCAACATAAAATAACAGCTTTAGTAATCTTCTTATTTACTTTTTCAATCGCTTTAAATGCACAAGAACAGTTAAACGATTATAAATACATTGTGGTGCCGGAACAGTTTTCTTGTCAAAAAAACGCTAACGATTACCAATTAAATGGACTAACTCAGTTTTTATTACGCAAGCAAAACTTTATAGTTTTTCTGGAGTCAGAAAGTTTACCAGAAGATGCTGTTAAAAATGGATGTTTAGTGGTTTATGCAGATGTGACTGAACATAGTAATATGTTTAAAACAAAGCTAACAATTAATTTTAGAAATTGCAATAATCAGGTTGTATTTACCTCGGAAGAGGGGATTTCTTCTGATAAGCAATATAAAGTAGCTTACAATGTTGCTTTACGTAATACAATTAAAACCTTTCAAAATTTTAAGCATAACTATAAAGCAAAAAAGGTAAGTCAACCATTAGTTTTAGAGGAAGAAGATACGCCTGATACAATAGTTAAGCCTCAAGAAAAAACACCAAATACAGTATTAAAAACAGTGGTTGAGACCACTAATTTAAAAGTCTCTAAAAAGGATTTGTATACAGCAGAATTGATCCCAGGTTCAGTATTTTGTTATCAATTAAAAACGGATAATAACACTATCGCTTACACCATTTTGTTTTCAGGAAAAGAAGATGTTTATGTTGTAAAAGGAATGGATGCTGTTATTTATAAAATGAATGCGCAATGGATTTTAGCACAGTATAAAAATGATACTTTAGTGACTAAAGCAATTAATATCCAGTTTTAGTATCCATATTTTTCTTTCCAACGTGATTTTAAAAAGTCACGTTGGGCATTTTCCCTAGCATTATTTCCGGGTTCGTATAATCTTGTATTACTAACCTCTTTTGGCAAAAATTCTTGACTAGCAAAATTATTTTCATAATTATGGCTGTATTTATAGTCTTCTCCATAACCAATCTCTTTCATTAATTTAGTCGGTGCATTTCTAATATTTAAAGGCACACTTAAATCGCCCGTTTGTTTAACCAATTGTTGCGCGTGGTTTATTGCCATATAAGCAGCATTACTTTTTGGCGAACATGCTAAATATGTAGCACATTGACTTAAAATAATTCTTGATTCAGGATAACCAATTGTGGTTACTGCCTGAAACGTTGTATTTGCCATAACCAAAGCAGTCGGGTTAGCATTGCCAATATCTTCGCTAGCCAGGATTAATAAACGACGAGCAATAAATTTAACATCCTCACCACCTTCAACCATTCTAGCCAAATAGTAAACAGCCGCATTAGGATCGCTTCCTCTAATAGATTTTATAAATGCCGATACTATATCATAATGTTGCTCTCCCGTTTTATCATAACGTACCGTATTATTTTGGACCTTCTCCAAAACCATTGCATCAGTAATAGTAATCACATCTTTAACGTCACTATTAACCACCAATTCAAAGATGTTTAATAATTTTCTGGCATCTCCACCAGATAAGCGCAGTAAAGCATTAGTTTCTTCTAGTTTTATGTTCTTTTTAGACAAGAACTCGTCTTTTTCAATTGCACGCTTTAAAAGGGCTTCTAAATCGCTTTTTTCAAAAGCTTTTAAAATATAAACCTGACAGCGTGACAATAATGCAGAGATAACTTCAAAGCTTGGGTTTTCTGTAGTAGCCCCAATTAATGTGACCCAACCTTTCTCTACAGCCTGAAGCAAACTATCTTGTTGCGATTTACTAAATCTATGAATTTCGTCAATAAATAATATGGGATTTTTAGCAGTAAAAAGCCCACCACTATTTTTGGCCTTTTCAATAACCTCTCGCACATCTTTAACACCAGAACTTATCGCACTTAAAGTATAAAAAGGACGTTTAGAAGTAGTCGCAATAATATTGGCTAATGTTGTTTTTCCAATACCAGGAGGGCCCCAAAGGATCATACTAGGTATAATTCCTTGATTAATATGGCTAGTTAAAGTTCCATTTGGTCCTACTAAGTGTGATTGACTGATGTAGTCGTCTAGGGTTTGTGGACGTAATCTTTCTGCTAAAGGCGTGTTCATAATGTAAAATTAAATTAAATTTTGTTTTGGCGTGCCTTTTTTGCTCATTCTTCACAAAAAAGTCAGGCTTTCACTACTCAATCTTTTTGCTTAGGCAAAAAGGATTTCAGACAACCCGTTCAATCCTTCACGCAGTATGCGACTGACATTATTGCAATACAGTAAAATTGGATAACTATTTGCTATATTGACTTTGAATGAAACCACAAGAGCCTTTTAAATTTACCATAGATGTTATAATCTATCCAATTGCATTTGTAATGTTGTTGTGGTTAATATTTGCTCTAGAGTTAAGGTTTGGGTATCCATTAAATTTTTTAGGTATTTATCCTCAAAAACTCTCAGGTTTGATTGGTGTTATATGTAGTCCGTTTATACATTCCGGAATTTCCCATTTATGGCATAATACCATACCATTATTTGTTTTAAGTACAGCGCTGTTTTATTTTTACAGGCCTATAGCTTTTAAAGTTTTACTATACGGTATTTTATTATCAGGTTTTTTAACATGGTGTATTGGAAGACCATCTTACCATATAGGTGCAAGTGGTTTAATTTATGTCTTGGCTAGTTTTATTTTTTTTAAAGGTGTCTTTGCAAAACACTATAGGTTAATAGCCTTATCCTTATTAGTGGCTTTTTTATACGGGAGTATGATTTGGAATACAATACCACTAGAAGAAGGCATCTCTTGGGAAGGCCATTTAAGTGGTTTATTAGTAGGATTACTATTTGCATTTGTATTTAGAAAACAAATAGCAAAGCCGAAAAGATATGTGTGGGAAGATCCAAACTACAATGAAGAGGAGGACGAGTTTTTACAACATTTTGATGAAAATGGTAATTTTATTGAAACCGTAGTAGAGGAGGAGTTACCTGAAAGTAATCTTCCAAAAGTAACTCTACCAGTAACTATTACTTATACGTTTAAAGAAAATAAGGAACTATAAACGTTGTCTTACAACTTCGTATAAAAACGCACCACAAGCTACACTTACATTTAAAGATTCTATTTCTCCTAATAAAGGCAATTTAGCTTTTTCGTTTGCTATTTTTAAAATAGAAGGATTTATGCCACGTCCTTCAGATCCCATTATTATAGCACAAGGTTCTTTAAAAGAAACATCATACAATGTATTATCTGTTTTTTCTGTAGCCGCAATTACTTTTATGTCTGACGACTGTAAAAAGAATACCGCGTCTTTTATGTGATCAACTCTACATAATGGCACTTTAAATACAGCACCAGCACTAGTTTTAATTGTGTCTCCATTGACAGGAGCAGCACCTTTACTTTGTATAATTATACCATCCACACCAGTACATTCTGCAGTACGGATAATAGCACCAAAATTTCTTACATCACTTAATTGGTCAAGTAATAAAAAAAGAGGTGTTTTTGTTTTTGCAGATACCATTTCAAATAGCTCTTCAATGTCATAAAACTTGACTGGGCTAATTTGTGCTACAGCGCCTTGATGATTATTTTTAGTTAATCGGTTTAATTTTTCAACCGGTACATAAGAAGAGTTTACTCTTTTGCTTTTTAAAACGGTTTCTAATTCTTGAAACAAGTCGCCCTTAAGTCCTTTTTGTAAAAAGACTTTATCTACATGCTCTCCTGCATTTAAAGCTTCAATAATAGCTCTAAGACCAAATATTTGAGTGGTTTTTTCCATGACGCAAAGGTATAAAAAAAGAGCCTGCAAATTGCAGGCTCTTTTAAGTATAAAGAAAATATTCTTTTTAGTTTCCAGTTAAAACTACATCCACATTAAAGTCACTCGTAAATAATTCTTGTGCTATACTTAAAGTAAACGTGTCGTTTATAGGATCAAATGTACCAGTTCCACTTCCATTATCTCCAACTATTGTTACAGAGTTATCTGAATTTATAGTTAGAACTGAAGCGTTAGGAAATTGTCCTACAGCTACACATCCTCCACATACGTTAGGGACAAAATCTGGACCCCAACTAGTGTCTAAACTGTATGTTCCACATTCTTCTAAAGGTGTTACAGTTACAGTGTATGGTGGCACTACTGTTCCTGCAGGATCTCCTAGATCAGTAGAAAAAGCATCCCCTAAATAGGTTGCAGATGTTTGTACATTACAAACAGAAAGCGTATAAGTAGTTTGCTTGCTACCGTCAGGTAAACCTATTAAGTAGTCAGGGTTGCTAGAGCTTACTAAAGTAAAAAGTAATTCATAATTGCTACTTACATTTTGTAAATTAAATTGTATTACTCCTTCGTTAAGCCCTGAGCCTACTGCAGTTGTAAAGTTACCTAATGAAGATTCAGGATAAGAACCTGATACTAATTCAATACTGTACGTTAAAGCTAAACCTTCAAAATTTGTACCGTAAGGTAAAGAATAAGGAATTTCAACAATTCCTTGATTATCAAATGCACTACTCGAGTCAGCATCTAATTGGATCCAACCAGAGTCTGAATTACCACCTGTAAGTTTGTCATCATTAGATTCACAGCCTACTATTAATAGGCAGATAGCGAATATTGAAAGTATATGTTTTATATTTTTCATTTTTTTTATTTATTATGGGTTAACGCAAAAATCAGTTGAATCTGAACTACCCCAGTTACCTGTACCGGATGCATGGTTAATAATTGAGCAGTCTAAAGAGTAATCTCCAGTCACAGTTCCATCAACTTGTCCATCACCAAATGAGTCATACATAGTAAATGTATAACAACCGTCAGCTAATGTAAAGTTAGCAGTTATGACCTGGCCACCAATTACATCACTGTAAGGTCCACCAGATTGCACTACATCACCATTTGAATCTACGATGTCCCAAGTTCTTTCTGAAGCATATCTATCATCGTTTATTACAAGTTCTACATCATTACATAGTATATATTTATTAAATGATATAGTTGCTGTTTCTGATCCTACTACAGCTAATCCTGCATCCAATTCTAGTTTTAATACTAAGTCATATGATACAAAATCAACTAAGTCTGTGTCGTTAAATGTAACGTCCATAGACCCGTCAAAAGAATTTGCCGGGATAGTTAAAGTACCAAATGAGTAGTTACTTGGAGATGGAGCAGTTGTTGCTTCCATATCAACAGTTACGTTATACGTTCTGTCAGATTCCGACAAAGTAGTTGCTTGTGCATCTAAAGTTATTGTTGATCCTTCAGTACGTACAGTTAATGATTGTGTTGCTTCTGTAAAACCAACACCAGTTTGAGAACCGTCATATGTCACATTTTCATTTTCTTCACATGCGAAGAAACTAAAAGCTACTAGTGACATTGTTAATATTTTTCTTATGTTTTTCATTGTTGTTTTATATTTAAATTAGTACCCAGGATTTTGAGCTAATAAAGGATTAATGTCAATTTCGTTTAAAGGAATTGGCATTGTAAATCTTTTATCTGTATTTGGCATACTGCATTCAGCTGCATTTACAGCCGCACAATCTAAAGGTTCTCTGTCTAAAGTTCTGTTCCCTTTAGCTCCAAGTCTTTTAATATCCACCCATCTATGTCCTTCATAGGCCAACTCTAATCTTCTTTCGTCTAATATTGCACCAAAAGCTTCTGTTTGGTTGTCATATACAGGCAATGTTTGCGAAGATCCAAATCTAGCGTCTCTTAATTGTTTAATTAACGTTGCAACTTGCACTAGCTGTCCATTTTCGGCAGCAGCCTCAGCCATAATAAATAGCATTTCAGGAGATCTAAATACTTTTAAATCATTCATTAAGTTAACTCCCTCAGAACCAGGATATTTTCTAATTACTAAAACGTCTTCAGCTTTATAATTAAGTGCATTCTCGTAGTCAGGAGATATAAGTGATGAAGGATCTATGTAACGAGAAGATCTAATATCCCCACTATTTAAATTGTTAAATAAGTGACGGTCCATTTCCATAAATGGAGAACCAGAGATTGTGCTGTTACCAAAAGCAAATAAACTACCAGCAGTACCACCGCTTGCTGTTCCTTGGTTATCATAAGCATCGTTATCTGTTCTTTCTAACTTGAATATAACTTCAGAGTTACTTGTATCTGTCCAGATGTTAAAGTAATCTGCTGTGTTAGCAATTGGGTAGTCAGCTAACAGCTCTGAAGCTAATGTTGAAGCTAATGTATAGTTACCTCTATAAGCTGCCATTCTTGCAGAAAGTGCTTTAATAACATCCTTGTTTATAAACGTTGGGTTACTTGTGCTATTATCTAATAAGCTATTAGCTAATGTTAAGTCAGACTCTATTAAAGTAAACACCTCTCCGTTTGTATTTCTTGGTAATTGTTCTCCAATTTCAGGTACATACGTTAAAGCTATCGCGCCCATTGCTGAGTCATCAGTATAGTCCGTTGTATAGTATGTTTGTAATTGGAAGTGTGCAAATGCTCTTAAAGCATAAGCCTGTCCTACTATTGAATTATAGTTATCTAATTCGTCATCTTCAGGTTGAATGGCGTTAGAAGCTTCAATTAATAAGTTAACATTAGCTAATGCAATGTAATATTTTGTCCACATTATTGCAGGAAACCCACTAGCAGATGTTAATACTAAATCATACTCACTAGCATTTTGTCCACCATTTTCGGTACCCAAAGCTAACTCATCAGTATAAATACCATTAAATAGTATTTCTCCTGTATAATCAAAATTGGCATAAGCACCATACAAACCAGCTTCTAGATCTCCTACACTTTGAAAAGCGTTTTCAGCTAGTAATAGTCCTGGTTGATCTATGTCTATAGCATCGTTACAAGCAAACGTAATCAACGCTAAAATTATCGCGTAAAATTTATTTATTTTCTTCATTTTTGTTTTTTTTTAAAGACCTAATTCTAAACCTATTGAGAATGTTCTTGGTGTTGGGTAATTATTTTGAGTTGATCCAATACCTTCTGCATCATCACCTCTCCAACCTGTAATAGTTAAGAAATTTTCAGCGTTAGCAAATAGTCTTAATGTTTTTAAGTTCATTTTTTCTAGGACACTTCTGTTAAAGTTATATCCAAAACTAAGAAATCTTAATCTTAGATAATCTGCGCTTTGTAAAAAACGATCACCAGCAAAATTTAGGTTAGTTGCTGTAAGAGATGGAATATCAGTATATCTGTTTGTAGGAGTCCATGCTCTTTGTAAATCACGTGAGCTTCTAAAGTTACCAACACTTGTTGGGTCAATAAAACCAGAGTAGTTGAAATCGAATCTATCAGCACCAATTACATAGTTAAACTGTGTTGAGACGTAAAAACCTTTATAGTCTGCTTCAAAACCAAAACTTCCTTGATAATCTGCATATCGATTTTTACCTGTAAACACTCTATCTGCATCTTCATCTGGCGTTTCCGTTAAGTCTCCATTAGCATCTAAAAATAACAGATTACCATTTGCAGGATTAACTCCAGCATATCTAATTAAATAGTATTGACCTATTGGACCTCCTTCTTCTATAGTACTGTCTTGTGCTCCGTAACGTTCTGATTTATTATAGTTACCTACAAAACTAACAGATAGGTTTAAACCTTCATCACTTTTTAATACATCATATCCTAAACTTAAATCAACACCTTTGTTAATTAAGTTTCCTGCGTTTACAGATTGTCCTGTTGTACCTGTATACGAAGATGTTGGTTGAAATTGGAATACATCTTCTGTATCTTTTTTGTATACATCTAAAGATCCTCTTAATCTTGAATTAAATACCTCAAAATCAAGTCCAATGTTTGTCATACCACTTGTTTCCCATTTTAAATCAGGATTAGCTATTTGAGATTGAAAGATTGAGTTCTGGTTTCCGTAACCAGATCCTGTAGCGTATAAATCTAATGTTAATGAGTTTGCGCTAAAGTCAGCTCCTTGCCCTGAAACACCAGCTATATCTTGGTTACCAGAAGTACCGTATGAAGCTCTAAGTTTTAATAAATTAAAAGCAGAGTCTTCCATAAATGATTCTTGATCAATGTTCCAACGTCCAGCTACTGCGTAGAACGTTCCCCATTTATTTGATCCTGCAAATCTATATGATGCATCTCTACGACCAGTAAGTGTTAATCCATATTTGTTGTCATAATCGTAATCTGCATTAGCAAAGTAAGAGAATAACCCAGCATTGTTATAACCCGCATTTACAGTATCAACGTAAAAGTCATTATCAGCATTATCATCTATAAACCCACTTCCATCACCAGGGTACCATGTTTTTGGGTCTAAACCATTTTGTCTAAATCCAAATGATCTTAAATGTGCTTTGTAATACTCCATGTATATCCCAGTATCTAAGGTGTGTTTATCACCAAATTTAGTAGAATAGTTTAATGAGTTTACAATATCCATTGCAACTGTTCTAGTAGATTGTTGATCAACTGTACCAGGTAAATCTTCGCCAACACCTGCAAAAAACTGAGAGTTAAAACTTTCAGGAGCTTCAGATCTGATAAATTGCTCATCAGTAAAATCTGCACTTACTCTTGTGTTAAATGTTAACTTGTCGGTTAATTTATACCCAGCATTAATACTTGCTAATATCTTTATTTCATTCTCACTACGCTCATAAGTTGCTAATCTATCTAATAATAATAATGGCGTATTTGCAAATGTAGGTGCTAAATCTCCTCCAGCTCCTACTGTGTATTCAGAAGGTGATCTGTAAGGTAAAGATTGGTAAGCTCCTAATACATAGTTACGGTTTACTGCTCCAGATCCAATACTGTTTGGTTCATCATTTTTAGAAAAGTTTAAAGATAAAGACGTACCGTAATTAAAACGTTCGTTTTTTGAATTACCATTAAAGTTATTTCTTAAGTTAAAACGTTGTAGTGCACTTTGCTTTAAAATACCTTGAGCGTCAAAATAACCTACAGATGTAAATGAACTAGAGTTTTCTCCACCAGAAGTAATTCCTATTGTATGATTTTGTGTCATTGCATTTCTAAAAAACACATCAACCCATTCAGTGTCCGCATATCTTGCTATTGCATCGATTTCTGCATCACCAATAGTTGCACCTCTACCATTTCCTACAGCTCTTTCTAAAAGTAATTGCTCTTTAGAGTTCATTAGATCATAATCATGACCTTGTAGTTGAGATATACTTGTTATACCCGTATAAGTAACTTGTAAATTACTGTTTTTCTTTCCTCTTTTAGTTGTAATGATAATTACACCATTTGCACCTCTATTTCCGTAAATAGATGTTGCTCCTGCATCTTTTAGTACAGATACCGACGCAATTTCATTAGGGTTTAAACTTCTAAAGTTATCTTGATCGATAGGTATTCCGTCCATTATAAACAATGGCTCAGTTTTTCCAGATAGTGATCCAACACCTCTTAAGTTAATCTCACTATCTCCTCCAGGTTGCCCAGAGTTAGTAGTAATGTTTAAACCAGCTGCTTGTCCTTGCAACGTCTGAACTAAAGAAGCGTTTGGTCTTGTTGAAATAGTTTCAGAGGAAACTGTTTGTATTGCCGATGTAGTCGTTTTTTGAGTACGTCTGATATCGTAGGCAGCTACAATTACCACTTCATCTAATGCATTGTCAGGTTCTAAGGCAATGTTAATTTTATTAGCTGCTTGGACTGTAACTTCTTTGTTACCGTATCCTACATAACTAAATTGCAGTTTGTCACCAACTTTTGCTTTGATTGAGTAATTACCATCAAAATCTGTTGATGTCCCAGTTGATGTACCTTTAATAACTACGTTTGCAGTTGGTAATGGCATACCATTTTCGTCAGAAACAACTCCTGAAACTGTTTTGTCTTGTGCAAACGTTATTTGCACAACAAACGCTAGAAATAGCGTTAAAATTCCACTAAACTTTGTTTTCATTTTTATTTTTATTTGAATTAGTCTGTGCCAAAAATCATAATAAAAACTTAATAAAACAACTTTTTTATCATAATATTTGATTTAGATAAGTGAATTATGCAAGGATTTGAGCAATGTGTTTGCATATATTCAATAGTAGGTTGGTTGTCTTGCTATATTGGAATTCATGGTTTTTTGTCGTGGCATTTCTGTTGTGCGTATTCCGTTGTTTTGTCGTAATAATGTGATAGTGAACTAGTAATGCTAATAATATGTTAAAGGCTTTTATACTTAAATTACTTTTTCAATTTTGTTACCCATACTAATGTTAAGATTATATTAAATATTTTTCCTACAATTTTTATGATGTTTTTATTTTTAAATTAATTGAATAAAAAAAGCCTCATAAGATTAACTTATGAGGCTTTTAAATATGTTTTAGGAATGATTAGTTTACATCCCAGAATATTTTAGTTGTTTGACTATCCCCACCAATTGCAGCAGAAGCAGCAGACCAGTTTGTTTCGTTCAAGTTTTGTTCGTTTACAGGATACGTGTATCTTGTTGGAACAGGATTAGAAGTCACTACAGGAAGGTTAAATGTTGGATTGTCATATTTTCTCCAAACAGTCCATCCTTCAAATCCTCTATTATACATTGCTAACCAGAACTGAGTACCAATTTTTTGTCTCCAGTCACCAGCAGCAGTAGCATAAGCAACAGCAGGATCAGCTAAGTAAGTTGCTAAGTCTGCAGCTCCCCAGTAATCAAAAGATGCTGTGATACCATTTGTATAGTGTTGATCAGCGGTACCACCTACATTCCATGCTCTATGACCAGCTTCTGCTAAGTAAAAAGATACTTCAGAAAAGTCTAATAAAACACCTGGTAATGTTGGGTCGTGTAAAGATGTACCGTCGTCATATCCTACGATATGAGTATAGTTACCAAATGTATTGTTATCACCGTATATTCCACCAACGTAAGTTCCTGCACCCATATTTTCATCAAAATAGGTCATTCTTCTTGGATCTTCAAGTGTATTCATTACATCTACTAAAGTGTTAGCAGGTACAAAATCCGTACGCCCTGACTGTACTAAGTCAACCCATAATGGATTTGTATTAGGTGTAGCAGATTCGTAAGTTAATAATGCATTATCTGCATTAGATGTAAATACTCCCGCTGCATATGCAGACTCTACAGTAGACTGTGATAAAGCTGTATTGAAGTCAGATAAACGAATTCCTAATTTTAATTTTAAAGAATTTGCAAATTTGTTCCAAGCAACCATGTCACCTCCATATATTTTATCAGTAGAAGTAAATCCTGTTCCTGCCAAATTAGGAATGGCAGCATTTATTCTGTCTAATAAATCAAGGTAAATAGTTTCAGCGTCATCGTATTTTGGTAACGTTGATAGACCTAGAGCATCCGAGTAAGGTATATCTCCAAATGTATCTACCATTTGTTGCCAAGTGTAGATTGCTAACACTTCTATTTGTCCAATTCTAGCATTTTTTTCAGACTGAGTTAATATAGGGTCTGCTAAAACTACTTGATTAGAAGTTTGTAAATCTAATAATACATCTCTGTATAGCTCAGACCAATGACTTTCTGGAATATTACGTCCAACTAAATCGTAGTTGCTTTCGTCCGTGTATGTCGTTTCAGTCCAGTATTGTCCTAATAATCTAAATACGTTATTATTGACGTTAGTACTGGTCATTTGATTAAACAAACTCTTTGTTGCAGAGTTGTATAAAAAATCGGCATCAACTTCCGTTGGATTTTTTGGATCTCTATTTAAGTCTTCATATTGCTCGTCTGATTGACAACCAAACAATGTTATGACTGATAATATTGTTATAAATGTTTTTTTCATAATGTTTTGTTTTTAGAACTGTAACTTTAATGAAGCCCCTATTTCTCTAATAGAAGGGTAAGTACCTGATTGGTATCCTTGAACATTACCTGAGCTTAAACCTGCTTCAGGATCTGCGTAAGGTACGCTTTTATCAATGATCCATAAGTTTCTTCCAATTAATGAAATAGAAGCTGCTGTAAATGGTACTTGGCTTAAAATCTTGTCATCAAATTTGTAAGTAATACTTGCTTCTCTTAATTTAATAAATCCAGCGTCATAAACGTGTTGGCTATTTGCTGTTCTTACATAACCCCATGGGTTTGCGTAGTTACTAGCATTAGCTCTTACTGTGTTTACTGAACCATCAGCTTGTACACCAGATAAAAGTACACCACCGCTATCTGCTCCAGTTGTTACTGGGTTTCTTACTGGGTTTCCTAATTCGTTGTTGGCAGCTGTAAAATCATACAATCCTGTTGCATAACCGTACCAAGTATCTAAAGAGAATACATCTCCACCTTTTTGCATATCAATTAAGAAGCTTAAGTTGAAGTTTTTGTAGTTAAAACTGTTGTTTAAACCTGCAGTCCATTCTGGGTTAATGTCACCAATTATTTCGTTATTAGTACTAGTAGTTTGGTAATATCCATTTGATTGCACTATTGGCTCTCCATTAGAGTGGTATACTAAGTCTGTACCTCTAATTGTTCCGTAAGGTTGTCCTGGAGTTGCATTTATAGAAATTCCTCCTTGTAGTGATGCTAACTGTAAGTTATCAATACCATCAGCAAGTGATACAACTAAACTTTTGTTTTTCGCCCAGTTTACATTTACATCCCAGCTAAAGTTTTCAGTTTTTATAGGTGTTGCATTTAATTGCACTTCCCAACCTTTGTTTTCCATTGTACCTGCATTTAATAAAACAGACGTATATCCTGTTGCATTTGATACTGGTACACTTGTAATTTGATTTATGTTTTGAGTATTGTAGTACGATACGTTAATACCTAATCTTCTGTTGAAGAATTGTGTGTCTAAACCAAATTCGTAATTTTCTTGTCTTTCTGGTTCGAGATATGGGTTGTTTCTTGCTCCTGGGTTAGAAGCTATACCTGTATCTGAAAACGGAGTTCCAATACCATAAGTGTTAAATACACTGTATGGAGTAGTATCTGATCCTACTTCACCATAATTAGCACTAAGTTTACCAAATGATAACCAATCTGCATCTATAAATTTAGAAAAGATTATACTAGATGCTACAGAAAAATAGTCAAAACTATTATTTTCTTTAGGTAGCGTAGAAGAACGGTCTACTCTATATGTACCTTCTAAGTAAGCAAAACCGTCATAACCTAAACTAGCTCTTCCATATATTCCATCTACTTTTGAAGTTGCATCATATTCTACTGGAGCGTTCATTGCATTTACACTATTAGATAATGCATACAAGTTAGCAAGGTTTAAACCACCATTTGTTTGTGCATCAATACTATTTCTATCATTACGTCTTAAGTTAAATCCAATGTTACCTTCAATATTTAATTTTTCTGTAATGTTTTTGTTTGCACTTAAGATAAAGTCGTAGTTATATTCTGCTACGTTATTGTTAAATCTACTGTAAGAAGAAACATTATTACTACCAATAGCAATTCTTTCTTCTTGTAATTCAGAATAAGTATCAAATGTAAATCTACCTAAAATACTTAACCAATCATTGATTTCGTAATCTAATGCAAAGTTACCAAAATATCTATTTCTTTGATCTGTCTCATAATTTTCGTAGAATGTCCAATAAGGATTATCAGAATAAATTGGAGAAAGGTTTGTTGCAGATGTTGGATTCCATGTAATGTTGTCTCCTGTATCAAAATAAGCCTGTTCTAAAGCAGCAACGTCAACGTTTACTTGAAACCATTGTCTAAATTGTTGCATAACATTGTTTGCAGAATAACCGGTACCATATCTACCTTTTCCGTTTGTTTTAGTATATGTAAACGTTGTAGATGCAGTTAATTTTTCTGTTAAGTCGTGAGATGCCGAAAAGTTAATTGTGTTTCTTTTAATTTCACTGTTAGGAAGGTTTCCTTCTTGTAACATGTTTGTGAAACCTAATCTGAAAGAACTTGTGTCATTACCACCGTCAAGAGATACAGAGTTTACACTAGTAGCTCCACTTTTCCATACAGAATTTGGATCATTAGCACCTGCAACCCATGGAGTAGCTTGTTGGTAAGTATCCGTTAATTGTGGGTAAATAGAGTTCCATTGGTAAACATCTAATGATGGGTCAAAAGCAGCACCGTAAGATGCATCTTCAGTAAAAGGAGTTGTTAGATCTGGGTTACCATCTCCATCAATATCCGTGTATCCAAAGTACCCTGAAGGATCATCATAAAATTGTCCATAACCTGCACCGTATTTCTTTTGGTATACTGGTAATGTTTCAGTATCAGCAGATCCGATAGTATAACTAGAATTTAAAGTTACACCAATACCTTTTCTTTTTTTACCTTTTTTAGTCGTAATCATTACAACACCGTTAGATGCTCTAGATCCGTAAAGTGCAGTTGCTGCAGCACCTTTTAAAACGTTAATAGTTGCAATATCATCAGGGTTAATATCTGAAGCGGCATTACCATAGTCATAACCACCACCACCAGAACGTTGTGTAGCACTGTTAGAATTTCCGTTATCAACAGGTATTCCGTCAATTACAAATAAAGCTTGGTTGTTACCTGCAATAGAGGCATTACCTCTAATTACAACGTTTGTAGATCCTCCTAAAGTACCAGAAGATTTTACGTCTAAACCAGCTACTTTTCCTGAAAGAGAATTAACAAAGTTTGAAGATTTCACTTTAGAAACTTCATCACCTGCAACTTCTTGAGTAGCATAACCTAAACTTTTCTTTTCTCTTTTAATACCTAAAGCTGTTACAACAACTTCGTCTAAAGTATTACCTGGTTGTAAACTAACGCTAATAGTGCTAGAGGCTCCAATTGTTTTTTCAACAGAGTCATACCCAACATAGCTAAAGTTTAATACTTGACCATTACTTGCTTGAATAGAGTAGTTTCCATCAAAATCTGAAGTGCTACCATTAGAAGTTCCTTTTACAACAATTGTTGCTGAGGGCAATGGTAGTCCATTTTCATCAGTAATAGTTCCTGAGATTGTTCGTTCTTGAGCGTACGATAGACTGGCTACCATCACTAAGAACAGTGTTAAAATTCGATTTAAATTTGTTTTCATATTAATATATTAAATTAGTCTATCCCAAAAATCTAAATAATTTGGTAATAAAACAATGTTTAGGCAGTTTTTTTTAATATTAAATTAACATGAGTTAAAATGTTTGATTTATTCTAAATTAGAAGGTCGCCTTTAGGCTAATATGAATCTTAGAATTAGAGAAGTTGAAAGGGGCTTGTTCTGTTTTACCATTAGCATAAATAAATCGAAGTAATCCAGCATTGGTGAGTATTCCGAAACCAAAACCAAAACCATATAGATTTTCTTTTTGGTTTAAATTATCGTTTTTAAAGTGTGCTATATCTATAACAGAATTAAGAAAAATACTGTCGCTTAATTTGTATCTGTATTCTGTGTTTAATATGTAAATGCTGTTAGCAATTAGACTATTTTCTGTAAATCCTCGTATAGTATTAACACCTCCAAACCTAAAAAGCTCGTTTTCGAGGTAGTTTTCTGACAAAATGAGTTGAATTATGCTTTTAATATAGAAGCTGTTATTATTATTTAAATTAAAAATGTGGCTACCATTAAAATCTATAGAATTTTGGCTTTGGTTGTTTAGTGTTGCTTGTCTTTTTCCGGTACCAAATTCAGTATTTATTTCTGTCTTTATTTTAAATAGAGGGTCTTCATTTTGTAGTTGTCTGAATTGATATCTTAATTTAAGAAAATTTGAGCTGTAATCTTCTATATTTTCTAGGTTGTCAGATAAATGACTTGATTCTGTAGTTTCAATTCCCGCGTATAAACTTGTTTTGTCATTTAATTGATAAAAAAGACTTGCTTTCTGTTTTGTGTTAATAAATGAGGAATCTCTTTTTGTTATATTAAGTGAAGCTTCTAGTCCTATTGGTGTTTTGAATAAATAAGGAAGATTTGCGATTAAGTTGAAGTTTTTCTGTTCACTCTCATCACTTTTGTAATCTAAGTATAAACTTTCGCCATAATTTAAATTATTAACTAGTTGTAAATTTAAGTAGCCATTAAATTCTAATTTGTTGGTTTGTTCATTTGTTGTAAATCCAATAAATCCATCAAAGTTGTTACTTGGTGTTTTTTTTAAGTATAAATATAATTGTGTCGAATCTTTTGTAAATAGTATTTCAGCAGGTTTAGTTTGAGAAGCAAAACTTAAGTTGTTTAATTGAAGTGTCTTTTTGTTAATGGAAGAAAGGTTAAACGTTTTGTTTTTCTGGATTTTAAGAAATCGTTTTAGATAAGATTTAGGAAACTTATCATATCCTTTGATAATTATTTTGTCTAGTTGTCTGTTTTTTTCTTGAGTCGTGATTGTTAGATTTGCAGAAAGGGTTGTGTTATTTTTTTGTTTGACATCACTAAGTTGTAAAGTGGAAAATGGTTGACCGGTTTCACTTATTATTTTATTGTACTTAATTAACAGTTTTTCTAATGCTAAATAGGGAACTTCAAAAGTGTTGTTTTTTAAGTTATCTATGTTTAGTTTAGAGAAATAGTTTTTAGACTGAAAAGTAGGGTCTATATATAGGACAACATTTTCTATTTTATTTTTGAGTGCTATTTTTGCAATATAGAGTTTGTTTTTACTATTAGTTATAGATAGTAAATGATTATTAATATAACCATTTTGTCTTAAGGTATTTTTAATATGAGATAGATTTAGCTTAAGTTCTTCATAAGAATCAAACGTTGTTTTGGTATTGTATTGGCTTAATATTGAAGTTTCGTTATCATCAAACCCTATTACTTTTAATTGTAAATTTTGACTGCATAATATAGAGGCGTATAAAATGAAGATTAGACAAGTTGTATATGTTTTAAAATTCAAATTCTGTTTGATTATATGTTGAAAGTAAAATTAACGTAAAAAAGTAACTAAATAATATCTGGTGGAAATTTAATTTTAAATTCTATTGAAAATTAATGCATTAAGGTTTGATTACTTGAATTAAATCACTACATTTGCACCCCTCTTAGAGAGAGGTAACATAAAATTATATTAGAATTATATGCCAACAATTTCACAATTAGTACGAAAAGGAAGAGCCAAAATAACCAAGAAGAGTAAATCGGCTGCTTTAGATTCGTGTCCTCAAAGACGTGGTGTGTGTACTCGTGTTTATACAACGACACCTAAAAAACCAAACTCAGCAATGCGTAAGGTAGCAAGGGTTCGTTTAACAAACGGTAACGAAGTAAATGCATACATCGGTGGAGAAGGTCACAATTTACAAGAGCACTCGATAGTATTGGTTAGAGGTGGAAGGGTAAAAGATTTACCAGGAGTTAGATATCACATCGTTCGTGGTGCCTTAGACACAGCAGGTGTTGCAGGTAGAACACAACGTAGATCTAAGTATGGTGCAAAACGCCCTAAAAGTTAATTAAAAACTTAAGAAGAAGACATGAGAAAAAGAGCAGCAAAAAAAAGACCGCTTTTACCAGATCCTCGATTTAACGATCAGTTAGTAACTAGATTTGTTAACATGATGATGTGGGACGGAAAGAAGTCTGTAGCCTTTAAAGTGTTTTACGACGCAATTGACATCGTAGATACTAAAAAGACAGACGAAGAAAAAACAGCATTAGAAATCTGGAAGGATGCATTATCTAACGTTATGCCTCACGTAGAAGTACGTAGTCGTAGAGTAGGTGGAGCTACATTTCAAATTCCTAACCCAATACGTGCAGACCGTAAGGTTTCAACTGCAATGAAGTGGTTAATTAGTTTTTCTCGTAAGAGAAATGAAAAATCTATGGCACTACGTTTAGCATCAGAAATTTTAGCAGCAGCTAAAGAAGAAGGAGCAGCAGTTAAGAAACGTACTGATACTCACAAAATGGCTGAGGCAAACAAAGCATTCTCTCACTTTAGATTTTAATAAGATATGGCTAGAGATTTAAAATATACAAGAAACATTGGAATTGCGGCTCATATTGATGCAGGTAAAACTACAACAACAGAGCGTGTTCTTTATTATACAGGTGTTTCACACAAAATTGGAGAAGTACATGATGGTGCTGCTACAATGGACTGGATGGAGCAGGAGCAAGAACGTGGTATTACTATTACGTCTGCAGCTACAACTTGTACTTGGAAGTTTCCATTAGAAAATGCAGAACCTACTCCTGATACAAAGGGTTATCACTTTAACATTATTGATACTCCTGGTCACGTAGATTTTACTGTAGAGGTAAATAGATCTTTACGTGTATTAGATGGTTTAGTGTTTTTATTTAGTGCAGTTGATGGTGTTGAGCCTCAATCTGAAACTAACTGGAGACTTGCTGACAACTATAAAGTGCCAAGAATTGGTTTCGTTAATAAAATGGACCGTCAAGGATCTGACTTTTTAGGAGTTTGTCAACAAGTAAAAGACATGTTAAAGTCTAACGCGGTGCCAATAGTTTTAAATATTGGTGACGAAGAGGATTTTAAAGGTATTATTGACTTAGTAAAAAACCGTGCTATTGTATGGCATGATGAAACTCAAGGAGCAACTTTCGATGTAATCGAAATCCCTGAGGATATGAAAGAAGAAGCTCGTAAGTACCGTGCACTTTTGATTGAAGAAGTAGCAAGTTATGACGAGAATCTTTTAGAAAAATTTATGGAAGATGAAAATTCTATTACAGAAGACGAAGTGCATAGAGCACTTAGAGCAGCTGTAATGGATATGGCAATTATTCCTATGATTTGTGGTTCTGCGTTTAAAAACAAAGGTGTTCAGTTCTTATTAGATGCTGTATGTCGTTACTTGCCTTCTCCTATGGATAAGGAAGGTATTGTTGGAATTAACCCAGATACGGACAAAGAAGAAATTCGTAAGCCAAGTGTTAAGGAGCCTTTCGCTGCATTAGCATTTAAAATTGCTACAGATCCTTTCGTAGGACGTTTAGCATTTTTTAGAGCTTATTCTGGTCGTTTAGACGCTGGTTCTTATGTGTTAAATAACCGTTCTGGTAAAAAAGAACGTATTTCACGTATCTACCAAATGCATGCAAATAAGCAAAATGCAATTGATTATATAGAAGCTGGAGATATTGGAGCGGCTGTTGGATTTAAGTCAATCAAAACAGGTGATACACTTTCAGATCAAGATCATCCTATTGTATTAGAATCTATGGACTTTCCAGATCCAGTAATTGGTATCGCTGTGGAACCTAAGACTAAAGCAGATGTTGATAAATTAGGTATTGGTTTGGCTAAATTAGCTGAAGAGGATCCTACGTTTACTGTACGTTCTGACGAAGCTTCTGGACAAACTATTATTTCAGGAATGGGTGAGCTTCACCTTGATGTAATTGTAGATCGTTTAAGACGTGAGTTTAATGTTGAAGTAAATCAAGGTCAACCTCAGGTTGAGTATAAAGAAGCAATTACAGCAGTTGCAGATCATAGAGAGGTTTATAAGAAACAATCTGGTGGTCGTGGTAAATTCGCTGATATTGTATTTACAGTTGAACCAGCTGATGAAGGTGTTATTGGTCTTCAATTTGAATCTGTAATTAAAGGTGGTAACGTTCCTAAGGAATTTATCCCTTCAATTGAAAAAGGATTTAAAATGGCGATGGTTAATGGACCATTAGCAGGTTTTGAAGTTGATTCAATGAAAGTTACTTTAAGAGATGGATCTTACCATGATGTGGATTCTGATCAATTATCTTTTGAGCTAGCAGCTAAATTAGGATTTAAAAACTGTGCTAAAGCTGCCAAAGCTGTAATCATGGAGCCTATTATGAAGCTAGAGGTTATCACACCAGAAGAAAACATGGGTGATATTGTAGGTGATTTAAATAGAAGAAGAGGTATGATGGAAGGTATGGGTGACCGTGCTGGAGCAAAGACAATAAAAGCTACTGTTCCATTATCAGAAATGTTTGGTTATGTTACAACATTAAGAACATTATCTTCTGGTCGTGCAACATCAACAATGGAATTTTCACACTATGCTCAAACACCTTCAAATGTATCTGAAGAAGTTATAAAAGCAGCTAAAGGAGAACAATCTTAAAAAGTTAAGAAAATGAGTCAAAAAATTAGAATAAAATTAAAGTCTTACGATCATAACTTAGTAGACAAGTCTGCTGAAAAGATTGTAAAAACAGTAAAAAGTACAGGTGCTGTTGTAACTGGACCAATTCCATTACCAACGCACAAGAAAATTTTCACTGTATTACGTTCACCTCACGTTAATAAGAAGTCAAGAGAACAATTTCAATTAAGCTCTTACAAGAGATTATTAGATATTTACTCTTCATCTTCTAAAACAATTGACGCTTTAATGAAACTTGAATTACCAAGTGGAGTAGAAGTTGAAATTAAGGTTTAAGTAAACTTATTCGTTTAACGTTGATTAAGCGAAACATGTCCTAAGCTTCGTGCGAAGGAAAAACGGTTAAAATACAATTCAAGGCTGAAACGTATTTTTCAGCCTTGTGTTTTAATAAATAGTAATAACAAATAAATAAAAATTATGTCTGGGTTAATTGGAAGAAAAATCGGTATGACCAGCATTTTCGATGAAAATGGTAAGAATATGCCATGTACAGTAATCGAAGCTGGACCATGTATCGTTACCCAAGTCAGAACTGAAGAAGTTGACGGCTATAGTGCTGTTCAACTTGGTTTCGATGACGCGACAGAAAAAAGTGCTACTAAAGCTGACTTAGGTCATGCTAAAAAAGCAGGGACTTCTGTAAAACGCAAAATCGTTGAATTTAAAGGTTTTGATTCGGAGTACAAATTAGGTGATGCAATCACTGTAGATCACTTTGCAGAAGGTGAATTTGTTGATGTATCAGGTACATCAAAAGGAAAAGGATTTCAAGGGGTTGTAAAACGTCATGGTTTTGCGGGTGTAGGTCAAGCTACTCACGGACAACATAACCGTTTAAGAGCACCGGGATCTATTGGAGCAGCGTCTTATCCAGCTAGAGTATTCAAAGGAATGCGTATGGCAGGAAGAATGGGAACGGACTCAGTTAAAGTTGAAAATTTAAGAGTTTTAAAAGTAGTTCCTGAAAAGAATTTACTTGTTGTTAAAGGTTGTGTACCTGGACACAAAAACGCTTATGTAATTATTAGAAAATAATGAAAGTAGCAGTTTTAGATATAAACGGAAAAGAAACAGGTAGAAAGGCAGACCTTTCTGACGGTGTTTTTGCTATTGAACCTAATAATCATGCTGTATATTTGGATGTTAAGCAATACTTAGCTAACCAAAGACAAGGTACTCACAAAGCTAAAGAGCGTGCTGAGATAACTGGAAGTACACGTAAGATTAAAAAACAAAAAGGTACTGGTACAGCCAGAGCTGGTAGTATTAAGTCAGGAGTTTTTAGAGGAGGTGGACGTATGTTCGGACCAAGACCTAGAAATTATTCATTTAAACTTAACAAAAACCTGAAGCGTTTAGCACGTAAATCAGCGTTTAGTATTAAGGCAAGTGAAAAGTCAATTATTGTTTTAGAAGACTTTAATTTTGACGCTCCAAAGACTAAGAATTTTACAGCGGTTTTAAATGCGTTAGACCTACAAAACAAAAAATCATTGTTTGTGTTGGGTACGTCAAATAATAATGTATATTTGTCATCACGTAATTTAAAAGGCTCTGAAGTTATAATGAGCTCAGAATTAAGTACTTATAAAATATTAAATGCAAATCAAGTTATTCTTCTAGAGAGTTCTTTAGAAGCTATTGAGTCGAATTTAAGCAAATAGAAACAAAATGAATATCTTAATTAAACCTATAATCACAGAAAAAGCAACTGCTAACAGCGAGTTAAACAATTGTTTTAGCTTTTTTGTGAACACTAAGGCGAACAAGGTAGAAATCAAAAAAGCAGTGGAAGCTGCTTATGGAGTTTCTGTTGAAAAAGTTCGTACTATAAATGTCCGTCCAGATAGGAGTACCAAGTTTACAAAAACTGGTATTCAGCATGGTAAAACAAATGCTAAGAAAAAGGCAATTGTACAACTGGCGGAAGGTGAAATGATTGATTTATACACTAACATGTAATTAAAGACAAATGTCAGTAAGAAAATTAAAACCAATCACACCAGGTCAGCGATTTAGAGTAGTAAACGGATTTGACGCCATTACTACTGATAAGCCGGAAAAAAGCCTATTGGCTCCGAAAAAACGATCAGGTGGTAGAAACAGTCAAGGACGTATGACAATGCGCTACAAAGGTGGTGGTCATAAACGTAGATATCGTATTATCGATTTCAAGAGAACTAAAGCAGGTATTCCTGCAGAAGTTGCTTCAATCCAATACGATCCAAACAGAACAGCATTCATCGCTTTGTTAAATTATCAAGATGGTGAAAAGACTTATATCATTGCTCAAAATGGTTTACAAGTTGGACAAACTGTTGTTTCTGGTGAAAATGTAGCTCCTGAAATAGGAAATGCAATGCCATTAGCAAACATTCCACTTGGAACAATTATTTCTTGTGTAGAGTTAAGACCAGGACAAGGTGCTGTAATGGCAAGAAGTGCTGGAGCTTTTGCTCAATTAATGGCTAGGGATGGTAAATTTGCAACAATTAAATTGCCTTCAGGTGAAACTAGATTAATACTAGTAACATGTGCGGCAACAATTGGAGCAGTATCTAACTCTGATCATCAACTATTAGTTTCTGGTAAAGCAGGACGTAGCAGATGGTTAGGTAGAAGACCAAGAACAAGACCAGTTGTAATGAACCCAGTAGATCACCCAATGGGAGGTGGTGAAGGTAAGTCATCAGGTGGACATCCACGTTCTAGAAACGGTATACCAGCTAAAGGATATAGAACACGTTCTAAAACTAAAGCGAGTAATAAATATATTATAGAACGTAGAAAGAAATAAGAAATCATGGCAAGATCATTAAAAAAAGGACCTTACGTTCACTATAAATTAGAGAAAAAAGTAGCTGCTAATGTTGAAGCTGACAAGAAAACGGTAATCAAAACTTGGTCAAGAGCAAGTATGATTACTCCAGATTTTGTTGGACAAACAATCGCAGTACATAACGGTCGTCAGTTTGTTCCAGTTTATGTTACAGAAAACATGGTTGGGCATAAATTAGGAGAATTTTCACCAACAAGATCTTTTAGAGGTCATGCAGGTGCTAAAAATAAAGGTAAAAAGTAAGCTATGGGAAGTCGTAAAAAACAAATGGCAGACGCTATTAAGGAAGGTAAAAAGCAAATCGCTTTTGCTAAGCTTAATAACTGTCCTACGTCACCAAGAAAAATGCGTTTAGTAGCCGATTTAGTAAGAGGTGAACGCGTAGAAAAGGCACTTAATATTTTGAAATTCAGTCAAAAAGAAGCTTCAAATCGTTTAGAGAAATTATTACTTTCAGCGATAGCTAATTGGCAGGCAAAAAACGAAGATGCAAGTATCGAAGATGCTGAATTAGTCGTTAAAGAAATAAGAGTAGATGGTGGATCTATGTTAAAAAGATTACGTCCAGCACCACAGGGACGTGCTCACAGAATAAGAAAACGCTCTAACCACGTAACAATCGTGGTTGGTGCTAACAATAACACACAAAGCTAAGATAGATATGGGACAAAAGACAAATCCAATCGGAAATCGCTTAGGAATTATCAGAGGATGGGAATCTAACTGGTACGGAGGAAACGATTATGGTGATAAACTTGCCGAAGACGATAAGATCAGAAAATACGTTCACGCGCGTTTATCTAAAGCTAGTGTTTCTCGTGTAATTATTGAGAGAACTTTAAAACTTGTAACCGTTACTATCACTACTGCTAGACCTGGTATTATTATTGGGAAAGGTGGACAAGAGGTAGACAAGTTAAAAGAAGAACTTAAGAAAATTACAGGGAAAGAAGTTCAAATAAATATATTTGAAATTAAAAGACCTGAGCTTGATGCATTTTTAGTAGGATCTAGCATTGCTCGTCAAATTGAAAACAGAATTTCATACAGACGTGCAATTAAGATGGCTATTGCTGCTACAATGAGAATGAATGCTGAGGGAATTAAAATCCAGATTAGTGGACGTTTAAACGGGGCAGAGATGGCACGTTCAGAACACTACAAAGAAGGACGTATTCCTTTATCTACATTCAGAGCCGATATTGACTATGCTTTAGTTGAGTCTCATACTACTTATGGTAGATTAGGGGTTAAAGTATGGATCATGAAAGGTGAAGTATATGGTAAAAGAGAACTTTCTCCTCTTGTTGGCTTAGCTAAGAAGCAAGGAAAAGGTGGACGCCAAGGTGGAAAGCCACAACAACGTCGTAGAAAGTAATTTTTTAAAGAACAGAAAAAATGTTACAGCCTAAAAGAACAAAATTTAGAAAAATGCAAAAGGGACGTATGAAAGGGAACTCTGGTAGAGGTCACTTACTTTCAAACGGAACTTTTGGAATAAAATCATTGGATTCTAATTTTTTAACATCACGTCAAATAGAAGCAGCTCGTATTGCCGCTACTCGTCACATGAAAAGAGAAGGTCAGCTTTGGATTAAGATATTTCCAGATAAGCCGATCACTAAGAAACCTCTTGAAGTACGTATGGGTAAAGGTAAAGGGGGAGTAGAATATTGGGCAGCAGTTGTTAAACCAGGAAGAATCCTTTTCGAAGTTGGAGGAGTGCCTTTAGAAATAGCTAAAGAAGCATTAAGACTTGCAGCTCAAAAATTACCAGTAAAAACTAAGTTTGTAATCGCTAGAGATTACGAAGCATAATTTATTTGATATTATGAAACAATCAGAAATTAAAGAATTATCTGTAGCTGAGTTACAAGAGAAACTTAGTGAAACAAAGAAGAGTTATTCAGATTTAAAAATGGCTCATGCAGTTTCTCCTTTAGAGAACCCAATTCAATTACGTCAAGTAAGACGTTCGGTTGCAAAAATTGCAACAGAATTAACTAAAAGAGATTTACAATAATTCTGCTTACAAGATGGAAAAAAGAAACTTAAGAAAAGAGCGTATCGGGATAGTTACTAGTAACAAGATGCAGAAATCAATTGTGGTTGCTGAAGTTAAAAAAGTAAAACACCCTATGTACGGAAAGTTCGTGTTAAAAACAAAGAAATATGTTGCACACGATGAGACAAACGATTGTAATATTGGAGATACAGTAAAGATCATGGAAACAAGACCTTTAAGTAAATCTAAATGTTGGAGATTAGTTGAAATAATTGAAAGAGCGAAGTAATTATGGTACAACAAGAATCAAGACTAAGAGTAGCAGATAACACTGGAGCAAAAGAAGTATTAACAATACGTGTTCTAGGTGGTACTAAGAGAAGATACGCTTCTGTAGGTGACAAAATTGTTGTCACTGTAAAAGATGCAACTCCTAATGGAAACATTAAAAAAGGAGCGGTATCAACAGCAGTTGTTGTACGTACAAAGAAAGAAGTTAGACGTCCAGACGGATCTTATATTAGATTTGACGATAATGCTTGTGTACTTTTAAACCCAACGGGTGAAATGAGAGGAACACGTGTATTTGGACCTGTAGCTAGAGAACTTCGTGATAAACAATTCATGAAAATTGTATCATTGGCACCAGAGGTGCTTTAATTGATAAAAAAATGACAAAGCTTAAAATTAAAACAGGAGATACAGTCAAAGTTATAGCTGGGGATCATAAAGGTTCTGAAGGTAAAGTCCAAAAGGTCTTTATTGAGAAAAATAAGGCTATAGTTGAAGGTGTGAACATGGTTAAGAAACATACTAAACCAAGTGCACAAAGCCCTCAAGGAGGTATCGTAGAAAAAGAGGCGCCAATCAATATTTCTAATTTATCATTGCTAACTTCTAAAGGAGAAGCAACAAGAATAGGTTATAGAGTTGAAGGTGATAAAAAAGTCAGATTTTCTAAAAAATCTAATGAAGTAATATAGTTATGGGATATTCACCGAGACTTAAAGAAGAGTATAAAAGCAAAGTAATTGCTGCTCTTACAGAAGAATTTGGATACAGTAATGTAATGCAAGTTCCAAAACTAAAAAAGATAGTATTATCTAGAGGAGTTGGAGCTGCAGTTGCAGATAAGAAACTTGTAGATCATGCAGTAGACGAGTTTACTACAATAACTGGTCAAAAAGCAGTTGCTACTATATCTAAGAAAGATGTTGCATCTTTTAAACTACGTAAAGGGATGCCAATTGGTGCGAAAGTTACGTTAAGAGGAGAAAGAATGTATGAGTTTTTAGATCGTTTAATAACTTCAGCACTTCCACGTGTTAGAGATTTTAACGGAGTTAAAGCTACAGGATTTGATGGAAGAGGTAATTATAACTTAGGAGTTACTGAGCAAATTATCTTTCCAGAAATAAATATCGATAAAGTTAATAAAATTGACGGAATGGATATTACATTTGTAACTTCTGCTCCGACAGATAAGGAAGCAAAATCATTATTAACTGAATTAGGTTTACCTTTTCAAAAAAATTAAGATATGGCTAAAGAATCAATGAAGGCCCGTGAGGTCAAAAGATCAAAAACTGTAGCTAAATATGCTGAAAAACGTAAGGCTTTGAAAGAAGCTGGAGATTATGAGGCGTTACAAAAGTTACCGAAAAACGCTTCACCAGTTCGTCAACATAATAGATGTAAATTAACTGGTAGACCAAAGGGATATATGCGTACCTTTGGTGTTTCTCGTGTAATGTTTAGAGAAATGGCTAACCAAGGGTTAATCCCGGGTGTTAGAAAAGCAAGTTGGTAAAATTATAATTGGTCTAAGGTTCGGAATAGTCCGAAAACCCAGTCCGCAAATCAATACATATGTATACAGATCCAATTGCAGATTACTTGACTAGAATTAGAAACGCAGTGCGTGCTAATCATAGAGTTGTAGAAATTCCTGCATCAAATTTAAAAAAGGACATGACTAAAATATTATTCGATCAAGGGTATATTTTAAGTTATAAGTTCGATGATAGTACTGTTCAAGGTACTATCAAAATAGCCTTAAAGTATAATAAGGAAACTAAAGAACCAGTAATTAGAAAATTACAAAGAATCAGTAAGCCTGGTTTAAGAAAATATTCTGGTTCAACTGAATTACCACGTATTCTTAATGGATTAGGTATTGCTATCGTTTCAACTTCTCACGGAGTTATGACTGGTAAGCAAGCGCAAAGAGAAAACGTAGGTGGTGAAGTTTTATGTTACGTTTACTAATCTAAAATCCAGAAGAAAATGTCAAGAATAGGAAATAATCCAGTTGCCATTCCAGAAGGAGTAACTGTAACAGTAGACAACGGAACGATAACAGTAAAAGGAAAATTAGGAGAATTAACTCAGAATTTTGATGCTGTAGAAGTAAAAGTTGAAGATGGTAACGTATTAGTTACTCGTTCAGCAGATACTAAAGAACACAAAGCTAAGCACGGTTTATATCGTTCATTAGTTAACAACATGGTTGAAGGTGTATCTAAAGGTTGGAAGAAAGAATTAGAATTAGTTGGTGTTGGGTATAGAGCATCAAACCAAGGTAATATCCTTGATTTGGCTTTAGGTTTTTCTCACAATATAGTTTTAAGTGTAGCTCCAGAAGTTAAAGTAGAAACAGTTTCTGATAAAGGGAAAAATCCAAAAGTAATTTTAACATCATTTGACAAACAATTAGTTGGTCAGGTTGCTGCTAAAATTAGAGGATTTAGACCACCTGAGCCTTATAAAGGAAAAGGTATCAAATTTGTTGGAGAAATATTAAGAAGAAAAGCAGGTAAATCAGCATAATAGTTATGGCGTTAACAAAAAACGAAAGACGATTAAGAATTAAAAACAGAATCCGTAAGGTTGTTTCTGGTACAGAAGCTAGACCTAGATTAGCTGTTTTTAGAAGTAATAAAGAAATTTATGCTCAAATTGTAGATGACGTTAATGGTAAAACATTAGTAGCTTCATCTTCTAGAGATAAAGATATTGCTGCAAAAGGAAATAAAGTAGAAGTAGCTGCATTAGTAGGTAAGTCTATCGCAGAGAAGGCCCTTAAGGCTGGAGTTGCAACTATAGCTTTTGATAGAGGTGGATATTTATATCATGGTAGAATCAAATCATTAGCTGAAGGAGCTAGAGAAGGCGGACTTAAATTTTAAGAAATTATGTTTAAAAAATATAGAAGCGCAGAGCTAGTAAAACCAAGTGGTTTAGATCTTAAAGATCGTTTAGTTGGTGTACAGAGAGTTACTAAGGTAACAAAAGGGGGTAGAGCATTTGGTTTCTCGGCAATCGTAGTGGTTGGAGATGAAGCTGGTGTTGTTGGACATGGTTTAGGAAAATCTAAAGATGTTGCAAGTGCAATCGCAAAGGCAATTGAAGATGCTAAGAAAAACTTAGTTCGTATTCCAATCATGAAAGGAACTTTACCTCATGAACAAAAAGGAAAATTTGGTGGTGCAAGAGTAAATGTTATACCTGCAGCGCCTGGAACAGGAGTTATTGCTGGTGGAGCTGTGAGAACAGTTTTGGAAGCAGTGGGTGTACATGATGTATTATCTAAATCTCAAGGTTCATCAAACCCTCATAATGTTGTAAAAGCAACTTTCGATGCTTTATTACAACTAAGAGACCCAAGAACGATTGCTCGTGAAAGAGGTATCTCTTTAGAAAAAGTTTTTAACGGATAATCATAACAGCAATGTCTAAGATAAAAGTAACAAAAGTTAAAAGCGCAATCAATAGAACACAGAGACAAAAGAGAACTTTATTGGCTCTTGGTCTTAAAAAGATTGGGCAAACTATAGAACACGAGGCTACTCCTAATATCTTAGGAATGGTAGCAAAAGTAAATCACTTAGTTTCTGTTGAAGAAACTAAATAATAATACTGAAAATGGATTTAAGTAATTTAAAACCTGCAGAAGGTTCAGTTAAAAATCAAGGTAAAAGAATAGGTAGAGGTCAAGGTTCTGGTAAAGGTGGTACTGCAACACGTGGTCACAAAGGAGCTAAATCTAGATCTGGTTATTCTAAAAAGGTAGGTTTCGAAGGAGGGCAAATGCCACTTCAACGTAGAGTACCTAAGTTTGGTTTTACTAATATTAATCGTATAGAGCATCAAGGTGTAAACTTAGATGTGATACAACAATTAGTTGACGATAAGAAAATTAAAGATACTTTAGATTTTGATACCTTAGTAGGTCTTGGTTTAGCTGGTAAAAACGAGCTAGTTAAGATTTTAGGAAGAGGAGAATTAAAAGCTAAATTAAGTATCACAGCTCATAAATTTACTGCTACTGCAAAAGCTGCTATTGAAGCTGCAGGAGGAGAAGCTGTAACTTTATAAGAATAATTGAACGGATGAAATTTATAGAGACATTAAAAAATGTTTGGAAAATTGAAGAGTTAAGAAACAGAATCGTAGTTACACTAGGACTGTTATTAGTTTATCGTTTCGGAGCACAAGTTGTATTACCAGGTATTGACGCTACTCAATTAGAGAGTTTACAAGCTGGTACATCTGATGGTATATTCGGTATCTTAAACGCATTTACAGGAGGGGCTTTCGCTAATGCTTCTGTATTTGCACTTGGAATTATGCCATACATTTCTGCTTCTATTGTAGTTCAGTTAATGGGAATAGCTATTCCTTATTTACAGAAACTACAAAAGGAAGGAGCTAGTGGTCAGAAAAAAATCACTCAGATAACACGTTGGTTAACTATTGCTATTTGTTTAGTACAGGCACCTGGTTATTTGGCTAGTTTACAGCCTATGTTTGGGATTCCAAACTCAGCGTTTTTACTTGGTCAAGGAGGGGTGTTTTATTTCTCATCAATAGTTATTTTAGTTACAGGTACTATTTTTGCTATGTGGTTAGGAGAAAAGATTACGGATAAAGGAATTGGTAATGGTATTTCATTATTAATTATGGTAGGTATTATTGCTACTTTGCCTAAGTCTTTCTTACAGAATGCTGCATCAAGATTAGAAACTGGAAACAACGTTATGATGATTTTATTTGAAATCGTAATTTGGTTCGTTATTATTTTGCTATCAATATTATTAGTGATGGCAGTACGTAAAATCGCAGTTCAGTACGCTAGACGTTCTGCAACTGGAGGATATGAGAAGAATGTTTTTGGATCAAGACAGTACATTCCTTTAAAATTAAATGCTTCTGGTGTAATGCCAATTATATTTGCTCAAGCAATTATGTTTGTTCCTGGGCTAATAGGAGGATCTTCTTTATTAAAGGATACAGCTACTGGTTTATGGATGCAATCAAACTTTTCGGATATATTCGGATTTTGGTATAACTTAGTATTTGCATTGTTAATTGTAATATTTACTTATTTTTACACTGCAATTACTGTTCCTACAAATAAAATGGCAGATGATCTAAAACGTAGCGGAGGATTTATTCCTGGTATTCGTCCTGGATCTGAAACATCAGAGTATTTGGATAAAATTATGTCTCAAATAACTTTACCTGGTTCTATATTTCTTGCTTTAATAGCTGTGTTCCCAGCGTTTATAGTTAAGTTGTTAAATGTACAGCAAGGTTGGGCCTTATTTTTTGGAGGTACATCTTTATTAATTATGGTTGGAGTTGCAATAGATACTATGCAACAAGTAAATTCTTACTTGTTAAATAGACATTATGATGGCTTGATGAAAACAGGTAAAAACAGAAAAGCAGTAGCTTAATATTTTTCACTATGGCAAAACAAGCAGCAATAGAACAAGACGGTACGATAATAGAAGCATTATCAAATGCAATGTTTCGTGTTGAATTAGAAAATGGTCATATTGTGACCGCACATATTTCAGGTAAAATGCGTATGCATTACATTAAATTGTTACCAGGAGATAAAGTGAAATTAGAAATGAGTCCTTACGATTTAACTAAGGCTCGAATAACCTATAGATACTAATACGATGAAAGTAAGAGCATCAGTTAAAAAAAGAAGTGCAGATTGTAAAATCGTACGCAGAAAAGGTAGACTTTACGTCATTAACAAAAAGAATCCTAGATTCAAACAAAGACAAGGGTAATTATGGCAAGAATCGCAGGTGTAGACATACCAAAACAGAAAAGAGGAATAATCTCTTTAACTTATATCTACGGAGTAGGTAGAAGTAGATCTCAAGAAATTTTAGCAGCAGCTAAAGTAGACGAAAGCATCAAAGTACAAGATTGGACAGATGATCAAATTGGAGCAATCCGTGACGCTGTTGGAACTTTTACAATTGAAGGTGAATTACGTTCTGAAACACAATTGAACATTAAACGTCTAATGGATATTGGATGTTACAGAGGTATACGTCATAGAGCTGGTTTACCTTTAAGAGGTCAACGTACTAAAAACAACTCTAGAACAAGAAAAGGTAGAAGAAAAACTGTTGCTAACAAGAAAAAAGCAACTAAATAATAAGTAGTATGGCAAAGACAAACGCTAAAAGCACGAAAAAACGTAAAGTTATTATTGACGCTGTTGGAGAGGCTCACATTACTGCTTCATTTAACAATATCATTATTTCACTTACCAATAAAAAAGGAGACGTTATTTCATGGTCTTCTGCAGGTAAGATGGGATTTAGAGGATCTAAGAAAAACACACCTTATGCAGCACAGTTAGCAGCGGAAGATGCTTCTGGAGTAGCTAAAGAGGCAGGTTTAAAAAAGGTGAAAGTTTACGTTAAAGGACCTGGGAATGGTAGAGAATCAGCTATTCGTTCAATCCACAATGCGGGAATAGAAGTAACAGAAATTATTGATGTTACACCTTTACCACATAATGGATGTCGTCCTCCAAAAAGAAGAAGAGTTTAATTACTTTTTTTAAAATACAGCAAATTGAAAAATTAATATCATCTGTTTACAGATGGTATTAATTTTTTGTATAAATTTGCAAACTGAAATTATTAACAAGTATCAACAAGAGATTAACGATTATCGAAGGATAAGATTAAGACCTTAATTCATAATCACTCTTAAATCAATTAAAGAAATGGCAAGATATACTGGTCCTAAAACTAAAATAGCTCGTAAGTTTGGTGAAGCTATCTTCGGAGATGATAAATCCTTCGAAAAAAGAAATTACCCACCTGGGCAACACGGTAACGCAAGAAGACGTGGAAAGAAATCTGAATATGCAATCCAATTAATGGAGAAGCAAAAAGCTAAATATACTTATGGTATATTAGAGCGTCAATTCAGAAACATGTTCAAAAAAGCTACTGCTTCTCCTGGAATTACAGGTGAGGTGTTACTTCAATTATGTGAGTCTAGATTAGACAATGTAGTATTTAGAATGGGAGTTTCTCCTTCTAGAAGTGGTGCTAGACAATTAGTGTCTCACAGACATATTACTGTTAATGGACAATTAGTAAATGTACCTTCATACCAGTTAAAAGCTGGAGATGTTGTTGCAGTTAGAGAAAAGTCTAAATCTCTTGAAGCTATTGGAAGTTCTTTAGCTAACTCAAGTAACGTATTTGAATGGATTACTTGGAATAGTGAGAAAAAGGAAGGGACTTATGTTTCTGTTCCTGCTAGAATTCAGATTCCAGAAAACATCAACGAGCAATTCATCGTTGAATTATACTCTAAATAATAAATAATCATATTGGTATTTAGCCAAAGGATTTGTTAGTGATCTTCAAGCTTTTAAATCGCGCAACTAAATAACAATTAAAACGAAGAACAATATGGCAGTATTTAATTTTCAAAAGCCTGATAAGGTAATCATGATTGATTCTACTGATTTCGAAGGGAAATTCGAATTCAGACCACTAGAACCTGGTTACGGTTTAACAGTAGGAAATGCTTTAAGAAGAGTTTTATTATCTTCTCTTGAAGGATTTGCAATAACTTCTGTTAGAATAGAAGGTGTAGATCATGAGTTTTCAGCAATCGCAGGGGTTGTTGAAGATGTAACAGAAATTATCTTAAACTTAAAGCAAGTTCGTTTTAAGCGTCAGATAGAAGATGTAGACAATGAGTCTATTTCTATTTCAATTTCTGGTCAGGATAAAATAGTTGCTGGAGATTTTCAGAAGTTTATTTCAGGGTTTCAAGTATTAAATACAGATCAGGTTATCTGTAATCTTGATTCTAAAGTAAGCATCAATATGGAAATTACAATTGAAAAAGGAAGAGGTTATGTTCCTGCTGAAGAAAATAAGAAAGCTTCTGCACCAATTGGAACAATCTTTACTGATTCAATTTACACACCGATAAAAAATGTTAAATATAGCATTGAAAATTACCGTGTAGAGCAAAAGACGGATTATGAGAAATTAGTTTTTGAAATTCAAACTGATGGATCTATTAGTCCTCAAGATGCTTTAACTGAAGCAGCAAAAACGTTAATCCACCACTTTATGTTATTCTCTGATGAGCGTATTACTTTAGAGGCGGATGAAATTGCACAAACTGAAACTTATGATGAAGAATCACTTCACATGAGACAGTTACTTAAGACAAAATTAGTTGATATGGACTTATCTGTTCGTGCTCTTAATTGTTTAAAGGCTGCAGAGGTTGATACTTTAGGAGACTTAGTATCATTCAACAAAAATGATTTAATGAAGTTCCGTAACTTCGGTAAGAAATCTTTAACTGAGCTAGAAGAGCTAGTAAATGTAAAAGGTCTTAATTTCGGAATGGACTTATCAAAATATAAACTAGATAAAGACTAATACATCATATTTTGCTCCTCGTAAGAGTTGTAGCAAGATGGTGATTAAACAAAAAATGTCATGAGACACGGAAAAAAAGTAAACCACTTAGGTAGACAAACAGCTCACAGAAAAGCAATGTTAGCTAATATGGCTTGTTCTTTAATTGAACACAAACGTATTAACACAACTGTTGCTAAGGCTAAAGCTTTAAGAGGATTCCTAGAGCCAATGATTACAAAATCAAAGAATGATACTACGCACAACAGACGTATAGTATTTTCTAGATTACGTCAAAAAGAGGCAGTAACGGAATTATTTAGAGATGTAGCAGCTAAGATTGGAGACCGTCCAGGTGGTTATACAAGAATTATCAAGTTAGGAAACCGTTTAGGGGATAATGCTGATATGGCTATGATCGAATTAGTAGATTACAATGAAATCTACAATGCAGATAATAAAGCTAAGAAAACTACTCGTAGAAGTAGAAGAGGAGGTAGTGCTAAAACAGTAACGCCACCAGTAGCATCTAACGAAGAAGAATAAGAAATGTTAATAAGCATTTAATATAAAAAGGATAATCTATTTTAGATTATCCTTTTTTTTATGCAATTTTGCTAAACTTTTTTAAAGACTATGAAGTATCAAAAATTAAAAAAAGCCTTAATCTTATTAGAGGACGGTACCATTTTTCATGGTAAAGCAGTAGGTAGAGAAGGATCTGCATTTGGTGAAGTTTGTTTCAATACTGGAATGACGGGTTATCAAGAGATTTTTACAGACCCTTCGTATTATGGACAACTTATGGTAACTACTAATGCACATATTGGTAATTACGGGGTAAATGATAATGAGGTTGAATCAGATTCAATTAAAATTGCTGGTTTAATTTGTAAAAACTTTAGTTATGATTATTCTAGAGTAGATTCTAACGGTTCTCTTGAAGATTTTTTAAATGCAAATAATCTTTTGGCAATATCTGACGTAGACACACGTGCATTAGTTAGTTACATTAGAGATAATGGTGCTATGAATGCTGTAATTACTACTGATGTTGATAATCTTGAAAACCTTAAAAAAGAATTATCTGATATACCTTCTATGGATGGTTTAGAATTAGCTTCTAAAGTATCTACTAAAACGCCTTATTTTGTTGGTGATGAAAATGCGCCAATCAAAATTGCAGCTTTAGATATTGGTATTAAAAAGAATATCTTAAGAAATTTAGTTAAGCGTGATGCTTACGTAAAAGTATATCCTTACAATGCTAGTTTTGAGGATTTAAGTTCTTGGAATCCTGATGGTTATTTCTTGTCTAATGGACCAGGAGATCCACAACCTTTGGTAGATGCTCAGGCGTTAGCTAAAGAAATTATTAGCAGAGATTTACCATTATTTGGTATTTGTTTAGGACACCAAGTGATTGCTTTAGCTAATGGTATTTCCACTTACAAGATGCATAATGGACATAGAGGTATTAACCATCCTGTTAAAAATTTAGTAACAGGTAAAGGAGAAATAACATCTCAAAATCATGGTTTTGCTGTTAATAGAGTGGAAGCTGAAGCACATTCAGATTTAGAAATAACGCACTTACATCTAAATGATGATACTGTAGCAGGTTTAAAAATGAAATCGAAAAATGTTTTTTCCGTTCAATATCACCCAGAAGCAAGTCCTGGGCCACATGATTCATCTTACTTATTTGATCAGTTTATAAGTAATATTAAAAATAAATAATATTAAAAAGGCAACGATATTCATATTTCGTTGTCTTTTTTATTATACTAAAACGTTATAGGTAGATTATTATGTATTTCTACTGTAAATCTTATTTATAGCTAATAATTAAACATTAAATTTGAATTTAATAAATTAAAACCACACTTATATGAGTATTATAATCAACGTTCACGCAAGACAAATTTTTGATTCTAGAGGAAACCCAACTGTTGAAGTAGATGTAGAAACTGAAAATGGTTTTTTTGGTAGAGCAGCTGTACCGTCAGGAGCTTCTACTGGAGAACATGAAGCTGTAGAATTACGTGATGGTGGCGATAAGTATATGGGTAAAGGGGTATCTAAAGCTGTAGATAATGTAAATTCTATCTTAGCTTCAGAACTTTTAGGTGTTAATGTTTTCGAACAGAATTATATAGATACATTAATGTGCGAAATAGATGGTACACCTAATAAATCTAAATTAGGAGCTAATGCTATTTTAGGAGTATCTCTAGCGGTGGCTAAAGCTGCTGCAGCAGAATTAGGTTTGCCATTATACAGATACATTGGTGGGGTAAGTGCTAATACACTTCCTGTACCTATGATGAATATTATTAATGGAGGATCACATAGTGATGCACCTATTGCTTTTCAAGAGTTTATGGTGATGCCTGTAAAAGCTAAAAACTTTACACATGCATTACAAATGGGAACGGAAATTTTCCATAATCTTAAAAAGGTATTACATGATAGAGGTTTAAGTACAGCTGTTGGTGATGAAGGTGGTTTTGCTCCAAATCTAGAAGGAGGTACTGAAGATGCTTTAGAAACTATTGCATTAGCTGTTAAAAACGCAGGATACACTTTAGGAGATGATGTTATGATTGCTTTAGATTGTGCTGCTGCAGAATTTTATGTAGATGGTAATTATGATTATTCTAAGTTTGAAGGACCAACAGGTAAAGTACGTTCTAGTAAAGAACAAGCTGATTATTTAGCAGAATTATCAAGAAATTATCCTATTATCTCTATTGAAGATGGTATGGATGAAAACGATTGGGAAGGTTGGAAATATTTAACTGAACAAATTGGAGATAAAGTGCAATTAGTTGGTGATGATTTATATGTAACTAATGTAGAACGTTTAGCTAAAGGGATTTCTCAAGACATAGCTAATTCAATTTTAATTAAAGTAAATCAAATCGGAACGTTAACAGAAACTATTGCAGCTGTTAATATGGCACATAATGCAGGTTATACGTCTGTGATGTCTCATAGATCTGGAGAGACAGAAGATAATACTATTGCTGATTTGGCTGTAGCTTTAAATTGTGGGCAAATTAAAACAGGGTCGGCATCAAGAAGTGATCGTATGGCAAAATACAATCAATTATTGCGTATTGAAGAAGAATTAGGAGAAGTAGCATACTATCCTGGTGTAAAAGCTTTCAAAATAAAAAAATAAGAAATTTTTAAAGTTCTTGTAAAAAGCCTTTCAATGTAAATTGAAAGGCTTTTTTATGTTAAATTTATAAGAATAAGTTTATCCTATAGTAAAATTGTTAAAACCATTATAAATAGACTTTCTAAATCGTTATAGTTTTTGTAAATTTACAATCCAAAATAACTTACAATAAATTAATATATATGTCAGATAAAGCAACGATTGAAATTAATGGAGAAAAGCACGAATTTCCTTTAATTGTTGGTACAGAAAATGAAATAGGAATAGATATTAAAAATCTTAGAGCTGTTACTGGAGGAGTAACAACTATAGATCCAGGTTTTAAAAACACAGGATCTTGCGAAAGTGCTATTACATTTTTAGATGGAGAAAAAGGAATTTTAAGATATAGAGGTTATTCTATTGAAGAATTAGCCGAAAAAGCAGATTTCTTAGAAGTTGCATTTTTATTGATTTTTGGAGAGTTACCAACTAAAGAACAATTATTAAAGTTTGAACAAGATATTAAAGAACAATCTGTTGTTGATGATGATGTAAAGAAGATCGTAGATGCTTTTCCTAAGTCAGCACATCCAATGGGAGTGTTATCATCTTTAACAAGTGCTTTAACAGCATTTAACCCATCTTCTGTAAATGTAGACTCTGAAGAAGATGTTTACAATACAGTTTGTAAGATAATGGGTAAATTTCCTGTGTTAGTAGCATGGACAATGCGTAAGCAAAAAGGATTGCCATTAGATTACGGTGATGATTCTTTAGGTTATGTAGAAAACATCCTTAAAATGATGTTTAAAAAACCAAATCAAGAGTATACTCAAAATCCAATTTTAGTAAATGCTTTAGATAAGTTATTAATCTTACATGCAGATCATGAGCAAAACTGTTCTACATCTACTGTTAGAATTGTAGGATCTTCTCACGCTGGTTTATTCGCGTCTTTATCTTCAGGTATTTCTGCATTATGGGGACCATTACATGGTGGAGCTAACCAAGCAGTTTTAGAAATGTTAGAAGGTATTAAGGAAGATGGTGGAGACACTAAAAAATATATGGCTAAAGCTAAGGATAAACAAGATCCTTTCCGTTTAATGGGCTTTGGACACAGAGTTTATAAAAACTTTGATCCTAGAGCAAAAATTATTAAAAAAGCAGCTGACGAAGTCTTAGCTGATTTAGGTATTGATGATCCAGTATTAGATATAGCAAAAGGTTTAGCAGAAGAAGCTTTAAGTGATCCTTACTTTGTAGATCGTAAATTATATCCAAACGTAGATTTCTACTCAGGAATTATTTACAGAGGTATGGGGATTCCAACAGAAATGTTTACAGTAATGTTTGCATTAGGACGTTTACCAGGTTGGATTGCACAATGGAAAGAAATGCGTAACCGTA
Source organism: Olleya sp. KKT75 (assembly GCF_055635485.1). Classification (NCBI taxonomy): domain Bacteria; kingdom Pseudomonadati; phylum Bacteroidota; class Flavobacteriia; order Flavobacteriales; family Flavobacteriaceae; genus Olleya; species Olleya sp. KKT75. The sequence goes on from NZ_CM145759.1 coordinate 2,174,795, forward strand.
AAGAACCAATTGGAAGACCAAGACAAATTTATATTGGTGAAAACCTAAGACCTTTCAAGTCAATTACAGAAAGATAAAATTTCAAAATTATATTAAAGAAAGCTTCATATATTACTATGGAGCTTTTTTATACCCACACTTTATGTTAAAAATAAACGTAAAAAACGAAACATCTAGATTAAGAGCAGTTGTTTTAGGAACAGCAGTTAGTAATGGACCAACACCTAAATTAGAAGAGGCTTACGATCCAAAATCTTTATTACATATTAAAGCCGGAACTTATCCTTTAGAAAAAGATATGGTTACAGAAATGGAAGCTGTGGCTAAAGTTTTTGAGAAATATGATGTTAAAGTTTACAGACCTGAATTAATTCAGGATTGTAATCAGATTTTTGCTCGTGATATTGCATTTGTAATTGATGACGTTTTTGTAAAAGCTAATATCCTTCCAGATCGTGAGAACGAGCTAGAAGCAATACAATATGTTATTGACCAGATAGATCCTAAAAAGGTAATTCGTCCACCAGAGGAAGTACATATTGAAGGTGGAGATGTTATGCTTTGGAATGACTATATTTTTATAGGTACCTATAGAGGTGAAGATTATTCTGATTATATCGTGGCTAGAACTAACAAGGCAGGAGTAGACTTTATTACAGAACAATTTCCTAATAAAACAGTAAAGAGTTTTGATCTTAATAAATCGCAAACTAATCCACATGATAATGCATTGCATTTAGATTGTTGTTTTCAGCCTATTGGAACTAATAAAGCTATTTTGCATAAAGAAGGTTTTAGAGATGAAACTGAATTTGAATGGTTATTAGACTTTTTTGGCAAAGACAATTGTTTTATAATTTCAAAAGAAGAAATGTTTAATATGAATAGTAACATATTTAGTATTTCTGAGGATGTTATTATTTCTGAAAAAAACTTTACACGTTTAAACGGGTGGTTAAGAAACAATGGTTTTACTGTTGAAGAAGTACCGTATGCAGAGATTGCAAAACAAGAAGGCTTGTTACGTTGCAGTACAATGCCTTTATTAAGAGATTAAGTATACTTTTAAGTAAACTATTTATTATAAAAAAACGCCTCTTATTTAAGAGGCGTTTTTTGTTTGTATATTTTTTTATTAGACCAAAATTAAATTAAAATTTTACTCTAAAACTAACATTAGGGGTTAGGCCTAAAGATACATTTTCTATTTTAGAGACTTGATCCTCTTTTACAGTGTAATAGGTGTTTAATATGTTTTCTTTATCTAGAATATTCCAAATTGATGCGCCAATAACAGCCTTATTGTTTCCTAGTTTTAATTGATATGTAGCAGATAAGTCGGCTCTGACATAGGATTCTAATCGACTACTATTTGGTGCTTGATAGTTAATAGTGTTACCTGTATTAGGCGTATTGCTATCTGGTTTAGTGTAAGGCTTACCGGAGCGCCAATTAACTCCAAAGGCTAATTTTAGTTGCTCCCATTGATAAGTGCTCCCAAAGTTTATCTGATGTTTTACATCAAAATTACTTGGAAAAGCATCGTTATTATTTAAGTTATCAAAAGTGTAGTTGTTATCACTATAACTGTAGCTTATCCATGTGCTTAAAGCATCCGTTTTTTTGTTTATTAAGACATCTAAACCTTTAACGGTATAGTCTCCGATTGCATTTGTAAATTGGTATTGGTTCTGGAATCCTTGGCTTCTAGTGGTAATACCATTTACAGTTTTATAATACCCTTCAGCACTTAGTAATAATTTGTGTTTGTTATATATTAATCCTAAACTTATTTGTTTGCTTTTTTGAATCGGAATTGTATTGTCATTGGCTAAAACCCATCGTCTTTTTTCTACTCCTAAAAAATCGTTTTGCAAATCTATAAGTTGAGAAGTGCTTTGACTTTTATATTCTCCAGATAATTCCAACCTAAAATCTTTTAGAAAACGCTGACTAATATAAAAACGAGGTTCGGTAATGGAAATATTAAATTTTCGGAAATAATTTTGTCGCAGTCCCAGTTTTAGTTGTGTGTTTTTATTAATAGAACTAAACACAGTTTCCGCGTAAGCGCTATAAGTACGAAGGACACGTTTTATATTGCGTTTAAAAAAGGGCGCATTTACTTCTTCTAGATTACTGATACCAATTTCGTTAAACTGAATGCCTCCATTTACCTTTATTACCTTATTAAAGGTATAACTAGCATCTATGTTAAACCCATTGTCAATGACTTTGTTTTCTTGAATCAGGCGTTGGTTATTAATAATATCGTAGTCTGAGGATCTTAAATCATAATTAGAATAATATCCTTTTATACTTGTTGTTAATTTATTATTCCAAACATGTTCATACTGTAATGCCGATGCTCGATTTTGTTGCTTTAATTGATTAGTTCTGTTTTCTGAATCTGATGTATTGCTAGCATCTTCAAAATCCAATTGATTAAATACATTTAAGAGTGTAAATCTTAGTTTGTCTTTTTTACTAAAATCGTGTAATAATTTTAAAGAGATGTCACTAAACTTGAAGGTTTTGTTTTTAGTAGTGGATATTGCATTATTACTAACATTAGCGTCTTGAAAGACACGTTTAAAGTATTGGTTGTAAGTTGGAGTATTTAATACATCTGTTAAAGATCGTCTTGTAGATAACTGTAGTTGTGTGTTTTTAGCTAAGGGCATTATTGCAAAGCCATCTGCGGTAATCATATTTATACCAATTCCAGCACTAAATTCTTCGTTAGAACTATCCGATAATTGCATATCTACAACACTAGATACACCATCTCCAAATCTAGCACTTGTACCGTTTTTTGTTATAGCAACACTTTTTGTTAAATAAGGGTTGAAGGCCGAAATTAATCCAAAAAAATGACCGGATTGATACATCTTAATACCGTCATATAAAATCAGATTTTGGTCATGCGTACCACCTCTAACATTAATATTAGATACGGTCTCGTCAACACTTAAAACACCGGGTAAGTCTTGTATGGTCTTTAAAATATCTGGTGCAATCAAACCTGGTAAAATACCAAATTGTTTGGGTGCAATAGTAATAGCTCCGGAGTTGTCTTTATTGATTCCGGTTGTTAAATAATTGGATATAGTAATTTCGTCTAATTTTTGAAAAGAAAAGGCATCTTTATTAGTAGTAACTGTAATAAAGTGACTGTCTAAACGGTTAAATTTTAAGTCCGTTTGAGATTCTAATTTTAAAAGGGTAGTACTAAGGTTATCTTTTACGTTATAGTCAACCATAACGCCATTAATGACTTTGTCAGCATAAGAAAAACTGACTTTAAATTGATACTCTATTGTAGACAAAACATCTAACAATGGTAGTTTTTTATTTTGGGCATAAACGGAAAAACTACAAACTAGTAATAGGTAAATAAGTAGTGTAGTCTTTAACGATTTACTCACGCGTTAAAATAATGGTTTTGTTAACTTTTTTGTATTGTAATTGTAATGGTTGCGTTATAGATTGTAATGCAATATTTATGTCATTATGTGTAAACTTACCAGAAAACAATGTACTTGTTGTTATAGTATTAACTTCTATTTTGACATTATATTGTCTTTCAAACTCAGCTAATACCTCTTTTAAAGGTACGCTAATAAAACTACTTACACTATTTATCCAATCAGGTTGTTGGCTGTTAGTTTTTAAGCGTTCTATTTGATTACCATCTATAATTAAAAAAGAACCTCCAGCTTTTAATACAGTAGTTTGATCTTTAAGAGTTACGCTTACTATACCTTCAAAACAAGTAACTTCAAAATAATTCTGACGTTGCTTAACATTAAACTGTGTCCCAACGACACTTACAATTCCGGCATCTGTGATAACGTTAAAAGTGCTTCCTTTTTCAACTTTAAAAAAGGCTTCACCCTCAAGGTTAATATTACGTTTATTAGCATCCCATTGATTCTTATTATAAGTAATTTTTGATAATGCGTTTATATTTACTTTGGAATGATCCGGAAGATTTATTTGTGTTTTTTCTGCGTATTGTGTGGCTATAGTAGTGTCTAAAGTTGTGGTATAATAATAAGTGCTAAAGCAGATGGCTAGTATGGCAGCTACTTTTAGTAACGGTGCAAACCATTTGTTTTTAGAAACAGATTTAGATTCTAATTTAGATAATGTAGACTGTAAAGCAGCTTCAGTATTAAATTCTGGTGCTTTAAATTCATTGGTGTAATTAGATAATTTTGTAATAGACTCATACTCCTCCAGAGCTTTGAATGCTTCAAGCTCTTCGGGCGATAAGTTATTATCTAACCATTTTAATATTAATTCTTCTTTATTCATAATTGCAATTCAAACATATAACAAGGTCAAGAGTAAAAATCCTACCTTAATTACTATTATAATTCTTCTATGTCTTGTCTTAATTTTTTTAAAGCGCCATAGATTCGCTTTTCTACTGCTTTTGTGCTAATATCCAAAAGGGATGCAATTTCTTTAAAACGTTTACCTTCTACACGATTCATTAAAAAAGCGACACGTTGCGCTTCTGTAAGATTAGATATTGCTTTTTCTAATTTTTGACGGTATTGATCTTCTTCCATTAAAAATTCAGGAGACAAATTGGTGTGGTGTGATGTTATTGTTTTTTGATGTTTTAAGACCACTTTTTGATGCGCAACTTCGTTTAACATTAAATTATTAGCAATTGTAAATAGAAAGCTTTTTGCTTTACTTGGCGTCACTTTTTCACAGTTTTGCCATAATTTAATAAATGCTTCTTGTGCTTTATCTTCTGGATTTAAGCGATCACCAAATTTGTAATACAAAAAGTCATGTAGGTTTTTAGCATGCTGTTTAAATAGCGCTTCAAATCTTGATTTATCGCAAATATCTTTATGTAAATTTTTTGACATAGTATTTTATAGAGCTACAAAGTAGAACTATTTTTTTTGATTTTTAGGGTAGGAGTTTCTTAAAAATAAATGTTTTATTAACGAAACCCGAAATGTATACCCTTGAAAAAGAGAAATTAACCAATCCCAAAACAATTATGAATTTTAAAACTACCCTTGTATTTCCGTTATTAGTTTTGATGTTATTTTTTTCTTGTCAAAATGAAGAGTCAGAAATTGTAAATCTGCAAGACGATTTAATATCAGGTAATTCAACAATTGCCAACCTTATAAGTAATACCGTTTTAAACGATGGGTCTATAGATAATATTATAGATTATGCTAATTGTTTGGAGGTCGTGTTACCGGTTACCATTACAACAAATGGCGTTACAGTAACTATTGAAAGTATTACAGATTACAATGTGTTGGAAACATTATTAGAAGCCTTTACAACAGATGATGATATCATTGGGATCACGTTTCCTATTACCGTTGTTTTAAATGATTATTCTCAAATTGTAATAAATAATCAAGACGAATTAGAAGGGCAAATAGAAAATTGTAATGGTGAGAATGAAGCAGATGATGATATTGAGTGTATTGATTTTCAATATCCAATTGCGTTTTCTATTTATAATACTGATTTTCAGGTTACAGAAGTAACAATAATAGAGGATGATCAAGCATTATATCTGTTTTTAGAATCGTTACAAGGACCGATACTGGCAAGTTTAAATTTTCCTGTAACAATGGTTTTGGCTAATGGTGATACTATTGAAGTTAATAGCAATCAAGAATTAGAAAATGCTATAAATGATGCCGATGGTAATTGTGATGAGGATGATGATTACGATTATACAGATGATAATGACTGTACACAAATAGATGTTAGTGATTATTTACTAAGTTGTGGTCAAATTCCTAGTTTAAATGGATATACTCCATCCTTTACCACATTTAGTTTTCAAGATAATACTATAATATCAACATTGTTTGAAGGTGATTTGTTTTATGATGGTAGTTGGGATATTGCTACAATTGGAGGTTACTTGTATGTGTTTATAGATTTTAATGGTTTAGAAGAATATAATGGACAATGGAAAGTTGTGGAATGTGCTTCGGGCGAATTAATTTTGGAACAAGGTGATGATACATTAGTGCTACTTAATAATTGTAATACGGCTAATCTTTTTGATTGTTTTGAAGATATTACTGTTACAATATGTGATAATGACGATACATTGGATTTATTTACCGCTTTTGATATTGATACAATCTATCAAGACTGTGCACAAAATGATTTAGTAGTTTACTATTATAATACTAATGCAGACGCAGAAGCAAGTATAAACGCATTAGTATCTCCATACACAAATATGGCAAACCCAGATGTGCTTTATGCTAGAGTTGAGTTAGCTAATGATCCTAATACATTTCAAATATTTGAGGTTACTATTCTTGTAGAAAACTGTTCTACTAGCTGCACAGAAGATGATGTTGATGGCACCTTGCAAATGTGCGTATGGACTATTACCAATTACGCCGGAGATAGTAGTTTTGATATATTTGACATTAATTTTCAGGATGATCAAAACATGACAATCGCATCAGATACTGAAACTTACACCGGTAATTGGGCTACTTCTGGTAGTAGCGGTCAAGTAGTGGTTTCTTTTTCAAATATATCTGGAGGAAATGTACAGGTTTTAAATGGCGATTTTAATGTTGTGGAGTGTACTGGAGAGCAAATGATACTGCATGACGTCAGCAATAGTAATAACGAGTTAGTTTTGGATAAAGATTGTATTTAAAACTTAGTTTAAGTTAAGTTGATTAAAGGTTGCTAATTTTAGTAGCCTTTTTTTATGGAATTATTTATATATGAAACTTCGTAAATACGCTTCAAATTGCTATTTTTGTGCTTCTTAAAACCAGAAAAAATTATGTTTAATAATTTAAGCGAAAAGTTAGATAAAGCGTTACACGTATTAAAGGGACATGGTAGCATTACAGAAGTAAACGTTGCCGAAACCTTAAAAGAAGTACGTAGAGCACTTTTAGATGCCGATGTTAACTTTAAAATTGCTAAAGATTTTACTAATAGAGTAAAAGAAAAAGCACTAGGTCTAAACGTTTTAACAACGTTACAACCAGGACAATTAATGGTTAAAATCGTTAAAGACGAATTAACTGAATTAATGGGTGGTGATGTAGAAGGCATTAACATGTCTGGTACACCTACTATTATTTTGATGTCTGGTTTACAAGGATCTGGTAAAACTACCTTTTCAGGTAAGTTAGCTAACTTCTTGAAAAATAAAAAAACTAAAAAACCTTTATTAGTAGCTTGTGATGTCTATCGTCCAGCTGCAGTAGATCAATTACATGTTGTAGGAGATCAAATAAAAGTTGATGTTTATAGTGATAAAGGAAATACTGATCCTGTTGCTATTGCAAAAGCGGGTATTGCGCATGCAAAGCAAAATGGACATAACGTTGTTATTATTGATACAGCCGGTCGTTTAGCTGTTGATGAAGCAATGATGAAAGAAATTTCTAATATCCATGAAGCTATACAACCACAAGAAACATTATTTGTGGTAGATGCAATGACAGGGCAAGATGCAGTAAATACAGCAAAAGCCTTTAATGATGTTCTTAATTTTGACGGTGTTATCTTAACTAAATTAGATGGGGATACACGTGGTGGAGCAGCAATATCTATTAAATCTGTAGTAAATAAGCCAATTAAATTTATTGGTACTGGAGAGAAAATGGAAGCTATTGATATATTCTATCCTTCTCGTATGGCAGATCGTATCCTTGGTATGGGAGATGTTGTGTCTTTAGTAGAGCGTGCTCAAGAGCAGTTTGATGAGGAAGAGGCTAGAAAGCTTCAAAAGAAAATTGCTAAAAATCAATTTGGGTTTGACGATTTCTTAAAGCAAATTCAGCAAATCAAGAAAATGGGGAACATGAAAGACCTTATTGGAATGATTCCTGGTGCTGGAAAAATGATGAAAGATGTAGATATAGATGATGATGCTTTTAAAGGTATCGAAGCTATTATCCACTCCATGACAGTTAAGGAGCGTACTAATCCAGCTATAATTGACGCCAGTCGTAAAAAACGAATTGGTAAAGGATCTGGAACATCTGTGCAAGAAGTTAATCAGTTGCTAAAGCAATTTAATCAAATGAGCAAGATGATGAAAATGATGCAAGGTGGTAAAGGAAAAGCCATGATGCAAGCCATGAAAAACATGAAATAAATTAGAAGTAAAAAACAGTCCAAAGTAGGCTGTTTTTGCTTTTTACGTTGTTTTACAATATATATTAATTTGTAGATCGCCAACTGAGGCCTACAATCTGAAGACTATTTAAACCATGACAATTTTAGACGGAAAAAAAGTTAGTAACGACATCAAAAACGAAATAAAAGCAGAAGTCGATAAGATGAAAGCTAATGGCGAAAAAGTACCCCATTTAGCTGCTGTTATAGTTGGAAACGATGGTGCAAGTTTAACTTACGTAGGAAGTAAAGTTAGAGCCTGTGAACGTGTAGGTTTTGAATCTACAATGGTAAGATTATCTAATACTACAAGTGAAGTTGAGTTGTTAGATAAAATTGAAGAGCTTAATAATAACGATGATATTGATGGTTTTATCATTCAATTACCATTACCGGATCAAATAGATACACAAAAGGTTTTAATGGCTGTAAACCCTGATAAAGATGTTGATGGTTTTCACCCAATGAATTTTGGGAAGATGGCATTAGATATGTCTACTTTTATTCCTGCAACACCTTTCGGGATTTTAGAATTGTTAGACAGGTATAATGTAGATACTAAAGGGAAGCATACTGTAGTAATAGGTCGTTCTCATATTGTTGGAAGACCAATGAGTATTTTAATGGGACGTAAAGGATTTCCTGGTAACAGTACCGTAACGTTAACACACAGTCATACTAAAAACATAACACAAATTACTAGTCAAGCAGATATTATTATTTCGGCATTAGGTGTTCCTAATTTCTTAAAAGCAGAAATGGTAAAAGATGATGTAGTTATTATTGATGTTGGTATTACACGTGTGCCGGATGAGACTAAAGAGAGAGGTTACCGTATTACTGGAGATGTAGATTTTGAAAACGTAAGTAAAAAGGCAAGTCATATAACACCTGTTCCTGGAGGCGTAGGACCAATGACTATAGCAATGTTATTAAAAAACACATTATTGGCAAGAGAGCGTCATATTCAAAGATCATAACGATATAAAAATAATTACTTATTTTACAGCCTGAAACTAATTGTTTCAGGTTTTTTTTATGGAATTAACTACACGAGTACTGTTTGGAAGTTTACAACATATACTACCAATACTATTAACTATAGTATTGGGTTTTGTTGTTATTTTATATGCAAAAAACAAACATGAGAGTATACAAATACAAGTGTTTAAATTACTTGGGGTTTTTGTATCAGGGGTTATGGTTGTTTTTCATGGGTATCAAATTAGTAAAGGTGGGTACAGTTTACAAACAGATTTACCGTTGTTTTTATGCAGTTTTATGGCCTTATTTATAGTGGCGTTTACTGCAACCAGGCGATTTGTCTTATTTGAGTTTTTAGTATTTTGGGTTATTATTGGCACTACTCAGGGCGTTATTACACCAGAGATTGAAGTTGGTTTTCCTAGTTTTGATTACTTCCGATATTGGGTGGTCCATTTAGGATTAATATTGATAATTGCTTATGCTATTGTAGTTTTTAAAATGAAACCAAACCTGAAAAGCGTTGTTAAGTCATTTATAGGTTTACAAGTGTATTTACTAATATTAATGGGTATAAATAAATTGCTTGATGCTAATTATGGCTACTTAAATCAGAAACCAAAATCAGCTACTATTTTAGATTATTTTGGAGAGTGGCCCACGTATGTTATTACAGCGCAGTTAATTTTAATACCAGCTTTTTTCCTTATTTATTTTCCTTTCTTTTTAGTTAGTAAGAAAAATAAAAAGGCGGTTAATTAGTAAGCTTAATTTGTGCTAAAAAAAATAGCCCTCACTAGTTTTTTTAGTGAGGGCTATTTTATATTGTACAATTATTACTTCGCAAATAATTGGCTATTATCTTTAAAGGTCTTAAACTCTAAAGCATTGCAAGAAGGATCTTTAAAAAACATTGTTTTTTGTTCTCCAACTAAACCTTCAAATCTCACGTAGGGTTCAATAATAAAATGAATCTTTTTAGTTTTCAAGTGTGCTTCAAATTCCGCGAAAGCGTCCCAATCTAAAACAACACCAAAATGCGGTACAGGTACGTGTTTTCCATCAACTTCATTGGCTACAGTTTCTGTTGTTGTTTTTTCTTTATAATGAATGACTAATTGGTGTCCAAAAAAATTGAAGTCAACCCATTGGTCACTACTACGTCCTTCTTCACAATTTAAAATATCTCTATAAAACAGACGACAAGCTTCTAAATTATGAACTGGAATTGCTAAATGAAAAGGAGATACGCTGCCCATAATTTAATCTTCTTTACGACGGTTTCTAATTGGACGTTCTCTATTTTCTCTAATAGGTTGTTCTTCCTTTAAATCATCTCTAGACGGTTCTGCTTTATGCTCAGTAGTTTCTCGAGATTGTCTCTCTTTACTCGCTTTACTTATTCTAGTAGTGTTTTCTTTGGCAGTTTTAGCTTCATGTATTTTAGTAGAGTCTTCTAAAAGTAAGTGTAGTGTTTTTAACTCTTTTTCTGTAAACTCACGGTATTCTCCAACAGGAACATCTAATTTGATATTCATTATCCTAACACGTCTAAGTGATGTTACTTCATAAGTTAAATACTCACACATACGTCTAATCTGTCTGTTTAAACCTTGCGTTAAAATAATTCTGAATGTATGAGAATCTATTTTTTTAACAGAACATTTTTTAGTCGTACGGTCTAAGTCTTCAAGATATATTCCGCTAGCCATTCTGTTTATAAAGGTTTGCGATATTGCTTTGTCAACCGTTACCAAATATTCTTTATCGTGATTGTTACTAGCACGTAAAATTTTGTTTACAATATCACCATCATCTGTCATAAAGATCAAACCATCACTTAATTTATCTAAACGTCCAATTGGAAAAATACGTTTTGGATAATTAATGTAATCTATAATATTGTCTTTTTCAACATTTGTGTCTGTTGTACAAACAATACCTACTGGTTTGTTAAACGCTAAGTATATAGGCTTTTCTGTATTGGCTTTAATAATCTCGCCATCTACAGCAACAACATCACTAGGAGTTACTTTTGTTCCCATTTCTGGTACAACACCATTAATAGTAACGCGTCCAGCATCAATTAGTTTATCGCCTTCACGACGTGAGCAAAAACCAGCTTCGCTGAGGTATTTATTAAGTCTTGTTAATTTTTCTTCCAAAATGTTTTACGATTTAATAAAGTTAATAATAGCCTTGTTTACACTATCGTCGCGTAGTCCGTGACCAAAACCTTGTGTGGTAATTAATGTTGAATTTTTAAAGTTAGACGAAATTAGCTCTGCTTCGTCATATTGTATAATCTTATCTCCTTTATCATGAATAATAAGACCTTCTAAATCAATTTCTTTTATAAATTTAGCAGCTGAAAAATGTGATGGTAAATTATTAAAACGCTCTAAAACTAATTGGTTTAATCCGTTCTCAATACGTTTATTAAAACCTAACATATTGACATAGTTTTTAAAAACGTTTGTAAATTCTGAAGGTGCGCCAAGCAAAATCATTTTTTGTAACGAATCATTTTGATATTTATGTTGAAAAAACACAGAAGCCATGCCACCAACCGAATGACCAATAATCACATTTGCCTTATAGTGTTTAGCAACTACATTTAAAAACTCAGAATATAAAATTGCATTAAACTGTGTACCGCTAGAATTTCCATGAGCAGGACCATCTAAGGATACTATATTATAGTCTAAAAGCTGTAGCGCTTCAACTAATTTTTTCCATCTAAAGGTGTTGCTTTCCCAACCATGCGCCAGTAAGATTGTTTTTTTAGTTCCAGCCCAATTGTAGGTTTGTATAGTGTTATTATCGTAGTTTAAAGTATGTTGTTTAGCAGTGTCTAAAAACGCTTGATGTTTGTCTTTAAAGCGTCCTTGTCTAGGCGTTGCAAATATGTCTAATGCTTTTGCGCTTGCATATTTAGGAGCAACATAGCTAACCGCGTTTAAACCGTTACCAATTATTTTAGGCAGTACTTTAGCAATTGTTTTTTTCATTTTTTATTCTTCTCTGTTTACTAAGTCCATTGAAAAAGCAGGTGTGCAAATGGCAATATATTCGCAAGCTATTGTAAATGGGTTTGAGTATTGTACACGAGTATTTTTTTCTATTTTAATAGATTGTCCAGCTTCTAATATTATTTCTTCATCATCAATAATAAATTGCTTCTTTCCTTTAATAATGTAAGTATACTCATCAAATGCAGGGGTTTGAAACGGTTCGCTCCAACCAGCAGGAGCAACCATGTGGGCAATGCTAATATCTTTATTACCATCTGTTGCTAAACCAACATGTTCTTCAATTAATTTACCATCCGTTGTAGGAACAACAAATGGACTGTTTTGTATGGTGTATTTTTTTTTGTTTTCCATTTTTTTGAAATATTGATGAGCAGTTTTTAAGTCTAGTAGACTAAAGGTTTTACCAACCTAAAATAAAATGCTTAACCTTGGCAGTTTCTGGAATGTTAGTTGCTTCGATTGTTTTGTGCGTATCAACTTTAAATTCTGCTGGTAATTCTTTTTTATCAATTAAGAAAAACGCATCACTTTCTTTTACAAAAATAGAAGCGCTTTTAAATGAGTTCTGAATTTTTGTTATTGTGTAATTCTTTTTTATATCTCCAAAAGTACTATTACTAGTAATCCCTTTATCGGTTTTAAATCTTGGGTCTTTAAACTTGATGCTTGATATTGTTGAAGTAGAATCTAGTAATTGTTTTGGAATAATACTTAATAAATGTTTTCCTCCTTTTTCGTATACCTCGATAGTGTTTATTGATCCGGAAAACTCATCTCCAGCAATTGGACTTATTATGGAGTCGTTTGCATATATCGTTTTTAATTCTTTAACTTGAGTAGAGTCGGTTAATAATCCTACGTTTTGGTTTTGAACTAAATATGGATCTGTTCCTTTACCACAAGAAGTAAGGATTAATGCTAAAATACTAAGGGATACTATTGTTTTTTTCATTGGTGTTATTTTTTATTTCCGCTTAAGCGAAATACTTTTTATAGTGTTTTGTTACGCTGTCGTGTTTTAAAACTATTTCATTACACGTTTTAAAATACCGAAGACACTTCTAATAAAAGTGGCACTTGTTAGTACTTTAATTATCGGGTTTTGGGCAGTGCTTCTTCGTCTTGTACTTGTTGATCTAGATTGTTTTGCTGCTTGTTCTTTCTCTTTTTCTTTTTCCGCTTTAGCGTCTTCTTCAATTTGTAAAGCTTCAGCCTTTTCTATTTTTTTATTTAATAACTCATAGGCACTTTCGCGATCTATTGTGTCGTTATATTTTAAAACTAACTTAGAGTCATCTAGTAACGCTTGTAGCTCATTATCGTTTAAAACATCCATTCTACTCATTGGTGCACGCATCATAGTTGATGCAAGTGGTGTAGGTCTTCCTTTTTCGTCTAAGGCAGATACCAAAGCTTCTCCTGTACCTAATGAGGTTAAGACCTCTGCGGTGTCATAATAATCCGTGTCTGGATAATTTTGAGCAGTTAATTTAATTGCTTTTCTGTCTTTTGCTGTAAAGGCACGCAGGGCGTGTTGTATTTTTAAACCTAACTGACTTAATACACCTTCTGGCACATCTGTTGGATTTTGTGTGACAAAGTATAAACCAACACCTTTACTACGGATTAGTTTTACAATACTTTCTATTTGGTTTAATAAGGCTTTAGAGGCTTCGTTAAAAATTAAGTGTGCTTCATCAATAAACATGATTAGTTCTGGTTTTCCAGAATCACCTTGCTCGGGTAAAGTCTCATATAATTCGGCTAATAAACTTAGCATAAATGTCGAGAATAATTTTGGTCTATCCTGTATGTCTGTTAATCTAATAATATTAACATACCCACGACCATCTCTTGTGGTTCTTAATAAATCTTCAACTTCAAAACTTTTTTCGCCAAAAAATAGATCACCACCTTGTTGTTCTATTTCTATAACTTTTCTAAGGATTGCTCCAGTGGAGGCAGAGGAGATACGTCCATATTCTTCTTGAAACTCTTCTTTACCTTCGTTAGTACAGTATTGTAATATTTTTTTGAAATCTTTTAAATCTAATAACGGTAATTTATTATCATCACAATATTTAAAAATAACAGACACTACTCCAGATTGTGTATCTGTAAGGTCTAAAATTCTTGATAATAATACAGGGCCAAATTCGCTAATTGTAGCACGAAGTCTTACACCATCTTGTTCCGATAGACTTAATATCTCGACTGGAAAACCTTTAGCTTCAAAGGGTAATCCAATTTTAGCATGACGTTCGTCAATTTTTTCATGTCCAGGACTAGGTTGTGCAATACCACTTAAATCCCCTTTAATATCCATAAGTAAGACCGGAATTCCTTTATCACTTAGGTTTTCTGCTAAAACTTGTAGGGTTTTAGTTTTACCCGTTCCTGTAGCACCTGCGATTAAACCATGTCTATTCATGGTTTTTAATGGCACGTTTACAAAAGCATCTTTAACCGTTTGGCCATCTAGCATAGCAGATCCCAATGTTATATAGTCGCCTTTACAAGTGTTTCCCTCTGTGATGTGTTTGAAAAATTCGTCTTGTCTACTCATTCTTGAAATTATTTGATGTAAAAATACTAATCTTAGCGTAAATCATTGAAAACTTTCAACTTTAAATGCTTAAAATTTCCAATAGATAAGATTATATTTGCAGTCCATGAAACAAGAGATACAAGATTTAGTTAACAAAGGATTGATGCTGCCTTTAATGGAAGAATTTTATACTATCCAGGGAGAAGGTTTCCATAAAGGAACTGCTGCTTATTTTATAAGAATTGGTGGTTGTGATGTTGGATGTCATTGGTGTGATGTTAAAGAAAGTTGGAATGCTAATTTACATCCGCCAACTAGTACAGATGTTATAGTTGCTAATGCTAAAAAGTATAGTGATACTGTAGTAGTTACTGGAGGTGAGCCATTAACTTGGGATATGACAGCATTAACAGATAAGCTTAAAGCTGAAGGCTGTAAAATCCATATTGAAACTTCTGGTGCTTACGAGTTAACTGGGCAATGGGATTGGATTTGTTTATCCCCTAAAAAAATGAAACTACCTACTCAAGGGGTTTATGATAAGGCACACGAGTTAAAATGTATTATTTATAATAAAGACGATTTTAAGTTTGCTGAAGAGCAAGCTGCTAAAGTGAATAGCGATTGTATTTTATATCTACAGCCAGAATGGAGCAAGCGTGATACTATGATTCCTATGATTGTGGATTATGTTATGGCTAATCCAAAATGGAAAGTATCATTACAAACGCATAAGTATTTAAATATTCCGTAAAAAAGTTGTACTTTAGACTATAACTATTAATCACAGCGTAAGTAATCCTTATACACTTTGCTTTATGATTAGAAATTTTTACAACGAAACTTGGAAACCCGTAATTTTTGACCAAATTATTTCGGAACAAATAAAATATAAAATATCTAACCTTGGACGGCTTTGTAAAGTCGTAGATGGGGTAGATGTTTTAATAGAGAAGCCATATCCTATTAATGGATATAGTACCATACCTGTTTTTAAAAAGGATGGTAAGCGTACTGCAAGATACATCCACAAATTAGTTGCCCAACACCATTTGGAAAAACCTGAAGACGCTAAATTTGTGTTGCACTTAGATTACGATAAAAGCAATAATATTATCGAAAACTTAAAATGGGCAACTAAGCGAGAAAAGGAAGTGCATCAATTTAATAATCCGCATTACAAAACCAGAAAAAAAGTCATTCCAACCTCTAAATTAACCGAAACGGAGGTGATAAGACTTAAAAAACGACTTTTTGATCCTAAAAGGCGCACAAGGTTAAAAATACTAGCACGACAATTTGGTGTGTCCGAAATGCAGTTACACCGTATTAAAACAGGTGAGAATTGGGGACATGTTAAAATCTAATTTTTGCTTTAGTGTAGTGTTTGGTTTAAATCTTTCTTTCGATATTTCTTCAGTTTATCTTATGTTTTTTAAGTAACCTAAATATTATAATAATTTATAAAAAGTGCTTCAATTGGAATAGGTATTCCTTTTGGAGCACTTTTATATTATTGTAGTTTGTCATTTGTATTTAATGTCGTGTTATTGTTTTAAATAGTATAACTTAAATAAGTTAAGAAAATATGTAATCTTGCTTTTTTCTGTAATACTGTTGGTTAGTATTTGGTTTTTAAGCTAAAAAGGTTGTTTAAAATTAAAAATCTATACCAAACCTTAGATAATTATTGGTTAAGAGATACAATTGATGGTGAATTTGTGTTTTTTAGTTTCAATTTGTAAGCGTTTTAATGTTTACTGTTTTAAAATTGAAACATAAAGCCAATATTTGCTACATCAATTAGAATTAAAGAATTTAAAATATATAAGTTATGTGTGGAATTGTATGTGCTTTCGACCTAAAACAAAAAAGTGAAGATTTAAGACCTCAGGTTTTAGAAATGTCTAAAACTATTCGTCATCGTGGACCAGATTGGTCAGGGATTTATAGTGATGATAAAGCTATTTTAGCGCATGAGCGTTTAGCAATTGTAGATCCAGCATCTGGAAAACAACCGTTATTTAGCCCTGATGGTAAATTGGTTTTAGCAGCTAATGGCGAAATCTATAATCACAGAGCATTACGTAAGCAGTTTGAAGGTAAATACGAGTTTCAAACAGAAAGTGACTGCGAAGTTATTTTAGCGCTTTATAAAGAAAAAGGTGTTGATTTTGTAGATGAAATGAACGGAATTTTTGGATTTGCAATCTACGATGTTGAAAAAGACGAGTACTTTATTGCACGTGACCACATGGGGATTATACCATTATATATTGGTTGGGATCAAAACGGAACTTTTTATGTTGCTTCAGAATTAAAAGCTTTAGAAGGTGTTTGTACTAAGATAGAATTATTTCCTCCAGGACATTATATGTCTAGTAAAGATGGTGAATTTGTAAAATGGTACAATAGAGATTGGAGTGAGTATGATGCTGTAAAAGAAAACGAAACAAGTATTGCCGAAATAAAAGAAGCTCTAGAAGCAGCGGTACACAGACAATTAATGAGTGATGTGCCTTATGGTGTTTTATTATCGGGAGGTTTAGACTCTTCAGTAGTATCAGCAATTGCTAAAAAGTATGCTCAAAAACGTATTGAAAGTGATGACACGTCAGAAGCTTGGTATCCACAAACGCACTCTTTTGCTGTAGGATTAGAAGGGTCTCCAGATTTAGCTGCAGCACAAAAAGTAGCGGATCATATTGGAACAGTGCATCATGAAATTAAATTTACTATTCAAGAAGGTTTAGATGCTATAAAAGATGTGATTTATAACATAGAAACCTATGATATAACAACAATCAGATCGTCTACACCAATGTATTTAATGGCGAGAGTTATTAAATCTATGGGAATAAAAATGGTATTGTCTGGTGAAGGTGCCGATGAGATTTTTGGAGGGTATTTATATTTTCATAAAGCGCCCAATGCACAAGAGTTTCATGAAGAAACTGTACGTAAATTAGATAAGTTGCACATGTACGATTGCTTAAGAGCAAACAAGAGTTTAGCAGCTTGGGGAATAGAAGGTCGTGTACCTTTCTTGGATAAAGAATTTATGGATGTTGCCATGCGTATCAACCCACAAGATAAAATGATTAATGGAGAGCGCATGGAAAAATGGGTAGTCCGTAAAGCATTTGAAGATATGTTGCCAGAAAGCGTAGCATGGAGACAAAAAGAACAATTTAGTGATGGTGTAGGATATAGTTGGATTGATACTTTAAAAGAAGTAGTAGATACAGCAGTAACAGATGAGCAAATGGCAAATGCTAAATTCCGTTTTCCAATACAGACACCGCAAAACAAAGAAGAGTTTTATTACCGTTCTATTTTTGAAGGACACTTCCCTAGTGATGCAGCTGCTTTAAGCGTGCCACAAGAAGCAAGTGTTGCATGTAGTACTGCGACAGCATTAGAGTGGGATGAAGCCTTTAAAAACATGAATGAGCCATCTGGACGTGCAATTGCCAATGTACATGATAAATCTTACGCAACATCCAAGTAATTTTGTGTAATTGATTGAATATTATAAAGATTATTAGCCTCAAAACCTCGCTTCTGCGGGGTTTTGTGTTTTTTAGCTTTTTTACGACTATTTTAAATTCTGTGTTTTAATTTTAAAGCTATTTTTAGACGTTTTAAGAGGGTTTTGTAATAATTAACAAATGTTAATAATTTTTCATCTCTACGCTTAAATACACTTGAAAAACGTTTTTAATTGTGTATATTTGTTTGTATTCAAAAGGATGCTTAATCGCATCTTTTTTTATGCCTAAATAACAGAAATAGATCATAAACAATATAAATATGAGCGAAAAAAAGGAAGAGTTCAATAAAGATGGATATTCAGCAGATAGTATCCAAGCTTTAGAGGGTATGGAGCATGTACGTATGCGTCCTTCAATGTATATTGGAGATGTAGGAGTACGTGGTTTACACCATTTAGTATATGAAGTTGTAGATAACTCGATTGATGAAGCCTTAGCTGGTCATTGTGATAATATTACAGTTACAATTAACGAGGATAACTCGATTACTACAGAAGATGACGGTCGTGGTATTCCTGTAGGAATGCACAAAAAAGAAGGTGTTTCAGCTTTAGAGGTTGTTATGACTAAAATTGGTGCCGGTGGAAAGTTTGATAAAGATTCTTATAAAGTATCTGGTGGACTTCACGGTGTTGGTGTAAGTTGTGTAAATGCATTGTCAGATCATTTAACAGCAACAGTATATAGAGAAGGAAAAATTTGGGAGCAAGAGTATTCTAAAGGAAAAGCATTATACCCAGTAAAAGCAATTGGAGATACAGATAAAAGAGGAACAACAGTTACTTTTAGACCGGATCCAACAATATTTACACAAACGTTAATTTATAACTATGATACCTTAGCTAGTAGAATGCGCGAATTGGCGTATTTGAATAAAGGTATTACGGTACATTTAATAGATAAGCGTTTTACAAAGGAAGATGGTTCTTTTGAAGGTGAAACATTTCATTCTGAAGAAGGATTAAAAGAATTTATCAAGTTTTTAGATGCTACAAGAGAGCCTTTAATGAAAGATGTTATTTCTTTTGAAGGTGAAAAAAACGGAGTGCCAGTTGAGGTTGCAATGATTTATAATACATCATATGCAGAAAACTTACACTCTTATGTAAACAACATTAATACGCACGAAGGTGGTACGCACCTTTCTGGTTTTAGACGTGGTTTAACACATACGCTTAAAAAGTATGCGGATGAGTCAGGAATGTTAGACAAGTTAAAGTTTGATATTGCAGGAGATGATTTCCGTGAAGGTTTAACAGCTATTATTTCGGTAAAAGTTCAAGAACCTCAATTTGAAGGACAAACAAAAACTAAATTAGGAAACAGAGAAGTTTCTGCAGCGGTAAGTCAATCTGTTTCAGAAATGTTATCTGATTATTTAGAAGAAAATCCAGACGATGCTAAAATCATTGTGCAAAAAGTAATACTTGCAGCACAAGCCCGTCACGCCGCTCAAAAAGCACGTGAAATGGTACAGCGTAAGACAGTAATGAGTATAGGTGGTTTACCTGGAAAATTATCTGATTGTTCTGAGCAAGATCCTGCAAAATGTGAAGTATACTTAGTCGAGGGGGATTCGGCAGGTGGTACAGCAAAGCAAGGTCGTGACAGAGCGTTTCAAGCTATTTTACCGTTACGTGGTAAGATTTTAAATGTTGAAAAAGCGATGACACATAAAGTGTTTGAAAACGAAGAGATAAAAAATATCTTTACAGCTTTAGGTGTAACTATCGGTACAGAAGAAGATAGTAAAGCCTTAAACCTTTCTAAATTAAGATACCATAAAATAGTAATCATGTGTGATGCCGATATTGATGGTTCGCATATTGAAACTTTAATTTTGACTTTCTTCTTTAGATATATGAAAGAATTAATCGAAAACGGACATATCTATATTGCAACACCACCTTTATACTTAGTTAAAAGAGGTGCTAAAAAGCAGTATGCTTGGAGTGATGAAGAACGTATTAAGATTATGGAAGAGTTTGGTGAGTCTTCAAAAATTCAACGTTATAAGGGTCTTGGAGAGATGAATGCAGAACAACTTTGGGATACAACAATGAATCCTGAATTTAGAACATTACGTCAAATTCAAATAGATAACGGTGTAGAAGCTGATCGCGTATTTTCTATGTTAATGGGGGACGAAGTGCCACCAAGACGTGAGTTTATTGAGAAAAACGCTATTTACGCAAACATTGACGCATAAATAGGAAAGTATTTTTATATTGAAAAGGAAGCATTTTTTAATGTTTCCTTTTTTTTTGTGAATCGGTTTAAGTCAACACGATACTAGTTTTTGATGGTAATAATTTTACTCAGAAAAACCAAAACACATATTTTTACGTTTATATCTATAGAAACAAATATATAACAATGAAAAAAACAATTATTTTAATAGTATTAGCACTTTCTTTTCAGATGTCTTTTGCGCAACAAAACTTAAACGATTTATTGGCAGCAGGTATTAATGATGCACAGCAGTTTGCCGGACAATATGTATTGCCAGCAACAGATGGATTGGCTTATGGGATTAGTTCTGGATGGTTTAATAATGCTAAATCACCAGAAAAATATGGTTTTGAATTCTCAATTATAGGAAATGCTTCTTTTATAAAGGACGAAAACAAAGCATTTGATTTAAATGTGTCAGATTACGAAAATATAAGGTTTTCAGATAATAGTGCCTCAAAAACTGTAGCTACAGCTTTAGGACATAATGATCCAGAAATAAATGTTATTGTAACCTATAGCGATCCTATTTTTGGTAATCAAGAAGTGGAGTTAACCTTACCGACAGGCGTAGGGTCTGCTAATGTAAATTTAATTCCGACTGCTTTTTTACAAGGAAGCTTTTCTGTATTTAAGGGCACACAAATAAAAGCTAGATATTTTCCAAAAGTAGAAACAGACGATACTAAAATAGGATTGTACGGTGTTGGTCTTCAGCAAGAATTTACAGCTTGGTTACCAGAAGGGACTAGTTTTCCGCTTTCAGTTTCGGGTTTGGTAGCGTACACACATTTAGATGCTAATTATGATTTTACAAAAACAGATGTCGTTGATGGCGAGAATCAACAAGTACAAACCAATGTCAATAGTTTGTTATTTCAATTAATTGCAGGGACTAATTACGATGTTTTTAATGTTTACGGAGCGATAGGATATTTAAGTGCAACATCAGAAACAGATTTATTAGGGACTTACAGAGTCTCAAACGGTATTTTGTTTTCAGAAGAAATTGTAGATCCATTCTCTGTAAAATCAGACACAAGTGGTGTTACAGCTACACTTGGCGCGAATTTGAAATTGGGTGTTTTTGGTTTAAACGCCTCTTATACACTAGCAGATTTTGACACAGCATCATTAGGAATAAATTTGATGTTCTAGATTTATAATTTTCTTAATAAAAAGTAATTTTAAAATGTTAATTTTGTAAGAAGTAAAAAACATACACAATTAATTTTAAATAGTAAATAAGATATGAAAGTAACAGTAGTTGGAGCAGGAGCAGTAGGAGCAAGTTGTGCAGAATATATTGCAATTAAAGACTTTGCATCAGAAGTAGTTTTATTAGATATTAAAGAAGGTTTTGCTGAAGGTAAAGCAATGGATTTAATGCAAACTGCATCATTAAACGGTTTTGATACAAAAATTACAGGAGTAACTAACGATTATACTAAAACAGCAGGAAGTGATGTTTGTGTGATTACTTCAGGTATTCCAAGAAAACCAGGAATGACTCGTGAAGAGTTAATTGGTATTAATGCAGGAATTGTAAAAACAGTATCTTCTAACTTAATCAAAAATTCTCCAAACACTATTATTATAGTTGTAAGTAACCCTATGGATACTATGACTTATTTAGTGCATAAAACAACAGGATTACCAAAAGAAAGAATTATTGGTATGGGTGGAGCTTTAGACTCTGCACGTTTCAAATACAGATTAGCAGAAGCTTTAGGAGCACCTATTAGCGATGTTGACGGAATGGTAATTGGTGGACACTCTGATAAAGGAATGGTGCCATTAATTAATAAAGCAGCTAGAAATAGTGTAAAAGTTTCTGAGTTTTTATCAGAAGAAAGAATGGAGCAAGTAGTACAAGATACTAAAGTAGGTGGTGCAACACTTACAGGTTTATTAGGTACATCTGCATGGTATGCGCCAGGAGCAGCAGTATCTGCAATGGTTCAAGCAATTGCTTGTGATACTAAAAAAATCTTCCCATGTTCTGCTTTATTAAGTGGTGAGTTTGGTTTAAGTGATTTATCAATTGGTGTACCTTGTGTATTAGGTGCAAAAGGAATTGAGAAAATTGTAGAGATTAGCTTAAGTGATGCTGAAAAAGCAAAATTAGCTGAGTCTGCAGAAGGTGTTAAAAAAACTAACGCATTATTAGAGCTATAATAAGTATCTAATATTTATATAAATTAAAAGACTGTCTGTAAAGGCAGTCTTTTTTTTGTTTAAAGTAGTATTATTTAATAATCCAAATGCAAAATAATATGTATTTGAACTATTACTTTTTATTTTCTGTTTTAAGTTTGAGATATAAATCCTACTTTTACGTTCTAAAAAATTAGTATTTAAATAAAAAGCTAGTATTGTAGCTTTCTATTTATTGTTGTAAAATTGTTGTGGCAAGGTATTTGTCATTAATGAGGCAAACAACATAACCGTAATTAATCATAACAAATTTTACAAAATGAAAAAATTAGTATTCTTATTAGTAGCGACTTTTAGTTTATCTATGGTTGCTCAAGAAAAATTGACAGAAGGTGTAATCGATTCTAAAATGACTATGTCTAGTGATAATGAGCAAATGAAGGCTCAATTCGAAATGATTGGAGATATCGCTATTAAAACATATTTTAAAGGGGATAAAACAAGATCTGAAACTAATAACCCAATGTCTGGTGAGTCTGTTTCAATAATTGATACACAAGCTAAAAAGATGTTAACGTTACTTAATAACCCAATGATGGGTAAGAAGTACTCAGAGACAGAAATTGAAGCTAATCCTGATACATCAGGAATTACTATTACAAAAGGAGAAGGGACTAAAACTATTTTAGGATACACTTGTAATGAGTATAACGTAGCTATGGACCAACAAGGGGTTGCTATGACTATGGATATTTATACTACTGAAGCTATTGAAGCTTCAAACCAACAAACAGTTGAGTTTGGAGAGGACTTTAAAGGGTTTCCATTATTAATGACCATTAATGTTAATCAGTCAGGAATGCAAATGAAAATGACTTATGAAGTTACTGGAGTTAATAAAGAATCTGTATCAGATGATAAGTTTGATATGACACCTCCAGAAGGATATGAGAAAATGGAAGGAATGTAATAGTTCCTTTTAAAACAAATACAAAAAAAGAGCAGCGTAATAGTTGCTCTTTTTTTTGCGTTATAACCTTATTTAATTGCTTAAAAACTATAGTACTATCACCTTATTTTCTATATTTGAGGCATGAAGTCTAAATGGTACTTTGGTATTGTAATCACTGCACTTGCATTTTTTGTTGTTTGTCAACAAGAAATGACTGTACCTAATCAGCAAATTGTCTTTCAATTTACTGATAACCAAACCTCTGTTTCTCAAACAGAAACTACTATTGCTGTTGTAAAACGCCAACTTAAAAGTATTGGTGTAAAAAACACATCAGTTATTGAGCAAAACGGAACACTAAAAATCACGTATTATAGTGATGCCTCTGTTGCCAGTGTAAAAGCTATTTTACTAAAAGAGAAGTTAATCAAACTTATTGGACAAGATAAACCGTCTGATAATCCACAAAGCCAGAATTACAACTTTGATGTTTTTGAAATTAAAACTACAACCCAGTCCGGTGCAGGTTTTGATGGTAAATATTTTGTCGAAGCAAAACAAGAATATACTAGAGCCTCTCAGGTTACGGTATCTTTTTCTGCCATATCAGAAAACATTATACAATTAAATCAACCTATTGTGGTTGGTGAAAAAGTAAATACTAACATCTCTATTAGTATAGATAAGGGGACCTTCAATATACCAGAAGGCAGAGCGGGACCAACTGCTTAATATTTTTCAATAACATCATATTACCTTATAGACTTCAAAACATCGCGTTATTGGAGTCATAAATAATTCATTTTAAACCATTAAAAATAATTGTCAAATTTACGTGCATACCATATATTTGCGCGATCAAAAAAAATGACTAAATAAACAAAACCATGCAAAATAAAGGATTAGTAAAATTATTTGCAGTATTGTTTGGGTTGGTAAGTATTTACCAACTGTCTTTCACATTTAAAAATAATGCGATTGAAAACAGTGCAGCACAAGTGGCCGAAAGTAAGATTGACGCCTCAGCAACAGACCGTAACAATCTAGTAAGCGAGTATGCGGCTAAGTATTTAGATACGTTAGCAGCTTCAAAAGAAAGCGTTTTCTTAGGTAACACTTATGAGGACGTTAAGCAAAACTCAATGAAGTTAGGTCTTGACCTTAAAGGTGGTTTAGAAGCAATATTACAAATCTCAGTTAGAGATTTATTAGTAGGATTATCAAACGATAGTAAGGATCCTACATTCAGAAAAGCATTAGATGATGCAGACGAAATCCAAAAAGATAGTCAAAACACCTACTTAGAAGATTTCTTTACAGCATTTGAAGATATTGACGGAGATAAAAAATTAGCATCTCCAGATATCTTTGCTAACAGATCTTTAGTTGGAGAAATTGACTTAAATATGTCTAATAGTGATGCGCAAGCAGTTTTAGAAACAAAGGTTGACGAGTCAATCGTTTCTGCTTTTGAAGTATTACGTAAGCGTATTGATGAGTTTGGTGTAACGTCTCCAAACATCCAACGTTTAGGTAACACTGGACGTGTATTATTAGAATTACCAGGTGTTAAAGATGTAGCACGTGCTACAGAGTTAATTACTCAAACAGCACAGTTAGAGTTCTGGGAAGGTCTAAAAGGAGAGCAATTTAGCCAGTTTTTATTATCTGCAAACGATTTATTAAAAACTAAATTAAACGCTACTACTAAGACGGACGCTACTGCAGACGCAGAAGAAAAAGAAATGACTGAAGAGGAAAAAGCAATTGCTGCTCTTACAGGAGAACAAGACGAAACTATTAATGAAGTTAACCCATTATTAGACCTAATTGCAGGACCTGGTTTTGGTGCAACTTTAGCACAATTTAATATTGCAGATAGAGAAAAAGTAGCTAGCTACTTAGCAATGCCAGAAG
This sequence comes from Olleya sp. KKT75, assembly GCF_055635485.1. Lineage (NCBI taxonomy): Bacteria > Pseudomonadati > Bacteroidota > Flavobacteriia > Flavobacteriales > Flavobacteriaceae > Olleya > Olleya sp. KKT75. The sequence continues at coordinate 2,200,340 of NZ_CM145759.1, forward strand.
TTAGAGGGTTACTACCAGCAGACTTAAGGTACACTAAATTCTTATTCGGTAAGCCATCTGAAGATAGTGAGTTAATAGACCTATATGTATTAAAAGGTAACAGAGATAACGAGCCACCATTAAATGGAGCTGTAGTTACAGATGCACGTCAATCTTATGACCAAGGTAATAGGGTTGTAGTTAGTATGCAAATGAACAGTAAAGGAGCAAAAATCTGGGAGCAAATGACGGGTGATGCTTTTAAAACGCAAAGTCAAATTGCTGTTGTTTTAGATAAAACAGTATACTCTGCACCAACTTCAAACTCTGGACCAATTGCAGGAGGAAGTACAGAAATCTCTGGAAGCTTTAAATTAAGCGAAGCTACGGATTTAGCAAACGTATTACGTGCAGGTAAGTTACCAGCTCGTGCGCAGATTATTCAAAGTAGTGTAGTAGGACCATCTTTAGGTCAAGAAGCTATTGATAGTGGTACAATGTCTTTTGGTATTGCATTAGCATTAGTTTTAATATGGATGGCATTTTACTACGGTAAAGCAGGTTTATTTGCAGACATCGCAATGTTATTTAACATCTTATTAATCTTTGGTGTATTATCAGGTATTGGAGCAGTATTAACGTTACCTGGTATTGCAGGTATTGTATTAACAATTGGTATGTCTGTGGATGCAAACGTACTTATCTTTGAACGTATCAGGGAAGAGTTGTCCAAAGGTAAAGATCAAAAAGCGGCCATCCAAGATGGATTTAGTAATGCATTATCTTCAATTTTAGATGCCAACATTACAACAGGTTTAACAGCATTAATCTTATTTATATTTGGTACAGGTCCAATTAAAGGATTTGCAACTACTTTATTAATAGGTATTGGTACATCATTATTTACTGCAATTTTTATTACTAGATTATTAGTAGACTGGTATGCAGACAAAGGTGGAAAATTAGACTTCTCAACAGGTTTAACTAAAAACTTATTTAGAAACATTAATATAGAGTTTCTTAAAAAACGTAAAGTTGCTTACATGATTTCTGCAGTAGCATTAGTTATAAGTTTAGGATCTTTATTCATGAATGGTTTAGATCAAGGTATTGATTTTGTTGGAGGACGTACAACGCAGGTTAGATTTGCAGAGCCAGTAAGTGCAGCAGAAATAGAAGGTATTTTAGCTTCTCAAGATGTTTTTGGAAGTGCTACAGTAAAAACTGTTGGTGACGAGAATAACTTAAAAATATCTACTAAATATAAAATTAACGAAACAGCTAACGAAATTGACGAAGAAGTAAGAGTTAAAATGTTTGATGCATTACAACCTTATTTAACAGGTGTTTCTTTCCAAGATTTTAAAGACCTATCTAAAGCTAATAAGCAAGTAGGTATTATGGATCAATATAAAGTAAGTCCATCAATTGCAGATGATATTAAGCAAGCGTCTTTCTGGGCGGTCTTAGGATCTTTAGTTGTAGTGTTCTTATATATCTTATTCCGTTTTAAGAGATGGCAATTCTCACTTGGTGCAGTAGCAGCAGTATTCCATGATGTTATCATCGTATTAGGAGTATTCTCTTTAACATACAAGTTTATGCCATTCTCAATGGAAATCGACCAAGCATTTATAGCAGCAATCCTTACAGTAATTGGATACTCATTAAATGATACGGTAGTAGTATTTGATAGAATTCGTGAATTTTTTAACGAGCATACAGAGTGGGCATTTGATAAAGTAATTGATACCTCATTAAGTAGTACATTAAGTCGTACGTTAAATACATCTTTAACTACTTTAGTAGTATTATTAGCAATCTTTATTTTTGGAGGAGACTCAATTAGAGGATTTATGTTTGCCTTAATTATTGGTGTAGTAGTAGGTACTTACTCATCTTTATTTATAGCAACGCCAATCATGTTTGACTTTGTTAAAAAAGGAAATGCAGCAGACGCATTAAAAAAGAAAGAAGTAGTAGTTGACGAAACAGTAGTGAAGTAGTCATAAACTAAACAGTATAAAAAAAGCCTTTCTATTAATTTAGAAAGGCTTTTTTGTTTTGCGTCATTGCGAGTAGAGTTAAGTAATCTTATTAAATCAATCCATATGATTTTTTAGGACGTTACCCACTTTTGCTTTTAGTTGCAAAAGTGCGTCAGGCTTTCCGTTACAATCTTTTTGCTCGTGCCTCACAAATAGGATTTCCACATCAATCCTTAACGCGGGCTAATTAGCTTAAGTCGTTTTTTTCTATCCAATGTTTAGTAAATGACCAAAGTGGATTTTTAAAAGACTCTTTAAAAAAGCCAAAATGACCAATTGTATTGGTATTTATATCTTTAGGGATAATATGCTGCCTATTTACAGTAGCTTTACTAAATCTATTAGTTAGCCAGTCTACACTGGCTTTAGAAGCAAACGCGTCTTCAGGAAAGCTTATGGATACAACGTCGCAAGTAATGTTTTTAAACTGTAAATCGTTGGTATTATATTCCGAAAGGAAATACTCAGGATGTAGGCCCCATTTTCTCCATTGGTACACCACTTGTTTTGGGATGTTTTCAAAAAGACCTAAATGTTTAGCAGGAAAATAACCATATAAAGGTGTTAGAACAGGTATTAATACATGCCAAAATGTATACATTTTAAAACGTGCAAAACCATTAAATAATTTCCAATAGCCACTTTGAGAGCAAACCATAATAATAGAATCTGCTAACTTAATGTTTGGATTTAATCCAATAAGTTGCCCACCAATACTATGTGTAACAAGTGTTAAGTTGTGTGCTGTATTTTCTTTTTTTGCAAAAGCTAAAACCTTGCTTTGGTCAATAGCCCAATCATTAAGGTTACACGTGTTTTCTTTTAAATTATTGGCATCAGAGTCTCCAATGCCTGAATAATCAAAAGTGTAAATAGTATACCCTAATACCGCAAAATGTAAAGCAAATTTTGAATAATATCTTTGTAAAACACCTGTTGCGGATGATATAACAATGCTTTTGTTATTAGATAATTTTGGTTTGAATTTTGAAACCGAAATACATCTGTTTAAGCCAGTTTGTATTTTAAAAGTTTCAATAGACATAAGATTAATTTACTTTTCTAAGATGTACTCAAAATAGTCCATTTTATCACCAACATCAAGTAATAGCTTTTGCGCCATTCCTGCGTTAAGTTCTAAAACAAATTGTGCTGGCGTGTTAGACGGTAAACCGCTTTCGTCCATTGGTTTTGCGTTTTCTTGAAAACTAACAATACGTTTGTTGTGGTCAAAGAAGATTAAATCTAAAGGCATACGTGTGTTTTTCATGTAAAAAGAACGTTGTCTTACTTCTGGAAACACAAATAACATCCCTTGGTTATCCTTCATGCTGTCACGGTACATTAAACCGGTTTGTATCTCGTAATCCGTTTTTGCTACCTCAATATTAAAGACTTTAATTATTGTGTCTGTAGTGCCTTTAAAAAGGGTTAGTTCTCCTTCTTTTTTAAATTCTATTTTAACAGGTGTAATAGCTTTGTCTTCTTTGCAAGATGAAACGCTAAACGCGATAAGCACAATTAAAATAAGAGTATAAGGTTTTAAAAATAGTTTCATTATTTGATAACAGTTTTTGGTTTGTAAATAAACATAAAATAAAGACCAATTAAAATAAAAGGAATACTTAACCATTGTCCAGTGTTAAGTCCAAACCAATTAATAAATTCGTCTCCTTGTGGTTCTTTAACATATTCGACAAAAAATCTAACACTCCAAAGTAGTATTAAAAAGAACCCGAATAAAAATCCAGTTTGATCTTTTTTGGTTGTTTTAGTATAAACAAACCATAAAATTAAGAATACAAAAATATAGCAAAACGACTCATATAATTGTGCAGCATGTCTATAAGGTACAGCGTTTAATAGCTCTACCATATTTGGATTATCAGTTATAGAAGCATAGGCTTTTTTAACGTCTTCAATACCTGTTTTTTGTACAATTTCATATTTATTATAAAAGTTTTGTACAAATCTAACGCCTAAATCAGAGTCGGTTACTTTTCCAATAATCTCTGAGTTTATAAAATTACCTAATCTTATAAAAATAGCTCCAGAAGCTACAGGTATAACAATACGGTCTAAAATCCACATTAAAGATTTGTAGTTGTATTTTTTGCGGTACAAGTACATCCCGACAATAATACCTATTGCTGCTCCGTGACTTGCTAATCCTTGAAAGCCTTGAAACTCAATTCCGCCTTTAAATTTAAACGGTAAAAAGACGCTAAAAAAGTCTTTAGTAAATAATTCAGGTTGATAAAATATAACATGTCCTAAACGTGCACCAAGCATGGTTGCTAAAACGGTGTATATAAATAAAGGATCTAAAAATTCTAGATTTATTTTTTCGCGTTTAAAAATACGTTTCATTATGGCGTGCCCGATAACAAATGCTGCTATCCACATTAAGCTATAAAAGTGTATTTTAAAATTACCTATTATGTCGATTCCTGTTAAAGGATTCCAATCAAATTTAAGTATGTACATAGTTTGTTTTTTGGAGTTGTAAATATAGTATTTATGCTGTATTTATCAGAATTACTTTGCAAAGGTTTAGCAATAAATTAATGTTATTACTAAATATTGTCGCAGAGGCGTTAGGGATGGAAGTGGCATCCTTTTTTATTTTTCTTAAAAAAGATATAACGGACAGCCTGTTAAAACGCCCAAATAATTAGGGTACTGGGTCGTAACCGCTACCGCCCCATGGATGACAGCTAAAAATGCGTTTAATGCTTAATTTTAATCCTTTAAGTAATCCGTGTTTTTGTAAGGCTTCTTTGGTGTAACTTGAACAGGTAGGTTGGTATCTGCAAGTTGCGGGTGTAAATGGAGAGATGAGGTTTTGATAAACCTTAATTAAAAAGAGGAATGGTGCGATTATTATTTTTTTCATAATAAAAAAGTCCTTTCTTGAAGAAAGGACTTGGGTAATTTATTTAGTTTGTAGAAAAGGTTGTGCCTTCTCTACCATCGTTAAGTTGTATTCCTGCTTCCGCTAGCTCGTCTCTGATTTGATCGGATAAAGCAAAGTCTTTATTGATCCTAGCTTCTTGACGTAATTTGATTAATAGTTGTACGGCTCCAGCTAATTTATCTGTTCCAGTTCCGGCTGCTGCTTTGTCATTTTTTAATCCTAAAATATCAAATACAAAAGCGTTTATTGTTGCTTTAAAAGTTTCTAAATCTTGCGCTGAAATTGTCTCAGTTCCTTCTTTTATTTGATTGATGTATTTAACTCCTTCAAATAAGTTTGCAATTGCAATTGGTGTGTTAAAATCATCATTCATGGCATCGTAACATTTTTGCTTCCAAGCGTCAATGTTTAATGTAGATGTTTTTGATGTTTTTAAATGGTCTAGTTGGCTTACGCCTTCCATTAAACGATTGTACCCTTTTTCACTGGCTAATAACCCGTCATCAGTAAGGTCTAAAATACTACGGTATGATGATTGTGCTACAAAAAATCTAATAACACTTGGTGTATAGGCTTTACTAAAAAAGGCATTATTACCGGATAATAACTCGTCAGGGTTTACAGTATTACCCGTAGATTTAGACATGCGTTGTCCGTTAAGCTCTAGCATGTTGGCGTGCATCCAATAGTTTACTGGAGATTTTCCTAGTGCTGCTTGATTTTGAGCAATTTCGCACTCGTGATGCGGGAATTTTAAGTCCATTCCGCCACCATGGATATCAAAATGATCCCCAAGATATTTAGTACTCATAGCAGTACATTCTAAATGCCATCCAGGAAAACCGTCACTCCAAGGAGATGGCCAACGCATGATATGCGTAGGTTCGGCTTTTTTCCAAAGGGCAAAATCTTGTGGATTTTTCTTGTCCGATTGCCCGTCTAGTGCTCTAGTGTTATGTATTAAATCTTCTAACTTACGTTTACTTAAAATACCGTAATTGTTAGTTTGGTTATATTTATGTACATCAAAATAGACAGAGCCATTAACCTCGTAACCAAAACCATTGTCAATAATGGTTTTAATTAACTCTATCTGCTCAATAATGTGACCGGTTGCAGTAGGCTCTATACTTGGTGGTAAAAAATTGAATGTATTTAATATGTTATGAAAATCTACTGTGTAACGTTGTACAACTTCCATAGGTTCAATCTCTTCTAACCTTGCCTTTTTAGTAATTTTATCTTCGCCAGCATCCGCATCATTTTCTAAATGTCCGGCATCGGTAATATTTCTAACATAGCGGACTTTGTATCCAAGATGTTTAAGATATCTAAAGATCACATCAAAGGACATAAAGGTCCTAACGTTTCCTAAATGGACGTTACTGTAAACGGTTGGTCCACAAACATACATGCCAATATAACCCTCGTTAATAGATTTAAAGTTGTCTTTTTCTCCTGATAAAGAGTTGTATATTTTTATGTTTTGATGTTTGTAAAGTTCCATTGCTGTTTACTAAAATTTTGTCTCTAGTTTAATATATTCTAAGAATTCGTGTCTAGTAGATTTCTTTTTAAATTGCCCTCCAAATTCTGAAGTTACTGTGCTGCTTTCAATATCTCTAATTCCTCTAGAGTTTACACATAAATGTTTTGCATCTATAACACAAGCAACATCATCCGTACCTAAAGCTTTTTGTAATTCTTTTACAATTTGTATTGTTAAACGCTCTTGTACTTGTGGGCGTTTTGCGTAGTAATCTACAATACGATTCATTTTAGAAAGTCCAACTACAGTTCCGTTGGAGATATAAGCAACATGTGCGCGTCCTACTATTGGAAGTAAATGATGCTCGCAAGTAGAGTAAACGGTTATGTTTTTTTCTACTAGCATTTCTCCGTATTGATATTTGTTGTCAAAAGTCGATGCTTTTGGTTTTTTATCTGGGTGTAACCCTCCAAAAATCTCGTTAACAAACATTTTTGCAACACGGTTAGGTGTACCTTTTAAACTGTCGTCAGTTAAGTCTAAACCTAAAGTCTCTAATATTTTAGTGACGTCTTTTTTTATGCTCTCAATTTTATCAGCATCTGATAAGTCAAAAGCATCGGCTCTTAATGGAGTATCGTGATTTGTGCCAATATGGTTTTCGCCAATAGCATCGTTGTCGTCTATATTGTTTTCAATCTTCATTTAAATAAAGTCTGTAAAATGGTGTTTAAAATAGTTTGCAAAGATAAACAATAAATAAATTTGATTGAGGGTAGGGTTTTGTTAAATGTACTTGTTATATGTATAAGTGTAAAAAAAAAGTTAATTAGATAACGGTATTAACATATTGTTTATTAAAATTTTCTTAATTTTCGAATCTAATTTTATCCTAAAAAAACCATGAGACTTAGCGTTTTCTATACCCTATTATTTGGCTTATTGTTGTTTTCTCAACAAAGTGAGGCACAGACTGAAAAAAAAGCAAAAACACAATTAGTTAAATACAACAAAAATGTTGAGGCACCTTTAACAGCATCAGAGATGGCTATGCTTAAAGAAGTGTATCAAGATAAGCTACAAACGTATGTGTTAAGTTACCCTCAGCGTATTAAAGATTTTAAGCATTTACTTAGAAATAGAGTATCTATTGAGAAAATAACAAGTTTAGTTGGTAATACTGCAAAGTATAAGTTGCTAAGTGAGGTTGGTCTTTTTAATAATTATAATAAAAACCTTGTAGCTGATGCATCTTATGATGCTTCAACTTTTAATGTGTTAAAATATAACCTTCAGTTTTTTGGAGTAGGTTCTAGCATATATAGAATTGATAATACGGAGTACTTCATAATTATCAAATCGCAAACCTTTAGAAAATAATTTATTAGTTAGATTACACTGACTATTATATCATAAACATATACCAATGAAAAAGTTTTTAGTAGCTCTTATATTATTAAATTCATTTATCGCTTTCTCTCAAGATGTATTAATGCAAACCGCTACCGTTAATCAATGTGGTGGTGTATTTTACGATTCGGGAGGGCCATCAGCTAATTATGGTGATAACGAAAGTTTTATTTTAACTATTTGTCCAGATACGCCGGGTAATTTAGTTCAGTTAGATTTTACCGCTTTTAGTACAGGACTGAACACGGATGTTATGAACATTTTTAATGGTGATGATGTTTCTGCAGCGGCTTATGGACCATTCTCGGGAGGTGGCCCATCGGCTAACCCTGGTTTTGTAAGTGCGACTCAAGATAACGTTTCAGGGTGCTTAACGATTCAGTTTATCTCGGATGGGGCACCCAATGCTTCAGGTTGGGCAGCAACCATTTCTTGTTTTGAACCTTGTCAAACAATAGTATCTCAAATAGATACAGCAACACCAGCACCAAATGGTGATGGTTATATTAGAGTTTGTGCGGATGAGCCTATTACTTTAGACGGAAGCGCAACATTTTCAGTAGATGGTACTGGGGCTAGTTACGAGTGGGATTTAGGTGATGGTAATTTTATTGCTGGACAATCGGCAACATTTTCTTATAGTACGCCAGGGGTGTATATTGTTAATTTAAATGTTACTGATGCTAATACTAGTTCGGACCCTGACGGTTGTAATAATACTAATCTAATTAATCAAGTAATACAAGTTGGTACAACTCCTGATTTTACAGGAACTGATGCAGTGGATAGTGTTATTTGTTTTGGAGACTCTACAACTTTAAATGGCGTTGTAAATCCAGTACAATTTATTAATGACTGTACACCACCAGTAAGTGGTACAACATTTTTACCTGATGGTAGCGGGGCATCTTACGAAACATCTATAACAGTGGATTGCTATGAGTCTTCTTTAACCTTAACGGATATTAATCAAATAACAAGTGTTTGTGTTAATATGGAGCATTCCTATTCAGGAGATTTAGATATATTTATAACAGGGCCTACAGGCTTAGAAGTGCAGTTGTTTGGTCAATCTGGCGGTGGTACTTATTTTGGAGGTGCCAATGATGATAATTCAAATATTCCTGGAGTTGGTGCAGATTATTGTTTTTCTATGTCGGGAACAGTTTTATTAGCTAATGCTACTACGGTTACGGCTGGTTCAAACCCACCAGGGAATTCTTGGACACCAGGTACATATTTACCTGTAGAGAGTTTTAATTCTTTATTAGGGAGTCCATTAAATGGAGATTGGACCATTAGAGTAGTAGATAATATAGGAGCTGATAATGGGTATATCTTTTCTTGGAGTATTGAGTTTGATCCAGCATTACAACCGCCAGAATTATCTTTTACACCAACAACGGTGACAGAAGGATGGGATGCAGATTCTTCAATTACTGCGACTACAGGTAATGATATTACGGTGCAACCAGCAACAGCGGGTACACACTGTTACACTTATAGAACTACGGATGATTTTGGATGTGAATATACTGAAGTTGTTTGTATCGATGTTTTACCAGAAATAGATAATGATTTACCAAATGATTTGTTTTTATGTAATCCAGGTGCTGCACCATATGTTTTTGATTTGACTCAAAACGATGCTGTTATGACTGCTTCATCTGCTATAGCTGGTGATTTAAACATCACTTATTACGAAAGTCTAGCGGATGCAACAAGTGGTACAGGAGCGATTGCAACACCAAATAGTTATAGTTCTACTGCTGTGTTAGGAGTGCCTCAATCTATTTATGCTAGAATAGAATATTTAACATCGGGTTGTTTTGAAACGGAAACATTTACTTTAAATATAACGACTCAACCAACAATTAATCCTGCGCCAGACATGGTTACTTGTGATGACGCATCAAATGATGGATTTGCACCTTTTGATTTAGAAAGTCAAAATCCATTTATTTTAGGGACACAATCTTCTGCTAACTTTATTGTTACTTATTATTTAAGTTTTGCAGATGCAGACGCGGGAATAGCAAGTACTGCTTTAGTTAGTGATTATACCAATACCGTAAATCCACAACCTATTTATGTTAGAGTCCAAGTGGTTGGTGATGCTGCATGTTATATTGCGTCTCCAACACCTGTTTTTGACCTAATTGTAACTGCAAATGATGATTCCTCTTTTACAGTAATGCCAAATTGTTCTGGTGGAACTATTGGCACTGTTGCCACAACAGGTGGAACATTTACTCTAAATCCTGATTTAGGAGATGGTGCAACAATAAATGCAGCTACAGGAGAAGTTACTAATGGACTTAGTGGTGTTAGTTATACAATACAACACACGACAGCAGGCGTATGTCCGTCTTCTACAGATCAAGTTTTACTTGTTCAGAGTACTGACGATGCCTCATTTACAATGTTACCAACATGTGATGGAGGTACAGTAGATACAGTAGCTACTCCAGGTGGTACATTTACTTTTAATCCAATACCTACAGATGGAGCTGTTATTGATGCAGCTACCGGAACAATTACTGCCGGTACATCGGGTACAACATATACTGTTGAATATACTACAGGAGGAAGTTGTCCAGAAAGTAGTACTCAAGATGTAACCGTTTTTACTTCGGAAGATGCAACATTCTCTGTTATTGAAAATTGTGATGGAGCAACAATGAATATTATTGGAGACACTGGAGGTGTATTTGCTTTTAATCCATCAGTTTCTGATGGTGCAGTTATAGATGTAGCAACTGGAGAGGTTACTTCAGGTGTTTCTGGAACAACTTATACTGTTCAGTACACCACGTCAGGACCTTGTCCAGATGATAGTTTCCAAAATGTAACGGTTTTAAATCAAGATGATCCAGGATTTACAGTGTTAGCGGATTGTAATGGAGGTACAGTGGACTCTGTAGTTACATCTGGCGGGACTTATTCATTTAACCCTGCGGTTTCAGATTCAGCTGTTATAGATGTGAATACCGGAACGGTAACTTCTGCAACACCAGGAGCAAGTTATACTATAGAGTATACCACAGCTGGTGCTTGTACAGGGACTAGCACTCAGGTGTTGAATGTACTTTCGGCAGATGACTCTTCATTTACATATACTCCTACTTGTGATGGTGCAATAGCGACTATTACAGGATTAACAGGAGGTGCTTTTACTTTTAATTCACCACCAGCAGCAGGAGATACTGTTGTTTTAGACGCGGCTTCCGGATTAATTACTGGAGGTATTTCTAATACAACTTATAGTATTGATTATTCAACTAATGGAGCTTGTCCTACAACGACTAATGTTGCAGTAACGGTTTATCCAGAACCTGTAGCGGTAACTCCAACCCCCTTAATTGTTTGTGATAATGGTACGCCTGATGGTTTAACTTCAATTGATTTAAGTCTTAAAAACAACGAAATAAGTGGAGGTAACCCTGCATACGCAGTAAGTTATTATTTAACACAAGCGGAAGCAGATTCAGGGACTGATGCATTAGCAATACCTTACGATAATATTAGTAACCCACAAATTGTATTTGTAAGAGTTATGGATGTTAATACAACATGTTTTACAACAACAACATTACAGTTAGAAGTAGAGCAAGCGCCAGTAACATTTGACCCTACAGATTTAACATTCTGTGATCCAGATAGTGATGGTTATGGTGTTTTTATGTTAACAGATGCTGAAGCAGAAATTACAGCAGGCGCACCAGGATTAACAGTAACATATCATGAAACATCTAGTGATGCATTACTTAATGTTAACCCGGTAACAAGTCCATATAATAATATTTCAGAGAACACACAGACCATTTATGTTCGTGTGGAAAGTGCAACTATTGCCACGTCTTGTGCTAGTTTTGAAGAATTAGTATTAATTGTTAATCCTACACCACAAATTACGGACCCAAGTCCATTAGAAGTTTGTGATACGGATGCAGATGGTTTAGCGCAATTTGATTTAGAATTAAATAATCCGGAAATACTTAATCAATTAGATGCCGATGCCACTAACGATTTAGCAGCAACAGATTATAGCATTACCTATTATGCGACTGCAGCAGACGCAGCAGTACCTCAAAATGCTATAGCAACACCAAACGCTTATACTAATACGACACCCAATATGGATACTGTTTGGGTCGTAATAGCGGACAATGCCAACGGATGTTCTATAATAACAACAATGGACTTAATAGTAAATCCATTACCAGTATTATTGCAAGCATCACCATTAGTTTTATGTAATGATAACGATTTACCAGGTGAAGTACCAGCGTTAGCGCAGGAAGAGTTTACCTTAGAAGATGCTAATGCAGAAATCTTAAATGGTCAAACAGGAATTACATTAACGTATTACTTCACACAAGCAGGTGCCGACAATGCAATCGCTTCAGATCAAATCTTTAGTCCTTATACTAATGTCGCTAATGCACAATCTGTATTTGTAAGAGCAGAAAATGATATTACCGGTTGTGTTAGTACAATAACCTTTAGATTAGACGTTAACCCAACACCATCACCAGAAGCTAATCCAACAGCTTTATTAGAATGTGATATTGATAACGATGGTTTTGCAAGTTTTGATTTGGATAGCCAAACGTCAAGTATATTAAATGGAGAACCAGACGTAAGTATTAGCTACCACGAAACAGAAGCAGATGCTATTAGTGCTATCAACCCATTAATTAGTCCATACACAAATATTGTAGCGACTAACCAAATGGTATATGTACGTGCAGAAAATGATATTACAGGCTGTTTTACAATAGTTGTTTTACCATTAGAAGTACAATTATCTCCTGTAGTACCAGTAACACTAGACGATTATGTTGTGTGTGATGATAATAATGATGGTTTTAATCAATTTGATTTTGATACGGTAATGACACCACAAATCTTAGGCACACAAAACCCTGCAGATTTTACATTAACCTATCATACTACAGCATTAAACGCAGCAAGTGGAAACAGTCCAATAGTAAACACGGGTAACTATACCAATACAACTAGTGGACAACAAACCATCTATATCAGATTAGTAAGTAATGCCAATGGTTGTGTCACAACAGGGCAATTCGAAATAATAGTGGATTTTCCACCAGTATTAGTACAGCCAACACCATTAGCTATTTGTGACGAATTAGATGTTAATTATTATGAAAATAATGATGACATGGCCACATTTGATTTAACACTTAAAGATGATGAAATCACCGCAGGAAACGTAAGTTGGACAGTTGCTTATTACGAAACACAAGCAGATGCACAAGCAGATGTAAACGTAATTGCAGACCCAACATTATATACCAACATGATGGTGGGAACTAATCCTGCAAACCCTCAAACGGTTTATGTTAGAGTTACCGATTCTAATACGGGATGTTTCTCATTCACAACATTAACCATCCGTGTGTTACCAAATCCAACACCATTGGAAAATCCAAATGATATTATATTATGTGATGATGTAGATGTGGTAGGACCAAACGATTTAATAGAGCTTTTTGATTTAACACAAGACGCAGCTGTAATTTTAAACGGAGAAGGAAGTAATCCAAGCGACCCAAGACATTTAAGTTACTACACAGATTTAGATGAGGCATTAATGGGAACAACACCAATAGTTGACCCAACAATGCATAGCAATGAAGATCCTACAAATCCAGGAACCGCTATAACACCACAAACTATTTATGTGCGTGTGACTAACGGAACCGATGAAATAGGAACAGGTGGAACAGGATGTTATACAATTGTTAGTTTTGATATCATAGTTAATCCATTACCAGAAGTTAGCCCAATTGAAGATTATATTTATTGCGAGTTATTTAATGATGGGGCTTATGCTTTTGATTTAGAAACTAAAATAGACGAAATCTTAGGGACGCAAAGCGCTACAGATTTTACAGTAACATTTTTCGCAGCCGATGGGACTAGCATTGCAACACCATCAAACTACACCAATGCCACTAACCCAGAAGTAATTTCGGTAGATATTACCAATAACCTAACAGGTTGTGATGTACGAACAAGTTTTACAATCGAAGTACAGGAAGCAGCACAAGCCAATCCTGATATGACTCCAATTTTATATGAGTTGTGTGATGATACTATGGAAACAGATGGCGATACTACAAACGACAGTATGCCATTTGATTTAACAACATTAAATCCTGATGTATTAGATGGTCAAGATCCAGCAAACTATATTGTAAGCTACTATGTTAGTCAAGCAGATGCAGATGCAGGTGTATCACCATTACCAATGTTATATGAAAACACGATTAACCCACAAGTGGTTTATGTGCGTGTAGATAACGATACTATGGCAGATGATGGTTCAGGAACAGGTGCTATGGTAGATACTTCAGTGTGTTACGAAACAGCAGAAGTAACATTACAAGTAAACCCATTACCAGAAGTTGAGTTAGAGGCTAGTTACATATTATGTATTAACACTAACGGAACAGAAGTAGTAAGTGCGCCAATAATAGACACAGGATTAAACACAACCGATTATAGCTTTGAGTGGTTATTAGAAACTACTACAATCCCAGGAGAAACAGGAAGTAGTTTAGAGCCAACACAAGGCGGTAACTATACTGTAATTGTTACGGACATAAGCTCAAGTAGTACAACGATGTGCGAAACAATAGCAACAACTATAGTTGAAGAAAGCGAACCACCAACACTAGAGGCCGAAGTCTTAACAGAAGCCTTTGCTGAAGTACACAATATTTTAGTGACAGCAACAGGAAGTGGTGTTTCAGCATTCGAATTTAGTATTGACGATGGTCCATGGGAAGTTAACGTGCCAAACAATGGTACATACACCTTTACAGATGTAGGCGCAGGAGATCACGTGGTAACCGTAAGAGATATTAATGGATGTGGAGAAACAAGTTTACCGGTATCAATAATGGATTACCCACATTTCTTTACACCAAATGATGATGGCTTTAATGACACATGGAATATCTACGGTATCGGAGATCAACCAGATGCAGTGATTTATATCTTTGATAGATACGGTAAGTTATTAAAACAACTAAGCCCAACAGGATTAGGATGGGATGGAACTTATAATGGTAACCCAATGCCAACCAGTGACTATTGGTTTACTGTAGATTATAGAGAACCAAATGATCCAGATAATACTAAAAAACAATTTAAGGCACACTTTACCTTAAAGCGATAAGTGTTATAGAAACAACATGCTATCAACAAAAAAAGCCTGAACAAATAAATGTTCAGGCTTTTTTTTTATACTTATTATAAGTTTAAAGAAACGTATTAGTTTACTTCAAAAGTGATTTTTAAATTAACTCTAAAGTCAACAACTTCGCCATCTTTAACACTAGCACTTTGATCTTGTACATATACAGATCTAATGTTTTTAACGCTTTTAGAAGCATGCTTTACTGCTTTTTGGTGGTGTCTTGTTTAGTTTTATAGGGGTAGAATATATCTTGGTTGGTAATAGATTAGTTTTATCTAAATTTTTAGTACTTCTATTTTGTAATTACTATTATTTTAAATTAGGCATTAGGCATTAGGCATTAGGCATTAGGCATTAGGCATTAGGCATTAGGCATTAGGCATAAAAAAAAACCTGAACATTCGTTCAGGTTTTTAATTTATATAAATTAAATATGACTTATAGTTTAAACCCTAAGGTTAAAGTAATATTTGAGTTTTTAGTATCTAAGGCAACAGGGTTGGTTAAACCAACATTATAAAACTGTTTGCTTCTGTCTTGTTTAGAGCTCGTGTAAGCTAAGTCTAGGTTAGTATTACCAAAGTTGTACCCTAATCCTAAAGAGTAACCTGTAAGGTCACCTATTATAGTGTCATCAGCATATGGGCTTTCTTCTATTCTGTAACCACCTCTAAAACTAAATTGTTTTACTTTATATTCCGCACCAATCTTGTAAGTGGAAGCAGCAGTTAACACATTTGCCATTAAAGCGTTTTCTGCGCTAAAAGCGGGGTCTGATGTTGGTTTAAATTTTGTTTTACTGTAATCACGCCTTGAATAATCTACACTAATTAAACCTTGTGTTCCAAAAACATATGCTAAACTACCTGTTATTTTACTAGGTGTTTGTATTCTATAGCTTTCAAAAATATTTAAAATATTTGGGTCTACAACTTGATAAAAATCACCTAGATTTTCGTCAGAAACAAATGTTTCAACATATTGTGTTGTTTCATCTTCAAGACTCATCCATGTTGGAGACTCATAAGTTATTCCTGCTCTTAGCTCGTTAGTTAATTTAAAGATTCCTCCTAACTGAAAAGAAAATCCAGATCCATTTGTGGCTAAGGTATTTTCAAATAATACTTCTTTAACTACAGATGCTGCATCATTATTCGTTTCATAAAAACTAGTAAAACGCTCATAGTTTAGAAAATGAGAATTAAGATTTAATCCGAAATAGGTGTTTTCTCCATATTGTGTTCCAATGTTAAAACTTATTTTTCCATTATATCCAGTCGCGATGTAATTGTAGTCTTGCTGAAAAGAATTTCCTGCAATATTACTGCTATATAAAGTATTATCATCATTTGTGTTGGCAGGCTCTAAAATATAAGAGTCGTACCCTAAAAAAGCTTGTTGGTTAGTGTAACCATACGCGCTACCTATTTCTGAATAAGCTTGAGAGGTTGTTTCTCCTGGAAATGCTGATATCTCGTCAAATCGCAAACCTTGTGCATTTGCAAGAAAGTATTCACCAATACTTGTGTTTCCTGTTCCGTTAACTTTCCAGTCGTTGTCGTAATTTTTAGTAATATCATACTCTATAGCCAAAGAAAACTTTTTCCAAGGAGAGTCTGTTTTTTTGTTTTCAAATATAAAAACACCACCACCTTGATTTAAGTTAAAATCGGAGTTTGAAGCATTTCCTCTTCCATTAAAATAATTAGTATCAGTATCTTTATTATCAACACCTAAAGAGAACGAAGCATAGCTACTTGTAAAAACAGCAGATCCTGCAGGGTTAATACTAATAGCACTTAAATCTCCTCCTAATGCTCCAAAAGCACCACTCATACTTTGAAAACGAGCTGTTCCTAAAATTTCACCAGTAGAGTATCTTAAGGCGTCATTAATATTTTGGGCTTGACTTATTGATATGGATAAGACACCCATTATTAATATGATTACTTTTTTCATAGATTTTTTTTTAATTTTTTTCCTTTTCAATTTTAACCTCTTCCTCTTCTTGAACTTCCACTAGATGAAGAACTACTTCTTGAAGAAGAGCTACTTCTAGTAGAGCTTCTTGACGGAGTTGACGTTCTAGGTGTAGAATTATTAGTTCTAGGTGTAGAATTGTTTGTTCTTGGTGTTGTGCTATTACTTCTTGGTCTAGTACTAGTTCTTGGTCTAGTAGTTGTGTTAGTTCTAGGTCTAGTTGTTGTACTTGTTCTAGGTCTAGTTGTTGTGTTAGATCTTGTTCTAGTAGTTGACCTTGATCTTGTTGTTGTGCTTCTTGAGTTTATTCTAGTATTTGATAAACCATTTCTGCTTGAATAGTTACCACGTCTTCCTGAGTTGTAAGAAATACCTCTTCTATGGTAGCCATTATGGTTTGCATAACCGTATCCGTAACCATTACCCCAATAAGGATTATTGAATCCATTATTCCATCCCCAGTTATTCCATCCGTATCCGTAACCAAATCCTGCATTCCAACCCCAGTTATTATATCCCCAAGGTCTATTCCAGCCCCAGTTATTGTAACCCCAGTTGTTATAACCCCAATTGTTATAACCCCAGTTATTGTAACCCCAACCAAAGTTGTTGTTAAAACCATTGTCATACACATTGATAACAACAACCTCGTTAGTTGCTCCCCAACCTGCATTTTGATTGTTTTCTTCTAAAGACTCATCATAAGATCCTTGGTAAGAGTCAATATCCGTAAATACATCATCATTATTTTGGCTGTACACTTCGGCGTCTAACGCTTTTTCTTTAAAGTAGTTAGTGTAGTAGTCATTATTGTTTTCTGCTGGTAGTTCAACAGTTTCTTGTTCTACATTTTCGGTAGTAGTCCCGTAGATGCCATCACTTGTTTGTCCAACATATTGGTAAGATCCGCATGAACTTAAAGCTAAAACAGCTAAAAGAACCGTGAAAGCGGGTATTTTGTTAGATAAGTAGTTAATTAATTTCATAACGTGTTGTTTTTAATTGTTGAACATTACAAAAATAGTTAGTTTTGCTGAACTATTTTATTATTTAACATAATCACAATTTTTGTGCCAAAATACTGTATATGAGTAAAAAACTAACAAGTAGAGCTGAAAATTATTCCAAATGGTATAACGAATTGGTTGTAGAGGCTGATTTAGCTGAAAATTCGGCAGTAAGAGGCTGTATGGTTATAAAACCTTACGGCTATGCAATATGGGAGAAGATGCAAGCAGAATTAGATAAAAAGTTTAAAGAAACTGGACATCAAAACGCTTATTTTCCATTATTTGTCCCTAAAAGTCTGTTTGAAGCTGAAGAAAAGAATGCTGAAGGCTTCGCAAAGGAGTGCGCAGTAGTTACGCATTACAGACTTGAGAACGATCCAGATAAACCAGGAAAACTTAGAGTTGATCCTAATGCTAAGCTTGAAGAAGAATTAGTTGTAAGACCAACTAGTGAAGCTATTATTTGGAGCACCTTTAAAGGTTGGGTACAATCGTATAGAGATTTACCATTATTAATTAATCAATGGGCTAATGTGGTGCGTTGGGAAATGCGTACACGTCTATTTTTACGTACAGCAGAGTTTTTATGGCAAGAAGGACATACAGCACATGCAACAAAACAAGAAGCGATTACTGAAGCAGAATTAATGAATAACGTTTACGCGACGTTTACAGAAGACTTTATGGCTATTCCTGTTATTCAAGGATTGAAAACAGAAAGCGAACGTTTTGCTGGAGCTGATGAAACGTATTGTATAGAAGCTTTAATGCAAGATGGAAAAGCACTACAAGCTGGAACGTCTCACTTTTTAGGACAAAACTTTGCTAAAGCATTTGATGTTAAGTTTACATCTAAAGAAGGAAAGCAAGAATATGTATGGGCAACATCTTGGGGAGTATCTACAAGGTTAATGGGTGCACTAATTATGACACATAGTGATGATCATGGATTAGTATTACCTCCAAAATTAGCACCAAACCAAGTTGTTATTGTTCCTATATATAAGACAGACGAACAATTGGCAGCTATTACAGAAGTGGTTAATGGTATAATGACAGAGTTAAGAAGTAAAAATATTTCTGTGAAGTTTGATAATAGAGATACGTATAGACCAGGTGCTAAGTTTGCACAGCACGAATTGCAAGGTGTGCCATTAAGGATAGCGATAGGGTCAAGAGATTTAGAAAACGGTACAGTGGAGCTTGCTAGACGTGATACTCTAACTAAAGAAGTTGTTGCATTAGATACTTTAACGGATAGAGTAGAGGGCTTAATGACAGAAATACAAGATACTTTGTACAAGAAAGCTTTAAATTATAGAGATACGCACATCACAGAAGTAGAAACTTTTGAAGAATTTAAAAAAGTTTTAGAAGAAAAGGGTGGATTTATTTCTGCACATTGGGATGGAACTGCCGAAACTGAAGATAAAATTAAGGAAATTACCAAAGCTACAATCAGATGTCTTCCTTTAGACGGAAAAATTGAAAAAGGAATTTGTGTGCTTACTGGCAGAGAATCAGGACGTCGCGTATTATTTGCGAAAGCTTATTAAAGTTTTTTTAATTTTTTTTGTAAAAATTGTTGCAACACTTAAATATAGTTGTATATTTGCACCCGCAATGGAAACGTTGCTAAGTTATTTGAAAAGTTTGCAAGTTTAAAAAATATGTTTTATATTTGCGCTCTCAATAATCAAATGGCCCGTTCGTCTATCGGCTAGGACGCATGGTTTTCATCCATGTAAGAGGGGTTCGACTCCCCTACGGGCTACAATTTTTATAAAAAAAAATAAGGAAACAAAAATGGCAAATCACAAGTCAACTTTAAAAAGAATCAGAAGTAACGAAGCTAAGCGTTTGTTAAATAAGTACCAACATAAGACTACTCGTAATGCTATCAAAAAATTACGTGAATTAGAAGATAAGAAAGAAGCTGAAGCTTTATTTCCTTCTGTAGTGTCTATGTTAGACAGATTAGCTAAGAAGAATATTATTCATACTAACAAAGCTTCTAACTTAAAATCTAGTTTATCTAAGCACGTAGCTGCTTTATAACTAGCTTTTAATTATTAAAAATTATAAGTGCTTCATTTTATGGAGCGCTTTTTTTTGTGCCTTACATTTTGGTTGTCTTTATTATATATTTAAAGTAATGTTCTCTGGTATTGCGTTAGCGGTAGTAGTGGATAGCTTTTGGCGAGCTTGCGCTTTGAGCCAAAACTTGTAACGGATGACGCGACCTTTAGCCTGAGCTTGAATCAGGATATAGGTAACGCCCTAAAAGAAAATAGAACTAGTAAGCTTAAATGTTTGCTTTAGCGCATAAAAAAGCCTTAACGATTGTTAAGGCTTTTTTAGTTTATGTGTTTTAGTGTCTAACCATTCATTGAGATTAAAAACTCTTCGTTGTTTCTAGTCTGTTTAAAGCGGTCATTTATAAATTCCATAGCTTCTACAGGGTTCATATCTGCAAGGTACTTACGCATTACCCACATACGTTGTATGGTTGTTGCGTCTAATAAGATATCGTCACGACGTGTGCTTGATGATGTTAAATCAATTGCAGGGAAAATACGACGGTTAGATATTTTACGATCTAATTGTAGCTCCATGTTACCGGTACCTTTAAATTCTTCAAAGATAACTTCGTCCATTTTAGATCCTGTTTCTGTTAATGCTGTTGCAATAATAGTTAGTGATCCTCCATTTTCTATATTACGTGCAGCTCCAAAGAAACGTTTTGGTTTGTGTAATGCATTTGCATCTACACCTCCAGAAAGTATTTTTCCTGATGCTGGTTGTACGGAGTTGTATGCTCTGGCTAAACGTGTTATTGAATCTAATAAGATTACAACATCGTGTCCACATTCTACCAATCGTTTTGCTTTTTCTAATACGATGTTAGCAATTTTTACATGCTCATGCGCTTCTTTATCAAAAGTAGAAGCAATAACTTCTCCACGAACATTACGTTGCATGTCTGTTACTTCTTCAGGACGCTCGTCAATTAGTAATATCATTTGGTATACTTCAGGATGGTTTGCTGCAATAGCATTGGCGACATCCTTTAAAAGCATTGTTTTACCTGTTTTTGGCTGTGATACAATCATACCACGTTGTCCTTTACCTATTGGCGCGAACAAATCCATTATTCTTGTAGAAATAGTCGCTTGCTTTTCGGCAATATTGAATTTTTCTTGTGGAAACAAAGGTGTTAAATGCTCAAAAGCAACACGATCTCTAACCACATTTGGGTTTTGACCGTTTATTTTGCTTACTTTAATTAACGGGAAATATTTTTCGCCTTCTTTTGGAGGTCTTACTTGACCTAATACTGTATCTCCTACTTTTAATCCAAATAAGCGGATTTGAGATTGCGATACATAAATATCATCTGGTGATGATAGGTAGTTATAATCTGAAGAACGTAAAAAACCATAACCATCTTGCATGATGTCTAAGACTCCTTCGCTTTCTATTATTGCGTCAAATTCAAAATCTGGTTCTCTGTAACGGTTACGGTTGTCTTTGTTACCGTTATGCTGGTTACCATTTTTCTGATTTTTCTGATTTTTTTGGTTAGCATGTTTAGGACGGTTAGGCTGCTTGTTGTCGCTTTGCTTATCGTCTTTACTGTCGTTAGACTGCTTATTTTTTTGATGATTGTGAACTGGTTTTTTTGGTTGTGGTTTAGCAGGTGCTTTTGCTTTAACCTCTTTTTCACTCACTTCTTTTTTAACTACAACTTCTGCTTCTGCTTCCGGTTTTAAATCTAATTGCGGTGGCGCAGTAGGTGCTGCTTTTTGGATAGGCTTGCTAACTCTGGCTCTTTTAGGCTTTGGAGCAGTTGGCTTATCTGTAGTTTCTGCTTTTACGGGAGCTGCCTTTTTTACTGGCGCTTTTTTAACAGGAGTATCCTCTTTTTTTACTTCTAAAACAGCTTTTGGATCTGCTGCTTGTTTATCAAGTATTTGATATACTAAGTCTAATTTTTTTAATGAACGAAACTTTGATACGCTCAGTTTTTTAGCTATATCCTGCAATTCAGGAAGCTTCATTTCTTTTAATTGTGAGATTTCAAACATTGATGTTGAATTAACTTATGTGTTGATGTAATTTGAATTGTTTATTTCTTGAAGAAAATAAGATATACTTCTGAAGAATTAACGTTCTGCTAGTGTGAGTGTTGCATTGCGTTACTGCAATTATACAACATTTATTTCAATTTTTTATTTATGTGTCTATGTTTATTCCTTTTTAATTGATGTACAGAAGTTTGTGATTGTGATTTGTTATTTATGCTAATTTTTAGCGCTAGATGTTTCTTTTATAGGAAAAGAAACTATATTTTTGTTTTTCAATATTTTGAAATTTTTATATGTTACAACGCATTCAAACTGTTTATTTATTAATTGTTGCTGTAGTTTCTGGTGGGTTAATCTTCACTTTTGATTTATGGACAACAACTAATGAAGTCGTAGTTCATGCAAAAGATGAACTAGTTATTTTTGGTTTGTTCTTAGGGTCTGCGGTGTTAGCATTAATTTCAATTTTCAGTTATAAAAATAGAAAGTCTCAATTTATGTTGGGACGACTAAATCAGATATTAAATTTAATTTTACTAGGATTTTTCGTGTACCGAACCCTAAGCGCATCTGGAGAAGCAAGTGATGTTTCTGAGAAAGGTGTTGGGATCTTCCTTCCTGTTATTTCTATCGTCTTTTTGATTTTATCAAACAGAGCCATTAAGAAGGATGAAGATCTTGTCAAATCTGTGGATCGATTACGTTAAACCTAACATCTTAGTAGTATTAGTGCGAGAAAAAACCGAAGCGAAAGCTTCGGTTTTTTTGTTTTATAGCAGTTTTATTAAGTCTTTTATTTTCTTGGGTATTCTATAACTTCTAGATTATCAATTTTTCCATTATCTATTGTAAAGCGTAACATAGTTCTCACGTTGTGAAACCCATGTATGCCGATTGCGCCGGGATTCATGTGTAATAATCCTAGCTTTTTGTCTGGCATAACTTTTAGGATATGTGAGTGTCCACAGATAAAAAGTTTTGGAGGGTCTGCCTTTATTTCTTCTCTAATTCTAATATTATATCTATTTGGATAACCACCAATGTGTGTAATCCAAACATCAACACCATCAATAGTAAATCTATTGTTTTCAGGAAATTCAGCTCTAGCTTTATCATTATCTATATTTCCCCAAACGGCACGTAAAGGTTTAAGGGCTTTAATAGCATCTGTTACTTTTAAATCTCCAATATCTCCAGCGTGCCAAACCTCGTCTGCTTGTTTGATATGGTTTAAAACCGCATCATCAATATGACTGTGAGTATCGGATAGTAATAATATTTTTTTCATTTATGCTGAGTTTTTTTCAGGACGTTGCGTTTAAGTATTACTGTTGCCTGTTTTGTTTATTTTATGTAAACTATTCTTAAAAAATAAGGCTTCGGACTTTAAGCTTCTGTCTTTATATTATCTTTGCTTTTTAATATGTAAAAATACAGCTTTCTTGCGCTATTTTATAGAATTATCTTATAACGGAACAAATTATCATGGTTGGCAAAAACAACCAAACGCTATATCTGTACAAGAGGTTTTGGAAAAGGCTTTATCTACTATTTTAGGAGAAACCATTGTTGTGATGGGAGCAGGACGTACAGATGCGGGTGTACATGCTAAACAGTTATTTGCGCATTTTGATACAGCGGTTGTTTTTAATGCAGATAAATTGCAGTATAAATTAAACTCGTTTTTACCAGAGGATATTGCTATTCAATCTATTTTTAAAGTCAAGGAAGATATGCATGCACGTTTTCATGCAACAAGCAGAGCGTATTTATATCGTGTAGCATTGCAAAAAAGTCCTTTTAATGTAGATCAAGCTTATTTTTTGAAGCATGCTTTAGATATTGAGAAAATGAATGAAGCGACAAAAATTTTGTTTGATTACAAAGATTTTCAGTGCTTTTCAAAAACACATACGGATGTCAAAACATACAATTGTAATATTATGGCAGCCCAATGGAAACTAATTGATGGTGAGTTACAGTTTACGATTAAAGCCGATCGCTTTTTAAGAAACATGGTAAGAGCTATAGTTGGTACATTGATTAATATTGGTGTTGGTAAGATTAAAGTTGAAGATTTACATACTATTATACAATCAAAAAACAGATGTAATGCTGGTTTTTCTGTTCCTGCAAAGGGATTATATTTAACAGAAGTCGCTTACCCTGATACAATAAAACTAAATGACTAAGACAAAAGAAAACATATTTGATTTAGAGTTGTTTAAACGCTTGTTTAAATACACAAAACCTTACAGAACCGTATTTTATGGTTTGATTTTATCTGTATTGATATTAGGCGCTTTAAGTATTGCAACGCCTGTATTACTTAGAGAAATTATTGATGAGCATTTGGTTAAAAAGGACTACAATGGTTTTGTTTATCTAATTGTTTTAATGATTGTCTTATTGGTGGCGCAAGTTGTACTTCAGTTGTTTTTTATATTCTATTCTTCATGGTTAGGATTAAAAATGGTAAAAGACATACGTGTTAAATTATTTGACCATATCCTTAGTTTTAAAATGAAATATTTTAATACCTCTTCTGTTGGTGTTTTAATTACAAGAGCGGTCACAGATATGGAGCGTATTGCTTCTGTTTTTGGGGATGGCTTATTTACAATTATCAGAGATTTACTAGTTATGGTAGTTATTTCTGGAGCTATGTTATATTACAATTGGCAGTTAAGTTTAATTGTATTTGTGACTTTACCTATTGTTTTATTTGCAACTAAAATTTTTCAACGTTACATGAAACGTGCGTTTGAAGATGTACGAAATGAGGTGTCTAACTTAAACTCGTTTGTGCAAGAGCGTGTTACGGGTATGAAAATATTACAACTCTTTACAAGGGAAGATACCGAGTATAAAAACTTTAAAGAAATTAATAATCGTCATAAAAAAGCCTGGTTAAAAACGGTTTGGTATAACTCGATATTTTTTCCAATTGCAGAATTTTTAGGATCGTTAACAACAGGTTTAGTCGTATGGTTTGGTGGTTTAAATATATTAGTTGAAGGCAGTAATGTTACGCCTGGAGATTTGTTTATGTTTATTACCATGATCCCGATGTTGTTTAGACCTTTGCGTCAAATAGCAGATAAGTTTAATACGCTTCAAATGGGTATGATTGCTTCTAATCGTGTTTTTAAAATATTAGATACGACCTCTCATATTGATAATTCAGGACACTTAATAGCAGATAATTTTAAAGGCGCTATCAATTTTGATAAGGTACATTTTAGTTATGTTGAAGATGAAGAAGTTTTAAAAGGCATTAGTTTTAATGTTAATGCTGGAGATACAGTTGCAATCGTAGGTGCTACAGGAGCAGGAAAAAGTACAGTTATTAATTTATTAAATCGTTTTTACGAAATTAATTCAGGTACTATAGCTGTTGATAATACAGATATTAAGGATTATACTTTAGTTTCTTTAAGACAGCAAATAGCAGTTGTGTTACAGGATGTGTTTTTGTTTGCAGATACTATTTTAAATAATATAACATTAAATAGTCCAGGTATTACTGAAGCTGATGTTGTAAAAGCAGCCAAAGATATTGGAATACACGATTTTATTATGAGTTTGCCAAACGGTTACCATTATAACGTTAAGGAAAGAGGTGTGATGTTATCTTCAGGACAACGACAATTAATTTCTTTTTTACGTGCGTATGTAACCAATCCAAGTATTTTGGTGTTAGATGAAGCCACGTCTTCTGTGGATTCGTATTCAGAGCAATTAATACAAACAGCAACAGAGAAAATAACAAAAGGACGTACGTCTATAGTTATTGCTCATAGATTAGCAACCATCCAGAAGGCAGATAATATAATTGTTATGGATGCCGGTTTAATTGTGGAGCAAGGAACACATGACGAGTTGCTTAAAAAAGAAAATGGGTATTATAAGAATTTATACGAAGTACAGTTCTTACAAGCAGAGAAGGTGGCTTAATTTCTGCTTAAGCAGAAATGTAATTACCCTTAAGGCATATAGTAGTTATTGATTTTTAATGACTAATATTTGATTATTATTGAAGAATAAAATCAGGTAATTTAGATTTAAATTAGCCTTAAACCGGAACACCTATTTTAGCAAGCATTTTTTTTACTTTAGAAATTTCTTCAGAAGTTTTTAGATATGCTAAATCGCGACTTTTTCCATTTGTTAATTTTAAAGACATTCGTTTAGAACCAAAAACGGTTTTTTCTGTTAATCGTTCTATTGTTTTAATTTCAATTTTTTCTTTACTTGATTTTTTGAAAAAGAAAAAATATAAGACTACTATTGATACAATCCCTAATATTAGCCAAATGATTTGCATAAAACCAATTCCGTCTTCACTAATATAAGAGACATTAAGAAGGGCATTAATAAGGTTTAGAATCATTAATGCTTTGATCATAAAATACTGGGATTTTAACCCATCTTTAATGTCAATTGTTTTGTCTTTTTGATTGTAGTTAATGTCCATTGCTATAATCTTTCAATTAATGTAAAATGTATAAGAGGTGTGTTGTTTTGGCTTTTAAAGATGTTGAATTCAAACTTATTCTAAATCATTCTTCAAAATTTCTGCTAATTCAATAGTGTCTTCAAACGGAAGGAATTCTCCATTCCTAAAACAAGAAATTTGGCCTGTTTCTTCACTTACAGCAATTGCAATAGCATCTGTACGCTCCGTAACACCAACTGCTGCACGGTGACGTAAACCAAAACGTTGCGGAATGTTTTTTTCGTTATTTACAGGTAAAATAACACGTGTTGCTTTTACAATATTATCTTGTATTATAATGGCACCATCATGTAATGGGCTATTTTTAAAAAAGATACTTTCAATAATAGGTTGCGTGACTCTGATATTCATTTCGTCACCTGTATTAGCAATAAAATCAAGATTATTATTACGTTCTAAAACAATTAAAGCACCTGTTTTAGTACTACTCATTTTATTGCAGGCAGAGATGATAGCATCAATATCTGTAGATGTCCCTTGTTCTATCTTTAAAAATTTTAACTGACTTAAAAACTTACGCCTGCTGGCAAAATTGGTGCTTCCAATCATCAATAAAAACTTTCTGACTTCTTGTTGGAAGACAATAATTAAGGCAATAAAACCAACACTAATAAAACCACCTAGAATCTTGGTAAGTAAGACCATTTTTAAGGCTTCTACCGTAAGGTAGATAAAATAGATAACCACAATACCAATAAAGATATTAATGGCAACAGTACCTTTTACTAGTTTGTAAACGTAATATAGTAGTAGTGCTACTAACACCACGTCGATCATGTCTATCCAACTGAATTTTAAAATGTCTTTAAATATTTCCAAGGGAAAAGTGTTTTTGTAAATTTAATATAATTGGGTTAAAAGATATGCTCGATTTTATTAATAACAGTCCTTTCATTTTTGAAATGCAATAATTTTGATTTTATAGATATGTAATCTTGAAAATTTAAACTTTTATTGAAACCTATTTGCAGATTATAAAAGTCGCCTCCATGTTCCTTATCGTCAAGATTTAAATCGTTAAGTTTTTCTTTTAGATAATCATTTAATTTGTCCAAATTCGTTTCTCCTAAAATCATAAAAGAATTTATAGTAATATCTTCAAGACTATTAATAATAAGATTTATGTCAAATGAATTATCATCTATTTCAATATCTTCATATTTGGTTTCAGTGTAATTTAAATGATACTCAACATCAGTAAAATCAATAAACCCTAAATTTTTAATGCTCGTATCATTGCAAGTATAATAATTTCTAGCTTTTTCATTTTTATGCATAGTTGCATTACGCTTTTTCTCTTGTAGTTTTATTATTGATGGTAACGCTTGTTCTAGCGTTAAACGTTTGTCAACATTAAATAACCAATTTGTAGATATAATTAAGTTTTTTCGGTTTAACTCGACACTATCTTGTTTGGTTTCATCATAAAAAATATAGGCAGGCGAGACGTCTAAAACTTCTGTTATGTCTGCATTTTGTATTTCTGGTAGTTCCAGTAGTTTTTCATTTCCGCAGGAAAAAAATAAAAGCACTATACTGATAAATAATAATCTGTTAAGCATGTAATTGATTGTAAAGTGTGATACATTCTTGAGCTTCTTTAACATCATGCACGCGCAGTATTTTAGCGCCTTTTTGCAAAGCAATCATGTGTAAAGCAGTGGTCCCGTTTAAGGCGTTATTTGCTGTAGTGTCTAACGTTTTGTAAATCATAGATTTTCTGGATAGACCAGCTAGTAATGGTAATTCGGTAATATTTAAAAGTTCAAAATTATTTAGTAGTTCAAAATTCTGTTCTAATGTTTTAGCAAAACCAAAACCAGGATCTAAAACTAAATCAATAATGCCTAAAGCACGAGCTGTTGCAATACGCTCTGAAAAATAAAAGTTTATGTCTTTTATTAAATTATCATAAACCGTCATTGTTTGCATGGTTTGAGGCGTACCTCGCATATGCATCATAATATAAGGGACATGTAAATCAGCGATGGTTTGCAGCATGTTGTTATCTAAATGACCTGCCGAAATATCGTTAATCAAAGCAGCTCCCGCCTCAACTGTTGCTTTCGCAATAGTACTTCTAAACGTGTCTACTGAAATATTGATATCAGGAAATTTATCTGCCAGAAGTTTGATTATTGGTAAAATACGCTGCAATTCTTCGTCTTCAGATACAAACGGCGCATTTGGTCTAGAACTATAAGCACCAATATCTATAAAAGTAGCGCCTTGATCTAGCATGTTTTTGACTTGATTCAAAATAGAAGTTTCGTCTTTATAACGTCCGCCATCAAAAAAAGAATCGGGTGTAACATTTAAAATACCCATTACTTTTGGAGTACTTAAATCTATAAGTTTGCCTTTACAATTTATTGTCATTTGTACACTTATATATGGTGTTGGGATAAGCTTAGTAAAACTTTAAACCCTAAACCTTGACGTTTAAATAATTTTATGCGAAATTTACGCAAAATTCAATTAGAGTTTATCAAATATGCAAGATACTTCAAAACAATACGATACTGTTATAAAAACCTGTCGCGACCTTTTTATTAATAAAATGACGGATTACGGAAGTGCTTGGCGCATTTTACGTTTACCATCTTTAACAGATCAGATTTTTATAAAGGCGCAACGTATTAGAGGTCTGCAACAAAATGATGTGCGTAAAGTTGACGAAGGCGAGCAAAGCGAATTTATCGGGATTATCAACTATTGCATTATGGCTTTAATCCAGTTAGAAAAAGGCGTGGTAGAGCAACCTGATTTAGAAGTTGAAGAAGCTACGGTTTTATACGATGCACAGGTCAAAGCAACAAAACAGTTAATGCAAGACAAAAACCATGATTATGGAGAGGCTTGGAGAGATATGCGTGTAAGTAGTTTAACGGATTTAATTTTACAAAAATTATTACGTGTTAAGCAAATTGAAGACAATTCAGGAAAAACAATTGTAAGCGAAGGGATAGATGCTAATTATCAAGACATGATTAATTACGCCATTTTTGCCATGATACATTTAACAGAACAATAAAATTGCTTTTGCAATTTGATATTTAATTATAGTTATGAAATACATAGTCGGTTTTTTAAGAATATTTGTTGGTATATTTTTTATTATTTCGGGATTTATAAAGCTTAATGATCCTATTGGATTTGCTTTTAAATTAGAGGAGTATTTTGGTCCAACCGTTTTAGATTTACCATTTTTTATTCCTTATGCTTTAGGGATTTCAATAATAGTAGTTGTTTTTGAAGTGCTTTTAGGTATCTTTTTAATTATTGGATACAAGCCTAAATTCACGATTTGGAGTTTATTATTAATGATTATCTTTTTTACATTCTTAACATTTTACTCAGCGTATTTTGATAAAGTAAAAGACTGCGGATGCTTTGGTGATGCCATGAAGATGGACCCATGGGAAAGCTTTGGTAAAGACGTTTTTCTGTTAGTTTTAATTCTAATTATTTTCTTCGGAATAAAACACGTCAAACCATTTTTTGGAAAGTTAACCACAACCATACTGTCTTTATTAAGTTTTATAGCATGTTTAGGATTTGCATACCACGTATTAATGCATTTACCATCAATTGACTTTAGACCTTTTAAAATAGGAAACAACATTACAGATAACATGATTGTTCCGGAAGATGCACCACAACCTGTAATAGAATACACTTGGGTATTTGATGAGAACGGTACAGAAAAGGCATACATGACAAGCGGATCATATCCAGAATCTACAGGTACATATGTAGGTGTAACTACTAAAACAATATCTGAAGGTTATGAGCCACCAATCCATGATTTTTCAATAGAAAAAGATGGTGAGGACTTTACGCAAGATATTTTAACAAGACCGCACGTGTTACTAATTGTTAATTATAATTTGGCAATATCAGAAACAGAGGGTTTAAAAGCGATAAAAATAGCATCGGATATGGCAATTGCTAACGGTTATGATGTTATTGGTTTAACAGCCTCTGGAGAGGATAAAGTAGCGCAAGTTAAGTCCGATTACAAGTTAGGTTTTGATTACTATTTCTGTGATGAAACTGCTTTAAAAACAATCATCCGCTCTAATCCAGGATTATTAAAATTAGAAAAAGGAACCATTATCCAAAAAGTACATTGGAATGATATTGACCAATTAGCATTGCCTAAAGTTGATCGTCCAGCACCTAAATTAGTTCAGGAGGTTACTGCTTATTTTATTGATGATGCTTTGGCAACAAAAGCAGAGACAGAGGCTTTGGATCCAGAAACTATTGAGAGAATGGATGTATTTAAAGACAGAACACAATTGGACTCACTAAATATAGACACACAAAAAAATATTACGAGTGTGATTAAAATTACGCTTAAAAAATAATAACGTCACTTCAAGTGTTTTGTGAGGTACGAGCAAAATGTATCGAGAAGCACATTTTTTTGTAAAGCAGTAGAACAACGTATCTAAAATAAATAAAACAATCTGATAACCTATTTACTAAATAAAACCCTGTATGCATTACTCACCTTATTTGGTGTGGTAACCGTTATATTCCTCTTATTTAGTGTCCTTCCAGGAGATCCAGCACAAATGATGTTGGGTCAAAACGAGGATAGTCAGCAATTAGCCATTATTAAAAAAAAGTATGGTTTTGATAAGCCTGTTGCGACGCAGTATTTTTATTATTTAAACGATTTGTCACCAATCTCATTTCATTCTAAAACAGAAGGTGACTATACCTATTTAAGTCAAAATAAATATTCAGCAACACAACTGTTTGCAATAGGTAACACAACTACAGTTATAAAATTTCCGTACTTACGGGAATCCTTTACCAAACAAGGCAAAAAAGTAAGCCAAGTATTATCAGAGACCTTACCCAATACGTTTGTGTTAGCAGTTTCGGCAATATTAATCGCAATCTTTTTAGGCGTTATATTAGGTGTGATTTCAGCATTAAAAAAAGACACATTTTTAGATAAAATTATTCAAATATTAAGTACTTTAGGGATGAGCGTACCGTCTTTTTTTAGTGCCATATTATTTGCATGGTTATTTGGGTTTGTATTACATAAATATACCAATCTAGAAATGACAGGTAGCCTTTACGAGTTGGATGATTTTGGCGAAAAAATGCACATTAAATGGAAAAACTTAATCCTACCAGCAATTGTTTTAGGGATTAGACCATTAGCAGTCGTGATACAATTAATGCGTAACTCTTTATTAGAAGTCTTTAATCAAGATTATATCAGAACAGCCAGAGCAAAAGGCTTATCAGAGTTTCAGATTATAAAAAAGCACGCCATTAAAAATGCACTAAATCCAGTAGTCACTGCAATATCAGGGTGGTTTGCAAGTATGCTAGCAGGCGCAGTGTTTGTGGAGTATATTTTTGGATGGAACGGATTAGGAAAAGAAATTGTAAATGCGCTTAACACCTTAGATTTACCTGTAATTATGGGTTCTGTGTTAATTATCGCCTTACTATTCATTATAATTAATATTTTTGTAGATATTATATACACTTGGTTAGATCCAAAAGTTAAATTAGAATAAAACACAACGTCATGAGAAAAAACATAGTAGCCGGAAACTGGAAAATGAATAATGATTTACCACAATCAGAAGCATTAATTTCAGATTTAAAAAAGCAAACAAAAACATCTAATGCAGAGGTTATGATTGCGCCAACATATACTAACTTATGGCATGCTTATGAAGCAACTAGAGAAGACGATATCGAGGTTATTGCACAAAACATGCACTTTGCAGAAAACGGTGCATATACCGGAGAGGTTAATGCAGATATGCTTAAAAGCGTAGGTATAAAAACGGTAATCCTAGGACATTCAGAGCGTCGTGCGTATTTTAACGAAGATGATGCTATTTTAGCTAAAAAAGTAGATCAAGCCTTATCAAAAGATTTGCGTGTCATTTTCTGTTTTGGAGAAGAACTAGCAGACCGTAAAGCTGCAAATCATGAAGCAGTAGTGGAAAGTCAAATTAAAAACGCATTGTTTCATTTAGAGGCTTCAGTATTCAAAAATATCGTGTTGGCTTATGAGCCTGTATGGGCAATTGGAACTGGCGAAACAGCAAGTCCAGAACAAGCACAAGACATGCACAAATTTATCCGTAAAACATTAAATGACAAATACGGTAACCAAGTAGCGGATGACATGACAATCCTTTACGGTGGTAGTGTAAAACCTGCAAATGCCAAAGAAATTTTTTCAAAACCAGACGTAGATGGTGGATTAATTGGTGGAGCAGCCTTAAAAGCTGAAGATTTTTACGCGATCGTAAACGCCTTTTAAACACAAACAAAATTCAGAATAATTTGGGCGTTACCACAAGGGTCGCGTCTTCCGTTATATCTTTTTTTGCCATATATGGCAGCAAAAAAAGGATGCCACTACAACCGCTAACGCAGGCTAATCTGCAAAATACAGTACAAATTAAAATGTCAAATATTATTTACATAGGGTATTACTTTAAAGTGCAACCAATGCAACCAGGAACAGAAATTCTTATTGCAGAATTAGGTTACGCAGGATTTGAAAGCTTTGTAGAGACCGAAGAAGGGGTTACAGCATACATCCAAAAAGAAGAGTATTACGATACTATTTTGGACGATATCCAAATATTAAAGTCAGACGAGTTTAAAATCACATATACCTTTGACGAAATTGAGCAAACCAATTGGAACGAAGAGTGGGAGAAAAACTTTAACCCAATAGTAGTCGATGATCTGTGTGCAGTACGTGCACCATTCCATGACAAGTTTGATACAGAATATGATATTATCATCGAACCAAAAATGAGTTTTGGAACAGGGCATCATGAAACCACACACATGATGATCCAGCATATTCTTAAAAACGATTTTGAAGGCAAGTCCGTTTTAGATATGGGATGCGGTACAGCTGTTTTAGCGATACTAGCAGAGATGAAAGGTGCAAAACCATTAGATGCTATAGATATTGATAACTGGTGCTACTTAAATAGCTTAGAAAACGTGGAGCGTAACAATTGTAAACATATTTCTGTTTATGAGGGGGAAGCAGCGCTTTTAAAAGATAAAAAGTACGATACCATTATAGCAAACATTAATCGTAACATCTTATTAAACGACATTGCAACATATTCAAAATGTCTTGATGCAAAAGGCAGCCTGTTTTTAAGTGGTTTTTACCAAGAAGACATCCCAATGATAGAAAAGGAGTGTAACGATAACCAGCTTGTTTTAAAAGATACATTAACAAGAAATAATTGGGTTGCACTTAAATTTGAAAAGCAATAAATTAGAGCTAAAAATCTAGTTTTATTATTAATAAAATAGCGTTTTAACATTTTTAATGTAAAAACGCTATTTTTTGTGGTAAAAACCGCAACATTCTTCTTTTTTAATCATTTACCTTTGACTTGATAATTATCTCACATTTGGTTAATAGCAAAATACCCTTAAACTAACGTTTAAAGATCATGTGAAACATTTTACGTAAAGCAAACCATTTATTAATTTAAAATTCAACCAAAATGAACAAAATTAAATTTATGGCTCTAGCCAGCCTGTGTTTTATTTTAGGATTACAATCCTGTCAAAAAGAAGAAACAACCTCTATTGAAGAAGAAGCAATAGCAAAAAAAGAAATTTCGGCAAAAGTATTAGAAAAATTAGCCAATGCGCAAATCAACACTAATAATGTCAAACTAGTCGATTTTTTATTACCCGACGGTACCACAAAAGAAATGATTGAGGTAGAAGGTGATATTTTTATGAGTGAAGAAGAAGTCTTAAGTCTTGAAGACGAGGCTTCTACAGATCGAAACTATCGTACAAACAACCTAGTTTCTCAAGGTAAAACCATTACAATTATTGGTTATACAGGAGGTAGCAATGCGTTGTCTTCAAAAGAGAGAACAGCTTTACAATGGGCTGTTAATAATTATAATGCATTAAGCGGAGTTTCAATTTCGTTTCAATTAACATTCGGAACCAACTACCAATCTAAAGACATGGTAGTGTATCATAACCCAAATGAGTCTGGTTCTGGTGGATCGGCAGGTTTTCCCAGTAATGGTAACCCAAATAAATTTGTACAATTGTACGGTTTAGATAGTTATGATACTAATGTAGTAGAGCATGTTATTACTCATGAAATTGGACATTCTATTGGATTTAGACACACAGATTGGTTTAACAGAGCTAGTTGTGGTCAAAACCAAAATGAAGGTGCAGGATCTATCGGAGCAATTGATTTAGGTGGAAATGATCCAGCGACGTCTGTAATGTTAGCTTGTTTTAGTACAAGTGAAGATGGAGAGTTTGGTACTGATGATGTTAATGCATTACGTATAATGTATTAATATTTAGTTAAATACGTATTAAAAAGGCTTCTGTTGCGACAGAAGCCTTTTTTTATGTCTAATAATTTTTTACTTTTATACCAAAAAGAAGTACGTATGAGTACAAAAGAGAAAATACAAGAACAACACGAGGTCGATACTTTAGAGAAGCCAAACAATGAAATTGTTGTTTATAACGATGATGTAAATACATTTGATCATGTCATAGATAGTTTAATTTATGCCTGTGATCATACACCAGAGCAAGCAGAGCAATGTACTATTTTAGTGCATTATAAAGGGCAATGCACGGTTAAAACAGGTGCTTATAAAGAGTTGGAACCACGATGCACAATGCTGCTAGAAGCAGGGTTAAGTGCAGAAATTATTTAAAAAAAAGAGTCTTTAATTATAAAGACTCTTTTTTTTTATGCTTGTTATTTTCTTTTACAAGTATTTACGCCTAAAATGGCATACAGTGGGCAAAAGTTGACAAAGCTTGTTATTAAAAACACGATTGCTACAGCCATTAAGACATAGGCTACCATTCCGCTAAGTATATCTAGATAATAAAGTAAGGCTATAAATATAGCTGCTAATACTCTTAAGCTTTTATCTAAAGCTCCCATATTTTTTTTCATAATACTAGTATTTATTACTTAAAAGTAAGCATTAGAAATAAAGAAGTAACTTTTTTAAAGTATTTTTTACAGTACGTTAGCTTCTGCTTTTTGTTTTTGGTATACATAGCGCAGCACCATAAACATAGTAATTACGGCTATAACCATCCAAATTACACCAACAAGCACACTTGGTATACCTGTTAATGCTGCAATAGCGTCAGCATCACTTCCAATATTACTATTGTCTATTAAGTCTCCTTTTATGTCTAAGATAACATAAGCACAAGAGGTTATTCCTAAAAATTTAAGCCATAAATCGTGAAAAAAAGTACCAAAGTATTTAAATGCAATTAGCATAAAAAGACCAAGTCCAAAGGTCATAGCGGTACCAAAAAACTCGCCAGATTGTAAAACAAAGTAAGAAAGTATTATTAAGATCATCCCGATAAGCAATGTAATGTACTTGTCCCGTTCTGATTTGACAGCTAAGACTAGTATTAGAGAGCCCCAGAATAAGCTACCAAGGTAACCGGCACTTCCGGTCATAAATTCGCTCCAAAAAGTAGGAGAGATCGTGTATAAGCAATAGCCTCCAATGTGTTGACTAATTTGTATTTCAATTATTTGTCCGCCAAAAGCAATAGCCATTAATCCATGACTCATTTCATGAAGCATTACCACAAACAATTTAATAGGATAGACCAATAGGGTATTCCACAGTAGTGTAACTAATACAATCAATACAATTAAGTGTATGCTTTGGTATTTTTTATCTGTTAGTGTCATTAAGTAATAGTTGTCGTCCCTAAAAATACAAGTAATCTTATTTTAATGATTAATTAATTGTGTTTTTTAGGAAAATACAGGATAAAAAAAAACCAGCAATTTCAAATATTATTGAAATATGCTGGTTTTACTAAGTGACCTCGACTGGATTCAAACCAGTAACCTCTTGAGCCGTAATCAAGTGCGCTATTCAGTTGCGCCACGAGGCCTTTTTTTTTCGTGGGTGCAAATATATGGATTATTTATATTAACATCAAAACTATTTGACGATTAATTTTAATTTAATGCGTTTTTAGTTACAAATACCTTCCAGCCAAAAATAGCCATCTGTAATTTAGAGGCTTTGCTTAGATCCAGTTTTTGCTTTGTATAACTTGGTAGTATAAGTT
Source organism: Olleya sp. KKT75 (assembly GCF_055635485.1). NCBI lineage: Bacteria > Pseudomonadati > Bacteroidota > Flavobacteriia > Flavobacteriales > Flavobacteriaceae > Olleya > Olleya sp. KKT75. Next base: position 2,237,157 of record NZ_CM145759.1, read on the forward strand.
TATTAACTTTAGATAAAAACTTAAAAAATGTTTTTTTCATTCCCTTTTAATTAGGGTTCAAAATTATAGCTTTAGTGACTATCTGCCTAATGATTTAGAGTTTTAAATAAAATGGTAAAACTTATTCTAGACTAAGTTTTACATTTTATGGTTTACAGTATAACCGATGTTAAAATGTCGATTATCATTTTGGCAAGTGTTAGCATAATTTTGTAGTTTAAAGGGTTAGTAATTACATCCATTTTCAGGATTGTTTTTTGAAGATATATTTTTTAAATAATATCTACCAAGCAAAAACAGGGATATTGATACATTTGACTTTACTTATATAAGTAAATAAACGTCATGTGTTTCGATTTTTACTTTTATATCTTTATCAAAGTTATAATGTGTAACTCTAAATCGTGTTTATGGTTTTGATTTATAATAATTGTAGGGCGTTTTTTTTAGGTTTTACTTTGGAGTAGGGCTGTTTGATTTAAGATTAGCGGAATTATTTGAATTCTATTGTTTTCTATTTTAAAATTTTTCTTTTTACTGCTCACTTTTTTTTATAACAAAACTTTAATAGAAGTAATTTTTAAGCATCCAAACTAGTAGTAAATTTGCAGTATAATAGCGCGTTCTATTTTTGTAGTAGATTTAGGGGTGTTAATTTGGGGGTATATTTAAACATAAACGATATGTAAATGTGTATCAAAATTTAAAAACCAACTAAAAAAGGTAACAAACTAATAAATAATAGCAATGATTGATTTTTTTAAAGTACATCAGCAAGATCTTATTTACAGCATTTTTGTAATAGTTATTGTTATAATATTACGCGTGTTAACTAACATGCTACACAAGTGGGTTGTAAAAGAAAAGAAAAGGAAGTTTCCAACAGAAGCACCAAAATCGACCAACTTGCTTAAAAAAATATTAAATGCGCTTTGGATTATCTTAGGAATTATTGCTCTAAGTTATCTTTTTGTAGAGAATGACGATAAAAGTATTGTGATTCATGAGTTTAAAACGGTGTTATACGTCGGGCTTGTGTTGGCTGTAACTGTAATTGTTGCAACGACCATTAATTTGTGGTTTAAATTAGATATCCAAAAAAAGATAGAAAGTAATCAAGACCCTACTAGTATAAAGTTTTTAAGGTCGGTAGTAATTGTTGGTATTTATTTATTTGGTTTTATCTTGTGTTTATTAGCGTTTCCATCTTTAAAAGGTGTGGCACAAACCGCTTTAGGTGGGGCTGGAGTATTGGCGCTTATTATTGGTGTTGCATCTCAAGAAGCATTGTCTAATTTAATTGGTGGTATTTTTATAATTGTTTTTAAACCTTTTAAAATAGGAGACACCGTTAAGGTAACAGATACCATGGTAGGTCGTGTTACGGACATTACTTTGCGTCACACGGTTATTAGAAACTTTGAAAATAAAATGATTGTCATCCCAAATGCTATCATGAATAAAGAGAAGTTGATAAACTACGATTTAGGTGAATTAAAATGTTGCGAGAGAATAGAGATTGGTATTTCTTACGACAGTGATGTTGTATTGGCCAAGACAATAATGAGGGAAGAATGCGAAAAGCATCCACTTATATTCGATAATCGTACAGAAATAGATATCCAAGATGGTAAGCCAATGGTAAAAACAGCGTTAACGGAGCTTAACGATTCTTCTGTGACCATACGTGCTTGGGCTTGGGCTAAAGATTTTAGTGACAGTTTCCAGATTAAAATAGATGTTTTAGAAAGCATTAAAAAGCGTTTTGATCAAGAAGGTATTGAGATTCCGTTTCCTTATAGAACTATTGTTATGAAAAAGGATAAAAGAGACGAGTAACAATTATTCGCTTGTTTAATTTATGATGCTTTTTCTAGTAATAATATGCTGTTTTTGCAATTTGTTAATTTTAATTTAATACTAGAAGAAAAGCTTACCTATTTTTAAATACTATTTTCGCAAAAAAAATAAGTATGAAAAAAATTACTCTATTAGCCTCTTTTCTTTTTTCAGTTTTGGGGTATTCTCAAACGGTTGTAATTAATGAGCTGGATTGCGATACTACCTTTGAAGGTAACAATATTGATAACCATGAGTTTATAGAATTATTATCAAGTGTTCCAAACTTTGCTTTAGATGGTTATGTTTTAGTGCTTTTTAATGGCTCTACAAGTGGTGGCGATTCTAGTTATTTCGCTTTAGATTTAGATGGTTACACTACAGATATAAATGGATTGCTTTTAATAGGTAGTAGTAATGTGTCACCTTTTCCACAAGTAACTATTCCAACTAATTTAATTCAGAATGGTGCGGATGCAGTTGCTTTATATTTAGGCGATGATACAGATTTTTTAGAAGGGACTTTAGCAACACAGACTAATTTAGTAGATGTTTTGGTGTATGATACCAGTGATGCTAATGATACTGGCTTAATGGCATTATTAGGTGCTTCTGAGCAAATTAACGAAGGGTCAAGTAATAACACTAACTCAATCCAACGTTTTGACGATGGTTTAGCCAACGCTAATAGTATAACTTATGTTTCTACTACACCAACACCAAGAGCTTTAAATGATGGAAGTGGAGTGGTTTTAAATGGTGTTTTTACAACTATTACTGCCGGTTTTTTTAACGAAGGCGATGCATTTGATGTCACGTTTACTACAGAGCAAAATGTTACAACAGATCTAACTATTGATTTTACTTTAGATAATTATGGTTTTAATACTTCGGATTATACGGGAAGCACTAATTTAGTGATACCTGCAGGACAAAATACGGTAACAACTACAATAACAATAATTGACGATGCTTTTGACGAAGGGGATGAGGTTTTAAAATTAGTAGTAACTAATTTGCCAACAACATTTATTGCGTTAAATAATAATTTAACAACTCGCGTTGTGGATAACGATTTTGTTGTGGCACCTTTTGGGACGCCTTTAAATTCAACATTTGGAATTGTTTCGGGTACACAACCTTCTGGTTATTATGACAGTTTAGATGGTTTGTCAGATGCAGACTTACAGCAAGCTTTACAAGATATAGTTGCTAATCCTGCATTAGTAAGAGGTCAAACTTACAGAGATGTTATTACTATATTAGAAGAAGCGGATCAAAATCCAGAAAACAGTAATCAAGTGTGGTTGGTCTATAAAGAAGAAGGTAAGCCTAAATTAGATTTTCAAACCACATCAGATAATACTGGCAAGTGGAATAGAGAGCACACTTTTCCAAGGTCATTGGCGGGATATAATAGTATAGACTTGGATGATGTTGGAGATGGTAAAGATGTGTGGTGGGCAACTACAGCAGACTCTTTAAGACACGGTAATAGTGATGCGCATGCATTGCGTGCTGCAGATGGACCAGAAAACAGTAATAGAAGTAATCAACATTACGGGCAATATAATGGACCTTCGGGCACATTAGGCAGTTTTAAAGGGGATGTTGCAAGAAGTGTTTTATATATGCAAATTAGATATAATGGGTTAAGTATAGAAAACGGATATCCAACAACATCGGGGCAAATGGGAGATTTGCAAACACTTTTGGATTGGCATAGAAATGATCCCCCAGATGATTTTGAAATGAATAGAAATAATGTGATTTACGAATGGCAGATTAACAGAAATCCGTTTATTGATCAGCCCGATTTAGTAGAATATATTTGGGGAGACCAGGTTGGTAATATTTGGAATCAATCATTAAGTGTTGCTGGTTTTACAACCGAAACAATAAAAGTATATCCCAACCCAGTTTTAGATAAATTATATATTTCGGGTAACATGTCAAGTTATAAGGTTGCTGTATTTTCAGCTGAAGGAAGAGCTGTACTAACACAAACTATTAGTAATAATAGTTATATTGATTTGAAACTATCAAGTGGTTTGTATTTAGTTACTATTGAAGCTGAAGGCGAACGTCTAATAAAAAAGATAATAATCAACTAATTATAATAGTTTATAAATTAAAAAAAGACCTTCAATTGAAGGTCTTTTTTTTTATGCAGTTAACTTGATTTAATCTTGCTTTTGTGATTCTATATTTACTTCTCCGCCAGCATCTATGGTTATATTTATAGCAGGGATTCCTTTGTTGGATTGGTATAATACTTTTGAGTTTGCACCTTTATTATTTGTGATAGACATTTTAAGTTTTGTTATTTCTTTTTTGCTATTTCTTCTTAGTGTTAAATATTCTAATTTTTTACCTAAAGATTCTAATTGCTTTTTATGTTGTTCTAAAACTAAGTCAGGTGTGTTTTTGGTTATATGTAATACCATGTTGTTTTTAGCAGGGGTTTCATCGTCAGTATAAGTAGTGCTTGAAATACCATAGTTTACATCCCAAGAGTTGTTTTCTGTATTTGTGGATGTTTTCAAAATGATGACTCCATTTTTCCCTTCTTCACCATAAGCTTCAATCGCATCTTCGTCTTTCAATACACTTATATTATCTATAATAGATGGGTCTATTGATCTTAAATCTTTCGCATTTGTCTTTTTTCCATTAACAATTAATAGTGCTTTTTCAGAAATTGTTTTATTTGAATAAATAGTGTTTAATTGATTGCTTATAAAAGCATCATCTTCCTTTGAGTTGCCCTTAATTGTTTTAATTTTAGTTACTTCATAGTTAATAGACCATGGGTTGTTTTTTTTATTTGAAGATGGATTTACCATGTTGTTTTTAGCAGGGGTTTCATCGTCAGTATAAGTAGTGCTTGAAATACCATAGTTTACATCCCAAGAGTTGTTTTCTGTATTTGTGGATGTTTTCAAAATGATGACTCCATTTTTCCCTTCTTCACCATAAGCTTCAATCGCATCTTCGTCTTTCAATACACTTATATTATCTATAATAGATGGGTCTATTGATCTTAAATCTTTCGCATTTGTCTTTTTTCCATTAACAATTAATAGTGCTTTTTCAGAAATTGTTTTATTTGAATAAATAGTGTTTAATTGATTGCTTATAAAAGCATCATCTTCCTTTGAGTTGCCCTTAATTGTTTTAATTTTAGTTACTTCATAGTTAATAGACCATGGGTTGTTTTTTTTATTTGAAGATGGATTTTGACCTGTATTCAGGTTGCTATCTTTTGTTGTAAGTATAATGACATGATCTATTTTTTCTGACCCGTATTTTTTTATTTGCTCTTTGTCAGTTATCACAGTCATTGATTTTATAGTATTTGGGTCTAAACTTGATAATTGTGATAGACTTGTTTTTTTACCATCAATTAAAACTAACGTAGAATCGTTTTTAATTTTAGGTTTTGAGTATTCGTTTAAGCTAGCATCAATGTCTTTGTTATTTTGTTTGTAGCTTAGGCTATTAAGTTTAAACGTGCTGTTTGTTGCGTGTGTTGTATCTTGAGATATGTTATTAGGCAGCAATGTTACTGTCTTATGTGGTAATTGGTCCTCTTCTTTAATGTTATTGATTACTTCTTCGTTATTTCCTATTTTAATAGTCCAATCTTTACTGATTGATGTCATTGTGTTGTTTTGATTGGTAATAATATGGATCTGATTTTTATCAACTTTTATAAGGGTGTTGCTAATAGGTTGGTCGTCTTTGTTTTGCGAAATATAGCGTTCTTCAAATTCATACTGACCTATGTTTTTAGAGGCTATTGCTAAATAAATGATTTGACCAAAATTATTTCTTTTTAAATTAGAAAACTTAATTTTTAAACCATCTGTTTGTGCTTCTAATTGGTCTTTAATAGTTTTAATCTCTTGATCGGTAGTATTTGAAGTTATTGTAAAAATATTAGACGCTGTGGTATCTTGCATAGTTTCCGCTTTAGCGATATAAACTTCTTTTATATTAAAGCTCATTAAAAACAAGGCTAAAAAAGGAAGTACAATTGTAAACTTAAGCTGATTGCTTTTTTTGGATTGTGATTTTTGTAACATAACGATTCGTTTTTTGATTAATGATTGATAAAAATTATTGGTAACAGCCAATTGATTGGTAGTTAAACTAGCTTTTAATAATACGGTTTGATAACTTTTGGAGCATGCTATAGTGTTCTGAGCTTCTTGGTCCGCAATAAACTCAAGGTTTTGTTGCATAGCTTTTTTGTAAAGCCAAATACACGGGTTAAACCAAAATAAGATGGTTGCGATTTGGGTTAATAAAATGTCTAAAGAGTGTAGTTGCTTGGCGTGTACTTTTTCGTGTGTTATAATATGTTCTAGTTCGTTTTTAGTGAATTGGTTGCTGTTAAATACGATGCGATTAAAAAAGGAAAAAGGTGCGATATTAGCTTCAGTTTCAATAAATGTAAACTGTTCAGTTTTTGTTTTCTTTTGATTTTTTAATAACCTGTTTAATGATATATATTGAAGTGTCACTTTTGTTGTTACAAATAGTACGCCTGCTAAATATATAAAAGGTAATAGCTGCCAATAATCAAATGGAGGAGCTTGGGTTGTTTGTTGTGTCGGGAACGTGGTTGCTGAGGTTTCAAAAAATTGTATTGGTCTTGGAGTGTATTCTATATAAATAGGAATAATTACAAGTGGTAATACTATTGCAATAAATAATCCTATTAACAGAAACCAACGGTTGGCCTGAAAGAAGGTATCGCGTTGTAAAAATAATTTGTAGCACGCGTAAAATAGTATGATAATTGCCGAAGCTTTTAAAAAGTAGTCCATGTTTAGTCTTGGTTTTCTATTAAACGAATAATCTCTTTTAGCTCGTCAACGCTTATTTTTTCTTCTTTAGCAAAAAAAGAAACTACATTTTTATAAGAACTATTAAAGTAGTTGTCTATAGCGGTGTTCATAAACTTATTACGATAGTCCTCTTTGGCAACGATAGGGAAGTAGCGATGTGTTTTACCAAAAGCTTCATAACTAACATAGCCTTTTTCTTCAAGATTTCTAATCATTGTTGATAGTGTGTTATAATGCGGCTTGTCTGTTATGATGGCTGCCATGACATCTTTTACAAAAGCATGTTCTAGCTTCCATAGGATGTGCATAATTTCTTCTTCTTTATTTGTTAGTTTTTGCATGAGTATCATTTTTGTACAAAACAAACATAACTAAAAAAATAGTTATACAACTATAACTCTAGTTTTTTAACTATTTTTTTAGTTTTCAACGAAAGACTTTCCGCTTTAGCGAAAAAATAGAAATCCAAATTCTTAATTAAGATTTCAAAATGTATCTTCGCAAAAATTATATTTTTTATGAGTGTAGCATATCTTATTTTAGGTTTTGTATTATTAGTGGTAGGAGGAGAGTTTTTGGTACGATCGTCTGTAGCGCTTTCGTTTAAACTTAGTATTTCTAAAATTGTAATTGGTATGACGGTTGTGTCTTTTGCAACGTCTGCACCAGAATTACTGGTTAGTTTACAAGCGGCTTTAAAAGGGTCGCCTGCAATTGCTATAAATAATGTCGTAGGGTCTAATATTGCTAATATTGGCTTGGTATTAGGAATTACTGCTATAGTTGGCGCTATTGCTATAGATAAATCTTTTTATAGGTTAACATGGCCGGTTATGATGTTGTTTTCTATAGCGTTATATTACTTTTTATGGAACGATAACCAGTTGGTTGCACTTGAAGGATTGATCTTGTTTTTAGGTTTAATTGTATTTATAGTATACTTAATAAGAACTCAGAAATCTACTGACGATTTAGAAGAGGTAGATGATGCTTTAGCGGTTGTCTCTAATTTTAAAATCGGAATTTGGTTGCTAATTGGTGCAGCAGCATTATACTTTGGTAGTGAGTGGTTAGTAAAAGGAGCAACGCAAATTGCAACCAGTTTAGGTGTTAGTGAAGCTGTTATTGGGGTGACTATGATTGCTATTGGTACTAGTGTCCCAGAATTAGCTGCATCTGTTATTGCTGCTGCTAAAAAGGAAAAAGCGATCTCTTTAGGGAATTTAATTGGGTCTAATATTTTTAATATTGGATCTGTTTTAGGATTGACATCTATGATTAAAACAATACCTGTAACAGAGCCACTTATTTTGTCTAGAGATATTTTCTGGATGCTGATTTTTGCATCTCTAGTATTAATATTAGGATTATTACCAAAACGACATGAAATAGGAAAGATTAAAGGTTTTGGATTGGTATTACTATATGGTATTTTTATTCTACTTGTATTTAGAGGTTAAAAATAACACCTTATAAATGTCAATTAGTATTACGTTGACCGTTGGTTTTATGATATAAAAAAATGCTTTCTATAATTTATAGAAAGCATTTTTTTGGATTTAACTATGTAATCAATAGCTGTTATTAGCTAATATTAGCAGATTTTACTGTCTTAATAATACGACCTGCTATTTTGTATGGATCACCGTTTGAAGCTGGACGACGGTCTTCTAACCATCCTTTCCATCCTTTCTCTACTGTGATAATTGGAATACGTATTGATGCTCCTCTATCAGAAATACCATAGCTAAAGTCATGGATAGATGCTGTTTCATGATCACCAGTTAAACGTTGGTCGTTAAACTCTCCGTAAACCGCAATGTGTTCTTTTACTACTGGTCTAAATGCTTCGCAAATTTTCTCGTATGTTTCTTGAGAACCACATGTTCTTAAAACAGTGTTAGAGAAGTTAGCGTGCATTCCAGAACCATTCCAATCCATATCTTTACCTAATGGTTTTGGGTGGTACTCTATATAGTAACCATATTGTTCTGTTAATCTATCTAAAAGGTATCTTGATACCCAAATTTCGTCTCCTGCTTTTTTAGCACCTTGAGCAAATAATTGGTATTCCCATTGTCCAGAAGCAACCTCTTGGTTAATTCCTTCAAAGTTTAAACCTGCATCGATACATAAATCGGCATGCTCTTCTACTAAACTTCTACCATGAGTATGTAATCCACCAACAGAGCAGTAGTACATACCTTGTGGTGCAGGATATCCGCCAATTGGGAATCCTAAAGGCTTTTGTGTTTTTGTATCCATGATAAAATATTCTTGCTCAAAACCAAACCAGAAATCGTTATCCTCATCTTCAATAGTAGCTCTACCATTTGATACGTGTGGTGTACCATCTGCATTTAAAACTTCTGTCATTACTAAGAAACCGTTTCTTCTTGCAGGATCTGGATAAATTGCAACTGGCTTTAATAAACAGTCAGATGCTCCACCTGAAGCTTGTTTTGTAGAAGATCCATCAAAAGACCATACTGGGCAGTCTTCTAATTTTCCGCTAAAATCGTTTTCAACTTTAGTCTTACTTCTCATGTTTTGCGTTGGGTGATACCCATCTAGCCAGATATATTCTAATTTAGATTTAGTCATGGTAAAAATACTTTTTAGTTATATGTTACGACAAATATAAAATAAAAATGAATTTACCCATTAAAAAACAAGGGTATAAATCTTAAATTTATTAAAAAGATGTTAATAACCCTGTTTTTTTTAGGGTATGATATTTTGAGTGTGGTAAATTTTGTAATTTCGTAAAATAATTAAATAAACAAGTATATATGTCAACATTAAGATTTCATGCTATAAAAGAGTCATTAAAGCGTAAACCGATTGTTATTGAAGAAAAACAACGTCGTTCTGAAATTTTTGGAAGTAATGTTTTTAATGAGTCGACAATGCGTCAATATTTGACTAAAGAAGCTTTTGAAAGCGTTAGAGATGCTATACAATTAGGAAAAAAAATAGATAGAGTAGTTGCTGATCATATTTCTACAGGAATGAAGGAATGGGCAATCTCTAAAGGAGCAACGCATTATACGCATTGGTTTCAGCCTTTAACAGGTGCAACTGCAGAAAAGCATGATGCTTTTTTTGAAACTATTGGAGGAGGTTTAGCTATAGAAAAATTTGGAGGCGGACAATTAGTACAGCAAGAACCTGATGCGTCTAGTTTCCCTAATGGGGGAATTAGAAATACTTTTGAGGCGCGTGGTTATACGGCTTGGGACCCAACATCTCCGGCATTTATTTATGGTACAACATTATGTATTCCTACTGTTTTTGTGTCTTACACAGGAGAAGCTTTAGATTATAAAACTCCGTTGTTAAGAGCATTGCAAGCTGTGGATAGTGCAGCTGTTGCAGTATGTAAGTATTTTGATAAAAACGTTAGAAAAGTAAATGCGTCTTTAGGATGGGAGCAAGAGTATTTTTTAATAGATCGTGATTTAGCGATGTCAAGACCAGATATTGTGCAGACTGGTCGCACGCTTTTAGGGCATTCTCCGGCTAAAGGGCAGCAGTTGGATGATCACTATTTTGGAACTATACCAAATCGAGCGATGGCATTTATGCGTGATTTAGAAACCGAATGCATGCTATTGGGTATACCTGTAAAAACTAGGCATAACGAGGTAGCGCCAAACCAGTTTGAATTAGCTCCAATTTATGACGAAGCTAATTTAGCGGTTGATCATAATTCATTATTGATGGATGTCATGGATAAGATTTCAGACAGACATAATTTTAAAGTGTTATTTCACGAAAAACCTTTTGCTGGAGTCAATGGTTCTGGGAAACATAATAATTGGAGTTTAAGCACGGATACTGGTGTTAATTTATTAGGTCCAGGAAAAACACCAATGAGTAATCTTCAGTTTTTAACCTTTTTTATTAATACAATTAAGGCGGTTAATGATAACGAAGAATTGCTTCGTGCTGCAATAGCATCTGCGAGTAATGATCATCGTTTAGGAGCAAATGAGGCGCCTCCAGCAATTATTTCGGTATTTATTGGAGAGCAACTAACTAAGACCTTAAACGAATTAGAAAATGTTACTGATGGTAAATTATCTCCAGAAGAAAAAACAGATTTAAAGCTAAATGTAGTTGGTAAGATACCAGACGTTTTATTGGATAATACAGACCGTAATAGGACTTCTCCTTTTGCTTTTACAGGAAATAAGTTTGAGTTTAGAGCAGTAGGCTCAACTGCTAATTGTGCTAACCCAATGACTGTTTTAAATAGTATTGTGGCAAAACAATTGATAGATTTTAAGTCAGAAGTAGATGCTTTAATTGATAAAAAGGATATGAAAAAAGATGACGCCATCTTTAATATTCTTAGAGAGTATATTAAAAAGTCTAAAAACATATTATTTGAAGGAAATGGTTATGGTGAAGCTTGGGAAAAAGAAGCTAAGAAAAGAGGGTTAAGTAATAATAAAACCACGCCAATTGCTTTAAAAGCAAAAGTGTCTAAAAAAACGCTAGATCTTTTTGAAGGACTAGGTGTTATGAATAAGGTAGAGTCCGAAGCTAGATATGAAATTGAAATGGAGGATTATGTTTTACGTATCCAAATTGAAAGTCGTGTTTTAGGAGATATTGCACGTAACCATATTGTTCCTACTGCTGTTAGGTATCAAAATGTATTAATTAAAAACGTGAAGGGATTAAAATCTATTTATGGTGAAGGGTTTAAAGCGTTTGCTAAAGAGCAGTTAAACTTAATTGAACAGATATCAGGGCATATAGAATCTATTAATGCTAATGTTACTAAAATGACAGAAGTCCGTAAGAAATCTAATAAAAATGAAAATTTAGAGAAAAAGGCTTTAGCATATTGTAATAATGTTAAACCTTTATTTGATGCCATAAGGTATAATTGTGATAAATTGGAATTGTTGGTTGATGACGAGTTGTGGCCTCTAACAAAATACAGAGAATTATTGTTTACTAAATAGTAAGATTGATAACCAGTAACAAAAATCCACATATTAATGTGGATTTTTTTTATTCTATAAGTAATGAATAAAACTTTAGTTTAACCGCTTTAGTTTTGTTTTTAGCTTTTTTGTTCAAATTTGTACGTAGAACTACGTATTTAAAATACTGAAAATCAATGCGTTAAATATTTATTATTGAATATATTTTCCTACAAATAGTTTCGTTTCGTCGTTGATAAACTTCTTTTTATCGAATAAGTGTTTGATTTTCAAAGTTTTAAGTGGTAATTTAAATTTGATGTTATAAAACTCACTAATTTTATCATGCTATTAATCTAAAATATATTTAACATGAAAAAATTATTTTTCAGCGCAGCAGCGCTAATGTGTGGGACGGTAATGTTTGCACAATCGAACAACAGTTCAGTATTATCTCAAGGTAACAACAACATTTCGGCAGTTACTCAATCAGGTTTAACAAATGATTCAGATGTAGATCAAGTTGGAGACGACAATGATTCTGCTGTAGATCAAAATGGAACTTCAAATGCTTCTGAGGTAAGACAAGCTAGTGGGTATGGACCTTTAAGAAATCGTAATACAAGTACAGTAGATCAAGATGGTACTAGTAATGATTCTTTTGTATGGCAAGATGGAGATGATAACACGTCTTCAATTGATCAAGATGGAACTAGTAATGATTCTTACGTAGACCAATGGGGTGACTTTAATGATAATGATGTGTCTCAAGATGGAGTTAATAATGACTCTGATGTTTTACAAGGGTATAATGGAAACAATCACGTTAGTTCTGTAGACCAAGTTGGTGATGATAATGTATCTTATGTTTGGCAGGATGGAGATTCTAATACTTCGGAAGTTGATCAAGGTGGAGATAGAAATGACTCAAGTGTTAATCAAGACGGGGATAATAATATTTCTGATGTATTACAAGGTTTTGCTGGTGATGACAACACAAGTATCGTAGATCAAGATGGGGATGATAACAACTCTAATGTAGATCAATGGGGAGATTTTAATGATAGTAGTGTTACTCAAGATGGTGACAATAACGACTCTGACGTTTTTCAAGGATACCCTGGAGACTACAATACCAGTGATGTAGATCAGATTGGTGACGATAATACATCTTATGTTTCGCAAGATGGTGGAAATAATACTTCTGACGTAGATCAAGATGGTAACTTGAACGATTCTAATGTTAATCAAGATGGTTTCTTTAACAGTAGTGCTGTTTTTCAAACAGGAAACTCTAATCTATCGACTACTGATCAAATAGGGAATGCAAATGGTTCTTCTCAAATTCAAACAGGAAGTGATAATGAGTCTTATGTCTCTCAAATAGGTAATAATAACGGGTCTTTTGTCGCTCAGGTTGGAGATTTAAATGATTCTGATGTGGAACAATTAGGAAATTTGAATAACAGTTCGGTAGCTCAAAATGGAAATGATAACTCGTCTGATGTAGATCAAATTGGGAACTCTAATGGTTCTTCTGTAGCACAAGCAGGTAATGATAATACGTCAATTGTTGCTCAAACAGGAAATGCTAATACAAGTACAGTTGCGCAATCAGGAGATTTACATTTATCAACAGTTGCACAAAATGGAATGGGTAATATTAGTAATGTAACTCAAGTTGGATTATCGCATACTAGTGATGTTTTTCAAAATGGTAATGCTAATAATAGTATTGTTACACAGACAGGTAATACTCATGTAAGTGATGTAGATCAGATTGGAAATGGTAACACTTCAACAGTAACACAAAGTAATTAAGTAGTAATTATGTATTGATAGGCAAAAAGGGTTTGACATTTTGTTAAGCCCTTTTTTTTTTTTTTTTTTTGTAAGTGATTTCACTACGTAGTTCTACGTAGGTGGGAGCTTATTTGGGATTTAGTAGTGTTTTTTGAATAAAAATAAAGCAGGAAAAATCTTAATTAATTTGTTTTTCAACACTTAAAAAGTGTGTCTTAACGAATATACTATGTAAAGCACCATTTGTTTTGGTTGTTAAAAATTATGAATCAATTAAACCTATATCTTTACAGCGCTATTAATTAATATATATTCAAAATGAAAAAGGTAATCTTCAGCGCAGCAGCGCTAATTTGTGGGGCAGTAATGTTTGCACAATCAAACAACAGTAAAGTTGATCAAGTAGGAAGCGGAAATGATTCTGAGGTTTCGCAAACGGGAATGACTAATATCTCGGATGTGGATCAGTGGGGTGATTCTAATGTGTCTGATGTAATGCAAGACGGTGTTGCAAATAATTCAGATGTAGATTCTTTAGGAGATGAAAACGAGACTTTTATATCTCAAATAGGAAGTAGCAATTATGCGGAAGTTCATCAAGGTTACGGTACTGGAGCGGGTGAAAATGATGGTAACGAAGCGACTGTAGCTCAAGATGGCGTTTCTAATTGGGGTTATATAGATCAATATGGTGATTCAGAAGGTTCTGATGACAATGCTTCGACTATGCGTCAAGAGGGTAATAGTAATTACGCTTACAATGCTCAAGTAGGTGATAATAATATATCAGGAGTATATCAAAATGGTTTTTATAATGATGCTTATGTTTCTCAAGTTGGGGATACAAACGTGTCTAATGTTTGGCAAACTATTGGGGATAACTCTAGTGTTGTGCGTCAAGATGGAGATAATAACCAGGTTTTAAATGATCAGATGGGATTTTTTAATGAATCTGATATTGATCAATATGGTAATCGAAATGCAGCTGAGGTAATACAGTATTCAGATAATAGTGAGAGTAATGTAGATCAAGATGGTGATGATAATGATGCGTATACGTTTCAATTTGGTTCTTTGCATTTGTCTAATGTTACACAAGAAGGAGATTTAAACGATAGTGATGTGTTTCAGGACGGTGTTGATCACTTGTCAAATGTGATGCAAGTTGGAGATGAGAACGAAAGTTATGTTGGTCAATATGGTAATACTCATATTAGTAATGTAGCTCAAACAGGGAATAGCAATGTGTCTTCTGTAATGCAGAATGACTAAATAATAAGTAATTAATGTTGTGCTTTTAGTATATCTAAAAAGGGTTCAGTTTACTGAATCCTTTTTTTTTATGTTCAAATTATTAGGTGCTAGTTTTATGTTTGTATTCTCATGTTCTTTGTTTTGTTTTTTATATACGTAGTTCTACGTAGATTCAAGCATATTAGGGTTTTAGCTTGGTTTTCGGGAGTAAAATAAAGTAGGAAAAATCGTAATTTATTTGTATTTCAACGTGTAAAAACAGAGTCTTAACGAATATACTGTTAATTGCCTCGTTTTTTTTTGTTATCGAAATTTACCAATCAAATATTTCTATATCTTTACAGAGCTATTAATCAATATATATTCAAGATGAAAAAATTATTTTTCAGCGCAGCTGCGCTTATGTGTGGAACTATGATGTTTGCACAATCAAACAACAGTGATGTTGCTCAAACAGGAAACGGAAACGCTTCTGCTGTTTCTCAAACAGGAATGACAAATGACTCTGATGTAGAATCTTTAGGAGATTCAAACGGATCAATTGTAAATCAAAACGGTACTATTAACAGATCTACAGTAGTACAACATGGAGACGATAACGCTTCAGACGTAAATTCAATCGGACGTTTAAACAGTTCTCAAGTTAATCAAGCAGGAGATGATAACGCTGCAGATGTTGATCAAGATGGAAGACAAAATGCTTCTGTTGTAAGACAAGGTTTTGTAAACAGTACAGGTGCAATTTCTCGTGTAGGTAACGGAAACGAAGCTAGAGTAAATCAACTTGGAGATTTCAACGCTTCTACAGTAAGTCAATTAAGTGCTACGCCAGGTAATGAAAGTAACGATAACGAGGCTGTTGTAAGTCAAGTTGGAGATTCTAACATTAGTGCAATTAGCCAAGACGGAGATTCTAACTTTGCTGATACAGCACAACAAGGAGATGGTAATGATTCTGATGTTAATCAAATGGGAGATGCTAACTTTTCTGAAGTAGATCACCAAGGAAATGCTAACATTGCACGTACATACCAAGGTGGTAATGACAATAGAAGTACTATTTTCTCTGTAGGAGATTCTAACTTTGCAGATACTGCACAACAAGGTACTTTTAATGATTCAGAGGTTAATCAAGTAGGAAACGATAACTTCTCTGAAGTTGATCACCAAGGAAATTTAAATACGGCACGTACGTATCAAGGTGGTAACAATAATATTAGTACAATATTATCTGTAGGAGATTCTAATTTTGCAGATACTGCACAGCAAGGGACTTTTAACGACTCTAGTGTTAATCAATATGGTAACAACCATGACTCTGAAGTTGATCACCAAGGAAATGCTAACATTGCACGTACTTACCAAGGAGGTAGTGACAATACAAGTACTATTTTCTCTGTAGGAGATTCTAACTTCGCAGATACTGCACAACAAGGAACGTTTAATGATTCTGAAGTTGTTCAAACAGGAAACGGTAACGATTCAGAAGTAGATCAACAAGGTAATGATAACGGTTCTTTAGTTACTCAATTGGGTGATGATAATGATTCAGAAGTAGATCAAACAGGAAATGATAATGGATCAATGCTTTCTCAGTGGGGTGATGATAACATGTCTACTATTGCTCAAACAGGAAATGATAATGGTGCAACAGTGTACCAGTGGGGTGATGCTAACACATCTTCAGTAGATCAGTTTGGAAATTCTAATTATGCTTATACTGCGCAAGTAGGTGATAGTAATAATTCTGAAACAAATCAAGCAGGTATTAGTAACTATGCGACTGCTAGTCAATATGGAGATTCAAATGGACAAATTACAGGTCAGTTTGGAAATTCAAATATAGCTACAACTGGTCAAACAGGTGATGCTAACGGATCTGTAACAGGTCAATTAGGAAACTCTAACGAGTCTTATGTACTTCAGGTTGGAAACACTAACGGTTCTTTTGTTGTTCAAGTTGGAGATTTAAATGACAGTGATGTTGAACAAAACGGAACTTTAAATGGTCAGACAACTATGCAAGTAGGAAACTCTAACGATAGTACAGTGCTTCAAGATGGTACAGGTAACGGTTCTAGTACTACTCAAACAGGAAATAGTAATATTTCTGGAGTGTTACAATTAGGTTCTCTTAATGGTTCTGCTGTAACTCAAACAGGAATGGGTAACAACTCTCAAGTAGTGCAAGATGGTTTCTTTAACTCTAGTACAGTAGATCAAGATGGTATGGGACATACAAGTTCAGTAAATCAAGATGGTAACTTTAACCAAAGTACAGTAGACCAAAATGGTAATACGCATGTTAGTACTGTAAACCAAATTGGTAACGGTAATGGGTCTACAGTTTCACAGAATAACTAAGCATAAGCTTTTATAAAGTAAATTGTTTTATTAAAATAATTATAAGGTATAAGAGCATTAATTTGCTCTTATACTTTTTATAACAGATATATTTTATACCTTACAGGTAGGTTGTATCTAAAAAAAACATAAGACTATGAAAACTATCTTTAAATTTATAATAGCTGTTTCTATATTAACCTCAAGTAGTTTAATTACAGCTCAAACTTTTGAAGCAACAGATAATACTGATGCAATCTCTAGTTTTGATACACAGTCTTCCCAAGAAAATTTTTTATTAAACCAAACTGATACGGCAACTAGTTTTGCGTCTACAGAAAATTCTGTTTTTATTGCGCAAATAGGTGATAATAATGATTTAGTAAGTATTACAGAATCATTTGAAAGTGATATTACTATTATACAAAATGGTAATCAAAATGTTACAGTCTTGGATTTAAATAGTACAAAACTAACAGAAACGGTTATTCAAAAAGGAGATAATAATACCTTTTTAGATTACAGTCCTTTTAAATCGGATGTTAGAAATGCAACAATAAATCAAACCGGTAATAATCAAAATTTAACCATGTTTGGATCAAACTCTTTGTCAGAAAAAATTAAAATATCCATGCAAGGACAAGATCAATCTATAATTATTAGAAATTTTTAACAACAATAATGTTATGTTTTTATGTACTAGCAAAAAAACAATAACATGTCTTATTGTCTTTCTCTTTACGGCAGTAGGTTATTCGCAATTGTACAATACAGAAGTGGAGGCAAAGCTTGATGTCAATCAAGATAATAATTACCTTAATATTAAAGGGGTTGCAATAAATAAGTCTGGAAGTCAAAAAAGCTTAAGTTATAAGTTATCTGTTTTTAAAACAGATCAAAATAATAACAAATCTAAAAACCAGCAAAGCGGTGAGTTTGTTATTGATGTAAACCAGCAAAAAGATTTGTCTACAACATCAATTAATTTTGATAAAAACACAAAGCTTATAATTCTACTTTTAATTTACGACGCTAATAATGCCATTATAGGTAAAGATAGGGTTGTATTAAATGATGATGGACAAAATAGTCTTGACATCAAAAAAGATATTGCTAATAAAGTTAACGATACTTCCATAAAAGTTTCTGCACAATTAATAAACAATGACGTAGAAGCTAAAATACAAACTAATCAGCAAAACGATTTTACGGTTATTAAGGGTACAGCCTTTAATAAAACAGAAATAACTAAAAGTTTAATTTATAAATTTATTGTTTTTAGTAAAGTAGAAAGTGTAAATAATATAATCGAAGAAAGTAGTGAGCGATTTATTTTGTCAGCAAATACAAAAGTAGATTTATCTTCTATTACACTCAATTTAGATGATAAATTAAAAACTATAGCAGTACTTTTAATTTACGATTTAGATAATAAAATTATTGGTCAAGATAGAATTGTTTTTAATGACGATTCTGAAGACGAAGCTCAAAAAAAGAAACTGCTTTTAGAAAAATTAAAACAAGAACAAGAAAAATCTCAGGACATTAGTGTTGAGAAAAAAGATGGCCTTGAGTTAAATGGGATTGTAGTAGAAGATACTAAAACAAAACCAGGACGCGATTTTTATAAACTGTTTTATTCCTTGTACTCTCAAAACAATATAAACGGAAATAAAGTGGTTACAATAAAAGAGATTTTAGCCTTAGGGCGAAACACGAAAATAGAGGTTATAGTTGGTGATGATAAGATTTTTTCGTTTTTTGTAAGACCAAGTACTGAGTATTTAAAGCAAATGAACGATTACGCTATAATAAGTGTATATAAACATTTCAAAAAACTCGAAAAAGAATCAAAAACAATTAAACGCTATTAATTATTTTTATCATGAAAAAACTACTTATACTATCGTTATTTTTTACAAGTTATTTTTGTGTCGGACAACAATTATCTTATAAGCCAATTAATCCTGCATTTGGAGGCGAGACTTTTAATTACCAATGGTTATTAAGTTCTGCCAACGCGCAAAACTCTTTTACAGATCCCGATGCTAATCAAGGTGATGATGAAAGCTCTTTAGAGGCTTTCGCCGAAAATTTAAACAGACAAATCTTAAGTCAATTATCAAGATCACTCTTTCAAACTCAACTTGGAGACGAGTTACAGGAAGGTAATTTTAGCTTTGGTAGTTTAGCCTTAGAAATATATGATTCTGCTGAAGGATTAGTGGTCAATATCCTAGATACAGACACAGGAGAGCAAACACAAATTATAGTCCCTAACTAATTCTTATCGATACATTATGTTAAATTATAGACCTGCGTTTGCAGTCATACTTTTTTTATTACTAACTAGCTGTGGTGCCTTTTTTAATCAGCCTTACGAGCAAGAACGTGCGAGAATTGGAGAAACAAGTCCTGTTACTAGTAAGTTGGAAGCTTTTCCATTACCTCAAAATCCAGTAGTTGCTGGTGTATATAATTTTAAAGATCAAACAGGGCAATATAAAGCTGTAGAAAATGGAAGTACGTTTAGTACAGCAGTATCTCAAGGAGGTACAACTATGTTGATTAAAGCATTGGAAGATTCTAAATGGTTTACTGTTATTGAAAGAGAAAACTTAGGTAATCTACTTAACGAAAGAAACATAATAAGATCTACAAGAGACGAGTATAGAAAAAATAAAAATCCTAACGAACCCGTTTTACCAGCATTATTATATGCAGGTGTTTTACTAGAAGGTGGTGTTATATCTTATGACACTAATATCATTACCGGTGGTGCAGGAGCACGTTATTTAGGTATCGGAAGCTCTACACAATACAGACAAGACAGAATAACGGTTTACCTTAGAGCAGTATCAACATCTACGGGTAAAATTTTGAAAACAGTTTATATTTCAAAAACTATTTTATCTCAAGCAGTATCAGCTAACTTATTTAAATACGTTAAGTATCAAAGGTTACTTGAAACAGAAATCGGGTTTACAAAAAATGAACCAGTTCAATTAGCAATGAAAGAAGCTATTGAAAAGGCAGTAGAAGCTTTGATTATTGAAGGTATAAAAGATGAGGTTTGGCTACCACGATTAAGCGAGGAGTCTACAGCTAAATTAATTGCAGATTATGATGCAGAAAAGGATGAAGCAATTTCTACGGAGCTGTATGAGCGTTTTCTAACAGAAAGACGCGGAAATTATGCGGTTACTGCAGCATTAGGAGGGACGTTAATAAATGGAGATTTACCTGATCCTCAGCCAGAATTTAATAGTAAAATTGGATTTAAAAAAACTTTAAACCCTTATTTAAACTTGGGGTTTACCTACAATAAATTTAATTTAGAAAACAAACAGGTTTTAAACGAAGGTTTTATGTCTTTTGATTTAAATTTAGAATATAGCGTGTTGCCATATGATAACTTAACACCATACTTATTTGCAGGAGTAGGGACTAACGCTTCTAATTATTTTGAAGCTATAGATCCTAAAGTGCAAGCCGGCTTTGGGTTAGAGTATTTGGTTAAAGATAATTTAGGAGTCTATATTTATGGAGAGCATAATCTTGTGTTTTCAGATAAGGTTGACGGTGTTGTTGCTGGAAAAGTTGACGATATGTTTTATCGTTTTGGAGTTGGTGTCAATTTTTACTTGTCTAAACCCAATACCAAATTTAATCAACGTAAAGAGGAGAAAAGATTGGAACGCGCTGAGTTGAAAGCGACAAAAAAAGCAAATCGTAGACAGATGCAAGAAAAAATAAAAGCAGCTCGTCAGGAAAATAAAAATAATTAAACAATCTGTTAAATTTTAATTTAACATTTAAATAATTGAAACAGATGAAAATAATTTCAAAGTATATAAGTTTAATCTTAGTTTTAATAGCTATGGTTAGCTGTAGTGAAGATAAAGTGTCACTTAGTGGTACGGGAGCAATTACTGGTAAAGTCGTGTCTAAAGGCGATAATATACCATTAGAAAACACAAAGATTTCTACAAACCCAGGAACAAGTATCGTTTTTACTGATGCTTCTGGTGAGTTTGTAATCAATAATGTAACTGTTGGTACCTATGCTATAGAGGCGCAAAAAGACGGGTATTTATCTAAATTTGAATCGTCTACTGTTACGGAGGATAATAGCGTAAATGTTATTTTCGAATTAGATGTGGAGACAGCAAATAATAATGCACCAAATGCACCTATACTTAGCGCTCCTGCTAATAATAGTACTGGTCAAAGTTTAACTTTAGATTTGGTTTGGACTGGTTCTGATCCTGAAGAAGATGATTTGGTATATGAAGTTCAGATTTTAAACGATCAGAATTCTGACGTATTAATGTATACGGATATAATAGACACGACATTAACAGTTTCGGGCTTAGACTATGGTACAAAATACTTTTGGCAAGTATCCGCTTCAGACAACATAAATGATGTTGTAATAAGCACTACTTTTAATTTTGAAACATTAGAGTTTCCGGATAATAGATTGTTTTTTACAAGAAAAATTAATGGAAACAATGTGATCTTTTCAGCAGATTCTGACGGTAATGAATATCAATTAACATCTTCAAGTAGTAATAGTTGGAGACCAAGAAAAGCTAGTAATGTAGACAAATTAGCCTTTTTAAGATCTAACGGAGGACAAACTCATATTTATACAATGGACCTAAATGGTGCTAATGTAACACAGGTAACTAATAGTATTCCTGTAAATGGATTTAATCTAGAGGAGTTGGATTTTGAATGGACCAACAGTAATACCAAATTTACTTATGCAAGTTTTGATAAATTATATAAAATTAATACTAACGGTTCTGGCGTTACTCAAATACACCAGACACTAAATGGTAATTTTATTACAGAAGTAGATTGGAACCAAAGTACGCAGCGTATGGCTGTAAAAACAAATAATACTGTAGGGTACAATGTAGAGATTTATACAATCAATAATTCAGGAGTTATTATTGATTATGTGTTGCAAGGTGTAGCTGGAGCAGCTGGTGGTTTAGATTATGCGTTTGATGGTTCTCAATTATTATACAGTTATGATATTTCTGGTAATCAAAACGCAGAATACAGGCAGTTAGATACGCATATGTTTATTTATAACATTGGTACTATGACAGCAACGGATATTTCGACTTCAAAAGCTGCAGGAACCAATGATTTAGACCCTAAGTTTTCTCCTAATGAAGCAGAGGTTATTTACGTAAATACATCTAATGATGGTGTATCACAACAAAATGTTACTAAATTAAGTTTGGCAACCTTGTCAGAGATTACAATATTAATAGAAAATGCAAAAATGCCTGACTGGAAGTAGTTAATAACCCGTTTGTAAATTTACTTATAAAAGCACACAAATATTTGTGTGCTTTTTATTTATAAATATCTTTGTTGCTTAACACAACACAATGAGTTCAGAAATTTCAAAACGTTACAGTCAAAGAGGTGTATCTGCATCAAAAGAAGATGTGCATAATGCGATTAAGAATATAGACAAAGGTTTGTTTCCTAAAGCATTTTGCAAAATTGTACCAGATTATTTAACTAACGATCAGGAGTATTGCTTGATTATGCATGCAGATGGCGCAGGGACAAAATCGTCTTTAGCGTATATGTATTGGAAAGAAACCGGTGATGTGTCTGTTTGGAAAGGTATTGCCCAAGATGCTTTAATAATGAATATTGACGATTTGTTATGTGTTGGAGCAACCGACAATATCATGTTATCCTCAACAATAGGACGTAACAAAAGTGTAATTCCTGGTGAAGTATTATCGGCTATAATTAATGGTACCGAAGAGTTGATTGAAGACTTAAAAGGTTTTGGAGTAACAATACATAGTACTGGAGGAGAAACAGCAGATGTTGGTGACTTGGTTAGAACAATAATTGTAGATTCTACTGTTACCGCTAGAATAAAACGTAGCGACGTTATTGACAATGCTAATATAAAAGCAGGAGATGTAATTGTTGGTTTAGAAAGTTTTGGTCAAGCAACTTACGAGAAAGGCTATAACGGAGGTATGGGAAGTAACGGATTGACTTCTGCAAGACATGATGTTTTTGATAATTATTTAGCTAAAAAATATCCAGAAAGTTTTGACGCTGCTGTACCAGAAGATTTGGTGTACTCTGGAAAAGTAAAATTAACAGATAAAGTAGAAGGCTCTCCATTAGATGCTGGACAATTAGTATTGTCTCCAACAAGAACGTATGCGCCAATTATTAAAGATATTTTATCTAAATATACAAGTGAAGATATCCACGGAATGGTACATTGTAGTGGAGGAGCACAAACTAAGATTTTACATTTTATAGATAACCTTCATATTGTTAAGGATAATTTATTTGCTGTACCTCCATTATTTAAGCTAATACAAGAACAATCTAAAACAGATTGGAAAGAGATGTATCAAGTATTTAATTGTGGGCATAGAATGGAAATTTATGTATCTCCAGAAAAAGCAGAAGAAATTATTGCAATTTCAAAATCTTATAATGTTAATGCACAGGTTGTTGGTCGTGTTGAAGCTTCAGATTCTAAAAAACTAACAATAGAAAGTCCTTACGGAACGTTTGAATATTAATTACTAATTAATTTTTAAAAAATATGAGATACATTTTTATAATGTGCTTCATGTTTTGCGTTACTAATTTGGTCGCGCAAACGGAACCTGAAGTAAAAGTTGTTGATACCATTAAATGGAAACAAAAAAACAAGATTGGCGTAGATATTAACGAAGTAACTTTTGTTAATTGGAATGCTGGTGGCGCTAATTCAATTTCGGCATTATTAGCAATTAAATCTAGTTTACGTTATAAAAAAAACAATCTAATATGGTTTAACGAGGTTAGAACACGCTATGGAGTAAATAAGCAAGAAAGTCAGAAGTTACGTAAAACTGAAGATGAGCTTGAGTTAATTTCTACCATTGGTTACAGAAAAGACACCATTACTAATTGGTATTATTCAGGGCGTTTTAATTTTAAAACACAATACACCAACGGATATAATTATCCAAATAGAGACAATTCTATTTCTAGTTTTATGGCTCCGGGATATTTATTTATCGGAGGTGGTGTGGAATATGGTAAGAATATCGAAAAATTATCCTTCTACATGTCCCCTTTAACGTTTAAAGCTACTTTTGTCTTAGATCAAGAGTTAGCTGATTCTGGCGCGTTTGGTGTCGAAAAAGCAGTATTTGATACTTTGGGTAATAAAATTAAAAACGGTGAAAATGTGAGGACGGAAATGGGTATTCTGCTCACTAATGCTTACGAAACAGAAGTATTAGAAAATGTATACCTAAAAAACCGAGTAAGTTTATATACCGATTATTTAAATAGTTTTGGAAATATAGATGTGGACTGGGAAGTTGTGTTTGATTTTAAGGTTAACGATTTTGTAAAAGCAACCTTAGGATCTCATATTAGATACGATAATGATGTTAAGATTATTGAAGAAACAAATGTGGAGGATGAGTTTGTGGAGCGTGGAGCAGCTTTACAGTGGAAACAACTATTAGGAATTGGTGTGATAGTAGATTTTTAATTGCTATATTTATAAAAAGCAATATTTGAAATCTAAATCCTTTTTTAACATAGTCACTCTTGTTGTTGTTATAATTAATATAACATCAATAGTGTTTTTGGATTTTTTTTATAGTCAGATTATTAGACTGGTATCTAGCTTTTTATACCTAATCTTCTTCTTGTTTTTAGGGGTTAAAGACCGTTTGCTGTTACCATTTGTAACGTTATTAGTTATTGCGGATGGTTTTGATTTGTATTATTTACAGCCGTATGTAATTGAGATTTATTCAGTTATAAAGATGGTGGCTTTTTTAATATTGTGTGTTATGCTTTCTGCTAAGCTCAAATTTCAAAAATTAGGAAATACTATTACGTTATTATTTGTAGTCGTTATAGCAATTAATATTTTAATTGGTTATAAGGCGGTAGCAGAAACTACTAATGAGTTGGACTACACTCAAATCTTATCAATACAAGCGTATTGGGTGGTTTGTGTTTTATCATGTGCCTTAGCTGCTAAATATTACTTTTTAAACGATTCTAAGAAAGCAGTTTATTTTACAGGCTTTACTTTTTTGTTTGTTTTTACAGATTTAAGCGGATTTGTTGCTAATTTTTTTGATGCGGATTTGTTTTTCTTTACAGAAAGAATCCTATACTTTTTAGGGTTTATGTGCTTGGGCTATTATGTGTTTTTTAATAATCAAGAACAGATTAAAAGTTAGTTACTACAAACTACCTTGAGATAAGTATTTGTAATCTTCCAATTCTGTAAGGGTCTCAATTAATTTTGAGCATCCATTTTTTATTAAATATATTGTGTCTGCAATTTCAATAACCTCGGTGTATCTGTGGTCTGTTAGTATAATTGCTTTGTGTTTTTTTTCTTCAATAATTAATGCCTTAATTTTTTCAATATATAACGGAGCCACACCATTAAAGGGCTCATCTAAAAATATAATTTTAGCTTTCTTTTTTAGTATTAAATATATTTCGACCACACGTCTTTCTCCACCGGATAAGGTCTTTATTGTGTTGTTTTTGTAGATTTTAAATTCAGGATAGTCTTTAATAAAGTTTCTCCAACTAACATTAAATAGTGTAAATAAGGTATTGACCTTAGCTTGATTTGGTGTAAAGTTGTGTTGTGGTAAATAAGCAGCAGCTTTGGTAAGATATAGTGGTTTTAATAAAGGTTTACTGTCCAGTCGGATGTGGCTGTATTTCGCGATAAGCGTACCAAAAGCAATACTTAATACGCAACTTTTTCCAGAACCATTACTGCCTAATAAAGTTGTTACTTTACCGGTCTCAGCCTTTAAATAAATGCCATTTAATATGCGTTTTTCACTAAAGTAAAGTTCTACATTATCTATCTCAAAAATCAAAGTGTATCTATATAAATTGGTGGATTAGACTTAAAAAAGCAATAGTTACTAAAGCGTCAATGCTATATAAAAAACCAAAAAGTTTTAAATCAGAGATGCCTAGGTTTTTATAAAAAACTAATTTTTGTTTTGCATCCGTTTGAGAGACGATGTAATATAGCAAAATTATTAAAAATAGTTTAGTTATAAGGGCAACTATTAGGTAGGAACTGCTTGTTATTAATAGTAAAATATTAATAATAAGAGACCATATAGCAAAGGTGCGGTAATAGTATAGTATGGCAATAAACTGATTTAACATATAGTTTTAACGGTAAAAAGGCGCTAATATTTTAATTGTAAGCAAACTACTATAAAGTATTGAAAATTCATAAATTATCGTATTTTTGTTTCACAATTTTAAGAAGAAGATGTTAGAGAAGTTACAAATAGTAAAGCAACGTTTTGATGAGGTTAGCGATTTAATAATCCAACCTGATGTTATTACCGATCAAAAACGTTACGTTGCACTAAATAAAGAATATAAAGATTTACGACTTTTAATGGATAAGCGCGAGGTTTATCTTGAGTTTACTGAAAATTTAAAAGAAGCGGAAGAAATCATAGCAGATGGTAGTGATGCCGAAATGGTCGAAATGGCTAAAATGCAATATGAAGAAGCTAAAGTGGAAATTCCTAAATTAGAAGACGATATACGTGTGCTTCTAATACCTAAAGATCCGGAGGATTCTAAGAATGCTGTTGTAGAATTACGAGCAGGAGCAGGAGGGGATGAAGCAAGTATTTTTGCTGGAGATTTATTTAGAATGTACAGTAAATACTGTGAAGCTAGAGGATGGAAAGTAGATACTGTAGATTATAGCGAAGGTACAAATGGTGGTTTTAAAGAAATCCAATTTGAAGTTACTGGTAACGATGTTTATGGGACTTTGAAGTTTGAAGCTGGTGTACACCGTGTACAACGTGTACCGCAGACAGAAACACAAGGACGTGTGCATACAAGTGCTGCCACTGTAATGGTATTTCCAGAAGCAGAGGAATTTGATGTAGAGATTAACCCAAAAGAGGTACGTGTAGATTTTTTCTGTTCTTCAGGACCAGGTGGTCAATCTGTAAACACAACATATTCTGCAGTACGTTTAACGCACATACCAACAGGATTAGTAGCGCAATGTCAAGATCAAAAATCGCAGCATAAAAACAAAGAGAAAGCTTTTAAAGTATTACGTTCGCGTTTATACGACATGGAGTTAGCTAAGAAAAACGAAGAAGATGCAGCATTGCGTGGTACCATGGTAACCTCTGGAGATAGAAGTGCTAAAATTAGAACTTACAACTATTCTCAAGGTCGTGTTACGGATCACAGAATTGGATTGACGTTATACGATTTGCAAAATATTGTAAATGGAGATATCCAAAAAATTATTGACGAATTACAATTAGCTGATAATACAGAGAAATTAAAAGCTAGTGACGAACATATTTAATATCAAGCCTCTTCATTGAGGCTTTTTTTATAGCATGACAACACAACAACTAACAGAACAAATTATTAAAAAGAAGTCTTTTCTGTGTATCGGACTAGACGTCGATTTAAATAAAATTCCACAACATTTATTACAAACCGAAGATCCTATTTTCGAATTTAATAAAGCAATAATTGATGCAACACATCATTTATGTGTGGCTTATAAACCTAATACCGCATTTTACGAAGCATATGGTTTAAAAGGATGGAAAGCATTAGAGAAAACAATAAACTATCTTAATGATAACCATCCAGATATTTTTACAATAGCAGATGCTAAACGTGGTGATATTGGTAATACTAGTACAATGTATGCAAAAGCCTTTTTTGAAGACTTAGCATTTGATAGTGTTACTGTTGCGCCATACATGGGAAAAGATTCGGTAGAGCCTTTTTTAGCCTTTAAAGATAAGCATACAATAATGCTAGCATTGACATCTAACCAAGGTGCTTTTGATTTCCAGACCAAGCAAGTAGAAGGAAAAGAGTTGTACAAACAAGTTTTAGAAACGTCTAAAAATTGGAAGAATTCTGAAAATTTAATGTACGTTGTTGGAGCAACTAAAGCCGAGTATTTTGCTGAGATCAGAAAAATAGTTCCAAATAGTTTTTTATTAGTTCCAGGTGTGGGCGCTCAAGGCGGAAATCTTCAAGACGTGTGTAAATATGGAATGAGCAAAAATGTTGGACTACTAATCAATTCTTCTAGAGGGATTATTTATGCTTCAAGCAACGACGATTTTGCACAAGCAGCAGCAGCTAAAGCAGAAGACTTACAACAACAAATGGAAGTTGTTTTAAATAATAAATAAATAAATAATTGAACGCTCCGTCATGCTGAATTTATTTCAGCATCACATTATTGGTGTCAGTAAAAATAATGTTGTCTCGCTACGTCATGCTGAACTTGTTTCAGTATCGCATTATTATTAAAGTAAGTTAATTATTATCATAGAGGATTAGAATACTTAGACTATTGTAATTTATAGATAAAATAAGAACTTTACGTCATGCTGAATATATTTCAGTATCGCATTATTTAGAGGAGTAACATTCCGTTAAAGTAATAATTAAATGAAAATTAAAGATCAAATAGGTAATGTGTTAACATTTGATACCACACCAATACGTATCATCTCGTTAGTGCCTTCTCAAACCGAATTATTGTACGATTTAGGTTTAGAGGATACTATTGTTGGTCTTACTAAGTTTTGTATACATCCAATACATTTAAAAGGAGAAAAGCAGGTTGTAGGAGGCACAAAGCAAATTAATCTAGAAAAGATTAAAGCTTTAAAGCCTGATATTATTTTGTGTAACAAAGAAGAAAATACAGAAGCTATTGTAAAAGATTGTCAATCCATCTGTGCGGTGCATGTATCCGATATTTTTACAATTACAGATTGCTTAGCGCTTATAATGCAATACGGACAACTATTTAATGTTGATGCAAAAGCAGAAAGTATTAAGGCTAAAATCACAACTAACTTAATGGATTTTAAAGCGTACATAAATGACAAACCCACTTTAAAAGTCGCTTATTTTATTTGGAAAGATCCATGGATGGTAGCAGCCAATAATACATTTATTAACCACTTACTTCAATTAAATAAATTAGATAATATTTATGCTAATCAAAAGCGATATCCTCAAGTGGATATTGCTAAGATTCAGGATAAAGATAGTTTGGACCTGGTGTTACTTTCCAGCGAGCCTTATCCATTTAAAAGTAAACATAAATCCGAATTTGTAAATACTAAAACAATTTTGGTTGACGGAGAATATTTTTCGTGGTATGGATCAAGATTAGTACAAGCGTTTAGTTACTTTAAGCAATTAAGAAAGGGCCTTTAGACTTTCTCTAGCTAAATAATTTAGTTTATTCATCTTGTTTAAAAGCTTGACCGCTTGATAGGCAGAAACGTCACTTGCTTCGTGATCTGTTTGCCGCAAATTGTAAGAGCGCTCGATTAATGCTTTATAGCGCTCGTTTAGTTTGTTTTGTTCTTGTCTGATTAGATTGGGGCTAGTCATAGTTGTTATAGGTTGTTTTTCAGGTAATTAAATTACTTTTATTTTTTTAATAAAAAAAGAAAAACTAACAATAAAATCGTAAAAAGTAAAAGAGCCCATTCTTTACCACAAAAAATAGACTCTATTAACTAACTAAACTAACTCAATAAAAGGAGTCTGAGTGCGACGCTTTTACACAGCAAATATCTAGTATATATTTTATTTATATGTTAACTTAGTATTATTCTAAGTTTAACAAAACGGTTAATCTTGTAAAGCAAATACTTTTTGAAGTAAAGCAGTTGTTCTAGATCCCACTTTAGTTCTAATATCTTGCTCTTCAACAGCAATCATTTTGTAAACACCTTTTAAAGCTTCACCTGTAACATAATCTGTTAAATCAGGATTAACGTTACTAGTAAAAGGTATAGCATTATATTTATTTATTAAGTTAGACCAAATTTGATCAGCACCAACTTTATCAAAAGAGGCTTTAATTACAGGATTAAACTTATCATATAAAGCCGTTTGTGTTTTACTTGTTAAGTATTGCGTAGCAGCATCGTTACTACCTAATAAAATGTTTTTAGCATCTGTAAAAGTAATGTCTTTAACTGCATTAATAAATATAGGTGTCGCTTCTCCAACTGCATCTTCAGCTGCTCTGTTTAAAACCTTTAAACCTTCGTCAGCTAAACTGCTTAAACCAATGTCACGTAACGCTTTGTCTACTTTTTGTAATTCTTCTGGAAGTAAAATTTTAACTAATTCGTTTTTAAAAAAACCATCTGTTTGTGTCAATTTAGAGACCTGTTTGTCAATACCTAAGTCTAAAGCTTCTCGTAGTCCGCCAGCAATATCTAAATCGCTAATCCCTCCTGATTGAGGTAATTGGTTGACAACTTGCTGTAATTCTGCGCAAGCAGTAAAATTTAAAACAATAAGTAAGGCTAATATTTTTTTCATGTTGTATAATTTAAGGCACAAATATACCTATTAATAAGATGCGTTTTTAATTCAAAAATTGCATTTTATTTTAGTTTTCTTTTTAAAATGAATAAAACCAAGCTTAAAAAGTGTGTGTCTATTATTCTAAATTAAGAGAAAATAACAGTCTTATTATTAAAAACCATCACTTTACGTTTAATATGAAGTTTTATTGCGTTGGCTAAAACTATTTTTTCTAAATCACGTCCTTTTGCAATTAAATCGGCTATTGCATGTGTATGCGACACACGTGCAACATCTTGTTCAATAATCGGGCCAGCGTCTAATGCTTCCGTAACATAATGACTAGTAGCACCTATAATTTTTACACCACGTTTGTAAGCGGAGTGATATGGTTTTGCACCAACAAAAGCCGGTAGAAAAGAGTGGTGTATATTAATCACCTTGTTTGGATATTGACTTATAATTTTACTAGATACAATTTGCATGTATCGCGCTAGAACAATAAAGTTAATACCATGTTTTTTACATAATTCTAATTGTTGGTCTTCCGCTTGCGCTTTGGTCTCTTTAGTTACTGGAATATGATAAAACGGAATATTAAAACTATCAGCAATAGGTTTTAGTGTGTTGTGATTACTAATTATAAACGGAATGTCCACTTCTAGTTCTCCAGAGTTATAACGTCCCAAAATATCATACAAGCAATGGTCATATTTTGATACAAATAAGGCCATTTTTGGTTTTGTTTCGGTAGAGTAAATACGCCATTTCATTTTAAAACGATTGGCTAAATCTTGCTTAAAAGTATGTTTGAAAGCCTCAGTTTTAAATGTAGCACTTTCAAATTCGCTTTCTAAGCGC
Source organism: Olleya sp. KKT75 (assembly GCF_055635485.1). Classification (NCBI taxonomy): domain Bacteria; kingdom Pseudomonadati; phylum Bacteroidota; class Flavobacteriia; order Flavobacteriales; family Flavobacteriaceae; genus Olleya; species Olleya sp. KKT75. The sequence continues at coordinate 2,268,472 of NZ_CM145759.1, forward strand.
ATAAAAAATATATTTTGCTCTCTATCTACGTACTGATCTATATAAACAATGTTACCCTTATTAGTGGCAATAAAATTTGTGACGCTAGCAATAATTCCTGATTGATCACTGCAGTGTATTAAGATGGTTAATTTGTTCATTTTCAATAGGTATTAGTGACTAAAATTACTCTAAAAAAGCCATCTTATTATTTTTGCTTTTAACTTTTAGATAATTACAGATTATAGAGCAATATTTTTGAATATTCCGTAAATTGCAACCTCAAAACCCATTATATTTTAAGAATGACACAAGCAACACCATACAAACCAAAATATAAAGTTAGAATAGTAACAGCAGCAGCCTTATTTGATGGTCATGATGCGTCCATAAATATCATGCGTCGTATTATCCAATCTACAGGAGTTGAGGTAATCCACTTAGGACACGATAGAAGTGTGGACGAAGTGGTAAACACCGCAATTCAAGAGGATGCAAATGCTATTTGTTTAACCTCTTACCAAGGTGGTCATAACGAGTATTTTAAATACATGTATGATTTATTAAAAGAAAGAGGCGCAGAGCACATCAAGATTTTTGGTGGTGGTGGTGGTGTAATCTTACCTTCAGAAATCAAGGATTTAATGGATTACGGTATTTCTCGTATCTATTCTCCGGATGATGGACGTGCTATGGGATTACAAGGCATGATTAATGACTTAGTTGAACAATCGGATTTTGCTATTGGAGATGTTTTAAGTAACGAGTTGGATATTTTGCCTACTAAAAATCCTAAAGCAATTGCTAGGATTATTTCTTCGGCAGAAAACTTTCCTGACGTTGCTAAAGCGACTTTAGATAAAATTCATATTAAAAATAAAGCGTCTAAAACACCAGTTTTAGGAATTACAGGAACAGGTGGAGCAGGTAAATCTAGTTTAGTAGACGAGTTAGTGCGTCGCTTTTTAGTCGATTTTCCAGAAAAAACAATTGGTTTAGTATCTGTTGATCCTTCTAAGCGTAAAACAGGAGGAGCACTTTTAGGTGATAGAATTAGAATGAATGCTATCAACTCGCCAAGAGTATACATGCGTAGTTTAGCAACACGTCAATCTAACTTAGCATTATCTAAATATGTAAATGAAGCCGTTCAGGTTTTAAAAGCTGCGGAATACGATTTAATTATATTAGAAACCTCTGGAATTGGACAATCTGATACAGAAATTATGGAACATTCTGACGTAGCTTTATACGTTATGACTCCAGAATTTGGTGCAGCAACACAATTAGAAAAAATCGACATGCTTGATTTTGCAGATTTGGTTGCCATCAATAAATTTGACAAACGTGGGTCTTTAGATGCCCTTCGTGATGTTAAAAAACAATACATGCGTAACAATAATCTTTGGGATGTACACCAAGATGATTTACCAGTTTATGGTACTATTGCGTCGCAATTTAACGATCCAGGGATGAATACGCTTTACAAAGCCATCATGGATAAGTTAGTAGAGAAAACGGATTCTGTTTTAAAATCGACATTTGAAATTTCTCAGGAAATGAGCGAGAAAATTTTCGTTATTCCACCTTCACGTACACGTTACTTATCTGAAATTGCAGAAAGTAATCGTGCCTATGACAAAACAGCAAATACACAAGTTGAAGTTGCGCAAAAACTTTACGGAATTTATAAAACTATTGAATCTGTTTTAGAAGGAACTGTAGCATTAGATAAAGCTGGAATAGCTTCAGAATCAGTTGTAGCAACAACCGATAATAAAGACTTTGTTAAACTTTTAGTTGGCGAATTTGACCGTGTTAAATTAAACTTAGATCCTTACAATTGGGAAGTGATTACAGGTTGGGACGAGAAAGTAAACAAATACAAAAATCCAATTTATAGTTTTAAAGTAAGAGATAAAGAGATTAAGATTGAAACACATTCTGAGTCATTATCACACTTACAAATCCCAAGAATAGCCTTACCAAAGTATCAAGCTTGGGGCGATTTATTACGTTGGAATTTACAAGAAAACGTACCAGGAGAATTTCCATATACTTCGGGATTATATCCATTTAAACGTACTGGAGAAGATCCAGCACGTATGTTTGCAGGAGAAGGTGGGCCAGAGCGTACCAACAGACGTTTTCACTATGTAAGTGCAGGTTTACCAGCAAAACGCTTGTCTACCGCTTTTGATAGTGTAACGCTTTACGGAAACGACCCAGATTTAAGACCAGATATTTATGGTAAAATTGGTAATGCAGGAGTTAGTATTTGTTGTTTAGACGATGCTAAAAAACTGTACTCTGGTTTTGATTTAGCAAATGTTATGACGTCGGTAAGTATGACAATTAATGGTCCTGCACCTATGTTATTAGGATTTTTTATGAATGCTGCTATCGACCAACAATGTGAGTTTTACATTAAAGAAAACGGTCTTGAAAAAGAAGTTGAAGCAAAAATTGTTAAGCTTTATAAAGGTAAAGTGCGTCCATCTTATAATGGCGAGTTACCTGAAGGAAACAATGGGTTAGGCTTAATGCTTCTTGGTGTTACAGGAGATCAAGTGTTACCAGCAGGCGTTTATGCAGAGATTAAAAAGAATACCATTGCGCAAGTAAGAGGGACGGTTCAAGCAGATATTTTAAAAGAAGATCAAGCACAAAATACTTGTATTTTCTCTACAGAATTTGCCTTAAGACTAATGGGAGATGTTCAAGAGTATTTTATCGAGAATAACGTGCGTAACTTTTATTCAGTATCAATTTCTGGGTATCATATTGCAGAAGCAGGTGCAAACCCAATTACGCAATTAGCGTTGACGTTATCTAATGGTTTCACTTACGTGGAATATTATTTAAGTCGTGGTATGGACATCAATAAATTTGGTCCAAACTTATCATTCTTTTTCTCAAACGGAATTGATCCAGAATATGCTGTAATTGGTCGCGTGGCACGTAAAATTTGGGCAAAAGCAATGAAGCACAAGTATGGTGCTAATGCAAGAGCGCAAATGTTGAAATATCATATTCAAACGTCAGGACGTAGTTTACACGCTCAAGAAATTGACTTTAATGATATTCGTACAACGCTTCAAGCTTTGTATGCTATTTATGATAACTGTAACTCATTACACACAAATGCGTATGATGAGGCTATTACAACACCTACAGAAGAATCGGTTAGACGTGCGATGGCAATTCAATTAATTATAAATAAAGAATTAGGATTAAATAAAAACGAAAACCCAATTCAAGGCTCTTTTATTATTGAAGAATTAACAGATTTAGTAGAAGAAGCGGTGCTTTTAGAATTCGATAGAATTACAGAAAGAGGTGGTGTTCTTGGTGCAATGGAAACCATGTACCAACGTAGTAAAATACAAGAAGAAAGTTTATACTACGAAACGTTAAAGCATAACGGGAAATTCCCAATTATTGGCGTAAATACCTTCTTAAGTAGTAAAGGATCACCAACGGTTATTCCTGCGGAAGTCATTAGAGCAACAGAAGAAGAAAAGCAATTCCAGATTAAAACGTTAGCAAATCTTCATGAGGCAAATGAAACAAAAGCCTTGTTAAAAGATTTACAAGTACGTGCTATTAATAACGAAAACATATTTGAGGCTTTAATGGAAGTCTGTAAAGTATGTAGTTTAGGAGAAATCACGTCTTCTTTATTTGAAGTAGGGGGACAGTATCGTCGTAACATGTAAGCAGAGAGCCCATTTTTATTTTTTGTAAAAATGGTGCGAATCGCTTATCCCAAACTTGATTTGGGATCTAAGAAAATAATTTTCGTTTTTACGAAAAGTGAGTGAATCGCTTATCCCAAACTTGATTTGGGATCTAAGAAAATTACTTTTCGTGAATAACGAAAAAGATAAACTAGCGTTTGTCATTAAGAGTAAACCAATAATATCAATACATAAAACAAAAAAAGCGTTTCAATCTGAAACGCTTTTTTTATATTCAATAAAAAAAAATATGTCTATCAATCATACTTTTCAAGCTACTATAAATTGGAATATAAATGAAGGCGAAAGCACTAAAAACCCAAGAACCTTCAGTCGTAATCATGAGGTGCTGATAGAGAACAAAGCAACGCCTTTAAAAGTATCCGCAGCAAAACCATTTAGAGGAGATGACACGTTATACAACCCTGAAGATTTATTATTATCGGCGTTAACATCATGCCACATGATGTCTTATTTATACGTCTGTGCTCAAAATAATATAGAAGTATTAAGTTATACAGATAATGCTGAAGGCGATTTAGAAGTCAATGCTTCAGGTAGTGGTAGTTTTAAAACGGTAAGATTAAAACCAGTTGTAAGTATAAAAGACGCAAGTCAAAAAGAGTTGGCAAAAAGTCTTCATACTAAAGCTAATCAACTTTGTTTTATAGCTAATTCATGCAATTTTCCTATTGTTCATGACGCGAAAATAGTAGTACGATAATCAAGTATTAAAAAATAATTTACATGTTTTGCATCTTTTTTAAAGTATTCACGTCTATTATATGAACATAAAAATAGATATCATGAAAAATAAAGACTGTAATTGTAACTGTGACGGTTGCTCAAAAGGAAATTGCCAAAATTGTACTTGCGATAATTGTACTTGTACAAATTGCAACTGTTAAGCAACACTTAAAAGAAGTAATAATAACGCTAGTTTTGGTAACTTTATACTAAGATTAGCGTTTCTTTTAATACATAACTATGGATACTCAAGACATTTGGAAATTACATGCAGACGACATCAAATATTTTATTTTTAGTAAAGTAAAAGATGCTGTGGTAGCGGACGATTTATTGCAAGAAACGTTTATAAAAGTGCACACTAAATTAAATACTTTAAAAGATAAAGACAAACTGAAGTCTTGGTTGTTTTCTATAGCAAGGTATACTGTTTTAGATTATTTTAGAAGTCAAAAAATAGTTTATGAAACGACTGACGAAGATTTTATTTTTGAAGAACAAAAATTAGAACATACAGAAGTTGATTGTTTACATGGGATTATTAAAAGTTTGCCTAAAAAGTATCGAGATCCACTATTTTTAAGTGATATAAAAGGTGTAAAGCAATCAGAGATTGCAGCACAATTACATTTGGCATTACCAACAGTTAAATCTCAAATACAACGCGGACGAAAACTAATTGCACAAGGTTTTGTAGGCTGTTGTGATTTTGTGGTTAATGATGATGGTTTTTTGGTTGGAGAAGTTAAAGATAAAGCAGACTGTAAAATGTGCCATTAATTAGTATCTTTGCCAACTACAGATTACACTAATAGTTTACTTATCATAATTAAATAAATGTCTTTCAAGAAATACCATCCTTCATTAAAAGAAAATATTGAAAAAGCAGGTTTTGAAACTACTAATCCGTTTCAAAAACAAGTGATGCCTTTAATAAAAGCAGGAAGCGATGTGTATGCTATTGGTCCAAAAGATTGCGGTAAGACTACAGCAATGATTATTAGTACCATTCAAAAATTGGGTGCTGAAGCTTTTGAGGATTCTGCAAGAGCATTAATTGTAGTCAAAGATAAAAAAGCTGCTTTAGATTTAAGGGAGCGTTTTGAAGTGTTTACAAAAAGAACAGATTTACGTTTATATTGTGCTTATGAAGAGTATGATTTAGAAAAACAACGTGAAGAAGTGTATTATGGTGTTGATATACTAATTGCTACACCAAAACGATTAAGCAAGTTATATCATTTAAATAGTTTGCATTTAGGTGAATTACAGTTGTTTATGCTGCATGATGCTGATTTTATTGTAAGAAATAACTTTCATAACTATATTCTAAGATTAAGCGAAAGTGCACCCAAAGCCAAATTTGTAATTTTTTCTGAAACGTTTAATGCAAAAATTAAGGCCTTTCAAGACTCCTTTATGTATAATGCGAGGATAGTAGATTTTACTTAAAATCTACAGCGTTAACATCCAAGTAGTTTGTAGTTTTCTAAACTTACGGATTTCTCTTTTTAATATTGGTAAATAATCTTTACCATTACTATTACAAGATTCTAAACGACTACAGTTCTTGTATAACCTATTGGTTAATAGGTTTACGGACGCAATATGTCTATGCTTTTTATAATGACAATGTTCTAGTTCCGCACTAATAATCTCTGGTGCTAAAGACACAGATTGCTGTACAATATCTCCAGATACATAAATATTTGAGTCCTCTCTACCATCGTCGTATAAATACGCTAAATCATGATTTAAGTAACTAGAAATATTTCTAGACAACATAAATATTTGCATAGCTTGCTTATATATAGGTAGTTCTGAAAGATGAGAAGGAATTGGAGCCGACATTTTACTTTTTCTTTTTTATCAAAAATAATAACAAGCTTGTATTTTTATCTTTCGATTTTAAAGTATATATGTATATTTGCTTTAATAATTAAATAATTTTATAAAAATACTTTAATATGATTGTTGATGACCTAAGTTGGAAGATTTTAAAGTGTTTGCAACAAAATTCAAGACAATCAAACGCTGCTATTGGACGACAAGTAGGAATTACCTCTCCTGCTGTTTCAGAGCGTATTAAGAAAATGGAGGATTTAGGAATTATCCAAAATCACATTACATTAATCTCTCCTTTTGAAGTAGGATACCAACTTAAGGCGTTAATTACTTTACAAGCGTTTATGGGAAAATTAAAGCCTTTCCTTGAAAAAGTAAAAACACTTGATGAGGTTGTAAATTGCTATAGAATTACGGGTAACGAAAACATAGTGATGGAAGTGGTATTGAAAAACCACAAACATTTAGAAGCATTTATAGATCAGTTAATTGTGTATGGCGAATGCAAAACACAAATTATCTTGTCTCACGTTGTTAAAAATAATTCTATTAAAAAATTTTAATTTACTTTACAATTAGGTGTGGTACGGTATTTAAGTCCCAATCTATAACCAAGCCTCCAGCTAAGGATTGTGCGACCTCTTTACCATATAAATACTCACATAAATACAAGGCTGCTTCAAAGCTTTTAGCACCTCCAGCAGACGTAATATATTTACCATCATGCACAAAAAGCACCTCTTTTTTAATATCTAAATCTGGGTAGCGTTTACGCATGGTATCAATATCACTTGGAAACGTTGTGGATACTTTATTGTTTAAGACACCAGCTTCAGCTAATACAAAAGCACCATCGCAATGCGAGGTTACAAATGTGGCAGTTTTATCTACTTGTTTAACAAAATTGATTAATGCTATATCGTTTAAATCTGTATCTAAATGATGCTCTGCACTTGGCACAACTAGTATATCAATTTTGGGTAAGCTATCTTTAATATAGTTGTAATCAGGTAGCAAACGCATACCTTCAAATGTAGTTATTGGATGGTCTGTATTAGCAACCGTAAATACATTCATAGCTTTTATACTATCTCTAAATATAGTGTGCTGAAAAATATCATAAGGGGCAGTTAATTCAGTATTAAATGTGCCATCCATAATTAAAAACGCTACATTATAACGGTCTGGTTTTAAATCTGGGAATTGCTTTTTTATTTTAGTTTCTTCTATAGGACTAGTATTAGTTTTATCTTCTTTTTTAGTTTCAGAAGAATTACAGCTAACAAAAAGTAATACAGTAAAAAGGTATAGTATATGTTTCATAATCTAGTTTATGCGCCAAGGTGGATTTTTTCGGTTTTTGGCAGCTTTAAATAATATAATTTTATTCCCGTCGGGATCTAAAAGATGGGCTTCGGTCCAAAGCCATGACTTGTGTTCTAGTTCTGATATAAAAGTAATACCTTTTTGTTTCAGTTGAAAAACTAAAGCTTCTAAATTTTCATCTTCAAAGTAAACGATAGTGTTATTGTGTTGTTGTTTATTTTCATTAAAATGAATAGAAAATGTAGCGTCTCCATCAGGACACTCAAACCTTGCGTAACGCGGTAACGCATCTACAATAAGTTTGAGACCTAATAAAGTATAAAATGCCACAGCTTTTTCTAAATTAACAGATGATATAGTGACTTGGTTTAAATTCATCTAACTAATTTTTTACGTTTTATAAATTGATTTAAGATATATAAAAGTAGCATGCATAAACCACCTAAGACAGTCATGATATACCATGTGTTGTCATAGCCGACACCTTCTACAAGCTCCATTCCTGATTTATGACCAAAGATGTGGGCAAAAGAAAAAGCTATGGAATATAATGCCATATATTCTCCTTGGTTTCCTTTTTTAGCTTGTTGTAATGCAAACGCATTAGCGAAAGGAAAAGCTATCATTTCGCCAAGCGTCATTAAAAACATAGCAAAAATTAGAATGCCTGACCAGTTAGAAAAATTAAGAATTAGAAAACTAATGGCAGTTAAAAAAGCACCAAATAATATTAGTGACGTCTTAGCAAAGCGCGTATTTTCTAAATACTTAATTAATGGCATTTCTAATAAAAAGATAAAAAAACCATTGGCACCTAGTAGTAATCCAATTTCTAATTCGCTTAACAAGTGTCTTTCTCTGTAATATAAAGGCATTGTAGAAAAGTATTGCAGGAATATAAAACCAAACAAAAACAGTGCAAATAAAAAGATAATAAACGGTTTGTCTTTATAGGCAGAGTAGGGGTTGTCTACTTTAATTTCATCTTGTACGCGTGTCTTTTTAGGGTTTAGCACCTTTATTAATAATAGTGTGGCAGCAATACAAGTAATACCGTCTACCCAAAATAGACCACCATAACCTAAGCTAACAATTATTAAACCTCCAACAGCGGGACCTGCAGAAAAGCCCAAATTAATAGCTAATCTAATTAAAGTGACACTTCTAGTTTTGTTTTCGGGTTTACTGTAGGCGCTTAACGCTACAAACATGGCTGGTCTAAACATATCTGCAACAACCATTAAAGCAAAAATACCTAAGGACAAGGTGTAAATTGTTTTTAGGTATTGCAAGCCAATAAACATGAAGCCAGAAATAAATAAACTAAAAACCATTATTTTATAGTAACCAATCTTATCGGTTAGTTTTCCGCCTAACCATGATCCGATGACAGATCCAAGTCCAAAAGCGGTCATTATTGTACCGACGTTTGACAAAGTAAATCCTAAGTCTTCTGTTAAATACAAAGACAAAAAAGGAATAACCATGGTACCGGCTCTGTTAATTAAGGTAATTAAAGACAGCCACCATACTTCTTTTGACAGTCCGTCAAAAGTGCTTATGTAATTTTTTAGTAGTTTTTTCATTGGTTTGGTAGTTAGTATAAATGTAAAAAGTCCAACGGTTAGGTTGGACTTTTTTGTATTGTATAAATTGATATTTAAATCAGCATAACATATAACAGGTCCAACTGCTTGAATGTCTCCAAGAGGTTTGTTTAGTTAAATATGTAATGACTAAATTCATTTTTTTTTGCTTTATTGAGTTCAAATCTAGACAAAAATTTTTATTAAGTTGTATTTTTGAACAGCCTATTTTTTTAAACCACAATTAAATAAATTTTTATAAATGAAAAAAACACTATTTATCATATCACTTTTTACGCTGTTTTTTTCTTGCGGAAGCGCTTCATTTCAAGGGTTTTATAATGCTCATAAAACAGACTTGGGTGCGACGTCTTTTCAAGTGCCTAATTTTATGAAAGCTTTGCTAAGTTCGGTTTCTGTGCAAACAAAAAGTGTTATTGGAAATTTACAAGATTTAAAATACATCCAATTAGAACAGGTAAGCGAGCAAAGAAGAGCCTCTGTTATTTCTGAAATGAATGCAGTTACAAACTCTGGTTTTACTGATATGTTTAGAAAAAATGAGGTTGCCGAGACTAGAATTATTTCGGTCAAAGAACGTGGTAACATTTTAACAGATGTCATTATTTTTAATAGTAATAATTTAAAAACGACAGCGTTTTATTTAAAAGGTAGTTTTGATCCCGATAAAATAAAAGTCTTATCAGAAGCTAAAAATTTTGATGCCTTTTCTCAGGATTTATTACAATCTTATAAATCTAATAGCAATATGACTATTAGTCCTTCGTTTAACCCAAATAACTAAGTCTATATTTATGAAAAAAGTTGTTGTTTTATTTATCATAATTTCTGTTACATTAAGCTGTGCTCAAGATAAGCTACCCTTGTTAGGAGATACTGAGTACCAACGCGAAATGAATGCTAATTTTAAAGATGCAGCAAAATCGCCTTTAAAGGATAGTGACCGTAAAGCCTTTAGAAGTTTAGATTTTTTTAAATTTGATAGTACTTACGTAGTTACTGCAGCGTTTAAAAGAACACCAAATGAGTCTTCTTTTAAAATGAAAACAACTACAGATCGTTTAGTAGATTATGTAAAATATGGCGAAGTTACTTTTACTATAGACGGAAAAGAGCAAAATCTAAACGTCTATCAAAATATCGAATCTGTAAAGCAACTAGGCGAGGAGGAAGCTCTGTTTTTGCCATTTATGGATAATACTAACGGAGAAGAAAGCTATAAGGGCGGACGTTATGTCGAGGTTAAGTTGCCGGAAAATAACCAAATGGTTATAAACTTTAATAGGGCGTATAATCCCTATTGTGCTTATAATAAAAAGTATTCTTGCCCCATTGTACCAAGCGAAAACATTTTATATTTGCGCATTGAAGCTGGAGTTAAAAAGTATAAAAAAGACTAGATTAAAATTGTTTAGCAACCCACATCCCAAAAAATACTGCTAAAAAACCAAGTATAAAACTGGTAATAGTATAAAGAGCAAAACTTGTAAAATCTCCTGATTTTAAAAACAAGTGATTCTCATAAGCAAACGTAGAGAAAGTTGTGAATCCACCACAAAAACCAGTTGCTAATAATAACGTTTGATTATTGTTAAGGGTGTTGTTTTTTAAGGCTAAACCTAGAATAATCCCTATTAATAAACTACCCAAAATATTGGCTAAAAAGGTGCCATACGGAATCCCGTTTTCAGTATTATTAAGTGCTTTTCCAATAATATAACGCAGGACGCTTCCAAAACCACCACCTACAAAGACTAATACAAGTTGTTTCATTTAATTACTTAAAGTTGTGTTGTTTTCTATTAGTATAGGTAAATATATTTCTGTAATCCAATCTGATGGATTTGGTGTGTTGGTTGGATCTGTCACATATACTTCCAAAGTTACACCTGTTTTATCTGCAACTAAGTTGTTATCTGTTTGGTAGCTCATTGCAGTATTCCATGCTTTTTCTAAGTGAGAATAGTTTCCTTTTAAGGTTGTTTTTAAAGCGCTAAAAGGTTCTAATTGTCCAGTTAATATATCATCTTGAGAAGTAATAATACGATCTGCAGTTGGCATTGCACAAGAAAACATAACTGCATTATTCTCTAAATCCCATTTATGATAAATTACAAATGGTGCTCCAGATGGCGTGATATTATTGTCCTTAAAATATTGTTTTAATTTTGGAAACATTTGCTCCATTTTTCCTTTAAAAGTCTCCATTTTAGAAGAAGTGGTGTTGTATACATAAAAGCCACCACCATGTTCCGTAACACCATTTATTGTTATGCTATGTTGTTTCATGCTTTCTGTAACCTTACGATCTAGAAGGTCCAAACTACGCTCATAATACGGTCCTATTTGCTTGTCCATCCCTCCAGAAAACGCACTATATGCTTTAAATCCAAACGGTAAATTTTTCCCAGAAATGGTCCACTTTACCGCCGTACTTCCGTCAGGGTTTGGTGTAAAATTCCATATAACATCAGAGCTAGGATAGTCTCCAAATTGCATGACTTGTGTTATCGATTTATTTGGATTGTTATCTGTTGTGGTCATTGTGCCCGTTTCGCCATTATCAGTCCAATAATAAGCGCCATCTATACCTTTTGTTTGCTCAGGATAAGTAATAGTCATTTCTGGCTTTTCTTCAATCCAAGCATTCCAATCTTCCCAGTTTTTAAAATCAATAACTTCATTGTAAATTAGACTTGCAGGTGCTTGTATAGTTTTACTTCTAGTTACTGTATAATCATTAGGTTGTACTGCTACATAAATAGCTATTGCTATAATTGCAATTAATAAAAGAAACAATAGGTACTTTATGTATTTCATTCTGAGCAAAATTAAATAGTTAGTTATTTCAAAGATAATCAATTTACAATTTGTTAAATTCTTATCTTTAAAGACTTTTAAAAAACTATATTAATTATGAAACTAAAATCAATACTAAGTGCTGCGTTTGTTGCAACACTATTGTTTTCTTGTGGTAATGATAAGGCAGAAAAGCCAGCAACACAGGAAACAGCAAAAGCCGAAACAGCTTTTGACTTTAATGTCGAGCAATTTGCAGATATTAAAATACTACGATATCAAATTCCGGGTTGGGAAAATCTAACCTTAAAGGAACAAAAATTAGTGTATTATTTAACACAAGCAGGTTTGGCAGGTCGCGATATAATGTGGGACCAAAACTACAGACATAATCTAAAAATCAGAAAAGCATTAGAAAATATCTATACTAACTTTTCAGGAGATAAAGCTACTGCAGATTGGAAAGCTTTTGATGCTTACGTAAAACGTGTATGGTTTAGTAATGGTATCCACCACCACTATTCTAACGATAAGCTTAAGCCAGATTTTTCTAAAGAGTATTTACAAGAAATTATGACTGCAACTAACACAACGTTAGCTGGAGAAGCATTTAATGTCTTGTTTAATGATATAGATAGCAAAAAAGTAAACCTATCTAAAGGGGTTGATAATGTTGCATTATCTGCTGTTAACTTTTACGGACCTGGTGTTACTAATGCAGATGTAGAATCGTTTTACAAAAAAATGAAATCGCCAAACCCAGATAAACCATTATCATATGGTTTAAACTCTCAGTTAGTTAAAGAGAATGGTGTTTTGAAAGAACGTGTGTATAAGTCTGGTGGTTTATACGGTGCAGCTATTGACCAAATTGTTAAATGGTTAGAATTAGCAAAAGGCGTTGCAGAAAATAAAGAACAAGGTACTGCTTTGGGGCTTTTAATTAGATACTACAAAACAGGAGATTTACAAACTTGGGATAATTATAACGTAGCTTGGACTGCTGCTACTGCAGGAAATGTAGATTATATTAATAGTTTTATTGAAGTTTATAATGACCCATTAGGTTACAGAGGATCTTACGAAACAGTTGTACAAATCAACGATTTTGACATGTCAGCAAAAATGGCTGTATTATCAGAAAACGCACAATGGTTTGAAGATAATTCACCTTTAATGGATGCACACAAAAAGAAAAATGTGGTTGGTGTAACTTATAAGGTAGTAAATGTCGCAGGAGAGGCAGGAGATGCATCACCAAGTACACCAATTGGTGTAAACTTACCAAACGCTAACTGGATTCGTGCAGCTGTTGGAAGTAAGTCAGTGTCTTTAGGTAACATCATTCATGCTTACAACAATGCTGGAAGTACAGGTCGTTTAAAAGAATTTGTAAACGATGATGAAGAGTATGTTTTAGAAGAAAAATACGGACAAGTAGCAGATAAGTTACATACTGCTTTACACGAAGTTATTGGTCACGCCTCAGGACAATTAAATCCGGGTGTTGGAGAAACTAAAGAAACGCTTAAAAATTATGCTTCTACTTTAGAAGAAGGTCGTGCTGATTTAGTTGGCTTATACTATTTATATAACCCAAAAATTCAGGATTTAGGATTGGTTGACGATTGGAAAAACGTTGGTATGGCTGCTTATGATGGTTACATCCGTAATGGTTTAATGACGCAATTAATTAGATTAAATATCGGAGACGAAGTAGAAGAAGCACATATGCGTAACAGACAATGGGTTAGTGCTTGGGTATTTGAAAAAGGAAAAGCAGACAATGTTATAGAAAAAATAACACGTGATGGAAAAACATACTTTAACATCAATGATTATGAGAAATTACATGGTCTTTTTGGAGAGTTATTGCGCGAAACACAACGTATCAAGTCTGAAGGAGATTATAAAGCTGTAGAAGACTTAGTAGAAGGTTATGGTGTAAAAGTGGACCAAGCGATTCATAAAGAAGTTTTAGAGCGTAACAAACAATTTACATCTCCTGCTTATAGTGGTTTTGTAAATCCTGTTTTAGTGCCAGAAACAAATGCGGACGGAGAGATTACTGCTATTAAAGTAACACAGCCAGAAAGTTTTGATGGCCAAATGTTATTTTACAGTAAAAACTACAATTTTTTACCAGAAGTAAACTAAAATTATAACGCTTACGCGGAAATTAAAAAGCCTTAATCTAAATTAGATTAAGGCTTTTTTTATTACTTAAAAATAGTGTCGTTTTTATTTAAATATAACTTTAATAGCCACAATCATCCCAATAAAACCAAGGAAGGCTAGAAGTACCCATGGGACACCTTTAAAGTGTGCTTTATGTAGTTTTAAATCTTTTCTGTACATTCTTATAAGCACTAAAATAAAAGCAATAGCGAATAAAACTCCAAAAACGATTTGTCCTTTACTAAACATAATTTATTTTTAAGCAAAATTACTAAAACTAAGGACTAACATCAAAGAATAAAACAACAATTACATGCAAGATAAAATTGAAGCAGTAAAAGCTTTTCATACAGCTTTTAAAATAGGACATAAAGAGGCGCCAAAAGCGGATTTAGGTGAGGCTAAAAATAAATTGCGTTTTGAGCTAATGCGAGAGGAAAATGCAGAATATTTAGAGGCTGCACAAAATAACGATTTAGTCGAAGTTGCAGATGCTTTAGGAGATATGTTATATATTTTATGTGGTACTATTATAGAGCATGGTATGCAACATAAAATTGAAGAAGTATTTAACGAAATACAACGCAGTAACATGAGTAAATTAGGTGAAGACGGAGAACCTATTTATCGCGAAGATGGAAAAGTATTAAAGGGACCAAATTATTTTAAGCCAAATATAAAAGCAATATTGGATAAGTAATTTATTAACACATAAGTGCAAAAAAAAGCAACCAATTGGTTGCTTTTTTTTTGCTATCTAAAACTAGATATATTTATATGTTCTAATTAAAGTTTTACACGCCATCCAAATGGGTCTTCAACTTTATTAGTTTGTATTGCTACAATACGATTTTTTAATTTTGATGCAAAAGAAGCGTCTTGTTCTGGAATTATAAAATCTTCGCCTCTAAATCCAAAACCAGAAATTGGAGAAATTACTGCAGCTGTTCCTGCTCCAAACATTTCTTTTAAACTTCCATTTCTAGATGCTTCAACTAACTCACTAACTTTTACTTTTCTAACGTCTGTTTTTAAACCTTCAGCTTCTGCTAACTGTAAAATACTTTTTCTTGTAATTCCGTCTAAAATACGGTCACTTACAGGAGATGTTAAAAGGGTATCGTTAATACGAATAAAGACATTCATCGCACCAGCTTCTTCTATAAATTCGTGCGTAGTATCGTCGGTCCAAATGACTTGTTGGTATCCTTTTGCTTTTGCTAATTGTGTTGGATAAAACTGTCCAGCATAATTACCACCAGCTTTAGCAAATCCTACACCACCGTTTGCACTACGTGAGTACGTTTCTTCTATTAATACATTAACTTTTCCAGAAAAATAAGCGCCTGAAGGTGCCGCACAAATAATAAATTTATACTCATCAGCAGGAGAGGCATGAAATCCTTTTCCTGATGCAAAAATAAATGGTCTAATATATAGAGAACTTCCTTCTGCAGTTGGGATCCAATCTTTTTCCACTTCTAAAAGGGCTTTTAAACCTTCCATGAAATACGCTTCTGGTAACTCAGGAATAGATAAACGTTTAGCAGACACATTTAAGCGTCTTACATTATCCATAGGCCTAAACATAAAGACATCTTCTTTATCATCTTTGTAGGCTTTCATACCTTCAAAAATAGACTGTCCATAATGAAAAATTTTCGCTGATGGATCTAAAGTAATTGGGCTGTAAGGAACAATCTCTGGAGTGTGCCACTTACCATCCTTATAATCGCAAATTAGCATGTGATCAGAAAATACTTGTCCGAATGCTAAATTGTTAAAATCAATCGAACTTATTTTTGAAGATTCAGTTCGTGTAATTTTTATGTCGTTTTTGGTTAAAGCTGCCATATTTTGTGGTTGTTTTTCTGACACAAAAATACAGAAATATAAATTAGAAAGTATGCTATTGCACTTAAAATACTATCTTTGAATAACATAATTTAATAGATAACACCATGAGAAATTATTTCATCTTATTAGCACTATTAGTAACAATAGTTGCTTGTAAAAACGACACTAAGCAGCAAGATGCATCAGAAGTTGCTAAAAAAGAAGCAACGGAGCGAGCAGATGCTATTACTTTTAAGCCGTTTGGAAAAGAGATTATAGCTAACGACGCTATTGCATCTAGATCCATGATAGCGCATTATAAAGATTTAAAGTCTGGAGATAGTATTCCTGCTAAAGTAACGTTAAAAGTAAAAGAAGTTTGCCAAGCTAAAGGTTGTTGGATGACAGCAGATTTAGGAGATGGTAATGAAGTGATGGTAAAGTTTAAAGACTATGGTTTTTTTATGCCAAAAGACATTGCTGGACAAATGGTAATTGTAAATGGAATGGCATATGTTAAAGAGGTGCCTGTAGATGAGCAACGTCATTATGCTGAAGATAAAGGCGCATCTAAAGAAGAAATTGAGAAAATTACAGAACCAAAACGTACGTATTCTTTTGAAGCAGATGGTGTACTATTAGTAGATACTAAATAGTGAAACCACAAATAGAATTAACAAAAGACGGATCTTCAACTTTGTTACATCCCAAGTATAATGCCTTATATCATTCTACTTATGGAGCAATAGAAGAGTCTAACTTTGTATATATAAATGCAGGATTGTTTTCTGTTTTGTCTTCTGAAAAGGAGCAGGACTTAAAACAATCCTGTTCTATTTTAGAAGTTGGCTTTGGGTCTGGGTTAAATGCTTTTAATACGTTTTTAAAAACAGAAGCATTGCCAGTAAATATCAACTATGTTGGTATAGAAACCTTTCCTGTAGGACTAGATATTGTAGCACAATTAAATTACCCTGATTTATTTTTGAAAAAAGACAAGCAATCGGTTTTTAATCAAATGCACGATGTCTCTTGGGAAGAGCAACATCAGCTTACAGATCAATTTAGTCTTGAAAAGCGTAATCTTGATATTTTTAAATTAGAGGACAAAGCACAATATGATGTCATTTATTATGATGCGTTTGGTCCAGGTGCACAACCAGAATTATGGACAGAGCCTATTTTTAAAATTATGTTCGAGGCGCTTAAAACAAACGGTATATTAATTACGTATTGTGCACAAGGTGCAGCAAGACGTGCTATGATTAGTGCAGGTTTTAAAGTAGATCGATTACCGGGACCGCCAAATAAACGTCATATTTTAAGAGCTGTAAAACTTTAGTTTTCCGAAGTGTTTTTTTATTCTTATAATTAAACGTTAAAGCTTACTTAAACCGTTAAAAGTTAGTATTACTTATTCGTATTTTTAATAAAAAAAGTAATGCGAATTTTAATTACGGGAGCAACAGGATTAATTGGAAGCGAAATTGTAAAACAATGTCGCTTAAATAATATTGCTGTTAATTATTTAACAACAAGTAAATCCAAATTGTCTAAAGCCGAAAACTACAAAGGTTTTTATTGGGATCCCGCTAAAAATGAGATTGATGTAACGTGCTTAGAAGATGTGCAAGCAATTATCCATTTGGTTGGTGCTAGCATTTCTAAACGTTGGACAGAAGCGTATAAAAAGACTATTTTGTTAAGTCGTGTTCAGACCTCTCAATTAATATTCAATACATTGCAAAATAATCCTAATCAAGTTACTCAAATTGTTTCAGCTAGTGCTATTGGTATTTATCCAAATTCATTAACTAATTATTATACGGAGGACTCGAAAGAAGTTAGCACGTCCTATTTAGGTCAAGTGGTGGAACAATGGGAGCAAGCAGTAGATGCCTTTTCTAGTTTGGATATTATGGTTTCTAAAGTTAGAATTGGATTAGTCTTATCTGCAAAAGGCGGAGCGCTTCCAGAAATGGCTAAACCTATTAAGTTTGGCGTCGGTGCGGCATTTGGGTCTGGTAAACAATGGCAATCTTGGATACATATTTCAGATCTTGCTAATTTGTTTTTACATGTTTTAGAGCATAAATTAGAAGGTGTTTATAACGGTGTAGCACCAAATCCAGAGACTAATACTTATTTAACAAAAGCAATAGCAAAGCAATTAAAAAGACCATTACTATTACCTAATATTCCGGAGTTTGCAATGAAGCTTGTTTTAGGAGATATGCATATCTTGTTATTTGAGAGCCAACGTGTAAGTTCTCAAAAAGTTGAAGAAACAGGTTTTAATTTTACACATTATAATCTTCAAAGCGCCTTACAGGAGGAGTATTAGGAGGATTTGTTTACAATAGTTTGTTATACTGTTTTTATTGATTCCTTTTGGATAGTTCATCTTCAGTGATATAGCCATCATTATTTTTGTCTCTATTTGTGAAATTTTCTTTTAGTTTTCCTTTGGCTTCGGTTTTCGAAATCTTTCCATCCCTATTATCATCCATTCTTTTCAGCATATTCACGAAATTTGGTACTGAATTTGGAGTGTTTATTTCAGACAGTTGTTTAGGGTCAACTTGTGTTTTATTATTTTCAACTATACTGTCATTACAAGTAATAACCATTAAGTCTTGAGCGTACAACACTGTGTTATTATAATTTTCACGAATTTGGGTAGTCGTTGCTTCTTCATCAATTGTTGCAAATGTAAAGTGCGTTAATACTAAGTTTTTAGTATTGGCTTCTTTAGCCATTTTAGAGCTTTCTGTTAAATTAACATGGGCTTTTTCTTTAGTTGACTGTTTGTTAGTCTTGTTATTTGTAGCATTTCTTTTAGAACCAGCCGCAATTGCACCACCAGAATCCATTATTAAATAGTCCGCATTTTTAGCTAAAATTGGTAATGATTCAGAATAGGTTAAGTCTCCAGAAATTACAATAGATTCATCACCAACATCAAATCGATAGGCTAAAGTTTCAATAGTATGATTTACTAAGGTGTATGACACTTTGATGTCTCCGATATAAAAGGGAGTATTCTCTGTTAGGTTTTTACTTGTAAAGTTGGATATAACATCATTTAAACCTCTATCGGATTTAGAGAGTCTATATGCGATGTCTTCTTCATAAATATCTAAAATATTATCAACTATAGAAGCGGTTTGTTTTGGACCTGCAATTATTATTTTATTTCCACCAAGTAACGATTGAATAAAAATTGGCGCAAATTCCTCATTATGGTCTAAATGATGATGTGTAAATAGTAAGCCATCAAGCATTTTAATCTTAGTATTGTTTTTGTTTAGATTGGCCTGAGTACCATTACCCATATCCACCAATATTTGTGTGTTTTTATAAGTGATTAATACTGACGGTCCGGAACGTTCTGTATTATATTTAGGTGATCCAGAACCAATAATTGTAGCTGTTAAATGATTTATGTTATTTTGAGCAGACAATTGTGTTCCTAAAAAGAGGAGTACTAGTATTAAGTATCGTGTCATGAGGTATGATTTGATACTTGGACTATTAGTTTTATTAATGGTTTAATTTAGGACTTGTGATTAATAGGGCTTTTGTTCTTTTAGAAATATTAGTTAATTACTATTATTTGATTTTTTTTCTTCTAGTCTTTATTACTTTATACCTAAGATCATCATAGAACAAACTTATTAGTAAAATGACAGCACCTATAATCAAGGTATTCAATTTTAGGTTTACTCTAGAGTAAAAGAATCCACCAATAAGTCCACCAGCAAAAAAGAATAAAATGATATAAATACGAAGTTTAATATTTGCTTTTAGTTTTGCTCTTATGGTGTCAAATTTTGAAAAAAACAATAGAGAAAGATCAATACCTAGATCGGTAAAAAGACCAGTAAGATGTGTGGTCCTAACAACTGCATTTGAAATTTTAGTTACAAAAGAGTTTTGAAGCCCCATTGCAAAAAGAAGCAAGCAAACAATAATGTTGGGAGAAGTGATAATTATAAAATTACTTAAACAGCCAATAGATATTAAGATAAAACATTCAATAAGTGTGGGTAAAACGTAAACATTTAGCTGTTTGTTTTCTTTAAAAAATTCAATTAAAAAACTAGAGGTAAAGGATCCTAATAAAAATGAGAATATATATAGAAAATAGATCGTTCCTTTCCAAACGTCAAGATCAGCAACGTCCGTAATAAATAGTGCAAAATGACCTGTTACATTTGTTGTTAATTGTTTGAAAGCTAAAAAGCCTACAACATTAACAATTCCGGCAACAAAGGATAATACCGTAGCAATTCGCAGATTATGTTTTAAGTTTCTGCTTTTGCCTTGATGTCTAAACATTGTTTTTTGTTTTAGTTACTATAAGTGATAAGCAATTACTGTAACGTCCATTTAAAAGCTTTGTCTTTAGTTGCTCTAAAAATGGTGTTGTGCTGTTCATTAGGGGCATCAGAGTATTGCCAAATTAAGTTTTCTGGCGCCTCTGCTTTTAATAGTTTGTCTAATGTGTTTGTCGCAATGGATATGTCTTTAGCGTCAGACCCTGCAAACCAAAATTTAATTTCTTTATTGTTTAATGCAGCTAATTTATCCGATGCAGTTTTGACTAAGTGCATATCATTCCACCATAATGATGGATCCATAGCTATATAAAAATTAAAAGTATCTGGTTTTAGCAACATGGTTTCGACAACAAAAAGACCAGCTAGAGATTCGCCAACAATACCCTTTCTTTCATTTGTGCGGTAACGCGAATTGATTTCAGGAAATAACTCATCAGTAATAAATGCTCTAAAGTTTTTAGCACCATCCGTTAATGGACAATATTGTTCATCTTCTTTAACTTTAGAAAATCCGGATAAATCTCTTCTTCTGTCCGTATTTTCTATTCCAACAAGAATAATTGGAGAAATGCTTTTTGATTTTATAAGTTCTGCAAGTGTATTAGCAATATGCGAGAAATCTTCTTTAATTCCGCCGTCAGGCATATACAATACAGGGAAGGTAGTAGTAGATGTTTTATATTCGGGAGGTGTCCAAACAGTGATAACTCTAGTTTCGTTTACTGCTTTAGAAGCTATTGTAAACGTGTCGTGTTCTGGTATTGGATCTATGATTTGTGTGTTGTCTTTACATCCAAAAAACACTAAACATAGTACTAAGTAGCAGCTGATTTTTTTCATAATAACGATTTGACTACAAGTTAAAACAAAAAATAAATCAAGGTAAAATTATTGTCTTAAATTTTTAATTCTTTCCAGTAATGTAGGATGCGAATAATGCATAAAGACATAGGCTGGATGAGGCGTTAAATTACTTAAATTATTTTTAGACAATTTTTTAAGCGACGTAATTAAAGGTTCAGACTTAAAGGTGGTTTTAGCATAATTATCGGCTTGGTATTCAAACTTACGTGAAAACCAGTTCATTAATAATCCTGTAATTTCGGATAAAGGCGAATATAAAATACCAAACGCAATTAGTCCAATATGAAAACTTGGTGTTGCCACACCTAATGCTTCACTTAACATTGGATTTTCTATTAAAAGCGATAAAATATATAAGGTAAACCCGGTTAATATTACAGAGGTTGTTAAGTTAAAAATAATATGTTTCTTTTTGTAATGACCAACTTCGTGTGCCAAGACAGCAACAATTTCATCTTCATTTAAGTCATTAATTAAAGTGTCATAAAGTGTGACACGTTTTTCGCTTCCAAAACCAGAAAAATAAGCGTTTGCTTTTGTGCTACGTTTAGAACCATCAATGATATAAATTTTATCTAAATTAAAACCTACAGTGTTGGCATAGTCAGAGATTGCAGTGCGCAAGCTTCCGACTTCTAATGGACTTTGTTTATTAAATATAGGGACAATTAGCCTAGAGTAAAACAGGTTAACAAACACCGTGAAAACGGTTATTAATAACCAAGCATATATCCAAAATGTTGAACCTGTAGTTTGATAAAACCAAGTTAATGCACCTAATATTAAACCACCAATAAAAATGGTCATAAACCAACCTTTAATTTTGTCTAGGATAAAGGTTTTTCTTGTGGTTTTATTAAACCCAAACTGTTCCTCGATAACAAAGGTTTTGTAGTAAGAAAAGGGAGTGGTTAGTACATCACTACCTAACATGATTATTCCAAAGAAAATTAAAGTAATTAAAATAGAATGTTCTGTTAATTGTCTAGCTATTTGATCTACGTAAGCAAAACCATCAAAAAAGAAAAATCCTAATGTAAGTAGTAATGAAAACGTTGAGGTAAGCAACCCGAATTTATAGTTAGTAGCTTTATAACGTTGCGATTTTTTGTATTCTGCGTCATCATAAACATCTTGTAATTCTGATGGCAAAGCATCGTTATAATGTTTCGCGTTAAGCGCATCTAAAATGTTATCAATTATAAAACTGATGGTTATAATAGCTATTAAAATATAAAACAAAGTAGTTGCTGTCATTAGATTATTTAAAATTACGCTGACGTTTAGCTTCAAAAATTAATATTCCAGCTGCAACAGACACATTCATGGAGTCTATGGCACCTTGCATAGGTATTTTTATATTTTGCTTAGATGCTTTTCGCCAAATATCACTTAAACCATCAGCTTCCGTACCAACTACAATAGCACTTCCTTTACTATAATCTTGCTCGTGATAATGCACAGCATCTTGTAAAATAGCGCTGTAAATAGCAATATTATTTTGATTTAAAAAGGCGATAATATCTTCAGTTGTTCCTGTTGCAATTTGATTAGTAAAAATACAACCAACGCTAGAACGTACAATGTTTGGATTGTATAAGTCTGTTTTTGGATTTGCAATAATCACAGCGTCTACATTAGCAGCATCCGCAGTACGTAAAATAGCACCAATATTACCTGGTTTTTCAGGAGCTTCGGCAATTAAAATTAAAGGATTGTTATTATTAAAAACAATAGACTCTAATTGATGCGGTTTACTTTTAGCAATAGCCATAATGCCTTCCGTAGTTTCGCGATAAGCTATTTTTTGGTAGACGTCTTTAGAGACTTCAATGATATCGATAGTATCAGGGAAATCAATTAGTTTTTTGGTGTCATAAATTTCAGGTAACACTAAAATAGTCTCGATAGCATACTGTCCGTTTAAAGCCAATTGTATTTCGCGTTCACCTTCTAAAACAAAAGTATTTGTTTTTTTACGTTCGCGAGATTTGTCTTTTAATAAAACAATGTGTTTTATTAATGGATTTTGAGTGCTACTTATTTGTTTATTGCTCATGCTAATTTGTGTACCCTTTGATTTAGATTGTACAAATTTAAGGTAATTCTTGCAGTATACCATGCTAGGCATTTACTAAGAAAAATTTAGATGTTATGTTCGCAAACGATATCGTAAACCCTAGTAAATGCAAGGTTTTTGAAATATTAAAATGAAATGTTAAATAAAAATTATAACTTTTTTTATGTAAAGAATAGTAATTATTTTCGCGCAAGTAAAGAATACTAAAAAACCAATATTTAAATGAAACATTTATTTTACACATTATCCCTAGGGTTATTATTGTTTTCTTGTAAAACAGAAACAAAAAAAGAGGCCACTATTACTGCTGATACAACAGAAAAAATAGTTGAAATCGATATGACAAAATATCCTGAGAACTTAAGAAAAGTATTTGATGCTCATGGTGGTTTGAAGCTTTGGAAATCTATGAGAGCTTTAGAATTTACACAAGTAAAACCATCAGGACAAGAAATTACCATTACAGATTTAAAGAATAGAAAAGCTAAGATAGAGTCCCCAGATCACGCCATTGGTTTTGATGGTCAAAAGCCATGGTTATTGAATAAATCTAACGTAGAGTATAAAGGTTATGATCCTCAATTTGGATATAACTTAATGTTCTATTTTTATACAATGCCTTTTATTTTGTCTGACGACGGAATTAAATTTTCTGAGGCGGAAGCACTTACTTTTGAAGGTGTGACGTATCCTGGAATTAAAATTTCTTACGATAATGGAGTTGGAGCAACACCAGAAGATATATATGTGCTATACTATAATGAGGATACTTTTAAAATGGAATGGTTAGGATATACTGTAAACTTTGTACCTGGAATAGATACTAAGGAGTTACACTTTAGAAGATATAGCGAATGGCAATCTGTAAACGGTTTAATTTTACCTAAAGTTATAACAGGTTACGGTTTTAAAGATGATAAGCCAACGACTCCAAAAGCACCAAATGTTTTTACAAACATTAAATTAACAAAAACAGCTCCAGATCAATCGTTATTTGACAAGCCTGAAAAAGCAAATTTTGTAAATTAAAGACAACATTAAACTAATTAAAAGCTTCAGTATTTAACTGAAGCTTTTTTTGTAATGAATACAATTAATTACGACTCAATTAAAATACTTAAATAAAACAGAATATAAATGAAACAATTAGTGTACACTTTAGCCTTAGGATTATTACTTTTTTCTTGTAAAGGTGAAGTTAAAACCGGAACAACAGTTGAAACAGATTACTCAAAAGAAACACTTGACGTAACAACGTCAATCTATCCAGAAAATATATCTAATGTATTTAAGGCACATGGTGGTTTGGATAATTGGAATCAGATGCAATCTGTTGCGTTTACAATGAATAAGCCAAACGGTAAAGAGGTAACTGCTGTAAATTTAAAATCTAGACAGTCTTTAATTACAATGCCAGATCACGTTTTAGGATATGATGGTAAGACCGTATGGTTAGATAATAAAAGTGCTGAGGTTTATAAAGGTAACCCAAAGTTTTATTATAATTTAATGTTCTATTTTCATACAATGCCATTTGTATTGGCTGATAGCGGAATTAACTATGAAGTTACAAAACCTTTAAGTTTTGAAGGTGTTGAATATCCTGGAATTAAAATTAGTTATGATAATGGCGTAGGAGAGTCATCTGATGACGAGTATGTGTTGTATTACAACCCAACAACATTTAAAATGGAATGGTTAGCATATACTGTTACTTTTAATAGTAAAGCTAAAAGCGAAAAATGGTCGTTTATTAAATATAGTAATTGGCATACTGTTGAAGGTATGGTATTGCCTGAGACTTTAACATGGTATATTGTTGAAGATAATTTACCAGTTAAAAAACGTAACGATTTACAGTTTACTGATGTTACTTTATCTAAGCAAGCATTACCTGCAAGTACATTTGCAAAGCCAGAAGCTGCAACTGTAGTAGAGTAAATACTACGATTAATATTATAAAAAAAAGCGACCCATTGGGTCGCTTTTTTTATTTTTTAAAGCTTATCCGATTATTTCCATTAGGATTTAGAAATGTGCCGGTATACATTACGTTTTGTAATTCTATATCTAAACTTGGTCTTATATCTAATGTAACGCCTTCAAAAGATTTTCCGATATTAGTTGTGTTTATTATCAATTGACCTTGTCTCATTTCATCTAAACGATCAATTAGGACTAGTGTTTCATTAATATTAGTGCTAATAGCTTTTAGTCTATCATACACATTATCAAAATCAGGATAATTTATTACTTGTACTGGCTTACTAGTATTAGTTTCTACTATAATTTCTTGCGAAAAACCTAAGTAACTTACAAGTGTTAAACTAAGTGTCAAAAAATATTTCATAGCTATAGTTTTAAAATTAGTACTGTTTATTTCTTATACTTCTCAGAATAACGCTTGTATAATTCTGTTTGGTGCGTTTCTAAGCTAATAGTGCGACCTTGGATAAAAGCTTGGTCCAGTTTGTTTGTTCTCATGTCTAAAGCATCACCTTGGCTAATAAAAAGGGTAGCGTCTTTACCAACTTCTAAAGAGCCCACGATGTCATCTACACCCAATATTTTAGCAGTGTTTAATGTTATTAAGCTTAGTGCTTGTGCTTTTGTTAATCCGTGTGCTACGGTTGTCCCAGCTAAAAAGGGTAAGTTTCTAGTGTTCATACGTTCCATATCTCCAGCATTTTCCAAACCAACTAAAATACCTGAATTTACTAATTGCGTTGCTAATTTGTATGGCAAGTCGTAATCATGATCGTCTCCTTTTGGTCTAGAATGTGTACGTTGTAATAATACAGGGATGTTGTTTTGCTTTAATAGGTCGGCAACATTATTAGCTTCATAACCACCAACAATAACAAGGTGTTTTATGTTTTCTGCTTTAGCAAAATTGATTGCATCGGTAATTCCTTTTTCATAATCTACATGTACAAAAAGTCTTTTACTACCATCCATTAACCCGTTTAGCGCTTCAAAAGGTAAGTCTTTTGGTGTCGTTTTATTAGCGTTATAGGCTTTGCTTTGTGCAAAGTAATTGGTTAATTCTTCAATCTCTTTAGCGTAGTTTTTGTTTCCTTTTAAAACATTTGGTTCTCCTAACCACCAGCGTCCTCTAGAGTAGTTACTTGGCCAGTTTAAGTGAATCGCATCATCAGCCTTAATCGCTGCATCTTCCCAGTTCCAAGCATCTAATTGTACAACACTTGATGTTCCAGAGATACGTCCACCACGAGGTGTGATTTGCGCCATTAAAACACCATTAGGTCTCATGGATTCTACTACTTTAGATTCGGTATTATAAGCAATTAGACTACGGATGTGCGGATTCATAGCGCCAACTTCGTCTTCGTCATCACTAGCACGTACAGCATCAACTTCAACTAAACCTAAAGTCGCATTTGGTGCAATAAAGCCAGGGTATACATGTTTACCTTTGGCATCAATAATGGTTCCTTTTCTTGCAATTTTTGAGTTAGCACTACCAACAAAAGTTAGTGTACCATTTTCAAACATTATTAAAGCGTTTTCAATAACATCACCATTTCCTAAATGTGCTGTTGCACCTTCAATAGTAATGGCTTGGGTTTGTTTATCTCCAGGCGTTTGTTGTGCAAAACTAATTGCCGAAACACATAACGTCAGGATTAATATTTTGAGTGTTCTCATGATTTATTATCGTTTTATTTCCGCTTAAGCGAAAAATTTATGAGTGTATATTTTACGTTTTACTTTAGGTATTGACTACTGTTGGTGGTCAATAGAATCACAATGCAATAGCTCTTTTTCTTTTTTCTCAATAGGTTTTGTTTTTAACCCTTTGTTTTTAGCCTGCAGCATTAGCATTGTTAATTCGTTTTTTTCCTTTTTAATAGTCTCTCTTAGTTTAGCATCACGCTCTAAATCAAAATAAACTTTTCCTTCTATGATTGTTTTTTCAGCTTTAGCGTAAATAGATAATGGGTTATCACTCCATAACACAACATCTGCATCTTTACCAACTTTAATACTACCAACACGATCATCGATATGTAATAATTTAGCAGGATTTAATGTTACAAATTTCCAAGCGTCTTCTTCGCTAATATCTCCATATTTTACAGATTTAGCAGCTTCTTGATTTAAACGTCTAGACATCTCTGCATCATCACTATTAATTGCAACTAAAACACCAGCGTTGTGCATGATTGGCGCGTTAAAAGGGATAGCATCGTTAACCTCGTATTTATAAGCCCACCAGTCAGAGAATGTAGAGCCTCCAACACCGTGTTCTACCATTTTGTCCGCTACTTTATAACCTTCTAAAATATGTGTGAATGTGTTGATTCTAAAATTGAATTTTTCGGCAACCTTCATTAGCATATTAATCTCACTTTGCACGTAAGAGTGACAAGAGACAAAACGTTCTTTATTTAAAATTTCGGCAATAGTTTCTAACTCTAAATCTTTACGGTAAGGTTTTCCACTTTTCTTTAAAGCATCATACTCTTGCGCACGTTGGAAGTAATCAGTAAACACTTGCTCAACACCCATTCTGGTTTGCGGAAAACGCGTTTTAGCATTGTCTCCCCAATTGGCTTGTTTTACATTTTCTCCTAAAGCAAATTTGATGAATTTAGGGCTGTTTTGGTAGACTAGATTATCGGCTTTTTCTCCCCATTTTAATTTAATAATAGCCGATCGTCCTCCAATTGGATTGGCAGATCCATGTAATATTTGGATACTAGTAACACCACCAGCAAGGTTACGGTAAATGTCTACATCTTCAGCATCTAAAACATCTTCAATAGTTACTTCGGCAGTACTGTTGTGTCCTGCTTCGTTGACACTTTCTGTTGCAATATGCGAGTGCTCGTCAATAATCCCTGACGTTAAATGTTTGTTTGTTCCGTCAATAACAGTTGCATTACCAGCACTTAAATTAGTACCGATTTTGGCAATCTTTCCGTTTTTAATTAAAACGTCTGTATTTTTAATAATACCATCTTTCTCGTTAGTCCAAACCGTTACGTTTTTAAACAATAACGTTTCTTGTTGAGGTAGGCTTTCCATACCATACGCCATATTTGGATACGTTACAGGATATATAGTTGGTGTTTTATCGTCTTTGTCCTCGTTGTCTTTTTTGTCTTCCTTTTTAGCGTCTTTTGCCTGTTTAGTTGCAAAAAATGTCCCTTCGTTACCATTAGGATAAAATAATTTACCGCTTAATGTTTTTGGGTTGGTAACGTTAGTGACTACTCTTATAAAGTCCTTTTTAGTACTATCTGCAGCAGCAAACGTTAATTGCATCCAATTATCACTAAAGCTTATTTTAGAACCATATTCCTTAGTACTTGTTTTAACCTTGGATTTTAGTTTTTCAATCTCACCAGAAATTTCTAACTCATACGCCGTATTGTCAAAATTAAAAGTATAGCTACCACGTAAGTCTTGGGTATTCATTGCTGTTAATTCGTCTTTGATACCAGTTACCCAGTTTTCGTAAATGGTAGTTTCTTTATCAAAAACATCACCAGAAGTAATTAAAAAGTTAGCATAAGCACCAGATTTAAGATGACCAAGTTCTGAAGATTTTCCAATAATTCCGGCAGGAATAGTCGTTAATGCTTCTAAAGCTTTAGTTTTATCTAAACCATATGCAATAGCTTTTAAAAGATTCGGCATTAACGCTTTAGCATCTTTTAATTTGTGAGTCGTTAACGCAAACTGAATATTGTTTTCGGCTAAAATTTTAGGATTAGCAGGGCTTTGGTTCCAAGCTTTTAAATCTTCAAGACTAACAGACTGTGCTAAAAGCGGGTCTTCCATATCATACGCATCCGGAAAATCTAATGGTAAGATAAATTTAGCGTTGGTGTTTTTAATATCGCTAATCAACTCATACTCATCACCACCACCAACAAATACATATTGGATACCAAATTGATCTCCTAATTTGTCAAAACGTAACGCGTTTATCTTTTTGCCAGCATCAAAAAACTGAACCAGATTTTTGTTAGCTATATACGCTTCTAAAGCGCGGTCTTTTTCTTTAATATTACCTTTAGCATACCAATCTGCATCATGGTTTACTTGGCGTAATAACGCCATAGTCCCCATTAAGGATGTTGGATAAGCCTGTCTAGAGGTTTTACTTTTAGACGTTCCAGAATACTGACCAACCCTGTCGTCCAATAATCTAGTAGCATCACTACCATAAGCTGCTAGTGTTACTAAAACACCAGTCCCTTGGATAATACCATCATCAATATGCGAGTTTACAACACCAAAACCAGCTTTACGTAATTCTTGAGCTTTCTTGCTATCAAACTCAAATAAGTCTATTGCATTTTGGTCGGGTCTAATATGGTCATTCCAGTAAAAACCTTCGCGACTAGCATCATATTGTGGGTTTCTTCTATCTCCAGAAGCACGATCTGGTGCTTTTACACCAAAATCTGAATAAATATCAATAAAAGAAGGGTAAATAGATTTACCAGTCACATCAATAACAACAGCGTTTTTCGGGATAGTAACAGATGCTCCAGAAGAGACTACTTTACCATCCTTAATAAGTAAGGTTCCTTTTTCAATAATTTGATTAGGAGTGACATAAATTTTAGCGTTTGTTAAAGCTGTGTAATTAGACGTGTTGGTTTTTACGCCATCGTTTTTTGGAACGTACTCTTGTGCAAAAGAAAAATAACCGCACAACAGCAGGCTTAATGCTGCCCATTTTTTAATCATTGGTTGATAGTTTAAGGTTGTTTAAACACTAAATATAAGCATAAGCCAATATGCCAAACAAACCTCAAATAGGATTTTAACGTTTTTATAAGGTTTTATTTTCCAAATAATTAACCAATAACGCCACCACGTAACTGTAGCTATCCATACCTTTAGCTTGGTTGTTAGCTTTTAGATAGGTTGTGTAAGTGGATCTAAAAATAGGTTCTAACGGATTTTGGTAGTCATTCCAAAAATCTCTAACCTCTTGATAGTTTTTTAAAATCCCTTTATTAATAGTTGGTAATAATTGGTAGTATAGATCAGGGTCACGTCTAAAAACTTCACCTAGACAATGCCTTAAACCAAAGGTGTAACCAGAATATTTAAAGTAGATATTAGTATTGCTAATGGTTGCTAAAAAACCAATAAAATTAGCCTCGTTTTCTTTAGCGTAGCCTAATTGGTGTGCCACTTCATGCGCAGCAGTTGTCGGAAATTTATACACCGGGATCATATAATCCACCTGTGCTTCGCTAGTTAACGGATTTAGATAACCACTAAAACCCATGTACGTCAATGGGACACTAAATAACGATTTTTTTAAACTTTTAGGGTGGTATTCCAAATGCGGAAAATCAGTTTTTAAAGCCTCATAACTTTTAGGCGTTAATGCTAGAATTTCGGATTTAGTAAATGGTAATTCGACCTTTAAACTATCATTTTTAGTAATCTGTAGTTGTATGGTATTCGATTTTTCAATCAAGTTTTTAGTCACTGTAATTAATTGCTCAGTAGTATAATCGTCCTCTAAATTTAAATTTTTATGCAAAGGATTTCGGTAATAATTAAAACCCCAAAATAAATGAAACGCAATAAAAATAACACTCGCAGTAGCAAACACATCAATCAGCCAGCCTATGGTATCTTTCCAGATGCGTTTTACGTTTAAAATTAACCAACGAATGATAAAAATTATCCCAAAAGCATATAACAAATCGCCAAAACTAAAAGGCAACCAACCCAAAGTATATCTAAACAATTTAGAAATAACAGGATACAAACCATTACTATACACAACCTCGACCGTGTCTGGGAATTTAGCCGAAACTTTAACCAATATATACATAGGTATAATCAGTAGGGCAATCCACAGTTTTTTGTTTTTTAGCATGACTCAAAAATAATTAAAAATTAGGACCAATCACTTAGGTTTATTTAAAAGGTTTCTACCTGCTGTCCGTTATATCTTTTTTTGCAAAAAAGGATGCCACTACCATCAGGAGTAGCGATTGGGTTAGTTTTTTGTTTATAAGGCTTCTATAATACAAGTTTATAAAATTAACAGTGGGCAATATTTAATATACGATTTAAGTTTATAAAGTCTAAAATCAAACTAAATGCCAACCAAATCAAAATTATTGTTCATTTTTATCACTACTATGTTATTAACAGGTAGTCTATTTGCTCAGACAGCAGATAAAACCATTGCGTTTAATCAAAAAGATTTAATGGCTTACAAAACGGACCATCATGTTTATAATTTTTGGTTACCTGGTGTTAAATCTTGGTCTAACACTAGATCTTTGACAAAAGGAGACACGCTAACTTATTATACTAACGAGAAGGAATATAAAGGTTTAACTAATTATGGTGTAGATTGTTTTTCAGTCGATAAAACAAATTGTACTATAAATGAACAATTCAGAATGTTTTTTTTGGATGTAGAATTCCAGTCTTTTAAATTTAATGTTAAAGATAGTACTGTTAATATCAAGGGGAGCGTGACAGGAGGTTGGACTAAAAATGACCATATTTGGGTTGAAAATGAGTCGAGTTATTCGTATAAGAATAATGTTAATGTATCTATAGGGCAAAAAAAAGACACACTATCCAAACTTTATATCATAAAAAACACGATAAAATATGAGAATGATATTTTTTATAAGAAGGATGGTAAAGAAGTTATATCCCCAGTTGTTTTAGATTCTTTTCCTTCTTTCTATCTCAATAACTATAAAAAATATAAAACTAAAAATGGTAGTAATAGGGAGTTTGAAATAACAGCTAAAGTAAGCCTTAATTCCATATTAACATTTGGTTTGCAAAACTGTTATACAGAAATTTTTGAAATTGGAAAATTAGTCTTTGACACTGAAAATATAAGAGCTCAAAAAAGAAAAGCAAATAAAGTCTTAATGAAAAACAGTAAGTCCAATGACGACTATTTTAAATACATTATTCGTAATAATGTACAAGAAATTTATAAAGACACTATTTCTAAACCTGAAAAAACTTGGTATTATAAAGTTACAGAAAGTGCTGAAGATTATATTATAAAACGTCAATATGGTAATGCAAAAAAGGAATATATTAAATTTCTCGTCAAGGATCAATATGTATTTGCTAGAGATTTGCATAATGCAGTAAGAGCAACAACGTTATCGAGAGATTATAAAACAGCAGTAATTTGGTGTGAAAAATTGATTTTGAAAGGCATTCCTCTTAGTTATTTTAATAATCAAATTTTTAATAAATTGAGGAAAACATCCTATTGGAGTGATTTTTTAATTAAATACCCTAAATTAAGAGAACAGTATAAAACGGGCTTAAATCAAAATTTAATAGACGGGCTAGAGGCGTTGATTAAATTAGATCAAAAAGATTATGCGCGACACGCTAAAGGAGAATTTGAAAGTGCAGGATTATATGATACTACAGAGCGCGTTAATGATGGTTTACTAAAACTTCTCAAAACCGAAGGCTTTCCTACCGAAGAGAAAATAGGTGTTAAAATGAAAAATGATTCCATTCCAGAAGCCGCACCAAAATATATGGTTTTGATATATCATGCCCATCAGGCAAATGGAACACGATTACAAGAAATAAAGGAAATATTAGCTAATAATTCATCTGGTTTTGTATATGATGCAACGCGTTCTAATTTAAGTGAAATGATAAATAAGGGGACCTGTTTAATGCTTTATAAAGGGGATTTGTACAACGATAAAACGTGTTATAATGCTAATAAAAAGCAAGTAGCATTAGTCGATTTTAGTTTTAATAATAAGTATGGTTTTATTGTAGATGAAGGTGAGTTTTCCATATTAGGTTATAACAAAGAAAATGAAAAAGAGGACATTCAATTTTTTGAAGAACGTTTCAATTTTATAAAAAAAATAACAAACGACTGGTTTGAAGATTCGTTTTAAATAAAAAGGATTCTGTTATTTCTAACTTAAAAAGGTGTCTAAATGCATCTGCAATTTGTACTTTTGTAATTCAATTAAAACTATACAAATGAGTCAAGACGTTAGAGCTTTAGAGCCAAAAGCATTATGGAATAAATTCGCAGATTTAAACGCAGTACCAAGACCTTCTAAAAAGGAGGAGCGCGTGATTAAATTTATGAAAGACTTTGGTACCAATTTAGGTTTAGAAGTTATAGAAGATGAGGTTGGAAATGTGATTATCAAAAAACCAGCAACTGCAGGTATGGAAGATCGTGTGACTATTGTAATGCAATCTCATTTAGATATGGTGCACCAAAAAAATGCAGATACCGATTTTGATTTTGACACACAAGGGATCCAAATGGTAGTGGAAGGTGACTGGGTAAAAGCAAAAGGAACAACGCTTGGTGCAGATAACGGATTAGGAGTGGCGACCATTATGGCACTTTTAGAAAGTACAGACATACCACATCCAGCAATTGAAGCATTGTTTACTATTGATGAAGAAACGGGTATGACAGGTGCAATGGGATTAAAAGGTGGTTTGTTAACTGGCGGAATCTTATTAAACTTAGATACAGAAGAAGATGATGAGATTGGTGTTGGTTGTGCAGGAGGTATTGATGTTACAGCAACAAGAACTTATGAGCAAGAAGAAACACCTGAATTTAAAACAGGATTTGAAGTAAAAGTAAAAGGCTTACAAGGTGGACATTCGGGTATGCAAATTCACGAAGGTTTAGGTAATGCTAATAAAATAATGAACCGTTTATTATTTGATGGTTTTGAAAACTTTGGTTTACGTATTTCGGAAATTGATGGTGGAAGTTTACGTAACGCTATTCCAAGAGAAAGTAGAGCAGTAGTTGCAATAGACACTGTACACGAAGCTGCTTTTATCAGCGAAATGGAGGAGTTAGGTAATAGTATTAAAACCGAACTTAAAACAATGGAACCAGATTTAGTTATTGAAGTCTCTAAAACAGAAACTCCAGAATTAATGATGGATCTTGGTGTTCAAGAAGGATTAACACGTGCTATTTACGCTGCTTTAAACGGTGTGTTCCGTATGAGTGCAGATATTCCAGAATTGGTAGAAACATCTAATAACATTGCACGAGTAATTGTTAAGGATGGTCACGTAAAAATAGGGTGTTTAACACGTAGCTCTGTAGAAAGTAGTAAAATGGACTTAGCAAACACGTTACGTTCTGCATTTGAGCTTACAGGTTGTGAGGTTGAGCTATCAGGAGATTACCCAGGATGGACACCAAACATGGATAGCGCTATATTAAAAGTGTTAGATAATTTATACCAAAAGTTAAATGGCGAAAAAGCACATATTGCTGCTTGTCACGCTGGTTTAGAATGTGGTATTTTAGGGCAAAACTATCCAGATATGGAAATGATTAGTTTTGGACCAAACATAAAAGGCGCACATAGTCCTGATGAGCGTGCACAAATATCGTCTGCTAAAAAATACTGGAACTTTGTATTAGAGATATTAAAAGAGATTCCTAAAAAGTAATATTTTTAAGTCGTATTATATAAAATAGAAAAAGCACAATCTTACGGTTGTGCTTTTTTTATTTTTACTTTATTTTTCTATTTTCAGTTCCTCAATATTTATTTTTAGTTTTATAGTTTGTCGTTTGCTATTAGGACCGTATTCAATCTCAAATTCTTTTTCATTTTCCTCTTTGTTGGTCCATTTTACAAATTTAGGATTATAAAAAGTTCCGATTTCGAAAAGATTTTGATTAGGCTCTTCGTCAAATTCTGAGACTGCAATTAGTAAATTATGTGAAACTTCACAACTTGCATATCCAGCACTAGTACTACCGTTGTCTATTGCATAAATCCTTACAGATAAATAATTGTCTTTATTCTCTCCAATTAATTCTGAGTTATTCAAAACTTTTGTAAGTCTAGAATTTTCAGGTTTCTCTATTTTTATTTCATTTTGACTCAGTGCTGTTTGAGTATGATAAAAAATTAAAAATAATGTCAAAATTAGTATTTTTCTCATTTAGTTTTTTTTAATAAAATTTAAGTTGAAACTAATTTAAGAGAAAAACCTTACATATTCAAACAATTATCAACCTTTATCCAGGTTTTAGGTAAGATAGGGTTTATCAAAATATTTTTTTTGTATAAAAGTACTAGACTTTTTGTATTAGAGGTATTAAAGGAGATTCCTAAAAAGTAAGAGGGCTTATTTTTATGCGATTTATCTCTACTCCGTTAGCTCGGTAGTTATGATTTTCTGGACTATATAGTTTCTGTATATTGTTGCAAGCAATCCTTTTGATTTTTCGAAAGGCACTTTAATAATGGACTTTAGATTAAAATTTTTAAAACTTTCATTTTTTTTATTATGTGAAGCTATTTTCAAAAAGTAGATGTCATAACATTGGTATAGTTTTCCATTCTTTTTTACTAACCCATTTGAAATTCCTTTTTTGTTTATAGGGATTATATCCCATTCGTTTTTTGATTTCTCAATTCCGTATGGTATAATTGGGTTTGAAAAGCGCGTATAAATTCTAATTGAACCAAATAGTGTGTCTTTCGGATTATAAGATTTGTTTTTTGTCAACACAAATTCACTAAGAATACCTTTCTTAATCTCCGGATGTTCTTCATTATTTATAAAGGGAAAGCTATTGTTTTTATTTTTATAATCTTCAATAGTCATGACTCTTATCTTTTGTTCTTCCGTTTTAAAAGTAACAGTTGGTGTGATTATTTTAATTGAAGGAAAGTTTAGTTCACCTGCTTCTTTTATTTCGAATTGCGCAATTTTAATATATCTATTTGAGTTCGGTGTATTAGATATGTTAGTGATTTTTGATGTTAGTTGAGTAGAATCAGTCTTAACCCCTATAAATTTAAACGATTTGCTTTTAGGTAATTCAACTTCTATATCATTTGATTCAGTATAAATTTCTATAATAATTATATTTCCTAAAATTAATTTAGTGCTATCTATTTTAAATTCATAATGTCTATTTGTATTTTGAGCACATAAATTATTTACCGTAAATAAATTAAGTATAATTATCAAGATTAATTTAGTAGCTGTTTTTCTCACTGTTCTTTTTTTAAATTATACCTAACGTATAGCAAATATAATTCCGTTTCAATGAATTATATTCGAAGTTAATCGAAGTTAGTTGAAAAAAATGACAAAGTCAAATAGGTGATTTTGTTTTTATTTGTTTCAGATTTTCAATTAATCAAGCGTTTTGTTTAATATAATAGTTTCTCCGGAAGGTTTAATTAATATTCATCATCTTAAATTTTTATATTCGCTTTTAAATGAAGGTTATTTACTAGCGTTTTGTTGGTAATGGATATAGATTAATAAAACAGTTAGTCTTGGCTATGTCTTATGTGCTATTTAACCTCATTATTTGATTAAGGATATTTTTATGAGGTATTTATTTGGAGTGACTATTATTTGGGCTTTTTCATTTAGTTTAATTGGTGTATACCTTTCTGGGTATGTAGATGCGTGGTTTTCTGTATTGATGCGTATTGGTATTGCGACACTGCTATTTTTACCATTTTTGAGACTTACTAAATTAAAAAAGGAAACAATTTTTAAACTTACCGCAATTGGTGCGGTACAATTGGGTTTGATGTATTGTTTTTATTTTCAGTCGTTTAACTATCTTACTGTACCCGAAGTATTACTTTTTAGTGTGTTTACACCCATTTATATTACGTTGTTAAATGATATTTTAAGTAAGCAATTTCATAAAGGCTTTTTATTAACTGCTTTAATCGCTGTTTTAGGTGCTGCTTATATTCAATATTCCAGTATAAGTGAAAACGTAGTTTTTGGTTTTTTGATTACTCAAGGTGCTAATTTGTGCTTTGCTGTTGGTCAAGTTGCTTACAAGTATTTATTAAAATCTACACCTGAATTAGAAAGGACACCAAAGCATACTATTTTTGGGTTATTTTTTATTGGAGCGTTTATAGTATCACTAATTGCTTTTTTTGTTTTTGGTTCAACCGAAAAAATGCCAACGACACCAGTACAGTGGGGTGTGCTATTATACTTAGGTGCTGTGGCTTCAGGTTTAGGCTACTTTTTTTGGAACCAAGGTGTTATTAGGGTAAACACTGGTGCCTTAGCAATTATGAACAATGCATTGATTCCGTTAGGATTAATTGTTAACATTCTTATTTGGAATAAGGAGGCAGATATTAAGAAAATTTTAATTGGTGGAAGTCTAATTTTTGCTTCTTTGGCCATTAATCAATACCTAAATAAAAGAAATAAATATGTAAAGGAATAGCTCTTAAGTCTTGTTAATTAAGAATAGATAATCCTATTACGATTGGTAATTCTATTTTTAGTTTAAGCACCGTTTTGACTGCATTATAGCTGATTAACTGCATGCTAATTGTTGTTTTTGTACTTATAGAGTAAGTCTAAAGGGATATGGCAGTAAGAGTAGTCACTAGGGTGTAAGGTTAATCTATCTTGATGTTCTGCATCACTTGGGACAAAATTTGTTAGCGGAAGTACTTCAATAGCTACTTTTTTTGTGGTTTTATTTTTATCATTTAGCGTTTGCTCTATTGTCTTAATACACTGTTTTGCTTTTAAAAGAAGATTTTTGTCCGTGCTGTAGATACCTGTGCGATATTTTTCTCCTATATCATTTCCTTGTTTGTTGACACTATATGGATCAATGATTTCTAAAAAATAATGTATCAAATCTTCAAGCGAAACAAGAGAAGAGTCAAAGATTGTTTTGACACATTCTGCAAAACCATCATAGTCTGTTTTAGTAGATTGTGTATAGCCATTAGCTCGACCAGCCTGAGTATCAATCACGCCAGGGATGTGTTTTAAAAATTCTTGGACTCCCCAAAGACAACCACCTGCTAGGTGTATTGTTTTAATTGATTCTAATTGTTCTTTTTCTGTCATTTTTAATTGGTGCTAGTGTATAACAAATTTGATTCTAACGTATTACATTATGATCTGTATTGTACACCGTTTTTACGCTTCGTAGATATCAAATTTATTGGAGACAGATTTCATTAATTCTGCATTAGAGAAATCCGCATCAGTCATTTTGGATAATTCTTCTAAAAAAACATCAAATTGACCATTTTTAAATATAGTAAGCATTTTCCCTCCTGCTGTGCAAATCGCTTCGTGCCAAACTTTAGGAGGTACCGTTACAGTATCGCCTTCCTTTAGAATTATTGTTTCATCGTCAAAAATAAGCTCTATTTGGCCCTCAAGCATATAAAAAACTTCAGTCATAATTTTATGATGATGACGCTTTAAATGAAACCCTGGTTTTAAGGTATCTTCAATCAAACATAGTTCGCCATTAGTATCTCTTGATGATAGTTTAACAAAACAGTGGTCTTGAGAGTAATTGTAATTTTCGCCTTCACCAGTTTTTATATATTGTTTTGCAGTCATGATTTCTTTTTAAAATTGAATAAAATGAATAATAAATTTGATTTCATTTTAATGAATTACACCCTAAGCTAAACGAAGTTAGTAGAAAATTTTGATAACGTCAAATTGGCTATTATCTACTGCTAGAAAATACTAATTATTTTGAAATTATATTAAAAAAGAAAAAAGCACAACCTTAAGAGTGTGCTTTTTTTAGTGATTTCTGTATCATTTGTTGTAGTTAATAGCCAATTATTTATGCTATTTGTGAGTCGTTTTTTTAAATCTACATAAAATTCCGATTGTAATAAATGTGGACGTTAAATATATTGAGATTAAAAAACCTATTCCAAAGTCATGAGCAAAAACACCATCATAAAAAGGCATGGAACTGATAATAAAAACCATTATGGTTGGAATAGAAAATATAGACCAAAACGCTATTTTGTTGTTTGGAAAGGATATAAATCGACGAATATTTAGAAATATTAAAATTCCAGAAGCTACAATAGGAACAATAAATCCACACCAGCTTAATGCTGTTAGGCTTTGGATATAAAGGCCCAAAGTAAATGAAAGAATAAAAATCAAAAGAATGGAAGTTAATAATAGCAGTAATGCCATAACAAAATTATCTAATTTTTTTTCAGATAAAAACAGTGAAAAATTTAGTGATGTTAAAGCTATAATTCCAATAATGGTAATCAATCCACGATCGTTTCCTCTGTCTATAAAGGAAGCAATAAACATCCAAGACCAAATAATCAAAGAGGAACACAACACAAATGTCAAATTCTGTTTTATTGTAAAATATTTAATTTTAGGATTTAGTAGCATTAATTAAAAACGTTATTATTAGTAATAGTTTTCATTTTTCTCTTGTTAGAATTATTTCATAGTTATCAAAACTCTTGGGTTTGTATTAAATTAGTTTACTTAAGCCTATTAGTTCCTTTCTGTATCGTGAGATTAATGTCATCGAATCAGCTGTTATTTGTTTAACTCGTTAACCGCGCTTTAAACCATTTTTTCTGCCAATTTAAATCATAGTAGTAGTAGTAGTATCCATATGAGACTAGCAAAGGATAATAATTAATATTAGAACTTAAACGAAGTTAGTAGAAAATTTTGATAACGTCAAATAGGCTATTATCTACTGCTAGAAAATACTAGTTATTTTAAAATTAGATTAAAAAAGAAAAAAGCACAACCTTAAGAGTGTGCTTTTTTGATGCTTTTTTTAGTGTGTTTTTTAATGCGAAACCACTTTTAAACCAATAATGGATGCAATTAAAGTCATAAGAAAAAGCAGGCGCCAAAAGGTTGTGGGCTCTTTAAAGACTAAAATTCCGACTAGTACAGTTCCTACAGCTCCAATACCTGTCCAAACGGCATAAGCATTACCAATAGGAAGGTGTTGCGTTACTTTTAAAAGAAGTCCCATACTTATACCTAAACACAGTACAAAACCAATGTACCAATTTGTGGCTTCCATTCCTGAGGCTTCTTTGGCTTTTCCAAGACAAGTTGCAAAACCGACTTCAAAAAGTCCAGCGATTATTAATAATATCCAATTCATATCTTAATGATTAGTTCTTGTGATTACGCTCTGTTTTTTAAACCGATTAGATTAATAACCAAAACTTTATTTTGAAAAGGCATGTAAGACTTCCATTGCCTTTGCTGTATCTTTTGTGTCAACAAAAATATGATCGTGATAGTAGGCAGCAACAACATTACAGCTAATACCATGGTCTGATAAAGCATTAGAAAAGGCAGCTGTTAATCCTACTGCTTCTAAAGAGGAGTGTACAGTAAGTGTGATCCAAGAGGCTATAAACGTATACTCTAAACCTAATTGATCTGCTACTTCTTTTTTTGCAATAACGGTAGTGCTTTCGTCTTCTTTAAAAGTCATTATAACTTGACTTAATTTTATTTGATCTAAATCTTCAGTTTTACAAAATACAAATTCGCCTATATTATGCTTTGGCTTCATTGATTTTAAAAGCATTGCTAAGTTTTTTTCTCCACTCATTTATTGTGCGTTTTTAGTTAGTTTTTGTAATTCATTTAAGGTTGCTTTTCCAACACTATGGGCAGATTGTGGGTTTTGTCCTGTAACTAGTCTCTGATCAGAAACAACTTGATTTGTAAAAGGTGCAGACTTTTCAAAAATAGCACCATGCGCTATTAATTGGTCCTCTAATAAAAAAGGAACCACATTTTCTAGTTTTACTTTTACTTCTTCTTCATTAGTAAAAGCATTTACTTTTTTGCCATCTACAAGATAAGATCCATTACTTAATTTAATGTTTACAAGTCCTGCTGGTCCATGACATACTGCACTAACTACACCATTGTTTTCATAAATTTGCTTTGCTATTTCTGCAATTTCTGTATTATTTGCAAAATCCCACATTGCTCCGTGTCCACCAGCATAATGGATAGCGATGTAGTCTTCTGGGTTTATTTCGCTAGGTGTTTTAGTATGCTCAATTTTATTACGATAAATCGTATTATTCCAAAATTTCTTGTTTATAGAGTCTGTCAAATCAAAAGCATCAACTGGTGCTTTTCCACCTTGTGGGCTAACAAAATCTATCTCATATCCGGCAGAATGTAAAACATCCCAAGGATGAGAAACTTCTCCAAGATAGTATCCTGTTTTTTCTCCTGTATCCCCTTTTTTACTATGACTAGTAACTACAAATAATATCTTTTTTAAGGCTTTAGTTTCTTTGCTAACCGTTGGTTTTATAGTGCTTTTTTTACTAGTATTATTGCAACTTGCAAGAAGAATTATAAATACAAATAGAAAATAATGTGTTTTAAATGCTATTGTTTTTGACATGTTTAACTATATTTTAAAATTAATGTTTACCGTATTCTGAGGTAGTGATTGTAAAAAAGTTTTACAATTTCTTATAAAGAATATAACGGAACAAAAGTCTTAAATATTTTGGTTAAACTATTTATCAAATGATAAAAACGACATTTATTTTATGTTGGCTCTAATTCGGCTTAAGCTAACTTGAGTGATGCCTAAATAGGACGCGATATGCGCTAAAGGTATACGCTGTAAATGCTAGGGTAATTTTTAAGTAGCGCCAAATACCTTTGGGTTGCAGTATTAAATTGTAAAGCAATGAGACGTTTTTCTGATTTAATAAGTTCTAATTCTGAAAACTTACGACCCCAATTTGCAATTTTAATATCTTCTAAAAACAGGTCCTGAAGTTTCTCTGTTTTTAATTCGTACAGCTCGCATTCTTCCAATAATTCTACGTCTTCGTAACCTTTTTGATTATTGACATAACTTTGCA
Organism: Olleya sp. KKT75; assembly: GCF_055635485.1. NCBI lineage: Bacteria > Pseudomonadati > Bacteroidota > Flavobacteriia > Flavobacteriales > Flavobacteriaceae > Olleya > Olleya sp. KKT75. The sequence continues at coordinate 2,310,520 of NZ_CM145759.1, forward strand.
TGGATACAATAGGATCGCCTTCTTGTCCTAACCAAAACGTGATTTGATTGGCATCAGAATACGCATAAGCTCTTGCAATACCTTTTTTGATAAAATAGATACTAGTTTCAACTTTATTTGCTTTAAATAAAATATGACCCTTTGGTAATATCGTTTCTGTTATTGCTGCTTTTATTATGTTTTTAGAAGCAGTTGGTAACGGATATATTGTATCAATAATCTGGCTTAGTTCCATGTATTGTAGTAGTCAGTTTTTGCTATTTTATGGTATTAAAAGTGGTGTTTAATGTTGTAATTAAGCCTCTTGTTTTTTAAAAGGTGTATTCTCAGGTGCTAAATTTAGATTTGATAATACTTCTTTTAATTTCTCCAAAGACGTATCATCAATAAATTCGGCATCGATTTTAAATTTTTTACTATCCGTTATTAGCGTAAAATCTCCTGCATACGATTTGATAAGAGTCACATCTTTTAACTGTATTTTTCCTCCTAAACCATATAGTATATTTTTACTAATAGTACCGTTATTAATGGTTAGATACTGTGTTTTTAAATCGTATAGATAGTGTGTAATAGCCAAAGCTCCAAGCACTAAGTAGGCGAAATCTGACCATTCTTTTTTGTCCGTTTCTAAGATATTAAATATGCCTAATGCAATACATGTTAGTCCGACAAATATATTTACACGAATCTTTTTTTTGTTGAATTTTATTTTCATAAAATGATACTATTTTCCTATTAGTTGGCCTGAATTTTATTCAAAACGAAGTTAATTTAAATTTCTAAAATAGAATTATTCTTTATAAATTTTTATGGTTTTGTCTCCAATTTTCAGAAAATACATTTGAGAATTTAAGCCTTTTATTTTAAGTTGTATTTGGTTGTTTGTGCGAGATGTTATGTGTAATGCATTAGTAATGTCTTTACCTATGGTACTGTAGAGTTTTATTGTTTTGTTTAGAAGGTTTGATCCTTTTATTGTTATTTCGGATAAAAAAGGATTTGGGTAAGCAATGGTTGTATTGTTTAAACTTACTGTTTCAGTATCTAAGGTAGTATTATAATTTAAAACTTCGCTAAGGATTTGATTTGGTGTACCAAACAGTTGTAAAGCTTCCATTTGGAAGGCTTCATACACATTTGGATCTCCATTGGATGGTGCAGCCAATCCTTCGTTTCTAATATATAAATTCATCCTACACCAGTTTGTTTTTCTCCAATCGGCAACTATTCGCATGGAGTTTCTTCTATCTATGGACGTTATTGTGTTTTTGTTTACTCTACTTTTTTGTAAAGTACAGCTAGCGTTAAAATCACTTTCAGGATAAAACCAAGAGACAGCTCCAGGTGTGTCAGGATTGGAAGATGTAGAAAAGACTAAAAAGCGATTTTCTAATGGTGTATTTATATTAATTTGAATTTCTTTAGAATCGCCAACTGCTTCCACATGTAATGATTGCCAGGTGTTGTTGGTGTCTCTCCATAAAATCCACTCGTACCCCAAGTCTTTATTCAGTCTGAATTCAAACTTATGTCTCATGTCTCCCATGTCGTTGTTAGCACCAGTAAAGCTTTCAAATTCTGGTCTTTTATTAACGGTGACTTCATGAAACTGAAGAATAAAAGAGGAATGTCTAATATATTCCCACTCCGCTGCATGTCTAACGGTAGATATTCCGTTAGTCTGTGTAACGTTTTCTATTGAGGAATTAAAGTCTAATTCGCTCATTAATTCGTGTCTCATGTCCAGACCAAATTCATCATAAACATCATCATCAATTATGGCAGGATGATTTTCGTCTTCAAGTGTTTCATTATTAGGAAATACTAAAGGCGTGTTTTCTATAAAATCATCTTGAAAATACGAGTGTAACGGAAAACTCTCGACCATTAATTTATTAGGAAGTGAGATAACACTTGCTAAATGTCCACCAGATGTACTTGAAACACCAGCTTGTACAGGATTAAATTTATTAGTATGAAAATAGCCTCTAAGTGTTTTTGTACCACCTGATCCAAATTTAGGAAATGGATCTAGATTTGGGCCACCAGGCGTTAACTCGGTAAAAGTAACATAACCACCACCGTTTTCATTAATTCCAATTTTTTCGCCATTAGGCAACGTTAAAAAATGCTGTCTATCTCCTGTTGTACCAGTGTAACCCGCAGGCGTATCATTGATAAATGCACTAGACGGTCCTAACCACCATTTTATAGGATTACTGTAGATAAATAAATGGTCTATTTCTGATGTAAAAGAAGTTGTTCCATTAGTTGTGGCTGCTAGGTTTATATTTTGCGCAGTGGTATTGTCTGGTAGACTTAAAGTGTAACTATTAGTCGCGTCATTTTCTAACATTATTGACGCCATGTCATTACAACTATCCAATGCAATAGAGTAGGTTACCCATTGGTTTATTGGAGGAGCAGTTGTAATTAATTGGGATGTGTTTAAGTTGTTGGTGTAAAATATTCCGTTAGATTTAAAATCAATTTCGACCTTTTTAGCACCAGTAAATAGTGTAAATGTAAGCGCATCATCATTACCTGAATATTGATTTATTTTGACTCTTATATTTATTTTAAAAGCACAAGGATTTAAATCCATGTATCCAAAATCGTTGTAGTTTATGCTTAAAGTTTCGTTTATAGGTTTTAATTCAAGTGCGTAATTGTTTAATTCGTCCTGCTTATAAATGTAAAACTTATTGGTGTCGTCAATATTATTTCCTGTCCAATTTTTTAAACCTTGATTATTGGCGTCATTTATAAAATTAAAACCATAGGAAGAATAATCAGCTCCAAATTGTGCCAAACAACTAAATGAGGTTAATAAAAATGTAATTAGAATAAAATGTAGGTGTTTCATTTGAGGTTATTTATTATTACTACTAAATGCAGCGTTTTGTATTCTAGGTCAATACATTACAAACGTTGCACAACGAAGTTAGTTCAAATTTTTCAGAAAGCCAAGTTGGTGTGTGTTCAAATTAATTTTGAAACGAGATGGTATTAATTATTAGTGTTCTTTATTATTTTAATTATAAAATAAACAGGAATACCGACCAAAATAATGGGAAATAAGGAATCAGTATATTTTTGAAATGCTATGGTTTTTCCAAGACTATTAAAAATAGAAATTACCGTTATAGTCAGGCACATTACTCCAATAGTAAGTCCTATAAGGCGCAACATTTGTGTCGCCATTTTGTAATTATACTTTGCGTTTGTTGTTGTTATTGTAATAGGGTAATTAAAAACCCACGGATATTGGTTTAACTTATAAATTGAAATTGCAATTATTGCGCAGATTATTGGACTTGCCCAAAGTGTGTTTTTTGTTCCAAAGCCATTTTCATCTTTTGAAGGCTAATTGAAATTAATTTGTATTTTTTCAGGAAGTTGATTGTAGTATATTAAAATTAAACTTGCTGAAATAAGAATGAGTATACATGTGAAAACCTCGATTGATCTATCTAGTACATTTTTTTCTATTTTTATTTTAGGCCGGTTCATTCTATTAAGCAGACATTGTTTGTTTAGTAGAGTTTAATTCACGCTAATTAGTCTTTTTTAGTGATTTTAGAAAAACAAAAAGAAAAGAAACCGCAATTAATAAACCAAATAAAGAAGCGTAAAATCTCCAGTTTTCAACACCATTTTCTAATCCTTTTCCAAAGAATGTTTTTGCAGAAAAGAGAATAAACACGATTAATAAGATTAATATTGGTAGTTTTTTTTTGTTCATAATTATGTGGTTAGTTGAAATTACTTTACGAATAAATACAAAGTCTTAAAATGATTTTTCTTTATTTTTTTAGTAAAGACTAATTTAGTTATAAATTCTCACAATTTCAAATAGTTATTTTTAGTGTATAAATATAGAAGTCAAGATTATGTTGATTAATAGTCTTCTGTTAAAAGATAAATGTTCTTTTGGAAATACGATTGAAAACAAAAAAGCACCATCCTAAGATTGTGCTTTTTTGTAAGGGTTTTAGAATGGCCCATTAATAAAATTGGAAGTTTATAACTGCAATTAGATAATCAAAAGAAGTGCTATTAACCGTAAATACTTTCGGCTTTAAGCCGAAGCTTTACCATAATATTTTTTGCGTAACCAAAAGGATACACGAACCAGTAGTATTAAAGCTGGAACTTCTACTAAAGGACCGATAACTCCTGCAAAGGCTTGTCCGGAATTTAATCCAAAAACAGCAATGGCCACTGCTATTGCTAATTCAAAATTATTTCCGGCTGCTGTAAATGCTACTGAAGCTGTCTTGTCATATTCTGCTCCTGATGCTTTGGTAAAGAAAAAACCAATAATAAACATCAACGTAAAATAGATAAGTAAAGGCACTGCGATAATTAGGACATCCATCGGTATTTCTACAATTAATTCGCCTTTCAGAGAAAACATAATTACGATGGTAAATAATAGTGCAATTAAAGTAATTGGTGATATTGTAGGGATAAATTTGTTGGTGTACCAATCTTCACTTTTAAGTTTTACCAATATTAATCGGCTTAAAATTCCTAATACAAATGGAAGCCCCAAGTAAATTGCAACACTTTCTGCAATAGTGGCTATTGAGATGTCAACAATAGCGCCCTCAAATCCAAAATAGGGTGGAAGCACGGTTATAAATAACCAAGCGTAAAAACTATAGGCAAATACCTGAAAGATACTATTTAATGCTACTAAACCTGCTCCATATTCGCTACTACCTTCAGCAAGATCATTCCAAACCAAAACCATTGCAATACAACGTGCAAGACCTATTAAAATAAGTCCAACCATATATTCTGGATAATCATGTAAAAAAGTAATGGCCAAAACAAACATTAATACTGGACCAATAATCCAATTAAGAATAAGTGAAATAGATAGGATTTTTACATTTCTAAATACTTTAGGTAGCAAAGCATAATTGACCTTTGCTAAAGGTGGATACATCATTAATATTAATCCAATTGCAATCGGAATATTTGTTGTACCACTACTAAATGAGTTTATAATATCAGGGAATGTTGGAATAAAATAACCTAGTCCAACACCAATAGCCATGGCTACAAAGATCCATAAGGTTAGATTCCGGTCTAGAAAGCTTAGTTTTTTAGTTGCCATTGTTTATGCGTTTATTTGTGAGAAGATGTAATATAATTCGGTTGCTATTTGTAAGCTTCTTTCAGTGTATTTTTCAGCTTGTTGTGGTGTATTATCAAATGCTTTTGGGTCTTCAAAAGTTATTGGGATACGTATTTCTGCACCAGCAATAAACGGACAACCACCATCTGCTTGAGAGCATGTCATAATTGCAGCAAATCCGGATGTTGGATTAAAAGCGTCATCTAGTTTTTTTGAAAAGCCTATTATTGGATGTTCTGTGTCAGCATATTTAATACTGTAAACAGGGTTTTCGTTTTTAGAAATGGGATTTATCTTAAATCCTGATTTTACTAAAGTTTCTGCTACCATCGGGAAAAGTGCTGTTGCTTCTGTCCCTCCCGAATAACAAAACACGTTTTTAATATTGAAGTAATACGCCATAGTTTGTGCCCAAACTTGTGTTAAATGACTTCTTCTTGAATTATGAGTGCATATAAAATTTAGTCTAATGGTTTGGTTTTTTGAAACCTTACCTTGAATAAAATCTGTTAATGGTTGTAGCACTGCTTTGCGTTGTGCGGATATAGTCTCAGTATTTAGAGTCTTAATTAGTTGGTCTATTTCTGTAAACATTTCTGTTTTGGCTAATCCCATTTTAAATCTTTATTAGTTTATTGCAATATTACGATTAATAATTTAGCATACAAATTATTTTTTGTGTTTATCAAAGCAGTTTACTTAGTTTTTATTTTTGGTTATACTAATGCGAACTAGTCGTTTTAAAGCAAAAAAAAAGAGACTACTTAATTTAGTAGTCTCTTTTTAATGGTATTTCTGCTTAAGCAGAATTTTGTTTTATTTAGTTGATAAGCTAACTATTTCAATATCAAAAATAAGGTTAGCATTTGGTGGTACTGGTCCACGTCCAGAAGCACCGTATCCTAAATAACTTGGTACAAAAATTCTAGCTTTATCACCAATATTCATGTTTAACATTGCTTCTCTAAATCCAGGAACTAAAGTTGCAGACTCGTTATAAGGCATTGCAAATGCTTGGTATGCACCTTGTTTTGCAGCGTCTTCATTATATTGATTGTATTTTTTAGCATCTTCAGCAATTGTAGAGAAAAAGAAACTTCCGTCTTCAAAAAGACCTGTACAATCTATTAATACACGATCAGAAGGCTTAGGAGTAACTCCGTTTGGCTTAGCATCATGAATCATTACTAATCCAGTTGGCATTTCTTTTACCTCACCTTTAATATCTGCATTTGCTTTAATAAAGTTACTTGCAGCTTCTTTAGCTTTTTCTTTAATTATTTCTTGTTCTTTAGCTTTTTGCTCTTCTAATTTTTTAGACAATAAAGGCTCTTGCTCTGTAAATACTTTAGGAGCATCAAATGCTTTAGCTGCTTTTCCTTTTCTGATAATGTTAAGTTTTTCAATCACAACATCTTCGTTAGGTTTGTTTCTTTGTCCTACTGGTACGTTAGATATAGTATCTTGTACTTCTAAACCTTGAACAAGTTCTCCAAAAACAGAGTGACAACTTACACCACGTCCATTACAGTTTTTTAAGCTACCATCTGCGTTAAACCCATCTAAGTTTTGCTTTGGTACTTCTGTAATAAAAAATTGACTTCCGTTAGTATCATAACCTCCAGAGTTAGCCATAGATAAGATTCCTGCTTTGTCATGACTTAAACTTGTATCAAATTCGCTAAAAAACTTAAATCCAGCACTTCCCATTCCTGTTCCTGTTGGATCACCACCTTGGATCATAAATTTATCCATTACTCTATGGAAAATAATACCGTTATAAAATGGTTTTCCTTTTAAAGAATCTGCTAATTGAGGATGCGTCCCTTCTGCTAAAGCTACAAAGTTAGCGACTACAACTGGTACTTTGTCGTAAAATAATTTTGCGACCATTGTCCCTTTATTAGTTACAATTTCTGCATATAATCCGTCTTCTAAATCAGGGTATTGTTGTTGACAAGAATTGGTAGTTAAACTTACCATTAGGGCAATTAATAATAGTTTCATTGTGTTAATTAATTTGTTCATTTTTATTGGGTTTATAACTATTCTTTTTTGGTAATCGAAAATACAGAAACTTCACAAATAATTGGAATATTAGTTCCAATTTTATTTTCATCTCCATAATAGCCATAGGCTTTTTGAGACGGAAATATAAATGTTGCAACTTCTCCTGCTTGCATTAATTTTAAGCCTTCACGTAGTCCAGAAAATAATTCTTGCTGATCCATTGCGTAGTTTTGATCTTTAAGTTCTGCTTTTGTGTAAATAGCATTACCATTAAGATCTTTTACGTTGTAATTAAATTTTACAAGGTCGCCAAACGTTGGTGTTGGTAGACTATCATTAGTGACTTCTGTATTATAATAGTACCAAAATCCATTACCGGAAGTTTGGTAGTTATTTTCCGGTTGTGCTGCTATAATATCTGTAATGATTTTAGTTTCTTTTTGATAAAGCGCTTTGTTTCTAGCAATCGATTCATTTATAAACGAACCCGAATTTACAGACACAGGTTTTCTAGCTTCTGGTGTTTTACAACTTAACGCTGTAATACAAACTAATAGTATAATAACAAGATTACGCTTCATTTAATAAGGTATTGTATTGTGGTAATATACTAATAAATTTCTCGATAGTTTTTTCGATATTATCATCGCTTTTTCCACCAGCAGCGTTGGTATGACCGCCACCATGAAAATGCTCTCGTGACATTTTGTTAACTGAAAAATCACCTTTAGATCGTAAAGATATTTTTATAATGCCTTGTTGTAAATCTTCAATAAAAATAGCAGCAAGCACCACATTATTTAAGGATAAGGCATAATTTACAAACCCTTCTGTGTCTCCTTTTTTGTAGTCAAACTGTTGTAACTCTTTTTGAGTTAACGTGATATAAGCAGCTCTAGATTCTGGAATAACTCTTAAGTTACTTAAAGCGCATCCTAAAAGTTGTAAACGGTTATAACTGTTAGTGTCGTACACTTGATTATGTATCATAGTATTATCTGCGCCTTTGTCTATTAAACTGGCAATAATCCTATGTGTAGCACTGGTCGTAGATCTAAATCTAAAGGACCCTGTATCGGTCATAATCCCCACATAAATTGCTGTGGCAATATTACTATCTATTACATCTAAACCGTTAAGGTTTTCTATAAAATTATAAACCATCTCACAAGTAGAGCTCATACTAACGTCACTATAGGTGAATTTAGCATAGTCATCTGGTTGCTGATGATGGTCAATCATTATTTTTAATGCCGTATTGTTTGTTAAAACAGTTTCCATATCTCCAGCACGATGAAACGCATTAAAGTCTAATGTAAACACAATATCCGCCTCTGCTAATTTAGCTTCGCTTTCTTCTTTTTGGCTGTCATATTTAAGAATTAAATCCTCACCAGGAAGCCATTTTAGAAAATCCGGATAATCATTAGGTAAGATTACAGTGGCTAAATGATTGGTTTTTGTTAAGTAATGAAACAAAGCCAAGCTAGAGCCAATAGCGTCTCCATCTGGATTTTTGTGGCTTACAATTACAATTTTTTTGGGTGTAGCCAATAACTGATTTATGTCTGTGTACTCTTGTTTTGTCATAGTCCACGAAGATACAATTTTTTAATAATTGAATTTATTGTTTTTATTAATAAATGGCTTACTTTTGCAGAAAATTAACAGGTACTTTTTTTAATTAGAAAGATTGTTTTTTTTAAACAAATTAGATAAATAATAAAATAAAGAAATGGCAACTAACAGAACATTTACAATGCTTAAGCCTGACTCTGTTGAAAAAGGGTACATTGGCGCAATCTTAGAAAAAATTAACGCTTCAGGTTTTAGAATCGTTGCAATGAAGTTAACACACATGACTAAGCAAGATGCTGAAGCATTTTACGCAGTACATAGCGAAAGACCTTTCTATGGTGAGTTAGTAGAGTACATGACACGTGGACCTATTGTAGCTGCTATTTTAGAAAAAGATAACGCAGTAGAGGATTTTAGAACTTTAATTGGTGCTACTAATCCTGCTGATGCAGCAGAAGGAACTATCCGTAAATTATATGCAGCTTCTATTGGAGAAAATGCAGTACACGGTAGTGATAGTGATGAGAATGCAGCTATTGAAGGTGCTTTCCATTTTTCTGGACGTGAAATGTTTTAAGTTTAAAACACTATAAATTAAGAAAAAATCCAGCGTTTAGCTGGATTTTTTTTGTTTACTACTTTAGTTTTTTACAAAATTGAAGATAGTATTGTCAATTAGAAACAATAGAACAAAAAAAGCCTCTCTAAATAAATAGAGAGGCTTTTTTTGTTAAAGATATATGGTTGCTGTTAAAGTACTTTAACGTTAACTGCGTTTAATCCTTTTTTTCCTTCTTGTAGGTCAAATTCAACTTCGTCGCCTTCGCGTATTTCATCTGTTAATCCTGAAATGTGTACAAAGTGGTCTTTGTTTACACCTTCTTCTGTAATGAATCCAAATCCTTTAGCGTCATTGAAGAATTTTACTGTGCCTTTACTCATCGTAATAAAATTTAATATTAATTAGTTTAATTATTACAAAGATGATACCAATAAAATTAATAAATGATATTTATTGTATTTATTTTCAATTACTTAGGTGTTACATGTTATAACTAAAAAAGCCTCTCCAAATGGAAAGGCTCTTTTTGTAATAGTTTAAATAGAAAATATATAATTATACTACTTTTACATTTACTGCGTTCATACCTTTTCTTCCTTCTTGTAAGTCGAATTCTACGACATCTCCTTCACGAACTTCATCAATAAGTCCAGAAATGTGTACAAAATGGTCGCTTTCTGATCCTTCTTCAGTAATAAAACCGAATCCTTTTGAATCATTGAAAAATTTTACTGTTCCTTGTGCCATTGTAATAAAAAAAATTTGTTAATAATAAAGTCAAAGATAGAATATAAAATAGTAATTACATATTATTTTTTTCGAAAATTTAATTACTATAATATTTTAAATACGTTGTAATTATCTCAATATTAGTTTTTTAATAACATCTTTACCCAATTCTTCGTTAAGTAAAGTTATTATTTTTTGGTTTCCATAGCTTAATTCTTCCCTAAGTGCACTAGAGCTAAGTTGTACATAAAGGATGTCTTTTTTTAACTCGATTGCTGTGGTGTATTTATTAATACCATTACCCATTAGCTTGGCCCAAGCATCCCTAACATTAACTTTGTCTAAACCTTTTTCAAGGTTGTTTTCTGTTACAAAGTTTTTTAAGGCGTCAGATATGTTTAATAAATTGTTATTGCGTTTTGCCATTAGTCTATTGTTATAGGTGTGTAGCGTTTATATAAATATAAAACTTTATTTTGGTTTATAATTTGAAGTTTGTCTTCACTAGCCTTTAATATAGTTTCTTTCCAGCTAGAAAAGGGCGTTTTGTAATATAAGTTTAAACTATCGTTTTCTATCTTAAATACAAATTTCTCAATGTCTTTGGAAGTTTCATAGGTACCATTGAAGTTTGGTTTTAGTTTTTTTCTAATTCCTATTGAGTCATTAGTGATTTCAATATAATCTATAGTTTCATTTATTTTATATTGTTTTTTAGTGCCATCGTTTAAGATAACCTCACTTATTTCCCAATAACCAGTAACGTGTTGTTTAAAATCTTCTGGATTTTGAGAACAACTGACTAGTATAATACAAAGTGCGTAATATAGTTTTTTCATGTTATAATTTAAAAATTTCATAAGATTGGTGGACTTGTTTTACTGCGTTTTCTGTACGGTCTGCATGTGTATCGCTTAAAAATATTTGTCCAAAATTTTCGTCGTTTACTAGTTTTATAATTTGTGCCACACGTGTTTCGTCTAATTTATCAAAAATATCATCTAATAACAATATTGGATTATCTCCGCTAATTGCTTTTAAACTATCAAATTGTGCTAATTTTAAAGCTATTAAAAATGATTTTTGCTGGCCTTGACTCCCAAATTTTTTAATAGGGTAGTCGCCAATATTAAATTCTAGATCATCTTTATGAACACCAACACTAGTATATTGTAGTGCTTTGTCTTTATTTATTGCTTTTCTAAGCAGTTGTTCTAAACTACTGTCAAATAAATCACTTTTATAATTTAGGCTTACTTCTTCATTATTGTTACTAATAGCCTTGTATCTTGACTTAAATAGCGGAATAAACGCATCTAAAAACTGTTTTCTTTTTTCAAAAATTTCCGTTCCGTAAAGCTGTAATTGCTGATTGTACACCTCAATAGTATCATTATTATAAGTGTGGTTGGCAGCAAAATATTTTAAAAGCGAATTACGTTGCGATAATATCTTATTATAATTTATAAGACTACTTAAATAACTTTTATCACTTTGACTAATAACACTATCTATAAACTTACGTCTAGTATCGCTACCATCAATAATCAAATCTCTATCTGCAGGACTAATTATTACCAATGGTAAAAAACCAATGTGATCGCTAAATTTTTCGTAAGCCTTACTATTACGCTTAATAACTTTTTTTTGACCTTTTTTTAAGCTGACAACTATATTTTCTGTTTTTTCGTCTTTATCGTATGATCCATTAACTACAAAAAAGTCTTCATCGTATTTTATATTTTGTGATGCAACAGGATTAAAGTAGCTTTTACCAAAGGATAAATGGTAAATAGCATCCAGTACATTTGTTTTTCCAACCCCATTATTACCAACAAGACAATTTATGGTCTCATTAAAGGTGAAGGTTTTGGAGTCAAAATTTTTATAGTTTAAAAGCGATAAGGACTTTAAAATCATAGAGTTGTTGCTAAAATAGAGGGCTTAAAAAAGGGAAGCCTTGTAAGGATGTGCAAATTATTGAAAATTATCAAATAATAACCTTTTATTTCTGAAGAAAAATTATATTTTTGTGCGCATTAATAAAATTAATATGGCGACTTACAAGAAAAGAGGATACAAACCAAAAACAACAGTAGAAAAGGAAATTGAAGTTGAAGACAACTCAACAACCGCTGAAGTTTTTAATACATTAGATGATTCTGCAAATAAGGCAGAGGAGTTTGTAGAGAAAAATCAGAAAAACATTTTTATTATTATTGGTGTTGTAGCTGCTTTTGCTTTAATGTATTTAGTATATCAACAATTTATTGTTAAACCTAAACAAGGTGAAGCGATGAATGATATGTATCAAGCACAAAAATTCTTTAATGAAGCAGTAACATCTACTGTAGGACAAGATTCTTTATATAACTTAGCCTTAAAAGGAGGAGAAGGTAAATTAGGATTAACTGATATCGCTGATCAATATAGTGGTACAGCAGCTGGTAACCTTGCTAACTACTATGCAGGTATGGCTTACTTAAACACAAAAAATTACCAAGAGGCGATTGTTTATCTTGACAAATTTGAAAGTGATGACGAGGCTTTAGCTCCTATGGCTAAAGGTGCAATCGGAGATGCTTTTATTCAGTTAACTGAAACTAAAAACGCATTGGACTACTATAAGCAAGCAGCAAACTTACGTAACAATCAGTTTACTACTCCAACATACTTATTTAAAGCAGGTATTACAGCTTTAGATTTAGGTGAAGCTAAAGAAGCCTTAACATTATTAAATAAAATTAAAGACAATTATCCAAACTCACCAGAAGCTACTCAAGCGGAAGTATTTATTGGAAAAGCGCAAGCGATGTCTAACTAATTAGTTTATGGCAACAACAGATTTATCAGCATACGATAAAGCATCAATCCCAAACGGAGAGCAATTTCGGTTTGGGATTGTTGTTTCAGAATGGAACGAGGATATCACACAAGGCTTACTAGAAGGTGCTAAAAGCACACTTTTAGAACATGGTGTGTCTCCTGAAAACATTGCAGTTTGGGATGTTCCTGGAAGTTACGAGTTAATTTACGGTTGTAAAAAAATGCAAAACCAAAGGGTAGATGCAGTGATTGCAATTGGTAGTGTTATTCAAGGAGAAACAAAGCATTTTGATTTTGTTTGCGAAGCAGTAGCACAAGGTATTAAAGACCTTAATGTTATTGATGAAACACCAGTTATTTTCTGTGTTCTTACGGATAATAACAAGCAACAATCTATTGATCGTTCTGGTGGTAAACATGGTAATAAAGGTGTAGAAGCAGGTGTTGCAGCATTAAAAATGGCAGCATTACGTCATAACGCTTAATATCTGTTAACAATTTTTAGCATTCATAATCTATAGGTCTGTAGTATTTTCAGTATTTTTGAGTAGTATTCACATTAAAACTACTAAGGCTTGTTTAGTCAAAAGAAAAATAAGAAATTCAGCTACCAGTCACGGTTCTCTAAAGAGGGCGACTCCGCTACCAAACTTAAAGAAAGTTTAAACACTAGTTGGGATGAGACAAGACGCACGTCTTCTAGCTCTAAAAAAGGAAACACCCTATTTTTACTTTTAGGTGTTTTGATTTTTATTGGTGTTTTAATGTACTACCTAGAATCTAAAACAAAATAGAGTATACCATGGGATTGCTATCTAAACGTAAAAATAAAAAGTTTGATTACACACCTCGTTTTTATAAAGGTGAAGGCAGTCCGTTTGAGATAAAACATAAGTTTGACGAGCATAGAACTACCGTAGGTGAAAATGCCAACTTTAAACAAAAATTTAATAATGCTTTTGACGAGTTTAAAAACAGTCCCGATAAAGCAGCCAATAGACGCATCTTGGTAATTGTAGCCATTCTAATATTTTTATTCTTATTAGTTATAGGTTTCGATTTTTCCATCTTCTTTTCGTAACAAAATGTATGTCAGATATTATTCAATTATTACCGGATCACGTTGCTAATCAAATTGCGGCAGGAGAGGTTGTACAACGACCAGCTTCAGTTGTAAAAGAGCTATTAGAAAACGCTATAGATGCAGATGCTACGGTTATCAAGTTAATAATTAAGGACGCAGGTAAAACATTAGTCCAAGTTATTGATGACGGAAAAGGGATGAGCGCAACTGATGCTAGATTAAGTTTTGAGCGTCATGCGACGTCTAAAATTAAATCTGCTGACGATTTATTTAAACTTAATACAAAAGGATTTAGAGGAGAAGCTTTAGCTAGTATTGCAGCAATTGCACATGTAGAGCTTAAAACTAAACAAGACGATCAAGAGCTTGGTACTACCATTGTTATTGAAGGTAGTGAGGTTAAGTCTCAAGAGGTTATTGTTACGCCAACCGGTACGTCTTTATCCGTAAAGCACTTGTTTTTTAATATTCCTGCAAGACGCAATTTTTTAAAATCGAATACAGTAGAATTACGACACATTATTGACGAGTTTCATCGTGTGGCTTTAGCACATCCATCCATAGGGTTCTCTATGTTTAGTAATGGAACCGAAACCTATAATTTGCCTCCAAGTAATTACAGACAGCGTATTGTAAATATTTTTGGAACTAAAACTAACGAAAAATTAGTACCTGTTGAAGAAGCAACAGAAGTTTTAATTATTTCTGGTTTTGTTGGTAAACCTGAGTTTGCTAAAAAATCTAGAAACGAGCAATTCTTTTTTGTCAACAATCGTTTTATTAAAAGTGCCTATTTAAACCATGCTATTAATTCAGCATTTGAAGGGTTGCTTAAAGATGGGGCACAACCTAGTTATTACTTAAATTTAACGGTAAATCCACAAACTATAGATATTAATATTCATCCAACAAAAACTGAAATTAAGTTTGATGACGAGCATACGTTATATGCCATATTAAGATCAGCAGTAAAGCATAGTTTAGGACAGTTTAATATTGCACCTGTTTTAGATTTTGATCGTGATGCAAATTTGGATACACCATATAGCTATGAACAAAAGGGGATGCCAAGTGTAGAAGTAGATAGGAGTTTTAATCCATTTAAGCAAGATACACCTCCAACAAAAACTGTGGCGAGTAGCAGTGGTGGTGGATCATTTAGTAGTCCTTCATTTAAAAAAGATTCTGGTGCCAGTTGGGACGGATTATATGTAGGATTAGAATCTAAAGGAACCAAAACAACTACAGATTTTAGCGAAATTCATTTTGAAAGTCAGCCTCAAACCGAAAGCTTTTTTAAAAATGAAAACGAGGTAGAACAAAAGCAAACAACCTATCAATTAAATAACAAGTTTATAATTAGTACTATTAAATCCGGAATGTTAGTTATTGACCAACATCGTGCACATCAACGTGTGTTGTACGAGGATTTTTTAAGACATATTACTATAAAAGAAGGCGTTAGTCAGCAATTATTATTTCCATTAGAATTGCATTTTTCTAATCAAGAAATAGCATTGATTAACCAATTAAAAGAAGATTTAGAATCGACAGGTTTTATATTTCAATCTATAGAAAAGGAAACCGTGCAAATCACAGGAGTTCCTGTAAATGTGCCGGAAAGTGAAGTGTCTATTATTTTGGAGCAATTAATAAGCGATGTAGAAAACGAAGTGCCAGATAGTAATTTTTCTGCAACAGATTTACTAGCAAAATCTATGGCAAAAAGTTTAGCTATTAAAACAGGACAGTCACTAACTAACCAAGAGCAAGAACATTTAGTTAATCGTTTATTTGGTTGTAAGGAACCTAACGTATCACCAACTAACAAAACTACATTTATTACTATGACTGTGGATGAGTTAGATAAAAAATTTATGTAAGTTATGATGAGAATAACAGATACAGTTAAGCATTTAATTATCATAAACGTACTAATGTTTGTTGGTACGATGACGGTTGGAGACGGACGTTTGTTTTATGATTTATTTGCAATGCATTTTCCTGCAAGTGATGCTTTTAAACCTTGGCAAGTGGTGACGCACATGTTTATGCATGGTGGTTTTACACACTTGCTATTTAATATGTTTGCGTTATGGATGTTTGGTGGACCGGTAGAACAGCGTTTAGGACGAAACAAATTCTTGTTTTTATACTTCTCAGCAGGTTTAGCAGCCGTACTGTTTCAGTTGTCAGGTTATTATTGGGATTATTTGCCTGCTCTAAAAAGTTTACTTGAATCTGGGCTTAGTAAATCAGCAATTAATGATATTATAAATTTTAATATTTTAGACGGAAATCAGTATACAGGGCAGTTGTTACAACAACAGTTAACAACCTATTTGGCTGAAAATAATATTAATGCAAGTTTGATTAATCAATCTGTTGTGCAGTCGTTATTTGAAACAAATGTTTTAATTAATAACAGTACAATGGTGGGAGCTTCTGGTTGTATTATGGGAATCTTAGCGGCTTTTGGTATGATGAATCCTAATGCTGAGCTTATGATGCTATTTTTACCAATCCCAATCAAAGCAAAATATTTTATTCCGGGAATTATACTTTTAGATGTTATATCAGCGTTTACAGGACAGTCCTTTTTTAGCCCTAGTAATACTGCTTATTTGGCTCACGTTGGTGGTGCTATTATGGGGTTTGTTATTATGTGGTACTGGCGTAAAACACAATTTAATAAAAATCGTTGGGATAGATAGATGAATCAGATAGAGCAACTAAAATACAAGTACGCTAGACTTAATGTCTTAGAGAAAATTATAGCCATTAATGCTGTTGTGTTTTTGTTTGCCTTATTGTTTAGACGTTTGGTTCCTGTGCTATTTGTTTGGTTACGTTTACCAAGTGATTTTACAGGTTTTTTGTATAAACCTTGGACAATTATTACTTACGGGTTTATTCATTTTGATCCGTTACACATGCTATTTAATATGTTATGGCTTTACTTTTTAGGTAGAATCATGCTTAATTTATTTAGTCCTAAAATGGCGCTTAATATCTACTTTATGGGTATTATTTCAGGTGGATTGGCCTTTTTATTAGGTTATAATTTATTACCTAAAGTCTTTTTACAACCGGCGTATTTAATTGGAGCATCTGCTGGTGTTAGAGCAATTCTTATATTTTTATGTGCTTATATGCCAAACAAGGACATTAGGTTTTTTACCTTTAACTTAAAGTTATGGTGGATTGGTGCGTTTTTAATTGGATTGGATGTTTTAAACGTTTTAAGTGGTAGTAATGCTGGCGGTAACTTAGCACATTTAGGTGGTGCAGCTTTGGGGTTTTTATATGCTAATCAATTAGCTAAAGGTCAAGATATAGGTAAGGGGTTTAGTCGTTTTATGGATTGGGTATCTTCTCTATTTAAAGCAACAAAGACAATAAAAAAAGCTAACATGAAAACAGTACACAGAAAAAGTAAAGTGGCTGGATTTAAGAAAGAAGAATTTAACCAATTTAATAATCAGAAAAAAGTAGATATTATTTTAGATAAGATTAGTAAAAGTGGTTATGATAGCTTGTCTAAAGAAGAAAAAGAATTTTTATTTAAAGCAGGTAAATAGTAGTGATATAATATATGAAGAAGTTAAAATTTTTAGAGAAAGTTGTCTTCTTCGTTAATTCTGTTGTGGCCTTTTTATTGTTGCTTTCTTACGTATTACCGCATGTGCCACCAAAAACATTTGCCACATTATCTGTACTAAGTTTAGGCGTACCTTTTCTAATACTACTCAATGTTTTGTTTTTTGTGTATTGGCTATTTAAAATAAAAAAGCAACTGATGTTGTCTTTGGTTGTAATTTCTATCGGTTATTTTTTATTCGGGTCTTTATATAAGTTTTCTAATTGGGAAGAAGACGAAACAGATAGTTTATCTGTGATGAACTATAATGTGCGTTTATTTAACCTTTATGATTGGATTCCTGAAAAAGGGATTCCTGAAAAGTTAGTCGACTTTGTTAAAAAAGAAAACCCGCAAATTTTAAGTATTCAAGAGTATCATAAACAAGCCGATGTCGATTTTTCGTTTTATAAATATAAATACGAAAAGTTAGAGGGTAACAAGATTAAAATGGGACAGGCTATTTTCTCTCAGTTTCCAATTATTAACTCTGGATCTGTTGCTTTTCCTAATACAGCAAACAACGCTATTTTTGCTGATATTGTAAAAGGCAAGGATACGGTTAGGATTTATAATTTACACTTGCAATCGCTGCGTATTGATCCTAGAGTGCAAAGTTTAACAACGGAGAATTCTGAAAAACTAATAAACGGAATAGGAGAGACGTTTAAACTACAGCAAAGTCAAGCCAAACTATTTTTAGAGCACAAAAATAAAAGCCCATACAAGGTTATTATCTGTGGCGATTTTAATAATTCTGCATTTTCATACGTTTATAAGACTATTAAAGCAGACATGAAAGATGCTTTTAAGCAACAAGGTAACGGTTTTGGGCGTACGTATAACTTCAAGTTTTTTCCAGTGCGTATAGACTTTCTATTAATAGATAAATCTTACAGTGTCGATAGTTTTAAAACTTATGATGTGGAGTATTCTGATCATTTTCCAATCATGACCAAAGTGTCTTTCTAATTTACATTAACCAACAATCGGTAGTATCTGCAAGGATATGAATAACTAATCCAAGACCTACTAATCTGGTTTTTTTTGGTATAAGTAAAGCAACGTATACTGCTATAGCGTAATAGCTATGTAACGGATGGAAGTTAATACTACATCTGTTAGCTGAGAAAATGGGTGAGGCTAATAAATGGTCAAGATCTATTAGCATCCCTAAAACCATAATTATATAAGCTTTCTTCCAAGTGCCTTTAAAAAATAGTAATGCTATTATTAGTGGTAGACCAAAGTGAATTCCGTAGTGTAAAAATGGTCTAATCATTTAAGGTAATTGTTGCGCTTCTAAATAACTTAGGGCATTAGTCCCTTCATTAAAAAGCAAATCTAAAATACTTAAGTTACTAATATAACCGTGTTTGATACTAAAAACTTGTGTATATGATTCTAATGTTAGTTGTTGCTCTTGTCTAGCATTTGCTAAAGCTCTATAGTCTTTTAGACCTACAGGTGCTTTTTCATACTCAGACGTGTACTTTACAGGCACATCTAACTGTAAACAATCTAAAACAACCTGAAAGCATTTGATATTATGATCAAATATAGATGCTGATGGAGTTGTAAAAAGCGGTTTAAGCTCGTCTTCATAAAACTCGAAAAAAGGAGAGGTTTTATATGCGGATTCTAAGCTTTTCCACTGAATTAATTGCCATTTTTCTGTATCACTAATTTTGACATCTTTGTATAGTTGGCGCTCTTTGTGTGTGTGTATTACTGGGACACTTAATTTTAGTTTTCCATTAGCACCATAAATGTAAGAACGGTTTCTGTAGGTTTGTTTCTGAAAATTATCAAACATTTCAAAGGTCACACTATCCGCTTGTGCGATAGCTACAAATTGTGCTATGCTTGGGAAGTATGTCGGATGTAATAGAATGTTCATTTTTAAATAGAATGTTTAAACCCTCAGTTTCGCAGTCATGCTAACTAATATATTGTTTAAGCGTTTTTACGTTTTTTAAATTTATTGTATCCAAAAATTAGTCCTAATAGCACTAAAAAAGGAATAAAGTAAGACGTTAACTTGCCTTCACCACCAACGGTTGTAAATAGTCTTTCCCAACGTATTTTATTAATACCTTTTCCATTGGTATCATAACTCATCCATACAAAAACAGGTTTTCCAACTACGTGATCAAAAGGAACAAATCCCCACATTCTAGCATCCTGAGAGTTGTGTCTGTTATCTCCCATCATCCAGTAGTAATCTTGTTTAAACGTATAAGAATCTACAACGTCTCCGTTAATTGAAATTTGGTTACCGTTAACCTTAAGTGTATTACCTTCATATACCGTTATGGCACGTTTATAAAGTGGTAAATTTTCTATAGTTAATGCAACAGTCTTACCCGCTTCAGGAATGTAAATAGGACCAAAGTTGTCTCTGTTCCAAGTATAACCTGGTGTGTTAGGAAAAATGTTTTCTGTAGTGCTAGAAGATAGTTGTTTAGTAATTTCTTTAACGTAAGGATCGTTACGCATCGCAGACGCTAGGTCATCGGTCATATTTGCATATACCGCATTACTTTCAATGGACATGCCCATTATTTTCATAAACTCATTTTCTGCACTTCCTAAAAGGATTGTTTTTACAGAATCTTGTTTTATAACTTCAAACTGATACCCTTTTGCTCTAACTAAATTTTGAACTTTGTCATCATTCCATCTAGCAGTACTTATACTTTTTACTTGTCCCCATTCAGTAAGTTTGTACTGATCAATAAATTCTTGATTTAAAGGTGTATTAGTTTCAACTAAATTAAAAAATTGAAGCTTAGCTCTGTCTGGTAATTCATTTTTAACACCGTCAATATAAACGTAACCATCTTTAATAGATAGGTTATCTCCAGGTAATCCAACACAACGCTTTACGTAGTTGGTTTTTTTGTCAATAGGTTTATGACGGACTGCTCCGTATGGTTTGTTAATTTCTACTAAAGTATCTACAGGCCAGTTAAACACAACAATATCATTACGTTTTATATCTTGAAATGCAGGTAATCTGAATTTTGGTAACTGCGGAAATTTAAAATAAGAAGGGGTTGTTGTACCAGGAATGGCATCATGTATCATCGGGACAGCAACCGTAGTTTGTGGCGCTCTAGGTCCATAATGTAGTTTGCTTACCAATAAAAAGTCGCCGACTAATAATGTTTTTTCTAAAGAAGAACTTGGTATAAGAAAAGGTTGTATAATATACGTGTGTACAATGGTAGCCGCAACAATAGCAAATAAAATAGAGCTAACCCAATCTCCTAATTCTGTTCTTGGTTGTAAATCTCTGTCTTTTTTATGCGTAACATCCGTTGCTACATAGTTTAAATAAAAGCTGTAAAATCCGAAGGTAAAAATAGCAAGGAATGTATCTAATGCCGAATTCTTACCATAGCTTCTAGCAATCTCAACCCAAACAACAGGGAATAAAATAAGATTTACTATTGGTAAAAATAATAGAATGGTCCACCACCAAGGTCTATTAATAATTTTCATTAATATTACAGCATTGTAAACAGGTACAAAGGCTTCCCATGCTTGTCTATCCGCTTTTTTATATAATTTCCACGTGGCTAATCCATGTAAAAATTGAATAACTAAGAAAAAGATAATCCACTGTGTAACGTCCATAGTTGTAATAATTATTGTCTATTGATAAGTTGATTGTTGCAAATGTTGTTAAATTTATTAAAGTTACCCAATATTTAACACATCTTTCATAGTAAATACACCCGTTTTATCCGCTAACCACTCAGCAGCTATCACAGCACCTAAAGCAAAACCTTCTCTATTATGAGCTTCGTGTTCTATTTTAATAGTATCAATCGGACTGGTGTAGCTTATAATATGTGTTCCAGGTACTTCAGGAATACGTTTTGCTATAATCGGAATGTTTTTGTCTGAGGCAGTATCCAATTGCCAATCTTGATACGCGGAATTGTTTTTAATAATACCTTCTGCTAAAGTAATTGCAGTACCACTTGGTGCATCAAGTTTTTGGGTGTGGTGTATTTCTTCTATATCAAGCTTGTAATCGTTAAGCTTGGCCATCATTTTGGCTAAAGTTTCGTTTAATTCAAAAAATATATTAACCCCTAAACTAAAGTTAGAAGCATAAATAAAGGCTCCTTTTTGTTTTTCGCAAAGCGAAACAATGTCGTCGTATTGCTCTAACCAACCCGTTGTACCAGAAATTACAGGCACTTGATTGTTAAGGCAATTGCTAATATTATTATAAGCTGCTGATGGTACGCTAAAATCTATAGCGACATCTGCATCGTTTATATTGTAATCTGAGTCTCGAGAGGTTTTAATTACTATGGTGTGTCCACGTTGTAAAGCAATAGTTTCTATTGCTTTACCCATTTTACCATAGCCTAGTAAAGCGATTTTCATGAGTGTATTAAAATTGGAAATTTAAAGATAGTCCAACACGTCCTTTATTATCAAATTCTTCAATTTGATAATGCGGTCGTAAACTTAAGTCGTCGTTGATGTTATACTGCAATAAATGCGCATCTACGTTGGCATCAATAATGTTTAGTGCGTATAAACCAACGGTAACAAGTAAGGATAATTCTTTATTACGTCTGTAGTTTTTTTGTGCTTCTCTTAGCGCATCATCAGTTAGTCTGTCTTGAAATTCGTCATCCGTAAATCCAGCCAAACGTCTTTTGTAAGCATCTCTAACACGATTGTATTGTTTGTTGTTGTCAAGGTAAAAATAGATACCTGTTCCTAAAGCAGCATATACAATAGGAATTTTCCAATATTTTCCATTATAAGCTTGTCCTAAACCTGGTAATATTGCCGAGTAAAATGCAGCTCTAGACGGTGCTAAAGGATCGTAAGCTTTTTGTGGTTTTAATACAGTAGAATCTATGATAACTGGTTTAGCAGCTTTCTTTTTTTTCTTTTGCTTTAATACTTTAGTAACGTCTTCTGTTTGTTGTGTACTATCTGTTTTTTTGACAGTAGTTTCCTCTTGAGCAAAAGATAATGCACAAAATAAACAGAATATAATACAAACAAAATAGGGCTTATTTACCACCTTCAACTAGCTTTTTGATACGGTTAAAATCTTCTTCAGAATGGAACGGAATTGTTATTTTCCCTTTACCATTATTGGATACTTTAACGTCTATTTTATGCCCAAAGTATTCTGAAAAAGAGCTAATCCCTTTTTTAACATATTTTGGCAATTCTTCTGTTTCCTTTTTAGCTGGCACTTTTACTTCTTTGGTTGTGTTGTAGTTACGTACCAAAGTTTCTGTGTCTCTAACAGATAATTTTTCGCTTAAAATAGTTTCGTATATATCTAATTGTACGTTTTGATCTTCAATATTTATAATAGCACGACCATGTCCCATAGATAAAAAACCATCGCGCATACCCGTTTGGATAATTGGATCTAGTTTTAATAAACGCAAATAGTTAGCAATTGTACTACGTTTTTTACCAACACGCTCGCTCATTTGCTCTTGCGTTAACTGGATTTCGTCAATTAAACGTTGGTATGATAATGCTATTTCAATTGGGTCTAAGTCTTGACGTTGGATATTTTCCACCAAAGCCATTTCAAGACTTTCTTGATCATTCGCAATCCTAATGTAAGCAGGGATTGTTTTTAATCCAATTAATTTTGAAGCACGAAAACGACGCTCTCCAGAGACTAATTGGTAATCTTCAAATCCTAATTTTCTTACGGTAATAGGTTGTATAACACCTAATTCTTTAATAGAAGAGGCTAACTCGCGTAATGTTTCTTCGTTAAAATTGGTACGTGGTTGAAACGGGTTCATTTCAATCGAATCCAAATCCAACTCTACAATATTACCTATTACTTTGTCTGCATTTTTATCCTTTGCAGATTGTATATCATTTTCTGGGTCTTTCAATAATGCAGAAAGTCCGCGTCCTAAAGCCTGTTTTTTAACTGCTTTCGCCATAAATTAGGAGTTTTTTGTAATAATTTCTTTCGCTAAACTTAAATAATTGCTGGCACCTTTACTAGACGCATCATAATTTATAATGCTTTCTCCATAACTTGGTGCTTCACTTAACTTGACGTTACGTTGTATAATGGTTGTAAAAACCATATCGTTAAAATGCTTTTGCACTTCTTCTACAACTTGGTTTGATAAGCGTAAACGCGAATCGTACATGGTTAGTAATAAGCCTTCAATATCTAAATCTGGATTGTGTATTTTTTGTACACTTTTTACTGTGTTTAGTAATTTTCCAAGACCCTCTAATGCAAAATACTCGCATTGGATTGGTATAATTACAGCATCTGCAGCAGTTAACGCATTTAAGGTTAATAGGCCTAAAGATGGTGCACAGTCAATTAATATATAATCGTAGTCGTCTTTAATTTCTTGTAATGCTTTTTTAAGCATGTATTCGCGTTGTTCCTTATCTACAAGTTCTATCTCAATAGCAACTAAATCTATATGCGATGGAATTATATCTAAGTTAGGCGTTTCTGTTTTTAAAATGGCCTCTCTAGCTGTATTGGTATGCTCTAGTAATTGGTAGGTGCCAACTTCTACGGTCTCTACATCTATACCTAAACCTGAGGTTGCATTAGCTTGTGGGTCTGCGTCAATTAAAAGTACTTTTTTTTCTAAAACACCTAGTGATGCTGCTAAGTTAACAGAGGTTGTTGTTTTTCCAACGCCTCCTTTTTGATTGGCAATTGCTATTATTTTACCCATTAATTTAAATTGATTTTAATGAAAATTTAGCTTTTAACTAAAGCTAAAAGTCCAGCGTAAAAATACAATTAATTATGAGGAATAAAAACCTTAGTTGTTAACATTAGGATAAATCAAAACGATACAAATCTTAAAACCTTTATTATGCTATATTTTTATGTTTAGTTAGTCTCGTTACGGTTTGACTTGTAATGCTTTATAATTGGTGTTGTAAATGAAGATGAAAATAGGGATTATTGTAGTTCTATTTAAATTTATATAACAATAGAGCCGGATTTTAATATGTAGGCTAGAACTATCAATTAATTAGATGCTGGGTTTTTAGTAGTTTTTCCAAAATCAAATGTTTTAAATAATGCTCCATCTCTATTGATTATCTGAAATTCATTTTCATTCCATTTGGTTTTATACAAATTGTTATGAAAGTCGTAAATTCTATTTTTTAATAGATGTTTTTCTAAAATTTTAGTTCCACTTTTATTGACTAGTTTAATATGTGCATTTTCTCCATTTTGGTCAATTCTATAAATTATAGAAACTCTCAAATCACGTTTCTTATTCCACTTAGATAGTTTTTTATCCTCTGTTTCATATACAAATCCATGCTCACTTATTTTATGCGTAATGGTAAGTAAAATTTTCGCTTTTTCAGTGTTGTTCTTTAAAGTGTCAGATATTACCTTTTGAAGTATTTTTAAGATGACTTTGTTTTTTTCGTATTGGCTTAAATTAAAATAATTGTCAAAATTAAATGCGCCAATAGTGTATTGAGAAAATCCAACTGCTGTTACTTTATATGTGTTATCTGGAATTTTAGATGTAATTCTAATATTTAATTTTCCAATGCCGTCAAATGTGAATTTATTTGGAATTAGATACTAAAAGATGTCTTGAACAACTTTGGTGGTTTTATTAAAGTCTAATTTTGTAAATCCATTTGAAAATTCTTGCGAAAATTCACTTTCAATACTTATGTCTGTTAAATATTTTGCCATTTTCTCAAATTACTTGCGGTATTATTTATGATTGCGCTGTATGTTTTAAGTATTAAATTTAATAAATAAAAAATGAATAGAAAATTGGCTGCGCTTTATTGAATAGCACAAAAGGCTTGTAAAGTAATGTTATTCCCGTCTCATTTGGTTAAATCCGCTAATTTCTATAATAGCTAGGATAACGTCATCTTGATCAGACTTTTTAGACCATCCTTTTTCTGCTAATAGTGCTCTAACTTCGCTTTCTGATTTTTCCATTTCAAAAAGGTAAATAGCATACTCCAATACTTTTTCTGGGATTTTTTCTATTATAGTTTTTGAAGACGAAATATAAATTTGACTAATCGCTATTAAAAACGGAAATACCATCTGAAAAATATAACTTAAGATCAATCCAATCCAACCTGTATTTAAACTTTTGATGCTTAAACCATTTTCTATACGCAATCGCATAAACTCAAAAAAGCCAAGTCCTGTAAAATTGTTTTCAGAAATTATTATTTGGTATTGCGTAAATTGATTGGTTATAAACATTACAACCACTATTGCGCCAAGTATAATATTTGTGATACTAAAGTCTAAATAGTTGGTGCTTTTTAAAACTTGACTGAATAAATATCCGATGCCTAATCCTAGACCCAATTCATAAACTCCGATAAAATAAGTGAAATGTACGGTTAGAAAGGCAACGATAACACCAAATAAAATGGCAATAATCATTCCGCCTAATAGTGTTAACATCAAATTTGGTGGTCTTGTTACTTTGGGGTTAGGTAACTCTGATGGTATTTTATAATCTGCCCAACTATTTTCGTTTTCTAATTTGGTTTTTAACTCATCTAACTTTCCAGTCTGTTGATATTCTGTAGCCAATTTTTTAAAAAGGGCAATAAAAAGACCGGTTCTTTTAGAGTTATTTCCAAAATCAATAAAATTGCCTTGTAGTGTTTTGCTATGCACCTCAATCCTTCCTGATGCGTTTTTTGTGACTGTTATCTTCTCTGTTAATTTATTCTAATCGTTTTTTCTTTTGGCTTCAATAGTTGTTTTGTTACTGTAAACAATAGGCCATTCTAGTTTTTCAAAAACTTCAATAATTAATGGGATTATTTGATTGTTTTCAATGTCTGTTTTGAATGTTTCTTTAAAATCAGGCTTGTATTTAAAACTGTATTTTCTTTTAATTGTAGACTGTAAGTTTTCGTATTTTGCGTTCATTAACGTAGTACTGGATTGGTTTTAGTTTATGATTAGTGGTGTGTTTACGCAACTAATTTCGCAAAAATGAAATTAGCTAGAGGGAATTCCGTAGGAATTTTACAGATCAGCACTTACTACAGCCATTAATTATACACGGTCTTGTGGTTAGTATTTATTTCGTTTTATAATAATCTAAACGTTCACAATCCATACAAAATCTATCTTTAAGGAATATTCCAGTTCCAAATCCAGAAGAGTGTAAAGTCATTCCGAAGTTTTTAATATAAATTATTCCCTTAATATTCTTATTGGAAGAATTTCGAATTTTTAATTTTTCCGATACAATTAGTTCTTTGTTTTTAAATAAAAAACAACTGTCGTTTTTTATTTTTATCAAATTTACATCTGCGTATTTATCATTATAAATTGGTTTTAAACGATATGTACCGCTAAATTCAGAAACGATTTGGTTGTAACTGTTCAAATTCGAAATCGTTTGGATTCTATCCCAAATGTAAATATCGAATATCTCATTTTCTCCTAAAAGATTTTTGTATTCAGGAATCAGAGTTGAGTCAGATTCAGTTTGGGTTTCCTGTTCCAATAACTTTGTGAAATTCATTCCAACATTGTTTTCTGTTTTAGAAATTAATTCAGTCAGCGAATCATTTTCTTTTTCTAGAATTTCTTTTTTAGCAGTTAGTTTTTCTTCATTATGGTTACAAGAAGAAACTATAATTATAAATACAAGTAGGAAAGTTTTTTTCATAGTTTGAGTTTTTTATATTAACCACAACGTGCTTGTGCATGACTTAGTATGCGTGATTAAGTAACTAAATTAATAAATAATAACTAACGATTAGCGAAAATCGACAGAATTTTGCGACACGTATAAAACAAGCATGTTAATTTTATACATAGTGGGCAACAGGCTTTTCTATTTCAAAATGTTCCAACCAAGCCAGCGGTTTAGTTAATTTATGTTTATTAAATTCTAAATGTATTACTCGTCTTTTCTTTCCGTTTGTTGTTCTATTTGAAGCATGTAATGTCAAAGGTTTCATTAGCATTGCTCCGCCTTTTTTTACTTCACAAACAAATTCGCTATCTATGTTCCAATCTTTAGAGTCAGCACGAACTATTCCTTTTAAATGAGATTTTGGAATTACTTTTAACGCTCCGTTATTTTTGTTCGTTTTGTCTAAATGAATTCGAATTGTTATTGTGTCTTGTAAAATCTCAATAGGTGGTTGCACTGCGTGTTGTCCTTTTTTAAAAGTCCAATTCAAATAATTTTTTGAATCTGCTTTTTTATCAACCGATATGCTCAAATCTTGGTGGTAAGCAACAAACCAATTTGATTCGGTTGGTTTATCAAAATAAATGGCTTTTGTCAAGAAATATTTGGATTCTGAAAGGTCAGAAATTAATTCAGTCAGTTTTTTGTTAAACAACAAATTACTTAATTCAGGTACATTTTTGATTAATTGTCTAATCGCAAATAAATCCTTTGTTTTCATAAACGAATTCCCGTCCTGTTCAGTATTTTCGATACAAGCTAAAATTTCACTTATTTCGTTGTCCGAATATAAGTGAGCTAAAACGGTAAACCCATTTTCTTCAAGTTCTATTTTGTTTCTTGCGTAGTTCATTTTTTAAGCTTGTTGAGAACGTTGTTGTTTATGATTAGTGGTGTATTTACGCAACTAATTTTGTGAAAATGAAATTAGCTAGAGGGAATTTCGCAGGAATTTTCCAGATCAGCACTTGCTACAGCAATTAATTATACACGGTCTTGTAAACCGTTTTTATTTTCCTTTTCTCGACAGAATATTTTGGCAATAATTACCACGCGATTTGAATTCCCGTTTAACAATTCAGGTTAGTTTCATATGCGCAAGATATTATGCTAATTAAATTCTGCTTGCATTAATCCACTAGTAAGTTTCTCAAGTTCCTCTTGCAAGTCTCCAGTGTCAAATAATACTGTTACATCATATTTTAAAGAAAATTCAGTGCTTTTATCTCTAAATAGAATACTTAATTCCATTGGCATATTTCTTCCTTCAATAGTAAGTGTTGTGCCTGATTTATTTAATATACTGACATTTTTATCTTCTTTGATGTAATGGAAATCATGTCCATTGAAATATGTGATACACTTTTTCTTGTCTAGTGCTTGATTAATTATTAAGGTACTCGGTTTCATATTTCAATTTATATATATGTAAGATTAAATCTATTTAATTATTAATTTTACCATAATTATGATTGTTGTGATATGGTTTACGAGGTGCTTATATAAAATTAGTTACGAGGTTTAAACAACTAACTTATCAAATACAAGCCAGCTAGATTCAAGCAATGGACAATACAAGTAGTTTCGTAACGTTTTTATTTTTCAAAATAATTTAAAACTTTGTATTCAATTTTTGTGTTTGAGGCATTAATAATTTCAATACGCATGCCACGAAAGCCAATAATTTTATTCTCTGATAAATCATACTGCACTTCTTGCGTAAAAGCAGGTCTTGCATAATCATTTATATATTCTCGATAAATGAATTTATGTGCATTACCAACACGACCATTATAAATAAATTCTTCTTTAAAATAATCTTTATTCTTTGAGCTTACATTTGTTTGAATATATTCTAATTGTTCTTTGGGTTTTATTAAGGTTAGACCATTATAACTTAATCCAGTTGAGTAAATTCCATCAATATCGCTTTTATAGTAAATTAATGGACTTTTATCACTTTTAGGAATAGCAACTCCAAATTCTGAATTAGTAGAACTACTATAAAAATCATATTCATTTGTGTTATATTGATTGATAAAGATTTTGCCTTCTTCAATTACTTTAAAAACGTCATCTAGTTTGATAGTAAATGCTTTTGTTAGTTTAATAGCATCATACTGATGACCTTTTTCTCTATAAATAACTCGGCTTCCAATTTCTACATTTTTTATTTCATTCAATTGGGGTATTACTTTTGTATACGTTTCAGGTTTTACAATATTTTTTTTAACTCCGCCACATGACATCAAAATCAATGAAGAAATGAAAAGTAATAATCTCATATTCATATTATTTTTTAAAAGTTGCATAACGTGATTGTGTTTTGTTAATTATGTGATTTAAATAACTAATTTAGCAAAAAAATCACAGATAGAAAGTCCGCGAGGACTTTTGTAAGTAGGCTATAACCAGCAATGAATTATACACGGTGTTGGCATTTCGTTATTTTTATTCAGACTTATTCTTATTCGGCTTAATTCCGTTTGCAGTTTTTCCAGCGTTTGAGTGAATTCGGTTAGCGATTTTTTCGCAAACTTTTTCAATTCCGATTGAGTGAGAAATTCCGCAACTTACTAAATTCCGCATTCAATTCGTGTTTTGTTTTTCAGTTCAGTTTCCGATTCTGCAAACGAGCTAAAAGTCAAACGTTTTGTATTAAATGCAATTTTCAATTCTGACTTTAAACTACTTTTCCTATAATTAACTATTTAATTTTTTGTTTTCTTTACTTTTCCTAACAAAAAAACCAACCCAACTTGCAATAAAAACAATTAGAATAAACCATAACCAAAGGTTTCCATTTAATAATTCAGTTCTATCTTCTGCATTTTTTAAACTTCCAATTGCAATAACTGTCATTGTTATTGGTCTTAAAATGTCATATTTTTCATTTTTAACGGTTCTGCCCAATGAATGCCCACGGTTTTGTGTATGAAAAGATGCGTTTTTGTATGCGAGGATTTTCCGCAGGAAAATCAGACGAAACAAAAGCGCAACTAACTTTATTTAAGCACTAATTTAGCATTTTTTTATACACGGTGTTAGCCACTGGTTTTATTCTTTTCAACGTATTTTTTTACTTTCGGAATTTTCAAATAATCTTCGTCATCTAAATACTGACATATTTGATAAGAATCAATTTCAGTCAATCTTTCCAATAGTTCTAATTTCTCTTTATTATTTAATTTTCCAGAATAAATAAATTCAAAAAGTCCCTCTGCTAGTTTTTGTTCAGCGTCAATATTCTTTTCGGTTTTTAACTGTTCAATTATCTTCTCAATTCCGATTTTCAAGGTTTTTAGTTCAAAATCAGAAATATCAAATTCAAGAAAATTACAAAGAATTTAGGAAGCAAACTCTTTTGTTTTTTCGTCTTCAGATTGAATATCTCTTATTAGACGATTAAAAAAGTCAATCTTTGAAACTTTTCTCCGAAAGAAATATTTTCTGCTTTTATTCGCTCAATTATTTTCTCATTGTCGAAACTTACTGAGTATTTTTCAATGAAATTTTCAGTACTCCAACTATTCAATTCAAGTGTAATTCCTGTTTTTTCAGAATTAACTAATTTGAATTTATGTCCGATTAATTTGTCGTTCATTTTGAGTTCTGATTGGTATTTGCACCTAACGTGCTTGTGCATGACTTAGTATGCGTTGTTAAGTCAACTAAATTAATAAATAAATCACAGATAGAATATTCCGCAGGAATGTTCGTAAGTCGGCAGTGACCAAGCAATTAATTATACACGGTGTTACCTGTAGTTTTTATTTTTTCAATCGTTTGTCAAACCATTCAATTACCATTTCGTTTAATTCTATTTTATATTCTGTAAAATAATGGTCAGTCTCAAATTTCCTTAACTCAAAGTCATATTGGATTTCTTTTAATTTGGTCGCTATCTTTTCAGCTTGTTTTGGGTTCACTCGTTTGTCGTTAGTTCCACATAATATTAAAAGACTACTATTTTTATCTAATTCGTCTGTCCAATAAATTACCGAACGTTTTTTTAATTCCGATTCTTTATTTTTCCAATATTCAGGAATGCACTCTGCAAATACATTCGTTTCCATTTTCGGTCTGAATTCAGTTGTATCAAATAAATCAGAAGCTCCATTTCCGACAATAGCTGTTTTTATTTTGTCCGATTTCTGAAGAGACAAATAAGTCATCATTCCGCCTCTCGACCAGCCAAACATTCCAATACAATTCGAGTTTGCTTTTTCAATGTCTTTTACTGTTTCGGTCAAATTCAGAACGTCATTAATTTCAGTACCTCCAAATTCATCTTTTTCTCGATAATTACTTCCGATTATCACATAACCTTGTTCTGCTAATTTTGAAGTGTACATTATCATTGTGGCAACTGTTAATCTTCCAAAATCTCGGTTTCCACCACGATTAAAAATCACAACTGGATATTTTCCTTGACTTTTAGGTTCAATTAATAAACCTCGAACTTTCAGGCTATCACTTTGGTAAGTAATGAAATAGAAATCCAAGTTGTTTAAATGTTCAAAATTTGGTTTCAATTCATTGTCTTGGGAAATCCTATCCCAAATTGGTGTTTTGGAAATATCAACCAATTTTTTCGAGAGTAATTTTCCGTTTTGAGCAAATCCAAAACTTATAAATAGTAAAAAAAAGATAGTTGTTATAACTCTGTTCATAGGGATATTAAATTATACAGGTAACGGAATTTTGTAAGGTTGGTTGGGGTTTAAGTGACTAAGTTAGCAAATAAAACACAAATAGAATATTCCGCAGGAATGTTCGTAAGTCGGCATTGACCAAGCAATTAATTATACAATGTGTTGTGTAATATTTTTTTTATCAGACAGTTTATCAATTTCTTCGGTCAATCTTTCAATCAGAATAAAGATATTCGACAAACTATGTTTATCTCGACGATCAATTCTACAATTATAGATCAGATATTTTCCTTTAAGTTCAAAACTTGCTTTTCTGCATTTGAGTAAGTTTAACGATAATGGGCTTGTCAGTAAAAAATCAGAAATATTACTAGCCTTTCCTGATAAGTTGTAATTATCATATCGCGCAATTAAACTTATTAATGATGCTTTTTTTATTAAACAATGAGTGAATTCAGAGTGTAAATCGGATTTTCGAGATTTTATATTAAGGTCAATCCGTTTAGAATTCCAAATTGAGTCAATTTCTAAAGTCCAGTTTTCAGAGTTCTCAATGATGGTTTTATTCCCTTCTGGAAATAAACTCATTTCTGTTATAAGTAAATCGGGAAGTTTATGAAATTCAGTCAAATGTTTGTTTTTCAAATGTTACACAACGTTTATGTATATGGAAAGTTGCGATTTTGTGAACGAGGAATTTCCAGCGGAAATTCAGAAGTTTACAAAATCGCAACAAGTTTTAAATTAAGCTAAATATAGCAATTTTCTATACATGGGGTTGTAGCACGTTTTTTTATTCAGTCGTGTTTTTTTCGACAACTAAAGTTTTCGTTATTTTATCGTATAAATTCTGATTTTTTTCATCCCATAATATCCAAATACTTGGAATAAGCAAGAATCCAAGTACGTGTTTTAAACCTTCTCTAATTGCTCCTTTTTCAGGTTCATTATAATCTTTTCCTGTTTCTTCTGAAATCACTTTTAAATTAAATATTCTGTGTCCTAAATTTCCGATAAATATTGGGTAAAATATTGCTCCAATAATTATTCCTGTCACTAAAGAGTAAACTATATCTAAAAATTCAAAGTCACTGTCTAAATCATTCCAAAATTCAGAAGCAGATTTTCCCATAATTAGATAAAATCCTAAAATAATAATTCCAAAAATTATTCCTTCAAGTATAGTCGCAATTAATCTTTTTCCTTTTGAAGCTAATTTGTATCCGTGTGTTTGTGTTTCGTTCATTTTATTCTTTTTAAGCGTTTTTTTTGTTAATGTGCTACAACTAGTCATACAATCACTCACATTCCTCATATTCCTGTTTTAATAATGGATAAGATTACTTTTAGTTCCAGTTGAGTAACTAAACTATAAATAAAAAGTGTAATTAATTGGTTTGCTTGTTTTAACGAAGTTAATTTTTTAATATTAATTCCCGAATGATTTTAAATAAAATTACCGAGCAGTTATTAACAAAACGGTTTATAATTATAACGCATAAAAAAAGTGCAAGCTATACTGGCTTACACTTTTAAGGTTTTGTTTAATAATTGGGAGTTATTTGTTTAACCCCTTCATAAAACTTCTGATCTTTTCAATAATGGCTTCGCCATCTTCCTCTAAAGCAAAATGCCCTGTATTGTAGATGTTATAATCAATGTTTTTAACATCCTTTTTAAATGCTTCGGCACCACTTTCCGGAAAAAAGGCATCGTTTTTACCCCAAACTATTAACAGTGGTGGTTGATTGTCTCTTAAGTATTGTTGCCATTCTGGGTATAGTTTTATATTGTTTTGGTAATCGTAAAATAAATCGATGTTTACTTTATGTGCATTGGGTCTAGATAGTCTTAAATAATCTAAGTGCCAGGTGTCCGGATTTACGTTTTCTGGATTTCGGGTTCCGTGTGTGTATTGCCATTCCAAACCTTGTAGCGTAAAAGCGGGTAGGAGGGCGTCTTCTGTAGTTTTAGTTCGGTTAGCCCATAATAGTCGTGTGTCTGCCCAAGCATCTCCTAAACCGGCTTTATATGCGTTTCCATTCTGATTAATTATAGCTGTAATTTTTTCTGGATGTGCGGTTGCTATTCTGAAGCCAATAGGTGCACCGTAATCTTGGATCATTATGGCGTAAGATTGTAATCCCTTTAATTCTAAAAAGGTATCTATTGTTGTTGCAATATTGTCAAAAGTGTAGTCGTAGTCTGTGGACAACGGAAAATCACTATTTCCAAATCCAGGATAGTCTGGTGCTATTAAATGGAAGTCGGTTGATAAGGTGTTTAGTACTTTTCTGTATTGGTGTGAGGAGGATGGGAAACCATGCAGTAGTACAATGGTCGGTTTGTCAGGATTTCCGGCTTCGCGATACGCAATTGTTACGCCATTAACGTCTAGTTTTTTATAGGTTGTGGTTTCCGTTTTGGTAGTTTTGCTTGTAATGGTGTTGTTTTTTGTAGTGGTGTCTGTATGACATCCAAATAGTAAAAGAATTAGGTAAAGTGTTATTGCTTTTTTCATGGTATTATTATTTAAATTAGTTAATTACCGACCATTCGGTAAAATAATGTTTTAATTTTTTTTAGGTGTTTAAATAGTTGTTTTCAATGTTTTGCATGGTGGTTTCAAAAATAGAGGCATCGTGTAATCCTTTAGTAAGTATTAAACTACCTTGAATATCTATTAAGGTTTGTAGTG
Organism: Olleya sp. KKT75; assembly: GCF_055635485.1. Lineage (NCBI taxonomy): Bacteria > Pseudomonadati > Bacteroidota > Flavobacteriia > Flavobacteriales > Flavobacteriaceae > Olleya > Olleya sp. KKT75. The sequence goes on from NZ_CM145759.1 coordinate 2,345,176, forward strand.
CTTTTTTTTCTGCTACAGCAGGCGTTAGGTTTAATTGTATACCAATTTCAGTAAAGGCATTAAGCCATTCGGTAAGGCCCTCTTTGACATGTTGTTCAAATAATTCTAATCCTGCTTGCATAGAAAAGGCACGTATAATACAGGTTTCTTCTCCTTGATTATAAAAGACACGGATTTGAGATAGTGCTTGTTGTAATCTTATTTTTGGACTATAATTATCATCTTTTAAAACGGACACTATATTATCCTTAACCCATTGGTCTATATGAGAAAGTACTGCTTCCGCCATTTCTTGTTTTCCGTTTGGAAACCTATGGTATAAACTCGCTTTTTTTAAACCCGTAATATCCGCTAGATCTTTTAAACTAGCACCTTCATAACCTTTAGCGCGAAACACGCTGGCTAATCCAATTAACATATCTATGTCCAATACTTTTTGTGGTCTCATGCTGCAAATATATAATAAAATATTTAATTACCTAACAATCGGTAAAATACTAAATTAGGGTGTTTTTTATAAATGTGTGGTATAAAGTGTGTCTTTGATTGTTTGCTTGGTTTATAATGTGATCTAACAAATAATAACCGCATAGATAGTGCGTGAAAACTTTAAAAACAGGTTAGAAATAGTAATGAATTATAAGCGTTGTTGTAAAACATTTATTAGTATGCTTTTTCTTTTTTCACATCACCATTTTCGGAATAGGTTTTCCATAAACCTTTCTTCTTTCCATTAACTCTCTGACCTTCCTTGTGTAAATAATAAACACCCAATTTTTTCGAACATTTATATAGTTTAACATGTTTTTTGAAGTTTATATGCTTTTCAGAATTGAAAAATGCATTTAGGTCCGATGCGTCTGAGTCAATTTCGGTAGTTAGAGATTCGATTGTTTTATTTCCTAATAGGTCAAATCCTTTCCAACTGAGAATGTTGCCATATTTGTCCATTAAAGTTTCGCTCGCGATTTGTCCATTTTTGTAAAATTGAACTTGTTATCCAGAATAAGTAGAGTATTTCTCAGTATTATGTTCGTAGGTTGTTAGGGTGCTTATCCACCAAGCTTTTCCATTACCATAGTGTATAGTATCAGCTTTTGAATCGACTTCTTTTAATTCGCTTAAAATTTCCTCTAATCTTTCCGAATGTTGAGCAATTGTGAGATTATAGGTAAGAAGAATTATTATTACTAAAAAATGTTTCATTCAAATGTTGTGTAACGTTTTTGTAGATTGAAAGTTGTGAGTTTTTATGCTAGGGTTTTCCCCAGGTAAATAAGACGTAACAAAATGACAACTACCTTTGTTTAAGCTAAAATAGCAATTAATTTGTACATTGTTGTAAACAGTACTTTATTTCCATTTTGCCATTATTTCCGTCAAACCTTTTTCAATTCCGGTGTAATAATTTCCGTTTTTAAATTCAGGAATAATGGTTTGATCAAGTATATTTTTACAAATTTTGTCAGTCAAAATTTTTTCAGTTCCAAATCCTGTCGTAATTCTTATTTTTCTCAAATTTGTACTGAAAACAATAGACAGTCCATTGTCTTTTTCTTTTAAACCAATTCCGTTATAATTTGATAAATCAACCGCAAACTTGTCAAAATCCGAGTATTTCCCAATAGATTCTATTGAAACGATTGCTATTTGATTAGTTGTGTTTTTCTCAAATCCTCTAATCATTAAAGTCAATTTTTCCAATTGCTCCATAGTAAAGACAAATTCATAATCATTTACTTGTCTTTTCAGTTTAGGTAAATCGCTTTTGCCTAAATCATATGCAGAAAACTCAACTTTTGGTGCGTTTGTTTTCGGTTCTGTTTTTTCTATTTGTTTTGTTTTACAACTAGAAATAGTCAAAAAAACTATGAATATTATTTTTAAAATCGCTTTCATTCGTGCTATTTACAATGTGTTAGTGTATGGGAATTAGTAAATACATAACTGCCTTTTAATCAAGTTCTAAATCGTAATTATTTTTAAACGGTGTTAGGCAACGTTATTTTCTTTCCAATTATTAGTTTTAGCAATCAATTCTGGATATAGACAAGATGAGTTTCCATCTTGTGAAACCAAAATTTTAATTGAATCTCCTGTTGATTTATTATTTGTCAAAGCAAAATTATTAGTTCTCGATTTCGCAACGTTATTTCCATATTCATAATGCACATCCATTGAAGAACCAAATTTTGAAAATGTAAAACCTTTATTATGGCTTATTGAAACTATTTTACCCTCCATAATTCTGCCTGTTTTATATAATAAGATTTCTTTATTTATTCGTGAATATAGAAGATAGCAAAGAATTAGTCCAATTAGCAGAATAACTCCAGCTATATAATACATAAAATTCATATTAAAAGTGTATTGCTCAAATTCTGACGGTATTGATTGTCCGTTGAAATGTTTAATTGGAATAATATCTCCAATTTTTAAAATATCAGTTTTGTTAGGTTCAAATACACTAAACTTTGATTCTGTTTTTTGTCCATTAAAATCAAATTCATAGGTCAAGATTTGAGGATTATTTCCGTTAATACCAATATTGTTAATTCCTTTGATGTTTGTCAGAACAGCGTTTTCATTTTTTCCGTCAGATTGGATTTTTTCCACGTTTTTAACAAATGGGAAACTATCTCCCAATGCATTCATCATCAATCCCATTGGAAGAAAGAGTAATAATGCAAATGCAATTCCTTGAAATGCAAAAAGTAGTAATATTGGTCTAATTTTAGCTCTTTGCCAAATGGTTTTGAAGTTGGTTTTTCTATCTGTCAATGTCGTTTCTCTTTATGTTGCCTAACGGGATTGTGTATGGTTGTTTGCGTGATTCAAGCAACTAATTTAGTAAATAATTACTGAGCAAGAAAGTCCGCTAGGATTTTCAGAAGTAGGCGAGAACAAGCAATTACTTATAGCCATTGTTGTGGTTAGTGTTTAATTAATTTCATCAATAAATTTAACTTCTATTAAATCTAATCCATCTTTTTTAGCAGTTTTTTCTATAATATAATATTTTTTAAAAGGTTTCTTATTGAAGAATCTATATTTGGATGTGTTATCAAATTGATTTAACCAATCATAATCTTTTATATTTAGACCAATTGTATCTTGTTCTTTTAATTCTTTTATATTAAATGTGTCATTTTTTTTTATTGCATCAAAAAATATTTTATCGGCCATTTCGATATGATAAAAATATTTTTTTCTATTTTTAATTTTACCGTATATATACTTCATTGTATTATCATTATTCTCAAAATAAAAATAATAAGTTTCTTTATCATTTAGAATTGTCTGTTTATTAACCGAACAACTTAAAAGAAATATAAGGATTAAGATTAAATTAAAAACTTTCATAATTAATTACAATTAGGTGTTAGTGTTGAATTTACTCTTGTATAATTATAGCTAATATTATAATTCTCTGCATTGGTTTGGCAATTAATTATTTACGGTGTTATTAAATCGTTTAGTTTTCCTTCTCTAAATAATAACTATTCATTTAGCTCAAATATTAATGTTTCTTCATTGAAAATATAAATTATGTTGTTTTCCTTATTTTTCCAAATTTTAGAGTTTTCATCATATTCAGCATTTTTTTCTTCATTAATAAGATGTAGTTTATTATCCCTAATGATGAAATTGTAGTCCTGATTATTAGATGCGCCATCTGACGCAGAAAGAACATAGTCTTCATAATAATTTTTATTTTGAGATCTTATATATTCTTCAATATTTTCTTTATAATTCCAGCTTGTAGTTTTAAATGTACTTTTAAAATTAGTGGTGTTGAATATCTCAGTATATCTATGAATACCTTGGCCATAAAATTCAACATCTTTAAGTTCTAAAAAAGTAAAATTTTCTATTTGCCTAATTTTAGCTAATTCAACCTCTCCATCAGTACTATGGCCAATATCCAAATTATCAAATTGATTTAATAAAATCCATTTATTACTATTTTTCACAAATTTGAGAATGCTAAATTTTGCATTTCCATTTGTAGAAGTACCTACACCTCTTTCGTAATAATTCTCATACTTGTAAAGGGGATGATGACCAAATATAGCTATGGAGTATAGTTTGCCATCTAATTTATAATTTTCAATTTTATAGAATTCGATATCAAATAAATCATTGTTAATTTTATATCGACCTAAACTATCTGTTACATATTCATAAGGTTTAAAATATGTTTCTAATAGTTCTTTACTTTTTAATTCAGCAATCCCTTGTTTTTCATTTGATTTTACTGAAGGTTTACTTTCGCTAAAAAAAAACGAAACTTTGTTTTTTCCATTTACATCATTCCATTCCCCTCGATAGTCATTATTTATATAATCTCCAATAAATAAACCTGTTATCTCGTTATCGTTATTAAATTCGGATAGTCTTAATTTGTCTCCTTCTAATTGTCCTTTTAGTTTTATCTTTTTATTGTTAGTAGTTTCATAAGTAAATAAACCATTAAAAAAGTCCCCATCTTTTTTTAAGTCCATTTGAGCATCAAATTTTCCTATTTTCCCTTTTAATATTATATCTGTGTTTTGAGAAGTACTGTCACAGCTCGTTAAAATAAAAGTTAAAATAAGGATAGAGAGATAAATTTTTTTCATATTTGTTTTTTTATGTTTTCAAATGTTGTCGTGTATCAATTACATAATTACTGACTAAGAAATTCCGAGAGGATTTTCAGAAGTAGGCTAGAACCTAGCAATTAATTTTATAAGTTGTTGTAAGTAGTGTTTTATAGATCTATAATGTCTCCATCTAAATATTTTATTTGTGTAACATTATCAATAGTTTTGGTTCCTTCTTTAATTTCACCGTTATTATTGATTTTTAATTTTATTTCTAAATCACATAAAAGTTTTGTGCCATTACTAAAACTTAAACCTTTATTAAGAATTAGATTTTTAAAGACTTTATCTTTTACTGAAAAGGAAATAGGTTTTCCTTCATATAAAGCTCTCCACGATAATTTGTTATTTTTTAGAACTGGAGAAACAATTTCTAATTCAATATTGTTTATATATTTTGGTTCTAAAACCTCTTCTTTATAAATATGTTTTTTGAAGTCATTTCTTAGCACAACTTTTTCTTCTGAAATAGGTTTGCCTTGGTTATTTAAAATTTGAGTTGAAATTTTTTGAACTTTATTGTCTTTAGATAGATTTTTATAAAAATTTGATTTAGAGATTTTAATTTTACTACTCTTAATTGTTCTTAAGATTTTATTATCTAATACTTTTTCATCGAATTCAACGTCAATCTCTTCTTGGCTATTTTTTAATTTTTCACTTATTTCTATGCTATCTTTAATTATCTGTTGTTTTAGATTTTTAATTTCTAATTGTGTTTTTTCTAAACTTAGTTTATGAGAATCTTTTTTTAATTCTAAATCTTCTATTTGAAGTTTAGTTTTATGTTTTGTCAATTCTGTTTGTTCCCTATCTTCATTCAAACTATTGCTAATGACGTTAGTGAGTATATTTCCAATTATTGTTGTTGTAAATACTCCGACAGCAAGAGTATATTTGATGTTTTTTTTATTAGTAAGGAATTTATATGTAGATTTAATACCCCCTTCATCTAATGCCTGTGATTCGATTATTAGTTGACAATCGAATATTTTAGAGACCTCATTTGATATTTTTAGAAACTCTGCCTCAACTTTATTTAATGTTAAAGCATCCATTGAATGAGATTTATTTTTTAGGTAATAATGAATTTGAAATAGATCAATTTCAATTGTAGTGTTTTCATTCATATTTCTGAGTTAGTTTTTATTACTTACAACGTCTCGGCTATGGTTAGTACGGGAATTAAGATGACTGAATTACCGATTAAGCACTTAGCTAAAACTTTTTATTTTGTTTTATCTTTTTTGTTCTAAAGCCAAATCAAAAATATTTGGCGGACTTAGTTTAAAGCTCTAAACTTTGGGTTAAGCACCAAAACCCGTATTAACTATAGCCATTGTTGGGCACATTTTTATACATCTATACTTTTTATCTCTTTGACTAAATCAATTATATCTTTCATACTTGATTCAGTAATATTTTTTGTTTTAGAAGTAATTTTTTTACTTTTTGTTGGAGATTCATATAATTTATTTACTGTCTCTTGAATCAATTGATCTTTTCTGCTTGGGTCTCCAGTAATTTGTTCAGCATAAGCCATTAATGATGTTGCGATACTTTCACGAAAAGCATACTCTTCTTCTAAACTTCTTGTTTTAGTAAATTGTCTTATGGCAAAATATAAAACTGTAACAATAGGAATCAATCGAATACCAGCAACAATAACTTTCTCAAGTTCAAAACTAAACTCTTCACTTTCAAAAAGTTTATAAATATACCAACCTAGAAATGATGCTGCTAAAATGGATAAAATTAGCCAAACAACTGTTGATGCGAATAGCCATTCTTTTCTCTTTCGAAAAGTTGATTGTAAATCTCTAGCTATTGCAGGAGTTAGTAGTTTTTCAAGTTGTTTTTGAATTCTATCAGCTTCTTTGGAAAGAGTTTCTAATTTTTTTGATTCTGAAGAGTTTGTACTTATTAGTTTTTCAACTATTTTCTCTTCATTTAGAATTCTTTTTTCTATTTCATTTATATTATCTGAGTGTTGCTTAATCTTATCATTATAACCTTTTATTGACGCTTGCACTTCTGCTAAGTTTTTATCTATTGAAGTTTTAATAGTAGAAATAGAAGAATTGGTTTGCTCTATTTGAGACTTAGTTTGATTAGTACTATTTAAATTATTTGTTATTTGAGTTAATTCTCTCTCTTTAGCAGACTTAAATGTTTCAACTTCTGTTTTTAAGTTTTCAAAGGAATCCTTTAATTCTTTGGCTTTATTAAAATTAACTCTTAATTCTTTATTTAAATTTTTATTTTCTGTCCTTAATTTTTTAACCTCTGTTACTACATCAGGTTTTTCATTTTTAACTAATAGAGAGAATAAACCAGTTTGAAGAATATAAGTTTGAAATAATAATGCCCAAGATTCAATTGTGGTTGCGTTTTTAGCTTTTATTGCAACAAGTAATTGTTGTAAAGTTTGATTTATATCAATCATACTTTGATTTTCTCTTCTAATAAAAAAACGAGAACAAGAGTAGAGCATATTTATTTCATCAGCTTCTCTAATTGCAGTAATTGATTCTTGAATTACGTTAATTAATTCTGAAGCTTTTAATCTTTGGATTAGATTTGTACCATCCTTTTCTTTAATTAAAAAACTAAGATCTTCTTTCTCAATTTGATCAATGTAACTTTTTAATAAAGTGATTTCATTAATTTCCATAGTTTATTTTTAATTATGCTACAACTAGTCATACAATCACTCACATTCCCCATATCCCTATTATATTAAAGGATATGATTACTTTTTGTTCCAGTTAAGTAATTAAACTAAAGTATACATAAAAGTGTAATTAATTGGTTTGGTTGTTGTCACGAAGTTAATTTTTTAATATTAATTCCCGAATGATTTTAAATAAAATTACCGTGCAGTTATTAACAAAACTGTGTATAATTATAACGCATAAAAAAAGTGCAAGCTATGTTAGCTTACACTTTTTACTATTATTATTATTATTATGTTATTTGGTGTTTAAAAACCGTGATTAATCAATCAAGATTTCTAATATTTTTATAGCCGCATCGCTAATTTTTGTTCCAGGACCAAAGACAGCAACAGCGCCAGCATCAAATAAATATTGGTAGTCTTGTTTTGGTATAACACCACCAACAATTACCATAATATCTTCTCTGCCATACTTTTTAAGCTCTTCTATAACCTGTGGGACTAATGTTTTGTGTCCTGCTGCAAGAGATGACACACCAAGGATGTGCACATCATTTTCTACTGCTTGTTTTGCAGCTTCTTTAGGCGTTTGAAACAAAGGACCTATATCCACGTCAAAACCAACATCTGCATAACCGGTAGCCACTACTTTTGCACCACGATCGTGTCCGTCTTGCCCCATTTTAGCAATCATAATACGTGGTCTACGACCATCTTGCTCTGCAAATTGATCTGCTAGTGCTTTTGCTTTCGCAAAAGATTTATCGTCTTTAATTTCTTTACTATACACGCCAGAAAAAGATTTAATTTGTGCTTTATAACGTCCAAAAACAGCTTCTAAAGCATCACTAATTTCGCCTAAAGTTGCACGCTCTCGCGCTGCAATTACAGCTAAAGCTAATAAATTTTCTTTACCTGTTTTAGCTGCTTCTGTTAAATTTGCTAAGGCATCGTTAACTTTGGCAGTGTTTCTTTCTGCTTTAATTTTTTCTAATCCTTCAATTTGTTGTAATCGTACCGTTTGATTATCAACTTCTAAGGTTGTAATAGCATCTTCTTCATCTAAAACATATTTATTAACCCCAACAATAATGTCTTGACTAGAGTCTATACGTGCTTGTTTTCTAGCAGCAGCTTCTTCTATACGTAGTTTTGGTATACCAGCTTCAATAGCTTTAGTCATACCACCAAGTGCTTCTACTTCTTCAATTAAAGACCATGCTTTTTCAGTAATATCATGTGTTAGTTTTTCGACATAATAACTACCTGCCCAAGGATCTACCGTTTTTGTAATATTGGTTTCTTCTTGTAAATATATTTGTGTGTTACGTGCAATACGTGCCGAGAAATCTGTTGGTAATGCAATAGCCTCATCCAATGCATTGGTGTGTAAACTTTGTGTGCCTCCAAAAGCAGCTGCGGTAGCTTCAATAGTGGTGCGGGCAACATTATTAAACGGGTCTTGCTCTGTTAAGCTCCAACCACTGGTTTGACAATGCGTACGCAACGCTAAACTTTTTTGGTTTTTTGGATTAAACTGACTCACTAATTTTGACCAAAGCATACGTGCAGCACGCATTTTAGCAATTTCCATAAAGTGATTCATACCAATTGCCCAGAAAAAGGATAAACGCGGTGCAAAGGTGTCTATATCCATTCCGGCTGCTAATCCTTTTCTAATATATTCTAGTCCATCTGCTAGGGTGTAAGCCAGCTCGATATCGCAAGTGGCACCTGCTTCTTGCATATGATATCCAGAAATACTTATACTATTGTATTTTGGCATATGCTTACTAGTATATTCAAAAATATCCGAAATTATTTTCATGGACGGAGTAGGTGGGTAGATGTACGTATTACGCACCATAAACTCTTTTAAAATATCATTTTGAATGGTTCCGGCTAGTTGTTCTGGTTTTACACCTTGCTCTTCTGCTGCAACAATATAAAACGCTAAGATTGGTAACACTGCACCATTCATAGTCATGGATACCGACATTTTATCCAACGGAATCTGGTCAAATAGGACTTTCATATCTTCGACTGAGTCTATTGCAACTCCAGCTTTTCCAACATCTCCAACCACACGCTCGTGATCAGAGTCATAACCTCTGTGTGTTGCTAAATCAAAAGCAACGGATAGTCCTTTTTGTCCTGCCTCTAAGTTACGTCTGTAAAAGGCGTTACTTTCTTCAGCGGTACTAAATCCAGCATATTGACGGATAGTCCAAGGTCTTCTAACGTACATGGTACTGTAAGGTCCACGTAAGTTTGGCGCTAATCCAGCCACAAAGTCAAGGTGATCGACGTCTTTTAAATCGGCCTTAGTATATTCCGATTTAACCATAATATCTTCCGCAGTTAAAAAAGAAGACACGTGTTGCGTTTCCTTTTTAATAGGCGATTTTAGGGTGATATGTTTAAGGTCTTTTCTAGCCATTATTTGACGATAGTTTTTTGGATGAATGTATTGTACTTCCTATTCAACATAGAGCGAAAGGTTATAATAAAAGATTTATAATTAGAACTAACCGCATAAATGGTTGCATAACTTGTTGGTTCTGTCCCTGACTCAATTTTATATTTAGCCATAAAGGCTTGTGTCTGCTTGTTACCTGAGTATCCCGACTTTAATTTGGTACAAGTACTATTAGATACTGATGCACTTTCTTGACAAGATTGCGATACTAAAGCCGACATATACCTAGAGTCATCTTTACTAAAAGGAAAATAGTCAGTCATTTTTATAGACACGTCCGTAGTATGATTTAATGTTCTAAAAAAATACACGTTTTTTTTAGAGTATTTTAAAATGTTAAAACGCATAATTTCGGTTTGTCTGGCAACCGAGTCTTCAATAGCGCCCAACAATCCAGCATATTGATCTACAGTGTATTGTTGTAATGTATTAGGTAAATACACATCAATATTATCTTTGTCTAAATTAAAGTATTGCCCAAAAAGATCATCTTTAACAGTCGTTTCTTTTGTCTCTTCTTTACAAGAAAAAAAGAACATTAGAAGTATTGGTATGATCATTTTTATTTTCAAGCGTGCAATATATTAGTCGTGGTTATGTCCTGCGTGGTCGTCCTTTTTAGCAGGTGTATTTGGTGTTATAGTCGCATTAGTAGCTTTTTTGTCAAGATCTCCTGGCAGTACTTCGCCAATATTATTTGATAGGTTTACTTTACTAAAGTCTACCGTATTAAATTTAGAATAGTATAAGTCTAAAGCTAAAAAAGTAGCTAAATACGTGTCTCTAGCGTAAGACGAACTGCTTCTTAATGCTGGCGTAAACAATTCTGATCTCATGCTATTTGTACTAATTAAAGACACCAAACTTTGTTGTAATTTTTTGTCTTTAATATTGTCTATAATACAAGTAACAACTGGACTTGTGTAGTTTAAATGTGTACCGTCCCATAATTCTGGTTTTGATTTAAGTACATCATAAATAGCTTTAGAGTGCGGTGTAATGGTCGCTTCTAAATTAATTCTATTAGAAATCGAATTATTAATATACGCTCTATATGCTTTTAATTTGTTTTGACCTTTCTGATCGTATTTAGTAAGTATATCTTTTTCAAAAGCATACAATGCTTCTTTAATAACAGCGTCATAACCAGAATTGCAAGTCACAGCGTCCGGTTGGTCGGCGTATTTAAATTCTGATAATTTTGCTTCACTTTTTTTACAGCTTACATTTAAAGCTATAACTAATACTAATGCAATTTTAAAAATACGTGTGTTCATAGTGTAATAATAGTTTATTCAGTTTTTAATCTGTTTTGTTCTAAAGTTTCTGCTAATCGCCTTTCTATGATAGGTTGGATTAGTGTTTTTCTTGGATTAATTTTCAGAAAAGGAAACAGCTCAAGATCATGTTTCATTTTATCATTTTTATTAGGATGCTTATTGGTTCCTAAAAGTGTGATTGTACCGTCATCAAACTGCTCTTGTTCTTTGGTAGCACTTTCTTTAATCTTTTTCTGTATTGTACCTTCTTTTAATTGTGCAATAAAACCACCATTTGCCTCAATTTCTTTGAATAAAGTTAAGGCTTTTTCTGCTAATTGAGACGTTAACGTTTCTATATAATAACTCCCATCTGCAGCATTATTTACAACATCAAAATAGCTTTCGTTTTTCAAAATTAATAATTGATTACGCGCTATACGCTCTCCAAACTCGTTATCCTTATGGTAAATAGCATCGTACGGTAAATTATAGACCGTATTTGCGCCACCTAAAATAGCACTCATACATTCCGTAGTGGTACGTAACATGTTGGTGTTAAAGTCGTAAATAGTTTTATTACGTTTTGTCGGGATGGCATGTATTAGCAATTTGGCATCACAATTATATTCTGCAGCCAATGTGCTATATAAGACACGTAATGCTCTAAGTTTGGCTATTTCAAAAAAGTAATTGGTACTTACAGCGACATTAAAATTAACTGTTTTTACTGTAGCATTAGCAAAATCTGGTGCACTAAAATAGTCGTTTAAATGCGATAATCCGTAAGCTAATTGCTGTATAATTGTTGCACCTGCATTTTGATATGCTGTGGTGTTAACCGTAATTTGGTTGTTAATTATTAAGCTGGTATTAGAGGTTTCAAACCAGTTTCCTGTTTGCGCTAAAAACCCGATTGGGTCAAAAATTAATAACGCTTTCGCGGAAATTTTGGCCAGGTTGTTTAAATAGTCTTGATCAGAAAATAAAAGCTCTAGCTGAATAGTTGTCGTGCTTAGGTCAATATTTTCTAACGTTTTTTCTATTGAAACTGCTTTATTAGGAATAATAAATTTTAAGGTTTCGGCACCTCTTTCAATCGCGTCTAATGCTTTTGTGTTAGATGCTTTTTCGTTTTTAACAAAAATTATCTGACCAATAGCCCACTGTTGTGGTTGGATTTTAAAGGTTTCACCCATTTCATCTTGATGATAAAACGGACGGACATCAATACCTTGATTGGTTTTCCAAATTAGGCTGTCGTTGTAGTCAGCACCTTTTAAATCAACTTGAATTTTTTGTTTCCAAGCTTTAGAAGATACTTTTTCAAATGCGGAAAAAAGTGAGTTACTCATTGTTTTTGGTCTTTAAGCTATCTGCATATTCGATGATATAAATATCTTCGTTTTCCTTTTTCATATAGTATTTCTCTCTAGCAAAAGTTTCTAAACCGTCTTCGTTAGTCAGTTTTTTTATAGCCTTCTTATCTTTTACTATTTCTTTTCGATAATACGTTTTCTCGTCTTCCAACTTATTACGTTCTTGGTTGACTTCGTTATGACTAAGTAAAGAATTGGTATCAAAAAAAACCATCCATACTCCAAACATGATTAGGATAATTATATATATGTTTTTATACCACTTCATGACTTAGCTTATTGTAGTTTTTCGTTAATTATAGTCTTTACAATGTCTACAGCAACCGTGTTGTATTTATTGTTAGGTATAATAATATCAGCATACTCCATCATTGGTTGTATAAATTGCTGATGCATTGGTTTTAATGTGTTTTGGTAACGTGCTAATACTTCGTCAATATCTCTACCACGTTCTGTAATATCACGTTTTAATCGTCTAATTAAACGCTCGTCACTATCTGCATGTACAAATATTTTAATATCAAACATCTCTCTAAGTTCTGGGTGTGTTAGTATTAAAATACCTTCCACAATCATTACTTTTCTTGGTTTTGTTTTAATTGTATCGCCTGTTCTGTTGTGTTTTACAAAAGAGTACACAGGTTGTTCTATAGATTCTCCCGCTTTTAAATCTTTTAAATGTTGTTCTAAAAGGTCAAAATCGATAGATCTTGGATGGTCAAAGTTAATTTTAATTCTTTCGTCGTAAGACAGGTGGCTCGTATCTTTATAGTACGAATCTTGTGATATTATTCCCACTTCACCTTCCGGTAATTGAGTTAATATTTGATTAACAACAGTTGTTTTACCACAACCAGTACCTCCTGCAATTCCTATTATCAGCATATTATTTTATTAAATCTTAGTAGGCAAATTTACTAAAATCTTTAGGATGAGTGTTACTCAAATTATGGAATTATAAATTAGTTTTGAATAATAATTCAATCGTTTTCGTCAAAAAATATCTTTTTTGAAAAATAAATTAATAAAATAGCTTTAGTTTAAGGAAAAGATGTATATTTGCACCTCCAAAAAACATATCGTTTTGCGGAAAATTGATAATCACTCGGGGTGTAGCGTAGCCCGGTTATCGCGCCACGTTTGGGACGTGGAGGCCGCAGGTTCGAATCCTGCCACCCCGACAAAAAAGCTTCAGTTTTTACTGAAGCTTTTTTTATGACCTTTTTTGAACGGTTTCGGCGGTTTTTTGGCCAAAATCGACAAAAATTGTTACTTATTGATGTAAACGGTCTTGATGTTTACAAATTCTAATATTCCTTCTTTAGATAATTCTCTACCATATCCTGAGGCTTTTGTTCCTCCGAAAGGTAATCTAGGATCCGATTTAACCATTTCGTTAATAAAAAGTGCACCATCCGGAATATCACTAATATTGTGGTAAATGCTTTTAATGTCTTCGGTAAAAATCATTGTTCCGAGTCCAAATCGTGAGTTTTTTGCTAAATCTAAAGCTTCTTTTTTGTCTTTTGCTTTAATAATAGCTGCTACAGGTCCAAATGTTTCTTCATCAAAAATGGGCATATTTGGAGTCACTTCTGTGATAATTGTAGGTTGGTAAGCCGCACCTTTTCTTGTGTTACCGTAATGCACTTTGGCGCCTTTTTCAAGCGATTTAGTAACTTGGTTTTCTAATTCTTCGGCTAAATCTTCTCTGGCCATTACACTAGTGTAGGTGTCTTTTTGTTCTGGATCACCAATTTTTAGGGCTTTTACTTTGTCTGTAAACTGCTCTAAAAAGGTATCATATATTTTCTCTGTGACTATAAAACGTTTTGCAGCAATACAACTTTGTCCATTATTTTGCATTCTAGCACTAACCATAGTGTCTATATACTTGTCTAAATTAGCATCGTCTAAAACCACACAGGCATTATTACCACCTAATTCTAGCACTGTTTTTTTTAGATTTTTAGCAGCTAGTACAGCAATACTTTTTCCTGCTTTTTCGCTTCCTGTTAGGGTAACTGCTTTTACAGTGTCATGTGCTATTACAGTTTCTATATCGTCATGGTTTACTAAAATAGTTTGGAAACAGCCTTTAGGATAGCCCGCATCTATAAATAGTTTTTCCATTGCTAGTGCAGTTCCGGTTGTGTTGGACGCGTGTTTTAATAATCCGACGTTACCTGCTGTTAAAGTTGGTACTGCAAATCTAAAGACTTGCCAAAATGGATAATTCCAAGGCATTATAGATAGTATTGTACCTAAAGGATCGTAGCTTATAAAACTTTCATGCGCTTCTGTTTCAATAATTTGATCTGATAAAAACTTATCAGCATTGGTAATATAAAAGTCACATAATGTGGCACATTTCTTAATTTCTGCTATACTTTGCGAGATAGGTTTACCCATTTCGGCTGTCATTAATTGCGCATATTCTAGTGTATTAGTCTCTAAAAGATTAGCAACATTTTTTAGTAATTTGGTGCGTTCAGGTATTTCGGTTTGACTCCAAGAATTAAAAGTAGATTGTGATAATTCTAAAATAGTTTCAATCTCTTTTTTGGTATGATAATCATAAGTTTCTAAAGTCTTACCAGTATAAGGGTTTTTGGTTGTTATTTGCTTTTTCATGATTTTGTTTTTGTTAAAATTATTAATTATCAATAATATTTAATGTTTTAGGATGGTATTTAACATAGATTTATCACTTTATTTAGATTTTTATTAAGAATAATTAAATCTATAAATTTTATCTTTGTGTAAGCTGATACTAGAACAATCAGTTGATTTATTAACCAAAAAAAAATTATACAATGAGTAAGAACACAAATACAGCATTAGGATTATTATTAGGTGGCGCAGTAGGAGCAGCATTAGGAATTTTATTTGCACCAGATAAAGGAAGTAAGACTAGACAAAAATTAAAAGAAGAGGCGGTTGCTACTAAAGATAAAATTGCAAATGAAGCATTGCATTTAAAAGATCAAGTAACGGACACGTTAACAAACAAAAAACACACGTTAGATGTGCAATTAGAAACTATAGTGTCTGATGCAAGTTATAAAGCGGATGACGTTATTACTACCTTAGAGAACAAATTAAAAGACTTAAAGGCTAAGAACAAAAAACTTCAAAAATAGTATGACTGTTTTTGAATCTATAAATGAATCTTCTAATGAGGCTGTAGATAAAGGTGAGACGTATTTAAAAAAGTCTCATGAATACTATAGGTTAAAGGTTTTTCAACAATTAACATCTTCTGTTAGTTTAGTTTTTAAGGCTTTTATTATTGGAAGCTTAGCGCTAATAGGTTTGATGTTTTTGGCTGTTGCTAGTGCTATTGCTATTGGTAATGAGTTGGATAGTCAACCTTTAGGATGTGTAATTGTCGGGTTTGTATTTTTGTTGATTTCGGGACTATTGTATGCTTTTAGAAAGCATATCAACAATAAAGTAATACAGTCTATGGCTAAAACTTTTTTTAATTAATATGAATAATTACAAAACAGAAGAAGATATTGAACTTAGTCTGAAGCGTCTTAATTTAGAACGACAAATTGCTTTAGAAGAATTAAAATCCGTGAAAGGCGATTTTAAGGAATCCATACAACCAGCAAACTGGTTGCAGTCTGGGATAAAGTTATTTTCAAAATATGGTATGCTTATGTTAGTTAAAAAACTAATTAAGTAGCATACCGTTTATTATCATACAAAATTATACCCACTACAATGTTACGCTGGATAATTACACTTATTATATTATCGTTTATATCTGCAGTCTTAGGATTTGGAGATATAGTTGGTAATTTGGCTTTCTTAGCAAAGCTATTTTTCTTCATTTTTATTGGATTATTTATAACTTTAGTTTACAAAAAAGTTAGAGAATAATCTTCAAACCCTTATTACTACAAGTACTTTGGAAGGCAATAGTCAAAGGTTATCATTAAATAATAACTTTTAATAAGACTGTTGTAAGTTTCCTTATAAAAATTCTACTTTTGTAGTAGATAAAATGAAATTAATATGTCAGAGACAATAGAAAAAGTAAAATGCTTAATAATAGGTTCTGGTCCCGCAGGTTATACTGCCGCAATTTATGCAGCTAGAGCTAATATGAAACCGGTTTTATACCAAGGAACACAACCAGGTGGACAGTTAACAACGACAAATGAAGTTGAAAATTTTCCTGGATATCCTGATGGTATTACAGGTCCAGCTATGATGATGGAATTACAAAAGCAAGCTGAGCGTTTTGAAACAGATGTTAGAAACGGTTGGATTACTAAAGTTGATTTTTCAGGCGACGTACATAAAGTATGGGTTAATGGAGAAAAGGAAATCCATTGTGATACAGTAATTATATCTACTGGAGCAAGTGCTAAATATTTAGGTTTAGAGTCTGAGCAAAAATACTTAAAACTAGGAGGTGGAGTTTCTGCTTGTGCGGTTTGTGATGGTTTTTTCTACAGAAAGCAAGAAGTTGTTATTGTTGGAGCAGGAGATAGTGCTTGTGAAGAAGCACATTACTTATCTAAATTATGTACTAAGGTTACAATGTTAGTAAGACGTGATGAGTTTAGAGCTTCTAAAATTATGTCAGAACGTGTTAAAAACACAGAAAACATTGAGATTTTATTCAATACGGAAACAGAAGAGGTTATTGGAGATGGACAAGTAGTTACAGGTGTTAAGGTACTTAACAACCAAACTAAAGCGTCACATTTAATACCTGCAACTGGATTTTTTGTTGCCATTGGACATAAACCAAATACAGATATTTTTAAAGGCTTCTTAGATTTAGACGAAACAGGTTACATTATAAATGCTAAACCAGGAACTTCTAAAACTAACATCGCTGGTGTTTTTGTAAGTGGAGATGCTGCAGATCACGTATACAGACAAGCAATTACTGCTGCTGGTACAGGATGTATGGCTGCATTAGATGCAGAACGTTATTTAGCTGCTAAAGATTCTACTTTTGAAGTAAGTACTTCTAATTACAATTAGAAAAATAATATATAGCATAAAAAAAACCGAAGCATTTGCTTCGGTTTTTTTTATGTTTTAATATTTAAACTTAGTATTTCTTTTTCAATATCGCGTTGTCATCAAAATTATCAATTGTTATGGTTGGACTACCATAAATTTCGATAATTGAAGATCCAGAAGCATCAATGTTAAGCGCTTCCGTTGTTTGAATACTAGCTTGTGCTCTGTTTTCTGTAGTTATTTTTCCTGTTTTAGAGGTTAATTTTTCTCCATGAAAATCTGAAGAGTTATCAGCATTCAATATTAAGTTACTAGTTTCTCCTTCAATTTTTGCATCAGCACTTTCTAGCATATCTACTATTATTTTTGGAGCATTGATTAACGCTTCAACTTTACTGTTACCATTTAGCTCTAATGTTGCAGCTTTTGCTGTAATATTAAGTTCAGCTTTAGCTTTATCGTTGTTTATTAATTTAAATAAATCACTTTCAATAGTTAAATATGCTTTGGCGTTATCCGATGTTGTTAGTGTTAGATCATCAAATTTTAAACTACTTGTAGAGCTAAGTTCTGCATCTTCTTTAAGCTCGATTGTATTTAAAGCATCGTTATAGTAAATAATAATTTCTAATTTTTTTTCTTGAAGTCTACCTGTTGTTTTAAGGCTTAGCGTATTTTCTTGAGAGATAACTTTGATATGTTCGTGTAGGTTGTCATCCGTTAATATATCTATTCTTGCAGAATCTCCTTTGACTAGTCTAACCTCAAATTTTTCGCTTAAAACCAAGCGCTCAAAATCGTTAATACTGGTCGTTTCTGTCGTTAATACACGACTACCTTTTACTTTTTGCTTTTTTTGAGCAACAGCAAAAGTCGTAGAGAAAATTAAAAATATAAGAAGTATTTGTTTAGTCATTATCTATTATGTTTTGTTACATGCAAATATAAGCAAAAACCATCCCAAACTTTTTTGAAAGCTTGAAATGGCTGGTTTTTTTTGATTGATTTTTGTTTCTTTTTTAAATAAAAATAGAAACGATTGTTGTTACTAGATACTCGATTAAGGTGATCATAACGGTTTGTTTTTTTGATTGATTATTGATTGACTAATTTGTAATATTATTTATTGTTTTTATGGTTTGTAATATTTATTCCATCTTCTTCATTAATAGTTACTTTAACGTTTTTAGTACTTGCTTTTGCGCCTTCATCATTAACTATAATATCTAAATTTTCGGTTTTAGCAACAATACCATCATTATTAACGACTAGTGTAGATTGGTTTTGGTTATTAGTGTTTGACTGATTATTACTGTTTATTTCGGTTTCATCCGTTTCTTCAGTGTCGCAGTCCAAACATTCTAATTTAGCACGTTTTACTAATAAAAAATGCTCTTCCATTCCGTTGTCTAAAATATCATTGTAATAATGTCTATTGTTTCGGTGATAGTTATATGTGCTTTCTTCTGCATATAAAACAGTTCCTTCTGGCAAGTATAAAGTTAGCTCAACTTCTTGATCTCTTGATATTTCGTTATTAGTAACCGTAAAGTAATTGTCTAAAATTAAGTTGTTGTCCACTAAAGTGTAATTATAACTTATGTTTTTAGCTCTGTTTTTTGCTTTGTTGATATTGCTACCTCTGGCAGATTTTTCTACTCTAAGTTTAGCAACACTATCCTTTGTAGATTTAACAATTAACCTAATCCCTTGAGAAAACACAACGTCATTACCATTGTCGTCGTTGGTATGCTGTAAACCATAATCTCTAATAAAACGTTCTGCAAACGTGTCATTATAATCCATGCTTACTACAAGCGTGTCATTAGTTTTAATGTTAGTTAACTGCTGTGTTTTAATATCTGACGCTTGCTCCTTATAGCTTAAGCCTTGCTTTGTACCTACAATTGCAATACCTATTACTGCTAATACCCATAATCCAATTAAGCTGTATTTAGCAGCGCTACCCATTGGCTTTAAGTTTTTTACTAATATTTTTAATCCTAAATAGATAAATAAAATAATAGGAATAACACTAACAATAAAAATTAAGACAGGTAACAACCAAAATAAACCATCCGTTCTGTCATAGGTTCTAACAAATTCTGAGGTAAAAAAGCTAAGATCAGTATCAAAAAAGGTACCTATAATTAATCCTACAGTTAAAGCTATAATACCTGCAACACAAGATATAACTAGTACAATACCTATAAACTTAGAAAACACTTTAAATAAAGATGAAACTACGCCTCCTAAACTTCCAAAAAACGATTTACTATTAGATTTAATCTTGTTAGTATCTATTTTTTTTACGGTCTCTGATATATTATCTGAAGCTTGGTCAAACCCTTCTTTAAATTTGTCTGCATGTTTTTGAAAATCTATATTTTTTACATTTTCCGAAACACTATCAAACCCGTCTCTAATTTTTTTTTCGATGTTTGTAATGGTGACATCTTCTCCTGTCATGGTTAACTTATCCGCAGTAGAGGTTGCTTCTGGAATAAAAATCCATAGTATGATATATAAGAAAATACCTGTACCAGCTCCAAAAATAAGTAGTACCCAAATTAATCTAACCCAAACAACTTCAATGTTAAAATAGTGTGCTAATCCAGAACACACACCACCAACATAACTGTTTTCAGTATCTCTAAATAATTTTTTAGAGCCATTATTTTTAGATTTTGAGCTAGAGCTTGTGTAGCTTTTTTGAGTTGGTTCGTCTTCAAAAATGGCATCATCTACAAGATAGTCTTCCGGTTGTCCCATGATAGTAATAACATCATCAACCTCTTTGTTACTAATAACTTGACGGTCTGTTCTCATGCGTTCAGAAAACAATTCGGCAATTCTAATTTCTATATCTGCTATAATTTCAGAACGACCTTGAGAGTCAGTAAATGAACGTTTTATAGCCTCAAGATAGCGTTGTAATTTTAAGTATGCATCTTCATCTATATGAAAAAATATACCTGCTAAATTTATGTTGACTGTTTTATTCATTGTTAGTTGATTTAATTGATGTTACTATATTTACTGCATTTTGTAATTCGTTCCAGGTCGTGGTTAATTCCTTTAAAAATAGGTGGCCTGTTTCTGTTAAACCGTAATATTTACGTGGTGGTCCCGATGTAGATTCTTCCCAACGGTAGTTGAGTAATCCTGCGTTTTTAAGTCGTGTTAATAAAGGATATATTGTACCTTCTACTACTAGTAACTTAGCATCTTTTAGTGTCCCTAATATTTCTGCAACATAAGCGTCTTGATCTTTTAAGACAGATAAGATGCAGTATTCCAGAACACCTTTACGCATTTGTGCTTTTGTGTTTTCTATTTTCATAAGTCTTTTCTAATGTTTTTTACAAGTCTTATGCAATTTGCATCACAGACATCAGTAATTGTTGATAATTTGGTTTGCGATGTGTGTGTCATAATTCTGTAAGTGATTTCATAATTAACTGTTCGTTTTTTGATGATTTGATTGATTGATGATACTCGTTATTTTATAAATTCTATCGTAAATGGATAGTGATAATCTTCTCCGTCTTTAGCTTTTAAACTTGCTTTTACTATTAGAATTAATTCTATTATAAATCCTATAACCGCCAATGCTCCTAAACTACCTCCAATGTAAAATAAGGGTGAAGGCTTAGTAATATTGATATTAATACTATCAAAAGCATTAAAATCCAATATATCTAAATGACTAAAGACACTAAAAGCAAAAAAAGGAACGCAGACAATACCAATTAGTAGTGCGTACAGTAATATGCTAAATTGAAAATTAATAGCTTGTTTACCGTGTGTATCAATAAAGTCAGATTTATCCTTATTAACAACCCATAATACTATCGGAGCGATAATGTTTCCAAATGGAAATATAAATCTAGAAAACGTCGATAAATGAATAATTGTTGCTAAGTTTTTTTGATGATTGGTAACCATAATTTAAAAGTATATAATAGTTTCTTATGCAAATATATATCTTTAGGAAGGTATTATGCAATACAAAGTACTAAGTATTAACATAATTTTAACATAGTGTATTCTCGATTATTTTCGATAATTTAGCTGAAAATAGATTTATAAATGAAGATATCACCTAGTAAACTCAATACTTTTACAATGCTTAAGTTACCATCTGCTTACTTATGTGGCGTGCGTACAAAAGTGTTAAATGAAGAACAATGTATAACGACTGTAAAACACAGATGGATTAACCAAAATCCTTTTAAATCTATGTTTTGGGCAGTTCAGGGTATGGCTGCAGAGTTCTCTACAGGTGCCATGATGATTATGAAAATTAAAGACTCTGGTAAAAAAATATCTATGCTAGTCACTACAAACAATGCTACGTTTACAAAAAAGGCGACGGGTAGAATTACATTTGTTTGTAATGATGGTAAAAAAGTTGATGAGGCTTTAGCCGAAGCTATAAAAACAGGTAAAGGTCAAACACTTTGGATGCAGTCTGTTGGTACTAATGAAGATGGAGTAGTGGTTTCTACTTTTAATTTTGAGTGGTCAGTAAAAGTAAAAAGCTAGTTTTATTTGTAACAAATTTTATAAATACGCAACATATAAGAAATTAAACCCTTAACAATATGTATCAAAAAGAGCAACTATCAGGCAACAATTTAAATGCACACGACATCGATTATGAAATTTTTGGTGAAGAAATGCAATATGTAGAAATTGAGTTAGATCCAGATGAAGGTGTTATTGCTGAAGCCGGAAGTTTTATGATGATGGACGAAGGCATTAAAATGGAAACAATCTTTGGTGATGGTTCTCAAAACGATACTGGTTTTTTAGGAAAAGTCTTTGGTGCAGGTAAACGCTTGTTAACTGGAGAAAGTTTATTTATGACCGCTTTTTATAACACCCTTACCGGTAAACGTAAAGTTAGTTTTGCTTCTCCGTATCCAGGAAAAATTGTAGCCATAGATTTATTAGAATATAAAGGAAAATTTGTCTGTCAAAAAGATGCGTTTTTATGCGCAGCTAAAGGCGTAAGTGTAGGGATTGAATTTAGTAAAAAACTAGGGAGAGGATTATTTGGAGGTGAAGGCTTTATCATGCAAAAACTAGAAGGTGATGGTTTAACGTTTGTACATGCAGGTGGTACTTTGGCTAAAAAAGTACTGCAGCGTGGCGAAACACTTAGAGTTGATACAGGCTGTATTGTTGGGTTTACACAGGATATAAATTATGACATCGAGTTTGTTGGCGGTATTAAAAATACGGTCTTTGGTGGCGAAGGTTTGTTTTTTGCCAAACTAGAAGGTCCAGGTGTTGTTTACATACAATCTTTGCCATTTAGTAGATTAGCAGGCCGTGTTTTACAAAGCGTACCAAGAGGTGGTAAAAGTAAAGGCGAAGGCAGTATCTTAGGTGGTTTAGGTGATTTGTTGGATGGCGATAATCGCTTCTAATTTGAACGTTTTAACTTTATTTTAACTGTTAAAGTTTAGATGGTTACGGTTTTGAACAACATTTTTTGCTACCTTTAATCGAAACTTATAAACGCTTTAGCCTATACTACAACACTACTTTAAATTTAACTAAATTAAGAATTAATTATGGCAAGAGCAATGTTTGAGTACACTAAAACTGTACTACAAAAAGTTAGTTTTGACACAACTTTATTTTGCAAAGAAGTGCAAAAAGCTATAGAACGATTACTACCATATGAGGTAGAGGAGCTTAAGCTTTATATCGAGTCTTTAGTAAGACAAAATCCTAAACTAGATCAGTGTTTAATATATTTAAACCCTTAATAAAATAATTGAAGAGCGACTTTTTAGTCGCTTTTTTTTATATGTTTACGCAAGTTTTTAGAGCCGTTTTCATCTAATTAATATAAATTTGCAAAAAATATTTTTTTCTGAAAAAGCTGTTTACAATAGTATTGTTTTTATCTTTTGCTATACGACCTATGTATTACGTTGGTTATGTGGCCTATTTTCAGTTAAATATAGATTATATCATAAATACCTATTGTGTTAATAAGGAAAAGCCACAATTAGCTTGTAATGGTAAATGTCACTTGGCAAAACAACTACAGGTTCCGACTACTGACGATTCTAATAATACTGCAATAAGTAGTTTAGCAGAGTCATTTTTTCCGGTATTTTATAGTAATTATCAATATACTATAGTAAATGATGCCTTGTTTCAATTAAAAAAAGAAATCCCTATAGCTTACAATCAAAGTTATTCTTTTGACTTTGAGTATTTTCATTTTAAACCTCCCATTGCATAATTTTTATTTTCGGCTTAAGCCATAATAGGCTTAATAACTTACGACTTAAAATTAAAAATTATACAAATGAAATTATTCAAATATACATTTGCACTATTGGCGTGCGCAGTAATTACAGCATGTTCCTCAGACGATGACGGCATTCAAGAAGACGATTTAACAGGACAATCAGGTACATTAACTTTAAAATATGATAACGGTGTAGGTGATCAAGATTTTATCTTTGGGACATCATACAGCAAGTCTGGTTCAGAATCTTTTACACTAGAAAATTTAAAATACATTATTAGTAATGTAAGATTTACAGACATAAACGGGACTGTTTTTGAATATCCAACAGAAGAGAATGTATTTATTATCGACGAATTAAATGGTAACAATGCAGGCGAAATCTATGTTAGTTTAGATAATGTAGATGCAGCAGATTACGTATCGATAACTTTTGGTATTGGTATTGATCAAGACAGATTTGCTTTAGGAGCAGAAGGTCAAGGAGACTTTTTAGATTTAGCAGATGCAGAAGGTATGATGTGGAGTTGGGCTTCTGGATATAAATTTATCCGATTAGATGGGACATACTCGTCTTCTACAATGACGGACCAACCGTTAAACATACATATGGGAAGCGTTGGTACAGCTTTAGATAATTACAAAGAAGTAACATTAGATTTTCCTAATACGGTGTTTGTAAGAGCGGATAAAGCTCCAGAAGTACATATTAAGGCAGATATAGCAAAAGTATTTGATGGTGCAACTTCTGTAAATTTTACAGATGGTTATGATCAAGTACATACAGATGCTAATGAGACACCAATAATCGCAACTAACATAGCTACAATGTTTGAAGTACACCACGTACACAACGATTAATTTAACTAATACACCATTACTAATCTAATGGTTTTTAATGGTGTATTAAATCTCATAATTATGAAAAAATTAAGCCTTATTATTTTAGGCTTGGTCTCATTTTTTTCTTGTTCTAAAAGTACAGAACAAGAAGATTATGTGCCCATACCTTTACAAATGGAATTACCTTCTAATTTTCCAGACATTGCTTATAATTTGGATAATAATCCAATTACAGAAGCCGGTTTTGAGCTAGGAAAAAAGTTGTTTTACGAGGGTAAATTATCCTCTAATGGTGCTATTGCCTGTGCCTTTTGTCATGAGCAAGCATTTGCGTTTACACATCACGGACATACATTAAGCCATGGTGTTAATGGTGGTATTGGATTTAGAAACGCGCAACCCATTCAAAACTTAGCGTATCAAACCTCTTTTATGTGGGATGGATCAGCGTCTCATTTAGATTTACAACCTATTATACCATTAACTAGCGAACTAGAAATGGGAGAAACCTTAAGTAATGTAATATCTAAACTACAAGCAGAAAGTTATTACCAAGAGCAATTTGATAAAGCATTTGATGATGGAGAGGTTAGTAGCGAAAATATGCTAAAAGCCTTGTCTCAGTTTATGTTAATGATGGTGTCTTCCAATTCTAAATACGATAAGTTTGTTAGAAACGAAGACAATGTTACCTTAACAACTATAGAGCTTGACGGTTTAAATACCTTTCAGAATAAATGCGCAGGATGTCATGCATCCGACCTTTTTACAGATCAATCTTTTAGAAATAATGGATTACCTGTAAATCCGCAATTGGACGATAAAGGGCGTTATAATATTTTAGAAGATCCTAATGATTTATACAAGTTTAAAGTCCCAAGTTTACGTAACATAGAAGTGACCTATCCGTATATGCATGATGGGCGGTTTTCAACTTTAGAAGTCGTGCTAGATTTTTACGATGCTAACGCAGTAGATAATGGTAATGTGGATCCATTATTACTAAGACCTGACGGCAGTTACGGTATTACCTTAACAGATTACGAAAAGGAAAGTATAATAGCTTTCTTAAAAACATTAACCGATACTCAATTTCTAGAAGATGAACGTTTTGCAGAATATTAAATATATAATTATCGCAGTATTAATGGTTGGTTTCGCTAAAGCGGAAGCTCATAATCATGCAAACCCATGTACAAAACATGAACCCTTTAAGGTCTTATGTGACTTGTGTGGTTGCTCGACAAGTAGTGGTAGTTTTGGTTTCGGAACCTTAAGCAATGCTAATTTTGTAGGTGTACGTTATATCTATCAAAATTTTGAATCTAGAAACGGAATTTTCGAGAATTCGCCAATAAGTAAAGAAACATTTAATACGTATCAACTTTGGGCTCAGATTCCAATAAACGACTCGTTTTATGTTACAGGAAGTTTACCATATCAAGATCTAACACGAGATTTTAATGGCGTTACTGAAAATTTAAATGGGCTAGGAGATGCTAGCGTTATTGGTTGGTATAAATATGTTTTTTATAAAAAGAAATCTGATGATGTGGTTGATTTTAATAACACGAAAGAACCAACAGGTCATAGTCTGCAATTTGGACTAGGTATTAAATTGCCAACTGGACAATTTGAGCAACGCTTGGCAGATAATATTAATCCGGGTTTTCAGGTAGGAACTGGAAGTGTAGATGGTGTGTTTTCTTTAGGATATAACTACGGGAGTGACAAATTTGGAGTCAATACTTTACTAAGTTATTATTTAAAAGGAGAGAATAAAAACGAATATCAATTTGGGAATCAGTTTAGTTATGCAGTTAATTTTTTTACGGCTATACCTAAAGAAAAAATGAACATTATGCCTTTTGTTGGATTATCAGGAGATGTTTATGATAGTATTACACAATACGGTGAAACCTTAAGCGATACCGATGGAAACATCTTAAATGCTAGTTTGGGATCAGAATTAGCTATTGATAAATTTATTTTTGGAGCTAGTTACACGTTACCGGTTAGTCAAAAATTATTTGGTAATAATGTAAAGTCCAAACAACGTTTGTCTGTTTATGTTAATTTTGCACTTTAAGGCATAAAAAAAAGCGACCATTAGGTCGCTTTTTTTTATTTTATAACTTGATTTTATTTTGAAATAGGGCTAATAATTTGCACATTCTGAAACGCAATAGCACCTCTGATTACACCAGAGATTACATCTTGCATAGCTTCTATAATTTGCATTTTAAGCTCGCTTTTATGGTATATTAAACTAACTTCTCTTGCAGGAGAAGGTTCTGAGAAATAATGTAGATTCTTTTTGTCCTTTTCATTTAAATCCAAAGTATGTAAATATGGCATTAAAGTCATCCCTAAGCCTTCGTTAGATAGTTTGACTAAGGTTTCAATACTTCCGCTTTCTAATTGAAACTTATCGTCGTTATGGCTCTTAAATGCTTTACATAAGTTAATTACACCGTCTCTAAAACAATGTCCATCTTCTAGCAATAGCATATCTTCAATCTCTAAATCCGAAGTTTCTAACGTTTTCTTATCTCGTAATCTATGATTCTGCGGGACGTAAGCTACAAATGGTTCAAAATATAAAACACGCTCTTTAATCGTGTCATTTTCTAAAGGTGTTGCAGCAATAGCCGCATCTAAATGCCCATCGTTTATGCGTGTAATAATTTCTTCTGTAGTTAACTCTTCAATTTTCAGTTTAACCTTAGGGTATTTTTTAACAAAGTTGTTTAAAAACATAGGTAATAAGGTTGGCATAACCGTTGGGATGATACCTAATTTAAATTCACCTCCAATAAACCCTTTTTCTTGATCAACAATATCTTGTATTCTATAAGACTCATTAACAATATTTCTAGCCTGAGTAACTATCTTTTTACCAACTTCAGTCAGTTCAATAGGTTTTTTACTTCTATCAAAAATTAAAACATCCAATTGGTCTTCTAATTTTTGAATTTGCATGCTTAAAGTGGGTTGTGTTACAAAACACTTTTGAGCAGCTTTAGTAAAATTTTGGTTTTCTGCGACAGCCAAAACATATGATAATTGTGTTATAGTCATGCTTATAGTTTAAGACTATAAAAATATAACATCTATCAATAAAACTTATATTTAAAAGGCATTATTTAATCGTAAATTTGAATAACAAATAAAACATAGGATTATGACATTAAATACTCTAGGATTAGATACAGAAAAAACAAAAGAATTAGCAGGGCAGTTAAATCAGTTATTGGCTAATTTTCAGATATATTACCAGAATTTAAGAGGTATCCATTGGAATATTAGAGGTAAAAACTTTTTTGATTTACATGTTAAGTTTGAAGAATTGTACACGGATGCAAATTTAAAAGTTGATTTAATTGCAGAGCGTGTTTTAACTTTAGGTGAAACACCATTACATACATTTGATGATTATATTAAGTCTGCAAAAGTACCTGTTGGACATAGTGTGTCTAAAGATGATGAGGCTGTAGCATTAATTGTAACGTCTTTAACAGAATTATTAAAATTAGAACGTAGCATTTTAAATGCAGCAGGAGATGCAAATGATGAAGGAACAAATTCTATGATTAGTGATTTTATCTCTGAGCAAGAAAAAACAATTTGGATGATGAACGCTTGGTTAGGAAAAAGCCTATAATTAGCGCAAATTATATAAATTTAAAGAGTAACTTAGGTTGCTCTTTTTTTATGCCTTATTTTATGTAACCTTAAGTATTACTTATAATTTGTAGGTTTGCTAAATCTAAAGTGTAAAGTAAAAAGTAATTAATGAAGACAAATGCTAATAAAACTAAAGTAATAAAAACACCGTGGCCAACTAAGGCTGCTATGGAGCAGGTATATGCTATGAAACTTTGGGGAGGTAATACGTCAGATTTTTACTCGGGAGATGGGTCGCATAATCCGGATTTAGTAAAACCATATATTACTATTTTAATAGATTTTTTAAAATCATTTAAATCGCCAATTGAAGTTTGTGATATGGGTTGTGGCGATTTTAATATTGGTAAAGCATTGGTTAATTACACCAGCAAATATGTTGCAGTAGATATTGTGTCTGACCTTATTGCGTTTAATAAAACTAATTTTAAAGCACCACACTTAGAATTTAAGTGTTTGGATGCTGCAGTGGACCAATTACCAGCTGCCGACTGTATAATATTAAGACAGGTGTTGCAACATTTGTCAAATACAGAAATATCGAATATTGTCCCTAAGTTAAAGGGGTTTAAATACGTTGTTTTAACAGAACATCTTCCAGAAGATGATTTTACGCCTAATAAAGATATTATTTCAGGTCAAGGTATTAGATTAAAAAAGAAAAGTGGTGTAGATCTTTTAGCTGCTCCGTTTAATTTACAAGTAAAAGCTAAAGAGCAAGTCCTGTCAGTAAAAGTTACGGATGGTAAAGGTGTTATTGTAACTTCTATTTACACGCTTTAATGTGTTTTAATTAGAATTGCCTTAGGATATTATTCTATGTTTTCTGCTAATAGCGTTGCTACTTCAGGTAGTCGTTTAATTAAATCGTCTATAACTTTTGGGTTACTAATGTCTGTTCGGATTCCTGGTATTAAACTCAATGATGGATCATCAAAATCTGCACATCCCATGCTCCATTTAGGAAAAAGCTTGGTATCCGTAGGTTGGTCATCTATAATTGTAACATCGTCGTGTCTAGGATCTCTTTTTAATCGTTCTAATAAATCATCAAGAAATAAAGATTCACCTTCAATAACTTGCAAAAACAAACCTTCTTTATGTATTAAAACGCCACTAATACCATCCATTTCATTAAAAGCTCTGGAGTCGTGCAATAGGTCTAATAAATTACGTTTATTAAAATGTTTTGTAGCGTGACTGGTGTAAATAATTCGGCGATATTTCATAGGTTGGGTTGATTTGGCAATAGCTATCACTAAGTTAATAGAAATATTGACAATTTCAAACAAATTAGTAGTACAATTACAATCTATGTTGCAGAGGGTTAGTTGGTTTTGTTTTTTAGAGGTGCTAAAAGTATCTTTTTATAATTACATTAAACCACTATAAAGTGTTTGATAACTTATCTTTTTTGCGACACTTTTTATTTTAAAAAAGCATCCTTTAATTTGTAAGTGAAGTGCTATTTGTCTTCTAGTTTTTGGCTTAAATAAATCCATGTAATTTGTTGTAATATAGAAACTTGCCGATGTGTTTTTGAGCGAATAATTTGAGGAATAATTTTAAAAGTATTATATTAAAGTCCCTAAATCCATTTCTTTTTTATGACTAACTTAACCAAAACCCTATTTTTTCTAATTTTTTTCTATAGTATTTCCGGACGTTCTCAAAGTGAAATACCTAATATAGGACCTGATTTAACGTCTTATACGGCTATTAATGAATCCCTGCCTAAAATATCAAAAGACTCAACAAACGCAGAGATAATTAAGCATGTGGAAGCTACTATTGCATGGATGACAGAAGAGCATTATAAATCTAGTTATGCGCCAAGTTTAATTTATTCGGATACCGCACTTTACCTAGCAAAAAAAACTGATAGTACTAAATATCTTCATGATTTAAGAACCGTTATTGGTAACACAATGTTGCGTATAAAGGATACTGCTCGGGCCAAGGTCTTATTTTTAAAATCTTTTGAAGAGGCTAAAGTATCTAATGACAGTACGGTGCTTTTAAGATTTATAAATAATTTGGCTAATGTTTATTATTTTACAGATTACAAAAAAAAAGCTGCTGATAAATATATTGAAAGTATTGGAATAGCAAAACGCTTAAAGGACACCACGCGTCTATTTGTAATACATCATAATGTCGCTAGAATTTATAATGAAATAGAAGATCCCGTTAATAGTAGTTTTTACATTAAAGAAACAGAGCGTTATTTAAATGATTTGGGTAATCCACCGCATTATTTATCAAGTCATATACATAATCAGGGTCAAATGTTACTATTATTAAACAAACCCGATGAAGCCATATTAAAGTTTAAAGAGACCATCAGAATTTGTGAAGGTACTGAGTTTGTTGACGCCTTGATTGAAGGTTACGAAGGTTATAGAAAGGCTTTAGAAGTCAAAAAGGATTATAAAGGAATTTATGAAGTGGATAAGCTTTTAAGTCTTTATGATGATAAGAAAGAAAAAGATGTCGAAAATAATATAATTGAAGCGGTTACTGCAGAATTAAATGTAGAACGTTATAAAGAACAAATTAAATCTAAAGAGTTAGAAAAGCAATTATTAGAGCAAAAGGCAGAGCAAAAAAATGGATTGCTTTTTATTGTCTTTTTAATTATTTTCTTATTGCTTATTATTTTGGTAATAAGTTATTTATCAAGCGAGAAAAGACAGGTTTTAGTAAAAGATTTAAAATTGAAAAATAGTCAATATCTTGTGGCTAAAGAGGAAAGTGAATACTTAGCTAAATCTAAAGAAAAGTTTTTTGCAACTATTAGTCATGAGTTAAGAACACCTTTGTATGGTGTGGTAGGGATAAGTTCTATCTTGTTAGAAGATAAAGCACTTAATGGCCATAAAGAAGATTTGAAGACACTTAAGTTTTCGGCTAATTACTTATTGGCATTGATTAATGATTTGCTTCAGTTTAATAAAATTGAAAATAAATTTTTCACAAAAGAAGAATCTACTTTCAATTTAAAAGATCAAATAAGCATCATTGTCTCTTCATTTGAATATATCCGTTTGCAACATAATAACGAGATTAATATTCAGGTTAGCGAAGAAGTCCCTCCTCTATTAAAAGGTAATTTAATAAGACTGTCACAAGTATTAATGAATTTGGTAGGTAATGCTTGTAAATTTACAGAACGCGGCGTTATTGACGTTATTGTTAATGCTAAGGCTAAAACAGATACTGTTGTTGAGGTCGAGTTTATTATTAAAGATACAGGTCCAGGGATTGAAGCGTCTAAACTGAGTTCTATTTTTGATGAATTTTCACAAGTTAATGCCATACCAAATTCTTACCAAGGGACAGGACTAGGATTGCCTATTGTTAAAAAATTATTAGAACAAGCTGGAAGTGAAATAGTAGTAGAAAGTGACTTAGGAAAAGGCTGTACTTTTAAATTTACATTGCCTCTTAAAATAGAAGTAGCACAAGAGCAAGAAATGATAGCGCCTATAATTGATCTCAAACTATTAAATAACAAACGAATTCTTATTGTGGAAGACAATCGTATTAATCAGATTGTCACTAAAAAAATACTTAAAATTAGTAATGTACAATGTGATATTGCCGAAAACGGAGATGAAGCAATAGCTAAAGTAAAGGAGAATACTTACGATTTAATTTTAATGGATATTAATATGCCAGTAAAAAACGGAATAGATGCCACAAGAGAAATACGTCTTTTTAATAAGATAGTTCCAATTATAGCGCTTACAGCGGTTGAGATAGAGGAGGAGCGTGTGCTTGTTTTTGAATCTGGTATGAATGATATTATTGTTAAGCCATACGATTTAGATTATTTTAAACGGACCATTATTAAAAATATTTTGAGTGCTAGTAATGCAACTCAGAAAAAGACTGCTTAATTTTTAATTAGCATTTAGAACTTAAAATGTAACGTTTAGAATAGAGAAAGCCACTGTAAAGTGGCTTTCTCTATTCTAGTTTTTTAGTCTGTTAGAATCTAATATTAAACTCTAGGTCTTCTGTGTTTATTTCAAATTTAGATTCTGAAAATTGTGGCGGTCCATAACTCATCGGGTTGTTTGACATTCCGTAGTTTTCTGTTGGCATTCCATTGTCAAAATCCATACGGTTATTGGTGTTTTCGTCATGTAATACCATAATAGCATACGTACCAGGAGTTACATTTTTAAACGTAATTGAGACTTGGTTATTTTCAATTATACTATTAATATTCTGTAGACCTTGTCCTTTCATCCATGTGTCTGCAGTATGTAATGCAACCATAACTTGTCCCGTATTGTTTTTTACATTCTTTACGGTTACGGTTATATTTTGACCTTCGGTTACCACTGTTTTAGTTTGTCCAAAAGCAAAAGTGATGCTTAATACAAATAAAAAAAGAGTGGATACTAATTTGTTGCTAATTGGATTTGATGTCGTTAAAGTCTTCATAATGTGATGTTTTTATTGGTTAACACTTCAAAAATGAAATAAATTCAGCTAGTATTCAAAAACAAATAACCCAATTGTTATTTTTAGTTGCCCAATTGTAATTTTAATGCATTGGAATAATTTCTACCCGTCTGTTTTTTTGCTTTCCTACTTCTGTATTGGTTTTATCAATTGGAAATTCTTCACCAAAACCAGCGGTCTTCAGTTTAGTTTCAGCAACACCTTTCGCAACTAAATAAGCTCTAACAGCATTGGCACGTTCCAAAGATAATTTTAAGTTAGTTTGCTTTGAAGAGGTGTTATCTGTATGTCCTGAAATTTCGTAGGATTTAATATCTGATTGCTTTATAAATTTAGCAACATTGTCTAATATTTTTTGACTTTTAGCATCAATTTCGGCCTTACTCAATTCAAAATAAATTAAAACAGGTTTTTTAGATATGACTGCTTTGGTTTGCTCAGGTTTTTCCTCTGGACATCCATTATTGTTTTTAGAGCCTTTAATTTGCGGACATTTATCTAAAGTGTCAATAATACCATCCTTGTCAGTATCTGGTATTGGACACCCTCTGTTAGATTTTTCTCCTACTAGGTTTGGACAATTATCATATAAATCAGGAACGCCATCCTTGTCACTATCAGGGCAACCATTAAGTGTACCTGGTGTATCAGGGCAATTATCTTCTTTATCAGGAATGCCATCTTTATCAGTATCTGGACAACCATTAAAATCGGCCAATCCAAAGATATTAGGACATTCATCTTCCTTATTTACAATTCCATCGTTGTCATTATCAGAGCCACCAAATTTAAAAATTATACCAACAGAGTGTTGGTAGTGTTGTAAACCGTAGTCCTCAAAAGCATGTTTATAAATACTTTGTCCTGTTAATCCAAAATTATAGGTTAACCATACATTAATTCCAACGCCTGCATTTAAAGTTCCTGCTCCAACAGTATCAAGCCAAGTATATCCAACTCCTAAAACTAGATATGGTGTTAAGACAAAACTATTTGCTAAGTTATATTTAAACAAACCGTCTAAAGCTATTAGAGAGAATTTTTCGTCAATATTTACATAGTTTTGTTTAATTCCGCTAAGCGAAATTGTAGATTCAAAAGATAGTCTCCCTTTTAAATGCCTAGCAAGGCCTATTTTAAATCCTGCAGGATCCCAATTCCATGTTTTATAACGACCTAAATCTCCTGGAAGTGATCTGGTTGGATTATTAATAGCATTGGTACTTAAACTTGCGGTCCAAGGAGAATATACATCCTGCGCCTGTATAGTTTGAGATAGGCACGATAAGGTAATGACAGTTAGTAGTAAAACTAATCGTTTCATTTTTTTAGAATATTTAATTAATAGCATAGCCAATATAGGTTAAAAATATATAATTAGAAAAAGAAATGGGTAATGTGTTTGCTTTGGAGGTTTAAGTATAGCAAGCTTTTTTGTATTTGAAGTATACAAATATCAAATAGGATTAAAAGTTTACATTATGTCAGTTTTGTCTTTTAAAAAGCTAATTTTGCTTTTTATTCAAAGAGTATGTTTTATATAATAGACATTTTAGGAACCATAGCATTTGCTATTTCAGGAGTATTGGTAGCGCTTAACAAGCGTATGGATGCTTTTGGAATTTTAATTATTGCATTTGTTACAGCAGTAGGAGGTGGTACTTTGCGTGATATTTTAATTGGCGAAACTCCAGTAAGTTGGATGAAGGACATGACGTTTATTTACGTTGTTATTTTGTCTACTATTTTTGCTGTTGCGTTTAGATCAAAAATTGATTATTTGCGTAAATCTTTACTATTGTTTGATACCATTGGTATTGGACTATATACTGTTGTTGGGGTTGAAAAAGGAATCTCTGCAGGTTTACATCCTATTATCTGTGTCTTTTTAGGAACAATGTCAGCATGTTTTGGAGGTGTTATCAGAGATATTTTGTGTAACGAAATCCCAGTAATATTTAGAAAAGAGGTGTATGCTACTGCCTGTATTTTAGGAGGAGCTACTTATTTTTTAATTATAAAACTACCTTTAGCTTCTGACTTTGTATTTGTTATTGCAGGAGCTGTAGTGATCACCGTAAGGTTAATTGCTGTAAAATTTAAAGTTAGTTTACCTAACTTATATAAGGACTAAAATTAATTTTTATTTCGTATTCTGTTGGTCTGAAATTATAAAAAACGTCTTAAAATATGATTTACCAGCTTAAAGTTATTTGGTTTGATAACAAGAGGATACGGCATTATTACTTTTTGTTTTTAGGCGCTATCTTTTTAGATTTTTCAGTAGTTTAAAACCATTTTTATTTTTTTACTGTATTTGCAATTTTTATTATTTTACTCAGGTTTTTGTTTTCCATAAAAACCAACCAATAGTTTTCCGAATATAAAATACAAACATAGGACCGTTAATCCGCCCATAAAAATACCATTATTTAGCAATGCATCAAACCCATAGTTAAAATAGAAAAGTAAACAACAGGCTATTAACTGCAATATTGCATACGCAATGTTTCCTTTTGAGCTGTATCCAAATAAGCCTAGAAAGTGTGCTTTGGTAAGTCCAAAAACAAGATGTGGCATGGCATTAACTAAAAGTGCGCCAATAATAAAATCTATAAAATTCATGTGTATTATATTATATAAAAAACAAAAGTTTCAACACTCTAGAAAAGTATCTAGAAGCATCAAAACTTTTGTTATTTAATGGTCATTAGTTTTAGTTTTCTGTTGGCACAGGAAACCCTCTATCTCTTAATAAAGCTTCAATTTTAGCGTCACGTCCTCTAAATTTTCTAAACGCTTCAGCAGGATCCATACTGTTTCTTGGAGCAAATAAATACTTGACTAATTTGTCAGCCACTTCTTTATCATAAAAACCACCTGGAGCATCTTTAAATGCTTCTGATGCATCACTAGTTAAGACATCTGCCCACATGTAACCATAATATGCTGTTGCATAACCTTCTCCAGAAAAAACATGACCAAAATGCGGTGTTCTGTGACGCATTGGTAATTCTTTAGGCATCTTTAATTCAGCTAACGTTTCACGTTCAAATTTGTCAATATCAATATTTTCAGGATCTGCAAGGTGTAATTTCATATCCATTAAAGCAGATGCTAAATACTCTGTAGTACCAAATCCTTGATTAAAAGTTGATGCTTTTTTGATTTTAGCAACTAAACTAGCTGGAATTGGTTCTCCTGTTTTATTATGTACTAAAAATTGATTGATAACTTCATCTGTAGATAACCAACGTTCTAATAATTGACTTTGAAACTCTGTATAATCTCTAACACCTCCATTTAAGGTTGGGTATTTTACATTAGAAGAGAAGAAGTGAAGTGCGTGTCCAAACTCATGAAAAAACGTTTGTGCATCATCCCAAGAAATTAATACTGCTTCTCCCGGAGCTGCTTTTACAAAGTTAGAGTTGTTAGACGCTAATACTGTTTTTGGTCCGTCAAGTGTAGTGTGGCTTCTATAAGTTGTTGCCCAAGCACCAGAACGTTTTCCTGGTCTTGCAAATGGATCTAAATACCATAAACCAATAGCTTTTCCAGAATCTAAGTCTGTTACTTCCCAAACCTTTACATCTTCATGAAACACCGGTACTTTACCTTCTGCAACAGGTGTAAATTTATAATTGAATAAACGACCAGCAGTATAAAATAAAGCTTCCGTTAATTTATCTAGTTGTAAGTATTGTTTAACCTCATCACTATCTAAGTTATACTTTTTTTGTCTTACTTTTTCTGCGTAGTAACGGTAGTCCCATGCTTCAATATCTGATTTTTGTCCCGACGCATCTGCAACCGTTTGCATATCTGCAACCTCTTCTTTTACTCTCGCAATAGCAGCAGGCCAAACAGCAAGCATTAATTGCATAGCATTTTCTGGTGTTTTAGCCATACGGTCTTGTAAACGCCATTCGGCAAAGTTTTTATAACCTAATAATTCAACACGCTCTCTTCTTAGTTTTAGAATTTCCGCGATAAGCGTATTATTATCAAATTCATCTCCGTTATCTCCTCTAGAGTAATAGTTTGTCCAAACTTGCTTACGTAATTCGCGATTTGTGCTATACGTTAAAAACGGATCCATTGAAGATCTAGTGTTGGTAATGGCATATTGACCATCTTTATCATTATCTGTTGCTATTTTTGCTGCAGACTTAATAAATCCTTCACTTAGACCGTCTAATTGGTCTTTTGTTAAATAGGTAATATAGTTTTCTTCGTCATGTAAAACATTGTCTCCAAACTTATTGTAAAGTGATGATAGCTCTTTATTAATTTCCGCATAACGCTTTTTCTTAACGTCATCTAATTCGGCACCATTCATTTCAAAACGCTTGTAAGTCAATTCTAAAACACGCTGTTGGTCAGCTTCTAATGGTGTTTTTTGTGACGCATCATAAACCGATTTAATACGCTTAAATAACGCTTCGTTTTGATTAATTTTTGACGTGTATTCAGATAATTTAGGTGCTAGTTTACCTTGTACTTCTCTAAATTCTGGACTACTCATATTACTACCAAAAATCCCGTAGTAGGTAAATACATTGTCTAAACCACTACCAGCACGTTCCATTGCTTCGATAGTGTTTTTAAAAGTAGGTGCATCTGTATTATTAGCAATGGCTTCAATATCTTTTAAGCCTTGTTCCATTCCAGCAATAACAGCAGGTTCTATTTGTTCGACTTTCATTTTGTCAAACGCAGGAACACCACCGTAAGGTCCTGTATAGTCTTGAAGTAATAAATTGTCGCTCATAGTTTCAGAGGATTCAGTAGTATCAGTATCTTTCTTGCAACTTGTACTAAACAATATAATAGAACAAGTTAGGATAGAGAAAACAGTGTTTTTTTTCATATAAAATGGATAATTTAATTTCAGTTTAAAAATACTTAAAAGTCAGCAGCTATTCTATAATTTCTACTTTTTTAATATATATGTTACGTAATGGCCAATCTGCTTTATCAATATCAACAGCGTTTATTTTGTCTACAACATCCATCCCTTTTATAACTTCTCCAAATACTGTAAAGTCGCCATCTAAATGAAAGGCGTTTTGTTGTGTTATAAAAAACTCATAAGGCGAGGCTAATTTATAAGGATTTTCAATATCGCTACTCGGCATAGATATTACACCTCTTTTATGGGTGTAACCGCGGTTGGTATCTGTTGGTAAAAGGTATCTACCAATTTTACCACGTCTGGCAGCTACTTGTAAATCGTCTGTATTACCTCCTTGAATGATAAAGTTTTTTACCACACGATGAAACTGGGTATTATCAAAAGCATGCTGTTTAGTTAGAAATATAAAATTAGCACGATGGAATTTAGTTTTGTCGTACAATAATATGTCAATATCACCCATAGAAGTAGAGATGCGTACTTTGTTTTCTGGGTTTTTAGGCTCGTAATCCAAGAAAAAATCCATAACGTTATCCTTATCTAAATAAGGAAATTCGCGTTGCGGAGTTGTATCTTTTTCTACTACTTTGACCTCTGTTTTAGGAGTGTTTGATTTTGTTTTAGATTTGGATTGTTTATCTTCACAATTAAGAAACAAAAAACAAAAACCAACCAATAATAATACGCGCATTTTTAAAATGAATTTTAATGAATTTATCATAGCGTTACCAAAAATAAAAAATATCCCCTTGCCAGCCGAAGCTTCTCAGCTTAAAATGGTACCACCTTACAGACAAGAGTTGGTTAAAAAGCAAGGCGATAATATCAAAAACGCAAGGCAAAGTGCTGTTTTAGCGTTGTTTTACCCTGATTTGGAAGCGCAAACTAAACTGATTTTAATTTTAAGAAAAACCTATAAAGGGGTCCACTCAGGGCAAGTAGGATTTCCGGGAGGTAAAGTAGAAGAGGAAGATCGTGATCTAATGCACACCGCTTTGCGCGAAACGCATGAAGAGGTTGGGGTACATCCAGAGCTAGTCACTGTGTATAAAAAAATGACACAAGTATACATTCCTCCAAGCAATTTTTATGTGCAACCTTATATTGGAGCAGCCATTAAGACACCGACTTTTATCAAACAAGAGACAGAAGTGGAGGATTTATTAGAGGTTTATCTCTCTGATTTGTTAAGTGATAGTAATCTAACCTCTAAAAAAGTTAAAACTAGTTACGGTACTGATGTTGAGGTGCCTGCGTTTTATTTAGGGACACATTTAGTTTGGGGTGCAACAGCAATGATGCTAAGCGAAGTCAAAGACTTGTTAAAAGCTACCCTATAAGTTAAAGGTTTTTCTATATTTGTTATTACTAAATGTAAAAAAAACTATGGGTTTATTTAAAAAAAATCCCTTTGGACATATTCTTTTTGTAAAAAAATGGTTAATCAGAATCTTAGGTCTGTTTACACACAGACGCTTTAGAGGCTTTAACGATTTGCAAATCGAAGGATCAGACGTTATAAAAAATTTACCAGATACTAACGTACTTTTTATATCTAATCATCAAACGTACTTTGCAGATGTAATTGCAATGTTTCATGTATTTAATGCATCCTTAAAAGGGAGAGATGATAATATTAAAAATGTGGGGTATTTATGGAATCCAAAGCTAAACATGTATTATGTGGCAGCTAAAGAAACCATGAAATCAGGTCTGCTACCAAAAATATTTGCTTACACAGGATCTATTAGTATAGAGCGTACTTGGCGTAGTCAAGGTAAAGATATAAACAGGCAAGTAAAAATGTCTGATATTTCTGCCATTAAAAAAGCTTTGGATGACGGTTGGGTAGTTACATTCCCGCAAGGGACCACAACACCATTTAAGCCAATCCGTAAAGGGACAGCGCATATAATAAAACGTTATAAGCCAATAGTAGTACCAATAGTAATTGATGGTTTTAGACGTAGTTTTGATAAAAAGGGATTACGAATTAAAAAGAAAAACGTTTATCAATCTTTCGAGATTAAAGAACCTTTAAAAATTGATTACGAAAACGATACTATTGCAGACATCGTAGAGCAAATAGAATATGCAATAGAGCAACACCCGTCGTTCTTAAAAGTAATACCTCAAAAGGAGTTATTGGCACAAGAAGAGCTTAATAAAAAACGTGAGTTTTTAACTTAGTAGCCACTATTCTTCAATAAAAAACATACAACCATAAAAAAGCCTCAAAGTAAATTTACTTTGAGGCTTTTTTAATTCTAATACTATTTAAAGATTAAACTTCAATCTTCTTTAATTCTTTGTAGTTTCTATTTAATCGCCTTAAAAGGATACCGTAAAGTAACTTGTAAAACAGCCATATAACAGCTACAAAAACGATAGTAACTAACATAAACATTCCAATCATTGCTATATATTGCTTGTTAGTAAAATGATCAATTTTTTCAGCTAATAAAGGGTCATGACTACTAGTGTATATAAACGCTAAGATCATTGATACGGATGCCAAAACTAAATTATAAAGCACATAGTATTTAATGATTTTTCTAGTTTTTAATATGTTTTGCATCAATTTTTTTGCATTGTCTGTAACAGAAATTGATTTGTGCGATCGGTATAATAAATACACAAAAAGTAATATAATAGCATAAGACAAAAGGCTTAAAATTATAAACATATTACTAGTATACATTTCTTCATGTTTGGCTCTGTAAGCATCAGACATCAAAAAAGGCATTGTATTTATGGCGACCCAAAACACCAGTTCTGCAATACTTATATAAAATAACGTCTTTACAATGCTAGACGATTTTTTTAATAGCATTGGATATAGTTGGGCAGTCGATTTTCTTTCAAATTTATCGTCACTCTTAACCCAGTCTTTTTTTAATAATTCTAATTCATCCATAGGTTACGGATTTAAAATGGTTCTTAATTTGGTTTTCACTCTGTTCATCTTCACTCTAGCATTAACCTCAGTAATACCCATTGTTTCACTTATCTCTCTATAATTTTTGTCCTCCAGATACAAAAAGACTAAAGCCTTTTCAATATCATTTAATTGGTGGACAGCGTTGTATAATAATTTTAATTGGTCCTCCTCAGTGCTATCATATTCCTCTGCACTAATCTTAAACTGTACTGTGTCAAATTGCTGAGTGTTGATAGTACGTTTAGACTTTCTGTATAATGTAATGGCGGTATTTAAGCCCACACGATACATCCAAGTGCTAAATTTACTATCCCCTCTAAACTTCGGGAAAGCCTTCCATAGCTGGATGGTTATTTCCTGAAATAAATCGTTGTGCGCATCATAGTTATTGGTATAAAGTCTACAAACTTTATGTACAATATTCTGGTGCTGCTCTAACAATTCAACAAAATTTTGTTCTAATGGTTTACTCAATGGTTATTTGGTTAGTTTAACTATTAGTAGTTAAAATTATAAAGACGTTACACAAATTTAGAATTATTTTTTTTGGGCGTTACCACAAGGGTCGCGTTTTCCGTTAAAATCTTTTTTTGCCATAAGTGGCAGCAAAAAAAGGATACCACTACAACCGCTAACGCGTGTGCTCAGGTTGTCTTAGTGCAGCCCATCCATAAAAATCAACACTTCGGGACTTAATAATTTAAAATCCTTAGTCCTCCGTGCATCTTTGCAGAGTCAAACAATCAAAAACCATTTTTTATTATGAAACTTGCACTAACCCTATTAACATTAATTATCAGTACGCTAGGACTATCTCAAAACACAATCTCAGGTACCGTAACAGACACCAATAACCAACCCGTTTTAGGAGCAAATGTATATCTAGATGGGACGTATGATGGCGCAAGTACACTAGCCGATGGTAGTTTTAGTTTTACAACAACAGCCACAGGGCAACAACGTCTGGTTACGTCTTTCGTGTCTTTTGAGACCTTAACAATAGTCAAAACAGTAACAGCTTTAAAAAACATAAAAATAGTCTTAAAAGAAGACGTAAACACTTTGGACGCAGTCGTTATATCAGCCGGGACCTTTGCAGCAGGAGATAATAGTAAAGTATCGGTATTAAAACCCTTGGATGTAGTTACTACAGCAAGTGCTTTAGGCGATTTTGTAGGCGCATTACAAACCTTACCAGGGACCACAACAGTATCCGAGGATGGGCGCTTGTTTGTACGTGGAGGAGAAGCAGAAGAAACACAAATATTTATTGACGGGATGCGTGTATTTACGCCTTATGCTCCAACCACAAATAACATTCCAACGCGTGGTCGCTACTCGCCATTTTTATTTGACGGAATTACCTTTTCAACAGGTGGTTATAGTGCCGAGTATGGGCAAGCCTTATCTAGTGTTTTAGAGCTTAATACCATAAATCAACCTGATCAAGAAAAAACAGATATTGGTATCATGAGTGTCGGAGCTAGTTTAGGAAACACACAAATATGGGGCAAAAACAGTTTAAGCGTTAACGCGTCGTATATTAATTTAGCACCCTATTTAGAGTTGTTTGAAGATCGTAACGATTGGAAAAAGCCTTTCCAAACCGTTTCTGGCGAAGCTGTTTTTAGACATAAAACAGACAATGGAATCTTAAAATTATACTCCGCTTTTGATACCTCAGACTTTAGTTTAGTTCAGGAAGACATTAATTTAGAAGATGGATTATCCTTTGCTTTAAATAATAAAAACTTCTATTTTAATGGTTCTTATAAAGAAGTTTTAAATAGCGATTGGACCATTTCTGGAGGTTTAAGTTATACCTACGCCAAAGGAAAGGTTAGTATAATTGATAGTAAAATAAATACTACAGAAAACTCTATACATGCTAAGTTAAAACTAAAATACCGAATCAGTAATCGTTTTAAATTAAATTTTGGAGCAGAACAATTTGCTACTAAATTCAACGAAAACTACAACGATCAAGTTATAGATAATGTTAATTATGGGTATAATAATAATAATCTAACAGCAGCATTTACAGAAGCGGATATTTTCTTTTCTAAAAAACTAGCTTTAAAAGCAGGGTTTCGTGCAGAGTATAGTCAGTTATTTGATAAAGTAACAGTATCTCCAAGAGCATCATTAGCTTATAAAACAGGTAGTAAAAGCCAGTTATCATTAGCGTATGGTAATTTTTTCCAACAACCTAACAGTGCTATTTTAAAGTTTGATCAAAATTTAGAAGCACAACAAGCCCAACATTATATTTTAAATTATCAGTTTAATTCCGATGGTAAAATTTTTAGAGCAGAAACCTATTATAAAAAATATAGCGATTTAGTTAAATATGATTCAGATTTTACCAATTTTGAAACTGATTTTGATAATTCAGGAAGTGGTTATGCAAAAGGAATAGATTTGTTTTTTAGAGATAATAAAAGCATCAATAATATTGATTATTGGGTCAGCTATTCATTTTTGGATACAGTACGTAATTATAAAAATTACACGACCTCAGCACAACCTAATTTTGCTAACACACATAACTTATCCGTTGTTGGTAAATATTGGATAGATAGCTGGAAAAGCCAAGTAGGTTTAAGTTATAATTTTGCTTCAGGTAGAACTTACACAGATCCTAATCAAACGGGTTTTTTAAATCAAAAAACTAAATCTTATAATAGCTTAAGTGTTAATTGGGCATACTTATTAAGTCCCCAAAAAATTTTATATTTTTCAGTTAACAATGCCTTAGGATTTAAAAATATTAATGGCTATCAGTATGATAACACAGCAGATTTAAATGGGCGGTTTAATAGGCGAGCATTACGTCCGGCAGCGGATCAGTTTTTCTTCGTAGGTTTCTTTTGGACGATTAGTGAGAAGGGAACAGACAATCAATTAGATAATCTTTAAAAGTTTGGTTTTTAAAGTAAAAGCCATCTAGGGTAGGAAATAAAGGTACATAATGGTTATATTAGTAAATAACTAACTTTAAATTTTCAATGCTATGAAAAATTATGTTTTAAATGCCTTTATTATCTTATCCCTAATTAGTGTTGTGTCGTGTAATAACGATGACGATACTGCGGACAATCCTGAAGAAGTCAACCAAGTCATCGGGGATTGGCAAATGTACCGATCAGAAAGCTTAGAATCTACTTTAGACGAATGGACCGGGACAGAATGGACGCTTGTTGACAGATGGTTTAAAAGTGTTTTTGAAGACTCAGAAATATTAATAACCTTTAATTCCGATGGGACTTTTGCGGAGTTTTATGCAACTGTAGAAACAGCAAATGGAACCTGGGAGAAAATAGAAGACGGACGTTATCTTTACAATTATACAGTAGATGCAGACAATACAAATGATGCTTTTGTGGGGACTAGATTTATAACGGTGTATTGTGATAACACATACTCAGTAACCAAAGAGAATGACGATAGAAGCATTTCTTATTACAGAACAAGAAGTACTACAGAATGCAGTAGTATGATTACATATAATGTTGAATAAACGCAACGTTTTAAATAGTATTAATTAATAGTAAGCAGAGATAAAACTCAGTTTGCTATTTTTTTTTGTTTAGGTTCTACTAAAGCGTATTCACACAAGAATAAGTACACCACGTCAGTTCCAGTACTTCGACGTAGGA
Organism: Olleya sp. KKT75; assembly: GCF_055635485.1. Lineage (NCBI taxonomy): Bacteria > Pseudomonadati > Bacteroidota > Flavobacteriia > Flavobacteriales > Flavobacteriaceae > Olleya > Olleya sp. KKT75. The sequence goes on from NZ_CM145759.1 coordinate 2,389,409, forward strand.
GAAGTGTATCGAGAACCGTTACTGTTTGAATAACTTCTCGATACAATTTGCTCGTGCCTCACAAACCACTCGAAGTGGCGATATGTGCGTATAATGTGATAAGGTTTCTGTTTAAGCGTGAGTAAACACATGACGTCAGTTCGAGTGCTTCGACGTAGGAGAAGTGTATCGAGAACCGTTAAAACAAAGGTAAAGACTCAAATTGAGCAATTAAAAACAACTTACCGCATGCTCTAGCATCAGATAACGCGTCGTGATGTTTTAGTGCAATATTATGCACTTTACAACACGCGTCTAATTTAGCTGGTTTGTAGCCTTTATTACGATATAGTTTTAATGTACACTCCCAACGATGTTCCATAATCAAATCAGAATGTGGAATGTTATAATCTGTCATCGTTTTTTGTAAAACAGTACGGTCAAAAGACTCATTGTGCGCAACGGTTGTGATTCCCGAAATCCGTTTTTTTATTTCAGGGTATACCGCTTTAAAATTTGGTGCAAATCGTGTGTCATCCTCAGTAATACCATGGACTTGTATGTTGTGAAAATTATAATCGTTGTTTGGTGGTTGTATCAACGCATGAAACTCGTCCACAATAACCCCGTCTTTAAACGTCACAATTCCTACCGAACAAATATGATGGCTTTTTGCAGTTTCAAAATCTATTGCAGCGAATGTTGATGACATGATTATTTTTTATGTAAATATAATTCAATTTATCTATTACCCGTGCACACCACGCTGTCTCCAAACTAAAAATGCTATTAAAAACCCAATGATCATGTAAATAGCATGTGCGATACGTATATCATTTTCCGTGGGGCCAATAAAAGTTTCAACTTTTGTTCCTAAGCTAAACCAATAGATAAAAAAAGCAAGCACGACTAAAATTATACTTCCAATGGTACCGCTAACTAATAAAACGTGTTTGGTAGTAAAGAAGAAATTTGCTGCTAATGCACCCCAAAAAAAGGTTAGGACATATAACCCATTATCAGTATAAGTTTTTATAATTCGGCTAATAGTGTCGTTATCTGTCGTTGTATCTACAGCTAGATAAATATCAAATGCAATTAGTAATAAAAATAAAGTAATTATTAAATACTGTACTTTTTTGATAAAAGTATCTTGGTCTAACAGTTGGTTTATTGGTTGCATATTTTTAATTGTTTAAGGCGAAATTAATAAACTCTTCATGGCGTTGAGACCATATAAAATGCCCAAATAGTAGCCCAGAAATTAATAGTAATACTTGGTGTTTCGTTTTTATAATTAAATCTTTAGGTAATTTTCTACCATAGATAATCATGATTATAACAATTAGCACTAATGCAATTGGCGGGATTTCCCAATGGGTAATAAAAATATCTAAAACAGGCTTTTTACTACCTAAAAAAAAGTGACCTCCAAATACACCCCAAACAAAAGTTATAAAAAAGTACTTATTGTGACTCCAGTTTTTAATAACAACATTAATAGTGTCGTTTTTATACTTATTAATGTTTAAAAGTAAATTAAGGAGTATTAATAATCCGATGATACTAAATACAATAATTTCGACTGTTTTAATAGACATAAGTAACTGGTTTTGATGATTTAAAGTTACTGTTTTGTCAGGTAAATACAATAGCTATGTTTATGTAACTGAATACGACTTACAATTCAGCCTAAAAAAATAACAGTTGGGTCATGCTTTTTTTTAATAAGCCGGTTTGTGCAGCATCTTTGTAGTGTAATTAATAACTCTATAATCATGTATAAATTAACTTTTACTATTGTGTTTTTTATAACGTCAATGTTACAAGCACAAACCACGTATAAATCAGGAATGAACAAAGCTTTTGAGCTTTGGGAACAAGGTCAAATAACAGAAGCTTCTAATTTATTTGAGCGCATTGCAACTGCAGAAACCGATAATTGGTTGCCTTCATATTATGCTGCGCAAGTATTAATCTTGGACGGATTTTCTAAATTAAAAGAGAAAGATGTTTTAGATGCTCAGTTAAAAAAAGCACAAGGTTTTGTGGATAATGCGACTGCCCAGTCTAAAGATAATCCCGAAATTATGGTCTTGCAAGCTATGCTGCACATGGTTTATGTAGTTAGTGATGGTGCAACTTATGGGATGACGTTATCTGGTAAAATAAATGCTTTATATAGCCAAGCAGCACAATTAGCGCCTGATAATCCAAGAGTTATGTTAAGTAAAGCAGAATGGGATATGGGGACCGCAAAGTATTTTGGGAAAGATACTAAGCCATTTTGTGAGCAAATAGAAAAATCTCTGCAACTTTTTGCTAACTTTAAACCAGAAACAGCATTTGATCCAAATTGGGGACAAGAGCGTGCAGAACAATTAACTAAAGCTTGTAACCAATAGCTATAGTGCGTGTTTTAAAAGTAATAACTATGAATAAAATTTTAAAAAATATTGCTTTAACCTTTGTAATTGGGTGCTTAGTTTTTGTTGTTGGACAATACATGTCTAATGGATTTAGCTACGATTCGGTTGGGCAATTTATAGAGGATTTTATATTCTATCAGTTATATGCTTTTGTTTTAGGGTTTTCTAATATGACGTTTTTTAGTTTTATGGAACGTATCAATTGGAAACCTGGAGCGTATATTAAAAGAATCCTTCTAGGTATTGTTGGTTCTACGTTAATTACACTTTTAGGCTTGTTTTTATTAAGAGCTTTCACATCTATTGTTTACGTAGGTAACTCGTTTAAATTTTTTATTGCTAACGAGTCATGGAGTGGTTACTCCTTTGGGCTATGGATAACGTTGACCATAGTATCTGTGTTTCATGTGGTTTATTTTTATAACAGATTTCAGAAAAATAAATTAAAAGAACAAAAAGTTATTGCTGGTACGGCAAGCGCAAAATTTGATGCTTTAAAAAACCAATTGGATCCTCATTTTTTATTTAATAGCTTAAATGTATTAACTAGTTTAATTGAAGAAAATCCAGAAAGCGCACAAAAATTTACGACTAGCTTATCTAAAGTTTATCGTTATGTTTTAGAACAGAAAAATAAAGAATTAGTTACAGTAGATGAAGAGTTAAAATTCGCAAAAACATATATGTCTTTACTTAAAATGAGATTTGAAGACAGCATCATCTTTGATATTCCAGAACAGGCTTTAGACCCAGAAAGTAAAGTGGTGCCATTAGCGTTACAGTTGTTACTAGAAAATGCTGTAAAGCATAATATTGTTACTAGTGGCAAACCGTTACATATTAAGATTTATGAAACCGAACAAAATCTAGTTGTAGAAAACAATCTGCAACCTAAACAAATTGTAAAAAAGAGTAGTGGTGTTGGCTTAGAAAATATCAAACAACGCTACCAATTATTAACTAATAAGCGTGTCAGTATTAATCAGAATAGCACTAGTTTTTTAGTGTCAATACCAATGCTTAGTAAAGAAATTTTGATAATGAAACAAATACCACAAAAACAGTTAGACGACTCTTACGTTAGAGCCCGTAAACATGTAGAAGAATTAAAAGAGTTTTACTATAACCTGATATCGTACTGTATTGTTATTCCGTTTTTAATTTTTATTAATTATAAAACAAGTTGGGACTATAAATGGTTTTTCTTTCCAATGTTTGGTTGGGCGGTAGGCTTATCTTTTCACGCTTATAAAGTGTTTGTAAATGATGGTATGCTTGGTAAATCATGGGAAGACAAGAAGATTAGAAAGTTTATGGAAGAGGATAATCAACAACGTTATAATTAAATTAGCGCATTATGAAAAATGACATTGATACATATCTGGAAGACAATCAGCAATCTAGATTTGAAAAAGAAGAAGCGTATTTAAGAGCTAAGAAAAAAGTGGATAAAATTGTCGGTTTTTATTGGCACTTTGCAATCTATATTGTCGTTAATATTTTTTTAATAGTAATGATTTATTCTAAGTCAGGAGAACCGTTTTGGAGTTTTGCTGTCTGGTCTACTCCTTTATTTTGGGGAATAGGCGTTGGGTTTCATTTTTTAGGCGTTTTTGGTACGGATTACCTCTTTGGAAAAGACTGGGAACAGCGTAAAATTGAAAAATACATGAATAAAGAAAAGAACAATAGACGCTGGGAGTAGGTGATTAGAGGAAGTTTAAAAGGCAAAAGGCAAAAGGCAAAAGGCAAAAGTTGTAAGGGATAAGTTGAAAATTAATTAGAACTAGCGATAGCCTATTAGTCTTAAATTTTTTTAATTGAAACCTATCTAGAATAATAGAGTAAAATAATATAACAAACCAACCAAATTATAGTACTAATGAAAGTCATAATTATAGAAGACGAAAAACCATCTGCAAGACGTTTAAAACGGATGTTAGAAGCAATTGATATTACTGCGGAAACAATGTTGCATTCGGTGGAAGAATCTATCCAATGGTTTAATAATAACCCACATCCAGATGTTATCTTTTTAGACATTCAGCTTAGTGATGGTTTGTCTTTTGAGATTTTTGATCAGGTTGAGGTTAAATCGGCTATTATATTTACAACCGCTTATGACGAATATGCTTTGCAAGCTTTTAAACTAAATAGTATCGATTATTTATTAAAACCTATCGATGATGAAGATTTGGAAACAGCTGTTGCTAAATACAAAACTAGGCTTCCGCAGAAAACTAATATTGCCTTAGATTTTGAGGATATTAAAAAGTTATTGATTAATCCAATTGACCGGGTTTATAAAAAACGGTTTTCGGTTAAAGTAGGGCAACATTTAAAATTAGTAAATATTGATGATGTAGAGTGCTTTTACAGCGAAAACAAAGGGACTTATCTATATACTACGGAAGGTCGAAATTATTTATTAGACACCACATTAGAGGCTTTGGAAAATGAATTGGAACCAGATACCTTTTTTAGAATCAATCGTAAATTCTTTATTAATATAAATGCTATTAAAGACATTATAAGCTACACTAATTCGCGTTTACAAATAAAGCTTAACAATTATAATGAAGATGAGGTTATTGTGGCTAGAGAGCGTGTAAAGGATTTTAAAGAGTGGTTAGAGTAATGTTTACTCTTCTTCGTCTTCAATTCTGTTGTCATCAAAAGCACTTGGTAATAATTTAGGTATAAATTTAACTACTAATGGTAATAGTAAAGCACCACCGGGTAGTAAAAATATAGCCAAACTTGGTACCGATTTAAAGATGTCAAGTAACTGTTCCTGAACTTTTCTTTGTTCTTCTTTACTTAAATCTCTAACAGTCGATTTTGATAATAAAATAACCAGTTCTTTACTTTCTAATAACTCCTTTGTTAAGCGTTTACTGTTACGTTTAATTAGCTTAAACACCATGTTAGTAGAGTTATCGTAAAATGTTTTTACAATATTTTTAGAGCCTAATAACGGTACTTTTTGTCTGTACGTTTTATAAAATTCTTCAATGGTTTTTGAAGCTTCGTCTGTCTGATGTTGTGTTAGATTAAGGTTTTCGCCTAAAGTATTTAAAAATACAACTTCTTCGTTATCCAATGTTGCATCCGTCCAAGTAGCCATAGCTGCTAGGTCTAAACAATAGCGCGAAAATAAATTGCTATCCACATTTTTAATAGCTTCGTTATATAATAACACAGTATCACGCTGGTAGCGTAATGATTGCTCAAACAGATTGATTAAACTTTTATCGTATTCAGATTTTTCTTTTTTACTATTTAAAGTATTCAAAACAATACTTTCTATTATAGCTTCGTAGCGCTGTATATAGTTTTCACTTATTGCGCCTGTTTTTAAATACTGTCTAAACGCTAAAACATCTACAAAAAGTAAGGCGTTGGTAATAAAATAGTTAAAACTTTTATCAATAAGGTTGTCGTCTATTTGTATACGCTTATTAATAATGTTCTCGGTTTGATCTTTTACATCTTTAGACGCTATTATAGATTGTAAAAAAGAGACTCTTTTTTTATTAATAGTGTTGTAAAAATTAACAACTTCTGTATAAAAATCTTGACTAGTATTATGGTTAGTATAGGCAATAAGTAAAGCAATTACTAAATTTATTTTACAAATTTCGTCTGCTTCAAAATCATCATTTTCAATCCAGTTATTTACAATCGTTACGTTGCTTCCGTATATAAAACCACAGTCTCTAAAATGTCTGTAATACACTTCTAAGTCTTTGTCTTTAAAGAGTTTTTCGGGTTTTAGCTCTTTAATTAATTTTTTAATCCAGCCTGAAGCAGATGGGTTCATTGTTGTTTGTAATTATAAGGTCAAAGATACTTTTTTAAAATTATTTTTCACATTTTTTCAAAAAAACTAAACTTTTATAAAACCGCTATTGTAAAAGTTGCGTAAGTGTCTTCGAGAACCAAAAATATAAATTAACAAAAATCTCAAAAACATTATGAAAAATTTCAAATTTATTTTAGGAGTAGGTGTATTTGCAGCAGCAAGTTTCTTCTTCTTATCAGCAGATCACATTGATGCCCCAGCAGTACAAGGTGGTACAAGTGACATTACAGACTTTTACGCTTTTCAGGGTGAAGACACAAACAATTTAGTATTTGTAGCAAACGTGCAAGGGTTATTAAGTCCTACCGCATCAGCTAGTGCTAGTTTTGACGAAAACGTCATGATCGAGTTTAACATTGACAATACAGGAGACAATGTTGAAGATTTAGTAATCCAAGCTATACCAAGAGATGGTAAAATGTACTTTTTTGGACCAGTGGCTCCAGGTACAACAGGTTTAAGTAGTACAATTTTGACTAATGCAACGCAAACTGCAGTAGATATTACTGCTTATGGTGAAACTGCAATGACTGAGTCAAGTAATGGTATTACTGCTTTTGCAGGACCAAGAGATGATCCTTTTTTCTTTGATTTTAACCAATATTCTGCAATTATTGGTGGTACTGCTACAGCATTTAACAATCCTGGAACAGACACTTTTGCTGGTAGTAATGTAATGTCTATAGTAATTGAAGTACCAAAAGCAATGATTGGTGGATCTGGAACAATAAATACTTGGGTAGAATCTAAGTCTAAATAATAACAAACTTTTTAAAACTTACAAATTATGAAAAATTTCAAAAATATATTTACCGTACTTCTATTAACATTGGTAGCGTTTAACTGTTCAGACGATGATGATGCAACAGGTATAGTTACACCAACAGGACCAGATTTTGCGGGTACTTATACACAACAAGACCAAATGGGTAGACCGGCTGTAAATACAGTATTTGTGTCTTCAGGATCTAAAGATATGTTTAACACAACAGTACCAACTGCTCAAAGTGGTGCTTTTCAAGCCATGTTTGAAACTAACTTAACAACATTAAGTCCAGCTTTTGCAAATGCAGGAGACGCTAATGCTTTAGGACAAGATGCTGCTACTTTTACAGGATTGTTAGCTACAGATGTGCTTAATGTGTCTTTAGACGGGACAACTACTTTTTATGACGGTACAAATGTTTTAACAGGGCGTACTTTGGCTGATGATGTTATTACTGTAGAGTTATTATTGATTTTTGGTGGAGAAGATTTTACCGAAAACCCTACACTATCTAATGATAATGTAGATGCAAATGATAAAGCATTTTTAACATCTTTCCCTTATTTAGCGTCTCCTTGGTAGACCAAATTTTAACCTAGAGTACTTTTAACTTACTCTAGGTTTTTATTATTTCCATTTCCCAAAACAACAAACAACAAAACATTATGAACACAAAACTATACATGCTACTACTTGTTATAATCACAGCAACTAGTTGTTCAGAAAACACTAAAAACATTACTAATCCAGAAGATTATAACCAGTTTTTATCTTTAAAAACAAATACTGAAACGGTCAATGCAACTTCAGAATATGATTTTTGGTCCAATAAGCTAGAGATAGCACCAAACCAAATTTCTTATTTATCTCAAATAGCAGGTGCAGAATCTAGGTTATTTAAATCTACAGGATCTATCAGTCATCTTAAAAATGCTGAACATGCATTAGTAACTTTAAACGAAAAAACACAATATAAAACTGCCGGATACTTAAGGGCTTTGGCACGTAATTATATTTCTCAACATAAATTTAAATCAGCTTTAGTACTACTTAATAAAGCGGAAGAAAATGGTCAAAACCTTGATGGTACTCAAAAAATGCTTTTTGATGTGCATATGGAATTAGGGAACTATAATCTAGCTAAAAACTATCTAGAAACGGTTAAGGATTTAAACAATTTTGGTTATTTAATTAGATTGTCTAAATGGAGTGATCATAATGGCGATTTAGATTCGGCAATAAAATATTTAGAAAAAGCAACAGCTAAAGCAGAGTCTTCTAAACTAGATAATTTAAAAGAATGGTCTTATACTAATCTTGCCGATTTTTATGGGCACGATGGACAAATACAACAATCTTATAATCATTATTTAAAAGCATTAGCTCTAAATCCAAACGACGCTTATGCTAAAAAAGGAATTGCTTGGATTGTTTATTCTCATGAAAAAAATCCAACAGAAGCTAATCGTATTTTGGATGCCATTACACAATTACATAATGCACCAGATTATTTGTTGTTTAAGGCTGAAATTGCAGAATTTCAGAATAAAGAGTTAATTAAAAATAACTATTTAAAGTCTTATTTTTTAGCAATTGAAGATCGTGATTATGGCGATATGTATAATGTGTATTCTTCAAAAATATTAGCAGAAAGTAAAAGCGAAAAAGCAATTGCCTTAGCTAAAATAGAAGTAGAAAATAGACCAACACCGCTATCTTATGATTTATTAGCATGGAGTTATTTTAATAATGATAATCCTACCGAAGCTTTAAAAATAGCAGAACAATACGTTGCGGGCAAAACATTTGAACCAGAAGTACAGTATCATTTAGCAAAAATTTATAAGGCTAATGGTAAGTTAAAAGAAGTTGCAATGTTAAAAGAGGATTTATTAGACAGTGGGTATGAATTAGGACCTTTAACTTTTAAAAATGTCAATAATTTATAATATTTGCGCCCATGAAAAAATCACTTCTTTTAATAGTTTTAGTAGGTTTTATTTTTTCCGCTAAAGCTCAGACTATTAAGGGGATTGTTCTAAGTGACAATCAACCTTTAGAGAATGCTTATGTATATAATAAAAACTCAAAACAACATGCACACACTAACCAATTAGGGCAATTTGTAATTAATGAAACTAAAGTTGGAGACAGTTTAGTTATTGGGTTACTAGGGTATCAAAAGCAAAACATCTTGTTAACAAAAGGGCTTTTAAATTCGTCATTAATTATTAATTTAGAAACGAAAGCTTTTTTATTAGACGAGTTGGTTTTAACAGAGCCGGTTAATGTTATTAATAGCATGGTTAAGATTGATTTGGCGACGAGTCCTATAAATTCTTCTCAAGAAATTTTAAGGAAAGTACCTGGTTTAATTATTGGTCAACACGCTGGTGGTGGTAAAGCTGAGCAACTGTTTTTAAGAGGTTTTGATGTAGACCACGGGACTGATGTTGGCCTATCTGTAGACGGTATGCCTGTTAATATGGTGTCTCATGCACATGGTCAAGGGTATAGTGATTTACACTTTTTAATACCAGAAACAATTAATACAATTAGTTTTGGAAAAGGACCTTATTATGCTAATCATGGCGATTTTAATACTGCTGGATTTGTAGATTTTAAGACTAAAGACAAGTTAGATGATAATTTAATTAGTTTTTCTGCGGGTCAGTTTAATTCACTTAGAACTTTAGGTATGTTTAATCTTTTGGATAAAAACAATTCTCAAAATGCCTATGTTGCTGTAGAATATATTGAAACGGACGGTCCTTTTAAGTCACCACAAAATTTTGATAGATTAAACCTTATTGGTAAGTATAATGCCTTTATAAACTCTAATTCTAAAGTCGCGTTAACGTTAAGTCATTTTACCAGTCAATGGGATGCATCAGGGCAAATCCCGCAGCGTTTAGTAGATAACGGAACGCTTTCTAATTTTGGAGCGGTAGATGATACGGAAGGAGGAGAAACTAGTCGTACAAATTTTAATATTCAGCACAGTACTGTTTTAGATAATGATGTTGAAATGCAAACCAATGCGTTTTATTCAAATTATAAGTTTCAGTTGTATTCAAATTTCACCTTTTTCTTGGACGACCCAATAAATGGAGATCAAATTAAGCAAAAAGAAAACCGAAATATTTTTGGATTTAATACACAGTTCAAAAAAAACGTAGATTATAATACGTTTGATATTAGTTATACTTCAGGAGTTGGTTTACGATATGATGATGTTAATGATATAGAATTGTCACATACTTTAAATAGAAAAACAACTTTAGAAAATATACAACTAGGAGATGTTATTCAGCGTAATTTATATGGGTTTTTTAATGCTGAAATTGATTTAGGAAAAGTAAAAATTACACCAGCAGTACGTTTGGAGTATATCAAGTTTCAGTACCAAGATCAATTAAGTGATACGTATAGTAATCTGACACAAAGTGAAGTTGCTGTATTACCAAAATTAAGTATTCAATATAATCAGAATAATAATTTGCAATGGTTTTTAAAATCAGGAATTGGATTTCACTCAAACGATTCTAGAGTGGTATTAAATCAAAATATAGATAATGCTTTACCAAAAGCATATGGCGTCGATTTTGGTAACATTTGGAAACCATCAAGTAAAGTTGTTTTAAATACGGCATTATGGTATTTGTTTTCTGAAGAAGAATTTGTGTACGTTGGTGATGCCGGAATTATTGAGCCTAGCGGTAAATCTGAGCGTTATGGATTGGATTTAGGGATAAGATATCAGTTGTCAGACAACGTCTATTTTAATACAGATGCAACGTTAACTAGAGCAAGAAGTTTAGAAGAAACGGATGGTAACGATTATATACCATTAGCTCCAGATTTTACTTTAGTAGGTGGGGTGTCTTTTAAGGATATTAATAATTTTTCAGGAGGAATAAATTACAGGTATGTGGATGACAGACCTGCAAACGAGGATAATTCGGTTCAAGCCGAAGGTTATTTTGTAACCGATCTAAACCTGAACTATGCTTTTAATACCCAATGGAAATTAGGCGTAAGTATTGAAAATGTTTTTGATACTGATTGGAAGGAAACTCAGTTTTTAACAGAGTCAAGATTACAAAATGAAGCCCAGGCTGTAGAAGAAATACATTTTACACCAGGAACACCATTTTATTTTAAAACGACATTAAGTTATTCGTTTTAAAAACAATAAAACCTTACCCATAAAATTTACGTAAGTATAGTGCAATCAATTTAGGGAAATAATTAATTGCATAACTAACAAGTATAATGTTTGATTCTATGAAAAAGTAAGGTTGGTTTTTGTTAGTTTGTTTTGAAAGTGTTTGATAATTTAAATTATCAAACACTTTCTTGTTTCTAATCCTTTGGTAGTGTTTTTATAAGTTGAATGTACTCCAATAAAAAAGACACCACATTGGGTGTCTTTTTTATTACTATTTAAAATTAGGATTTGTTATAATGACGCTAATACTCCTAATGTGTATAGTTGTTCCATTGTTGGTGTCGGACTTCCGCCAGCAGGCTCTAACGTTATACCAAAAGCTTGAGATTTATTAACGTTTTTAAGCTTAAAAATCTTGTTGTCATCCTGTATAAAGTCGTTTATTGTACCTAAACTAGTAGGTGTTAACGGGTTTAATGTTAACGACCATACTTGGTACTCTTTACCTTCAGGTGGTTCCGGTAAACCTTTTAAATCTAAATAGACTGTATCATCTTTTTTGTCCCAATATACGTTAGCATAAGCTCCTGGAGCGGCTGCTTGACCTTCTAAAGGGATATTAATAATACTTTTGTCTCTAATTATATTTAGTAAGTTTTTAGTTTCGGCTAAATCTGTTTTAGAAGTTTCCATCTGGATTTCTAAAAAGTCTTTTTCCGTCGTAACCGTTTGTATTTGATTTTCTAAAGTAGATTTCATATTAATAGTCCAAATTAATCCACCTGCTAATACTACAGCAGCTGCCCAACCTGAATAATTTATCCATTTAGTTTTAGATCTATTTAAGCTAATAACTTTACCAGAAGTACTATTATTATTATTATTATTTAATCGCCCTTTAATAGTATTAAACGAAATATCTTTTTTAGGAGAGACGCTTGCTGTTAGTTTTACTATGGCTGCCTCAATCTCTAAAACTTCTTTTAATACTTCAGGGTGTTTTAACATTAGGTCATACACTTCTTTACTCTCTGTTTCAGAAAGCTGACCTGCAACGTATAGTTCTAGTATACCTGAGTTTATGTAGTCGTTAATGTTCATATTATAATACGGATTCTCTTAATTCTTTGATGCAATTTCTATTTCTAGTCTTTATCGTACCAATAGGCATATTCAATTCTTCTGAAGCTTCTTTCTGTGTAAAGCCTTTAAAGTATAATAGCTCTATAACTTCGATACATTTTTTTGCTAATTTGTCTACAAATTTCTTTATTCCAATAGCATCAGTACTACTGTCTAAATTATCTTGAGACTCTATTATATCTACGAAAAAATCGGAGTTAAGGTTTTTACTTGCATTTTTAAACGCTTTAGATCTTGTTTTGTCTATCGCCGCATTTCTAGCAATATTAATTAACCAAGTAAAAAAACGTCCTTTTTTAACGTCGTAGCTATCTGATTTGTGCCAAGCTTTTATAAAAACGTCTTGCATAAGTTCTTCAGCAATAGTGTTATCTCTAACAATATTGTAAATAACGCCATGCATGCTATCGCTATACATATTGTATAGTTTCTCGAATGCTTTTTCGTCCTTATTTTTAAATTGTATTACTAAATTGTCTAAATCCATATACGAATTAATGTGACTTCTAAGATATGATTTAATGGCATAAAAAAATCGCTTAAAAGCGATTTTTTTATAATAATATGGTAGGGTAATTATTCTATAATTCCACCACAGCTTACACGTCCACCAGCTGCACCAGTTGGTTGCGTTGTGTAGTCATCTGTACCTGCATGTACAATAATTGCTCTTCCTACAATGTCTTTGTTTTTGTCTCCACATCCAATACACCACTCGTCCGTAGATAGCATAATTGTTGCATGTCCATTAGCATCTGCTTCCATGTTTCCAATATCTCCTTTATGGTAACCTTCAGGGCTTCCCCATTTTCCGTGAGGTGCTCCAGTTGGGTTCCAATGTCCTCCTGTAGATTTTCCATCATCTGAAGAACAATCTGCTGTTTGATGAATATGGATTGCATGCATACCTGGCTCTAATCCACTTAACATTGCAGTAAATTTAATTTTTCCGTCTTCTTCTGTAAAAACAGCATTTCCAGTTGCAGTACTTCCGCTTTTAGATTCTAATTTTAATTTGATTTTTTTAGCAGTTTCTGCTACTGTTTTTTCGGTTTCAGGTTGTGTTTTGTCCTTTTTACAGCTTATAAATACGCCAAAGGTTAACACTAATAGTAGTAATGATATTTTTTTCATTGTATGATTTTTTTTATTTGATTTGTTTAAAGTTAAGCAGATAATTATGCTTTTGCAAATTACAAACAATTAATCTAAAGTAAAGGTTTTAATTTCATCTATTGCTTTAGTCATATTTATCTTAATAATGGACTGGTAATAAGGTTTAAAGGTCTCATCAAAAAAGCTATTTGTTTTATCAAGTGCTGCTTTTAAATCGGTTTTAGCATGTTGTAGCAACGTATGTTCTGTACTTGTTAGTCCAGATTGTCTTGTTGCTGTGTACCAAGAAGCGCCTCCTAATCTGTTATTAACACTTACATCTAAGGTTTTTGTAATTCCTTGTCGCTTATCTTGTTTTCCAACATAGATATCTAAAAGCGTATCTATCTCTTTAATAATGTCTTTAGAGGCTTTTATTTGGTCTTTATACTTGTCTTTATCTAATGCTGTTAATTCTGTTTTATACTTTTCAGCTAAGGTTTTATTTTTAGCTAATTGCTTTGTGGCATCCGCAGCAATTTGTCGCATGTTTTGTATTTCTTTTAAAGCTGCATAAACGTCGTCCGTATTTTTTGCAGAGACCTCTAATCTAGGATCTGAAGCTACCGTGATCATCGTTTCAGAAGATTGATCGCCATATTCTAAAACAGCTTTGTATGTTCCTGGTTTTACATCAACACCACCAGATTCTCTTTTTTGTTTTCTAATGGTTCTTGAAGGTCTATCGCCTCCTTTTTCGTCCATGTACCAAGTCCATTTGTGTAGGCCTTTTTCCTCAGGAACTTTACGTTTTAAGGTTCTAATTAACTTATCTCCGTTGTATAGTTTAAGTGAAATAGAATCCCACTTGATAGCGTTTTTACTGTCTTCTATTTCAGCTTCAGCGTTATCATCATCTGTATCTTTTTTATCTTCTTTTAAAGCTTTTACCGGATTAACTAAATACGTGAATTGTGCACCACGACCTCTGTTTTCTCCATGAAACATGGCGTCTGCACCAAATCGACTTCCTGTAGGCTGCTGGTAAGCAGCTTGATAAGCAGTAGGAGGTGAGAATAGTTGAATTTTATTAGCAATTACCTGCTTGCTTTTTGCAATAGCACGCAATGGTCTAATATCATCCAATACCCAAGCAGCGCGTCCAAAAGTACCAATTACTAAATCGTGTTCTCTTGGATGGATTACTAAATCTTTTACAGATACCGTAGGGAAACCTGAAGTCCATTTAGTCCATTTATCTCCAGCATCAACAGATATGTATAACCCATCATCAGTCCCTAAAAACATTAAGTTTGGCTCTACTAAATCTTCAACAATAGATAAGGTGTAACTTTTAACATCATTTTCATCTACGATACGTTCCCAGGTCTTTCCGTAGTTTTTAGTACGGTAAGCATACGGTGTGTAATTAAAACGTCTATAATCATTCGCGATAAGCAATGCTTCTCCTTTATTTTTATTACTTGCTTTTATTTGCGCTACCCAACTTCCTTTTGGCAAACCTCTTAGGTTGTTAGAAACGTCGTCATAACTCTGTCCTCCATTTTTAGTGACATGTACACGACCATCATCTGTACCTACCCAAAACACATCTTTTTCAACAACAGATGGTTCGATAACCAAAATAGTACAATGGTTTTCTGCACCCGTTGCATCCATTGTTAAACCTCCACTTTCGTGCTGTTTTTGTTTTTCAGGATCGTTAGTGGTTAAATCTGGAGAAATAACCGTCCAAGTCAATCCTTTATCTGTAGATTTATGTACAAATTGACTACCAAAATAAATGGTGCTGTTATCAAATGGATCAATATTTATAGCACTATTCCAGTTAAATCTAAGCATTACATCTTTATCAGGATGTATTGGTTTTACAGTATAATTGTTTCCTGTCTGCCAGTCGTATCTGCTCACAGAACCTTGCTGACTCATAGACCAACCGTAACGCGAATTGTCTTTATCCGGTACGACATCAAACCCATCTCCAAAACTAATTTCTTGCCAATAGCTATTTCTTATAGCTTGTGCACGCCAAACGTAAGCTGGACCTCTCCAAGATCCATTATCTTGCATCCCTCCATATACATTATATGGATACTCATTATCTACATTGATATGGTAAAACTGTGCAACTGGAATATTACCAACAAAACGCCAGTTTTTACCACCATCTTTTGTAATGTTTAATCCACCATCATTACCATCAATCATAAAATCACCATTAGTCGGGTGGATCCACCAAGCATGATGGTCAGGGTGTACACCATTGTCTGCGCCATAAGCAGGCATTAATTGCTTGAAGTTTTTACCGCCATCTTCACTTACATTTATATAGGTGTAAACAGAATACACACGGTTTTCGTTTTGTGGGTCTACATATATTTCAGAATAATAAAAAGGTCTATTTCCAATATCACTTTTTTCATTTACTTTTTTCCATTTAAAACCACCATCTTCACTTTTGTAAAGGGCATTTTTTTTAGCTTCGACTAAAGCATAAATAATATTTGGTTTATTAGCAGCAATTGCAACACCAATACGCCCTAATTCTCCTTTAGGAAAACCTTCTTTTTCTGTTACTTTAGTCCAGTGTTCTCCACCATCATGTGTAATATGTAATCCAGAACCTGATCCTCCAGATTTAAAAAACCAAGGGTCACGTTTGTGCTCCCAAAGTGTTGCAATTAATTTGTTAGGATTGGTAGGATCCATAACTAAGTCTGCAGCTCCTGTTTTATTGTTAGCAAATAATATTTTTTTCCATGATTTACCACCATCTGTTGTTTTAAAAATACCACGTTCTGGATGTTCTCCCCATGGACTACCAATGGCAGCAGCATAAACAATATCAGGATTTGTTGGGTCTATGACTACGCGATGGATATGTCTCGTGTTTTCTAAACCCATAGATTGCCACGTTTTTCCTGCGTCTAAAGATTTATATATTCCGTAACCACCATTTAAACTATTTCTAGGATTACCTTCTCCTGTACCAACCCAAATAACGCTAGGGTTAGATTGTTGTATAGCAACAGCTCCCACAGATGCGGTAACTTCTTTGTCAAATACTGGGTTCCATTTTATACCACCAGAAGTCGATTTCCATAAACCACCAGATGCCGTACCAACGTACATAATATCTGGGTTACTATGTACAACGTCTATAGATGTAACGCGTCCAGACATTCCGCCAGGACCAATGTTTCTTGGTGTCATGTTTTTGACTAAATCCATAGAGAATTCTTGCGAAAACCCTGTCAAAGAGAAGAGTAGTAAAAAGATAAAGGATAATTTTTTCATATTGGGTTGATTAGTTTGCCTAAAGTTAATCAACATTATCTTAAATAGATGTTAAGACATTTATTTTGGTGTTAAAATGTCGTATTTTTATACTGCATGAAAAACAAAAATAATAACAGAAAAGGCTTTGTATTTAAACCATACGAAGCCCCTTCACAATCCCCTTTCGAAAAGCTTTTTGATGTTTTTAAAGAGTTGATTACGCATACCTCCGGAGATTTTGACGAAGCTATAGATTGGCTTCGCGAGTTAGATAAAGAATACAAATTAACGACTCCGGATTATACAATTGACGACTTTGTAGAAGACCTTAAAGCTAAAGGCTACATACGTGAAGAAATTAAACCAGACGGTAAAAAAGGTAACGCTATTACAGCAAAAACTGAGCGCGCTATTAGGCAATCTGCGTTAGATCAAATATTTGGTAATATTAAACGCAGCGGATCCGGAAACCACAAAAGTAAAGGTGTTGGAATAGGAGATGAGCATACTGGCGATTTTAGAAACTACCAATTTGGAGACAGTTTGGATAAAGTGTCTATGACGGAGAGTTTGCGAAACGCACAAATTAATCATGGTATTGGCGATTTTAATTTAACCGAGGATGATTTGGTGGTTGAGGAAACCACACATAAATCGCAAATGAGTACGGTGTTAATGATAGATATCAGTCACAGTATGATTTTGTATGGTGAAGATAGAATTACGCCTGCCAAAAAAGTCGCGATGGCTTTAGCCGAATTAATTACAACACGCTACCCAAAAGATACCTTAGATATTTTAGTTTTTGGTAACGATGCTTGGCCAATTAAAATTAAAGATTTACCCTATTTAAATGTTGGACCTTACCATACAAATACCGTAGCCGGTTTAAAATTAGCAATGGATTTATTGCGTCGTAAGCGTAATACTAACAAGCAAATTTTTATGATAACAGATGGTAAACCAAGTTGCTTACGTTTGCCTGACGGAACCTATTATAAAGATAGTAATGGTTTAAATCCATACATCACTAATAAATGCTACTCACAAGCGCAGCAAGCTAGAAAATTGCATATTCCAATCACTACATTTATGATTGCTCAAGATCCTTATCTAATGCAATTTGTAGAAGAATTTACGCATGCCAATCAAGGAAAAGCCTTTTATACAGGTTTGAAAGGACTGGGTGAGATGATTTTTGAAGATTACGAAACAAACAGAAAAAAGAGAATTAAAGGATAGTGTTTTAGTTAAGAATTAAGAGTGAAAAGTGAAAAATTTCTCACTCCAATTAATGAAAAAAATAAAAGAATAAAGAGGATAGAAAAAAGAGAGTAGAGAAGACGTAATGTTAAGTCTATTTTCTTTTGTCTGTTATCTCTTTTCTAAAAATTAGATATGGAAATAAAAAATATAAAAACTTTAGGCGAATTAAAAAAAGCTG
This sequence comes from Olleya sp. KKT75, assembly GCF_055635485.1. Lineage (NCBI taxonomy): Bacteria > Pseudomonadati > Bacteroidota > Flavobacteriia > Flavobacteriales > Flavobacteriaceae > Olleya > Olleya sp. KKT75. Next base: position 2,407,601 of record NZ_CM145759.1, read on the forward strand.
GATATAAAAGTAAGTCTATTAAAGACGAATTAAGAGATAATTTAATTGAAAGAATAAAAAGTAAAACAACTGTTTTTGAAGGTGTGCATGGTTACGAAAATACTGTGATTCCTGAGTTACAACGTGCTATTTTATCACGACATAATATTAACTTTTTAGGATTACGCGGTCAAGCTAAAACCCGCTTAGCGCGTTTAATGCTAAATTTATTGGATGAGTATATTCCTGTGGTTGAAGGGTCTGAAATTAATGACGATCCATTACAGCCAATCTCACGTTTTGCAACAGAATTGATTGCAGAAAAAGGAGATAAAACACCAATTATTTGGATGCATAGAAGCGAGCGTTTTGCAGAGAAATTAGCAACTCCAGATGTTACTGTTGCAGATATTATTGGTGATGTAGATCCAATAAAAGCAGCGAACTTAAAGTTGAGTTATGCAGATGACAGAGTAATACATTATGGAATGATTCCGCGTGCAAACCGTTGTATTTTTGTTATTAATGAATTGCCAGATTTACAAGCTAGAATACAAGTGGCTTTATTTAATATTCTACAAGAAGGTGATATACAGATTAGAGGATTTAAATTGCGTTTACCTTTAGATATGCAGTTTATTTTTACTGCAAATCCTGAAGATTATACCAATAGAGGAAGTATTGTAACGCCTTTAAAAGATAGAATTGGATCGCAAATTTTAACGCATTATCCAAAAGATATTGAAACTGCTAAAATTATTACGCAGCAAGAAGCTAAATCTGATGGTCGTCAAAAGGATAGTATTCATGTACCAGAATTAGCAAAAGACTTATTAGAACAAATTGTATTTGAAGCTAGAGACAGTGATTTTATTGACGAAAAAAGTGGTGTAAGTGCACGTTTAAGTATTACCGCTTTTGAAAACTTATTAAGTACTGCAGAACTTCGTGCTTTAAAGAATGGAGATGATACTACAACCATTAGATTATCTGACTTTTTAGGAATTATTCCTGCTATTACAGGTAAAGTAGAATTGGTTTATGAAGGAGAACAAGAAGGCGCAGCACAAGTGGCTTATAACTTAATTGGTGAAGCAGTTAAAAGTTTATTTCCTGAGTTTTTTCCTAAAATAGAAAAACTTCAAAAGCAAGAAGACGAAAGCCCTTATGACGATATCGTATCATGGTTTTTTAATAATTCAGAAGGGTTTGAATTGTTAGATGGTTTGCGTGATAAAGAATACAAAGCACTATTAGATGCTGTATCTCCTTTAGATGATTTATTAGGAAAACACCAAGCCAAACTAACAAAACAAGAAAGTTATTTTGTTAAAGAATTTGTACTTTGGGCTTTAGTAGAATATAAGCAATTAAGTAAATATAGATTTACGGAAGGGATTCAGTTTAAAGACCCTTATGGTAGTTTTATAAGTGGATTATAAAATAATAACACTAGAATAAATAAAAAAAAAGCAATCTCAATTTGAGGTTGCTTTTTTTATATTATTAATTGTTTACTGCTCTGATAGGATGCGTTTATTTTTTTTAATCTGTTTCGGTTTTAACCATAATAAAAAACCACTAAAAGAAATAAATAATAAGCCTAGTCCAATAATCGTGGAGTAGATTAATTTTAGAGGCGTCGTTTTGAAGTTTAATAAATAATCGACAATAGAGCCATCATGAATCATTTCAATTAAATCTGCTGTTCTTGTTTTTGCCGAAATTATTTCCCCAGTATAACAATTGATTTGTAATTCCGTAAAATGGTATTCAAATCTAACTTTAGCAATACCTTTTCTAGGTCTGTAATCTATCCTATTTATAGCGGTTGACAGTTTAAGACTATCAATATATTGTATCGCGTTTTGCTCTATTTTAGCTAATGAAATTAAAGGGGTGTTGTTAGATGCTACTTTTACGGTAGAAGGTTTAAAACCAAGTTGGTCCTTCCATGCTAAAAGTAAACCCGTTGCACTCATGATAACTATAAATAGTAATAATGAGACCGCTACAATTCGGTGCGTTTTACGATACCAACGTGTCGATTTTGCTAAGTTTTTGTTCTTCTTTTTCACGGGATATAATTAACAACTATTCTAAAGAATTTGATGAACAAGAATTCTTAAAAATTAGTTAATTTTAACTTTCCGTAACATTAAAAACACACGGTACTAAACTATTTTAGTTACTACGTCTATATCGCTATGTAGTGTTTTATGCACTGGACATTTATCAGCAATTTGAAGAATACGCTGTATTTGTTTATCGTCTAAATTTCCTTTTAGTTTAATTTCTCTATTAAAAGTGTCTACTTTGATTTCTTTTTGCTCACCATTTTCAACAACCTGTTTCGCTACTTTAGTATGCGAGGTGTGCACTTCAATGTTTTGCAAATCCCAACCCTTTCGTTTAACATACATCTGAACAGTCATGGCCGTACAAGCAGATAATCCCGCAGAAACAAACTCATATGGTGAAGGACCAAAATCATTTCCACCAAAACTAGTAGGCTCATCAGCCATCATGGTATGGCTCCCCACAGTCATTTGTGTAGTAAAACCATCTTCTGCATCTAGACTTGCAACTGCTTGGTGTGTTGTGGAAATCGTATCTGTTTTAGGGATAGAAATATAGCGTTTTGCCCAACTAGCTATTACACTTCCAACATAAATAGAATCTTCCTTTCGCATTAATAAATGATCGGCACCATCAAGAGATACAAAACTTTTTGGATGTCTAGCAGCAACGTAAATTTCTTCTGCATTTTCAATTCCAACCGTAGTGTCTTGTGGCGAGTGCATTACTAACAAAGCTTTACGTAAGTTTTTAGCAACGTTTGGCAACGACTTTGTTTCTATGTCGTCTAAAAATTGTTTTTTGATTGTAAACGGACGCCCGCCAATATTTACATTTGCTTTTCCTGTAGCTTTTATTTCGTCAACACTACTTTTAATTAGATTCTCGACATGTTTTGGATTTGAAGGCGCTCCAATTGTTGCAACAGCTTTAACGGAATCTATTGTAGAAGCTGCAAAAATAACAGCCGCGCCACCTAAAGAATGTCCAATTAAAAGGGTAGGAGCGGTATAGTTTTCTTTTAAATAATTAGAGGCACTAATTAAATCATCCACATTTCCTGAAAAATTAGTATTTTCAAAATCGCCTTCACTTTCGCCTAATCCAGTAAAATCAAAACGTAATACACCAAATCCATTAGAGGTTAATTCGCGAGTAATATTTTTTACTGCAGATAAGTTTTTATTACAAGTAAAACAATGTGCGAATATGGCAAAATTATGAGGATGTTGATTTATTGGAAGTTCTAAACGACCAACTAATTGTTGCCCTTCTGCATTAGTGAAATTTATTTTTTGAATATTCATTGTGTTGCGATTTTATATTAAGTCGAAAAAAAAGGAAAGCCTTTCAAATAATTATATTACCAAGTATTTCTAGATTTAATATTCGCTTCGCAAAATTTAATGATTTCTACAATTCTCTTTTGTTTTGTAGCTTCTCGTTTTGCTTGATTTAGCCAATACAAATAATGTTTTTTGTAAGATGGGGCAAAGTTTTTATAGTTTTCAAAAGCTTTAGGATTATCTTCAAATGCCAATTGTAATGCTTCTGGAATGATACCTTTCTCAACTTCATCTAAAGCAGTCCAACTTCCGTTTTTCTTACCTGTTTTAATTATTTCTAAGCCTTTTGGATGCATTAAATCTTCGGCAAGTAAGGTTTTTATATGTCTTTTGTTAAGTGCACTCCAGACACTTTTAGGATTACGTTTACAAAAGTATTGCCTTCGTTTTCCATCTCCTAAACTCTTGACAGTACTATCTATCCAACCATAGCACAAGGCTACTTTTACAGCTTCTTCCCAACGCATACTTTTGTTTTTGTGGTTTACTTTGTAAAAGATGAGGTAGATACCGTCATCACTGTCGTGATTGATGTGTAACCATTCTCGCCATGCTGTGTCTGATTTAAAATAGTATTCTTCTAAATTCATTTTTAAAATTCTTTTACCGTAATATAAAAGTCTCTATCCACGACTACTTTAGAATTTTTAGACTTTAATTTTAAAGTTTGATTTTTTGAAGTTGGCAAAATCCATTGGGACTGACCATTAATTTCAATTTGAATAGGCATTACAAAGCCATCAACGGTATTAGTCCATTTGTAGTTAAGTTTTTTACCTTCAACTTTATATTCTAAAGCAGGAATTTTAATACTCCTTAAATACTGATTAAAAAAGCCTTTTAAATCTAAACCAGATGCTTCTGCTAAATAATCTTCAATTTGCTGTGTTGTTACCGTTTGATGATAAAATTTACTATTTAACGTGCGTAGTATCTGTCTCCATTTTTCGTCGTCATTAACTAATTGACGTAAGGTGTGTAACATATTTTCACCTTTGTAATACATATCTCCAGAGCCTTCATTGTTCACATTATATTGCCCTATTAATGGTCTATCGTTTCTTACGTTTTTTCTTTTACCAATGACATATTCAGCAGCAGCTTCTTTTCCGTAATAGTAATCTAAAAATAGGTTTTCAGAATAAGATGTAAAACTCTCATGAATCCACATATCTGCAATATCTATATTGGTGATATTATTGGCAAACCACTCGTGTCCAGATTCATGGATGATTATAAAATCAAATTTTAAACCCCAACCTGTTCCGGATAAATCATCACCTAGATAGCCATTCATATATTTATTTCCGTAGGTTACAGAGCTTTGATGCTCCATTCCTAAATAAGGCACTTCGACTAACTTAAAACTATCTTCGTAAAAAGGATACGGTCCAAACCAATGCTCAAATGCTTTCATCATTTTTGGGGCATCTTTAAAATGCTCTTTTGCTTTTTCAAGGTTTTCTTTTAAGACGAAGTAATTCATATCTAAATCACCTTTTTCACCTTTATAAACTTCAGAGAAATTAGCATAGTTACCAATATTTATATTGACTCCATAATTATTAATTGGGTTGGCAACGTGCCAATTGGTAGTTATAGTTTCATCTTTATTATCAATAACGCTTTTAAGTCTTCCATTAGAAACATTCATTAAACCTTTTGGTACAGTGACACTAATATCCATACTATCAACTTCATCATACATGTGGTCTTTGTTTGGCCACCAAACGCTAGCTCCAAGACCTTGACAGGATGAGGCAATAAAATGATTACCATTATTGTCTTTTTTCCAAGAGATTCCGCCATCCCAAGGCGCTCTAATAGCTTCACGTGGTTTCCCTTCGTAATATGCAATTACGCTATTTGTTTCGCCTATATTTTGTTGGTCTTTAAGTGTAACAAAATGTGCATTTCCATCGTGTTTAATCTCTAATGCTTTATCATTTTGAGTCACTTTAGTAAGTACTAACGGTTCTTGTAAATCGATTTGTAATACTTGGTTTGGTTTTAAAACGGTATACTGAATTGTGTTTTTACCAGCAATAGTTTTGGTCTCCGGATTAACATTAATGTCTAAATGATAATAGGTTAAATCCCACCATTCACGCTCTGGCGTGATACTTCCGCGCAGTGTGTCTTGATGCGTAAACTTGTTTTTTTCTTGAAGTAAGCCTTGTGCATTTGCATTGACACAGAGCGTAATAACTAAAATTAAGGTCGAAATTAGTGTTTTATTCATTCTGAAATTTATCTTATTATTTTATTAGGAAACACCACAGGGCTTTCAAAACCGTCTTTTCCAACAGAAGCAATCCCGAAGAAATAGTTGTCAATAACGATGCCATCTAGCATAAATTCTGAGACATCACCAACATAACGACTGTTGTCCCAAGTAGGAGATGTGGTATCTCTCCAGTAAATTTTATAACCGATTGCACCTTCAACTTTATCCCATTTAAATTTAACGGAAGGTTCTACAATACCACCAATAGCAACTGTTTTTGGAGCAGGAGGTGCCCAAGCCAAATTAGCCATATTTATAGCGTTAACAGTAGTCAGTTTTTTTGCGTATTCAAAATTGACGTGCTCAATAACATCGCCATATTTTATGCCATTTTCTTCTCTAATATCTTGGTGTTGCTGTACATAGTTTTCGTGCGCTTCCATAATTCGGATCCCTGCAAAACCTAAGTCGTTAAAAGGTCTATGGTGTCCACCGCGTCCAAAACGATCTAATCTATAAACCATCATCGGATTCATTTCTGGCATGTATGTTTTTACTGTTTTATGTACGTAACGGGCTAATTGACGAGAAATTCCATCGACTTCTCCACCATAAAAACGTCTAAGTGTACGTTCTCTCTCGGTTTCGTTAGCAGGAACAGGTTCTGAAAAAATTCTAAAAGTGCGATTATCAATAACACCATCAACACCTTTAATGTTTCCAATCATGTCATTGTTAAGTATTCCGATAATATCCCAACCTTGCGCTTTAGCATATTTTGCTAAGCCACCACCGCCAAAAAGACCTTGCTCTTCTCCAGATAAACCAACATAAACAATACTGTTTTCAAATTTGTATTTGGACAAAACTCTTGCAGCCTCAATAGTTCCGGCCATACCAGAAGCATTATCGTTTGCCCCAGGTGCATCTTTTGTAAACTCCATGGTATCACTTCCACGAGAGTCGATATCACCACTCATTATAATATAACGATTTGGATATTTCGTTCCTTTTTGAATAGCCACAACATTAACAATCCAAGCATCGTGTGGTACGCGTTTGTTACCTTCTTTAGTAACAAAGTCTTTTTGATACGTGACGTCTAAGCAATTTTTACAGTCGGAAGAAATAGCTTCAAATTCTGATTTTATCCATCGTCGTGCAGCACCAATTCCTCTAGTTTCTGAAATAGTATCACTAAAGGTGTTTCTAGTACCAAAATCGACTAATTTTTGAATGTCTTTTTCAATGCGTTCTGCGGAAACAGCATCAATAATATCATATATCTTTTGGCTAGTTTGTGCTGTTGTTATTAAGGTGAAAGTTAAAAAACTTATTACAAGGTATATCTTTTTCATAGTTATTCTTTTAAAATTAAAGTTCCGAAAACGGAAGCGTCTATCCATCCTCTATTTTTATCTTTTCCTTCAATAGCTTCAGACCCAATAAAGTTTTCTCGAGTTTTACTTTTGTCATTATCACAGTATGCAATAGCAAATCCTATATTTTTATCCGTTTTTAGTGTTACTGGATTATTTTGTTTTCCATCTACAAAACTATCGTCATATATATTTATTTTAAGTTCCCAAATAGACGTGGTTCCAGTAGTGATGCGTTTAGATTGGACATGATTATTGTATAATGCAGGTATGTCACCAGGTGCAATATCCACGACATTGCCATCTAATCCTACGTGATAGGCAAAAGCATTATGATTATATTGATGTTCGCCACCACTATTATCTTCATCTATAAACACCTCGACACAATCGTTATCCCACCATAGTTTTAAGGGCTCTTTGTTTATTGTAGTTAGTAAATCATCATGTATTTCTACTAAAGCATATAAAGCATTGGCGTCCCAGGCTAATTTATATTGACCTTTAAAATCGTCTTGAGAGTAGGTGTCTCCTAACCATTTTTGATCAATTGGATACCATTTTGAAGATTCCCAAATAGCTTCTGTAGCTTTTCCATCTATTGTTGGACTAGTATTTGCTTTGTGTACAACTTTAAGTTGTTTAGCTGGTTTTGGAATAATAGTTTTATCTTCCTTACAGCTTATTAATAGAAGTGTTGTAAAGAGTAGAATGATGAGTTGCTTCATTACTTTTAAAATTTCTTCTAAATTAATGAAAAATAAAAAGCCACTTCAATTTGAAATGGCTTTTAACTAATAATTTACGACTTAGGTTTTGTTTGAATTAAAAAAAAAGCTGTTTCATTACAAAACAGCTTTTTTAGGGTAATTAAAACTTAATTTTTAGAAGCAGTATTTTCCTTCTGCTTTTACTTTTTCAGCAATCTCGATACGTAAATCTACGATATCTGGATAGTTAGCATATTTTGTAAAACGCTTAAGCCCCATTAACATCATACGTTGTTCGTCTCCTTCAGCAAAAGAAATAATACTTTCTTTTCCTTTTTCTTCAACGATATCTACAGCATGATATAAATATAATTTAGCCATTGCGATTTGAGCAGATTGCTCTTTTTCGCTAGTACGCTTAACATTTTTCTCTGTTCTTAAAATTGCAGATTCTGCCATGTAGATTTCAATTAAGATATCTGCAGCTGCAATTAATAATTGTTGATGATCTTCTAATTGAGGACCATATTTTTGAACAGCACCACCAGCAACCATTAAGAATGTTTTCTTAAGTTTTGCTATCATGATTTTTTCTTCTGAAAATAACTCAGAGTAATCAGGTGTATCAAAAGATGGTATACCCATTAATTCTTCTTGTACTTTAGAAGCAGGACCTAATAAATCAACATGACCTTTCATTGCCTTTTTCACTAACATACCAACAGCTAACATTCTGTTAATTTCGTTAGTACCTTCATATATACGGGCAATTCTAGCATCTCTCCAAGCTGACTCCATAGGCGTTTCTTCAGAGAATCCCATTCCACCAAAAATTTGGATTCCTTCATCTGCACAATTTTGTACATCTTCAGACACAGCAACTTTTAAGATAGAGCACTCAATTGCATATTCTTCAACACCTTTAAGTTCTGCTTCTTGATGTGTATTTCCGGCAGCTTCACGCATTGCGATTCTGTCTTCAATATTTTTAGCAGCTCTATAAGTAGCAGATTCACCAGCATAAGCACTTGCAGCCATTTCAGCTAACTTTACTTTAATTGCTCCAAAATCTGCAATAGGTGTTTTAAATTGCTTACGCTCTTTAGCATAATTTACAGCAGTAGTTAAAATTCTTCTTTGAGAATCTAAACATGCAGCAGCTAATTTAATACGACCAACGTTAAGTGCATTCATGGCAATTTTGAAACCTTCACCACGACCAGCTAACATATTTTCAGCAGGAACAACAGTGTCGTTAAAAAATACTTGACGCGTAGAAGAGGCACGAATACCTAATTTATGTTCTTCTTCACCTAAAGTAATCCCATTTGGAGTGTCTCCATTATATTCTACTATAAATCCAGTAATATTTTTATCACCTTCAATACGAGCAAAAACGATCATCACACTACAGAAACCTGCATTTGAGATCCACATTTTTTGTCCGTTAATTTTGTATGATTTTCCATCTGCAGAAAGCTCTGCAGTTGTTTTACCAGAATTTGCATCAGATCCAGCTCCAGGCTCTGTTAAACAGTAAGCTCCAAACCACTCTCCAGATGCTAATTTTGGTACGTATTTTTGTTTTTGCTCCTCTGTACCATATAAAGTAATTGGCATAGTACCAATTCCTGTATGAGCACCAAAAGCAGTACTAAATGATCCAGTTCCAGAAGAAATATAATCACAAGTTAATACTGTAGAAACAAATCCCATTCCCATTCCACCAAAAGCTTCAGGTACTGCGACACTTAAAAAGCCCATGTCTCCAGCTTTACGCATAACCTCTTCAGTTAATGCATAATCTTTAGCTTCAAAACGTGCTTTATGAGGAATGATCTCACGATCGTTGAATTCCATTACAGAATCTTTCATCATTGATTGTTCTTCTGAAAAATCTTCAGGAGTAAACACGTCTTCACAATTTGTTTCTTTTACAAGGAATTGACCTCCTCTTAATATATCTTTTTCTTCTGTTGCCATAACTATATTATAATCTTGTTATACTTATTATTGTTTGTCTGTTCAAGCGTAGTCGAGTGCTATTTTTTTTTACTATCCGATTTAAAAAGTCTCGACTGCGCTCGACCGGACAGAAATCATGTATTGTATTAATTAAGGAATTCGAATATCCCGCAAGCGCCTTGACCTGTTCCAACACACATGGTAACTGCACCATATTTGCCTTGCATGTCACGCTTACGCATTTCGTCAAAAAGTTGTACAGATAATTTTGCACCTGTACATCCTAATGGGTGACCCAATGCAATTGCACCACCATTTACGTTAATAATATCTGGGTTAAGACCTAACTCTCTAATTACCGCTAAAGATTGAGAAGCGAAAGCTTCATTTAACTCAATTAAAGATAAATCGTCTTGTTTTAATCCTGCTTGTTTTAGTGCTTTTGGAATAGCTTTTACTGGTCCAATACCCATAATACGAGGCTCAACACCTGCTGCAGCATAGTTTACCATTCTTGCAATTGGCTCTAAACCTAACTCCTTAACCATGTCTTCACTCATAACCATTACAAAAGCAGCACCATCACTCATTTGTGACGAGTTACCAGCTGTAACACTTCCTCCAGCAGCAAATACTGCTCTAAGTTTTGCTAAAGCCTCTTTACTTGTTCCTGCACGAGGTCCTTCATCTTTAGTTACTGTGTAAGATTTTGTCGCTTTCTTTCCGTTAGCATCAATGTAAGTTTGTTCCACTTCAATTGGTACTATTTGATCTTGAAAACGATTTTCAGCTTGCGCTCTTAAGGCTTTCATATGCGAATTGAATGCAAATTCATCTTGGTCTTCACGAGATACTTTAAACTGTTTTGCAACAGCTTCTGCAGTATTTCCCATTCCCCAATAATAATCTTCATGACCAGATTTTACGATATCGTAGTTCAATTCTGGTTTAAAACCAGTCATTGGTACGCTACTCATACTTTCTGCTCCACCAGCAATAATACAATCTGCCATTCCAGCTTGTATTTTTGCAGTTGCCATACCAATTGTTTCTACTCCAGAAGAGCAAAAACGGTTTACAGTTACACCAGGAACATCTACAATATCTAATCCCATTAAAGAGATTAAACGTGCCATATTTAATCCTTGAGAACCTTCTGGCATTGCGTTACCAACAATTACATCGTCAATACGCTTTGGGTCTAAACCTGGCAATTCCTTCATCATATACTTGATGGTTTCGGCTGCCAATTCATCTGTTCTTTTAAAACGGAACACGCCTTTTGGTGCTTTACCAACTGCGGTTCTATATGCTTTTACTATATATGCTGTTTTCATTTTTCTTAGTTTCTTAAAGGTTTACCTTTTGTTAACATGTGCTGAATACGCTCTAAAGTTTTACGTTCTGTACATAAACTTAAGAAAGCTTCACGCTCTAAATCCAATAAATATTGTTCTGTTACACGTGTTGGTTCAGATAAATCTCCACCAGCCATTACGTAAGCTAATTTATTAGCGATTTTCATATCGTGTTCAGAAATGTAGTTAGAGTCTTCCATAGAGTCTGTCCCGACCATAAACATTCCTAATGCTTGTTTACCTAAAACTAAAACGTCATCTCTTTTTACTGGTTGTGTGTAACCTGAATTAGCCATTAGCATAGCGTGTTGTTTTGCAACTGCTATTTGACGGTCTTTGTTTACAACCACAACATCTTTTCCTTTTTGCAATAAGTTTAAGTCAAAAGCTTCGTAAGCAGAAGTAGATACTTTAGCCATACCAATAGTTAAGAAATGCTCTTGTAAAACGTTTAATTGTACATCGCCTTTATGGAAAAGGTCTTGCGCTCTTAAAGCCATTTCTTTAGAACCACCACCACCAGGAATAACACCAACACCAAACTCTACAAGTCCCATGTAAGTTTCTGCTGCTGCAACTACTTTATCTGCGTGTAATGATAATTCACATCCACCACCTAAAGCCATTCCGTGAGGAGCTGAGATAGTTGGGATAGAAGAATAACGCATACGCATCATAGAATCTTGGAAATATTTGATAGCCATGTTAAGCTCATCATATTCCTGCTCTGCAGCCATCATGAAAATCATTCCGATGTTTGCACCAACAGAGAAGTTGGCAGCTTGGTTACCAACTACTAAACCAGCAAAATCTTTTTCTGCTAAATCAATAGCTTTATTTAATCCAGCTAAAACGTCTCCACCAATAGTGTTCATTTTAGATTGGAATTCTAGGTTAAGGATTCCGTCTCCGATATCTTCGATAACAACACCAGAGTTTTTAAACACTTCGTTTGTTTTTCTAATATTATCAAGGATAATGAAACTGTCTTGACCAGGTATTTTAGTTTGTTTTTTAGACGCAATATCATAAAAGAAAGAAGCTCCTTCTTTTACAGAATAGAAAGATGTGTTACCAGAAGCAACCATATCGTTAACCCAAGCAGCAGGTTCTAAACCTTCCGCTTTCATTAATTCAATTCCTTTTTCTACTCCAATAGCATCCCAAATTTGGAACGGTCCGTGTTCCCAACCAAAACCAGCTTTCATGGCATCGTCAATTTTATAAAGCTCGTCTGAAATTTCAGGAATACGATTAGATACGTAAGCAAATAATGCAGTGAAGCTTTTTCTGTAAAACTCACCTGCTTTATCTTTTCCTTTTACTAATACTTTAAAACGGTCAACTACTTTATTAATCGTTTTCGTTAATTCTAAAGTTGCAAATTTTGCACGTTTAGCAGCACGGTATTCTAGTGTGTTTAAGTCAAGAGATAAAATTTCTTTTTTCCCTTCAGCAGACACCGTTTTTTTGTAAAAACCTTGTCCGGTTTTACTTCCTAACCATTTGTTTTCCATCATCGTGTTGATGAAATCTGGTAGTTCAAATAACTCTAAACGTTCGTCTTTAGGACAGTTTTCTCTAATTCCGTTTGCCACGTGAACCAAAGTATCTAAACCAACAACATCAACCGTACGGAAAGTTGCCGATTTTGGACGACCAATTACTGGTCCTGATAATTTATCTACTTCCTCAATAGTTAAATCTAAATCTTTAACTGCGTGAAATAAACTTTGGATACTAAAAATACCAACTCTGTTTCCGATAAAAGCAGGCGTATCTTTAGCAATAACAGATGTTTTTCCTAAGAATTTTTCGCCATATTCATTTAAAAATTCTAAAACAGAAGGGTCCGTTTTTGGACCAGGTATTATTTCAAATAATTTTAAGTAACGTGCAGGGTTAAAGAAGTGCGTTCCGCAGAAATGTTTCTGGAAATCTTCACTACGACCTTCACTCATAAAATTAATAGGGATTCCAGATGTGTTAGACGTAATTAACGTACCTGGAGTTCTGTATTTTTCTAAGTTTTCAAACACCATTTTTTTGATGTCTAGTCTTTCAACTACAACTTCCATAATCCAATCTACATCTGCGACTTTGGCAATGTCATCTTCTAGGTTTCCTGTAGTGATACGACTAGCAAAAGCCTGACTGTAAATAGGTGATGGTTTAGATTTTAAAGATGCAGTTAAAGCATCGTTTACTAATCTGTTTCTTACGACTTTGTCTTCTAAAGTAAAACCTTTAGCTTTCTCTTTGTCGTTTAGTTCTCTAGGAACAATGTCTAATAGTAATACATCTACACCAATATTGGCGAAGTGACAAGCGATACCTGATCCCATGATTCCGGAACCAATAATCGCAACTTTTTTAATTCTACGTTTGCTCATATTATTTTAAAATGTGTTCTTTTTGATTGTATATTTTTTTGTTTGAAATCAATTCGTTGATAGTATCAGAAACTTCAAAAAAGTGTTTTAGCTTTTCTTCAGAAATATGATTTTTAATGGCGTCATTAAAAACTAATACACGCTCTTTAGCATCTTGACGTTTTTGTTTTCCAAACTCTGTTAAATAGATTAGTACACCGCGTCCATCATTTGGATTTGGTTTACGCACTATTAAATTTAATTCTTCCATGCGTTTTAAAATACGAGACAAACTAGTTGCTTCCATTCCCATTATAGGACCTAATGACGTAGAAGGGGTTCCTTCTTCTTGATCAATACTTAACAAAGTAAAACCAGTAGCCATTGTAGTCCCAAATTTAGCAGCCTCCTCATTATACATTTTGTTGACAGCTAACCACGTGGTTCTAAGCATGTAGTCTATGGTTTTGTCCTTCATATTTTAAACATAATTATTTAGTGATATTGTAAAGATAGTAAAAATTTATTATGCACGCATAGTAAATTTAAAATTAGTGCATAAAAAAAGCTATCTAAATTTAGATAGCTTTTGAAAGTTTAACTTCTGTATATTTTATCATAAAGGTCTTGATAGATGCCTTTAATGATATCCCGTTTCATTTTTAATGTTGGTGTTAAATGTCCACCATCAATAGACCAAACATCTGGCGTTAGTTCAAAACGTTTAATACGTTCCCATTTTCCAAAGTGCGAATTGCAGTCGTTTATTTCTTCTTGTATTCTGTCAATTACTATTTGAGAGCTAATAATTGCTTGTGGATTTTTTTCAATATTTAATGATTTTCTTTGGATCCATTCTTCAATAAATTCAAAGTTAGGCTGAATAATAGCAGCTGGCATTTTTTCGCCTTCACCAACAACCATGATTTGCTCTATAAATCTTGATTGTTTTAATTCGTTTTCTAAAAGTGTTGGAATTACATATTTACCACCAGAGGTTTTAAACATTTCTTTTTTACGCCCTGTGATTTTTAAGAATCCGTCAGCATCAATTTCTCCTTTATCTCCTGTATGAAAATAGTCACCAGTCATTACACTAGCTGTTTTTTCTGGATCGTTAAAGTAGCCTAACATGACGTTTCTACCTTTTATAAGTAATTCGCCATCTTCAGCAATCTTAACATCTACACCGTCAATAGGTTTTCCAACCGTACCAACTCTAAACATATTGTTAGCATATTGACCAACAGATACCACTGGAGATGTTTCCGTCAAACCATAACCTTCCATGACTTGCATTCCAGCAGCACAAAAAATACGTGTTAATCTTGGTTGCAATGCAGCACTACCAGAAACCATAGTTGTTAGTTCTCCTCCAAGTGCATCTCTCCATTTACTAAAAATCAACTTGTTGGCTATTTTTAATTGAAACTCATACCAAGCTCCATTTTCACCATAGGGTTTCCATTGCTCTCCAAGTTTAATGGCCCACATAAATAATCCTTTTTTGATACCTGTTAATTCGGCACCTTTAGCATATATTTTATCGTATACTTTTTCTAGTAGTCTTGGGACTACACTCATTAAATTAGGTTTGATTTCTTGAGCATTTTCTCCAATTTTATCAATGCCTTCTGCATAATAAATAGAGACACCGGCGTGTTGGTATAGGTATATAAGTACACGTTCAAATACGTGACAAATTGGTAAAAAGCTTAGTATTCTTGGGTTTTCGTGTGCTAAAGGCAAGCGTGGTACACTACTTAGTACGTTACTTGTAATATTGTCATGCGATAACATTACACCTTTAGGTTTTCCTGTTGTTCCTGATGTATATATAATTGTAGCTAAGTCATTTGGCTTAACACTATCCATTCTTTTTTGAACTTCTACTTGATTAGCAGTGTCTTTTCCTAATTCAAATAATTCAGAGTAATGTTTACAACCTTCTATATGGTCAAAACTATACACTTCTTTTATTTGGGTCTTAGCTCTAACTTTGTTTACTTTTTCTAATACGCCAGCATCAGAAACAAAACAATAGGTAGATCCACTGTGGTTTAAGATATATTCATAATCTTCAGCAGATATGGTAGGATAAATTGGTACGTTTTGAGCTCCTAACTGCAGGATACCAATGTCCATAATATTCCACTCTGTTCTGTTATTTGTAGATATTACAGCAATTTTTTCATCTTTATTGACCCCTAGTTTTAGTAAAGCTCTACTTACAGCATTAGCTTTGTCCAAGTATTCTTGGGTTGATGTTTTTTCCCACACACCATCTTTTTTAGTTACTAAAGCAGCATCTAAATTATGTTTTTCTTGTTGGTAATAAGGGAAATCAAAAAGGCGAGTAATTTCTATCATCTGATATATTGCGAAGTTAATAAGTATTGCAAAGTATGAAAATTAAATTCTAATTCAAACAGTTGCAAAAAAAAGGAGCCGTAATTAAACAGCTCCTAAGCTAACTGATTGATAGCGTGAATACATGCTTTTTGATTTTTATTTAATAACTAACTATGTTTAAATGAATCCCTTAACTTTCATTTAAATTAAATAAAATGCACAAATTCTAAGCTAAATTATGTAAAATCTAACGAAATTAAATGTAAATAATCGTAAAAATTATTCTTTTAAATAATTACTTAAAAATTTATTTTCGGTTTTAAAGTAGTCTGCGGGCTTTAAATTCATAAAAAGCTTGAAGTCTTTAGAAAAGTGAGAAAAATCGTAATAAGCGTAGTAATCTACTAATTGAGAGATGGTTGCTTTGTTAGATTCGTACTGTCTCATCAAGCATAAAAACTTATATAATTTAATGAATTTTAAAGGGGTTAAACCTATTATTTTTTTAAACTGAATTTCTAAGTTTTTTTGAGAAATAGGAAAGATCTTTAATAATTCTTCCACATTAATAATACCTTCTCTTTCATAAATCACTTTGATCACTTCGTCTACTAGTATGGTGTTTTTACTTTCGTAAATATCCAATTTAGCAAGTTGATTTTCAATTTTAGAGGCTAGCGCTTCTCCTTTTAAGTTTTCTTTAAAAATAGGATTAAGTAAACTATATAAAGGACTGTCTACCTTTGAAAGGTCGATATGTTTATCTGTAAATTTAGAGATGTCTGTCTTTAATAATTTATAAAGTGCAGTAGGGTGGAAGCTAATACCAAAATTAAAATAAGGTTTTATAGCTTTTAAGGTGTATGATTTATACGACTGGCCTAAGACTATTAACCCTAAACTTTTATAGGTAATACTTTTAAAATTTGTTTCTATACCTTCCTCTGAGTCCACAAATATAATATGTGACTGTGCGGTTGGTATTATTTTTGAACTTAGCGGTATACTGGTTTCCGCGACGTTAAGTTCATAAAAATTTTGAACTAACTGGTTAGTGTTAGCGCTTTTTATGTATCTAAAATTCATTAATAGCTTTTTGTACTGAATTATTACACCATAAACTTATGAAATTACTTATAGTTTATGGTGTAATTTTTTTATTATTTATTAACTATCCATTCTTTAGCATTAACAAATGCCTCAATCCAAGGAGAGACGTCGTCTGTTCTGTTTTCTGGATAATTTGCCCAATTCCATTGGAATGTAGAACGCTCGATATGCGGCATCATAACCAGGTGACGTCCAGTTTTATCACACAACATGGCAGTATTAAAGTCTGAGCCATTAGGATTTGATGGGTAGCTATCATAACCATATTTGGCAACAATATTATAGTCTTGCTCTGATTTTGGTAAGTTAAATTTACCTTCTCCGTGACTTATCCAAACCCCTAAAGTAGTGTCTTTTAAAGAAGAAAGCATTACAGAATTATTGTCTTGAACGGTTACTGATGTAAACGCACTTTCGTGTTTCTTAGAGTCGTTATGGTGCATCTTTCCATGTACATCATGCTCAGGATTAATTAGCTCTAATTCCATAAAGAGCTGACAACCATTACAAATACCAACAGATAAAGTATCTTCTCTTTTAAAGAAGTTATTTATTACCTTATTAGCGTTATCGTTATATTTTATTGCTCCAGCCCAACCTTTTGCAGATCCTAAAACATCACTATTAGAAAACCCACCAACAGCACCTAAAAACTGAATATCTTCCAATGTTTCGCGACCAGATATTAAATCTGTCATGTGTACATCTTTAACATCAAAGCCAGCTAAATACATAGCATTTGCCATTTCGCGTTCAGAATTACTTCCTTTTTCACGTAAAATTGCAGCTTTAGGTCTTGGTTTTGTAGTGTCTATACTTGGTAGTTTTCCTGTAAAATGTTCAGGGAACTTATAATTTAAAGGTTGATTTTTGAAATTATCAAAACGTGTTTTTGCTAACCCATTTGCTGTTTGCTTTTGGTCTAACAAAAAAGATGTTTTATACCATGTATCTCTTAATTTAGAGATAGTCATAGATAATTTTTCTGTTCCGTTTGTAATATTTAAAGTGTCACCAGTTGTTACTTTACCAATGTTATAAAAAGTGATATTAGCATCAGAAAGTACTTTTTCTATCGTGGTATCTTTAGATTGAAAAACAATACCAGAATTTTCAGCAAATAGTACTTTACAAGAATCTTTCTCGTTTAAAGCAGTAATGTCTAAAGTGGCACCTAAATCAGTGTCAGCAAAACATAATTCTAATAAAGTTGTAATTAAACCACCAGAAGCCACATCATGACCAGCAATAATTTGATTATCTTTTATTAGTTGTTGTATTGTATTAAATACTGTTTTTACAAATTTGGCATCCTTAGTGTTAGGAGTGCTGTTTCCTATTTTATTAAGTGTTTGTGCAAAACTACTACCACCTAATTTAAAATCGTCTTGAGATATGTTTATGTAATAAATGTCTCCACCGTTATTTTTAAGAACAGGTTCGATTACATTTTTTATATTGTTACAATTTGCTGCTGCAGAAATAATGACCGTCCCTGGAGAAATAACTTCTTCATTTTGGTATTTCTGTTTCATTGATAATGAATCTTTTCCTGTTGGAACATTGATTCCTAAGTTAATAGCGTATTCCGAAATAGCTTTAACTGCTTCATATAAACGTGCGTCTTCACCTTCGTTTTTACAAGGCCACATCCAGTTAGCGGATAACGAAACTGATTCTAATCCATCTTTTAATGGTGCCCAAATAATATTAGTTAAAGCTTCTGTGATACTGTTTCTACTTCCAGCAATAGGGTTAATTAAACCAGAAATAGGAGCGTGCCCAATTGATGTTGCAATTCCTTCTACACCATTATAATCTAAAGCCATTACACCTAGATTATTAAGTGGTATTTGTAATGGTCCAACACATTGTTGTTTGGCAACTTTACCACCAACACAACGGTCTACTTTGTTTGTTAACCAGTCTTTACAAGCTACAGCTTCTAATTGTAATACTTGGTCTAGGTAGCTATGAAATTGGTTAGGAGTATACTCTAAATTACCATAATCTCTAGCAACCGTAGTATCCGTCATTATAGTTTTTGGAGAACTTCCAAACATATCCTCTAAAGCTAAATCCATAGGTTTATCACCTTTGGTTTTAGATTGGAATGTAAATCTGTGATTTTCTGTTACGTCACCTACAGTATATATTGGAGAACGTTCTCTGTCTGCAATTCTATTTAAGTGCTCTAAATGCTTTTCTGCAATAACTAGTCCCATACGTTCTTGAGACTCATTACCAATAATTTCTTTTGCAGATAAGGTTGGGTCTCCAACAGGTAAGGCATCTAAATCAATAGTTCCTCCGGTATCTTCCACTAATTCTGATAAACAGTTTAAGTGTCCACCTGCACCATGATCATGTATAGAAACAATAAAGTTTTCTTCACTTTCTACCATTCCACGTACAGCATTGGCAGCACGTTTCTGCATTTCTGGGTTTGAACGTTGTACAGCATTAAGTTCAATCCCTGATGCAAACTCTCCAGTGTCTGCAGAAGATACTGCAGCACCACCCATACCAATACGGTAGTTTTCTCCTCCTAATATTACTATTTTATCACCTTTTTTAGGCGTGTCTTTTAATGCTTGGTCTGCTTTACCATATCCAATACCACCAGCTTGCATGATTACTTTATCGTAACCTAATTTACGTTGAGATCCTTTGACTTCATTAGGTTTGGCATCTTTAGTTTCGTCATGCTCAAAAGTTAGTACGGAACCACAGATAAGTGGTTGTCCAAATTTGTTTCCAAAATCCGAAGCACCATTACTAGCTTTAATTAAGATATCCATTGGTGTTTGGTATAACCAAGGACGTGCGTCCATAGCTTGTTCCCAAGGTCTGTTATCTTCTAACCTAGAGTAAGAAGTCATGTAAACAGCTGTTCCAGCTAAAGGTAAAGATCCCTTTCCTCCAGCAAGTCTGTCTCTAATTTCTCCTCCAGAACCTGTTGCAGCACCATTAAAAGGTTCTACAGTGGTTGGGAAGTTATGTGTTTCCGCTTTAAGCGAAATAACAGAATCGTAATCTGTTTTTGTGTAATAATCAGGTACATCAGCTCGTTTTGGTGCAAATTGCTCCACTTTTGGACCTTTTATAAAAGCGACATTATCTTTATAAGCAGAAACAATAGTGTTTGGATGTTGCTTTGCTGTTTCTTTAATTAATTTAAAAAGAGATGTTGGTTTTTCTTCACCATCAATTATAAATGTTCCATTAAAGATTTTGTGACGACAATGTTCTGAGTTTACCTGAGAGAATCCAAATACTTCAGAGTCTGTTAATGGTCGTCCTATTTTTTTAGAAACACCATCTAAATAAGCGATTTCCTCATCGTTTAGCGCTAAACCTTCTTGTTGGTTATATGCTGAGATATCATCGATATTTAAGATAGGCTCTGGCTGAATATTAATAGTAAATGACTCTTGAGTTAAGGTACTATATTTTTCAGAAATCATAGGGTCAAAACCTTTAAAATCTTTGCTTGAAGCTTCAAATTCTTCAATTCTGATGATGCCTTCAATACCCATGTTTTGGGTGATTTCCACAGCGTTAGTACTCCAAGGTGTAATCATAGCAGCTCTTGGGCCAACAAAAAAAGCATCTAACGATGCTTGTTCTATTTTTGGTTGGTCGCCAAATAACCATGTCAACTTTGAGATGGTTTGAGTTGATAATTCTTTTGTTGCTTGAACAGCAAAGACTTTACTGTTTTGGTTTCCGAAGAAATGAATCATTATGTTTTTAGTTTGAGTGTTGTTTTTTATAAAGAAACAAATTTAGGTTTTTTAGTGCTAATTGTAGGTAATATTTCTTGCTTAATTTAAGAGTTATTCACTAGGTTTTTAACAAAAAAAAAGCGACTCATTTCTGAGTCGCTTTTTTTAAGAAATTAAAAAATTAATTTTTAATTATTTTTTTTGTGATCGTTCCATTAGCAGATTCTAATTTCATGATGTAAACACCTTTACTAAGACGCGATACATTTGCTTCTTTGTTAGTTGGTGTAACATTACCAGTTATGATGCTTTTTCCTAAGATATCGTAAATCTCAAAACGTGTGTCTTGTTTTACTTCAATATTTAAAAGCGATCCATTTAATGGATTTGGATAGATTTTAGTTTGATTTAAATCAAATTCTGGTGTACTTAATGTTTCGTAACACGTCCAAAATAAATTGTCAATTGCAACTCTTGCTCCGCTAGAGTCACTATCATCTTGAATTACTACGGTAATGTTTCCTTCAGTATTAATACCAGAAACGGTAGCTGTTTGCACAGTTGCGTCATAAGTTACATCTCCTTTTAAAACACCATTTACATAAATGTTAAGCGTACCTCCTGAACCAGAAAACACTTGTTGCGTTGTTAATGTAAGATCTGCAATACCTCCTGCTATTAGTGGTGAAGTTAATGTACCTGCACTATTAGTTCTCATGTCAATTACTATTGCTCTAGATCCGTTTATGTTTTGGTCTGTTCTAGCTCTAGTTGCATTCCATTCTCCGTAGCTATCTGTCCAAGTTCTTGAAGAGTATGAGCTACTGTTTGCAGGCATTAATTCAAAATCTTGTTCGACAGGGTTAATGCAACTTGTTCCAGCAGGTGTCCCTGCTAATGTTGTAGCAGTATCTGATGTACTTTGTGCTGATGAGTTATTGGCTGCATCTTTAGCTAAAACGGTAAAGACATATGTAGTTTCAGGGTTTAATCCTGTAACTGTAAATGTAGTTGCTGTTCCGTTAGTTGATGTGTATAAAACACCATCTACGTATATAATATAGGTTACAACCGCAGTATCATCTGTAGAAGCCGTCCATGTTAAATCAACAGTATCTTCTGTTGGATTACTTGCAACTAATCCTGTAGGGACTGTTGGTGCTACTGTATCTGCCTCAGGTTGTTCTCCCCATCTGTTTTCTGCAGGAGTACCTCCCCAAATAACAGTTGCTAAATATGGATTGTCAATAAAAGGGTTACGGTTACCTTGTGCATAGGTATTAGATAAATCACCATGGTAAGCGTTTCTGTTATCTTCAATTAAAGACACAGGGTCTTCAGCGTTCCACTCTAACAATAAATCAATCATGTTAGGGTCAATACTATTAGTTGCTCCAGAAACAGCAAAAGATGGAAGACATTGTGTACCATATCTAGTATACATGTACATAATTATTCTTGCAGCATCACCTTTAAACTCATCTCCAGCATACCATAAGCTAGAGCTAGTACTAGTATTTCCTGCATTTCCAGATCCCGCAGCAAACTTTTTGTTTCCACGATTAGAGTTCATTTGTACGTCAGACGGTCTTAAGTTGTGTCCGTCTGCATAAGGCGGTCCAGATGAACCAGAACTGTCTAAATCAGGGTTAGCTAAAGAGTTTGGAAAAACGTGTTCTCTGTTCCAATCTCCAGTACCACCTCCGTTTAAATTTTTATTTCTAGATCTGTCAGTTACACCGTTTCCGTCTGTATCGCTATATCCATAAAATAAAATAACATTGTTTGGGTTGTCAATATCCTCATCAGTTACTTTACTAGCTTCCCAGATTCCTGGTGTGTAACTTAAAGCATTAGTATGATTTGCAGCTGTAGTTGCCGCTAAATCATCAAACAAATCTAATTGAGTTTTTGTAAAGTCAACCCCATTGTAATAAGCTTGAAGCTCAGTCGGTGGTGCTAGTTGTGCATAACTTAATGCAGAGATTAAAAATGAAAAAAGTAAGTAAAAGTGTTTCATAGTAGTTGTGTTTAAATATAATTGTAATTATTTTCTTTCTAATAAAGCCATATAAAAGCCATCAAAACCAGATTGATGAGATAAAATTTTCTTGTCTTTTACTAAAGAAAATTCTTTTCCGTTATCTGAAGCTAGAAATTTAGCAACTTGTTCTTGATTTTCAGAAGGTAAGATAGAGCATGTCGCATACACTAATTTACCACCAGATTTAACCATTCTTGAGTAGCTATTTAAAATTTCGGCTTGTGTTTCCTTGATTTTTTCAATAAATTCAGGTTGCATTTTCCATTTCGCATCAGGGTTTCTTCTTAATACACCTAATCCAGAACAGGGCGCATCAATTAATACACGATCCGCTTGATCGTATAATTTTTTGATAACCTTTGTGGAGTCAATATGTCTTGGCTCGATATTATGCGCGCCAGCTCTTTTTGCACGACGCTTTAGTTCTTTTAATTTATTAGCATAAATATCTAAAGCTATAATTTGACCTTTGTTTTCCATTATAGATGCAAGGTGTAGTGTTTTACCACCAGCACCAGCACATGTGTCAACCACACGCATTCCTGGTTCTACCTCTAAATATTCAGCAACTAATTGAGACGATCCATCTTGAACTTCAAAATGTCCTTTTTGAAACATATCTGTTGTAAACACATTGGCACGCTCGACAAGTTTTAAAGCATTAACATGCTTTGGTACTTCTTCAGTTTCAATATCTAAATCGAATAATTCTTCTTTTAATTTCTCTTTAGTCGTTTTAAGAGTGTTTACTCTTAGGACAACATCAGCTTGTTGGTTTAAAGCAGTTGCTTCTTTAGACCATATTTTTTCACCTAATTCTTTTTCGGCTAACGCATCCATCCAATCTGGAAAAGATTCTTTAATCTTTCTAGTCTTAGATAACTCGTCAAAACGACCTTTAATTTTTCTTGTTGGTGTATTTTCAAAATACTTCCAGTCTGGAAGTGTAATTCCTTTTAAAGTAGCCCAAACCGCAAACATACGCCAGATTTCGTCTCTGTTAAATGGTTCTTTTACTTCAGCAATTTCTGCATAAAGACGTTTCCAACGTACTATATCGTAAGTAGTTTCGGCAACAAAACCTCTGTCACGACTTCCCCAACGTTTGTCACGTTTAAGTAATTGTTGTACAACTTTATCAGCATAATGACCTTCGTTAAAGATTAATAATAACCCATCAACGGTAGCAAAGCATAAATTTTTGTGTAAGCGCATTTTTTTGTATTTAATAACGTGCAAAGTTACTTAAATAACACTAATTTTTGATGCTTTTTTGTATTAAGATATATAGTTTTACCTTTTGAAAAAATATTTTTAAAATAAACGCAAGTTTTTTAAAACTTATGCATCTAAATATAGTTAACACAATAATTGCCTTTTTTGACCGAAACTGAATTTATAGAACAACTTAAAAACCAAACAAGTGCTGCTTATGGTAAGCTTTTGGACGATTTCCAACAAAAGGTGTTTGGGACGTGCTTGTCGTTTGTGCCCAATAAACAGGATGCAGAGGATATTGCGCAGGAGGTGTTTGTAGAAGTTTTTAATTCTATAAATAAATTTAAAGGACAGTCTAAATTGTCTACTTGGATTTATAGAATAGCAACTAATAAATGTTTAGAGTTTATCAGGAAGGGGAAAGCTAAGAAACGTTTTGCCTTTTTACAATCCCTATCAGGAAACGATTATAACTTAGATAAAGCTAGTTATTTTACAGAGATTAATCATCCTGGATTAGTAATGGAGCAAAAAGAAACTAGCGAAACCTTGTTTTTAGCAATTAATAAACTGCCAGAAGCACAGCGTATTGTTTTTACATTAAATAAAATTGATGATAAAAGCTATAAAGAAATAAGCGAAATAACAAAAAAGAGTATTGGCTCTATCGAGTCTTTATTGTTTAGAGCTAAAAAGAATTTACAAATTATTTTAAAAGAATTTTATAAAAACCATAATTAGACGCAAGTTTTTTGAAAATAAAACATCTAAAACTAAGAATTATGAAAACAAATACAAACATACAAGATAAAATAGATCAGACTATTAACGCTGCCCAAAGTATCGACGCGGTTACTGTCTCTCCTTTTTTTAAAGATAAAACAATGCAACGCTTATTTACTGAAAAAGAAGTAGCATCTAAGTCATGGCATTGGTTTACGCCACAGTTACAGTTGGCAACATTGGTTTGCGTGGTTGTTTTAAATGTATACGCAATACAACAAATAAAAAGCACAAAATATAATGAAGCTATTTCTAGTTTTGCCTCAGATTACGGGTTAAACTCAAATACAGATGGCTCATTAATCAATTTATAATCATGAAAAAAAACACAGTTTTATATCTCTTATTAATTGTACTAATTATAATGAATGGTTTTTTTCTATTCAATTATATTGGACGTCCTGGTCAGAATGGTCCAAAAGAGTCGGGTAATTTTATTGCTACAGAGTTAAAGTTTGACGACGCGCAGTTAGAACAGTTTAAAAGTTTAGAGATTAAGCATCATAAGGTTATGCGTGCTGTAGGAGATGAAATTAAATCGTTAAAAGATCAACTGTTTGATAACATCACTGCAGCCTCCGTAAATCAACAGGACATAAATAATTTAACAACGTCCATAGCTGGTAAAGTTGTTTTAAAGGAAAATGAATTGTTTAAAAGGCTAAGAGGTATTTACCAGTTGTGTGATGACACTCAAAAAGAGCAGTTTAAAAGTATTATAACAAAAGCACGACGATTTGATATGCCTGGTCCAGAACATCCGAGGAGACCAGAGTAGTAAATAACCTAGATAATTAATAGTATAAAGACCTTCAATAATATGAAGGTCTTTTTTTTGTGTTTTGTTTAACATAACTAAGCACAAGTTATTTTAAAACTAGACATCTAAATACCATAACAAATAAAATATTTAGATATGAAAAAGAACATATTAAGTACAGCGGTATTAGTTTTTGGATTAACAGTATTAAATGTAAATAGTGTTAACGCACAATCTAATGATAGACAGAAAAAAGAACCGCCAACATTTAGTCAGTTATTAGAAGAAATGGATAAGGACGAGGATGGTAAATTATCTAAAGCAGAAATCAAAGGACCTTTAAAGAATGATTTTGATAAAATTGATACAGATGAAGATGGATTTATTTCTGAAGCCGAATTTAAAAAAGCGCCTAAACCAGAAAGAAAATCACGTAACTAATTTTTTTACCATAACCACTTTACCAAAGAAAATATGAAATACATTAAAAGCAAATTAAATCTATTAGTAGTCGCAGTAGTATTTAGTATAACATTAGTAACCTTTAGCTCTTGTAATAACGATGATGATGTCGTAACGACTACAGAAGAAGAAGGTGAAGTTGTTGTAGATACTGACGATTCTGATTTTGAAACCACAGATTGGACAGCAGAAACGCATAGTAAAGATGCCGATGCAAATTTTGATGAAGTTTTTGAAGATAATGCAGTAAAACGATTGGATATTGTTGTTACAGAAGCACGTTGGCAAAGTATGTTGGATGATATGACAAATCTTTACGGAACATTTGGCGCTGGCGCTGGAGGACCTGGTGGCGGTCTAACCGAGACAGATGAAGATCCAATTTTTGTGCCGGCAGAAGTATTTTATAATGGTAAAGAATGGTACCGTGTTGGTGTAAGATTTAAAGGGAATTCTAGCTTACAAACTAGCTGGCAAAATGGGATTTTAAAATTATCTTTTAAATTAGATTTTGACGAGTTTGAAGATGATTATCCGCAAATAGATAACCAACGTTTTTATGGCTTTAAAAAATTAAGTCTTAAAAATAACTTTGACGACAAGTCTATGTTACGTGAAAAAGTAGCTACAGATGTTTTCAGAAATGCAGGATTAGTAGCATCACATACCGCATTTTATACAGTGTATGTGGATCATGGAGATGGACCACAGTATTTTGGAGTTTATACTATGGTGGAAGAAGTGGATGATACGGTTTTAGATACACAGTTTTCTGATGACGATGGTAATTTATACAAGCCAGATGGTGATGCCGCAAGTTTTGCGTTGGGCTCTTATAATGAAAGCGAATACGTTAAAAAAACAAACGAAGATGAAGGCGATTTTGATGATGTTGCTAGTTTATTAGCTATCGTAAATGATGGATCTAGAACATCTGACCCTGCGACTTGGAGAACAAACCTAGACGCTGTATTAGATACGGATGTGTTTTTAAAATACTTAGCAGTAAATACAGTGGTTCAAAACTGGGATACGTATGGCAGAATGACACACAATTATTTTTTATACAATAATCCGGATACTAGTAAATTAACATGGATTCCTTGGGATAATAATGAAGCCTTACAAACAGGGAAAATGGGAGGGTCTTTACCACTAGATTTTTCCGGATTAAATAGTACTGAATGGCCATTAATTGGTTATTTATATCAAGATGCAGTATATAAAACAAAATATGATACATATGTACAAGAAGTGGTGGATGATGCTTTTAGTGTTAGCACAATGCAATCTTTGTATGCAACTTATGCAGCTTTAATTGAGCCTTATGCAACATCAGAGGTTGCAGGGTATAGCTTTTTAGAAAATAGTTCAGACTTTCAAAATGCAGTTAACGAGTTGAATACACATGTTACATCGCGAGCTGCAGCAGTTAGTGATTATTTAGATTAAATATAAAATGATAAGTTTTGGTTGATTGGTAGTTAAAGGCTTCATGAGGTAAAACTCAAGAGGCCTTTTCTCTTTTAATTAGGATGAGTTTATAACTTTTAAAACATAAATAATAATGAAAGTATTCAGGAAAATTAGACTTTCATTAGTCTTCTCAGGAAAAACAAAGAGTTATCTAGTGTATGCTTTAGGAGAGATACTGTTAATTGTTATTGGAATATTAATAGCGTGGAAGATTAATAGTATGAATGAAATAAGAAAAAATAGGATTGTAGAATTAAAAATATATCAAACGCTAAATGAGGAATTAGATGCTAATCTGACACTATTAGACTCGTCGATTGACAGATACACCTTAGATGTAAAAAATATTAATCAGACTATTAAAAGTATTGGTTTAGAGAAAGAGCAATTAACAGATAAAATTAAAAAAGCTATTGTAGAAGTTAATTATAAACCAACTCAACTTCATAATGGGGCAATAAACTCAGTTAATAGTACTAATAAATTTGAGTTTATAGAAAGTGTTTTATTAAAAGATCTAATTGCTAACTATCCAAATGAGCTTGATAGTTTTGAAAGTCAGGAAAATAAAATCGAAAATATTATTGTTAATCGATTGCAACCAGCAATAGAGTCTCATGTGTCATTGTTAGATATTATATCAGAGAGAGATTTTGAATTTAGTCGTGCTAAAGCTTTTTCGCAAGCCTCAAACTATTCAGAGCTATTAAATAGTAGAGAGTTTCAAAATGCGTTAGTTGATCGGCTTTTACAAACCGAAAACCAATTAGTAAATAGTGAGAGTTTAAGGGCGAAAACACAGACTATAGCTATAAAACTAAATAATGAATTAAATGATTAACAAAATAAAATGTAGGTAAGCACAAGTTTTAGGCAAAAAGCACATCTAAAGGTTATAAATCAGTATAACAAAATGAAAAATAACCAATTAAAAACAGTACTTACACTCTTTTCTATGCTATTATGTTTTAGCGTATTTGCTCAAGGACCTCCGGGTGGTGGTCAAGGCGGAAGAGGTGGCGGAAAAGGCCAAGATCGAGGTGGTAAACCGGATGCATCAGAGATTCTTTCAAAATTAGACACTAATAAAGATAAGGTTATCGATAAAGACGAAGCTGCAAATGATAAAAGAGGAAAAATAGCAGAGGATTTTGATGTTATTGATACTAATGGAGATGAGGTAATAGATTTGGATGAGCTTAAAGCTTCGTTAGACGGAAAGAAGCCTAAAAAGATTTCAGCTAAAAAACTACTTAAGGAAGTTGATGATAACGGAGACGGAACATTAAACGAATTAGAAGTTGCTGTTAAAAAGAAATTGGAATTAATGGATCATTTTAGTGAGATTGATACCAATAGTGATGGTGAACTAGATTTGGAAGAGCTAAAAACTTTTTATGATAATCAGGAGCAACCTAAACGTAAAAACAAAGATTAATTTTTATTAATTTAAACTAACAGATGAAACATATATTTAAAATTTTAGCAGTCGTAATTATAGGTCTTTTGTATGGTTGTAATAGTCAAAAAAAGACAACATCTCATAGTCATGATGGTTCAGAAAACCATTCCCATGACACAGAAAGTGTCGTTAATTCTACAACTAATTATTACGGTAATTATGATTTAGAGGATGGTGCTTTTGGAACTAAAACTAAAGTGACTATTGTTGGAGATACTCGTGTAATGGTTACTAACTCATTACCAAATCATGAAACAGGAACCTTTCCTAATCCAGGTAACCCAAATACTATAGCATCTCAAAATATTACTTATAAATTTCCGGTAACACCAAAGTTCACAGGAAAAGCACAATGGATGAGAGAGCCAGGCGTTGCTTTAAACGGAATTAAATTTGAGCCTCAAACTGCTGAGGTGGTGGTTTGTGATACGGGAGAAAATTACCGTGTAGAGGCTATTCAAGATGTTATAGATCTTGGTTTAGATTTTAATCATGCACATGTACAACCAACCGGAGCGTATCATTATCACGGGACACCTACATCAATGATTTCTAAATTTGATAGCGGACAAGATTTAGTTCATATTGGTTTTGCACATGATGGTTTTCCTATGTATTATTCTAAAAGCGGACAATACAAACCAAGCTTTAAGTTATTAGATGGAACAAGAGAAGGAGAAGATTGTACTTATGATAATCCAAAGCAGCATATGGATATTGCTGTTGGTGGCCATCATGACGGGACATATGGCTCTGATTACGAGTATGTAGCTGGTTATGGAGATTTAGATGAGTGTAATGGTATTACTGTAGATGGTAAATATATGTATTTAGTGACTAATCAGTTTCCTTATGTTGGTCGTTGCGTTATGGGAGAAGTAGAAGCAGAGCAACAAGGACCACCAAACGGACAACCAAATGGACAAGGAGAACGACCAGATTCGTCGCAAATAATAGAACAGATGGATGCTAATAAAGATGGTAAACTTTCAGTAAAAGAGGTTAAAGGTCCTTTAAAAGAAGACTTTTCAAAAATAGATAGTAATAGCGATGGTTTTATTACTAAAGAAGAGATAGAAAAGGCCTCAAAAAATAGAGGGCAAAGACCACAAGGAGGACGTCCTCAAGGTGGAAGAAATTAATTTTTTAAAAAAAACGCAAGTTTTTTTTCTAACACGCATCTAAAGAATATAAACCACTAATAATTATATAAAATGAAAAACGTATTTAAATTATCTTTTTTAATATTAACCGCATGTGCAGTCTTTGTATCATGTAGTGATGATGACGCATCATCTAGTACAGATACAGATACAGACTCAGAAGGGACTACAGCAACGTTACATGCTGCTTTTGGCGAGTTTAGTACAACTAACACATCAATAGCATTAAGTGGTACAAATGTAACAATACAGACTAATGGATTGCCTGATCACACATCACCATATTGGTCAAATACAGTATCTAGATCTTTAGTTGGTCCTGGAGGAGAAACAATGACTACCGTTTCTAGTTCAAATCACGCTTTGTGGGTAGAGCCAACGGTAACAAGTTATGATCAAATGGCACCTGGAAATATTGATGATTTTAATGGGTCATATTCATTAACAGTATCTGCAGATCCACAACTAGCAAGTAGCTCTACAGCAACGGGGTTAGGTGCAATTGGAATATCAGTATCTGGATCAGTGATTTATAACGATGAGGAAGGACCAAATGTCCCTTTAGATAACGCAGTTGGATCTTTAGATTATACAGCAGCACATACAGGACCGCAAAGTTACCATTACCATTTAGAGCCTAAAGCTTGGTCTGATGATGATGAAGAGTTAATTGGTATTATAGCAGATGGTTTTTTTCTTTATGGACGTAAATGTAACGCTACAGGAACATACCCTACAGATTTAGACGCATCAGGAGGGCATACAAGTACTACACAACATACAACAACTGCAGAGTACCATTACCATATTGAAAACGAATTATATTTAAACGCATACTATATACTATTCCCAGGTGACTATCAAGGAACTCCAAGCAATATTCAATAAAAGCTGTTTTTTATTCAGTTTTATATTCTTTTTTAATTGTCAAGATAAAGCAGTTAAAAAGGACGTGGCAAGTAGTGCTCAAATTGGATTGTCTGAAGTTGTTATTCCTAAGTCTAAATTAGTCTTTAAACAAAACATAGGGCTTGTGTATTATCAAGACAAGCCTTTTAGTGGGGTTTCGGTTTTATATTATCCAAACGGTAAAAAAGCAGAAACTGTCGACTATCTAAATGGAGAAAAAGAAGGCGCTTTTAAAAAATGGTTTCTGGATGGATTATTAAGCTTTGAAGCGTTTTATTCTAAAGGAAAATTAAACGGTATTTCTAGATCTTGGTGGTCTAACAGTAATTTAAGATCAGAGTCTATTTTTGTTAACGGAATTGCAAATGGGATTCAAAAACAATGGTATGTTTCTGGCGAAAAATTTAAACAGATGACTATTGTAAATGGTAAAGAAGAAGGTATGCAACAAGCATGGCGACGTAATGGTAAGATTTACAATAATTACGAAGCTAAAAACGGGCGTATTTTTGGACTAAAAAGAGCCAATTTATGTTTTCAATTAGAAGAAGAAATAGTTCAAGATGAAAAAATATAACCTAATAATTATAGCTCTAATTACACTTATCGTGTTAAGTTGTAAAGAGCAAGTAGAAGAAAAAAGTAGTAGGGTAGATGGACTTCCTTACTATAGTGACGCCAGTTTTACACCACATTGGTTGGATAGTAAAAGTGAAGCTTTAAGTACATTTCATAAAATACCTAAGTTTAATTTAACGGACCAAGATGGTCAAGAAGTTACAGAGAAGACGTTTGATAATAAAATTTATGTTACTGATTTCTTTTTTACATCATGTCCTGGGATTTGTCCAAAAATGACGGAAAACATGTCTGTTTTACAAGACGCATTTAAGGATGATGCTGAGGTTTTATTATTGTCACATTCTGTTACACCAGTAAAAGATTCTGTGTCAACATTAAAACATTACGCAGAAGGTAAAGGTGTTATTTCTAATAAATGGCATTTAGTAACCGGAGATCGAAAACAAATTTATGACTTAGGACGACAAGCTTATTTTGTTGAAGAAGATTTGGGGGGAGAAAAGACGGATGATGATTTTTTACATACTGAAAATTTTGTGTTAATTGATAAGGATAAACACATCAGAGGAATATATAATGGTTTAAATAAAACTGCTGTACAACAATTAATTGCAGATATTAAAACCTTAGAAATTGAAGATAAATAATTTTGGTTGATTATTTTTCAGGAAAGCTTCGCTGTAATGGTGGAGCTTTTCTATTTTTATAGAAATATTAAAATTTATGAAAAAAGTAATATACCTTGTTTTTAGTTTGTCACTAATAGTGGGTTTAGGAGGCTGTGGTGTTGGTAAATATAAAACGGTACCAAAACCAATTAAAACAACCTTTACTGCTGTTCAGATTGAAACGTTAATTGAAGATGATGCCTTAAATGTAAGAGCTATTGAAATAATGGACACTACAGGTTTGGTTTATCTTACATCTAATGGGCAATTTGGAATGTATTTTAATAAAAATGCAGCGGTTACTGATCAAGTAAAATCAGTATTTCCAATTACTGTAAAACATGATACTATAACGCCAAATTTTAGAGCTTTGGCAGTCACCAAAAACCGTGTATTTGGGGTTAGTATTGCTTCTCCAGCATTGGTATTTAATTTGGATGTTGATTTACATAAAAATACTGTGGTGTATCAAGAAAACCATGAAAAAGCATTTTATGATGCTATGGAATTTTGGAATGACAGTGAAGGTATTGCAATAGGAGATCCTACGGACGACTGTTTAAGTATCATTATTACTAGAAATAGAGGGAAAACTTGGACAAAACTATCGTGTGATGTGTTACCAAAAGCAAAAGAGGGTGAAGCTGCATTTGCAGCAAGTGATACTAATATAGCAATTGTAGGTGATAAAACTTGGGTAGCCACTGGTGGTAAAGCTAGTCGTATTTTATATTCTCCGGATAAAGGAAACACTTGGGAAGTCTTTGAGACGCCAATTATACAAGGCTTAGAAACAACAGGGATTTATAGTATAGATTTTTATGATGAAAATAATGGTTTTGCAGTAGGCGGGGATTACACCAAAGCAGATGATAATGTGGCTAATAAAATAAAGACTACTGATGGCGGAAAAACATGGCAACTTATGGCTGATGGTTCTGGACCAGGTTATAGAAGTTGTGTACAATACGTACCAAATAGTAATGCGCAGCAATTAGTTGTTATTGGTTTTAAGGGTATTGATTACAGTAGTGATGCTGGTAATACATGGACGCATTTAAGTGACGATGGGTATTATACACTTAGATTTATAGACGAAACTACAGCGTATGCAGCCGGGAATAAAAAGATTAGTAAATTAACGTTTAAATAGACTGTTTTAAAAGCATAGTACACAGCATTGTTTTTTAATAAAATCTATGTCATTGGTTGAAATGATTAAAGGGCGTCATTCTGAATTTATTTCAGAATTCCATAATTATTAACTCAAAGAATATAAGATTTAAATAAGTTAAGTTTAATGCAAAAAAAAAGAAGCCAAATGGCTTCTTATTTTTTCTTATTTTTTATCGTTTCTATGTCTGTTACGATATTCTTGTATCATTTTTTTCTTGAATGTGCGTTCTGCCGAAAAAAGTAAAACTATTTTTTTGTAGCCAATTATTTTAGAAAGTTTATCTATGTAAACCTTATAACTCTGCACTTTTTCTTGTTCTAAGGCTTGCATTTCTTTTATTAAGGTTTCTGCGTCTTTATCTGTTAGTTTTTCTAAATCTACATCATTTCTTTTAGCAGTAGAAGTTTCACGTAGTTTGTGTTTTTCTGCTTCAAAATTATTGTAAACAGGCCAAAAAGCTTCCGCTTCTTTGGTGCTAAAGTTTAATTGTTCTGTAATATGCGCTACTTTTAACGCTTTTAGTTTTTCATGTTGCTTATCATGATCACTTTGTGCAATAGCACTAAAAGAGAATAGCAAGATTAATACTGTTATAATGTGTGTTTTCATAGCTGTTTTTTTTTAGTCTTGATATAAATCGTTTAACTCTATATCGTCTATATAATCATCGATTTCTATTAAATCGTAATTAATAAAATCATTTTGTGATAGTTCTGAAGTATCAATTAATAAATCAAGTTCATTAATTTCAATTTCATCTAAAATATAATTCTCTACCGTTGCTGTGTCTAAATTTTCAAGAGTAGGTGTGCTTTTAAAAAGGTTTAGACTAAATAATAAAACAATAGCTGCAGCAATACTAGATACAGATGTAATTACTTTTTTACTAAACAAATTAAAAACTTTTGGTTCAGGCTTATTTAGTTTAGCTACTATTGAGTCTTCAATAGTTTCAAAATAATTATCCGGAACTTTAAAACTAACGGTTTTAGAATGCGCTTCTAACTTAGCTTGCGTTAGGATAGCATCTTCTAAACCTTCAAAATAATCTTTTGGGGCTTTAAATCCGGAATTGTTAATTGTATTTAGGTTTTCTTTTTTCATTCTATTACTAAGACTACTAAAATCTTAAATGGTTTAATTTGCTTTTAAATATGCTTCTATTTTCTTGGATGCTAGATGGTAAGATGCTTTTAAAGCGCCCTCGCTAGTGTCCAGTATTTCTGATAATTGACTGTATTTTAAATCCTGAAAATATTTCATATTAAAAACTAATTGTTGCTTTTCAGGAAGTGTTGCAATTGCTTTTTGTAATTTTAATTGAATGGCGTCACCTTCAAAATAAACATCAGATTGTAAGTTGTTAATTGTTAAATCTTGTATGTCCTGATTATTAATATCTTTTAATTTCGCGTTTCTTTTAAGAAGGGTTAAGGCTTCATTTGTTGCAATTCTATAAAGCCATGAGTATAATTTACTATCTCCTTTAAAGTTATTAATATTTTTAAAAACCTTAATAAAGGTATTCTGTAAAACATCATCAGCATCATCATGAGACTTTACAATATGTCGGATATGCCAATATAATCGCTCTTTGTAAAGCGATATTAAAGACTTAAAAGCAGCGTTTTTATCCTTATCAGATTGTAGTTGCTGCACTAAAATAGTTTCGTTGTCGGACATGTTAATTATTAGACTCTAAAATAGCAGGAAAGTTTAATATACAAAAGAACTATTTGTTTAGTTTTTTAATAATCTGTAAGAAAGGTAGTTATGATAAAACTAAGCGGTTAAGTGTTATTTTTTATCGATTAAACGTTGTTTTTTGCTGTTATTGAATAATATTACTTTATATTTACAGCATAGTTATTATTTTGTTGTTAGCCCCAAATCTAACATTGACTTAAAAAAAAAGGATAAACATATGTTTATCCTTTTTTAATGTATTCTATTTTGTAAAATTATTCAAAGCTTTGCATTTCTACTAGTCGCTTATACATACCATCTTTTTCTATTAATTGTGTGTGTGTACCTTGCTCTACAATTTGACCTTTTTGCATGACAATTATTTCATCTGCATTTTGAATAGTTGACAGCCTGTGCGCAATGACAATAGACGTTCTGTTTTTCATCATGTTTTCTAAGGCAACTTGCACTAATCGTTCGCTTTCAGTATCTAAAGCTGACGTTGCTTCATCCAATATCATAATTGGAGGATTTTTTAGTACAGCTCTAGCAATACTTAAACGTTGTTTTTGTCCACCAGAAAAATTATTTCCAGCATCACCGACGTTAGTTTCAATACCGTTTGGCAATTCGCTAACAAACTCCCAAGCATTGGCTATTTTTAAAGCATCAATTATTTGCGCTTCTGTAGCATCTGGTTTACCTATTAAAATATTATTTTTAATAGTATCATTAAATAAGATAGAGTCTTGAGTAACAAGTCCCATTAAACTACGTAATGACTTTTTAGTGACGTTTTTAATATTTTGCCCATCAACAGTAATATTACCATCATTAATGTCGTAAAAACGTGTAACTAGATTTGCTATTGTACTTTTTCCACTACCTGATTGCCCTACAAGCGCTATAGTTTTTCCTTTTGGAACATTGATACTAAAGTTTTTTAAGACATAGTCATCATCATATTTAAAGGAGATATTATCAACTTTTAATTCGCTTTCAAAACCATTTAAAACAGTAGCGTTAGGTAGGTCTGCTAAATTATCGTCTTCGTGTAAAATTTCAAATACACGATCGGCAGCAGCCATTCCGTTTTTAACCTTGTAAGAGGCTTTACTAATTGCTTTTGCAGGGGTTAAAATATTGTAAGCTAATAGCATAAAAGCTAAAAAGTCTGGTCCTTTAATTATTTTGTCGACAAGTACAAGTTGTCCACCATACCATAATAATACAGCGATTGTAGCAATCCCTAAAACTTCACTTACTGGTCCTGCAAGATTATTTTTGACACCTATTCTATTAGATAGTTTAAGTATTTTATTAGATGAATTTGTGAAATTATTAGAGAAAATATTTTCAGCATTATAACCTTTAACGATTTTTAAACCTGATAAAGATTCTTCTACAATAGAAATTAGTTTTCCAGATTCCTGTTGTGCTTTTAATGAGTTACTTTTTAGGCTTTTCCCTATTCTAGAGATTGCAAATCCTGATACAGGAATAAAAAGTAGTACAAAAAGCGTTAGTTTCCATGTAAATGAAAACATAAGATATAATGAAATTAATATTGTTGCTGGCTCTCTAACGATAAGCTCTAGAACTATAAAAAAGGAGTTTTGCATTTCGTTTATATCCCCTAATATCCTTGCCATTACATCTCCTTTTTGTCTTTTAGAATAAAAACTTAAAGGAAGGTTTATTATTTTGTTATACATATCCTTTCTTAGGTCGTTTAATACGCCATTTTTGAGATACATAATATGTTGGTTGGCAAAATACCCAAATAGGTTTTTAAGTAAAAATGTTGAAATCACTAATGCAATAACTATTACTAATGCCATTTGTGCGTTACCATTTTCTAGATAACCACTAACTTTATAATTTAAAAGTTGTTCGCCATAGGTTTTAATGTCTGATAATCCAGTCCAAACAGGTGCTTTTTGAACTATGGTTGTGGATCCAAATAAAACGTTTAGCATAGGTATTAGCGATACAAATGCTAACCCACTAAACAAGGCATATAGTAAGTTGAAAAGCACGTTAAAAACGACGTGCTTTTTAAACTTTTTTATAAAAGGTAAAAGTTGGTGTATTATTTTTTTCATTTAGTTTAGCTGCATATCTTTTAATATAGCATCAATCTTGCTTTCCAATTTTTGTTCCGTAGCTTCAAATTCTGACACATTGTCTAAAGTCGTGTTTACACTAATGTAAAATTTAATTTTAGGTTCTGTACCACTTGGTCTTAACGCAATTTTACTACCATCTTCTGTATAGTAAATTAAAACATTAGATTTAGGGATGTCTATTACAGTTGTTGTATTGTCTAACGTGTTTTTTGCTTCGGATAATTGATAGTCTTCAATCTTGATTACTTTAGATCCATTAACTGTTGTTAGTGGATTTTCTCTAGCATCAATCATCATTTGTTTGATTTCTTGAGCACCTTCAATACCTTTTTTAGTGATAGATATCAAACGCTCTTTATAAAAGCCATGTTTAGTGTAAAGTTGTATTAATTCTTTATAAAAAGTACTCCCTTTTGCTTTAGCCTGGGCTGCAATTTCGCAAGCAAGTAAAGCAGAGGTTACAGCATCTTTGTCTCTTACAAAGTCACCAACCATAAAACCAAAACTTTCTTCTCCACCACCAATAAACTCTTGGTTAGGAAAGTCTTTAATCATTTTTGCAATCCATTTAAATCCAGTTAGTCCAATTTTGCACTCTACATTAAAGGCATCCGCAAGAGCAGACATCATTGGAGTAGATACAATGGTGCTTCCTATAAATTGATTATCATTTATTTTGTTTTTACTTTTCCATTGTTGTAATAAAAACTCGGTCATCATGACCATGGTTTGATTTCCGTTTAATAAAATCATTTTATTATCAAGGCCTCTTACTGCAACACCAACTCTGTCACTGTCAGGATCTGTACCTATAACAATGTCACCATCAACTTTTTTAGCTAAATCTAAAGCCATTTTAAGTGCCTCAGGTTCTTCTGGGTTTGGAGATTTAACTGTTGGAAAATCGCCATTAGGCTCACGTTGTTCTTCAACAATATGTACATTTTTGTATCCAGCACGTTTAAAAGTTTCTGGAATAGTGGTTATTGACGTCCCGTGTAACGATGTAAATACAACGTTTAAATTGTCTTTATCTTTTTGAGGCGTGTCAAAACTTCCGTTTTTTACTGCTGCGTCAATAAATACGTTATCTACAGCTTCTCCTATATATTCAATTAATTCTGGTTTTGCTTCAAATTTAATTTCGGCATAATCAAGCGCATTAATTAGGTTAATAATTTCGACATCTTGTGGTGGTACTAATTGTCCACCATCTTGCCAATACACTTTATAACCATTATATTCTGGTGGGTTATGTGATGCTGTTAGTACAATACCACAGTGGCATCCTAAATGTTTTAAAGCAAAAGATAACTCTGGAGTAGGGCGTAAGTCTTCAAATAAATAAACTTTAATATTGTTTGCAGAAAAAACATCTGCAACAACTTTTGCTAAACTCTTACTATTGTGTCTACAGTCAAAAGCAATAGCTACTTTAAGTGTTTCTCCAGGAAAAACTTGGTGCATATAATTACTT
Organism: Olleya sp. KKT75; assembly: GCF_055635485.1. Taxonomy (NCBI): domain Bacteria; kingdom Pseudomonadati; phylum Bacteroidota; class Flavobacteriia; order Flavobacteriales; family Flavobacteriaceae; genus Olleya; species Olleya sp. KKT75. The sequence continues at coordinate 2,446,202 of NZ_CM145759.1, forward strand.
ATTCCTTGTGTATTTTTACCTAAAGTATATTTGTTTATTCTATTGGTTCCAATACCCATAACACCGCGCATACCACCAGTACCAAATTCTAAGTTTTTGTAAAAACTTTCTTTTAATTCTGTAGGCTCTACCGCGATTAGGTTTTTAATATAATCTTGTGTGTCTTTATCAAAAGCAGGTGTTAACCAGGTGTTTACTCTTTCTAAAAGTTTTGGGTCTATATGTCTCATTGTTATAAGTATTGATTGCAAAAATAAGAAATTGCAAAAAGGTTAATATTTAAGAAGCTGTTATTTAATAGCTTGGGCTTCTAAATTTAGGGATTCTTTGATTAAATAACGTTTTTTGTCTGATTTTTGACGTAAAATTATTTCGCCTAAAAAGCCAGCAACAAAAAATTGCGAACCTAATATCATGGTTACTAACGCAAGATAAAAAGGTGGTCTTTGTGTTATTAGTCTACCTGTGGTGTTAAAAAAGAGTTTGTCTATACCTAAATACATGGCAAAGATCAAACCTAAACCAAACATAATAACGCCTAACGCGCCAAATAAATGCATTGGACGTTTGCCAAATCTTGATAAAAACCAAATGGTGATAAGGTCTAAAAAGCCATTTACAAAGCGATCCATACCAAACTTGGTCTCGCCATATTTTCTGGCCTGGTGTTTTACAACCTTTTCTCCTATTTTAGAAAAGCCTGCGTTTTTAGCTAAAACAGGTATGTAACGGTGCATTTCTCCATTAACATCAATGTTTTTTACTACATTTTTGTGATATGCTTTTAGGCCACAATTAAAATCGTTTAGTTTGACACCGGAGGTTTTACGTGCTGCCCAATTAAATAATTTGGAAGGTAAGTTTTTGGTTAGCTTATTGTCATAACGTTTCTTTTTCCATCCAGATACTAAATCAAAACCTTGCTTGGTTATCATGTTGTATAAGTCTGGTATTTCGTCTGGATTATCCTGTAAATCGGCATCCATTGTAATAATTACATCGCCCTTAGCTTTAGCAAAACCGGCGTGTAACGCTTGAGACTTACCAAAGTTTTTCAAAAATCTAATACCTTTAACGTTGTTGTCTTTTTCTTGAAGCATTTCTATAGTTTGCCAAGATTGGTCTGTACTACCGTCGTCAATAAAAAGTATTTCATAAGAAAAACCATTGGATTGCATAACATTTGCAATCCAATGGTGTAATTCTGTTAAAGAGTCTTCTTCGTTAAGTAGTGGTATGACTACTGATATGTTCATAATTTAATTTGAAATATATTTCAAATATAAAACTATTATAGGTCTTCGTTAGTTTTTTTCATTATTAATGAAACGATAAGTCCAATAACACTATATATTACTAATTGAATAAGTAATGATTGTATTACATTTCCAATAGCATATTGACTTGGTGCTTCTTCCATTTGTCTTAAAGCTTCTGCTATAGATTCTTCTGGAGCGTTAAAACCTTTCATCATTTCGATAGATTTTTCTATTACCAATTCTTTTAATGTAATTGCTGCTTCCGGATCTATAAAGTTAAAAATAATGATGCTTACTAAGCTATTTATAACAATACCAATAAGTACAGTAACAAAAAAGGCTGTAAATGCTTCTTTAAAGCTGATATAACCCCCCAAGGCATGCTTAGATTTTGAAATAGAAATAATTCCAAATACAATTATCATAACAAATAAACCAATACCAAGCCACCACTCAGTTAAAATTTCTAAATTTGTTGCATAAGCAATAACGGTAATAGCAGCAAGTATTGCACCTAGGTAAATACCAAAATTAGTTGCGATAGATTTAATAGTTTTGTCCATGTTTTTAATTGTTTTAGTTAGTTAATTACTTGTTAGTATAAATGTACGATAAAACGTTACAAAAATTAACAATAAAGTTTTTTACGAAATTAGTTGTTAGTTTGTAAAAAACGATTAAATTTGCACCTCGAATTTAGTTAAGATAAAAAAGCATTTAGCGATGAAAAAAGGTATACATCCAGAAAATTATAGAATGGTAGCATTTAAAGATATGTCAAACGATGACGTGTTTTTAACAAAGTCTACTGCAAACACAAGCGAAACTTTAGAGGTTGACGGTGTTGAATATCCAGTAATAAAAATGGAGATTTCTAGAACGTCTCACCCATTTTATACAGGTAAGTCTAAATTAATTGATACAGCTGGTCGTATTGATAAGTTCAAAACAAAATACGCAAAATTTAAAAAATAAGTTTAGCGCAAATTATATTTTAAAAGCCTTTCATTTTTGTGAAAGGCTTTTTTTGTTATCTAAATTTCGACTATTTTTGAGAAATCAATACAAAGGTTGGATTAAGACTTTTAACTATTAAATTACATTTTAAGATGAATTATATTCTTTTTGACGGACCAGTACGTAATCAATTACTTCCATTTACTTATACAAGACCAGTTGCAGATATCAGAGTTGGTATCTTAACTATTAGAGAAAAATGGGAATTATTTCTTGGTACAACTACAACAACGGTTACAGAAGATTATTTGTCTGATAAATATCCGATGGTCGAGTTGGAAGAAAATGTAATGCTTAATGCGTCTTATTTGCCAAATAGTGAATTAGTTGAGCTAATTTCAGGATTGAAAGAAAATCAAGCCATATTTAAAGGCGATGATATTATAGCTTTTTACACCACGGATACACAAGAAGATATAGATTTTGATACTTATGAAGCCATAGAATTTGATAACGACGTTGCAACTATAGCGCATACTTGGGATATTTTTTCTAAAAACGGAGACGCTATCCAACAGGATTTTGATTTAATTACAGATGGTAGAATATCTCAACCAATTCCGGTAAGCAATAATGTAATTGCTCCAGAACATATTTTTATTGAAGAAGGTGCTAAATTAGAATTCGCGACATTAAATGCAAGTTCGGGACCTATTTATATTGGTAAAAATGCCGAAATAATGGAAGGAAGTTTGGTTAGAGGACCTTTAGCTTTATGTGATAATGCTACATTAAAACTTGGTGCTAAAATATATGGTGCTACAACCATTGGACCACACAGTAAAGTAGGAGGAGAGGTTAATAACTCCGTGTTATTTGGGTATTCTAATAAAGGACATGATGGCTTTTTAGGGAATTCAGTTTTAGGAGAATGGTGTAATATAGGTGCAGATTCTAATAACTCTAACCTTAAAAATAATTATGTCGAAGTAAAATTGTGGGATTATGACACAGAACGTTTTGCTAAAACAGGACTACAATTTTGTGGTTTAATGATGGGAGATCATAGTAAATGTGGAATTAATACCATGTTTAATACAGGTACCGTTGTAGGTGTTAATGCCAATGTCTTTGGTAGCGGTTTTCCAAGAAACTTTGTGCCAAGTTACAGCTGGGGTGGTGCTTCAGGATTTACTACATATTTAACATCTAAAGCTTTTGAAGTTGCAAAAGTTGTTATGTCTAGAAGAGGTATAGAATTTTCTGCAGAGGACGAAGCTATTTTAACGCATGTCTTTGAAGAGACTAAAAAATACAGAAAAGATTAACCGTATATTGATTATCAGTAATTAAACCATATTTAGTAAGGCTTTTATGTTAATTTAAAAATTAAATTTTTATCTTAGATTCCCCAATAGTCTATATGAAATTTATTTTTAAAAGTACATTAAAATTTTCTGTACTATACTTGTTGCTATATCTCTTAGATTCTTTTTTTAAGAATAGTGAAGATTTAGTTATGTATAGGTACTTATCAAAAACGCTTTTAAGCTTTAGCTTGCTATTTTTTTATCTTATTAATACAAGCCAGCCCGACGCACGTAAAAAAAACTTAATTATAATTTCTCTAGCCTGTTTTTTGGCGGGAGACGTCTTTTTTATTGCGGGAAATAGCGGTAATACATATCACTTTTTAATAGCAGCCGCTTTATTTATTATAGCCAAAGTTTGTTATTCTGTACGCTTTTTTAATAATAAGGATTTTAAAATTTCAAAACTGATTCCTTTTTTGCTTTTTTGCTTTTGTTACATGAGTGTTATCATGTCTATTGTTTATAATGAGTTAGGGTTTTATTTTCTGCCATTATTGATATATCTTTTTGTTGTAATGATGTTAATGCAGTTTGCTTATTTAAGAAGTAATGAAGTTAACCTACAAAGCTTTTGGTTAGTTATTTTTGGGGTTGTTGCTTCCATGGTGGCTGATAGTATAAACATACTTAGGATGTTTTATGATGCTGATATAGCCTATAATAAAATTACAATTATGTTTTTTTACTGCTTATCTCAGTATTTGATAATTCTTGGCGTTTTAAACGAAACAAAATCTACGAGTAAATTAAAGCCAATAAATGTTTAATTATACGCTATGACTAAACAGCTAATTTACTTTTCGATTATTTTTTTTAGTTTATTGTTTTTGGACATTTATACTAAGATTAACCTAGAGGTTATACCTTATAGATATATAACTAAAATATTAGCTGTAGGTAGTCTTGTATCGTTTACTATCTTTTATTTTTATAAAAAGAAAGAGCTTAAAAAAAACTTTTTGGTTTTTGGTTTAATAATCTTTTTTATTGGAGATATTATAATTATTGATCATTTGAATATTGTTAAATTTTATGTTAGTTTAATTCTATTTGTAATTGGAAAAATATGTTACACATTAAAATTTACGCATAAAGAAGATTTTAGTATCAATCGTTTAATACCTTTTTTTATAGTTTGTTTTTTGTTTGTAGCTATAGTGTATAATTTTATTTTTCATAATTTAAAATTATATTTTATTCCTATTACACTTTACTTTTTTATCACATTATTAATGACACTTTTTGCTTATATAAGAAAGGGTGTAGTAAATAAGAAGAGCTATTATTTGGTATTGTACGGAGTTGGTTTGTTTATTATGTCTGAAACAACAATGGTTATAAAAATGTTTTATGACGATGTTTTATTTCAAGATTTTTTAGTAATGTTTGGTTATGCTGCGGGGCAATATTTAATTGTTTTAGGATTAATATTTGAAGATAAGCCACTTACGGTAAAAAATAACAGTATATTGCGGGCCCCTTAAATTTGAAAGCTTTTAAATTATTGCCTACTTATAATGATTTCATTTTTTAAAAATAAAATATACGTTTCTGTCTTGTTTTTCTTGGTCTTGGCTATAGATATTTATGTGAAATTTACAGAAAATCCATTGCCTACCCGGTTTTTGACAAAATCGTTGATTATATGTATTCTGTTTTATTACTTTATACTTAATCGAAAGCAAAAGCATAGAAATGACATCTATTTTTATATAGGCTTATTGTTTTTCTGGATTGGAGATTTAGTCTTGTTGTTATATGAAAACCCTATTTTGTACATAGCAGGTATGTCACTTTTTATAATTGGTAAGTTGTTTTATACTAAACGATTTTCTCATCAAAAGGACTTTGAAATGTCCAGTTTAATGCCCTTTTTTGTTGTTATTTTTATTTATATAGTTGTAATTGTATTGTTTGTGTATGATAACCTGAAAGACTTTTTTATACCTACTATAATATACATATTCGCTTCCATGTTAATGGGACTATTTGCTTTTTTGAGAAAGGATTCGGTTAACAAAAAAAGCTTTTATCTGATTATGTTTGCTGTGGTATTTGGTGTTTGTTCAGATTCAACCGCCGTTTTACAGTCGTTTTATGATTCAGAGTTACCATATCATCAAATACTGGTTATGCTGTTTTACGCCTTGTTTCAGTATTTTATAATTCTAGGATTAGTGGAAGAGAAGGAGATTGAAAATAACCATTTATCTACTAAAATAGCATCTTTTTAATGTGTTTTATCTACGTATTTAAGTTCTAATAAATTGGTAGGATTACTCCCTAAACCAGTCACGTTTTTTTGAGAAAATCTAATAACTTCATCATAGTACAATGGTACAATGGGTGTGTTTTTAAGCACTAAACTGTCCATTTTGGTGTACAGCTTTATTCTTTCAACTTCATTTGTTTCCGTAAAGGCGTGCTTGTACCATGTGTCAAAAGTAGCGTTTGAAAAATGGGTATAGTTAGGACCGTTTGGCGCAAAGTTTTCAGAATAAAATAACGATAGATAATTTTGTGCATCAGGGTAGTCTGCCACCCAGCTGGCTCTAAATACATCTAATTTCCCATTTGCTTTTCCTTCTTTTAAAGTAGAAGCAGGTAAGACATCTACAGCCACAGTTAATCCTATTTTTGTTAACTCACGTTGTATGTATTCGCAAAAATTAAGGTAATTACTGGTTGTTGTAATAGTAATCTTAGGTGTTTTATTTGTGTTCTCTTTGTAATCTTTAATTAGTTTTTTTGCTTTCTCTGGTTGATAGGTATAACCAATAGTTGCATTATAGCCAGGTAATCCTTTTGGTATAAAACCTCCGGTTGCTGGAATACCAATACCATTACGCAGGTAAGTCATCATTTTTTGTCTGTCAAACCCGTAGTTTACGGCTTCACGGATATTTTTAGATTGAATTTCATCTAAATCAGAATCCATATAAAACGCCAAATATTCTGTGTTTAAATAGGGGCTTCGTATTAAATCGATAGTAGGTTGATATTTTGCTCTTAATAGTCCCTTGGTGGTTAAAATTTCATCTTGGTAAGACGCATCCAAACTATTTAAAAAATCTAAATTACCTTGGATAAATTGCATAAACTCACTTTGCTTATCTGGTAAAAAAGTAATGGCTACTGCTTCTAGATAGGGCAGGTTCTCACCGCTTTTATTAGTTTCAAAATAATTATTGTTTTTTCTGAATACCAATTTGACGTTTTCTTCCCATCTTTTAAATTTAAAAGGGCCGGTACCAATTGGATTTGCTCTAAAATCAGTCCCATAATATGTTGTTATTTCTTTTGGGACAACACTACAGTATTTCATGGTTAGTAAGCCTAAAAATGCGGGGAAGGGTTGTTTTAGTGTGATATTAAATACGGAGTCATTTACGGCTTTAAAACCAGCTACTTTGTTAAAAATCCAACGTCCCGAAGATGCTATTTTAGGATCTAAAATACGATTAAAACTGTACTCAAAATCATGTGCAGTAACTAGTCTGGTCGAGTCTTTTTTAAATAGTTTATGCTTGTGGAAGTAAACATCGTTTCTTAAAGTAAAGGTGTAATTTAAGGCGTTGTCAGAAATAGCCCAATACTTTGCTATACTTGGCTTTACGAGTAAACTGTCATCCATTTGGAGTAAACCATTAAACAGTTGGTTTACCGCCCAAATATCTGCATTGTCTTTAGCAAAAGCAGGATCAAGAGAGCCAATGTTTTTGTGTTCGTTATATCTAAATACAAGATGGTCTTTAGTGGTTTGCTTTTTATTAAAACAAGATGTTGCTAATAATATAAAAGCAAGTAGACTAAAGTATGTAATGGGTTTGCTGTTAAAAAGAGTCATCAACTAGTTAATCATTATTTAAGCTTCCAAACACGTTTTTGGCTTAAAAAAAATACGTAATTTTGCAATCACAAATTTGTAATTACACTAGGTAAATATAAACATTCTTACTTAGCATTAAAGACTATTTTAAATTGAATACTAAAAAGAAAGTCGGCTTTTATACTTTAGGTTGTAAACTTAATTTTTCTGAAACCTCTACTATTGCACGATCGTTTAAGGACGAAGGTTTTGACCGTGTTGATTTTAACGATCCAGCAGATATTTATGTAATAAATACTTGTTCTGTCACAGAAAATGCTGACAAGCGTTTTAAAACAGTAGTTAAACAAGCGCAAAAATCTAATCCAGAGGCATTTGTTGTCGCTGTAGGGTGTTATGCGCAGTTAAAACCGCAAGAATTGGCGGATGTTAATGGTGTGGATTTGGTTTTAGGAGCTACTGAAAAGTTTAAGATTACAGATTACCTAAACGATTTAACTAAAAATGATTTAGGAGAAATTCACTCTTGCGAGATTGAAGACGCTGATTTTTACGTTGGTAGTTATTCTATAGGAGACCGCACCAGAGCCTTTTTAAAAGTACAAGATGGGTGTGATTATAAATGCACCTATTGCACAATACCATTGGCTAGAGGGATTTCAAGAAGTGATGAGTTGCAAAATGTAATTAGCAACGCAAAAGAGATTTCTTCAAAAGGGATTAAAGAAATTGTTTTAACAGGTGTAAATATAGGTGACTACGGTAAAGGTGAGTTTGGAAATAAAAAGCACGAACATACATTTTTAGAATTGGTTGAAGCGCTAGATCAAGTTGAAGGAATTGAACGTCTTCGTATTTCTTCTATCGAACCAAATTTACTAAAAAATGAAACCATAGATGTTGTTAGTAAATCTAGAGCATTTGTCCCTCATTTTCATATACCACTACAAAGTGGAAGCAATGTTATTTTGAAAGCAATGCGACGTCGTTACATGCGCGAGTTGTATGTTGATCGTGTTATTAAAATAAAAGAAGTTATGCCACACGCCTGTATTGGTGTTGATGTTATTGTTGGTTTTCCTGGCGAAACAGAAGAGCATTTTTTAGAGACGTATAATTTTTTAAATGAATTAGATATCTCTTATTTACATGTTTTTACATATTCTGAAAGAGCAAATACGGTCGCTGCCGAATTGGATAATGTAGTGCCTAAAAATATTAGAACAAAACGTAGTAAAATGCTTCGTGGATTAAGTGCTAAAAAACGTCGTGCTTTTTATGAAAGTCAGATTGGAGCAACAAGAAAAGTGTTGTTTGAATCAGAAAACAAAGCCGGTTATATACATGGTTTTACAGACAATTATGTTAAGGTAAAATCACCTTGGAATCCAGAGTTAGTAAACACATTACATGATATAGAACTTACCAAAATTGATGATGACGGATTGGTTAGATTTGATTTTGTTGAAGTACATTCAGCATAAAAAAAACCGAAGCTAATAGCTTCGGTTTTTTGATTTTGATTTTAAATGTCTTAAATCCTAAGACCTACGGGTAGTAATTTTTTGTATCTTCTGTTACGTCTTATAAACTTTGCTATTTCTGGACTTGTAGGCACAACACTCAGGTTGCGTTCTTCTATATTGTCAAAAACAGTAGTTAAAAATTCTGCGACAAACTCCTCGTTGTCAAGCTCTTCTGGAAGAATCAGTTTTGTTAAAAAAATCTTTCGTTCTTGTAAAGAGTATTCAATTTTAGCAAAATGATCATCAATTTTAAGTTCAAATTGACGTAAAAAATCATTGTCAACTAACTCAGCTGCATCAATCATATCTATAAAGTTTTATTAATTATTCGGAGAGTTTCAAAAATAGTACCAAACTATTTTATAGCTTTACCGTGCAAATGTACGAATAAATCTAATAGCAACAGGCTTTGTTAGTGTTAAAACCTTATGAATCAGCAAGTAATACCGGTCTATCTAATGCCAGGAATGGCAGCCAATCCAACCATTTTTGAGCACATAAAATTACCGGAAGATCAATACAAAATTTATTGGCTAGAATGGAAGTTGCCAAATAAAAACGAATCGATTTCAAGCTACGCAAAACGGATGTGCGAAGATATAAATCATGACAATCCTGTATTGCTAGGGGTTTCTTTTGGTGGTATTTTAGTTCAGGAAATGAGTAAGCATATTGCAGTTAAAAAGCTAATAATAGTCTCTAGTGTAAAGACAAAACATGAGTTGCCTAAACGTATGAAGTTGTTAAAAGCAACTAAAGCCTATAAAATACTGCCAACACAATTGGTAAGTAGTATAGATTTGTTAGCAAAATATGCTTTTGGTAATACTATTACTAAACGTGTGGAGTTATATAAAAAGTACCTGTCTGTTAGTGATAAAGTGTATTTAGATTGGGCGATAGAGCAAGTAGTGTGTTGGGAGCAAGATCAACCAATGGAATCCGTTTTGCATATCCATGGTGATAACGATATGGTGTTTCCGTTTGCAAATCTAGGAGATTGCATTACTATAAAGGGTGGCACGCATATTATGATAATAAATAAGTATAAGTGGTTTAATGAAAACCTACCAAAACTAATCGCTTAAAAACAGAGCGATTTGAATAAAATTTTTTAAATTTAAAGAAAAAGATAAGAAGATGAAGATAGTACAAAAAAGTTTAGCTATAGTTGGGTTAGCAGCATTAGGGATGTTGTTTATTAATGCCTACCAAAATGCGCCAACTGATGAAAATTTTGAGAAACAAATCATAAACGACTACAATGTTTATGCTATACAAATGCCTAGTTATTTAGATTTTGCAGGAGAGGCTGTGCCATTATCAAACCCGGATATTTATGAGCGTATGGATAAGGAGCTTTTGGTTAATACCTATTGGCAATCTAATGGATTATTAATGTTTAAACGTGCCAAAAAATATTTTCCAATTATAGAACCAATTTTAGCTAAACATGGTATTCCTGATGATTTTAAATACTTAGCTGTTATTGAAAGTGGATTAACAGATGCACGGTCTCCAGCAGGAGCTAGTGGATTCTGGCAAATAATGAAAGCTACTGGACGCGAGCACGGTCTAGAAGTTAATGATAATGTGGATGAGCGTTACAATCTTGAAAAAGCAACAGAAGTAGCTTGTGATTATTTATTAAAGGCTAAAAAGAGTTTAGGATCTTGGACTTCGGCAGCAGCCGCATATAATGCAGGTAATTATGGTATTTCTAAGCGTTTAAAAGCACAAGACGTTACTAGTTATTATGATTTGTTATTAGGTGAAGAAACGGGACGTTACGTGTTTAGAATTATAGCTTTAAAAGAAATTTTATCTAACCCAGATAAGTATGGCTTTAACTTTAGAGATAAAGATTTATATACAACTGTTCCAACGTATCAGGTAGCTGTAGATACAGCGGTAACTGATTTTGCAGGTTTTGCTAAGCAATTTGGAATTAACTACAAAATATTAAAATTACATAACCCTTGGTTAAGAGAGCCACATTTAAATAATAGCTCTAGAAAAGAATATTTTATTGATATTCCAAGAGAAGGTTATTATCAAACAACACCGTAGATGTTAGACTTTTTTAGTCAATATTGGTGGACAATTGCAATTGTAATCAACTATATATTAGTGATTATAGCTGTAACTACTATATTGTTTAAGTCAATAAACCCAACAAAAACACTAACGTACATTATTGTATTGTTAGTGTTTCCTTTTTTTGGGCTGATTGTATATTATTTTTTTGGTCAAGAGTACAGAAAAAATAAAATTTTTAATCGTAAAGATGTTTTAAATAATAAGCTTATTAAGTCCATAAATAAGGATTTAAAGATTGATCCTGAGACGCTATCTAGTTATGAAGCTAATATCGAAGAAGATCAAATCCGTTTAATACATTTGCTTCAGAGAAATGATAAATCGCCATTAACTAAATATAATAATGTCGAAATTATCATTAATGGAGAAAACAAGTTTCAATCTTTATTTAAAGATATCGAAAGTGCGCAACAACACATTCATATAGAATATTACATTTTAAAAGACGATAGGATTGGTACCCAATTTTTAGAGCTGTTATGTAAAAAAGCAAAGGAAGGGGTTAAGGTTAGGCTTAGTTTTGATGATGTAGGAAGTAAGATTTCATCTAAAATGAAAAGAAAACTAATAGAAGCTAATATCGAGTTTTACGCGTTTATGCCAGTGTTATTTCCAAGATTTACTGGTAAGATGAATTACAGAAACCACAGGAAAATTGTAATTATTGATGGCGAAATTGGCTATGTTGGTGGTATTAACGTATCCGATACTTATGTTAACTATCCAGAAAGCAAAAGTTATTGGAGAGATACACACTTAAAAATAATAGGCGAGGCGGTTTTTACATTACAAACTCAATTTTTGACCAATTGGAATTTTGTATCAGAGACCACATTGGAGTTAAACCGTTCTTTTTTTCCTCAAAATAAAGTTAAGGATGTGCAACCTGTACAAATAGCAGCTAGTGGTCCTGATACGGATTGGGCCAATATAATGGAGGCTATCTTCTTTGCTATTGTTACTGCAGAACACTATGTGTATATCACAACGCCATATTTTATACCAAATGATCAAATCATAACAGCTATGCAAGTAGCATCCAAAAGTGGAGTAGACGTGCGTTTATTAATTCCCGATCAATCGGATTCTTGGACAGCTAAGCATGCAACAAACTCTTATTTAGAGCAGTTATTAAAAGCTAATATCAAAGTATACAGATATGAAAAAGGATTTATACATGCCAAAACAATGGTTGTAGACGATGTTTTTACCACTATAGGAACCTGTAATATGGATTACAGAAGCTTTAATATTAACTTTGAAATCAATGCTTTGATTTATAGTAAGGATAAAGCAAAAGAAGCCAAAGCTATTTTTATGCAAGATTTAGAAGATGCTATTGTGGTCGATTATCAAGCGTGGGAAGAGCGCTCTAACTTTGAAAGAATACAAGAAGCCTATTGCAGGCTTTGGGCGCCTTTACTTTAAGTAAAATATGCTGTAAAAAAAAAGTCCAACTAATCTAAATCTAGATTAGTTGGACGTTTTTTTATTAGATAAATAATATTAATTATCTACTACGTCTTTTTTGAGAACGCACAGAACCGCCTTGACCAAAATGTTGTTTTGGCGCTTGAGCACGTTTCATGTTATCTTTCATCATTTTAATTTGATCAGTTAACATGCCTTGTTTGTCTAGTTTTTGTGCTTCGGCTAATAAGGTTGTCGCTTCTTGTTTTCTTCTTTTAGATAAAGCAACACCAGCTAAATTTAATTTTACCATAGCCATGTCATGGTCCATAGATAATCCTAATTGTTCCGCTTTCTTAAAATAACGCTCCGCTTCCGACATATTATCTTGAGAGACCATAACACCATTTAAAAAGTTATAATACCCTTGTTGTTTCTTTACTAAGGCAGTATCTGGATTTTTAATTTTATCTAACCACCTTTTAGCTCCTGGAAAATCTTGCTTTCTAAGTTTTAAAAAGGCAAGTAAAATAAATTCGTTCTTAAAATATAAGAAGACAAATATTAGTGATAAAAAGATGTACATTATCCCGTTACCTATGTTTCCTTCAATAAATTGATAGATTGCAAAACCAAAAATTGCGATTGCTATAATTAATTTGATTACTTTGTTGTACATTATGTATAATTTTATAAGCCCTGAGTTACTTGTATTGTAACGTTTTTAAGCGTGTTTTTTAATGGAGTACAAAGAAACTAAAAAAATCTTTAAAAATATTTTTTAAATTAGGTTTGTGAAATAAAAAACTCGTTGTATATTTGCGCTCAGTTTTAGGTGAAACCCTAAACTAAATAAAACATATACTATTCAGATTTAAAAAAATAAGACAATGCCAAAAAGAACGTTTCAGCCATCAAAGAGAAAAAGAAGAAATAAACATGGTTTTAGAGAAAGAATGGCTTCTGCTAATGGTAGAAAGGTATTAGCTCGTCGTCGTGCTAAAGGAAGAAAGAAAATTTCTGTTTCTACAGAAACTAGACATAAAAAATAATGATTAACAATTGTTAATAATTTAAAGGCGTTACTTAGGTGTAACGCCTTTTTTTGTATCCTAGAATTACTATTTTTATAATCGAAAAAAATAAAGAAAAAATGCCAAAAAATCCTAAGTTAAAATCTATTCTTATTATAGGTTCAGGTCCTATCGTTATTGGGCAAGCGTGTGAATTTGATTACTCTGGTACACAAGCTTTAAGATCGTTAAGAGAGGACGGAATTGAAACTATTTTAATCAATTCTAACCCTGCAACAATTATGACAGACCCTAGTATGGCTGATCATGTTTACTTGTTGCCTCTTACTACAAAGTCTATTGTTAAAATATTAAAAGAGCATCCACATATCGATGCAGTGTTACCTACAATGGGTGGGCAGACAGCTTTAAACTTATGTATTGAAGCAGACGAGAAAGGTATTTGGAAAGACTTTGATGTAGAGATTATTGGAGTAAATATTGATGCTATTAATATTACAGAAGATAGAGAGCAGTTTAGAGAATTAATGCTTGATATTGGAATTCCAATGGCACCTCAAGCAACTGCAACATCATATTTAAAAGGTAAAGAGATTGCTCAGGAATTCGGTTTTCCATTAATTATTAGAGCTTCTTTTACTTTAGGAGGTGCAGGCGCCTCTTTTGTCCATAAAGAAGAAGATTTTGACGAGTTATTGACGCGTGGTCTGGAGATTTCTCCAATTCACGAAGTCATGATTGATAAAGCCTTAATAGGCTGGAAAGAATATGAATTAGAGTTACTTAGAGACTCAAATGATAATGTAGTAATTATCTGTTCTATTGAAAACATGGATCCTATTGGTATCCACACAGGAGATTCGATTACTGTGGCACCAGCAATGACATTAAGTGATAAAACATACCAAAAAATGCGTGATATGGCTATCCATATGATGCGTAATATTGGTGATTTTGCTGGTGGTTGTAATGTGCAGTTTGCTGTAAGTCCAGACGAAAATGAAGATATTATTGCTATCGAGATTAACCCTCGTGTGTCTAGATCTTCTGCTTTAGCTAGTAAAGCAACAGGGTATCCAATTGCAAAAATTGCGGCTAAATTAGCAATAGGTTATCATTTAGACGAGTTACAAAATCAAATTACAAAATCTACTTCTGCCTTATTTGAGCCGACTTTAGATTACGTTATTGTAAAAATACCACGCTGGAACTTTGATAAGTTTGAAGGAAGTGATCGTACTTTAGGGCTTCAAATGAAATCTGTAGGAGAAGTGATGGGTATTGGACGTTCGTTTCAAGAAGCATTGCATAAAGCAACACAATCTTTAGAGATTAAACGTAATGGTTTAGGTGCTGACGGAAAAGGGTATACTAATTACGATCAAATTATAGATAAACTAACACACGCAAGTTGGGATAGAGTCTTTGTAATTTATGATGCCATTCAAATGGGAATTCCATTAAGTCGTATTCATGAAATCACAAAAATTGACATGTGGTTTTTACGTCAATATGAAGAATTACACCAATTGCAAAAAGAAATTTCAACATTTACTATCGATACTATAGATAGAGAATTACTTCTTGAAGCTAAACAAAAAGGATACGGAGACAGACAAATAGCGCATATGTTGAGCTGTTTAGAAAGTCAAGTGTATAATAAAAGAGACGCGTTAGGTATTAATCGTGTGTATAAACTAGTTGATACTTGTGCTGCAGAATTTGAAGCAAAGACTCCATATTACTATTCTACATTTGAAAACGACGTAGAAACTGCAGACGGAAAACGTTACGCAGATAATGAAAGTATTGTCTCTGATAAGAAAAAAGTGATTGTTCTAGGATCTGGACCAAATAGAATTGGTCAAGGTATCGAGTTTGATTACTGTTGTGTTCATGGTGTTTTAGCTGCTGCTGAATGTGGTTATGAAACCATCATGATTAACTGTAACCCTGAAACAGTATCTACAGATTTTGATACTGCGGATAAATTATATTTTGAACCTGTATTCTGGGAACATATCTACGACATTATTAGACATGAAAAACCTGAAGGTGTTATTGTGCAATTAGGTGGTCAAACCGCTTTAAAACTTGCAGAAAAACTATCTAAATACGGTATTAAAATATTAGGAACAAGCTTTGAAGCGTTAGATTTAGCAGAAGATAGAGGGTTGTTTTCTAATATGTTAAAAGAAAACAATATTCCTTATCCAGAATTTGATATTGCTACTACAGCAGATGAAGCAGCTGCGATTGCAGATGTTTTAGACTTTCCAATTTTAGTAAGACCTTCTTACGTACTTGGAGGACAAGGAATGAAAATTGTAATAAATAAACAAGAGCTTGAAGAGCATGTTGTTGATTTATTAAGACGTATGCCAGGGAATCAATTACTTTTAGATCATTATTTAGATGGTGCAATAGAAGCCGAAGCAGATGCTATTTGCGATGGAGAAAATGTATACATTATTGGTATAATGGAACATATTGAACCTTGTGGAATCCACTCTGGAGATAGTAATGCAACATTACCACCGTTTAACTTAGGTGAGTTTGTAATGCAACAAATTAAAGACCATACTAAAAAGATTGCTTTAGCATTAAACACTGTTGGTTTAATAAACATCCAGTTTGCAATAAAAGAGGATATTGTTTATATCATTGAAGCTAATCCAAGAGCATCGCGTACGGTACCATTTATCTCTAAAGCTTATGGAGAGCCTTATGTAAATTATGCAACTAAAGTAATGTTAGGGGAGAAAAAAGTGACTGACTTTGATTTTAACCCTAAATTAGAAGGCTATGCTATCAAGCAGCCGGTATTCTCTTTTAATAAGTTCCATAATGTAAATAAGAAGCTTGGTCCAGAAATGAAAAGTACTGGAGAAAGTATCTTGTTTATCGACGATTTAAAAGATGACGAATTTTACAATTTATACGCAAGACGTAAAATGTATTTAAGTAAATAATACAGAATGTAAACCCAATAAAAAAGCCTTCATTAAAATGAAGGCTTTTTTTATTTAAAAATTTTCGGGTAAGTCTATCCTAACCTTGTGTTCTTTTAAAATAGGCAAGTAGTCTACATGAGAGAAGTCTTGATGATCAAACTCATATTGACGTTGTTTTTTAGTTTCCATACGCTTGATAGCTTTTAAAAAACGTTTCACTTCCACTTTATCATTTAAAATAAGACCCGGAACTTGTTGTGATTTTCCGTGTTCATCCTTAGATACCATGGTAAAGTAAGAGGAGTTACAGTGTTTAACAACCCCTGTTTGTATGTTTTCTGCAATGACCCTAATACCAACAACCATAGACGTATTACCTACAAAGTTTACTGAGGCTTTCATGGTTACTAATTCTCCAACTTCAATAGGGCTTAAAAAATCGACAGTGTCCACACTAGCGGTAACACAATAACTTTTAGAGTGTTTAGACGCACATGCAAATGCTATTTGATCCATTAAATTTAGGATGTAACCACCATGTATTTTTCCACTAAAATTACTGTGGGAAGGCAACATTAATTCTGATATGCTAATACGCGAAGCATCTGCTTTTTTATAATCTTTCATAATTAGTAATTAGATCGGCGTTCTTTATCTTCTTCTACTTTAGTAATAAAATATTTTGTGTCACCTAACCAAAAGAAGGTTTTGTAACGTTCAAAATACGTCAGTTTTACAAATTTACCTTGCAAACGGTTTAAATCTTTAATCACCTGTTTTTCTTTATCCTCTACAGAGAATTCAAAAAGTTGCGCTTCAGAAACGCCTTGGCTAACTTCGCCTTCCCAGGTTTTAAACATCACACCTTTGCTACTAAACTTAACTAATTCTCCTGCTCGTACACCTTCGCTATAAGTAGCAAAATAGATAAAAGCAAAATATCCAGCTATTATAAGCACAATAATAATTAGTGTTTTTATTAAAAATTTGATCATATTTTTGTTTTTTTAATCGTCAGATTCTGCTCTTTTTATTATTGATTCTGGCAATGCTTTTTTAGCTTTTGCACCTAGTTTTTTTATTTTTTCGACACTAGTAATTAAGTTTCCTTTTCCTTCTACTAGTTTATTCATGGCAGAAGAATAGTCTTTTTTAGCATCGTCTATCTTTTTGCCAACGCCAGTTAAGTCCTTGACTAAACCTTCAAACTTATCGTAAAGCGCACCAGCTTGTCTTGCAATTTCGATAGCATTTTGTTGTTGCTTTTCGTTATTCCACATGCTATCAACCGTTCTTAAGGTTGCTAATAGGGTAGAAGGCGTGACTATAACTATGTTTTTTTCGAAAGCTTTATTGTAAATCGAATTATCTGCATTTATCGCCACTGCAAAAGCAGGTTCTATGGGGATAAAAAGTAATACAAAATCAGGACTTTCTATATCATATAAATCCTCGTATTTTTTCTCAGACAATTGGTCAACGTGTCTTTTAATAGAATTGATGTGCGCTTTTAAATATAACTCACGTTGGTCATCTTCTGCATTAACGTAACGTTCGTAATCTGTTAAAGACACCTTACTATCAATAATCATTTTTTTATTGTCAGGTAAGTGTAATACAATATCTGGCAACACTCTAGAGCCATCTGCTCTAGTAAAATTTTGTTGTACAAAATACTCTCTGTCTTTTTCTAAACCTGATTTTTCAAGGACACGTTCTAAAACTAATTCGCCCCAATTTCCTTGCATTTTACTATCCCCTTTTAAGGCTCTAGTCAAGTTGGTAGCTTCTTTAGTCATTTGTTGGTTTAAATCTTTTAAACCTAGTAATTGTTCTTTTAAAGCACTATGCATACTGATACTTTCCTTTTGAGTATCATCTACTTTTTTCTCGAAGGTTAGTATTTTTTCCTGTAGTGGATTTAAAATGTTTTTGATATTTTCTTTATTCTGAAGTGTGAATTTCTCGCTTTTTTCATCTAAAATTTTAGTTGCTAATAACTCAAAATCCTTGCGTAGTTGTTCTTGACGTAATTCGACTTCTTCCTCACGTTTTAGATTTAATTGCTGTAAGTTTTCAAAATCTGCATTTTTTCTAGCTAAATCTTCATTTAAAATATCCTTTTCACGACGGATGACTTCGCGTTCTATTTCAATTTTAGAAATAGTTTGTTTTAAATCTTGTAATTGGGTGTTAAATGTTGCGTTTTGTCTTTCGCTTTCAGCGGAATAAAATTGTTTTAAGTCCGACAATTGCTGTTGTAAGTTGGTGTTACGCTCTTCCAAGGTGCTTTTTTCGCTTTTACTTTTTAGTTTAGTGAATAGCATACCCAAATAACCACCAATAGCAGCAGCAATTAAAATAGCAAGAATAAGGATAATGTTGTCGTTCATTTAATGTAAAAGTAGTTTGGTCAAAGATAGTTAAATACTGATGTCAGAAATTTTTTCATTTCCATAATATAAAGTGCCAGTTTTTACATTTTTAGGATAAGCAAAAAAGATTGTTATCGTTGTCGAACGCAGTTTCTTTGGTTGAAAATGCATTATTAATAAATCAGGTTTTTTGGAACTCCCGTAATTAAAAAGCATATTTACGTTTTCAATACCCTCAAAAATGTAGTCCAAAAAAGTGTCTTTAATTTCTGGATTATATAGATATTTATTTCTTTTAAGTTCAGGTTTTATTTTTGAAACTTTATCGAATGGAATTAAATTAGTAAATCTCTTAGCTAGAATATCAGTTGGTCTAAATCTCAAGTTATTGGTATGGTCTATTAATGATATTTTATTGGGATCAAACATTCCCTTTTTATCTACAGACTGAATCTTTATTTTAACTACAATTTTATTTACATTTTTTGATTTGTAAATAGAACTAGATGTTGTTATTGCTTTTATTGTTTTTTTAGCACTAACAAATTCGACATTAAATTTGTCACTTTGAGAAAAGCTATAATTGAAAATGAAAAAGAAAATTAGATAAGATAGATTTAGTTTCATCATTAAATTTTAATTGAAATATAATGTTTTTTTATTCATTTATTCTTCGCTATAAATTAAAAAGAATTAAGTAGAAAAAATAGTTATTTTTTAACCCTAAAACTGCCTGTTTTTTCATCAAAAACAATCATATCTTCCGGGAATAGCTTAGAAAACGCTCCTTTTTCGATTAAATTACAAGGTGTGTCACTTACAATGCCCTGTTCTGACATGACAATCATACTGTCGCATAATTGGATGGCTAGATCAATTTCGTGAGACGAAAACAAGATGGTTTTTCCGGTATCTTTTGCTAATTTTTGAAGCAGTTTTAGGATGTATGCTTTATGATACATGTCTAAATGCGACGTCGGTTCGTCTAGAATAATTAAATCTGTGTCTTGTGCTAAAGCACGTGCTATCATTACCTTTTGAAGTTGACCATCACTAAGCTCGAAACATTTTTTATGTTTTAAGTCGGCTATTGTCGTTTGGTCAATTGCTTTATTAATAATTTCTAAATCTTTATCAGATAAGTTACCAACCCAATTGGTGTAAGGTTGACGTCCTAGAGCAACCAATTCAAAAACAGTTAAATTTTTTGCAGCAATTGGCTCCGTTAATACTAAGCTTAAAGTCTTTGCAAGTTCTAAGTTAGAAAATGTTTTTAATTGTTTTTCATTAATAAAAACAGCACCATTTATAGGTGATTGCACTTTGGTTAATGTTTTTAATAGTGTAGATTTTCCAATACCATTACCACCAACTAATCCCACTAATTCGCCTTTTTTTAAAGCAATAGTAATGTTTGACGCCACTATAGTGTCTTCTTTTTTAGAAGCATAACCTATAGTCAGGTTTTCAGTTTTAAGGATGGTATGTTTTATGTGTTCTGGCACTATCTTATTTCTAATTAAAAAGTTGCGTTGATTTTATTATTATTTTAAAATACCATTTTACGTTGTCTAACCAATAACCAAACAACAACAGGCGCACCAATTAAAGAGGTAATAGCGTTAATAGGTAAAAGGTAATCTGTGTTTGGTAATTGTGCTATGCTGTCGCAAATTAGCATAATAATAGCGCCAAATAAAAAGACTGCCGGTAATAATATTTTATGGTTTGAGGTGTTAAATACCTGTCTTGTTACGTGTGGTATTGCTAAACCTATAAAGGCAATTGGTCCTGCAAATGCAGTGATTGTACCGGCTAATAGGCTAGTGGCAATAATAATAAGTAAACGACTTTGTTTAATGTTTAAACCTAAGCTTTTAGCATAGTTTTCTCCTAATAACAAGGTGTTTAAACCTTTTATGGATAACACGCTAAAAATAACTCCAATAACATAAATAACTGTAAAAACTTGTACTTCGGACCAGTCTAAATCGCCTAAACTACCAAAGCCCCAAAATATATATTGTTGTAACTGTTCTGCACTACTAAAGTATGATAGTACACTGACTATTGCTGCTGTAATGCTACCAAACATTAACCCTATAATTAAAATAGCCATGGTATCTCTAACTTTAGAGGATACGATTAAAACTAATAGTAGGACTAAAAAACTACCTAAACTGGCTGCAATTACTAAACTCCATTTTGTTAGTAAAAACGTGGCAAGAAAACCGCCAAAAATACTACTCCCTAATATTACTAAAGCGACACCAAGACTGGCTCCAGAGGTAATACCTAAAACAAAAGGTCCAGCCAACGGGTTTCTGAATAACGTTTGCATTAATAATCCTGAAATGCCTAAACCGGACCCTACTAAAATGGCAGTAATGGCTTTTGGTAAACGGTAGTTTTGAATAATGTATTCTTTGCTTGAAAGTAACTCAGTATCCGTAAAAAAACTACTTACAATAGTTTTAAAAGAAATAGAAATAGAACCCAAGCTGATGTTAACACAAAAAAGCACCAACAGTATAACTGAAAGTACTATAAATGGTATTGTGTAATTTGTTTTCAATAGTTTCTATTTTTGTCTTGGTAATTGGATACTGTAACTATGGGTTTTCTAGTTTAAAGGTCTAAAAAAGTAAGTTTTGTAATCTGGTAGTAATTCTGGATGACAAATTTTAATAATATCTTTTAGGACTAAATCAGGTCTTGCCAGACCAAGCTCATAATATAATACACCTCCAGTTTTACCAGTTGTGTTTGCAAACGTATAGATGTTATTATTTTTAAAGGCGTCAAATTGTGTGTAATGTGTATTGGCTTGTTTTAAAGCGTCCATAGTTGGGTAGTAAGAAGGGCTTAACCAAAGGTCTGCACTTTTAGCTTTTTCAAAAACAGTTTCAAAACTTAGCGCTAAACTTCCAGCACCCGCAGTATCTGCATATAAATAGTCCACATTGGCATCTTTTAAAAATTGTGCTTCGGTACTTGTTCCGTTAGGTAAATACCAAACGTCTTTATGCATTGCTCCACTTAAAACTGTTGGACGATTCTTTACCGTTTTTGCTAGTTTTTGTGCTGCTTTATAATCTGTTTCGATAGTCAAGAAGATTGCATCAGCTTCCTTGGTTTTGTTATACAATGCCCCAAAAAATTTAATCCATTCGGCTTTAGCTAAAGGTGATTTTTCTACCCAATCGCCATTATATATAACGGGTATATTTGCTTTGCTAATTGTGTTTAGCGATTTACTAGTACCATCAACACCAAAGCCAATCACAACATCTGGTTTTAAACTAAGTAATACCTCAGTATTTAAACCTTCGTTTTTACCTAATTCTCTAATATTACCATTATCTATACGTTGTCTTGTTTTTTCTGAAGAGACATAATCAGTTCCAGGAAAACCTATTAAAGTTGCTTCTTCATTTAATAATTCTAAAGCCGGAATATGTGTCGTGGATGTCACCACAATTTGTTTTATTGGCGTTATTATTATGCCATCATATTCGTCTTTCATAAACGATGTTTTGGCTGCGTTTTCTTTAGAAATCAGTACATACTTGTATGCTTTTTCGGCATTGGGCCAAGGGTTATTGACTTCTAAAACTGAAAAATTACTGTGGTTTGTAATATTAAAACCTTCAGCGTAAGCGATACTATTTTTAACGTTGTCTAAAGGCGGAAGCTTAACGCTAATACCTTTGTCTTCTTTACAATTTAGAAAGAAAAACGTTGAAATTAAAAGGAGTAAAATAGGTTTGTTTTGTAACATTAGTAACACTTTAGCGGAATAATTTCCTGTAAATTTATATAAAATTTTAGTCATGAGGGACGGTTCAAATTTAACAATATATATAGTAGGAGGAATTATATTAGTGCATTTTTTAGTGGGCTTTATTTATTTAATCTATAAAATGAATAAGAAAAAATAGGTAATACATTATTTTAAATAGTATTTTTGCGACGAATTTTGGTTTCATTCAAACTTTATTTGAATGGATTAAAAGGGAATCTGGTTTAATTCCAGAACTGTTCCCGCAACTGTAAGCTATAACGCTTGTTATTACACTTCATGTCACTGTCTATATTAGATGGGAAGACCAATAGCAAGACGCAAGTCAGGAGACCTGCCAAATTCATCATCTAACTAGATCTTCGGGAGAAGGGTCTTTAAGATTTATGAAAAAAACAATTATATTATTACTTGCTGTATGTTTTAGTGTTGTGTCTTTTGCACAAACACAGTTGGACTCTATCCAATATTTAGATGTTATTGAGCTTAGTGATATTAAGTTGAAAGCCTTTACTAATACACAAACAGTTTTAAAACTGTCCGATAGTATCATAAAAAAAGGAAACCCATTACTGACACATTTACTTAATAATAATAGTACTATTTACTTTAAAGAAAATGGTTATGGTATGGTGTCTTCGCCATCGTTTAGAGGGACTACAGCCCAACAAACAGCAGTGATTTGGAATGGTATTAATATTAATTCTCAACTTAATGGGCAAACCGATTTTAGTACAGTAAATACTAAACTATTTGATAATATAGATGTTAGAAGTGGAGGAGGAAGCGTGTTATACGGTAGTGGTGCTATTGGTGGATCTATCCATTTAAATAATAAGATTGCCTATAATAATACAGATTCTCATTATGTGGGCGTTAACTACGGAAGTTTTAATACTATTAATAGTACTTATAAAGGGCATTTTTCTACAGATAAATTAAGTATTAATGCTAATGTTAGTTATTTAAAATCGGATAATGATTACGATTATGTGGATAGCAATAAGAGCAATTTGAATGGCGAATTTTATAGTAATACTATTGGTTTAAATTTAGGGTATAAGTTTAACGATAACAATATAATCAAGGCTTACAGTAATTTTTATGATGGTCAGCGTCATTTTTCTTTACAATTACCAACAGAAACACCATCTAAATATAAAAATCGAGATTCTAGAAATCTTTTAGAATATGTAGGGTTATTTGGCGGCTTTACTTCAAAATTGAAAGTGGCTTATTTAACGGAAAGTTATAAGTATTTCTCTAATATTGAAAGAGATGATTATACCGATGGAGGTGTGAATACTTTAATTTTAAAGTATGATTTGTCTTATAAACTAGGCGACAATATTACTATTAACCCAGTTTTAGATTATACACAGAATACAGGAGAAGGTTCTAGCATAAGCAAAGTAAAGCGCAATGTAACAGGATTTAATTTGTTGTTTAAACAAGAGGTGACTTCTAATTTTTTATATGAAATTACTACAAGACAAGAAATAACAGATAATTATAAAAGTCCTTTTTTATATAGTTTAGGTTTAAAATATGATATCTCTGATGCTTATACGATAACACTTAATGGGTCTAAGAATTATAGAGTACCAACGTTTAATGATTTGTATTGGCAAAGTGGAGGTAATCTAGATTTAAAACCAGAAACCTCTTATCAATTAGAATTAGGAAATACTTTTACTTTTAAAACAGTAGATTTTTCTGTTACAGGTTTTTATAATGATATTACGGATATGATCAGATGGTTGCCAACCACTACTGTTTGGAGGCCTATAAATACAGATCATGTTAAAACTTACGGTGTAGAAGCGCAATTAAATGCAACACATTATTTTGGTAAAAATCAATTGACTTTAACTAGTAATTATGCCTATACTATATCAGAAGATCAGCAACGCAATGCACAATTAATTTATGTGCCTTATCATAAAGCAACTGCAACTTTAGGTTATAACTACAAACGATTATCCGCATATTACCAATACGTATTTGTGGGAGAGGTTTTTACACAATCAGATAACAATCCAAAGTATAATATTGATGCGTATTATTTATCTAATTTAGGTATCGACTATACTTTAGGTAAAAAGAAAAATATTACGGTTGGCGCACAGTTAAACAATATTTTTAACCATAATTATCAAAGTGTGTTAGGGCGATTTATGCCAGGTACACATTTTAATACATATTTGAACTTTAATTTTTAAACACTAATAAATAAAACAGTACAATGAAACAATTTAAAAAAATATTATTCTTAGCAGTAGCAAGTGCTTTTTTGCTAACCTCTTGTAGTAACGATGATGATATGATACCGTTTGATTCTGAGCCTTTAGGTGCTTATGAAGATGGTTATTTTGTATTAAATGAAGGAGGAGGTAACTCTGTTACAAATTCTATAATTTTTATAGGTGAAGACGGAACAAGAACTGATGATGTTTTTAGAATAGAAAATCCAGATGCTGAAGAGATGGGGATTTATATTCAGAATATCTTTTTTGACGATACAAGAGCATTTATCGTTGCAGGAAGTGGGTCTGTAACTGTTGTTGATCGTTATACTTTTGAGTATATCACTACTATCAGCACTGATTTAGAAAGTCCAAGATATGGTGTTGTTGTAGACGGTAAAGCGTATGTAACTAATAACGCTAGTTTTGCTTCTGTAACGGATGACTTTTTAACTGTAATTGATTTAACAAATTATTCTACTTCTCAGGTGTTAATTGGTAATTATTTGGACCGTATAGCAGCTGTTGGAGATAAAGTAATAACGACTAACAACCAATATGGATCAGAACATTCTGTATCTGTAGTAGATACTAATACTTTAACAGTAACGGATATAGATTTAGGCGCAGGTAATACATCTAACTCTATTGCAGTATCAGATGATGTTGTTTATGTTTTAACAGGTTCTGGAAAATTTATGGAAATAGATTTAGATTCTAATACTGTTGCTAGTACTTTAGATATACCAGCAACTATTTCAGGAACTAAAAATTTAAATATAGATGACGACGCTGTATATTTTACTTCAGAAGCATCTGTATATAGTTTTAATTTAGGAGATACAACAGTATCAGAAACACCTATTTTAACTTATAACTCTACATCTGCTTATGGTGTAATGTACGGTTTTGCAGTAAATGATGATGTTATTTATATTGGTGATGCAGCAGATTTTGCTTCTAATGGATCATTTTATGAATACTCCACATCAGGTGCTTTATTAAGTTCTAATATTGCAGGTAGTGCTCCAAACGGGTTTTACTTTAACTAAGAAATAGTCAATAAAAAACCACAAACCAACCAACCATTAAAAAGCCTCTAAATTATTTAGAGGCTTTTTTATGGTTTATATTTTAGGTGATAGTTACGGAATTAAATCGCAGTACCAAACACCATAAGTTTCGGCATCACTTTTACAGATATCATTATCATCGGTTTTAGGTGCATTATATTCTCGGTATACTTTTTCTCCAATAGTAAACGGGATTGGGTTTTTAAAGATTGGCCCATCAAAACAAAAGGTATGGAATTCTCCATTTTCTCCGCAAGGATCCACACCTTCAGGTAGGTTGTCTATAAAATTTTCATCTATAATAGTCCCAACAAAATCTTGGTCAAAGTATTTAGAATTAGCACAAACCACTATGGTTTTAAAACCAAGCGCCAAAAACTCAGTAATAAGTTGTTTTGTATCGCGCTTCCATAACGGAAATACAGTTTTTATGTTTTGTGTGGCCAGTTGGTTTTCTCTATACACTTTTAAGTCCTCTAAATAGATATCGCCAAATGCACTATGTGTAAAATTGTCATCTTTTAACGCAGTCACAGCCTTTAGCATGATGTCTTCATAAGTTTCCATACTTGGCATTTCTGGAAGTTCTATTAGACTGGATTTAATATTTAAAGCCTCAGTTTGTGCAGTTAGCAACTCTAGTCTTAAACCATGCATGGTCACACGATTAAAATGTGTATTAACTGTTGTAATTAATTGCTGGATAGTGTAGTCGTCGTTTTGCAATAAATAGTAAAGGGCTAAGGCCGAATCTTTGCCAGTGCTCCAATTAAAGTATGTTTTATGGCTCAATAGGTATTGGTTTTAATTATAGTCTAAAAGTAAAAGCCTCTAAATAACTTTAGAGGCTTTATCAATTTTATTTAAAGATATTGGGAATATCGTCAGAATCAAGATACATATTGTCTCTTGTTAATGTTTGCAAGTTAGAACTTTTATTAATTCTAAATTTAGAAGACGCTTCAGTAGTCGTACCAAATCTTCCATTACCTGTTAAATGTTGTATTGCTCTTGCTAATAAAGGTTCGTCTTGTTGTCCTAAAACACCATAATTAGATACGGTTTCTTCTAAAAGAATAGTAGGTTGTAAACCGGCTTCATATTGATAAAAGCCATCTGCATTTTCATTTTTACCAACTAAAGGTTGCATAGCCCAAGTATGGCTTGGGTTAATTCCTGTTGTACAAGAATACGCGCAGTCAGGACTATCGTAAAGTGTTATGGAAAATTCGTTTTTTCCTCTAGTTGTATTTCCAATATGTATTACATCCATATAAGGTGTCAAACCGTTAATTACTAGCTCACTGGCAGAAGCAGAAGTGCCTTGTGCTAATATATAAACCTTATTAAGGTTAAGCGTGTTTATAGTTGTTCCGTCTGATAATTGATCTACAAAGTTTCGGCTCACATCTTCATCTGATAATGCGGCTTGTATTTTATCATTCCAACGTTGTTTTAAAAATAAGTTACTAGTTGGTTCTCCAGAGATCATACTTGATAAGTTAATTGCAGATCCTACACTTCCTCCTGGATTGTAACGTAAATCAAGTACTAAATCTTGAACACCTTCTGCAACAAATGTTCCAAAAGCATCATTTAATTGTTGGTCAAAATTACTTGTAAAGCGGTTATACATTAAATAACCTACTTTAATACCGTCTACAGTAAAGGTATTTGAAATTAATACAGGATTTTCTTCATAAACTTGTTTAGTTAATGTTACCGTTTCTCCTGTTAGTACTAAATTATTAGTGGTATCTAATTCGGCTAGACCGATAGTATAGGTATCGTTATCTGCAAACAATAAACCTCCAAAATTACTTTCTGTTAATTGTACGCCATCAACGGTTAGAAAAAGCATACCACGTTGCAGTGTGCTTGATGATGCGCTAGTATTTGGTAGGATATATTGTACGGCACCAAATACATCAGGACCACCGTTTATGGTACCAAGTCCAAACTCCATTCCGTTACTTTTAGAAATTCCGTTAAGAGAGTTGTTTAGTGTAAAATAATCGTCCACAATCCAGCTAAATCGATCTTCGTTAAATAATAAGTTATCAAAAAGGGCGTCTGGTGTACTGTAGCTATCTAAAAAAGTAGCGTATTCCTGAGCGTTAGAAAATCTATCATCTGCTAAATCAGGGACATCATTTTGCCAGAAGTACCAAAGGTTTAAACCTTTCCACACAAAATCTTTAATATCTGTGTTAGCTATAGTGTTATCATCTTGATCTTCAAAACACGCAGTAATACTAAGACATAGTAGTAATAGCATGACATATATCCAAGTCTTTTTCATAGTCATAATTTAAATTTTTCTTTATAAAAGTACTTACTTTATTTTATATTGAAAATTAATTGTAACAAATTTAATAGTCGTTCGTCGTATTAGAAACCAACCAACCAAAAATGACACAGTTAGAGTTTTTAAAAATAGTAATGCCTTTTAAGGATAAGGTCTTTCGTTTAGCCAAACGGTTGCTAGTGTCTCGTGAAGAAGCAGAGGATGCTACACAGGAGGTGATATTAAAATTATGGAAGAATAAAACTAAGATTGAAAACTATAAAAACGTGGAAGCATTTTCCATGACTATGACCAAAAACTTTTGTTTGGATAAATTAAAATCGAAACAATCACAGAATTTAAAAATTGTACATAGCAATTACCAAGATCATAGTGTTTCATTGCAAAGGCAAATAGAAGTAAATGATAGTTTAGAATGGGTTGCTAAAATTATCGAAGACCTGCCAGAACAACAAAAAATGGTTGTTCAATTAAGAGACATCGAGCAATATGATTTTGATGAGATTGCAAAAATGTTGGACATGAACCCAACAGCAGTAAGAGTAGCATTGTCAAGAGCAAGAAAAATAATAAGAGAAAAATTAACAAGTACACATAATTATGGTGTTAAATAATATAGAAGACTTACTAGAAAAGTACGAAGATGGCCAAACCACTTTAAAGGAAGAAGCACAGTTAAAAAACTATTTTAAGCAAGAGACTGTTGCACCCCATTTAGAGCATTATAAAGCTATTTTTGGTTACTATACAGTAAACCAGCAAGAGACTTTTACTAAAAACGTACCACTAAATACTAAAAAGAAATTTAATTCTAGATGGTTAAGCGTTGCAGCAGTAGCAGTTTTAATGGTTGGTATTTACTTTAATAGACCTAAAGAAGATGTGATAACAGATGCGGATAGGTTAGCTTATAATCAAGCCAAATCGTATTTGCAATTGGTATCTAAAACCTTTAATAAAGGGACTGCACAAGTCACTTATTTAGGAGCTATTTCTAAAGCTGGCACACAAGTTGACTATTTAAAAGAAATGGAAAACCCAATAGGTCGCATTTTAAAAATTGAAAAACACTAAAAATCAAATAAACCAAATAATTTAAAATACAAATACAATGAAAAAATATATAACAATAGTAGTAATGGCAATATTAATGATGCCATTAACAGGAATGGCTCAAGATATCTTTGAAAAATATAGCGATAACGATCAAGTAAGTTATGTGTCTATAAAACCTAAAATGTTTCAAATGTTAGCCAAAATTGACATAGATACGGATGATGCAGAAGCAAAAGCCTACATGGAAATGGTTAATAGTATCACTAGTTTTAAAACTATGGCTACTGGAGATAAAGAGATTGCTAAAAACATCTCAAAATGGGTTGCTACACGTAGTAATTCTTTAGAGGAGTTAATGGAAGTGAAGGACAATGGTGTTGCTATGAAGTTTTATGTAAAACAAGGTAAAGACGAAGACCATGTAAGCGAATTACTGATGTTTATTAATGGATTAGAATCGGTTACAAAAGATTCTGATATAGAAATTAATGACGAAAAGCGTACCATCGAAACCGTTGTGATCTCTTTAACTGGAGATATAGATTTAAATCAAATTTCTAAATTAACTCAAAAAATGAACCTTCCAGGAGGCGAAGAGTTACAAAAGAAAGCTAAAAAATAAAACTATGAAATTATCAATCAAACTAATTGGATCCCTATTAATGCTTGCTTTAGTGTTAGTAGGTTGCAAAGACCAAAACTCAATACAGACCTATTTTGTAGACCATCAAGAGTTACCAGACTTTATGTCCTTAGATATTTCTACGGATGTAGTCGATTTTTCTAAAGCTAATTTGACAAAAGAAGAACAGGAAGCGTACCAGTCCGTAAGTAAGCTGGATGTTTTAGCGTATAAATCTAAATCAGGAAGTTTAGACGATTATAATGCAGAGTTGGCTAAAGCTGAGATTGTATTTGAAAACAAAAAATATGAAGAGCTAATGGACTTTAAAGATAATGGGGTTAGCGTAAAAGTGAGCACTGTTGGCGATAATAATGAAATAGACGAGTTTTTGGTTTTAGCAAGTTCAAAAGAAATGGGATTTACTATTGTAAGAATCATTGGGGACAATATGAGACCAGAACAGTTAATTAAGCTATCAGAAAAACTGCAGAATGCAGATATCGATCAAGCACAATTTAAAAGTCTAATGACATTTTTTAAATAAGATACTATAGAGTAGTAAACATAAAAAAAGGCTTATCCATTGGATAAGCCTTTTTTGTTATTTATCGATTTTTGATTCGAAAAAATCATCATCCGTGTCCGATTTTTTTATCAGAACTATATTAACAATTACCATTAAATAGGCAACAAAAGTAATCCCCATATAAAGCGGGTTATTTAAAAAACCGGTTATTCCTCCCACAAAAAACAAACTTAATGTGATAATGCAAAAGGCCATGCTACTCTTGTCGCTAATCATAATTATTATATTCCTGTATAGTTACTTGGTGATATTGCTTTTAATTCTGTTTTAATAGCATCACTGACCTCTAAAGTATCAATAAAATTTGAAATAGACGCTTTATTTATAGCTTCATTAGTTCTAGTTAAGCCTTTTAAAGCCTCATAAGGGTTTGGATAACCTTCACGTCTTAAAATAGTTTGTATTGCTTCAGCAACAACTGCCCAGTTATTTTCTAGGTCTTGTGCAAATTTAGGCGCATTAAGTAATAGTTTACTTAACCCTTTTAAAGTCGATCCAAAACCAATTAAAGTATGTCCAAACGGTACACCAACATTACGTAAAACCGTACTGTCTGTTAAGTCACGTTGTAATCTTGAAATTGGTAATTTTGCAGATAAATGTTCAAATATAGCATTGGCCATACCTAAATTACCTTCACTGTTTTCAAAATCAATAGGATTTACTTTATGTGGCATTGCGCTACTACCAACTTCACCTTTTTTAATTTTCTGTTTAAAATAATCCATAGATACATACGTCCAAACGTCTCTATCTAAATCTATAATAATAGTATTGATACGTTTTAAACAATCAAATAAAGCAGCCATATGGTCATAATGCTCTATTTGTGTAGTTGGAAAAGAGTGTTGTAAACCTAACTTTTCTTGTACAAAACTACCTCCAAAAGCTCTCCAATCAATATTAGGATAAGCGACTTTGTGTGCATTAAAATTTCCGGTTGCACCACCAAATTTAGCAGCACTTGGTATGTCATTTAGTAAGTTAAATTGCTCTTCCATACGGACTGCAAAAACTTCAATCTCTTTACCTAAACGTGTTGGAGAGGCAGGTTGACCGTGTGTTCTAGCTAGCATCGGGATATCTTTCCACTCTTCAGCAAGACGTTTTAATTCGTTTAAAACATTAAAATATTCTGGTACGTAAGCCTCATTCATTGCGTCCTTAATACTTAAAGGAATAGCAGTGTTGTTAATATCTTGTGACGTTAGTCCAAAGTGGATAAATTCTTTAAATTCACTTAAACCTAAAGCGTCAAACTGTTCTTTAATAAAATACTCAACCGCTTTAACGTCATGGTTAGTTACTTTTTCAATATCCTTTATAGCTTGTGCATTTTCGGTAGTAAATGATTTGTAAATGTCGCGTAAAGCTTCAAATTTACTACTATCTACACCGCTTAGTTGAGGTAAAGGTAATTCGCAAAGGGCAATAAAATATTCAATTTCGACTAAAACGCGATATTTTATTAAGGCTTCTTCAGAGAAAAAATCTTGTAATTTTTCAATTTTATTTCGGTAACGACCATCAATTGGAGAGATCGCATTAAGTTGATTTAAAGACATATAAATAGTTGTTTTTTAACAAGCTATAAATATAGTTTTTTTAGCGGGAAGACTAAAGGATTACAGTTTAAGAATTTGATAAATTTTGACCTTATTTTTTTAACTTTTTAAATATTTGCTTTGCTCTTGCTTTAAAAGCAGCACTTTGAGATGCAAAATCACGTTCTAGAATAATCATTAATTCTGGATACACCCAATCGTATTCTTTTCCAAATAAAAACAAACTGGTCATAGCATAAGCTTTAGGAGCCACTTTGGCATCTTTAATTAACCAGTCAAAGCAAGCTTCAATAATTTTTTCCCGATGCCTCGGAAGTAAAGCCTTTTTTATCTCAGAAGGCGGTTTTCCATAGTAAGCTTTTGCTAGGTATTCGCAGATTTTTGCAACAGGTCTTTCTGCCGAATCTAAATGGACCAATCCCATGTTTTGGGTAAATTGATCTAAGTAGGGGATTAGTGCTTCTAGGTTTTCTTTACACATAAATTCTAAAATCCATGCAGCTCTTGGCGAAATCTTATCATCAACTCGAAACAAAATATCTAATGTTTTAGGAATTAATCTGGTGTCAGAAAGTAGCATTTGAGCATAGTAGAGACGCTTTTCCCTAGAATGGTTGACATAATTTAATTCTTGATATAAAGCGTCCGTATTCAAAGATTTCTTATTTTTATGCCATAAAAATACTGAAAATGAAAATATTTAAGAAGATTGGTTTAATTTTATTAGTGGCTTTAGTGATAGCACAATTCTTTTCGCCAGAAAAAAATGAAGGAAACACTGAGGATTTAACCGCTTTTTTTACAGAAACAAAACCATCTGCTGAGGTCAGAAATATATTAGAAACAGCATGTTTGGATTGTCATAGTAGTAACACTAATTACCCATGGTACAGTAAGATTACGCCAGTTAACTATTGGTTAGCGGATCATATAGAGGATGGTCGTAAGCATTTTGATGTTTCTAAATGGTCAGATTATTCTATAAAAAAGAAAGACCACAAATTTGACGAATTAGCAGAAGAAGTAGAAGAAAAGAAAATGCCATTACCAAGTTACACTTGGGCACATGGTGATGCTAATTTAACGGATGCGCAAATAAAAGCCATCGTGGAATGGGTAGAACAAGTAAGAGTAGGTTATGCTTTAGCACCACAACCTCAGTAATAATTATTAATTTTTTAATCTCCCTAATTTGAATCAAAAACTATTAATTATAGGATTTGTATGGCCAGAACCTAAAAGTTCTGCTGCTGGTAGTAGGATGATGCAGCTTATTGAAGTGTTTCAATCTGCTAATTATGATATTACTTTTGCTTCTGCTTGTGCCAAAACAGACAATGCATTTGATTTGTCTAGCATTAATGTAAACACGGAAAATATTGTACTTAACGATAGTAGTTTTGATGTTTTTGTAAAAGAGTTAAACCCTTGTATGGTTTTATTTGACCGTTTTATGGTTGAAGAACAATTTGGTTGGCGTGTAGCAGAACAATGTCCTGATGCATTAAGATTATTAGATACAGAGGATTTGCATAGTTTACGTAAAGGACGTCAACAAGCCTTGAAGGATAATGCAATGTTTGATATTAGTTATTTGCAAAACGATACTGCAAAACGTGAAATTGCAAGTATTTTACGTTGTGATTTATCGTTTATTATATCTCAAGTCGAAATTGAAATATTAGTTAATCAATTTAATATTGATGAGCATTTATTATATTATTTGCCATTTTTACTAGATCCTATTTCTCCTGAAACACAAAAAAAAAGTCCTAAATTTAAAGATAGAAATCATTTTGTAACCATTGGTAACTTTATGCATCCGCCTAATTTTGATGCGGTAGTATTTTTAAAAACAGAGATTTGGCCACTTATAAGAAAGGCGTTACCAAAAGCAGAAATGCATATATATGGTTCTTATGTGTCAGAAAAAGCACAGCAACTAAATAAACCAGAAGATGGATTTTTTATATTAGGTTATACAGATAATGTTAAGGAAGTTATGGAGCAGGCTAAAGTATGCTTAGCGCCTTTACGTTTTGGAGCTGGATTAAAAGGAAAACTTATTGATGCAATGGAAAGCGGAACACCTTGTGTTACAACAACTATTGGGGCAGAAGGGATGTATGGTACTTTAAAAGACACTAATGCATTTATTGAAGATGATGCTAAAGCTTTTGCTAAACAAGCAGTAGAGTTGCACTCTAATAAGATTTATTGGAATGGAAAACAGAAAAACGGTTTTATGATTATAAACACGTTATATGATAAAGCTATTTATACAAAAGACGTTTTGCATACAGTAGAAACTTTGTTAGCCGATTTACAATCACACAGACAACATCACTTTTTAGGACAAATACTAATGCATCAAACCATGCAGAGCACTAAATATATGAGTAAGTGGATTGAGGAAAAAAATAAGGATAAGTAGTTTTTTTGAGTTAAAAGGCAAAAGGGAGAAGACAAAAGCTATTAGGTGAAATAAGAAAAGCTTAAAAGTTGTAAATCTCTTGATTAAACATAAGTAACAAAAAAAAGAGCTTCAGTTTTAAACTGAAACTCTTTTTTTTATGTAATAAAAGATAGGATGTAATTTGCTTAATTATGCAGTAACATCGCTCTTTTTAATTTTTCTGAAAGGAAAAGAATTAAAAATACTACGCTTAGCAAAACGTGTTTGTTTATCACTTTGAGAAAATTTGATATATAATGCTTTGTTTACACCAAAGTACTCGTAAGTATCTCCGTTTAAAAAAGTAACTTCTAAAAGTAATCCTTTATGTTTCCAATCCATAATTGGACTAGTAACAGTAACAGCATACTCTTCTTTATTAGCTTCAACAGTCTCTGGAGACATGCTAACTAAAAAATGGTAACCATCAATTACTTTTCTACTCATTAATTCAGCTTCTTGAGCTTTTTCATCTCCTGCTTGAAATTTATCAGGGTGCCACTCTTTAACTAAATTACGGTAAGACTTTTTTAATGTTTTTAAAGATAAATCTTGATCTACGTTAAATAGTTTTTTATACTCATTAATGCGCTTCATAACAGGTGCTTTTTTTAATAAGGCGCGAAAGTACTCTTTTGTTTTGAATTGCGTATTACAAAGTTGCTAAAAATTGCATTTTTTACTGTTTTTACTTAAAATCAGTAGGTTATATTATCAAATTGATGTGTTTAGAATTTTAATTATCAGATTTGGTTACTGTTTCATGTTTACAAACTAAGCTCTAAATAGTTACTTTATCAGTACTATTAAATAGTGCCTGAATTATAAAAGCAATAGCCATTACAATAGCACAACCTACAAAGTTTAACCATAAAAAGGGTAGGTTAATTATTTCATATTCATCTAAAAAGAATAATCCAATCACTAATACTTGCGTTATTAATGCTGCAATAAATACAGCATTGGCTTTAATCTGCTTAAAGAAAAATGCTAATAAGAAAATACCAAGGACGTTACCATAAAATATAGATCCAATAATATTAACTAGTTGTATGAGGTTTTCTGCTAAATTGGCGACGCAGGCGACTCCAATAGCCATGATACCCCAAAGTAGCGTAAACCCTCTAGAGGCTTTAACCATTTCTTCGTCAGTTTTTGGGCCGACTCTATGTTTATAAAGATCTATTGTTGTTGTACTCGCTAAAGCATTAAGCTCTGAAGCCGTACTAGACATAGCAGCACTTAAAATAACTGCTAATAATAATCCGATTAAGCCTTTTGGTAAATTGTTTAGTATAAAGTGTATAAACACATAATCCTTATCATTACTCTCTACTTTTAAACCTTTAGATTCTCCTGCTTTTTTTATTAAGTCTCTAGCATGCGCTCTTATGGTATCACTTTTAGCGTTATAACTGGCTATTAACTCTTGGTTTACCGTACCATCTGCTTTTGCAAATGCTGAGATGGTTTCCTTTTTAAGGTCAAAAATTTCTTTTTGTTCTAATTGAAGCGCATTATATTGGTCTGCGTATTCTGAATTTAATACAACTTCTGTTGCGGTAGGGTTAAAGTTTACTGGTGCTTCGTTAAATTGATAAAATACAAAAACCATAACACCAACTAACAGAATAAAAAACTGCATTGGCACTTTAAGTAATCCGTTAAAAATTAATCCTAAACGCATTTCTTTTACAGATTTTCCAGATAAATAACGTTGTACCTGACTTTGATCTGTTCCAAAATAAGAAAGCATTAAAAACGTACCACCAATTAATCCACTCCAAACAGTATATCTATTATTTAGGTCGAAAGAAAAATCTAACACCTCCATTTTACCACTTGCTCCTGCAATGTCTAGTGCTTTTTTAAAGGTAATATCATCAGGTAATTGGTTTAATATTAAAATGAAAGCAATAACCATTCCTGTAAAAATCACAACCATTTGGTGCTTTTGAGTCACATTTACTGCTTTTGTACCTCCAGAAACAGTGTAAATAATAACTAAAACACCTATAATTACATTCAATAATAATAAATTCCAACCTAACACAGCCGATAGGATTATAGCAGGTGCAAATATTGTAATTCCTGCTGCTAATCCACGTTGTATTAAAAACAGAACAGCTGTAAGGGTACGCGTTTTACGGTCAAAACGATTCTCTAAAAACTCGTAAGCAGTGTATACTTTTAATCTGTGGTATAGTGGAATAAACACCATACAAATCACAATCATAGCAATAGGTAATCCAAAATAAAACTGAACAAATCCCATCCCAGAGTGAAACGCTTGTCCTGGTGTGCTTAAAAATGTAATAGCACTAGCTTGTGTAGCCATAACAGATAAACCTATGGTCCACCATTTACTATTACTACCGCCTTTTAAAAAATCTTGTACATTTTTACTGCCACGGGTTTGATAAGTCCCATATACGACAATGGTTAATAATGTTCCAATTAGGACAATCCAATCTAAAGTTTGCATAATTTAAAACAGTTTAGTGATTAAGTAAAACGCAACGATATATAACGCATTTGCTACTAAAAGCACTGTGTATAATGGTTTCCATTGGTATTTTGGTTGGTCTTGCATGATTTAGTTTTTTAATCCATTATCATTAATACTATTTTCTTTTCCTATACTTAACATATTAGCAAATAATCTGTAAGCACCAGAAACACCAGCAGGGAATTCTCTAAAAAAGCTTAATCCTGTATAGATGTAGTGTCCTTTTCCATGTTTAGCGACTAATAAACTTCCAGATTTAGCAGTTTCGTCTTTATCATGCATAGATAAGATAGGGGTAAATTCTGGAGCCCATTGGTCCGGAAAATATAAGCCACGTTCTTGTGTCCATCCTTCAAAATCTTTAGACGTTATTTTATTTGGAAAATTTAAGACGTCATGTTCTGGAGCAAGTAATGTAACTTCAGCATTTTCGTCCGTAACACGATCTCTTGATAATTTTAAATCGTACGGTGCAATTTGATCTGTTTTTAAACGACGATTAGTGTTGTATTGTACAATCATATTTCCTCCTTTTTCAACAAAATCGAATAAAATATCTTGCTTAAATTTTAATGCATCAACAATATTATACGCTCTAATTCCTACAACAACTGCATCAAAAGCACTTAACCTTTCGGCAGTGATTTCTTCAGGTTTTAAAACCATAACGTTGTATCCGATCTGTTTTAAACTTTCTGGAACAACATCTCCAGCACCTTCTATATAAGCGATATTTTCACCACGCTTTTGGATGTCTAATCTTACTATTTTGCTTTCGCTTGGTAGTAATACCGTTTGAAACGGAATATGCTCGTAATCTATCTCAACTAGCTCTTTAGTATAAACGTTGGATCCAACATAAACCATAGGGCTTAGTAATCCTTCACTTTGATTTTTTGGAGGTATAACTGTAAATATTAAGGTTTGTTCTTGACCTTTGTTTGCGATTTCAAATTTTTGCTTTTCAGGAAATACTGACCAGCCTTTTGGATGTGCTAGAGAGACATATCCATCTAAATTATCTTTACCTGCTTTTACCGTAACTGGAATGTCTTTTTGTTGATCATTCTCAAAAATGATTACTTTTTGGTCTATTTTAGCTGATGCTTCTGGAATAATTTCAAAAGGACGGTATAATTCACCTTTATCAGGTTTTGAATAACGGTAAATCAGGTCTTTAGTTATTGTTAACGGGTAACCATTAATATTTAGATTAAAATCTATAGTAATAGCACGAGGCGTTTCTGGCTTACCAATTAAGTTTTTGTCTTCTACTTTATACATTCCTAAGCTTCCTTTTTTGTTTAACCAGTAAGGCGCTGTAGGTTTTAATTTAGAAGCGATTGTAATTTGCTTTTTTAACTCCTGCTTATCGTTAGGCGTTAAAAGTAATGCTGAATTGTTTTTTGCATTGTTGTTTGAAATGGTGTAGCTTTCTAATGTAATAACAGCAGCGCTTCTATTTAAGGCTTCAATATTTACATCAATAACTTGACCTGTTGCACTATTGGGTGTGCTTGCCGATGCTTCTAGGTATAAACCAGCACACGCTTCAATTATTTTATTAATTTCTTTTAATTTTTGAGTTTTCCATTGTGGGCTATCAATACCTTCAATTAATTGTCTGGCTTGTAATAATTGGTCTAAATGTGAGGCCGGATTTTCAAATTTAAAGTTAGTTTCAACAGTTTTTAAAATAGCTTCAATTTTTTCTCCTCCTGTAACTCTTGTCCAAGTCGTATTAATACCATCAAAAATATTGGATTTGTCTTTTGGTAAATCTCCTTTAATTAATTCGATATATTCTGTTTGGCTACCTCTTTGAGATAAACGTCCAAAACCTTGACATAAATGCTGACTACTGGCAAGTGACGCGATTTCGTTGTTTGATAATCCTAAAGATGGATAATACACACCAATATCAAAATTTAGAAGATTGGTTTTGTCTGCTTCGTCAAATTTTTCTTGGCTACCATAAAACCACCAAGAGGTATTAAAAAATTCGCGTTGGGGTTGCCAAGTTCCGTATTGCTTAACTTGATCAGGGTAGGCGTTTTTATCGTTTGCTAAATCAAAAGCTTCCACACTTAACATTGCAGAACTTGTATGATGACCATGTGTTGTTCCCGGGCTTCTGTGGTCAAATCTATTGATAATTATATCTGGCTTAAATTGTCTAATGGCTAAAACAACATCGCTAAGGACTTCGTTTTTATTCCAAATGGCTAGAGTTTCATCTGGATGTTTTGAGTAACCAAAATCGTTAGCTCTAGTAAAGCGTTGTTCTCCACCATCTGTGCGTCTTGCAGCTAGCAATTCTTGCGTACGTATAACACCTAATAATTCTCTGATTTCTGGTCCTATTAAGTTTTGTCCTCCATCACCTCTTGTTAAAGACAGGTAAGCTGTACGTGCTTTTACATGGTTTGACATATAAGATATTAATCTTGTGTTTTCGTCATCAGGATGCGCTGCTAAGTATAAAACCGAACCTAAAAAGTTTAGTTTTTTAACCGCTTGATGTATTTCTGAGGCATTTAGTTTTTCTGGTTGTTGTGCTTGCGTAGACAATGAAAAGCACAGTAATAATAGGAGCGAAGCCAATAATTTTTGCATGGTTGTATATAATAATTTGATAGTGATTCAAATATAAACAAGTCATGTAGTGATTATTGTATTTTTAGTTTTCTTTAACTTAAATTAACAGTTGGCAAAAGGCAAAAGGCAAAAGGCAAAAGGGGTAAGGGGTTAGAGAAAACAGATACTATAAAACAGTAATCTAGAAATAAAAATAGTAAAGGTGTCGATTGGAAATAAAATACCCCTTTAAATCTAAGATCTAAAGTGGATCGTTTTATATTATAATATTTATTTGATGTCTTATTACTTTATAACCACTTTTTGCGTTTAAAATAGACTATCATTCCTATAAAAATAACAATCATAACAGCCCAGACAATGTAATACCCATCTTGAGAGTCTAATTCTGGCATGTTTTTAAAATTCATACCATAAACACCTGCTATAAAGGTTAATGGAATAAAAATAGTAGCCATTATGGTTAATACTTTCATGACCTCGTTCATTTTATTACTAATGGTGGTCATGTACATATCCATTAAACTCCAAATCATTTCTCGGTATATATCAATATTTTCTGTGACCTGAATAACATGGTCATAGACATCTCTAAAATAGTGTGTTGTTTTTTCGTCAATAAGACTTCCTTCGCTTTTTTCTAATCTATTAATAATTTCGCGAAGCGGAAAAATAGCACGTCTAATTTTTAGTATTTCTCGCTTTAAATTTTGTATTTGTTGCGAGATTTCTTCTTGTGTTAAACCGGTAAACAATTCGTCCTCTAAATCTTCGATCTTGTTCCCCATGGTTTCGATAATAGCGTAGTAATGATCTACTATAGCATCTATTAATGCGTATAATAGATAATCAGATCCTTCGCCACGAATACGTCCTTTTTTATGACGAATACGCTCTCTTAAACCATCAAAAACATCACCTTCGGCTTCTTGAAAAGTCAAGACGTAATTTTTACCCATTACCATGCTGACTTGCTCAGAGACAATAGTTTCTGACTCGTCATAATACATCATTTTTAAAACGATAAAAAAGTAGTCATTATACTCGTCTATTTTAGGACGTTGAGATGTGTTTACAATGTCTTCTAAAATTAACGGGTGTAAGTTATAATGTTGCCCAATTTTTTCGATTTGGTCAATAAAATTTAGACCATTAAGGTTAAACCAAGTAACGGTTTCAGAATCTTTAAAATTAAAAGCATCTTCTACTGTTGGTAGATCAGCTTCTTTATACTCCTCATCACTATAATCAAAAGCATGAAGATGTAGTTTATTATCTGATTTATTACCTGTATATATTAAAGCGCCAGGAACTTGTCCTATCTGTTTTTTGTAATTTTGGGTACGTTTTTTTTGTCTTTTTTTAGCCATAATCTATAATTAATGCATGTCTCCAAAATCTTCGATTGCATCCTTTTGTACTAAAGTTACAGCTTTTTGCAGAATTAAGTTGTTTGGATAGGTGACTAAGTCGCCATTATCTTGTCTTAAATGTAATTGAAATGCTCTAATGTCCTCAATAATAGCTTCTATTGGTGCGTCTTTATCATGAATTTTTATTTTGTCTCCAACTTTATATGGGAACGAAAAAAACATGATTATTCCAGATGTTATATTGCTCAGGATAGACCATATTGCAAATAAACCAACGCCAATAACTGCAAAAACAGAGGAGAATATAACTGCTAAATTTTCTAATTCTGCGCCAAGGATATAGGCCAAGAATAGTAAAAATATTAGAAGCAAGGTAAACGTGGTGTAGCGCGATATTAATCCAATCCTAGCATCATTGATCCCGCTGGTACGTCCAATTTTTTTTATCGAAATTTTTAAAATGGAACGAATAATAATAAATACAAGTAGCAGAATGGCAGAGCTACCAAATTCTGATTGTAAATGGTCTAAAAACATATGGTATTTTAATTATTTTGTAAATATAGTTTTTATTCCAATTTCAAGGTTTTTCTTAACTCTAAATCTGCATTACTTTTTTTATTCCAATAGGCTGTCTTTAATGTTGCTAATTTAGTGGCTTTAGAGGTTTTTCCATTTTGTGTGTCTTCCCAACTATGTATTTGATAAGGGAATTCTGGATTGTAGTTGATTATTAGTTGACGGTCTAAATCTTTAATAGTAAGTGTGTATTGTCCCGGCTTACTTTCCGCGAAAGCGTTATAAGATTTTAAAGGTGCATGGGTTAATCTGGTAAACTCTAAGCTTGGTATAATCTTAAAATTATCCTTAGGTAAACTACTAGGGTCAATACGTAGCTGCGTCCAAATTTGATTTTCTAAAACAGCTTTGTCTAGATTAAATTTTTGGTCTGCTTCACCTTGAAAATAGGAGTGCGATGTGATTTGAAATTGCTCGCGATTATTTAATTGGGTATATACATGTCCGCACCATTCTTGGACAGAAGTACTAACTTTTATAGCATGCTGATTGTTGGCAATCGGGTAAAACGTGCTTTGCATAATGCTATAAGGATAAATACCTGTGTTGAATTTTTTTGTACTATTTAGCTTTAAAACATTAACATTTGTGGGATTGTTTTGGTCCGCTTTAACTTGTGTGTCTGCTAGAAAAGGTTCTGTAACAAAGACTAAAACAGCCGTTCCTTTTCTGTTTTCTCCATATCTAGATTGGTCTAATTGGTACGATGTTATCTCAGCTTCTCCTGCGTACCAGTAGTCGTTAAATTGCTTGTTAGGCTTAAAGGCAGGTGCTTTGCTAGCTAAGGTTTTTGGTGTTTTGACCGCTTTGATCGTTTTGACTTTAGCAATAGCCTTGTTTTCTTGTTTGTTTTGTGTGTTACAGCTAAACATGGCAAGGGTAGCTAATATAAAAAGCGAGTGTTTTACGGGTGTCATAGTTATTGATTTAACTATAAAAGTACAATTCTAAAACTCTTCAGCAATGGTATTTAACGTTTCGTAAACAAGATGTGTTGGCATACCAACTACGTTAAAAAAGGAGCCCTCAATGCTAATAACACCAATTTGTCCAATCCATTCCTGAATACCATAAGCGCCCGCTTTATCCAATGGTGCATAGGTTTTTACGTAGTGCCAAATCTCGTCATCAGTAAAGTCTTTAAAGGTTACTTTAGTAATAGCATTTACGGTTTTTTGAAACTTTTTGGTGTGAAAACACACAGAAGTAATTACCTCATGTGTTGCGTTACTTAGTGATTTAAGCATTTCAAAAGCCTCATCATTACTTTCGGGCTTCCCCAACGCTTTGCTTTTGTGCCAAACAATGGTGTCACTAGTTACTAGTATGTCTTTATCTTCTAATTCTTCAAGGAAAGGTATTGCTTTTAATTCGGCTAAATAATCACTTATTTGGTAGTGTAATAAATGTTCTGAA
Organism: Olleya sp. KKT75; assembly: GCF_055635485.1. Lineage (NCBI taxonomy): Bacteria > Pseudomonadati > Bacteroidota > Flavobacteriia > Flavobacteriales > Flavobacteriaceae > Olleya > Olleya sp. KKT75. The sequence continues at coordinate 2,489,210 of NZ_CM145759.1, forward strand.
TAGTCTTCTTTTGTGTCTTTTAAACGGACTTCAAAATCTAAGCCTAAATCCCTAAAAAATTGTTGTCTTCTTGGAGAACCTGAAGCTAATATAATGTGTCTGTCTTTTAGTTTTTCTTTTAACATAATTACTTTAGTATAAATAAGTAAACAACCATAGATAGCATTCCAGTAAGCATTACTAGTTTTAGTAAATTACTTATGGTTTTAAAATGCCCTTTAGTTTCTGCTGTAAATAATTTGATTGTAATATAAATTAATGGACCAATTACTGCTATTAAAAAATAGATTACAGCAACTTCTCTCATGTATAAATAGGTGGTTATGTAATACGTTAAAATAGCAATTAACGCAATTGTTAAACCAAAAGCGACATATTTTGCACGTGTTGTACCAATGACTAAAGGTAAGGTTTTAAAATCCATTTTATAATCGCCATCAATATCTTGTATGTCTTTTACTATTTCTCTGATTAGAGATATAATAAAAGCAAACACCGCATAATCAAAAAGCACCTCAAACATAGAGGATTGAATAAACTGATTTTGTAGGTTAATAGCAGGAAGTAACTCGAAAACCCCAACTATAATTAGGCTTAATCCTACTAGTAGGCTAATAATAATGTTACCCACTAATACAATTTGTTGCAAAAAAGAGGCGTAAATATATAATAATGCAGCTATTATAACAAAGATGGCAAAAAAGGTGCTTCTGTCAATAACATGCGACAAATAGAAGCCTAAAACAGCTCCTGTTATAGTAAATGCCATATAATAAATATAGGCTTTGTCTTCTGGGATGTATTTGTCAATTATTAGCTTGTGTGGTTTGTTAATGGCGTCCGCTTGGACATCAAAAATATCATTAATTATATACCCTCCAGCAGCAATACAAAGTGTGGCTAGTACCAATAAAATGAATTGAAAAAGGGTTAATGTTGTACTAACACCAAAAGCCGGAAACATGGCATATTTAATTAAAAATTGCACTAATGCAATTAGTAATAAGTTTTTAAAACGAATAAGTTGAAGTAGTTTCAAAATGTAAAGTATCAGGTTGTTTAAGATAATAGTCCTTCTAGCATTTTAATGGCTAAAAGGCTAATCAAAATTAAGAAGAATACTGTCAGAACAACCATAATTTTAGTGTTTTGTTTAGCTTGTTTTCTAATTTTGTTTTTGATTTTTTGCTTTTCTAAATCAGAAAGTGATGTTGTTTTAAAATCGGTTTTAAATTGTTTTTGACTTTCTGTATTTAGTTGCGTTTTTAAATGAGAAAACACAGCTTTTGGTTTCCGGTTAAAAACCGAAGCATGGTTGCCTGAACCAATGTAACCAAAACCTGTGTTATGTCTTCTGTTTGAACGACTCAAAAAATAATATTAAAATGTTTGCGCGTCAAAATCGCTATCCCATTTGTTTTGTACTTTCATAACTTGCTCAATGACGTCACGTACACAACCTTCTCCGCCTAATTTGTGCGATATATATTTAGAGACACGTTTAACTTCTGGTACAGCGTCTTGTGGGCAGCTAGAGACACCAACTAATTTTAAAACAGGTACGTCAGGGATGTCATCACCCATATATAAAACGTTTTCTGCTTTAATTTGATTGTTGTTTAAATACTCTTCAAATTGCACTACTTTTTGATGTGCACCTAAATACACGTCTTTAATACCTAAATGGTTTAATCTAGTACGCACACCTTCGTTTGTACCACCTGAGATAATACAAACATTGTAGCCATGATTTAACGCTTGTTTCATAGCATAACCATCCTTGACATTCATGTGTCTTATCATTTCTCCTGAAGAGGTAATGGTAATCATTCCGTTTGTTAATACACCATCTACATCAAAAATAAATGTTGTTACTTGGTGTAAATATTCTTTATAGCTTTTATCGTCCATGTGTCTTTTTTATAGATTCTGTCATTAGATTATACACGTCTTCGTGATGTGGATTATCTAATAATTTTAAATGTCTTTTTATTGTTTTTTTATCATTTCGTTTTGCAGGTCCTGTTTGCGCTAAATAAGGCGATACTTCTTGCACTTTTCTAGCAGTTTCAGCAATCAATGGTTTTAATATATCAAATTCGGCACCTTGTTTTTCTGTAATTTCGTGTGCTATTCTATAAATTTGATTCGTAAAATTATTAACAAATACTGCAGCTAGATGCAATGCAGGGCGCTGTTTAGGATTTACTTTAAAAGTTTTACACCCCAAACTTTCTCCTATAGTTTCTAATAGTTTAAAATCTTTTTTTCTTAAGGTTTCAATACAAATAGGGACTGTTGTAAAATCTAGATCTACATCCTTGCTAAAGGTTTGTAAAGGGTAAAATACGCCACGATAATGTTTTTGGTCAATGTCATATAAACGGGCACTTCCAGAGGTGTGTACAACCAATCGGTTTTCAAAAGGTAAAGACGCACTTAACGCCTCGATAGCATCATCGCTTATGGCAATAATATAAACGTCGGCTTCGATTAGCGCATTAACGTCATCGGTAATGTCTACTTCGTTTTTGTACGTTTCAATAGCTTTTAGGTTGCGGTTGTACCATTGCACAACTTCATTATTAGAAGCTTCTTTAAATACTTTATATAAGTGTGTGGCCACATTTCCTGCGCCAAGCAAAACTATTTTAATCATAGCGCTAAAATACTAAGAAAATAAAGATTTAAAAGTACAAAACTTTATCTTTGTTACTATGAATAGAAAAGCCATTACAAACCGTCAGGATGTTAAGCTTTTAGTAGACCAGTTTTACTTAAAAGTTAGAGCAGATAAAGTGTTAGGTCCTATTTTTAATGCTATAATTACAGATTGGGACACGCATTTAGACCATTTAACAACGTTTTGGGAGTCTAGTTTGTTTATTGGTAAAAAATTAGACCATAAATATATTGGCAACCCACTAGAAGCGCATGAAAAAGTAGATGCAACGTTAGACCATAGTATCACAGAGCTACATTTTGGGCTTTGGTTAAATTTATGGTACGCAACTATTGATCAATTTTTTGAAGGTGAAATGGCTGATAATGCGAAGCGTAGGGCAAGAAAAATGGGCACATTTATGTATTTGAAAATTTTTGAAGCTAGACAAAAGTCTAAACCGTAATTTTAACACAAGATTTGGAAGTTTTAAAGGAATTATAACCAACAAAAACGATTATATTTGCACGAGCTAAAAAAGGCCTATTATTATGCAAAATAGAATCGCCAAAATCTTATTTTCTACACGATTAACATCTGTCTTATTTATTGTTTTTGCAACCGCAATGGCTGTTGGAACTATTCTGGACAGAAACATGGATACTTCTCCAACACCTTATACCAGAAATTTAATTTATAACGCTTGGTGGTTTGAAGCTATCATGGTTTTATTTATGATCAATTTTATTGGTAATATTTTTAAATTTAGATTATTACGAAAGGAAAAATGGGCGACTTTAACCCTGCATTTAGCCTTTATATTTATCATTTTAGGCGCTGGTATTACGCGTTACTTTGGTTTTGAAGGAATGATTGCAATTAGAGAAGGAGAAACTGAAAGTGGGTTTTTATCTCAAAAAACATACATTACAGCATATATTGATGGTGATTATATGATAGACGGTGTACCGCAACGTTTACCGTTTGATGAAGAAGTAGATTTTTCTGGAAGAATGGAAAATAGCTTTGACCACACCGCATATTACAATAACACGCCAGTTAGTTTTGAATTAACAAACTTTTTTCTTGGTGCAGAAGAAGATATTGTACCTGATGATGCTGGTGAGAATTACTTAAAAATTGTTGAGGCTAGAGGTAATGGACCGCACAATCACTTTTTAAAACAAGGTACAGTAGAAAACATCCATAACTTATTAGTGGCATTGGATAAACCTACGGAAGGGGCTGTAAATATTACAACAACACCAGACGGTTTAATGGTGCATTCTCCATTTGAAGGAGAATATTTGATTATGGCAAGTATGGCACAAGGTAAACTTATAAAAGATTCCATACAGCCATTAATGCTGCGTTCTAGATATGTTATTGGAGATATGCAATTGGTGTTTCCTAAGCCTGTTGTAAAAGGAAAATTTGATGTCGTTAAAAAAGCAAGTTTCTTAAAGCAAGATGAAAACGCAGTAGTGCTTAATGTTACTGCTAATGGCGAAACTAAAGAAGTTAAATTATTGGGTAGTCAATGGTCTAATAATCGTTTTAAACAAGTTAAAGTTGGTGGTTTAGATATTGCTTTAAAATATGGTTCTAAAGTATTAGAATTACCTTTTGAAGTAAAATTAAACGATTTTATTGCTGAAAAATATCCTGGTACAGAAAACAACTATTCTTCTTACGAAAGTAAAGTGACAGTTATAGATAAGGAACAAGGTGATTTTGATTTTCATATTTATATGAATAATATATTGGATCATCGTGGATACCGCTTTTTTCAAGCTGATTATGATAAAGATTTAAAAGGAACCATTTTGTCTGTTAATCATGACTATTGGGGGACTTGGGTTACTTATTTAGGTTACTTCTTATTGTATTTTGGTATGATGGCTATTTTATTTGCTAACCACACAAGGTTTAGAGATTTACAGAATGGGTTAGAGAAGGTTAAAAATAAAAAGGCTAAAATTACGACGCTTATTTTATTGTGTTTTAGTTTAACAACTTTTGCTCAACAAGAGCAGCACAGCGCAAATGATGGACATGGTCATGAAGAAGTGGAGGAGAGTAAAGCACCTTCAAAATTTCAAATAGATTCAATCTTAAAAGCAAATGTGGCACCAAAAGCCCATGCTGATAAGTTTGGTCATATTGTTATTCAGGATTTAGATGGACGTATGATGCCTATTGACACGTATTCTTCTGAGTTGGTAAGAAAACTAACAAAGCATGAAACTTATGAAGGGTTGACTGCAAATCAGATTTTCTTGAGTATTCAAGAAAGTCCAATGTTATGGTATAATGTACCAATTATCTATTTAAAAAGACAGAAAGCGGATTCTATTAGAAGCGTGATCGGTATTCCAAAGGATCAAGAATTTGCAAGATTATTAGACTTTTTTACGGACGACTTTAAATATAAGTTAGACCCTTATCTAGAAGAAGCATCGGCTTTAAAATCGCAAACAGGGATTCAGAAAGAATTTTTGGAAACCAATCAACGTATTAACTTGTTAAGTAATGCTATTGAGGGACGTTCTTTAAAAATATTTCCGATTCCGGATGATGAAAACAATAAATGGATTTCTCCTTTTGAATATAAAAACGAAGGTTATAAGCAACAGATAACAGATACTATTTATGGTAGTTTTGTTGGTTCTAGTTTTGATTGGTATTTATATACTTTAAATGAAGCTAAGAAGTCTAAAGATTATGAAAAATCTGAGAAGCTTTTAGAAGCTTTCAAAAAGTCGCAAGGTAAGGTAGGGGCTAATGTAATGCTTAGTGATAGTAAGATAAATGCAGAGATATTATATAACAAATATGATGTGTTTAAAAAGCTATTTAGTTGGTACATGTATGCTGGTACTTTATTGTTTTTATTACTTGTTTGGCAAATCTTTAAGTCTAGTAATAAGTGGTTAAATAAAAGTATTACAGTATTTAAATTTATTATTTTAGGACTGTTTATTTTACATACAGCAGGTTTAATAGCGCGTTGGTATATCTCAGGTCATGCACCTTGGAGTGATGCTTATGAGTCTATGATTTATGTTGCTTGGGCGACTATGTTTTTTGGTTTAGCATTTGGAAGAAAAAGTGATTTAACATTAGCGTCTACAGCATTTGTAACTGCAATGATTTTAATGATTGCACATTGGAACTGGATGGATCCTGCTATTGCTAATTTACAGCCGGTATTAGATAGTTATTGGTTAATGATTCACGTGGCTGTTATTGTGGCTAGTTATGGACCATTTACATTAGGTATGATATTAGGATTAGTGTCATTAATATTAATGATCTTAACTAACTCTAATAACAAAGCTAAGATGGACATTAATATTAAAGAATTGACTATAATTACTGAAATGGCGTTAACTGTCGGTTTGGTAATGTTAACTATTGGAAACTTTTTAGGTGGACAATGGGCTAATGAAAGTTGGGGAAGATATTGGGGATGGGATCCAAAAGAAACATGGGCCTTAATTAGTATTATGTTATACGCCTTTGTAATACACATGCGATTAGTACCTGGGTTACGTGGACGCTGGTTTTTTAACTTAATGGCAATTGTGACGTTTAGTAGTATTTTAATGACTTATTTTGGAGTTAATTTCTACCTTTCAGGATTACATAGTTATGCTAGTGGAGATCAAATAGTAAGCTTTAAGTTTATTGCAATAGCAGCAGTAATGGTTGCTGTAATAGGTTTCTTTTCATACAGGAAATACGCTAAGTATTATAAAAAATAATAGTTACCAGTCTTATAATAGGTACAAAAAAAACTCACTAAGTAAATAGTGAGTTTTTTTTTGTGCTTATCTTAAGCAGTATTAGTTCCTTCTTGGTAAAACAATCTGTTTTATTATTGTTTTAGTATTTGTAGTGATATGTAGTATTAGTCTTTTATTTCTTCTATTAAGTCTAATGTTGGTTTTTTTAGCGTTAATATTTTGCTTAGTTTTTAAAACCGCACCTTTGTTGTTGTATACTATAACACTGCTAATTGTGTTATTGTTTTTGACGCTAATTTTTAATTGATTTAATCCTTTTATATATTTGATTTTTAAACCAAGATCAGTATTTGTATCCTCAGTGCTGTCTGTAGTGTCTTCTTCTGAAGTAGCATCATCAGAATCTTCATCAGAATCTTCATCAGTATTTGAGTCTTCGTCAGCTGTTGTGTTATCATCATCTGTTGTTTCGTCGTTTGTGTCATCAGTAGTTTCGTCAGTAGTTTCGTCAGTAGTGTTTTCTTCTGATTGGTTAAAAGCAATATAGAAGCGATCAGTGTAGTTTTCTGCATCTAGCGTTACTGTGTATGCTGTGTCTTTTACTGAGGTGTAAGTGTTTAATAAAGCATCGTAAATATAGATATCAATATCTGTATCAAAATCTTCTAAACTTGTAATTTCTATGGTTGCTTCACCACTAAACTCATTATATAATCCAAATAAGTATTGTTTATTATTATCAAAAGCACCAACACCTTGTATAACATAACGGTTATCCTCAATTAGCCAGTTTAAATCATTAGTAAAAGGGCTGCTTACTGTTGCGTCATAACCATAATCTACACCATCTGTCGCAGCATTGTCTGATGTAAAAGCTAACAATAACTCTCTAGAAGCACTATTTGGTGCAGTATAGTTTAATCTAATAATTTGAATACTACTATCTGAATCTATATTTGAAGTGGTTGTTGTGTTTGAGGCAAAAATAAAATTGCAAAAAGTAAGAAGTAAAAGTAAAGTAGCTTTTCTCATGATAAAGGGCGTTAATCAGTTGTAAGGTTAATTTCTTCGACCAATATATGTACATTCTCTTGATTATCCTTTTAAAGGTCTTTTTATTCGATGAAATACACTTTTTAATTTAAATAAAAATAATATTATCGTTTAAAGACAGATAAATCAGTCAAAATAGCTTTTGGTTGGTGGTTTTGGTTTTTTTAGTTTTATTGATTAACTTGTTAAAAATAATAAAAATATTAATGAATTACATAAGAAAAATTGGATTAAGCAACGTATTACTTTTAGTATTATGTTTAGCTATAATTTTAGTTGCCGAGTATTTGTTTTTGAATGGAGAACAATTGCACGGTATTTTTATTGGTTTGTGGGCGCCTACACTTTTAGGTGTAATGATTTATATAAAACTGATAAATAATGGAAGGAAATAGTATCGTTTTTTGGTTCTCGATAGTAGTGTTTGTTTGTGTCTTTGCTTGGGCTTTTCTTATGGTTAAGGCTTATGATAAAACACCCAGAGATTAAACTTGATGCTTTCTATTATTTAATATCTTCGCGGAATATAAATTAGGTTTAAAATGAAATTTTTTAAAGAATTCAAAGAGTTTGCTGTAAAAGGTAACATGATGGATATGGCTATTGGTATAATAATAGGTGCATCCTTCAATAAGGTTATTGATGTGTTGGTTAAAAAAGTGTTTTTGCCACCATTATCACTAATGACTGATGGATTAAATTTTCATAATAAGCGTTACATATTAAGAGATGCTATTACAAATACAGAAGGTGTAATTACAACACAAGAAGTTGCAGTGTATTATGGCGAGTTGTTTGAGGTAATGTTAGATTTTTTAATCGTAGGTTTGACCGTGTTTATTGTTGTAAAAGCCATGAACCAATTAAGAGATAAATCTCAGGATGTCAAAAATAAAACGGTAAAAACACCAAAGGATATAGAGCTGTTGTCCAAATTAACAGATTTAATAGAGGAACAGAATACATTACTAAAAGGGTCAAAAAAATAAGATTATGCCAAAGCCTAAAGGTCAGAAAAACACCAAAAACAAAGCCAAGCATTCTAAGCTAATGGCTAAAAAATTAAATAAGAAAAAAAAGGAAGAACTCTCTAGAAAAGAGCGCCTAAAAGCAATTGTTAAGCAAAGTAAACTAGAAGATTAAGTCATAAAAAAAAAACAGCAAATGCTGTTTTTTTTGTTTTATTTTAAATTTTCATTAGTGTTTTATCTAAGTTCAACTCACTTAACATTGTATTGGTAAAACTATAATGTCCTTTTGTGGTTATAATTTTAAATCGTTGATCTTTCATCCGTGTGACTACATCTAATAATCGCCATTTTGTTTTTAATGCTTTGGGCTTATTGCTTTTAATACCTAATTCAAAAATATATTTTTTAGTACGCTTATAAGCAGTAATATCTGGTACAATTACCATGTTATCTTCCTTTTTTACAAATGTAGAGGGTTGCTCATAACCTTGTAAGTCTGCTTTAATATTTTCAAAGCCTAAAAACTCTAAATGTGATATTGATTGTTTTAAAATGTTTTTATTTTCTTCTTTGTCTTGTGCTATCATAATTCTTAAAATACAAAAAAGTGAGGTAAGTTATAGTTAAGGAGTCGTTAAATCAGGACTGCATATTTTAATAATAGTACAGATTATTTTAATAAAGAAGTATTAAATGACTAAATTACATGTTTAAATGTATTTGTGAAATGAAATTAAAGAATCCCGGTTTAAATACCATTTGCACACACGTTGGAGAAGTCCCTGACGAACAATTTAAAGGCGCTATTTCGCCTATTTATTTATCTTCATCATATCAGTTTATGGATGTGGATGTTAAGCGTTATCCACGTTATTTTAATACACCTAATCAAGAGTATTTAGTAAAAAAAATAGCAGCTTTGGAAAGCACTGAAGCAGCAATGATATTTGCTTCTGGTATGGCGGCTATTAGTCATATGTTTTTAGCTTTTTTAAAAGCAGGGGATCATATTGTAGTACAAAACACACTATACGGTGGGACTTCTAATTTTATTAGAGAAGAGTTTCCTAAGTTAAATATAGAATTTACTTTTACTAACGGTTATAAGGTCGAAGATTTTGAAGCAGCAATTCAGCCTAACACCAAATTAATTCATATTGAAACACCGTCAAATCCACTCTTAACTATTACTGATATTGAGGCAATAGCTAAATTAGGAAAACAAAAAAATATAGTAACAAGTATAGATAATACATTTGCAAGTCCTGTTAATCAAAATCCAGCTGAGTTTGGAATAGATTTAATCATGCACTCCGCAACCAAATATTTTGGTGGTCATAGTGATATTTGTGCTGGTGCAGTTGCCGGAAGTGTAGCGCATATGGAGTTAATTTGGAATGTCTCTAAAAATTATGGTGGTAGTTTAAGTGATTTTACTGTTTGGATGTTAGAACGTAGCATGAAAACTATGGGTTTACGTGTTAAAGCACAAACTAAAAATGCTAATAAAATGGCTAAATGGTTAACAAAACAACCCTTTGTAAAACACGTGTATTATCCAGGTTTAAAAACACACCCAGAACATAAACTAGCAAAAAAACAAATGAAAGGCTTCGGAGCAATGTTGTCTTTTGAATTGGAGGATGCATTTGATTCTGATCAATTTATGAAGCAGCTGCAGCTTATTAAAGCTTCTATTAGTTTAGCAGGTATTGAGAGTACCGTATTATCACCAACACAAACATCACATGCATTATTAACACCAGAACAAAGAGCAGAGGTAGGTATCTCTGATGGATTAATTCGTTTTTCTTTAGGAATAGAAGAAACTAAAGATTTAAAAGCGGATATAAAACAAGCAATTAGTGCCATTAAATAAAAATTAACTAATAACAATTACTAATACTCAAATTTTGCACAAAAGAAACAAACATACTGACGATTACAATTTTACTCAGCTTGCAACGGTCTATCCAAACATAGAGCCCTTTATTTTTACAAATGCTAATAATAAAAAAACAATTGATTTTGCAAACCCTAAAGCTGTTAAAGCTTTAAATGCAGCTTTATTAAAATCGCATTATGATATTCAGTTTTGGGATTTTCCAGATCACTTTTTATGTCCACCAATTCCGGGACGTGTAGATTATATCCATCACATTGCAGATTTATTAGAACGTTCTAAATTAACAGAGAATGTTACTGTTTTAGACATAGGTACAGGTGCAAACTGTATTTACCCATTATTAGGTAATGCAGTGCATGATTGGAGTTTTATTGGTGTAGATAGTAATGATCAAGCACTTAAATCTGCCCAAAACATTGTAGACAAAAACAATCTACAAGATAAAATTAAGCTTAAAAAACAACAAGATGATGCGCATATTTTAAATGGTGTTTTAAGCGAAACTGATAAGATAACAGTTGCTATGTGTAATCCTCCATTTTTTAAAAATGAAGCAGATGCACTAAAGGCAACAACTAGTAAACTTAAAGGATTAGGAAAACCTACGGATCAAATGGTGCGTAATTTTGCTGGTCAAGCCCATGAGTTATGGTACACCGGAGGCGAGAAAGCTTTTTTACATAACTATTTATACGAAAGCTCTTTATTAAAAACACAAAGTTTTTGGTATACTAGTCTAGTATCAAACAAAGACAACGTAAAAACAATGCATCAATCGCTTAAAAAGCTTGGCGCAACACAAGTCCTTACTATAGCCCTTAATATTGGAAACAAGAAAAGTAGAGTAGTAGCTTGGACTTTTTTAACTGAAGAACAAAAACAAGATTGGAATAAATAATATTAAGATGAAAGTAGACATACTAGCATTTGGTGCCCATCCAGACGATGTAGAACTTGGAGCAGGAGGTACAATAGCAAAAGAAGTAGCTAAAGGAAAAACTGTTGTTATAGTAGATTTAACAAAAGGAGAATTAGGAACACGCGGTACAGCATTAACCCGTAAAACGGAAGCTGAAGATGCAAAAAACATACTAGGTGTTGCTTACAGAGAGAATCTAGGATTTAAAGATGGCTTTTTTGTTAATGATAAGCAGCATCAATTAGAAATTATAAAGATGATACGCAAGTATCAACCAGAGATTGTACTTTGTAATGCTATTGATGATAGGCATATAGATCACGGAAAAGGAAGTAAATTAGTTAGTGATGCTTGTTTTTTGAGTGGATTAATAAAAATTGAAACCAAGGTTGAAAATACTATTCAAAAACAATGGCGACCAAAGCAAGTCTATCATTATATCCAATGGAAAACTATTGAACCGGACTTTGTTGTAGATATTTCTGGATACCTTGATATTAAGATGAAAAGTGTTTTAGCATACAAAACGCAGTTCTTTGATCCGACAAGTAAAGAGCCAGAAACACCTATTTCTAGTAAAAATTTTACAGATAGTGTCAAATATAGAGCTAGAGACCTAGGTAGACTAGTAAATATGGATTACGCAGAAGGTTATACTGTAGAGCGTTACGCAGCAGTGGATAGTTTATTTGATTTAAAATAAATTTTTTTTAAAAAAAGTTTGGAATAACTAGTAAATAATTTACCTTTGCACACGCATTATTAAATGCGCACAAATGGTGGTTGTAGCTCAGCTGGTTAGAGCGTCGGTTTGTGGTACCGAAAGTCGCCGGTTCGAACCCGGTCTTCCACCCAGAAGCAAGAAGCTTCTCTTGAAAAAGAGAAGCTTTTTTTGTGGCCTAAATTCTGATTAAAAAGCTAAACTTTAAAAAGTGTAACGTTAAGGTTAGGCATCAATTACAACGATCGATTAGTTTCTATTATAACGAATATTATGTTTCTAATAGATGGTAGTTAACGTAGTTGTTCTGTGATGTAAACAATAGCAAAAAGCCATCCTAAATATAATGCGGTATAACTTAACGCGTATTTTACAGATAACAGTAAATTATTTTTGGTCTGTTTTACTTTTGAAAACACGAGTTTTAATGCTCTAAAAAAGACCCAATACAACATCCCGAGTAATATAAAAAGCGAAAACCAAAAGAAGGCTTCTAAAAAGATGAGAAGTAGTGTAAAAGCGATTGACATGGCTATCCATAATACAATTGATATTAGTATACCTAAAATGCCTTCAGCTATAGCTATATCAGGGAAATCTGTAAAGTTAGAAGAACTTGTAATAGATTCTTTTAATTTAAAATTTTTAAAAGCAGGAAAGTTGTCTATTAATCCAATCCCTTTATAAAGGCCATAAGTGATAAATAAAAACAAAGCAGCACCTATTATAGACAAGGACAGATAAAAGTTTGAGGTAATACTTCTATTATAATTAATACCTGTAATATAAACCGTAAGCACTGTAATGGCTATTACAATAATTGAAACAATAAATATGGATTTTCCTTTCAAGTAGGTTGTCTTCGCTTTCATTTGTTTGTAAATTAAACGGTTATATAATAGTTGCCAAACTATCCTAAATAATATAGGCATGCACCTAAAAGATGCATGCCTATATTATTTAGGATAGTTTATAAATTTAAGAATTATAATTAAAGTTTCTTAAATTATAGCAAGTATTAAATACTTTTTACAAAGTCTAAAAATACTTTTTTATGTAATTCAAGATCTAAGTTAGGAGATAGTGAGGCACGAACAATATAATCCTTATCGCCCTCTTTAGTCGTTCCCTGTGTAGAGGTTGCAGGAATAGTCCAATAACACCCTTTTAATTGCCCATAACTAACACAAAACTTACTCTCGTTAGGGATTTCAGTAATCATCAAGTTTATCAACTTTAAATTCAGGGCACGTTTATACGTTTCTTTTTCTTCATCTGTATTACCTTTTGTAGGAAGATCTAAAGAAAAAACAGAAGGTGTAAACCCTTGTGAAGCTAATGCTTCTGAGACAAAGTTGATTTTTGCGCCTGGTAACACGTCATGGATATAATTAACAAACTCACGTGTGTTTTTATACGCATCGCTAATTCTTTGGTTCATTGAAGGTAATTGCTTTGCTAGGATGTCATATTGAAAATCAGTAGCCTCATTATCACAAAGCATAAGATGATTTTCAATTTTTTCCATTAAAGCAAGTGTATTAGTATTTCCAACACAGTAACCAGCAGTACATTGTCCACCACTTGGGAATTTAGACCCACTAGCAAAAGAAATAGTTCTAACTGTAGACAACATATCGTTTTCACCTAAAAAGTGCACATTTGGACAGAATGTTTGATCCAATATAAATACAGGATCTATAGCTGTTGCTCCGCTTGGTGTCTTACGCACTTTACTTAAGGCTTCTTTTAACTTAATTAAGTTAGGTACTTCAACCCTAGGATTTGTAGGGATTTCTGCAATTATATAAGGGACTGCATCTTGTTCTGCTATGGTATCTAAAACGGTATTAATACTTTGTACCATATCATTATCACCATCTACTGGTAAATCTACGATATCCACATTATTAATACATGCAGCAACACGTCTAGCCTGGTCATTAGTACCACCATAACAATTTGGAGGCACTATAATTTTAATAGCTTTTCCTTTATGGTTTATAATAGCGTCATGAATAAGCCCCATTAAAATAGCGTACTGTATAGATAAACCACTAGAGGCTACTAACGGTTTAGTAGTTGTGTTAGTTACGGTTTTAATGGCGTTTAAGACACTATTTTTGTTTGTAAGATCTATTGTTTTGTTTTTAATGATTGACTGTTCTACTAATGCATTTAATGCTATAAGCGCGTTTGCAGGTGTCATAGCAACGGTCTCTCTTCTACGGACATGTTGTATGTCTGAGATATAATTTTCGTTAGCTGTACCATTAACTATTAAAATACTTCCTAGATGTTGGTGTAGGCTTATAAAAAAGTCAATATTAGGGTCTAAATTCGCAGCGCCAATAGTCTCTTCTTGAGATATAAATACCGTTGTGTCATTTAATGCTACAATCTCATCAGCTGTGTTTACTTGCTTTAGTTGAAACTTATAGCCGTAAATATTTTTTATGATTTCTTCATCAAAACATTCTGGTAAACTACCTGTATAATAAATTGTTGTGTTTTTATTTTCTAATAGATTTTTTCTTAAAACAGCTAAAACAGGAACTATTTTTGAATCAAAACTAATTACATTCTCTGATTTAATATCATGTAAATGGGCAAGTGCCCATTCTAATACACAAGATAATGGATGCCCTAGTCTAATATAGTCATACGCAGTAGGTAGTTGATTTAATGCAGATGCATCTGAATTATTACTAGTATATAAAGTTTCAAACTGATCTAAAAACTCAGTTTTAGCTAGCTTTTCATTATAAATATCTAATCTATGAGTTGTTATATTTAACCAACCAGTTGGCATATTTTTTATAACTTCTTTAATATAATTAAGCATTGTATTGTCTTTCATAATTTTAACTTTAATAGTAGACAAAGATACGTTAATTAGATTTTTTTAAAGGATAACGTCTTGTTTTGTAACATTGTTTTAACGTCACTATTTAAGGATAAGCTACTTTGGATTAGAATTTAAAAATCTAGTAATAGAATTCTATTATTTAGTAATGCTTTAAAGGCGCTTTTTAATCAAAAATATTTGATTAGTAATGAAACGATTGTTTGTTTTACATCACCTTTTTAAATTCTTTAATTTTTAGAACTATCAAAAGGGTGAAAATAGCAAAAGAAATATAACACATTGGGATACCTGCACTTGTTTTTGGACATTCAATAACTCCCGAAATTTGCATGATAGAACCATAAAAGGCAATACTCCAAGCTATTCCTGTGCCAGTAAAATATATAATATTATCTTTTTTAAAGACATGTGCTAAAAAAGGAATTACAAGACAAGCTAAAATTATATAACAGGCAGGTATGTTTAATAATTTTGGACAAATATTACCTTGACTAAATTCATTATAAACTAAAATTCCTGCGCCATATATTCCAAATATAAATACAGAATAAAAGACATATTTAAGCATATTATTTTAGTTCTTCTGCCTTTTCTAGTACTTCAATTAATTTAGGAACAATACTTCTTGAATTAATCTTAATAGACTCCAAGTTCTGTACAGTGCCATCAGTATAGTGTATTTGTGTACTTTTAATGTTGTCTTTACCTAAGCCAATATGGATTGTTGCACTTTGATCAGAAACTAATCCTTCTCCAATAATATAATCTTCTGTTATTGTTTTTCCTGAAGTTGTTGTTACTATAATTTTTGCACCAATATTTTTAGCATTTTCTAAAAAAGTTAATTGAAGGTAGTTGTTATCTCCTCCCTTATTTAAAAAGACTTTTGCTGGACCAGAAATATTTACCCAAACTAAATCTTGGTAACCATCTAAATTAAAATCACTAATTAATGGTGTAATAGCAAAGTGTTTATTTACGACACCACTTTCTTGTTCAGTAGCAACAAACGTGTGGTCTTCTTTTTGAGTTAAAAATCGACCAGGTAATTTAAAAACTTTGTGAGGAGGAAATTCTACATAGTTTTCTGCTACAATTAATTCTTGCAAACCATCATTATTCATGTCTGCCATAGCTGCACCCCAAGAGAATTCAAAATCTGCTACTTTAACCTTATCAGCCGCATCTTCAAATACAAAGTTTCCTTTGTTTTCAAAGAAAATCCAATCAGAATTAAATTCACTTTCATCAACGTCTCCTCGTGCTAAAAAATGCGGGGCTGTAGTCCCTGTATTAGAGAACATAAAATCTACTTTACCATCATTGTTGTAATCTCCAACAGCAATACCCATTGGGTAGCCGTATTTATCTGTAGTAGGGTTAGTAATCATTTTAAATGTTCCGTCTGCATTGTTTTTATACGTTCTAACTTCTCCTGTATCATGCGCTACTATTAAATCTAACCAGCTATCATTATCTATATCTACAAATATGCCCATAAAAGTATTGTGGTTATAAGCCAGTCCTGAATTTTGCGTGCTATCCTTAAAAGTATTGTCACCATTGTTTATCAGAAGCTGACTGATTGGACCATATCCTTTTGTAAAGTTATTTTGACCTTGCATCTGTTCTTTTCTAATATAGTTAGACACAAAAATATCGATATCTCCATCCTTGTCAATATCTCCTAATGCAAAGCCAAGTGGTGTTGCATCATCCGCTAAATTATATTTTACTTTTTTAGGAGTAAAGACACCTTGAGTGTTGTAATATATTGTTATTCCATCTTCACGTGAGATAATTAAATCAGAAAAACCATTATTATCAAAATCTGCAGAAGCTGAAGCTAATGTTGTTAAATTGCTTTTTTGAGGTAAATTTACCTTCTTAGAAATGGAAGTAAAAGCATTGTTTTTATATTGAAATAATTGATCCTGTTGGTCAAAACCTCCACCAAAAAATATTTCGTCTACACCATCATTGTTTATATCAATAAGTGAAGATGCGATAACAGGAAGAGACTTTTTACCATTATGTTGCTGATTAAAATCGATTAATACTTCACTAAATTTTGGAGTTATGCCATTTTCAATCTTATTATCATACGGGTTGTTCCCATCTGTTCCAAATCTAAAAGCAAGTAATAGTACTGCCAGAATTATGATTGTAATAAGACCTAGAAATATAAACTTTAAGTATTTCATAATTTAATTATTTGTAATTTTTATTAAATTGATATAATGATAAACTGAATAGAATAAGATGAGTGACATTCATGGCTATGGGGGCAATATACTTACCGATAGATGGGATAATAAAGTAAACTGCAAACACTAAAATTAATATTACAATAGGATTGGTAATAGCCATCCATTTGTTGTAGTAGGTTGGTGATTTATAAATTGCAATTATAAAGAAAGCGGATAAAAGTAGTATTATGACTCGTAATATTTGAACTAATGACTCACTAAGTAAAGTGTAGTTACCTAATATTTGTCTATAAACAGTACTATTAATATCATCTTGTAGGTGCACTATTGTTCCCAAAAAAGCTCTAGAAGTAATCCAAAAGCCACCAACAGTAAAAGCCAAAACACCTAAAGTAAATACAATAAAAGCCCATTTATTTTCTTTACCCTTTAACATTTTATAAATGTGATAATAACCAACAAAATATAAAGGTGTTCCTAAAACAGCCAAAAAGTGCCCATAGATAAGATTCTCTCTTGGCACAAACTTAAAAAAATTATAATGCGCTGAATTACCTACTATCTGGTTGCTGTAGTGTAATAAAAACTCTCCTAAACCAACAGTTATACTTGCTATCAGACCAAGTATTCCTGTAATGTAAATCAACTTTTTTTCGGACATATAAAAACAAGGTATATTTAATTACTTGATGTTAGTAGATAAATTAAGTAAACCCTTACGTTAAAAGTTGTTTATTTTAAAGTTATGGTATTAGTAGTTGTGTTTTATTTCTAGATTTTGCTATTTGTTTTCAAAAACAATTAATAGTAGCACTCCATTTTTTCATGGAAAAACAGAATGAAAGAAATTTAACTATTTCTAATGGTGTAATTGTTTTTGTAACCAAGCCCTAATTTCTTTTCGTAAAGAGACTTCAGGTTTAGGTAGCGGAATTGTTTGTCCAAATTGTTTACTTCTATTAAATTTTGAAAACGTAATTTTATGTTTTTTCCAAACTTCGGGATACAATTCTAAGAATTTATTAAAAAAACTTTGTTCATTAATTTTGCCTTCTATTTTAGAAAGTACTTCTTTAAATTTTTCTTCTTGCTCTATAATCATTTTGTTGTTATTCTGTAATAAATAAACCTATTTTGCAGTTTGGATTTTTTTAAATTTAGATTAATTGAATGTGATACTAATGTTTTATAATAGTTTCGAATTTCAAGTATTAAGATTAGTACATTAGTCCCAATAAAAAGCTCTCGAGGGTTTCTATACTTTAAATTAAACCTGTATTAGTAATTTGTTTACTATTCTATTTCGGGGCAATAATTTGAATTAATTTCAAAATTTAGTCCTTCATCAATTCCTATTTTATCATTCTCATGTTTAAAACATGATAAATAAACGCCTCCTTCAAATCCAATTTCCCAACCTTTAAATAATCCATATGAAGCACCAATTCCTTCATAAAAATATTGGTTATTACTTAATTTATATTTAGTTAAATAATTAGTTCCAATTTGTATTGAATCAATTTCAATAACAGTTTCACTTGAATTCCATCTATAATTTAAAACATCACCTAGATTTAGGTTAAAATTGGCATACAATTCTTCTGTATTTTGATTCCTAAAAATATAATATACTGATTCAGCATCTTCTCGCATTGCTGCAGTGTAATTTAAGTCACTAAATGTAGATATAAATTGATTTGTACCCCCAGAAAAAGGATTATGAAAAATAGAGTCAAGTTGTTTTTTGTACATCTTTTTATATTCAAGCCCATTAATAATTGTATCTCCTTCAAAAAAGTACAATAAATATCTTTTTGTTGTTTCTGTAGTACCTGTAGCGCCATTTTCGAATACGGAACTACCATTTTGATACCATTTGTTTGATTCCGTAACCATTTTAATAGGTTGGTCAATCATAGTTTGATTGGCAGGTTGTACATTATCGTCATCGCTACAACTTGTTAGCAAAATAATTAAAATTAATAATACAGTATTTTTCATTTTTGGTTTAGATGTAAAATAAGTTGAATAGGATTGGTAATTAACTATATACGTTTCAAGTTAACGATTTATTATTAAAAATTAAATTTAAGGATTTAAATAAAAAAGAATAAAATAGAGAATAGAAGAGTGGATTAAGGTTAGTATAATTGCTTAAACTTTAGACTCTGTCGATATTGATAATTGGGGCACTCTTTCTAATTAAATTTTATTCAGTTATGTAAGGCCTATATCTCGTTTTTAAGTCATTAAAATTATAGAAGAATGTCTTATGTTAAAGACTTTGTTTCAACAACTAGCTTAAAATTGTTTATTTAGTCAATAAATTCTGTTTTTTTAATTGACTCTATTTTTCCATTCTTAAAATAAAGGTCGAGATTGTGAAATTTCCAACCCATTCCATGTCCTTCGCTCCCCATAGAATAATTCCAATTTTTTAAAGTGTCCATCTCTGTTTTGAAGTAATTCTCCGGTTTTCCCAGAATTCCAATAACCTCATTTTTGGTCTTTCCAATTAATAATTTACTTTCAATTAGGTCTTTCCTCATTTGATGACGATCATTTTTGTTTTTATTCCATTCTATTGCGTTAAATTTTGATTCAGGATGATACTCATAAAATACAAACGAAAAGAAAATTGTAATAAATAAAGAATAAACTATTGGTGTTAGAATGATTGAAGAAACTGTAGTTACGATAGTTTTTGAAATTCCTTTTTTAATAAATTTTCAAACTATCCAATTAATTATTAAATATAATAAGATTATAATTACTAGCAGGAAATACCAATTTCCTGAAGATATGTTAAAGTATTCAATCATTTTTTTCATTACCAACAACGTGTTTGTGTATAGTTAAGCAACTAAGTTAGCAAATAAATCACAGATAGAATATTCCGCAGGAATGTTCGTAAGTAGGCTTAAAACAAGCTATTAATTATACGCGGTGTTGTGGTGTCGTTTTTGTTTTTTTAATCAGATTGTCGCTAAACCTAATCAGTTCAATCGTTTCACTTTTCCAACTGTCCTCTACAATCTTTCCAACATTCGATGAGAAAATATCCCATTTTAAATTAAAACTAATACCAAGCTCGATAATCAACTGCCTTAAGTTGTGTCCGTTTTTTTCCAAATCATCCATTATCCAGTTGCCGACTTCGTGTACTGATTTTAAATCTTCTGAAAAGCTTAAGAAGTATTTCGGAATATCATTTTCATAAATAGCAGATTCATTGAATTCAAATTCCAAAAACGGAAAATATCTCTCTTGACTTGTCGAGTCAATTAAATATGATTCAGTCTCAAATGATATTTTTTCCAAACTTGTATTCATTTTATTTCTTTTATAAATCCAGCCCGATACAATTCAATTAACATTGGTTTCAAATCTTGCCAATCTAATTTTTCACTATACTCTTTGTATTCCTCTGTGCTGTCTAAATATGACTTTAAGAACCAAGCATCTATTTTTCCAAATTTAGGTGGATTTGATAAAATCACTTCTATATTTTGCTGTGTTTTCTTTTTATGAAAATGACATTCTCCTCCGTGAAAAGCATAATTAACTCTTTCTGAAAGTTTTCCTTTTCTTGGAACTTTAGGATTACTTTTTGTTACAAATTCCTCATATTGTTCATTAACAAAAATATCATAGCCAAATTTGTTTCCAAGTCTTTTCATTAGTTCTGTTCCTTCAGCTCTGTATTCAGTTATTGCCTTGGCTAATATTTCTAAAGATGTTCTCATTTTCAAATGCACCACAACGTGATTGTATATGGTTTGTTGCGTGATTTAAGGAACTAAGTTAGTAAATAAATCACAAATAGAATATTCCGCAGGAATGTTCGTAAGTAGGCTTAAAACAAGCAATTAATTATACACGGTGTTGGCATTAGTATTTTTTATTTCCAATCAGTTTCTTAATTCCAAATATTAATAATTGAATAAACAATATCAGAAAAACCAATATTGTATAAGGAATGACTAAATAAGGAAACTTTTCAGAAAGTTCTTTATATCTGTCAGTTTTAAAAGTCAAATCGTGACCAAATATTCCACTTAATTCATTTTCAACAGCTGCAATTCCGTTATTTGGTGTGCTTATTAAATCGCCTTTTTTGTCAAAAAGTAAATATGTTGGATATTCAGCTATTTTTAACTCATACACTAAACTTTGGTCTTTTCTATTGTCATTATAAAATGTCCAATTCTTGTTGTTAGAAACCAAGAAATTCCAAGGTTTAGGTTTTTGCTCAAGAAGATATTCAGTCTTTTCTTTTGGGTCAATACTTATACTCATTATTGCTAATTCAGAATCATATTTCTTTAATAGTTCAGGGAAAAATTTCATTTCTTCTAAACAAGGTTTGCAACCTTGAAACCAAAAATCTACTAAAAGTACTTTTCCTTTATAATCACTAAACGATTTTAATTCTCCAAACTGATTTTCTAAAGTGATTTGAGGTATTTTTTATTCGGATTCGAGTTTGTCTACCTTTACAAAATAGATATAAAGTCCAATTAGAGCGATTATTAAAAAGATTATTAATCCGATTACATATCGCTTAATAAATCTAAAGATTCTTTTTTTTATCATTCAATTTTTAATTTCAAATGTGATTTTTGAGTTGGTCTGGTATATTAATGCCAACGTGATTGTGTATGGTTAGTTGCGTAATTTAAGGAACTAAGTTAGCAAATAAATCACAGATAGAATATTCCGCAGGAATATTCGTAAGTAGGCTAGACCTAGCAATTAATTATACACGTTGTTACAACACGTTATATTATGCTTTTGTGAAATTCAATAAAACTATAAGCAGTATTTCAATTATTGCTATGATGAATGCAGCGATGTTCGTTTTTAATAAATCACTTCTCTTTATTCCATAAACTAATTTACTGTTTTCATAACTATTCATTAATAATAATAAAAAGATAGAGATTATAATTACACCAGCAACAAACACAATTGTTCCGTCTCTTTCTAATTCTGTACTTATAGAGAAATAAATAAAAAATAAAAGCCAAAAATAATAGAATGAACAAATTAGTAACCATCCAATTTTATTATTAATAAAAACTCCACTGAAAGGAATGATAAGCAAAAGAGATGACCTTAGAATTGAAGTACTAAATGCAATTTTGAAATACTCAGAAATTCCACCATTATTTCCAACTGTTGTATAGTAATCTACTAATTGTTTATAATCAAGAATTAAAACAACAATAGCAATAATTATAATCGGAGCTTTTATTAATACATTTAATCTAGGCTTGTTAGTTTCTTCCAATTTGCTTTAATGTGTTGTAACGTCTCGTATATGAAAAGTAGCGCTGAAAATAAGCGGTTACTTTTAGGATAAACACAAGCCGAATTTTTAAATTTTATTAATTATTTTATTTTTTGGAATTTGTCAAATTTAAAAATTTGGCGACTTTCCAAAAATGCCCAAACCATAGTTTCATCAATGACTTGCGCTATTTTTTATATACATTGTTGGCAGTAGTTTTTATTCAATTTTTTTGTACTCTACTACATTAATTAAATTCTGTAAAAGAGACAAACTTTCATTTTCATTAATAATGTCAATTTCAAAATATTCTTTTTTTATTGCATTATTAGCAATGTTAATTTTGGTCAACATTGGGATTATGCTTTTAAGATATCTATTGTAATAACCAACTAAATCATTTTTTTTATTCGGTATTTTGTATCCATATTTTCCTTCAATACTCACAACAAGAATGCCTTTATATCTCAGAGAAGAAATAATCTCTCTTATTTGTTCTTTTTCAATCTTTGGGTTTATTCTTTTTAGGACATTTACTAATTCATAAGTCTCTGCGAGTTTGTTTGGGTTAGTTTTAAAAATAAGTAAAAGGTGTTTTAAAAGCTCAGATTCTTCAATCGTACATTTTTTAGTTTTCAGATACTCAATAGTTAAATTAAGGCAAAATTCTCTTATTTTTTTATCATTTGCATCTAAATCTTCGCTATAATTTCCCAAATAATTTGAGGTAGTGAAAGGTAAAAAGTCAACAAATAGTTTTTTATTAATAGCGTCAAATATCTTGTCCGCATCTTTATCTTTATGACTTACGCAATATATTTTTCCAACACAGCCTGAGAAAAAATCCGCTATTTGAATTAAAGGTTCTTCATACTTGTCATCTGCAATTATATATTTTCTATCTGGTTCAAAAAGAGTAGGTGAGAAAATACGTTTGTTTACATAATTATATAGACTTTCTTTAAACGCTTTATCTCCAGTTTTATCAAAATAAATTTCGAAGTTTTTATATCTGTTTACAAATTGTTTCAAAAATAACCTTTGGAAAAATTTGATAAACGTTTTTTTGTCTTCAAGGTTTTTATTGTCAATTTTTCTTTTGTCGATAACTAAACTGAAAATCCCAAAATCTAACTCATTAAACTCAGTTATCATTTTTAATCTTTTGTCAATAGGCAGTTTTTTTGAAGATTTCAATGGTGAACCTTGACGATATTTGTCTGAAACTTTTTGTCTAATGTCGATTGCCTTTTCTAAATTGTTTTCATCTATAACAATTGCAGTATATATAAAATGAGAAAAAGTTCCTGACTTAGATTCAGTATCTAAATGAGTGTTTCCATATTCATCAAAATATATATAAGCTTTTTCGTCTCTCATTTTTAAATTACTGCCAACGTGTTTGTATATGGTTTGTTGAGTGGTTTAAGCAACCAATTTAGTAAATAATTACCGACCAAGAAAGTCCGCGAGGACTTTCGTAAGTAGGCGAGAAGCCAGCAATAAATTATATACGGTGTTGGCAGTAGTTTTTTAAAATCCATTGCAGTCTATTTCAAAATCCAATTCAGTTAATTCATTTTCGCCAGTTTGATATGAAACAACTGGTGCGTAGTGAAAAATCGGACTATTTGAATTATAATTTTCGATATACCAAAATTTAATATTAATTTCAGAATTTGGTCGAGTTTTTCTTTCAAACGACTTAAAATTATCATAGGTAAATTCAGTACCAAAGTCAAAATTGTCATTATATTCTATTCCAGTAATTAAAGGTGGTGTGTGATTATTTAAAACAGTGAGGTTAAATTTTAATTCAATTGGAATAAAAGCATTTAAATTTAGAATATTATTTTCTCCCTCAACTAAATTCGAAGTTTCATAATCTCTATAAAATTCTCCAGAATTTGAAACAAATTCATAATAATAGGTGTTGTTTTCAGTTTCATTAAAAGCTAATCGATAATTTTCATCACTTCGTAAATTGTAGTCAAAATCTAATTGGTAGTTTCCATCAATATCTGAATAAGTTGTTGCAATTTCTTTTGTACAATAATTGGGTCCTAATCCTCCACCAGGACACGACCAATATTTAATTAGTTTTATCTCAAAACTATTCACATCTAAATTTCGATGATAGTCTTTAACAGTTCCAGAGATTGATGTCGGTGTTCCAGGTAATTCTTCTCTAACGTCATCTTTCTCACACGAAAAAAATAATACTAACGATAGAGAGATAATTAATAATTTAATTCTTTTCATAACATTTTTTTCAAATTACTGCCAACGTGCTTGTATATGTTTTTTTGCGTGTTTAAGCACCTAATCTAGCAAATAAAAACCGAATAGAAAATCCGCGAGGATTTTCGTAAGTAGGCTAGAACTAGCAATAAATTATATACGGTGTTGTGCATAGTTTTTATATCAGATTAATTTCGCAACCTGATAATTCAGATTTCATTTTCTCATCTTGAAAGAAATGCATAGAATGATTTGATGTTTTTATGGAATAAACTGGTGGCCTATTTCTCTTTATCGCTTCTTTTTCAATACTTTTCAACCCAGCAGAAGTTGTGTATTCGGTTACAACTGAACCAAATATAATTAGTGTTCCTTTAAATTTTTCTTTTGGGGAAAAATCGTGAGTTTCCTTTTTGAAATTAATAGTAATATTCATAATTTTCAGGGTCTGTGGCTTTATGTAAATCATAAACCCTAACTCGTCATAAGTCCAGATGATATTATGTTTTAAAGTAATTCTATCGGGATTTCCAAAAACTTCTTTCAGTTCGTCTCTCGTTAAATCTAAAGAAACTTTTTTGTCATTAAAGATTAATGTGTCTGTAGAATCAATTTCTACCTTTTGCCCATAACTTAAACAAGTAAATATGAGAAATAATAATAATAAAATATTTTTGTTCATTCAGTTTTATATTCTGTTCTTAATTCAGTGTAATAATCATCTTCCGTATTGAGTAGGCTTTCCTCAAACTTGTATTTCAAATATTCCATATCCAATTCATTCAAAGAAACTGTCTTTTTTCCGTTCATAAAGTTGTCAATTGCTTTTTTATGATATCCGCAAAAAATGCCCCAAACCATTAGTTTGATAAAATCAGATTCCTTTTCAGTTTTCAATTCCGCTTCGTTCCACGATTCCGATAACTTTTTAAATTTTCCGCTACCTTTTTCAACCATTTTTCCGTCAGTAATATCAATTTCGGATGGATAATATTTAATTGTCAGATTATAAATTTCCTTAAATGTCAATTTTTATAGGGTTTTGATAAATTATGCACAACGTGCTTGTGCATGACTTAGTATGCGTTGTTAAGCAACTAAATTAATAAATAAAAACTAACCATTAGTGAAATTCGGCAGAATTTCACGATACGCATAAAACAAGCATATTAATTATGCACGTTGTTGCCACGCGTGGAATTTCGCTAATTTTTTCAGATGATCAATGTAATTCCGTTTGAGTGAAATTCAACACAACAGTTGGAATTCGGCAATAGATTCATCCGTTTTCAATTCGGATTTGAGTGAGGTTCAATAGTCTGAATTTCACACAAAGCTGCTTAAATTCCGCAAACTATATAAATTCCGTTTGATCAGAATTCCGCCAGAGTGAAATTCAGTTTACAGTAAGTTTTTCGGAGTTTGAGTCGGCAGAATTTCGGTGATTTTAAAGTTCTGTTTTTTCAGTTTGAGTGGAATTCCGCTATGCTTGGCAACGGTTTTGTGTATGGTTAGTTGCGTGTTTTAAGCAGTAAAGTTAGTAAATAATTACCGACCAAGAAAGTCCGCGAGGACTTTCGCAAGTAGGTGAGAAGCCAGCAATAAAGTTTATACGGTGTTGCCAGTAGTTTTTTTATTCATTTATATATTTTTCAAATTCAGATTTATTTATATTCACAATAATTGTTGGTTTTCCATATTTTACTTTTCCTTTTTTACTTATTGACATTTCATTTTCATTCGGTTTTTCAATAAAATATTCAAAAGTATTATTTCCAAAATTATATTTTGACCAAGCAAAAGTTCCTTTTCTATTTTTCTTTCTATAATAATCAGTTTCAGATTCCGCTTTTAGAATTCCATATTCAATAATTTTCTTGAAATGCCCATCTTTTTTTTCGGTTTTCCACCAATAAGTTGTGAATTGGTCAGATTGATATTTTCTGTTTTCCCAATTCTTCCCAATTTTAGGAATTCCAAATTTTTCACGTTCTGAATTATATTCAATTCCGTGGTTTTTATTTAAGGGAATAAAATTTTTATATAAAGTACTCAAAAAGATAAAAACTAAAGAATAACTAATTGCCATAGCAATTCCTTTTCCAAGTGTTTTCAAAGATGCTTTGAATTCCGTTTTATTCTGTTTGTAATCTTTGTAATAAGCAAATAATATTCCAATAGGAAAAATTATAAATCCGATTATTATGTAAATTTCGTAGTTCATTTTCTAATTACTGGCAACGTGCTTGTGCATGACTTAGTATGCGTTGTTAAGCAACTAAATTAATAAATAAAAACTAACCATTAGTGAAATTCGGCAGAATTTCACGATACGCATAAAACAAGCATATTAATTATGCACGTTGTTGCCACGCGTGGAATTTCGCTAATTTTCTCACATAATCAATGTCATTCCGTTTGAGTGAAATTCAACACAATAGTTGGAATTCGACAATAGATTCATCCGCTTTCAATTCGGATTTGATTGAGGTTCAACAGTCTGAATTTCACACAAGGCTGCTTAAATTCCGTAAACTATATAAATTCCGTTTGATCAGAATTCCGCAAGAGTGAAATTCAGTTTACAGTAAGTTTTTCGGAGTTTGAGTCGGTAGAAATTCGGTGATTTTAAAGTCCAGTTTTTTCAGTTTGAGTGGAATTCCGCTATGCTTGGCAACGTTGATGTGTATGGTTAGTTGCGTGGTTAAGCGAGTAATTTAGCAAATAAATCACAGATAGAATATTCCGCAGGAATGTTCGTAAGTCGGCAGTGACAAAGCAATTAATTATACACGGTGTTGTAAAATCGTTGTTTTTCGATTCAGTATTTTCCGATTGAATTCCTTTTTTATTTTCAACGTTTGAGAAAATTCAGTCAGCGTTTTATTCCGCAATAACTTTTTCAGTTTTTATTTATCTAATTATGAATTTCAATTTTTGTTGTTTTCAATCTTATTTTTAGGGTTTTCTGATAAAAATCCCATTAATAAAATTCCAAGTCCGACAGCAAGAGTAATTCCGCCAAAAGTGCTGTTGAAAAAGAGACCAATAATTCCAACTAGAATAATTCCCCCAGCAACAATCATCAATCCTAAATCTCCTTTTTTTGTTTTATTTTCAGCCATTATATTTTTATCTTTTAAAGTTCCAGTATTTTATTTCCGATTTCGTTCTGCAATGTTTTACAATGGTTTTGTGTATGATTAGTGGCGTGTTTAAGCACCTAATTTAGCAAATAAATCACAGATAGAATATTCCGCAGGAATGTTCGTAAGTAGGCGAGAACTAGCCATTAATTATACACGTTGTTGCCATTTCGTTGTTTTTATTCAGAATTGTAATTGTTCGACTTTATTCCGTTTTTAGATTTTCTAGAGTTTGAGTGAATTCGGTCAGCGATTTATTTCGCAAATTTTTTCAATTTCGATTGAGTGAGTAATTATAGAGCTTGCTAAATTCCGCATAATTCGGTTTTGGTTTCGATTCCGTAAATAAGATTAAAAGTCTGTGATGATTTTCATTCAGTCAAGAATTTCTGTTTTTAATTATTTTTTCAATAGATTTTTATCTATTACGCCATAAATTGCTCCGAAGCCAACAATTGTAAATATTAATTGCAGAATATTAAGAATAATTTCAGATTTTACATAAACACCAATATGTGGTTTAATCATTAATGTTAAACCGAAGCTAAACACTATAGAAATAATTCCGACTAATATTTTTAAAATCATTTTATTCATTTTTTGAGTGCGTTCTGCCAATGAATGGCAACGTGATTGTGTATGGTTAGTTGCGTGATTTAAGGAACTAAGTTAGCAAATAGATCACAGATAGAATATTCCTCAGGAATGTTCGTAAGTAGTCTTAAAACAAGCAATTAATTATACACGGTGTTGCCATTTCGTTGTTTTTATTCAGGCTTGTTATTTTCTTTTTCCGCTTGTTTTTTTAGATTATATTTTGACATAAATCCCATAAATATCCCAAAAAATGAAGCGTGGAATATAGATTTCCAAATTCTGAAATCTTGTCCGTCAGAATAATCAAATCCAGCCATCAGTCCAGCGCAAACAATTCCAAAAATTAAACTAGATTTTATTATTGCTTTAGTTTGTTTAGTCATAATAATTCTTATTAAATTTTTCAGTTCCGATTGAGTGAGCAATTCCACAACTTGCTAAATTCCGCAAACAATTGGGTTTTGACTTTTAGTTCAGTTTTCACATTGTAATTGCTTTTTTCATAAAAATCCATTTCAATTGGGTTTGTCTTCCTGATTGATTTTCGTATTCCGATATTCTTGGGGATAGTAAACCTGCAATTCCACTACTAATTATTCCCTTATATTGACTTGATAAATTTTCAAACGCAAAATGTAAAATTATCCAAAGCGTTAAGAAAAGAATCAAAAAAGACAAATACCATATAATTCTAACTTTTGTTTTTTTATTCATAATTTTTCAATATTTCAGTGCGTTCCGCCAATGAATGGCAACGTGATTGTGTATGGTTAGTTGCGTGATTTAAGTAACTAAGTTAGCAAATAAATCACAGATAGAATATTCCGCAGGAATGTTCGTAAGTAGGCTAGAAGCAAGCAATTAATTATACACGGTGTTAGGCTACGTTATTAATTCCGTTTCTTTTTTTCTTTTCTACCACAATAAATGTAAATCAAATCCTCGACAGCATTATCTCCTAATTCTTTCGCTTTCTTTAAATCTTTACACGCACTTTTTGTTTCTTTTTTGCTCGGTTGCAAATTTCCGTTTCCAGTTAGAAGATTTACTTTGGCAGTTCCACGATTCGCGATAGATTCCACATAATTTGGTTTCAATTCAATTGCTTTTGAATAATCAATTATTGATTGCTCAAAATTCCGCAACATATCATTTGCAGTTCCGCGAATGAAATACAATTCTGGGTCTTTTGGATTTATGGTAAAATATTTATCACAATTCTTAATTACATCTTCAAATTTTCCTTGAGAGTAATTAATTCGCGCTAGCCAATAAAGAGATGCTTCCATCATTCCATTGTTATTGTTCTTTAGGACAACATAATTATAATCCTCTTTTGCTCTTTCTAATTTTCCAGCGTGCATTAAAGAAAGTCCTCTGTCAATGAATGAAGCCATATCAGTACTGTCTAGTTTAATTGCTTCTGTAAAGTCCGAAATTGCTAAATTATATTTTTTAATTCGATCGTAGGAAAGTCCACGATTTATGAAACAAGTTTTTCGGACACTTTTTTCGTCGACTATTTCCATCAATTCAGTATAATTTGAAATGGCTTCTTGAAAATTCCCCGATTTGAAATTCGAGTTTCCAGAAGTATATAATTCAGTTGCTTTATTCTGTGAAAAAGCTGTTGTGGAAACTAAAATTCCAATAAGAAGTATTAATGTTTGTTTCATTTTTCTAATGTTGCCTAACGTGTTTGTATAAGATTAGTTGCGTGTTTTAAGCACTAAAGTTAGCAAATAAATCACAGATAGAAAGTCCGCGAGGACTTTCGTAAATAGGCTAGAACTAGCAATTAATTTTATACGTTGTTGTGCAACGTTTTATTTATATATTCTCTTTTAATACTATTCCCATAGTCTGTAAATACATATTTTCTATAATCAGAGTTATTGGTACTTTTATTTGAAATCTCAACAACATTTGTTCTTAAGAAGTAGTTTACATCTTTAATATTTTCTTTACTAACTACAAACCAATCATCGTTATTACTTGTGTCAATAAGTCTATCAAAAATTTCCTTTTTGTTTTTGTCTTTGAGAATAAGTTCTAATATTTTAGAATTATTATTAGTCGTTTTTTGATTTTCAGAATCTATAAGATTATCAATTGTAATTTCGTCTGAAGATAATAGCTCGGAAATCTTTTCTTCTAATTTATTTACTTCTCCTTGTGATTTTAGTTTTTCAGCTCTTTCTTCTTCGACCTTTTTGAATAATTGATTTCTTTCGGTTTGAAGTAGTTCATAGTCTACTTTCAATACTATGCTACTTTTGTCCGTTATCTTATAAATCCAAGGAGTAAGTTTTTTTTCAAAAATGTTTATAATCAATCTACTGAAATTGATAAACACAAAAGATAATATTAGTACAACAAATGTAATTCCTATGCAGACAAATAAATTTTTTATGAATGGAATAGTTGACAGATGAATGTTTAAATAATCAATTCTGTTTTTTAAATTGCTTGTTGATTCGAAGTTGAAAAAAGTATAAATTAATTCCCAATTGTGGATAATCCAAACTAATATCAAAGTTCCGAAAAATGGATTTGTTGTTTTCTGTTTAATGTTCTCTTTAAATGAAAGAAATATATCTTTAATCATAGTTCGGTTTAATGTTGCACAACGTGCTTGTGCATGACTTAGTATGCGTTGTTAAGTCAACTAAATTAATAAATAAAAACTAACCATTAGTGAAATTCGGCAGAATTTCACGATACGCATAAAGCAAGCATATTAATTATGCACGTTGTTGCCACGCGTGGAATTTCGCTAATTTTTTCGCATGATCAATGTCATTCCGTTTGAGTAAAATTCAACACAACAGTTGGAATTCAACAATAGATTCATCCGCTTTCAATTCGGTTTTGAGTGAGGTTTAATAGTCTGAATTTCACACAAAGCTGCTTAAATTCCGCAAACTATATAAATTCCGTTTCATTAGAATTCCGCCAGAGTGAAATTCAGTTTACAGTAAGTTTTTCGGAGTTTGAGTCGGCAGAAATTCGGTTATTTTAAAGTTCTGTTTTTTCAGTTTGAGTGGAATTCCGCTATGCTTGGCAACGGTTTTGTGTATGGTTAGTTGCGTGTTTCAGCAACTAATTTAGTAAACAAAAACGAACGCGAGAAAATTCCGAAGGAATTTTCCAAATAAGCACTTACCAAAGCAATTAATTATACACGGTGTTGTGGTGTCGTTTTTATTCATTTTCGCTTTCATTTGCAGGTGGTGGTGGCAAATATGGAACTACTTCCCAAAATGCAAAATTAAGTTCCAAATCAGTTTCTAGTTTATCGTATTCTTTTGTTATGTCAATTATAAATTTCTCAATTCCGTTTGTTTTTTCATTTCGTTCGGATTCTAAAATAATCAGAAAACTTTCAAGTTTTTCCGAATTCCGATAATATGAAAAATCCTCAGTCAGTTTTTTGCTTAATGAGTCAGTTAATATTTCTATAATAGTTTGCCACTCGTATGGTTTTCCTTTTCGGAAAGTAACATAGTGTTTTCCTTCTGGGTCAAAAATTATCGGTTCACAAAGTTCAGTCGGATATATATTGCGAATCATATTTTTTTCTTTAATAACTAATTTTGGAATACTATCATTGCAGGTTATTTCACGAATTCTGTCAATGAGCTTTCCATAATTTTTAAATTCCGATAATTCAAGAGATACATTTAAACTTCCACTTTCACTTTTTGGCAATCCATAATTCTTTATTTCAGTTTCTTGCTTTCCACAATTTGCCAAAAGCAGTATAATAATCAAATATTTGGCAAATTTTAAATTCATTTCTAGGGTTTGTTTAAATGCACCACAACGTGTTCGTGTATGGTTAGTTGTGTTGGCTAGGTCTAAAATAATAAAAGAAAACGAGCCAGAGGAGAATCCGTAGGATTTTCCGAATAGGCGAGAACCCAACAATTAATTATACACGTTGTTGGCAACTGGCTTTTATTCAATTATTCTGTCGTTTTTAAATCTATAAAAGAAATCAGTTGTATCTTTTTTTAGTAATTCGGTAATTTTCGAATTCTCATATTTATAAAATTTTTGCAAATTCCAAGCATCTGAACTAAAAGCTATAATTCTGTCTTCCATCACAAAAAAGTTTCCTTCTTCATCTGCCTGATTTTCGATGTCGTAATAATATTTCTTGACAGTCAACCGTTTGTTTTTGTCAGAATACTGTTTTTCAGAAACCAGTTTTACAGGAATTTTGTCAATCAGAATTTGGGAACTATCATTCAGATTGAATTCGAAAGGTAAATCCATAATTATTTCATACTCTCCATCAATTTCAAGTCCAAATAAGTGAAAGTTTATGCTGTCATTTTTTCGGATAGTTAAAGTTGTTGTGTCAGAATGATGAAATTTGCTTTTTGAATATTCCTCAATTACTACTGGAAATGTTTTTTCGGTCAATTCATTCTTTATTTCAGACTTGCAAGAGTTCAGACTTGCCATTAAGAATAATATTCCAATTATATGTTTGTTATTGGGTTTCATTTTCAGCTTGTTGCCAACGTGCTTGTGCATGACTTAGTATGCGTTGTTAAGTCAACTAAATTAATAAATAAAAACTACCCATTAGTGAAATTCGGCAGAATTTCACGATACGCATAAAACAAGCATATTAATTATGCACGTTGTTGCCACGCGTGGAATTTCACTAATTTTTTCACATAATCACAGTCATTCCGTTTGAGTGAAATTCAACACAACAGTTGGAATTCGGCAATAGATTCATCCGCTTTCAATTCGGATTTGAGTGAGGTTCAACAGTCTGAATTTCAAACAAAGCTGCTTAAATTCCGCAAACTATATAAATTCCGTTTGATCAGAATTCCGCAAGAGTGAAATTCAGTTTACAGTAAGTTTTTCGGAGTTTGAGTCGGCAGAAATTCGGTTATTTTAAAGTCCTATTTTTTCAGTTTGAGTGGAATTCCGCTATGCTTGGCAACGGTTTTGTATATGATACGTTGCGTGTAAAAGTCACTAATTTAGCAAATAAAAACCGAATAGAATATTCCGCAGGAATATTCGTAAGTAGGCTAGAACTAGCAATGGATTATATACGGTGTTGCCACACGTTTTTAATTCCGCTACATTCCATCTTTACGTTCAGAAAGCCAATCTTTATATTTAGTTTTTAATTCGTCTCTTTTCTCTTGAGTGTCAACTATTATGTCCATTCCGCCATCATAAGGTGCTACAATACAATTTCTTTTCGGACAAACAAACATTGCTCGAAATTCATCATCTGCAATATTTTTTAACAGTTCATTTTTATTGTTTTTTCTCCAAACACCAGACGTTATATAAACACCAAAAAAATCATTCTCGTCATATTCTTCTGGGTATATTTTATGCAAATCGATTGTCCTTACTTTATCAAAATTTGAATACTCAACTATTTCTGTAGATAATTTATTAGTTGTTTCCCATTCATATTGTCCTGTTGCAATTATTATATCAGAATTTTCTCCGATTAAATTAGAAATCAGTTCATTTTGTCTATTTAGAATTATCTGATATTCCTCTTCCGATTCTGCATATCGTTTCGATTCGGGTAAACTATGGATTCGTAACCATCTTTTTGGATAATAACTTCTCAATTTATATCCGATTGGATTTGATTCGGGATAGTTTAATTCCCAATATTTATTGAATTCTATTACGTTCATCTAATGTGTGGCAACGGAATTGTATAAGAATAGTTGCGGGTTTGTATGCGAGGATTTTCCGAAGGAAAATCAGACGTTACAAACACGCAACGACCTTTGATTAAGAACTAAGCCGCAATTATTTTTATACGGTGTTAGGCAACGTATTTTTATTAATAATATTCGATTTTTCTTTTTACTAAAACGACTGGTTTATCGTTCTTAAATTTCTGTTTTTCTATCCAATTTTCTTTTTCATCAAATTTGTATTTGCTAATCCAAATATCACTTTCTGTATAGTCATTTGGTAATCTTGAGAATTCAATAGTATTTCCATATTTATCAAATTTTTGAGTAGTGACAACAAAAGAGCTACTACCTTTCGGAATCCATTGTTCTTCAATTAACCAGCCATCAGAATGGTACTTTTTAAGAACTTGTGTATAGTCCGTTTCATGAATAAAGTTATTCTTGATTTCGATAACTTTTGAGTCGTTGTTATATAAATATATGTTTTTGTAATTCAAAGTGTCATAAGAACGAAATTCTGTGATTTTTTCAGTTAACAGTAAATTTTGTTCACTATATGTTCGTGATATTAATTTAGATGGTTTTGATTTTTGTATGTAAGTATTTTCGTTGATTATATTTCCGGATTTATCGTAGTCAACTTTAAAAGTCATTTGAATTGTATCACTTACATAATCAGTTCGTTTAATTCTTCTGTTTATTTCGTCTCTTTTAAATATCGTTTTTCTTTCCAAATCATCATTTTTATAAATGACTTTTGTCAGACTGTCTTTTTGATTGTAATCATACTCATAAATCACAGATGGTGAATCTTCATTATTATATTTTTCAGTTAGTTTGGTAAGTCTTTTAGATGAATCATAAAAGTAATTTAATTCACTTTCATAAGTTTTCTCGTAGGTTAAGATTCCAATACGGTTGAACTCTTTTAAAGAGCAGCTGTCAAATTCAAAGTTGTTTATTCCTTGACCTATAAAAATAGAATCATTTTTTATTTCAAAATTGTATAGGTTTGTTTCGATAGACTTTACTTTTCCTTTCAATCCATATTTAGAGACATCATTTTTTTCGGCTGATATGCTCGTGGATTTAGAACAACTTAAAATTGAAAAACAAATTATTATTAAACTTCCGAATGTTTTTTTCATATGTTGCCTAACGTTTATGTATATGGAAAGTTGCGTGTTTGTGTGCGAGGATTTTCCGAAGGAAAATCAGACGTAACAAACGTGCAACGACCTTTTGATTTAGCTAAAAATAGCAATTTTTTATATACGGTGTTACCTGCTGGCTTTTAATTTTTCCATTTCTAATTTCTGCTTTTCAGTCAGCTTAATGTCGTACAGGGAAATTGACAACGAAAAGTCAGTTACCTTTTCAAGAGACAGATTATTTATTTTTTCTTTTTTTATTAAATCGGCTAATTTTTGAGTACAAAACCTAAACATATTTGATTCTCCATTTACATTCGGCTTACACATAAACAAGTCCGAACCATCCCAATAATCATCTTTAAAATAAAAACCTTTTGAATGTGGCTCTGTCATAATTCCGATTTTATCCATAATTATTGAGTTTTTGGAATAATCTTGATATCCACATCTTCCAGTTATTATTAGTCCATAATATTTTTGGTCGATAATCTCATTCTTTTTTGAGTAGATTTTAACGTTATAAGTTTTCCAACCCGTAATTCCGTTTGATTTAAATAATTCAATTACTCTTTCACTCACGATAAGTGGAAATGCATTAGTTGTCCAAATAATATCATAAAGAGATTTTCCACCCATTGAGTGTTTAACAGGAATTATTTCAACAACCTCTTTTTCTCCACGAGAAATTTCAGGTTCAGCCAAGTTAAAATTCTCAATTTTCCCTCTAAATGGTCGATTAGAATGTGTTTCTCCAATCTTATATATTTGGTCGTAGTTCAGCATTTTGTTCAGCTTGCAGGTAACGTGCTTGTGCATGACTTAGTATGCGTTGTTAAGTCAACTAAATTAATAAATAAAAACTAACCATTAGTGAAATTCGGCAGAATTTCACGATACGCATAAAGCAAGCATATTAATTATGCACGTTGTTGCCACGCGTGGAATTTCGCTAATTATTTCACATAATCAATGTCATTCCGTTTGAGTGAAATTCAACACAACAGTTTGAATTCGGCAATAGATTCATCCGCTTTCAATTCGGATTTGAGTGAGGTTCAACAGTCTGAATTTCACACAAAGCTGCTTAAATTCCGCAAACTATATAAATTCCGTTTGATCAGAATTCCGCCAGAGTGAAATTCAGTTTACAGTAAGTTTTTCGGAGTTTGAGTCGGCAGAATTTCGGTGATTTTAAAGTTCTGTTTTTTCAGTTTGAGTGGAATTCCGCTATGCTTGGCAACGTGTTTGTATATGGTTTGTTGCGTGGTTAAGCAACTAAGTTAACAAATAAAAACCGAATAGAAAATCCGCGAGGATTTTCGTAAGTAGGCTAGAACCAAGCAATAAATTATATACGTTGTTGTAAAACGTTTTTTATTCCGTTTTCAAATTCCGTTGTTAATTTATTCACTTTTCTTTTATTCGCAAACCAATGAAAAGGTGAAGGACTTGAGTGAAGTCCGAACGATATACAATTCACTAACAAATCAGTTCCATCGTAAATTATTGTCATTTGTTTTCCCCAATCAGTTCCTGAATCTTGCCAAGAAAAATTGATTATTGCTATTTGTTGATTATTCGCTGAAATATTCCACTCATTTTTTTTCGCAATCTTTTTAATCAGATTTGAGTTTTTTCCTCTCGATATTCCTTTAATCCGCTTTAATTTATAAACATTGAAAATTGAATAAATCATCAATCCTCCAATTATCATTGTAAAAATTAGAAAAGCAAGAGAAAGTCCAATCGGTTCGTCTTTGTTTAAATTCGAATTGAATTCCATTATCGCTATAAATGGAAACATTCCAACAAGCATTAGTGGAAGCAAATAGTCGAATAATTTGTCAAGAAACCATTGTCTCGTAATCAGTTTTTCAGCTTTTTTAGATTTCGATATGTCGATTGGAATTCTGTTCACTCAAATGTTTTACAACGTATTTGTATAAGAAACGTAGCATATAAATATACGATAAATTTCGATTTAGCACTTAGCCGAATTTTTAAATTTTGTTTTTAACTTATCATACTTAAAAGCCAAATTTAAAAATTTGGCGGACTTAGCAAATACACCAAGTCTTTGAATTAAGCACTTATTAGCTATGTTTTTTATACGGTGTTGGCATAAGTATTTTATTCAAATAAATTAATCAATTTAATCATCAAAAATATTAAGAACATAGAAATTGAAATTCCAATTAACATAATCAAAATAGTTTTGAATATGGTTAATATTATTTTCTTCCTGAAAAGATTTCCGTAAAGCAAAATCATAATAACGAAACCTAAAAAAAAAGTTAATTCTCCACTGTTAAAATTTACAATATTACTTATTCTTAATAAATATACAGGGATAAAAAGTAAGGATGTAATTGAGTGAAAATACGTATTTATCAATAAGTGTTCAGCAAAATTATATTTATATTTTTTAAAAAATAAATATGAGAAAAGGCTATATGATGGAACCAATACTAAAATTTGAAAGAATTTGAAATACTCACTATCTATTATTTTCAATGCTATTGGCTTTTCTCCAGTAGTTAGGTTTTCTCCAATTGGTAAAATAGCGGTTATTGTTAGGACAATTAATAGTAATTTGATAGGATTGAAATAGCTTTTTCGTTTGCCATAAATATAGTCTATTATAACTTTTCTTGGATTCGTAATTAGTTTGAAAATTGTTTTAAATAACACATTCTCATAATTTAAAAATACATCTAAAATATTTTTTTTAAATCCATTAAGAGAAAGCCTTTTTGTGATTTTTTTTTGCCCGCAATTCGAACAAAATATTTCAACATTTGAATTTTCACAGTTTTGACAATTCATATTTATTTAGAGTGTATTTTCATATTTATGCTAACGTGTTTGTGCATGATAAGTATGCGACGTTAAGCCACTAAATTAGCAAATAAAAACTAACCATTATTGAAATTCGGCAGAATTTCACGACAATAAAAACCAAGCATATTAATTATGCGCGTTGTTAGCAACTGGTTTAATTTCGTTATTCAGCTTTCATTATTTTTTTTAATTCAGCTTTGTCCATTGGTTTACTAAGTTGTCGTCTTTAAAAACAAACCCGGGGAAAATCCATTTTCATAATATTCAGCCGTAAAGATTAGATTCTGTTATAATCAAACTCAGAGTTTAGCTATTTTGTAAAAAGCTAAAAGCAATCTTTTTACTAAAATTTTCGATGCAAAAATCGACTTTGGGTAAGCCAAAATTCAGAATTAATATGTTTGTCTTTTTTGATTAAACATGTGGTAAAGGAATATATTTTTTTCAGAGCGTACCAACCTGAATTTCCCTTTTTAAATAGACAATAAACTTTGGGTTAAAAACGTAGTTTGCTGATTTACACACTTGTTGCTAACGTGTTTGTGCATGATAAGTATGCGACGTTAAGCCACTAAATTAGCAAATAAAAACTAACCATTATTGAAATTCGGCAGAATTTCACGACAATAAAAACCAAGCATATTAATTATGCGCGTTGTTAGCAACTGGTTTAATTTCGTTATTCAGCTTTCATTATTTTTTTTAATTCAGCTTTGTCCATTGGTTTACTAAGTTGTCGTCTTTAAAAACAAACCCGGGGAAAATCCATTTTCATAATATTCAGCCGTAAAGATTAGATTCTGTTATAATCAAACTCAGAGTTTAGCTATTTTGTAAAAAGCTAAAAGCAATCTTTTTACTAAAATTTTCGATGCAAAAATCGACTTTGGGTAAGCCAAAATTCAGAATTAATATGTTTGTCTTTTTTGATTAAACATGTGGTAAAGGAATATATTTTTTTCAGAGCGTACCAACCTGAATTTCCCTTTTTAAATAGACAATAAACTTTGGGTTAAAAATGTAGTTTGCTGATTTACACACTTGTTGCTAACGTGTTCGTGTATGGTTAGTTGTGTTGGCTAGGTCTAAAATAATAAAAGAAAACGAACCAGAGGATAATCCGTAGGATTTTCCGAATAGGCGAGAACCCAACAATTAATTATACACGTTGTTGTGTGTAGTTATTTTATTTTACTTGATGTTAATGTTACTTGATTATTATCATACATAGATTGAACAAGTTTAATGGAATTATCTACATATCTTCTCGGGCTTCCAGATACAGTTTCATAAAAACTCTCAAATATTTCTTTGATAAATTCAATTTTGACTTTAT
This sequence comes from Olleya sp. KKT75, assembly GCF_055635485.1. NCBI lineage: Bacteria > Pseudomonadati > Bacteroidota > Flavobacteriia > Flavobacteriales > Flavobacteriaceae > Olleya > Olleya sp. KKT75. Next base: position 2,528,580 of record NZ_CM145759.1, read on the forward strand.
CGCTTTTGTTTTTTTGTTCATCATCAAACAAAGGATTAAAGTAGTCTAAATTATAATGATTAATAAGTCCACATTTTAATGGTGTATTAATAAATTTATAACTATTCTTTATCATTTCTAATTCTTGATTTTCCTTTAAAAATTTTTCCATTGAATTGTGGCAAACAATTCCAAAATAATTAACATCTTCTTCTATTATATACGCATCGATTATTGCTTGTCCAAAATATATTTGTTCAGATTTATTTAAACTTATTGTTCCGTGTGCAATTCCACCTTTCAGCGCAATTTTATTTTTTATTGTTGATGCAAAAATCAATTTTAAAGCAAAAGTGAAAAACACGAAATTATCTATGCTATCATTTTTAGAAAACAAAACGATAGAGTCTGAAAAACTAACAATATATATATCAACATCTCCAAAACTTTCCATTATATAATCATCTTTAACTGATGATTCTATCATTTTTTTTAAAGAAGCAATTTTATTTAATTCCTCATAAATCTCATCGTGAGATTTTCGCATTACTTTGTCCTTAAATCCAAGTAAATCTAAAAATGCAACAAATCTATTGTCAGTAGTTTTCCAATTTGTTTTTTTCTTATCAGACATTTTTCTACGGTTTTGTTTTTTTAATTACACACAACGGTCTCGTATAAGAATAGTTGCGGGTTTGCATGCGAGGATTTTCCGAAGGAAAATCAGACGTAGCAAACACGCAACTACTTTTGATTAAGCACTAAACCGCAATTATTTTTATACATTGTTGGCAATAGTTTTTTAATCGTTCTTGTTTTCAATTGCTATTAAAAACCATAGTCCGTTAATTCTTTTAAAGAAATAAGCTAAATCTCTTCCGTTTTCTATTCCTTTATAATGAACTACTCTTTCGTCCGTGTCTTTTAATGTCTTTTGAAAGTTGTCATATATTTGAAATCTTGCGACTTGGTCATAATATAGGTCATCGTGTTTCCAATTTTTCTTTGAAATTATAGTATCAAATAATGGTGCGTTATAATTCTCAAAATCCTTTCTATAACTTAATTTTAAAGGAAATTTAATTCTCTCGACTTGGAATTCTTTTTCTATACAAAAGTTATGGATAAATGTATCAAACTGTTCATTTTTTAATATGTCATTTTCAATTCTAGTGTCTGAATGATATTTTTTAAAAAAACTTAATAAATCAACAAGAGTTTCTGATTTTACAAAACGTAAATTAATTTGTGATGTTTTTATTTTGTGAAATTCGTTTGAATTCAGTTGTTTTTCTTGAATGGAATTGTCTGTGTTTGAAATAAATTTTAATGCAGTAATATTTGTCTTTTCATAAAATTCGGTTTTTATTTCAAGAATATCGTTTAGGTCTATTTTGACTTCGCTTTCATAGACAGGTTTTCCATCAAATCCCATCATAATATTTTTAGTAGTCAATAGTCCGTTTTTTAAAGTAATTGGTTCGGATAGATTTACTTTACGTTGATTTAAAAATGTTACAATATCAGATTCAGTTTCAAATGATTGGTTTTGTCCAAAGCAGTTGGTTAGTCCGATAATTAAAAATATTAATATTGATTTCCTCATTTTTTTTAAATTATTGCCAACTAGTTATATGATTACTTTTGTTCCTCATATCCCGTAAATATTACGGGATATGAGGAAGTTTTATTCTCCTTTATCAACTTTTATTCTTTCATCACGATTGGCTAATTCCCATGCAGTGTAAAAGACTAAACGTGCTCTGTTTTCTAATAAATCGTACTCAATTTTGTCTGGTGTATCACTTGGTCTGTGATAGTCGTCATGTGTACCATTAAAATAGAATATTACTGGGATATTGTTTTTAGCAAAGTTATAGTGGTCTGATCTGTAGTAAAAACGATTAGGATCGTTATCGTCATTATAAGTATAGTCTAACTCAACGTTAGTATACTTTGTGTTTACCTTTTCAGATATCTCGTGCAGTTCTGTACTTAATTTATCACTACCTATTAAATAGATGTAGTTACGGTCACCTTCTTTACGTTTAGGATCAATACGTCCAATCATGTCTATGTTAAGGTTAGCAACAGTATTAGCTAACGGAAAAATAGGATCGTTGTCCGTATAATGTCTACTTCCTAATAATCCTTTTTCTTCTCCAGTTACATTTAAAAATACCATTGATCTTTTTGGACCATGACCATCCTTTTTAGCTTTTGCAAATGCTTCAGCAATTTCTAAAACAGCAACTGTACCAGATCCATCATCGTCAGCACCATTATATACTTCGCCATTTTTAACACCTTCATGATCTAAATGTGCAGAAACAATGACGTATTCGTCTGGTTTTTCGCTTCCTCTAATAATAGCAGCTACGTTTTCTGACGCTAATGCTTTAGAATTGTTAGTGTAATCTAAATCTAGAGTAGTGGTAATAGTTTCGTTTTTAAAAGACGTATCATAACTAGTAATATCTTTGTTAAACAATGCTTTTACGGTCTGTGTGTTTACTAAAAAGTAAAACATGTTTTTATCAGTACTTACCAAACTCATTCTACCGCTAGAAGTACCATAACGTAAGGCAGCCATAGCAAAAACATCAGGATTGTAGTATAATACAGCTTTAGCGCCTTTTTCTAGTGCTAAATCTCTTTTTAAAGCAAATTCTTCTCTAAAATTTGACCATTTAGAAGCCGCTTTAGTTCCAGAGATAACATAAGTACCGTCCGCGTTTTTAGGTTCGCCATTAATAAAAAACACGACTTTGTCTTTAATATCAATAGTACCGTAGTTAGAAAAAGCATCATCTTGGATTCCGTAACCAAGATTTACAATCTCCCCAGCCTGAAGTTGGCTAGTTTCCATTGGGTTTATAGATACAAAATCTTCAAGATTTTTTAATGCTTTACCGTTTATAGTTAAAGCAACATCCGGTTTAGATTGTAATTGTAAAGGGACATTTTGAAAGTAATTCCCATCTTTTTTAGCAGCAGGAACACCATATTGGATATAATGTTCTTTTAAAAAGTTGATAGCTTTTTTTTGCCCTTCGGCACCAGTTTCTCTACCTTCAAATGCATCAGAAGCAAAGGTGTACAAAGCCGTTTTTAAATCGTCTTGTGTAATAGTCGCAGCGTACACACTTGGGTCGGCCACTTTTGTATTGTTTGTTTTGCTTTTTTGTGAGCTTCCACAAGCAATAAATAATAGACTTAAAGAGGCTATTGAAAGTAAGGATTTCATTTAAAAGTATTTATAAAGTTATACTTTCAAAAATACAAGAAAAAATAAGTTGTTTCCAACTTATTTTTTCATTTTAACATAGGCTTAAAAAGCCATATAAATCTATAAATAAAACGGTAAGCGTTTCTTAGTCAATAATTATAAGATCGTCTAATTCTTCTTTAGCTTCTTCGTTTAATTTATCTTCTGTTTGTTGCAAGTCTTTAGTGTCGCCAACTTCGGATACAGTAAAGATTGTTTTGTAAGTTGCTAATCCTAAACTAATAATAGTTAGCAAAAATATAACCTGAATAACATGTGTTGGTTTTGCTTCCTTTTTTGATTTTAAAAAGGCTATAATTCCAAAAATAAAAGCCAAAACAGCAGGGATAAATGCTAATTTATATAACGGTAATACGGCTAAAACTACAGCAATAACAGCAAAAATCAATCCTAAAATAATACTTGTTTTTCTCATAATATATTAGTTTTTTAAACCAGTTGCAGATTTAATTTTTAATTCACCACTACCAATAGCTACTTTAAACTTAGCATATACAGGTATTTTGTTTTCGTCTGCAGTTAACCATAAAATATTAGAGTTATTACCTTTTAGTACGTTAGTACCTGCAGCACCAATAGCTAGTTTGTAACATTCTTTTTTACCCAAAGCAGTATTTATAGTTTCTTTAGCTAATAATTTAAAACTGAATGTAGTCAATTTGTTATCAAACAATACAGTAAACGTGTCCGAAGCTCCAATAGGCGCTTTTTTAATATCCAAAGTTCTAATTTTATATATAGTAGCTACAATATCTCTTGTACCATTATTTATTTTTACTTTTTCATTTTTATCCCAAAATCCAGAAGCAAAGTTTTTCGACTTTTTTCTAATTAAGCTCTCCACTAAATTAGCCTTATGGTTGTACTTATACTTTACGTATTTGTAATAACCACCTTCATTAATCTCTCTATTATATAAATATGGTGTTACCGTTCTTGGGCTAACATAACTTTCATATAAATCTCTAATTTTAAAAAAGCTATCAAAGTTACTATATGTTGTTGCGGTACATTTTAAATGTAATAGAGTGGAAGCGCTTGTTTTCATCTCATTAGCTTCCATTTTAACTTCTGCAATATCAGTTAAAATACCAGACATGTTGTAAGAAGCAGAAAACACTAGCTTTTCGCCACTTTTAAAGGCATTGTTGTCTTGCCCAAAACTAAATGTTAAGGCTATAAGCGTTACTAATATGGTTAATTTAAATTTCATAAAATTGGTATTTAATTGTCAAAGATATAACTTAACACTAATTGTGCCGAAATTATTGTACGAATTTAAAATACATGTTAAACCTTTTTTTAAATACCAGTAGTAATTAAACTATTTTGTACTTTTGTACCGTGATAAAAACAGTAATAAATAAAGGCGTATCTTTTGTTATGGCATTAGTGGTGTTGTTTTCAACATTATCTTTTACCATAGAGAGTCATTACTGTGGCGATCATTTAGTGGATACCGCTGTTTTTACTAAAGCTAAAAAATGTGGCGTAGATGCGGATACTACTATTACTCCTACAAAAACTAAATCGTGTTGTAGTGATACCGTACAAGTTATTAAAGGACAGGATCAATTAAAACTTAACACGTTTAGTGATCTAGATTTTAGCACACAATACATAATTACAACCTTTGTTTATAGTTACTTACATTTATTTAAAAGTTTACCAAAGCAAAGCATTCCGCATAAAAATTATGCACCACCCAATCTGATATTAGATTATCAGGTCCTTCACGATGTTTATATTATTTGATATTGTGCTTTTATTAGTTTCGCTTACGCGGAACCTTTATAATGGTACTATTTATTAAATTATATATAATGACACACACATACAATGTTACAGGTATGACCTGTAATGGATGTAAGGCTTCAGTTGAAAAAGCGTTACAATCCATAGAACATGTTACAGCTGTTTCGGTAAATTTAGAACAAGCCGAAGCACAGATTGACTTGTCAAAACCTATTACTATACAGCAACTTCAGGATGGGTTGCCATCAAAATTTACAATTAGTAAAACGGAAGCAGCGCCAAACGTATTAGCTTCGGTTGAAGTAAAAAGCCAATGGAAGCAACTGTTTCCTTTGTTTTTAATCTTCGGCTATATTTCGGCAGCAGCCGTATTATTAAATTATAAACCCTGGAATACCGCTAGTTTTATGCTAGATTTTATGGGCCTATTTTATATTGTTTTTAGCTTTTTTAAATTCTTAGATTTAAAAGGGTTTTCTACAAGCTTTAAAATGTACGATCCGTTAGCTAAAGCAATTCCGCAGTACGGACTTATTTATCCTTTTTTGGAGCTAGCTTTAGGATTACTATTTTTAACACGCATGCAATTACCATTTGCATTAGGCGCAACAATTTTAATTTTAGGAATCACCACAATAGGCGTTACCAAAGCACTTTTAGATAAAAAAGCAATACAATGTGCCTGTTTGGGTACAGCTTTAAAACTACCAATGACCAAAGCCACATTTATAGAAAATACCATCATGTTAATCATGGCAGTTTGGATGCTAATTAAAATGTATAATTAATTATGAAAAAACTATTCATTTTATTTAGCTTTTTACCATTTATAATGGTAAGTCAAACCCAATTGACAGGTGTAATACACGAGGCTAATCCAGATACCAAACAGCAACCGTTATTTGGCGCTAACCTAATTTGGTTAGGCACAAGTGTGGGGACATCTACAGATATTAATGGGCAATTTACGTTACCATACACTACAGAATATAAGCAACTAGTAATTAGTTATGTTGGTTTTAAATCGGATACGCTTACTATAACTTCTGCAAAAGCAATTACACATTATTTAAATCCCACAAGCGATTTGGATGAAGTCGTTGTGCAGTCTAGAAAAAAAGCAACATCAAGGTCTTATTTAAGAGCCCAAAATACATTGTTGGTAAGTAGTGACGAGTTATTAAAAGCAGCGTGCTGTAACTTGTCAGAAAGCTTTGAAACTAATCCGTCCATAGACGTTAATTTTAGCGATGCGGTAACAGGAACCAAACAAATAAAAATGTTAGGTTTATCTAGTCCTTATATTTTAATTGCTACAGAAAATATACCGTCTATCAGAGGTGCTTCTCAGGCATTTGGATTAAGTTTTATTCCAGGGACTTGGGTGGAAAGTATTCAGATTACAAAAGGCGCGGGTAGTGTTGTTAATGGTTTTGAGAGTATTGCTGGTCAGATTAATGCAGAGCTAGTTAAGCCTACAACGGATAATGCCTTTTTTGTAAATCTTTATGGCGCTAGCAGTACGCGTTTAGAGTTAAATACACATTTTAATACAAACGTTAGTGATAAGTGGAGTACAGGGGTGTATTTACATGGTAATACACACCAAGAAAAGCATGATGTAAATAACGATGGTTTTATGGATATGCCTTTATATAATCAGGTTAATGTTATGAACCGTTGGCAATATACAAATCCAGAAAAAGGGTTTGTTAGTTTTATTAACTTACGCTATTTAAATGACCAAAAACAATCGGGACAATTAGATTTTGATCCTAACACAGACAAGCTTACTACAAATGCTTGGGGAAGTGAGATTGATACGGAGCGTTATGAGTTATCTGCTAAGTTAGGCTATGTAAACCCAGAAATACCTTGGCAAAGTGTGGGTGTCCAATTTGCGTTTAGTAATCATAAACAAGATTCTTATTTTGGTTTAAACCAATATAATATTGATCATACCAGTATTTATTCTAATGTTATTTATAACTCTATTATTGACGATTCTAGACACAAAATTAAAACGGGTGTAAATTATACTTATGATGATTATGACGAGTTTGCTATCGGTCAAGGTTTTGCAAGAACGGAACGTAGTTTTGGAGGGTTTTTTGAGTATTCTTTTGATAATTTAGAAATGTTTACGCTAACCGCTGGATTACGTGTGGATTCTCATAATTTATTAGGCGAATTTATTACACCAAGACTACACATGCGTTACTCTCCTTGGAGTAAATCAGCTTTTAGAGCTTCCGTAGGTCGTGGTAAGCGTAGTGCCAATATTTTTACTGAAAACCAGAACTTGTTTGCATCATCGCGTAATATTTCAATTTTAAATACTACTGGAAATATTTATGGTTTAGATCCTGAAATTGCATGGAATTATGGTGTGTCTTACTTACAAGGATTTAACCTGTTTGGAAGAGCTGCCGATGTAACGTTTGATTTTTACCGTACAGATTTTCAGAATCAAGTTGTGGTAGATTTAGAAAATGCACAAGAAGTTAGTTTTTATAATTTAGAAGGTAGTAGCTATGCTAATAGTTTTCAGGTAGAGTTAAATTATAATCTGTTGGAACATTTAAATATTAGAACGGCTTACAAGTATTACGATGTTAAAACGCAATACCAAACAGGTAAACTTACCAAACCATTGACACCAAAACACCGTGTGTTTGCAAATGCGTCTTATGAGACTGAAATTAAAAATAATAGTAATTGGAAATTTGATGTAACCTATAATTGGTTAAGTCAGCAACGTTTCCCGTCAACACTTAATAACCCAGTGCAATATCAATTAGATGAGTATTCAGGGACAATAGGAACCTTAAATGCACAAATGACACGAGTATTTTCTCCAAAATTAGAAGTATATTTAGGTGGCGAAAACATTACAAATGTTAGACAAAGTAATCCAATTGTAAGCGCAGACAATCCGTTTGGCTCAAGTTTTGATACTAACTTTGTATATGGCCCAATTTTTGGAAGTATGTATTACGCAGGATTAAGATATAAAATTAAATAAAGACAATAAAACCCAATAAGATGAAAAAACTAGTATTAGTATTATTAATGATTGCAACCACAGTAACTTTTGCACAAGACAAAAACAAAAGAGCTAGCTTAGAGGTTGATGGAGTTTGCATGATGTGTAAATCAAGAATCGAAAAAGCATGTTTTAAAACTAAAGGTGTAAAAAGTGCTATTTGGAGTGTAGACACACATGAGTTAAAATTGATTTTTGATGAGAACAAAACGGACCTGGCTTCCATAGAGCAAAACGTTGCTAATGTTGGACATGACACAAAAGCAATAAAGGCTACAGACGAAGCTTATGGATCTGTACATGACTGTTGTAAATACAGAGATGAAGAGGTGAAAGACGATCATAAAAAGGACTAAAGTAAAACACTTTATAACAAAAAAAGGACTGCAATTTGCAGTCCTTTTTTTTATGTTTTATCTGGTAATATTAGCTTACTTATTAATTAAAGATAACATTTCGTTTTCAATAGTAATGTCAAACATATTCGCTTTTGGATTAATAATCTTAGCGTCTTTATCTACAATAAACACCTTATTAATTGGTCTTATAGACAATTGCTCAATAGCTTTTGGCGCATCTTCAAAATGATACTCGTTTGTAAATCCTAAATGGTTGCGTTTTAATACTTCTGTTTGCTCTTTACCACTAATACGGTTAATGCTAATGGCTAAAAAATCAAACTCAGGATACTTTTTCTCTAAGTCTTTAGCACGCTCATGGCAAACCTTTAAATGGTAACGGTCCGTAACATCCCAAAAATAAATTAACGTAGGTTTTTTAATGATAGCTCTTAAATGCTGTACTTGCTCATTATTATCTAAAACCATTAAATCAGGAATTACATGTCCAGGTTTTAATAGTTTGTATGAATTTACTAAACTAGTTGCATTAAATTTTTGTTCCTTATTAGTACTCTTTTTTTCAAAAGAAGCTAAAAGTGTATCATAATCGTCTACACTTTTAGACACATTAATAAACTTAATCATGTTATAATATAACAGTCTGTTTTTAATAAACGTGTCATTTATTTTAGCGTCTATTAACGTTAGCTTATCTAAATTATAATCTAGTGATTGATTGTTATAAGTATCGTCTTCGGAATGCTTAAAATGCTCTTGTAATGCTATATTGTTAAAATGAAATCTTAAAAAAGACACGTATGGTCTGTAGTCCTTTAAAGTGCTGTTGTTGTAGTTTATTTCTTTTCTAAAATCAAAAAAGTTATCCGGTAAGGTTTTAAAAATATCACTTTCATTTTTACCGTAGTTTATAAAAGGATACGCTTCTTTACTGTAAAAATAGTTGTAGTCTATGTTCGCTTTAGCAAACGTGTTAAATAACTCAGACGTATTGTATTTTATAGAAAACGTTTTTAGTTTATCTAATTTATCACGTCGGATATCGCATAGTTTTTTGTCAAAGACTTTAGGTTCTAATTGGCTAATCTCTAAAACTTCTTGTTCTTGCTTTTCAGTTTCTAAAAACAAATCCATTAAGTAGTTGTTTTCTTTGGCACCAATTCCGCTAAAAACTAAGGACTCATCAAATTCCATAGTATTTACCCGTACCATAATACTATCACCTGGTTGTACTAATAAAGATTGAGATTCTTTACCATCATAAAAACTAAATAAACCAGGTTCAAAATTATTGAAGCTATATTTAAATCTGTTTTTTTTGTCTAGATAAACCGTGTCAATAATGGTGGACGATTTATAAAGTACGATATACTTGCTGCTAGGGTTAATGATTTCGCCTCCAAAAAAAGCAGTGTTATCGTCTGACATATCCTTATCTTTCTTACAAGAAAAGAAAACGCTAAAGCAAAGTATTGTATAAATTATGGGTCTAAAAGACATATATTAGTTTATAAGGGCAAATCATATTAAAACAAAAATATGCCTTGCATCAGAGTTCTCGTGTTAAGGCGTTGTTAAAACTTATTAAAGAGTAAACTATAGCTTCTATTTCGTGTTAATTTTCTACTTTTGCACAAAATTAAAACAAAGAATATGTTATCAGTATCAAATTTATCAGTTCAATTCGGTAAGCGCGTGCTTTTTGATGAAGTAAGTACCACTTTTAATAATGGAAACTGCTACGGAATTATTGGAGCTAATGGAGCTGGGAAGTCAACATTTTTAAAAATTATTTCTGGACAACAAGATCCAACTTCTGGTCAAGTACACTTAGAAGCAGGAAAACGTATGTCTGTTTTAACTCAGGATCACAACAAGCATGATGCGGATACTGTTTTAGAAACGATTTTAAAAGGAAATAAAGCACTGTATAAAATTAAGACAGAAATAGATGCCTTATATGCAGACTATACAGACGAAAACGCAGAAAGAATAGGAGAACTTCAAGTAAGATTTGAAGAAATGAACGGTTGGAATGCAGATAGTGATGCTGCAGCAATGTTATCTAACTTAGGGATCAAAGAAGAGTACCATTACACATTAATGGGCGATTTAGATGGTAAGCAAAAAGTACGTGTGTTATTAGCACAAGCGCTATTTGGGAATCCTGATGTCCTTATTATGGATGAGCCTACCAATGATTTGGATTACGAAACAATTGCATGGTTAGAAAACTTTTTAGCTAATTATGACAATTGTGTTATTGTAGTCTCTCACGATAGACACTTTTTAGATGCCGTTTGTACGCATATTAGTGATATCGATTTTGGAAAAATAAACCACTTTTCTGGTAACTATACATTTTGGTATGAGTCATCTCAATTAGCAGCTAGACAACATGCACAACAAAATAAGAAAGCAGAAGAGAAGAAAAAGGAATTAGAAGATTTTATCCGTCGTTTTTCTGCCAACGTAGCAAAAAGTAAACAAGCTACCAGTAGAAAAAAGATGATTGATAAGCTTAATATCGAAGATATTAGACGTACAAGTCGTCGTTACCCTGCTATTATTTTTGATCGTGATAGAGAAGCTGGAGATCAAATTTTAAATGTTGAAGGATTATCTTATACATTAGAAGGCGAACACTTGTTTAAAGACATTGATTTAAATTTACAAAAAGGAGATAAGGTTGTTTTATTTTCTAGAGACTCTAGAGCAACAACTGCTTTTTACGAAATTTTAAATAATAATTTAAAAGCTGACGCAGGAAAGTTTGATTGGGGTGTTACAACAACGCAGTCTTACTTGCCATTAGATAATAGTAGCTTTTTTGAAAACTCAGATTTAACCTTAGTAGATTGGTTACGTCAATGGGCACAAACGGAAGAAGAAAGAGAAGAAGTACATATTAGAGGCTTTTTAGGTAAAATGATTTTTAGTGGTGAAGAAGCCCTTAAAAAATGTAACGTATTATCTGGAGGAGAAAAAGTACGTTGTATGTTATCTAGAATGATGATGACTAGAGCTAACGTTTTACAATTAGACGAGCCTACCAATCACTTAGATTTAGAAAGTATTACAGCGTTTAACAACTCTTTAAAAAACTTTAAAGGGACCATGTTATTTACAACACATGATCACGAGTTTGCACAAACTGTTGCAAATAGAGTAGTAGAGTTAACACCAAACGGAGTTATTGATAGATATTCTACTTTTGACGATTATATGCAAGACAAAAAAATCAAAGAGTTACGTGATAAAATGTATACGGTATAGTTTACAAGTTATTTTAAGTACAACACGCATAAAAAAAGCCTTCCATGAAAATGGAAGGCTTTTTTATATCAAAACAGTATGTCTTAAGCTTCTGTTTCGTTATTTATAGATTCAATAATAGGTAAAGCTTTGTCTACTTCACTTTCGTGAACAAAAACCTCCGGTAATCTAGCACCTGCAAATCCGCTTAATCTACCAGATTCGTTTTCATCTTTAATTACGGGATTGATACCTATGTCTTCTAATCGGGTTTTTATTAATTGTACAATAATAAAATTGCCTTCAAATATTTTTACGTAGTCTGTCATAGCTTATAATTTAAGTGGTTACTTAAATATACAACTATTTCAAATACTATTAGAATAAATAAAAGCTATGATTTTGTTAAAAAGTAACGTTTTCTAATAAATGTTTGTAAAACAAAAAAGCCTTCCATGTAAGTAGAAGGCTTTTTAAAAGTGTTGTATTATTGTCTTACTCTTGTTTTTTTAATTGTGTAAAATTATAGAGCGCATAAATACCATAACCAATAGACGCAAACGCTATTACTAATCTAAACGTGTTTAAGGTTGGATTAGCGGTATAATGTTGATACAGTCTAAAACCTCCAAAACCAAGAAGTAAAAGCCCTGTAAATAAATTGTAGTATTTATTGTTTCTTAACGATTCCATAATTTGTTGTGTTTACGCTTGTTCTTTTTTTAAATTTTTGAAATACGTATAAATAGCATAAATACCATATCCAAAAAACACCAAAGCTATTACAAGTCGTATAGGACTTGATGTCACTTCAGAACCTATTGTTAAATATTGATACAGTCTATAAAAACCATAAGCTAAAAATATAATGCCCGATATTAAATTAGTGATGTTCTTTTTAAGTATCGATGCCATAATTATCTTAATTCTGCTCCAAGCTGACGCTCAAAATTATTCTGTAATTTATTCATTACTTTATCCACTACTTTATCTGTTAATGTTTGACGCTCGTCCATAAACGTAAAGCTTAAGGCATAACTCTTTTTACCCTTTGGCAGGTTCTTACCTTGATACACATCAAATAAATTAACACTTTTAAGTAATTGCTTTTCTGTTTTTTTAGCAATAGTCTGTAAACTTTCAAAAGTAACACTGTCATCTAAAAGTAACGCAAAATCACGTCTTACTTCAGGATATTTAGGTATGGCTGTAAACTTAATTTTATTACGTTTTGCAACTTCAATAATAGTGTCCCATTTAAAATCTGCATAAAACACCTCTTGTGTAATGTCAAAATGCTTCGTGATTTTAGATTTTAAAACTCCAAAATTAACTAGCGTATCTCTACCAATACTTAATTGTAGGCCTTCAGAAAACACATCGCTTTTTGTAGCACTTTCTTGGTATCGTGTAATACCTAAACGTTCTAGCAAACTAGCAATGCTTCCTTTTAATAAAAAGAAATTTGTTTTTGCCTGTGGTACATTAGACCAGCTTTCTTCGGTTTTAAAACCAGTAATAAATAAGGATAAATGTTTGTATTCTTCACGCGTACCATTGTAATCGTGATACGTTTTTCCAAATTCGAAAAACTTTAAATTAGACTGACGTCTATTAATATTATGACTTAAAGCTTCTAATCCAGAAAACAATAAACTTTGACGCATAACACCTAAATCCTGACTTAACGGGTTTAGCATTTCTACGTTATGCTCCGTTTTTAACTCATCAGATAACGCTAAGTAATTAGCACTTGTTAAAGAGTTTGCCATGATCTCAAACCAACCTTGAGCAGCTAATTGATTACCAACTACGTTTTGTAATTTGTAATCTTCAAATCTAGATGCGTTAGAGATTGAAGCGTTTAATTTAGAGCTTGTTTCGATATTATTATATCCAAAAACTCTTAATATTTCTTCAATAACATCTGCTTCTCTTGTTACATCGTTTCTAAACGCAGGAATAGTTAATCCTAAACCTGTTTCTGTAACGCTGTTTATTTTTATATCTAAAGAGGTTAGAATAGATTTTATAGTTTCGGTAGGGATTTCTTGACCAATTAGTTTAGTCACCTTATCAAAACTTAATCTAACCTGAAAATCTTCAATTTTATTCGGGTATACATCTACAATATCGCTAGTAATTTCTCCTCCAGCAATTTCTTGTATTAATAAAGCTGCACGTTTTAAAGCGTATTCTGTAATTTTTGGATCAATACCACGTTCAAATCTAAAAGAAGCATCTGTATTTAAACCATGACGTTTCGCAGTTTTACGAACGCTAACAGGATTAAAATAAGCACTTTCTAAAAATATATTTGTAGTATGTTCTGTTACACCAGAATCAATTCCTCCAAAAACACCTGCAATACACATTGGTTTTTCAGCATTACAAATCATTAAATCGTCTTCGTGTAACTCACGCTCCACACCATCTAATGTTGTAAATTTTGTACCTGTAGATACTGTTTTTACTTCAATTTTATTTCCGGTAACTTTATTAGCATCAAAAGCATGTAACGGTTGTCCTAAATCATGCAATACATAATTAGTAGCATCTACCACGTTATTTATTGGAGACAATCCAATCGCTTTAATTCTATTTTTTAGCCACTCTGGAGACTCGTCTACTTTTAAACCAGAAATTGTGACACCGCAATATCTTGGGGCTAACTCTTTATTAAGGACGTCAACATCAATTTTTAATGTTCTGCTATCTACATGAAATGCACTAACGCTAGGCGTAATCAATTCCACATTAATTCCTTTTTGTTGTAAACCGGCTTTTAGATCTCTGGCAGTACCAAAATGACTCATCGCATCGGCACGGTTTGGAGTTAAACCAATTTCAAAAACCTGATCATTTTCTACATCAAATAAATCGGCACAAGGCGTACCAATAGTCGTGTCTTCTGGTAATACAAGGATACCGTCATGAGATTTACCAAGACCTAACTCGTCCTCAGCACAAATCATTCCGTGACTTTCTTCACCTCTAATCTTACCTTTTTTAATGGTCCAAGCTTCACCTTCTTCAGTATATAAAGTCGTTCCGATAGTAGCAACAGGTACTTTTTGTCCAGCAGCAACATTTGGTGCACCACATACAATTTGTATTGGTTGCTCTTGTCCAATGTTAACAGTGGTAACTTTAAGCTTGTCTGCATTGCTATGTTGCACGCAAGTTAATACCTCGCCAACAACAACACCTTCTAAGCCACCTTTTACACTTTGGTATAGGTCTAAACCTTCTACTTCAAGTCCTAAATCTGTAAGTAATTCGCTAGTTTGTTCTGGAGACCAATCGGTTTTAATAAATTGTTTAATCCAGTTGTAAGAAATCTTCATTTATCTACTAATTAAGACCACAAATATAACAATACTTAGTAGTTTTTACATTTTAAAAACGGGCTTTTATTTCATTTTTTAAACAAGGATTTATTTAGGTCTTTCAGACAAAAAGTTTAAATTATTACGCATTACAACTTATAAATATGTATTTTGTCTATTATTAGTCCGTTAGTGCTAGGTGGTCTAATCTAATTGTGTGCGTTTGTACGTATCATTATAAAGTTATAAATCATTAAATCAAAACGTATTATGAAAACTATTTTTAAAATAGCATTAGTAGTTCTGCTATTTTCAGTAACCTCTTGTAGAGACACAAAAAAGGATGAAGCGACTATTAAAGCAACAGAGCAAATAGAAACTATTGAAGTAGAAACGGATAGCATTGTAGATAAATTAGATCAAGATGCTGAAGATTTAGAACACGAATTAGATCAACTTGAAAACGAAGATTAAAATGAAACATTTAAAAGTAATAGTAATATGTGCCGGATTATTTATGTTTGGTGCTCAAGATACTTTAGTAGCGCAAGAAGTAACTAAAGATAAGTTAGAGCAAAAGGCAAACGGTAAAAAGGCCGAAATGAAAGCCAAAAAAGACGCACGTAAAGCCGAAATGAAGGCGGGGAAATCTGAGGCTAAAGCCGAAATGAAAGCACGTAAAGAAGAAATGACAGCTGGTAAAGCGGAATTAAATGATAAACGTGAGGCTTTAAAAGAAGAAAGAACTGAACTTAAAAGCGAATTGAAAGACAAACGTAACGCGTTAAAAGATGAAATGAAAAACGCTACTGCTGAAGAAAAAGCAGAACTTAAAGGCGCAATGAAAGAGCAAAACATGGCAAAACGTGTTAGTGTAATCAAAAAAAGAGAAGCACTAAAAGCAGAGCGTGAAGCTTTTAAAGGTGATAAAGAAGCCTATAAAAAGCAACGTTTAGAGCAGGTTAAAGCTAAAATGGATAAAAGCAATGCTAAACTTAATAGAAGTGACGCGTTAATTGTAGAAGGAAAAGCAAGATTAACACAAGCAAAAGCTAAATTAGAGCAGCAAAAAGCAGAAGGTAAAGTGTCTGAAGAGCAAATTGCAAAACGTGAAGCCCTATTTAAAAGAATAGAAGCTAAACTAACAAAGCATGATGCAGCTGTTAAAAGTACTAAAGAGCAGATTGAAAAAAGAAAAGCAACAATCTCTAAGTTAGAAACAGTAAAAGAGTAATTTTTACACCAAATAGTATTTAAAAAGACATTGTTAACGCAATGTCTTTTTTTTTGTAAGTATTTTGGCGATATTACGATTATTATAAAAAAAAACATAAAGATTACCATGCGTTATATTTCTCTTTTATTGATTGCTATTTCTCTTTTTTCTTGCGATAAAAATGATACCGAATTCCTGACTTTTGGAACCTACAGAGCAGAGTTAACCGTTAGTGATACAGAAAAGTTACCTTTTACCTTTAAAGTAAAAGATGCTAATACTTTGGAGATTTATAATGCGGAAGAAGTTATTGAAGTGGATGAGATCGAGTATAAAAACGACTCAGTTTATATCAAACTACCTGTTTTTGAAGGACAGTTAGTAGCAAAAATTAAAGATCAAACTTTAAACGGACGTTTTGTTGTAGCAGAAAAAGGGCGTCAACAAGCCTTTACAGCTTCTAAAAATAAAACCAGATTTGATAGTAACGCTAAAGCGGAAACTAATATTACTGGAAACTGGCAAACCGTATTTAGTCCAGATACTGAAGCAGATACATACGTCGCAAAAGGCGTTTTTAAACAAGAGAATAATATAGTAACAGGTACTTTTTTGACTGAAACTGGAGATTACCGTTACCTAGAAGGTGTTGTAAATGGTAACCAATTGCAACTGTCTACCTTTGATGGTGCACATGCCTTTTTATTTACCGGAACCGTTACAGATAGTACTATAAATGGACATTTTTATTCTGGAAACCACTGGAAAGAACCTTTTACTGCCAAACGTAATGCTAATTACCAGTTGCAAAGTGCCGAAGCTTTAACCTATTTAAAAGACGGTTATGATACGCTTGCCTTTAGTTTTCCTGATGCAGATGGAAACACCATCTCATTAACAGATAATCAGTTTAAAAATAAAGTAACCGTTGTACAAATAATGGGGACGTGGTGTCCTAATTGTTTAGACGAAAGTAAGTACTACACACAGTATTACAACGCTAATAAATCAAAGGACATACAATTTGTAGCCTTGGCGTTTGAGTACGCTAAAACCGAAGCTAAGGCCTTTAGTTTTATTAAACGTTTACAAGACCGATTAAATATTACCTATCCAATACTATTAGCGCAAACAGGGACAACAAGTAAGTCTAAAGCTAATGAGAAACTACCAATGTTAAACCATGTATTAAGTTACCCAACCTCAATATTTATTGACAAAAAAGGAAAAGTACGTAAAATACATACTGGTTTTAATGGACCGGCAACAGGCGAAAAATTTACACAGTTTAAAACGGAGTTTACAGCGTTTATGGATCTGTTATTAGCAGAGTAGGGGTTGATAGTTTGTTTTTGTATTATGTAAAATAAAGACTAATATTTAATCCATTGGACTTTTTCCAAGTAGGTTAGAACTAGCCATTAATTTTATACTTTGTAGTGCCACGTTACCTTGTTCGATTATAATTTTAATTCAATCACTTTCAAAATCTAAAGGTTTACCTTTTAAATGATTATTAATAAACCAATAATCTCCTTTAGGTATTCTTTTTTCAGCCAATTTTTTTTCAATTAATGGTTCGATTTCTATCCAATATTTTTTGGAGCATGTCTAAAAATAACAACTGGTGTCATGTCTTTTTTACAACCTATTTCTATATTACTTATCCAACCTCTCTTTTTGGTTATTTTAATAAGTAATTCACTGTTTTTATTATCTATTTTGGTTTGAATTTTCCACAATGAGTCTTTAACTTTTTTTTAACCAAATTTTAATTTAGGCAAATTCTTTATTCTTTGGTCGTCTTCAGTCATTTTAAATAAAATGTTGCACAATTCCACATCAGTCTCATGGTTGTTTTCTTTTTTGCAACTAAAATATAAAAACAGAATTATTAAAATTAGGAATGAGTCTTTCATGTTGTGTAATAACTTATAATTATGGAAGTTACGGTTTGTTAATAGTGGTTTTTAGATGTTAGTTGTTTCGTTTAATTGTTTGTCAGGTTTAAATAAAGCTATTTGTTTTATCAATTGTTAGGGGTCGTTATTTTTTTAATTGATTCTATTAAGTCACTCCATGGTCTTGATACTTTATTTGTGAAATCTAAATATTGTAGTGATTCAAGTCTTGGATGCAGAGGAGTCTGTTTTAGCATAATGGGAAATATGTTTTTTGCATTTCCCCAAGCGTACGCCCATTCGTAAGTTACATATTCTGATTTTCTTGCTTCTGGCGTCATTATTACAATTATTGCTAAAGAATTTTTTATACCATCATCAATCTCTTCTCTCCAATCTTGTCCTATTTTTAGTCTTTCATTATCAATCCAACTAGTTATCTTTTCTTTCTCGAGTTTCAGTTTTAGTAATTCAGCGAAATCAGAATCCTCATGAGAGTGAGAAATAAAGACAATATTATTTTCATCTAAAGTCTTGTTTAAATTTTGTTCCACCTCCATTAATGCTGTTTTTTTACTTTTTATTAAAATGTTTTCGATTGTTTCAATTAAATTGTTGAGCACATTATATTTTTGGTCTTCATCAAGGCCTATATAGGAAGAAGCTGTATTAGGGAATACATTGCTTTTAACAACCCAATTTAAAGATGACCAGTTTGATTTATTATAGAGAAATGGTATTAAGTATTTATCTTTATCATTAGAAATTTTATTTAAATAATCATTAAGGCTTTTTTGAGAGCTAGGTAAATATGAAGAAGTGACAATAGGAATTATTATATCCGATTGATTCATGAAATTAATTACGTCTTTAGTCATAATTTTATCAAGACCTTTAATTTGCTTTATATCAGAATTATCATAAACTTCAATATCTTGCTTTATACCTTTTATTCTTTCTTTAAGGGTTTTAGTAATTTCTTCTTCTGTTTTAAAGCTATCTATATATATTCTCATTTATTTTTTTAATGTTTATTACTCCTAAAGGTTTTGTGTATGATTAGTTGCGTGTTTAAGTACCTAATTTAGCAAATGATTACTGAATAGAAAATTCGTGAGGATTTTCGTAATTAGGCTAGAACTAGCAATAAATTATAAACGGTGTTGTAAAACGTTTTTTATTTTATTTTTTTTGTTCTTCCGTGACTTGAATTGATTTGTTTTACATAATCAGCATCTCCTGAAAATGCACGTGTTAAGTGATTATACAGCAATAGAAAGTCGTAATTTTTATTCTCATCAGTTTGCATAAATTCAGTTAGTTGAAACTCATCAGAATATTTTTTTGTTCCGTCTATTGTTACTATCTCAATAACTCCATAATCAATATTCTGCATTATATCTTTAAATTTATAAGAGTGATTACCGTAGAAATCTCCTTGTTTAAAAACAAATCCTCCTCCCATTTTAATTGAATTAGGGTGCTTCTTAAAGCACAAAAATCCGGAAGATAATATGATTGTCTGTTTTGGGTTAATGACAATTGGATAACTAATTATTTCTGCGTCATCATTATTTATGAAAAAATTCAAACCTTTAGAAGTTAATATACTACAAGATTTAATGAGAAACTCTTCATTTCCTATATTACTAATTTCAATTTGACATTGGGGAATACTATACTTTGTAAATTTGTAATTTGACTGTGTTATAAATTTATTCTGATATAAATTTTTAGTTTTTTTTCTTATTTTTAAAATTGACCATATGTTTTTTGAAGGCCTGCCTATACTCTTGTGAGCAATAGATAAAGAACTTTTTATTAAAAGTTTATCTAAATTTTCCTTTTTTTCAGGAACATAAGGTTCAACTTTAATTGTTGTTTCTAATTCTTCATAAAGTTTCCCATCTACACCTGGTGGAATTCTAAAATATTTAGCAAAAGAAGGTAATTCTGGATTGAGTGTATCAAGAAGACCAAAGAGGAATGATTTTAATTCAATAACATCAGGACTTGGTTTTCTTTTATAATATAAACGAGTAGTTACATTTTTGTTTTCTTCAACTACAGTGTATGTTCTATTAGCTCTAAACCAATATCCTTTTCCAATGACTATTAAAACTTGAATAGCTGAATTCCTATCGAAATCATCATCAAGTTCTTTAATTCTCTCAAGGTCTGTTTTTTTTGTTAAATCAGAATTAAAGCTAAATAAAACTCTAATTGGTTTTTCATTTTCTTCACTATATAATGATTTAAGCTTATTAAACTTTACTATTGTTGTTTTTACTTCTGTAGAATTTAAAGTTGACTTAACTTCAAATACATATTTCACACATTCTATTGGGAAGATATTTATTGACTTTCCAACTAAAGTTGGTGGTAGAGAGTTTCGATCATAAATAATTAAATCGCTTTCGTGAGACACATCTCCTAATGAATCTTGAACCAAGCCTTTTCCAATTCCCCATTGATGTGGCAGGTATTTTTCTAAAAATTCAGCTAAATACTCTTCCCTTCCAGTTCCTTTCAGACCTTGGTGAGAAATTCCGCTAACTGATTTTGCTGAATTAATTAAAGTTTTAATGTTATTCTCTAATATATCGTTTAGACTACTCACAAATGTTTAATTATTGTTAGAATTTTATTGGTTTCTCTAAAATGTTTTACAACGTGTTTGTATATGGTTTGTTGCGTGGTTTAGCACGTAATTTAGCAAATAAAAACCGAATAGAAAATCCGCGAGGATTTTCGTAAGTAGGCTAGAACTAGCAATAAATTATATACGGTGTTGGCAACAGTAATTTCACATCCTACTTTTTAAAAAATTTATAAATGCAGAACAAGTAGTCAACATAAATTTTGCTTCGTAAAAATCAATTTCTCTGTCGCTTTCTATTAGTGAGTGTCTAATTCCTGCGTCATCACTCGTGTAACCATATAAGGAACTAAATGCTTTCTTCAAAGCTGGGTGCAAATGTCCGTCATTTTCAAGTTTCTTTAATGTTTGTCCTAATGTTGATTTATCATCTCCTATAAATATCTTGCACATAGACTCGATTGCAGATATAGATTCTTTAATTGAGTTTCTATAATCAGGATTTTGCTTGTCTGAAAGCAATTTCAAAGAAGTCTCTAAATGTGTTTTTACTGATTTAAAAACATCATTGTTACTTATAGCATCTTCAATTGCTTGTATTTCTTCTTTGGATGTAATTGGTACAATTTGAGAATTTAGAAATCTATAACCAGCTTTTTCTCTTTCAAAAATTTTATTAAATAATTCAAAATATTCACCTTTTGAATATTTTGCGGAAAATTCAATTAAATCATAAATTTCGTACCATTCTGTTTCATCAGAAAAAAAGAATTTTCTAATATGATTAATTAAGGAATCTTTGCTTACATATTGGTCTTGGGATATTGGTGATATATCTATAGGTAGCTTGAAAAAATTTAACCAAAGAGAATATGTATATATATGAAGTTCTTTCCTGCCAGTAATGTAATTGTCTCGTTCTAATTTATTTATAAAGTTATCAAGAAATACTGTCCAAAGTGTATTTTTCAATTCGATATCTATGATTTCAAATTGTAATTCTTGTTTTATCGATTTATAACCTAATCTTTCGGAAAATCTCATTCGTTTGTTTTATTGTTGCCAACTAGTGATATAATTACTTTTATTATACATATCCCGTGTATTTAAATGGATATAAGGACTTTTTGTTAATGTTTATAATCATGCACTAAAAAGCTTATTTACTTTTAGGATGCTTGCAGTAAACAAATACTAACCTTAAATAAAAAGTGTAATTAGTTGGTTTGGTTGTTTGACACGAAGTTAATTTTTTTAATTCAAAAACCGAATGATATTAAATTTAAATTTGGGTCACTTATTAACAAATAATACCCGTTTTATAAACAACAGGCGTTAGGGGTGTCTTATAGCTTGGATTAACTTGTAATTGTAAAATGGGAGTATAGTTTTTTTATTGATAGTCTAGCTTGTTCTATAGGCTTACGCACTATTTTTGTTTTTTATTAAACCAATAAAGACATAGGTGAAAAATAGAAAAAACAACCAATCATTTATGCCATAAATGGAATAAAATATTCCAGCCATGACATCTTTTTCAAAAACATCCGAAATACTATTGTTAAGGATCCAATTAATCCAAACAGAGCCATAAATGAATTTTTCAATAGAAAATATGGCAATTAGGTATTTTACATTTTTATACTTTTTTGAAACAGAAATATAGGCTAATCCCCATATAAAAATCATTAACAATCCAAAATTAGACATTACTTGAGCGTCAAATTCAGGTATTGTCGTGTTTGTAAAGAATCTTGAAAATATTAACACAGAACTATTCATTAATCCAGCAATAATAAATCCGGTTGTGATCGTTTTGTTTTTTAAATTCATTTTTGTTTTTTTAGCAATAATAAACTTAAGATAATCAATATTAAGTAGATGTCTATTTTAATACTATTTTGTAAAGTAATTGCTGAGCTATAATTTATCTGACACTATTTTTTTTAGCTTTTATTTTGGGTCTGCTTTTGCTCTTCTACCATATCCATATACAAGTCCTCTACATGCTCTCTAGCCCAAGCGGTTCTTCGTAGAAAGCCTAAACTTGATTTCATGGTAGGGTTGTAGATAAAACAATTAATATTGGTACGATCGCCTAGATATGACCAGCCATAATGCGCTACTAGACGCTCTAAAACCTGAGCTAGCTTTACGCCATGTAATGGATGGTTTAATTGTGCCTCCGTAGCTTGTCGTCTTATACGTTTAGCCGGTTTTTCTTGATTTGGCTCCTTACTATTAGCAGGATTTAAACTTGTGTTGTTGGGTTGCTCAGAAGGCTTATTTATGTCTGTTAGCTTGTTTTGTTGATCGTTTTTTATATCCATTACGGTCTATGCTTTTTTGCGCCAAGTTTTTGACTACACATTTTTTATTTTAGGTTTGGTGAGGTTTTATTTTATTTTTTTTGGTGTTACTTTTTTATCATCTATGAAAACACTGCATTTAATAGTAAAAGCCCCGCCAAGACTAACTTTAATATGTTCTCTCTCTCCATGTTTATTAATTAAATGTCCAGTTAAGTCAGATTTTATTATTCCGTATCTCTCATCTTGCAACTCATTATTTACAAATAATCTTTCTCCGTTAAACCAAGTGTTTATAACCTTAATCTCTGAGTTCTGATATTTTACAATCCATTCACTTTTCATACTGTTATTCTATTTTTTTAGTAATGCTAATTTAGTTTTAGCTAATACTAATGGTTTATTTAAAATTACGATTCGAATTTAGTAATTTATTTCTCCTGATTTTTCAATGTCTGGAATAATTTGGTATTGTTGCTTTGTTACGTATTTATATTTTTTAGCAGTCCAACATCGGCTTTTTAAAATAAAAAAAGAGAAACAGCAATATTTGTAATAGTCTAAAAGACACCCAGAACGTATAAAGTTTCAGTTGTTTCATTTATTAACGCATCAAATCTTGAAATACTGGCAACGTGACATACTGAATAGAAATACAATCCAAAATGGTCAAAAATTTCCATAAATAAATATAGTTCTGCAATTCTAATAGTAAAAGCGATTAAAACGCTGTTTTTTAATAATTTTTAATTTTTGTCAGCGTAAGGATGTCCAGGACTAGATTGTATTTTATTTGATTGGTGATTTCAATTTCAAGAAACTTATATCAATTAATTAAGGTTTGTGTATTTCTGTTTTAATGTATTATGTATGGTTTGTTGCGTCTTTTTGGTTGTTTTTAAAATAAAGAGTATCCTAGTATTATTGAGATTGTATTGTATTCTGAATAATATGCTGTGTAACCATTTAATAAACCTCTAGTTGTATGGTATCTTAATTCTAGGCTGTATTTGTCATTTTGTTTATATCCAATACCAAATCCTAAATTAGATGATTTTTCGATGTCTAATTCAGCTCCAGTATCATAAATTATTTTTGAGTTACTGGTTATATCTAATATATAAGAAGCATTAATAAATAATTTTGAATCATTGTTTAAATAGAAATAATGTCTAATTCCAAGAGGTAACTCAATAGATTTGTAATCTACTTTAACATTTGATGTAGGTAATTCTTTTTCAGATTTAAAATATTGATATGTTGGTTCTATAATAATAGCCCATTTATTGTTGTTAAAAGGGAATATGATTTCTGCTTCTAATCCTAATCTTAATCCTATTTTATTTCCAAAATCAGCATCCCTAGCGTTGGATGTTGTGTTTTTTATTAATAATGAAGAACTGTTTAGTCCTAGCCTTGGAGTTAAATTAAATAAATCCTTTTTTTGTTTTTGATCAAAATTGATTGTTTTAGAATTATTACATGCATTATATTGGACAAAAAGATTAACCAAGTCCTCTTTTTTATAACTAATTTTCTTAATGTCTTTAACTTTAATATTTTGGCATTTTAATGCATTAAATAATTGTTGTTTATATCCATTATTTTCTCCTATTAAATCTCCTGAAGTTATATAGTTTTTAAAAACTAACTGCTCAATATTATCAGAGTTGTTTTTGCTAAAAAAGAATCTTACTAAATTTCCATCTTCGTATTGGTATAAGTTGGATTGTCCTTCTACTAGAACTTTTAAAAATAGTTCTTCTTTTTTGAAGATGGGATTTATGCTAGTGCTTAAATGATCTAAATTTTCACTTGATCTGTCAATGTCAACAATACTTCTTACATGTTTGGAATAGTTGTAAATACCAAATTCCTTTACTGATTTTATGGTTGCCCTCGTTTGTTCTGTATTTTCGGATAGTCTATATTCAAATTCTGTTGGATTATTTTTCCAATCAACATTTTTAATCAAACATTCTGTTTTCTGTTCGTTACTATCAATAAAATATCCTTTTTGGAAAGAAATTTGCGAAAAACAATTAGTGCTTAAAATTGTAATTAAAATAAGTAGTATTTTTTTCTTCATAGGTTTGTTTTTATTTTTTATAAGCTTCTTATAACTCCTAAGTTGTTTTTAAGAAACTAGTGATGTGTTTAGGAGTCTAATTTAGTAAATATGTATGAATTACAGTGTTTTTTTTTGTAGGATTTTTTGTATAAAAAAAAGAAGCTGTAATTATTTTTTTACCGATTTAATACTAGTGTTTTTAAGGATTATATCTAGTAGTTTTTGCGTATCAGCTTCTTGTATTTTAGTCATGTCAAAAGTGACTTTGTCTCCGTTATCTTTGGTTATAATTAGCTTTTTATCGATAAATTGGGTTGTTTCTATTGTGTTAAAACGGATGTTATTTCCTGTCCAAGAGTTAATCCTTATCATCATGTTTGCTTTATTCCATTGGACATAGTTTTTTCTCCAAAAATGGTTACTGTAATATAGTATTTGCAGACAATATCCGACTAGATTAATAGTGTTGTTTGTCTTTGGGTTCTCAAATTTTATTAACTCAAATGTACCAACAAGAATAAATATTAGGGATAGCACTAAAACGGTAATCCACAACCAGTTTTTATTATTTTCAAAGTGTATTCGCTTCATTTATTTAAATGTATTCTGTCTTATTTTATTAGAAGAGAAAACTTATATTTTGTTACACAAAATTTAAAAAATCGATAGTGTATGATTTAGAAGTAGTACATCTGTATTTTATATTGTTGGTCATTTAATTTTTGATATAGACATACCAGTCCCATTGTTCAGGGTTTCCGATACTAACACTTGGTGTATACAAAAATAGATTAATCTTACCTTGAGGATTGGAGTTTCTGAAGTTTGTAACAGCTTCTAAATTACTGATAGCATTCCAGATATTAGAGTAAGCTATAGTTTCTGGATAAAATGCCGACGGATCGTAGGTTACTGTTTCAAATAAGTCAAGTTCTGGTAAGTCCAAAGTTTGAGTGGTGGTAGTAAAGGTTTCGGTTGTGTTTAATGTGTCTGGGTAAGCTCTTTCGCCAAGTCCTAACCAAATAATGGTTCCATCAAAAATCTTTTCATTCAGCTCACTATAATACAATTGTATGTCTCCAAAATCTCCTGGTGGATTATATGTTGATGAAATGGTAAAGCTATCTGACCCTGAAAACGTAAATTCTTTTCCGCCTTCAAATTGGTGTGTTAGAAAGTCGACTTTTAGTAATAGAACTTTATTGGTCTGTTCAGGTGTTACCGTGTTGTCATCCGTGTTACAAGCGCAGATTAAGCTTAAGAATAAGATGTATATTATGTTTTTCATAATTAATGGTGTTATCAAATAGAAGCGCTAGCGTGCTTTTGTTTACGTTAAATTACAAAAAAATAATACGTACTTATTTATTAAGTAAATTAGTTAATTAGATTTTTAATAATCTTGTCAAAAAGCATGTTTGAAGAATTATCCAAAAGTACGAGACCCATTTTCTTTTTAGTGTTTCTTACATAATAAGTGTTTGCTGCCAGCCAGTTACCATTGTGCATAGCTGTATTGTCAGATAAAATTACCCAACCAAAACCATAGTTAGATTTTGTGCCATTATTAAGTGTCGGTTTTTTAAATGCTTCTTGTAGATTATTGACACTAATTAGTTTGTTTTTGTACCAAAACTGATCCCAAATTACAAAATCATTAATACTACTAAAAACGCCACCATCACCTGCAACTCCATCTATAAAACCGGGTTTTATTTCTCTAACTTCATTAGCAAAATCTTCAAAGCCTTCCGTTTTACCTTGAAAGGTTTTGTCTTCGGAAATTAGATTCCAAACCCTAGTGTTATTCATGCCTAAAGGGATGAAAATATTAGCTTTCATAAAGTGCTCAAAAGATTGCTTTGAAACTAATTCAATTAGTCGTGCTAAAATTATATAGTTTGTGTTGGAATATTCGTATTTATCGTTTGGCGAAAAATTAGGTTTTGGATTGTGTTTTAGAATTAGTTCTACAGCTTTCTTATTAGTTAGTATTCCGATATCCTTTTTTGTTTTTTTGGCTAAATCAATATAAGAATCGGGTATTCCTGATGTCTGGTTTAGTAAATGTCTTATAG
The DNA here is from genome assembly GCF_055635485.1 of Olleya sp. KKT75. Lineage (NCBI taxonomy): Bacteria > Pseudomonadati > Bacteroidota > Flavobacteriia > Flavobacteriales > Flavobacteriaceae > Olleya > Olleya sp. KKT75. The sequence continues at coordinate 2,555,766 of NZ_CM145759.1, forward strand.
TTACATTTTGATACGGAAAGTTTGAAATGTACTTTGACACTAGATCATCGTAATTTATCAGCGTTTTTTCTTTTAGAAACATGATGCCGCTTGCTGTAAATTGTTTTGATAGTGAAGCTAGTCTAAACGCAGAATTGTTGTCTAGATGTTTCGATTTACTAAAATTTGTAAAGCCATAGGTTTTAGCTAAAAGGGGTCTGTGTTCTTTGAGCATTAATATACCGCCATTAAATTTTATTTTAGATTGTAATACCTGTATCCATTGATCAATCAATACTGTTTTTTCTTTTTGACTAGTATTTTTAGGAATGTTTAATTTAGGCACTTGAAGATAAAAAACTTTAAACCAAAGAATGAAACTGACTATTATTAGCACAAGTCCTAATATGATATAAAGTGCTATTTTCATTTATGAGGTTGGTTTTGTTTTGGGGTCACGAATTGCGTTTGTGAATATAAAATATATTCTCCAAAATACTGAATGATTTTACACTCAGTTGAGAGTCCTTTAACTGTATTACACTGTTGTGTGATTTAAACTAACTACAATCCAAAGTGATTTATTGGCCCATTACCTTGACCTAAAACTTTATGTTGCCCATTAAAAATGGCTTGATTTACATAATGACATCCCTTTTTTACTGCAGTTTCTAAATCATTATTTAAGCTTAAATATGTTGCAATGCTTGACGATAAGCTACAACCAGTCCCATGCGTGTTTTTAGTTTTATACCAAGGATTGGTGATAATTACAGTATCGTCCTTGTCTAATACATATAAAACATCAGTAATGACATCTGTAGTATTATCTAAATGGCCTCCTTTAAGTAGAACTGAGGTTTGGAATGTTTGTCCAATAGTTTTAGCTGTGTCTTCTAAATTTTGTAATTGGATAGGGTGACCTATTAGTAGTTCTGCTTCCGGTATGTTTGGCGTTATTAACGTTGCTTTGGATAAAAACTGTTTTAAATCATTGATGGCAGTGTCCGTGATTAATTTGTCACCAGAAGTGGCAATCATTACTGGGTCAATAACGATGTTTTTAATATTATAAAAGTCTAATTTTTCACTTACTGCTTTAATAACTTCTGAAGAATGTAACATGCCTATTTTTACTGCGTGACATTGTATATCGCTTAAAACAGCATCTAACTGTTTGTTGATATGTGCAATGGGCATAGGATGTATATCGGTAACGCTTGTTGTGTTTTGTGCTGTTGATGCTGTTATGACAGATGTAGCAAATCCACCGCAAGCGCTAATGCTTTTTATATCGGCTTGTATGCCTGCGCAACCGCCAGAATCACTTCCTGCTATGGTTAAGACAGTGTTGTATTTAGAAGTTATATTTTCCATTGTTCTTTGTTATAGGCACTATCCCAGAATAGCCATTCTAATTTAGAGGCTTTTGTAAAGGTTACTTCCATTTTATGTAAAACGTCTTTATTTGCAGATTCAGCGTATTTATTAACTATAGCTATTGCTTGATTTACTGATGCTTCAAAAGCTGCTCCGCCATAAGTATTGATCCAATCTTGATACGGATTGTTTTGTTTGTTAGTTTGGTGTTCTAAAATGTAATCTCCAATAGCTTTATAAATAGTAAAGCAGGGTAGGATAGCAGCCAAGCCTTCTTCTAATGTTTGGTTGTTAATGATGCGTGTTAAGTAACTTGTGTAAAGCTCGCAAGTAGGAGAGGGGACGTTGTTAAACGTAACTGATTTCATGAAAACGTGATGTAATGCGTTTTCAACAGCAATAATTCCTGTGGCAGCGTCTAAAAAAAACTGAGTCTCATTACTGTCAGAACACTTGACACCGATAGTAGCAAGATTTTTTTTGTATTCGGCTAAATATAAAGCGTCTTGATTAATATAAAACTCAAAAACGGATTGTGGTAAAGTTCCATCCATTAATTGTTTTATAAATGGTTGTTGTTTTATCGCTTCAAGTATTGGTGCTGTTTTGTGGTTAACTTGGTTGTACCAATTTGACATAGGGATTATTTTAGTTTACGAGTTTATTTGGTTTGTAAAATGAAAACTTAAGTAAGCACTTGGGCAAGGGTTACCCATGAATACCTTCACTTTTCCCGTAGCTTTTTATAAGCTCGCCTTCAAACTCAACTAATTCTTGCCAGCGTTTATCCACGTCAATATCTTGACCGTATTTTCTAGCAAAAGTGATAAACGTTGTGTAGTGTCCAGCTTCGCTAACCATTAAGTCGTAGTAAAATTTAGAAAGCTCTTCGTCGTTAATGCGTTCTGACAATAGCTTAAAACGCTCGCAACTACGGGCTTCTATCATTGCAGAGAATAATAAACGATCCACCATAGACTGTAATCTGCTACCGCCTTTGTTCATAAACTTATACAGCTCGTTAACATAATGGTCTTTGCGCTCGCGACCTAATGTGTAGCCTCGCTTTTTAATAATTTCATGAACCATCTGAAAGTGTTCCAATTCTTCTTTAGCTAGCTCTAAAAGTTCTGTAACTAAATCTACTTTTTCTGAGTTATGCGTAATAATGGTAATCGCATTAGTCGCTGCTTTTTGCTCGCACCAGGCGTGGTCAGTCAAGATTTCTTCTATGTTAGACTCGGCGATAGTGACCCAACGTGGATCGGTTTCTAATTTAAGGTGAAGCATAATTGTAGTTCGCTTTTAGGTTTTGGCATTGTGCCTTTATACGTTACACAAAGATAATTATAATTTATACTTTTAAGGTGATGTCACTTAAGTTGATTAGTGTTTTGCGGGTTTGGTTGTGTCTTCCTCGCTTCGAGTGATTTGAGAAGCATGAACAAATTGTATCGAGAAGTAATTAAATATTAATTAATTTCCGCTTTAAGCGAATCAAAAACATGCATTGCGCTACTAACCGCAGCTTCCATTTTTCCAGAAAACACAGCGCTAGTTTCTGCTCCAGCTATAAAAAGTTTTTCATTTAAATAGCGTTCTTGATAAAGCGGGTGCCCATTATTTTGCTGTGGCATTAAAAAGTTGTTATCTGGTTTAATTGTATGTTTTTGATCAATCCAAACGCATTCTTCGTAATTCAAATACGCTAACGCTTGGTCACCATAATAGCCTTGTAATTGCTCTAAAGCTAGATTTTTACGTTGCTCTTTGTTTAAATCGCTCAAATTAGAGCTCATAAACCCACTTAACGCATAAGCAGATTGCTCAGCATTAGAATGGTCGTAAAACTCTTGTAAAGGTCCTGAATTAGCATAAATCGTTCCGCTGCTTTGTGGATGTTTCCAAAAAGGAGTTTTATAGGTAAAACCCACTCTTATTGAGTTGTGCATCCAAGTATGTGTTTTGGATAAGGTGTCTGTGATTACTTCCGGTAATTCTGGTGTTAGGCTAATGTTTTGGTTAAATAAGGCAGGAGGTAAGGTCGAAACCACATAGGTTGCATGGTAGGTCTGCTTATTTGTTTTTACTTCGAGGTATTCCGCTTTAAGCTGAATTGAAATAGCGCTAGTGTTGGTGTGTACGCTTGTTTGGTATAATTGATCTGTTAAGGTTTCAATTAGTGTTTGTGTCCCATTTTTGATGCGGTAACTTACGGAGTCATTATTAGGCAAAGACACTAGTTGTGCTTGCTTACTGGGGTCTGGTTGATAAATAGCTGTCGAACCGTAAAACTGCTCAAAAACATCAATTTGTAATGATTTTAGTAGGTTTAAAACATTTGTTTGCTGAGGTACTAGCCATGTTGCTCCAAGATCTATTGGTGCTTCATTGGTATTACGTTTGGTTACAATGCGTCCACCAACACGTGTATTAGCTTCGATTATAGTCGTCTTTAAGTTTAGCGATTTAAGTAAATAGGCGAGTGTTAAGCCCGTTAATCCAGCGCCAATAATAAGTACGTCAGTGTTTTTTGTAGTCATAAACTTAGCTAATGTAGTTCCAGATGTTTTTGTATTTACTCATTTGTCGGTACGTCTCTAATATAATTGCATTATCAGGACTACTTAAGCTTGGATCTTTAGTTAAAAGGTCTTTTGCCCAATAGCGTGCATGTTGCAAAATGTCGTTATCTTTTACAATATCTGCAATGCGTAAATTTAAAATTCCGCTTTGTTGGGTCCCCATAATATCTCCTGGTCCACGAAGTCGTAAATCCACTTCTGCAATCTCAAAACCATCATTTGTACTGGTCATGGTTTGGACACGTGTTTTACTGTTTTCTGACAATTTATGACTGGTCATTAGGATGCAATAACTTTGCTCTGCACCACGTCCAACACGACCTCTTAATTGGTGTAATTGTGCTAGTCCAAAACGCTCTGCACTTTCAATTACCATGACCGAAGCATTGGGTACATTTACCCCAACTTCTATAACCGTTGTTGCCACCATAATTTGTGTTTCGCCTTTAACAAATCGTTGCATTTCAAACTCCTTATCTGCGGGTTTCATTTTGCCATGAACGATGGAAATTTGATACTCTGGCATCGGGAAATCGCGCACCAAACTTTCGTACCCATCCATCAAATCTTTGTAGTCCATTTGAGCACTTTCTTGGATCAAAGGATAGACGATATACACTTGTCTTTTTTTAGCAATTTCGTCCCGAATAAAACGGAATACTTTTAGTCGATTTGAGTCGTATCTGTGGACCGTTTTTATGGGTTGTCTTCCGGGTGGTAATTCGTCAATTACAGAGATGTCTAAATCGCCATAAACAGACATTGCTAAAGTTCTTGGAATTGGAGTTGCTGTCATGACCAAAACGTGAGGAGGAAGGGTGTTTTTTTTCCAAAGCTTAGAGCGTTGCTTGACTCCAAAACGGTGTTGCTCGTCAATAATTGCAAGTCCTAAATTGTTAAATTTAACCTTGTCTTCTAAAACAGCATGTGTACCTATTAGGATGTCTAATTCGCCACTTTCTAACATTTTGTGTATCTCTCTTCGTTCTGAAGTTTTACTTGAACCTGTAAGCAGTTTAATTCTGATTTCTAATTTGTTACATAGTTCTAGTAATCCATTATAGTGTTGTACTGACAAAATTTCAGTCGGTGCCATTAAGCAAGCTTGAAAACCGTTGTCAACCGCTATTAACATTGACATTAATGCCACTATGGTTTTTCCGGAGCCAACATCACCTTGTAAAAGACGATTCATTTGTGCATTACTACCTAAATCTGCTCTTATTTCTTTTAATACACGCTTCTGCGCATTGGTTAATTCAAACGGTAAATGGTTTTTGAAAAACGTATTAAAATGTGCGCCAACGGTTTCAAAAGGAAATCCTTTAATCTTAGTTTTATGAATTAAATTTTTAAGAATTAATTGTAATTGTATGTAAAATAACTCTTCAAATTTTAGTCTGAATTCGGCTTTAGAAAGTGCTGTTTGATCCTTCGGAAAATGAACATTTAAAAGGGCTTCAGATTTCGAAATTAATTTGTTTTCTGAGAGCAGTTTTTCGGACAAAGTTTCAACAAATCTTCCTTTGGTTTCAAGGAACAAATTTTGCATTATTTTTGTCATCACGCGATTGCTAATTCCTCTGTTAGATAACTTCTCAGTTGAAGGGTAAATGGCTTGCATTGCACTTCGTAAATTTGCCTGATGTTCGGTTAGTAATTCGATGTCAGGATGCGGCATATTATACTTGTTTGCAAACAAGTTTGTTTTTCCAAAAATGACATAAGTTGCGTTTAATTTTAAAGCTTCCTTAATCCATTTTTGACCTCTAAACCATACCAATTCCATGGTGCCAGTTTCGTCCTTAAAAGTAGCAACTAATCGCTTGCCTCTTTTCTGAGCAATCTCTTCAAATTTTGTGATTTTACCAATAATTTGTACCTCGGCAGCATTAGGTAATAATTGGTTGATTTTGTAATATTTTGTACGATCTAAATATCTGTTTGGAAACAGATTTATTAAATCTTGATAGGTGTGAATACCCAACTCCTTGCGCAATAAATCTGCACGATTTGGTCCGACGCCTTTTAGGTAATCTATTGGAGTTTGTAAGTTAGTACTCATAGACAACGAAATTAATGCATTTTGATTTAAAGAGAAAGTTAAATCGATTGGCATTGTCTTGCTTTAGTTGATTTTGGTTTAAGTAATTGTTGGTTTTTATAAAAGTTTAGAAAGTGTTTGGTTCTCGATACACCTTTCCTTCGTCAAGGCACTCGAACTGACGTCTTGTGCTTGTTATTGTGTGTTTTACTGCGTAGCGTCACTTCGAGTGATTTGTGAAGCATGAGCAAATTGTATCGAGAAGTATTTATAAGAAAGTAGAGTTCTCGATACGCCTTTCCTTCGTCAAGGCACTCGAACTGACGTCTTGTGCTTGTTATTGTGTGTTTTACTGCGTAGCGTCATTTCGAGTGATTTGTGAAGCATGAGCAAATTGTATCGAGAAGCATTTGTAAGAAAGTGGAGTTCTCGATACACCTTTCTTGCGTCAAGGCACTCGAACTGAAGGTTGTTTTCAAAAAAAAGAGGACAAGATCAATGAATACAATAAAGACCTTACTGCAAATCAATTCTCTTCTTTTTGTAAAGAGATGAATGAATTTTGTTTCCCCTTTAAAGGAAATCAAAAGAAAGAGGAGTTAACACGTTACAAAAATTTGTATTTTGGTCTAATCCTTGTTTAAATTTATTTATGAGATACTTTTTAGTGCTATTTATTACGTTTTTATGTCTTTCCGCGAAAGCGCAACAAACTGAATTTATTGATTTTATATCTATTAAAGCTGAAGTTAGTTTTGAAAAAGACAATACTGTTAAAGGGAAAGCTAAATATATTTATAAAGCCTTGAAGCCGTTTGATTCTTTAATGATTGACGCTGTAAACATTGAAATCAACAATTTTTATGATGACCATTACGATCTTGATTTTGAGTATGACGGAAAGCAAATTATATATAAACCACAATTTGAAGCTAATTCGTATCATGAGTTAAATATCGAGTATAGAGTAAAGCCTAAAAAAGCGCTCTACTTCACTGAAAAAGAAAACTCTCATCAAATTTGGACCCAGGGACAAGGTAAGTACACAAGTCATTGGTTACCTAGTATTGATGATATGAATGATAAAATCGAATTTAACTTGTCAATTACTTATGATAAAGACTATCAGGTTATTGCTAACGGTGCATTAATCGATAAAATTAGTAACGACTCAACAACCACTTGGCACTACGACATGCAAAAACCAATGTCAAGTTATCTTGTCGCCTTGGCTATTGGCAAATATGAACAAAAGGTAATTACATCCAAAAGCGGAATACCTATACAATTGTATTATTATCCAGAAGATTCTGCTAAAATTGAGCCAACATACCGATATACCAAACAAATGTTTGATTTTTTAGAAGACGAAATTGGTGTACCTTATCCTTGGCAAAACTATAAGCAAGTACCGGTAAAAGATTTTTTGTATTCAGGAATGGAAAACACGAGTTGCACTATTTTTAGTGACGATTTTATGATTGATAGCACAAGTTTTATAGATAAAAACTACGTTAATGTTAATGCGCATGAATTGGCGCACCAATGGTTTGGAGATTTGGTTACGGAAACTTCGGGGACGCACCATTGGTTGCAGGAGGGTTTTGCAACGTATTACGCGCTTTTGGCAGAGCGAGATCTATTTGGAGATGCGTATTACTACAATAGGCTTTATGAGTATTATGTAGAATTAAAAGCACAAGATGAAGCAGGAGATGGTACTGCGCTTTTAAATCCAAAATCTAGCAGTACAACGTTTTATAAAAAGGGTGCTTGGGCTTTACATGTTTTACGAGAAAAAGTGGGTGACAGAGCCTTTAAAAAGGCTGTAGAGGATTACTTAACCCGTTATGCGTTTAAAAATGTTGAGACTTCTAATTTTATAACTGAAGTAGAAAAACAATCGGGAAAAGACTTAACGTTATTTGTGGACCGTTGGTTAAAATCGCCTGCATTGTTGGAGGGACAAATGATAGCCAGTTTAGAAGACAATGAAACCGCTTCGTTTTTAATAACCAAGCAGACTAATCCATATTTAAGTTTCAGGACTGATGCAGATGATAATTACATTCCGTCTAGCTTAATTACAACTTTGCCTGATGGGTTTCATGCTATTCAGGTTTCGGTTTTAGAGGAAGCGTTATCAAAACCAGAGTATCCTACTTCTGACGATTTAATTTTAGAGGCATTTAATTCGGACCAAATTCAGTTAAGACAAACTTTGGCTTTAGGCTTGAGAACGGTTCCTTTAAAATATCAAAAGCAGTATGAAGGGTTGCTTAATGATGCTTCTTATATTACTATTGAAGCAGCATTGTATAACCTATGGGCCAATTTTCCGCGTAAGCGAAACCTATATTTAGAGCAAACAAAGTCGATTTACGGTTTTAATAATTATAATATTAGAATCTTATGGTTGGCTTTAGCTATTGCTACACCGGAGTATGAGCAAGATAAAACGGAAGTTTTTTTTAATGAATTAGTAGGTTATACAAATCCTACGCAACCCTTTTCAAGACGACAAAATGCTTTTGAAACCTTGTCTAGCTTGGGTGTGTTTAATCCCGTTGCTTTGACAAATCTTTTAGAGGCGACGAAGCACCACAATTGGCGTTTCAAGAGTTTTGCTAAGCAACTTGTAGATTTGTTATCTGAAAATGAAAAATATAAATCTATAATTAGTAATTTGCAGGATAACCAAAAACAATAATTTGAAAGCATTAGTCATATCTGGAGGAGGAAGTAAAGGTGCATTTGCAGGTGGTGTTGCGCAACATTTAATTGAACAAGAAGGAAAACAGTATGATATGTTTTTGGGAACATCTACAGGAAGTTTGTTAATTCCGCATTTGGCTACCGGTAATATTGGTAAGCTTTACGATATTTATACACATGTTAATCAGAATTCGATTTTTAGTATTAATCCATTTGTGGTTAAGAAAAAAGGCGATAGAGAGTATGTGTCGATTAACTATTTTAATACTGCCTTGCAATTTATTAAACGAAAACGAACTTTTGGAGAAAGTAAAAACCTAAAAAAACATATTAAAGAGCATTTTACTAAAGCTGAATATGATACAATTAAAGCCACTAAAGAAGATGTTGTGGTTACGGTTACTAATTTATCTAAAAACCGAGTGGAGTATAAGTCTATAAACGATTATAGCTACGAGGAGTTTTGCGAGTGGGTTTGGATTTCGTGCAATTATATTCCGTTTATGTCATTGGCAATAAAAGATGGTTTTGAGTATGCAGATGGTGGTTTAGGTTGTGTAATACCAATAAGAGAAGCTATTTTGCGTGGCGCTACAGAAGTGGATGCTATAGTTTTAGAAAGCGAAAATTTGGAATACAACAAGGTGTTGGGTAAAAACCCGTTTTCGTTAATGATTAACCTTTTTGGGCATTTGTTAGATCAAGTAGAAAAAGGGGATATTGCAATTGGAAAATTGGCTGCAAAACACAGAAATGTGAAGCTAAACCTATATTATACACCAACTAAGTTAACAGAAAACTCATTGATTTTTAATAAGAAACTGATGGAAGAGTGGTGGTTACAAGGGTATTTGTATGCGCAAGGTAAATATGAAAATCATGATGAGTATAGCTCTACTGTGCCCATTAAATAAAGTGTAAATGCATTGTAGTGATGCACTATGTACATAAAAAAAAACCTATCGTTTGATAGGGCTTTTTTTTTGTAAAATTTGGTTACCAGATTTCCGAAACTTCCTTTTTAATGTAATGTAAACCGGCATTACTTGGTGCAGATTTGTCAAGCATTTCTGTTAAAATAGCTTCTCTAAGTTTACTTGCAGAGTCTATTTTTTCGCTCATGCTTACTTTTCTAATTAATTGTATAGTTGCACTTTTTGATGCGGTTACTATAGTCCAGCAGTCGTCGCTTAAATAAATTTGTTGTGATAGGTTGTGCTCAAACTCTTGCTCGATACTTTTTATTAGTAAATCCTCATATGCTTGTTTGTCTGATGACAGCGGTGCCACACGTAGTAATAATTTGTTTGGAGATATACGTTCTAAAAACAATGCTAAACGCTCATAAGCCTGAAGTCTTACCGGTAAAGACTCTTTACTAAGGGTTTTTACAATATTAAATTTACGACGCTCTTCTTCATTCTGCATGTGTTCTCTAAAAAAAAGATAAGCGATAACCCCTGTGATTATTGAAGGGACAGAATACATGACGACATTTAATAATTGTTCTTCCATAAGTTGTTTGTTTAGTATAACAAACATAATGTCTTTTAAATTATTGTACAAGAAAACCGATAATGGAATCAAAACTGTTTTTTGTGGCATGACAATAACCTGTAATAGATTGGTGGTAGTTTTTATTAGGTTTCATGCTTATTTTTGAGTTGCTATTAGTCTATATAAGAGTCGATTATATTTACTTAGGTGAGTATTGTCGATTCTTTTTTATAAAACACATTATCAAATGAAAACGACGTTTTATCAATTAAAAAAAGCACTTTTAAGATTCGCATACTTAATCCAGGTCAATCTCTAATAATTTTGATTATCAAGAACTTAATGTAGGTTGTTGAATACTAAAACTTAACTAAAAAACGCTAGAAATCATGAAACTAACTTTACACTTTTACAAACTATTTTTTTGTTTTACATTTTTATGTGGCTTTACTGCACATTCTCAAATTGTTAATATCCCAGATCAAGAATTTAAACAAGCGCTTATAAGCTATTATCCTAATATTGATACTAATAATGATGGTGATATACAAGAAGCAGAAGCAGAGGCAGTAACCAGTTTAACAATTACAAATTATCAATACATGATGATGATGGATCCTTGTATGGATCCAATGGATCCCAATTGTACTGGAGGAGGAGGTCTTGAAGTTTATGGTATTAATGATTTTACAGGTATTGAGGCTTTTATAAATTTAACCTATTTAAATTGTAGTACTAACGATTTGTCTAGTCTAAATATTTCAGCTTTAACACAGTTAACCTATTTAGATTGTTCAAGTAATATTAACTATAATGGCGCTCCTTATTCTACAGGAATATCATCGCTGCAATTGCCAAATACTAGTACGTTAACAACGGTTATTGCTGGTTACAATAATATTGCTGGTAGTTTAGACTTAACCAGCTTGCTAAATCTAGAGACATTAGATTTAAATTCTAATCAAATAACAGCAATACTATTACCAAATTCTAATACTTTAGAGAGTATTAAAATAAAACAGAATCAGTTAAATAGCATAAATTTAATTCCGAATACAGGACTAACTTATTTAGATTGTAGTTATAATACATTGTCTGCATTAGACATTGATGCAAATACATTGTTGTCGACTTTAATTTGCTCGAATAATCAACTTACAGATTTAAATGTTTCGCAAAATTCCAATTTAGCAATATTAGATTGTAGAAATAATCAACTTACTAGTTTAGATGTGTTACAAAACCCATTAATATCATATCTTGATTGTAGACTTAATGCAATAACTAGTTTAGATGTTACCCAACAACGCACAGCATTGACTAGATTATATTGTAGCGATAATAATTTGAGTAGTTTAAACATGAAAAATGGAAATAATACAGATCTTTCGGCGTCTTCTTATTTTCGGGTACAAAACAATCCTAGTTTATCACTTATTTGCGTGGATAATATTGTCTATGCCAGCGCTACCTTTAATAATATAGATAGTCAAATGTTTTTTGCAGAAAATTGTTCTTTCATTCCTGCTATGTCAAATACAATAACAGGTACTATTGCTTATGACTTTGATGTTAATGGTTGTGATGCTGCAGATGTTAAATCTATAAATACTAAAATTGCAACCGTAAGTAACAATGTCTCTAGTTTAACTTTTACTAATACTAATGGTGTTTACACGTTATATACGCCAGATGCTTCTAGTACAACATCAATAACTCCAAATTATCCTTCTTTCTTTACAGTGTCTCCAAGTGGTCAGACATCCATATTTACAAGCACAGGAAATACGGATGTAGTCGATTATTGCATTACTGCAAATAGCTTAGTAGAAGACGTAAGTATTGATGTATTACCAACATTTGAAGCACGTCCAGGTTTTCAAACTTCTGTTCGTGTTTTTTATAAAAATAATGGTAGTGCTATTGTTTCAGGAAGCTTTGATTTTTCATATGATGAGGATATGCAAACTTTAAATAGTACTTCTGAAACGCCAATATCTGAAGTTGGAAATCTGCTAACTTGGAATTACAGTAATTTATTACCTTTTGAGAGTAGATATGTCGATGTGTTTTTAACAACAAATACTCCAACAGATACTAATAATCCAGTAAACAATGGAGACATACTTAATTATATAGGAAATATTTCAACAACTACAGGAGATATAGATTCTACCAACAACACAACTATAGTAGATGATATGACCATTGGCTCTTACGATCCAAATGATTCTATATTTTTAGAAGGTGAATACATTACAGTTCAGGAAGCTTCAGCCTTTTTACATGTTAGAATTCGTTTTCAAAATACGGGTACAGCATCTGCAATAAATATTAGAGTTGAAACACTTTTAGATAGCGATTTAGATTGGGACACTTTTGAGCCAATGACTGCAAGTCACAATTTTGTTACAAAGTTGTATGACAATAATAAAGCTGAATTCTTTTTTGAAAACATTTACTTAGATGACAGTACGACTAATGAGCCAGGTAGTCATGGTTGGGTTTATTTTAAAATAAAACCTAAAACTGATTTTACTATTGGTGATATCGCAGACAGTACTGCAAGTATTTTTTTCGATTATAATTCGCCAATTATAACCAATACAGCAACTACACAAATAGAGACTACATTATCAATAGAGGATGCGACTAATAATCAACCCATTTTTGTAGCCTATCCAAACCCAGCAAAAGAAAATCTAACCGTTTCTATAGAATCCGAAGCAAGTTATAGCTTAACAAGTGTAACTGGTCAAGTAGTTAACCAAGGTCAGTTTAAAAAAGGAAAAAACACTTTAAATACATCAAACTTAGCTAATGGTCTATACTTTTTACAAGTAAAAACTGCAACAGGTCTTTCTTCTAAAAAAATATTAATAGAATAAATAAATAGCTAGAAAATAACAGGCAAACAGATTAATTATTAGTGTTTCCTATTATAAATTTAAAAGCTAAGTGCAATAGTAATCTATATCATTAAACAAATAAAACCTTACTTATGAAAACAATAAAAACACTTTTAATGCTACTAGCAATCACAATAGTTAGTTGTGATAATAACGACGATGCACAAACGACTCCAGAAACACCAACCGATGGTTTTACGCATAACACTGTATTTTACGAAACAACAAATGCTTATTTTGAAATTGATGAAGACGATGACAATAATGACGGTTTTCCAGACGAATACAATTTTTTCTTCTCAAATGCGCGTATGGCAGATGGAGACTCAAGCCCAAATGCGCCATTAGATGCAGATGAGTATATATTTACATTAAACCTTTCTAATTTTGTATTTTTTAATTTAACAGTAGGTGATAATCCAAGTTTAGCAAATTCTGCTCCTACAGCTGGTAACACATATTATGGCGATGTCTTTTCATCTACAAACTTAACACCAAATACTATTATAATCGAGGATTATATAGGGGCTGTACAATCTTTTGGAACTCCTTATTTTATCAGTGGGTTGGAGTATGGAAATCCAACAATGGATGACTCTACAAATATGCAAGGCTCAGGTAATCCTATTCCTGTGTTAACTATAAATGCTATTAATATAGATACTACAAATCCAGCGCAAAGTACTATTGATGTCGATTACGTATATGTAAATGCGCAAGGTGAAACATTTACGGGGCATTACGAAGGTACTTTAGGTGTGTTTCAAGATTAAGTAATAAAGGAAGCGCATGTGATTTGATTATTAACCAACTTTAATTAATAAGCACATTTATTTAAAAACAAAGCTATCCATTATTTTTGACTTGTTATTTCTGAATTATAAGAGGTTAGCTGATAAATATGAGTTATGTTTTAAAATAATTTATAAAAAATATGTTAATAAGGGGTAACAGAAATCAATATCAGTTTATATAACTATATAAATGATAAATTCTAAACAGTTAAAACTTTAAATTATGAAAACTTTAAACGCAAACTTTAAATTAATACTTGGTGTAATGGTCATGCTAATGATGGTATTGACATCTTGTAACCCTAACGAATCTGTTGATATGCCAGAAGTGCCAGAAGGTACGTCAGGGAATTCTCAAATAGATTTTGGTTCTAATATTCAACGGGATTTTATGGGACGTATTGTAGATCAGTCTTCTGTACCTTTAGATAATGTAAATATTACAATAGGTAATAAAACAGCAATTACAGATAATAATGGAATGTTTGTAATTAATGATGTTTCTGTTAAAGAGCGATTGGGATTTATTACCGCGCAAAAACCTGGTTATTTAAAAGGAATGCGATCTGTAGTGCCAACTACGGGAACCAATATGATTAATATTATGCTTGTAGCAGAAACTCTAGTAAGCACAGTAGCATCGGGTAGTAGTAGTGAGGTTACATTAAGTAATGGCGCTAAAGTGAGTTTTGATGGTGCTTTTAAAGATGAAAACGGGAATGCTTATTCAGGAAATGTAGATGTGTATATGTATCACTTAGAAACGTCTAACCCTGCGATCGAAGCAATTATGCCAGGAAATTTGCAAGCTGAAAATGCTAATGGGGAAGAACGTGTTTTAGTGTCTTACGGGATGTTAAATGTTGAATTAAAAGGGGCTTCAGGGGAAAAATTGAATATTGCAGATGGAAGTGTGGCACAAATAGAGTTACCTATAAATCCTGCACAAAACGGAGTAGCACCAGCAACAATTCCATTATGGCATTTTGATGAGGTTTCTGGTGTCTGGATGGAAGATGGAGAAGCAACATTGGTTGGCGGAAAGTATCAAGGAGAAGTTTCTCATTTTTCATGGTGGAACTGGGATGCGCCATTTCCTGCGGTAATTTTATGTATAAATGCTGTGGATGCTAGTAATAATCCATTAGCTAATCTTGATATTAAACTTATTGAAAGTAATGCAGTTAATGGAAGAACGGCTTTTACTAATGGCGATGGTAATATTTGTGGTTTTGTTCCAATAAACGAAGCTTTTACTTTAAAAGCATTTGATCCATGTGGTGTTGAGGTGTTTTCGTCTAACATCGGTTCTTTTTCAGTAGATACTAATTATAGTTTAGTATTACCTTCTGTTACAGCAACTGTAATTAGTGGTACTTTAGTTAACTGTGCAAACACAAATGTAACTAATGGTTATGCCTCAATAATTTATGGCAATCAATTAGCATCGGTATCTGTAACTAATGGCGATTTTACGTTATCTGTTATTCAGTGTGCTGCCTTAACAAGTTTTAGTTTAGAAGGTGTAGACTACGATACATTTCAGGAAACGGATACTATCTCGTATAATTTTGGAAGTGCTGATGTTGGAAATATAATAGCTTGTAACGCAGTGTCAGAATATATTACACTTCAAGTAGATAATGATCCTGTAGACTACTTTTTAAGTAATATTACTGCAGATTCTTGGAGTTCTACTTCTATAAGTATTGGTGGTCAGAACGATATTGGGGAAAGTATTTTAATAAGCGGAAGTGCAACTACTTTAGGGACGCATCCAGATAATGGTTCTTCATATATTGGAATTGAGCTAAACAGCCTGAATATAGATCACGGTGTGCCGAATACATTAGCATCTACAATTACAAATTTTGGAACAGTAGGACAGTATATAGATATTACAATTACAGGAAGTTATACAGATAATAATGGCGTAGTTAAGTCTTTATCCGCAGCCATACATGTATTAAGAGATAATTAGTGTTATAGTTTGAGTTTAATTAATAATAACATAATTATTATAAATAAATTAAAACCGTAATGTCAGGTTGAGCGTAGTCGAAACCTTTCAAAGAGTTAAACATAATAACTGTTTGACTGTTATCAAGATGACACTCTAGTTGTAAATAAATTAAGAAAAGGATAATCGATAAAATAAAACTCAAATTTATGTAAAAAAAAGAGGCTTCAATTGAAGCCTCTTTTTTAGTTTGTAATAGTTTGATTTAAGCTTTTCCGCCTAAATATTTGCAATCTTTTAAACTTTGTATTCCGTTAAACGGAACTACTGTTTTGGTGTAACCATAAGTACTATCCAATTCTTTTGATAAATTGTGATCATCTACATTAACTTCAATATCAGTCATTTTAAATTCGCATGGATGCTCATATCCAGCAGCATGCGTAATTTCGACAAACTCTTTTCTAAATGTGCTAAAATATTGTGCTAGACGTTCAGATTTTAAAGTCGGATCAATACCATTTTGCAACCATTTACTTTGCGTAGCAACACCACTTGGACACGTGTTAGTATGGCAAACTTGCGCTTGGATACAACCAATACTCATCATAGCTTCACGTGCTACATTAATGCAATCGGCACCCATTGCAAACGCCATTGCTGCTTTGGCAGGGAAACCTAATTTACCACTACCAATAAATACAATACGCTCGCTTAAGCCTTTACTCTGAAATAATTTATATAAATCCCCAAAACCGTACACCCAGGGTAAGCTAACATGGTCCGCAAAACTTGGAGGGGCAGCACCAGTACCACCTTCACCACCGTCAACAGTAATAAAATCTGGACCTTTTCCAGTTTTAACCATAATATCTGCTAATTCTTCCCATTGCTCTAGCTTTCCAATAGCCGCTTTAATACCAACAGGTAGTCCTGTTTTTTCTGCAATAGCTTCAATAAAATCTACTAATTCTGGAACGTTAGAAAACGCTTTGTGATTAGGAGGCGATAGGACGTCTTTTCCAACTTCAACACCTCTAATTTTTGCAATTTCTGGTGTTATTTTGGCACCAGGTAATACGCCACCTTTTCCAGGTTTTGCACCTTGAGATAGTTTAACTTCTATAGCTCTAACAAAAGGATTGTCTTCGACTAATTTTACCATTTTCTCCATAGAAAAACCACCGTCTTCTGCACGAACACCAAAATAACCTGTTCCAAAATGAAACACGACATCTCCACCATGACTGTGATAAGGAGATAAACCACCTTCTCCAGTATTATGGTAAGCGCCTGCTATTTTAACCCCTTTGTTTAGAGATTCTACCGCTTTCGCGGAAAGCGAGCCAAAACTCATCGCTGAGACATTAATTATAGAACCCGGTCTAAACGGTTTTTTACGTTTACTATGTTCTCCCATAACTTTAGCACAAGGTAAAAACGATTTATCTGTAGCGTGTGGATGCGAGTCTGCAACCTTATAAGGCATCATGGCATTATTTATAAATATGTGTTGATGTGCATAAATATCGCGGTCTGTACCAAAACCTTCATAGTTGTTTTCTTTTTTTGCAGAAGCATAAATCCAACCACGTTCAATACGATTAAATGGTAGCTCTTCCCTGTTGTTAGCAACAAGATATTGTCTTAATTCTGGACCAATTTTTTCCAGCATATATCTAAAATGACCAACTATTGGAAAGTTATGACTAATGGTGTGTTTTTTCTGAAAAATGTCTCGTACAGCAACAAGAACAAGTGCTATAATTATCCAAAGCCACCAAGAAATATTTGAAATTAAGTTTATAAATGTATCCATATTTTTAATCAAAGGTTTCATCAAAAATAAGGATTATCTATAATTACAAGCCAATTAGTTTTATAAAATAGTAAATGACCATTTTTTTAACACTTTATTACTCTGGTTTTAGAGGATTATAATCCCTTAAGTAGACGGTAGGTACTACTGATGTTAAGATATTTGTAAAAAATTGGTATTTAGGATCTATCGGTTATCTTTATAATATGAGTCAAAAAAGAAAGAAAATAACACTAATAATAGCCATTTGTGTCTTAGTTTCAACAGTTTTGTTGTTTGTAGGGCAAGCAATAGTAAAAAACAAAATAAAAGCTGCTGTCGTTAATTTACCAGAATCTATGGCTTTAGATTATCAGGATATAGAGTTAAACCTTTTAACTGGGCATATTAATTTGGAAGACCCTAGTCTTAAAGTTACAGGAAAAACAACAGGTAAAGTCAATGCTACAATTGCTATGACGGCGTTTTCTATTTCTGGGTTTAGTTATTGGGATTATATGATTAACAATAAAATAGCGGTTAAAACTATTGATTTTAAAGATCCAAAAATCACGTATTATCATAATGCTTTAGTGAGTACTGAGACAGGTGGTCAATCTATAATGGATAATTTAAAGCAGGTGTTACATGCAGATAATTTGTCAATAAGTAATGCTAATCTAGTCATTTTTGATCGTGCTAATGATTCGTTAATTGTTAAAGCAGAAAAACTTGATTTTGCTATTACTGAATTTGTAATGGAACCAAAATTAGACTCCAAAGTACCTTTTGTATTTAAAAATTCAATTTTAAATGGTACTAATTTAAAATATAAAGCAGGTGTTTTTGAAACAATTACTGTAGACGACTTTACACTAGATAATAACAATGTTAGCATAGAAGGATTTAGTCTAAAGACGAATTATACAAAAGAAGAATTGTCTAAAGTGATTACAACAGAACGTGATCATTTTGATTTGAGAATCCCAAAAATAGAAATTCAGAACCAAAAGGTTACGTTTGAAAACAAAAAAATCAATGGGTTTTCAAGTGATAAATTAGTTATTAACTTGCCCGTATTTAATATTTACCGTGATAAATTGGTTGTTGATGATTTGACGCTAAAACCGCTGTACAGTAAAATGTTAAGAGATTTGGACTTTAAGTTACAAGTCAAGCAAGTGGATATAGTAGATGGTGCAATCATTTATGAAGAAAAAGTAAAACAGGATCATGATGCGGGTCAATTGCACTTTAAACGTTTTAATGGGCAATTAAAAAACGTAGGCAATGGTTATCAGTTGCCAAATCAAACAACAATTGCTTTAGATTGTATTTTCATGGAAAGCACTCCTCTTGCTGTTAATTGGGGTTTTGATGTTGCTAACAAAACTGACAATTTTGTGTTTAAAGCAGAATTGGGAAAACTAAAAGCTGCCGACTTAAATCCGTTTATGCAACCCAATTTAAATTTAAAGCTAGAAGGTGATTTGATTAAGACTTATTTCACCATTGATGGAAATTCTAACACATCCACAGTAAATTTAAAGACGAAGTATACTAATTTTGATATTATCATTCTTAAAGATAATGGGAAAGAGAAAAACAAGCTGCTTTCTGGAATAATTAATCTTTTTGTATCTAAAAACAGTAGTAATCAGCCGGATAACTTTAGAGATAGCGATACTAAAACAGTGACTAGAGATAGTACAAAGTCTATTTTTAATTTTGTTTGGAAAAACACACAAGCAGGTTTAATCTCTGCTATGGCAGGAGATGGTACAAAAGATGAGTAATTGTTTATAATTATTAACAAATACAAGGGGTTAAAACGGTTACATTAACTATTTTTGTAACCTTAAAAAAACAAGCAATTTGGAAAAGTATCTAAGTCAGTTAAACGAAGCACAGTACGAGCCTACCGTTCAAGTAGATGGACCTATGATTATTATCGCAGGTGCAGGATCGGGTAAAACACGTGTACTTACCTACAGGATAGCCTATTTAATGAGCAAAGGTATTGACTCATTTAATATTCTAGCCTTAACCTTTACCAATAAGGCGGCTAAGGAAATGAAAGGAAGGATTGCAGAAATAGTTGGAGCTAGTGAGGCTAAAAACTTATGGATGGGAACATTTCACTCTGTTTTTGCTAAAATTCTTCGTTTTGAAGGACATCATTTAGGATATCCAAGTAATTTTACTATTTATGATACCCAAGATTCTCAGAAATTGATGGGATCTATCATAAAGGAAATGGGCTTAGACAAAGATTTATATAAAACAAAACAAGTTTACAGCAGGATTTCATCTTACAAAAACAGTTTGATTACTGTCAAGGCTTATTTTAATAATCCAGAATTAATGGAGGCTGACGTGATGTCTAGACGTCCAAAAATGGGAGAGATATATCAGGCTTATGTAGAGCGTTGCTTTAAAGCAGGAGCAATGGATTTTGATGATTTGCTTTTACGTACCAATGAGTTATTAACAAGATTTCCTCAGGTTTTAGCACAATATCAAGATAAGTTTAGATACATTTTGGTGGATGAGTATCAAGATACAAACCATAGTCAGTATTTAATCGTGCGTGCGTTAGCGGACCGTTTTCAAAACATATGTGTCGTAGGGGATGATGCGCAAAGTATTTATGCGTTTAGAGGGGCAAACATCAGTAATATCTTAAATTTCCAAAAGGATTATGATAATGTTAAGATGTACCGTTTAGAGCAAAATTACCGTTCCACAAAAAACATTGTTGGTGCAGCAAACTCAGTAATAGAACATAACCAGACAAAATTAGAAAAGATCGTTTGGACAGCAAATGATGAAGGTCCAAAAGTGCAAGTGCACCGTAGTTTAACGGATGGTGACGAAGGTCGTTTTGTAGCAAGTGCTATTTGGGAAACAAAAATGACAGATCACGTACCTAACAGTGATTTTGCTATTTTATATCGTACCAATTCGCAATCTCGTGCAATGGAAGAAGCTTTGCGTAAAAGAAGTATTCCGTATCGTATTTATGGAGGATTGTCTTTTTATCAAAGAAAAGAAATAAAAGATGTGACCGCGTATTTACGTTTGATTTTAAATTCTTCTGATGAGGAAGCTTTAAAACGTGTTATTAATTATCCAGGTCGTGGTATTGGTCAAACAACTATTGATCGTTTAATGGTTGCTGCTAATGAGAGTGGTAAAACTATTTTCGGTTTATTAGAAAATATTGACACCGTAGACATAAATATAAATTCGGGAACTAAAAATAAGCTTAGAGATTTTGTAACGCTTATTAAAAGTTATCAAGTAATGAATCAAACAGCAAATGCTTTTGATTTAGCAGAATATGTAACTAAAACAAGTGGTTTAATCAAAGAGTTTAATAAAGATGGTACTCCTGAAGGCGTGACGCGTTTGGAGAATGTCGAAGAATTATTAAACGGTATTAAAGATTTTGTTGAAGGCCAATTAGAAATTGCTGATTCAAAAGATGATTTAGCAGAGTTTCTAGAAGATGTAGCCTTAGCAACAGATTTAGATGGTGATAAAGGAGATCCGGATCACGTGGCGTTAATGACTATTCACTCGTCTAAAGGATTAGAGTTTAGTAATGTCTTTGTCGTTGGATTAGAAGAAGATTTGTTTCCAAGTGCTATGAGTATGAATACACGTAGTGAACTAGAAGAAGAACGTCGTTTATTTTATGTAGCATTAACAAGAGCAGAGAAAAAAGCATATTTAACTTATGCATTATCAAGATACCGTTGGGGAAAATTAGTAGACTCAGAACCTAGTCGTTTTATTGAAGAAATAGACGATCAGTTTCTAGACATAATTACTCCAATAGAAGAAAGGCGTATTAACCCAATGTTATCAGCAGATATTTTTGGAGATACACCACCAAACAAAATTAGATTTAAAAAAGCAATACAACCTAAATTACAAAAGAAAGTGGCAAAGAAGAAAGACCCAGTAAATTTCGAAATTAGTGTACCAAAAAAATTAAAAAAAGCTTCAGAAGTAGTTCCATCGGCAGAGGCTAACTTAATTGAAGGAGAATTAGCAGTAGGTAATATAGTAAAACACTTAAAATTTGGTAGAGGCGATGTCCTTAGTATTGAAGGCAAAGGTGCGGATGTTAAAGCAGAAATCAATTTTCAGTTTGGTGGTAAAAAGAAATTATTATTACGTTTTGCAAAACTTCAGCTTATAGGATAAACATAAAACTAAATATTATGGCAGAATTTATCAGGATTTACGAAGAAAACCCAAATCCAAAGGAGATTAAAAAGGTTGTTAACGTCTTAAAAAAAGGCGGACTTATTATATACCCTACGGATACGGTTTATGGATTAGGTTGTGATATTACTAATGCAAAAGCATTAGAGCGTATTGCTAGAATAAAAGGGGTTAAGCTTGAAAAAGCTAATTTTTCCTTTATCTGCCATGATTTAAGTAATTTATCAGATTACGTAAAACAAATAGACAGTTCAACTTTTAAAATATTAAAAAGAGCATTACCAGGTCCATATACTTTTATTTTACCTGGCTCTAAAACATTACCAGCTGCTTTTAAGAAGAAAAAAGAGGTTGGTATACGTGTACCTAATAATGCCATTGCTTTAGAAATAGTAAAGGCTTTGGGCAATCCAATAGTATCTACATCTATTAGAGATGAAGATACTATATTAGAATACACTACAGATCCTGAATTGATTCTAGAAAAGTGGGGTAACCTTGTCGATTTAGTTATTGATGGTGGTTACGGAGATAATCAGGGCTCTACTATTATTGACTTGTCTGGTGATCAGCCTGAAATTATTAGAGAAGGAAAAGGAAGTATAGAGATTTTTTAATTCAATTAAATTGAAAAAGATTTATTTTTAAATTTATTTAGGAATAAAGAGCAGACTATCTTGAAATTTGTCAATAATGAAACCAACCAACAACCATATTAATTATATCGAGTTTAAAGCTCATGATCTGGAAGCTGTAAAAACCTTTTACAATAAAGCGTTTGGATGGCGATTTACAGATTATGGCGCAAACTATGTAGCATTTGAAGCTAGCGGAATTACTGGTGGTTTTGAAAAAACAGAACAAGCTATAAGTAATGGAGCTTTAATAGTTATTTATCATGATAATTTAAAGCAAGCTAAGGCTAGAGTTTTAGAATTTGGAGGTACACTTAGTGTGGATATCTTTTCGTTTCCTGGTGGTAGTCGTTTTCAGTTTTTAGATCCTTCAGGTAATGAGTTGTCTGTGTGGTGTCACGATAAATAAGGCTTTACTAAATTTCTGTTATTATAGAGTGTATCCCTGTAGTGCTGAGGTTTTTTAAGGGTATTTACACAAGTATTATACATAAAAAGACATTTTAAATAAGTACATAAAAAAAGCCCAACCTTTCGGTTGAGCTTTTCTGTTTTATATAAAAGAAAACTTATTCTTTAGATAAATTTTTCATTTCAGTTTCAATCATTTCATAAAATTGATCAATCTTAGGTAAGATATAAATCTTAGTTCTTCTGTTAATTGCTCTGTTTGTTGGAGAGTCGTTTAAAACTAAAGGTAAATGATCACCACGTCCTGCTGCAATTAATTGTTTAGGATCAACACCTAAATCTTGTAATGCTCTAACAATAGCTGTACTACGTTTTACACTTAAGTCCCAGTTGTCAACTAACACACCACCTTTATTGTAAGGTACGTTGTCTGTATGACCTTCTACCATTGCTTCAAAGTTTGGCTTACCATTAATTACTGTAGCAACTTTTCCTAAAATTTCGTTAGCTCTTGAAGAGATGTAGTAGCTTCCACTTTGGAATAATAACTTGTCAGATAAAGAGATAAATACAACGCTTTTTTCAACATTGATTTCGATGTCTGGATCATTTAATCCAACTTCTTTCTTTAAACTTGTTACTAAAGCTAGTGTTACACTGTCTTTTTTAGTTAACGCATCTTGTAATCTTGTAATTCTTAAATCTTTTTCTTTTAAACTTTCTAAAGATTTTTCAACGTTTTTAGCACCTTGTGCAGTTAACATTGTCATGTCTTTAGTACTTTCAATTAAAGCAAGGTTATTTGCTTTCATATCTGTTAAACGTGCTTGAATTTCTTTAAGACGAGCTGCAGATGCTGCTTCGTCAGCTAAACAAGAGTTTAATTTTACAGTTGCTGTGTTTAATAAATCCTGTGTTTCTTTTTGTTTTGCTTCTAATGCAGCAAATTCTTTTTTAGATACACATGAGCTTAATAATAAAAGTGCACTTGCACTTAGTAATAGGATTTTTTTCATAATTATTGAATGATAAATTAAATTTATACTCGTCAAAAGTATAAATAATTAAAATGTTAAAATACGGTTTAACAAAATTTTTGCTAAAAGCATCATAATTGACTAAATTTACGCTTTTTATCAACAAAATAAGACCATACAACAGACTTATTTGTAAAATAACTGGCTTTTTGCGGACTTTGTTTTCTTGCTTTTAAAAGCGAATTTAGATGCCTGTAGAACGACAGATGTGCTTTAAGTATTGCAAAAATATGCTTAAATTTTAAATTAAATAAAAACTTTGCAGCAGCAACACCGTCTAAGATTAATCTTATAAAAATTAGTGAAGGTAAATTTCCGCTAGCATTTTTAGTAATAGTAAATAAGCTATTTCTAAAATTAAGATAGGTTTTTTTGGGATTGCTAGCGTTTAAAGTGGCGCCTCCAACGTGATATACGGTTGAATCACCAATGTATTTTGTGTTATAGTTTATATTAAAGGCTCTCCAGCATAAATCAATCTCTTCCATGTGTGCAAAAAAGGTCTCATCAAAACCTTGTAATGCTCTAAACGTAGATTTCCTGATAAAGAAACAAGCACCTGAAGCCCAGAAAATAGGAGCATTTTGATATTGATTAGTGTCTTTTTCTATAGTATCAAAAATACGACCTCTGCAATAAGGGTAGCCGTATTTATCTATAAAACCTCCTGCTGCACCTGCGTATTCAAACTTGGTTTTAGCTTTGTAGTCTAAAATTTTTGGTTGAATAATAGCAGTTTCACTTTCCGATTTAAAAGCATCAACTATGGGCGTCAACCAATTTGGAGTAACTTCGATATCACTATTTAAAAGGCAATAAATAGCTTCTTCAACATGTTGTAAGGCATCATTGTAACCTTTAGCATAACCACCATTTTCTTTATTCTGAATAATTTTTACTTCAGGATAATTTGCTTTTATAAATGCAACAGAATCATCTGAGGATGCATTATCCGCTACATAAATAGTAGCACCTTGAGAGTAGGAGACCACAGCGGGTAAAAATTGCTCAAGCAATGCTTTTCCATTCCAATTTAGTATGACTACTGCTATATTCAAAAAAGAGATATTTAGTTGTTATTTGGTATTTTATTTAGTGTTGCGCGTTATATTCCGGAATATCTTGTAAAAAATGATACTTTTCTGCTTCAAAGTCCATGTTGCAATAATAATGATTAATACCGTTGGTAACCATTAAATAGGTCGCGTTTAACGCCAAATTATAACGTGCTATTTGGTCAAACGTATTTTGTTTAATTTCTATTTTAGGTGCTTTACACTCTACAATTAAATGGATAGTGCCATCCGTGTTAAACACAACAATGTCATAGCGCTTTTTTAAATCATTGACTTTTAGTTCCTTTTCTACGTTAATTAAAGAGATCGGGTACTTTTTAACGGTTATTAAATAGTGTACGCAATGTTGTCTTACCCATTCTTCTGGTTGTAAGACCATAAATCTTTTACGTATAACATCAAAAATAGATACTTTATTTTCGTTATTTTTGAATCGAAACTCAAACTTTGGAAAGTTTAACTCTTGCATTAAATTGTATTCGGTTTTCTTCAAAGTTAACCTTCATAAGTCAAAAACCAAATTTTTAAAATTTTTTCCTTTGGACGAAGTCAAACAGTTAGTCATTGATATAAAAAACAAGAACCTTAAACCTATCTATTTATTGATGGGTGAGGAGGCCTATTATATTGATAAAATTTCGGATTTTATAGAAAAAACCGTGTTAACGGAGGAAGAACGTGGTTTTAACCAAATGGTTTTGTACGGTCGTGATGTAACGGTTGAAGATATTGTGAGCAATGCTAAGCGTTATCCTATGATGGCAGAACGCCAAGTGGTAATTGTAAAAGAAGCACAAGATTTAGCTAGAACCATCGATCAATTAGCAGCTTATGCCAAAAATCCGCAACCTACAACGGTTTTAGTAATTTGTTATAAATATAAAAAGGTAGACAAACGTAAAGCTGTTTATAAAGAAATTAAAAAATCTGGTGTTGTTTTTGAAAGTAAAAAGCTTTATGAAAATCAAGTTCCGGATTGGATTAGTCGCGTATTGTCACCAAAAGGATATTCTATTACGCCAAAAGCATCCCAGATGCTAGTAGAGTTTTTAGGTACAGATTTAAGTAAATTGAGTAATGAATTGGATAAGTTGCAGATAGTTTTACCTAGAGACACGCAGATTACACCAGATCATATCGAAGAAAATATTGGAATCAGTAAAGATTACAATAACTTTGAATTACGTAAAGCTGTAGGATCTAAAAACACAGCGCAAGCGTTTAAAATCGTACATTATTTTGCTGAAAACCCTAAAGATAACCCGATGGTTTTGACCGTTTCGTTATTGTTTAGTTTTTTCTCTCAACTGTTACATTTACATGGTATGTCGGATCGAAATCCTCGTGCTGTAGCTTCAGCTCTGCGCGTTAACCCCTATTTTGTTAACGAATATATTGAGGCATCACGACATTATCCAATGCGTAAAGTAAGTCAGGTTATTGCAACGCTGCGCGAGTTTGATGGTAAAAGTAAAGGTGTGGATAGTAATGCTGTACCACAAGGTGATTTGCTTAAGGAGATGTTAGTAAAAATCATGTATTAATTTTTATTTATCTTAACATGAAACCCTATTATATAATCATATTTTTAGTTTTATTTTCTGCATGCAAAACAGTACAAACACTTCCAGACCCGCTAGAGGCTGGTTGGGAAGGGAAAAAAGTTTGCGAGGTTTTAAATGAAACAAAAAAGCAACGTATTTTAAAGTGTACATTTCCTCCCAATGTTGGACACCAAAAGCACTATCATAAACCGCATTTTGGCTATACATTAGCTGGAAGCACGTTTCAAATTACAGATGCAAATGGCACACGGACTATTCCTGTAACAACTGGTGTGACTTGGTCTAAAGATAAAATTAGCGAACATGAAGTTTTAAATGTTGGTGATAGTACTTCTGTATATTTAATTATTGAACCTAAATAGTTAAATGTTTTAACGTTATAATTTAGTATTTAACACTTAACTATTATCCTTTAACAAATCTTATTAAATCCAAGTTAAATCAATGCTGTAATTCTGTAAACACTAGTGTTTTTAGTACTTTAGATGTGAATCGAAATAGTAACAACTAAAACCAAAACAGAACAATGGAAAACTTAGAGAGAAAGAAAGTTGCGATTTTAGCAACAAATGGATTTGAAGAAAGTGAATTAAAACAACCAATGCAAGCTTTAAAAGAAGCAGGCGCAGACGTGCACATCGTCTCAGAACAATCAGGAAAAATAAAAGGATGGGCAGACGGTAACTGGAGTAATAGTTATGACGTAGATAAAACTCTAGATCAAGTAAGTCAAGACGATTATAATGCACTTGTTTTACCTGGAGGTGTTATCAATCCCGATAAATTAAGGCGTAATCCAGAAGCAATTCGGTTTATAAAATCCTTCTTCGCAAATAAAAAACCTGTAGGAGCAATTTGTCACGCACCATGGTTATTAGCAGAGGCAGACGTATTGCAAGGACGTAAAGTAACATCGTTTAGCTCCATTAAAAGAGATTTAGTAAATGCAGGTGCTAAATGGGAGGATAGTGAAGTAGTCGTAGACGAAGGTTTAGTGACTAGTCGTAATCCTGACGATTTGCCAGCGTTTAATAAAAAGTTGATTGAAGAAGTATACGAAGGAAAACATAACATGCAAACTGCATAATACTTTTAAATATAATATTAAAAAGCCAACCGATAAGGTTGGCTTTTTTGTTTTTGAGTAGTTTTATATTAAGCTGTTTTTACATATCCTCCAACGCCATAGTATAGTCATACTGTAAGTCCTCGTGTAATGCTAGTATTTTTTTTGTAATGGCTTCAATATTTCGATCATACAAATTGGTTAACGTTGTATTTCTTGAAATTGAAGGTTTCATTGTTTTAAGCTTTTTACAAAAGTAGAGTAGTAGTTCGACTTCAGTCTCTTTATTAAGCGAGTAGCGGATGTATTTTTTTGTGTTTCGTAAAATCTTACGCACACTTTTTTTAATGTAAAAAAAGCTATCGGTATTTATTATTTCAAATTGTTCGTCAATTTCAGCCTTAACAGTTTCAATATACCCTGCTTCGCTATCTGCTTCAAAAAGCAAATAGGTTAGTAGTTCTTTATTTTCTTTTTTAAATCGGGATAGACGTAAGCAAAGCTCAGCTAGCTCTTCGCTGGTTTTGTGTTTTAACTCTTTACGTATGGTGACTACGGATACTGCTTTCATTACAACATGTTTTATTTCCGCGTAAGCGAAACTAATTTCAAAATTAAACTTTATAATGTTTTTTAATAGTACGTTTAACTTTAAATAATCTAAATACGCCTATAAGTAAAATAATTGGAGCTATTGCAATTAGTGTAATACCATAGTTTTTAAGGTCCGCAAATAGGTCTAGTTTTAAAATGGTTATTCCTGTTCCTAGGATAACTAAAAACGTACGAAAATAGGCTAGAAAAGTACGCTCGTTAGCAAGTTTTGTTCGTTCTATTGCTAACCAGTCTCTAGTGGTTAACGCTGTTTGATCTTTCATGTAATTTTTTATTGCCTTAAAGTAAAATGACCACTGTAATACGTCCCGTCAGACAAGCGTAGTTTATACCAGTAATCATTTTGTGGTAATAGCTTTTGATTATACTTACCATCCCATCCTAGTGATGTTGTTGGATTAAACATGGTTATTAATTTTCCATATCTGTCGTAAATATACATTAATATAAAATTATATTGGTTTCCTTCCAAGCCTATCACATTCCAATAATCATGATTAGAATCGTTATTTGGTGTGAAGTATTTTGGAAACCCCATGACTGTTATATCTTTTGAGATGATTTCGCATTGATTTATATCTCTAACATAAATAGTGTGTATTCCTGGAGATAAATTATTAAACACATTTGATTCTTGAAAAACACCATTGGCGTTGTCCATAGCAAATTCGAAAGTACTTTGACTTTCAGCAAGTATAATAGTTGCAGTATAATCATCGATTAACACCTGTTCTATTTCGGGTAATGGGGATTGTGTAACTATTACAGCACTAGATTTTTCACAGTTTAAAATCGGATCAGATATTGTCACGTTGTATATGCCAGGCTGATTTACAACTATGCTGTTAGTGGTTTCAGTCGTGCTCCAAGTAATATTATAATTGGCAACCTCTGCGGGTGTTAGTCCAGTTTCTAACGTTAAAGGGAAATCTCTTGAGCATATTTCTATATTTTGATCTTCTAAGTCGGGGAAATCACGCAGAATAAGCTCTAATTGACCATAGCCATAACAAACATTTTCATTACTAATAGAGATATAAAGTAGGTTGTTTCCAGAATTGTAAGTATCAGGAAGGCTATTTATGTTTCCAGCAGCATTGGCTTGCGAAAGATAAAATTTGACAGTAATATCTCCTGTTAATGGCAGATTAGCTATTACTTGATCCCTTATTGTGGTTAAGTCAAATAGGGCAGAAGATGAGTTGTATAGATCACAGGCTTCTAGTTGGTACATGCCAACATCTACAGCTTGGGTAGTTGATAATCTAACGTAGGCTATACTATAACAAAGTGCATCAGGGTATTTGACTTTGGCTACAACAATTTCTTCATTAAACTGGTTAGTATAGTTGTCATGGTTAATTGCGTATTGGTTATCAATATCACTTGTGGCTTCATCTAAAGTATGGTAGTAATACACGTCAATATATTCTGTAGGGTCTATTAGTAACCCGATATTTGCATCTTTTAAACTAAAAATAGTTATGCCATCTGTGGCGTCGTTATCAAATGAGTCACATGTTATAAGATCGTAAGGTGTTTGAATAACATCTGGAACTGATTCTATTTTTACTATTTTTTGCAAAGGTTGGTAGTCTATACCATTTAAAGTCATTATTAGTTTTACTAAATAATTTCCTGATTGCGCGTATGTATGGTAAGGCTCAATTTCGGTTGAAGTTGTTCCGTCTCCAAAATCCCATAAAACACTATCATAAGGGTCCTCTGAGGTAATGTAAAAATGAGTGTTGTCGTTATAGCAAGTGTCTTCAAAATCAAAAGAAAACTTGAATATAGATTGTATAAATGGAGGAAGTCCAATTTGAGACGTTCTGCCTTGAAGGAAAAAAGAGTTATGCGTATAATTACAATTATTACCTACCGAATTAGGGTCGTTTATAACCGACAGATGGGTACCTGTACTAAATATGGCATATCCTGCTCTATAAATCTTCCCGTTAATTCCTAATTGTAATGCTCCAGCAACATTTGAAGATGTATTAACTGTATATTGTGAGCCTGCTATATTATTGCTTTCTGTATTATATTGAAACAGAGAACTGTCTACAAAACTATCTTCGATACTAAATTGTGTTGCGGTAACATATAATAATTTAGAATTTGGCGAAAACTCAACACCATAAGGATAAGAGTTTTCTAAAATTAATTTTTCGTTTGTAACGTTACCCGTAGTGTTGTTAAAGTCATACAATAATACTTTTCCAGACCTACGTTTACCCAATGTTGGGCTCCCTAATGACGTGGAACTATGTGCGATTGCAATCTTAGATCCGTCTGGGGATACTTTTAAATAACCAATAGCTGTAACATTGGATCCTATATCATTAATACGCGGGAAAACAGTCTGTGTTACTGTTGATACGGTGGGTGTTTCATTAACTCCGCTACTTGTAACTTTAAAAGCGTAAAATTTATTCATAAACTGCGTAATAACCCATATATCTTGTCCATTATTATGCGTTACGGCAGTTAGCTTTTCTGAGTTTTTATATTCGTTTTGTACAGCATCACTAATATTATAAGTAATTAAATGATTGTTTTTATTAGTTGTAACAATATCTCCTAAACCACCATTTAGGCTCATATCCACTTCCGTGTAATTCAATCCTTCAATAGGATCGTCTGGCGTTAAATAATAATTAGGTCTGTCTGTTGTAAAAATATAATAAATAGACAATGATCCGGGTTTTGGGATTATTATAGCAGATTCTGTACTAGAACTGTCTCCCATTAAACCATAACCGTTAGGCATGAGGTCGTGGGTTCTATCCCAAACGGATGTCCCATCTGTATAAAACAACAAATTTCCACTAGGATCAGAAATTGTGGCGCAACCTTCCTTGGTGTTTAGGCTACCGTCTAATACAGCAACAGGATCGCCAGAAAAAAACCGAATACCTGCATTATCTCCAAAATACCAATTGGCAGATTCTCTTTGAGCGTGAGTATAAAAACTAAATAAAAGTAATATAAGGGGTAATACTTTTGATATTGATGAATAGCGTTTCATGTAATAAAAAAGTTATATTTAGTTTAAAGATATAAAAAAAGCACTTATAAATATAAGTGCTTTGGTATTGTTTGAAAAGTAATTATCTCAATTTGGGAAAACTACTAGGATTTGCTTCGTGCATGACCTCGTAAATAGCTTCAAAAACATCTTCTGTAGAAGGTTTAGAGAAGTAGTCTCCATCCGTACCATAGGCAGGTCTGTGCGGTTTAGCAGCTAATGTTTTTGGTTGGCTGTCTAAATACTTAAAGGCGTCTTGTTTGTTTAATATTTGGTCTAAAATGTAAGCAGATGCTCCTCCCGGAACGTCTTCATCTATAACCATTAAACGGTTTGTTTTTTGTACACTTTTTACAATGTCATGATTTAAATCAAAAGGTAATAAAGATTGAACGTCAATAATTTCTGCATCAATACCAACTTCAGCTAATTCTTTTGCTGCTTGTTGTACAATTCTTAATGTAGAACCGTAAGATACCAATGTAATATCTGCACCTTCTTTTACTGTTTCTACAACTCCAATAGGTGTTTTAAATTCACCAATATTAGTTGGAAGCTGTTCTTTTAATCTATACCCATTTAAACATTCTACTACTAGAGCAGGCTCATCACTTTGTAATAAAGTGTTATAAAAACCAGCAGCTTTAGTCATGTTTCTAGGGACTAAAACGTGTATTCCTCTTACTAAGTTTAATACACCTCCCATTTGTGACCCAGAATGCCAAATACCTTCTAATCTATGTCCGCGAGTACGGATAATAAGCGGTGCTTTTTGACGTCCTTTGGTTCTATAACGCAAAGTTGCTAAATCATCACTTATAATTTGAAGTGCGTACATGATATAATCTAAATACTGGATTTCTGCAATTGGGCGTAAACCACGCATTGCCATACCAATACCTTGACCTAAGATGGTTGCTTCTCTAATACCAACATCAGAGACACGTAATTCTCCATATTTGTCTTGTAAGCCTTCTAAACCTTGATTTACATCACCAATTTTCCCAGCATCTTCACCAAAAATTAAAGTTTCTGGGTATTTGTTAAAAATAAAATCGAAGTTTTCTCTTAAAATAACACGTGCATCAACGTCTTCTGCGTCTTGGCTGTATGTTGGTTTTACTTCTTTTATATGAATAGCAGCAGAATCACTTTCGTTGTGTAAATCTGAACTATATAAAGGTTGTACTTTTTCAAAAAAGGTATCAATCCAGTTTAATAATTGTTGTTTTTCTGAAGTATTTTCATTAATTAAATAACGTAGTGCACGTCTTGCAGCAGAAGCAGAATCTTTTCTATTTGGTTCTGTTAGTGCGGCTAATTCGTTAGCTATTTTCTCAATAAACACTTTGTTAGGACTTGATGCCGCAACTGTTTGTAAAAGTATAACTAACTCTTCTTTTTCAGATAATGCTGGTTTTAAATAGCTAGTCCAAGCTGCTTTTTTAGCATCTCTAACTTGCTTTTTAATACCTTTTTCAATTGTTTGTAACTCTTCGTCAGTCGCTATATTGTTTTCTATTAGCCAATCACGCATTTTTACATTACAATCGTTTTTAGCTTCCCAATTTAAACGATCTTTATCTTTGTAACGCTCATGAGATCCTGATGTCGAGTGTCCTTGAGGTTGTGTTAACTCGTTAACATGTATTAAAACGGGAACATGCTCTTCTCTTGCTATTTTTGCAGCTTCTTCATAAGTTGCAATTAGATTAGCGTAATCCCAACCTTTTACACGAAGGATTTCATAACCTTTAGCATTTTTATCACGTTGAAATCCTTTAAGGATTTCAGATATGTTTTCTTTAGTAGTTTGATGTCTTGCGTGCACAGAAATACCGTACTCGTCATCCCAAACACTTATTACCATTGGTACTTGTAAAACACCAGCAGCGTTAATAGTTTCAAAAAATAAGCCTTCACTTGTACTTGCATTACCGATAGTACCCCAAGCAACTTCATTTCCTTCTACAGAAAAGTTAGTGGTATCAATACCTTTAACATTTCTATATATTTTTGAAGCTTGTGCCAAACCTAATAGTCGTGGCATTTGTCCAGCAGTAGGAGAGATGTCAGAACTTGAGTTTTTTTGTTGTGTTAGGTTTTTCCAGTTTCCGTTTGCATCTAAACTATGCGTTGCAAAGTGTCCACCCATTTGGCGTCCTGCAGACATAGGCTCTTCTGCTAAATCTGTATTTGCATATAATCCAGAGAAAAACTGTTGCATTGTTAATTCTCCAATAGCCATCATAAAGGTTTGGTCACGGTAGTAACCCGATCTAAAATCACCATTTTTGAAAGCTTTAGCCATTGCTAATTGTGGTACTTCTTTACCATCTCCAAATATTCCAAACTTAGCTTTTCCAGTTAACACCTCTCGACGTCCTAATAAACTACATTCACGACTGGTTACAGCAATGTGATAGTCGTTAAGTACTTCTTTTTTAAAATCTTCAAAAGACAAGTCTTTTTTGGCGTTAGCTTTTGTTTGCATATTTTAAGGAATTATTTGAAACAAATTTAATCATAATTTGTCAGTTCTGCAATATCAAAAAATCCTAAAAAACTAAGAATTTAATAATATAAGTTGGGTTTAGTTGGTTAATCGATAATTTACGCATGTTAAAGTAAATTTTGTTAAGAATTTACTAATACCAGCGTCGTGTAAATAAGCCTAGAAGTGTTTTAGGAGATAAGGTTACAATAAAGCGTATTTTTTCATCGTAATTAGGTTGTCCTATTTCCCATCCTAAATTGGAGTATATCGGGAAGTATAGCTCAAAATAGTCTTCGACTAGATTTAATCTAATACCTGAATCGTATACAAATTCTGGACTAAAGCTTTGATTTTTAATAACCCCTGCATCACCATACATCATTATGTAGCGCCATAGGGTAGCACTAGTATTAACGGTGGTCATCCATTGATTGGCAAAAGGGTGTTTTAGTTTTGATTTAAAACCACCATCGGCAATTATAAGTTGCTGACTAAGTACACCTGTTTCCTCGCTACGACCCAGATAGTTATAATCAAATAAATAATCTGTTGGTCTGTCTAAAGCAAAACTAAAAAAGTCAGAATCTTGATAACTATCATTATAAAGAAAAAGACCAGAGAACACTCTAACATTAAATTGTTTGTTGCGTTCGTTTAGATTCCTGAATTCTAAAGTGGCAGAGATTTTTCCAAAGTTTTTAGCCAGTTGTAGATCTGTAATTAGAGAGGCGTGCTCTTTTAAGTTGTTATCTATAATACCAAATTTGGTATTAAATACGGAGTATTTTGGTTCTCCTTCAGTTTCGAACTCGCCAGTAGGATCTATTTCCCTATTAATATTTATATATCTAAAAGATAAAAATTTACGCTTGTTATCTCTTAAGTTTTTATGATCTCTAAAATTAAAATCGATAAAAGGCGTAAAAGAGGTGTAAGTTAAATTTGGTGCATAATTATAGTAGTTCCCTGAAAGTCCATATTTGGTTCTGTAGTTGTCAGAGTTTTCAGGTCGCGCATTGTAAATTAACGAAGCACTACCAACCACTTGCTTGCTTTTAAATCCATACTTTGGGCTTAAATTGTATAAAAAACGCTTACTCAATAAGGTTTTGTTGTATAATTTTATACCAGGAGATAGCCCGTCATAAAAGTTATAGGCAAATTCAGGCATAAAAAATACTTGATTATAATTAGGGTCTTCTATGTCTTTAAATACTCTAAATTGTAGCGGTTTGTTTGTTAAGAAAAAGCCATTTAGTTTGCTATAGTTATTACGTTGGTTAAACTCCG
The DNA here is from genome assembly GCF_055635485.1 of Olleya sp. KKT75. NCBI lineage: Bacteria > Pseudomonadati > Bacteroidota > Flavobacteriia > Flavobacteriales > Flavobacteriaceae > Olleya > Olleya sp. KKT75. Next base: position 2,590,886 of record NZ_CM145759.1, read on the forward strand.
GTATTGTGTAATCGTAGTTTAATGCTAGTTGATCAACATCCTTATTGGCAATTGTAATTTTTTTTGTTCCTGTAAAACCATTAACCCATTGCTTTGAAGTAATGCTGTCGTTTTCCAAAGTAAATAAAGAAACAGGCATGCTATTGTTTCTTAGGTTTTTTATAGTAATGGTAATAGAGTCTTCAGTCTTTTTTACGTTTTTAATCTTAAAATCTATCTTTTTATTAGTTTTTACGTAATCTTCAAAAAACCAATTAAGATCCTTGTTTGTTTTAGATGTTATTAATGCTTGAAAGTCCTGAGGCGTGGTTCTTTTTAGTTTGGTTTGTTTTACAAAACTGCTTAATGTTTTGTCTACAATGGAGTCTCCAACAAAATCGTTTAAATAATCTAAACCGATAGCAGCTTTATATTTATTGGATATATTTTTATTGAATTTTAATAACGAATCCTTAGCCATCCCAATAGGTTGGTCAATATTAGTACGTGCCATGTGCATGTATAAAAAGGGATATTGATCATTAAAATTTAGATCGGCTGCATGGAAAGCTTTAACGCCCCACACCTTAGATAATTTTCCTAGTATTTTTTGGTTAGGGTAGAAGACTTCTACATATTTTCTTAGATAGTAAATCTGAATACCATCCAACAACCATTGCTCTTCTCGTGGATTGATTAAAAGGGTGTTTTCTAAATATACTTTTAAGGTCGTTTTAAGTAGTTTTAATTCGTACTGAAACGTGTCCTCAAATGGTCTAATAAAATCAGGTAATAGATTAAGACCGTAAATAGGATCTTTTTTATAATCTATCCAAGTTAGTAATACTTTTTTATGAGGGTAATCTCCTAAATTACTGGTAATAAATTGAGCAACCTTATCTGATATTAATGCGACTTTGGTTGGATCCAAATCTTCATTGTCAATATTAGACTGAATACTAAAAAAGTCTGTTTCAACAGTGTTGTAATCATTAGTCTTTACTAAAGATAATTTTGTGTTTATCCTATTGTTACCTTGAAACTTGGTCGATGTTTGGCTATCTATAGTATTGTTTTCAACCAAATCTAATTCACTTATAGGCGTAAAATTATTAGGATAGGTCACCGTAAGATTTATGTTTGCAGGCTCTACAAACAAATCTTCTAAATCTTTATTACTGTAATAGTGCCATTTACCGTCAAATACAGCGGGTGTAATGTACCAGAAACGTAAGTTATAATCGCCAGTATTGGTAACCCCGTATCTTGTAAATTTATTATTGGGTATTTGAACAATATAATTTAAAGTCAAATTATAAGATGCGTTGGGTGCTAATGGTTTGTCTAATGCAACTTTTATAACGTCAGGCTGTTTTTTTAATCGCTCAAAAAACAAGTCTTGATTAGCTTGTTTTAAACTAGTAACGACAGTGTAACCTCTGTCTTGGTTTGCGGCAAAATGAAATGTAGTTTTAAATTCGTCAGCAAAGCGTTCTGCTAATGGAGTTGTTTTGGAAGAGTAACTGTGGCTCCAGTCATTTAAGTAAATAGTATCTAAAGGCGTATTGCTTTTATTTTGATACTGTATGTTTTGTGTAATTTCAATAGTATGTTTTTCGGTATTAAATAAAGCATTAATATCCATGCTATTTTGGCTTAAAGCCGAAATACTACCAAGTAAGAATAATAAAAAAATAGAATAATTTAATTTCAATTGAATCTAATAATCTTTAAATGGTTTAACGTTGTCTACTCTATCCGAAATTTAGTACAATCCTTTGAATAAATACGAAAAATCTGTGTTAATAGTTTTGTGCTATAACGGGTTATTTTGTAATGCTATGTTTAATGTGTTGTTTTTGTTGTTGTTAACTTAAGTATTTGCTTTGTTGTTGAATATTAACAACAATGATTATCTGTTTTAAAGGCTTTTTTTGCATTAGTTTTAAAGATGCCTATTAATAAGACACCTTTAAAACGTCGTGCAGACTTATTTTATTTTCTAGAAGTTAGGACTTAATTCATAATCTTTATAAAAACCATCTAATATATCAACTACTTCATCAGAAGTGTCAACTAAATGAATAAGATCTAAATCTTTGGCGCTAATATTTTCAAACTTATCTAATAATGTTGATTTTACCCAATCCATTAAACCAGCCCAAAAATCTGTACCGACTAAGATAATAGGGAATTTTTCGATTTTATTAGTTTGAATTAATGTGATTGCCTCAAAAAGCTCGTCTAATGTTCCGAAACCACCTGGCATCACAACAAATCCTTGCGAGTATTTTACAAACATTACTTTTCTAACAAAAAAGTAATCAAAGTTTATACTTTTGTCAGAATCGATATATGGATTATCGTGTTGCTCAAAAGGCAATTCGATATTTAATCCAACAGATGTACCACCAGCTAAATGCGCTCCTTTATTACCTGCTTCCATAATTCCTGGTCCACCACCAGTAATAACACCGTAACCAGCATTTACAATTTTTGCTGCGACATCTTCTGCTAATTTGTAATATTTATGATCAGGTTTTGTACGTGCAGAACCAAATATAGAAACCGATGGTCCTATGGCACTCATTTTTTCAAACCCGTTAACAAATTCTCCCATGATTTTAAAAATCGCCCAAGAATCGTTTGTTTTTTTCTCGTTCCAACCTTTTGGATGTTGTTCTTCTCTCATATTTTGTCTCTCTTTTGGCTTATTGCCTTTATTTTATTTATTTCTGTAGTTTATAAATTTAGGTACTATATAGTCTTATTCGTATTATTTATTCTAATTCTTTCTTTAAAAATTTAGCAGTATAGCTTTTTTTATGTTTTGCAACTTCCTCAGGTGTGCCTTCTACAATCACTTTTCCGCCACCTTTTCCACCTTCGTAACCAATATCAATAATATGATCTACGGTTTTTATAACGTCTAAATTATGTTCTATAATTAAGACCGTATTACCTTTGTCTGCTAATTTATTTAAAACGATCATTAACACTCTAATGTCTTCAAAATGTAGTCCTGTTGTTGGTTCGTCTAAAATATAAAACGTATTTCCGGTATCACGTTTACTAAGTTCTGTTGCTAACTTAATACGTTGTGCTTCTCCACCAGAGAGCGTTGTGCTTTGCTGTCCCAAGGTAATATAACCTAAGCCAACATCTTTTATAGTTTTTAATTTTCTATGAATTTTAGGAATATTTTCAAAAAACTCAACACCATCATTGATAGTCATATTTAAAACATCACTAATACTTTTTCCTTTATATCTAATTTCTAAAGTTTCGCGGTTAAAGCGTTTTCCTTGACAGGTTTCACACTCTACGTAAACATCAGGTAAAAAATTCATTTCAATAACACGTAAACCACCACCTTTACAGGTTTCACAACGCCCACCAGTAACATTAAAACTAAAACGTCCAGGTTTGTAACCGCGGATCATCGCTTCGGGTATTTTAGCAAATAAACTTCTGATTTCGTCAAAAGTTTTAGTGTATGTCGCTGGGTTACTTCTTGGAGTACGTCCAATTGGCGACTGGTTTATGTCAATAACTTTATCAATATGCTCTAAACCTTTAATGCTTTTATAAGGCATTGGTTTTTTAACACCATTAAAGTAGTATGCATTTAAAATAGGGTATAAGGTTTCGTTTATTAACGTAGATTTTCCGCTACCAGAAACGCCTGTAACACCAATCATTTTTCCTAAAGGAAACTTAACAGACACATTTTTTAAGTTATTACCTGTACAGCCTTTAAGTTCCAGAAAAAGACCATTTCCTTCACGACGCTTTTTAGGAATTTCAATTTTTAGTTTTCCATTAAGGTAATTAGCAGTTAATGTGTTTTCTTTTAGTAATTGTTTCGGGGTACCTTGACTAATTATTTCTCCTCCATGTTTTCCTGCTCTTGGACCAATATCTATTACATGATCGGCACGCTCAATCATATCTTTATCATGTTCCACAACAATTACCGAGTTACCAATATCACGTAAAGACACCAAACTATTAATCAGTTTTTCGTTATCACGTTGGTGTAATCCAATACTAGGTTCGTCTAAAATATAAAGCACACCAACTAATTGTGATCCTATTTGTGTTGCTAATCTAATACGTTGTGCCTCACCACCAGATAAGGATTTAGAGCTTCGGTTTACCGATAAATAATCCAAACCAACATCTAGTAAAAACTGAAGCCTAGCACTGATTTCTTTTATAATTTCTTCAGCAATTTTAATTTGCTTTTCTGATAAATATTTTGGCAATTCTTTAAACCAAACGGCTAAATCACTAATGTCTAAATTAGCTAATTCAGCTATGTTTTTACCGTTTACTTTAAAGTATAAAGATTCTTTTTTAAGTCTAGCGCCTTCGCAAACAGGACATTCTACTTTATCCATGTAGTCTTTTGCCCAACGTTTAAGAGAGGTTGACTCTGCGTTTTTGTATTGGTTTTCTATAAAATTTGCAACACCTTCAAAGTCTATTTTATAATCTCTTGTAATACCTAACGTTTTACTTTCGACTGAGAATTTTTCATTTCCACCAAACATTATAATCTGTTTAGCTTCCTTTGGAATTGATTTGTACGGGTCGCTTAATTTAAATTTATAACGTTCTGCTATTGTTTCAAATTGTTTAAAAATCCAACTCTTTTTTTCAGAACCATGAGGTGCTAAAGCACCCGATTTAATGGATAGTGAGTCGTCTGGGATTATCTTATTTTCGTTTACCTGATATAGCGTTCCAATACCATTACAATTGTCGCAAGCCCCTTTTGGCGAGTTAAACGAAAAGTTATTAGGTTCTGGATTTGGGTAAGAAATACCAGAACTTGGACACATCAGACTACGACTAAAATAACGCGCCTCTTGTGTGTCTTGATCAATAACCATAAGTACATCATCACCATGGTACATGGCTGTGTTTATACTTTCTGATAGTCGTTTGTCATTATCAACGCCATCATCAATTTTAAGTCTATCAATTACAATTTCAATATCATGGTTTTTGTAACGGTCAAGTTTCATACCTTTAACCAGGTCCTTGATTTCTCCATCCGTGCGGACTTTTACAAAACCTTGCTTTGCAATTTGCTCAAATAACTCGCGATAATGTCCTTTTCTAGAACGTACCACGGGTGCTAAAATGTTTATGCGTTTGCCTTTATAGCTTTCTAAAATAAGTTCCTTGATTTGGTCATCACTATAACTCACCATTTTATCGCCAGTATTATAGCTATAGGCATCACTACCTCTAGCAAATAATAAACGTAAAAAGTCATAAATCTCTGTGATTGTCCCAACTGTAGATCTTGGTGACTTACTAGTTGTTTTTTGCTCGATAGCAATTACGGGAGATAACCCATCAATTTTATCAACATCTGGACGTTCTAATCCACCTAAAAATTGTCTGGCATAAGCCGAAAAGGTTTCAATATAACGACGTTGTCCCTCAGCATAGATAGTGTCAAATGCTAATGACGATTTACCACTTCCGGATAAACCAGTAATAACGACTAGTTTTTCGCGAGGAATGGTGACATCAATATTTTTAAGGTTATGCGCTCTAGCACCTTTAACCTCTATGTTTTCTTCAAAATTTTTCATAGCATTTTTAAACATTATCCAGAAACGGACAAAGTAGCAAATATACGCTTTTTGTAATTCTTTTTAAAGCCCGGTTAGTTAGGATTTTCTTAATAATTGTTATTTTTGAAAGAACAAAAACAGTTAATAATGCAAATATTAGGAATAGGATCAAGAATTAATCATCCAGAACATGGAAAAGGAGTTGTTACTAACCTTGATAGTAATCAGTATTGGGTTACGTTTATAGAAAACGGATTAGAGACCATTGCTTTAGATGATGATTTTGAAATAATTGAAGCAGCAGAAAGAGAGGTGGATTCGGTTAGTTTTTTTGATATAGAAAGTAGTTTAGTTAGAATATTGAAAAAATATAGCGATGTCTCGGAAATTGTGCCAATCGGAGATAAGTGGAAAGGCGGAGTGTTAGAGTTAAAACCAGCCGATAGTAATTTGAAAAGCAAAGAAATTAAAATTGAAGACTTTTTTAAGAAAATAACGATGGTTAGAGATCGATTACGAGTGATGGAACAAAAAGTGAATGCTAGTAATTTAGATGTTCAAGAAAAAGTTGATATACAGCAATACATTACACGTATTTATGGAAGTTTAACCACTTTTAATGTGCTATTTAAGTCTAAAGATCAACAATTTGTGGGGCAGAAGGGGAAGTAGATTTATTGTGGTTTTTAAAGCAGAAGGCAAAAGGAAAGAGTTTAAAATTTGGAGACTTAAATAGTCTGCTTTTATAAGCTAGTTTTTACGTCACCCATATTTAAACCAAAAAACATTAGTTTGTGGTGTGTTGGTAATACTGCACCTGTTTGGGTTGTTTTCCAATCGCTCCACGTTGCTTCTAGTCCGCCAATAGGTAATATATCGACCCACATTTTAAATTTTGTGGGTTTATAGTTTTCGTCTAAAATCCATAAGTACGAATCTCCAGGTGTAGAGCCGCCTTGTGTGTAATTAATCAATAAAGCATCTTTGCCATTGTGCTTTACAATACTGCGGGACGTCCCTTTATCAAAGACCTTATAAGGTGCAACTAACCAAAAAGAATCATTATTAAAGTAATCAGTTGCTGTTTGTATCAACTCGATACTTTTCTCATTATCAACCCTAAAATTATGAATGTAAGCCACATTATTATTTGGGGTGTTTAAATCTAAATCAACCTTGTATTCTTTCCAGTTAACTTCAACCAAATTATCTTTTTTATTCCACTTGTAATGGTGTTTACGTCTAAATGTCCATTCTAAATTATGAGTCGCTTTATAAGCGTCGGCGTTTAATGCAATAAGCATTTTGTGAGCTAATATATCTGCTGCTTCTGTTTGATTAACAGGAGGTAAGTCTTCGTTATATTTAAAATAAACAAATCCAAAAAACAACAAGCTAGGAAGTGTAAAAAAGATAATTACACCTGCTATGATTTTTACTATTTTTTTTGGTTTCATTTAATGAGTTTATATTATTAAAACGACAAAGTTAAGTCTAAAATTGTATAATCTAAAAACCAATAGTTTTATGGTCACCACATTTATCCGTCACACCTTTTAATTTTCCGTTTTCTAGTGTCCAATGACTGTAGTTAATAAAAGTGGTGCGAAGTGTATTTTTTTTTTAATGTTTATCGTTTCAAAGTAAAATGAGATTTCATTATTTTTTTAACATTGGTAGTTGGTTCTATATATTCTACTGTAAACCAATAATCATTAGTGGGCATAGGATTTCCATTATATGTTCCGTCCCATCCAGCTCCTGTCGGAGTTAATTGCTTTAACAATTTACCATAACGGTCAAAGATGTAAATTATAGCATCTGGCTGATTACGGATAGCATATATGTTCCAGGTATCATTAGTACCATCTCCGTTAGGCGTGAAATATAGAGGGTAGTCAATTATCATGACAGTAACAGTATCTTCTCCACAGCCAATAGTGTCTCTAACAAAAATGGTGTATTCGCCAGGAGTAACATCACTAAAGGTATAACTATTATTGTTTGGAGTGTTCATAAACCAATTAACACCATCAATACTAAATTCGTGAAGACTTGTAGCGCTAGTAGCGGTTACCGTTATATTGTGTTGGTTAGCAAAGGCTGCAGTTGTTACCGTAGTAATAATGGGAGCTTCATTAAATATTACGCTTGTATTTATAGGTAAGCTTGGACAACCTGTTATATTGTCTATTGCGATAACACTATAAGTTCCTGTATTTGATGGCTCCAAGGATGCTTCAGTTTCTCCAGGTAGTAGTGTATCATTAAAATACCATTCAAAAGAGTAGTTGTTTGGGTCCAAATTAGTGTTTATAACTTCTGTAGCGTTAGTGTCTCTACATAGTACATATTGATCTGCTAACTCAATTATTGGTAAAGAAAGCACCATTAAAGTAAGTTCAGATATAGCGTAGCATTCACTTCCTGGTGTCGTGCTATCTACTCTAGTATAAATAGTTTGCGGATTACTTATATTATCATATTGATTTGGTAAACTATTCTGTTCAAGTTGCGCATCTAATAAAGATACATAATAACCCACAGCGTAATCGGCAGTATTTAAACCATTAAGAACATTGGTATTTTGCGAATTTAGGTCAAACGTGTTACTATCGTTTGATGTGTCTCCATCAGTTTCTATATTATCGTCACAAAGCGTATAACTGTCTAAGTTTTGATTGGCAAGAATAGTGTTGTTAGTTACGGTTATAGTTTGTATTTGATTGTCTGCCGTATTACCATTACTGTCCATTAAACTCCAAGTTCTAGTAATTATAAAAGCACCTTGACAAGATCCATTTAAAACTGTATCTGTATAAGTTGCTTCTATATTTGTGGAGCAGTTATCCATTTCGTCAGTAACATCTCCCGTAACGATTACGTTAGCATCATAATTAGAATTTATATCTGAAAGAATTTCAATATCAGCAGGCGCAGTAAAACTTGGTACTTCATTATCTTGTACTGTGATTGTTTGTGTACAAGAGACCGTATTTCCTGACCCGTCTGTAGCTGTCCAAGTTATTACTGTGTTACCTAGCGGATAAGTTGCAGGAGCATTATTAGTAACGCTGGCTATACTACAATTATCAAGACCAGTAGGGACTATGCCTAGATTAACATTACTTGCAGTACATAATCCATTATCAGCATTAACTGTAATTGCTGCTGGACATGTAATAGTTGGCGCTTGATTATCTTCAACTGTAACAAGTTGCTCGCACGACGCTGTGTTACCAGACCCATCCGTAATAATCCATGTTACAATTGTATCTCCTAACGGATAAGATAAAGGGGCATCATTAGTTATACTAGCAATGTTGCAGTTATCAGAGCCGATTGGTGCAATGCCTAAGTCTACGTTGTTAGCTTCACACAACCCATTGTCAACCAATGCTACTACCGTTGGTGGGCACTCAATTGTTGGGTTTTCTAGATCTACGACGGTAACAATTTGTGTACATGTCGCTGTATTGCCAGTACTGTCTGTTGCTGTCCATGTTACTGTGGTGTCTCCTAAAGGGTAAGTCGACGGTGCGTCATTGGTTATATTAGCTATATTACAGTTATCAGATCCAGTTGGTGGTGTCCCTAAATTTACGTTTGTAGCTGAACATAATGTGCTATCAACTTCAACTGTTACAGTTGGTGGGCATGTAATAGTTGGGTTTTGATTGTCTTCAATAGTTATTGTTTGTGTTGCTGTAGCACTGTTTCCACAAACATCGTGAATAGTGTAAACTCTTGTGACTATAGTTGGATAGCTTCCTGATGCAGTATCCATATTTGTTACAATTAGGTTAGTATTTGCTGCACAAGCATCTGTTATTGTTACCCCTAATAATTCTAAATCGGAGACCGTTGTGGCAGCTGTATTTGCATCAGTAGACGAGCACCCATCTATAGTTGTATTAGTTATTGTTCCTGTTATTACCGGAGCTATTGTGTCGTTTACTAAAAACTCTTGAGTGCAGATAGTGGTGTAAAAAACAGGTTCTCCAACATCGTATAAGTTGTTGTTATTTGCGTCTAAGTATTCCCTAACGGTATATGTTCTAGTCACAGTTTGATTACAGTTTCCATTGTTTGGACTGTTTTCAGCTCGTATTTCAATGGTTCCACAACTGTTGCTGTTAATAACTGCGTTAGCGTTTCCAAGTGCCTCAAATTCTGATTGACTTAATGTTGTGCTGGTCGGAATATCATCATAACATTGCACAGTTGTTTGGCTTGTCGGAAATGTAGGGCAAATAGATTCCGTAATGTTTTTAATTGTTATGGTCACCTCTCCAATATCAAAGTTATCACTATTTGTTATTTCAGTAATTCTGTATTGTAATGTATAGGTTTGTCCTTCGATACTTGTTCCAGCGACATCTATATTTCCCATAGAATCTATAGTTATAATATTATTGGTATCGTCGACTTCTGTGGTTACTAAAAAATCTGTTTGCACTAATGGGAGTTGACCATAAGTGTCGTTATCTAATACATTAATAAGATTATCATAAACCGTAGATGGACAAATATCTAAAACAGAATCGTCAACAGCTGTTAAGTCGCTTTCTAATATAGTTATGGTTATTGTTGTGCTATCAATACCATTACATCCGGTATCCACGGTATAATCAAAAGTGTATGTTCCTGCTTCTAAACCCGTAGCGTCCCATAAACTTTCATCAAGTGTTCCTGAAGGTATTACAGTCGTCTCAGTAAAAGTTCCATAATTATCATAAGGGCCTGTAATAAAACTAAACAAGCTTTCTAAAGTTGTGTCTATAAATGCGATATCTACAGTTTGTCCAGTACCAGCATTGGGAGGTCCATTAGTAATGGTGTAACTTAATGTTTGATTGATACAAGAATTAGGATTAGCGCTATAGGTTAGTGTGGCATTGTATGTGCCAATATCTGTGGCAGAATAAGGTTCAAAATTTATGACATTTCCTGTTGCAGAAAAACTTGGATCTCCATCTTTAGTCCATGTCACATCAATAATAGATAGAGTATTGATAGTAAGCGATCCATTTTCTCCAACACATAAATCATAAGGTTGAATGACAATTGGTTGTGATTGATTAGTGTTTATTGTAAATAGACTTACTGCACCGCAATCATCACTTATTTGAACAACATAAAGACCTGGTGTTAAGTTGGTAAAAACAGGGTTGTTGCCATTATTAATAGTCGGGCTAAGCGGGACACCATCACTGCTTATAATTTCATAGTTTAAGTTGACACCTATTGCATCTATAAATAAATCATTATTTCCATCTCCGCAATCGATTACATCAAAATCGGCTAACGTAATATTATTATCTGCAATTGTAAATTCTTCTAGTGTGTTGTAACAACGGTCTTGTTCTTCACTTCTTAAAAATGAATAATAAATTCTAAATAATCCAGAGCCGGTAACGTTATTAATCGATCCATTATTAGTAATGAATTGTCCGTAATTATTTTGATAGTTAGCTAATATAACAGATGTTGTGCTATTTGGGTTTAATACAGTATTATCTAAGTAATTGGTCAACTCGGCAGTGGTGCTATTTATATTAGCCCAAACACCATCAGTAGTGTTAAATTTTTGAAGTACGAATAATGGTTTATTGACATTAAATGTGACATTTAAATCAAGATTAAAACTTCCACAAAAAGATGTAATTGCGGTGTCAAAATCTTCAACAATAGCTCCATTAATAGTTTTTGAACCTGTTAGAGAGTAACCACATGTTGTGTCTACAAAAAAAGAATAATCACCAGCTGGTAAATCATAGATGTATACAAAATCTCCAAAAAAATTATTGACAGTGGATGTCGATAAGTCTATTATAGTTGGGCCAGTGTAACTTGCAGGAGCGGAGGTAATCGTTAGGCTATTAAAGCCAGCAGCAGAGGTAATGTCGCTAGTGCTTTCTCTAGTTATGTTTATTTCTAAACCACCAGTTTCGTCACAGCCTTCTCTGGTTCTAATATTTAATTCTCTAGGAGAGTTATCTATGCTCATGTATATATTTCTGCTTAACTGTCTTCCACACCTGTCTGTAAATAAAAAGGTATAATCACCCTCAGGGAGACCTAGATTATAATTTCCAAAAGTAAAAGCGTTGCTTGAAGTAATAGGATCGGAAATACTAGATCCAACCGGAAAAATAGAGTTGTATAAATTGGGGTCATTATTTATATCAAACGCTGGTGGTGCTGTTACAACTTCCATAGTTAGAGGAAATGCAAAGTTTTGAAAGTTACTAAAATATAGATTTTGCTTTCCGCAATCTTGCGTGGTGCGGATAGAGTAATTCAAATTTGGTGGACCAGAAAAAGTAATCGTGTTTAAATAAACTGTAGTTCCGCATGTGTTAGTTACTTCCGTGGTTACATTATATGGCGTGTTTTGTGTTGGAAGATTGTAGTATGACCCATTTTGATCTATAGAGTTCCATGTGTCACTTACAACAGTGTTGTTTCCGTCTGCGTCATCATCATAAGTTAAGGTTACAGAAAAAGGGAAGAAATTTTCGTCAAGAGCAGATGTAATAGATCCTGAGCTTTGATTTTCGTAAATTAAGATTAATAATCTTGTTTGAGAGCAGTCGTTATCATCAATATTGGTTGGGTAGTTGATAGGATTACTATAGCTAGGAGCTTGATCTAATAAATTAATTCCTTGGACTACTATATCACCACAAATATCTTCAACCTCTATAGTGTAGTTTCCAAAAGCTAAATCTGTAAATGTACTTGCTGCACCAGCGTCAATTTGAGCCTGAGTAATCGTTTCGATTAACACACCTGCTTGTTTAACTCTATATTCTAAAACATTACCAGAGTTTAATAATACGTTAATAGTACCTAAACAAGCACTTTCTTGAATGGCATCAAATGTAATTGGAATTATATTATTGGGTACTGTTATTTCTTGTTCTATTATTGTTTCAACGGAGCCAATAGTTTCGATAGCTCTGATAAGGTAAGTTCCACTAGTTAAAGTTGTTATGTTGGTAGTGAAATTAGTAGACGTAATTGGTCCTTCGGATACCGTTTCGCTATTTATTGGTGTAGTTAAATCGGAAATGGCATATACTAAAAACTCAAATGTAGCACCAACTTCAGAAGCATTAATGTCTATTTGTATGTTTCCATTTCCTGAGCATTCTTCACCAGTAGCACTAAGAAGCATAGTGTAATTAGAAAAGGTATTGGTTTTTGTGACCTTTTTGATGTTAGATAATTCTACTTTATTAAAGTCTGTGCTATTGCTTATTAGTGTAAAAAAAAGAAACACTATTGTAAAGAGTTTTTTTATCATATTTAGTTATTCTTTTTCACTGTAAGTGCTATGCTTTTAGAAGAAAATATTCTTAAAAAGGATTGGTTGTTTCAACACAAATATAAATGTTCTTTGTCTTTTGTTAATCTAAAAATTAAAAAAATGAAGTAAAAATACTACGTTTTTAATTGGTTAGTGTTATTTGTTAAATACTTTACTACTCTAAAAATGTAGGCGTTATATAAAATCCTATAAGTAATGAAGATGTTATTAATTGGGTTTTGCAGATTCTATTAGAAATATCAATTAATGAATATGGAGTAACCTTTTACAAGTAGCAACATGTTTTTTAATAAAAACTTAAATAGGCGATACGTCGTTGCATTGCGACAAAAAAGGAATATTTTTTAGTTTAATTCACTTGGTTTTTGCTTTGTTTTAATTTTATTGAAATAAAATTACACACTCTAAAAACCAATAGCTTTATCATCACCACGTCGATCGGCACCACCTTCTAATGTTCCATTTTCTAAAACTAATATCCCATCAACTTTACCAATAACATCAGCATTTTCTTGATTTATAGAATAGCCTTTTGCTTGTAATTGTGTTATTAATTCTTCAGAAAATGAGTCAGGCTCCATTCTGATAGTATCTGGTAACCATTGATGATGGAACCTTGGAGCATTGACGGCTTCTTGCATAGACATTTCAAATTCGTGTACATTTAAAATAGTCTGCATCACGGACGTAATAATAGTAGAGCCTCCAGGCGTACCTAACGTCATATACAATTTACCGTTTTTTTCTACAATAGTTGGCGTCATAGAACTTAACATACGTTTTTCTGGGACAATGGCATTTGCTTCTGCACCAATTAAACCATAGACATTTGGTATGCCAGGTTTACTTGAAAAATCATCCATTTCGTTATTAAAAAAGAATCCTAGTGCTTCACTATATAATTTTGAACCATATCCTGAATTTAATGTTGTGGTTACCGCAATGGCATTTCCATATTGATCCACAATGGAGTAGTGGGTTGTTTCGTCACTTTCAATAATTTGTACTTTACCGTGTGACACTTCTGATGATGGTGTTGCTTTTTCAAAACTAAAATCAGCCATTCTATCATTTAGATAAGCAGCACTAATTAAATGGTTTTGCGGAATGGTTACAAAGTCGGGGTCGCCTAAGTAAAAACTGCGGTCAGCATAGGCACGACGCTCAGCTTCCGTAATAACTTGAATTGTTTTAAGACTGTTATGACCAAATTCATCTAATTTATAATCTTCTATTTGTAATAATATTTGTGCTAAACATATTCCGCCACTAGAAGGTGGTGACATGGATATGATGTTTAAATTATCATATTCAAAAGTTATGGGTGTTCTCCAAACTGCTTCATAATTTTCTAAATCTTCGGTAGTAATAATCCCACCATTGTCTTGTATAAATGCTGATAGCTTTTTTGCGGTTTCACCTTTATAAAATTCATCACGACCATTAGTCATTATGGCTTTTAACGTATTTGCTAAATTAGGTTGTTTAATAGTGTCATTTGCTTTCCAATGGTTACTAAATAAGATTGGTGTTTTATTTACAGTGTTAAAATCGTCACGCTTATCATCTAATACGGCTTGGTCTTTTTTTGTAACCACAAATCCACGATTTGCTAAATCTATAACCGGTTGCATAATTGTTTCAATAGGCAGTGTTCCAAATTTTTCATGCACTGCAAATAATCCTGCAATAGTACCAGGAATACCAACAGCTAAAGCTCCTTTTGTGCTTAAGTTAGGGATCACATTACCCAAACTGTCTAAATACATGTCTTTGGTAGCTAGTTTAGAAGCTTTTTCGCGATAATCTAAAGCGCCAAAGCTACCGTCTTCTAAACGGTACACCATAAAACCACCGCCGCCAATATTACCGGCATACGGATAACATACTGCTAAAGCTAAGTCTGTTGCTATCATGGCATCAAAAGCGGTCCCGCCTTGCTCTAAAATGGCACTTCCAATTTTAGAAGCTTCTTCTCTAGCAGAAACGACCATAGCTTTTTTTGCTATTAAACCACGTTTTTGTTCTGTTTTACAACTGTAAAAAGCAACAGAGAGACAAATAACTAATACAAGTTTTTTCATTTTATTGAGATTGTAAAGTGTCTAAGGTTTGGTTTGAAAAGGCTATTAAATCATCAAAAAAACTAGTGAATTCCGCTTCGAATTCTTTATAAAATTCTTCTAGCTCATTAACAGCTAAATTCATTTTAGATCTATTTTTAGTACGCTTATTCATGCCTTCTAATACTTTAGATATGCCTTCAATAGTGGCATAACTTAATAGCCAATTATCAGCTAGCATGTGAGGCATCATTTTTTGAATACGTTGTGGTAGTATTTCAAAATTATCTTCTAGTGTTTCATAAAAATCATCAATATATTCTTCTAAAGGAACATCAGAATATTTGGACCAATTTTTTGCTAAATAATGATCATATAAAATGTCCACTATAATTCCAGAATAGTGTCCATAGTTTTCATGCAGACGTTTAGTGCTTTTTCTTACAGTTGGATGGGCGTCCGTAAAGGTGTCAATCTGTAAATGTAATCTTATACCTGTTTGGATTTGGTCTTCAAAATGATCGTATTTATTACCTCTAATACCATCGGCAATAAAATTACCAATAGTTATTTTTTTGTTATTTCCGGAAAGATATATGTGCGCAAGAAAATTCATCTTATAAATATATGTATTTTTAGCCTGTAAATTATATAATTTGAATCGATTACCTAATTTAGATGTGTTACGTTTTGTACTTGCTAGTTTTGTGGTGTTTTTTCACTTACCACAATTGTGTCGCAATCAAGGACTTCCGTATTTTTTAGATGCTCCCATATTTAATCGTGGGACAGAAGCGGTATGCATGTTTTTTGTTTTGAGTGGTTTTTTGATTATTAAATTAATTTATAATGAGAAGCAAAAAGGAACGTTTTCCATTAAGAAATTTTATGTCAGACGTATTTTAAGAATTTTTCCACTGTATTATTTAATCGTAATTTTTGGCTTTTTGTATTATTGGGTAATTCTTCCAAACTTAGGGATTCCTTTTGAAAACAATTATGCTTTATGGGATGGCATTTTATTGAGTGTTTTTTTCTTGCCAAATATATTTAAGGATTTATTTATGCCAGGCGGTGTTTTAGAAATATTATGGTCTATTGGTATTGAGGAACAGTTTTATTTAGTGATTGCACCATTATTATTTGTGATTAATAAAAACAAGATTTTATTTGTTTTATGTCTGTTAACTGGGGGTTACTTTATCTTTTATCATTTGGAAACCTTTTCTTTTTTAAGTGAATTTACTATGGTATTTTTCTATATGTTTTTTGGAGGAATTGTAGCCATATTGGAAGAGAAAAAGCAGTTAAAATTTTTAAAAAAATCAAAATTAATACCATTATCTATTTGTGTTTTAACGCTATTGTATTTTACAACAGGCCTATTGTTTTTTAAACAAGAGTGGTTATTTAACCTTTTTACTATGGTATTGTTTGGCTTATTTATACATAGTATTTGCCTTAATAATTTTGGT
Organism: Olleya sp. KKT75; assembly: GCF_055635485.1. Lineage (NCBI taxonomy): Bacteria > Pseudomonadati > Bacteroidota > Flavobacteriia > Flavobacteriales > Flavobacteriaceae > Olleya > Olleya sp. KKT75. The sequence continues at coordinate 2,607,333 of NZ_CM145759.1, forward strand.
GTTGAAATTAGAAGTAAAACCCTTAATTATTTAGGACAGATATCTTACGGATTATATATGTTTCATGTTATCGCTTTAAACGCTGTAGTTTTCTTATTTTTGAAACTGCAAAAACACGCTTTATTTAATGATGGCTTTGCTATAGTCCTTATTTATATATTAACTTTTGCATTAACCATAACAATAGCGCATTTTTCGTTTAAATATTACGAAAGCTATTTTTTAAAACTTAAAAACAAATTTAGAGAATGACACTTATAAAATCTATATCAGGAATTAGAGGAACTATTGGAGGGGCAGTTGGAGAAAATTTAACCCCAATTGATGCTGTAAAATTTGCAGCAGCTTATGGAACTTGGTTAAAACAACAACGTAGTAAAACAGACTATAAAGTAGTTGTTGGTCGTGATGCACGTTTGTCTGGAGATATGATCCAAAATTTAGTAATGAATACTTTAGTTGGTCTAGGAATACATGTTGTAGACTTAGATTTATCTACAACACCAACGGTAGAAATTGCTGTGCCAATGGAACATGCAGATGGAGGAATTATATTAACAGCAAGTCACAATCCAAAACAATGGAACGCTTTAAAGTTGCTTAACGCGAAAGGAGAGTTTTTAGATGGAGCAGAAGGACAAAAGATTTTGGAAATTGCAGAATCTGATGCTATGACATTTGCTGAAGTTGATGACTTAGGTAAAATTACTAAAAATGATGCTTATATCGATATTCATATTGATGAAGTATTGGATTTAGAATATGTTAATCAAAAAGCCATTGAAGACGCTAATTTTAAAGTTGTTGTGGATGGGGTAAATAGCACTGGAGGTATTGCTATTCCTTTATTATTAGAACGTTTAGGAGTAGAAGCTGTAAAATTATATTGTGACCCAACAGGTCATTTTCCACATAATCCAGAGCCATTAAAAGAACATTTAGGTGATTTATCTGCTGAGGTTAAAAAGCATAATGCCGATTTTGGTATAGTTGTAGACCCTGACGTTGATAGATTAGCTTTTATGGACGAAAATGGAGAGATGTTTGGAGAGGAATACACTTTAGTTGCATGTGCTGATTGGGTATTAAGTCAAAACCCAGGGAATACGGTTAGTAACATGAGCTCAACAAGAGCACTTCGTGATGTTACTGAAAAGCATGGTGGTACATACGAGGCTTCAGCAGTGGGAGAGGTTAATGTTGTAACTTTAATGAAAAAGAACAATGCTGTCATTGGTGGTGAAGGTAACGGAGGTATTATTTATCCAGAGTCTCACTACGGGCGTGATGCTTTAGTAGGTGTTGCTTTGTTTTTAAGTTTGTTAGCTGAAAGAAAGCTAAGCGTTAGCGAATTACGCAAAACGTATACAAGTTATTTTATGAGTAAAAAGAAAATACAATTAACACCTACGTTAGATGTTGATGCTATTTTAAAGGCAATGGAAGAAAAATACAGCAACGAAAATTTAACAACTATTGATGGTGTTAAAATAGATTTTGCTGAAAGCTGGGCACATTTACGTAAGAGTAATACAGAGCCAATTATTAGAATTTATACGGAAGCTAAAAGTCAAACAGAAGCAGATAATTTAGCTGATAAAATTATTACGGAGATTAAGCAGATTGCAAACATCTAAGGATATTAACCTTTAAGTTATAAGTTATGTACGTTACAAAAGCACAAAGAACTGAAAAGTCTAAATTAGAAGCTTATTTTTCTAAATTTAGAAAACATATTGTTGGTATAGATCAAGAATTTGAATCGCCTTACGGAACTCAAAAAATGATATATACAGATTGGACGGCTTCAGGACGATTGTACAGACCTATAGAAGATAAATTACTAAACCAATTTGGACCATTTGTAGCAAATACACATACCGAAACAACGGTATCTGGAACTGCTATGACAAATGCCTATCACAAGGCTAGGCAAATTATTAAAGGACATGTTAATACCAATGCGGACGATGTTTTGATTGTTGCGGGTAACGGTATGACCAGTGTCGTCAATAAGTTTCAGCGTATTTTAGGTTTAAAAATACCTGAAAACTTAAAAAAATTTACAACAATTCCTGATGAAATAAGACCTGTTGTTTTTGTAACACATATGGAGCATCATTCTAACCATACGTCTTGGCTAGAAACTATGGCTAAGGTAGAAGTTATTCCTGCTGGCGATGATGGCTCATTTAGTTTAGAAAATTTAGAAATTCTTTTAGAAAAATATAAAGATTGCACTTTAAAAATAGCTTCTGTAATAGGCGGAAGCAACGTTACAGGTATCGAAACACCATACCATCAAATTGCTAAATTAATGCATAAAAATGGAGGTGTGTGCTTTGTGGACTTTGCTTGCTCTGCACCTTATGTAGATATTAATATGCATCCAGAAGATGAAGACGAAGCGTTAGATGCTATTTTCTTTTCTCCACATAAATTTTTAGGAGGTCCTGGTACTTCAGGTGTATTGGTGTTTAATAAAAAACTCTACAAAAATATGGTTCCCGATTGTCCGGGAGGTGGTACAGTTAGTTGGACAAATCCTTGGGGAGAACATAAGTATATTGATAATATTGAAGATAGAGAGGATGGTGGTACGCCAGGCTTTTTGCAAACCATTAAAACTGCTTTAGCTATAAAGTTAAAGGATCAAATGGGAGTTAAAAATATTTTGGATCGAGAGCATGAATTACTGCACCAAATATTTAGTAATTTAGACCATGTTGACAATATTAATATATTAGCAGGAGATCAAAAAAAACGTTTAGGAGTGATTTCTTTTTATATAGATAACTTACATTTTAATTTAGGTGTAAAATTGCTAAATGATAAATTTGGAATTCAGACTCGTGGAGGTTGTAGTTGTGCTGGTACTTACGGGCATTATTTATTACATGTAGATCAAGAACAGTCTACTAGTTTAGTCAATCAGATTTCTTTAGGAGATTTAATACGTAAACCAGGTTGGATCCGTATGTCTATACACCCTACAACAACATGTAACGAAGTAGATTATGTTTGCGAAAGCTTAATTGCTTTGGCAGAAAACCATGAAGAATGGGCTAAAGATTATGAATATAATAAAGCAAATAATGAGTTTATACATAAAACATTTGTGCCAAAAAACGATGTAAGAGTTAGTGATTGGTTTGAAATGTAATACCTGTTTTTGATAGAGAAAGTAGTAGGCGTTATTATAAAAAAAGACCTCAGAATTTTAAATAATTTTGAGGTCTTTTTTTTAGAATACTATTTGTAATCTTCAGGAGATTTATCACGATGTTTCCAGCGTTTGTGTGTCCATAAGTAATACTGCGGAGCTTCATGGATTTGGTTTTCTACTAATTTAAAAAAAGCATCCGTTATCTCGTAATCTTTAAAACTATTAGGTTCTTCCGCTAATGTTGTAAACGTCGTTTGGTAATAGCCTCTTTTAACGCGTTTAACAGCAAAATAGACCACAGCCATATCTAATTGTTTAGCTAGCATTTCAGCTCCTGTATAGACGGGGACATTAATACCCATAAAATCTAACCAATGATGCGCTTTATGTGGTTTAGGGCTCTGGTCAGACACAAAACCGTTTATAGTTAATTCGTTATTGCTTTTAGCTTTTTGTAGTGTAGCAGCGGTTTCCTTAGTAGTTATAAGGTAAGAGTTGTATTTAGCCCTAATACGTTTGACTAATTTGTCAAAATGTTTGTTTGCTAATTTCTTGTAAACTGCATATCCTTTGCTACTAACATGATTTTGTAAGATAAAAATCCATTCCCAACTACCATAGTGCGCACACATTAAAACAATACTTTTATTATTGTTTTCGTGCTTATGTATTTCTTCAATGTTTGGAAACGTCATACGTTTCATCATTTGTTTTTCAGAAATAGTTAGAGATTTTATAGCCTCTACAATCATATCACAAAAATGATGATAGAATTTTTTTCTAATATCATTAATTTCAGCTTCAGCTTTATCAGGAAAAACAAGATGAAGATTTTCTTTTACTGTTTTCTTTCTGTACCCAATAATATAGTAGATTAAAAAATATAATCCATCAGAAAAAGCATATAATAGCCTGAATGGAAGAATGGAAATTAACCATAAAAAAGGATAAATTAAAATGTAGGCTAATAATTGCATGAATACTTATTAATTTTGCTAGAACAAATATATGTTATATTTGATTTAAACTTAAACTAGATAATGGGTAATTTCAATTTAATAACTATTATAATTATTGCAGCAAATGTTATCATTTCCTATAAAGGATTTGAAGATCGGGCTTTTTTTGAAAAGTATAAATTTAATGTTGGTGCTATAAAAAGAGGAGAGCAATTTAGAATATTTAGCTCTGGTTTTTTACATGTTAATCCGCAGCATTTACTGTTTAACATGATTACACTTTTCTTTTTTGCATGGCTTGTTATAGCAAGAGTCGGGCAAACCAAGTTTGTAATTATTTATTTAATAAGTTTAGTAGCTGGAAGTTTGTTGTCCTTAGTGTTTAATAAAAACAACTACCATTATAGTGCAGTTGGCGCCAGTGGTGCGGTAATGGGAATTATCTATTCCGCTATTTTATTTGATCCTTGGATGCAAATTAACTTTATAATTCCGGGTTGGGTCTTTGGTATTGGTTACTTGTTATATTCAATTTATGGAATGAAAAAGCAAATAGGTAATATTGGTCACGATGCACACTTTGGAGGTGCTGTTGGAGGTTATGTTACTACTTTGATTATTGCGCCTAGGTTATTACAAACAGATTTAACAATGGTGTTAGTGTTAGCTATTCCAATAGTTGTTTTATTTGTAATGCAAAAATTAGGTAAAATCTAGTTTCCTAAAATTTCGGCAACCTTATCTTCAAGTGCTTTACCACGTAAGTTTTTAGCAATTATTTTACCGTCACCATCTAAAATATAGGTTGCAGGTATCGAGCGCACACCATAAATTTGTGCAATTGGTTCTTGCCAACCTTCAAGGTTTGATAAGTGTTTCCAAGTTAGTTTGTCTTTAGCAATAGCATCTATCCAACGTTGCTTTTGGCCTTGCTTATCTAAAGATACTCCAACAATTTCTAATCCTTTACTATGGTATTTATTATACATTTTTACCACGTTTGGATTTTCTCTTCTACACGGTCCACACCAGCTAGCCCAAAAATCTAGAATGATTAGATCTGCTTTAATATCTCCTAAAGACAACGCTTTTCCTTCAGGTGTTTTAGCTGTAAATGTAGGGGCGTAGTCACCAATATTAGTTCCAAAAACAAGAGGCTTTTGTGGTTCTTGTTTACAAGAAAAACTTAATGTTGCGACTAGAAAAAGTAAGATATATGGTTTCATAGTAATATTATTTCTCACAAATATAAAATATAAAAATTGAATTTTTTATGTCTATTTTTGCAATATGATTTATAACGACACAATTGTAGCATTAGCAACTGCTTCGGGAGCAGGAGCAGTAGCTATTATAAGATTATCAGGTAAGGATGCCATCGCAATTGCGGACCGCTGTTTTGAGTCTGTTAAGAAGCAAAAAACACTTTTAAACCAGAAAACACATACCATACATTTAGGTCATATTGTGGATGATAAGCGTACTATTGACCAAGTATTAGTTTCTGTATTTAAAAACCCTAACTCTTATACTGGTGAGGATGTTGTAGAGGTGTCTTGTCATGGATCTATTTATATACAGCAAGAAATTATACAATTGTTTTTAAGAAGTGGTTGTAGAATGGCTAATGCAGGTGAGTTTACATTGCGTTCGTTTTTAAATGGTAAATTAGATTTAAGTCAAGCTGAAGCTGTCGCAGATTTAATTTCGAGTGATAATGAAGCATCGCATCAAATTGCAATGCAACAAATGCGTGGTGGTTTTTCTAGCGAAATAGCTAAACTTAGAGAGGAGCTAATGAATTTTGCGTCTTTAATCGAGTTGGAGTTAGATTTTGCAGAAGAAGATGTAGAGTTTGCAGATCGCTCTCAATTTCAAGCTTTAGTCGAAAAAATAACCTTTGTATTAAAACGCTTAATAGATAGTTTTGCAGTAGGTAATGTTATAAAAAACGGAATACCTGTCGCTATTGTTGGAGAACCAAATGTTGGAAAGTCTACACTTTTAAATGCCCTTTTAAATGAAGAAAGAGCAATTGTAAGTGATATTGCAGGTACGACTAGAGATACTATTGAAGACGAGTTAGTGATAGAAGGTATAGGGTTTAGATTTATTGACACTGCTGGAATTAGAGAAACTAAAGACGTTGTAGAAAGTATCGGTATCAAGAAAACTTTCGAAAAAATGGAGCAAGCTCAAGTTGTTGTGCTTCTTTTTTCTGCTGAAGAATTTAAAACAGAAAGCAAACGATTAAAAATAGAAATTGAAAAAATTAAAAATAGGTTTCCATTAAAACCGCTTTTAATTATTGCTAATAAAATAGATACTCTAAATGTAGAAGAGTTAGATAGGTTGAATCTTGAGTTTGAAGGTGTTCATTTATTATCAGCTAAATCAGGACTTGGAGTAGAGGAGTTAAAAGACAAGTTGATCGGTTTTGTAAATACAGGAGCACTTCGTAATAACGAAACAATTGTGACTAATACAAGACATTATGATTCGTTATTAAAAGCTTTTGAAGAAATTCAGAAAGTAAAATATGGTTTAGAATCTGGTTTGTCAGGAGATTTGTTAGCAATTGATATTAGACAAGCATTATACCATTTTGGAGAAATTACAGGCGAAATTACTAGTGATGATTTACTAGGTAATATTTTTGCTAATTTCTGTATTGGCAAATAAATGACTAAAAAATACTAAAACAAAATAAATTATAACACACATTATCAATTAGTTACGGTTTTTATAAATGCTGAAATTTTATTATATTTTAATAAGTTTCAGTATTTTTTGTACCTATTTTGTACCTCGTTTCGTGTTTTTATTTATATTTGAACCATAGGGCGAAATGATGGCACCTAATTACACCTAATTACACCTAATTTCTCTTAATGTATCTTAAATCTCCTTAATGATGCAAAAAAAAAGGAGAAATTAATAGTTATAATGAGTTCAAATATTCGAATTAATAGAGTTTGTGAAAATTGCAACACACCTTTTGTTGCAAAGACTACTGTTACACGGTTTTGTGGAGGGAATTGTGCTAAAATTGCATACAAAAAGCGAAAAAGAACCACTAAGGTAAAAAAGTCAAATACTAATACCTTAAAAATTAAACTTGAACCTTTAGAGGTTATTCAAGTCAAGGATTATTTGACTGTAAAAGAAACATCTGCACTCTTGAATATTTCTAAAAGATCTACATATAGATTAATTAGAGAAGGGCAACTTAGGGCTTCTAATTTGTCTGAGAGATTGATACGTGTAAAGCGAACTGAAATCGACAGACTACTAACTAGATTTTAAAAGATTATAATGGCAAATATAACTGTTCGTAAAAAGAAACTGGCTAATGATATGTATAGTTTATATCTAGATTATTGGCCTGCAATAACCAATCCTAAAACAGGTAAAGAAACTAGACGAGAGTTTTTAAAATTGAAATTATATGGCAAACCTAAAGATGCTAAACAGAAAGCGCATAATAAGGAGATGTCTGAATTTGCTGAAATTATAAGAGCAAAACGTTTAGTTCAGTTTAGGGAAAAAGAATATGGTTTTAAGGAAAACGTTAATATCAGTGTCAATTTTATAGCGTTTTATAAATCGGTGGTTGGAGAGAAGTTAAACACAACTAGTCATTCTAATTATTTAGCATGGAAAGCATCTTTAAAATATTTAACGGAGTTTGCTGGAGCCAAGATTTTAACTCATCAATTAAATGAGGGACATGTACACAGGTACCGTTTGTTTTTATTGGAAACTAAAAGACTTAAAGCGGACTCAAAACTTACATTATCCGTTAATACAGCTTCAACCTATTATAAGCATTTTATAGGGGTGTTGAAAAAAGCCTATAAGAGAAATCTTTTACTTACCGACTTAGCAGATCATGCAGAGTTTATAAAAGAGGAGCAGACTTATAGACAGTATTTAACAGAGGAAGAGCTTGATGTTTTATGGAAAACTGAAATAAAAATAGAAAAGATTAAGCACATGGCTTTTTTTGCTGCTTTAACTGGGTTTCGTTTTTCAGATATTTTAAACTTAAAATGGGAGTCCATATATAAGGATAAACACCAAGGTACTTATATACAGCTAAAAGAGCAAAAGACAGGAAATATCAATAATCATCCTATTTCAGATTCGGCTTACAGTTTGCTAAAAGCGCAAGGTGTTGGTCAGGGAGTTGTTTTTAAGGATATAAAGTATACACAAGTAACTAGACCTCTCAAACAATGGATTATTGACTCAGGTATCAATAAGAAAATATCATTTCATAATTTTAGACATAGTTATGCAACACTTCAATTAGCAAACGGGACGGATATTTACACTGTTTCTAAACTATTAGGGCATAAAAATGTTTCTACTACCCAGATATATACCAAAGTTATGGATAAGAATAAAATAATAGCAGCTAATAGAATTAACCTAGATTTAGATGGATTACTTACAGATATATAAAGAGCAATTTGAAAAAACTTTTTTAGAGATAAAAACGGAAACTATAAATAAACTAAAATCAGCTAAGGCAAGAAAAAAGAGCTTCAATAAAACTTTTAGTAATATCACAGATGATTTATATAAACATAGATCAAAGCTTAGTAATCAGTTAAGAGATAGTGGGTTAAAAACCTGTGTTGACTTGTTTGAGAATAAATGGTCTGAGTATGATGAGAATTTGACTGAAGATGAAGTTAATTTATTGATTTTTGATAATGAAATAAAAATTGAGTATGAAAGGTTAGGACATAAATCACTAGATGTTTTTATTAAAAATCTAGCAGAGTCAAATTCTGCTACAGAAATACAAATTCACCTAAGTGTTTATCACGGTTACTATAAGCTAGTATATGAGTTAGATAGATATGATTATTTTTATGGGCGAAAATTTGAAAATATTAGCTTTGAAAACTCTGAAGAATTCAAAGATATGATTAAAATAAAACATCCTAACAATTCTAACGAATCACGTGGTTTGGATGTCGTAGATATATCAACAGGCGGATCTGAAGCAGTTAAAGGTGATGTAGTCGTTAATAATACAGGTTTAAGTACGAGAGATTCTATTCAAAATGAATTTAGCATTAAAGAGAGAGCTGTTTTGATTCACTTATTAAAATACAGGTTTAAGGATTTAAAATTAACAGAAATAACCAAGGTAATACTAATAATAGGCGCTACAGATCAGTTTGAGATATTTGAAGTTAAAAGCGCTAGTGATAGTTATTTGTATAAACAGGCACAAAAAGGATATTCTGTATTTAAGCGTAACGAGTTAAAATCAAAGATTAGTGAATTGGGGGTGAAATTAAAAAATCATGGTCTAAAAGAAATTGAAGAGGAATTAAAAATTGATTTTTCTAATCATTTAAGTATAAAATAATAAAGAATAATAAAATGTGTAATTTTTTTAACCTTTAAAACAACTTTGTTTTAAAGGTTTTTTTTGTTTAAGTATTTGTTGTCTAGTTTCTTATGGTATCCATGTTATATCCATAGCGTATCCATTAAGCTAGTTAAGAGAGGTTGTTAATCTAATTTTGTATAACAATTAATCACTAATAAATTAAATTAGAATGAACAAAAAACAATTTTTTGTAATGGATGACGAAGCTATAAATGAGCTTGTCAATCGTATTACTACTCAATTAAATCTTTCTTTAAGCAGAGACAAATCTCTTCAGGAAGATGAATTTATGACCATTGAAGAACTGTCCACATTTATTTCCATGACAAAAGGAAGTATATATGGATTAGTTCATAAAAACACAATTCCTTATCATAAAAAGGGTAAACTCTATTTCTTAAAATCCGAAATCATGGATTGGATTAAAGAAGGTAAGCAAGAAACTAATGCTTCACTTCATGACAGAGCCAATGATTATCTTTTAAAAAACCCATTTCAATAAGCGTTAGTCTAACGTTAAATTAACGCAAAATGGATAGATATACATACAATTGTAACTATTGTGGTGTACAGTACACCCCTAGAAGAAGAAGGATTCAAAAATATTGCAGTAACAGTTGCAGAGTAAATGCTTTTAATCAAAAAAAGAAAATAAAGCAACTGTCACCTAAATTTGAAAACCCGAAAATGCAAACAACAAAAGACAAAATGTCTTGGTCTGGAATTGGTAATGCAGCTGTAGGAACTTTGGCAACTAATATGGCGACTAGCTTATTTACTAAAGAAGAAAACAAACCAGCAACAAAAGGAGATATTCAAAAACTATTAACGGGAAGCGCACAAAAGTTAGTCCTAATTAAAAATCTCTCTCCACAATTTGATGGATCAAGAGCATATTTTGATACACAACAACAAATACTAATTTATAAATAAAAAACCATGAAAAACACTACATACAACAAGCCAGATGGCTTAACAGTACTAGAAGAATGTAACAAAATTATATTAAGGGAATTAAGCAATAATAATTCCGAATTATCTATTCGAATACTAAGTGAATTAATGCGTAGAGTAAATATAGGGATTCAAATAATTAGTTTTAAGCCAAGGCTACCGCTTTTTCAAATAGAAGAAACAGTAAAAGAAATATGCAGGGCGGACCCTTCTGCGCAAGGTGTAATAATAGAAATGTTGTTCACTAAAAAATATGAAACCCTCGACCGTTCCAAGTTATCTTTATTAACAATAAAAGTATAGCTATGACAGATAAGTATTTAAGAATCGGTACTACATATTTTAAAAATGTAATGATGCCATTAAACAGTAAGGATACTATTAAAAAACTTGTCCAATGGTCTAAGTCAGAAATAACTACGGACCACGGTAAGGACTACGTTAAAAAAGTGTCAAAGTATGATGGTTTTTGTTTAATTCCATCTCATATTAATTACCAATCAGTAATTAATAGTTTTTATAATAAATATGAAAAGGTAGATCATAAAATTAACGAAGGTGATTACCCAGAAACGTTAAAGTTTTTGCAGCATATTTTTGGAGAACAGTTTGAAATGGGGTTAGATTATATCAGTATTTTATGGCATAATCCAATGCAAGTTTTACCTATTTTATGTTTAGTAAGTAATCAACGTAATACAGGTAAAACAACTTTTATTAATTGGATGAAATTAATTTTTCAAAACAACATGACTATAAATAATAACGAAGATTTTAGGAGTCGGTTTAATTCTGACTGGGCATCTAAGTTAATTATTGCAGTCGATGAGGTGTTATTAGATAAAAGAGAAGATAGTGAGCGTTTAAAAAACCTATCCACAGCTAAAACATATAAAAGTGAAGCAAAAGGAAAGGATAAGATAGAAGGTAACTTTTTTGGTAAGTTTATTTTATGTTCTAATAACGAAGAAAACTTTGTGTACATAGATGATTCCGAAACTAGGTATTGGGTGCGTAAAATTATACCCTTTGACTTATCAGAAGATAATCCAAACCTTTTAGAGACATTACAGAACGAGTTACCACACTTTATTCATTTTATTACAAACAGAAAAATTGTAAGTCCTAGAAAAACTAGAATGTGGTTTACTAAAGAGCAGATATATACTCGTGCCTTAGCAGTATTAATGAATGGTAATAAAACATTTATCAATAAAGAGATGGAGCAAATACTGTCTGATGAGTTTTTACAGTTTGATAAAGAAGAGTTGAAGTATTCAGTAGGTGATTTAGTCGATAAACTAAGTAAAAACAATATTAGAACTAGTTCTTTTAAAATATCAGAAGCTATAAAAAACTTATATCAATTAGAACCAAAAAACAGCACATATACTAAATATCATATGTCTTTTTCTACAGCAGATAAGCCTATTGTGGAAGAGTCTAAACACAAAGGACGTCATTATGTGTTTACAAAAAAGATGTTGGAAGCTATAAGTTGATTTGTTGCTTAATTACTGTAAAGCCATGCTAGCTGGTACTTACGGTATAAACAATCAAGCAACTAATAAGCAACATTCTTAAATTTGTAAATGTTGACACATTGTTTCTTTATTGTTGACGTCTAAACCACCTGTAGGCTTAGCTTTTTGAGAAAATGTCAACAAACAACGTTCTTTTTTTTTGAATCTTATATTTTTTTTAACACTTTGTTATTTAGTTGTTTATGTGGTTTTTTAGTTTAGCTAACTAGTTTTATTGGTGTAATTTTACAATATGAGGGTTTCCGTAATGTCAATTTCATAAAAAAAAATTATATTTAAACTCTCTCTTTATTACTGATTGGAATATTAAAATTATTAGAAGTCTTAAGACTTATTGTAATATGAATAAAAAAAGATCTAACAGAATCAGATATTAAGGCTAAATACATTGTAACTCCATTGCTTCGTTCAGTTTGGAATGAGTACATATTGGTTTTACAGATATTTTATACATTCCATTTATCTTTAATAGTAATAGTGATGGTTTCTATTTCTACGATAAAAAAGATGCAGATGGTGATATTGAAACAGAATTAGTGCCAGGTCAGTTTCCAAGTCCGCAAGAACTTTGGTACAAAAAAATATTCTAGTAATGGCTATTGGTACAGCAAAAACATGTGCTTTTTTTTAAATTTCACATCGGTTATTCAAATCGAAAACTAAAAGGAAAATATTTTTTAACAGATAGAACTGCTTTAATTGATTAAACTTTAAGAGAAGACTTCTGGTGTTTTAAAACTGCAATGATAGTTGTCAAAAAGAAAGTGGTTATTGATGACCTGAAAGATAGATTAGTCTTCAATAAAAAATAAGGAATAGGTGTCTCTGATAAGCTTTTGATACCTTCTTAGGCTTGTATCAAGGATTAGATAATTCCGATCCTAAAAATTCTGTTGCATTTAAAGATTTTAGTCTAGACTTTTTTTATTTTAATTATCATTTATGAGTGTTATAGAGGAGGTGTAAAAGAAGGCAGTAAATGGAGAGATGTCATATTGTGTTTTTACTTAAGCAATCACAAGAAGTAAGCCAATATTAATAATAATAATAACTTTTAAATAGTTGTAAATTAATTTCAAATTGTATATTTATATGAGAAATCATAAGAAAAAAGCTACTGTTCCTTCTTGGTATATAGTTGTGAATTGATTTCAAATTGTATTTTTACGTGAGCAATCACAAGCATTAATTACTGTAATACCATCCCACGACTGTTGTGAATTGATTTCAAATTGTATTTTTACGTGAGCAATCACAAGAGTGCAGTACACGAAAGCGCAAATGGTTGCGTTGTGAATTGATTTCAAATTGTATTTTTACGTGAGCAATCACAAGTGATGTATAATAGAAAATACCACAGAAAGTGTTGTGAATTGATTTCAAATTGTATTTTTACGTGAGCAATCACAAGCTGCTTGTTGAGTCTCAAAAAATCGAGGTAGTTGTGAATTGATTTCAAATTGTATTTTTACGTGAGCAATCACAAGAGACAAAGTAATCGTCACTTGATGTATGGTGTTGTGAATTGATTTCAAATTGTATTTTTACGTGAGCAATCACAAGTATAATGGCTATTTAAAAAACCAAATTACAGTTGTGAATTGATTTCAAATTGTATTTTTACGTGAGCAATCACAAGCAGGAAGCGTTAAAGATTAGCTTAGAGAGTGTTGTGAATTGATTTCAAATTGTATTTTTACGTGAGCAATCACAAGTTTCGCTCTATGTTAAAAAGGAATTAGCAAGTTGTGAATTGATTTCAAATTGTATTTTTACGTGAGCAATCACAAGGTTAAATATGTATAGCTTAGATTGTCCTCCGTTGTGAATTGATTTCAAATTGTATTTTTACGTGAGCAATCACAAGGTTTTTCGGCTACTGCTTCACGTACAAACTGTTGTGAATTGATTTCAAATTGTATTTTTACGTGAGCAATCACAAGAACATAGTGACTAAGGCTTTGCTCCGTAAGGTTGTGAATTGATTTCAAATTGTATTTTTACGTGAGCAATCACAAGAGTTGTTTAATATGTCATCGGTTTCAAGTTGTTGTGAATTGATTTCAAATTGTATTTTTACGTGAGCAATCACAAGAAACTTTAATAAATATAAAATGACACATCAGTTGTGAATTGATTTCAAATTGTATTTTTACGTGAGCAATCACAAGGTCAATCCCAATTTATTGAGTTAAATCAATAGATTGGGATTACTTTTTTGAATTTAAATAAAGACTTTTATTAGTAAATAAATAGAGGTTTATTAGTTTTTATAGATCCTATTTAGAATAGTTGCAGCTGCTGGACGGGTTTTGGTAAGTCTACTTTTTTAATGCCATGAAATAATTCCATATTTCCAAATTGCTTGTCAGTAATTTTTAAAATGCAGACTTTACCATGTATTGGCAAATTCAATTTAACTCGTCTAGTATGTACTTTGGCATTTTCTCTACTAGTGCAATGTCTTAAGTAAATTGAAAATTGAAACATTGTAAAACCATCATCTATTAATTTTTTGCGAAATAAATTAGCAGCTTTTCGTTCTTTTTTAGTTTCGGTTGGTAAATCAAAAAAAACGTATACCCACATAATTTTATAAGCACTATATCTATTGGTTGACATTTTAATCTAGTTCAGGATATTTGATGTGTCTTAGCTCTCCTGTAAAGCATTTGTATAAACTTGCTGTAGTTGTTGTTACAGCAATAAATAAAGGTCTTACCAGTCCATCTATAAGGACATCTTGAGTAGCAATACTTAAAATTTTTGCTTTTGCGACTTTGTTTAGTTCAGGAGGATTATTGTTAGAAATATAATTATAAACTAATTTATCTACAAACGGTCTGTAAGGCTCCATTATGTCATCTGCTAAGCAATAAGGATTGTATTTGTTTTTATGAAAAATACCTATAACAGGTAATAACCCACTGCTAACTATAGCTCTAGCAACAATGCTTCTTAATACAGCATAACCAAAATTTAAAAGATTATTTGGAGCGTCTCCAAAACGTTGTCTAGAAAAGTTATTAAACAGGTGTTTCCAATAAAATTGAGCAGCGATACCTTCTCTATTTGTAGAGTCACCACTTTTAACAGTTAAATGATATGTTGTTAGTGGCTCTGAAATTTTGTTGTGTAATGCTAATAACGCCTTTTGATTTTTTATTTTTTGCTCAACAGTTTGTTTCCATAATTGTTTTTTTAAGGGTTCTGATGCTGCTAGCTGATGTTTTAATCGTTCTGAATATTCTGAGTGCCCAAACATAGGAAGCATCATTCCAAAAGGTAAATGATGTTCGTCACAACTAATTACAGCCACATTATTACCTTGTAATTTTATTAAAAGCTGGTTAGAAATTGTTATTTGATAATGGTCTAACATCAGTATTGCAATATCTTCAATAGGCACGGTTCCTTTGATCTTTTTAGTTTCAGGCTCCTGTATGACTAATTGCTTTTGTTTTAATTTTAAATAGGAGGGATTACCTATGTAGATAGTTTGTTTTATCATTTTTAATATTCTCCTATTTGCACAATCATTCCCAAATGATTGGTTCTTATTTTTATAATATTCTCAATATTGTTTAAGCCAGTTCTAATAAAAGTTATTCCTTTTAATTGTTTATCATCTTGAATAGTTGTTTCTAGATGATGTCTAAAAAAGTAATCTTTACTAGTTAATTTCTGTACTCTAAATAAATAAGGGCTAATCAAAGCATAGTTTTTCTTATCTAATAAGTCTATTTCATTAAAATTTATATTGTCATTAGGAAATAAAAACATTTCGTTTTGTTTCATAGTAAACAGAAATTTCCAACCTAAATTTATGTTGTAGTCTTTTTTGATTATGGGTAATCCCTCATTTACTCTAGCTACTGCTTCATAAAAAGAAACCACTTTTTCTTGTAGTTTACCTTTGTTATCTTTATAAATAGCTACATGATGGTTATTTCCTGTGCTAACAAAATCAACAGCTTGTTTTTTACCGTTTTTGTCTAAAATTTCATTTCCAAAATGATCTTTCTTATAATGTAAAGGTTCTGCATTGGCAACACCTGTTATAGTGACTCTCTTTATGGTGATTCCTTTTTCTTTATTTAACCAAATAGGGTTTTTATCTAAATCAGCAAATGCCTCTTTAGGTTTTGCTCCAAATTGAGTAAGTCTATGTTTTAAAATTTCTCTTGTTTTTTTATCGATTATTTTATTTAAATCTTTTTCTGTTTTAAAATTATCTGGAGAAACATTTTTTCGAATGGTATAAATTTTTTCAAAACAAAAAACTTCTGTTAACGGTAAACCCTTATAAAGAATAGGGTCTTTTTTTATTGTTTTAGAATCGAAAGCAACTTCAGGTTTGTCATTATATTTTTTTAAGTGGTTAGTTACAACCGTTTTTAAATTTTGGTTAATAATTAACTTTAGTGTTTCTTTATTAAAACTTTTGTTCAATTTGGTGGGTTTTTCCATTTCCCTTTTAGAGCTGCCATATACAGTTTCTTTATGTAATTGACCTCTAGGAGTAAGCTGTTGTTTAATATTAAAGTTGTCTTTACCTTTTAGTTTAGATTTATTAATATTTTTAGTTACAACCTTGTTTTTGTTTTTGTAAGAAATTAAAATTGATTCAATATGCTTTTTAGCTTGAGCTCTAAAATTAATTACTGGAGGGATAAATTTTCTTTTTTTATTTCCAATTGTATTTTCATAAACTTTAGTAATAGTGTTTTTAATGGCATGCAATTCACTTTCTTTATTCCTTGAGGCATTAAGATTGTTTATGTAGTTAATATGATTATGTGTAGTGAAAGCGACAGTAAGTGCATCCATTGCATGATGTCTATGGTCATTTCTTTTTGTCCAATCTTTTATTATTTCAATTTTTATATTACCTTTTCTTTCTTGAGTTTCTGTTAATCCTAAACTTCTGTATTTAGGTAAATTAAGCTCTTTCATTACATTTATTAAATCCCAATCGCCACGTAATTTATCCGTAATCCTACCAGATGTTGGAACCACTTTTTGAAATACTTCAAATAACATGCTTTTAGCTTTTTTAGAAATGTATTGTGTGTTAACTAGATCTCGTGCAATAAAATCTGTCGGTAAATTAGCTAAACTCATTAATAACTTCTTGTATTTTCCTTTGCTAATATCTCCGTTTTTATATAAACTTTCTACTCTTAATTTATAATTATTAACATCTTCATTGTTATACTCTTGTTCTATAAAATCTATTGCTGTTCTATCTGCTTTTTTTAGGTTTACTGCTCTGTATGCCAATGTTTTGTTAGAGAAAGAATCGTCAAATAAAATGGCTTTAGGTATAATATGTTCAATATCTATATCTTTAGAAAAGATATTTTCTTTTGGTATATATTTGTTTGTAAATAAGCTTTTATACCCATTGTTTTTAAGTTCTAGCCATAGCTTATAACGTACAACATCATTTTTTGTAGGAGTAAAGCCAAATTCTTTTTGAATTAGTGACTTTATGTCATCGTTTACTTTTGTTGCAGAGTTTATAAATTTTGTAGTTTCTTCCCTTTGTTTTGCAGATTTTTTTAAATCTCTAGCCAGTTCAATCCTTATTTCGTCAGGCTTCCCGTATTCATCAATAATTTGATTTATTACGTTAACCATTTGATTTAATATTTTCTCTACAACAGGGTTTCTTAAACTGTTTTTTTGCAGTATCTCTAATCTTGGTTTAAGAATCCTTTTATCTAATTCTTCTTTTGTTAGGCTATTAGAATGGTTATATCCTGCTAAAGCACAAGCCTCTGAATACTCATTGCCTTCTTGTAAAAAAACAATGATTTTACGAATTGCTCTAGAAGACAAACTACCATAATCATCTTGCAGAGATGTATTGGCTAGCATGGTGGCATACTCTGGTTTAAAACCATATTTAGTATGAAGCTTCTTTTTTAGAGCTACATTAGAGTTTCCATAAACCTTGCTATCTTCCGATAAGATTTTTGTGTCATCTTCGGCAGAATATAGTAAGTGCCACAATTGATAGCTTGTTTGTTTGTCAAATGCCTGTCCATCAATTTTGGTTTCAAAATTTAAAATAGTAGCATCAATATTGATTCGAGGAAAAATAAATTTTAGTTCTTCTTTTATTTCTTTTGCAGTTTTCTTTTCCCAATCAAAACCATAACCTTCTTCGGTTGCAATATGCTGGTAAATATTATAGAGTGCTTTATTTGTATTGTTGCCCTCTAATCCCTGAGTGAAATTACTTTTCCAAGTGGAATCTAAATCGCAAAACTTTAATATTGTTTTTTCTGTTAGACTTCCTCTTAAATTTAATTCTTCGAAAAGAGAAATTCTTAAGTCTTCATCTAAGACACATTTTTCTTTTGTTTTTATGTTTTCAAATTCTAGATTGTTTAAGTTTTGCCAAATTTTAAACTCTTGAAATAATGGAGAGGATTTAGGTATAGTTTTATGCTGTTTTTCAAACTGACAATTAGAAATAAGGTGTTTTTGAGATTTTAATTTTCGTTGGTAAAAAATTACTACATCACGGATTTCATTTTTTAATTCTGCAGTTAATTCTGAGTAATATTTAGCTTGTCTTTCCCAAACTTGTTCAAATTCATCCAAATAATCTTGCCTATAAAAAACTTGACTTCTTAAAGAAGTGTGATTGTTTGCTTTAATTTGTCTATATAAATTCTGACCGACAGTTTCTTTTTTAAAATGTAATTCTTTACTTCTGTCGCTTATAGCACCAAGGTATCCGCTAGATTTATTTATATTATTATTTATCTCTACTAGAACATAAGCAACCTTATCTATTGGTAATTCAATAAGGGGTGCTTCCGATCTCCATTTATAATGCTGTAGTTTGACAGCGTCTCTTTTTCCTTTGTTCTCTGCCGTATAAATACCATGAATTGCAAGAAATCTTTTTCTGGAATTTTGTTGTCCTTGCCCTTCAAGTTTCTTGTACATTTCATCATTTAAGACATTAGGATGAAACTGTTTTTGAAATTCCCAGATTGTATTAAATTCATTTTGTAGATCAGAGCGATAAAAATCTGGAATATATTTTTTTTTATTTAACAGTAGCTTATATACGTATTGCCCTGGTGTAATATTATTTTCATATAATTCTTTTGCGATTGACATGCCATCAATTGCATTTCCCTCATCTTCATTTTTTGCTTTTCTGCTACTTTTATACCCTCTTTTTTTGTTGATTGAAAAAAGTACTCTAGCCAATTCATTTAGTTCTATCTTCTCATTGGGTGCTTTAGCTCTTAATCTTAAAGTTTCATGAGTCGTGTTGTTTCCCGTTTCTGTTAATACTGTTTCAGTCGTGATTAATTTATTTTTTACTAAAATCTCAAATAAATTTTCACGTCTTTGTTTGTACCGTTGTAAATTTCTTCTTGCTCCTCTATTTAAGGTTCTGTCAGCGTTTGTAGAAATTGGTTTTCCTTTATCGAAATTTGTTTTCTCATCAATAGAAAGCGGGTTGACTCTTACTCCAAGCTTAATGATTTCTGAATTTTCACTTTTATTTTCAGCTTCATTTACTAGAGCCCATCCAATAGATGTAGTCCCTAAATCCAATCCTAATATTTTTCTCATTCTACAAGAGTTTTTAATTTATATAAAAATAAAAAAATAAAAATTAGGACGTTTACGGAAAACCGTAATTGAAATTATTTTTTTTAATATATATTTGTATAACAATTTGAAATCAATTCACAATAAGGATTATTCCGTTGTGAAAACATTTAAAGCGGCATGAAAATGTCGCTTTTTTTTGTTAACAAAAGTGTTGTTTTTTTAATGAATATGTGGGGAAGCAATTTAATATCGGAGAACACCATGTTAAAGTTTAACTGATTAACAATATAAAAAAATTGTTCTGCTTTACTATTTTTATAGTACTTCTTTTCTTATAATTACAACTATATTTTATGGTGACTCAAAATCAGTAATACGGTTTCCCGTAAAGAAAGAAATTCGTAATAATGTAAGTTTGTCTAAACTTAACGAGATCTTAGAAGAAATCATGCAACAAGTAGAAGATCAGTTTAAAGACTTGAGTGCTTAAAAAAAAATAAAACGCTATTAATTAATAACCAATAAAACCAACCATTATGAAAAAATTATCTTTTTTTCTTCTCTTTCCATTTTTAATTACTGCTCAAAATAGTAGTGATACAGTTAAATATGTTAGTTCGAAATCCTTTACCAAAATTTATAATAATTACTTAACAGAAGCTATTTTAGGAGATTCTGATTTAAGCAGTTTGGGATCTTATGTTAGTTTAGATATTGTCAAGCCAAAATTAAGTTTAGCACTAAGTAAAAACTGGTTTGGAAAAAATGATAAAAAATTAAAAGCAACAAGTACTTTTAAATTTGATGGAGGAATCAAAAATGATATATCTACAGTGTTTAGTAATGAAGAATATAGTACTGATATCAATATTAAATTGGATCAGAGCTTTGTTTTGTCATTTTGGGGATTAACAAGGTATAAGTTTACATTTGAGGATAAATTAGATTTAGACTCTGAAAAAGCTAAATTAAATTTAAAGAAAACAGATTACGACGATCACAAGATTTTACTTGATGACTTAATAAGTTCATACAAGTTAGAAATAAAAAATAATACGAATTTAAGTGTAATTGAAATAAAAGAAATTAAACAGAAAATTTACGATTTAAAAATAAAACTAGAAACATTAGAATTGGAGGATTATGATTCAAAAAAGGAAAAAATCGAATTAGAATCTAAGTGGTCTTCGGTTAGATTGGTTTGGTTAAATTTATATGCTAAGTATGGTACTCAAAAATTATATACTTATGATTCAAACTTTAGTTTTTCTGAGCAAATAGAGAAAATTACTCCTGAGAATCATGAGTTCGGCTTAGGACTCAATTTGTTTTATGATCAAGTTAATAATCTTTCTTGTGATTATAAAAATTATTGGGCTTATGTTTTTAATGGTCAATATTCTATTAATTACTCTTATGCTGAAACAAATAATTCTTCAGAGTTAAGTTCTGAAAAAATTGTTACCGAAAATAATATTGGTAATACAGTAGATGGTAATAGATTTATAGAAAAAACAACTAATGCTTATTTATTAGGAAATTTTGATACATTTAAAAGACATCAAATTGCTTTTGATATTAATAAAAAAATTATTGATAATTTACATTTACATATTTATGGTGATTATAATGAAATCATTCAATCTGATAAATATAATGGTAACTTCAAGAATTTAGGACTTGGATTGGTAATTGGTCTACAGAAGAAAAGTGAATTAAAAAAGAGCACTATAGTGAATTTTGAATTATTTACTCATTTCACAGATATTGAAGATAAATTTAAAGAAACAGGAGATGAATTTTATAAACGAGCAGTTGTCGGAATAAGAACGACTATACCATTTGATAATTTATTGAAAGGAAAATAAATTAATTTTAGAGAGAATAAAACAGCTAGTCTAAGATCCAGTTAGCGTTTTGAGTTCTTTTTTTAATAAAATCAACTAGAAAAAGCCTCTAAAATCAGCTGTTAAAATTATATTTTAAAAGTTAATTATAAAAATATGGAATGTTCAAAATTAGAATTAAATGGTCATGAGGAAGTTACTAAATTTCAAGACATTTATAACTTAATCTACTTCTCTCTTAATACAGGTTTCGTTCATTATCATAGAAACATGTACAGGATAATAAAAATGATTGACGAAAAAGAATTTGTACAGGACAAGACAGAAAATTATAAACTACAATATTCTTATACTTCAATAATAAATTCCCAATTAACTGATGACGAATTACATTGGTTATGTTTTAATTGTTTATCAGATAAAGAAAATGAAAAGTTTAAACCGTTGTTAGAGAAGTATAGTTTTTTAAAAATAATTAAGCACAATCCAGATCACATTTTTAAATTTTATAAACCATTTTATATGGACTCTGCTTTTGAGAAACCAATAAATATTGAAGAACATTTAACCAAATTTCAATAATTTAACTAATTTATTTATGACAATTACTGAAATTAGAAATACATGTATTTCGGCATCTAATGTTTACTATAATTATTTGGAGGATAATAGAAGAGGTGTCTTTAATATTAATGTAAGAGGTATAAACAAGGTTGGTAAAACAAGAATAAAACTAAATATTAATGGTAGTATTTTTGACGAGGAGACCTTAGTTTTTAAACACATTCCTTCTAATACAGAGTATACTGTAGAGAGTATTAAAATACAAGTTTATGATAGAGATACTAATACCATAGTATTAAAAGTAAAGCCAGAGATATATCCCAAATTTATTAATGCTAATGTTAATGATTGGATTATAGTTTCAGATATGAAATTCTTGATAGATAGAGTAAGAGAATGGTATGAAACAAATGGTAATGATATTGCAATCCCTGTAAAAGCTTCTAGTTTAAAAACACCTTCATCAGATATATTTTTTGATAATGAAAAACCATCTAAAGAACAACTAGATGCATTAGATATAATATTCAATAAACCTTTAACCTACATTTGGGGAGCTCCAGGAACTGGTAAAACACAATTTGTTTTAAGTTATGCAATACTGCATTACATAGCAAATAATAAAAAAGTAGCAATTGTAGCACCAACAAACCATGCTTTAGAGCAAATTTATAGAGGTGTTATAAAAATGACAGATAAGGCTGGTATTAATCGTGATAATATATTACGATTAGGTGGTCCTTCAAAAAAGTTTGCTGATGAGTTTCCGGAAGTTTGTGAAATTATTGGTTTGGAAAACCAATTAAAACAGGTTAATGTACAATTAGATATAATTAAACGTATACTAGGTGTAGATAAAGAGACTAAAAATCAAAAAAAATTACAAGAAGCATTATTGCTAATTGATGATTTAAATTCAGTCCATAAGTTAGTTAAAATTATTCAAGATAATCGTTCAGAAAACACTTCTAAATTTGAGCAGTTAACACTAGATAAAAAGACAGTTGAATTACAGTTAAATTCTATAACTCGTGAAAAACAAAGTTTGGAGAAAAAACGAGATTCGGTTTTATATATGTTGGCTTCAATCTTCACAAAAAAAGTAGATTTCAAAAGTAGCATTAATAGCTTAATTGATGAGCAGGTACTTGCAGAATTAAATGAGCAAAAGTTATCAAAAAGCATAACAGAATTGGAGGATTTAATTGATAAATCTAGAATTAGTATTTATAAATTAGAACAAAATATTGAAAACAAAGAAGATAATTTTAATCTAGAATATTTAAGGTTTAATTTACCTAAAATAACAGCTGAAAATCTAGATGAATTGCTGTGTCTTATAAATGCGAAAATTGATAAAATTGAAGATGAAAGACCCGTTTATGAGTCTTTGTCTAAAGAGTATAATCATTTAGATAGAGACACCTTGCAATTTAAATATGCTACACTTTTAGAGGAGCAGGATAGATTGGCTAATTATAGTACAGAAGAGCGATTAAAAAATGTTTCTATTATTGGTGCTACATTAGATACTTACCTGTTTAGATTCAGAGAAAAAAAATTAGGAGTAGACCATATTTTCTTGGATGAGGCAGGTTATTCCAACATAATAAAAGCGATGACACTTTTTAACCAGAAAGTACCAATTACACTTTTGGGAGATCATATGCAATTACCTCCAGTTTGTGAGATTTCAAAAAGAGATATTCAAAGCAATCAAAATTTTAGACCAGTTATGGTTTGGGATCAGTCTGCTATTTATCTAGAAGATTTATTTAAACATGATGCATTAGATACTATAGTGTCTAGATATTTAAAAGGGAGCAATGCAGATTTTGAAAGTATGGTTAAATCTAATTTAACAGGTACATTTAGATTTGGTAATTCACTAGCAAGAGTGCTTAAACAACATGTTTATCCAGAAGGTTTTGATTCTAAAAAGAATGAGGAAACAGAGATTATTGTTTATCAAGTACAAAACCCTACTAATAGAACAAATAATACACGTTTAAATATCTCTGAGGTTGAGGCAATACAATCTTTAGTAAATACTAATTATAAAGAAGATAGTGATGTTGCAATATTAGCTCCCTATGCAGCACAAGTAAGAGCTTTAACCAATGCCTTGCCAGAATTTCAAAGACAAAATAAAGTGTTGACAGTGCATAAATCTCAAGGCCAAGAATGGGATACTGTTATATATTCGGTATGTGATATTGGTAATGGAAAAAGACCGTGGTTTACAGATAGTACTAATACTATGTCAAGTGGTCTTAATAATATTAATACAGCAATTAGTCGAGCTAAAAACACCTTAATTATTGTATGTAACCCTGATGAATGGAGATTTTTTCAAGATCAATTAGTTACAGGAATTATAAATGTCTCTACTAAAATTATAAATTATGAAAACAATTAATTTTTATGAATGATAAAGACGGGAGTAATGACGTTAAAATTGAACATCTAAGTGACATTGAAAAAAAAGAACTTTTAAAATGGGCGAAAAGAGTAAAAGAAATTCAAAAAAATAAGTCTCTTAGTTTTAAACAAAAGTTAAAAGCTTTAAAGGAACTCAATAATTCTGAAGCATTTAAAATGTCGACTAAGTATATTAGCTCTTATTCTAAGAATTATTGGAAGCACGCAACTTGGGCGGAGAAACTTGGTATTATTGGAGGTGGTGGAGCCTTAGCTTTAGCGGGTTTTGGAGGAGCGGGTGTTGCTGCTTTAGGGGGAGCTATAGGTATGCCATTATTCTTGTTAACCGCAGCAGGAGGGACTTTAATAGGGACGATTATTGATAAGCTAGATAAGTAATCCTCTGTAAATTTTTTAATATGAGAATACTTTCAAAATCACGATTTAAATTGGGGCTTGAATGTCCAAATAAATTGTACTATACACGTAAAACAGAATACGCTAATAAAAAGCAGGATGATCCTTTTTTACAAGCGCTAGCACAAGGAGGTTTTCAAGTAGAAGAATTAGCTAGATTACATTATCCAAATGGAATATTGATAGAAGGTAATGATTGGGATTATGAATTGTTATGGCATCAGACACAAGATCTGCTAAAGCAACAAAATGTAATTATCTACGAACCTGCTTTTCTTATTGATGGCTTATTTATTCGTGTTGATGTATTAGTGAAAAAAGGAAATGATATTGAGCTTATTGAAGTGAAGTCTAAATCTTTTATACCTGACAATGAGTATCTTTTAATAGGTAAAAGTGGTAAAATGGTTTCAGGTTGGAAACCTTATTTATTTGATATTGCCTTTCAAAAACACGTAATGCAATTATGTTTTCCTAGTTGGAATATTCAATCATATTTAATGATGGCAGACAAATCTAGGAAAGCTAGTATTAATGGATTAAATCAATTATTTAGAATTAGTAACAAAGGAGAAAATAGAACTGGAATACTTAAAAAAGTAAGTGTTCTAGAAGAAACAGGTAATACTGTTTTAGGCCGAAAAAATATTACACAAATTGTAACTGATATTGAAACAAACAAATATAAATATCATGATAGTTTAACTTTTCAAGAATCAATTGACTTTTTTAAAGAAAAGTATATTAATGATAGTTATGCTAATTGGCCAACTAGTTTTAGTGCTTGCAAAAGTTGTGAATATAAATGTACTGAAGATGAAGAACAGCAGGGTTTAAAATCTGGATTTAAGGAGTGTTTTACGAAACAACATAAGTGGAGTGAAAACGATTTTAAAAAGCCTAATATATTTGATGTTCATAACTTTAGAAGAGGAACTATATTATTTGAAGAAGGTATTTACTTTAAAGAACAATTGACAGAAGATAATATAGGGTTTAATGAAGATCCTGAAAAATTAACGACAAAACATAGGCAATGGTTGCAAATAGAAAAGGAAGTTAACAATGATTTCTCTATTTATGTAGATAAAGATGGGTTAAAAGAAGAAATGGGAAAATGGAAGTATCCATTACATTTTATTGATTTTGAAACAAGTACAGTTGCTTTACCTTTTAACAAAGGATTAAAGCCTTACGAACAAATTGCATTCCAATTCTCCCATCATATATATCATGAAGATGGTAGAATCGAACATGCTAACGAATACATTAATAATAAAGCTGGTTTCTTTCCAAATTTTGAATTTATAAGGGCTTTGAAAAAAGCACTTGAAACTGATAAAGGCTCAATATTTAAGTATTCTAGTCATGAAAACACGATTTTAAATGCTATTTATGTTCAATTATTTGCTTCAGATGAAACAGATAAAAAAGAACTGATAGATTTTATACAGCATATTTCTCACTCAAAAAGAGATAGTGTTACGTCATGGAAAGGAGAACGTGATATGGTCGATTTATGGGAAGTTGAGAAACGTTACTATTATAATCCCTTAACAAAAGGATCAAATTCAATTAAAGCAGTATTGCCCGCATCTTTAAGCTCAAGTGCATTTTTGCAAGAGAAATACTCACAGCCAATAAATAAAATTAATCTAACAAGTAAAAATTTTACAGAAAATCATATTTGGTTAAATATTACGGATGGTATTGTGAAGAGCCCTTATAAAATGTTGCCTTCCGTATTTCAAGGTTGGAGTGAGGAAGAATTAGAGAATACTTTATCTGAAATTGAAGACATAGATAATGGAGGAGCAGCTTTAACTGCATATGGTAAATTACAATATACAGATATGACAGAAGAAGAAATCAATGAATTGTCCTCTGCTTTACTTAAATACTGTGAGTTAGATACCTTAGCTATGGTTATGATATTTGAACATTTTAAAGAGATAATTGAAGATTAATGTGAATAAAAAAAATAAATGACCAAGATGAGTTTATAAAAATCTTTGCACCTAATTTAATTGAGCTTAAAAACCAGATTAACAATATCGGTAATGCTTACAATCAAGCTCTAAAAAATAGAGAAAATATTCAGAACTGGATGAATAGTGTACAAAATTTTTCCTTTGAAAATATTGAAGAAGTAAGTTATGAAGAAGTAATTGATTAAAAAACAAGATTGATCTCTTTAGCTTGTTGTTAAAGAAGAGTATAGTTGTTTGTTGTAAGGAAGGAAGCATTTAAATATATAAGGTTTGAATAAGACAGATATTTTAAATAATATCAAATTTCTTAATGAAATGAAGATAAAACGTGAATTGAGAATAGAAAATTGATTATCAGGGAAGGAGCTATCAATTTAAGTCAAAAGATAAATGGAACCAAAAGAATTATTAAAAGCAATAGATTTTTTCAATCAACTTACCGTAGAGGTTGAAGATATTACAAGTGATTCTCAAAAAATGCTTGGGAATAAAGTGGTGAGAGCTAAGTATTATTTTAATAAGCAGTGCTTTACAACCAAACCTTTATTTTATAAAGAAATAGGAGGTTTAGATAACGTAAAAAATGTTGAAGAATTACACGATCATTTTGGAGAAAATGTATACTTATTGGATATTAATCATCACAAATGGCCACAAGGTAGTGGGGAAAGTGATATAAATATTTTAGTAATAGAAGATATGATTTCTGAGAATGATAATGATTTTAGAAATTTATTACTTCAATTAGCAAACAACAACCAAAATGGATTTATTCAAAAAATAACTAAGGATGGGAGACCAGGTCAATATTATCATAATTTAGAAAATAATAATCATTGGCATGATTTAGTGATTTGGATAAAAGAAACTATTCTAAAAAGAGGGAGGAATATCGATAAATTATTTCTTAAAAATCTTGTATTTAATTGGAATAAAGGAAAAAGAACATCTTTAAGTTCTGGTTTTAGTTCAGGTTCTCCTTATAAAATAATTTCAGATTTTAATAAAAACATTCAACGATTATCACCTATTATGAAATTTAACGAAATAAAAGAATTACTTAATAACAAGAAACAAATAATTTTACAAGGTCCTCCGGGGACTGGTAAAACAAGATTAGCAGAAAAAATCGCAAAGGAATTAACTAAAAACAATCAAGCTATTATTGAAATAGAAGACTCTATGCTACCAAATAGAGATGTTCGCATTACATCAGCTTTTATAAGATCTGTTTTTAAAGTGGGAGATAAGCTAACGGGAAAGAGTAATAAAGAATTTGAAATAATTGCTTTAGATCATAAGACTGTAAAAGTAAAAAGTGAAAATAGTAAAGTATGGAATCCATCATACGATAAAATTATAAAATCCTACAATGAGGAACTATTTAACGTTGTTGGAAGAACAGGTGGGTACAAATCATATGAGGATGCCCTAGCTAAAAATCTAAAAGAAAAAATTAAATCTAATCAATCGATCGTTATGTCGGAGTTTGAAGAGGAAGACGAAACGGATTTTATCGAATTTGTTCAGTTTCATTCTTCATACACTTACGAAGATTTTGTTAGAGGAATAGTCGCTAAATCTGATGATAATAATAATATAGCTTATACTACTGAAGATAAGATTTTAATTAAAATCTCTAAGAGTGCTATTAAAAATCCACATCAAAATTATGTACTGGTAATTGATGAAATCAATAGAGCTAATTTGTCTTCCGTTTTAGGTGAATTAATATATGCTTTAGAGTATCGCGGTAGAGAGGTTAGTAGTTTATATGTCATAGATGATGATTCTAGGATAGAACTGCCTAAAAACCTTTTCATAATAGGTACAATGAATACTGCGGATAGAAGTGTTGGATATATTGATTATGCTATTAGAAGACGTTTTGCTTTTGTAGATGTCTTACCAAAAGTACTAACAAATGAAGAGTTAAATAAAGATAAAGAAGTTAAAGATCCAACATTAGAATTTGCAAAGGATGAGTTTATAGCCGTTTCCAAGTTCTTTATTAAAAATGATGTAGCATCCGTAAATGATGAAACAATATTTGAGTCTTCAGTTTTTTTGTCAGATGAGTTTAAAGTAGAAGACGTTTGGTTGGGGCACAGCTACTTTATTCATGAAAAAGACACTTTTAATTTACGATTAAAATATGAGATAAAACCTATTTTAAGAGAATATGTTACAGACGGAATCTTAAAAGATAGTGGAGATGAAAAAATTATTGAGAAAATAAATGCTTTGTAAATGATTATTCTTAGAGAACATTTTGGTAACAAGTTTAAAGCTAAAGATCGTTATCTATTATCTAAAAGAAATGAATCTATTAGTAATCAAATATCTGTTAACGGAACTATAGAGAAATTATTTAGTGATAAAACAGATAAATTTTGCTATAAATTAAGTCAATCTGAAGATGGGAAATGTCAATTTGAAACTGGTTATTATATAGGTGTTGATTGGATAGGTGAAACTAATGTTCCTATTTACGTCCAGCCAAAAGTAAACAACGAAGATATAGAAATAGATTATTTGTTTATGCTTTTTGAAGCACTAGAAGAGCCTAAAAATTATGAACATTTAGAATCATTGTATACAATAGATTTTGATGCGCCTTTGTTAGAAATAGAGCAATACCAGGATCAATTAACACCTTTGTTATTATTAGAGTATTTGCAGATTTTAAAAAAAATTGTAAACAAAGGATTAAAAAAGTCGTATTACAAAGTTACGAGAAATTTAAATGCTAAAGTAAAGGGGAAAATACTAGTAAATGGTACATTAAAATTAAATCATAGCAAACAAAAAATGCTTTATACTGTTTGCCAATATGAAGAGTTTGGGTATAATTCAATAGAAAATAAAATTTTAAAAAAAGCTTTACTCTTCACGCGTTCAGCTTTAGATAAAATTAAAACTAATTCCAAAATAAATTTAAATGAAGTTTTTAATTATATCTCTCCAGTATTTGAAAATATAGAAGAAGAGGTTGATATCAGAGTATTAAAAAGTAGTAAACCAAACCCCATGTTTAAAGAATATACACAAGCTTTAAAATTAGCTGAATTAATTCTTAAAAAGTACGGGTATAACATTTCCAATATTAAAGCAAATAAAATAAAAACACCACCATTTTGGATCGATATGCCAAAGTTATTTGAGCTATATGTTTTTAAAAAATTGCGAGAAGAGTTTAGGGGTAAAGGTGAAGTTGTTTATCATCAAAAAGTGAATAGGCAAGAGCCAGATTATATTATAAAAAGTGAAGATAATACATGTAAATTTGTTGTAGATGCAAAATACAAACCATATTATGAATACCAAGAAATACAAATGAGAGATGCTAGACAAGTAAGTGGATATGCTAGGATGGAAAAAATGTATAAATTACTGGGAGAAGAAGATTCTAATAAGGTTCTTGATTGCTTAATTATTTATTCTCATCAAAACCAAAATAAAAATATAAAAAAAGATAAATTACATTTAGACGCTTATAAGCACTATGTGAATTTTTATCGTTACGGAATTAAATTACCTGAGATTTTAAGTAGGATTCCAAAAAGCAGTTAAATTTTAAGGCAATAAGAAAGGGAATATTCCAAATAATAGGGATTCTAAACATGATTAGTAAAGTAAAAGACAATATAAATATAATAGAGTTATCCTTTACTTACACAAAAACTGAAGATAGCGATAAATTGTAGTATTAATATTAAACTTTTCAAGCGCCTTTATTTTTTTTAATTGTAAAAGGAAGAGATTACTTACATCCATAGATTCAAAAAACATTTATAAATCTCAAAATACGGGTTTAGTCGTAACTGATTAAAAGTTTTTTTGTGGTTACGACATGTTTTGTCGTAGTTATCGCATAACATTTGCATTCATCAAAAAATAAAGCAATGGATAACGTGTTAAATGAATTTAAAGATTATTTAGAAGTATATGGGAATATGGCTTCTAATGAAATACAATCTACTACAGGCGCACTCAAACAGTTTGTAGCTAATTGTTTAAAAACGGTAAACATTAATATTTTACAACTAAAGACACATAGAGAGTTTGATTTAACTATGAGAGCGTATCATTTTGTAAATACAAATAAAGGAGAAAGATCCTCTTTTAAAAAAGTGTCTGAACAATATAACCAGTATTTGTTACACAAAACGGTTATGGAGTGGCTTTAGTTAGTTCCCATGATTTAAGTTTTACGAGTAGATTAACTCAATTATATTAATTTAAATAATACAGATAAATAAATGAACATATTTAAAATTCTTGCAAACGGTCATGGCTCAATTAATGAAAATAACATATCTGCTTTTCTGGGCTATTTGTTAGATCCCAGGGCGGATCATTCTTTAGGTTATACCTTTTTAGAGAAATTCTTAGAGCCTGTAATTACAAATGATGAAAACTTTAATATCTATAAGTATGAATATAAAGTGTTTTTTGAACAAGGAAAAAAACAAAGAGTAGATATAGTAATTGTTTGTTATAAAGATGAAAATTATGGCGGTAAAAATTCGCAAATGATAAATTTCGTGTCAGCAGAAAAATGTATTAAGAAAGTGTTTCTTATAGAAAACAAAATAACTCTTTCAGCTAAAACTTTAGACCAGTTGGCAAAACAAATTAAGTCAACAAAAAGTGAATTAACAAAGATTAAAAATTTTGATATTGATGATGTTGATATTTATTCTATATATACTACACCAGAGGATGATAAATTTGATTTAGAGTTTAAAAAATTGACCACTAATAACAATAAAACTCATATATATTGGGATAATAATGATAACGAAAAATCGAATACTACAATTAGAAGTATTTTAGAAGGATTACTTAAAGATGAGAATAACGCGAAAATAGAAACAATAAATACATATACAAAAGATACAATTAAATCATTTATTCAATTTATTGACAATGGTTTCAAATCTGAGAAAGCTGAGGAAGAAGTGAAAAAAGAAGAAACTGTTCCCGCTTACATTAGACGTATTACTAAAGAGTTATATGCTCAAAACTTAATTTCTCTAAAAGAAATAGATAATCTACAATCAAAGAAGTATTCAGGTGATGTTTTTAATATCAATTTTGAATTTATGAGACAAAAAGGGAAATCTTTGAGTAGAAGTGATAGAGACTCACGTTCAGGGTATTATACAACTAGTGAAATCTTTGAAAATTATTATATAACTTCTCAATTTTATACTAGAAATAAAGATCCTTTTGATAAGTGGGCGGAAAGCTTGAAAAAACAAATCAACAATTAATGGCCATCCGCTACATCATTGAAACTAAATATTGGAGAAGACAAGTATCCAATATTCATGGTGAATCTCATAATGAAACACCTACTAAAGCCGATTTGGTAGAAACAAAAAAAGAGTTTCGTCATGAGTTACCAATTGAAGCTAGAAAACAGGTTTTTCAGCATTACGGGAGTATTTTAGATGTATTGTATAGTGGTTTGGGGATTTCTCAAACCACAGATAAACAAGCACGAATAGATTTACAAGCGTATTTAGATTCTGGAAATGGCATAGAATACCTAAGTAAATATTCAGATAAAAAATATAAAATAAACAGTATCGATATGTATAACCGTATTGAGATTTACATGGTTGTTAATGGTGTAAAAACAGCTATTCATGGTATCAGATATCTTGATTATGTAAATCGTATAGATTATGATCTTTTAGAGGATTTACAGGGTTTAATATTAGAACATAAAATGTATACTGAAAACAATTATTCTACATCAGGTTATGACGTTAATATTGATTTTGCCAAAGTTGGAGGGGTCAAAGAAACTTTTATAAAAACACCTGTAAACTGGAATGAACTAGTTAATGATTATGCTGGTTTAGAATTAATTTCTTAAACAATATAAATGTCTGTACAAGGTAAAATAAAACGATATTCATTAATCATAGAAAAAATTAAAAATGGACGTGATACGTCCTTTGAAGCTATAAAAGACTTTTTGTTTGAAAACGGTTTTGAGCATACTAAGCGTACGATTCAACGTGATTTTGATGATTTAAGAAATGAATTTGGGGTTGAAGTATTATATGACAGTTCTAAAAACAGCTATTATATCAATTATGAAAATAGTTCAAATTTTGAAAGCTTTCTTCGTTTTTTAGAATTAGTAAATACAGCTGATTTATTAAAAGAAAGTTTTAAAAGTAAAAGTAAGTCTTTGGAGCATATTACGTTTGATAATAGCGGAGGGCTTAAAGGAATACAGTATTTAGAGTTGTTTTTAACTGCTATAAAGCAACATAGAGAAATTAGTTTTACACATTATAATTTTCAAAAAAACACGACCACAAAACGTTTGTTAAAACCATACTTATTAAAAGAGTATGCTAATCGATGGTACATTGTTGGAGAGCAGGAGGGAATAAAAGAATTTAGAAATTTTGGAATTGATAGAGTGTCCAACGTGCAACTAACAGAAAATACATTTGTACCCAATACAGATGTGGATATTAATTACTTGTATCATGATGTTATTGGTATGGTATATTCTGAAGACATCAAGCAAAGAGTAGTTTTGTCCTTTAGTCCAGAGCAAGGACAATATGTAAAAACGTTACCTTTGCATCATTCTCAACAAGTACTTATAGATACAGATATTGAGTTTCAGATCTCTTTGGATGTAATTCCTAATCGATCATTAATAGAACGTATTTTAATGTATGGTAATAGTGTTAAGGTTATAGAACCAACTACTTTAATTGATAAAATAATTCGAATCCATAGAGATGCTCTTTCTCAATATGATTTAAAGTAAGAATGTTTTTACTTATATTTGAAATTATAGAAAAAAAGGAGAAATTACAGGCGACATTATCTTTTAGGGTAAAAGTGAAAAATGATAAAAAAAATAAAATGTATATTTATTTTATCTTGTATCTATTTTGTACCCAACACCTTGTTAAGTATTGTTTTTGCTGATATTTTTATTTCTGTATTGGGAAGTAAATGACTAAAGTTTTTTAATTAAAAATGCAGACATCAAAAACAAAAATCAAAACAAAAGTAGACTACAATGTGCAATTACAGCTAATTATAATTGGTGTTTTGCTCTTAGTTGTTGGATTATACCTTGAATTCTATAAACCTCATCGCACCAGTTTTTGGTGGTTAACTTTTGGTAGTATAATTGTTTTAATAGGGCTTTGGAATGTTAAAACCTATGAGATTTCGGAAAATTATTTTAAAACCCATCGCTTTTTAGGACTTATAACAAAACAGCGTAAAATGAATGAATTAGTAAGTTTCAATATAAAAGAAATTGATTTTACGTTTTCACCTTATGCTTTTTTTATTTTGGCCATTTATGCCAAAAGAAGCAACTATTTACGTTTTAGATTAGTTAAACTAAAATTTACAGATGGTAAAACGATGCGTATTAACGAAAATTACATAAAAGGGAACACCTTAAACAAACTACTTCAAGAGGTGAAAAAACAAATAAAAAACAGATGATACCTAACAAAATAGATTTATAGGGTAGGTTACTAAAATGTTTTTTTTAAATAGTTCTTTTGTGCTAAAAAAAATCTTATTTCTTAATTAAGAGAGTAACTACTGATCTTTGCAAATCGAAATAATTTATTAGCCTCGTTTTAATGTAAAATGGCCACGTATTGTATTTCCTGTATGTAAATCTATCAGGTACCAATAATCATTTGTTGGTAAAGGTTTGTCGTTAAAAGTGCCATCCCAACCTACAGAATTAGGATCTATTTGTTTAATTAATTTTCCATATCTATCAAATATTTGAATTTGTTTTATTGTGTTGTCAACATCAAGAACTTGCCAGTAATCATTATAGTCATCATTGTTTGGTGTAAAATATTTAGGAGCTTTAAAACGAGTGATGATTATTTCAAAAGCGATCGTTTTTTCTACACAATTGTTTTCATCTGATACATAAAGAGTATAGTTACCAGCTGCTAAATTAGAATACGTATTATCTGTTTGATAATTAATGCCATCAATTGAGTAGTTGTATTCAATAGTTGTAACATCCATTTCAATCGTTAAATTTTGAATATCAATTTCTAAATTTGATTCAGTTAAATTAAAATCTGGATGTGTTCCTGTTATTTCCCAATCACATGTTGAATAATTAAATGTAGTTATTTCCCAGCATGCTAATCCTGTTGGTTCGGTTGGTTGTGTTCCAGAAGTAATCCAAGCACAAGATGTTGCGTCCCAAGTATTAGTTTCCCAACATGCTAATCCCGTTGGTTCAGTTGGCTGTGTTCCTGAGGTTATCCAAGCACAAGAAGTTGCATCCCAAGTGTTACTTTCCCAACATGCTAATCCCGTTGGTTCTGTTGGTTGTGTTCCAGAAGTAATCCAAGCACATGATGTTGCGTCCCAAGTGTTACTTTCCCAACATGCTAATCCTGTTGGTTCAGTTGGTTGTGTTCCTGAGGTTGTCCAAGTACAAGAAGTTGCGTCCCAAGTGTTACTTTCCCAACATTCCAATCCAGTTGGTTCTACTGGTTGTGTTCCTGAAGTAATCCAAGCACAAGATGTTGCGTCCCAAGTGTTACTTTCCCAGCATTCTAAACCAGTTGGTTCATTTGGTTGTGTTCCAGAAGTTATCCAAGTACAAGAAGTTACATCCCAAGTATTACTTTCCCAGCATTCTAATCCCGTTGGTTCTGTTGGTTGTGTTCCTGAGGTTATCCAAGCACAAGATGTTGCGTCCCAAGTGTTACTTTCCCAGCATTCTAAACCAGTTGGTTCATTTGGTTGTGTTCCTGAAGTAATCCAAGTACAAGAAGTTGCATCCCAAGTATTAGTTTCCCAACATGCTAATCCTGTTGGTTGTGTTGGTTGTGTTCCTGAAGTAATCCAAGTACAAGAAGTTGCATCCCAAGTATTAGTTTCCCAACATGCTAATCCTGTTGGTTGTGTTGGTTGTGTTCCTGAAGTAACCCAAGTACAAGAAGTTGCATCCCAAGTATTACTTTCCCAGCATTCTAAACCAGTTGGTTCTGTTGGTTGTGTTCCTGAGGTTATCCAAGCACAAGAAGTTGCATCCCAAGTGTTACTTTCCCAACATGCTAATCCCGTTGGTTCTGTTGGTTGCGTTCCAGAAGTTATCCAAGCGCAAGATATTGCGTCCCAAGTGTTACTTTCCCAACACTCTAATCCTGTTGGTTCAGTTGGTTGTGTTCCTGAGGTTATCCAAGCACAAGATGTTGCGTCCCAAGTGTTATTTTCCCAGCATTCTAAACCAGTTGCTTCATTTGGTTGCGTTCCAGAAGTTATCCAAGCACAAGAAGTTGCGTCCCAAGTATTAGTTTCCCAGCATGCTAATCCTGTTGGTTCAGTTGGTTGTGTTCCTGAGGTTATCCAAGTACAAGAAGCTACATCCCAAGTGTTACTTTCCCAACATGCTAAACCCGTTGGTTCATTTGGTTGCGTTCCAGAAGTGATCCAAGCACAAGAAGTTGCGTCCCAAGTATTAGTTTCCCAACATGCTAATCCCGTAGGTTCTGTTGGTTGTGTTCCAGAAGTAATCCAAGCACATGATGTTGCGTCCCAAGTATTAGTTTCCCAACATGCTAATCCTGTTGGTTCAGTTGGTTGTGTTCCAGAAGTAATCCAAGCGCAAGATGTTGCATCCCAGGTGTTACTTTCCCAACATGCTAATCCTGTTGGTTGTGTTGGTTGTGTTCCTGAAGTAACCCAAGTACAAGAAGTTGCATCCCAAGTATTACTTTCCCAGCATTCTAAACCAGTTGGTTCTGTTGGTTGTGTTCCTGAAGTAATCCAATCACATGATGTTGCGTCCCAAGTGTTACTTTCCCAACATGCTAAACCCGTTGGTTCATTTGGTTGCGTTCCAGAAGTGATCCAAGCACAAGAAGTTGCGTCCCAAGTATTAGTTTCCCAACATGCTAATCCCGTAGGTTCTGTTGGTTGTGTTCCAGAAGTAATCCAAGCACATGATGTTGCGTCCCAAGTATTAGTTTCCCAACATGCTAATCCTGTTGGTTCAGTTGGTTGTGTTCCAGAAGTAATCCAAGCGCAAGATGTTGCATCCCAGGTGTTACTTTCCCAACATGCTAATCCTGTTGGTTCTACTGGTTGAGTTCCTGAAGTTATCCAAGCACAAGAAGTTGCGTCCCAAGTATTAGTTTCCCAGCATTCTAATCCCGTTGGTTCAGTTGGTTGTGTTCCTGAAGTAATCCAAGCACAAGAAGTTGCGTCCCAAGAGTTTGTTTCCCAACATTCCAATCCTGTTGGTTCAGTTGGTTGTGTTCCTGAGGTTATCCAAGTACAAGATGTTGCGTCCCAAGTATTAGTTTCCCAACATGCTAATCCCGTAGGTTCTGTTGGTTGTGTTCCAGAAGT
The DNA here is from genome assembly GCF_055635485.1 of Olleya sp. KKT75. Classification (NCBI taxonomy): domain Bacteria; kingdom Pseudomonadati; phylum Bacteroidota; class Flavobacteriia; order Flavobacteriales; family Flavobacteriaceae; genus Olleya; species Olleya sp. KKT75. The sequence continues at coordinate 2,644,597 of NZ_CM145759.1, forward strand.
AATCCAAGCACATGATGTTGCGTCCCAAGTATTAGTTTCCCAACATGCTAATCCTGTTGGTTCAGTTGGTTGTGTTCCAGAAGTAATCCAAGCGCAAGATGTTGCATCCCAGGTGTTACTTTCCCAACATGCTAATCCTGTTGGTTCTACTGGTTGAGTTCCTGAAGTTATCCAAGCACAAGAAGTTGCGTCCCAAGTATTAGTTTCCCAGCATTCTAATCCCGTTGGTTCAGTTGGTTGTGTTCCTGAAGTAATCCAAGCACAAGAAGTTGCGTCCCAAGAGTTTGTTTCCCAACATTCCAATCCTGTTGGTTCAGTTGGTTGTGTTCCTGAGGTTATCCAAGTACAAGATGTTGCGTCCCAAGTATTGCTTTCCCAGCATTCTAATCCTGTTGGTTCAGTTGGTTGTGTTCCTGAAGTAATCCAAGCACATGATGTTGCGTCCCAAGTATTACTTTCCCAGCATTCTAATCCTGTTGGCTCTGTTGGTTGTGTACCAGAAGTAATCCAAGCGCAAGATGTTGTATCCCAAGTGTTACTTTCCCAGCATTCTAATCCTGTTGGCTCTGTTGGTTGTGTACCAGAAGTAATCCAAGCGCAAGATGTTGTATCCCAAGTGTTACTTTCCCAACATGTTAAACCTGTTGGTTCTGTTGGTTGTGTACCAGAAGTAATCCAAGCGCACGATGTTGCATCCCAAGTATTGCTTTCCCAACATTCTAATCCAGTTGGTTCAGTTGGTTGCGTTCCTGAAGTTATCCAAGCACAAGAAGTTGTGTCCCAAGTATTGCTTTCCCAGCAAGCTAAACCTGTTGGTTCAGATGGGGCAGGATTTACAGTTATAGTCATTACTGCTGTATCTGCACACTGTCCTAAGTCTGGTGTAAAAGTATATTCTGTTGTTGCAGTTGTATTTAAAGTTGGAGACCAAGTGCCTGTAATTCCGTTATTAGAGGTTGTCGGTAAAGCGCTTAAAGCTTCGCCTTCACATATTGCATCAACTTGAGTAAAAGCTGGTGTTTCTATTGCATCTATAGGTGCAGGTGTTACGCTATTAGTATCAAAAAGTTTTAATTCTCTTATTTCGGTAAATGGCGCATTACCTAATGATCCATCATTTTTTGCTTCAATTAATAAAAACCTTGAAGTTGTGTATGGGAAATTTATTATAGTAGGCATACTAACAGTGTCTCCAGTAATTGCTCCAGCACCTATGCTAGTTTCTGTAAAAATAGGTATCCAACCAGCATCAGAATAAAATGGTACGGTTGCAGTGTCTAAATGAGAATACATTCTTAAACTAGTAACTTTTCCATCACTAAACATTTGAAAAACTCTTAATTCATTAAAAGTTCTTGGCATAGATAAGTCTATTACCATGTATCTTGAGGCACCACCTCCAGCAAACCAAGTAGAACCATTTGCATTATTTTGTTTTACTGAAACATCTTTATTATTAATTAAACAATCTGAGCATAAAGCATGTATCCATCTCCAATTTCCGGAAGCACAATTTCCATAATCGCCATAATCATTTGGTCCAAAATAATTAGTGTTGTCTGTGCCGTCACCAACGATAGCACCATTTACAGTAGACATGTAGTTTATGGAATAAGAAGCAGTCGTTACATTTAATGTTATATCATTACGTTCTATAGTTAAATCTGTAACAATATCGCTTGTAACTTCACAGTGATACGTTCCAGCATCAGTAAATTGAACATTAGTTAAGGTTAGTGTTGCTGTTTGTGTTCCAGAAAAAGTGCCAGTATCATTTAAAGGTGTATTATTCTTATACCATTGGTAGTTGTTTTGTGATCCACTGCAATTGGTAACCATTGTAGTGTTGTTTCCTAGGTTTAAGTTTCGAGTTTCAATTGCATCAACTTTAGCTTGAGGCGAATCGTAGAAACCAACTGAAATAGCATCATAAACAGCAAACTCATTTTCGAAGTCTCCAAATTGAAATGCGTTACCCTGTATTGCTACCCAATATAAAGGTGACGCAGTTAAGTCTGGGATTGCTCCACTAAGATTATTATTAAATAGATAGAAGTGGGCTAGTGACGTTAGATTTTGAAATGAATTTGGTACACTTCCTGTTAATTGATTACTATTAAGCCATAATAAATTTAGGCTTGTTAGATTTCCTAATTCTGGAGGAATACTACCAGTTAGTTGGTTGCTACCTAAGTATAATCTAACCAAATTAGTAAGATTTCCAATTTCAGGAATAATTGTTCCTGAAAGTTGATTAGAAAATAAATTTAAATTAGTTAAGTTAGTTAAATTTTGAATTTGAGGAGAAATAGTACCAGATAATTGATTTTCTCTTAAGTTTAATACTGATAAACTATTTAGTGTATAAATTTCAGGAATTAAAGTGCCAGTTATTGCATTATCTTCTAAATCTAAATAGGTTAAAAAAGTCAGGTTTGCAATTAGAGGAGAAATAGTACCAGACAGTAAGTTTTCTTCTAAATCTAAAGTGACTAAATTAGTTAAAGAATATATTTCAGGAATTATAGTGCCAGAAATGTTGTTATTTCCTAAATTCAATAGCGTTAAATTTATAAAATCTTGAATCTCAGGAGGAATTACTCCAATTAGATTATTTCCATTTGTTATGGATTGTGTTAGATTTATTTCAGTAACTGTATTGTTAGCACAATCTATAGTTAACCCAAACCAGTCTTCTATTGGGTTTGCAATATTCCAATCGTTTGTAGTATCTCCATCTGTTTCACTAGTCCAGTTAGCGCCATTTGTACTTGAGTATAAGGCTAATAGTGCATTAATTTCAGATTGTGGTATTGTACAAGGCGGATTTGTAACATTAATAGTAACTTCATTTCTTAAAATGGTTAAATCAGTAACTATATTACTAGTAACTTCACAATGGTAAATTCCTGCATCTGTAGTTTGTAGATTGTTTAATATTAAAGTTACATTTGTCTCACCAACAATTTCTGTGGTACCATTTTTAAACCATTTGTAATTGTTTTGTGTTCCACTACAGGTCGTTGTTATTGTGGTATTGTCGCCTGTATTTAGGTTTCTAGTTTCTATATTGTCTACTTTGGCTTGAGGATTATCATCAAAAATAGAAATACTAGTATCGTAAAAATTAAATTCATTTTCAAAATCACCAAATTGATAGTTGCAACTATTAAAACTTAACCATGTTAAACTTGTTGATCCAGAAAAATCTGGAAAATCACCTTCAAAATCATTATTACCAACTAAAAAACGATTCAAATTTGGATGATTATCAAATGTATTTGGTAAAACTCCTGAAAAATTATTATTGAAAAAATAAACAAATTGTAAGGCATCAATGTCTCCTATAGCAGCAGGAATTACGCCATCTAAATTATTATTACTAATATAAAAACGATCAAGATTTATTAGGTTCCCGTAGGTATTAGGCACTTGACCTGTTAAATTATTATCTCTAAAATCTAATTGTGTTAATGTAATAAGACCAGATAATTCATCTATTAAAGTTCCGTTTAAGCCAGTATTTTGTAATCTTATTTGTTCAATACTACTTAAACCAGAAAAAGTAGTTGGTAAAACACCTCCAATTTGTGGGTTATTATAACCCAATAATTCTTCTAAAGTACTATAATATCCATATTCTATTGGGATTTCGCCTGTATAATCATTATCCGAAAAATCTATTATTCTTATTGCATTAGGCGCGTTTATTAATGGTAAATCTCCCGTAATAGCACAATCGTTAAGAAACAAATATTCTAGGCTTGTAAGGCTTGGAATAGCTGGTACAGTGGTTAAATTATCATTTTCACTTAGATTTAAGTAAGTTAATGTACTTAAGTTATTTATGGTAGTAGGTACTGTTGTTAATAAATTAAAACTGACATTTAAATTTGTAAGATTTGCTAGATTACCAATTTCTGTTGGGATAATAACAATCTCATTTCTTCTCAAGTCTATTTTCTTTAAAGCAGTCATTTGACCAATCTCAATTGGAATACCTGTAATATCATTATTATCTAAATAAAAATCTGTTAAAGATGTTAATCCCGATACTGTTGTTGGTAGGGGTCCAACTAAGCCATTATTTCCTATATGTAATTCTAATAAGTTGGTTAAGTTTCCAATTCCATTTGGAATGGTTGTGCCTGCTAAATCTGCATATTCAATTTCCAAAAAGGTTAGGAATGGAAAATCTCCAATTTCATTTGGTATAGTTCCTGAAAGATTGTTTTGACCTGGACTATTAAAATTACTAAGATTAAGTTCGGTTACGTGTTCTTGTCCGCTAATATTACTTATAGCTACACCATACCAATCATTAGTTGGACATTGAGTAAAATCCCAATTATCATTTGGATCTACACCATCGGTTTCACTGGTCCAATTGGCGCCACCTAAAGAAGTAAATATGGCTTGTAATGCATCTATTTCAGATTGTGGTATTGTACAAGGCGGATTTGCAACACTAATAGTAACTTCATTTCTTAAAATGGTTAAATCAGTAACTATATCACTTGTAATTTCACAATGGTAAATACCTGTATCTGTAGGTTGTAAGTTGTTTAATATTAAAGTTGCATTTGTCTCACCAACGATTTCTGTAGTACCATTTTTAAACCATTTGTAATTGTTTTGTGTTCCACTGCAGTTTGTTGTTATTGTGGTATTGTCGCCTGTATTTAGGTTTCTAGTTTCTATGTTGTCTACTTTGGCTTGAGGATTATCGTCAAAAAAAGTAATATTAGTGTCATACGAGTTAAACTCATTTTCAAAATCTCCAAATTGAAATTGATTATTATTAATATATAAACTTGATAAATTTAATGTTGTAAAGTCAGGAATGCTTCCGGATAATTGATTGTTACTGATACGTAGTCTTTCTAAATTAGTAAGGCTTGCTAAAGAAGCAGGAATGGTACCATTTAGCTGGTTGTTTTCTAAACGCAGTTCTCTTAAGGTTGTAATATTTCCTAATTCTGAAGGGATATTACCTGTTAGCAGATTGTTGTTTATCTCTAATTTTTGAAGAGAAGTAAAATTTCCAAATTCAATTGGTATACTACCATTTATTTGGTTGTTACCAAGATTTGCAAATCTTAAATTATTTAAATTTGATAATTGCCAAGGTAAATCTGTTAATTGATTATCATATAAATTTAAACTTACTAGTGATGAAATATTTCCAATTTCAGCAGGAATGTTACCTGTTAATTGATTAGCGCTTAAATTTAGGACTTCTAAACTTTGTATATTTCCTAACTCAGCTGGAATATTTCCAGATAATTGATTTTGTAATAAGTTTATTCTATTTAGGGAGTTTGAATTACCAAGTCCAGGAGGGATGTTGCCTGATAATTGATTATTATAAAGTCTTAACCAACTTAAAACTGGTAAAACTCCAAACTCTCCAGGAATATTACCAGACAATTGACAGTTACTCATTTGAAACCTTTGTAAGGCTATCATACCAGAAACTGTGTTAGGTATACTTCCATTAACAGCAGTATCACTTATGTCTAGGCTAATTAATCTAACAAGGTTGCCAATACTAGTTGGTAAAGGTCCGGTTAGTGTAGGATTATCCCATAATGTTAGATATTCTAACTTAATTAGATTTCCTATAGCTGTAGGAATTTGCCCAATAAATTGATTTCTATCCAATCCTAAGGATATCAATTTGGTTAGTTGTGTTATTTCTGATGGAATATCTCCAGACAAATTATTGTCACTAAAACTTAATCTTTCTAAATCCAACAGGTTACCAATTTCTATTGGAATAGTACCTGTTAAAGTTGAATTGTGATCAATAATTAGTTGTTTTAAACTAGTTAGGTTTCCTAATGTTGAAGGTAATGGTCCATCTAAACTGTTGTAGCCTAACTCTAAAACTTCAAGTGCTGTTAAATTTCCTATTTCTAATGGAATTGTTGTTCCTGATAAATCTGCATATTCAATTTCTAGATTAGTTAAAGCTGGAAAATCACCAATTTCTGGAGGTATTACTCCTGATAAATTGTTTTGGTCGTTAAAATGACTAAGTTGAAGTTCTACTATATTTGTTCCAATAACGCTAATTCCATACCACGCACTAGTTACAGGTTGTGTAAAATCCCAATCGTCGGAAGTATCTGCATCATTTTGACTATTCCAATTTGGCCCATCTAGTGCGTTATAAACGGCTTGTAATGCTGTTTTTTCTACAGGTGTTACTTGCGCAAATAAAACTGTACTTATAAACAAAGCACCTATTGTTAGATAAAGTTTGATTTTTTTTGTTGAATACATTGTAACTTATTTAACCAGTTTCTTGTTTATTAATTGGACTATTTCTTTCTGTTGTGTGATAGGTATGCCTATTGAATCTAAAGGAATTTTTTTAGAACTATTTTTTGTTCTGATAAATCCATTAGACCAGTTAGAATTCATCTTAATTTCAACTATATTTTGGTAGATATATAAGGTGTTTGATTGGTTTTCTTTTAATAAAGTTAATCCCTCATTGTCTAGTTTTAAAACAGGTGTTTCTTCTTGTTTTAATAGATAAAGCCCTTTTGTAAATAGAAAAGTTATAGGCACTAATACAAGCCATAAGTATTGGTTTATAGCATAAGCAGCTGTAAAGAAAACCCCTAAGAGGAGTAAAGCTATAGTAAAATAGAGCTTTGGGTTTTCTTTTTTAGAGTAAATTAAGTTCATTATTCAGCGTGTTATAAATCGACTTTAATTAAAAATACTATTGTAAATAGTAATAACAAAAGGTTAATTTATAAGCGTCTCGAATAATTTTGTATTCGTTGTAATTAGGAGTCTAACAACAAAATAATTTCAGCTTTTTTCCTTACAGAAATTGGGATTTCAACTTTGTTTTTTAAAACTAAGGCGTTGTTTTTTATAAAATCTATTTCTAATTGGTTAACTAAATAGGACTGATGAGGTCTTATAAAACCATGGCTTGAAAGTAGGTCTTCAAAATGCTTTAAATTTTTGGACGCCAAAATAGATTCTTTTTTTGTTATAATGTTTGCGTAGGCACCTTCGGCTTGACAATACAAAATATCAATTAGGTTGATAAAATGAATTTTATTGGTGGTTTTAATTACAATTTGAGACGTTTTGTCTTCTTCAATATTGTCTATTAATAGCTTTAGTTCTTTAGCATTTGACACGTGTTTTTGTGCTTTGTCAATCGCATGTTGTAGCTCTGAAGGATCAATAGGTTTTAATAAATAATCTAATGCATTAAATTTAAAAGCCTTTATAGCATATGCATTAAAAGCGGTAATAAAAATAAGTTTAAAATCTAATTGAGGTAACTGTTTTAGTAAGGAAAAAGCATTACCATCTTCCAACTCAATATCCAGAAGTACAATATCGGGATTTACTTGTGGAAGTAGGCGTTTGGCCTCTTTTATAGATGCTATTTCTGCGACAATCTCGCAATTAGAATACAAGATGTTTAGTAATTTTTTAATTACTATTCTCACATTTTTTTCGTCGTCTATTATAGCTACTTTAAACATTAAATTAAATTTAAATAAAACGTGACTGTTGTACCTGGACTGTTTTTATTTGAATGGATGGAAAATAATTTGCTTTCGTCTAATTTCCTTAAATGTAAGCGTTTTTTAAAGATGTCTATAGCGTGCTCTCTATCTGTTGCTTTAAGCGATTTGCTTAATCCAACACCATTATCTTTAATTTTAAAGCACAATAAGTCGTTTTCTTTGGTGATTTTTATCTCTAAAAGCCCTTTCTCAGATTTCGGTTTTAAACCGTGTTCTATTGCGTTTTCAACAAATGGTTGTAATAACATTGGTGGTATTTTAATATAAGAAGCATCAATATTATTATCAATAGTTATGTTGAAATCAAATTTGTTTTCAAACCTTAATTGTTGTGTTTCTATATAGTTTTTTAGGGCATCTAAATCTTCTGATAAATGAATCTCCTTCTTGCTAACAAACTCAAAATTTTGTCTAATTAATTTAGCAAATTTGGACAGGTAAGATGCCGATTTTATAGGGTCGTTATCAAAAATGGTTTTTTGAATAGCAGTTAACGCATTAAAAATAAAATGCGGGTTCATTTGAGTTTGTAATACCTTTTGTTCTAAGAGGAGTTTTTCTTGTTTTAATTTTAATTTACTGTTTTTGTTTTTTTGAAATATATACAGTACTAAAAACAATAATAAACCCAGTAAAATAGCAAAGATGACTTTGTTTTTAGTATTACTATTTTTCTCTTGACTCAGCTCTTTTTCTTTAGTAATAAGATTATATTGGTCTTTTATTAGTTTTATTTTTTCAACATTTTCAGCTTTGGTTAATAAGTCATTAACGGAGTCTTTTTTTGTAATATATTTTGTCGAATTTTTAAAATTTTCATTTTTAATTGCGCTTTCTAATAAAACACCATATATTTCTTTTTGAAGTGATAATCTTCCTGCTTCTTCTTCAATTTTTAAAGCCTTTAAATATAAAGAATCGCATTGTTTGTAATGTTTTTCCATAAAAAACACATAACCTAAATTACGTAGTGGACTTGAGTTTAAACGATTAACGTCTTTGTTTATATCAATGGCTTTTTGGTAGTACTCTTTAGCCATTTTTAAACTGTCTGATTGTTCTAATATAAAACCAATATTGTTATAAGATGCAGACAACTCTTCCTTGTTATTGGTTTGTAATTGGATAGTTGCAGCTTGTTTTACATAGGTTATAGATTGCTTTAAATTGTTATTCTGAAAAGCAATATGCCCTAAGGAATTAAGTGCTTTTGCTTCTCCTGTTTTGTCACTAATAGTCCTAAAAATGTTTAATGCTTTTTCAATATGAATTAAGGCATTGTCGTTTCTAGAAAGAAAAGCTTCGGAATCTCCAATAAGCATATTGGTTTTTGCGATAAAAATCTTATTGTCTTCTTTAATAAATGAAACTAACGCTTTTTTAAAGCTTGCAATCGCTTCAATATCTTTTTCTAAATGACCAAGTGCTTTCCCTTTTTCGTAGTATAAAAGTCCTGTGTTGTGATTTGATAGAATGTCATTTTTAGCAATACTATCTATTCTTTTTACAGATTTAGCGTAGGTTTCGGCATTTATAAATAGTACAAATGCTTCATCCGTTTTATGGCTTTGCGACGGTTTTTTTTCGCAATTAATAAAAATCAAAAATGTTGCTATTAGTAATATAAGGTTGGTTTGTTTCATTTATTATAATAAGCTAGTGTCACGTTTATTATTTACGAATATAATCTTTATACAATAAGTCTGTCAGAGTGTTCTTCTTTTATCTAAAAACTAAAGGCGCTACAAATAAGTAAAAACAGTATATTGTTAAGCTGTGATCTAAACTATTTTTATAACAAGCTTAAATCAAATACAAATATTTTTGTGTTTTATCAAAAATTAGGTAAATGCCATTTTGTATTATTTATTTATTTATTTATTGTTTTTTTTGCTCAATTTTCACTAATTTATTATTGTAGGAAACAGCTTTCTTTTAGGTTAATGGAGGGCGATATGCTCTAACGTTTATGGCTAAGTTGTTTTTAATCGTAATGTTTAGATTTAATTCGCTTTTTTGATTTTATTGAATTATCTTTTTCCAATCAAACCGTTTGTTTTTTATAAAATATACAATTGTTGGATATAATTAAAAATATTATAAGACAATGTAGGGGCAGTAACTATATATTTTTATGGGTAAGTTGGAAAAAATATTAATTAAAGAATTACAAGAATTATATGGCTTTTCGGATAGTTATATAGAGTCCTTACAGGATGGTTTACTAATAACAAATACTGAGGGAAAAATACTTCTTGTAAACACGGCGCTAAGTCAAATTACAGGTTTTGATAAAACGGAATTGCTTAACGCTGATTTACCATTTCCATTTTGGCCTCCAGAATATAGAAAGGATTATAAAGCGTTATTTGAAAAACAATCTAGTGGTTATGTAAAGCGAGAATTTCAGGTAGTTTATATGCATAAAAATGGGGTTAGATTTTCCGTTTCTGTTTTTTTTGCTAGTATATTAGATGCTCATGAAAAAGTAATCGCTTATATCGGGTTTATTCAAGATTCAGAAGAGGAGATTGCTCAAAAAATTAAGAATACAACTAATAACAATAACGAAATTTTTTCTGTTTTAAATTACAGAAAAAAATATCTGGATTTGTTAGTCGAAAAAAGGACTATCAGGAAGTTAAATGATACTTTAAATAATATTTCAGACGGGTTTGTATCTCTAGATTCTAATTGGTGTTATACTTATATTAATAAAAAAGCAGCAGATCTTTTAGGAAGGAAACCAGAATCTTTAATAGGAAAACATATTTGGACTGAGTTTCCTGAAGGTGTTGGGCAATCTTTTTACAAGGCTTATCATAAAGCTTTTGAAACTCAAGAAACGGTTTATTTTAACGACTATTATGCGCCATATGACCAATGGTTTGAAAATAAAATATACCCATCTCCAGACGGAATATCCATTTATTTTAATGATATCACTGCTCTAAAAAATGCAGAAGCATTATTAGATAAAAGTGAACAAAATTTAGAAAACATAATTAATAATATCGGAGACCCTGTTGTTGTAAAAAATGACAAGAGCCAGATGATTATCGTTAATAATGCATTTTGCAAAATGTTTAATCGTTCTAGAAGCCAACTTTTGGATCGATCAATACCAGAAGGATTATCATCGGCTGATTGGGAAAAATTTATTGAAGTTGATAAAAAAGTACTAGAAACAGGTGTTGAGGATTTATCTGAAGAAAGTTTTACGCTAGAAGGAAAAGAAAAACGAATCATTTCTACAAAAAAAACTAGATTTATAGATAAAGAAGGCAATAAATTTATAATTGGTACCATAAGAGATCTTTCAGAACAAAAAAAGGTAGATGCTAATAATCAAATGCTTTTGTCTCTAATTGAGACTAGTAATGACTTTATTGGATTGGCAACTTTAGAGGGTAAACCTATTTACCTAAACATACAAGGTAAAAAAATGATTGGGTTGCAACAAGAGGACAATTTACCTCTTAATATATCACATGTTTTTCCAGACGACAAACGTAAAAAAGTATTAAACGAGCATTCTACAGTAATTAATAGGAAAAGCGAATGGAATGGGAAAGCAACCTTTAAAAATTTAAAAACAGGACAATTATTTCCAATAGAAATGTCTGGGTTTATAATTAAGGATGAAAAGACTAATATACCATTGTCTTTGGGTATTGTAGCAAAAGATATATCTGAAAACCAAGAAGCTGAGAAAAAATTAATTAAAAGTGAGCAATTATTTAAACGCTTAACATCTAAGGCACCTGCAGGAATATTTCAAACGGATACAGAGGGCGCTTGTAGTTATGTAAACAAAAGATGGTCAGAATACGCAGGACTATCTTATGAGGAGGCTATGGGATATGGTTGGGCAGATACTATACATCCCGATGATAAAGATAGGATTCTTGTAGAATGGCAAAAATATATGTTGTCAGAAGATAATGAGATTGAAACTGAATTTAGGTTTCTTCATAAAAACAAGAAAGTCACATGGGTGTCTGTTAAAACAGTAGGGATTTATGATGCTCAAAATAAGTTGTACGGTTATATTGGTATGGCTTTAGATACTACAGATAGAAAGGAAGCCGAACATAAACTAATAAAAAGTGAACAATTATTCAGGCGTCTATCGTCTAATGCTCCGGTAGCTATTTTTCAAACAGATCAAGATGGTGCTTGCAATTATGTTAATCAAGAATGGATGAAATATTCAGGGTTAACGTTTAATGAAGCTCTAGATTCTGGATGGTGTAATGCAATACATCCAGACGATAGAGATTACGTAATGATAGAATGGGAAAAATCAGTAGCCTCAAAAAAGGAGTTTATATTAGATTATAGGTTTCTTGATAAAAAAGGAAAGTCAACATATCTATCTGCAAAAACTACAGGTTTGTATGATACAAATAATCAATTGTATGGTTATGTTGGGATGCTAGTTGATATAACAGAACGTAAAGAAGCTGAAGAACAAATTATTAGTAGTCAAAAATATTTAAATAATATTATTAATACTATCGGGGATCCTGTGTTTGTAAAGGATGATAAAAGTCAATTTATACTTGTAAACGATGCCTTTTGTTTAAATTTTAATCTTCCTAGGGTAGACATTATTGGGAAGAAAATGACGGATAATCTTTCTTCACAAGTAGAAGAAAAGATTTTGAAGAGTGATAGAGAAGTGTTGTTAACCGGTGTGGAGAGCATTTCAGAAGAAACTATTAGTTTAAATAATAATGTTAAAATTCTTTCTAGTAAAAAAACCCGATTTATTGATAGTAATGGTGATAAATTTATAATTGGGGTAATAAGAGATCTTACTGAAATTAAAAAAGCAGACGAAGAAATTAGGATGGCGCACCAACGCTTGACAACACACTTAAATAACTCTCCATTGGCGATAGTAGAATGGGATAAAGATTTTATAGTATCTAGCTGGTCTGCACAAGCCGAAAATATCTTTGGTTGGAAAGCATCTGAAGCTTTAGGAAAACAATTGATTGATTTAAATTTGGTTTTTGAAGAAGATATACCTAAAACGGAGAGTATTTCTAACGAGTTAAGAAGTGGTAAGGTAAAAAGCAACACAATAATTAACCGTAATAATACAAAAGCAGGAAAGGTTATTTATTGTCAATGGTATAATTCTGTTTTACAATCTTCAGATGGAAAAGTAGATACTGTTTTATCTTTGATACAGGACGTGACAGAGCGTAAAGAGGCTGAAGAAAAATTAATAAATAGTGAGCAATTATTTAAACGGTTATCATCTAATGCGCCTGTCGCAATTTATCAATCGGATAAAGAAGGGCTATGTAATTATGTTAATGAAGAATGGATAAAATATTCTGGATTAACTTTTAATGAGTCTTTAGGTTCGGGTTGGGTAAATGCAATACACCCAGATGATCAAAATAGGGTGGCTAAAGAATGGAAGCTAGCAATTAGTCAAGGAAAAGATTTAATTTCAGATTTTAAGTTATTAAATAAAAAAGGAGAAACACTATGGCTTACTGCTAAAACAAGTGGATTATATGATGTTAATAATAAATTATACGGTTACATAGGGACTTTAGTGGATATTTCTGAACGAAAAAAGGCAGAATTTGAATTAGAAAAATACAGGAATAATTTAGAACAATTAGTAGCGTTAAGAACTGAGGAATTAGAAAAAGAAAAAGTCAAAGCTCAATCTGCAGATTTAATGAAATCGGCCTTTTTAGCAACTATGTCACATGAGTTAAGAACACCTATGAATTCCATAATTGGTTTTACAGGTTTATTATTAAAAGAGATAGCAGGACCATTAAATAATGAGCAGAAAAAGCAAATTAAAATGGTTAAAAATAGTGGAGAGCATCTTTTAAGTTTGATTAATGATATTTTGGATATTTCTAAAATTGAAGCTGGTAAACTAAAAGTGTCATTTAGTCCTTTTTATTATCTAGTTTCTCTAGACAAAACAATAGCATTTTTAGCGCCTCAAATATCTAGTAAAGGGCTTAATATTCGAACAGAAATTAGCGAGATGGATATTACTTTGGTTAGTGATGAAGGGCGTGTAGAACAAATACTTTTAAATTTGATTTCAAACGCTATTAAATTTTCAAGTCAAGGCACAATTGTAATAAAGGTAGAAGTGAAAGATAAACTATTAGTTACACAAATTATAGATCAAGGTATTGGTATAGATAATAAAGATCTTAGTAAACTGTTTAGACCTTTTGTTCAAATAAAAGGAGATAAAAACAAACAACACGAGGGTACGGGGCTAGGGCTTTCTATTTGTAAAAGTTTAATTAATAAGCTTGGAGGAACTATTGAGGTGGAAAGTGAAGTAGGAAAAGGAAGTAATTTCACATTTAAATTACCATTATCATATTCTAATAATAAATAATATGAAGACAATATTAATAGTAGATGATATTTTTGAAAACCTATATCTTCTTAGGGTGTTATTAGAAAAAGAAGGGTACACGGTTATTGAAGCTAATGACGGTAAAGAAGCGCTTGATAAATTAGAAGATAATACTGTTGACCTTATTGTTTCTGATATTTTAATGCCAGTTATGGATGGCTATATGTTTTGTCAAGCTTGTAAAAAAGACAAACGTTTTGAAGCCATTCCGTTTGTGTTTTACACCTCTACATATACAGAGAAAACAGACGAAGATTTTGGTCTGAAACTTGGAGCTGCTCATTTTTTAAGAAAACCAACAGACCCGGATAAGATTTTGGGCCTAATCCAAACATTATTGGAAACGGATAGCACTGCGGAAAAACCAAAAATTAAAGAAGAGTTTACAGAGCAAGAAGTATTAAAATTATACAGTAAACGTTTAATTAGTAAGTTAGAACAGAAAAATCAAGATTTAGAAAAAGAAATTTTTGAACGCGAAAAAGTTGAGTTAAAACTAATTAATGAAAACGCTATTTTAGATCTAATAGCAAACAACAAGCCTATTAAAGAGGTGTTTAATCACATCATTAATAATTATGAAGCAAGTCGACCAGAGCTTTATGTGTCTATAAGTTTATTAGAAGAGGATGGAGTTCATTTAAATTTTATATCAGGACCAAGTTTGCCTAAAGCTTATGCTAAGGCTATAAAGCGTATAGCTATTGGTAAATCAGTTGGGTCTTGTGGGACCGCTGCATTTACAAAAAAGGCAATCATAGTTGCGGACATAAGTACACATGCGTTGTGGGTGGATTATAAGGATTTAGCTTTAAAGTATAATTTAAAATCGTGCTGGTCTATTCCAATACTTTCAGAAAAAAACAAAGTATTAGGGACTTTTGCTATATATAGTAGTGCAATTAAAACACCTACTTTAGGTAATATTAAGGAGTTAAATTCAGCAGTTAATCTTGCCAAAATAGCCATTGTAAAATTTAATATTATGGCCGAGATTAAGAAAAGAGACGAGTCGTATAAAACACTTGTCAATCATGCAAGTGATGCTATTTTGACGTATTCGTTTGATGGTAAGATACATAGTTTTAATAAGGCAACATACACAAAGTTAGGTTACACGCTAAAAGAGTTTTCAAAATTACAATTAAAAGATATTGTTGTTGGCCCCATTATAGAAAGTACTGAACACTATGATAGGCTAATGTCTGGTGTCTCTGTTATTTTTGAGAAAAAACTAATTTGTAAGGATGGGACCATACTTAATATTGAAGTTTCAGCAAAAAGAGAAAAAGAAAACAGAATTCTGTCAATTGCCAGAGATATTACAGAACGTAAAAAGGCAGAAATAAGACTTTTAGAGAGTGAGCATAACCTTAGGCAGTCTCAAATAGTAGCTAATATAGGCAGTTTTACTATTGATTTAGAATCAGATTCATGGGGAAGTTCTCCTGTTTTAGATGATATTTTTGGAATTGATCAACATTATATCAGAGACAAAGATGGCTGGTGTAGAATCATTCATCCAGAACAAAAAGAAGAAGTTTTAGAACATTTTGATTACTGTATTCATAATAGAAAAAAAATAAATATAGAATACAAGGCAATAAAAATCAATACTGAACAAGAAATCTGGGTACATGCTATTGGTGAGTTGCTTTTTGATAGTAATACAAATCCAGTAAAAATAATTGGAACTACGCAAGATATTACAGAGCGTAAAAAGGCGGCGGTAAAACTTGAAGAAAGCGAATATAATTTAAGGCAATCACAAGCGGTTGCTAATATTGGGACTTTTTCGTTTGATATGGTTTCTAAAACCTGGAAATGCTCAAAAGTCTTAGATGATATTTATGGTTTTAAAAATCAAAAAATTAAAATTGTTGATGACTGGGTAAACATTATTCATCCTGAAGATAAAGAAGAAGTTTTAAATCACTTTGAGCATAATGTATTAGTCAAGGGGGAACGTTTTAATAAGGAATACAGGATTATTAGAAAAGACAATAATAAAATTGTGTGGGTACATGGTTTTGGAGAATTAGTCTTGGATAGTTTAGGAGTGCCCTTTAAAGTAATTGGAACCACTCAAGATATTAACGACCGTAAAAAAGCAGAAATAAAACTTTTTGAAAGCGAGTATATTTTAAGACAGTCACAGATTGTGGGTAACATTGGGTCTTATGCTGTAGAGCTGGATACCATGACTTGGACAAGCTCTGATGTTTTAGATAAAATTTTAGGTATTGATAAGTCTTACGTTAGAACAGTACAAAGCTGGGGCGATTTAATCCATCTAGATGAAAGAGCAGAACTGTTAGACTATTTTGAATATTGTGTTAAAAATAACAAGAAGTTTAGCAGAGAATATAGGGTTGTTAGAGCAATTGATAATAAAAATATTTGGGTGCTGGGTGTCGGTGAAT
Source organism: Olleya sp. KKT75 (assembly GCF_055635485.1). NCBI lineage: Bacteria > Pseudomonadati > Bacteroidota > Flavobacteriia > Flavobacteriales > Flavobacteriaceae > Olleya > Olleya sp. KKT75. Next base: position 2,661,009 of record NZ_CM145759.1, read on the forward strand.
TACTTTTTGATAATGAAGCTAAACCTATCAAATTAATAGGAACCATCCAAGATATAACAAGTAGAAAAGAGTCCGAAATTATAATCCAAGAAAGTGAAAGGTCATTACGTTTAGCACAAAAAATAGCTAAAATTGGAAGTTTTAACCTTAATTTAAAAGATTTAGTTTCAGAAAACTCTAATACGTTTAATGATATTATTGGTATACCGTATGACAAGCCCGTAGATTTTAAATTATGGCAATCTATAGTGCATCCTGAAGACCGATTAATAATTAAAGAGGCTTTAATTAATAGTCAGAAAAGTGATCATAAATTTGATTTAGAATATAGAATACTGACTAAAGATAAAAAGGAGTTAAAATGGATTCATGGTTTAGGCGAAGTTATTTATAACCATGATAAACCGGTTAATTTTATAGGTACAATACAAGATATTACAAGTCGTAAACAGTCAGAATTAAAACTTCAAGAAAGTGAGTATAATTTAAGACAGTCTCAGATAGTTGCAAACATTGGGTCGTACACCGTGGATTTAAATACAATGACTTGGAAAGGGTCTGCCATTCTAGGACGATTGTTCGGTATTCATAAAGAACACCCAAACACAATGGAGGGATGGGGGAGTCTTATTCATCCGGAAGATAGAGACGGAATGCTGACTTATATTGAAGAGGGTATAAAAAACAATATAAAGTTTAATAAAGAATACAGGATATTAAGATTAGATACCAAGCAAGAGCTATGGGTGCATGGTATTGGAGAGCTGGTGTATGACAGTGAGGGGAGAGCTGTAAAAATAATAGGAACCATGCAAGATGTTACCCAACGTAAGCTATCCGAAGTTAAAATACAAGAAAGCGCAAAAGCATTACAAGAGGCACAAAAAATAGCAAAAACTGGAAGTTTTAAATTATTTATAAAAACATTATTAGGAGAAACCTCTAATACTTTTAATGATATACTTGGGATTGATTATGATGCTGAAATTAATTTTGAATTGTGGAAGTCCATAGTGCATCCAGACGACAGGGTTTTAATTAAAGAAGCGGTTATACAAAGTCAATTATTAAAGCAAAAATTTAATTTAGAATATAGGGTTTATACAAAAAATAATAAAGAATTAAAGTGGATACATGGTCTAGGCGAAATCGTATATGACAATGGTGTTGCAGTCAGTTTTGTAGGGACGATTCAAGATATTACCGAACGTAAAAAAGCAGAGATTGAATTAAAAATTGTAAACGAGTTTACAGAAAACTTAGTAATGTCCATGCAAGAAGGCTTGCTTATGGTTGATTTAGAGGGGACTATTATTAGAGTGAATGAGTCTTACTGTAATATGTTGGGGTATTCTAATGACGAGCTTATAGGTATGGAATTACCGTATCCTTTTGCTCAAGAGAAGGACTACGAAAGGATGATGGAAATTAAGGATTTGATTGCACAGGGTAAAGCACCGTCCTTTCAATTAGAATTTGTTAGAAAAAATGGAAGTAAGTTTATAGCATCATTTTTGGCGGGTCTAATTAGAAATGATAATGATGAGGTTATTGCCATATTTGCTTCTGTAAAGGACGTGTCTGAAGACGAAAAACTAAAAGAAACTTTAAAGGAAATAGCAATAAAATCGACGCAAAAAAAGGAAGTCATTTTACAATTAGCTAATCTAGTTGGTCAAGACTTTAATACATCACTAAATAAAATAACCGAATTATCAGCCAAAACTTTAAATATAGAAAGAGTTAGTGTTTGGAGTTTTAATAACGGTAAGGACCAGTTGACTTGTCAAAAAGTGTATACATTAGCAAGTAATAGTTATCAATCAGGATGCTCAATGTCTTATAAAGATAATCCTAAGTATTTTAAAACATTATCTAAAAACCACGCTATATTGGTGTCTGATGCGCAAAAGGACGCCATCACAAAATCAATGAATAAGGACTATTTAATGCCTAATAATGTTACATCAATTATGGATGTTTTTATTAATAGTGCTAATGGGTATTATGGTGTAATCTGTTTTGAAAATGTTGGATTACCATTAAAAAAATGGGCACCAGAAGATCAAGAATTTGCGACATCTATAGCTAGTATTGTTTCTTTAATTTTAGAAAGTACAGAGCGTAAAGTGGCGGAAAGTAATCTGAAATTAGAAAAAGAATTTTCTGAAGAGTTAATTACGTCACTTCATGATGGGTTATCTGTTGTGGATCTTGACGGTGTGCATATAAAAGTAAATTCAGCTTTGTGTAATATGACTGGATTTACTGAAGACGAATTACTAGGTATTAAAGCGCCTTTTCCATATTGGCCACCAGAAGAGTATGAGAATATATATAATGCTTTTAATAACCCAATAGAAAGTTTTGGGTCTAATAAAAGATTTATTTTAATGCGTAAGAATGGCGAACGTTTTCCGGCTTCGTTTTCAGACTCAGTAATTAAAAATAAAGACGGAGAGGTCGAAGCGTATTTCACCACCATAACAGATATTTCTTTAAGGGTAAAAGCAGAAAATATTTTAAAAGAAAATATAATAAGATCTGATCAACGAAAAAATATTATTATACAACTGGCAAGTCTTATTGGAGAAGACTTTGACTTGTCGTTGCAAAAAATAGCAGAAACATCAGCTAAGGCATTGGATGTAGATTTAGTAACTATTTGGAAGTATAAAAAAGGAAAAACAGAATTGCTAAGCAAACTTTTTTATAATGGACTTAATCAAGAGTTTCAGAAAGAACAACTAACAATAAAGCAAGTTAATTTCCCGCATTACTTTAGTGTATTTGAAAACAAAAACAGTATTAATATTTCGGATGTTGTTAACGATCCGATAACAAAATCGTTTTCTGATGAGTTTTTTATACCGTACAATATATCCTCAAGAATTGATGTGGTTATTTATGGAAGGCATGATAATTATGGTATTATTAGCTTTGAAAGTACAATGCCAAAAAGGGTTTTTTCAAATGAAGATGAAAGCTTTGCAACATCTATAGCAAGTATAGTGTCATTACTTGTAGAAAGTAAAGAACGCACTATAGCGGAAAGTAGAATAGCAAAAGCTAATATACAATTAGTAGAAGCTAACAAGGAGTTGACTACTTTACGTAATCAATTAGAACAAGAAAATGTATACTTAAGAAACGAGTTAGATTTAGTATTTAACTATGAAGAAATGGTATATGGTAGTGTAGAGTTTAGTAATGTTTTAAACGAAATTGAAAAAGTAGCACCAACCAAAGCGACTGTTTTACTACAAGGAGAGTCTGGTACGGGTAAAGAGTTGTTAGCAAGAGCAATACATAATACAAGTACAAGAAATAAGAAACCATTAATTAAAGTCAATTGTTCTGCTATACCAAGAGAGTTGATAGAAAGTGAGCTTTTTGGTCACAAAAAAGGGTCTTTTACAGGCGCGTTTAGCGATAAAGTAGGAAAATTTGAATTAGCAGATGGTGGAACTTTATTTCTAGACGAAATAGGTGAGTTGCCTTTAGATATGCAACCAAAAATTCTAAGATTCTTGCAAGAAGGAGAAATTGAAGTCGTTGGTGGCGCTGTATCCAAAAAGATTGATGCTAGAGTTATTGCAGCAACTAACAGAAATTTGGTAGAAGAGATTCAGAAAAAACAATTTAGAGAAGATTTATACTTTAGGCTTAATGTCTTTCCAATAGATGTACCTCCTTTACGTAAACGTAAGGATGATATACCTTTATTGGTAGAGCATTTTGTAGATAAATTTAATAAAGCTTACGAAAAGAATATAAAGTTTATTCCGGATGAGGCTATGAGTAAGTTAAGAGCTTACAATTGGCCAGGAAATATAAGGGAACTTGAAAACCTAATTGAAAGAGCATCAATACTGTCTAACAGTGATACTTTAAGTATTCCTGGTTTTGAAACTACAAACCAAAAAACAAAGCAACGTATTAACACTGTGGATCTTACTATGGATACTGTTATGCGTAATCATATACTTCAAGTCTTAGAAGAAAGCCAATGGAAAATTAGTGGTGCAAAGGGTGCTTCTGGTGTGTTAGGACTAAAACCTAGTACCTTACGTGATAAGATGAATAAATTAGGTATTAAAAAGCCAGATTAAAATAACGGTATACCGTGACTTTTGTATTTTTAGTTAAAAATTTAACGGTATACCGACGCTTATAATTTTATTAAAAAAAAGTAAAAAAATCATAAATCACTTAAAATCAGCGTTTTGTGATTTTTTTTTGTTCCATTTTTATTTGTGGCATCCCTATTGGATTATGTTTTTCAAATAAATAGTTATGGAGAACGAAAGGCTAGTAAATAATTTTAAATTTTGGGTGGATAAGGAGATTATCCATTGCAAGATATTTAACAATTTTGATGGAACAAAAGAAATAGACGATTTAGAGAATATATTTTTAAATCAGATATTTAAACTATCAGGAGATGTGCACATGCCTATCTTATTTGATATGGAGGATCTTAGCTTCACAAACGCTATTAAGGTTTTTAAATTTTTGTCTAATAATACGTTAATTAAATCTTTAGTACTTTCTAAAACTTTTTTAGTACACTCTTTACCTTCTCAAATTAGCTTAAACGTACAAAGCTTTTTCTGTAACCCAGGAGCTCCTGATTTAATTTTTAAAAATTCTAAATCTGCAGTTAAGTTTTGTATTAATGATACCAGAACTTATAACTCCCTAAATTAATATGTCAAATATTATAACAATAGGACACGCCAAGTTTTGGAAAGAATATAATAAATCTGTGTTTTTTCAATTTAGTGATGATGATGCCTTTCATAATCTAGATTTAAATACTGCAAAAAAGTACATAGACGTCATGGTTAAATTATGTGACGGAAAACCAATGCCTTTTATTATAGACCTTAGAGGTTTTCGCGGGACGTTCTCCACGGAAGCAGCTAGTTTTATTGCAAAATCTCCTATACTAGAAAAGTTAAGAATCTCCCAAGCATTTATTGTCAACTCTATAGGCACCAAACTATTAATAGCATCTTATAAAAGACTTTACGATCCCATTACACCCTATCATGTTTTTTCTGATTTGGGATTGGCAGAGCAATATTGTTTAGAAACTAAAAACGAATTTCATGGAAGCTGTTAAATATTTTTTACCACATAATTTAAACGATGAAGTTATATCGCTAATTAATGATAATTCTATTATCACAATTACAGATGCTTTAGGGCGTGTAGAATTTGCGACTGATAAATACTGCGATGTTTTAAAATGTAGAAGTTTTAGAGTTATAGGAGAAACTCATGAGTTATTAAGATCGCGTTTGCACACTGGAGCAGTTTATAAAGCCCTTTGGAGGACCATTAAAATGGGGCAACAATGGAATGGTATTTTAAGCGAAACATTGCATGATGGTAGTATTGTGTATTTAGACACTACAATTATTCCTATAGAAAATGACATAGATAAAAACACTAAATATTTAGCCTTGTATAATGATGTAACTAAGTTGCATAAGCAAAAAGACGAACTTTTGGAGATTAAAACAGAAACTGAAAGCTTTTTAGAAAGCCTGCCATACAACGTGTTTATAATTACAAAACACGGTAAAATTTTAAATGTAAACAAAAGCTTTTGTAGTATTTCTAGAGCAGAATTATTAGGTACGTATTTGTATGATCATGTAGAGCTACCAACATTTGATTTCTTTAAAAAAAATATAGACTTTGCGTTTTCTACTAAAAACATCAATCAGTTTGAAACCTACAAATTTGATAGAAAAAGCAAAAAGCGTTTTTACAAAGTAACTGTGGCTCCAATTTTTAATGAATTAGGAGGTATGTTTTCTGCCACAATAACCATTCAAGAAATAGTAAAAAATATAATGATAGAATGTTCTGAAGAAGAATAAAATGTCCTAATTAATCCATTAGAACTAAGTTGTTTTACGAAAATAAAGAAACATATAATAGCTAGCCCCTCTTCAACCTAGTATTATTTTGTTTCAAATCGCTATTTAATTCATAAAAAACTTAAGCCCATATTAATGAGACAATCTTACATTAAACTACCGTTAAAAACACTATTGCTATTACTTTTTTTGTGTTGTAACTATTCCTCACTTGCTCAAGTAGGTATTGGAACAACATCTCCCAATAGCTCTTCTATATTAGACGTTACATCAACAGACAAAGGGATGTTAACGCCCAGAATGACTTCAACCGAAAGAATTGCTATTGTAACTCCTGCAGATGGCTTATTGGTATATGACACAACAGAAAGTGCCTTTTACTATTATAAAGTAAGCGTTTGGACTAGAATGGATTCTGAGAAGCGTAATAACTATAAGCTAATTAAGTCTGCTGCGGATTTAAGCGAGGAGCTGTCTAATGGAGGTGGAAGCGAATATTTATTGTCTTCAAATACTTTGTATGAAATAAATGGAACAATTTTACTAACACAATCTATCAATTTAAATAACGCCTACATTATTGGTTTAGATACCAACGAGGATATTTTAGTAAAAACAGGAGGAACTATGTTTGTAGGTACTTCAGGAGGAAGTATTAAAGGTCTAACGTTAACAGCTCCTGGAGGTACCATTTTTAATTTATCAGGATCTAGTTCTCATAATCTTGTTTTTAGAGATGCTGTAGTGGCAAATTCAGCTTCAGTTGGTATTATTCAAGGGTTTGGGTTAGCTTTTTTAAGTATTGTTCAATTTTCAGGAAACACAACTGGTATTACATATAATAATATTGATGAATTATTGTTGAGTAATATGGGATGGCTATCTAATAATACAGGAACTTATGAGACCTTCTCAGGCAGTTTTGGTATTCTAGAAAAACAAGGCGGGTTTTCTCAAGTAGATGGAGCTGCAATAGGTTTTGATGTAAGTAGTAATCCGGCGGTTGAAAGTGGCGTATTAACAGGTGCTAGCTTTAGTGGGACTAGTACACAATATATAAATAGATATTCAGTTGGTACTTATCCAGGTTTTAATTTTACTAATAGTTGGACTGTAGATTGTCCTGGTATACCTGTAGAATCAGACCAGGTTGCTACCGGTAATATTTATTATGATGGAGCAATTACTACTGGGTTTTTTCAAACGGTACCCAATGGTAGTCCATTAAATTTAAGCGGGAATGGTAATGCTAATACTACTAGTGCAGTAAACTTATTAAGGATGTCTTCATTAGTAGATAATAGATTGACGTATTTAGGGAAAAAAACAAGAACTTTTCAAATTAGTGCGTCATTATCTGTAAGAGGTGGCACGTCTACGGGTAATTTTTATGCTTTTTATATCAGAAAAAACGGAACAGTGACCTTAACAGAAACCAACACGTTAATGCGTGTTAATAATACGTCAGATATTAATAGTATATCAATCTCTGGTACTGTTGAATTGGATCCAGGTGATTACATCGAGATTTGGGGGCAAAGATTAGTAGGTTCTGGAAGCACACTTTTATCTGTATTCTCATTAAACCTTAATATCAAATAATTAATAGCATTGTTTTTGTTTTGTTTAGTAATGGTAAAACCTTCTATTTAGTTAATAAATAGGAGGTTTTTAAAATTATAGCAATTAATAGTCAATTTAATAAGCAGTATAATTATTTCAAAAAAATATTGGCTTATCTTGCAGCGTTTTATTTGTAGTTAAGACAAATAATATAATAAATTACAATCATGGATAGAAGTCGTAATAACGAAGACAGAGTAGCACAAATAAATAAGGTAGTAGAAGATTACTTTAACACACATACAGATACAGATTGGATACCAGCAAAACAGATCATGTCAGATCTTGTGGCAGCAGGTGTTTTTGTAAAGGATCAGAAAAAGGGATTACCACTTCGTAAAGTATTACGTGCTTTAGATAAAGAAAATGCTTTAGACACTATTCCGCTATTACATCCAGAAAGAACAGATACAGCAGTGTATTGGTATTTTGTAAGGGCAGGTGCTAAGTTTCCTAAAAACGAAGCTATAACTCAAGTGTCTAAAAAAGATACTGCAAAAGCAAAAAGAGAAAGTACAGACGAGTTTTATATCGTTAATTTGTGTGATGAGATTTTAAAGGAAGGTGCATCACGTAAGCACACGTTTTCTTGGTTATTTGGAGACATGCATAAAAAAGGTAAAACAAGAACATTATTACCGGTAGCAGCGTTTTATGAAGAAGCTAATTTAGTTATTGAATTTGCTGAAAAGAAACACAAAACGGAGGCACAATTAGCAAAACTAGAAGAGTTGACTGTAAGTGGTATTACTAGAGGTCAGCAAATAGAAAAGTACAATCACAGAAGAAAAGAGATGTTAGCAAAAAAGGATATCAATTTAATTACAATTGATTACGCTTTATTTGAAACGGAAAACAAGGGTAAATTAGTACGTAATACAGCTGAAGATACTACGTTACTTAAAAAAATATTGAAACAGTATATTAAATAAAAAGCAATTTTAAATACTATACTTTCCTATAAAGGTCTAATCTTAAATATATAAGATTGGACCTTTTTTTTGTTCGTATTTTTTTTAGGCCCAATGCAAGTCTAGTTAAAAAGTTAAAATAGTATGTCAAATACACAGATTATTATACTTTTAGATAGTTGTTGTAAACCTCTTAGAGAGGCTCTAAATAAATTTAGAAATGAATACCACCCAAAAAGCATTAAAAGAGCGTATTAAGGAGTTAACCTGTTTGTATGAGGTGTCTTCAATAATAGGTAATGCTAACGAAGAGTTAATCGAAGATACTTTACAGGCAATTGTGTTTAGTATCAAAAAAGGATTCCAATATCCTAAAAAAACAGACATTCAGATTAATGCTTCTTCGTTAAGCATAGCAACGTGTAATGACGTTAAAAGCAGCATAAGTATTCAGTCTAAAATAAAATTGTTTAATGAAGACAAAGGGACATTAATTGCTTTTTTAAATGAAGCACAATGCTCTCAAAACGATTTTTTAAACGAAGAACAATTACTATTAGATAATATAGCACTTAAAATAGGCAGTTTTCTAGAACGTATCGAAATTCAGAAAAACGAAACCTCTCTTAAACGTCAAATGGAACATGCAGATCGTTTGAGTATTTTAGGAGAAATCACCGCAGGCATAGCACATGAGCTAAATACACCATTAGCTAATATTTTAGGCTTTGCGGAGCTGCTTAAAGAGGATTTAAAAACAGATATAAAAGCATCTCAGGATGTAGATAAAATTATTAAAAACGCTATATTTTCTAGAGAAGTTGTTAAAAAGTTAATGTTTTTTGCTTGCAAAATGCCACAAGAAATGAAGGAAGTTAACTTAGTGCCAAATATTAAAAATGCAATAAATTTATTAGATGCCACTTTTAGAAAAGAAGAGGTCAAGTACATTGTTAAAATAGAAGAAGAGGATTTGTTTTTGCGTGCAGATCCAATTCAATTAACTCAGATTATTTTCAATTTATTAATTAACGCTATTTATTTCTCGCCAAAACAAGGTTTGGTTACAATTGAGGCTAAATCTAAAAAAAATGCAATTGTTTTAAAAATTAAAGACGAAGGTAAAGGTGTCGATCTAGCAGATTTAGATAAGATTTTTCAACCCTTTTTTACCACCAAACCTATTGGTGATGGTTCCGGATTAGGACTAAGTGTGGTACATGGTATTGTAGCATCGCATAAAGGAACAATTACCGCAAAAAACAATAAAAATAAAGGAGTTACTTTTACTATTACACTCCCAAAATAAAAGTTAAGTCATGCAATTACGTAAAGAAAACATACTAATAGTGGACGACGATGTCAATATCTTAGAGTTATTACAACGTCACTTACAGTCTTGGAATTATCATGTGTTTAAAGCAGTTTCTGTTAAAGAAGCAGTTAGTATTTTACGAGATTCGACTATAGATTTATTAATTACCGATTTAAAAATGCCAGAATTGGACGGTTCAGAGCTTATTAAATTTGTGTCTGAGCACTATCCTAAAATGCCAAAATTGGTAGTTACTGGATATCCATCGGTTCAGGACTCATTAGCTGCAATAAAATCAGGAGTTGTGGATTATTTGACTAAACCATTCACTAAAGACGAGCTTAAAATGGCGTTGGATAAATGTTTGGTAAATTCAGATAGCGTAGCGCAATTTCCTACAAATTCAATAATTAATAACGATAAGCCTTACGGCGAAATTATAGGGCATTCCGATAAAATTAATACTGTAATTCAGATTATTGAACGTGTTAAAAACAATAAAGCCACTGTTTTTATTAAAGGCGAAAGTGGTACAGGAAAAGAACTAGTTGCGCGTGCCATTCATTATCAAGGTAAATTTTCTAGAGCACCATTTATTGCAGTAAATTGTGGTGGCATACCAGAAAACCTATTAGAAGCAGAGTTGTTTGGGTATCTAAAAGGAGCTTTTACAGGAGCAGAAACTAATCGTGAAGGTTTTTTTCAAGCTTCAAATGGAGGTACTATTTTTCTAGACGAAATTGGTAATGCTTCATTAACAGTGCAATCTAGATTACTTCGTGTTTTGCAAGAAAAAGAAGTGGTAAAGGTTGGGTCTACAAAAGCAGAAAAAGTAGATATACGTATTATAGCTGCCACCAATAGTGATTTACGTGATATGATTAAAAAGCAAACCTTTAGAGAGGATTTGTATTATAGATTAACAGTCGTAGAGATTGATGTAGCACCTTTAAGAGCTCGTAAAGACGATATTAAATTATTGGTAGATAAGTTTTTGTTTAAATACGGTGTGGAGTATAAGGATGGCTATGTTAAAATAACTCCTGAAGCTTTAAAAATATTAGAACGTTACAATTGGCCAGGAAATATTAGAGAGTTAGAAAATATTATCCAACGTGCAGTTATACTTAGTGATAAAACGGTTGAGGTGTCGCATTTACCTGAGCATTTAAAATATACATTACAACACGCTTCGGACACTTTACAACCATTAAAAGTCATTGAAAAGCAATACATAGAAAAAGTGCTGAGAGCTACAGGAAACAATAAAACCAAAGCTGCTGAGATTCTTCAAATTGACAGAAAAACTATTCGTCAAAAATTATCAGATTAGACTATTTTATAGCGGTACATTCTTACTCAGTTGGGTAATTTTGTACCACTTGTAATTTCTTTTTTCATATTCTAAAATCATCTAACCCCTTTATTTAAAGGGGTTTTTGCATTTGTGATAGTTTGTGTTTTTCGTTTGGCACATGCATTGCCAATAGGTTTGTATATAGATTATAAATTTTACACCTATGAGTCATTTTAATATTTGTCCAGATTGTATCCATCGCAATTATTGTGTATTAACAGCCCAAAAAGATAACGTTTGGTCTTGTAGCGAGTTTGATGCATTTAATTCAGGTCAACCCAATCAACTAACTTCAGAGCAAGTAAAACAACCAGAGCAAGAGTTAGTTTTAGTTTAAACATTTAATAACAGAATTCATGATTTTTAACACATTAGCATCCGTTTTTGGAAATAAAGAGGCGTCAGATAAAAAATCTAATAGAAGCCAAGCTAGAGATAAATATATCTCACAAAAATATTACGAAAGATCAATAATCAATCGCTATTTCAAATAAAAACAACAAACACATTACAATGACAACAGCAACAGCAGATTTGAAAAAAGTAACAAAAAAAGTACCTGTAAGAGGTATGATGGATAATGTTATGGAGCAGTTTAATAGTGCTGCAGACCATATTAATTTGCATCCAAGTATTAGAAAAATTTTAAGCATCACTAATAACGAGATATTAGTCAATTTTCCTGTAAAAATGGATAATGGAGATGTTGAGATTTTTACCGGTTACAGAGTGCAACATAACAATGCGCTTGGACCTTATAAAGGGGGTTTACGTTATCATCCAACAGTAGATATTGATGCTGCTAGAGCACTAGCCATGTGGATGACCTGGAAAACATCTTTAGCTGGTTTACCGTATGGTGGCGGTAAGGGAGGTATTAAAATTGATCCGTCTAAATATTCGCAATCAGAGTTAGAGCGTATTACAAGACGTTTTACGTTTGCTTTAGCAGATAACATTGGACCTGAACATGATATTCCTGCTCCAGATGTTAATACTAATAGTCAAACTATGGCTTGGATTGCAGATACCTACATGAGTACGCGTCCACCCGCAGAACGTACTGCTAATCAACATGTGGTTACTGGTAAGCCTGATGCAAGTGGTGGATTAGAAGGACGCGACAGAGCAACAGGTTATGGTGTGTATTTGTCTATTAAATTTTGGGCAGATAAAAGCAATACTAGTTTAGATGGTAAAAAGTTTATTGTTCAAGGTTTTGGTAATGTTGGCTATTGGGCAGCTCATTTTCTAGAAAAAGAGGGCGCTAAATTAGTTGCAGTACAAGATGCTACAGGAAGTATTCAAAATCAAAACGGAATTAGCGTTGAGGATTTATTTAAATACAGTCAAATTAACGATGGTAGTATTGTAAACTTCCCAGATTCTGAAACGGTAGATACTAAAAAGTTTTTCACTTTAGATTGTGAGATCTGTATTCCTGCTGCTTTAGGTAACCAAATTACAAAAGAAAATGCGCATCAAATTAAAGCAAGATTAATTGCAGAAGGAGCAAACGGACCAACAAATGTAGAAGGAGAAAAGATTTTGTTAGAACGCGGAATTACTATCATACCAGACATTTTATGTAATTCAGGAGGTGTCGTTGGTAGTTATTTTGAATGGTTACAAAACCGAAATGGAGAGATTTGGCAATTGGATGAAGTCATGGCTAAATTGGATAAAAAAATGAAAGAATCATTTAATAAAGTGTTTGACTATGCCATAAATGAAACTGTGGATTTGCGTACCGCTGCATTTTGTATAGCAATACAACGTATTGAAAAAGCATACATTCAAAGAGGTATTTTTCCTTGATTTTAAAACATATAAGATGAAATACGGAAGTTTAATATTAGAAAAAAAAGAGTATGTGTATCTCAAGCGCATACTCAATATTTCGGGATATGGAGATGATGCTAGTGTAACTAAATCTTTAGTAAAATTGTCTGAGGAGTTAAAGACAGCGCAAATTGTAAATAATGACGAAGTGCCTGAAGACATTGTACGTTTTAATAGTATCGTTACTATAGCCTCGGATAACGGTTGGGAAAAAGAGTTGCAAGTGGTTGTGCCAATGGAGAAAAACGTGACACTTAACAAAGTGTCCGTTTTAACTCCAATGGGAGCTGCACTTTTTGGATATTCTAAAGACGATACTATAGATTGGGATTTTCCTGGAGGTGCACAAAAAATCAGGATAGTTGATGTGCAAAAAGAAGAAAGCTTAAAAGAAATTGATATAAATATTTAAACCAAATTGTTATGAAAACAGAAAAAATCCAAATTTTTGATCATGATACAAATCTTGATGTGACGCATAAAATAAATACAATGGAGCTAGATAATTGGATCAATCATTTAAAATACATAAAAAAGGAGTTGTCTAATCTTATTAATATTTGTCAAAACGAGCTTAAGGATAAGTTAGACGATAATAGCGTTGCTAATAAATTTGAGAAAAAAGAGGTAGAAAACCAAACACTTCTTAATGCCTTAAATACATATTCTAAATCTAGATTAAATATTATCGAGTGCGAGGATACGCAATGCGATATGATATACATAACGGAGCACGAAAGCTATAGACGTAGTTATTTATATCATTTAGATAAATACAGAAGATTAAAAGATGAGTTTTTCAATAAAGTACAAGGAACCTTCACGCTATTAAAAGTTAATTAATAATTGAATACAGCTACAGGTTATAAAATAGAATCGCACAGACGCTTGTGTTTAATTAAAGATTACAAAGAGACCAATCATTGGATTGATACTTTAGAGTTGGCTGTTAATGAGTTTCAACATTTTAGCCTTATCGAAAAACAACTTATTAAAAATATAGAAACGTCAAATGCGATGTTGGCTTTGCGTAGAAAATTTACGTTAAACATGGCTAGTTTTTGCAAATATGAACAAGAAATAAAAACTGAAATAGAATACGGGAAAACAGAGTATAATGATAGTCGCGCTAAGGTTCATGAAATAAAAAGACTGCAGTTTGTTCAATTAATTAGAGAGCTTCATGATTTTAGAATCAAGTTTTATACGTTACTAGAACGTTACAAAAGATAATAGAGCTCGTCTTGGAGGTGTCGTTATAATATCTGGGTTTGAAATGATAGTGCTGCAGTATTAGATATATTAATTTAAATGCAATAAGATGAAAAAAATATTAATTCCAACAGATTTTACTTTAAATAGCTTTCAAACCATTGATTATGTTTTGCAACTTTTTAAACATGAGTATTGCGATTTTTATTTTTTAAATACATATTCCTATAATGCTAATGGACTTGATGCTATTGCGATGTTGCAAGCGGATGAGGATTGGTTTGATAGACCAAGAGATTATGCTTTAAAACAGTTGGGTAAATTAGTGGAACGTTATACTTTAAATTGTTATGATTTAAACCATCATTTTTTCGCGGTTTCTGAGTGTTCTGGGCTGTTATCTAGTATTCAGAAAAACACTAAAGTATTAGATATAGATTTAATAATATTGACTAGCAAAAATAAAAATAGGCTAGGGGTAAAAACTCAAGCTATTGTAGACAAAATAAGATGTTGTCCAGTATTAATAGTTCCTCCGCATGCAGCCAGTTGTAATACGGTTAACATTACAATAGCATCCGACTTTAAGCAACAGGTTAATACAGCACAAATTGATGGCTTTTGCAATATTTTAGAACATACTAATTTAGAAATCACCGTATTAATATTGGCGAAACAGAATACTTTAAGTGATAGTGCAGCTAACCATTTAGAAGCCATGCTAACTTATTTAAAACTTAAGACCAATAGCACAGTGGCACTCCAATACGCACATACTTCTTTTAGTTTAAAAACTTATGCAAAGTCGCACATGGACGGAATCATGTGCGTTGTTGATAAAAAACCAGATATACTAAGAAAAATAGGGATGTTTAGATCTAATGTTTTTTCAACATTAAAACAACTTCATTCTAATACAGTGTTAACTATTCATCAATAAATTTATAGTTATGAGTAATCGAAAATTCAATACAATAGTCTTCTTACTGGCAACAGTAATTATTTTGATTTTAACTTTATTAACACCTGCTCCGGTGTATTAAAAGTAAAATCTAAGAATACTTAAAAGCGTATGGTTAAATGGTGCTGTTTCTTTTAACCATACAATGTTGTATATTGCTTTATGCTTTATAGACAACAAACAAGTTATAGATCCCTTAGTAAAGTCTTGTTTTTACTATGTTTTATTTTAAATGTGCACGTTTTATTTGCACAAGATTTGCCTCCAATACAATACTTTTCACCCAAACAATACGAAGCAGAAAACCAAAACTGGGAAATTTCTCAGGGTAAGGATAAGCATATTTATATAGCAAATTCTAAAGGGCTTTTAGAGTTTAATGGAGCAGATTGGATGTTATATCCTTCACCAAATAAAACTATAATAAGATCGGTTAATGTTGTAGATAATAAAATTTACACGGGTAGTTATATGGAGTTTGGATTTTGGTCTAAAACGCAGGTTGGTGCTCTTGCTTATACATCACTTTCGGAAAAAGTAAAAGAGAGATTATTAGAAGATGAGCAGTTTTGGAAAATAACTAACTTAGATAATTGGTTATTGTTTCAGTCTTTAAATCGCATCTATGTATATAATTTAGAAACAGATAGTTTTAAAATAATAACATCGGAAGTCGGTATTATTAAAATGTTTAAAGTTGATAATACTATTTATTATCAAGACAGAGCAAAAGGGTTGTTAAAATTAGAAAATGGTGAACCTAAAGTAATTATAGGGGCTTCTGCTTTTAATCAGAAAATTATAGTTGGCGTTTATGATGTAGATAATAAGTTGCTAGTTGTTACTCAAAACCATGGTGTTTATAGGTTAGAAGATGGCAAAGCCAAGGTTTGGTCGGAATCTCTAAATAAAACGCTTGTAGATTATTCCATTTATAGTAGTATTAGATTACAGGATAATAGTTTAGTGTTTGGAACCATATCTAATGGTTTGCTTAGAGTCGATTTAGAAGGTAATATTAAGCAGGTTATCAATCAATCTAACGGACTAGGTAATAATACTGTGCTTTCTGTCTTTGAGGATGTAGATAGTAATATTTGGCTAGGATTAGATAACGGTATTAATTATATAAATAAGAATGCGCCATTCAAAATATTTAATGATGATAAAGGTGTTTTAGGGACAGTTTACACATCTGTTATTTTTGATAATATATTGTATTTAGGGACCAACCAAGGCGTGTTTTATAAAAAAGAAAACGACACTGAATTTAAAGCTATTAAAAACACAAAAGGTCAAGTTTGGAATCTAAAAGTTATTGGTAATCAGTTGTTTTGTGGGCATAATACGGGGTCTTTTTTATTAAAAGATACTGTAGCAACAAAAATAGCAAGCATTGATGGAACTTGGGATTTTAAAACAATAAAAAATCACCCAAACCTCTTAATACAAGGTAATTACAATGGTTTAAATATTCTTGAAAAGCAAGGTGATACTTGGCGCTTTAGAAACAAAATAGAGGGGTTTGATAATTCGTCTAGATTTTTTGTGTTTTCAGAAGAAAACAAAATTTTTGTAAATCACGAGTATAAAGGTGTTTTTAAAATCAACGTAGATGCTGATTTTAGGAAAGTGGTTTCAGTTTCAAAAATAGAGACTTTGGAAAAAGGATTGTTTTCATCACTTACTGAGTATAATGGTGCACTGTATTACGCAACGGAACATGGTGTTTTTAAAAAGAAAGCCTCAGAAAGCGATTTTGTTAAGGATACTATTTTAAGTCAATTATATGAAGAACAAGGATACGCTTCAGGTAGATTAATAGTAGATAAAAACACAAATGCATTATGGGTTATTACGCAGAAGGGCGTAAACTACATTAGTCCTGGAAAATTAAGTACAACACCAGAAATAACATTTGTTGCATTACCAAATTCTTTAAGAGAAGGGCTATCTGGATATGAAAGCTTGTCCAATATAAAGCCTAATGTTTACTTATTTGGGACGTCAAAAGGCTATATCACGTTAGATATTTCTAAAATTCATTCAAAGAATTATCAAGTTAGCATTAATGCTATAAATAAAACGCCCTTAAGTTCTTCTAAGACATTAATTGATTTACAAGAAGAAAGTAATTTCGCAAATAAAGAAAACAATTTGGAGTTTGCATATAGTGTGGCAGAATTTGATAAATACCTTGAAGCAGAATATTCTCATAAATTAGAAGGGCTTTATGATAATTGGAGCAAATGGGATACTAAAGCGAGTATATTGTATAAAAATTTGTCATACGGAGATTACGTGTTTAAGGTAAAGGCAAGGGTAGGAGGTAAAGCATTGGACAACCAAGCAACGCATACTTTTACAATAGCAAGACCTTGGTATTTGTCAAACTTAATGGTTGTACTTTACTTTATTTTGGGATTTGTAGTAAGCTTGCTTATTAATTATTTTTATAAGTTATACTATAGAAAGCAAAAAGAAAAGCTAGTGCTTAAATCTAACCAAGAACTAGAACTTAAAGATTTTGAAACTAAGCAGCAACTTATGGCTTTAAATAATGAAAATCTTAGACAAGAAATTGAAAGTAAAAATAGAGAACTGGCTATTTCAACAATGAGTCTTATAAAAAAGAACGAATTTTTGAATACCATAAAAAGTGAATTAAATGATAAAGTTAAAGACTCAAATTTAAAATCTGTAATAAGAATTATTGATAAGAATATTAATAACAAAGATGACTGGAATTTGTTTGAAGAAGCATTTAATAATGCTGATAAAGACTTTTTAAAGAAAGTTAAATCTAGGCACCTAACATTGACATCCAATGACTTAAGGTTGTGTGCTTACTTAAGGTTAAACTTATCTTCTAAAGAGATTGCACCATTGCTTAATATTTCGCCTAGAAGTGTAGAAGTTAAACGATATCGTTTGCGTAAAAAAATGGAATTAGAGCATGATGTAAATTTAACGGACTATATACTTAGTATTTAAAAACTATACATTTCTTTAATTCACCACTACATTACCTATACAAAGCCCTATTTTAGGCTCTTGTTAAACTATTGTATTAGAATCGTTAATTAAACGTTAATGCTATCTAAATATATCATTTACGCATGTTTTTGTATTTTTTTTTGTGTTGTATGCTTTTTGTAGCGGTTAATTTTATCAAATTATCAGATAATCTTGATAATTTTGGTAAAAGCACAAAAACTTTCAAATATGAAACAAACTATTCTCTCATTTCTGTTATTAGTATTTACACTATCCGCATTTGGACAAGAGTATACAATATCAGGAAATGTAACTAGTGAACAAGATGGGTTTCCCATACCTACTGTTAACATTCTAGTTAAAAATTCATCAAACGGTGTTACTACAGATTTTGATGGAAATTATACTATTAAAAATGTACAGCAAAACGCAACTTTAGTATTTTCTTATGTTGGTTATAAAACAAAAGAAATTACGGTAACTAATGGTAATGCTATTAATGTTAAACTTTCTGAAGATGTAGAAGGTTTAGAAGAAGTGGTTATTATTGGATATGGTTCTCAAAAACGAAAAGAAGTAACAGGAGCTGTATCTACAGTAACTAGCGAAACTATTGAAGCTCTAAAGCCAACGCGAATAGAGCAAGCGTTACAAGGTCAAGTAGCCGGTGTCAATATTTCTTCACAATCGGGATCACCAGGTAGTGCATCAAATATTAGGATTAGAGGGGTGTCAACTAACGGAGACAATAGACCTTTAATTTTAGTAGATGGTAATGTTATTGAAGATTTAAGTGTTATAAATCCAGGAGATATAGAAAGCTATACTGTATTAAAAGATGCAACAGCTGGTATTTATGGTGTTAGAGCTGCCAATGGAGTGATATTAATTACGACCAAGACGGGACGTAAAAACAAGAAAATGTCTTTTCAGTACGATTCTTACGTAGGATTCCAGAAAACAACAAGAAAAATACCGTTATTAAATGCTACAGAATATGCTTTAATTAAAAATGAAGCTGCTGCTGCTAGTGGTAGTCCATTACCTTTTCCAGATACATTTGGCCTAAATAGAGGTACAGACTGGCAAGACGAAGTTTTTGAAACGGCTCCAATTTTTAATAATGCTATTACAGCAAGTGGTGGTACAGAAAAGTCAACCTATTCTTTTGGTGCTTCTTTATTAACTCAAGATGGTATTATAGGAGGAAGCAAAGCTAATTTTACACGTTATACAACACGTGCTAATTATGGTTTAGAGATTATTGAGAATCTAAATTTAAAGGCCAACTTAATTTATACTGGTACTGTTAGAAAAGCATTATCAGAAGGTGGTTTAGGGTCTGTTTTATTTAACGCAGTTAATTTTGCGCCTACTGATTCACCTAGAGATAGTAATGGAGAATATACATCTTCAGCTAACTATCCGATTGAAGTTGTTAACCCTTTGAAGCAAATTGCTAATACTTTTAATAGAACAAAGGTTGATAAGCTTAGTGGTGTTTTTGGTTTAAATTATAAGTTTTTAGATGGATTTAGCGCAGAAGCTAATTACCAATGGAATTATTCTGAAGTAAGAACAAGAGGGCTTAATCCATTAGTAGAATATGGTAACGGATCAGTATTTGACAATACAGATAATGTTCAATTTACTGAAGGAACAAGCTTTTTTAGAGATTATACTTTTGATGCTTTTGTAAATTATGAAACATCTATAAATGATGAGACACATAACATAAAAGCAACTTTAGGAACGTCAGTATTTAAAACAACAGGAGATTATTACTTAGCTATTGGAGACGGAATGCCAGAAGACACTATTTTTAGTGAAGCTAATATTAATGATGCAACGACTATAACAGATCCTTATGCACAAATAAGTAATCGTTTTTTCGATTCTAGATTACTATCATATTTTGGTAGAGTACAATACAATTACAAAGGAAAATATTTATTCTCTGCAGTTGTAAGACGTGATGGATCAACAGCTTTTGGACCTGAAAATAAATTTGGAATTTTTCCATCGGGTTCTATTGGTTGGGTAGTATCCGACGAAGCCTTTTTAGAGGATAGTAGTACAATAAACTTTTTAAAGTTACGAAGTTCTTATGGAGTATTAGGAAACGATAGAATTCCTGGATTCAGATTCGAATCTCTATTAGATGGAGAAGGCGTATATGTTTTGGATGATGCTTTGGAACTAGGAACAGCAGTTGGTGCTATTTCTAATCCTGAAATTAAATGGGAAGAGCAAAAAGCATTTGATATTGGTTTTGAAACAAGATTATTTAATAGTAAAATTGATATTACTGCAGATTATTTTAAACGTACGACTGAAAACTTATTATTACCTGTAGAAAGTTCTTTAATTTTAGGAGGAGCAGCACCAGGTTCTGGAAACCCTGTAGTTAATGCAGGTACTGTTGAAAATAGTGGTTTAGAATTTCAAATTTCTTACAAAGACCAAATTTCAGATAATTTTAAATTCAACGTAAGTTATAATATTTCAACTTTAGAAAATGAGGTCATTGAAGTAAATAACAGTATTGGCTATGAAGTAGGAGGTAGTTTTGGTATTGGTCAAGCTAATCCGCCATCAAGAATGCAAGTTGGGCAGCCAATAGGTGTCTTTTATGGTTTACAAATGGATGGGATTTTTCAAACACAATCAGAAGTGGATGCACATCCATCTCAATTAGCATTAGGAGCAAATGCAGAAGCAGGAGATATCAGATTTGTTGATGTAAATCAAGATGGAGTGATTGATGCAGACGACAGAACTTTTATAGGTAACCCAATTCCGGATGTAACTATGGGATTAAACCTATCTTTTGATTATAAGAATTTTGACTTTCAGACGTATTTCTTTGCTTCACTTGGTAATGATATAGTAAGAAACTACGATCGTAATAGTGCAAAAACAAATTTAACAACATACGTTTTAGACAGATGGACTGGTCCAGGATCTACAAATTCAGATCCTAGAGTTACAAATAGTGCGACTGCTAATACAGTATTCTCAGATTATTTTGTTGAAGATGGATCATTTCTTAGAGCACAGAACATACAATTAGGGTATACTTTTAATAAAGAAAGATTACAAAATATAGGTCTAGATAATATTAGAGTTTACGCATCTGTTAGTAATGCATTTACATTAACAAAATATAGAGGGTTTGATGCAACAACATCTAACGGAGCTCCTATTGGAGACGGTATTGATAGTGGATTTTATCCAAATCCAAGAACATTTTTAATTGGAACAAACGTAAAATTTTAAAAGATGAAAAACATAAAATATATAATTCTACTTTTAGTTTCAGCTTCGACAATAATAGCGTGTAGTGACGATTTTGTGGACGTTGAATCTCAAAATGAAAGTTCTGAAAACTATTTTAATTCAGAACAAGATTATCAAGATGCTTTAATTGGTGCATATGATTTGTTACAATCTACTTACTTAAATGTAATGTTAGGAGAAATTGCTTCAGACAATACGTTAGCAGGAGGAGAAAGTGCAACAGATGTGCCAGGAATACAACAAATTGATGACATGATTCACACACCTAATAACGAGCAGTTACGTTCTATTTGGGGTTGGATGTTTGCAGGAGTAAATCGTTCCAATTACATCATGGAGTTTCAGGATAAAACAGCGTTTTCTGGTAAAGAAAATGTATTAGCTCAAACTAGATTTTTAAGAGCATATTATTATTTCGAATTAGTAAAATGGTTTGGAGATGTGCCATTAGTGGTTGATCAACGTTTTTTATTCGGAGACCAATTTACTGCAGACAGAACACCTAAAGAGCAAGTATATACACAAATCGAAATGGATTTATTATACGCAGCAGAGAATTTACCATATGTACAAACTCAGTTAGGACGTGTTACAAAAGGTGCAGCACAAGCATTATTAGGTAAAGTGTACTTATATCAAGATAAATTTGGCGCAGCAGCGTTAGTTTTAGAGGATTTAATAAACTCGGGTCCACATGATTTGGTTGCAGATTACACAACACTTTTTGAAAATGATAATGAAAATAGTATCGAATCTGTATTTGAAGTACAATACGCAGATTTAGAAGGTGCTGGATTTGGATGTTTACAGTGTAGCGAAGGTAATGTAGCTGTTGGTTTTAACGGTATTCGTAATTACAATGGACCTTTATTTGATTCAGGATTTAGTTTTAATGTACCAACTCAAGAGGTAGTAGATGCTTTTGAAAGTGATGACCCAAGAATCGATACAGCTATTTTAGATATTAATGCATGGGCAACTAGCACAGGTGCTACGTTTGGAACAGGTAATGAGCACACGGGATATTATAACAGAAAGTATATAGCACGTCAAGGCGATTCTAATATTGGAGATCAAAACTTGACTAATCCAAATAACTACAGAGCTATTAGATATGCTGATGTACTATTAATGGCTGCTGAAGCTTTAAATAGAGGATCTATTGCTGACGATAGAGCACAAAACTATCTTAATTTAGTAAGACAGCGTGCTTTTGGAGATATGGATCATAACATTACGTCTTCAGGAAGTACTCTAACTGAGGCTATTTATAATGAGCGTCGTGTTGAGTTAGTAGGAGAAGGCCACCGCTTTTTTGATTTAGTAAGAACAGGTCGTGCTGCATCAGAAATTGATGGTTTTATGTCAGGAAAACATGAAGTATTTCCAATTCCTCAAATAGAAATAGAATTAACAGGTAATCGTTGGTCTCAAAACACTGGTTATTAATAAAATAATATGAAAATTAAAACGAAATATAACATGAAAAATTTCAAGTACATTCTTAGTTTATTCTTGGTAATAACAGCTTTTGTAAGTTGCGAACAAGATGATGATTTGCCAGATGTAAGTGCATTACCTGCACCAACTAACGTGGCAGCAGTTATTACTATAGCTCAAGATAATTCGGGGTTAGTAACAATTACGCCTACAGGAGAAAATGTAGCTAATTTTAGAATTAATTATGGTGATGGATCTGGTACAGATTCTGGCCTTCTTAATCCTGGAGAAAGCACTCAGCATACTTATGCAGAAGGGGCATATGATATTGTAATTGCAGCAGCAGCAATAAATGGAAAAACAACGACTGTCGCACAAACAATAGTTGTGTCTTTTCAAGCACCAGAAAATTTAGTGGTTACCATCGCAAATGACGAAGGTGTTTCTAGACAAGTCAATGTAACTGCAACTGCAGATTTTGGAATGTCTTATGATGTAGATTTTGGTGACGCAGCAGGAACAGTAATAACGACTAATATTGGAGAGGTTACTTCTTTTGTTTATGAAGAAGCAGGAACATATACTATTACAGTAACTGCTTTTAGTGGGTCTGTAGATACGGTGTCTTATACGGAAGAGTTTGTTGTAACAGAAATTACAGCTCCTTTAGCAGCAGCGCCAACACCGCCAACTAGAGCTGATGAAGACAAAATTTCTATGTTTAGTAATGCATATACAACAGATGTAAATGTTAGTTCTTGGAGATCAGATTGGAGTACAAGTACATTAACAGATATTCAAATTGATGGCGATGATACTAAGTCTTATGTAGATGCAGATTTTGTTGGAGTAGAATTTTATGGTGGAGACGCTGTAGATGCTTCGACAATGGAATTCTTTCACTTAGATGTTTGGACCGCTAATGCGGAAACATTTAGAGTAAAGTTAGTTGATTTAGGAGGTACTGCAACGGAAGCAGAAATAGTGTTTGATGGTATCGCTCAAGGCGAATGGGTGTCTCTAGATATTCCTATGACTGATTTTATTGCTGCTGGTATGACTGCAACAAATTCAATTCAACAATTAATATTTTCAGGTTTACCAACAGGAACCTTTGATTTTTATATAGATAATGTGTATTTCCATAAAGCACCTTCTGCAATGGGAGATACAACATGTGCAGTACTTCAAGATTTTGAAGGAACAGCACCTGCATTTACATCGTTTGGTAATATAGCAGATACGCAAGTTATTGCTAATCCAGATATGTCAGGAGAAAACACTTCAGCTAATGTGGCACAATTGGTTAAAACAGCTGGATCAGAAGTTTGGGCAGGAACATTTTTTGACGTCGCATCACCAATTGATTTATCTACTTGTAATATGATAAGCGTTAAGTCTTGGTCACCAAAAGCAGGAGCAACGGTTAGACTTAAAATAGAAAATAGTGCTGATAATACTCAGTTTTACGAAACGGATGCAACTACATCTTCTATTAATACATGGGAAACTTTAGTGTTTGATGTTTCTGCAGCAGCAGCATTAACTTATGATAGAGTCGTATTATTCTATGATTTTGGAGTAGCAGGAGACGATTCTACTTATTATTTTGATCAAATAGAAGTTGTGAGTACAGGTGGAGGTTCAGGCGGAACTCCTGCATTGCCTTTTCAAGATTTTGAAGGTGCAGCACCAGCATTTACAGCATTTGGAAATATTGCAGATGTACAAGTAATTGCTAACCCAGATATGTCAGGTTTAAATACAACAGCTAATGTTGCAGAGTTGGTTAAAACAGCTGGTTCGGAAGTTTGGGCAGGTGCATTTTTTGATGTAGCAACGCCTTTAGATGTTAATACGTATAACAAATTAAGCGTTAAAACATGGTCTCCTAAAATGGGAGCTGTGGTGAGATTAAAAATTGAAAATAGTGCTGATAACACACAGTTTTTCGAAATTGACCTAAGTACAACAACTATAAATGCTTGGGAAGAGTTAGAATTTGATATTAGTGGTGCAGCAGACTTTAATTATGATAGAGTCGTGTTATTCTTTGATTTTGGAGTAGCAGGTGATGATTCAGTGTATTATTATGATGAATTTGAATTGAAGAACTAATAATCAGTTAAAAAAAGAACAAATGAAACATATACTAAAAATTAGTTTGCTATTAAGCATTGCTATTTTCTTTATTGCTTGCCAAGAAGAGGATCAGACGTTTGGTAATATAGTGGCGCCAACAAATATTGTTGTAGTACCAGAGATTGTTGGTCAAGATGCTGCCAATCCTAATGGAGATGGAAGTGGATTAGTAAATTTTACAGCAACTGCAGATAATGCATTAAGCTTTAAATATAGTTTTGGAAGTGCTGTTGTAAATGCACCTTCTGGAACTACAGATTTTACCTTTTCAGATTTAGGTGTAAACACTTATACGGTAACGGTGGTTGCTTACGGTACAGGAGGTGTGTCTACAACGACAACACTTGAAGTTGAAGTTTTGGCAACCTATTCTGCACCTGCAGATTTGTTAAATGCTTTAGTTGGTGATGGATCAAAAACATGGCGAATAAAATCTGAAAGTCCAGGACATTTTGGTCTTGGTCCAATTGGAGGTGTAGTACCTACGGAATGGTATGGTGCTGGTCCAGGAGAAAAATCGGCAACAGGAATGTATGACGACCGTTATATTTTTAATACAGACGGAACGTTTACTCATATTGTTAATAGTGTAAATGATGATCCTACAGTTAACCCTGAAGGAACTGTGTTTGGACGTGAGCCTTTAATAAATGAATTAGGTCCACATAGCGAAACGCCAAATGGAGCAGATATCGAAAATTATCCATACCAAGACTATTCTGAAAGTTGGGTAATTACAGCACCAGGAGGTGTAGAAACCATTAATCTTACAGGTTTAGGGTTTATGGGGTATTACACTGGAGGTAATCATAGATATGAAATTTTTAGTCGTGATATTCCTAATGAGATGATTATTAGAACTACAGATGGAAATAGCGAGTTTGATTGGTGGTTTATTATTACTTCTCAAGAAGAAGGTAGTTCTAATGAGTTACAGACTATTTATAACGATTTATTTTGGGCTGATGAGTTTGACATTAATGGTGCTCCAAACCCAGCTAATTGGACATACGACTTAGGAACAGGAGATAACGGTTGGGGTAATAATGAGTTGCAGTCTTATACTAGTAATGCTGATAACGTAATTGTGGAAGATGGTATTTTAAAAATCACTGCAAAAGCAGATGGTGCTTCTTATACTTCTGCACGTATTAAATCTGTGGACTTATTTGAGTTTACGTATGGTAGAGTAGAAGTTAGAGCAAAGTTACCTGCAGCGCAAGGGACTTGGCCTGCAATATGGATGTTGGGTGCAAACTTTGAAACAGTTGGGTGGCCAACAAGTGGAGAGATTGATATTATGGAACAAACAGGTCAGGATAAAAACACGACTTTAGGGACGTTACATTATCCAGGAATGTCAGGTGGAAATGCTAATGGAGGTGCAACGCAAGTAGCAACGTCAACATCAGAATTTCATAATTATAGTGTAGAGTGGACACCAGATGTTATTAAGATTGTTGTAGATGGAGACGTTTTTCACACAGTAATTAATTCAGATGCATTACCATTTAATAGTGATTTCTTTTTTATACTAAATGTGGCAATGGGAGGAAGTCTTGGAGGAGATGTTGATCCAGCATTTACAGAGGATACAATGGAAATAGATTACGTAAGAGTTTATCAATAAATATGAAATTAAGCAAGTATTATTATTTAGTCTTAGCAGGTCTTCTCATTATTTCATGTAAAAATAATAATGAGAACGACTTAGCTATAAGTGATGACAAAACATCAAGTATTGATGATAAAGTCGCTACGCTATTGTCTAAAATGACCTTAGAAGAAAAAATAGGTCAGATGAATCAGTACAATGGCTTTTGGGACGTTACAGGTCCAGTACCAGAAAATGGAGACCAAGCTAAAAAGTACGAGCATTTACGTAAAGGATATGTAGGCTCAATGCTTAATGTTAGAGGCGTCAAAGACGTGAGAGCTGTTCAGAAAATAGCGGTTGAAGAAACACGTCTAGGGATTCCTTTAATTATTGGTTTTGATGTTATTCATGGTTATGAAACCTTAAGTCCAATTCCAATTGCAGAAGCTGCAAGTTGGGATTTAAAGGCTATTAAAAAATCAGCAGAGGTTGCAGCAAAAGAAGCTTCGGCAGCAGGTATCAACTGGACATTTGCACCAATGGTAGATATTTCTAGAGATGCCCGTTGGGGACGTGTAATGGAAGGCGCAGGAGAGGACACGTATTTAGGGTCTAAAATTGCGGTGGCAAGAGTTAAAGGATTTCAGAGTGACGATTTGTCAACCCCTTTTTCAATAGCAGCATGTGCTAAGCATTTTGCAGCTTATGGTTTTGCAGAAGCTGGTAGAGATTATAATACTGCAGATGTCGGAACTTCAACATTATACAACGTTATTTTTCCGCCATTTAAAGCAGCAAAAGATGCGGGTGTTAGAACATTTATGAATTCGTTTAACGAATTAAATGGTGTGCCTTCAACTGGAGACGAATACTTACAACGTGATGTTTTAAAAGGACAGTGGCAATTTGATGGTTTTGTAGTTTCGGATTGGGGCTCAATTACAGAAATGATTGCTCACGGACATGCCGAAAACGGTAAGCATGCAGCAGAATTAGCTGTAAAGGCAGGTTCTGATATGGATATGGAGTCGTACTTATATGTCGAAGAGTTAGCTGGTTTGGTTAATGACGGTACGGTTAATATTAAAGATATTAATGATGCTACAAGCCGAATTTTACGTGTCAAGTTTGAATTAGGATTATTTGAAGATCCATATAAGTATTTAGATGAAACTCGAGAAAAAGAAGTTATAGGAAGTCAAGAAATACATGATGCAGCTTTAGATATGGCTAAAAAATCTATTGTACTTCTTAAAAACGAAAATAATATACTTCCACTTAAAAAAGAGGGACAAAAAATAGCATTAATCGGTGCTTTAGCATCAGATAAAACAAGCCCTTTAGGTAGCTGGCGTATTGCTGCAAAGGATAGCACTGCGGTTTCTGTTTTAGAAGGTCTAAATAAATACTCAGGTAATACCATTACTTATGCTAAAGGTGCGGACGTCTCTATAGGTAAAACGGAATTTGCTTTTGAAGTAAAAATTAACACCTCTGATAAAAGTGACTTTAATGATGCCATCAAAGTTGCTAAAAAAGCAGATGTAGTGGTTATGGTTTTAGGAGAACATGGTTTTCAAAGTGGAGAAGGTAGAAGTCGTACAGATTTAGGATTACCTGGTGTACAGCAACAGCTTTTAGAAGCAGTATATAAAGTTAATAAAAACATTGTTTTAGTATTAAATAATGGTCGTCCGCTAACCGTGACATGGGCAGATAAAAATATACCTGCAATTGTAGAGGCTTGGCAATTAGGAACACAATCTGGTAATGCTATTGCACAAGTTTTATACGGAGATTATAATCCTAGTGGTAAATTACCAATGACATTTCCTAGACACGTTGGACAAGTCCCAATTTATTATAATTATAAAAATACGGGTAGACCAACTTTACCAGGAGAGGATATTGTGTTTTGGTCGCATTACCAAGATGAGAAAAACACACCTTTATACGCTTTTGGTCATGGTTTAAGTTACACGACGTTTAAGTATGATAATTTAAAAATAGAAAACACTTTTTCAGAAAACAAAACAGTAACGGTTTCAGTAGATGTTACTAATACAGGAGAATTGAAAGGAAAAGAAGTTGTTCAATTGTATATCAGAGATTTATTTGCAAGTATCACACGACCTGTAAAAGAGCTAAAAGGATTTGAGCTAGTCGAATTAAATCCAAACCAAACAAAAACAATAACCTTGTCTTTAACTCAAGAAGAACTTGGTTTTTTTAATAATCAAGGTCTTTTTATTGTAGAGGATGGTGATTTTGAAGTCTTTGTAGGGGGAAGTTCTGAGACAGTATTAACGGATAAATTCAAATTATAATGAAGCTTTTAAAACTAATCGTATTACTTGTTGTTTGTTTTTCTTGTAAAGAGAATCAAGATAACAAGAAGTTAAGTAAAGCTAATGATGTATTTAGTTTTACGGATCAGTTTAAAGGAACGCAGTTAAATGAGTCCTATTGGAATTACGACCTTGGTGATGGTTGCCCTAATTTATGTGGTTGGGGTAACAATGAAAGACAGATTTATACTAAAGAAAATGTATCTGTAAAAGACGGTAACTTAATTATAACAGCGACTAAAGATTCGACTGGATATTATTCAGGAAAAATCACAACTAAAGACAAAATTGAATTTCAATATGGAACAGTAGAAGTTAGAGCAAAGTTGCCTTTAGGTTCAGGTTTATGGCCTGCATTTTGGATGCTAGGGTCTGATATAGATACTAATACTTGGCCTGCTTGTGGTGAGATTGATATTTTAGAATATGTAGGTAAAATGCCTAATCAAATTCATACTACATTACATACACCAGACAGTTATGGAAAGTCTGTAAACACAAAAATTTCAACGATTGAAGATATAGAGGAAGGATTTCATAATTATAAAACCAATTGGACTAAAGATTCGATTTCATTTTATGTAGATGATAATTTAGTTTATACCTTTTCTCCAGACGTT
Organism: Olleya sp. KKT75; assembly: GCF_055635485.1. Taxonomy (NCBI): domain Bacteria; kingdom Pseudomonadati; phylum Bacteroidota; class Flavobacteriia; order Flavobacteriales; family Flavobacteriaceae; genus Olleya; species Olleya sp. KKT75. The sequence continues at coordinate 2,690,568 of NZ_CM145759.1, forward strand.
AAAAATGAAAAAACATGGCCTTTTGATAAACCTTTTTATCTAATAATAAACTTGGCAATTGGCGGAAATTTTGGAGGTCCAGAAGTGGATGATTCTATTTTCCCTCAAGACTTTATTATTGACTACGTAAAAGTGTCGGGGTCTAATTAATTTTAAATATAATCACCATGAAAAAAATTACAGTATTAGTATTTTTATTTGCGACAACACTAGGGATATCTCAGGTATTACCTATAGATTATTCAGATCCAGCTGACGTCATGAATTGTTTTGATTGTGGTTTTATGCTCACAACAGATGCCGGAAATGATGTCGGCCAAATAGCAGGTGGTGGTTTGTTATACGATACCGCACAACTTAATCTAGCAGAAAATTTAGATCTGTCTGACGATGCTAATAATACTATTACTTTTAGAATTAAACCTATTGCAGAATATGGGACACGTACACATTTATTAAAATTTGAAGGTGGTACAGGCCCAAATACAGAATTATCTTTTACAACTACCGGTACGGATTGGCAAGTGGTAAGTTTAGATTTTCCTGCAGGTTTAGGTAATTACGACTTAATGGTGTTTTTTCCTGACTTTAATAACAATGAAGTAGGTATCTACTTAGTAGATGACTTTGAAGGAGGAACAAATATAGCACCAATACCGGAGTTAGAAATTCCGTCACCAACACCTACAACACCTAATAACGAAGTGTTAAGTATTTTTGGAGATACAGGTGGATTTACTAATGTTTGGACAAATGATTATACGTTTGGAGAAACTACAATAGTTGATACAGATCCATCAGCGGTGATTAATAATACCTTTAAAATGGATTTTTCTATTGCAGGATATGGAGAAGGAACAAATCCAGGTGCAGTAACAGATTTATCGGCATATAATAATTTTCATTTTGATTATTATACGACCAATGCCACTCAGATTAGAATGATTTTGATTGAAGAAGATGGTGCTGTTTTTGAGTATTTTTATGAACTTCCAACAGAAGAAGCATTCGTTTTTAACCAATGGCAAAGTGTTGATATACCATTATCTTTTTTCACAGATCAAGGCTTTAGCTTAGATAAGTTTTTTCAATTTAAAATAGGAACCGAGTCAGATTTAAATACAGGTATCGCTTATTTTGATAACTTATATTTTTCTTTAAACCCAGGGACTAGCTTAAGTGTTGATAGATTTAGTGCTAATACGTTTTCTGTTTTTCCAAATCCTACAACATCAGATTGGAATATTCAATCTACAAAAACAGTAAATACAGTACACGTTTTTGATGTATTAGGAAAAACTGTTTTTACACAAAAAATAGACGCTTTGCAATTTGCAATACCTACAGATAATATGCCTTCAGGATTATATTTTGCAAAAATATATTCTGATGAAGGTAACCAAACCTTAAAATTAATTAAAGATTGATAGCCCTTAGCCTAAACAATAAAAAAGGATGTAATTTTTAATTACATCCTTTTTTTTATACTTTAAAATATTTAATGTTATTCGACCCGACTTAGGTCTTGTAGGTTTTCAATTTTTATCTGTTTTCCTTTAGTGCTAATCAAGCCTTCTTTTTTAAATTGAGATAAAATACGGATGGCGCTTTCAGTAGCAGTACCAACAATACTAGCGTAATCATCTCTAGACAAGTTTAAGGCTAAATAACCGTCTTGGTCTATATCAAACGTTGTTTGTACATAGATTAAGGTTTCTGCTAAGCGCTGTTTTACGGTTTTCTGTGCCATATTAACAAGACTATCCTCAGAAGTCTTTAAATCTTGAGCCATGCGTTTTAAAATATCCATAGAAAAATTGACGTTTTTTTGTAAATCACGAACAATTTCTTGTCTAGGAATAAAGCAAATTTGCATATCATTTATAGCTACAGCTGTCAGGTTTGATATTTCTCCACTAACTAAAGAGCGTTGCCCCATCATACCGCCTTTAATAGCTAGTTTTACAACTTGTTCTTTTCCGTTATCGCTAAGTTTAGTTAATTTACAAACGCCTTCTCTAACACAGTAAATTCCGTTTAAAGTTTCTCCTTCTCTAAATATAGTGGTTCCTTTTTTGATTACACTGCTTGTTTTGCATGCAGACACACGCACTAACTCTTCTTTTGTAAGCATTTTTAAACTATTAAATTGCCTTACAATACACTGTTCACATTTACTCATACCTAATTTTGTTGCAGTATACCAAAAGTATACTATCCGTAATATGACAAATATCATATAATATTTCGTATCATAGTGTAACCTTTGTTACAGGTAAATGAGCAAATTATGGAAATTAAAGTATGTTATCATTGTGGCGATAATTGTACAGATACAACTATCCTTTTAGAGGATAAACCGTTTTGTTGTCAAGGCTGTAAAACGGTGTATGAAATTTTGTCTGAAAGTGATTTAACGTGTTATTACGACTTACAAGCGTCTCCTGGAGCTATTCCAAAAGAGATTGAGGGGAAGTACGACTTTTTATCTCAAGATAAAATTATTGAGAAGTTAGTCGAATTTGATGATGGTAAAACACAAATAGTCACACTTTACATTCCACATATCCACTGTAGTTCTTGCATATGGATTCTAGAAAATTTAAATAAGTTAAATCCTGCGGTTACTTTATCTCAAGTTAATTTTGGTAAAAAGACAGTGCGTGTTTCTTATAATACAGCATCGTTTTCGCTTAAGCAGTTGGTATTGTTGTTAAGCTCTGTAGGGTATGAACCTTATATTAGCTTAGACGATTATAAAACGGGGCAAGAAAATGTAAATCGTAGTTTAATTTACAAATTAGGAGTTGCCGGTTTTGCTTTTGGGAATGTGATGTTTTTATCTTTTCCAGAGTATTTTGAGGTCAACGAGTTTTGGTTAGAGCAATACAAGCATGTCTTTAGATGGATTATGTTTGCTTTTTCTTTACCTGTTGTGTTTTATGCTGCTCAAGATTATTTTATATCGGCTTACAAAGCTATTAGAACACGAATTTTAAATATTGATATTCCTATTGCTTTAGGTATTATTGTTTTGTTTGCACGTAGTACAGCAGAAATAGCATTCGATTTGGGCTCAGGATTTTTTGATAGTTTAACAGGGTTGGTTTTCTTTTTATTATTAGGAAAGTTTTTTCAGCAGAAAACCTATTCATTTTTATCTTTTGAACGCGACTACAAGTCGTATTTTCCAATAGCAGTTACAAAAATTTTTAATGGCGAAGAAGTGCCGGTTCAGGTTTATGATATCGAAAAAGGGGACCGTTTATTAATCCGAAACCAAGAACTAATTCCCGTAGATGGTATATTAATTAACGGGAATGCGAAAATAGATTACAGCTTTGTTACTGGCGAGTCTGAAACGGTTACCAAGCAATCTGGTGACAAGTTGTTTGCCGGAGGTAAGCAAACCTCTGGAGTTATTGAGATGGAAGCGATTAAGTCGGTTGAGCAAAGTTATTTAACACAATTATGGAGCAATGATGTGTTTAGCAAAAATAAGGACGATGGCTTTACAACGTTAACCAATGCGATTAGTAAGCGTTTTACAGTGGCTGTTTTAAGTATTGCTTTTATTGCTACAGTATTTTGGTTGTTTAAAGACTCTAGTAAAGCTTTAAATGTATTTACAGCAGTTTTAATTATTGCTTGTCCGTGTGCTATTGCTTTATCCGCACCTTTTACTTTTGGAAATTTATTACGCATTTTAGGAAAGAAAAAATTCTATATAAAAAACGCTTCGATATTAGAGCAATTAGCACATATCGATACTATTATTTTTGATAAAACAGGAACAATTACTTCTAATAGAAAAAGTGATGCACAGTATGAGGGATTACCTTTAAGTGCTTCTGAAGAAGTCTTACTTAAAAACACACTGCGTGGCTCTAATCATCCATTAAGTCGTGGCTTGTATGATATTTTAGAAGAGAATAATATAGTTACACTAGATACATTTGAAGAGCATTTAGGTCAAGGGATTGAAGCGTCTCATGCTTCTGAGAACATTAAAATTGGCTCTGCTAAATTTGTAGGATTTCAAAATGAAAATGCAGTATTAAATACAGCAGTACATATTAGTGCTAACAATAGCTATAAAGGAAAATACACGTTTTATAACAGTTACCGTAAAGGGTTATCAAAGCTGTTTAATAAGTTGAAAAAGAATTTTGATCTTGTCATTTTATCGGGTGATAATGAAGGGGAACTAGAAAACCTTAAAAAGTTACTACCAGCAAAAACTAAAATGCTATTTAATCAAAAGCCAGATGATAAGTTGGAGTATATTAAATACCATCAAACGGAAGGCGCAAAAGTATTAATGGTAGGGGATGGTTTAAACGATGCTGGTGCTTTGGCACAAAGTAACGTGGGTATTGCTATTTCTGAAAATGTTAATGTGTTTTCTCCAGCTTGTGATGCTATTTTGGATGCAACAAAATTTAATCAATTACACCAATATATAAAGGCGTCTAAAAGTGCCATTAAAATTATAAAATGGAGTTTTGTACTCTCTTTTTTCTACAATGTTATTGGATTGTATTTTGCGGTAACAGGACAATTAGCGCCAGTAATTGCTGCTATTTTAATGCCTTTAAGCTCTATTAGTATTGTTGTTTTTACAACAATAGCCACTAATTTGGTAGGACGAAAATTAAAGTAGTTGTTTGATAAATAGAAGGAAGTCACTAAGACTGCTCTGTGTACTTTTTTTTCTAGTATCACTATCGTTTCGTTTTAAATTACTGCGTTTTGGCAAATATTCCGCGTAAGCGAAAAACAATCTTAAATAAATCTTAATTTTTTTTCAGAAATTAATTCAAACATGATAAATGTCATCTTTTAAAACAGGCATCTAAGCTACTTTTGTAGCATAACTTCTAATAGGTATGAGCGTTATATACATTTTACTAACAGTCAGCATTGTTGTCGCAATTGTCTTTTTTATAGCCTTTATATTGGCAATAAGAAACGGACAATTTGATGATAGCTATACGCCTTCAGTAAGGATGCTTTTTGAAGATGAATTGGTTAAAACCACAGAATCACTAACTAAGAATAATAAAAAGACTAATCACAATTAATTATGGAAATGCAGCAATTTTATTACGATAACAAGATCGTTAAAAAGTTTCTTTACGCAACCATGCTCTGGGGAGTTGTTGGTATGCTTGTAGGGTTGCTTTTAGCCTACATGTTTTTATTCCCGAATATGACAGACGGAATTTCATGGCTAAGCTTTGGACGTTTAAGACCTTTACACACCAATGCGGTAATTTTTGCATTTGTTGGTAATGCTATTTTTGCAGGGGTTTATTACTCTACGCAACGTTTACTAAAAGCTAGAATGTATAGCGATTTACTAAGTAATATTAACTTTTGGGGATGGCAATTAATTATTGTTGGTGCCGCCATAACATTACCATTAGGATACTCTACATCTAAAGAATACGCAGAGTTAGAATGGCCTTTTGATATTGCTATTGCTTTAATCTGGGTGGCTTTTGGGATTAACTTGATTGGTACGATGATGAAACGTCGTCAACGTCACTTATACGTTGCTATTTGGTTTTATATTGCCACATTTGTAACTGTCGCTGTATTACACATATTTAATAGTTTAGAGTTACCGGTTAGTTTAACGGGTATGAAAAGTTACTCAGTTTACGCAGGGGTGCAAGATGCCTTAGTACAATGGTGGTATGGACATAATGCGGTTGCCTTTTTCTTAACAACACCGTTTTTAGGGTTAATGTACTATTTTGTACCTAAAGCAGCCAACAGACCAGTATATTCTTATAGATTATCAATTGTTCACTTTTGGTCGTTAATCTTTATTTATATATGGGCTGGACCACACCATTTATTATACACAGCTTTACCAGAATGGGCTCAAAATTTAGGTGTTGCATTTTCTATTATGTTATTGATGCCATCTTGGGGAGGTATGATAAACGGACTACTAACACTTCGTGGTGCGTGGGATAAAGTACGTGTTGATCCTGTACTTAAATTTATGGTAGTTGCTATTACAGGTTATGGTATGGCAACGTTTGAAGGTCCAATGTTATCGCTTAAAAATGTAAATGCGATTGCGCATTATACAGATTGGATTATTGCACACGTGCATGTTGGAGCATTAGCTTGGAACGGATTTTTAACCTTTGGTATGATTTACTATTTGGTACCAAAATTATTTAAAACAAAATTATACTCTTTACCATTAGCAAACCTTCATTTTTGGATTGGTACCTTAGGTATTATCATGTATGCCTTACCAATGTATGTTGCAGGGTTTACACAAGCTAGTATGTGGAAACAATTTAATCCTGATGGGAATTTAAAATACGGTAACTTTCTAGAAACAGTTACTGAGATTATGCCAATGTACTGGATGCGTGCTATTGGAGGGACTTTATACTTAACAGGAATGTTAATCTTAGTGTTTAACGTAATCCAAACCATTAGAAAAGGTAGTGTTGTTGAAGATGAATTAGCAGAAGCTGCAGCATTACAACGTGTGTCTAAAAAACGTGTTTCTGGAGAAGGATGGCACACTTGGTTAGAACGTAAACCTATTAAATTAACTATAGGTGCTACAATAGCTATTTTAATTGGTGGTGTTGTACAGATTGTACCTACAATAATGGTTAAATCTAATATACCAACCATTAGTAGTGTTAAACCATACTCTCCTTTAGAGTTAGAAGGTCGTGATATTTATATTAGAGAAGGTTGTGTTGGATGTCACTCTCAAATGATTAGACCATTTAGAAGTGAAGTAGAGCGTTACGGAGAATATAGTAAAGCCGGAGAGTTTGTTTATGATCATCCATTTTTATGGGGAAGTAAACGTACAGGTCCAGATTTACACCGTATAGGTGGTAAGTATAACGACAACTGGCACTTTAACCATATGTATGATCCACAAAGTACCTCTTCAGGATCTATAATGCCAGCTTACAAATGGTTAATAGATAATACGCTAGATAAGACTGATATCGAAGCTAAAATGAAAGTGATGGTAACATTAGGTGTCCCTTATACAGATGAGGATATTGCAAATGCACAAGCCGAAATGTTAGCGCAAGGAACACAGATAGAGAAAAACCTTTACACAGATCCTGATTTTGCAGAAGCTTATGAGGCTAGTAAGAAAAACGGAGGTGCTGATTTTGTAGAAATGCGTAACCGCGAAATAGTAGCAGTTATAGCCTACTTACAACGTTTAGGTACTGATATTAAAGAAGGAAAAGAAGAAACAACCGTACAAAACTAAAACGTCATGTTAAAATTTGTAAAAAATCATTTAGACAGTATTGCAGGTGTAGAGATATACCCAATACTATCATTACTTATATTCTTTGGTTTTTTTGTAGTCCTTTTTTGGTGGGTAATTACCGCCAAAAAAGACTATATCACTCAAGTAAGTAATATTCCATTAGAATTAGACAACGAAAACGAAAACGAAATCGAATGATCAGACCAAACGCTTTATTATTTAATTATAAAATAATAAAAGTCAAAGGTTCTATTTGTCTATTTCAAAACAATAAAAACTAATCAAATGAAAAAATTAATCCCATCATATGTAAGAGTCCCAGCTCTCTTTTTTGCCATCTTTGGATTGGTAGAATATTTTGTAGACTCTGGAGATAAACCCGCTTTTTTAGAGTATCCAATTATCATGTTATTTTTAGTGTTAGTATTATTTATACTAATTGCTGTAGAAGGTATTGTTGGATCTATAGAAAACGTATTGTTTCAAAGTTTAGATGAAGCAGGTAAAGCACGTTACCTAGCAAACACCTCTAAAGTACCAGAGTTTAAAAAAGCTAAAGCGCTTTACCATAAATTAAAAGGAGGAGAAACTCCAATAGAAGAGGAGCATGAAATTATCCTTGACCATAACTACGATGGTATAAAAGAGTTGGATAATAATTTACCACCATGGTGGTTGTATTCTTGGTATGCTTCTATGGTTTTTGCTGTAATTTATTTATTTAATTTTCATGTTACAGGGTCATCAGATACACAATACGAAGAATTGGATAACGAGTATGCTCAAGCTAAAATAGAAATTGAAGCGTATAAAAAAACAGCTAAAAATTTAGTAGATGTTAACTCGGTAGTTTTATTAACAGATGCGGCAGATCTTCAAATTGGTAAAAAAGTATTTGATGCTAACTGTGTTGCCTGTCATATGCCAGATGGAGGTGGAGGTATTGGACCAAATTTAACGGATAAATACTGGATTTTAGGAGGAGACATTAAAAGCGTGTTTCATACAATCTCTGAAGGAGGTAGATCAGGAAAAGGTATGGTCTCTTGGAAAAAAGAAGGTCTAAAACCTCTAGAAATGGCTCAAGTTGCAAGTTATGTATTGTCTTTACAAGGTACAACGCCAGCTAAAGGTAAAGATGCTGAAGGCGATTTATGGCAGCCGGAAGGAACAGAAGATACTACAACTCCAGCAGAACAAGAAAACACTGAAGCTTTAGAAATAGGTGAAACTGTTTCTAGTAATAATTAAATTATAAAAATGGAAGCTCCAATTAACGAGGGTTTTAGAGACTCAATATCAACTATAGGCGAAGACGGTAAACGTGCTTGGGTTTTTCCTAAAAAACCCAGTGGTAAGTTTTACGATTATAGGAAGATTGTTAGTTATGTGCTATTAGTCTTTTTATTTGCAGCTCCATTTGTTAAAATTAATGGTAACCAGTTTTTATTATTCAATGTTCTAGAGCGTCGTTTTAATGTTTTTGGATTTCCGTTTTGGCCTCAAGATTTTCACTTATTTGTAATCTCTATGATTATTGGTGTGGTCTTTATTACCATATTTACGGTTGCTTTTGGGCGTATATTTTGTGGGTGGATTTGCCCACAAACCATATTTCTAGAAATGGTATTTAGACGTATCGAGTATTGGATAGATGGGGATAGAGGGGCGCAAATGAAGTTAAAACGCACCAAATGGACTCCAGAAAAAATTAGAAAACGTGTATTAAAACATACCATTTTTATAATCATTTCCTTTTTTATTGCTAATGTGTTTTTAGCCTATTTAATTGGTAGTGATAAGTTATTAAATTACGTAACAGAAGGACCCTCTCAGCATTTAAGCACCTTATTTCCGTTATTAATTTTTACAGGTTTATTTTACTTTGTATTTTCATGGTTTAGAGAGCAAGTATGTATTATAGCTTGTCCTTATGGACGTTTACAAGGTGTGCTATTAGATAATCAATCCATTATTGTTGCTTACGATCATAAACGTGGAGAAGGAGAAAATGGACGCAAAAAATTTAGAAAAAACGAAGACAGAGAAGCACTTGGTCATGGTGATTGTATAGATTGTATGCAATGTGTGCACGTTTGTCCAACAGGTATTGATATCAGAAACGGGACACAATTAGAATGTGTTAACTGTACAGCTTGTATAGACGAGTGTGATGATATAATGGAGAAGGTAGGTTACCCTAAAGGGTTAATACGTTATGCTAGTGAGGATAATATAGAAAAGAAAGCGCCTTTTAAATTAACCACGCGTCTTAAAGCCTATATTGTAGTACTAGTTATTTTAACGGGTGTTTTAATAGCGATGTTACAATTGCGTAATGATGTCGAAGCTAGAGTCTTAAGATTACCTGGGCAATTGTTTGAGCATAAGGCAAATAATGTCATTAGTAATGTATTTACATACAAGGTTGTTAATAAAACAACTCAGGAGATTGATAATGTCAATTTCAAACTTAAAAAATATAAAGGGACTGTCAAGTTAGTATCAACAGATAATAGTTTTGTAGTACCAGCACAAGGTTTAGCACAAGGAACATTGTTTATAGAGCTTGATCAAGGCGTTTTAAAAGATGATAAAACCAAATTAACTATAGAGGTTTACAGTCATAACAAATTAATAGAAACCACAACAGTAAACTTCTTAGGACCTAGAAGCTATAATTAAAAAATAAGACTATGAAATTTAACTGGGGAACAGGTGTTGTAATTGCATTTATACTATTTATAAGCTTTATCATGTATTTTGTGATATCCATGAATACGGATAAAAGCCTAGATCACGATTTAGTAGATGAAAACTATTACAAGCAAGAATTAGAATTTCAGAACGATATCAATAAAGAAAAAAACGCCAAAACATTAGCGTCTAAAGTGACTTGGAAAAAAACAACCGAAGGTATTGTTATTAGCTTTCCAGCTGATTTTGAAGACAAAGACATTACAGGTAAAGTATTCCTATATAGACCATCTAATAAACAACTAGACTTCGAAACCACAATTTTGTTGTCTAATCACAATTTGCTCATACCTGACAAACGTTTATTAGATGGTCGTTGGAATATTAAAATAGATTGGAGCTATAAAGATACAAACTACATGCTTAAAGAAGAAATACAGTACTAATGTTACTTACAGCACTCATATTTGGCTTATTGGGTAGTTTTCACTGCGTTGGTATGTGTGGACCTATTGCTTTTATGTTGCCTGTAGACAGAAGTAATTCTTTTAAAAAAGTTACACAAATAGCGGCTTACCATTTTGGACGTCTATTAGCCTATAGTATTATCGGATTAATTTTTGGTTTAATAGGTAAAAGCCTTTATATTTTTGGATTACAACAAAAGTTATCTATTGTAATAGGTGTTTTAATGATTGTTGTTATCCTTTTTCCTTATAAAAAATTAGGTCAAAATTTTATAGTAAAGCCCATTTACAAGGCAGTAGGTTTTGTAAAAAAACAAATGGGTCAAGCCTTAAAAAAGAAGACTGCAGACACCTTTTTAACCATTGGCTTTTTAAACGGATTTTTACCTTGTGGATTGGTTTATATGGCTGTTTTTGGAGCTATTGCAACAGGTACAGCATGGCAAGGCAGTTTATATATGGCCTTTTTTGGTTTAGGTACAATACCGTTAATGACCACAGCAATATATTTAGGTAAATTTTTAAACGCACAAGTAAAACAACGTATTCAAAAGGTTATTCCTGTATTTATCGTTATTATTGGTGCCTTATTTATTTTACGTGGCTTAGGTTTAGGTATTCCTTATATATCACCAAGTCCCGTGGTGGAGATGGTAAATAGTGCTATAGATTGTCATTAAAAGAAAACATTGTTTTTCGCTTTCGCGGAAATAATGCCAGGCACATTTAATGCTAGTAAATAGCTGCTAGTCTTATAAATAAACGTAAATTATCAAACCTTATTTACTCAAAAAACGTCTTTAAAATGAAAAACATCCTTTTACTTACAGATTTTTCTCATAGCTCTAAAAATGCCATGCATTATGCAGCTATGCTTTTTGAAGATAAAGCTATTAATTTCCATTTAGTATATGTGCACAAAGCGTCTGCTTTTACATCTGCAGATTTAATGACAACTGGAAATGCTAATTTGTATGCCTCTATAGTTAAAACACCAAAAGAAGATCTAGAAGATTTAGCACAAGACTTACAAACGGAATATAACAACCCAAAACACACGTATAACGTACATATAGATTACGATGTGTTTACAGATGCTATTAACCAGTTTGTGATTTTAAATGGTATCCAATTAATTATTATGGGTACAAACGGAGTCACTGGTGCTGATGAGGTTGTTTTTGGAAGTCACACACTTAATGTAATTAGAAAAGTAAGTTGTCCAACATTAATTATACCAAATGGTTTTAAGTTTGTTCAACCAAAATCGATTTTACTTCCATTAGACGAAAAGGATCAACTTAATCAACAAAGATTGAATCAGATTTTTAATCTTGTAAGCAAAGAAGCGTCTCATTTTCATGTTTTAAGAATTACAGAAACAGCAGAAGATGATACTACAGATATTAACACTTTAAAAAGCCTTTTAAAGTCTGGTAATTATAAATATCATCACGTTATAAATGTACCAATGGATAAAGTTGTAGATACGTATATGCAAACAAATACAATAGATTTAGAAGTCTTTATTATACAAAAAACTAGCTTTTTAGAACGTTTGTTTATGGGGTCACCAATAACAAAACATAGTAAAATAGCTAGTGTTCCATTATATATATTACATGATTAATGTGTTACCACTAATCATGTAATATATATTAGTTTTTTTGTGGTATTATTTTATCTTCTTCTAATACTAAAATTAAAAGTTTTGAGTAATCATTTACCGTTTTATTAATATTTTTTGGATCCACAATATCTATATATCCTTTCCATATTAACGTGCGGTCTTTAGTAGGGCATAAGCAGTATACAGCCGTTTCTGCGTTATAGACTTGATACTCATTATATGCATCTGGATTAAAATGTTGGTCTTGATACATTAAATAATCATCGTTAAAACGATTATGACTTTTAGAGCTATTGGAATAGTCTTTTTTAAACTGGATTTTATTTTTAATTCCAACCACTTTGGTAAACACAACAGCATCATAACCTTCTTTTAATAGCTGGTTTTCTAAAGCTTTTATTTCTGTGTCGGTTCTTTTTTTAGCAAGAAATTCTGCATCAAATTTATCAAGGCTAATTGTAGCTTCAATTCCTCGTGACGTTAATTGGCTTTGTAATTTTTTTTCGAATTTTTCTCTAGCTTCAGGATCGTCAGTCAACCCAACAATAAACACTTTTTCAAGTGTGTAATTATCTGCTTCGGGACTAATCCAACGGTCTTTTAATTGTGTACTTCCGCAACTGTAAAGCGAACAAACAAGTAATAGTAGTAAGAGTTGTTTCATGATTTAGTTTAATAAATGGTCTTGTTTATCTCTTTTCATTAAGGTTTTTACCAAATTGAAAATTTCAGATTTCACAGCTTTATAATCATAAAAAAACGAACTTACTTGCTTAATAAAGGCTAGATGATCAGCTTTATATTGTTCTTCTTTATCTAATTCATTTTTACCGTCAACCATTAGCTCAAGATCATTTTCATGTGCTACTAAAGCAGTAATTAATTTTTGACTGCCTCTTTTTGTTCTCAATAAAGCAGTTGCTGCATCTTGCGCTCTAGCTAATACGTGGTCATCTATAATTAGTTGTGTGTAATCTGTAATTAATTCTTCTAAAAACACTTGTTCATCTTTAATAAAATTTAAATCAGATAACCAGGTTTTAGACATTTCATGCATGCGGTCTGCACCATACCATTCTACCATTTTGATTTTGTTTTGTGTTTTCATTTTTATGATTTGTTTATTAAAAAAAAACAGGAAGTAAAGTAGGCCATACTTCCTGTTTAAAGATTACATCATCTTTTATTACCTATTAACAAGACTGTTTTTGAGGCGTCGTGTTAATGATTAATAGCGTGTGGTAATTTTAAAATGTTAGATTTTGTAATCTAAATATTATATGGTTTTTACTCTAAGTTAAAGATAGAATTATTACAAGTTAATTAGTATGATAAATATCATGTTGCACACTATCTATAACTCTATTTCTATAGTTTCAAATAAATTTGGGATACAAGTATACCAGTTAAAGGTATCTTTAATTTTAACTCTTAAAGCATTTTGGGCAGTAGGTTCGCCATGTATTAGATAAACTGTTTTTGGCGTGTTTTTAATAGCACTTAACCAATGTAGTAACCCATTCTGATCTGCATGAGCAGAGAGACTATCTATCGTTAATACAGCTGCTTTTACTGGATAGTATTTACCATAAAATTTAATTTCGTGAGCGTCTTCTTTTAATAGTCTACCTCTTGTGCCTTCTGCTTGATAGCCGACCAATAAAATAGTTGTAGAGGCATCATCTATTAATTGTTGCAAGTATGTTAAAACGCGACCACCGGTAACCATTCCGCTACCTGCAATTATAATTTTACTTCTTGGATCATCAATGGTTTTCCAAGTATCTGCATAACTTTTAATAATATTTATGTGCTTACACATAGCATTGTAATCGGTTTCAGATAGCTTATGCCATTTAGGAAAACGTTTAAAAATCTCTAACACATTATTACCCATTGGACTATCAACAAAAATGGGGATGTTTGGTATTTTGTTTTTTTGATAAAGTTTAAATAAGATAAACATTAGCATTTGTAAACGCTCTACCGCAAAACTTGGTATAATTAAATTGCCTCTAGTGTTTATGGTCTCTTTAATAATTTGAGTTAGTTTATTTTCAATGTCTTCTATAGGGTGTAGTTTGTTGCCATAAGTACTTTCTAGAAACAAATAGTCCGCTTGATCAGGTCGTTTTGGGTCGTTTAATAAATAATCATTAACCCTACCAATATCTCCAGAAAACACAAATCGTTTTCCTTCTATATCAAGTTCAATAAACGTAGACCCTATTATATGACCATTATATTTAAATCGATAAGAGATGTGATTATTTATAGCAATCCATTTGTCTTCGACTTGTACTTCAAATTTTGATACGGTTTGATCTACTTCCTTAGCAGTATAAAAAGGTAAAGCTGGTTGATGCTTAGTATATTTTTCTTTGTTTGCTTTTTTTGCTTCTTCTTCCTGTATTTTAGCACTGTCTTTAAGTATAATTTCGGCAATAGCTAGAGTCGGTGCTGTACCAATTATTTTACCATTAAAACCCTGTTTTATTAACCTTGGTAAATAGCCAACATGATCTAAATGCCCATGAGTTAGTAATATTGTTTCAATTTTTGAAACAGCAATGGGTAAAGGGTTCCAATTTAGTTGTCTTAAATCTTTTAGACCTTGAAATAAACCACAATCAATTAATATAGAAGTATTAAAAGCTTCAATAAGATATTTAGATCCTGTTACTGTTTTTGCGCCTCCTAAAAATGTAATTTTTACTTTAGTTTTCATAATTTATGATTTTAGGTTACACAGTAATTTAATTTCGTTTAAAATTCTTTTTTTTCTAATATTTGATATTCCTAAGTGATCTAAATAAAAAGCATCATTTATTAAATCTTTGCATAAGACAACCTCTCTATTTAATAAAAACTGTTTTTCTCTTTTTGTTAATAAAGTAGAGGTGGTTATTGGGTATAATTTTAGTTTATCAATACGGTCTTTTAATCCATTATGTAAAGGGTAATCCCAGCTTAATAAATATAGTCCAATGCAGTTTCCGTAGGTTTGAGCATCCTTAGTAAATCTAGTATTAGTAACAACCCAACCTTCGGTAATTTTAGTTTTTAATCCTAATTGATTATTCCATTTAGATTGAATGTCTTTATATCTAGAATGAATGTACAATGGGATTTTAACGTTGCAATTTAAACCAGCTTCACCATGAAATTTACATTCTATAACAATAGTTGCTTTTTCTTTTGTGGCTAGTATATCTACTTCATGATTTACACATTTCCCATTAATTATCTGTCCAACTTTTACATCATAACCAGACGCTTTTATGATAGAAGCTATATAACGCTCAAACGGAAAACCTGTTGGACCTAATTCGTAAATTGCTTTTTTTAATTTGTATTTGGAGGCTATATGACTTTTTTTAGATTTTAGTAATGCATACGCTTTATTGTAAATTTCTTTTGTAGAAATGCCTTGATATAATTGGTCCCTAACATTATTAACAATACTATCTGTTAACATAATATCTGCTCCAGAATTTATTAAAGATTTTCTTAATTTTTTAATTGAAAATTTAACAAGCTTTCCTGATGCCTTTTTTATATAAATATCTTGATTATTCATGTGTTACTATTTATTATCAGGAAGTATTAGAAAAGGAATGCTAGGCTTAAACCCTATTGTTTTTATAATAGGTTGGTTTAAATAACGCGCTATAAGACTATGTTTGTAGTTAACCATAATTAATAAATCAATGTTTAAATCGTTAATAAAAGTTGAGATTATTTTAGCTTTTTTATCGTAATTAGGAACGGAATGGTAATGTGTTTCAAAGCGCTTTAAACCACTTTTTAATACCGCTAAATTATATTTTTGAATCTCAGTTAAAGCTTTATTTGTCTGGATATTTATTACTCTTAAAACAGCATTGTTATTTGTAGTAAATTCGGAAATTGTATTAATTACTTTTTCAAAAAAGAATCGGTTTAAATCGGTTGAAAACACAATTTGATCTATTGGTTTATAATTGTATTGATCAGGAATAATTAAAATAGGACATGTATTAATGTGGTCTACTAAATGCACTGTGTTACTTCCAAAAAACAAGGCTTTATTATTAGTCGCTCCTTTAGTACCCATAATTATTAAATCAATTTTTGTATCTAAGATAAATTGATCTACAGCACTATTTAATTCCATAAATTTAATAACCGTTTTAAAAGTATGATTAGGGTTTTTGTCGGCGTTTAAAACCTGTTGTTTTAATTCAAGTAACTGTTGATTACTTTGTTGCCTTATACTTTTTATATAAACATCGGACAAGGTTGCTAAAGAGGATGGATTTAGTGGTTTTGCGTGTAGTAAATAAAAAGTACAGATATCATCTCTATAATATTTTATAGCATATACAATTGCGCTCCACGCATTATCCGAAAAATCTGAAGGTAGAAGTATATGTTTCATAACGTTAGGGTTTTGGTATACTTAAAGCTATGATTAAAAAACAACTATAAAAATGATATATATTAGTTTTAAATAAGAAAACCCCTATAAAAATGATAACTCATCTTTATAGGGGTTTAATCCTTATTAGTGTGTTGTATTATTTGATTTTAAAAGTCACTACAGGTAAAGATGAGTGGTTTGCAATATCCTCAGAGATACTTCCTGCCAAAAAGTGAGTAAAACCTTTACGACCGTGTGTTGCGACAGCTATTGCATTTGCACCTGATACATTAGCATGATTTAATATACCTTTTTCTACGGTGTAGTCAGAGATGTATTTTACTTCTGATAATTTATCTAAATTACCATCCGCTTTTTGTAAAAAGTTAACAACAATTTGCTCCATTTCTGAAGTGCTGTTAAAATTATCTCCTGGGGTATTCACATAGATAAGATGTAAATTAGCACCAAGTTTATCAAATAATTTTGTTGCGTTTATATAAGGTGTTACTGTGCTTTCTGAAAAGTCAGAAGCAAATACCACATTCTCAAAACTTAGGTTTGTTGGTTTGTTTTTAATAACCAATACTGGCACATCAGAATGGCGTACTACTTTTTCTGTATTAGAACCAATAAAGATTTCCTTTAATCCGCTACTTCCATGAGATCCCATTACAATTAGGTCCGCATTATGCTCCTTAGCAACCTCATTAACTTCAGTAAATACTTTAAAATGTTTAACAATAGGGGTTACTTTTACGTCTTTTAAAAAATCTTGTTGTAAAAAATCTGTAAATCGTTGTTCCGCTAATTTTAAGAAAAATACAGTTTCGGCTTGTAAATCAGTTTCTCCTTTTGTTAATATCGTTTCTGATATTTCTAACATGTGTAATGCTAATATTTCAGCATCATATTTTTTTGCTAATATAGCAGCTGATTCTAAAGCATAATTTGAATGATCTGAAAAGTCTACTGGTACAATTATTTTTTTCATGTTTAGTGGTTTATTAGTATTAAGATTTACTAAAATTAATAAATCTTTAAATCAGTTTTTAGTTTTTATGTATTAATTAACACCCTTAAATGGTCATTGAAAACAGTTGTGTTTCAGGTTTATTACGTTGTAAAAGTAAATCGAAAGCCATACAAATGTTTCTAACAAAAGGTTTCCCTTTTTCGGTAATAAAAATTTGGTTCAACTCTATATTTAATAACCCATCATCTTCCATTTCTTTCAATTTGGATAAGACCACTGGGATTTCTTCAAAATATAAATCAGAATCGATCCAGCTCGTTTTAAAATGACACATTAAGTTTAAAATATGTTGTCTAATTATAAGGTCTTCGTTAGTTAAAATATGTCCTCTAAATACAGGTATAATTTGCGATTCTATTAAGTGGTAATATTCTTCTATTCCTTTGACATTTTGAGCAAAAGCATACCAACTATCACTTATTGAGGACACGCCTAAACCAATCATTACTTTTGTTTTGGAAGCGGTATATCCCATAAAATTACGGTGCATAGTCTCTGATACACTAGCAGTATAAAGACTGTCCGTTTTTAATGCAAAGTGATCCATTCCAATATCATAATAACCAGCATCTGCTAGTAGTTTTTTACCCAATTGGTATTGGTTTTGTTTAATGCTTGGTGTTGGTAAGTCACTGTCTTTATAACCACGTTGTCCATTTCCTTTTATCCAAGGGACATGTGCATAGCTGTAAAAGGCAATACGATCTGGTAGTAATTCTTTTGTTTTATTTATAGTCTCAGCAACATGTGCTTCGGTTTGAAAAGGTAGTCCAAAAATAATATCATGACTAACAGATGTGTAACCAATAGCTCTTGCTTGTTCCGTTACTTTTTTGACGTTTTCAAAAGGCTGTATTCTGTGTATAGCTTGTTGTACAATAGGGTTGTAGTCTTGTACTCCAAAACTAACACGCTTAAATCCCAAGTCAAATAAGGTCTGTAAATGCGTTTCTGTCGTATTGTTTGGGTGACCTTCAAAACTAAATTCGTAATTATCCGCTAATTTTGCTTTGCGTGTAATGCCATCAATTAATATTTTTAGATTTTTAGAATCAAAAAAAGTAGGTGTTCCACCGCCTAAGTGTAACTCTTTTATATTAGGTTTTTCGCCTAATAAATCACAGTATAAATCCCATTCTTTTAAAACCGCACTTATGTAAGGCGATTCAAGTTCGTGGCGTTTTGTAATGCGTTTGTTGCACCCACAAAAAGTGCATAAACTTTCGCAAAAAGGTAAGTGAATATAAAGACTGATACCTTCTGTAGTATTACTTTCTTCAAATGCTTTTTTTAGATTTTCTTTCCATTGTTTTAAAGAAAATTTATCAACATTCCAATACGGTACAGTCGGGTAACTAGTATATCTAGGTCCGGCAACATTATATTTATTTACTAATGAAAAACACATAACTTTTTTGTTTATACGTCAAAGTTAGTGTCTTATTAGAAGTTAAAATATGACTAATATCATAAGTTAAAATTTAATATAATAAGGCGGTAATTGTTTTAAAAGGAATATCATTAAACGTATTAACCACATGATCGGCTAAAGTGTAATCTTGGTTTTTAGAATGGAAACTATCAAAACCAATACAATAACTACCAGCAGATTTAGCTGCTTTAATACCGTTAGTTGAGTCTTCAATAACTATGCAATGGGCTTGTGGATGTCCTGCTAATCCTGCTGCTTTTTCAAAAATTTCAGGATGTGGTTTTGATGCTTTTAAATCTGCACCACTAATTTTAGCTACAAAATATTGATCTAAATCAAAACGGGTAAAGACATTGTTTATAGTTTGCATGGATGCAGAAGAGGCTAGGACAAGCGTTAAGCCATTTTTATGGTAATCTTGGATAATGTCAAGCACACCATCTATTAACTTTAAACTAGGGTCGCTATGGAACAATCCTGTAAAAATCTTACGTTTGCATTGGACCAACTCTTCTGGGTTATTGTCTAAACCAAAAACGTCGCATAGTCTTTTACAAACATTGATAGTAGATTGCCCTGTAGTAGATTCATACAACGCACTGGAAACATTTATGTTAAAGTGGTCAAACATTAAAAAATAGGCTTTTTTGTGTAACGGTTCTGTGTCAACAATTACACCATCCATATCAAATAAAACAGCTTTTAGCATTGGTCTAGTTTTTAGGCGAAGATACTTATTATGTGCTTTTTTACCATACATATATTTTTTTCTCTGTAAGAATTAGAATATTTTGCATAACCAATAGATTAATATGATTTACACAATTATTTTTATAGCATTAGTTATACTTGTTATTTACGCGTTTTATGTCATGCGCCCAAAGAAGATTGAAATGTTCCCAAAGCATTGGCATGATCTTTTGGTAAAAAATGTTTTGTTTTATAAAAACCTTTCTGCAGCGGATCAAGCCATTTTCAGGAAGCGTATGTTGTTATTTTTAGGCGAAATAAATATTGATGGTGTTAATACAATAATCGAAGACTTAGATAAAATACTAATTGCTTCAAGTGCTATTATTCCTGTATTTGGTTTTTCAAATTGGAGTTATAATAACTTATCAGGTATTATTGTTTATCCTGATACCTTTAATGCTGATTTGCAATTTTCTGATAAAGATGAAAACAAAAAAATATTAGGAATGGTTGGAACGGGGAGATTTGAAAAACAAATGATTTTATCAAAAAAGGCCATACGTTTAGCATTTAGTAATAAAACCGATAAGCATAATACGCCCGTTCACGAGTTTGTACATTTATTGGACAAAATGGATGGCGAAACGGATGGTATGCCTGAATTTTTTTTAGGAAAAGAATATATTGGCCCATGGTTAGAGCTAATGCATAAAGAAATGGAGCGTATTAATAATGATGCCTCTGATATAAGAAAATATGGCGGTACCAGTCAAGCTGAATTTTTTGCGGTTGCATCAGAGTACTTTTTTGAAAGACCTAAACTTTTTAAGCAAAAACATCCTGAATTATTTAAAATGCTTTCGCTTTGTTTTCAGCAACCTAAGCAGGGATCGTAAAATAAAAAGTGGTTCCTTTTCCTACTTCAGAGTCTAACCATATTCTACCACTATGGGCTTCGACTATTTTTTTACAATGTGCTAATCCAATTCCTGTACCTTCATACTCGTCCCTAGAATGCAAACGTTGAAAGATAGAGAAAATACGGTCTTTATGTTTTTCTGGTATTCCTATTCCATTATCTGTGATAGAAAACACCCAATAGTCAACGCTCTCTACATTAGATTGCAGATTACAATCAATTGAAATAATAGGTTTTACTCCTTTTTTTGTAAACTTAATACCGTTACTTATCAGGTTCTGAAACAATAATCTAAGTTCTAATTCTGCCCCTTTAATTGTAGGTAGGTCAGTGGTAATAATTGTAGACTCTGTTCTATCAATAACGTTTTTTAAATCGTCTTTTAAAATAGAAATCACACTATTACAATTTATGTTCGTTGTGTTTTTACTTTTTCCAAGTCTAGAATACTGCAGAATGGCATCAATAAGTTTTTGCATTCTTGCGCTAGATTGACTAATAAAATTAAGACTCATTTTACCGTTATCGTCTAGTTTGTCTTCATATTCTTCGACTAATAAATCTATTAATCCAGTAATTGTAATTAAAGGTTCTTTTAAATCATGACTTGCAATGTATGCAAACTGCTCAAGCTCGTCATTTTTTATCTCTAACTCAAGACTCTGTTTTTGGATAGCAGCATTTTTGTCTTTTAATTTTTTGTTTAATTTTTTCTTACTTAGGTAACTTCTATAAATAAGTATCCCGCCCAATACCGCTAAACTGATTAAGGTTATTAGTAAGATGTTTATGGTTTTTTGAGTGTTAAGCTGAGATTCTTTTTGTTTTAAAATAAACTCTTTAGTTTCAATTTCAGCAATTTGGTTCTGTATAAAATTATGTTGCTTTTGTATTTCCAGATTACGGCTAATAATGTTTTGATCTTGACTTTTAATAAATTCAATTTGACGCTTAATATTGTCTTCTAAATCTTGTTCTATTTTAACTTTATCTTCAAATCGCTGTTTATGTAATTCGCTTTGATTGGATAGTGTTTCAATCCATTTATCTTGTGTAACTACAGTGTTTAATATGGTGTCTATTTTACTTTCTTGCGTATTGATTTGTTGTTTCTGTGATAATATTTCAGCATCTTTTGTAACAAGGTTTTCTTGTTGTTCTGCTTCTGTTTTTTTTGAAGCTTCAAGATCAGCTTCACTATTTTGGTATAAATCTTTCCATTTTTGGGAGGAGCTAATAGCGTATTGTTGTAACGAGTTTGCTATTTTAAAACCTTCTTTATCAATAGTCTTGTTATTAATTTCATATTCAAAAGAATCTCCAACATTTACCATATTAATCATGGTTGTGTGGTAATTGTAATCTTCTGTAACTAGTAATATATTTTGACCTGAAATTTTATTTAAGATGTAATTGATGTCAAAATTGAAGGATTTATTGACGTACAGTAATTGTACGTCTTTGACATCTTTAACGCTATTAAAATTAACTACCGTAACTGGTTTGTTGTTTATGTTACGTTTTTGTGCTAAAGATTTAAAGTCTATTATAGCACGGTCCGGACCTAGTACACCTATTTTAAATTGTGTAGCATCTATTTGATTTGGCCAACCTACTTGTTGTGCAAAATTGTATACAAAAATGGCCCGTTGTAATCTTTTTACTTGCTGATTTGTTGTTTGGGCATGAATTGATAAACCATAAAAACACAGTAAAACACAAACCACTACTGATTTGTGTTTTAGATTATAGAGTGTTGTTTTTAGGTTTGACTTCATTATAGTTTTAAAAAGGCTCTCATGTAAAAGTTAGAACCATTAACTCCAAATTGTTGCACACGTCTACTGTAAACAAAATTACCATTATCAATATTGGCAGAGTGTGTGTGTTTATCTGGATAGACGTTAAATATGTTATTACCACCTAAGGTCAGCTCAATACTACTATTAAATTTGTAAGAAACAGCTAAATCTGTAAGTAATTTAGGTGTAAATTTTTGATCTCTAGATTCTACTTCTCCAGATAATTCATTTAAAACCCAATTGTCACGATTACCATCTTCTGGATGTATAAAGCTGACGTCACCAAAATAGGTGTTTCCTAAAGATACTTTATAACTGTCAAACTCATAAGACAACAGGTTGTTTATCTTATAGTTTGGTTGTCCAGATTCTACTCTTGCAATTTCTTCTCTATTAAATAAGACATCTTCCTGACCAACTAAAGATTCTGATACTTTAATATCACCGATGACCTTTGTCTTATTAAAGTTTGCTGCTAAAGAGGCATTTAGTTTTCCTGATCCAATAATTGTTTTGTATTGTATAGCGGCATCTAAACCAGTGGTTCTAGAGTCTATGGCGTTTGTAAAAAACTGAGCAGCTCCTACATTAAAGGGTTCTAAGATACTTTCATAACCTTCATCAAAACGACCAGATAATACAATACGATCTTTAATTTTGATGTAGTAATAATCTAAAGTGAAAGAAAAATTATCTTTTAATTTACCGTTAATTCCTAAGCTATAATGTCTAGATAATTCAGGCTTTAAGTTTTCAATTTTAAAAGCTTCTTGCGCTACAGCACTTTCGTTATTAAACGTACCTACTTGAATAATTTCACCATTAATAAATTGCGAGCTTATATTCTGAAAATAAACTTGGTGTAGGGAAGGAGCTCTAAATCCTGTAGAAATACCACTTCTAATACCTAAGGCATCATTAACTCTATATAGACCGGAAACTTTCCAAATTAACTGTCCACCAAAATCGTTATAAGATTCAAATCTAGCAGCAGTTTTGATTAATAGTTTTTCAGTAATGTTAGTTTCAATATCAATATATCCGGCACTATTTGTTCTAAATCGACTTAACTCATTCTCTGGCTGAAAACCAGGAAATACTTGTGCTCCTGGAATACGCGGTTGTTCGTCGCCAAAGGCATCTATATACGTACTGCCTCCGTCAATAAAAGACGCTTCTTCTCCAGCAATAATTTGATAGTTTTCAACTCTTAATTCTGCACCAAAAGCAATGTTTACACCATGTAACCAATCATAAGTTCTAGACAGATCTAAATTGGATGTGCTTTGTTTGTAAGCAAATCCTCCTGAATAAAATGTTTTTGGAGAAGCAATACCTAATGAGGCATTAATAGAATTATTTACCGTGTAGTCTAAAGCATTTTTTCCAATAGAATGGCTAAAATCTATATCCCAATTATTTTTGACACCTCTAATTCCGGCTGTTACCGCATCATCTTGTATGTCGGTTAAAATTTGTGGAGAAAACCCATTAGGAAACAACTCTAAGACCACACGGTCTTCATCCTTTGGTAATCTATAAAATCCTTTAGCTTGACCTTCTCTGTAGTTTCTGCTACCGTTAAAATAAAAGGTTGTAATTTCAGAAATAGGAATTTCACCATTAAAAGTAATGGCTAAGTTTTGTGTTTTGGCACTTCCAATTTCCATTATTTTTTGATCATCGTATCCTGTATTATTAAAAAAGTTGTGCTCACTAACTAATTGTGCGTCTTCAATAGGTGTATCAGAATAAACAGGTCCAGTATAATTACCCGCTCTGTTAGTAGATTCTCTACTGCGGTATTCTCCAGTAATATTTATAAACCCTTCCGTACCAATATCAAATCCAAAATTAGCGCCAAAATAACTTGTTTGTCCGTCTCCTTCTTTATTAACACCAACGCGTCCAACGATATCAATAACTTCAACTTGTTGTTTTAAAATAATATTTACAACACCGGCAATAGCATCAGATCCATATTGCGAGGTTGCACCATCACGCAAAATTTCTATGCGCTCTACAGAGGCAACAGGAATAGCATTAAAATCTGTTCCAACAGTTCCTCTTCCAACAGTTCCGTTAACATTTAATAATGCACTATTATGGCGACGTTTTCCGTTTACTAAAACCAATACTTGATCAGGTCCTAAACCTCTTAATGTGGCAGGATCTATGTGATCTGTACCATCAGAAATAGTTTGAGTAGTAGAGTGGAAGGACGGCACTAGATAATGTAAGATATGACTTAGCTCTATTTGTGTTGCATTTGTAAGTTCTTGCGGAGAAATAATGTCTACAGGAGCAGTGGTTCTTAAAGAAGATATTGGTTGTGCTCTAGATCCTAAAGATACTGGTTGGTCTATAGAAAAACCGGTTTCTAATTTAAAATCTAAGGTTGCTGTTTCTCCAACTTTAACTGTAATACTTTTTGATATGGAATTGTACATTACAAAACCTGCTGTAATAACATAATCACCTTCTTCTAATTGCAACGTATAAGTTCCGTTTACATCGGTAGAGGTATTTAAATTAGTACCTTCAATACTCAGTTTAGCACCCGGAAGTGTTCCAAATTGATCAGAAACATTACCAGTAATAGTCGCTCTTTCTTGGCTATAAGCATTTAGTTGTAGACAAAATAAAAAGATACAAGTTATGTATGGTTTTATGGAAAAAGACATGTTAGTTAGTTGTTATGCACTTTTTAAACCGTTAAAATAAATTAACAGTAATGCGTTATTCTGTGTTTAATGACAACACAACAGAATAGATATTATACGGTTTTTTGTTTGTAATGGCTTTCTATTAAGGTTGTTAATAAACTAGCAGATAAAGGCTTGTTTATAAAGTCCTCAAGTAAATCTATAGTTTTAAAACGCTTATAATCGTCAGGATTATTAGAAGTCGTTAATAAAATTATCTTTATTGATGATGTAAAATTTGTGTCTAGCTTATTATATTCTTCAATAAATTCCCAGCCATTCATGGCAGGCATATTTATATCTAAAAAAATAAGATTAGGTTTAATGGCTAAGCCTTTACTAGCATCTTCAAGATATTTTAAAGCTTTTAAAGCACTGTTAACAGATATAACTTGATTAAAATCATCATGTTTGTTAACTATTTTTTCGTTATAAAAATTAATAACTTTGTCGTCATCAATTAAGAGGGTAAAGTCTACGGGAAAATTAATTTGCATGTTACAATATTAAATATATTTATCAAATGTCAGAGATAAATTAGATTCATTTTTTTTTATTCGCTGAATGGCTTAAAAGCAACGACTACTAGCAGGTTCCGAATAGATGAACACCAATTATGTATTGGGCAAATTTGTTTAACTTTACCTTATAAAAAAACAAAAGATGTTAGAAGAGTTACAACAAAATTACGGGTATTTATTTGAAGATGAATTGATTCAAGAAATTAATAATGTTGGGACTTATAAAGATATTCCTGAGGGTTTTAAATTAATCGAAATTGGTGACTACATAAAGTCAATGCCACTTTTAGTAAGTGGCGCTATTAAAATTTTGAGGGAAGATGAAGATGGTGACGAATTGATACTATACTTTATAGAGCAAGGAGATACTTGTGCCATGACATTGTCTTGTTGTTTAGGTAATTCTAAAAGTGAAATTAGGGCTGTTGCCGAAACCGATACTAAATTAATCATGGTGCCCATTGTAAAAATGGAAGAGTGGTTAGGTAAGTATAAATCTTGGCAAAAATTTGTGTTACAAAGCTATCATAATCGAATGTCAGAATTGTTAGAAGCTATTGATACCATTGCTTTTTTAAAGATGGATCAGCGTTTGTTTAAATACTTAAAAGACAAGGCGATGGTTAATCATAATGAAGTTATACATGTCACGCATCAAGAAATTGCAAGAGATTTACACACCTCTAGAGTCGTGATTTCTAGATTATTAAAAACCTTAGAAATTGATGGTAAAATAAAACTTCATCGAAATAATATTAAAGTAATTGATTTATAAGCGTAACAACTGTTACATATAATTACTATTTAAAACAGTAGTTTTGTTTTCGATAATTTAACCTATGGATTTTACACAAATTTTTACTTACGTTGCAGCATTTTTAATTGGAGCTATTTTGGGCTTAATTGGTGGTGGTGGTTCCATTTTAACAGTACCATTATTGGTTTATTTTTTAGGGTTTAATCCAATAATTGCAACAGCGTATTCTTTATTTGTGGTAGGATCTTCATCTCTTGTAGGTGTGGTTCAAAAGTACCGTAAAGGATTAGTAGATTTTAAGACAGGTTTAGCCTTTTCGTTTCCATCATTTATTGCTGTTTTTATTTCTAGAAGATATTTGGTGCCAGCAATACCAGATGTGCTTTTTACAATAGGAGATTTTGCATTAACTAAAGGTATGGCAATCATGATATTTTTTGCTATTATCATGTTTTTGGCAGCTTTTTCAATGATTAAAACAAAACAAAAAGATTCTATTTCTAACGGGTCTCAACCCTATTACAAAACGTTTGTTCAAGGCATAATAATTGGTGTTATAACAGGGTTAATTGGTGCTGGAGGTGGTTTTTTATATGTTCCTGCACTGGTGCTTTGGGCTGGTTTAGATATGAAAAAAGCAGTCGGAACATCTTTAGTTATTGTAGCAATTAACTCATTAATAGGGTTTTCTGGAGATGCTCAAACTTTAGATATTGATTGGTTTTTTCTGTTAACTTTTTCTTTATTAACAATTGTTGGGATATTGGTAGGTGGTTATTTTTCTAAATTTGTTTCAGGAAAAAAACTAAAAAAGAGCTTTGGTTACTTTGTATTAGTAATGTCAATTTATATAATTTTTAAGGAGTTGGTTTTTTAATTATGTAACTTATGTTGCTGTAAAAATTTAAAAACATTAGTAAATTTGAAGAATTAAATAAGATGTTTAGCCTTAAGGCGAACACATTTTACCAAAATATAAAATAGAATTCAAAATGAACCGAGCTATTAAAGCGAACACATTTTACCAAAATATAAAATAGAATTCAAAATGAACCGAGCTATTAAAGCGAACACATTTTACCAAAATATAAAATAGAATTCAAAATGAACCGAGCTATTAAAGCGAACACATTTTACCAAAATATAAAATAGAATTCAAAATGAACCGAGCTATTAAAGCGAACACATTTTACCAAAATATAAAATAGAATTCAAAATGAACCGAGCTATTAAAGCGAACACATTTTACCAAAATATAAAATAGAATTCAAAATGAAGATAGAGCAGATTTATACAGGTTGTTTGGCACACGCAGCCTATTATATAGAAAGTAATGGAGAAGCAGCAATTTTTGACCCATTAAGGGAAGTGCAGCCATATATAAAAAGAGCAAAGCAAGACAATGCTAAAATAAAATATATTTTTGAAACGCATTTTCATGCAGATTTTGTGTCTGGCCATTTAGATTTAAAAGAAAAAACAGGCGCTCAAATTGTATTTGGACCCACAGCAAAACCATCTTATGATGCAGTTATAGCAACGGATGGTCAAATATTTGAAGTAGGAGACTATAAAATAAAAGCCATCCATACACCAGGTCATACTATGGAAAGCACGACGTATCTTGTCATTGACCAAAATGGAAAAGAGCACGGTATAGTTACAGGAGACACATTATTTATTGGAGATGTTGGACGTCCTGATTTAGCACAAAAAATAGCATCAGACTTAACACAAGAAAAGCTAGCAGGGTATTTATTTGATTCGCTTCGTAATAAAATTATGACGTTACCAGATAGTGTTATTGTATATCCAGCACATGGCGCTGGTTCTGCTTGTGGTAAAAACATGAGTAAAGAAACCACAGATACTTTAGGACATCAAAAGGAAGTTAATTATGCATTACGTGCAGATATGACTAAAGACGAATTTATTGCTGAAGTATTAGACGGGTTATCAGAGCCACCAGCATACTTTCCTCAAAATGTTATGATGAACATCAAAGGTTATGAAAGCTTTGATAAAGTCATGACTAAATCTCAGAAACCATTAACTCCAAAGGCTTTTGAAGCTGCAGCTAATGAGACAGAAGCTATTGTTTTAGATGTGCGTAATCAAACCGAATTTATAAAAGGACATATTCCTCGTTCTATATTTATTGGTATTGATGGTGGATTTGCGCCTTGGGTTGGTGCATTGATTGCAGACGTTAGTCAGCCGGTTTTATTAGTCGCTCCAAAAGGTAGAGAAGAAGAAGTAATCACACGTTTATCTCGTGTTGGTTTTGATAATGTAATTGGGTATTTAGACGGTAGTTTTGAGGCTTGGAAAAGTTCAGGAATGGATTATGATACATTAACATCAATCTCTGCAGAAGAGTTTGCTAAACGATACGAAGAAAACAAAGACGTTATTTTTGATGTTAGAAAAGATGGCGAATTTACTGCCGAGCATGTTGATGGTGCAAAACACACCGCTTTAGATAATCTAAACAGTCATTTAAGCGAGTTTCCAGAAGATAAACCGTTTTACATTCATTGTGCTGGTGGTTACAGATCTGTAATTGCAGCATCAATATTAAAAAGCAGAGGTATTCATAACTTAATAGATGTCGCCGGAGGTTATGGTGCCATCAAGAAAACAGACATACCAAGAACAGACTTTGTTTGTCCTACAACATTAAAATAATATTAAAGTTATTTTTAGTTAGTAAAAGCGCGTATTGCATAATTGTAATACGCGCTTTTTTTTGTGTAACATTAGTTACCGTTTAAGATTTCAATTTGTAGTAAATTTATATATTACTTTAATACTTTGGCCTTACGGCGAAACAGTTTTACCAAAATTTAAAATAGAATTAAAAATGAACCGAGCATTTTAGCGAACACATTTTACCGAAATTTAAAATAGAATTAAAAATGAACCGAGCATTTTACCGAAATTTAAAATAGAATTAAAAATGAACACTTCAATAGTAGTACAAAACTTAAAATGTGGTGGTTGTGCAAACACTATCACTACAAAATTAGCCGAAATAGAAAACATCTCTGAGATAACAATAGATGTTGACAATAGTGTAGTAGCATTTAATCATAATAATCAAGCAGAAGCTTTAGTAGTAAAAGAGCGACTTAAAGCATTAGGTTACCCTTCAATAGATGATGATAATAATTTAGTATCTAAAGCTAAATCTTTTGTTAGTTGTGCTACTGGAAAGCTTTCACAATAAAAAAAAATCATGAAAAAGGTCTACTTACTTATAATAGTATCGTTGTTTTTGGTTAGCTGCAATAATTCTAAAAATAAAAAACGTTCTGCATTTGACACACAAATGGAGGCTAATAAGCATCCTGGAAAAAAGCTAATGGAAACAAACTGTTACACATGTCATAGTCCAACAGCAAGTCAATCTGAAAGGATTGGACCGCCAATGATTGCTATCAAAAAGCATTATATAGATAAAAATACAACTAAAGCGCAATTTGTAGAAAATATGCAAGCATGGGTCAAAAATCCCAATGCACAAGACGCTAAAATGTTTGGAGCAGTAAAACGTTTTGGTGTTATGCCAAAGCAAGCATTTCCAGAAGAGACAATTGCTAAAATAGCAGACTATATGTTTGATTATGATATTGATCAACCAGATTGGTTTGAAGCCCATTTTAATGAAGAAAATGGTAACCATAAAGGAAATAGAAATAAAAATAACGTTAACCAGCAGCAGTCAGAAGTAAATTTTAAAGATTTACCGTACGCGGAACGTGGATTAAAATATGCCTTAACAACTAAAGCTGTTTTAGGAAAAAACCTAATGGGAACTATCCAGAAAAAAGGGACGTTAGAAGCTTTGGCGTTTTGTAATGAAAAGGCTTATCCTTTAACAGATAGCATGTCTGTAGTTCATAATGCAATCATAAAAAGAGTTTCCGACAAACCAAGAAATCAAAATAATTTAGCAAATAATAAAGAATTAACGTATATTAAATCTTTTAAAAACGACATCAAAAATAATACAGAACCAAAACCTATAGTTGATGTTTTAGATAGCAAAGTACTTGTATATTATCCTATAACAACAAACGCAATGTGCTTGCAATGTCATGGTAAACCAAATCAAGATATTAAAAGACCAACATTAAATAGTCTTGCTAATTTGTACCCTGAGGATAAGGCAACAGGTTATTCTATAAATCAGGTTAGAGGTATTTGGAGTATTAGTTTTGATAAATAAATAAAATTAATAATGAGTAAATTTTCAGAAATAATAAATCAAGATTCACCAGTTTTGGTGGATTTTTATGCCGAGTGGTGTGGGCCTTGTAAAACAATGAGCCCTATTTTAAAAGATGTAAAAGATAGTTTAAAAGAACGCGTTTCAATTATAAAAATTGACGTAGATAAAAACCAAGAATTAGCATCTAAATATCAAGTTAGAGGTGTGCCAACGTTATTGTTATTTAAAAATGGAAAACAAGTTTGGAGACAATCAGGTGTGCTACAAAAAAACGAATTGATTGATGTTATTACAGCAACGTATTAATGGATTTAAACGCAGATTTTTGGGATAATAGATACCAATCTAATGATATTGGTTGGGATTTAGGAACCATTTCTCCGCCATTGCAAGCTTATTTTGATCAGTTAACTAATTTAGATTTAAAAATTTTAATTCCTGGTGGTGGTAATAGTCATGAAGCAGAATACCTTTATAATAAAGGCTTCAAGAATATCTTTGTTGTCGATTTATCTAAAACAGCTTTAGATAACTTAAAAGCTAGAGTACCCGATTTTCCATCATCAAATTTGATTTTAAATAATTTTTTTGATTTAAATATGACGTTTGATTTAATTATAGAGCAAACTTTTTTTTGTGCTCTAGATCCAAGTTTAAGAAATGCTTACGCTAAAAAAGCTTCTGAGATTTTAAATTCAAAAGGTAGCGTTTCGGGATTACTATTTGATGCTGTGTTAAATACAACGCATCCACCTTTTGGAGGTAGTAAAACGGAGTATTTAGGCTATTTTAGGCCCTATTTTGATATTAAGATTATGGACGAGGCTTATAACTCAATAAAGCCAAGAGCAGGACGAGAATTGTTTTTTATCATTCAAAAAAAAGGATAACTAACAAAGGTTTGATAAAACTGATATTTGTCATATTAAATTTAAAAAGGCAATAGTAATTTTACACTATCAAATAACGACATAAATTTTATACTATGATATCTCAAAACATTGCATTATACAATTGGAACAACGGAGTAATAATGATTGCTATATTCGCGCTTGTTTGCTTAGGACTTATTGGTTTATTAGTAAGTTCAATGACAAACAGTGATAGAGATAAAGAAGAGCCAAAAGAAAGATAATTTAAAACATTACAGATAATAATTTAAAAAGCGCATATTATGCGCTTTTTTTTATGCAATAAAGTGTTTGTTTTAGCTATTGTTAACACTTATAATAGGATAGGGAATACGTATGGTTTAAGTCACAAATGTTACAAACCAACTTGCTCTTCTAGAGTAATTTTATACTATAAATAATTAAAACTCGATATACTATGAATACGCTAGAAACAACACCACAAGACACATTTGCAATGCCAAGAATTGGTGATAAAGCACCAGAATTTACAGCAGTAACGACGCAAGGAAATATTAATTATCCATCAGATTATAAAGGCAAATGGTCTATATTATTTAGTCATCCTGCAGATTTCACACCTGTTTGTACCTCTGAGTTTATGACATTTGCGCATTTAGAAGAAAAATTTGAAAAAGCTAACTGTAGTCTTATCGGTTTGTCTATTGATGGTTTGTATAGTCACATTGCTTGGTTAAGAACAATAAAGGATAAAATTGAATTTAACGGAATGAAAAACATTGAAGTTAAATTTCCTTTAATTGAGGATATCTCGATGGAAGTTGCCAAAAAATATGGAATGATTCAACCCGGAGAAAGCAAAACACAAGCAGTTAGAGCTGTCTTTTTTGTAGATCCAAACGAAACCGTTAGAGCTATCATTTATTATCCATTAAGTTTAGGTCGTAATTTTGATGAACTTTACAGAGCTTTAATAGCTATGCAAACTTCAGATAAGTTTAATGTAGCTACTCCTGCAGATTGGAATCCTGGAGATGATGTAATTGTATCTCCTGCTGGATCATGTGGTGTTGCTGAAGAACGTATGACATCTACCGAAGATTTAGACTGTAAAGACTGGTTTTTCTGTACTAAAAAACTAGATAAAGACTTAGTCTTAGATGCAATCTTAAAAAAATAATTCAAACTAATTATAAATAACAAAAAAGCCTCATTTTCGAGGCTTTTTTGTGATAAAGGTTACACAGCGTTTAAGCGTTGTGTCGTATTTTTATAGTCTAAAAACTAGGATATGGAAGACATGCTCTTTTACGATAGGTTGCAGTTTGCATTTACTATCACATTTCATTATATATTTCCACAATTAACCATGGGATTATCATTATTGATTGTCTTTTTTAAAGGAAAGTATTTAATAAATAACATCGAAAAGTATAACAATGCAGCAAAATTTTTAATGAAAATTTTTGCTATCAATTTTACCATGGGAGTGGTTACAGGAATTCCAATGGAGTTTCAATTTGGTACCAATTGGGCGAAGTTTTCAGAACTCACAGGTGGTATTATTGGTCAGACTTTGGCTATGGAAGGGATGTTTTCTTTCTTTTTAGAATCCTCGTTTTTAGCACTCTTTATTTTTGGTGAAAAACTAATGGGACAAAAACTACACTTTCTAACAGGTTTTCTAGTCTTTTTAGGCTCTTGGGCAAGTGGATGGTTTATTCTAGCTACTAATGCTTGGATGCAACATCCTGTAGGTTATGAGGTTTTAGAAAACGGTAAATTTGTTTTAGAAAACTTTTCAGCACTCTTTACAAATCCTTGGCTATTACCAGCCTTTTTGCACAATCAAATAGCATCTGTGGTTACGTCTTCGTTTGTTGTAGCAAGTATTGGTGCATTTTATGTATTAAGAAATAAACAAACGGAATACGGGAAATTATTCTTAAAAACAGGTGTGATTTTTGGATTAATATCTAGTGTATTGGTTGCTTTTCCAACAGGTGATTGGAATGCTAAAAATGTTGCAGAATACCAACCAGCTTCTTTTGCTGCTATGGAAGGGATTTTTGAAACAGAAGAGGCTGGAGCCGAAATTGTTTTAGTTGGACAACCTAATATGGTAGAAAAGAAGCTAGATAATAAAATAGCAGTACCTAATATATTAAGCTTTTTAACCCATCAAGATTGGGATAAACAAATTCCGGGAATGGATCAGTTTAAAGAAGAAGAATTGCCAAGTAATATTCCTGCGCTTTATTATTCTTATCACATAATGGTTGGATTAGGAACTATTTTTATAGGTGTAATGGCATTGGCACTTTTCTTTTTATGGCGAAAAAAACTATACACATTAAAACCATTATTATGGACCATTATGTTTTTGGTGCCATTTCCTTATATCGCAAACCTTACAGGTTGGTATACTGCAGAACTAGGACGTCAACCCTATCTAGTGTATGGTTTATTAAAAACTAGGGATGGGATTTCGCCAACAGTATCTTCAGGAAACACGTTATTTACATTACTTGGTTTTGTAGCTTTATATATGCTTTTAGGCTTGTTATTTCTAGTCTTAGTTGGTAAAACTATTAATCAAGGTCCAAAACCTCAAACACATTAATTATGGAAGTATTTTGGTATATAGCAATCGCTATTGTTTTAGCAGTGTTTTTTATTTTAGATGGTTACGACTTTGGTACAGGAATCATTCATTTGTTCTTTGCTAAAAAAGAAAAAGACAAAGAAGTCATCGCAAAATCGGCTGGATTATTTTGGGATTCTAACGAGGTTTGGTTAGTTGCAGCAGGAGGGATGCTTTTTATGGCGTTTCCAACATTTTACGCGTCTGTATTTAGTGGCTTTTATTTACCATTAATTATAGTGCTATGGCTAATCATATTTAGAGCTATTGGTTTAGAGTTTAGAGGTCAATTTAAGTATCAAATGTGGAAAGACATTTGGGACACCTCATTTGGCGTGTCAAGTTTGTTATTAGCTTTGTTTTTTGGTATTGCTTTAGGTAATATTGTTAGAGGTGTAAACTTAGGAGGTGTTGAAAATGGAGTTTCAGCTTACGAAGGACATTATTTTTTCTTACCCTTATGGGATAGTAGTTTTAGTCCATTGAGTGATACACCAGGAATTATAGACTGGTTTACAATTATTATAGGGTTAATTTCTGTGATCACCTTAGCTATTCATGGTGCTAATTGGGTGATTTTAAAAACTAATTCTTCAATTAATACCAAACTTAAAGGTGTCATTTTTAAGTTGAATATCGCTCTAGTAATACTAACGGTGTTTTCCCTATTTGTATGGCAAATTGTTAACCCTAACTCGCTAGATAACTTTATAAAAAGGCCTTATTTAATAGTCTTTCCTCTTATTTATCTTACAGGATTAATTGGATTGTTTTTTATCAACAAACTAAAGAAAGAAAGTCATGGTTTTATGTTTTCAACCTTATTAATTTTAGGGGGAATTACATCGTCATTGGCGTCATTATTTCCGGTTATATTACCGTCTATCAATAATACGCATGAGCATTTAACGATTTACAATACAGCTACAGAAAGTTATGGTTTATCAGTAGCTTTTAATTGGGCAATTATTGGTTTTATTCTGATTGTTATTTACTTCATTATTCAAAAAAGACTAATGGCAGGAAAAGTTGACAAAATGGATTACGGACACTAGTGTAAACTTACTATTATGACAGGGACTTTAATTTCACTAGTTAGTATTCTTATTGGCATTATTGCGGCTAATATCTTTGGTGTTTTTTATAAAAAGTACTCTTTTGGGTTCATAGGAAACACTTTAGTCGGTGTTTTTGGAAGTATTTTTTTAATCAAATCTTTTGGAAGATTAGGTTTTGATCCCTGGTCAATAATGCAAAATGAAAGTTTTAATATAACTTTATTCGTCGTCAATTGTTTTGTCTCTATTTTAGGAGGCGTTTTAGGACTTGTAGTTGCTAAATTAATCTATAAAAAACTGAATAAATAACTATTTATTCAGTTTACATGATATTAGTCATCTAATTTAATATCAATTCATTATACATTTGTTAACCACTTGGTTAAACCATGTAGTTATAATGAGAAAAGCAAAAGATAAAAACACAGAAGAACTAATACTAAATGCTGCAAAAAGCATATTCCAATCTAAAGGAATGGATGGCGCACGCATGCAAGAAATAGCAGATAAAGCAGGTATTAATAAAGCTATGTTGCATTATTACTACAGAAGTAAGCAGTTATTGTTTGAATCGGTATTTAAAAACGCCTTTAGCTTATTAGCGCCTCAATTAAATGCGGTTTTAAATGACGAGTCTACTATTGAAGACAAGGTGAGAAACTTCACGTCAAACTATATAGCATTCATTGTTAAACATCCTTATTTGCCAAATTTTATCATTCAAGAACTCAATAGAAATCCAGGGTTTATTATAAAACTGAAAGACAACCCAAGTTTTTTAAACCTTGATAAATTTAAACTTCGAGTAGAACAAGAAATTGAAAAAGGCATTATAAAACCAATTAGTGCAGAACAATTATTCATCAATATTATGGCATTAAATATTTTTCCGTTTGTTGCAAAACCGTTGCTTATGGCCTTTACAGATACAGATGATGACGCTTACAGTCAACTGATAGAAGATAGAAAAACAGAAGTTGCCGACTTTATTATTAATTCTATAAAGCTCAAATAATATGAAGCAGTTATTCATCATTTTATTATTCTTAATTGGTTTGCCAAGTGTTGCGCAACAAAGCATTACGTTAGAGGAATGTTACCAATTAGTAACAGAAAATTATCCGTTAGCAAAACAGTCCAAA
The DNA here is from genome assembly GCF_055635485.1 of Olleya sp. KKT75. Classification (NCBI taxonomy): domain Bacteria; kingdom Pseudomonadati; phylum Bacteroidota; class Flavobacteriia; order Flavobacteriales; family Flavobacteriaceae; genus Olleya; species Olleya sp. KKT75. The sequence goes on from NZ_CM145759.1 coordinate 2,726,861, forward strand.
CTTTTAGAGGCGCAAAACAAATTGGATGCAGAAGTTATTGCTACTTCAAAATTACCACAGTTAAGTTTAGATGCGCAAGCGACGTATCAGTCTGATGTGATTGAATTTCCTTTGGCAATGTCAGGAATTGAACCATTAAACAAAGACCAATATCGTGCAACTGTTTCTGTAAATCAGCTTATTTATAATGGAAGAGCAACAGAGGCGTCTTTAAATTTAAAATCGGCGCAATTAAAAACGAAACAAAAACAAGTCGAAGTCAGTTTATACCAACTAAAACAGCAAATGAATCAACTCTATTTTTCTGTTTTATTAGCGCAAGAATCTCAGTTATTATTAAAAGCGAAAAAAACGCAATTAGAAGCCAAGCTAAAGGAAGTACAATCAGGAATTAAGTATGGTGTTATTTTACCAACTTCAGATAAAATTTTGGAGGCTGAATTATTAAAAATACGTCAACAATTCAACGCATTAGAAAGTAACAAAGTAACTCTTATTGAAACGTTATCTAGTTTAATAAGTCAACCATTACAAGCGTCTACAACATTTCAAAAACCACTTATAGAAACACAATTACAAACAGAAATAGTAAGACCAGAATTAGAATTATATCAACTTAAAAAAGAAGAAATTGAAAATTCTGAAACCCTGTTATCTAAACAAAATGCACCTAAATTACTAGGTTTTGCAACAGGAGGTTATGGCAATCCTGGATTAAATATGTTGGATAATTCGTTTCAAACATTTTATACAGTTGGTGTTAAAGTGAATTGGACTATTTTGGATTGGAAAGCGAACAAAAAACAAAGAGAATCATTAGCTATCAACAAAGATTTTATAGATAATGAAACTGAAGTTTTTAAACTCAATACTAACATTGCGTTAAACCAACAACAGAAAGAAATCGATAAAATTGAATCTTTTATCACATCAGATTTAGAAATAATTAACCTTAGAAAAGACGTGCTTAAATCTGCAGAATCACAACTTAAAAATGGTGTGATTACGTCTTCAGCATACATCACAGAGCTTACTAATTTATACGAAGATGAAAATACCATGGTTAAGCATAACATTCAGTTACAACTAGCAAAAGCAAATTACAATGTCATTAAAGGACAATAAAAAGAGAAAGATGAATAAGAGCACATATATAATCGGATTAGGCATCATGTTTTTTACATTCTTTTCTTGCGGAAACGATAACGGAAAAGCAGATGGTTACGGGAATTTTGAAGCAACAGAAATAACCATTTCAGCAGAAAATAATGGAAAACTGATGCAGTTTAATCTTGATGAAGGTGATATACTTCAAAAAGAACAATTTATTGGCTATATCGATACTATTCCGTTAGCATTAAAACGTGAGCAGTTAGAGGTTTCTAAAGCTGTAATTGCTTCAAAGTCTAGAGGTGTTTTATCACAGATTAATGTATTAAATGCAAAGCTTAAAACTGCAAACACAAATAAAACACGCGCTCAAAACCTTATAAAGGACAATGCGGGAACACAAAAACAATTGGATGATGTTTTAGGCGAAATGGATGTAATAAAAAGCCAAATTAGAAGTGTCGAAATACAGAATGCACCTGTCGTGAATGAGCTTAAATCTATTGATGTGCAGTTAAAACAAATTGATGACCAAATCCAAAAAAGTAACATCACAAATCCTGTAATCGGAACTGTTTTAACCAAATATGCAGAACCAAATGAAATTACCGCTTTTGGAAAACCATTGTATAAAATCGCAGATTTAAGCACCATGCAATTACGAGTTTATATAAGTGAAACGCAATTACCAAATATTAAAATAGGGCAAGAAGTAACTGTTAAAATTGATGATGCCGATACTATGAAATCCTATAAAGGAACGATTAGCTGGATAGCTTCGGAAGCAGAATTCACACCAAAAATAATTCAAACTAAAGAAGAACGTGTGGCATTAGTTTATGCTGTAAAAGTAGACGTTCAAAATGATGGAAGCCTAAAAATTGGAATGCCTGCAGAACTATGGCTAAATACTGCAGAATGAGTATCACAGTTTCTAACATATCAAAATCTTACAAAAGCGTAAAAGCTTTAGAAAACATTTCTTTTAATGTAAAAGAAGGTGAGCTTTTTGGTCTTATTGGTCCTGATGGCGCAGGTAAAACAACGTTGTTTAGAATTTTAACTACGCTCTTAATTGCTAATGATGGTTTTGCAACGGTTGCTGATTTTGATGTAGTTGCAGACTATAAAAAGATTCGAAATAATGTAGGCTATATGCCAGGGAAATTTTCGCTTTATCAAGATTTAACCATTGAAGAAAATTTAAATTTCTTCGCAACAATTTTCGGAACAACCATAGAAGAAAACTACGATTTAATAAAAGAGATTTATGTTCAAATTGAACCTTTTAAAAACCGTCGTGCAGGAAAACTATCTGGAGGAATGAAACAAAAACTGGCTTTATGCTGTGCTTTAATTCATAAACCAAAAGTGTTGTTTTTAGATGAGCCAACAACAGGAGTGGACCCAGTGTCGAGAAAAGAATTTTGGGACATGCTTAAACGTTTGCAACAAAAAGGTATTACCATTTTAGTATCTACACCATATATGGATGAAGCTGCTTTGTGTGACAGAATTGCATTGATTCAAGATGGTAAAATTTTACAGATAGATACACCTCAAGCCATTGTAAAGCATTATCCAAAACAGATTTATAACGTTAGAGCAAATAATACGTATCAACTTATTAAGAGTTTAAAGACTTACGAATATAATCATAGTGTCTATCCTTTTGGTGAGTTTGTGCATTATACAGATTGTAGAGCAGATTTTAATCCTAAGGATTTAATACTGTATTTAGAATCTAGAAACCTAACTAATATAGAAGTTAATAAAACACAACCAACCATTGAAGACACCTTTATGGAACTAGCAAAATAATGAGTAACGAAAAAGTCATACAAGTAGAAGGGTTAACCAAAATGTACGGAGATTTTGCAGCTGTTGATGCCATTACTTTTGATGTCAAAAAAGGTGAAATATTTGGATTTTTAGGCGCTAATGGAGCTGGGAAAACAACAGCTATGAAAATGCTAATTGGTATTTCTAAACCAACTGCAGGAAAAGCTAAAGTTGCAGGATTTGATGTTTATAAACAAGCTGAAGACATCAAGAAAAATATTGGTTATATGAGTCAGAAATTTGCTTTGTATGACGATTTAACGGTTAAAGAAAACATCACATTCTTTGGAGGGATTTATGGACTATCCAGAAAACGAATAAAAGAAAAAACAGCAATCTTGCTTGAAGAGCTGGGATTGGATGACGTAGCAAACCAATTAGTCGGTGCTTTACCTTTAGGTTGGAAACAAAAATTATCTTTTTCTGTGTCCTTAATTCATGATCCAAAAATTGTGTTTTTAGATGAGCCAACAGGAGGAGTAGATCCTATTACTAGACGTCAGTTTTGGGAAATGATTTACAAAGCAGCTAATCAAGGCACAACCATTTTTGTAACCACACATTATATGGATGAAGCTGAGTATTGCGACCGCGTGTCTATTATGGTAAACGGAAAAATAGAAGCTTTAGATACACCTAAAAAGCTTAAGCAACAATTTAACGTTGCAAATATGAACGATGTGTTTTTAAAACTAGCTAGAGGATGAAAAGATTCATAGGTTTCATAAAAAAAGAATTCTATCACATTTTTAGAGATAGACGCTCGTTGTTTATTCTATTCGGAATGCCAATAGCACAAATTATGTTATTTGGTTTCGCGATTACCAATGAAATAAACAATGTCGATATTGCAGTTTTAGACCATTCAAAAGACGTAACAACAAAAGAAATTATTAATAAAATTTCAGCTTCAAAATATTTTAGTATCAATCAATTTATTGAGAAAGAATCAGATATTGAAACTATTTTCAAAAAAGGAAAAGTAAAAGCAGTTTTAAATTTCGAAGCAGGTTTCAGTAAAAAGATAATCAAAGATCATAAAGCAACTATTCAGATTATTACAGATGCTACAGATCCAAATACTGCAAATACCATAAGTAATTATGTCAATGCCATTCTTCAGCAATATCAAAAAGAATTGAATAAAGACATCACAATCGCCTATCAAATTGTACCACAAACTAGAATGGTTTACAATCCAGAATTAAAAAGCGTGTACATGTTTGTTCCTGGTGTTATGACTATCATTTTAATGTTAGTTTCTGCAATGATGACATCCATTTCTATTACAAGAGAAAAGGAATTAGGAACTATGGAAATCCTTTTAGTGTCACCAATAAAACCAATTCAGGTTATTGTTGGTAAAGTGTTTCCGTATATTTTTCTGTCTATTATAAACGCCATCGTCATTGTAGTTTTAAGCATATTTATATTTAAAATGCCAGTCCAAGGAAGCTTGTTTTTATTAGGTTTTGAAAGCGTATTATTCATAATCACAGCATTAGCTTTAGGTATTTTAATCTCAACAATTTCTGCAACACAGCAAACAGCAATGATGATTTCTTTAATGGGATTAATGCTACCTGTAATTCTATTATCAGGCTTTATTTTCCCAATCTCCAGCATGCCAATACCATTGCAAGTGATTAGTAACATCATTCCTGCAAAATGGTTTATCATCATCATAAAAGGGATTATGCTAAAAGGAGTAGGGTTACAATATCTATGGAAAGAAACCTTGATTTTAGTAGGAATGACGATCTTTTTTATGGGATTAAGTGTAAAGAAATATAAAATTAGATTGGAGTGAAAAATTGAATAGAAATGTAAAAACACCCCTAAAGTCCCCTCGAGGGGACGGCTCACTCGGTTGAATTGGCGGATTGTCCTCTTAAGGGGCTTTAGGCTTGTAAAATATAATAAAGCAAGGGTTATTTTCTTATGTAACTATGTTTAATTTAAATAAAGATTCCTGCTGAAGTTTATCTTTAGCGGAACCGAAAGGTGGGAAATAATATGAAAACAATACTATACATCATACAAAAGGAGTTCAAGCAAATCTTTAGAAATAGAGGCATGCTTCCTATCATTTTTGTTTTGCCATTATTTCAGCTCGTTATATTATCTAACGCAGCTACTTTTGAAGTAAAGAATATTAAATTCGGTTATATTGATAATGATCTCACATCAACGTCTAGAGCGTTAGTTGAAAAATTTAATGCTTCTACTTATTTTAATGTGTTAACGGATTTTCCTTCGGAAGCATTAGCAAGTGCTTCCATGTTAAAAGGCGATGTGGATGTGCTTTTACAAATTCCACACTATTTTGAACGTGATTTACAAAAAGATAAGCATAACAGTTTGGGTGTAACTATTAATGCTATTGATGGCGCAGCAGCAGGAGTAGAAAATGTATATGTCACACAAATTGTACAACGTTTCAATCAAAACATAAAAGTGAATTTGTTACAAGTTTCAGACAAACAAATACAACCAATTACCATAGCGGCTATTCCATTATTTTGGTATAATAAAACTTTAAATTATAAAACTTTTATGGTTCCTGGTATACTGGTTTTACTAGTCACCATGATTACGCTCTTCCTGTCAGGAATGAATATTGTCCGCGAAAAAGAAATTGGTACTCTAGAACAAATCAATGTTACACCAATTAAAAAGAGTCAATTTATTATTGGGAAACTTTTTCCGTTTTGGGTCATAGGAATGGGCTTATTAACTGTAGGCTTAATTTTAGCAAAGGTCATATTTAATGTTCCTATGCTTGGTAGTTTGCCTTTACTATATTTTTATACATCAATTTATATCCTGGTTATTTTAGGCATCGGTTTATTCATTTCTAACTTTACAGATACACAACAACAAGCCATGTTTATTGCTTGGTTTTTTACAGTCATTTTTATTTTAATGAGTGGTTTATTTACTCCAATAGAAAGTATGCCTAAATGGGCACAAACCCTTACCGAATTTAACCCAATACGATATTTTGTAGAAGTCATGCGTATGGTGATGCTTAAAGGTTCTGGTTTTATAGATATTCTTCCTCAGTTATTAAAAACGCTTCTTTATGCCTTTATTATGAATGGATTAGCGGTTTGGAGTTATAAGAAAACGAATTAAAACACTTGTGTAACAAAAGTGACTGTACGGTGTTTATGTTGAAGTTATCTTTATATAAAAATAACAATCATGTCTAAAATAGTCATTTTAGGAGCCGGTATTGCTGGTCACGTGGCAGCAACTCATTTACGTAGAAAACTACCCAAAAAACACGAAGTTGTTGTAGTGTCTCCTAACAGTAATTACCAATGGGTACCATCTAATATTTGGGTTGGAATTGGAAGAATGAAATCGGAGAAAATTTATTTCCCATTAAAACCTTTATATAAAAAGAAGGGGATTGGTTATAAACAAGCAAAAGCAATTTCGTTTTTTCCTGAAGGCGATAGAACGGAAGAAAAACCTTATGTTTTATCGGAATATGTAGTAGGAGACAATAAAGGCCAACAAGAAAAAATAACATATGATTACTTAATTAATGCTACAGGTCCAAGACTTAATTTTGAAGCTACTCCAGGTTTAATTCCTGGTAAAAACAAAGCTTATTCTGTTTGTACATATTCTCACGCAGACCATGCTTGGGAAGGTTTAAAGGAAATCATCCAGCAAATGAAAGCTGGTAAAAAAACTAAAATTTTAATAGGTACAGGGCACGCCAAATCAACTTGTCAGGGTGCTGCTTTTGAATATATATTAAATGTAGAACAAGAATTGCGACGTCATAATGTTCGTGATATGGCAGAAGTCACTTGGATTTCTAACGAATACCAACTAGGAGATTTTGGGATGGATGGTATGTTATTAAGTTATGGTAGTATGACTATGAAATCTCATGAAATGGTCGAAATGGTTTTTGAAGACAGAGACATCAAATGGATCCTTGGAGCTGGCGTAAACAAAATTGAAGACGGTATAGCGCATTACGAAAATTTAGAAGGAGAATATAAAGTAGAAACTTATGATTTTGCAATGTTAATTCCTTCGTTTTCTGGTCACGGTTTTAAAGCTTATGATAAAAATGAAAACGACATCACAGAAAAACTATTTAAAGGCTTTATGATTGTTGACGCCGATTACACGTCAAAACCATACGAAGAATGGTCTGTAAAAGATTGGCCAGAAACGTATCAAAATCCGAGTTATAAAAACATTTTTGCACCAGGAATTGCATTTGCACCACCACACGCCATTTCTAAACCAAGAACTAGCAAAAACGGAACGCCAATTTCGCCAGCACCTCCACGTACAGGAATGCCTTCTGGTATTACTGCCAAATTGGTCGCCGATAATATTATAGATTCTATTAAAAGTGGTAAAGAATCTTTAAATCACAAAGGTTCTATGGGAAATATGGGAGCAGCTTGTATTGCTTCGGCTGGTTATGGAATGACAAAGGGGAGTGGTGTTAGTATTACAACCTACCCAATTGTCCCAGATTACGAAAAATATCCAAAAACACAAGGTAGGCAATTAGGAAAAACTTTTGGAGAAATAGGTTTAGCTGGACATTGGTTAAAACTAGCGTTGCATTATGCGTTCATCTATAAAGCAAAAATGAAACCTTTTTGGTGGTTGATTCCAGAATAAATTTTCTTAAATATTATTTTAGTTTTAACTAATGGGTTTTGAGTAAGCGGAAATGAGTAATGTCCCCTTGAGGAGGCTTTAGGGGTATTTTTCTAAACTCACAACCGATTTTATAAATCAACAAACTTTCAACAATTAAAAAAAATACCATGACAGAAAGAATATCAAGATATCAAAGATTTAAAATGATGAATCCCATCATTCAGTTTTTCAAATTCATTTATTTGAGTATAAAAATAATGCTTGTGGTAGCCGGAGGGCATGGCGGAACAAGAAATTAAATACTTGATGTAGTTAGATAATTTTATATGGATTCTGAAGTTATAATATGTACACCCATAGCAACCATTTTAATCTTAATAGTTTCAAATACTTCTAGATCTAAAGGTTTAGCAGCATCTTCAATAAAATAACATTCAAAACCTTCTTGAATAGCATCGCGAATAGAAAAGTAAACACAAATATCAGATGCAAGACCACAAAAATAGAGCTTTGTGACCTCCTTATCTTTTAGATAACCTGTTAATCCTGTTGATTTTAAATGATTATTATCATAAAAGGCGCTATAACTATCAATATTAATATCGGTACCTTTTCTAAAAATGGCCTCGTATTTTGTAGTGTCTAATTCTGGATGTAATTCGGCTCCTTTACTGCCTTGTACGCAATGTTCCGGCCATAAGGTTTGCAATTTCCCGCGCCATTCTATGCTATCAAAATTAGATTTATTATCATGGTTTACAGCAAAGCTAGAATGCGTTTTTGGATGCCAATCTTGCGTAGCTACAATCAAATCGAATTTATCTTGTATGGTATTTATTACGGGAACAATGTTATCTCCATCGGGCACTGCAAGAGATCCGCTAGGCATAAAATCGTTTTGTACATCAATGACTAAAAGTGTTTTCATAGTTTGACTATTTTTTAATGAATTAGACTACGATTTATCCAACCATCTGCAGTATTACTTTAACTTTTATGTTTGTTAATTAGATCGTTTCGTTCCTTTTTAAGTTGACTACTCAATCCAACTTTATAAGTATGTGGATTTTGAAAACGTTTATATTCATCCGGAAGTTGTGCTAAACGCGATTGCGAATATTCTGCAATTTCGTTAACAGTTCTAGCAGGAATTATACGTTTACCATCTTCCATGACTAATTCTAATAACGGTTCTTTTTTTAGTGCACTAATATCTATTTGTTTGGTAATATCAAAAGGGTGTTCCATTTGATCAATCTCACCTTCGGCATAAATAGCCACAGCATCTGCACCATAAAATTGTCCGTCGGCATCAGTCATTCTATACACTTGCTTTTTAAAAGGCAGCGATACTTTTATGATGTTTTCAGAGAGTTTAATTCTTGGATCACCATTGTATTCAGATAATTTATAAACGCCATCTAACGCCGCATCTGGTCTTCCAGTAACCAGATTAGTTCCTACACCAAAAACATCAATAGGCGCCTGTTGTTCTTTTAAACTTTTTATAACAAATTCGTCTAACTGATTAGAGACTACAATTTTTACATAACTTAAATCAGCAGCATCCAAAATGGCTCTCGCTTTTTTAGATAGATACGCTAAATCACCACTGTCCAATCGGATTCCGAATAATTTTTCACCGTTCTCTTCCATTTCTTTTGCAACAATAATCGCATTTGGAAGTCCTAATTTTAGGGTATTATAAGTATCAATTAAAAGCACACAGTTTTTAGGGCGTACTTGCGCAAAATCACGAAAAGCGTCTAATTCATTATCATAACTCTGAATAAACGAATGTGCCATTGTTCCTGTTGATGCGATGTTGTAATCTTCTGCAGCTTTCACATTACTAGTACTGTCAAAACCACCAATAGCAGCAGCTCTTGACGCATAATAACCGCCTGTAGCATGGGCACGACGTAACCCCATATCTAATAGTATGGCATCTTTTGCACTATAGCGTATTCTGCTAGCTTTGGTTGCGATTAAGGTTTGAAAATTAAGAATATTTAGTAAAAGGGTTTCTATAATTTGTGCTTCTATAATATTGGCTTCAACCTGTAAAATTGGACGGTTAGGAAAAACAATATCACCTTCTTTACTAGAACGAATACTACCTTTAAAGCTAAAGTTTTTCAAATACTCTAAAAACTCGTTCTCAAATCCTTTTTGCTTTAAATAAGAAATATCAGACTCTGAGAATTTAAGCGATTCTAGTATGTCTAAAACATCTTCTAACCCCGCAAATATGGCATACCCATTATCAAAAGGATTACGACGGTAATAATAGTCAAACACCGCTTTGCCATTTGGTTTAGTCACAAAATAGACTTGCGCCATTGTAATTTGATATAGATCCGTATATGCTGCAGTAATGTCCATAAATTTATAAGTTTAGTTTACAAGATATTTAAAATTTGAAAGATTTCCATTCTCAAATTCTAAAGAAATTAATAGTATGTAATAATTAGTCTAGTTGAAATTAAATAGTGGTTTTTAAACCGAAATTAATTCCCTTTTAAGCGTTGCCAAAGTTCTGATAATAGCTTTTTACCATCATTAGAATCTTTAGGCGCCTCTATAAATGAAACTTTACCCGTTGGATCAACTTCTAATTTGTATTTAAAAACAAAATTGGTTGATTTTGGTTTTAGGCTTAATAATCCAAAGCGTAAATCGTTAAAGTAAAGTGTGTTATTCTCTTTAGTAATAGTATACCAACCTTCAGTAATAACAATCATTTGTTTAACACTTTTATCCTCAACAAGACTACCTAATAAGTCGTGGTTTTTTGGATAGCTTTCAAAAGTGATGGGTTGGCTATCAAAAAACGAATAATTACCAAGTAAATAAGCATCTTCAGTTTGCACATTGGCACTCCAAAGTATCGTGTTTAAAGGTGATGGTCTAGTGTCAATATCTGAATAATCAATATTTTGTGTTGCTAAAGCAGATTCAAATTTTGTATAAGCAGCCCACTTTAATAATAAAGTTAATGCTAAATAAGAGGTACTTAAAATCAATCCCATGTTATTATAAAAACGACGTTTTGCAGTAGTCCGTTTCTGGCGCATTGCCAAAATTAAAAACACTAGAAAAGGCACGGTGTATAATGGATCAACTACAAATATGTTTTTAAACGCTAATCGTAAATCAAAAGGCCAAAACAGTTGTGTTCCCCAAGTCGTATGTGCATCTAAAATAGGATGTGTTACAAATGCTAAAAAAAATAGACAAGTCCAGTTTTTAAAGTTTTTATAGCTTTCGTACCGTGTCACAATCCATGCCAATATGGGCGAGAAAAGTAAAGAAAACATAATGGAATGTGTAAATCCACGATGCACATAAAGAGCAGTGACATTGTCTGTAAAAAAAGATGCTAAGACATCTAAATCAGGAATAGTTCCTGCAATAGCGCCATAAAGCATGGCTTTATTTCCAACTTTTCTACCTAAAACAGCTTCGCCTACAGCTGCACCTAATACTATTTGTGTTAATGAATCCATATCAAATACAAAAGTAAGGGATACCAATATATTTATTACAATACTTAAGTTACTTTTTGGGCGCTTATTAAAAGGAGATTGTCAGCATTTTTTTTTATTTGGTTTCATTTAATTACCTAATAGTCAGTATTTTGCATGATAATTGTCAGTGTGTAGACTTTTTATTTATTATAAATTTAGAACTATTAACGATGTCTGGAGTACTATTACTTTTCTTAAGTAACCTATGTTACTAACTAAAGTAAATTCCTGAACTATTTTTGTACTGTAAATTAATGATAAATGAAAAAACACATATATATAGTCGCTTTACTTTTTGTTTTCAGTATGTCTGTAAAAGGACAAGACTTGGTGCCCATAGCAAAATCTGATGTTTTGTCAAAAGTATCTGAGAATAATACTAGTATAAAAATTTCTGAACAAGATTTTAACGCAGCTAGAGCAGACTACAGACAAACTAATGCCGTGTTTTTGCCAAACATTACAGCAAGTCACACTGCAATGGCGACAACCAATCCTTTAATGGCTTTTGGTTCTAAATTAAATCAGGAGATTTTAACTCAGAATGATTTTAGTCCTGCGTTGTTAAACGATCCTTCTCAAATTGAAAACTATGCAACCAAATTCGAAATTCAGCAACCATTAATAAATTTAGATGGTATTTACCAACGTAAAGCAGCCAAATCTAAAATGGAAGCTATGTCTTTAAAAACAGAACGTACACAAGAGTATTTAGTGTTTGAAGTTGATAAAGCCTACATGCAATTGCAGTTAGCATATAAAGCAGTTACTGTTTTAGAAAAGGCATTAGTAGCTGCAAACGCTAATAAAAAATTAGCAGATGATAGTTTTAAACAAGGGTATTTACAACGCGCAGATGTTTTGAATGTGGAAGTACGTGTTACTGAAGTTCAGAATCAGTTGCAAACCGCTAAAAGTAATGTGCAAAATGCGTCTAATTATTTGTCTTTTTTAATGAATGATGATGCTTATGTAGTTTACACACCAACAGATGAATTAACCATTGCCTCTTTTACTTTAGAAGATAAAATGGTGTCTGAAAATCGTTCTGACATTAAAGCCATGCAATTAGCAACCAATGCTTATGAAGCTATGAATAAAGCAGATAAAATGGCGTTTTTACCACGTTTAAATGCGTTTGGGAGTTATGAGTTGTATGATGATAAAATTTTTCAAGGTGATGCAAATGGGTATTTATTTGGAGCACAATTAAGTTGGGATATATTTCAAGGGTCTAAACGTATTGGTAAAGCTCAAAAAAGTAAATCAGAATTCGAAAAGTCTAAATTAGAGTATCAGCAATATGTATCTAAAAGTAATTTAGAATTAAATAAAGCAAAGCGAGCGTTTACAGATGCTAACAATAAGTTGAAATTAACTACTCTAGCATTACAGCAATCTGAAGAATCTTTAAGAATTAGAACCAATAGATTTAAAGAGGGTTTAGAAAAAACATCAGATTTATTAATTGCCGAAACGCAATATGCACAAAAGCAATTGGAATACTACCAAACTATTTTTGAATACAATTACACACAATCATATTTGCAATTTTTAACTAAAGAATAAAAAAGATACAAGAATATAGAACCAAGAATCAAGATTGATTTCCGAGAGTTTTTAATTATAAAAAATGTCACACTGAGCTTGTCGAAGTGTCTTAAATAAAAAATAACAACCATGAAAAAAATATATACAATCCTAACACTTTCTGTAGCGCTATTAGTAGCGAGTTGTGGTAGCGAAGACAAAAAACCAGTTGTAGATAATTCGCCAGCAATTATTGTAAAAACGAGTCAAGTAGCAGCAAATGGGAATAGCCCTTTTTTATCTGTAAGCGGTAAAATACAGGCTACTAATAGTGCCGATTTAAGTACTAGAATGATGGGTTACGTTAATAAAGTACATGTAAACGTAGGAGACAAAGTGCGTAAAGGACAATTATTAGTCTCTATTAATAATAGCGATTTGCAAGCTAAAAGAGCGCAAGTAAATGCAGGAATTACAGAAGCAAATGCAGCTTTAAGTAATGCGCAAAAAGATTACAACCGCTTTAAAAATTTATTTGCGGATAATAGTGCGTCTCAAAAAGAGATGGATGATATGACTGCAAATTACGAAATGGCAAAAGCTAGAGTAGAAGGCGCTAATCAAATGAAAAACGAAATTAACGCACAATTTGCTTACAGTAATATTACTGCACCTTTTAGCGGAACAGTAACTAGTAAAAATGTAGAAGCTGGTAACATGGCAAATCCTGGTGTATCATTAATAAGTATAGAAACACCTGGGAATTTTGAAGTGATGGCAATGGTACCGGAAACTGAAATTTCAGCGATTAAAAAAGGAGCTACTGTTGATGTGTTAGTTAAATCAATCAATAAAACCATAAAAGGAAAAGTAAAAGAAGTGAGTACTTCTGCTAAAAATACTGGAGGACAATATTTAGTGAAAATAGATTTAGATAAAACAGAGGCTAATATTTTATCTGGGATGTTTACAACAGTGCAATTTCCTGTAGAAAGAAAAGCAACGTCATCAATGGTTTTAATACCAAACGAAGCTATTGTCACAAACGGACAATTATCTGGTGTGTATACAGTAAGCCAAAGCAATACAGCATTATTACGTTGGTTACGTTTAGGTAGAACGTTTGGTGATCAAGTAGAAGTATTATCTGGTTTAAATACAGACGAAGCATACATTGTTTCTGCTGAAGGTAAACTGTTTAATGGTGCGAAAGTTACAATTCAATAACTAATAAGTTGCGTTAGGGATAGAAACGACATCCTTTTTTACTTAATAAATAAGTAGTCATTACGAGGAGTGCAACGACGTGGTAATCTCCCAATCGATTAAGAGATGGTCACAGTAAATAAAAAAATCACTTCGTAATGACAGATAAAAAAGATACAGTGGATAGCCTGTTAAAACGCCCAAAATATAAAGATTTCCATTGTCATGGGAATGAAAAAAAGTAATAATTATGAAAGAAGGAATCGCAGGTAAAATTGCCAAAGTCTTTATGCAATCGAAGCTTACAGTGCTTTTGATGATTGTATTTATGGTGGTTGGTGTGTACAGTTCGTTTTTAATTCCGCGTGAAGAAGAACCGCAAATTGATGTGCCTATGGCAGACATTTTTGTGGGGTATCCAGGAGCAAGTCCAACGGAAGTAGAGTCACGTGTGATTAAGCCTTTAGAGCAATTAATTTCGAATATTAAAGGTGTGGAATACGTGTATTCTACGTCTATGAAAGAGCAAGGAATGGTCATCGTACAGTTTTATGTTGGCGAAGATATTGAGCGTTCTTTTGTGAAATTATACAACGAAATTAACAAGCACATGGACCAAATGCCGGAAGGTGTTACGTTTCCGTTAGTAAAAACGCGTGCGATTGACGATGTGCCAATGTTGGGTTTAACGTTGTGGAGTGAAAATTATGACGATTACCAGTTAAACCAAATGGCTCAAGAATTAGAAGCCGAAATTAAGAAGATAAACGATGTGGCTATTACGCATAAAATTGGTGGTAGAGATCGTCAATTACGTGTGGTTTTAGATAAAGATAAATTAGCTGCAAGTGGTTTGGATTTCTTGTCGGTTTCGGAAATGATTAAAGCAAATAATAGCCAATTAAGTGCTGGAAGTTTTGATAAGAATGATACTGAGTTTTTAGTAAATACAGGTTCGTTTTTAGCTTCGGTTACTGATGTTGAAAATCTGGTGGTTGGTGTGCAACAAAATCAGCCTATTTATTTAAAGCAAGTCGCTAAAATTATTGAAGGACCAGAAGTACCACAAAATTATGTGAGTTTAGGTTACGGAAAAGGAAGTGTAAAATCGGTTGATTATAAGTCGGAATATCCTGCAGTAACTATTTCGGTAGCGAAACGTAAAGGTGCAGATGCCATGAAAATTGCTGATGTGATTATTGATAAAGTAGATCATTTACGTAGTACTTTAATTCCCGATGATGTACATGTGGAAGTCACTAGAAATTATGGTGAAACAGCGTCTCATAAAGTATCGGAATTACTGTGGCACCTTATTGGGTCTATCTTTGCAGTAACACTTGTAGTGATGCTAGCAATGGGTTGGCGTGGTGGATTGGTCGTGTTTTTATCGGTGCCAATTACGTTTGCTTTGACCTTACTGAGTTACTACATGATGGATTACACGCTAAACCGAATTACCTTATTCGCGTTAGTATTTGTAACGGGAATTGTGGTGGATGACTCGATTATTATTGCCGAAAATATGCACCGACATTTTAAAATGAAACGCTTACCATTTAAAGACGCAGCTTTATATGCGATTAATGAAGTTGGGAATCCAACGATTTTAGCAACATTTACAGTTATAGCGTCAGTTTTACCTATGGCTTTTGTATCTGGATTAATGGGGCCATATATGGCGCCAATGCCGATAGGTGCGTCTATTGCCATGATATTGTCTTTATTTGTTGCCTTAACTATTACACCTTATTTAGGATATATTTTTCTAAAAGAAAAAGATAAAAAAGGAGCAGCGGAGAAACCAGAAAAAGCAGTTGAAGACACGCTTATTTATAAGATTTATAACAAGTTTGAACGTCCTTTATTAGAAAGCAAAGGTAAGCGTTGGTTGTTTTTAGGGATAACGTTTATGGTCTTAATGGCCACAATGGTGTTGTTTTTTACTAAATCGGTTGCTGTAAAAATGTTACCATTTGATAATAAGAATGAATTTCAAGTGGTTATTGATATGCCTGAAGGCACAACGCTAGAAAGAACAGGAGTTGTAGCACAAGAAGTGTCGCAATACTTAGCGACGCGACCAGAAGTGGTTAATTATCAAAATTACGTTGGTACATCTGCACCAATTACGTTTAACGGTTTGGTGCGTCATTACGATTTACGAGGAGGAAGCAATATGGCTGATATCCAAGTGAATTTAATTGATAAAGGCGAACGTGATATTCAAAGTCATGGCATTGCTAAAGTAATGCGTCCAGATATTCAGAAAATTGCTGCAAAGTATAACGCTAATATTAAATTGGTAGAAGTACCACCAGGACCTCCAGTATTGTCAACGATTGTTGCAGAAGTGTATGGACCTGATTATAATGAGCAAATTAAAATCGCCAATGGCGTTCAAGAGATTTTAAAAAACACAGATGATGTGGTTGATATTGATTGGATGGTGGAAGCCGATCAAACCGAATATCAATTTAATATAAACAAAGAAAAAGCCATGCTGTATGGTGTTGCGCCACAACAAATTGCGTATACCATGAATATGGCATTGTCTAATAGAGCGATCACAAATTTATATGATGAATATGCGGTTACTCAAGTAGGTTTGATATTGGCTTTAGATGAAAAAGAGAAATCTACAATTAGTGATATTTCGCAATTAAAACTAAAATCGAAACACGGGAATATGGTGCCTATTGCAGATTTGGTAACTATTACGGAAACGATAGCTGCAAAAAGTATTTATCGTAAAAACCAAAAGCGCGTGGTTTACGTGATGGCAGATATGGCTGGAGAATTAGAAAGTCCTGCGTATGCTATTCTTGGAATGGAAGAAAAGTTAAAAGAGATTCCGTTACCAAAAGGCTATGAGTTAAACGAAATGTATTTAGGTCAACCAGATTTTGAAGATAATTATACTGTAAAATGGGATGGTGAATGGCAAATTACTTTAGAGGTATTTAGAGATTTAGGTATTGCCTTTTTAGGAGCTATTATCTTAATTTACATTTTAATTGTAGGCTGGTTTCAAAACTTTAAAGCACCAATCGTTATGATGGTTGCGATACCATTATCGTTAATCGGAATTATACTAGGACATTGGATTATGGGAGCGTTTTTTACCGCAACGTCGTTTATTGGTATGATTGCTTTAGCAGGAATTATGGTTCGGAATTCGGTATTACTTATTGATTTTATTAATATAAGAACAGCAGAAGGTGTGCCACTAAAGCAAGCGTGTATTGAAGCAGGTGCGGTGCGTACAACGCCAATTTTATTAACAGCAGGAACGGTTGTTATTGGAGCATTTGTGATACTGTTTGATCCGATTTTTCAAGGATTGGCGATATCATTAATGGGAGGGACTATTGTGTCTACAGTATTGACTTTACTGGTTGTGCCTCTTGTTTATTATATGATAGAGAAGCAAAATTATAAATAATGGGTAATTGTGTTGTGAATGATGGGATTCTGAAATGAATTCAGAATGACGTGCGGTTTGCTGATAAGATTGGGTAATAAAAAGAAAGTTGAGTTGTGAATAATTAGGTTTTGAACTAGTTCAGAATGACGTGAATGTTAAGCTATAAATTTAAAAAAAAGAGTAAAGATGTTGAATACATATTTTAGAGTAATTGTTGGTGTAATGGTATTATTAAGTGTGGTGCTTTCTGTTTATGTAAGTCCAAAATGGATGTGGTTTACTGTGTTTATTGGCGTTAACTTAATACAGTCTGCATTTACAAAATGGTGTTTGTTAGAAACAATATTAGTAAAGTTAGGTGTGAGGAAAGAAGGTGCAGGTTGTAGTGTTAAATAACATTAGTTTTATTCCTATAAAATTGGTGTTGTAAAATTCCATAAATTGATTTGTAGCATGTATTTTTGCGCAAATTTAATTTATGGATTTTTTATTTCAACCTTGGCATTGGTTTGTTTCAGGATTTTTAATTGCCTGTACAATGCTATTCTTATTATTAATGGGAAAGAAGTTTGGTATGTCATCAAACTTAAGAACTTTTTGTGCTGCTTGTGGTGCCGGAAAAGTCAATTCGTTTTTTAAATTTGATTGGAAATCGGATGTGTGGAATTTATTAGTCGTGATAGGAGCTATGCTTGGTGGGTTTATAGCATCACATTATTTGTCAGCTACAGATATGCCAGCCATTAGTGATGCTACAAAAGCATCGTTATCTAGTTTAAATATTTCAACTGAAAACCAATACTTACCTGTCGAGTTATTTTCTATTTCCGCTTTAAGCGATATAAAAACCATTATAATTTTAGTTGTTGGTGGTATTTTGGTTGGTTTTGGAGCACGATATGCTGGAGGTTGTACTTCTGGTCACGCTATTTCTGGATTAAGTAATTTACAACTTCCGTCTTTAATTGCTGTTATAGGCTTTTTTATCGGTGGATTAGTAATGGTTCATTTATTATTCCCTTTAATTTTTTAATATGAAAAAACTACTTTTTATTTTTATAGGACTTTGTTTTGGGATTATAATGTACAAATCAGAAGCTGCTTCTTGGTTTAGAATTTATGAAATGTTTCGTTTTGAAGCATTTCACATGTATGGTATTATTGGTACAGCTTTAGCGTTTGGTATTTTGTTTGTTCAAATTATAAAAAGGTATAACGTCAAATCGTTTGATGGTAATCCAATTGTAATTGCACCAAAGGAAAAATCGTTTTCTAGATATTTACTTGGAGGTATTATTTTTGGACTTGGTTGGGCACTAGTTGGTGCATGTCCAGGACCAATATTTGTGCTTATAGGTGCGGGTTATCTGCCTATTATTATCGTGTTTTTGTCAGCAGCATTAGGGACATTTTTATATGGTGTTTTAAAGGGTAAATTGCCTCATTAATTAAAAATATTTTTCAAACTCTGTAACATTTTTACAAATGATACGTCATATAGGTGTAAATCTAAAAAGCGAATTAAAGTAAAAATGAAAACAGACAGACAATTATTAGTATTAACCCATTTAAGTCAATTGGCATCTTTAGTTATAGGATGCGGTAGCTTAATCTTACCATTAATAATATGGTTGACCCAAAAAGATAAAGTATACGACATGGATGCACATGGAAAGGCAATCGTTAACTTTCAGTTAAGTATTGTTGTTTTATACTTTGTATGTGTACCTTTAATACTGTTATTTGGATTAGGTTTTTTAGGTTGGTTTGTTCTAGGCCTAGTATCTATTATATATCCAGTAATAAATGCTGTTAAAGTTAGTAATGGCGAAACCCCAGAATACCCTTTATCTTTTAATTTTATTAGTTAGTTATATTACTATGATAAAGAGAAAAACGCAACCTGTAAGGGTTGCGTTTTTAGGTTATATACTATGTTGTTTGCGTTTATTGTCTTATAAATTCTAAAGTCGAAAAATTTTCTAAAATTAGATTTCCATTTTCCAAAAATTGCACTGATGTTATGGTTTCTGTGCCATTTTGTTCGGTTAGAATTAATTCAGCTTCGTTAAGTGTCCAAGTAAATGGGTTGGCACTAGATATAATTCCTGCTTGGGTGGTTAGTTGTTCTGTTATTAAGCCATTAGCATTATCTTCATAAAAAAATAATTTATATTCTGTAGATGTATCAACTAAGTAGTCACTTCTTAACCATTCTCCAATAATGGAATTGTTACTAGTTGTACTTGTTGTGTTGTTATCGTTTTGACAAGATAACTGTGTTAAACATGCTAGAACTAAAAGTATTAGTTTAATGTTACTTTTCATACTTTGGATTAATTGTTTCAATAAAATGTAATTATAATAACTGAGGGAAATTAATAATATTGTTTTAAGCGCTAAAAGTACTAAAATAAGTAGCAATAACACATTGGTTATTTGTCAAAAAAAAAGGCAACTCGATAGAGTTGCCTTTTTAATATTATTTAAGCGGTAGTTATTAGCTATTTAACATAACTGGCATAACTAACATTGTAACATGTTCTCCTTCTTCTAAATCGTCAATAGGCGTTAAGATACCTGCTCTGTTAGGCATACTTAATTCTAATTGTACATCGTTAGATCCTAGATTGTTTAACATCTCTGTTAAAAAACGCGAGTTAAATCCAATTTGCATGTCATCTCCTTGGTAATCGCAAGTCAAACGCTCTTCAGCTTTGTTAGAGTAGTCAATATCTTCTGCAGATATATTTAATTCTGCTCCAGCAATCTTTAATCTAATTTGGTGCGTTGTTTTGTTAGAGAAAATACTAACACGACGTACAGAGTTTAAAAATTGAGTTCTGTCTATTGTTAATTTATTTGGATTCTCTTTTGGTATTACAGCTTCGTAGTTTGGATATTTACCATCAATTAGACGACAGATTAATACTGTGTTTTCAAAAGTAAATTTAGCATTAGAATCATTATACTCGATAGTGATTTCTTCGTCGCTTGCTCCTAAAATTCCTTTTAATAAGTTTAAAGGTTTTTTAGGCATAATAAATTCTGCAACCTGAGATGCTTGTACATCAGCTCTTGTATACTTTACCAATTTATGAGCATCTGTAGCTACAAACGTTAAACCTTCAGTAGAAAACTGAAAGAAAACACCACTCATTACAGGTCTTAAATCATCATTACCAGCAGCAAAAATAGTTTTGTTAATTGCAGTTGCTAAAATATGACCTGGCATTTTTGTATTACTTGGATCCTCTAGGCTAATTGCTTTTGGAAACTCGTTACCATCCGCATAAGCTAAAGCGTATTTACCATGATTAGAGCTAATCTCTACTGTATTGTTTTCTTCAATTACAAACGTTAACGGTTGTTCTGGAAACGTTTTTAAAGTATCTAAAAGTAAACGTGCAGGAATAGCAACGCTACCTTCGTTATCACTTTCTACATCTAATACTGAAGACATAGTTGTTTCTAAATCACTTGCAGATACGGTTAGTTTTGTTCCGTCTAATTCGAATAAAAAATTATCCAAAATTGGCAGTGTATTCGAGCTGTTAATAACACCTCCTAAAACCTGTAATTGTTTTAGTAAGTAAGTACTTGATACAATAAATTTCATCTATATATGGAAATTAATACTATTAATAATTGGTCTTACAAATATATTGTTAATGTCTTAAATTAAGAAACAAACTTATCAACACTTACTTAGCGTATTTTTTCTTTCTTAAGTAGTTAAATACAAATCCAAAAACACCTAATAAAACCAATGGTAATAAGATGTTTAAGAGTTGCCATTTTGTTTTTTCGGCACTTATTTTTTCAGGATTTAAAAAGGCAACCGCAATTTCTTTAGACCTAATGTTTATAAGTCCAGTGTCGTCTAAAAGATAATTAGCCACATTTATTAAAAATTCTTTATTCCCAAAAGTCTGCCCTGTATATTTATCAAAACCAAGTTCTTCTGGGCCAGTTCTACCTACTTCATTTTTAATAATATCACCATCACTAATCACGACCATTTTGGTTGGTACACTTTCATTTTTGGTATTTGGTAGATTTACCGGTTTTACTCTATTATTATAAACAGATGTAAAGGTGCCTTCTAGCAAAACAGCAAGCGTTTGCGGACCTTTATTAAAGCTTTTAGGATCTAATTGGTCGTTTACCATATCCAAGCTTATTTCTCTTGGAGTCCCTTCTAGTTTGCTCAAAGGTGCACTTTGTAGCAATATAGTTTTCTTAGTGCTACTTTTTAAAACATCCATTGGATTTGCAAAGTCAAACTTTAAAAAGTCTAAATTATTTACAATTGGATGCTTCGTGTTTCCTTTTGCAAGCGGAGAATACGTCCAAGGGTAACTTTGAAACTGGCTATCACTACCTTCGCCAGAGGCTAAAGTAATAGGAGCAGAGTACATAGAGCTTACAATTAATGGATTAATACGTACGCCATATTTAAAGAAAAAATCAGTTAGTTTTAAATCCATTGGGATGGCCACATTTTTACCTAAGTCGTTGTAAAGACTATCCTTGTCCATAGCGACTTGTTCTAGCAACCATAGGCTTTTTCCGCCATTCATGGTATATTGATCTAAAACAAATTTTTCTTTCTCTGTAAAAGCTTCTGTTGGCTTAGCCGAAATAATTAAATCGTATTCCTGAAGTTTTTTCAAGGTGTTTTCCGCCTGATTAGCAACGCTATCTAACGTAAATGGGGCAATAAAATAGTAGTCTCTAATAGATTTTACATAATCCGCAATGTATTTGTTTTCTAGTTGTCCGTTACCTTTTAAAACTGCTATTTTACGACGTTTAGGATTAACCAATTTACTAATCCCATCAGCAAAGGCGTATTCTAATTGTTGTACAGAATTTGTAACTAATTGTTGTTGCGTTGCTCCAATGGTATTTTTTACTAAAGGAATTTTTACGGTTGTATTATTAAAACTGGCTAATGCCCAAGGAAATATAACGGCTTGACTAGATTTTCCGTTTTCCTTTACATTTAATTGCATTGGTGTTAATCCTCGATCATTTAATTGCTGAATGGTTTGATCACGAGTTGCATCATTTTCAATAGGATTAATAAAACTGAAACTGATATTGTTGTTATAAGCCTTAAACTCTTCCAATAATTGTCTGGTCTCTATTTGTAGTTTTCTAAACTCTGAAGGAAATGCTTCCCCTTCTAAAAAGACATCAATTACAATGGGTGCGTCAGCTTTGTCTAATATCGCTAAAGCGGAAGGATTAAGCGTATAACGTTGATCTGTAGTTAAATCGAAGCGTTTATAAACAGTCTGTGAGAGTACGTTTAGTAGTATTAAACCAACGACTATAAGTGCGATATTTTTGATAAGTTTATTCAAATTTTTTCTCAAGTTTATAGGTTTTAACAGCAACTATGGTATCGTTTTTAAATTTAAACTCGACACACTCTTGTTGATTATTAAAAGCACCTGGTTTAAAGCCCATATTATAGTTCCATTGGTCTTTAGAGTTGGCTTTGATGCTATCATCCCAACCAAACCATTCTGCAGTACCAAAATCCGTAGTTATCTGTGCTTTAGTTTTTCCAATTAACTGATTGTCTTTATTTAGCTGGTCCATCATTTCAAAACGCAGTTCAGGGTATTCTGCCCAGTTTTCAGCATTAAAATATTTTTGATGATGGTAGTTAGAAAAGATATTTACTAAAGGGTAAAACATATAAAAATAGAGTAGTGGTGTCGCAATTAAAGTAATAAGTAAGCTGACCCATTTATTGTCTCCAATGGTTTTTATAAATAACCAAGCCAAAACAAAAACAACAACAAACGATATAATTAAAGTAATAGTAATAACCATATTATTGTTTTTTGATATTGAATTTGGTTAGCGCAATAAACAGTATAGTTACACTTAAAAAGTAAATAATATCTCTAGTATCCAAAACACCACGACTCATACTTTTATAATGCGCATTCATCCCCAATTGCTCAATCATATTACTGGAAGCCACATCTGCAATCCCTTCAAAACCAATAAAAAAGAATAAGCATAAAAATACGGCAACAATAAAGGCTACAATTTGATTATCGGATAATGTAGATGCAAATACACCAATAGCAGTGTAAGCAGCCACTAAAAATAACAGTCCAAAATAAGACCCTAAAGTGCTTCCAAAATCTATATTTCCTGTTGGATTTCCTAATTGGTATACTGTATAGACGTATAATATTGTTGGTAATAATGCGATAATTATTAATACAAAAGCACCAAAGTATTTGCCTAATACTAACTGTAATGTGCTAATAGGTTTAGTTAAAAGTAACTCTAATGTTCCTTGTTTTTTCTCGTCACTAAAACTACGCATGGTTACCGCAGGAATCAAGAATATTAAAATCCAAGGCGCTAATAAAAAAAACGGAGACAAATCTGCAAATCCATTGTCTAGTATATTAAATTCGCCTTTAAACACCCATAAAAAGAGACCGTTTAATAGCAAAAATATAGCAATCACTAAATAGCCTATTGGCGAAGCGAAAAATGAATTTATTTCTTTTTTAAGTATGGCTAGCATGCTTTTTCTTGGTTTTTGTATTATTTATTACTTAAGTGATGCTAACTTATCAACACTCCAAGCTTCGGGTTTGGCATTAAACAACGGTTTTGTCTTTGCCCAAATACCTTTAAATAGTTCAGAGTTTCGGTAGTTTTCTAAGTCGCTCTCAGCATCCCAATAACTATACGTAAAAAACACATTACTATTGTGTTTGTCGCGATACAATTCTAATAATTGGTTGCCTTCAAAGTTTCTTATTTTAAACTTTATGATTTCAAAATTAGCTAAAAAGGTGTCAATATTTTCTTCAGCAAAACTTAATTTTACAATTCTTACAAACATGAATTTTACCTTTTTTAATTTCCGCTTAAGCGAAATAATTACTCTTTAAAAAAATTAATAGTAACAGTATCTCTTATTCCTAATCCCATTAAGCTACTTGCGCTACCAACGGTTTGGTTGTTACTTTTATATATCGCAATTTCTAGGTAGTTAGAGCTGTTAAAAACCACCAGACCACGTCCTTCGTCATTACGTTTGTCTTCGGGCGTTTCAAAATTAACAATATCACTATATTTATTTTGTATTTTTTTAAACTTATAGTTTCTAGCAGAGACCTCATAAGGGCGTCCTTTTTGAAGTGTTTCAAAAAAGTTTTTTCTAATATTAGTCACTACATTACCGTAATTGTCAATATATATAATACTTCCAATAATTTGGGTTTGTTCCTCATTAACGTAAGGGACTAAGTTTTTAATTGGCTTTATATTGCTAATCGCTTTTCCAATAACTTCTAATGTACCACCTCGCGCAATATGACAGGCCACTTTTACAAAAACATCTAATACCGGAAAACTAGTTTCTATTTTGTCATGTATATTAATTTCGACTAATTTAGAAGGTGCAATTTCATTGGCAATCATACTCATTATTCCATTGTTTGCACAGATAAAATAATGCTCGTCCAATTCTACCGCAATATGTTTGTTTTCAGGGTTTATTTCTGAATCAATTCCAATAACATGAATAGTTCCTTTTGGAAAGCTACTGTATGCATTTTGAATAATGTATGCAGCTTCTGCACTATTAAATGGTGAGACAGAATGAGAGATATCAACAATTCTTACTTCAGGTAATTCACTATAAATAGCTCCTTTTATTGCGCCAGCAAAGTGATCTTTCTCTCCAAAATCTGTGGTAAGCGTTATAATTGGCATGTAGTATTGTTGATATTTTTTTAACCTTAAACACACAAAAATTGTGTAAGTTTGTTAGATACACAAAACTAATAAAATTGTACAGACTAATTTAATAAATCCACGCTTTTGAAAGAAATAATTATTGAACTAGAGGAGATCTCTCCAAAAGAGTTTTTTGGAACAGGAAACGAGAACATAACACTTTTAAAAAAATACTTTCCAAAACTTAAAATAATTGCGCGCGGAAGCAAAATTAAAGCCATTGGTGATGCGGAGCTTTTAGAAGAATTTGATCGTAGAATGACTATGTTGATTAAGCATTTTTCTAAATATAATGCTATTGATGAAAACGTTATTGAACGTGTATTGACCAGTCAAAGTAGTGACGATTATAAGACTTCAGAAAAAAGTGGAGAAGTTTTAGTACATGGTGCTAACGGAAAACCAATTAAAGCTATTACAGCCAACCAACGTAAAATGGTGGAGCTGATGCGTAAAAACGATATGGTTTTTGCTATTGGACCAGCCGGTACAGGAAAAACATATACTGGTGTTGCATTAGCTGTTAAAGCCTTAAAAAATAAAGAAGTTAAACGTATCATATTAACTAGACCAGCAGTAGAAGCAGGAGAAAATTTAGGGTTTTTGCCAGGAGATTTGCAAGAAAAATTAGACCCTTACATGCAGCCTATTTATGATGCTTTGCGAGATATGATACCTGCGGAAAAATTAGCACATTATATAGATAACGGAACCATACAAATTGCACCATTAGCATTTATGCGTGGACGTACATTGGATAACGCATTTGTTATTTTGGACGAAGGTCAAAACACAACACATGCACAGATGAAGATGTTTTTAACCAGAATGGGTAAAAATGCTAAGTTTTTGCTAACTGGTGATCCAGGACAGATAGATTTACCACGTCGTACCATTTCTGGTTTAAAAGAAGCGTTGCTTATTCTAAAAGGGGTAGAAGGTGTTGGAATGGTTTTTCTTGATGATAAAGATGTTGTACGTCATAAATTAGTTAAGAAAATTATTGAAGCATACAAGAACATCGAGAATGTAGATTAGATTTTTAAAAAAATATAAAATAAATAAATTACCAGATTAAGTAATGAGTAATACAATAATAGATACCAATTTTAACTTCCCGAATCAGAAAAGCCTTTACAAAGGAAAAGTTAGAGCAGTTTATAATATTAATGACGAAGAATTGGTCATGATTGCAACAGATAGACTTAGTGCGTTTGATGTGGTAATGCCAAAAGGAATTCCTTATAAAGGACAAATCCTTAATCAGATTGCGACTAGCATGATGAAAGCGACTGAAGATTTGGTGCCAAACTGGTTAACGGGTACTCCGGATCCAAACGTTGCTGTTGGGTATTTATGCGAGCCTTTTAAAGTAGAAATGGTAATACGTGGTTACATGTCTGGTCATGCTGCACGCGAGTATAAAGCAGGGAAACGTATGCTTTGTGGCGTTGCAATGCCAGAAGGGATGAAGGAAAACGATAAGTTTCCGGAGCCTATTATTACGCCTGCAACTAAAGCAGAAATGGGTGATCATGATGAAGATATCTCTAGAGAAGATATTTTGAAAAAAGGAATTGTTAGTGAAGCCGACTATAGTGTGTTAGAAGATTATACACGTAAATTATTCCAAAGAGGTACTGAAATAGCTGCTTCACGAGGATTAATTTTAGTAGACACTAAATATGAATTTGGTAAAACTAAAGACGGAAAAATTGTTTTAATTGACGAAATCCATACGCCAGATTCTTCTCGTTATTTTTATACAGAAGGTTATCAAGAGCGTCAGGATAATAACGAAGCACAAAAACAGCTGTCTAAAGAGTTTGTAAGACAATGGTTAATTGCTAATAATTTTCAAGGTTTAGAAGGTCAAACTGTACCTGTAATGTCTGATGAGTATATTGAAACGGTATCAGAACGCTATATTGAATTATACGAAAATATTATGGGGGAACCTTTTGTAAAAGCAGAGGTGTCTAACATACAAGAACGTATTGAAACTAATGTTTTAGCCTATTTGAAATAAGACTTAATTATTTAAGTTTAATAATAGCTGATATCCTTATTTATAAGAAATAAGAATATCAGCTATTTTATTTAAGTCTGGTTCGTTTATTTCTGTTTGTGGAGCTAACGGAAATGTTTGCTGTCCTGGACGACTTACAAAAGCAGCTCTCCAGCCCGCCCAAAGTGCGCCTGCAACATCCCAACCATGTGCAGCAATAAGCATACACTCTTCTGGTTTTACATTCATTTTTGTTGAAGCCCAATTATAAACATCTGTAAAAGGTTTAAATTTCCCCACAGATTCAATGCTTAATAGCGCGTCAAAATAAGAAGTTAAACCAACGTTTTCAAATTTGTTTTTTAAGCTTTCTTTATTAGAGTTAGTTAATGCAACTAAAGTATAACCTTCTTTTTTTAATTCAGATAAGGCTTCTTTAACTTCTGAATGAGGTGGTAAATTTTGCATCGCATTTACAATAATATCTCGTGCTTTGTCTTCTGGAATATTAATATCCTGATTGGCAGCTACCATTTGCAATGCAGCAGCACCAATATGTCCAAAAGGCTCATAACGCCCACTAGCAGATACCACTAATGAATACTGTAGCATTGTAGTAAACCATAATGATAACAACGCTTCGTTTCCGCCTAAAGCGTCACCAACTTGTTTTTTCATTATCGTCAAATCTAATAAGGTTTCGTTTACATCAAAAAACAAAACTTTAGGTCTGGTTTTAGTACTCATTTTTTATAGATTTTTGAAATAAATAGATATTTAAAAAGACTAGTAGTAAATAGGAAATAGGCATTACTGGAGGTTTAAACTCCAATGGTAACACGTTTGCAGGCACATCAGGATGTAAATGCGTATAAACAGCAACTAACATCATTATTATTACTGTTAAGTTTCCTAAATAAAACAAATTTTTAGTCAATCTCTGACTTAAAGTAGTGCTTTTAAATGCTAAAAACAAGAGTAATAGTCCAACCCCAATTTCGCTAAATTTAACCACGTATTGCATTAAATCTGGAAAAGGAAAGCCAATACCTGTAAGATGCTTGTAAATAAACGTTTTAAAAGGCTCTTTCAATTTGGCTAATCCTGGTATTAACATTATAAGACCTAGAATACCTGTTATAATTTTTACTGATTTGGTCATTATTTCATCTGTTATTTTAATTTACGTAAAGCAGTTACTATCTCAGAAACTTCTGCACGTTTGGTATAATCAGCATCTAAAAACGCATATTGTATAATTCCATTTGTATCTATAACGTAGGTTGCTGCTAGTGGTAATTGGTTACTAGCGTCTCCATTTTTTTCATTTAAACCAAAACCATTATTATAAATAGTGGCTACTTCTGGAGTTAATTCAAATACAACACCATAATTTTTACCAATAACATTACCAACATCACTTAATACAGAAAATTCTAAATTGTTTTTTTCAGAAGTGTTTAATGAGTTGTCCGGTAACTCCGGTGTTAATGCCAAAAGTGTAGCACCTGCAGTTTTAATTTCAGGTAATTTATCTTGTAAATAGTGTAAAGTAATATTACAATACGGACACCAACCACCTCTATACCATGTTAACACAACAGGACCATATTTTAATTGGTCATATAAAGATACGGTCTGATTTAGTTGATTTTTTAATGAAAAGTCTAGTGCTTTATCACCAACGTTTAAAGCGGTATCTAGGATTCCTGAATCGGAAACACTAGCAATACCATCAGCGTAAATTTTCTTTTTCTCCTCAGTAAATTTTGAAGCACCGTCTTGACGCTTAACATCTAATAAGGCATCTAAAGGTCCTGTGTTTTTTGTGGTATCCATAGTATTGTGATTTTATAATTAAATATTATTGTTCAGCGATTAATTCTGAAAGCACTTGTTTAAAGGTATCCACAGGTTGTGCGCCTGTAACTGCACTTTTTCTATTAAAAACAATAGTTGGCACAGAATTTACGCCCATGTTTTTCCAATAGTCTTGTTTTGTTCTTACTTCTAAGCGCGCGTCTTCATTGTCTAGTTTAGCTAAAGCTTCGTCAGCATCTAAACCAACTTCTAACAATGCAGCTCTTAAAACATCATGTTTAGAGACATCTTTACGATCACTAAAAAACGCTTTAGTAAGTGTCATTTTTAGTTCTGTTTGTTTTCCAAAATCTTTTGCATATTCTAATAAAACGTGTGCATCAAAAGTGTTGACCATACGCATGTCATCAAAATAATCGAAAGTAAACCCTAATTCTGCCCCAACTTCCGTCATGTGTTGTTTGGACTGATTTTGTTGTTCTATTGTAGAGCCATATTTTTCTGTAATATGTTCGTTTACATTTTGACCTTCGGCAGGCATGTTTGGATTTAACTCAAACGGTTGCCATTCTATTTCTACTTTATCTTCAACACCAAGTTCTTTTATTGCTTTTTCTAAGCGTTTGTATCCAATGGTACACCAAGGACATACAACGTCAGATACGATATCTATTTTAAGTTTTTTTGTCATAATTAAAAAGTTACTAGGTTACTAATTTGAAGTTGTCCCTCAACGTTACTATAATTTTTGACATCATCAGCAAACGTTTTTGCATGAGGTCCAAAAGCAGCTTGAAAAGCAGCAACATCATCAAATTTTAAATGTGCAATAGCGACATAAGGAGCAGGTTCTCCCGGAACTCTGCTAGCAATGCCTAAGTCTAGTTCTAAACCTTTTAAGGCATCACCAAGTGCATTAACAATCATTGGTAAATGACTGTTAGTGTAGTAATCAGAATCAAACGTGACGTCTTTACCGTTTGGGTACATTACAGATACTTTTATCATAATATGTTTTTTATAAAATTAGTAAACCTTCTGTAAAAGTAACAGAAGGTTTACAGCTATTTATTAGTAATAAAGGGATTACCTTATTTTTTCCAAGCAAAAGCTTTGAAAGCATCATCAACAGGTGTGTTGGCAATGTGGTTTGTATAGTTACTAATTACTTTTTGAGATAACCCTAAAATAATTTCTAATACTTGTTGCTCACCATATCCAGCAGCATAAAAAGTAGTTAAATCTTCTTGCGTTACATTACCACGGTTTCTAACAATTGTTAATGCCATTGTGCGTAAAGCTTCTAGTTTAGGATTTTCTAAAGCTGTTTGGTTACGTAAAGCTTCTGTGATGGCATCATCAACTTTCATCATTTTTGCAATTCCTGTGTGTGCAGGGACACAATAATGACATCCGTGTTCAACATTTATTGCTTGCCATACCACAGTCAATTCTTCTTCATTAAAAGATGTTTGTGTAAATAACTCATGTAATTGTTGGTATGCGTCTAATAATTGAGGTGCTCCAGCTAATACGCCATGTAACCCAGGAATCATTCCGTAAGCCTTTTGAGACTTTTCTAATAATGGTTTTGCTTGTTCAGGAGCAGATGCAATGTTGTGAATTTTTAAAGTTGTCATAATTATTTTTATTAATTGTTTGTTAATTTTTCTAAACGTTCGTTTAGTTATTGTTTAAAAAAAATGATTTTAAATTGTTTTAAAAATCATTTCTATATAATCTTCTATTTCTTGTTTTGTATTTACCCTTGACGCAGCAGCTAATCCGTGCTTTGCTAAAAGTAAAAAGTTAGCTTGTTTTAATATTGTCGCTTCGTCTTTATTGCTATCCAATGCTAACTTTTGGATAATAATATCTTTTAGATTAGCCATAAAAGCAGTCATTTGTGCTTTGACTAATTCATCTTCAGTTTCAGAAAATTCATTATACGTGTTTGTTACTAAACAACCTTTTATATTGTCGCTTTTAAAACTAGAACTTACAGAATCGTAAAAAAATTGTTTGATGTCTTCAACACCTTGTGTTCCGTTTTTTAACTTTTCTAAAGTCACACTGACTTTTACTTTGTATTGTTTTAGGCTTTCTAAAAATAAACCATGTTTACTTTCAAAGCTAGAGTAGATGGAAAACTTATTAATGCCCATTGCTTTTTCAAGCATCTGCATAGATGTGTTTTCGTAGCCATTACGCCAAAACAATTGCATTGCTTTGTCAACAACTTCCTCCTCTATATATTGCTTTTTTCTAGCCATTATTTTTAATTACACGACAAAACTAACTAATCGGTTAGATATAATAATACACTTTAACATTTATTTAGTTTTTAGCTTTTTATAAAAGCGTCTTATCTTATTGTAAATATAAGTATTGGTTTTTACGTAATAAAATGAAATAAAGCAAACAACCACTATAAACACTATCGCTCCAAGGATGGCTTGGGTTGGATTTAAACTCTTGTATAAAAAGTGTTTTAAGCTTAAACCTGTAAAACTACCGTAGATAATCATAAAATGAATCACATAAATAGATAATGTTTTTTGTCCTATTTTAGTAATTATAGCTTGTTTAAGGTACGTTTCAAAAGTGTAGAATACGCCAAAGATCACTAATACATTACCTAGTCTACTAAACAAATAATTGTAGTTAGCACTTTTATTAAATAACGGAATATCAAACAGATTATCTATAAGTTTTAAACCCGCACTGGAAAAGAATATTAATGCCAAACCAACAACCAGAAAACCAATAATTTTTAAAGGTTTGTAGTTGTTTTTATGTCCAAACTTGAAAAATAATACCGCAATAAAGCCACCAAAAGCAACAAAGCCAAACCATGGAATAATAGTAAACACAGAGCCATTTTGCTGGCTTATATAATTAACAAAAAGGATTGGTGCATCCGCTAGATTTAAAGTACGGTACAACGGTTCAGAAACAAAAATACCACACCCTAGAATTAAGAAGAGTAGTGCTAAAACCCATTCGTTTTTAAAACTAATTTTATATAATAAGATTAAAATTAGTAGCGATAACCCTATGCATTGCAGGACATCCACTTGTAGGAAATTCATGTTAACTTTACCATACATCAAGCTTAAAAACGAGAATCGTAAGGCATAACCTAATATAATAAGCAATAGCCCGCGATTAATTCCTTTTTTAATTCGCTCGCGTTCTGTGCCTTTTTCTTTAGCTTTTAATAATAAAAATACAAAGACTAATCCTGTAATTGTAAAAAAGGTAGGTGCGGTAATCCCTCTAAAATAGGCCCATACATTGTAAACCGTATTAGAGGTGTCTCTATAAATCGGGTTTAAAAGCGAATCTATAAAATGACCTTGTAGCATCATTAGTATAGCAAAAGCTCTAACAGCATCAAGAAAAAATAGTCTGGTTGGTTTCAAGTAGTAATATTTGTTAGTCATGTAAAGATAATAGTTATATTTAAAGTCTAAAACTTTAGAATAATATGTACGATAAAATAAATGAGTGGGTTGGAGATTTTGCTTCTTTTGTTTGGGGTTTACCTTTACTAATTTTATTAATTGGAGGTGGATTATACCTATTGATATTATCTAAATTTTTACCATTTAGGTATTTGGGACATGCCATACAAGTCCTTCGTGGTAAGTATGATAACCCAGAAGATACCGGAGAAATCACTCATTTTCAAGCCTTGACAACTGCGTTATCCTCGACCATTGGTATGGGGAATATTGCAGGAGTAGCAGTGGCAATTTCTATTGGAGGGCCAGGCGCTGTATTTTGGATGTGGATTAGTGCAATAGTAGGGATGTCTACCAAGTTTTTCACCTCAAGTTTAGCTATAATGTATCGTGGTAAGGATAGCGAAGGTAATACCCAAGGTGGTCCAATGTACTTTATAATGGAAGGATTAGGTAAAAACTGGAAACCGTTAGCTATGTTTTTTAGCGCCTGTGGATTAATAGGTGCATTACCCGTTTTTAATGTCAATCAATTAACGCAAGCCATCAACGATATTGTCTTAAAACCTAACGGAATTACTGTAAATTTTACCTCAAATTTAATCATAGGATTGGTATTAGTAACTATTACTTCAGTGGTTATTTTAGGGGGGTTAAACCGAATAAGCAAGGTGGCATCTAAACTAGTACCTAGTATGGTATTACTATATTTTGTGTTGATACTTATTATTTTGTTCGCTAATGCGGAAGTCGTGCCAACTTATTTTAAATTGATTTTCACAGATGCTTTTGCAGCAGAAAATTATAAAGGAGATGCTTTTTTAGGAGGTCTTTTAGGTGGATTGATAGTTTTAGGTATCCGACGTGGTGCATTTTCAAACGAAGCAGGTATAGGTACAGCGCCTTTAGCGCACGGTGCAGCAAAAACTAACGAGCCTATTCGCGAAGGTTTAGTAGCCATGTTAGGACCCGCGATAGATACATTAATTGTATGTACACTTACTGCTTTAGCTATTTTAGTAACTGGTGTTTGGGAAACCACAGATGCTAATGGAGTTAGCTTAACAGCAAAAGCATTTAGTAGTGCAATGCCACTTTATGGTAAGTATCTATTGTTAATATGTATTGTTGTGTTTAGTGTATCGTCACTGTTTTCGTATTCTTATTACGGAAGTAAATGTTTATCCTTTTTAATAGGAGATAAAAACAAACACTACTACAATTACTTTTATATTGTCAGTATTATTTTAGGAGCAACAACATCTTTAGCTTTAATGATTAATTTAATTGATGGTGTTTTTGCATTAATGGCAATTCCGACAATGACAGCAACTTTAATCTTATCGCCAAGAGTAATAAAAGCAGCAAAAGATTATTTTAAGAGGATGAAAGAGGCAAAACAAGTTTAAGCTTTATTTACGGACGCCTTAAATTGTTGAGGCGTCATTAGTTCCATTTTTTTAAATTGTCTATTAAAGTAACTGGTATTATTAAAACCAGATTTAAAGGCAATTTCAGACATTCTAAAATCTTTAGATTCTTTAATTAGCTTTTTAGAAAATTTAATCTTTTCAGAATTTATATAATCAATAGGAGAGATGCCTAAGGTGTTTTTAAACTGTTTATGGAAGTGCGATGTGCTCATGTAAGCTTTTTTAGCCAGCAGATCAACACTAATATCTTTATCAGTTAAGTTGTCTTTTATATATTTAATAACGGTGCCTATTCTGGTGTCGTTAAAAACCTGATTAGGATCATTAATTATTAAAGACTTGGCTTTGGTTTGTAATAGCCTAACAATTAATTCTTGAATCATTAAATCCAACAACACATCCTTAGATTTATTATTGTTTGTAAAAGTGTAAGTCAAGCGTTCTATTAAATGATTAACATCTGTGTTATTTATTAAGTGTGATGTGGTTTCATTTAAATCCCAAGTATTATTCTCATTTTCAATAGCGACTTGTTGATTAAATTTTTCAACAACCTCATCAATTTTAAAGGCATCAATTCCCAAAGCTAAACATTGTGTTGGGTTATTTTGTGTTGCATTTGGAAAGTCAATAACCATTTCTTTATTAGAAGGCATAACTACAGATTCGCCTGGAAAAAAATCAAAAGGATCATAACCATCAATATGCATAACTTTTTGGCCAGTTAACATGCTTGCTATAATTGGAAAATTAAATGTCAACGAGACTTTTTCCGCGAAAGCGTGTGTCTCATAGATATTAAGTTCTGCATAGTCGGCACTATAAGTCGTTCTGTTTTCTACTAAAGTGGTTAGTTTTCTGGTGTTTAGATGTTGATTTAAAAGCGGTTTCATAGTCAATATTACAAAATTTTAGTCAGCAGATCTGTTAATAAGAGATATGTTCACAATTATGATAAATACGTGCAATAAACTTCGGATTTGATAAAATAACTTTATCAAAACTAAAGATAATATATTTTTTAGAACATAAAATTATCTAATTACTAATTTAACATCAATTTATATGAGTTATTCTAAACCTAAGTTTAAAGAGAAATATGCTAATTTTATTAATGGAAAATTTGTCGCTCCTATTGGTGGGCAATATTTTGAGAATACCTCACCAATTGATAATAGTTTAATTGCAAAATATCCGCGTTCTCAGAAAGAGGATGTCGAGCTGGCTTTAGATGCTGCCAATGCTGCCAAAGAAGCTTGGGGAAATACCTCAGCAACGGAGAGAGCCACGTTATTAAATAAAGTAGCCGATATTATTGAAGCAAATTTAGAGGAGTTTGCAGTTATGGAAACCTGCGATAATGGTAAGCCTATCCGTGAAACTTTAAATGCAGATGTCCCTTTAGCAATAGACCATTGGCGTTATTTTGCAGCGTGTATTAGATCTGAAGAAGGAAGTGCAACCGAGTTAGATCAAAATACATTATCCATGAATATTAAGGAGCCTTTAGGTGTTATTGGTCAAATTATACCATGGAATTTTCCGTTATTAATGTTGTCTTGGAAATTACCGCCAGCATTAGTAACAGGTAATTGTGTGGTTTTAAAACCTGCAGAACAAACACCCTCTACAGCAACATTATTAATGGAGAAAATTGCAGATGTCTTCCCTCCAGGTGTTATAAATATAGTACATGGTTTTGGGCCAGAAGCCGGAAAACCATTAGCGTCAAGCGCGAAAGTGGATAAAGTAGCCTTTACAGGGGAAACAACAACAGGGCAATTAATTATGCAATATGCTTCTAAAAACTTGAATCCTGTAACGATGGAATTAGGTGGTAAGTCGCCAAATGTTTTCTTTAACTCTGTTATGGATCATGACGATGCCTTTTTAGATAAAGCTATTGAAGGTGCGGTATTATTTGCTTTTAATCAAGGAGAAGTTTGTACTGCACCTTCTAGAATATTGGTTCAAGAAGATATCTATGATGCGTTTATGAAACGCGTTGTGGAGCGCACAAATGCCATTATACAAGATAACCCATACGATGTAAATACAATGGTTGGGGCACAAGCTTCTAAAGATCAACATGAGAAAATACAATCGTATTTTAAAATAGGTAAAGACGAAGGTGCTAAAGTATTATCCGGGGGATCTGCAAATAATCTAAGTGGTAATCTAGCAAATGGGTTTTACATAAAACCAACCTTATTAGAAGGTCATAATAAAATGAGAGTCTTCCAAGAAGAAATTTTTGGACCGGTAGCTTGTGTGACTAAGTTTAAAGATGAGGCTGAAGCGATTGAAATTGCTAATGATACGCTTTACGGACTTGGAGCAGGCGTTTGGACTAGAGATGCACATCAATTATATCAAATTCCGCGTGCAATAAAAGCGGGTCGTGTTTGGGTAAACTGTTACCACGCGTATCCTGCGCATGCACCATTTGGAGGTTATAAAAAATCTGGATTTGGTAGAGAAAATCATGTTATGATGCTAAACTACTATCGTCAAACTAAAAACATGTTAATCTCTTATGATAAAAACAAATTAGGGTTCTTTTAGTAGTTATTTAGAAACGTTTTATTAATAGCACAAAAGGCTGAGTTTAGTTAATTCAGCCTTTTTTAATACATTTAAGTTATGGAAAGAGTAGCAATTACAGAAGCCGCAATAGCGGTTTTGGAACAACTAAAAGCAAAACATGGCGATTTAATTTTTCATCAAAGTGGCGGGTGTTGTGACGGGTCTGCGCCTATGGTTTTTGAAAAAGGCGATATGTATCTAGATGAAAGCGATGTGTTGTTAGGAACGCTAAAAGGCGTTAATTTTTATATGAATCAAGATCAATTTGAATATTGGAAGCACACACACCTTACTGTGGACATAACAGAAGGTCGTGGTGCTAGCTTTTCTTTAGAAATCCCTTTAGGACTTCGGTTTTTAATTCATTCTAGATTATTAACTACAGAAGAGGAGGCTTTTTTTAATAGCTGATTTCACATAGGTATTCCTATTTTAATAATATAAGCTCTAAAAATCAATGATATTGTTGGTTTTAGGGCTTTTTTTTAGGGTAATAATTAATTATTTAACAATTTGGTTTTTATTTTATTGCTAAATTGATATATTTATGCTAAATTAATATACATGACTGTAGATTTATGTCCCAATTGTGGATCAGACCATTACATTAAAAGCGGAATTGTTAACGATAGACAGCGTTATAAGTGTAAAAAATGCAACTATTTTTTCTCTGTTAATAAGATAGGTAAGAAGATAGATGATTACTACGTTAACAAGTCACTGCAACTATACCTAGAAGGATTGACTTATCGAGAAATCGAACGCATTTTAGGGATCTCTCACGTCAGTATCATGAATTGGGTGAAAAAGTACAATATTAAACGTCCTTATAATTCTAATTACCATCCAACCTATAAGATTTTAAACGCTACAGAACTGGGTATTTATTTTAGTAATGCTCAAAATATTAAGGGTGCAGGTGTTGTTGTTACTGAACTAGGGGATAAATTTATGTTGATTAAATGGGAGCGTTTTAAAGATTAGTATAATAAATTAACAGATAAATATATTAATTTTCTGTTAACACATTGTTTTTAAGAGCTTAGTAGTGCACACAAAACCAATTAACTACTAATTAATCCTTTAAACAATGAAAAAACAAACCCTATTATTGGCAGGACTCTTTTTAATGTCCTTTCAATTAATGACCGCTCAAGGCTCTCCCGATTATGATGGAGGTCTTAAGTTTAAGTTTAACGAAGATGGTTCTAAATATCTTCGGCTTATTTCTTGGGCGCAAGTCCAAGCTAACTATAATACAGACGATACATTTGATGCAAACGGAAACGAGAACAGTAAATTAAATTTTAATTTACGTCGTGCTCGTATTTTAATGTTTGCACAAATTAATAAAGACTTTTTAATCGTAACACACTTTGGATTAAACAGTTTAACAAGTTCTACATTAAGTCCAACGGGAAAAGGAGATGGTTCTCAACTCTTTTTTCATGATGTTTGGGCACAATACAATTTAGGTAAAGACCATACTGTTGGTGGTGGTTTACATTATTTTAATGGTATTTCAAGACTAAATAATCAAAGTACACTTAATATGATGACGTTGGATAACAACCGTCAATCTTGGGCAACCATTGGTTTATCCGATCAATTTGCGCGTCATTTAGGTGTTTTTGCAAAAGGTAAATTTGATAAGCTTCAATATCGTGTCGCGATTAATGACGCTGCGGTATCAACACTAGACGGTCGCACAGCAGTTGCTGGTGGAGACGCAGTTTATAATGGTCGTGCTACTTTAGGATCTAAAGATGCGGGTAAAACATACGCCGGTTATTTTGATTATAATTTCTTAGATCAAGAATCTAATTTTCTGCCGTACAAAGTAGGAAGTTATTTAGGAGGAAAAAAGATTTTTAATGTTGGAGCAGGGTTCTTCTTGCATCCAAAAGGATCTGTAATTGATACTGGTACAGCATTAACACCAAACTTAGAAGGTGAGGATATTTCAATCTTTGCAGTAGATGCTTTTTATGATGCGCCACTTGGTGATAATGGAAGCGCAATAACGGCTTATGCGGTCTATCAAAATAGCGATTACGGTAAAGATTACTTATACAGTGCTTATGGTACTGGAAGTATGATTTATGGTCATGTTGGTTATGTCTTTAAAGGCGATGTTACAAAAACAAGATTTCAACCTTATGTAAGTTACGGTACGCATAGTTATGATGCTGTAGGTGATGACAGATCTATATTAGGTGTTGGTGTTAACGCTTATATGAGTGGACATAATTCAAAATTAACTTTAGAATATAAAAACCAAGAATTTGGGGCTTTAGATGCAAATACTATTTCGCTTCAAGCTATGATTTATCTATAAAAACTAACAACTATGAGTGATAAACAAAAACACGCGTCAGCGTATTGGAAAGAAAATATTAAATATTTGGCTATACTTCTTGTCATATGGTTTGTGGTATCCTTTGGATGTGGCATTTTATTTAGAGAAGAGTTAGATCAATTTAGACTTGGAGGCTTTAAACTCGGTTTTTGGTTTGCCCAACAAGGATCTATATATGTATTCGTGATTTTAATTTTCGTATACGTAAGATTAATGAACAAACTAGATAAAAAATACGGTTTTGACGAGTAGTCTAAACTAATAACTTAAAAAATAAGATATTATGAGTGTACAATTTTGGACATGGTTATTAGTAGGAATTACTTTTGCCTTATATTTTGGAATAGCAATTTGGGCCCGAGCAGGCTCAACTAAAGAGTTTTATGTTGCTGGTGGAGGTGTTTCTCCGTTAGCAAATGGTATGGCTACAGCAGCCGATTGGA
This sequence comes from Olleya sp. KKT75, assembly GCF_055635485.1. Classification (NCBI taxonomy): domain Bacteria; kingdom Pseudomonadati; phylum Bacteroidota; class Flavobacteriia; order Flavobacteriales; family Flavobacteriaceae; genus Olleya; species Olleya sp. KKT75. The sequence goes on from NZ_CM145759.1 coordinate 2,766,058, forward strand.
TGAGTGCAGCCTCCTTTATTAGTATGGCTGGTATTATTTCCTTTTCAGGATATGATGGCTCAGTTTATCTTATGGGATGGACTGGTGGTTATGTACTGTTAGCGTTATTATTAGCACCTTACCTGCGTAAATTTGGTAAGTTTACAGTGCCAGATTTTATTGGAGATAGATATTACTCAAACACAGCAAGAACAGTAGCAGTAATTTGCGCATTAATTGTATCATTTACATATGTTGCAGGTCAAATGCGTGGTGTAGGAATAGTATTTTCTCAATTTTTACAAGTAGATATTAATATAGGTGTTATCATTGGGATGACGGTTGTTTTAACTTTTGCTTTATTGGGAGGAATGAAAGGTATCACATACACACAAGTCGCACAATATTGTGTCTTGATTTTCGCTTTTATGGTGCCTGCATTTTTTATCTCTTTACAAATGACAGGAAATATTATTCCTCAAATTGGAATGGGAGGTAAGGTTGAAGGTGGTGCCTTTCTATTAGATAAATTAGATTTATTACATACAGAACTTGGATTTAACGAGTATACCAGCGGAACAAAATCCACTTGGGATGTTTTTGCAATCACATTAGCTTTAATGACTGGTACTGCAGGATTACCGCACGTAATTGTACGTTTCTTTACAGTGCCAAAAGTAAAAGATGCCCGTAAATCTGCTGGTTATGCTTTATTTTTAATTGCTATTTTATATACAACAGCGCCTGCAATTGCAGTATTTTCAAGAACTAATTTAATTGAAACGGTTAGTAATAAAGAATATAAAGAAATTCCAGAATGGTTTAAAAACTGGGAAAACACTGGGTTAATAGCATGGTCTGATAAAAATGGAGATGGAAAAATCCAATATGTTGCAGGTGATGCCTTATCAAGTAAAAAACCAATATATACAGATGCTAGAGGTGCAAGTGGAGAACGTATCGTGTCTAATGTTAGTGATGCTTCAAACGAGCTTTACGTAGATAGAGATATTATGGTATTGGCAAATCCAGAGATTGCAAACCTACCAAATTGGGTTATTGGATTAGTGGCAGCCGGAGGATTGGCAGCAGCACTATCTACAGCAGCAGGATTGTTGTTAGTAATTTCGACATCTGTGTCTCACGATTTAGTTAAAAAACAATTGAAGCCGGATATTTCTGATAAAGACGAATTGAAAGTCGCAAGAATCGCCATTTTTGTAGCCATCTTAATTGCGGGGTACTTTGGTATTAATCCGCCGGGATTTGTCGCAGCGGTCGTCGCACTAGCATTTGGTCTAGCAGCAGCGTCCTTTTTTCCAGCTATTATTTTAGGAATATTTGATAAGCGTATGAATAGCGAAGGTGCTATTTCAGGAATGGTTGTCGGTATTGTTTTAATGTTATTCTACATGATGAAATTTAAACTCGACATGTTTGGTGGTGGTACAAAAGAAGATTGGTGGTTTGGTACATCTCCAGAAGGATTTGGTACTATAGCAATGATTTTAAATGTTGTGGTGTCACTTGTGGTATCGCGCTTAACACCTGCGCCACCTCAGAATGTACAAGATATGGTTGAAAGTATAAGAATCCCTTCAGGAGCTGGAGAAGCTCAAGATCATTAAGGCATTGAGTTCGGTCTTTAATCGTTTTTAGCTTTCGCTAAAAATTAAAGAACTTAATTTTAATTTAGTTAGTATGCAAATCAGCATTACATTTATGTAGTGCTGATTTCTTATATTAGTAAAATAAACTAAATTCTGTTGCTCAAATCATGTCAGACTGAGCTAGGTGAAGTCTAATCAATAAATCTATTTAGATAATAATTTCCAATGAAAAAACGCCACGAACAAAAGCTAGTTGTATTATCAATAGCATTATGTTTAATTTTTAATGTCCCATTTATCTTAGTCTTTAATTTTAAAGGTGCTATTTTTGGTATTCCAACCTTATATTTTTCAATATTTTCAATTTGGTTAGTATCTATCGTTATTTCATATATCGTATTAAAACGTCACTATGAATAACTACGCACTAATTGCCATAATTGTAATTTATTTAGCGGTGTTATTTTACATTGCTTTTCTTGGTGAAAAAAAGAAACAAAGCAAATGGGTTAACAATCCCTACGTATATACACTGTCTTTAGCGGTGTATTGCTCTGCATGGACGTATTACGGAAGTGTTGGTATTGCGGCAAATTCAGGAATTAATTTTTTACCAATTTATTTAGGGCCAGTTATAGCAGCGCCTTTGTGGATTGTTGTGCTTCGGAAGATTATAAGGATTTCTAAACAACATAAAATTTCAACTATTGCCGATTTTATTTCCCTACGTTACGGAAATAGTCGGTTTCTTGGAGCGTTAGTGACCATAGTCTGTTTGTTTGGAACCTTGCCATACATTTCATTACAATTAAAAGCAGTTTCCGAAACGTTTGAAATTATGTCTGACGATACTAGTTATGTTTCTACAACTGTAATTGACGATTCTACTTTTTACGTCGCTTTATTGTTAGCGATATTCGCTACTTTTTTTGGGACACAAAATGCGGATGCTTCCGAAAAGCATAAAGGAATTATTGCTACTGTGGCTTTTGAGTCGGTTTTAAAACTAGTATTCTTTTTGGCTATTGGCGTTTATGTGACCTATTACTTGTTTGATGGGACTACAGATATTTATAATCAGATTTCAAAAACTGAAAATTTTAAACAACTCACCACGCTTAGTGGTGTGGAGGATGGTTTTAACTGGTTTTTCTTAATAGGATTGTCTTTTATGGCAATATTTTTATTACCGAGACAATTTCAGGTTTCGGTTTTAGAAAACAACAGAGAAAAACATCTTAAAAAGGCTATTTGGTTGTTCCCTTTGTATTTATTATTATTTAATCTGTTTGTTATTTTTATAGCTTGGGCAGGTAAAATCACGTTTGGATCGACTCAGAATGCAGAATATTACTCGTTATTATTACCATTAGAAAATGGGAATTCGTTTTTAGCAACATTAGTTTTTCTAGGTGGTTTTTCCGCTGTAATATCAATGGTTATTGTGTCCACTTTGGCGTTGTCTACTATGGTGAGTAACAACTTGATTATTCCTTATGGGTTTTTAGATAAGTTTATAAAAAATCAACCAGAACGAAACTCTAAGTACATTAAGAATATCCGTCGTATTTCTATTTTTACAATCATTATTACAGCCTATTTTTTCTATGTGTTATTCTCAAAAGAATTATCGTTGTATTCTATTGGATTAATATCGTTTGTTATTATTTCGCAATTAGCGCCTTCCTTTTTTATAGGATTATATTGGAATCGAGGGGCTTCTAAAGCAGCAATTATAGGGATATTAGTCGGTTTTTTTATAGCGGTGTATACATTAGTGTTACCCTTTACACTTCAAGCTTACACAGGTACAGATGATTTTACGCAACTTGGTTTGTTCGGTATTTCAGCTTTAAAACCTTATGCATTATTTGGTATTGATTTTTTAAGTCCGCCTGCACATGCTTTTTTCTGGAGTATTACTTTTAACATGTTGTGCTATGCGGTGTTTTCATTAACCTCAAAAGGAAATTACAGAGAGCGTAATTATGCTGAGATGTTTGTGGATAGTAATAACTTTACGACACTTCAGGATAATGCATTGGTTTGGAAAGGAGAAGCTTACGTCTCCGATATTAAAAGTGTATTAATTCGGTTTTTAGGTGAAAAAAGAGCCACTCGTGCACTGACTATATTCTTCACTAAATACAAATTACCTCAAGACACACAATTAGCGGATGCTAGATTAATTAATTTCTCAGAAAAATTGTTAACAGGAAGCATTGGTTCGGCTTCAGCCAAAATATTAATTGCCAGCGTAGTCAAGGAAGAGCAAATTAGTTTAGTCGAAGTATTAAAGATTTTGGAAGAGTCTAAAGAAAATATCGTCAGTAATAAAGTATTAATAGAAAAATCAAATGAATTATCTCAGCTATCTTCAAAGTTAAAAGATGCTAATGATGAATTAATAAGTAAAGACAAGCAAAAAGACGAATTTTTAGACACTGTTGCGCATGAGTTAAAAACACCAATTACTGGTATTAGAGCTGCAACAGAGCTTTTGATGGATGAAGACGATGATATGCCACAAGACATTAAGGCACAGTTTTTAAAAAATATCCTTCAAGATTCCGATCGTTTAGGACGCTTAATACATAATATCCTTGATTTTGAAAAGTTAGAAACAGGGCGTTTGCACTTGGATTTACAATATCAAGATATCCAGAAAACAATACACAAGGCTACTAGTAGTATTTCTCAGATTGCAGCTAAAAAAGACGTTAAAATAGTTAATAAAAACCCACATGCGTTTATCACTAATTATGACGAGGATCGTATTCTGCAGGTATTAACCAATTTACTGTCTAATGCCATCAAGTTTTGTAATCCAAAAACAGGAGTTATTGAAATAGATTATAAGCTAGGGAATCAAACGATAGAAATCTCTGTAACAGACAATGGTAAAGGAATTCCGGAAGAAGATCATAAGTTTATTTTTGATAAATTTTATCAGTCAAAACACCAAAATACCATCAAACCACAAGGCAGTGGATTAGGTTTAGCAATTACAAAACAAATTGTAGAAAAGCATAACGGGAAAATTTGGGCAAAAAAAGACGTTAAAAATGGCGCAATGCTTGTTTTTACCATACCTTTTAAGTAAATTGTTGTCGTAAAGTATGAAGAAGAAAATTTTAATTGTTGACGACGAGCCAAATATTGTCATGTCGTTAGAATACACTTTCAAAAAACAAGGTTTTGAAGTGTTTATTGCAAGAGATGGAAGTGAGGCTTTAGAGATATTAAAACATCATATTCCTAACGTGGTTTTGTTAGATATTATGATGCCAAACGTTGATGGTTTTCAAACCTTAACGCAAATTAAAAATACAGATAGTTTAAAGGATACCAAAGTGGTGTTTTTAACTGCAAAAAATAAAGCTTCAGATATTGAAAAAGGTTTAAAACTTGGAGCAGATAAGTATTTAACAAAACCTTTTTCAGTAAAAAAAATAGTTTCAGAAATATTGGAACTAGTGACTTAAAACAGTTTTTTAAGTTTATTTAAAATTGGTTTTGTGTGCAAACAAACTAAGTTTAATTAAAGTTTAAAGACATGAAATTTCACATCAACCCATTAGCGTCAGATATTATAATTAGTATTTATATTATCGCTACGCTTTATCTTAGGTTTAAATTTGAAAGTCAAACCTATACAAGTCCAATGCTCTCAATTGTTTTGGGACTCTGTTTTGTGCTTATAATCTATGCACTTGTCAAATTAAAAGTACTTAATCCCAATTGGTTCGGCTTATTTAATTCTAAAAAAGCCTAGCTATGTATTATCAAGAATTTTATAGAAAAAGTATAGACCAATCAACGCAATTTTGGCAAGAACAAGCTATGCAATTGGAGTGGTTTAAAGTGCCAAAAACCATATTGTCTAAGGATAAATATGACTATGATCAATGGTTTGAAGATGGGCAACTTAACTTAAGTTATCTGTGTATTGATAAACATATCAAGGAGGGTTTTGGCGATCAGAATGCTATTATTTACGACTCTCCTGTAACTAATGTAAAGCAACATATTACTTTTAATCAATTACATCACGAAGTGTCAAAACTTGCAGGTGGATTGCAAAGTTTAGGATTGCAAAAAGGGGATACATGTATTATTTACATGCCAATGATTCCGCAAGCGTTATATGCTATGTTAGCTTGTGCTAGAATAGGCGTAATACATTCGGTAGTATTTGGTGGTTTTGCACCACATGAGTTGGCTATCAGGATAGACGATTGTAAACCAAAAGCAATTATAACAGCATCCAACGGAGTAGAGATTCAGAAAATAATACCTTATAAACCATTTGTTGATCAAGCCATCACTAAAGCTAAAAACAAACCAGAACACGTTATCGTTTTTGATAGAGCCTTAGGTGTTGAGATTCCGAAGAAAAGCTACGATATAGATTATACAACTTTAGTAGAGGCATCACCCTCCATTGCTGCTGTTGCTATAGAGTCTACACACCCGTCATATATTTTATACACATCAGGAACAACAGGCACACCAAAAGGTATTATAAGAGATACAGGTGGTTATGCAACCGCTTTAAAATTCGCTATGAAATACATTTATGGCGTAAACGAAGGCGAAACATTTTGGGCTGCAAGTGACGTTGGATGGGTTGTAGGACATAGTTTTATTGCTTACGGACCATTATTAAATCGAAACACAACCATTCTGTTTGAAGGAAAACCCATCAAAACTCCAGATGCGTCTACATTTTGGCGTGTCATTAGCGAGCATAATGTAAAAGCAATGTTTACAGCGCCTACTGCTATTAGAGCAATACGAAAAGAAGACCCAAATGGGCATATGTTAAAGCGTTTTGATTTGTCGTGCTTAAAATATCAGTTTTTGGCAGGAGAACGTTGTGATGTGGCTACTTTAAAATGGGCTGAAGAAAAATTGAATGTACCAGTAATTGACCATTGGTGGCAAACAGAAAGTGGTTGGCCAATGATTTCTAATATGGTCGGTGTAGGACTACAGGAGATAAAACCAGGATCAGCAAGTTTGCCTGTAAGTGGTTATGATATCCAGATTTTAAATGAAGAAGGAGAAGAGGTACAGTCTAGCGTAGAAGGTTACGTTACCGTAAAATTACCTTTACCACCAGGTACATTAAGTAATCTTTGGGGGAATCCAGAGCGTTTTAAATCTGGGTACTTAGAGCGTTTTCCTGGCTATTATTTTTCAGGAGATGGTGGTTATAAAGACGAAGATGGTTATGTATTTATAACCGGTCGTGTAGATGATGTTATTAATGTGGCAGGGCACCGATTATCGACTGCCGAAATGGAAGAAATTGTGTCCTCACATAAATCGGTAGCAGAATGTGCTGTATTTGGTGTCCATTGCGAGCTTAAGGGGCAAAAACCATTAGGGCTAGTGGTTTTAAAAACAGAAATAGCTTTAGATAACGATGCGATTCAAAACCAAATAATACAAGCCGTTCGTCAAGAAATTGGTGCAGTCGCTTCTTTTAGAGAGGTGTTAGTTGTAAACCGATTGCCAAAGACACGAAGTGGAAAAATTCTTCGTAAATTGTTGCGTAATATCGCAGACGAACAACAGTATAATATACCATCAACCATTGATGATGTTACAATTATAGACGAAATAAAAATAGTATATAAAACCCATAGTATTGGGATTCATAAATAAGCTATCGATACAATGCTCTTAAAATGGCATCACTCTATCTTATGTGACCAAAAGATAACGTCACATCGAGTGATTTTTGAAGTATGAAAAAATTGTATCGAGATCTATAAATATAAAAAACTATTTATCACACTGAGCGGAGTCGAAGTGTCTAGAAAAAAAAAAAATTAATAATATAAATATCCCACTAAACACAATCAACGTGTTTAATAAATAAAACTAATTATGAGTAATTATCACATAAAACATTTAGAAGAGTACTACCAAGTTTATCGTAAATCCGTCAGAAACCCAGAAAGCTTTTGGGAAGAAATCGCAGAAGAGCATTTTATGTGGCGTAAAAAATGGGACAACGTTTTAAGTTGGGATTTTTCTAAACCTGAAGTCAAATGGTTTGAAGGCGCTAAATTAAACATTACAGAAAACTGTTTGGATAGGCATTTATATACAAGAGGAGATAAAACAGCAATTATTTTTGAGCCTAACAGTCCAAAAGAAAAAGCGCTTCATATTACATATAGAGAATTACATGAGCGTGTTTGTAGATTCGCCAATGTACTTAAAGAAAATGGAGTAGGTAAAGGCGATCGTGTTTGTATTTACTTACCAATGATTCCAGAATTAGCAGTCTCTGTTTTAGCATGTGCTCGTATAGGTGCAATACACTCTGTAGTTTTTGCAGGATTTTCTTCAACAGCATTAGCAACCAGAATTAATGATAGTGATTGTAAAATGGTAATCACATCAGATGGGTCTTATCGTGGCGCAAAAACAATCGACTTAAAAGGGATTGTAGACGAAGCTTTAGAGGACTGTCCAGATGTAAATACTGTATTGGTAGCAAAACGTATCAATTCAGATATAAACATGCAAGAAGGTCGTGACCAATGGTTACAACCACTATTGGACGAAGCCTATCACGATTGTGATCCAGAAATTATGGATGCAGAAGATCCATTATTCATTTTATATACCTCAGGATCTACCGGAAAACCAAAAGGAATGGTACATACCACAGCAGGATATATGGTATATACGGCGTATACGTTTAAAAATGTATTTCAATACAGAGAGGAAGATGTGTATTGGTGTACGGCAGATATAGGTTGGATTACAGGACACAGTTATATTGTTTATGGACCATTATGTAATGGAGCAACAACCGTTATGTTTGAAGGCGTACCAAGTTATCCTGATTTTGGACGTTTCTGGGAGATTGTAGAAAAACATAAAGTAAGCCAGTTTTATACAGCGCCAACCGCTATTAGAGCACTCGCAAAAGAAGGAGTAGAGCATCTAGAAAAACACGATTTATCGTCTCTAAAAGTCTTAGGTACCGTCGGAGAACCTATAAACGAGGAAGCTTGGCATTGGTACGATGATAATGTTGGTAAGAAAAAAGCACCAATTGTAGATACTTGGTGGCAAACCGAAACTGGAGGTATCATGATTACACCAATTGCATTTGCTACTCCAACCAAACCAACCTACGCAACCTTGCCTTTTATCGGGATTCAACCAGCATTAATGGATGAGCATGGACAAGAAATTAAAGGGAATCAAGTGGATGGGCGTTTATGTATAAAATTCCCTTGGCCAAGTATAGCTAGAACCATTTGGGGGAATCACCAACGCTATAAAGACACGTATTTCTCCGCTTATGATAATATGTATTTTACAGGAGATGGAGCATTACGTGATGAGGTTGGGTATTATCGTATTACAGGTCGTGTAGATGATGTGATTATCGTATCGGGACATAATTTAGGAACTGCACCAATCGAAGATGCTATTAACGAGCATCCAGCGGTATCCGAAAGTGCAATTGTAGGCTTCCCGCACGATATTAAAGGAAACGCATTGTATGGTTACGTAACGCTTAAAGAAACAGGAGAAAGTAGAGATCATGTCAACCTGCGTAAAGAAATAAATCAAATTATTACAGAGCAAATAGGACCTATCGCTAAGTTAGATAAAATTCAGTTTACAGACGGATTACCTAAAACACGAAGCGGAAAAATTATGCGACGTATTTTACGTAAAATTGCTAGTAATGAAACCGAAAATTTAGGTGATACAAGTACATTGCTTAATCCAGAATGTGTGCAAGATATTATGGATAATGTATTGTAATGTCCTTGCCAGAAGGTATGACGATGCAATCTTGAATAAAACTATTATTTGGGCATTACACTTTTCCGCTTAAGCTACAAAGTGTCGGGCTATCCGTTATATCTTTTGCTAAAAGGCAAAAGGATGCCACTACTATCCCTAATGCAAAAATCGCAACCTCAAAAAGGTTGCGTTTTTTATTATAATTTAAAAAAGAGTTTAGAGTTAAGTAAGCCCACAACAGTAAGTATTCCTTCCTTTTTTTAGGGAAGGTGGATTCATGCTTTTTAAAAAGCATGGATTCGGAAGGGTTAAACATAAGAGTAATCAAACACAAGTCAATCAAAATCAATAAAATATATTTTCATAACTTTAATTATTCAATAGATGTAAAAATGAAACCCATACATAATCGTAAATACTTAGAAGATAAAAGAAAAGCACTCCGTAAAGATTTGACGTCTGCTGAGGCAACACTATGGAATCATTTAAAACAAAAACAGTTAGAAGGACGCAAATTTAGAAGGCAACATAGTATATTAAATTATATCGTTGATTTTTATTGTCCAAAAGAAAAGTTGATCATTGAGTTGGATGGTGGCTATCATTTGCGTTCTGAACAACAATTAAAAGATTACGAACGTGATGAGGTTTTAAATAATTTAGGTTTTACTATTTTCAGAATTGAGAACAAATTTATTTTTGAGGATTTGGATTATGTACTTAATGGTATAAAAGCTTGTTTTAAATAGTAGTAAGAAATAACCACCTCTTTCTTTAAAATTCTTTTAAGGCAATTTTAAATTCATTCTCCTCCTTAAAAAAAGGAGGAGACTTTTACTCTGCTGTTCTTGCTTTTCTTTTTGTTTTTTGATCTTTTACAAAAGAGTAATCAAATCCCCGCAAGCCACAACAGTAAGTATTCCTTCCCTTTTTTTCAGGGAAGGTGGATTCATGCTTTCTAAAAAGTATGGATTCGGAAGGGTTTTACTTGTATTAGTTACCTAAAAACTCAGAAGTAATGTGTTTAATTAGGATATCGATCATATATAATCAAACTACGATGGTATTTAAGTCAATTTTAATATAACTCTTAAATTATATAGCGATATTTGCAGGGACAAGCAAATATGATAAACATTAGAGAGTATATAGAAAAAACAGTAGCTGTTTCTGATGCAGATTGGCAATTGTTTTCTTCTAAATTAAAAGTCAGAACCTTTAAAAAGAAAACTACAATTCTTGGGGTGGGAGAGACTGAAGACTATATTTCGTTTATCGAGGAAGGTATCGCGCGCTTTTTAATTCCGAAGGAAGATGAAGAGAAAGATTTAACCTTTGGATTTTGTTTTAAAAATGAATTTGTAAGTGCTTATGATTCTTTTTTAACAAGAAAACCATCACTTTACAAGTTGCAAGCGTTATCGGATATTACAATGTGGAGTATTTCTCATAAAGATTTACAAGAAGTATATGAGAAAAGTTTTGCAGGTAATGTGATTGGACGTTTATCCTCTGAGCGCTTATTTTTGATCAAATCAAAACGTGAGCAATCGCTGTTAAACGAATCAGCAGAAGAGCGTTATCTTAATTTGTTTACAGAACGTCCTAACTTAATAAAAGAGATTCCGTTAAAGTATGTAGCATCTTACATTGGGGTTACACCACAAGCGTTAAGCAGAATTAGGAAACGTATTTCTTAACTTAGGTTCATTTTTATTCAGGCTATTATTATAGACCTTTGCAAAATTAAAGCAAGGACTATGACTATTATTATATTTATTATCATTTTATGGTATACAGGTTTGTTCTTTCAAACCTTCTTTTTACACAGATACGCAGCACACCAAACGTTTACAATGTCTAAATTTACAGAGCGCGTTTGCTTTGTGCTAACATGGGTATTTCAGGGATCTAATTATTTAAGCGCTTATGGATATGGAGTAATGCACAGGATGCACCATGCCTATGCGGATACAGAGAAAGACCCACACTCGCCTAAATACGATAGTAACTTATTTACTATGATGTGGCGTACTAAAAATATTTATCAGGATATTAATAAAAAACGTATTGCAGTAGCAGATAAGTTTACTAAAAACGTACCACAATGGAAAGCGTTTGACAAAATAGCAAGCTCTAGAATTTCAAGATTATCTTGGGCTACAGCTTATATTGTGTTTTTTATTGTTTTTACAACTGCTTGGTGGCAATGGTTATTTTTACCTGTAGCCTTTTTTATGGCTCCAATCCATGGTGTTATTATTAACTGGTTTGCTCATATTTACGGATACCGTAACTTTAAAGTTAGCGATACTTCAAAAAACTTATTACCAATAGATATTTTAATGATGGGCGAAGGCTATCATAACAACCACCACTCGTATAGTGGACGTGCTAATTTTGGTGTACGTTGGTTTGAAATTGATTTTACTTATTTAATAATGGTCGTTTTAGATAAACTACATGTTATTAAAATCAAGAAAACAGTAAACGCCTAGTATCTTGACATTAAATGATTTAAAATAAACACTATATTTTTTGTCAAACAGTTTAAACTAACTAAAAATTAGTTGCTATTTTAGAGGAATGAAATTTATAAAATATTCATTCCTCTTTTTTGTGTTCTTATTTGTTGTAAACAAAGGGTTTGCACAACAAAAAACAGATAGCATAGCTTATTATGTGACTAAAATAAGTCAAGTAAATACTAGTAATGACTTAGAAAAAGCTTACCAGTTTTTTCAAAATAATAAATTGAATGCTTTAAAAAACAAGCACAAAGTACAAGTCGTTTATAATCTTTTTCAATTATCTAAAATAGACTATAAATTTGGGTTTTATAATACAAGCGAAGCAAATGCAGTAGAGGCATTATCTATTTTAGATCAGATAAAAAAAACAACATATAATAACGCACTTAGGCGATCGCTTTACAATCATTTAGGAAAAGTTTACAAAGAAAAAAACATGTATACTTTGGCTTATGATAAGTACAATCAAGCTTTAGCATTGACTACAAGTGCATTGGATAGTTTAATTGTCTACAATAATATCTCTAATATATTAAAAGATAAAACAGATTTTGTAGCTGCAGAACAGTTGTTATCTAATACAGTAAATATGTTTAATCGTGTTGAAAGTCCTATTGAAAAAGCTAGACTACTAGATAATTTAGGTTTAGTTCAGCTTAAGCTGAATAAAGAGAGTGCTTTTAGTACATTAAGTCAAGCCTTAGCACTTAGAGAGGCTTCTAAAAGTACGTTAAGCTTATACCCAAGTTATAAAAGTTTTTCTAAATATTATTTAGCACATAAAGATACTGCACAAGCTAAGATTTTCGCGCTTAAAGCATATAATGTGGCAAATCAGGTTAATAGTTTGTCTTATAAGTTAGATGCAATAAAACTAAGATTACAATTAGGGGATTATGAGTTGTCTAACCAGTATTTTAAATGGAATGATAGTTTGGAGTTAGTTAAGCAGCATAACCAAAACAAGTTTGCATTGTTAAAGTACAATGTTGGTCAAAGCGAGTTAAAGTCGCAAGTAGAAAAGACCAAAAAGCAGCAGTTTCAATTTATAGCACTGTTAATATTAGTTGTTGCTATTTCTCTCTTTTTTATATTACAATCAAAGCATAAAAAAGAAAAGCTACAAGAAGTGTATGCTACTGAAACTCGGATTTCCAAAAAAGTCCATGATGAGGTTGCTAATGATGTGTATCAAGTAATGACAAAACTACAAGGTCAAACTATAGAAAAAGAAGTCGTTTTAGACGATTTAGAGCATATTTATATAAAAACTAGAGATATTTCTAGAGAAAATAGCACAATTGATGTAAACCAAGATTTTGAAGATTTACTGATAGATTTATTACAAAGCTATAAGAGTGAATCTGTTAATATCATCACCAAAGACATCTCTAAAATAGATTGGAAAACAGTTTCTGAAATCAAAAAAACAATTATTTATAGGGTGTTACAAGAATTGATGACTAATATGAAGAAGCACAGTCAAGCATCCATTGTCGTTTTGGTGTTCAATAAAAAAAATAAAAAAATAGAAGTAAATTATAAGGATAATGGCGTTGGAAGCGCAGAAAAAAAACAAAATGGTTTGCAAAATGCGGAAAACCGTATTCAAAGCATAAATGGAACAATTACATTTGACTCAGATATTAACCAAGGCTTTAAAGCCTTTTTTATTGTGTAGCGTATGTTTGAAAAAGTATTGATTTCTGATGATTTAGGAAGTATTAATCAAGGTGTAGTAACGGTATTAGATAGTTTAGCAATTAAAAACGTGCATCAAGTCCAGTATTGTGACGATGCGTATCTTAAAATTAAGAAGGCTAGCATGGATCAGGAGCCTTTTGATTTACTAATTACAGATTTATCCTTTGTCTCAGATCATAGGGATCAAATATATAGTTCTGGTGAAGCATTAGTAAAAGCGCTAAAGCAAGAATATCCAGAGTTAAAAATTATAGTATATTCTGTAGAAGACCGCTTGCAACGCGTCAGAACGTTAATAAATAACTACAATGCTAATGCTTATGTTTGTAAAGGTAGACGTGGATTGATCGAGCTAGGTAAAGCTATTACGTCTGTATATGACAATCATAGCTATTTATCTCCTCAGGTGGAGCGTGCGTTAAGTCCAAAATCTAATTTAGAAATAGACGATTACGATGTAGAACTGATACGTCTGCTATCTCTAGGATTATCTCAAGAACAGATAGGCACTCATTTAAAATCTAAAAACATATCTCCAAACAGTTTAAGTTCTATAGAAAAGCGTTTAAATAAACTTAGAATACAGTTTAAGGCAAATAATGCTATTCATTTAGTGGCTATTGTCAAGGATTTAGGACTAATTTAAAAATAAAAACACCTGTTTACGGGAAACCGTAAAATACAAACTAAGAGAATGCTTAAAATTGCATGTTATTAGTTAGTAATTTTTTTAAAAGGGAAAATTAGAGGCCGACAGTAATGTTTGCCTCTTTTTTTATGGTTTGCGGTTTTCCGTAAAGAATACCGTTTTAATCGTTTTATTTTTGAGCAGACTTTGATTAAAATCTTGATAGGAATCCTTTTAGTACTACTCTAAACTATAGATAACGTACTAATAAAAGGATTGAGTTAATAGAGATAAAATAGCTATTAATCAATGTTGTTCACTTATTTTAAAGCCTTACGTAATAACCAGTAAGGCTTTTTTTTAGGACTATAATTTAAAAAACGAACCGCTTTATGTGGTGTTTCTCTGTCTTTCTAATTTTATGATTAATCTAATAAAATGATTATTACCGTGTTTGTATTATCATTTTCACTACATTTAAATCACAATTGTAAAATTAATTTATAAAACATAAAGTCATGGCTAAGTCTCAAGATTCAAAAAAGAATGTAAAAAAAGAAGCAACATTAACACCTAAAGAAAAAAAAGCAGCAAAATTAGCTAAAAAGGCGGCTCGTAAATAATAGCTTAATTATAGAATAACAAAAACCACTCTAATTTAGAGTGGTTTTTTCCTTTAAACACTATATCTTTAGTGTTGTAAAAGGATATCAATTTAAAAAGAATTAAAACGCTTAAAACTATGGATATAAAATTAGCAGTACTTATTGATGGAGACAATATACCATCCGCTTACGTAAAAGAAATGATGGAAGAGATTGCTAAATACGGTAACCCTACTATAAAACGTATTTATGGCGATTGGACCAAGCCAAATCTTAACAAGTGGAAAAGTTTATTGTTAGAAAATGCAATAACGCCAATACAACAGTACGGGTATACCACAGGTAAGAATGCGACGGATTCTGCTATGATTATCGATGCTATGGATATATTGTATTCTCAAAAGGTAGATGGTTTTTGTTTAGTGTCTAGTGATAGCGATTTTACGCGTCTTGCAACGCGTTTACGTGAAGCTGGCATGAAAGTATATGGAATTGGAGAAAAGAAGACACCAAATCCTTTTATAGTGGCTTGTGATAAGTTTATTTACATCGAAATACTTAAAAATCTATCTGAAGATACAACATCTGAAGCAACCACTAAGTCTGCGACACCAAAAAACAACTACGATACCATTACTGCAAAAGAAATTAAATTTATAACCTCAACCATTGATGATGTTGCAGATGATGATGGATGGGCTTTTTTAGGAGATGTTGGAAGTTTGTTACAGAAGAAACAGCCTAATTTTGACTCAAGAAACTATGGCTTTCAAAAATTAACACCGTTAATTAAATCGATTCCTGCAATTGAGATTGAAAGGAGAGAAGCGTCAAAAGGGCGTACAAAATTAATTTACGTTAGAATAAAAGAGGTCAAGTCTAAAGTTAAAAGTCGTAAATAGTATAACTAATAAATGATTATCTAAAACATAATACAACGACTCTTGTCACTATAGAGATAAGCGTCGTGTTAATTTAAAAATCGCGTAATTTTAATTCGCGATTTTTTTTGGTTTTAAGTAAAGCGGACAATTTAAGAAATAAAATAGCGGTTAAATAAGCATCACCAGAAGCTGTATGTCGGTCATGCATAGTAATATTAAACAAATGGCATAATGCGTCTAAGCTATAGTGTTTTTGATTTTTAACGTACTTTGTTTTTTTATAGAGTTGTCCGGTATCAATAACCTTGTTTTTTAACTTAGGTAACGCCATCTGTTTTAAAGCTTGATTTATCATAGCGACATCAAAAGCAGCATGATGTGCTACTAAAACGGCATTTTTTATGTAATCTAAAAACTGAATGATAGCGTCGTGTTGAGTTGTTTTTACGATTGTTCCGTTTTTTAAAATCCCATGTATTTTTACAGTGTCTGCGTTAAATTGAGTTTGGATTATGTAACGTTCAAAACTATCAGCAACGTCAATAGCACCGTTTGTAATGGCAACGCAACCAATGGATAGTATTTTATCTGTTTTTGGCTGTAAACCCGTAGTTTCTGTGTCAAAAACAACAAATCTAGTGGTGTCTAAGCTGTTGTTTAGATGTGTAAAAGTTTCCGCGTAAGCGTTATAAAAATCAGGATATATATGACGCTTAAACCAACCCATTATAAGATTTGAGACAGTTTAAAACGCACGTTTAATAGCTCTTGAATATCTTTGATAGGTTTAAAACAGCCTTTTAGTTTTAATTTATTGGATTTACTTAGATTTTTGACATCTATGTAACGTCCAGAATCACCATGTTTTAGGCCTTGTTTTGTTCTAAAACGTAATAATATTCTGAAAGCATAAATACAAGACTCATACAACTCTTTATTTTGTGGTTCTAGTTCAATTAACTTTTGGTAGCGGGCAATAGTACTATTAAAATCTTTGACATTATGTGATAAAATAATAACTCGGGCGGCGTCTACTAATGGCATTATTGCTCGAGATTTGATATCAAATTGATCTTTATGTTCTCCTGTATCTTCCACCAAAAAACTTCTAAAAAAGCTTAAAGGTGGTGGGTTTTTTAAGGCATTGCGACCCATAAAATTTAAGAAAATAGTATAGTTATCAATTGCCTGAAAGATGCTGTCCGACATTTGACTAACCAAACTTGGTTTTCCGTAAACAATATTGTAGTCAAAAAAGATGTTGCAAAGCATCATTTTGTCTTCGTTAGGATGCGTAATCCAATTGGTGAATTGTGATTGCCAGTCCGATACAGATAAGCACCATTTGGGATTGCTAGCCATCATATTTGCAGGACATAATTCAAAACCGACTATCGCTAATTTATCATTTACTGCTTTTGCTAATTTTAAAAAATAGGCTTTGGTTTTGGTTTCTTCAATACCATCTTCGTACACCAAAGCATTGTCTTGATCTGTGTATAATAATTGTTCTTTTCTACCTTGACTTCCAATAGCTAGCCAAGCAAAACCTACCGGTGGTTGTTTATCTAATTCTGCAATTGACAAATCAATAATACGTTTGGTTATGGCGTCGTTTATTGCTGATATTATCTTGGAAACAAAGCTTATAGGGATGTTTTGTTTAAGATACCCTTTAAGTAGTTCTTGAGCTTTTTCTCTGATAAATTTTAATGATTTTGCAGTGGTTGCACGTTTGATTTCTTTAATTAAAACCGATGGGTTGTTACCATGTATTACTATAATATCGTGCTCTGATAAGATGCCAATTAATTCAGAATGTATTGTACCATCTCTAGTGATGCATAAATGCGAAATATCATTTTTTAGCATCGCAATTTGTGCTTCTGCGACAGATATGTTTTCTGGAAAAGTAATTACGGGTGAAGACATGATGGCTTCAACGTCTTCCGTAATTGAATGTAATCCAGTGGCTATTTTATTGCGTAAATCTTTATCTGTAATTATACCAATTGGTAATTTGTCTTCTGTAATAATTATGGAGCCGACTTTATTCTGACTCATAATTAAAGAGGCTTCTTTTATGCTAATTTGTGTATTACAAATTATTGGGTTTTTAGAATATTTGGCAGATTGTACTTCTGTAAAAGCAGACGTTTCGGGTTTTAAAATGGCTTCGTTAGCAAATAGTGTCCCTTTGTCTTCATTACTGTAAGGGTTACGCGTATTGGTTGCAAAACTGGCTATTAAAAACTGATTTGCTTTGGGATTATTAATAATTATGTCTTCTAATAATTTTGAAGAAATACTATACAATATACTTTCTTCAATAGTTTTAGCGTCTAATAAGTAGTGGTCTTTACGGATTACTGCGCGTAAACCAAAAATATCACCTTCGTCACATTCGTCCACCAATTTTGTGCCTCTAAATACTCCAACAGCACCATCCTTTACAACGTAAAAGGAATCATGTAATTCTTCATTTTGTCTAAAAACAAAACTATCCTTTTCTAGGTATAACACTTTGACTTGAGACGCAATAGCAAACAATTGATCATGAGTTAAGGCGTCAAAAGGAGGGAAGTTTTTAAGGAAATCTAAAATACGTTCAGCAATGGTGTTCTTCATCTTACTAATTTATGCAAAATTAATATGAAAAATGCTGAGTATTATCATGAATTTTTTAAAGTCTGTGATTGACTTTTTATTTTCTTAAAAAGGAAGGCTATTTAGTATAATTTTATAGCTATTATTTTGAAGTAACCTAAAGTAATAGGCTACTTCAAATAAAGATAACAGGCTTTTATATTGGTTGTTTTAATGTGTTAATTTTCAGGAACATCCGTTAAAGTTTCTAGGTAAGCTATAATGGCTTGTTGCTCCGTTTCTGTCAGGTTTAAATTATCAAATGGAAGGGTTTGGTGTTCTAAATCAAATCCTAATCCACCACCGCCACCAAGGTTGTAAAAATTAAGAACGTCTTCTAAAGTATTATAAACGCCATTATGCATGTATGGTCCCGTGATAGCTATGTTTCTTACAGTTGGTGTTTTAAACATACCTTTATGTAGGTCTTCTTTATATTTATAATAGAAACCAGAATCGTCATCTAGTTTATTATTTTTTGCTGTTTTTGGTACACCAATAACTTCTTTTTCGGTTTCAGTAAAAAAAGGAGGTACAGTTCCGCTAGTTAGTGGCATAAAATGGCATGTAGCGCATAAAGCCTTTCCCATAAATAGGTTATAACCTAAGGTTTCTTCATCTGTAAAATTATCAAGTTCTCCTCTAATATTTTTATCAAATTTAGAGTCAAAACCGTTTAATGTGGATATGTAAGAAGATAGTGCTTTTATAACATTAGTGTTGTTTTTTGGAACTTGTCCATAGGCTTCTTTAAATAATTTAATGTAGGTAGTGTCTTGCAGAATAGCTTCAGAAAACGTGTGAACATTAGTATTAAACTCTTTGTCATTTAAAAATACAGATGAAATTTGTTCAATCATCGTTTCTGAGCGACCATCCCAAAAAAAGCTTTTTTGAAAGGCGCTGTTTATTAAAGTAGGTGTGTTACGTTGTAACTTGTTACCGTTATTGTCTAAGTTAACAGTCAACGCATCTGCATATCCTAACGCGGGACTATGACAGGTGACACAAGCCATGCTGTTATTAGCAGATAGTTGTGTGTCAAAAAAAAGTTTTTCGCCTAACGCGATTTGTTTGTCACTAGGATTTCTGTTTGTGGTTGTTGTAAAATAGTTTAAGTTGAAACTGTTGCTTTCAAAAAAAGTAGGCGCATCAAAATTAAATGGCTCTGTATTGGTAGGCTTCCAAATATCAGCTGTTTTACGGATAGAAACCCAATGACGTGTAATTGGATTGAGGTAATCACGTGTAAATGTAAACCTATCAAAACTATCAAAATCTTGATTTTGTTTGATGTAATTAATAGCCTTTAAAATTGAATTATTAAACGTGTCATCTAAGGTTTTGTCTTTTTTTAGAATAGTGGATTTAATGGTATTATTATAAACGGTTTGTAGGCTTTTTAATGAAACAGCACTCTCTTTAATACCTAAATGGCTAACAGGTGTATCAAAACCCGACATACCTAAGCTTACAATGCGTAATAATTGTTGGTGTGTAGCTATAAAGAAGCGTTGTGGTGTTAAGGCTCTGTTTTGCATATTTCCTTTTAGGATGGCAAATAAGCCTTGGGTAACATAAATTTCTTGATTAAAATCGATGATGGATGTGTCTTGTTCATAAATGCTTTCTTCTATTTTTTGAAGACCAATTGGTTTTAAAATTTTACCAGTATCTTCTTTATAAACAGGAAGCGCAGGTCCATTAGCTCTGTGTCCAACTTCAGGATTTAAATACGAGGCAAAAGGCTCTGCTTTTTTAAAAGCTTCGCGTGCTAATGTAAAGTAGTGTTTAGTGTTTTTACCCTTTAGACCTTCGGCTTTTAAGCTATCTAAGTATTTGGAAGCAAGGTCTATATTTTCTATATAGTAATTTTGAGCTACCTTCCAATTAATGACGTCTATGGTTTCGGTTTTATCGGTTTTACAAGCAGAAAGGCTTAATAGTAATGTTAGAATAATTAAAAACGAATGGTGTGATTTCATGTTAAGATTGTAATAAACAAAATGAATCTCCATTATAAAACGGAGATTCATTATTAATAATAAAAGACGTTGTCTTATCTAGGTAATCCTTGTAATAAAACGATTTGTCCACCTTGATTGTGTGGTAAGTTATTTGAGATAAACTCGTCACTTTTCCAGTAATGTGGTTGTAGGTTTAAGATAAAGGTATCAGGTACACCAACTTTGTCAGAAATATCAATTAATGCTCCAAACTCTCCTGATAAAGAAGTGCTTCCAGTAGGGGATAAGTTGCTTTCAATTTTTAAATCTAAAACGGCAGTTGGGTTGTTTCCTTCTAAATCTGTTTGGTAGATTCTAGCAGCATGCCCTCTAGAAAAAGAGTTAGGATCTTCCTGGATATAAATATAGTTTTCTGTCACACAAATATTATCTGGGCTTTGTAAGCTAGATAAGTTTCCGTCTTGATTGTTCGTGTCTGTATTACCACTTACCACTTGTGTTAATTGACCTTGTAAAGGGTTATTGGCATCTAAGTTAAGTTTGTAAACTGTACCCCAATCATTGTAAGTTCCTGCTCCAGGACCTCTTCCAGTTACCGCAAAATAGACGTTTCTACCATTGGCATCGCTACCTTTTTGATAATCTACATCTTCTACACGCATAAATTGTGAAGCAAAGACACCAGTGCAAGCTGTTTCCATTTCGTTTTTGGTCATCGATGCACCATTTTCGATTTCTACAAACTCAACATCGTAAGTCATTCCAAAATCTAAGCTTCCTTCGTTATAAACTGTATTCGCAGTGACTGTTTGAACACCATTTGCGCCATCAGAAATTTCTTTTAAACGCAACACATATATTTTACCATTAGTTAAATCTGCATCGCCATTTTCTGACAAGTACATGATGACTTGACCTTCAGACCCACTAGAATCGTCGTCTCCACCAATAATTACCGTTTTACCAGCAAATGAGTTTTGAGGTAATGGTACTGCGTTTTCCCAAGAGAATTCTCCTAAAGCATCTAAACCAAAATCGGCAGTAGGCGTAGGCGTTTCTATCCAAGGATCGATAGCTTTAACATCGTATGCGATACTTTCTGAAGCAGATAAAAAGAAGTCTTGAGACCCACCATGTATTGCAGCTTCCCACATTGTTCCAGAGCACTGTCTTGCAAAATCTGCAACTCCAGCGTTTAATAACCATTCTCCTTTAATGGGTCTCATGTTTTCGTCAAATCTGATTCTAGAGACACTATAATCGTCTTCTGCATTAACAACATAAATATATTCGTTACCATCTTTTAATAAACCCGCACCATCTTGTGCACCAACTAAACGGAATCCATTTGGTAAATAATCTGTTGAGCTAATTAAAGAGTAAGCATTTACGTTACTAAAATTAGAGCTAATATTTACCAACGGATCTAATGCGGATTTGTTAGTAAATAAGCCTTCTGGCGGTGTGTAATCTTGTCCATCTTGACCATCAATTCCGTCTAGACCGTTTGTTCCATCTAATCCATCTTCGCCTTCACAACCTAATAGTCCAAATCCAAGACTTGTTAGGATACATAATTGAAAAAAACGTTGTTTAAATAATTTCATTTTGATTAATATTTTTAGTGGTTAATTTTAAGCAAAACTAAAGTCAAGAGGCTAATTGTATGTTACCTTAAAATGAATGAAATTTTAAGAAAACTTTACGCCAATGTTACTATGTAAACACTATGTTAAGTGTTGTTTTTTAGTATTTAAAATACTGATATTATGAGTATTATGTTGTTTTTAGTGCGATTTTAGTGTTTACATTTTAATTAAGATTAGTTAATGCTTTGGTAACTTTTATACTTTATAAAATCACGGAATTTGCAGAAAAAACAATGGAATTATTTTTAGTCGTATTTGGTGCTTTATTTTCAATAATGAATCCCTTAGGAACTGTCCCAGTATTTGTAGGTTTAACAGAAGAATTGAGCAAAAAAGAACGGTCTGCCACTGCTTTTTGGACAGCAATAGATGTTTTAGTGATTTTAGTACTTTCGTTTTTTGCAGGTCAATATATATTGTCTTTTTTTGGAATTAGTCTAAATGCATTGAAGATAGCAGGAGGGTTGATAATTACCTCGTCTGGATTTGCCTTGTTAACGGGTAAGTTTAGAGAGCACAAGGGGATGAAGCGCAAAAAAGTACAGGAAGATATTCATACGCGTGATGCTATTAGTTTAACGCCCTTAGCTATACCTATGTTAGCAGGACCAGGGACCATCTCTTTATTAATAACTTATAATCAAGAATTTGTACTAACCTCTGAAATATTAATTATCGTAGGTGCAATTCTCTTGGCAACACTTGCGATATATATCATATTAAAAAGCGCTCATTTTATAGTTCGTTTTTTAGGTGCATCCGGTATAAATGCACTGTCCAGAATTATAGGTTTTATAGTAATAGCAATAGGTGTGGAGTATATTATATCTTCGGTTGTAGATATACTAACTTTAATTAAAGGATAGCTTCCTGACGTGCTTTTCGTTTTCTAGTAGATTTGATGTAAGTAAATATCATAAATGATAAGGTTCCAAATATGGTAAAACCAATAAATAATGGTAGCGCTGTATCTTTAACATAACTACCAATAAAGTTAGCAATTGGCACCGCCATTATTGTTGATACAAATCCCGTTATAGCAGCGCCAATTCCTGCAATATGACCAATAGGCTCCATTGCAATGGCTCTTAAATTCCCAAAAATAAAACCAATAGTAAAAAACTGAATAGCCATAAACAATAGTATTACAGTTAATGATGGGTTTGTAGCAGCATTCCAGAATAATAACACATATAATAAAGCATTGACACTAAATACTATAATAGCTAAATAAGATAATCGCCACATTCCTAAACGCATCACAAAGCTTCCGTTTAAAAAGGTTGATAAACCGACGCCACAAGCCAATCCTGCAAAGATGTATGGAAACTCATCTATTAAACCGTATTGGTTTTCAAAAATAACTTGAGATGCACTTAAATAAACAATAAAAGCACCCGAGATAAACCCAGAAATAATAGTAAATCCAATGGTTTCTTTATACTTTATTAACTCTTTTAAACCATCAATAAACTCATGGCTACTAAACTTTATTTTGTATTCAGGTTTAAGGGTTTCTGGTTGTCTTTTCCAAAACCAAATGCTGACTATAAATGCCATAACTAATTGGACATAAAATATACCAGTCCAATTATAATGGTTTAATATAAATTTTCCCATTACGGGCGCAATAACAGGAACTAAAATAAAAAACGTCGTTACAAAAGACATGATTTTGGCCATATAATCACCTTTAAACATATCTCTAATAATAGCAATAGCAATAGTTCTTGGTGCTGCTAAACCTATTCCTTGAAGGATACGACCAGCAACCATCATTTCTAAACTGTGCGAAAGCACACAAACAATACTACCTACTGCAAACACAGCAAAACCAATATATACGATTGGTTTTCGACCAAAACTATCGGATAAAGGTCCAAATAATAATTGCCCAAAACCTAAGCCTAAAAATATCATGGTAATTAGTAACTGATTATTTCCAGTATCAAAACTATTTATAGAGATACCAATTGCTGACATTGCAGGTAAAATGGCATCTATTGCTAAAGCTACAATAGACATTAGCGACGCCATTAATATGATAAATTCTAGTTTTACAGTCTGTTTTTCTTGCATGCAGCAAAAGTAGGATAAAAAAGAATTATCCTTGGTTTAATTAGTGTGAAATAGGTGTTAAAATAGACCCAATTAATTAGATTATTATCAAACTTTTATAACAACTTTGCAAAACAATATTTTTAGTGATAAAATTTATATTATTATCTTGTATATTGTAATAAACCTTTGATTATCAATGAGAAATAATGTTCTATTTTGCTTAGTGTTTTTGTTGTTTTCAACACAAATAACTGCGCAACAAATTGCTCCAGAAAAGATAAAAGAACAAATCAGTATTTATAAGACTGATTTACGTGGTCCTTATAAAGATATCCGTTGGTTTTGTACGGATGGTAGTTTACGTCAACCTAAAGATCCTTGTCCTGATAATATTGGACCAGGGAATCAACATGCGCGCTATAAAGATGACGTTGAAAAATTAGCAAAAAGTAACCATATTTATTTAGGGCAAATTTTAACTAACACAACAAATGACGCTTTTTTAGATGTTGATAATGACAATTCTAGGTTAAAACAATACCAAATTGATAAGTATTTAAGAGCTATTGATAATGGTTGGGTTAATCAAAAAAGTCAGTTTTATAGAGGTGCAATCCAGTCGGAAGATGAGGAAGCATGGGGGATTGATTTCTATAAGTGGTTATTATCTAAGGATAAATTACTTGTTGAAAATTACTTTTTAATCAGGCAATCTTTAAAAGATATTCCCCATAGTGGTGATGATAATCTTGCACAATTAATGCGTAGTCAATCTAAAGTGTTATCTGATTTGTATCCTTCATTTATGGATTTACGCGTTAAGATACATGCACAACCAGAAATAAATGATATTGAAAAAGTAAAAGCTTTTAAAATAAAGCATGATGCGAAGTTAAGTGCGAGCCAAATTAAGGTTTTAGATGAATTATTGGCAACCATGACTACTTTTTTTAAACCGATAGATTTGGTGTCATTACAAGCTAAAGCAAGTATAATAAAGTCAACAACGTTTGGCGAAACTTTTAAAAATTATGCCATTCAGAATAATCATTCTAATAATGCGTCGGATTTAATTCAGAATACAGCTGAATTATTAACCACTTTAAGAGCAAGTCTTCTTGAAGAAAAAAGGCCTCTTGCGCGTTTACAACTATTAGATATTTCTATTGTACTTGAAGAACTTATCTTTAAAAACGCACCACTATGGCAACCTGAAACAGTAGATCAGTTAGTTAGTAAGGTGTGTTATTTAGGTATGGCAACAGCTGCAACCGGTTATATTGAACAACATGAATGGGACGCTTTAAACCTAACATTATCAGCTAACAAAGCCAATGAAGCTACTTTAGGCGAGTTAACGTCTGTTTTACAAAATGGAAGAAGTTTGGTAGAATGGAGTTCTGGGATGGTTAAAGCTAATTATCAAAATGAAGTAAATACGTATACTGCTTTTGAACCTTTAGCCTATGGTTTTATAGATGATAAAATTAGAGGATCAATTGCTTTACATTTAGGTAAAGCGGTAGGAGAATTGGGTGATTTTATAGCTGAAGAATCAGCGTTGACTAATAAAGTATTAAGCATACCAAACCAAAGTACAGTGCGTGGTTTAAACCCAGGGTACGCTTTTGGAGAACTTGTTGTTGTTGCAGGATCACCAGATGCTATTGAGGTGTCTTCAAACAAAATTTATATTTTCCAACGCCCACCAGCAGATTTAAAACCAATAGCAGGTATTGCAACGGTGTCAGAAGGGAACATGGTGTCTCATGTGCAATTATTAGCGCGTAATCTAGGGATTCCAAATGCAGCGTTGTCTGATCAAAATTTAGATGATTTAAAACCTTTTAATGGACAAAAAGTGTTTTATGCAGTGTCTAATAATGGAAATGTAATTATTAAGGCAGAAAAAGACATGTCCGCAGAAGAACGTGCCTTATTTACAAAAACAGAACGTAAAAGCGAAAAGATAGAAGTACCGGTTGAATCTATTATATTAAATGAATCTAAAGTGCTTAATTTACGAAATGTAAACGCTAGTAATTCTGGTAAGATTTGCGGGCCAAAAGCAGCCAATTTAGGTCAGCTTAAACAAATGTTTCCGGAGCAAGTTGTGGAAGGATTAGTTATTCCGTTTGGGATATTTAGAGATCACATGAATCAGGATATGCCAGAGCAAAATCAATCGTATTGGCAGTTTTTAGAAGCTATGTTTAAGGAAGCTACCGCAATGGAAGCCAAAGGGATTGTAGAAGGTGAGATTGAACATTACCAATTACGTCAATTAGAAACATTAAGAGCAGCAATAAAAAAGATGCCTTTAAAAGCTGATTTTATTGATCAGATGGAAGCTGATTTTAAATCAGTTTTAGGTCAAGATTTAGGGGCTATTCCAGTGTTTTTAAGAAGTGATACTAATATGGAAGACCTAAAAGAGTTTACAGGTGCTGGTTTAAATCTAACCCTATTTAATGTGGTTGATAAAACTAAAATATTAGAAGGGATTAAAGATGTTTGGGCATCTCCGTACACAGAACGTAGTTTTAAATGGAGACAAAAATATTTATTGAATCCAGAAAATGTGTTTCCTTCGATATTGGTTATTCCGAGTGTAGATGTCGATTATTCGGGTGTTTTAATTACTAAAGGATTAACTTCTGGTAATGATAACGACTTGACTATAGCTTTTAGTAGAGGCGCGGGAGGTGCAGTGGATGGACAGTCTTCAGAAACGTATTTATTAAAAGATGATGGCGGATTACAATTCTTAGCACCATCAAGAGAGCGTTTTTACAATAGTTTGCCAATTACAGGCGGAACATTTAAAAAGTCATCAACCTTTGATAAACCAATATTAAATACGCAAAACATTAGTGATATAAGAGCACTGGCAAAAACAATTAGAGCAACCATGTCTCAAGCCACTAATTCTGATTATCAAGGCGCTTATGATGTAGAATTAGGGTTTAAGGATAATAAATTATGGTTGTTTCAAATTAGACCATTTGTAGAAAATAAAAAGGCATTAAGTTCTACATACTTACAATCCATAACACCAGTAATTGATAATAATAAAGTGATAGCACTTTCAAAAAAGATATAAATGAAAAAAATAGTAATTGTTTTAGTCTTAGTACTGATTTGTTCTGCGTTTACAACCGCAACCTTTTATCCTATTGATGGGTATGAGCATACAGGAATTAAACGTTTAAAGCGTTTGGAGCTAATTAAAAGTGGCGAAATTGTTGAAAAACAAACCTTACCAGAAGGTGCTTTTAAATCGTATTTAGATATTAAATTGAATCTAAAAGAAAAGGCATCCGATAGTCTACATTGTTTTTTCAAGGAAAATGACGCTTTTCAAAAGGAAATTAGTAGCCTTTTTAGAGGTTTGGATAAAAGTTACTCGTTAACTGTAATGGATATTACCGATTTAAACAATATTAGATACGCGCACCGTAATGAAACCTCAGGGTATCAGCCAGGAAGTGTTGGTAAATTAGCTGTTTTGATTGGGTTGTTTAATCAGTTATCTAAAATTTATCCTGATGATTTTGATAAACGTATTCAATTACTAAAAACAAAAGTGGTTAAAGCTGGAGTTTGGGGTTTAACGGATGAGCACACAATACCAATTTATAATATAGAAACAAAAAAACTAGTGAAACGCCAGGTGATTGCTAGTGATACGTTTACTTTATTTGAATGGGCAGATCATATGTTATCTGTAAGTAATAACGGAGCAGCAAGTATTGTTTGGCGTGAAGTATTGTTAATGCAAGCTTTTGGAGAGAAATACCCAGAGTTAACAGAGGAAGACGCGTTAGCCTATTTTAAAACCACAGAAAAAAAGGTGTTAACTGACCTAGGAAATGACGTCGTTAATTTACCATTACGTGATTTAGGGATTACTGCAGACGAATGGCGTTTGGGGAGTTTTTTTACTAGAGGAGCAAACACTTACGTTGGAGATAAAGGCGGGAGTATTGGTACGCCTTTTGGTGTTATGAAATTTTTAGTACA
Organism: Olleya sp. KKT75; assembly: GCF_055635485.1. Lineage (NCBI taxonomy): Bacteria > Pseudomonadati > Bacteroidota > Flavobacteriia > Flavobacteriales > Flavobacteriaceae > Olleya > Olleya sp. KKT75. The sequence continues at coordinate 2,794,133 of NZ_CM145759.1, forward strand.
ACTAGAACAGGGTAATGTAATTGATGCTGAGTCTAGTTTAGAGATGAAACGTTTGATGTATATGACGGACAGACGTATTAGATATGCACAAGCACCAGCTTTAAAAGAGGCAGCGGTCTATTTTAAATCAGGTAGTTTATATAAATGTGATAGAAGTAATGGACAGGCTTGTGGCAAGTATATGGGTAATGTTCAAAATTTCATGAACTCTGTAGCAATTGTGGAGCATCCAGATAAAACGACGTATATGGTTGTTTTGATGACTAATGTATTAGGCAAAAACTCAGCAACTGACCATATGAACTTAGCAGCCAATATTGATAAGTTAATTAAGAAATAAGACGTAATAAGTTTTCAGTTTGTGTCCTGATTTTTTTATTAGTTTCATTAATTAAAACCAATTCTAAAAGAGGCTTATAATTTGCAGTATTAGACTTTTCAATAAGGTATAATACTGCAAATTTTAGTTTAATATCTTTTCGTTTTAGTAACTCATTATAGCATTCTAATTCACTTAAAACCTTAAGATTAAGTTTTTTTATTTTTTCTTCAGAATTAGAATCTAATAACATTGATTCTGCTACCGGAATTAATTCTTTTTTAAGTTGACTGTTTAAAATATTATCTAAAAACTCAATAGCATGTAAACGTTGTTCTTCCTGACCATGTATCATGGTATTAAATATTGGATCCACATCGTTTGGTGGATATTTAATTCCTAAAAACCTAAATATACGTTGTAATTGTCTGTCTAATCGCTGCTCTAAAAGGTGTATAAGTCCATTTCTAGCTTCGGTTTCGTCTTTAGACTCAGTAACACCAGATTTCTTTTTATACTGCAGTACAATTTGAGTATGAATAACCGCTAAGGTGTTTTGATACAATTGACATTCGTCTAGAATTTTATCGACTATAAATCGATCCTTGATTTTTAAGTGTGGATATTTCCATTTTAAACGTTTTAATGCTTCAATTGCCTCGATTTTAACAGCATGCTCAGTATCGTTAGTTAGAAGAATTAACGTGTTTATTGCTTTTTGAGATTTAAATTTTTCGATTACTAAAATAACATAGGCTGCATCTTCAAAATCAATAGTTTCTTTTATGACCTTTTGATAGAGTACATCTATAACAGGTTCTTTGTAAAAAAACAAAGCATCTACAGCTGTTTGTCTGGTTTCTTTTACCGATAAATGCGATATAATAGCATCAATAAATTCAGAATCTAAAGTCTTGGCAGCGCTAGTTATCGCTGTTTTTAAAATCTCTAAATCTTTAGATAATAGCTGTGTTTTTAGCACATTATAATAAGCACTTATTTTAGCATTACCTATACTTTCTAGAATTGCTGTAATCTTGTTGGTTTTTAACTCAGGATCCGCTAACTCTAAATATTTACTTAAAGCAGCGTCTATTTTTGAGTCTAAGTTAAATCTATTTTGGAGTAATTGATTATGACTAGATTCTAAAGATAATCCTACTAGAGCAGCATTAGCAATGGTGTTATCATCACTGTTTATATACTTTTCAAATAAAACAATAGTATTTTGCTTGTAGTTTTTTAATAGATATCTAAATGCTGACGTGGTAACATCTTGATCTTTATCGTAAACCATGGTTTCAATTTGAGATGATAGGTTTTCAGACTTTAAAAAATATAAATTATCTATAGCCAATGTTTTAATCCTTGGCGATTCATGATTCAGAAGATTTTTAATACTATTAAAAAAACGTTCGTCTTTTACGTCTAACGTTCTTTCTAACATATTAACAATTTGGTTCTCTTTTCCTGTATTTAAAACTCTTAAAACACTATCTATAATTGATGTTACTTTTATAATCTCTTTATGATGCTTATCTTTTTTAATTCCAGAATTATCAAGTAAATCTTTAAAAGCAATGATGTATTCTTTTCTAAGGAAATAAATTAAAACCAACCAAACAGCGATTAATATGATAATAATTACACTGATATAAGTAGAAGAAATATTTAAACCGTTTATAAAAAAGATTAGAATAAAACCAGCAAGACCTGTAGCGATACTATCTACAACAACATCTGTAAAGGTTTTTGTTTTCTTTTTAATTTCTATAGGAATAGGGATTGATAACAACTCTGTAGATGCTTTATTAACGGATTGTTTTAAACTACCGTCCACAATTTTAATAAATACAATCACCCACAATTGTGGCAGTAATAGTAGAATTATTGAACCAATTAAAATCCCGGTTGGAAGCCATAATAAAGCTTTTCCAACACCAAAAGTACCAACAATTCGCTTGGTTAAAAATAGTTGTACCAATAATGAAATAACACTTAAGGTAGAAAACCAAAATCCAAAAAAGGAGGTCAGTTCATCTTGGTTATCAATAAGTCTTGACGCATAGTCACTATATTGGTAATCTACTAATTTGGCAACAAGTACGCTTAAACCTATAACTAAAGCGATAAGACTAAGTAATTTTGATTGTTTTATTAGTTTTAAAGGCGACTCTCCTTTAGCATTACTTTTTAAAGTGAGCTGAAAGGTATTAAGTTTTGCTATTTCGGTTTTCCATATGTATCGTGTAATAAAAACACAGATACAAAGTAGTAAAGCCGCAATAAATAATAAGTTTACAGAGTCAATAAAAGTAGTTAGTAAAGACGTTAAATACCCACCAAAGATACCTCCAGCAATAGCGCCAGCACCTATAAAACCAAACACACGTTTGGCTTCTCTAATATTATAAACTAGGTTGGCTAAAATCCAAAATTGTGAGGCGGTAAGCAATCCAAAAATAGCCACCCAGATGTATGGAATGTATAATAAAAAACCAGTAATTAAATTAAAGTTTAAACCAACACCAAAGAGTATTAGTGATATTACAGAACCAATAATGGTTTTGTCTATTATAATATTTAACGGGTATTTTTCTAAGGCTTTGTCATAAAAGTAAGAGCCTACAATTGCCATGATAGCAGTTAAAACATAGCCTAACGGAAGTGCATCTGATGTTAACTCTGATAAAAACAACGAGTTAATTGTAGGTTTTACAATTAATAGTGTTGTAATAATTATAAAAATATTTAATTGTAATAGAAGGGTCTTTTTAAGCTCTTCTTCCTTTAAATCAAATGCTTTTAAAAGTATGGTTTTTATAGGTTTTAATACCGAATTTGTTAAGTCCAATGTTTTGTGTCTAATGCGTAATGATTAATAGTTTACAAATGTAAGGTATAAACTATCTTTTATATTTATTGAAAAGGGTAATAAATAATATCAAAACTTAATTAGCTCTTAAGACTTTCTCTACTGGTTTTATCAAGTCTCTAATAATTTGTTCTCCTGAAGCGTCTTCTATTAAAGCTACTAATATATAACGTCTGTTAAGGTCTTTTCCCCAAACTAAAACAGAGTCTGAATGATAGTTTTTCCAAGAGCCCGATTTTCTAAATATTCTTGCATCAGGTGCTATTTTGTCAAGTGTATTTACAAATTTATGGTGCAACGCTGTGTTTTCCATAATATCTAACATTTGCTTAGAGCGTTTTTGATTAACCAATTTACCATTAGCTAACAGGTAATAGTATCTACAAACTTGTGTAACAGTAGCCGCATGACTTAAGTTTTTTAAAGGTTCTCTGTTTGTGTTTCCACCACCACCGTAGCGTTTTCCTACCCACAGACCACCACCAATAGCTTCGTCATAAAACTTATATTTTTTACTCCTCATTACCGACTCAATCTTATCATAACCAACACGATCAATCATTCTAGTGGTTGCCGCATTATTAGATTTACTAATCATAAGGCGCATATCTTTTCTAATGTCTGCAGTCTCAGTTAATTCTTTTTTATCAATAGCATCCATCGCAGCTAATAATACTGCAATTTTTGGTAAACTGGCAGCATACATCATGTGGTTGCCATTTATTCTAGCAAACTTTACATTATTGGTATCTCTAAGGTCTACTAAGCCAATAGACATCTTTTTTTGATTGATTAGTTTTTTCCAAAGGGGATTTTTATTAATCTCTGATTCTAGTGTTTTTTGAAGATCACTATCCGCTAAAGAGGTTAACATCGCAATTTTGCCATCACTAGTTGGTAATGGAAGCTCATTTTGAGCAAAGCTATTAGTTACAAATAGAGTAACTATGGCTATAAAAACAAGGTGTAATTTCATTAAAAAAAATGCGTTAAATATAATTAGGCAAATGTAGTTAATTAACTAGTTATTAAAGTGTTAAAATTTTATTTTTCAAAGAAATAAAATTATGAGCAATTGTAATGGTTTTGTGATTGTTACATCCTTTTTTAGTTAATATTTTAGCTTTAGATTTTAAAATGTAGCTAGTAATCTCTAATTTTTTTAGGGAAACTAAAAAGAGCCTCAATTGAGGCTCTTTTTTTATGCTTTCTTTATGTATTATTTTTTTCTATAAAGGAATATTACCATGTTTTCTATTTGGTAAAACTTCTTCCTTATGTTCTAACATTTTAAACGCTTTTATTAATTTACGTCTTGTGTTTTCAGGAAGAATAACTTCATCTATAAAACCGCGTTCTGCAGCTTTATAAGGATTAGCAAACAGCTCAGCATATTCGGCTTCTTTTTCTAAAAGTTTTTCTTCAGGATTATCTGCTGCTTTTATTTCTTTTCTAAAAATAATTTCACTGGCACCTTTTGCTCCCATAACAGCAATCTCAGCACTTGGCCAAGCGTAATTTAAGTCCGCTCCAATGTGTTTAGAGTTCATAACGTCGTAAGCACCACCATAAGCTTTTCTTGTAATTACAGTTACTTTAGGTACTGTAGCTTCGCTTAAAGCATATAATAGTTTTGCACCATGCACTATAATTCCGTTCCATTCTTGATCTGTTCCTGGTAAAAATCCTGGTACATCTACTAACACTAATAACGGAATATTAAAGGCGTCACAAAATCGTGTAAATCGTGCTGCCTTACGCGAACTATTTACATCTAAAACACCTGCTAAAATCAATGGTTGGTTAGCTACAATACCAACACTTTTTCCACCAATTCTTGCAAATCCAACAATAATGTTTTGGGCAAAATCTTTATGGATTTCAAAAAAGCTATCCACATCAATTATGCCTTTTATAACATTATGCATGTCATATGGCTTGTTGGCATTTAAAGGAATGATTGTTTTAAGTTCGTCTCTAATTTCATCACCTAACTCAAATGGTAAATCTTTTGGTTTTTCTAAATTGCTTTGTGGTAAATAACTAAGTAAACGTTTAACATCTTCTAGACATTCTATATCGTTAGATGATGTGACGTGGGCTACACCAGACTTAGTCGAGTGTGTACTTGCACCACCAAGCTCTTCACTGGTAACTTCCTCGTTAGTTACTGTTTTAACAACGTTTGGACCTGTTACAAACATGTAACTTGTATCTTCTACCATCATAGTAAAATCCGTCATTGCAGGGCTGTAAACAGCTCCTCCGGCACACGGACCCATAATAGCAGATAGTTGTGGAATAACACCAGATGCTTTTACATTTCTATGAAAAATATCAGCATATCCACCTAAGGATCTCACACCTTCTTGGATACGTGCACCACCAGAATCGTTAAGACCAATAAAAGGCGCACCAACTTTAAGTGCTAAGTCCATTATTTTACAAATTTTTTCGGCATGTGTTTCAGACAACGCACCTCCAAAAACCGTAAAGTCTTGTGCAAAAACATGCACTAGTCTACCATTTATTGTTCCGTAACCTGTAATAACACCATCACCATAAAATTTTTGATTTTGCATTCCAAAATCAACCGTTCTATGTGTTACTAGTGCACCAATTTCTTCAAAAGAACCTTCGTCCATTAAATAGGTAACACGTTCTCTTGCGGTTAATTTTTTCTTTTGGTGTTGTTTATCTATTCTATCTTGACCACCACCTAATTTGGATAGCTCAAGTTTTTCGTTTAGGGTTTTTATTTTAGATTCCATATCTCTATTTTAATCACGTATGGTCGTAAACGCTATACGTTATGTAATTATCTAATTAGTTGGTAGTCTTAATTGCTTTTGATCCTCTAGATACTGTTTTACAGCAAAAAGAGCAGCTAATTTAGCTTCGTGTTCTGCATCTTGTTTTAAAGCTTCAGGAGAATAGTACTTTTTTACAAAATGGGTGTCAAAGTTTCCTGATTTAAACGCTTCATGATTAAATACAAACGTCCCAAAAGGCAACGTGGTTGCGATACCTTTAACATCGTAATCTGCAATAGCTTGACGCATTAATTGCATGGCTTCTTCACGTGTTTTACCGTAAGTAATTAGCTTGGCTAACATTGGATCGTAGTAGATCGGAATATCCATACCTTGTTCAAAACCATTATCTACTCTTATCCCTTTTCCTTCTGGAAGTTTATAAACGTCTAAATGTCCAACACTAGGTAGAAAATCGTTTAAAGGATCTTCAGCATAAATACGTAATTCTAAAGCGTGACCATTAATTTTTAAATCAGATTGTTTTATGTCTAAAGCTTCGCCACGAGCTACTTTTATTTGTAATTCTACTAAGTCAACACCAGCGATAATTTCTGATACAGGATGCTCTACTTGTAGTCGTGTATTCATTTCAAGGAAATAGAAATTCTTGTTTTCATCTAATAAAAACTCGACTGTTCCAGCCCCAACATAATCACATGCTTTTGCTACTTTAATTGCAGCTTCTCCCATTTCTTCTCTTAACTCAGGCGTTAAAACAACACTTGGCGCTTCTTCGACTACTTTTTGATGGCGACGTTGTATACTACATTCACGCTCAAAAAGATGTATCACATTACCATGCGTGTCCGCCATGACTTGAATTTCGATATGACGAGGCGATCCAACGTATTTTTCAATAAAAACAGAACCATCTCCAAAAGCATTAACGGCTTCACTGATAGCACGGTTCATTTGAGATTCAAATTCGTCTTCGTTTTCCACAACACGCATTCCTTTTCCTCCACCTCCAGCAGAGGCTTTTATTAAAATAGGAAAGCCAATAGTCTTAGCTATTTTTTTAGCTTCAGGAATATCTGTAATTGCTTGATCTGTTCCTGGTACCATTGGTATATCATAACCTTTAACAGCATCTTTAGCTGCAAGTTTACTACCCATGACTCTAATAGCATGCGATTTTGGTCCAATAAAGGTGATGTTGTTTTTTTCGCAAAGCTCTGCAAAATCTGCATTTTCACTTAAAAAACCATAACCAGGATGTATACCATCAACATTTAAGCTTTTGGCTACTTCTATAATTTTATCGCCTAATAAATACGACTGATTAGAAGGTGCTTCTCCAATTAAAACAGCTTCGTCAGCAAATTTTACGTGAGGCGCATTACGGTCTGCAGTAGAGTAGACTGCTACGGTTTTAATTCCCATTTTCTGGGCTGTACTCATAACTCTTATTGCGATTTCGCCACGATTGGCGACTAGTATTTTTTTCATTTTATTCGAATTCAATTAACAATTCACCTTTGTCTACAGTACTTCCCTTTGTTCCTGTAACAGACTTTATCACGCCATCTCTAGGTGATACAATGCTGTTTTCCATTTTCATAGCTTCAAGGATAAGTAAAGGTGTATTTACAGAGACTTCGTCACCAGGCTTTGCCATAATATCCAAGATTAATCCGGGCATTGGCGCTTTTATATTATCAATAACTTTGGAAGCACCAACTTCAAATCCCATTGCCTTTATTAAAGCATCCAATTGGTCTTCGATTTGGACTGTATATAGGTTATTGTTAACTTTTACGGTGTACGCTTTTTTTAGAAAATCACTTTCCGTGATTTCGATTTTAAAAGGTTTGTTATTATCTAAAAGATGAAATGTATTCTGTTTAACTTCAACAGAATCAATGCTATTTATAACATCTGAATCTATCTCAAATTGATTAAGATCATTTGTTTTTACATTAAATTTTTGGCTCATTTTGTCTAAAATTATGAGGTATAAAGATAAGTAACTATATCGTTTTAGTAAAACAGAAACTCATTATATTATTCTATATTAGTTAACAATTACATCCATTAGGTTTATTTTTACGTACTTAAGTTATAAATTACATAGATTATGAAAATAAAATTACTTCTTTTAATATGCTTATTATTCCAGGTTAGTTACGCTCAGGACTTGTCTTTAGGATATAGTGCAAACGACTTAGCACAGCACCCAATGCAAGATTTAGCTAAACCAGGTTATTTGCAATCTGCAGCAGATCCATCTTTTCCAGCAACACAAATACGACGTATTACAAATGCAGGAACAGGTAACTCTATTAAACCCATGTATAGCACAATACAGGCTTGGAATGCAGATGAAAGTTTAATGATAGTTTATGGCGGAGGTACGCACCAATTATTAAATGGTCAAGATTATACGTTTATAAGAAACTTAACAGATGTCAATCCTGATGATATTGAGACTATTTTCTGGTCTTTTTTAAATCCTGATATATTCTTTTATATGGACGGCGCTACGGATGATTTGATTAGTTACAATGTGCAAACCCAAGTAAAAACGGTATTGGTTAATATTAGAACAATTAGTAGTTGTGTTTCTAGTAACGGTTTAACAGGAGGTAATGATATCCAAATGATGTCTTGGGATGATGATGTATTTGCTTTTAGATGCGGAAATATTGCTGCATATTATTACAGAATCTCTACAGGAACACTAACACAATTTAATTTATCAGACGTTGCTTATACAGCACCAATGCCTTTTCCTAGTGGTAATTTGTTTTTTCATAGAGGAGATGTTTATGATGCTAATGGTGATTTTGTTAGAAGTTTAAATATTGATGGCGTACAGCATTCTTGCTTAGGAAAACTAAGTAATGGAGACGATGCTTATTACAATGTTAATTTTGAAGAAGGTGTAAATGGTGGTTGTCAAGGGACTTTAGTGGCACACAATGCGACAACAGGAGACTGTTTTGCTGTTACAACTTATAGTGATTATGCATATCCAAAATCAGGAACACATATATCGTCTTTAGCGCATAAAAACACAGGAGATGGTTGGGTTGCAGTTTCTTGTTTAGGTTTTCAGCGTGATGGTGTACAGATTTTAGATCAAGAATTATTTATCGCGAAAGTCAATGAGTTTGATGCCGATGTTTATAGAGTAGCACATCATAGAAGTGATCCTGATGAGTTTGGTTATTTTGCAGAGCCACATGTGACTATCAGTCCAACAGGGACCAGATTATTATTTGGTAGTGATTGGAGTGGAACAGAAGACGGAGACTCTGTAGATAGTTATGTAGCTGAACTAAATAGTTATACGCTATCAACAGCACAGGCTGTAACCACTACTAAGTCAATAGTTTTATTTCCAAATCCAGTTAATAATACGCTACAATTACAGTCTGCTTTAAATAGAACCATACAATTCTCTATTACTGATATTACAGGAAAGCAAGTTTATGATGCTAGCTTTTATAACAATGCATCAATAGACGTTAGTGCTTTAGCTAATGGTTTGTATTTTGTTACTTTTAATAATGAAAGTACTTTGGATGCGATAAAATTTGTTAAGAAATAGAATTTAAATCGTCTTTAAAAACAGAACTATTTTGATGGTATCTAATGGCTCTTCTAGATAAGAAAATTCCAATTGCTAGAGATACAAAAGCACCAACCCAAATACCTGGGACAAAATCTATAAATAAGAAAAAGTCATAGGCTCCATGAAATAAAACAGCAAAAAATAAGCCTAATAAATTTAAGTATAATTTGTTAGGTGCAAATTTTGCTTTACCCATAAAGTATCCCATTAAAATTCCAAAGGTAGCGTGGGCAGGCACTGCGGTAAATGCTCTGGCAATTGCTGTTGCTGGCCCACTTTGCATGACGTACATGATGTTTTCGGTTGCTGCAAACCCCATAGATACCATAACAGCATATACAATACCGTCAAAGGGCTCATTAAACTCTTTATGGCGTTGCGCAAAAAGCAATACGATTAAAAACTTACTTAATTCTTCAGAAAAACCAACCACGAAAAAGGCTTGTTTAAATTGTTCCCAAATGCTTAGTTTATCCTCTAAAGGGACTAGTATATTAAATACAGAGTAGAGTAGTGTGGTAATAATAATACTAACAATAGCACCCAATAAAAACGAAATTATTAATAAACGTTTAGGTTCTTTCTCGTACTTATCTTTTAGATAAATGTAAAATATGATAATAACAATTGGCGCTAAAGCCATCAATAGTAGTTGCATAGTTCAAAAGTAATTAAAAAAGGGAAACTAATTCCTTTCTGCTTTTAGGGTCTAAAAAAATATACCCAATATTAGTTATAAAATGACTTATTAAAACAGCAATTGCAGCTCCAGAAACTTGCCAAATAGGAATCAATAGATAACACAATACGACATTAAATGTGCAACCAATTATAAAGCGATAAACATTTTTTTGTAGTTGATTTGTGTTAATTAAGTGCTTTTCATATATCATTCCTATAAATATAATAAGCGGTGCCCAACAAAATATTAATAACGGACTTTTTGCTTCTGCATAGCTTTCTGAAAAATAGGTGTTTAATATTGCGCTGCCAAATAGCGTATAAAGTATACCAATTAATACCCCTAAAAAACACATGATTTTAAATAGCTTTTTTAACTTTCTGGCATATAGTATACTGTCGTCTTTATAAGATTCCGCTAAAGAAGGATATAGTGCATTAATTATCGAAAACCCGATATTCCAACTTAAAGCAATCACTAAAAATTGAACAGTTGCAAAAATTCCGTTAGCATGATCGCCTAAAAAATGTTTCAAAAACAGCTCGTCAATAGAGATATAAAACATAATTAAAGCACTAGACACTATAAGCGGAAAAGACATTTTTAATAAAGACTTTCCTAAAGGCCATGAAAAGCGCCATTGCTTAAACAAAAATTGTTTTTTATATTTTAAAATGAAGTAATAAATAACGCCTTGAATTAGAAAATCTAAAGCAATAAGCTTCGCAAAATAATTAACATCCAAATTATTTTTAACTCCATAATATTGCAAAGACACAATAATAATAAGACTAGATATTTTACTAATAAATATAATCTTAGTCCATTTTTTTGCGAGCAAATAGTATTCAAAAACGTCTGTGAGTTTAAAAAAATAACTGATAGCAATAATTAGATACAAACTGTTTAATTGGCTATTTTCAGTACTATAAAAGTAGATTATAATACCAATAAATATTGCAATCCAACTTGCAAGTCTTAAATAAAAGGCAGTGGCTAAAATTTGCTCGCTTCGCTTTGGGTTAAAGACTATTTCTCTGATGCATATAGCAGAAAGACCTAGAAAAAACAAAGGTGTTAATAGTCCTAAAACGGACTCGACAAACTTAAGTTTTCCGATGTCAATCGTACCTAAAGTGCTAAATATTTGTGGCACAATAAAGACACCCGTTACAAACTGAATAAGTTTTTCTAGTGTAAACCATTTGGTGGCGATAAAGTCTTTTTTGCTAAAAACGTTGGTCATGAATTGTCTATAATTTTCAAATATATAAAACGGTTTCCATTAGCTGTTTGATAGATTAGTATTACTTTCGTTTTCATTATTTTAATATGACACCAGAGTTTTTAAGACGCTATTATATTTTACGTGTTATTTCAAATCCTAAGGTTTATGGAATTGAAAAAAATGGCTATGTCCCGTTAGAAGATTTACAAAATGCGTTAGACCAATTACGCGTAAATAATATTGATGATCCGCTATATGATAAACTCAATCAGTTTTCTCAAAAAACGATTAAGCGTGATTTAGAGAAAATAAAATCCTATTTTCAAACTATAATTTTACACAAACGTAATTATGGCTATTTTTTAGAAGGCTATGAAATGACTGATGGTTTAAAGGAAGTTTATGAAAAAACAGAACTTTATCTTTTACATCATCATGCCCATTCTTGGAAAGATCATGTTACGACTGCTCGAAGTTCTTTAAGTGCCTATATAGATTTAGTCCCTTTAATACAAGCTATTGAATTGCAGGTTTTAGTGGAAATTACTTATCATGGTTGGTATGATGATAATGGTTTTGAAACCATTACAGGTTTTTTTCAACCATTGCACATTAAAGAGATTAATAAGGCTTGGTATTTAATTGCACATAATGACAAATATGGTATTTATGCCTTTTGTTTAGATGATAGAATTAAGTCTTTAAATATAACAAACCATCAGGTTAAAAAACCTATAACTTTTAATCCTAAACAGTATTTTAAAAATGCTATTGGTATTTTAAAAACGGATATAAAAGTAGAATGGATATATATCCAAGTAGCTAATCATCATTTTAAGTATTTAGAGAGTAATCCTTTGCATCATTCTCAAGAGATAGTAAAACGTCCTAAAGCAGCTGAAACAGAGTCATTAGACTACAAAAACGCTAATATTTGGGGAGAAATAAGGATTTATATTGAACCTAACTATGAGTTTTTAATGGAGATTTTAAAGTATAATCTTTGGGTTAAAGTGGTTAGCCCTGCGCACGTTAAGTCTTATGTTAAGGAGCATTTGGAATATATGATAAACTATTATTAATTAAAAACGGGTCTTATTGTTTTCTGAGGTATCTGTGGTTTTTAATGTTTTTTTTATAATTTCTAAACTAAATTTAAAACGGACACATTTTGTCTGTTTGATAAGTAAGTTTGCTGTAGGAAAGATAGGGAACAGATAAATTTAACCAAATTAACTGATTTTTTCTAAATATTCATGATGTAAAAAATAACAGTAGATAGGGAAGCTATTAATCTAAAGGGACTTGTTATTTTATTATGGATGGCATATAAAAACCTCAACTTGTAAAAGTTGAGGTTTTTGCTTTTAGGTACTATTTTTAAATAGTATTATTTAAGTTATTCTATTTAAAATAGCTTCTGAGACTTTTATGTAATAGTCGTAATTACTTGCTACAAAATGCCCATTAGTTTTACTGTTTTCTAAAAGATCTAAAAAATCGTACATACTAACTAGTTTTAAAGCGTTGACCTCTTCCTCTTGAGGTATTAGAGACACAATAGGGAGGTGTAACGGAACAATGTAAGTATTATGAAACTCGTTGTCCTTTATCCCATTTGGATAGCTTTGAAAGCACTCAAAAACACCAATTTTTTCTAAATCAGTCTGTTTTATTTTTAAACCAATTTCTTCCTTAATTTCTCTAATGGCACCATTCTCAATAGATTCTCCTGCATCTATGTGCCCAGCAACAGATACATCCCAAAGTAATGGATAGATTGATTTTGATGCTGCACGTTGTGCGAGTAATATTTCACCCTCATCAGTATAAAACCAAATGTGTGCGGTATTATGTAAATAACCTTTAGTATGAATGACAGATTTTAAAGCGGTCTCTCCTGTTGGAAGTCCATTTTTGTCAACAATATCAATTGTTTCGTCCATGTTAAGTTGTTTTAATTAAAGCTGAAAAGCAAGCGATTAATGTTTTAAAATCTTCAGTTGTATTAAAAACATGACTAGACAATCTAATGTAATTTCCCCGGAAGGAAACATAAATATTATGATCAGCCAATGTTTGTTTTACACTTTCGGGCGTTATGTTTTCTGGTAATTTAATGCCAAATAAATGATGCGTTCTATAATCATCATCTTCAATCTGAAATCCTAATGCTCTTAATTCTTGAACAGCTTTTTGTGTTATTGTTTTACAATAGTGTTGGATGGCTTCGGGTGTCCAATCTAAAACTTGCTGTAGTGCTGCGATTTGCATTTTTACGTTTAAAAAGCTGGCACTTTCTCCTGCAGAATAGCGATTGGCTAATGGTTTATATTGTTCTTGGTAGTTTGTTAAGCCTGAAAAGTTGTCGCTATCTAAGCGATTAGTCCAATTTTCTTCAAGCGGAATTCCGTTATCAAACGTTTTACTAAAATAAGCATAACCACAACCATACGGACCAAATAACCATTTGTAGCCTGCACAAATCAATGCATCGGGTTGTAACTCTTTAACAGAGAATGGTAAAGCGCCAATACTCTGGCTACCGTCAATAATTAATAAGGCTTCGTGTTGTTTAGCTTTTTCTCGTATTTTTTTTAAATCGAATAACGTTCCGTTAGACCAATGGATATGTCCCATGGCTACCACAGCGGTATTAGTATTTATAGCTTTTATGATATCTAAATTCCATTGTTGACCAATGTTTTCTACATATAAAGGTGCTTTTACAACTCTAATAGTTGCTTGATATTGATCGGCTAATCTTTTCCAGGAATAGTAATTACTAGGAAACTGCTCGTCAATAATCAAAATTTCGTCGGTTGGTTTTAAAACAATATTATTTGTCACTGTTGCAATACCATAGGATGCTGACGGAATTAAAGCAATACGGTTATAATTGTCTTCATCAATAAGTTGTGCAAATAAGGATTTAAGTTGTTTGACGGGTTCAAAATAATCAGAGCCCGTTATTAAGTAAGGCCTTCTTTTTTGTAGTAATCCATCTAATCCGGCTTGATGCATCGTGTTAAATGCTGGCGATTGCGACGCGATATTTAAATACGTGACGTCTTCTGGTAAATCAAACAAGTGTTTTTGTTGTTTTAAATCCATAGTATAAAGATAAAAAAAAGCCTCAAAAAGAGGCTTTAATTGTTTTATGTTATTTGTATTTAAATGATCAAAACTGATTATTTAAAATAAGAAAATGTTTCACCATCTTCAATTTTAAGTAATGTTTCATAAATTAATTTAATAACGTTTTCTACATCATCTTGGTGTACCATTTCTACAGTCGTGTGCATGTAGCGTAATGGTAAAGAGATTAATGCCGATGCAACACCACCATTACTGTATGCAAATGCATCAGTATCAGTTCCTGTTGCTCTACTTAAAGCAGCACGTTGAAACGGTATTTTATTATCATCTGCAGTATCCGTAATTAAATCACGTAATTTTTGTTGTACAGCAGGCGCATAAGCAACTACAGGACCTTTACCAATTTCGACATGACCTTGTACTTTCATGTCAATCATTGGAGTAGTAGTATCATGCGTTACATCTGTAACTATTGCTACGTTTGGTTTGATTGTTTCCGTAATCATTTGTGCACCACGTAAACCAATTTCTTCTTGAACCGAGTTGGTTATGTAAAGTCCAAATGGTAATGTTTTCTTATTTTCTTTAAGCAAACGTGCTACTTCAGCAATCATAAAACCACCCATACGGTTATCTAAAGCACGACAAACAAATTTGTCTCCGTTTAAAATATGAAACTCATCTGGATAAGTAATGACACATCCCACGTGCACACCCATTTTTTCAACTTCTTCTTTGTCTTTAGCACCAACATCAATAGTAATGTTATTAGGCTTTGGTGCTTCTTCTTTAGTTTTATTACGTGTGTGTATTGCTGGCCATCCAAAGACACCTTTTACAATACCGTTTTTAGTATGAATATTAACTATTTTACTAGGTGCAATTTGATGATCACTACCACCATTTCTTACCACATAAATTAATCCGTTATCAGAAATATAGTTTACGTACCATGAGATTTCGTCTGCATGACCTTCAATTACAACTTTAAATTTAGCATCAGGATTAATAACCCCAACAGCTGTTCCGTAAGTGTCAGTAAAAAACTCGTCTACATATGGTTTAAGATAATCCATCCATATTTTTTGACCATCCCATTCGTATCCTGTTGGAGACGCATTATTTAAATATGTTTCTAAAAAGTCCATTGACTTTTTATTAAGTATGCTTTTTGTTGCCATTTGATTTAATTTTTGTCTAAAATAAGAATATTCACACTTTTTAATCGTTAGCAAGACGTTAATTATTAATTTTGTGCAATAAAATGTTCTATTTTGGAATAGTTTTAGCAGTTAAGTCACTATGAAGTATATTATTTGCCTTTTTTTATGTCTCCCTTTTGGACTTTTTGCACAGGAAGTTAATGAGGTTGTAAAAGATTCCACAGAGGTAGAGTACATTATTATTGCTGGAGATTCTATCCCACATACTTCTATTTATTTAGATGAAGTTATGCTTTTGGATAAGTTAAGTTTTAAAGATAAAGCGGACAGAAGACGTTATTATATTTTAAGACGAAAAACAATAAAAGTGTATCCGTATGCTAAGTTGGCAGCAGACCGTCTAAATGCATTAAATACTAAATTGAAAACGTTGACTAAAAAGCGTGAGAAGAAGAAGTACGCTAAAAAAGTCCAAAAATATATAGAAGAAGAGTTTTCTGAAGAGCTAAAAAAGTTAACTAAAACGGAGGGTCAAATTTTAGTTAAATTAATACATAGACAAACCGGAGATACAGCCTTTAACTTGATAAAAGAGTTACGTAATGGATGGCGTGCCTTTTGGTATAATAGTACGGCGTACTTATTTAATATTTCTTTAAAACGTGAGTATGACCCTGAAAACGTAGAGGAAGATTATTTAATCGAAGATATTTTGGTTAGAGCCTGGCAAAGAGGAATACTTAAATTGGTGAAATCGCCTTTAAATTTTGAATACTA
Organism: Olleya sp. KKT75; assembly: GCF_055635485.1. Taxonomy (NCBI): domain Bacteria; kingdom Pseudomonadati; phylum Bacteroidota; class Flavobacteriia; order Flavobacteriales; family Flavobacteriaceae; genus Olleya; species Olleya sp. KKT75. The sequence continues at coordinate 2,810,669 of NZ_CM145759.1, forward strand.
TAAGTTATCCAATAAATGGGAAACAACAGATAAATCTAATAATAACTAATGCGTAAGCAAACCCCTTTTGAAGAAAAATTAAATGCATTAACACACGGTATAGGTGCTGTTTTTGGTATTGTAGCATTAGTGCTATTGATGGTTTTTGAAACTAAAAAAACAGAATACAGTTTGTTTAGTGTTGTAGTATACGGTTTATCAATAATCATTTTGTTTACAGCGTCAACACTATATCATAATATTACTGACGAAAAAAAGAAACACTATTTTAGAATTGTAGATCACGTTAGTATTTATCTGCTAATTGCGGGAACATATACGCCAGTTTTACTTATTACTTTAGAGCAAAGTTTAGGTTGGACATTATTTTATACCGTCTGGGGAATTGCTGCTTTTGGTGTTGTTTTAAAACTATTTTTTACAGGGAGATTCAACTTTTTTTCTACACTATTGTATTTAGTAATGGGCTGGTTAATAGTGTTTGATTTTGCAACGCTATCAAGTATTATGGAGCCTAACGGTATTGTATTACTTATGGCAGGAGGCTTGTCTTATACTGTCGGTATTGTATTTTATGCTATCGAGAAAATACCATACAATCATGTTATTTGGCATTTATTTGTTTTAGGAGGTGCCATTTGCCATTTTTTTATGATCTTATTTTTTGTAGTCTAACTCTAAAACATCCTGTTTATAAATTATTGTGGGTGCGTTCTATAGCTTTGTTTATTTGTAGTAATGCCATATCCACTATGTTTTTATTGTTAAGCGCAATTGTCCATAGCGACAATTCTGTACAGGCAACTAATACAATATTATTTTTACTGTATTTTTCTATAAGTGCTTTATATTCTTCAAAATCAGCATCTGTTTCAGAATAACTATATAGTTTTTTTCGACAATTATCAATTGTGATTTGATCAGATTTAGATGGTAATGTTACCGTAATATTTTCTGAATGTAATTGATTAGTAATATATTCAGAGCTCATTGTGTATAAAGAGCCGAAAACTATCACGTTACTTATGTTTTGAGCTTTTAGGTGTTCTGTGCTTAACGTTATAGGATGAAGTATAGGCTTGTCAAATTGTAATTGATCTATAGTTTCATGTAAAGTAATATTAGGTACAATACAGCTATGTACATTGTCCTTAAAAAGTGATGTTATTTGTTGTTTAACAACGGGTTTAAGTGTATTGAATTGATTTGGTAAATACGGATTTATGGTATTAAAATCTACAGTATGTGTAATAGAAGGGAAGGTATGATAATCGCCTTTAAGGGTGTGGAATTGTGTGTTCAATTGTTCTAAATAAAACAAAGTGCTTCGGCTTCCAAGCCCTAAAATCCCTAATACTTCTGATTGTTTTTTAATCATTTTTTATCCAATATATAATCTGCGAAATAAGTATTACTATCCATTAATTTGTCAATAACTTGTAATGATGTATTCTTTAAATAAGAGTCTAAAATGGTATCATTATATTTTCTAGAGGTCTCTGTATGTACGCGTTCTCCTTCCATAAAATGGAATGTTTTATTTAAGCTTTTAACCGTAACATTTTGATTTGTTGTGCTTACTATATAACTTCTGGCTATACCTTCTTCTTCTGTGTATTCTGGTTGGTGTATAAAGGCATTAGTGTCAAAATCTGCACCTAATTCATTATTAATTCTATCTAATAAGTTTAAGTTGAAACGTTTGGTAATTCCTTGACTATCATTATAAGCAGGTAGTACAATGTCTCTAGATTTAATAAGGTCCAAACCTAATAAAACTTTATCATTTGGTCTTAATGAATCTGATAATTTAGAAAGAAAATCTTCCGCTTGTACATCACTTAAATTACCAAGATTTGAACCTAAAAATAAAATTATTTTAGGATGATTAGATTGTTTTAATGATGCCAAAACATTAAAATAATCACCTTGTTTGGTGGTTGTTTTAACGTTAGGTAATTCTTTGTTTACACTCTGCTTTAATTGGTCTAAGGCATTTTGAGAAATATCTATTGGCACATAATTAAAATCGTAATTTTCAGTATCTAAAACTTTTAATAGTTCTTTTGTTTTGGTTCCGTCTCCAGCTCCAAGTTCTATCAATTCAAAAAATGTATTTTTATTTAGTTGTAGCGCTTTAATGATATTTTGGGTTTGATTTTTAAAGATATCAAATTCAGCTCTAGTCAAATAATACTCGGGCATATTCATAATATCTACAAATAAAGCATCTCCTTTTTTATCATAAAAATATTTGGATAAAAGGTACTTAGGTGTATTACTTAGACCTTTATCTACGTCGTTTAAAAAATTGTTATTCATATTTATTTAGCTAGTCTAATGCCTGAAAATTGCCATTTAGTTTGTGGTGGAAAAAAATTTCTGTAAGTTGGTCTGCTGTGGTTTTTGGATGTAGCAGAAGATGCCCCACGAAGCACCATTTGGTTAATCATAAATTTACCATTATACTCGCCAACAGCACCTTTTGCTATTTCAAAATTAGGATAAGGTAAGTAAGCGGAATTGGTCCATTCCCAACGTTGTCCCCAATTTAAGTTTTCAGAGGCTATTTCCCATTCAAACTCTGTTGGTAAGCGCATACCTTTCCAAAAAGCAAATGCGGCAGCCTCATAATAAGATATGTGCGTTAAAATGGCATCCGGATTAACTGGTTTTAAACCAGACAGTGTATAATGGTGCCAAGTTGCGTCTATCTTAACCCAATATAAGGGTTTGTCAATTGCGTTGTCATTAATCCAATACCAACCTTCGTCAAGCCAATATTTGGCGGTTTGATACCCTTTGGCTTCAATAAACTCAATATATTCTTGATTAGTTACTAAGGCTTTATTCATACTGTAGGGCTGAAGGTAGACTTTATGTAAACCTAGCTCATTATCAAAAGAAAACGAACCTGTGTTATGTCCAATAGTGTAAACACCCTCTTGTATTGATAACCAACCGGATTCTGTATTGGTGGCTTCAACCAAATTATGGTCTGTATATTTTGGATTAATTGGATTTAAAGAAAACGTGTATTTTAAGTCGGTAAGCAATAACTCTTGATGTTGTTGCTCATGATTTATGCCTAAAACAGTCAATTTTACAACTTCTGGATCCGCTGCTGTTTCTAATAGTTGAGACATATGTTTATCCACATAAGCACGATATTTAAAAATCACATCAATACTTGGACGTGTAATTAAACCACGGTTATGACGCTCTATACGTTTACCTATGCTATTGTAATAACTATTAAATAAAAACGAATACTCACTGTCAAAAACAATATAATTTGGATAAAACGATTTCAAAATCATTTCTTCAAAAAACCATGTGGTATGTGCAATATGCCATTTAGGCGGACTTGCAAAAGCAGCAGATTGTGGTGTGTAATCTTCTATATTTAGAGGATTACAAATAGTTTGAGTGTAATTTCGAGTGTTTTGGTAGTGTTGTAATATGGTATCCATGCTTCTCAAATATAACAAGTAATTGGCTACCGGTTTAATTATTAGTCCGAATTTAAATTTATTTTAACGTTATTTTACACATCAATACTATTGGTTTAAAAAGAATAAATTCATTTTTAAACCAATAATTAAACGTGATATATAGCGTATGAAAATAACACTAAAATTGTTATTTGGTATTGAGAAAAGTTTGTCAACTGACTATAACTAGTACTGTCTACCATTTACTTTAAAAAAAATTAAAACAGTAAAACGTACTGTAATTAATCTTTTTAAAATAAAACACACAAATACTAAGTCGTTATTTTTAATTGTACCTAACACAATTAAAACAGCTATTTTTGATAAAAAATGGAGTAGGTTTAATCTTCTAGAATATCTTTATACTCTTCAAAAAAGTCTTCAAAAAGCGCCATGTGTGTATTAAAAAACACCATTACTTCTTGCCAAGAGTTTTTGTTATGTATTGATACTTTTTGCTCTAAGGGCACATAAATTCTAGAGATTTCTTTTCCATTATCTAATATATATTCTTCGTCATAAATAGCTTCGGGAAGATATTGATCTAACAAAATAGATTTTAGAGATACTAGTTTTTCCCAGTAATTAATGCGGTTTTCAAGATCATCTTCAAGGTCTAAGGTTACAAAAGCTTTTTTATTATCAAAATAAAACTTGAAGCTTAAGCCTTTTAGTTTAGTGTTGTATAGGGTCCATTTTCTTGGAAAAGATTTTCCAAAACTAGTCCAAAACAACTCTTTTATCTCTCTTGATTCTTCTTTTGAAAACATAGATATATTACTGTATTAACACGGTTAAAGTTTATAAACGTGTTAGTTTATATTTTTATAAGGTTAACGCCTCGTTATATTAAATAGGCAATTATAATACCTAAAATAATGGTACTTAGTTTAGCTAAATTAAATTTATGCCCTTCGCTACTTTCAAATAAAATGGTGGTACTAATATGTAAAAATATACCAATAACCAAAGCAGAAACCTCATAATAATAGTTTTCAAAAAACTGAAATTGCATTGATAAAAACACTCCTAAAGGCGTCATTAATGCAAACAGTAATAAAAACATAATACTTTTAGACTTGCTTAAGTTTGAAGCTAGAAAAAAGGTTGATAATATTATAGCTACAGGTAGTTTATGGATAATTACACCATAAATTAAATGGTCATGTGCCTCGATAGGGATGCCTTCTAAAACACTATGTATACTTAAACTTATAAATAATAACCAAGGAAAATCAACACTACTTTTGTCAATATGGACATGACCATGTTCTGCTCCTTTAGAGAAAAACTCTAGTATAATTTGTAATAATATACCAATCATGATAAACAAACCAATAGGTTTATCAAAACTATTATACACTTCAGGTAAAAAATCAAAAACGGTAATTGACAGTAAAAAAGAACCACTAAACGCTAGTAGTAATTTAAGACTGCGATTATGTTTAGGCTTAAATAATAAGACTATTAAATACCCTAAAACAACAGCTATAATGGGAAAAATAAAATTTTGCATTTGTTTTACTAAATTACTTACTTGATAATCATGATTAAGCGATCAGATGTTTTTTTATGAAATTTATTTAATTTATAATCTCCAAAAATATCTAATAAATAAACACCGGCTTGTTCAAACAAAGCTTCAAAATCAGCTAAGCTAAAAGCTTTAACACGCTCTTGAAACTGATAATCTTCGCTATCTGCCGTAAAGCTAATGTCTTTAATAATGTATCCGTTTTCTACTCGTCTTTTTTGTAAAAAGTCAATACCCTCTACCGTTTTAACGTTTTCAGGAACCAGGTTGTCAATAATAAACTCGGTATTCATAAAATCAATAACACCAAAACCAGAATCGTTTAAATTGGCTTTAATAGCTTTTATAGTCGCTAAATTGTCAGATTCATTTTCAAAATATCCAAAACTGGTAAACAAATTAAACACAGCATCAAAAGTTTCGCCGAAAGGCTCACACATATTATGCACTTTAAAATGCAATGTGTCATTTTCAAATTGCTTAGCATGATTAATACTGTTTTCTGATAAATCTGCACCAGTAACATTGTATCCAATCGAGTTTAAATACACGGCATGTCTACCTTTACCACAAGCTAAATCCAATATTTTACCTTCCTCAGGAAGATTTAAATATTCCGTTAAACTAGTCATAAAATGCTCAGCTTCAGTATGATCTCTATCTTTGTAAAGTATGTGGTAAAATGGACTATCAAACCATGATGCGTACCATTTTTTATCGTTTTTATTCATATTTTATTTTTGGGGTTTAAACTTCCGCTTAAGCTACAGTTTATCAGGCTCTCGCAACTCGCTCTCTCCGAGGAGCTCAAACAAATTGCTCCATCCTTAACCCATTTATTTATAAAGGTTATATTTCCGGCAAAAATAGAGTATTTTTGCAAAGTATTAGACGAAAAGAATGGAAGAAAATTTCAAGATGGTTGCCAAAACTTTATTTGGCTTTGAAGAGTTACTAGCAAAAGAGTTAACACAATTGGGTGCGCGCGATGTAAAAATCGGTGTTCGTAACGTGTCATTTGTTGGGGATAAGGGATTTATGTACAAAAGTAATTTGGCTTTGCGTACAGCAACAAAAATTTTAAAACCGATACATAGTTTTAAAATTCAAACAGAAAAAGATCTATATGATCAGGTTTATAAAATGGACTGGACGCCTTATTTGAAGTCCTCAGGAACATTAGCTGTTGATGCTACAATAAATTCTACGGTGTTTACACACTCTTTATATATAGCACAAAAAACTAAAGATGCCATTGTAGATAAGTTTAGGGACGACACTGGAGAGCGTCCAAATGTAGACTTAAAGTTTCCGGATGTTAAAATTAACGTTCATATTGATAGGGAAGAGTGTAATATTTCCTTAGATTCTTCTGGAGATTCTTTACACAAACGTGGTTATAAATTAGCAACCAATATTGCACCTATTAACGAGGTGTTGGCAGCAGGGATTATCATGTTGTCAGGTTGGGATGGACAATCCGATTTTATAGACCCAATGTGTGGTAGTGGAACTATTTTAGCAGAAGCTGCTATGATTGCTTGTAATATACCACCAAATTTAATGCGTAAAGAGTTTGCTTTTGAGCGTTGGAACGATTGGGATGTAGATTTATTTGAAAAAATAGAAGAGTCTTTAATTAAAAAGACTAGAGATTTTCATCATAAAATAGTAGGTTATGATAAGTCTCCAAGTGCAGTTACAAAAGCTAAGGAAAACATTGCAAATGCGCACTTAGAGGATTTTATAACAATACAGCACGAAGACTTTTTTAAGACACAAAGAGGAGGGGAGTCAAAATTACATATGGTATTTAACCCACCGTACGGAGAACGTCTTGATATTGAAATGGAGAGCTTTTACAAGAATATAGGAGATACTTTAAAGCAGAATTACCCAAATACAGATGCTTGGTTTATTACTTCTAATTTAGAGGCTTTAAAACATGTTGGTTTAAGACCATCAAGAAAAATCCATTTAATGAATGCTATGTTGGAATCACGTTTAGTTAAATACGAGATTTACGCAGGAAGTAAAAAAGGAAAGTATATGAATAAGTAGTTATTACAAATAGCTAATAAAAAAAAGGAAGTTGATTAATTATCAACTTCCTTTTTTGTTTTTACACTGTTTTTGTTTTTCTTAAAAAGCGGTATTAGATAGGAAACACTGTATCCGTAACCAACCCCGATACGACCAGAATCAAACGTTTTGTTAAATCCAGGAACAAATAAATTTTCAAAATCTACAGGTTGGTCTTGCGTAATCATTCCTTTTAATTGCGCATTAATACCAATATAAAAATTAGTAAAAACTTCAGCTTTAATTCCTAATATTAATTCAACCCAAATGGCAGACAAGCCACTAGATTCTATTGACTCTGTTGATGAGAATTGAGGTTGCCAATATTGATTGGTAGAATAAACAGTGTAGCTAGTTCTAGTTTGACTAAAAGTACTAGCTCCAATTCTAAATCCTGAATAAATCATATTATCCGCTCCTGCCCAATTATCATAAAGGTTATAGTCAAAACCAACTTTAAAGTAGCTTCCTTTAGCAGTAACATCTAAAAAATCATTGGTGGTTGTTTTTTCTTCATTACCAATTTCTCCCGCAATAAATAGATCTTTAGTCAAACGGTAATCACCATTAATTTCAAAACCAGAATAGTCATCGTCTAAAGCTGTTCTAATTAATTTACTAGCGTCTGTACCTAAACGCAAACCATAGCGCAGTTGGATACTATCTTTTTTGATTGCGACCTCTTCTTTTTCTTCTTGTGCGTGTAATGTTATACTACAGCACAAAAACAGACTAATGATAAAAGAAATAGTGTGTTGTTGTTTCATCTTCAATTGTTAAATTATCATTTTCTGGTTGTGCAAATATGATCCAATTAGCATCCGTACCTCCATCTATTGTTACTACTACATTTTTAAATATAGTTTTATAACCACAAGCTCTAGAGACATAAACGTCTTCCGTAGCGTAGGTTATAGTAACTGTATCTGTATTACCTGAGGTAATATTACCATCGTCATCTAAAACTGTATTACGGGTTAAAGAAAATGTTGTAGTATCTGTGTCTGTTCGTAATGGTAACACAACTTGGTTTACGGTTGCAACATTATAACCATCTAAAACGTCTTCATTATCCTGACCAATTACATATAGGTTTGTTGCATTTTTCCTACTGTCCTGCGCATTATTGTTGTAAAAATCAATAATTAGACTTGGCGTTGTAGGTGTTGTTTCTGGACATAAATCGTCACGCTCACAAGTCAAAAGACTAAACGAGGCAACCAATACTACTAAGTAAAGTTTTAAATGTTTCATTTACGTTGTAAATTATTTCTTTTCTAAAAGTACAATATTTTCTACATGGTGTGTTTGCGGAAACATATCTACAGCTTGCACTTTAGTAATGTTATAGATGTCTTTCATTAACTCTAAATCTCTAGCTTGCGTCGCACTATTACAACTTACATATACTATTTTTTGTGGCGCAATATTTAGTATTTGTTGCACCACATCTTTATGCATTCCGTCTCTTGGTGGATCTGTAATAATAACGTCTGGTTGACCATGAGTATTTATAAACTCTTGGTTAAAAACGTTTTTCATGTCTCCTACAAAAAACTCGCAATTTGTAATATTATTGCGTTCAGCATTTTCTTTTGCTGCACTAATAGCATCTGGTACAGCTTCTACACCAACCACTTTTTTAGCTTTTTTAGATACAAATTGAGCAATAGTTCCGGTACCTGTATATAAATCGTAAACTAATTCGTCTCCTTTTAAATCGGCAAACTCACGGGTTAGTTTATATAACTCGTAGGCTTGATTAGAATTGGTTTGATAAAATGACTTCGCATTTATCTTAAATTTCAAACCTTCCATTTCTTCAAAAATATGATCTTCACCTTTAAAGCAAATTACATCTTGATCGTAAATAGTATCGTTAGCTTTTTCGTTAATAATATATTGTAATGATGTTATTTCTGGAAAAGTTTCAGCTACATAATTTAAAAGCAATTCACGTTTTGCAACATCTTCTTTAAAAAATTGAATAACAACCATTATATCGCCTGTAGAAGACGTACGTATCATCATAGTACGTAATAAACCGGTTTGGTTTCTAGTATTAAAGAATTCTAGTTCATTTTTAATAGAAAAATCTCTAACTGCATTTCTAATAGCGTTAGAAGGATCTGCTTGTAAATGACATTTTTTAATATCTAATATTTTGTCCCACATTCCAGGAATATGAAAACCAAGTGCATTTCTGTCTCCTAAATCTCTATCAGATTGTACTTCTTCTAAAGTTAACCATCTAGCATCGCTAAAAGAGAACTCCATTTTATTCCTATAAAAATATTGTTCTGCAGACGGTAGGATAGGAGTTACTTCAGGTAACTCTAAATGACCAATTCTGGTTAGGTTATTTGTAACTTCATTTTGTTTGTAATATAATTGGTGCTCATAGCCCATATCTTGCCACTTGCAACCCCCACAAACGCCAAAATGCTCACATTCTGGAGTTGTACGTTTATCACTTAATTTATGAAAAACAGTAGCCTTACCTTCAAAATAAGACTTACGTTTTTTAAATGTTTGTACATCTACTATATCTCCTGGTACTGCGTTTGGTAAAAATATAACACGTCCATCAGGTGCTTTAGCTACAGTCTTTCCTTTAGCTGCAGCATCTAAAACTTCTACATTAGTAAAAATTTGTTTTTTTGTATTTCGTCTTGCCATAAGTGCAAAAATATCAAAAAAAAACTGCTCTAATGTTTTAGAGCAGTTTTAAATTTAAAGGAAATTTAAATTATTTTTTATTAAATCTGTCTAAAATGTTAGACATCTGTTTTCCTGCAGCTTCACGACCACCAAGTCCAAAAGATAATACGACTGTAAGTGCTACTGTACCTAATGTAATTCCGAATGCTAAGTTTACAATTTCATCAGCAATTCCCATTGAGCGTAATCCGATAGCTAGAAAAATAGCGATAATTGCTATTTTAATAATAGAAGTTACAAAAACGTTGTTACCCTTTGCTATTGTAGAAGTTAATAAATTAGCTAACCACATACCAAGTGTAATAATTACAATTCCGAAAAGGATTCTTCCACCATAAGAAATTACTGTATCAACAATAGATGTTAATTGAGAGAATTCTAATTTTTCTAGAGCTGTAACTAGTCCAAAAAGAATAATAAAAACATAAACTATTTTAGAAATAGCAGTTGCTACATTGGTGTTACCAAATAAGCTTTTCATATTCATTTTTTCTAAAGTACTGTCTAAGTTCATGCTTTTTAAAAGGTCTTTTAATAAAGAAGAAATAAATTTTGCAGCGACAACAAATACTATTAAAATAATTGCAGCTAATAATATTTTAGGAATAGCAGCAAAGAACGTACTTAACATTTGTGTTGCTGGCTCTGAAATAGTTTCTATATTTAAAATGTTTAATGCAGAAATTAATAATGGTATAAATATTAAAATGAATACTACTTGTTTTAAAATTTTAACAAGATTAATATTTTCTGGTAATTTTAATTTTGGTGTAAATTTTTGAATAGTATCTCCAGATAATTCTACTAATTCTGAAACCACATTAGCAAGCATGTAACCTATGTAAGCTACTAATCCTGCTCCTATAATATTAGGAATAAAACCTAAAAATTTATTAAGCATTATTTTTAATGGCTCAAGAACGTTAGTCATTCCTAATTTTTCTAATGCTAGCATAAACACAATTATCATTAATAAAAAGTAGATAAGCTTACCAATTAGTTTTGACAATATTACTTTATCGCTTTTAAGTTTTGCATCTATACCACTTTTTGCTACTAATTTTGTAATTATTTTTTTTACAAATTTAGCGACAAAGATTCCTATTATTAATATAAGTAAAGCACCCAAAGCATTAGTTAAATTATCTCCAAGTGAGTTTGAAATACTTCTTTCAATGTTTTTTAAAAATTCCATTTTGTATTATTATTTTGTTGATTAGTTAATGATTCTAGCTAAAATAGAATTTATAAGACAGTTGTAATTATTAATAGAACTAGTAAATGTCACATCGGATTAAGTGCGCTTTTGTCTGTTAAAAGGAATTTAGAATTGGTATATATTACTATAATAAATTTGATTTTTATTTCTTTGAAGGTTTTATTTATTAATTTGCGTGTTCTTAGGGATGATTTCTCTCCCACGCTGAATTTTCGAGCTTTCGAAAGGATAAAGGTACAGAAGGAATGGCTACTTTATAACTTTAAATATTGAAAAAATGGCTGTTTTAAACCAATTAACATCGCAAGAAGCGATGGACTTAGAAAACAAATACGGAGCACACAACTATCATCCATTACCTGTTGTATTAAGCAAAGGTGAAGGTGTATTTGTTTGGGACGTAGAAGGAAAAAAATATTATGATTTTTTATCTGCATATTCTGCAGTTAATCAAGGACATTGTCACCCGAAAATAGTAGGAGCAATGGTTAAACAAGCGCAAACATTGACATTAACGTCTCGTGCTTTTTATAATGATATGTTAGGTAAATTTGAAAAATATGCTACCGAAACATTTAATTACGATAAGTTATTACCAATGAATACTGGTGCTGAAGCTGTAGAGACTGCTTTAAAGCTATGTAGAAAATGGGCTTATGAAGTAAAAGGTATTGATGAGAATGAAGCTGAGATTGTTGTTTGCGAAAACAATTTTCATGGTCGTACAACTACTATTATATCTTTTTCTAACGATCCAGTAGCACGTAAAAACTTTGGACCTTATACAAAAGGATTTATTAAAATTGAATATGATAATCTTCAAGCATTAGAAGATGTGCTAAATAGTAACAAAAACGTTGCAGGTTTCTTAGTGGAGCCTATCCAAGGAGAAGCGGGTGTATACGTGCCAAGTGAAGGGTATCTAGCAAAAGCTAAAGCATTATGTGCAAAACATAACGTTTTATTTATTGCAGATGAAGTACAAACAGGTATTGCAAGAACAGGACGTTTATTAGCAACTTGTGGTAATTGTACTTGTTCTGACAAACATTGTTCTGGTACTCCAGAAGTAAAAGCTGATATTTTAATATTAGGAAAAGCATTATCAGGAGGAGCTTACCCAGTAAGTGCTGTGTTAGCAAACGATAACATAATGAATGTTATTAAGCCAGGTAACCACGGTAGTACATTTGGAGGTAACCCAGTTGCAGCAGCAATTGGAACTGCAGCTTTAGAAGTAATTAAAGATGAAAAATTAGCACAAAACGCTTTTGATTTAGGAGAATTATTTAGATCTGAATTAGCTAAATTTATCGAAACTTCAAATATTGTTAACTCGGTAAGAGGTAAAGGACTGTTAAATGCTATTTTAATTAATGATACAGAAGATAGTGAGACTGCTTGGAACATTTGTATGGCATTACGTAACAATGGTTTATTAGCAAAGCCAACGCACGGTAATATTATCCGTTTTGCGCCACCTTTAGTAATGACTAAAGAACAGTTGTTAGATTGTGTTGGTATTATTACAAAAACATTAAAACAATTTGAAAAGTAATTTTTAAATTATTATATACTAAAAAAGACTGTCAATTTTGACAGTCTTTTTTTTTGTTTAAACAGTAACTAATTTTATTTTTTGTTAGCAACAATCACTTTTTTAGTAGTTGTATTGCTATTAGATAATGTGGTTTTTACTAGATACACACCATCACTTAGGTTTTTAGTAGAATAGCTTAATCTTGTAGTTGTATTGTTAACTAATTTATTAAAAACAAGCTTACCAGTTATATCAAATAACTCAATACTATTAATCTTTAAATTTTTAGGGTTTAGTACAACTAATTCTGCATTGGCATTGTTTTGTAGTACATTAAAATTATTATCTACAAACTCATCACTTGATAATGTATTTGCTTCTTCAAAAGTAATTTCAAATCTATTAGAATAAATACCAATAGGTAAAATAACATCAAAGTCTTGCTGTCTTAAGTCTACGTATAAATCGTTGTCTTTATCGTGTAAAAATATTGGCTGTCCATTGTCAAAATTTTGAATATCCGTTAATCTAAATTTTAACGTTTGTGGCGCATCTATATTTAAAATGATTGGAATTATTAATTCAATTTCAAATTTATCAGCCTTAGTAACATAAGCATCATTGCCTTGTTTCCAGTTAGCATCAGCACTTAAAAGACTATTCACTTTACTTTCTAATCCATAATCCATTCCAGGTGTTGCTGAGTCGTGAAAATTATGTAATAATTGTCTTGTGTATGCAACTCCAAAATCTACGTTTAATCTAAAGCGTTTGAAAGCTTCAGGAATAATTTGATATCCATTGTCGTTGTATATCATTTGGTATTCTGAGGCATCATTACTAGTACTTCTTTGCGAAGTTGTTTTGTAAAATTCACTATTTACTCCAGTTTTCTTATAAAATACACGGTGTTTATCTGATATTAAAAGTGTACCTGTGGCTGCACCTTTGACCATGTATCCTTGACCAACAGGGATATAACGTCTGGCTCTTTTTCCTGTGGTGGATGTCGATCCGGCTGTATTTAAAGTACCATCGCCATTATAAGCATTAAAAGCAGGAGGGACGTAAGATCCAAGTGTACCTGAAGCATCAATAGTATAAGCACCATAACCTGCTCTGTAGTCTACTAAAACATGAGAGCTTACAGATTGGTCTTGTTCCCAATAATATAACGACCCAGTATCTAATAGAGGCACATTGTTGGCATCATGTATAAAAGCTTTTGCATCTAAAGCGGAAGGAAAAGGATTTCCTATTAAAGTTTCTTGACCTAAGGTAACTTCAGCACCAATTTCACCTTCGTTCGGCTTTCCTCTAAAATCATATAATTGCCCAGAAGCAGGAGTAGATCCAGTGGTCCCTTTCATAGTAAAACCATAACCTGCGTCTACCGTTCCTGATTGACCAACAAATATCCAATCACTATAAGATGTACCAGGGTTATACTTCCATAACCAATAACTTTCAATATTTAAAGGTGCACTTGTACCATTGTATCCAGAAGTAGCATAACCAGCTAAATTACTGTTGGTTAAATCTACAACATCAAAAATGTTTTGATTAGGTATAAACGCAGAATTACCTGTTGTATTAGTTGATACATTACCTACAGGAGAGGCCCAATAGTTATAAGCATAATTATGTACAGTACCTTGTTGATAAACACTTAGTTTACCTAAACCAGAATTACCTGTTGATTTAATACCTTGTATTATTTGTGCTTCGTTTCTTAAATAAATAGTACTGTTTGCTTCTTGTAGGTTAATGTTGTCCGTTACAAATAATGGAGCAACATCGGCTACAGTGTCATCAAATCCAGTACCATCAACAAAAATGTAAGCATCGTTTCTTACTGTCAGTTGCGCAAAGCTTATATATATAGGACATATAAGTAGCGCGAATATTAGGTTTTTTTTCATGATTCTTTGGGGGATGAATATTCTATACAAAAATATTGAATTTATCAATATGATTGGTTTAATTCAGTATAATAATTTCATTTTTAGTCTTTTGACTATCCTTTATGTAAGGTATTGCGGATTAATGATTTGTTAATTGGTGTTTTTTACTAAGCTAATCGACACAAGTATTATAAAAATATATAGATTTGTTTAAATATTTAAAGATATCACAATCGTGCAAAAAAAGACTACGCTTTACTATATCTGTATCTTACTAGGTGCAGTTGTTGCCATTTATGCCAATGCTAATGAGAAACAAAACATACTTCTCTTAGTTGGGGGTGTTGCTGTATTAATGTTTGGTATTTTTAATTTGCAGTCAGGAATACCTAGTAAAAAAGAAAAGGAGACGTTTGTTGAATCAGAACTAATTGAAGACGAAGAAGAATGAATTTAAAGATTGGAGATGTAGTAGATGTTTTGGATGATGCTTTGTCTGGAACAATAATAGCTATAGTGTCAAATACTGTAACTATTGAAACAGATGAAGGTTTTGAGCTTGAATTTAAGCCTTCTGAATTAGTTAAAACTAAATCAGCTACACTAAGAAATAATGTTTTTAATTCGGCATCACTACAACAAGTATTGTCTGAAAAAACAGAGAAAAAGCGCCATTCTACAACTAAAGTTAAGGCTAAGGAACGTTATGAGCCAACTATGGAAGTGGATTTGCATTTACACAAATTAGTTGACCACGAAAGAGGTATGACTAATTATGACAAATTAACCATTCAATTAGATACCGCTAGACATAAGTTAGAATTTGCTATTAAAAAGCGTCTTCAAAAAATTGTGTTTATACACGGTGTCGGAGAAGGTGTTTTAAAAATGGAATTAGAAACCTTATTTAGTAGGTATGACAATGTTAAATACTACGAAGCCGACTATAAAAAATACGGTTTAGGAGCTACAGAGGTTTATATTATGCAAAATGCTAGTACTACTATTTAATCCTAAATAAAAGGTGGTGTAATTGTTCTAGTTTTAGACGTTAAACCATCATCTAAGGTACCAAAATTAGTTTCGTCATAAATAATTTCAGGAAAAGAAATATTTTCAAATTTAAGAGTAACTGTAAATTCCTGAGAAATACTATGACTTCTAAATGATGTCGGTTGATGATTATTCATAAATATTGGGTTTAAATAATCAGGACCAAAAGTACTGTCAGAAACGTCATTGGTTGGGTTATTATCAAAAGTTGTAACTTCTTCATTTCTGGTTGGTATACCATCGCCATCATCATCGTTATCTAAATAATTTGCAATACCATCTCCATCAGTATCCAAAGCATTATTTAGTCCATCAGTTTCTGTGTAAGCAACACTTTCACTTGCTGTTAAAACATTATCACCATCATCGTCTGCATCTAAATAATCTGGCAAACCGTCACCATCTGTATCTAAAGGATTTGTTGTGTGGTCGTTATCACCATCTAAATTATCATCTTCTAATTCGGCAGGTATTCCGTCGTTATCATCTTCAATTAAACTAACAGTAAAATATGCAGTTCCACTTGTAGTTGTATACTCTTCAACTATTTGAATACCGTTTGGAGGGACATCATTACAGAAAAAATCAGTAGGATCACTAGTGTAACTTCTAAACTTAAATAAACCAGCAACACTAGCTACGGTAACATCTGTTGTTACCAAATCTACTAGTAACGTGTTATCAGCGTTAGCTTCAGTTTCAAGCAAAGAAGCAACAGTAAAACTAGGACTATCTAATTGTAATGAAAGCGTTTCGTTAGGTTCCGTTTTTACTTTAAAGAAAACTAAATCACCACAAGCCTCAAAAGTATCATCAAAATCTAGTTCAGTGGTAATAATGTCGCCATCATCACAAGAAAATAGACTTAATAAAAAGATAAATAAAACTGAAATTTTTCGCATTGCTAATAAGTTTAAAAGACAAAAATAAGAGAATTGTCAAACTTATAACGTTGGTTAAGCTAATTAATTTTATTTAAACTATTTTTGTGCTTCTTAATAGCAATAAACGCAATGAAACCAGTATATTTTGATAGTGCTGCCACTACGCAGATAAGACCAGAAGTTATAGATAAAATGACTAAAGTTATGCAAGAGTGTTATGGTAATGCATCCTCGACGCATAGTTTTGGACGTTCTGCTAAAGCATGGATTGAACAAGCTAGAAAAACAGTAGCGAAGCTTTTAAATGTATCTGCGTCAGAAATTGTATTTACATCAGGTGGTACGGAAGCTGATAACTTAGCATTATTAAGTGCAGTTAGAGATTTAGGTGTAAAAAATATTATTACTTCAAGAATAGAGCACCATGCTGTTTTGCATACCGTACAACAATTACAACGCGAGTACGATATTACCATCAACTATGTAGATTTAGATGTAGATGGTCATGTAGATTATAAGCATTTGGAGCAATTATTACAAACATCAGAAAAAACCTTAGTTAGTTTAATGCATGTTAATAACGAGGTTGGTAATATATTAGACATCAAGCATGTTGCTGATATGTGTAAGTCTAACCAAGCATTATTCCATAGTGATACTGTACAGTCTGTAGGACATTATAAATTGGATTTACAAGAAATCCCGATAGATTTTATGGCAGTAAGTGGTCATAAATTTCATGGACCAAAAGGAGTTGGGTTTGCATTTGTTAGAAAAAATTCAGGTTTAAAACCTTTAATTTTTGGAGGAGAACAAGAACGTGGACACCGCGCAGGGACAGAAGCTGTGCATAATATTGTTGGATTGGAAGAGGCTCTAAAATTGTCTTACCAACATCTAGAAGAAGAAAAAGCATATATCACAATACTTAAAACATATTTTATAAAGCAACTAGAAACTAATTTTCCTGGTGTTGGATTTAATGGTAGTAGTGCCGATTTTGAAAAAAGCACATATACTGTTTTAAATACTTGCCTACCAATAGCGTCAGAAAAAGCATTGATATTACTTTTTCAATTAGATTTAAAAGGAATTGCATGTTCTAAAGGAAGTGCTTGCCAAAGTGGAAGCTCTAAAGGAAGTCATGTATTATCTCAAATTTTAAGTGATGATGATATGCAAAAACCGTCTTTACGTTTTTCTTTTAGTAAGTATAATACAACAGAAGAAATAGATTATGTTATTGAGGTGTTAAAAGAATATATTTAAGTCTTTTTATATCGTATTTTTGTAACTCATAAAAATTTTTTGCTAAACTACTCTACATATTTAAATGCTAATTCTAATCAATGGGTGACTTTTGTCCATGGAGCGGGAGGGAGCAGTTCCATATGGTACAAGCAAATTAGAGATTTTAAAGCAGAATTTAATGTGCTTATTTTGGACCTTCGTGGTCACGGAAATAGCAAGCCTAGATTAAAAGACACCTTTAATTCTAAATATACTTTTGATTCTATTACTAATGATATTCTTGAGGTTATCAATCATTTAAATATTGAAATGTCACATTTTGTTGGTATTTCTTTAGGAACCATTTTAATAAGAAATTTAGCCGAAAAACATCCCAAACGCGTACAAAGTATGATAATGGGAGGTGCTATAATGAAACTTAATGTTAGGTCTCAAATCTTGATTAAGTTAGGTGTTATTTTTAAAAGTGTAGTGCCTTATATGTTATTGTATCGTTTTTTTGCATTTATTATAATGCCGAAAAAAAATCATAAAAAGTCAAGATCTTTGTTTGTTAATGAAGCTAAAAAACTATATCAAAAAGAGTTTATCAGATGGTTTAAGTTAACCTCTGAGATCAACCCTTTACTTCGGTTTTTTAGAGCAAAGGATATTCAAATCCCAACACTTTACGTCATGGGAGCAGAGGATCATTTGTTTTTACCATCCATAAAGGATATAGTAAAATCGCATTCATCTTCAATATTATATGTAGTTGAAAAATGTGGACATGTGGTTAATGTGGAACAACCCTTGTTGTTTAACAAAACAAGTTTAGACTTTCTTAGAAGCAGAGCAATAGTAGCTTAGTTTTTTTGAAGCGCTTCTATTTGCTCTAATACCGCTTGTGCTTCTGCTTGTTTCTTATCACTCTCACTTCTATTAGTTGTTGATAATTTAAACGACTCTTCTAATAATTTTTTGTATTTATCTTGAAGTTTATCTAACTCACTTTTCTTTTTAAATAATCCAAACATAGCTTTTATTACAAAGATAGGTGCTAAGGCACTTTAGTTTGTCAAGGATCTGTTAATCTTTGTATTAGGTAAAAAATAAGGTATGCATATAACGCCCAGGAACAAAAGTAAAAGCACCAGCTATTAACATTGCGCCAACGTATAAGCCAATCATTTTTATTTTATGACGCCTTACATCTCCCTTTTTTATCGCGGTGTATGCAGTTGGTACAGTGTAAATAGTTAGGAAACTAAATAAGTGTATCCAACCAAAATGGTTGAATAATTGAGGGCCAATAAAAGAGGGCATAAATAAAGTAATGAATGCTGTTAATAGCATTAAAATCATATAAATCCGACCAATTATTTTATGAGTTACTGTTCCTTTTTTTAGTATAAAACTAAGTGTTCCTAAAACAAAAGCAGGAAGTATAGTGGCTAAATGAAGGTACATTAAAATAGTATAAGACATAATTTTGGGTTGTTAGATACCCAAACTTATACTTATTTTAAGGCTTCTTTAATTTTGTTTTACTCAATTGTTGTTTTTTTAGGATGGAGTGTTTTTATCTTCTAAAAACGCATTGTAGTTCTGACATTAAAAACACGTGGCGTTAAATAATTAGGTATTGCATACTGACGTTTACTGTACACATCTCTAACCCAAGTATTGGTTATAGAGTTTTGAACATCAAACACGTTAAAGATTTCAAATCCAAAAGACAATTCTTTAAACGCTTTTTTCCAACCACTGTTAAATTGTTTGTCTGCGTCTACTACAACAAATTGAAATCCTATATCAGCACGTTTATAGTCAGGAAGTCTATTTTGAAACACGTAAGGATCGGCGTAACTTGGTGATCCCCCTGGAAGACCTGTATTATAAACTAAGTTTAAATACATTTTCATACTAGGGATATTTGGTACGTAATCCTGAAACAATGCAGCAAATTTTAAGCGTTGATCTGTTGGTCTTGCTATAAAACCTTGATCATTAATATTTTCTTCTGTTTTTAAATATCCAAAACTAAACCAGCTTTCTGTACCAGGTACAAATTCGCCATTTAAACGTAAATCTAAACCGTAAGCATACGCTTCTGCATTATTAGTAGCACGATATCTAATACGTACGTTTTCTAAAGTATATGGATTAACATCTGTTAGTTTTTTATAATAGGCTTCACTAGTTAGTTTAAAGGGTCTGTCCCACATTTTAAAACTATAATCGTTACCTAATACTAAGTGTATGGATTTTTGAGCTTTTACATCTGCTTGGACAATACCTTCTTGATTACGTAATTCTCTGTAAAAAGGAGGTTGGTAATATAAACCACCACTAATTCTAAATAGCATGTCTTTATCCCAGTTTGGTTTTATAGCAAATTGTGCACGGGGACTAAAAACATTTTGAGATACACTTTGGTTTGTAGCCTCATCATTAACAGTCCAACTATGGCTTCTAACGCCGGCATTATACCATACATCATGTGCTCCAATGGTGCTACGCTTACTCCATTGTACATATGCTTGTAATCTATCTATTGTAGTGTTGTTTCGTGCTCTAACGTCCTGATAAGCTTCTAGAGGACCTTCGTAAGGCTCATAAGGTTGATTATTAAAAGCATCTGATCTTGGAGGATTTATTGAGAACCCGGCAGAATCAATTACTTCCCATTCTACCAATCTATCTCTAATATCCTCGTTGGTATATTTTATTGAAAATTTAAATTCGTTTTCATTTTTAGTATACGTTCCTTTTGCTTCCACTGTCGTGATTAAAGCATCTAAATCGTTACGACCGTGATTTAGTTGACTTCCGATACCTTCAGCAAATTCGACTTCACCTAAATTTTCATCTCCAATATTACTATTAACTTCCCCTAAAGCATACTGTGCTAAAATGTCAAAGTATTCTTCTTCTGTAGTGTGATAAGTAGACGTAACTAATGCCAGCGATAAATCGTCATTAACATCATAATTAGCACTTAAAGCACCAAAAAGGGTTTGGTATTTATCTTTTTCTTGACCTTGATATTGCACAATTAACGCTTGTGGGTTATCTAAGGTTCCAAAATTTGTTTGCCTAGTTAATGGCGTATAATCATATTTATTAAGTGCAGCATTTCCTAAAAAGCTGACTTCTAATTTATCTGTAAATTGATACGTTAAATAACTTTGCACATCTGCAAAGGTTGGTTTAAAATTAGTCTCCGTTTCTTTAGCGTTAACCAATAAGCTGTTGTCCCTATAGCGTAGTCCGACGATACCTGTAAATTTAGAATCTTTACTAGCAGTTTCTATAGCCACACTAGCGCCTAATAAGCTAGCATCTACAGCTACACTATTGTCTACAGGTTTACGATAAGTAATATCTAAAACAGAAGATAATTTGTCTCCATATTTGGCTTGAAATCCTCCAGCAGAGAAATCTACATTTTGAACCAAATCCGAATTAACAAAACTTAATCCTTCCTGCTGTCCAGAACGTATTAAAAAAGGACGATACACTTCAATGCCATTAACATATACTAGGTTTTCGTCAAAATTACCACCTCTTACAGAATACTGTGTACTTAACTCGTTATTACTACTAACACCAGGTAGCGTTTTTAATAAATTTTCAATACCAGCTTGTGCACCTGGGATTTTTGTTAATGTAGCGGGATCAATATTAACAATACCTTCCACATCTTTTCTTTTACGACCATTTATGACAACGGTAGAAATTTGCTCTACGTTTTCTTTTAAGACGGGATTAAACTCTAATTTTTCACCATTTTTTAAGTTGAAAGTAGCCGTTATATTTTTATGGGATACATGAGAAAAAATAACTTTTACATCTGTGTTAGCCGGAATTTTAATTTCGAAAAAACCATTTTGATTGGTTTGTCCGCCAAACGCTCCACTCTTAATATTTACGGCTTCTACTGGTTGGTTAAATTCGTTTAAAATCACACCTTTTATTGTTCCGGTTTGTGCAAAACAGAACAAAGGGAATAAAAAGGCTAATAGTTTTATGGTGTAGTTAGGTTTGTCCAAGGGTAGTTGTTTTATTTTCTAAAAAAGCTTGCTTCAAATGTAGTGCTATTTCCTACATTATCTGTAACAATAACTTTTAAATTGTTCTTAGTACCAGTAACGACTTTATCGTTAAAATCGTATGTTAAGGTCTTCTTTTTGTAGTCATATTCCATTAAAATCCACTCATCATTAATGGACGCTCTGTAATTAGAGATACCGGTTTCTTTATCATCAATTTTGATTTTCAAAAAACGGTATTTACTTAACCATTGTCCATCTTTAAAACTTACAGGTGTTATTGTGGGATTTACAGTGTCTCTTGCTAAGCAATACGTCCCCAGGTTTTTGGTCCTAGTTAGTAATGTATTATCTTCTCTGATAGTAGAGGAGTAGCTTAAATAATTTTTGTAACCCACTAATCTAGCAATGTACATTTGTTTTAAATCTTCAGCACTATAATTGCTAACATCATAAGATATAGTAAAATACTTTTTAGCCGCAAGATTGTTTTCGTGAAGCTTTAATGTGTCACCACTAACTTTATAATCAATAAAAAAGTCTTCGTAAAAGGTCTGTTTCGGGATTTCTACTTTTATATTTTGATCTTCTAATAAATTTACTTCTTCTGATTTAATATAATAAGGCGAAGTAAAACGATCCACAATATCTGTAGGTTGTGTGTTTTCTCCTTTGATATTAATATTGATACTAGTTTCATTACCATCAAAATCTGTAATTTTTACTTTATAAACATTAGAAACGGTATCGTATATAATTAAATATCCATCGTCAATTATATTATCATACATGCTTAGAGGATTGTTGGTGTCTTTAAATAACTTTTGAAGACGTTCCTTTTTATCCTTATAATGTTTGTAGTCAATTAATCTATTAAGATGTTTTGTTTCGTTAAACGAAAACTTTTTAAAATCGATTGTAAAATTTTGCATGCCATTATAAAACGTTTCAATTTTATAAACACCATTTTTATTAGCAGCTAAATCGTGTCTATCAATACTATTAATAGCAAAACCAATTTTACCGTAACCTGTCAAGTCTTCGGTTTTATAATCCCCATTTTTTAAAGGGATAAGTCTAATTTTTTGCTTTTGGTTAGAACCATTTACATGAGATAAGTCGTTAATTGGATACGCATAAACACTACTAACTGTCGGTTTTTTTGAGTCCTTAATTTTTAAACCAAAAAGCAATGGATTGATTGGACGTTCTTGGTTATCTCTAATCTCAAAATGAAGGTGAGGACCACCAGAACCACCAGTATTCCCAGAATAAGCAATAACGTCACCTTTTGTAACTACCAAATCGTTTAAATCGGGAAATAACTCGATCTCATAACTTTCTTCTGCATATTGACGTTGTTTAACATACGCTTCAATTTTATCAGAAAAGCGTTGTAAATGCCCATGTACTGTAACGTAACCATTAGGATGCGTCACATAAATAGCTTTACCATATCCGTAATGTGATACTTTAATTCGGCTAACATAACCGCTAGCAGTTGCATAAATGTTTAAACCTTCTCTTTGTTTAGTTTTAATGTCCAAACCAGAGTGGAAGTGGTTACTTCTTAACTCGGCAAAAGTACCGGATAACACCAGTTCTATATCCAAAGGAGATCTAAAATAGTCTTGAGGGTAAATGCTTTGTGCTTGGCCAAAAGTTGAAATAAAAATGAGTAATAAAAGTGTATATCGCATAAAATATTGATTACGGCTAAAGTATAAATAAGGTTTTAAATACCAAAGTAAAATCAAAGACTAAGCCATACTATTGATAATGAGCATAATTAAAGGCGGTTTAAAAAATTATCAAAAATTAATTGTATTGTGTTAAGGTTTGATTAACTTTGTGAGATAAGTATAGTATTAGTTCATGAGTAAGATTGAAAACATTGTTGATGCTCTAGAAGGTAAAATTAAAAAAGTCTTACATAGGCAAGAGATTTTAAAACTAGAAAACGAAAAGCTTAAAAAGGCTTTGGAACAATCCCAATCTAAAAGTGTTGCAAAGGATTTAGAATTAGAAACTTGGCAAGAAAAGTATAACACTTTAAAAATGGCTAACACAATACTTGGCAGTGACAATGATAAACGAGAAACAAAGCTCAGAATAAATACATTAATAAGAGAGATTGACCATTGTATAAGTCAATTATCAAGTTAAAGTTTATATAGTTTTTATGGCAGACACGCTTAAAATAAAGTTATCTATAGCAAATAGAGTCTACCCGTTAACTATAGCACCTAGTCAAGAAGAAGGACTGCGTTTAGCAGCAAAGAAGATTGAGGCTATGATTACCAAGTTCGAGCAAAGCTACTCTGTTAGGGATAAGCAAGATGTATTAGCCATGTGTGCTTTACAATTTGCAAGTCAAGTAGAACAGAAGGCACTAGATAAAGACCATGTGACGGAACATGTACAGGATAAGTTAGAAGCTTTAAATGATATGTTACAATCACATCTTAGTTTATAATACGTTCATATAACATAGAATATTAGGTTACTGCCTACATTAATTATTTTTTTGATAAACTCAACGTTAATTCTTTAAAAAGGGTGAGTTTTAAGCTGTAAAAGCGTGCTGCTAATAGTGATTTATTACTATTTAGGCAGATTATTGATCAGCTTGTTAGCCCTAAACTTGTTTTTAAGGAGTTTATACAAAAGCAAATTAGTGTAGGCTTTTTTTATATATAAACAATCAAAAATGGATAAAACAATTTTAATTATAGCAGGTATTGCAATCGGAGCCATAATAGGCTTTATAGTCGCTAAAATATTAGAGCGCAATAACGCATCAAAGCTTATCAAAGGTGCTAAAAAATCAGCAGCAGCTATTCTCAAAGAAGCTAAGGTAGAAGGTGATGGTATCAAAAAAGATAAAATACTTCAAGCAAAAGAAAAATTTTTAGAGCTTAAAGCAGAGCACGAAAAGGTTATTTTAAGTCGTGACAAAAAAATGGCTGACACAGAAAAACGTGTTAGAGATAAAGAGTCTCAGGTATCTAGTGAGTTGTCTAAAAACAAAAAGCTAAATACTGATATCGAAGTAAAAGTAAAAGACTACAATCATAGACTTGATGTTTTAGATAAAAAACAAGAAGAGCTAGATAGACTTCATAAAAGCCAGGTAGAGCAATTAGAAGTTATTTCTAGTTTGTCTGCAGACGAAGCTAAATCTCAATTAGTAGAGTCTTTAAAAGGTGAAGCTAAAAGTGATGCTATGGCTTACATCCAAGATAAAATGGAAGAAGCTAAATTAACAGCTCAGCAAGACGCTAAAAAAATAATTATTAATACTATACAACGTATTGGAACAGAAGAAGCGGTTGATAACTGTGTTTCTGTATTTAATATTGAAAGTGATGATGTTAAAGGACGTATTATTGGTCGTGAAGGACGTAATATTCGTGCAATTGAAGCAGCGACAGGTGTAGAGATTATTGTTGATGATACACCGGAAGCAATTATTTTATCATGTTTTGACTCTGTTAGAAGAGAAGTAGCACGTTTGTCACTTCATAAATTAGTAACGGATGGTCGTATTCATCCAGCACGAATTGAAGAAGTTGTTAAGAAAACACAAAAACAGATAGAACAAGAAATTATCGAAGTTGGTAAACGTACAGTTATCGATTTAGGTATTCATGGATTACATCCAGAACTAATAAAAATGGTAGGACGTATGAAGTATCGTTCTTCTTACGGACAAAACTTATTACAACACTCCCGTGAAGTTGCAAAATTATGTGGTGTAATGGCTGCAGAACTAGGTTTAAATCCAAAATTAGCAAAACGTGCAGGATTATTACATGATATAGGTAAAGTGCCAGATGCAGAAGCAGATATGGAAACACCACATGCTATTTTAGGTATGCAGTGGGCTGAAAAGTATGGCGAGAAAGATGAAGTGTGTAACGCTATTGGAGCTCACCACGACGAGATAGAGATGAAATCGTTATTATCACCAATCATTCAAGTCTGTGATGCTATATCAGGAGCACGTCCAGGTGCTAGACGTCAAGTATTAGATAGTTATATACAACGTTTAAAGGATTTAGAAGAAATTGCTTTTGGATTTAACGGAGTTAAAAAGGCGTATGCGATACAAGCGGGTAGAGAATTACGTGTGATTGTAGAAAGTGAAAAAGTAACTGATCAAATAGCATCAGACTTATCATTTAATATCTCTCAAAAAATACAGACAGATATGACATACCCAGGTCAAGTAAAGGTTACAGTAATTAGAGAAACTAGAGCGGTAAATATTGCTAAGTAATTCTAAAACTATTTATAAAAAAAATCCAGCTTATAGCTGGATTTTTTTATGACTAGGAATTCGTATTTTAAACGTTGTACCGACATCTATTTTACTGTCTATGGAGATTGTACCTCCAAAAGCTTCAACTTGATTTCTGACCAAGTATAGTCCCACACCTTCTGCATCCTCATTATGATGAAAGGTTTTGTATAGTCCAAAAATATCTTTTCCAAACTTTTCTAAATCTATACCTTTTCCATTATCACTAATCGTCAATTCTAAATCACCCTCAATACAATCTGAATCAATAGTTATTACTGGGTTACGGTCAGGGTGTTTGTACTTAATAGCATTAGTAATTAAATTTTGTAGAATACTATTTAAATAACTAGCACTAAAGTAGACATTACAGTTGTTTCTAACATTGTTATAAATTATAGTGCTGCTTTCTGATATTATAAAAGTAAGCTCTTCAATTACAGCATTTACTTCTTTATCTATTTTGATATTTTTATCTCTAATACTATCTTTAGACTGAAGCGTTACAATTTGACTTAAACTATTTAATGTTTTTGATAAAGATTTAGAAACGGTTCTTAAGTGTCTAAACATTTCCTGCTTTTCAGCATCAGAATCTGCTTCTTCATGAAATTTTAATATACTCTCAAAATTACCCGCATGTTGTTTTAGGTTATGAGAAACAATATGAGCAAAACTTTTTAATTTATTATTTTGATCAGTAATAACATCAATAGATTTTTTTAAAGAAAGTTCCGCTTCTTTTTGTTTTGTAATATCTGTGTGTGTACCAACAATTCTTACTGGGTTACCAGCTAGGTCACGTTCAATTATTTTTCCTTGGTCTAAAATCCATCTGTAAGTATCATCTTTGTGTAAGACTCTATGTACATTAACATAGTTAGAATTTAGACCCGTAATATGATCATTAAAATCTTCATAATAATCAGCTCTATCTTCGCGATGTACACGATCATCCCACTCTGATGCTTCAGAGCTTATTTCGTCATCTTGAAAACCTATTATTTTTTTTGATTCTTTAGAGTAAATGACAACGTTAGTTTTTGCATTCCAATCCCAAACTCCAATCCCTGAGTTTTCTAAAGCGAATTTCCATTTCTGGTTTTCAAGAGTGTTTTCTTCGGTTATCTGTTCCATTTCTCTAAATATTAATACATTACAGTGCAAATATCTAATACAAGAATTAATTTGAGGATTTTTGTGTTTGTAGAAATGTTAACATCGATTAAATACCGATTAATTAGATTAACTACGTATTTTATCGTTTAATTGCTTTTGGTTTTTTTTGAATAATTTTAAAACTGTTTGTTTGGAATAGTAATGGTAAAGGTTGTACCAGAATTGACAATACTAGACACTGTAATGGTACCATTAAAAGCTTCAATTTGATTTTTAACAAGATATAAGCCAACTCCTTCAGAGTCATCGTTATTATGAAACGTTTTATAGAGTCCAAAAATGGCATTACCAAATTTTTCTAAATCGATTCCAATACCATTGTCTGCTATTTTAATTTCTAAAATATCATTTATAGTTTGAGATGTTATAGTTACTTTAGGATCACGATTTGGATGTTTGTACTTAACCGCATTATTAATTAAGTTTTGTATTATACTTTGAAAATAAGAGGTATTAAAATGGACATAACAACTAGGGCTAGCGTTATTGGTCACTATTGCATTATTATCTGATATAAAATATGCTAAATCCTTTAGAATAGCATTTATTTCATTAACGACGAATAGTTTATGTATTGAAGTTTTTTCTTTAGATTGTACGGTTACAATTTCACTTAAATCGGTAATTGTTTTTGATAAAGATTGAGAAAGTGTTTTTAAGTAATCTAACATTTCTGTTTTTTCACTTTCGGTATCTGCTTCTTCATATAGCCCTAACAGACTTTCAAAATTGCCAGCATGCTGTTTTAAATTATGAGTAACAATGTGTGCAAAATTTTGAAGTTTACTATTTTGCTTTACAACAAGGTTAAAGGTGTCTATTATCTTTTCTTCGTTTTCAACATATTCAGTGATGTCCACATGTGTACCAATAATTCTAGATGCTTTTCCTGATTTATCTTTTTCAACAATTTGACCGCGATCCAAAATCCAGCGGTAAGACCCATCTTTATGCAAAACACGGTGCTTATTCTCGTAGATAGGTTTTAGTCCTTTGGAGTGGTCTTGAAAATCGTTATAATATTGCGCTCTGTCATCTGGATGTACACGGTTGTTCCAATCTGTGGCGTTATTACCAAATTCGTCATTATCTTCAAATCCAATTAGAGCTTTAGACGGTTGAGAAAAGAAAATACGGTCAGAAGTTCCGCAATAGTCCCAAATACCCAATTTACTAATTTGCAACGCTAATTGCCACTTTTCATTTTCATGAATGGACGTATTTGGATTTGGCAGAAAACCATTTATTAACTCAGACATACAGTAAAATTTTAATCAAGCTAGTTCAGGGATTCCGTCTAAATCATTCAGACTGTGTCAAATATAAATAAATATATCGAGAAAACCCAACTATTTTCTTGGATGAAAATTATTAATTACTGCGGTTAATTGACTGCGGTCTACGTGTGTATAAATTTCGGTAGTGGTAATACTTTCGTGACCCAACATAAGTTGTATAGCTCTAAGGTCAGCACCATTTTCTAATAAATGTGTTGCAAATGAGTGTCTAAAAGTGTGAGGAGATATTGTTTTATCTAAATCAATGGTAACAGCTAAACCTTTTATTATAGTAAATATCATTGCTCGGGTAAGTTGCTTACCACGTCTGTTTAAAAACAAGATATCCTGATGCTCAGGGTGTATTTTTATATGGTTTCGTATTTGGTTTTTATAAATAGTAATATATTTTTGAGTGTCTTCTAAAATAGGGACAAAGCGCTGTTTATCACCTTTTCCGGTGACTTTTATAAAGCCTTCATCAAAAAATAAATCAGATATTTTTAGATTAGTTAACTCGCTAACACGTAGACCACAACTGTATAATACTTCTAAAATAGCGCGATTACGTTCGCCTTGCGGGTGACTTAAATCAATAGCTTCAATTAAATTATTGATTTCATTTTCGCTTAATGTATCCGGAAGTTTTCGTCCAATTTTTGGAGAGTCTATTGTATCCAGAGGATTGTCTTTGCGGTAGTCTTCAAAAATTAAATAGTTAAAAAAACCTTTTAAACCTGAAATTAATCGGGATTGTGATCTAGCATTTAATAGTTTAGCAACCTCATAAATAAATTGTTTTACTGTTGTCGTATCTATGTCAATGGGTGAAACGCTGATAGTGTTAGTCTCTAAATAATTTATTAGTTTTTTTACATCAAGAATATAACTATTAATAGAGTTTTCAGAAAGCCCTCTTTCAATTTTTAAATACAATGAATAATCCGTTAGTGCTTGATGCCATTTCATGAGGTTAAATATAGTATTTATAAAGACGAAAATAGAGCAGATTGCTGATAGTTTATATATTAGTTTGATTGTGATAAAAAATAAAAGCTAAGCGTGTTAATATGATGAGAATAATGCTTAAAATACATGTTTTTTTTTCATAATGTTTAATATGTATTTTTGTTGCTATCCTTTTGATATCGGGACTTTGCAAGATTTTTAACTACTTTTTATCAAAATAAAACGTTAAACTTTTACTCTAAATGTGTGATTGATAGTGACTTGTTTTTTAGCTCTTTTTTTTTACGAAAATTTACTTGTTGAAGGTGTTTATAGCTTCTAAATTTGCAGTTCAAATGATTTAAAATTATATCAATTATGAAAAAATTATTATTTACAGCTGCAATCGCAGTATTAGGATTTACAAGTGTTAATGCACAAGAGGATACTACTGTTGGTGGTTTCGAAAAAGGTGATGTTTTTGTTTCTGGTTCTGTTGGTTTTGGAACTGAGAATACAGGAGATCTTGATTCAAATGTATTTAACATTGCTCCAAAAGTTGGATATTTTGTTTCTGAAAACATTGCTGCAGGTTTAAAAGTTGGTTACACTTCTTTTTCTTCTGATAACGATGGAACAGATTTAGTTGATGCAAATGAATTTGCTGTTGGTGCTTTTGGAAGATATTACTTTTCTCCAGCTAACCAATTTTCTTTATTCACAGAATTAGGAGTTGATTATACTTCAGGTGAAGACAAGTTAGCAGATGCTAAGTATGATGGATTTGATGTAGCTTTTGCTCCTGGTATTAGCTATTTTGTATCTAAAAACTTTGCTATCGAAGCTTCTGTAGGTGTTTTAGGGTACTCTACTACTAAGCCAGATTTTTCAGGTGCTGAATCAACTGATAGCTTTAACATTGGATTAGACTTAAGTGATATTAACTTTGGAGTTGTTTACAAGTTCTAAGTTTATAAAACTTTATTATAAAAATACCGAAGCTTAATCGCTTCGGTTTTTTTATGCTATAACTTTTGTATTTTTACAGTATGAAAAAACTAATCATTATAAACGGACCAAACCTAAACTTACTTGGTAAGCGAGAACCTAATATATACGGAAGTCTTTCTTTTACCGAGTTTTTAGATACAATAAAGGCAAAATATCCAACTGCGGCTATTGAGCATTACCAATCTAATATTGAAGGCGAACTAATTGATAAAATTCAAGAGGTAGGCTTTAGTTATGATGGTATAATCTTAAATGCAGCAGCGTATACACATACGTCTATAGGTATAGGAGATGCTGTTAAAGCTATAGAGACACCTGTTGTAGAAGTGCATATCTCTAATACTTTTGGAAGAGAGGAGTTTAGACATCAATCCTTTGTATCTCCAAATGCAAAAGGAATTATTTTAGGTTTTGGATTACAGAGTTATGAATTGGCTATTCAAAGCTTTTTATAGTCTTTAATAATAACTATTACAATAATATCTATATTTTAAACATAAAAAAAGTTCCAGAAATTTCTGGAACTTTTTTAGTATTGTAGTTTTCTAAATAGATTTTAGTCCTAAAGATTAAAATGTTTAGATTTATAAATGTATTACTTCTCCATAAGCATCTGCTACAGCTTCCATAACCGCTTCACTCATAGTAGGGTGTGGATGTACCGTTTTTAATACTTCATGTCCTGTAGTTTCTAATTTACGTCCTAAAACTGCTTCTGCAATCATGTCCGTAACACCAGCGCCAATCATATGACAACCTAACCACTCACCATATTTAGCATCAAAAATCACTTTTACAAAACCATCTTTTGCTCCAGCAGCACTTGCTTTACCTGACGCAGAGAATGGGAATTTTCCAACTTTAATATCGTATCCTTGTTCTTTAGCTTGTTTTTCTGTTAAACCAACACTTGCAATTTCTGGGCTAGCATAAGTACAACCAGGGATGTTACCGTAGTCTAATGCTTCCACATGCATTCCCGCAATTTTTTCTACACATAAAATAGCTTCTGCAGAGGCAACGTGTGCTAATGCTTGACCAGGAGTAATATCTCCGATAGCGTAGTACCCAGGGATGTTAGTTTGGTAATAATCGTTTACTAAGATTTTATCTCTATCTACAGCAATACCAACAGTTTCTAATCCAATATTTTCTATATTAGATTTTATACCAACAGCAGATAATACGATGTCAGCTTCTAATATTTCTTCTCCTTTTTTAGTTTTTACAGTCGCTTTTACACCATCGCCAGAAGTATCAACACTAGTAACCTCAGCAGAAGTCATAATTTTTATACCACTTTTCTTAAAACTACGTTCTAATTGTTTAGATACATCGTCATCCTCAACAGGGACAATTTTATCAAGATATTCTACTATAGTTACTTCTGTACCCATAGAGTTATAGAAATAAGCAAACTCAACACCAATAGCACCAGAACCTACAACAATTAATTTTTTAGGTTGTTCTGGTAATGTCATAGCCTGTCTGTAACCTATTACTTTTTTACCATCTTGCGGTAAGCTAGGTAACTCTCTAGAGCGTGCTCCAGTAGCTATAATAATATGATCTGCACTATATTCGGTT
The DNA here is from genome assembly GCF_055635485.1 of Olleya sp. KKT75. Classification (NCBI taxonomy): domain Bacteria; kingdom Pseudomonadati; phylum Bacteroidota; class Flavobacteriia; order Flavobacteriales; family Flavobacteriaceae; genus Olleya; species Olleya sp. KKT75. Next base: position 2,842,690 of record NZ_CM145759.1, read on the forward strand.
CCTTCTACATCAATCTTTTTTCCAGTTTTAAGTGTTCCAAAACCTTCAATAACATCAATTTTGTTTTTCTTCATTAAAAACTTAACACCGTTACTCATGCCATCAGCTACGCCACGACTACGTTTAACTACAGCATTAAAATCTTTGTCATAATCTTTAACAGATAAACCATAATCTTCTGCATGCTTTAAATATTCAAAAACTTGTGCAGATTTTAATAAAGCTTTGGTAGGAATACAACCCCAATTTAGGCAGATACCACCAAGACTTTCTTTCTCTACAACAGCAGTTTTTAAACCTAATTGAGATGCTCTAATAGCAGCTACGTATCCTCCAGGACCACTTCCAAGTACAATTACATCGTATTTACTCATTCTATTAATTTTTGTAGTTTTTAAGAAGTTACGAAGTTACGAAACCAAATTTGAATAAAGAATTTAGATTCTTAAAAAATTACAACTTTATGCTACCTTTGCACAGCAAGTTTTTTATTATGAATATACCTAAATCTAGTTTTCCTCGAATTGTAATTATTGGTGGTGGTTTTGCGGGCATTGCGTTAGCTAAAAAATTATCTAAACAAGAAGTGCAGGTCGTACTTTTGGATAAGCACAATTATCATACATTTCAGCCTTTATTGTATCAAGTATCTACCGGTGGTTTGGAGCCAGACTCCATTGCTTATCCGATTAGAAAGGTATTACAAGATTTTCCTAATTTTTATTTTAGACTAGCAAAAGTATCCGAAATAGATACTGAAAAAAACACAATACAATCAAATATAGGAGCACTTAAGTTTGACTATTTAGTAGTTGCTTCAGGATCTAAAACCAATTATTTTGGTAATAAATCTATTGAAGATAATAGTATGGAAATGAAAACCATACCACAGTCTTTAAATTTAAGAAGTTTAATTCTTGAAAATTTTGAAGAAGCATTATTAACGTCTGATTTAAATCGAAGAAATGCATTAATGAGTTTTGTTATTGTTGGTGCTGGACCAACAGGAGTAGAGTTGGCTGGGGCTTTAGCCGAAATTAAAAAAGGAATATTGCCAAAGGATTATCCAGATTTGGATACGCGGTTAGCACAAATAAATTTAGTGCAATCGGGAGATACTATTCTAAAAACAATGAGTCCAAATGCCTCTAAAAAAGCAGAAGATTTTTTAGAACAATTAGGAGTTAACGTTTGGAAAAATGTTAGAGTAACTAGTTACGACGGTACAACGGTAACAACAGATAGCGACTTAACGTTTGAGTCTGAAACTGTAGTTTGGGCAGCAGGAGTAAAGGGCGCTGCTATAAAAGGATTGGATGCCGAACAATTTGTCTCTAGAGGTAATCGAATTTTGGTTAACGAGTTTAATCAAGTCAAAGGAATTGATAATATTTTTGCAATTGGAGATGTCGCACAAATGGAGTCTGAAAGTGTACCACATGGCCATCCAATGATGGCACAACCAGCGATACAACAAGGTAAATTATTAGGTGATAATATCTTGAAGCTGTTAGATAAAAAACCAATGACACCGTTTGTTTACAAAGACAGAGGATCTATGGCAACTATAGGTCGTAATAAAGCAGTTGTAGATTTACCTAATTTTAAATTCCAAGGTGTTTTTGCTTGGTTTGTGTGGATGTTTGTACACCTGTTTTCTTTAGTTGGATTCAGAAACAGAACAGTTGTTTTTATTAATTGGGTTTACAACTATATTAGATTTGATAGAGAGGCACGTTTAATAATAAGACCTTATAAAAAGAAACTAAAATCCTAAGTTTTAGGTTTGCTAAATTTTTCTGAATTAAACTGTACTGATTGTCCTTTTGGTATAGATAAAGATTGCCAATCAGTATTTTTAATACTAACACCTATGTAGGCCAGTTGACCAATATGATAACTGTAATGTCCTAGTTGTCTAAATATTGCGTCGGCTACAGTATGACTTTCATTACGGATGTAAACAATACGCTCTAAATCTTTGTTTTTAAGCGGTTTTATAGCATCATATACACATTGCCATCCTTTTTCCCAATCGGCAATAAGCTGGTCTTTATTTGTGTAGATCGCTTCAAACTCTTGTTCACGCTGGCGCCAGTCTTTCTCGCCATCTTCTGTTAAAAAGTTAGTCCATCGGCTTAACATATTTCCAACCATATGTTTTACAATAATAGATACGCTATTAGAATTGTCGTGAGATTGCCAATTCATCTCCTCAAAAGATAACTGCTGGAGTGTTTTGTCTCCAGCAGTTTTATAGTAATCAAACTGTTTTATTATACTTGTAATGTAATTATTCATCTTTAAAATCTACACTTGCAGAGTTAACACAAAAACGTGTTCCTGTTTCAGTAGGACCATCGTTAAAAACATGTCCTAAATGTCCACCACAGTTAGAGCACACGACTTCCGTTCTAATCATCCCATGCGTTTTATCCAATATGTTTGTCACACTTCCTGGGATTGCTTCGTCAAAACTAGGCCATCCACAATTAGATTCAAACTTACTGTTGCTTTCAAAAAGCTTTTGGTGACAAGCAGCACAAGTATAGGCACCATCTTCAAAATGAAGATTATATTTACCTGTATGCGGCATTTCAGTACCTTTTTTACGTAAAATACGGTATTGCTCATCCGTTAATTCTTTACGCCATTCGTCCTCTGATTTTGTTACTTTATAATTACTCATTATCTGGTTTAAAATTTAATGCAACTCCGTTTATACAATGTCTTTCTCCTGTGGTTTCTTTTGGACCATCATTAAAAACATGTCCTAAATGTCCACCACAAGTCCCGCAATGTTCTTCATCTCTTGTGTAACCAATTTTAGTATCAGTTCCAAATGCAACATTACCTTCTATTTCTTGGTCAAAGCTAGGCCATCCTGTTCCAGAATCAAATTTATCTTTACTTTTAAATAAAGGCGTGTCACAGGCAGCACAATGGTACGTTCCTGATCTGTGTTCTTTATTTAAAGCGCTAGAAAAAGGACGTTCTGTACCGGCTTGTCTTAATACATAATATTCAGCATCCGACAATTCTGCTTTCCATTCTGTATCTGTTTTAGTCACCTCAAAGGTTTCTTTTTTTGTTGTTTCCTGTGCTTCACTTTTGCAACTAAACAAAAGGCAAGTTAGGAGTACTAATGCAATATTTTTCATAATTTTTCTTTTTTTTAAAGATATCTTAAAAACTTAAAATAGAATTAATACTGTCGTAATTTTAATTTAAAAATAACATTTCACTATTTGTAATTTTAAGTGTAACTTTTCAACTTCTAATTAAATTATTGTAAATGAAAATATTTCATATTAGCGCAGAATGTTATCCTGTAGCCAAAGTAGGAGGCTTAGCAGATGTTGTGGGCGCCTTACCAAAGTATCAAAATGGGTTAGGACATTCGTCTTCCGTAATCATGCCTTTTTATGATAATAAATTCACCCAAAACAACAGTTTTACTACCGTTTTTGAAGATCAATTAGATTTTAATGGCACTCAAATTAGTTTTAAAATATTAAAAACAGCAGATGACGTTTTAGATTTTAACACCTTTTTTGTGGATATACCAGAACTTCTTTTTAAAGATTATGTGTATTCTGTGGATGATACGGATCGTTTTTTAGCGTTTCAAATTGCAACTTTAAATTGGATTTTGACTTTACAAGCACTACCGGAAATTATCCATTGTCACGATCACCACACGGGGTTAATTCCGTTTATGCTACAAGAGAGTTTTAGGTATAAAACATTAAACACAATTCCTGTGGTGACAACTATCCATAATGCGCAGTATCAAGGTTGGTTTAGCTATGATAAATTACATTTAATACCAGAATTTGATCTAAACAAAACAGGATTATTAGACTGGGATAATAGTATTAACCCATTGGCAACTGCTATTAAATGTGCTTGGAGAGTAACAACGGTATCGCCAAGTTATATGGAAGAGTTAAAGTTAGAAGCTAATGGATTGCAAGATTTATTAAAACATGAAAGTAATAAGTGTGTTGGTATTTTAAATGGTATTGATACTGCTGTTTGGAATCCAGAAACAGACCATTATATAGAAGAGAATTATAGTATAAATACAGTCGAAACTGGTAAACTAGCTAATAAATTAGCGCTTTGTAAAACATTTGATTTGGATGTAACAAAGCCTTTAATTGCTTTTATAGGGCGTTTGGTTTACGAAAAAGGTGCAGATGTATTTCCTTCAGCTTTAGAAAAAGCATTAGAAGATAAAAATTGTAGTGTTTTGGTTTTAGGATCGGGTAATGCTGATGCAGAAGCGGCTTTACTTCAGCTTAAAGCGAAAAATAAAGGTTACTACAACACATTTATTGGATATGACGAAAAATTGTCACACAATATCTATGCTGGAGCAGACTTTTTGTTAATGCCATCACGAGTAGAACCTTGTGGCTTAAATCAATTATACGCCTTACGTTATGGTACTATTCCGGTAGTGAGAAGTATAGGAGGCTTAAAGGATACGGTTGTGGATATTAGTAAAAAAGGTGGCTTTGGGATTAGCCATGAGCAGGTTACCGTTGAAGAAATTTACCAAGCAATTAAAAGAAGTGTCGATTTATACCATAAAACTACTATCTTTAAGTCACTAACCAAGCATATCATGACAATTGACCACTCATGGCATGTATCAGCAAACGCATATATCAATTTATACCAATCTTTAAAAAAATAACTATGATTAATAATAAAGTTTTATCTATCATTTTAGGAGGAGGACAAGGCTCAAGATTGTACCCTTTAACAGCAACTAGATCTAAACCAGCAGTACCAATTGCGGGTAAATACAGATTGGTAGATATACCTATTTCTAATTGTATTAATTCTGACATCAAACGTATGTTTGTGTTAACTCAGTTTAACTCGGCATCATTAAATCGTCATATAAAAAACACCTATCATTTTAGTTTTTTTAGTTCTGCTTTTGTAGATGTATTAGCTGCCGAGCAAACGCCTGGTAACGAAGGTTGGTTTCAAGGTACCGCAGATGCTGTTAGACAAAGCATGCATCACTTTTTAAGTCATGATTTTGAATATGCTTTAATATTATCGGGTGACCAACTTTATCAAATGGATTTTAATGCCATGGTAGATGCACATGTTAAGGCTAAAGCCGAAATTTCTATTGCAACTATTCCAGTAAATGCAAAGGATGCGACGTCTTTTGGGATTTTAAAAACAGACGATAAAAATGTAATTACCTCTTTTGTAGAAAAGCCTGATGCGTCCTTATTACCGGATTGGACGTCTAAAGTTAGTCCAGAAATGGAAAAAGAAGGTAAAAATCATTTAGCATCTATGGGAATCTATATCTTTAATAGAGAGTTGTTGGTGGAATTAATGAGTAATCCGGATACTAATGATTTTGGTAAAGAAATCATTCCGCAATCTATAGAGAAACATAAAACCTTAAGTTACCAGTTTGAAGGGTATTGGACAGATATTGGTAATATCGATTCGTTTTTTGAGGCCAATCTTGGTTTAACGGATGATATTCCTAAATTTAATTTGTACGACAAAGACCAAAGTGTTTATACACGTGCAAGGATTTTACCAACGTCTAAAATATCAGGTACAGCTTTAGATAGAGCGGTAATTGCAGAAGGTTGTATTGTACATGCATCAAAAATCGAAAAATCGGTTATTGGAATACGGTCAAGAATAGGTAAAGAAACTACGATTATTAACACCTATATGATGGGAAATGATTCTTATGAATCCTTATCCGAAATAGAATCTAATAAAATAAATATTTTAATGGGTATTGGAGAGCGTTGCTTTATTAAAAATACCATTATTGATAAAAACACTAGAATTGGAGATGATGTCCGCATTAACGGTGGTAAACATCTTGAAAATATAGAAACGGATACGTACGTTATTAAAGACGGTATTGTGGTTATTAAAAAAGGAGCAATAATACCTAATGGGTTTGTAATATAATATATGGCAGATGTAACAGTATTTAGTTTATTTACAGAATTTGATATTAATCTCTTTAAGTCTGGAAAACACTATAAGTTATACGAGAAGTTTGGGTCGCATATCACGACTGTAAATGGAGTAGAAGGTACTTATTTTTCTGTGTGGGCACCAACTGCTAAGCAAGTGTCTGTTGTCGGAGATTTTAATTATTGGAAGGAAAGCGAACATTTACTAAATGTGCGTTGGGATGAAAGCGGTATTTGGGAAGGGTTTATTCCAAATATTGGCAAAGGAAGTGCCTATAAATATAAAATACAAAGTAATAATAACGGTATTGTAACAGAGAAAGCCGATCCGTACGCTAGACGTTGCGAGCATAACCCCAATACAGCATCTATTGTTTGGGAAGACGATTATAGTTGGAAGGATTCCAAATGGATGAAATCTCGAAAAAAGAAAAACGCATTAGACGCACCGTATTCTGTTTATGAAGTGCATTTAGGATCTTGGAAAAAGCAAATTGAAGAGAATCGGTTTTTATCTTACGTAGAGTTGGCGGATGACTTAGTAAAATATGTCAAAGACATGAATTTTACACATGTAGAGCTGATGCCAATCATGGAGTTTCCGTACGACCCAAGTTGGGGCTATCAAATTACAGGATATTTTGCACCAACATCGCGGTTTGGATATCCTGAAGAGTTTAAATTATTAGTCGATAAGCTGCATCAAAATGACATCGGTATTATACTAGATTGGGTACCCTCACATTTTCCTGAAGATGCACATGGTCTTGGTTTTTTTGATGGATCTTGCTTGTATGAGCATCCTGATAAGAAAAAAGGCTATCATCAAGATTGGAAAAGTTTAATCTTTAATTACGGACGTAACGAGGTTAAATCCTTTTTAATAAGTAATGCTATTTTTTGGTTAGAACAATTTCATGCTGATGGATTGCGTGTAGATGCTGTAGCGTCTATGCTATTTTTAGATTATAGTAGAGAAGAAGGCGAATGGGAACCTAATATTTACGGAGGACGAGAAAACTTAGATGCTATTGCGTTTATGAAAGAGCTAAACGTCGCTGTTTACGATAATTTTCCGGATGTACAAACCATAGCGGAAGAGTCCACCGCATTTCCTGGAGTATCAAAACCAGTCTTTTTAGGCGGTTTAGGTTTCGGGATGAAATGGATGATGGGTTGGATGCACGATACATTGCAGTATTTTGCAAAAGAACCGATTTATAGAAAACACCATCAAAACGATATCACTTTTTCTTTAACCTATGCGTTTACTGAAAATTTCATGTTGCCTTTAAGCCATGATGAAGTTGTTTATGGCAAAAAATCTATTTTAGGACGTATGCCAGGAGACGAGTGGCAGCGTTTTGCAAACCTGAGATTGTTATACAGCTATATGTTTACACACCCAGGAACAAAATTATTGTTTCAAGGGGCGGAGATTGGTCAAAGTGAAGAGTGGGATTTTCAAACCAGCTTAGATTGGCACTTACTAGAATATCAATCTCATAAAGGGATTAACCAGTTTATTAAGGCTATAAATACATTTTATAAATCGGAGCCTGCTTTATATCAAAAACAATTTTCTCATGATGGTTTTGAGTGGATAGATTATGGAGATGCAGAGCATTCTGTTATTGTTTTTATAAGAAAAGGAAATCAACCAAAAGACAATGTAATTATTGCTTGTAATATGACGCCTGTACCTTTAGAAAACTATCGTATAGGTTTGCCTAAAAAAGGAAGTTTAATAGAGGTTTTTAATAGTGATAATAAATCATTTTTTGGAACAGGAGATTTTAAAAATAACAGCCTAACTAGTGAAGGGACGCTTTGGCATTCTCGAAAAAACTCGGCAGAAATAACAATTCCACCTTTAGGTATGGTGGCATTTAAGTATCAAAAGAGCGCAAAATAAATTATATTAAATTCTCTTTTTATCTGCTGATAATAAAGGTTTTAATAATTTTTGTTACCGAAATCGTTATAGTTAATAATTTGTGGTAATAACTGTAATCAATGTTTTTATAACATTAAAATTTTCCGTTTTTTTACTTTATAAATAATATACAATATATGATTGTAAATACAGAATTAGAACAAAAAGGAAATTTGTTTCCATCAAAGTTCGTCTCTTTTAAAAAAGATGTCGATACATTATATTTTTCAACAGATAATAATGTTGTCCTTCAATTAACTGTTTTTAGAGACAGTGTATTACGATTTAGGTATACAACCACAGGTACTTTTGATAACGATTTTTCTTATGCTATCACTAAGTATGCTAGCAAAGGGTATAATCATTTAGAGATTGTAGAAAATGATGAAGAATACCATATTATCACCTCTAAATTACTTTGTAAAATTGCAAAGGAAAATTTAAGAATACGTATTTACGATGTCAAGGATAACACTTTGATAAATGAAGACGAAATTGGTTTTCATTGGGAAGAAAGCTACGAGTATGGTGGTAACATTGTTAAAATGAGTAAAACCATAAATGATCGTGAAAGCTACTTTGGCTTAGGAGATAAACCAGAACATTTAAACTTAAAAGGAAAGCGTTTTGAAAATTGGGTAACAGATTCTTATGCATTTGGTAAGCAAACGGACCCAATATATAAAGCTATTCCGTTTTTTACAGGCTTACACCATAACAAAGCCTATGGGATATTTTTTGATAATACATTTAGAACGTATTTTGATTTTGGTCAAGAAAGACGAAATGTAACAAGTTTTTGGGCACAAGGAGGAGAGATGAATTATTACTTTATCTACGGGCCTAAAATGAATGATGTCGTGGAAAGTTATACAGATTTAACAGGAAAACCACACCAATTACCACCACTTTGGGCATTAGGATTTCATCAATGTAAATGGAGTTACTATCCAGAAGCTAATGTAAAAGAAATCACCAACAAGTTTAGAGAGTTACAAATACCATGTGATGCCATTTACTTGGATATAGATTATATGGATGGCTTCAGATGCTTTACTTGGAATAAAGACTATTTTCCGGATCCTAAACGTATGGTGAAAGAGTTATTGGATGATGGTTTTAAAACGGTCGCTATCATAGATCCGGGTATAAAGATAGATCACGAATATTCTGTATTTAAAGAAGCACTAGAAAAAGACTATTTCTGTAAACGTGCTGATGGTCCTTACATGAAAGGAAAAGTATGGCCAGGAGAATGTTATTTCCCAGATTTTACTAAACCAGAAGTTAGAGATTGGTGGTCAGGTTTATTTAAAGAATTAGTAGAAGATATTGGCGTCCAAGGGGTTTGGAATGATATGAATGAGCCCGCAGTTATGGAAGTGCCAAACAAAACATTTCCGGATGATGTTAGACATGATTATGATGGTAACCGTTGTAGTCATAGAAAAGCGCATAATGTTTATGGTATGCAAATGGCGCGAGCGACGTACCATGGAATGAAAAAATTTAATTACCCAAAACGTCCGTTTGTTATAACCAGAGCAGCGTACTCAGGAACGCAACGTTATACGTCTACTTGGACAGGAGATAATGTGGCGACTTGGGAGCATTTAAGTATTGCAAATATTCAAGCACAGCGCATGGCTATGTCAGGGTTTAGTTTTGCAGGTAGTGATATTGGTGGTTTTGCAGAACAGCCTCAAGGCGAATTATACACGCGTTGGATCCAATTAGGCGTATTCCATCCGTTTTGTCGTGTGCATTCTTCAGGAGACCATGGTGATCAAGAACCTTGGGCATTTGATGATGATGTTACTGATATTGTTAGAAAATTTATTGAACTACGTTACCAATTGTTACCGTATTTATATACGGCATTCTGGAAGCTGATAGAACATGGGACACCATTATTACAGTCGTTAGTCTTATTCGATCAAGAAGACCAACAAACGCATTACAGAACAGATGAATTTGTATACGGAAATCAAATATTAGTGTGTCCAATTCAAGAGCCAAATGCAAAAGGACGTAGAATGTATATTCCTAGAGGAAGTTGGTATAATTTCTGGACAGATGAATATGTTGAAGGTGGAAAGGAAAAATGGGTAGATGCAGAAATAGACAGTATGCCAATGTTTATTAAAGAAGGTGCTATTATTCCTAAATTTCCTGTGCAACAATATGTTGGTGAAATTGAAATTGAAGAATTAGCTTTAGAAGTCTATTATAAATTAGGGAAAGAGGTCTCTGAATTGTATGATGATGCACATGACGGTTATGACTATACTAAAGGACGTTATAGTTTTAGGACGTTTAAACTAACAGGTAAGGCTAACGAGTTAATTATACAACAGCATAAAGAAGGTAAGTATGAGGCGTCTTATAAAACCTTTAAACTTAATTTACATGGTTTACCTTTCGAGATAAAAGAGATTCAAATTGATAACGAAATTATTTCAATAGAAAATTTACAAGTAAACGAAACGCTATCAATGGTTGTCGATAAAAACTTTGCAGAAATTCATTTAATAGGAAAATAACACAATAAAATTAACAGTTTACAGGTTCTTTTTTGACGTTTATCGATGTTACTAACATGATAAATACGGTCATTACTTAATTGTGGCTAAGTTTTTGTAGTTTTATAAAAGAATTAACAACAATCCATATGAAATTTAAGAATACAATAGTTGTGACATTAACATTAGTGATGTTTATGTCTTGTGCAACAAATCCGTTTACGGGAAAAAAGACGCTAGCATTTGTGTCTAACTCTCAATTGTTTCCGACTGCATTTGCACAATATAATCAAGTGTTGACAGAAAGCAAAGTAGAAACAGGTACGGCTCGTGCTGATATGATTAAGCGTGTTGGTCAGCGTATAGCAGTTGCTGCAGAACGTTGGTTAAATGCAAATGGTCAACAAGGATATTTGAATGATTATAAGTGGGAGTATAACCTAATTGATGAAGATATTATCAATGCTTGGTGTATGCCCGGAGGTAAAATTGTATTCTACACAGGGATTTTACCTGTAGCAGAAAACGAATCTGCGGTAGCAGCCATTATGGGACATGAAGTTGCTCACGCGCTAGCAAATCATGGTCAGCAACGTATGAGTGCTTCATATTTACAACAAGGTTTAGCTGTAGCTGGAAATGTTGCCATTAAAGATGATCAAACCAGAAATGCGTTTAACCAATATTACGGTGTTGGATCTAATGTTTTAGGGATGTTACCTTTTAGTAGAAGTCATGAAACGGAAGCAGACAAAATTGGATTGTATTTAACAGCTATTGCTGGTTATAATCCAGATGAGGCTGCAAACCTATGGAGACGTATGGCAGCAGCAAGTAGTGGAGAGGCGCCACCAGAGTTTTTAAGTACTCACCCTGCAAATCAAACACGTATTGATAACTTAACAGCATTGTCACCAGCTGCGAAAGCAGAAGCAAAGAAGTTTGGAGTTACTAGCTTTAAGCCATTAGGAAAATACTAGTTACTTATTAAAATATTTAATTATTTTTAAAGCTGCTCTTTTATAGAGCAGCTTTTGTATTTTTAGGCTCTAACTAACACTTATTAAATGGCAAATCTTGAAAAGGGAAGTAAAAAACTACTTAATGCTTGGGCTTTCTATGACTGGGCAAATTCGGTTTACACGCTAACAATAGCATCTTCTATATTTCCTATATTCTATTCTGCACTTTTTGTATCACAAGTAGAAAAAACAGTACCTGCTTTTGGGATGGTATTTAAAAGTACAGCATTAATAACCTATGTTACAGCATTTACATTTCTAGTTGTTGCTTTTACTTCTCCAATTTTATCAGGTATTGCCGATTATGTTGGTAATAAGAAAAATTTCATGAAGTTTTTCTGTTACGTTGGAGGTACAGGTTGTATTGGGTTATACTGGTTTAGTATAGATTCTATTCACCTAAGTTTGTTCTTCTATTTTATGGGATTAATTGGGTATTGGGGCAGTTTGGTTTTTTATAACTCTTATCTACCAGATATAGCTTATCCAGAACAGCAAGATAGTATTAGTGCCAAAGGGTTTAGTATGGGGTACATTGGAAGTGTTACACTATTATTATTAAACTTAGCTATGGTAATGAAGCCAGATTGGTTTGGTTTTGATATTAGTATTTCTGAATCAATCAGAGAAACAGGAACAGAAGGACAAATAGCAGAAGCATTAAAAGAGGCTAAAAATGCAGCATCTTTTCAAGCCATGCGTATATCTTTTATAACCGTTGGTTTATGGTGGATATTATTTAGTCAGTACTCTTTCTATGTTTTACCAAAAGGTGTGTCTAAAGGACATAAGGTAACTAGAGCTGTTGTTTTTAATGGTTTAAAAGAATTAAAGTTAGTTTGGATTCAGTTAAAACAGAACTTAAGACTTAAACGTTACTTAACAGCCTTTTTTGTGTTTAGTATGGCGGTACAAACCATTATGTTGGTTGCGGTGTACTTTGGAGAAGAAGAGATTAATTGGGGAGGCGCTGATGCTAAAACGCAAGGGTTAATAGTAAGTATATTAGTTATTCAATTAGTTGCTATTTTAGGTGCTTTTTTAACTTCAGTAGCATCGTCTAAATTCGGAAACATTAAAACACTTATTGTTGTAAATATAATATGGATGTTCCTTTGTTTTTACGCCTATTTTATGGAAACACCAATGCAATTTTATTTAGCTGCTGGTTTTGTTGGTTTAGTAATGGGAGGTGTGCAAAGTTTAGCACGATCAACGTATTCAAAATTTTTACCAGAAACAGAAGACACAACGTCTTATTTTAGTTTTTATGATGTAGCAGAAAAAATAGGTATTGTGATAGGTATGGTAATTTTTGCGACAATAGATCAATTAACGGGAAGTATGCGTAATGCCATCTTGTTTTTATTCATATTCTTTTTAATAGGTATTGTGTTGTTATTTAGAGTACCAAAAGAGGGCGATTTGAATTAGTTATTTAAAAGTTTAATTTTGGTAATATTTATTAATACAGATTCCAATTACCTTCTTTGTAATAAGTATACAGCTTAGGGTTGAAAATAGTATTAATTTTAATATCCGTTGTATCTGCTAATGGTTTTCCAAAAGACGTCAACAAACCAATTGAGCTATTATTAAGCCATTTTAAGGACGGTATACTAGAAACATCTACATCATGAACCTGTTTTGTAGTTATCTTGTTTTTGCTACCTATAATCCAGCCCCATTCTCCTAAAGTTAAAATTTGATTATGTAATGGAATGGTATTTAATTGCGCAGCACGCATTGTTTTTTCTATACAGTAAAAGGCTTTTGTTGCGTAATAGGGACTTCCTGATTGGGTTATCATTAAGCCATTATCGCTTAACTTATTCTTACATAAATAATAAAACTCTTTAGTGTACAGTTTGTTTAGATCAACATTGTTTGGATCTGGAAGGTCCACAAATATGACATCATATAATATGTCATTTCTTTCTAGAAAAGAAAAGGCATCATCTGCAACAGTTGTTACTTTAGGACTGTTTAGAGCATCGTTGTTTAAGGTTTTAAACGTTTGATTGTCTTTACCAAGCTCTAGCATTATAGGGTCTAAATCGACCAAAGTAATAGTGTTAACTGACTTGTATTTTAAAATTTCTCGAGCTAAACAACCGTCACCACCTCCTAAAATTAAAATATTACTTTTTTTTGGTGCTAATCCCATGGTTATGTGTGCCATAGGTTCATGATACATAAACTCATCAAAAGAGGACAGTTGTTGGTTTCCGTTTATATATAACGAGTGCCAGTCTTTCCATTTAGTAATGACTATTTTTTGATATTTAGTTTGTTGACTAAACACTATTTTGTCCTTGTATTTTACTTGCTCTCCGTATTGTACTATTGGGCTAGCAAAATAAACGCCTAATGCAATACAAGTGGATACAACCACATAAGTTATGGAAAGCATTTTTTTTGTTTTTGCAGAAAATGTGTCTTTAAGTACAATAAACAACCAAAACGAAACACTTAAATTAAGAAACCCAAGTATAAATGGCGTGTAGGTTAATCCTAAATATGGTAAGCCTACAAATGCAAAAAATAGTCCTCCAATTAAACTCCCAAAATAATCTTTCTCAAGAATATTGGAAATGTTAAGTCTCAGCTCTTCGTAGTCATCATTTATTCGGGTTGCTAGCGGGATTTCTAATCCAATTAATAAACCTATTAGAATAGAAAACATATAAATAATCAACCATGAAAAATCTGTAAATCCATAAACCAAATAGCAAATAATTGCTGAAAAGGATATAAATACAGAAAGCACTAGCTCGGTTACAATAAACGATAAAACAACATTACCAGTAAATAATCTAGATAACCGACTACCTAAGCCCATTGCAAATAACATAATTGAAACAATTAATGTAAACTGCAGTATGGCGTTACCAATAAAATAAGATGCTAAGGTTGACAGAATGTACTCTGCCACGATACCGCTTAAGCCTGTAGCAAATAAGGCTACTTTTAAAGCGGTAGATTTTTGTTTTTTAGTATAACTCAAAATTACTATTTTCCAGTTCCACCTGATCTAGATCGTGTTGAAGACCCTGATTTGTATCTTGAAGAACTTCTACTAGTTCTTTTTTCTAAATTATTCCAGCGTGAAGCATTTTTACTTTGTCTTGTAAAAAACGAAGACCTTGTTTTTTTCTGGTAACTACTTCTTGTACCGTATCCATAAGTATTATTTCTATTTTGTCCATAATAACTTCTACCACTAGTATTGTACGTTCTGTAATTAGTATAATCGCTTCTAAATATACTACGTCTAGAACCTAACCAAAGCCAAAAAAATGGACTAGTAGAATGTGTTCTCCAACGTCTATGTGTTGTTCCAGAATTGGACGTGCTTGTAGAGTCTTTTTTAGTCTCTTCCCATTCGCCATGCGCTGTATTTCCAATTGCCCAACCAAAACCTACGGGTTGTGCTAATGTTGAAACTTTACCATTATGCCTTGATAAAATCTCCATTCCTAAATCATTTTTATGATTAGAAAAAAAGGTTTGATTTACAACAGCCCAATCTTTATCTGTACTGTATAACGAATCTTTTTTAAGCTCTAAAACTTTATACTTGTGTTTGTGTATAATTTGATTCTCAGTTTCTTCAATAGTCATATCATCCAATACTAACGAAAAATCGTTACTTGGTATGTTTTTTAATATGGCTTGAGAAGGCTCAACAGTTATTGTTTTAACCTCTTTTTCCGTGTTATCACACGAAAACAATAAAAGGCTAATTACAGTAGCACATATAATTTTGTTAATCATTTTATAAGGTGTTAATGTTGGTTATTTTTTTAGGTTTTATTTCTTTTCCATAAAAGGATTCAATACTTCCGTCACTCCATTTTTCAATAGTAATACAATTGTCTTTGTAATAAAATTGATAACTAGTTAAGGTTTCAGTGCTTGTAAAAATAGTCATATTTCTGTAAGAGCCTGAATATGTTTCTTCTAATTTATAATCTTTACCTTCAAAATTAAAGTAACCATCATCAATAATTTCATCTAAATCAATAGTTCCTAGATGCAATGTTTCGCTATAGATAACTTCAAATTCACCACGATAAAATTCGACTTCTAAAAATGCTTTTTCAGCACCACTTTCAATGGTGTATTCTACACTCATATTTCCTGTATCCCAACTATATTCACCAAGTTCAAGGATGGTCCATTCTTTTTTTAATAAACTAAATGAAAACCCCACTTTTAGTTTGTTTAATGGATGTTGTTTTTTGTTTCCAAACATTATTCTATTATTTCTTTATTACAATGTGGGCAAATACATTTTTCTGTTTTCTTTTGGCTACGTATTTCTTCAATATAGGCAGAGCTAATAATACCGGTTGGTAAGGCTACAAAACCAATACCTAGTAAAGCGATAAAAGCACTCATTATTTTACCAAGTCCTGTTATTGGGTAAATATCTCCATATCCTACGGTAGTTAAGGTTGCAACTGCCCACCAAAGTGCTTGTCCAATATTTTCAAAAGCTTCAGGTTGTGCTTTGTTTTCTATATAAAACATTAAAGTAGATGCTATTATTAGTAATATAAATACTAATATGGCTGAAACTAATATTTCATTTTTTGTTTTAATTATTACAGAACGTATTACCGCTAAACTTTTAAAATTTCGATTTAATTTTAAAACTCTCAATAATCTAAATAAACGTAACAATCTGATTATTCTTAAATCTAACGTGACTATAAATGGCAAATAGAATGGCAATATTGATGCTAAATCTACTATTCCCATAAAAGAAAGCGCATATTTTAATCGCGCTTTGGTAGGAGATAGATGTGGGTAGATTAAATCTGAAACCCAAATACGAATGATATATTCGATTGAAAAAACAATGATTGTAAATAGTTCTAGTAATTGAAAAAGGGATTTATAGCTGGTATAGATGCTTTTATAGGATTCTAATATAATGGCTAATACATTTATTAGAATTAGTACCGCTATAAAATATTCTAATAGTGCTTCTCCTTTAGCGTTACCTTTTTCGTCATCAAAATATTTTGCAATTGATTTTTTAAAACTCATAGCTTAATGTATTTTTTCTAAAAATCCTCTTTGAGAAAATTGCTGCTCTATTTTATCAGATTCAAATTGTTCTTGGATCCATAGTATACCTTTTTCAAGATCGTTAAAGGTACTGCATGTAAAAAAGTCTAATGCGACATAGTTATGTTCTGGCCAAGTGTGTATTGCAATATGACTTTCTTTAATTACAATTACACCACTAATACCAATAGGAGAGAACTGGTGTATAGTTGTGTTAACTACATTAAGGTTCATTAACTTGGCTGCTGTTTCTAAAATAGTGGTTATTGTTGAGACTGAATTGATGGTGTTTTTATTACAATTATAAAAGTCTACTGTAGTTTGATATCCTAAGCTTTTTTTCATGACTCAAATATAGCATTCTAAATCAATAATTTTAGAACATAAAAAAAAGGATTTTACAATTAATTGCAAAATCCTTTAAACTATAGATTCATTTTAGTGTCTTAATTACTAATATCTCCAGAGCCTGTAACTTTTTTATTTACGTTTGACGGGTTACCTTTATAATCTATATCTCCAGATCCAGTAACTTTTGCTTTTAAACTGTCTTTAGCGTAAACTTCTATTCCGCCAGATCCTGTAACTTTTACATCTGCATTGTCAGACTTTAAACGCTCAGCATGTATGTCTCCTGATCCAGTAACACTTGCTTCTAAGTTTTTAGTAGTACCAGTAATGGTTAAATCTCCAGATCCAGTAACCGAAGCTTTAATATTTGTAGCTTCTACATCTAAAGTGACATCTCCAGATCCAGATACTTTAGTTTCAAAATTTTTAGAGTAGAATGTTGCATTAGAAGTAACATCTCCAGAACCTGATAAAGTTAATTTATCTATGTCTTCAAATGGAACCGTAATTTTGATTTTATTGCTTCCGCTTGGTTTTAAATTTGTGTTATTTTCTATTTTAATTACTAATCCGTTAGATTCAACTTCTGTAATAATGTAGTCTAATAAGTTTTCTTCACCTTCAATAGTAATTGTACCTTCTATACCTTTTACTAATTCAAAGTCCATCCAACCAGCTAATCTAATGGCATCATAATCTGATGTTGATCTAGTAATGGTGGTAACATTTCCGTTTCCTTTAATCTTTTTACCGTTACCCCATTGTGCATTACAAGACGAGAAAGTAACTAGAGTTAATGCTAAAAGTAATGTTTGTTTTAATGTTTTACTTACCGCATTTGTAATTGGTAAGTGTTTGTGTGCTGAAAAATTCATAGTGATTGATTTATATTATTAATTGATTATTTTTTATCAAAAGTGACGCTTCCGTATTCTGAGTTTATTTTAACTAAATTTCCTGTACCATTTTTTAAATGGTAACCAGAGTAGTACTTGTCTGTATTTTTTATACTTTTTGTTTGTACTTCAAAATCGTCATCTCCGTTAAGTCCACCATATTCTAAGTTAATATCAAAGTTAAAGGCGTATTCTGCATCAATACCTATTTTAATACCCACGTAATCAGATTGGATGCTTATGTTTTTAGCATTTTTGGCCATTTTTCCTATTTTAATAGAACCATAATCTGCATTTATATTAACATTTTTATACACATCACCTAAGACAACTGTAAGGTAGTTTCCGTTACCAGAAATGCTATTAAGTTTATTAACACGTAAGCTTCCGTAGTCACAGTTATAATCTATGTTTTCTACAATTTCTATAAGTGATTTTGTATAATCTGCAACTATAGTCAAATCTTTACTTTTTGCTACGGTAAACCCACTATAGTCGGCATTTATTTTACCACTTTTTATATATTCAAAATAACTATTGTTTGTGTAATCAAATTGGATGGTGTTGTTATCTGCTAATAACTCTTTAGTTGTAATCTTACCATAGTCGCACTTTATGTCAGCATGTCCTTCAAGCGTATCTAATGTAATATTACCATAGTCGTTATTTAAGCTTACGTTATTTGTTATAGGCATTTTAATAACATAATTTATTTTCATGTTTACGTCATTATTACTAGACCAACTCCACCAAGAGTTTTTCTTCTTTTTACCAATAACAGTTTCGGCAGAGACATGGTTAGAGGATGCGTTAAACTCGACATCAATTTCATTTAATCTTTTATCTACTTCTTCAGGATCATTACCATTGGTAGTAATTGTTACTTCAATCTCTATTGTGTTTCCTGTCCAGGTAACAATATCTAAGTTTCCATACTTGTTGGCTACTTTTAGTGTTGCATCTTTACTTACAGTATAGGTCTTGTTAATGGTCTTTTTCTTAGTGTGTTTGCCATCCCAATTGCCATTATTTGAAAACGCGAAAAGCGGCAGCAATAGGCATAAGGTTAGTTTATAAAGTAGTTTCATAATTGTTTTGTTTTAATGTTTTTATCGCTTCGATTTGTAAAAGCGTGCTTTGTAGCAAGTCTATTCTGTTCTGAAAGTTGGTAATCATTGCGTAAATAACACGTTGATCTTCTCCGCTTTCTGTTAAATTTAATTTTAGTGTTTTGTATTCTTTTTCTAACTGTCCTAATCTTAGTAAAGCATCGTTTACTAGTTTTTCTGTTTCAGGACTTTTCTCTGTATTTAATTTGTTTAATTCAAAGGTGATTGTATTTGCAAAAAAAGTTTGTGTTTCTGCCATTTTTGGAGACACACTAGCTAAATCTTTATCACTAGTATCAGGTTTTAAATTAAACGTAATGGTTAATATTAAAACTATAGAGGCTGCTACCGCTAATAATGGTTTCCAATAGCTGGATTTAGTGCTAGCCACTTTTACAGTAATCTGCTGGTTATTTAATTTGTCTAAAAACCGTTGTTGGTGTCCAAAATTTGGAACTTCAACATCAAAGTGATTGTCTAGGTTTTTAAATAAGTCTTCTATTTTATCGCTCATAACAATTAGTTTAATTGTTCTAATTTTTTTCTTAAACTGTCTTTAGCTCTAGACACGGTGGTTCTGCAATTGGCATAACTAATATCCATGATTTGGCTAATTTCCTCGTAATCATAACCTTCAATTAAATTAAGGGTTAACGCAATGCGGTAATTAGATTTTAAGCCACTTAAGGTTTCTAATACTTGTTTTGCTTTAGTAGACGTAATTTCGGTTGTTGTATCTAAACCTTGTTGGTCTTCAATTTTATATAATACATCGTCTATTGCTACGTCTTCATTTTTTTTATTCTTATTAAACGCATGGATGCTATTATTAACAACAATACGTTTAAGCCAAGCACTAAATGTGCTTATTTCTTTTAGTGTCTTAAGCTTAGTAAATGCGGTCAAAAAGGACTCTTGCATAATGTCTTCAGCTTCAAAACTATTGTTCACAATTCTAAACGAGGTATTGTACATTGCTTTGTAATATCTGTTGTAAATCTCCAATTGTGCTAATTGGTTACCAGATAAGCAAAGCATTATAAGCTCTTCGATATTGTGTTTGGTTAGTGTCAAAAAATGGTTTGTTTTATATAAAGAGGAAAGTTAAAACACTTTGTTACACTTTTAGAAAAAATATTTTAAATTTTATTGAATCCAATTCTATTAACTTCCACACGGAATCTATTCGGTTTGAAAGTAAAAACTTAAAAAGTGGCACATTAATTGAATTTTTAATAATGAAATTAAGCCATACTATTTTGTTAACAACAAGTAAATCAATAAGATGGCTTTTTAATTAGAATAATTTTTAAAAACAAATAGTCCAAATGAAACTACTAATGTGACATTTTGGCTTATATATATCTATGAAAAAATCTAACTTTATATCACTTGACAGTTTGTCATTGCAGGATTTTGACGAAAATTCAGAGTTAATACCTTTAATGACACCAGAAGATGAAGAAAAAATAGCTAAAGAAGAATTACCAGAATCTTTGCCAATTTTATCGTTACGTAATACGGTATTGTTTCCAGGTGTTGTAATTCCTATAACTGCAGGACGTGATAAGTCTATTAAATTAATTAACGACGCTAATAAAGGCGAAAAAGTTATTGGAGTAGTCTCTCAAATTGATGAAGAGGTTGAAGATCCAAAAGCTGAAGAGTTACACCAAGTAGGGACAGTAGCTAGAATTTTAAAAGTTTTAAAAATGCCTGACGGTAACACTACAGTTATTATTCAAGGTAAAAAACGTTTTGAAATTGATACAGTAATCACTGAGGAGCCATACATTAAAGCAACAGTAAAAGAAGTACCTCAAGCAACTCCGGCTAAGAAAAACAAAGAGTTTGCTGCTATAATAGATTCTATTAAAGAGTTAGCTGTACAGATTATTAAGGACAGTCCAAATATCCCAACAGAAGCTACTTTTGCTATTAAAAATATTAAAAGTGATGCGTTTTTAATCAATTTTGTGTCGTCAAACATGAATTTGTCTGTAGACGAAAAACAAGCACTTTTAGAAATTAACGATTTAAAAGAAAGAGCTTTAGAAACGTTACGTTTTATGAATGTCGAGTTCCAGAAATTAGAACTTAAAAACGATATCCAATCTAAAGTACAAAGCGATTTAAATCAACAACAACGTGAGTATTTCTTAAATCAGCAATTAAAAACCATTCAGGAAGAACTTGGTGGTGGTAATGCTGAAGAAATTGAAGCGATGAAAAAACGTGCTAAAACTAAAAAATGGGACAAAAAAGTTAAAGAGCATTTTGAAAAAGAATTAGCAAAAATACAACGTATGAATCCTCAGGTTGCTGAGTATTCCATACAGCGTAATTATTTAGACTTATTTCTAGATTTACCATGGGGTAAGTTTAGTAAAGATAAGTTTGATTTAAAACGTGCCGAAAAAATACTAGATCGTGACCATTATGGTTTAGATGACGTTAAAAAACGAATTATAGAACATTTAGCTGTTTTAAAACTTCGTAATGACATGAAGTCTCCAATAATCTGTTTATACGGACCTCCAGGAGTTGGTAAAACATCTTTAGGTAAATCTGTAGCAGAAGCTCTAGGACGTGAGTATGTGCGTATGAGTTTGGGTGGTTTACGTGACGAAGCAGAAATACGCGGACACCGTAAAACATACATTGGTGCAATGCCAGGACGTATTTTACAGAGTCTTAAAAAAGCAGGAACATCTAATCCTGTATTTGTATTAGACGAAATTGATAAATTATCTAACTCTAATCAAGGAGATCCATCTTCTGCATTGTTAGAAGTATTGGATCCAGAGCAAAACTCTGAGTTTCATGATAACTTCCTAGAAATGGGGTATGATTTATCTAAGGTTATGTTTATTGCAACTACTAATAGTTTAAATACTATACAGCCTGCATTAAGAGATCGTATGGAGATTATTAATGTAACAGGGTATACTATTGAAGAAAAAGTTGAAATAGCGAAACGTCATTTATTACCAAAGCAACTTAAAGAGCATGGTTTAACGGACAAGCATATTAAGATTGCAAAACCACAATTAGAGAAAATAGTTGAAGGTTATACGCGTGAGTCTGGTGTGCGTGGTTTAGAAAAGCAAATTGCTAAGATGGTGCGTTATGCAGCAAAAAACATAGCAATGGAGCAAGATTATAACATCAAAATATCTAATGATGATATTATTGAAATTTTAGGTGGTCCAAAATTAGAACGTGATAAATACGAAAACAATAATGTAGCAGGGGTTGTTACAGGATTAGCTTGGACTAGAGTAGGTGGTGATATTTTATTTATCGAATCTATTTTATCTAAGGGAAAAGGATCGCTTAATATTACAGGAAACTTAGGTAAGGTGATGAAGGAGTCTTCTACCATTGCAATGGAATATATTAAAGCACATGCTGAAGAATTAGGTATAGATCCTGATGTTTTTGAGAAATATAATGTACATATCCACGTGCCAGAAGGTGCAACTCCAAAAGACGGACCAAGTGCAGGTGTAACAATGTTAACATCATTAGTGTCATTATTTACACAAAGAAAAGTCAAAAAGAGCTTAGCAATGACCGGCGAAATTACACTTCGTGGGAAAGTTTTACCCGTTGGTGGAATAAAAGAAAAAATATTGGCTGCTAAACGTGCAAAAATTAAAGAAATATTACTTTGCGAAGACAACAGAAGAGATATAGAAGAAATTAAGCCAGAATATTTAAATGGGCTAACGTTTCATTATGTGTCGGACATGTTGGAGGTTGTTAATATTGCTATTACCGACCAAAAAGTTAAAAACGCAAAAAAACTTTAAAGCACACTTTAGTAACATGAAAAGATTAATTGTATTAGCCGTATTATTTAGTTCGTTAACTGCATTTGCACAAGACGATAATTATATTGAAGTCGTTTTAGACGGGAAACCTGCTTTGTTAAATACAAAAACGGGTCAGTTTAAAGCAATGAATAAAAAGGATTTGGCAAAAATGTCATCCAACAAAAATAATACAGCAAGTAAAACAGTTAGTAGTGGTAACACAACTAGCGGTAATACTCATACAGTTAATAGGGGAGAAACATTATATTCTATATCTAAACAATATGGTGTAAGTATGTCTCAATTAAAGTCTATAAATAATCTAGAAAGTAATGCCTTAAGCATTGGACAGGTACTTAATATCTCTTATGCATCTGCAACTCAAGAGCCTTCAGAAAGTGCTTGGATTGTTAAAAAAGGAGATACTTTATATGGTATTTCAAGACAATCTGGTGTTTCTGTTACAGATATTAAAGCTTTAAATAATTTAGAAAGTAACACGTTGTCAATTGGACAGCAGTTAAGATTAAAATAAGACGTTAAACCGTCGGTAATAATATTTTTTAAAACACCATTATCCTTTTTAACTAAAGTATAATGGTGTTTTTTTTATGTTAAATTCCTTAATTATAGCGGATAATAAGCAATAGCTTATATTTGCAGAAAATAATCCATTTATAAAAATGAAAAACATACTATTTATTTTAGTGTTTTTATTTGCTAACCTAGGTATAGCGCAAGAAGTAGAAGAAGAATTTTTACCAATAGTAATAGAAGAAAAGGAGGCATTTATGTCTACTTTAACAGGAGAATATGTGTTTAGAGAACATGCAAAAACGGATCCTGAACAATTACAAACAACACCAAGTGGTGTAGTTTATAATAACATATCTACGCACGTTGTTAAAAAAGGAGAAACGTTATCTGTAATTGCAGAAAAATATAAGTTAGGTCTTACGCAGTTAAAAAAAGATAATAATCTAAAATCTAATGCGCTTAGTTTAGGTCAAAAGTTAAAAATTATCAATAAAGTTTTAGTAACATCAAGTAGCCCGGTAATTAGTTATTCTGGAGACGATCGTATTATTGCTAAATTAAGACCAGGACAATCACCATCTACATTAGCACCGCCACCATCACAGACATCACAAACAATGGAAAGTGATACTAAGATAACAAAAACAGTAAATCCTAAAGACAAAAAAACAAAAGTTAAAGGAAGTATCTATTCTAAACCAATGATTATTCCTACGGTTTCAGAACCATCAAATACAACTGTTCCAGTAACAACAATCGAAGAAGAAGTTGTCGCAGCTCCAAAGGTTGAGGTTCAAGAAACTGTAATTACAAATCAAATAACAGTTTTGGAAGCTTCGGAAGAAGTCAGAAGAGCAGAGAGACAATTGGAAGATGCTAAGCAACGATTAAAATCAGCTAAAAAAGCGCAACAATCTAAAGTAACAGCGCCTGTAAAGATACCTGCAGTAGTAGAGCAAAAGGAAATAGTTGAAACCGTTGTTAGCGAAACAGTTATTGAAGATACAGCTGTTGAAGATGCAGTAGTAGCTAAGGACGTGGTAAAACAGATTGTAGAATCTGAAGAAACGGTTGTAGTTGAAGAAGCTTTAGTTGAAGAAGCTATTGAAGAAACTGTGGAAGACGTTTTAGAAGAAGAAACTGAAGTAGCGACTGAAGATACAGTTGATAATACTGATGAAGACAAAGAAGAGTCGGAAGAAGAAGCTAAAGAAGAAGTAGAGGGTGTCGATTACCATATAATTGTAAAAGGGGATAACCTTTACAACTTGGCTTTAAAACACAAAACAACAGTTAAAAAGCTAACATTACTAAACAACGTTAAGTTTAATAATTTAAAAATAGGACAAAAGCTTAAACTTAAGTAAAAAATAAATTTACTATATCTGCGTTTTAGGGTAGATTTATTTACTTTGCGAAACTATGTTTAAAAATAAAATAGTCCTTTTATTGCTATTGTTTGGTTGCACGTTTAGTTACGCGCAATTGGGAGGGCAATCGACTTATCAATTTTTAAACTTAGTATCATCCCCACGTCAAGCCGCTTTGGGAGGTAAAGTTTTAACCAATATAGATTACGATGTCACGCAGGGATTATATAATCCATCGGCTATTAATCCAGAAATGGATAACCAATTCGCATTAAATTTTAGTAACTATTTGGGTGGTATTACTTATGGTACTGCTGCTTATGCTTATACTTGGGACAGACGTACTCAGACTTTACATGCTGGGATGACCTATATTAATTATGGCGATTTTGATGGCTATGATGAAGACGGAATTTCAACAGGAACATTTACTGGTACAGAAGCAGCTTTATCTTTAGGGTATGCATTGCAATTAGGCTATTCTGATTTTTATTTTGGTGCCAATCTTAAATTTATTACGTCAACTTTAGAGCAGTACAGCTCGTTTGGAGTAGCAACAGATTTGGGTTTAATGTATGTCGATGACGATTTAGAGTTTCAAGCTGCATTAGTAGTCAGAAACCTAGGAACACAGATTACAACCTACGCAGGACAACAAGAAAGTTTGCCATTAGACATCACTTTAGGTTTGTCTCAAACGCTAGAGCATGTGCCATTGCGTTGGCATGTCACTTTTGAAAACTTGCAACAGTGGCCTATTGGGACTTCTAATCCGGCACGTGCAACCACAGATTTAGAAGGTAATCAAACACAAGAAAAGGTTGGCTTTTTAGGCAATGTAATACGTCATACTATTTTAGGAGCGGAGCTTTTTCCAGACAAAGGTTTTAATATAAGATTAGGATATAATTTTAGACGTGCAGAAGAGTTGCGTATTGTTGATCAACGTAATTTTTCAGGTTTGTCTGTTGGATTTGCTATTAAAATCAACAAATTACGTTTTAGTTATACACATGCCAAATACACTGCAGCAAGTAATGCGAGCTTTTTTGGATTGCATATCGACCTACAGTAAAACTAAATAAATGCCTATTGTTTTGTATTTTTGCAAAATAAAACAAACCCTTACATGAAGTATTCTAAAGCACAAGTGTTAGCAATAGCAAATAAAGCAAGCAAAAACACTTTAATGGAAACCTTAGAGATAGAAGTTGTGGATTATGGCGAGGATTTTTTAGTGTCCAGAATGCCAGTGACACCACGTGTGCATCAACCAGACGGTGTGTTGCATGGTGGCGCAACAGCAGCTTTAGCAGAAAGCGTTGGTAGTTTTGCTTCGCATATTTTTTTAGATTCAGAAAATTTAATGATTAGAGGTTTGGAGATAACTGCCAACCATTTAAAAAGTATTAGCTCAGGCTATGTTTACGCTAAGGCTACTTTTTTACATAAAGGACGTACAACGCAATTACTAGATATTAGAGTAACGGATGATGATGATAACCTTATTTCGTTATGCAAATTGTCAACCATTTCTTTACCTAAAAAGAAGTAAGTTATGAAGTCTTCAGATTTTTTTGAACAGCTTGCTCAGCAGTTTACAAATCAGCTTCCTTTTGTAGCTTATAAAAAGCCCAATCAATTAGCGGTAAAAGCATTGCTTCAGGATAGCAATCAGCTTCATTTTACGACAAATTTTGAGGCTAGCGGTTTTGTGTTTTCACCTTTTAAAAATGAAGATAATACGGTATTATTTCCTTTAGATAAAAGCGAAGTAATAGATTGTTTGTTTGATAGTAAACCTGATCAGGCTAAAAGCCAATTAAGTAGCACGATAAATGTTTCAGCGAAAGCGAAACATATCCAAATAGTAGAGAAAGCTATTTCCGAAATTGAAGATGGTAGTTTTAAAAAAGTAGTGATATCTCGAGTTGAAACCGAAACTTTTCCTGAAGACAATACGCTTTTACTATTTAAAAAACTGTTAGCGACTTATAAAACAGCAATGGTGTATTGTTGGTATCATCCAAAAGTAGGGTTGTGGCTAGGAGCAACGCCTGAAACGTTGTTAAAAGTAGAAGGCAACCGCTTTTTAACCATGTCTCTTGCAGGTACGCAACAATACAAAAACACAGTTGATGTCCAGTGGCAGTCCAAGGAACAAGAAGAACAGCAATTAGTTACGGATTTTATAGTAGGTAGTTTAGAGTCGTCAGTCAGTAGTATTAATTTGGGCACTACAGAGACTATCAAAGCAGGGGATTTATTGCATTTGCAAACTAAGATTTCTGGACTATTAAAGCCTGAAAATGGATTGCAGTCTGTTATTGCTAAATTACATCCAACACCTGCAGTTTGCGGTTTACCTAAAGAAAATGCTAAACAGTTTATATTAAAAAACGAAGGCTATAATCGTGAATATTATACCGGTTTTTTAGGCGAAATAAATATTAAACAAGCCAAAACAAGAAATACCAATCGCAGAAACGTAGAGAATAACGCTTACGGATCCGTAAAAACAATATCGCATTTGTTTGTTAATTTAAGATGTCTGCAAATTAAGGACAACCAAGCATTAATCTATGTTGGTGGCGGAATTACAAAAGATTCTATACCTGAAAACGAATGGGAAGAAACCGTTGCAAAATCTAAGACTGTTAAAAACCTCTTATAATGGTTTTATTTAGGATTTGGGTTTCGTATTTTTGTATAACACATGAAACACCCAAAAACACCTTTAGCGCAAACGGTAATTCAGCTTTGTAAAGCCAAGAATATCCAACACATTGTACTGTCTCCAGGAAGCAGAAATGCGCCATTAACCATTGGATTTACTCACGATCCTTTTTTTAAATGTTATAGTATTGTGGACGAGCGTTGCGCAGCTTTTTTCGCATTAGGTATCGCACAACAAATAAAGCATCCGGTAGCAGTTGTTTGTACTTCTGGTAGTGCTTTGTTAAATTATTATCCAGCAGTGTCAGAAGCGTATTATAGCCATGTTCCGTTAGTGGTTTTAAGTGCAGATAGACCTAAGTACTTGGTCGGAATAGGAGATGGGCAGACTATAAATCAAGAAAACGTTTTTAAAAATCACATACAATATTCGGCTAATTTAAAGCAAGATTTAAATCCTGAAAAAGAAAACGCTTTCGCGGAAGACTTGCCAATAATGAAGAGTATTGAGAATAAAATCGAACGCTTTTTAGGGCTACAACAAGGAATCCAACAATACAACGAAACCGAAATTAATAAAGCCTTTAATATAGCAATAACAACACAAGGCCCTGTACATGTTAATATTCCGTTTGATGAGCCTTTATATCAAATGGTGGATGCACTTACGGTAACTCCACAAGTAGTGCCGGTACCAAAACATAATTTAGTTAGTGAAGATTATAACGCTTTCGCTGAAATTTGGAATAACTCCAAAAAGAAGTTAGTATTAGTAGGTGTTTTAGCTCCAAACAGCGTAGAGCAGCACTTTATTGATGTTTTAGCAGAAGATGAAAGTGTATTGATATTAACCGAAAGCACGTCTAACTTACATCATGATAATATTTGTCCAAGTATTGATAAATTAATTGGTGCGCTTTCTGAACAAGAGTTACAAGGTTTACAACCAGAAATACTATTAACCTTTGGAGGTTTAATAGTATCAAAAAAAATAAAGAAATTTTTAAGAACCCATAAGCCAAAACAACATTGGCATGTAGCAGAAAATGGGGCAAATGACACCTTTTTTGTGCTAAATAAGGTGTTTAAGCAATCAATAAATTCGTTTTTCCAATCTTTTATACCATTAACTAAAGCTTTAAAAAGTGATTATAATCCATTTTGGAAAAACCAAATGGATATTAGAAGAGAAAAGCATTTGCAATACATGGGGTTGATACCATTTTCTGACTTTAAAGCATTTGATGTGTTACTAAAAAGTATACCAAATCATACGCAATTACAAGTTGGTAATAGTTCTGCTATTAGATATACACAGCTTTTTGATATTAATCCAACGTTGGACGTTTTTTGTAATCGAGGCACTAGCGGAATTGATGGAAGTACTAGTACCGCAATTGGAGCATCGATAACAAGAGATAATCCAACCGTCTTTATAACTGGAGATTTAAGCTTTTTTTACGATAGTAATGCGTTGTGGAATAACTACATACCTAAAAACTTTAGGATTATAGTTATTAATAACGAAGGAGGAGGGATTTTTAGAATCCTACCAGGACATAAAAACACAGATAACTTTGATTATTTTTTCGAAACGAAACATAATCTGTCTGCAAAGCACTTGTGTCAAATGTATGGTTTAGAATACACCCAAGTAACCGACCAAGACCAATTAGAAAATGCTCTAGAGCATTTTTACGATAAAACCGAGCAACCTAAGTTATTGGAGGTTATGACGCCAGCAAGAGACAATGATAGTATACTATTAGATTATTTTCAATTTGTCAAATAGTTTAATCGGAGAAATTGACCGTTAATCGTAATTGTAATTATATTTATTTTGGCTTAAAAAAGAGACCGAGAAAAATTGTATCTTTAGTAAGCTAAAAATTATTAATTTAAATTATAAAAAAATTATGAGTAAACGTGATGACTTAATCGTAAAGTACGCTGCAGATTTAAAGGATAAATGTGGAGTTAATCCAGATATGGATTTTTTAACTAAAGTTACTATTGGTTGTGGACCATCTATATATAATAAAGATGCAGCGACAGTGTCAGGTTCTGACGAATCAGAATTAGCTACTGTAAAAAATAATTTTTTAATTAAAAAGTTAGGTTTAGCAGATAGTGCAGATTTAGATAAAGCTATAGATTCTGTAATTGAAACTTATGGAAGATCAAATAAAAATAAATACAGAGCGGTTGTTTATTATTTATTGGCAAAACACTTCAAAAAAGAAGCGATTTACAACAAATAGAAAAAAAATAGAAAAAAACATATAAAAAAAGCGTTACAGTTCTGTAACGCTTTTTTTATATGCTTACATTTGCAAAATGATACAAATAGGAGAATTCAATACGCTTGAAATTTTAAGAGACACAGAACCTGGATTATTTTTAGGTGATGCAGATAATAATGAAGTTTTATTACCTAACAGATATGTTCCAGAACATTTTGAAATTGGGGATAAAATAGAAGTTTTTGTTTATTTAGATAATGACGAACGTATTATCGCAACAACTACAGAACCGTTTATAATTAACGGAGAGTTTGCGGTATTACGATGTAATGAAGTATCTAATTTTGGTGCCTTTTTAGATTTTGGATTGGTAAAAGAATTGTTTTGCCCATTTAAAGAGCAAGCATTTCCTATGAAAAAGGGTGGTTGGTACTTAGTACGTTGTTATTTAGACGATGTTACAGAGCGTTTAGTTGCATCTAGTAAGACTAATCAGTTTTTAGATAATAAAGAGTTAACAGTAGCACAGTTTGATCAAGTGGATATTATTGTATCTCATCCAAGTGATTTAGGGATGAATGTTATTGTTAATAATATACATACAGGATTAATATACAAGGATAGTATTTTTCAAGACTTAAGTGTTGGAGACAAACTAAAAGGTATTGTTAAAAAAGTAAGACCAGGAAATAAGTTAGATATTGGATTAGGAGAAATAGGCTATAGAAATATAGAACCTAATGCTGATAAGATCATGCAAGAACTTACGGATAACAATGGGTTTTTAGCTGTAACAGATAAATCTAGTCCTGAAAAAATTAAAGACCTTTTACAAATGAGTAAAAAAACATTTAAAAAGGCAATAGGGACGTTATACAGACAAAAATTAGTGGAGTTAAAACCTGATGGAATTTATCTTAAGAAGCAAGATTAGCACTACTAAGGCGTTTTGCCCAGTCAATAGCTTCGTATAAGTCATCAAAGCGTTCAATCTCTACATTAGAAAATAATTTTTCCATTAAAGCATTAAACCAACTGTTTTCACTTTTGGTAACTACAGCATAGGCATTTAGTCTATTGTTACCACGATAAAATTTTAACCAATCAGATGGTTTTACAGAGTATTTATTTATACGGTTAGACACGTAACTTACGTTTATTGTTGGACCGTAAAATGCTTTTGCTGCCTCAATAACTTTTTTAGCTTCTTCCCAAGTGTAGGTAATACCTTCGTCAAGTTCTGAAATTATAACATCGTCTAAAAAATAGAAGTTACCATAATCCGAGATGTATACATCTTTAATTTGGTCAGCAAGTGTGGAATCTACAATTTTCATAAGTTTAATAGCTTATAGCAAATTTAGAGCATGAAAATTTTTTAATGTAGTTATGTGGTTGTTAACTAGATAGTTTTCGATATAAATTATGTTTTTTCGGATTAACACCAAAAAAAAAGTTACTTAAAAAGAGTTTAGGGCTCTTAAAAAGTAACTTAAAAGTTTCTATATAATAGTAACTTGGGGGGACTAATTTACGCTATCAATTAATACTTACTTTATTTTGTGCAACTGTATTGGAATAAGTAAAAGCTTCATTAAGGGTATTAAATGTTAATGTTTTCATTTTACTAAATCGTTTTTCAATTGAAATATTCATTTCACTAAAGCTTGAATATCCGATAATACCATACATACATATATTATCAAATAAACTACTGTATTTTGGATAGTCTAAAACTTCAATAGAGTACTTATTTATTCTATTAGAAATTAAACTAAACGGTTTTTTTCTTTTTTCATAAAAATCATATAAGATTTTTAAGCAATCTTGTAAAGCGTCTATATCTACGTGCTTGCCTTCATGAACTTGAATTACAGCTACATTTTCAAAAAGAAATAAATCACCTAGGGAGAGATTGTGTTCTTTTGAAATTGAATTATATAGGTTAGACTTGGTTACATTCATTAATAGAGGGATTTTAATATGAAACAAATATAAAAGTTGTTTTTAATTGTATTATGCTAATTGCTAAAGTTGTGATAACAAATAGATTAAAGTCTGATTTCATCGTTTAAAATCAAATGTTAAGTTGATTTTTCTTACATTTAACACTTGTAAATCAGGAGTTTACAAGTGTAGATGCTCTCTTTTTATGTTTTTTTAGCTAAAAAGTATTCGGTAGTTAACCATTAATATCGCTTCTTAAAAAAGATTTATTACGTATTTTTATGACTTGAAAAATTAAAGATATTTTATGGATAATATAAATTGGAAGAAAGCCAAAGATTACGAAGACATTACCTACAGTAAATGTAACGGTGTTGCACGTATTGCTTTTAATAGACCAAATGTTAGAAACGCCTTTAGACCAAAAACTACAAAGGAATTGTATGATGCTTTTTATGACGCAGGAGAAGATACCTCAATAGGTGTTGTGTTATTATCAGCAGAAGGACCATCTACTAAGGATGGCGTGTATAGTTTTTGCTCTGGTGGAGATCAGAAGGCAAGAGGCCATCAAGGTTACGTAGGGGAAGATGGTTACCATAGATTAAATATACTTGAGGTACAACGTTTAATTAGATTTATGCCTAAAGCAGTTATAGCAGTTGTTCCTGGTTGGGCAGTTGGTGGAGGACATAGTTTACATGTTGTTTGCGATTTAACTTTAGCAAGTAAAGAACATGCTATTTTTAAACAAACGGATGCCGATGTTACTAGTTTTGATGGTGGTTATGGATCTGCTTATTTAGCAAAAATGGTAGGTCAAAAAAGAGCTAGAGAAATATTTTTCTTAGGAAGAAATTACTCTGCGCAAGAAGCTTATGACATGGGAATGGTAAATGCTGTGATACCTCATGACGAGTTAGAAGCTACTGCATACCAATGGGCACAAGAAATTTTAGAGAAATCGCCAACGTCTATTAAGATGTTAAAATTTGCCATGAATTTAACAGACGATGGTATGGTTGGGCAGCAAGTATTTGCTGGAGAAGCGACACGATTGGCTTATATGACAGACGAAGCTAAAGAGGGTAGGGATGCGTTTTTAGAAAAGCGTAAGCCTAATTTTCCAAAACAATGGATTCCATAATATATGAAGAACCTTACCAAGTGGTTGTCGGCAATGCGCTTACGTACATTGCCACTATCTATTTCTGGAATTATTGTCGCCGCCTGTTTAGCAAAATATAATGGTGTTTTTGATAGTGTAATACTAGTGTTTGCTATATTAACAACGCTTAGTTATCAAATACTATCAAATTTAGCTAACGATTATGGAGACGGTGTAAAAGGGACGGATAACGACCAACGCATTGGACCTGTTCGTGCTTTACAATCTGGCGCTATTACACATCAGGACATGTATAAAGCTATTAGATTAAACGTAATTATTAGCGTAGTGCTTACTCTAATTTTACTTTATGTGTCTTTTAAAGCTGAATATTTGTGGTTAGCACTATTATTTTTTGTGCTAGCAGGAATCTCTATTTATGCAGCTATAAAATATACCGTAGGAAACAATGCGTATGGCTATAAAGGTAAGGGCGATATTTTTGTCTTTGTTTTTTTTGGTTTAGTAAGTGTTTTAGGGTGTTATGTTTTATTTGCTAAACAGATAGACTTTATTGTTGTTTTACCTGCAGTTGCAATAGGATTATTAAGTACAGCGGTACTTAACCTAAATAACATGAGAGATATTGTATCTGACGTAACAGCAAACAAAATAACATTGGCTGTAAAATTAGGGGCTGAAAAGTCTAAAAAATATCATTATTTTTTAATAATTACAGCTATTGTATTATCAGTTTTATTTGGTGTAATTTACTATAAATCACCTTTAAATCTGATTTACTTTGTAGCGTATATTCCTTTAGGATTACATTTAAAAAAGGTCAGATCGGTTACTAACCCTAAAGATTTTGATCCAGAATTAAAAAAGTTAGCATTAACCACAGTATTGTTAAGTTTACTATTAGGTATCGGACATTTACTGTAATAAATACATTACCATGAAAATTACTTTTTACGGTCACGCCTGCTTAGGTCTTCAAATAGAGGATACACATATTTTAGTAGATCCATTTATTTCAGGAAACCCTAAAGCTGCTCATATTGATATTAATACCATTAAAGCAGATTACATCTTGTTGACGCATGCACATCAAGATCATATATTAGATGTGGAAGCAATCGCAAAACGTACGGATGCAGTCATTGTTTCTAATTTTGAAATTGTAACACACTTTCAGAATTTAGGTTTTGAAGGTCATCCAATGAATCATGGTGGGACCTGGGATTTTGACTTTGGAAGTTTAAAATATGTCAATGCAATACACACCTCTTCTTTTCCTGATGGTAGTTATGGTGGTCAACCTGGAGGTTTTGTTCTTGAAGGCGAACATAAAAATATTTATATAGCAGGAGATACAGCACTAACATTTGATATGAAGTTGATCCCAATGCAAACCAAATTGGATTTAGCTATTTTACCTATTGGAGACAATTTTACAATGGGTATTAATGATGCTATTATTGCTAGTAGTTTTGTAGAGTGCGATAAAATTTTAGGATATCATTTTGATACGTTTGGTTATATAGAAATTGATCATGAAGCAGCTAAGCGTAAGTTTTTTGAAAAAGACAAAGACTTAATGCTTTTAGAAATAGGAGAAAGTTTAGAGTTGTAATTATTATCTAACTTGACTTTTCATTACAAAACGATGTAATAGCTTTGGAAAAAAGCGTTTTAAATACACGCCTAAAATCTCCTTTTTTCCAATATAAGCTTCAAATTTTTCTTTTTGAATAGCATGTATCATGCGGTCACAAAACTCAGGAATAGGTAATCCGTTTTCTGTGGCGTCATCTTGGCTGTTTTGTAAACTACCATCGCCAATCAATGCATTTTTTGCAATATTAGTATTTACAAATCCGGGACAGATTAGTGTTACGTTTACATTGTCTTTTTGGTGTTCCATACGTAGTGCATCAAAAAAACCGTGTAAAGCATGTTTTGCACCGCAATATCCAGAACGGTAAGGCGAACTGAATTTACCCATCAAACTAGTTACTACAGCGTAATGTCCAGATTGATTTTTAATAAAATGAGGTAGTAACGCTTTGCTTAAAGCAACAGTCCCTAAATAATCCACTTCCATTAGTTTTTTATCTACACTTATATCCGTATCAATAATCAAGGCGCGTTGGCTAATACCTCCGTTATTAATTAACAAGTCTATTTTTCCATACTGTTTTATAGCTTGGGCTACAACTGGTTTCATATGGTTGTAATCCAATAAATCAAACGGTAGGACTGCAATATTATCTGGATTAGGACACAATTGCTTAAGTTGATTTAAAGTGCTACTGTTTCTTGAAGAAATTATTAATTGACACTCTAACTTAGCTAAGGCTAGAACTAACCCTTTTCCTATTCCGCTAGAGGCGCCAGTAATCCAAACTACTTTATTTTTAAACGTCATGTAATCCTATATTTTTAGGTGAAATTACAAAATTATTTAAGTATTTTTGATTTCCTTATGAAAGCAAGCTACAAGAAACACATTTTAGAATTTAAAAGACCAAGTGGTACCTCTCGAGGTGTTTTAAAAACTAAGGAAACTTGGTTTATTATTATAGAACATGACGGTAAACGTGGTATTGGAGAATGTGGTATTTTAAGAGGTTTAAGTGCAGATGATAGACCTGATTACGAAATGCAATTGCACAACACATGTCAAGAAATAGAAAAAGGGTTAGCGTATTTGTATGCCAAGAATAGAGAATTCCCGAGTATTCAAATAGGACTTGAAATGGCTTTTAAAAGTTTAGAGAGTCAAGCCCCTTTTGTTTTATTTCCTTCAGAATTTACAAGAGGCAGCGCTTCGATTGATATTAATGGTTTGATTTGGATGGGCGATCAGGCTTTTATGAAACAACAAATTGAAGACAAAATAGCGTCGGGATTTAGTTGTATAAAATTAAAAATTGGAGCCATAGATTTTCAAACGGAGTTGGATATTTTAAAGGGTATCAGGCATAATTTCAGCGAAAGCGATATAGAACTACGTGTGGATGCCAATGGGGCGTTTAAATCATCTGAAGCTTTAGAAAAACTAAAACAGTTATCAGACTTTAATTTACACTCTATTGAACAACCTATAAAAGCAGGTCAGTTTTCAGAAATGGCAAAACTTTGCGAGCAAACCCCTTTAGATATTGCTTTAGATGAAGAATTAATTGGTGTGTTTGATGATGCTAAAAAGGAAGCCTTATTACACGCTATTAATCCGCAATACATTATTTTAAAACCTAGTTTTATTGGAGGTTTTAAAGGTAGTGATACATGGATTGCATTAGCCCAAAAACAA
Source organism: Olleya sp. KKT75 (assembly GCF_055635485.1). NCBI lineage: Bacteria > Pseudomonadati > Bacteroidota > Flavobacteriia > Flavobacteriales > Flavobacteriaceae > Olleya > Olleya sp. KKT75. The sequence continues at coordinate 2,878,604 of NZ_CM145759.1, forward strand.
AAGATAGGTTGGTGGATTACTAGCGCGCTAGAAAGTAATGTTGGATTAAATGCAATAGCGCAATACACGTATACAAAACAAAGTAATTTACCACAAGGTCTTGGTACTGGCGGTTTATTTACTAATAATATTACATCGCCTTTAGAAGTAGAGCAAGGACGATTACATTACAATAACAATACTAATTGGGATTTTAAATTATAGACTATGGATTTTATAAAACAAGCTTTTAATTTTAAACACGAATTTTGGCGTTACCTAGTAGGGTCTTTAATTATTGCTGTTTTTGCATCATTAGGGCAAATTCCGTTTACAGTTGCAGCTATGCTTAAATATGTGGCAAATGGTGGATCTGCTTATAATATGGACGAAAAACAATTGATGACAATTTTAGAGCCTAATCTAAATTTGTTTTTATTATTACTATCCTTTGCTATTGGTTTTATAGGGTTAATTATTGCTGTTAAATATTTGCATAAACAAACGTTGTTATCTGTAACGACTGCTAGAAATAAAATAGATTGGAAACGTGTTATGTTTTCTTTTTTGTTTTGGGGTGTTATATCTTCAGGAATGATATTGATCGACTATTTAACGACGCCTGAGAGTTATGTTTGGAATTTTGAGTTAGAACGTTTTTTAATTTTAGCTGTTATTGCAGTATTGTTAATACCAATTCAAACAAGTTTAGAAGAGTACATTTTTAGAGGGTATTTAATGCAAGGTTTCGGTACGGTTACAACTAGTAATCAATTTCCTTTTGGATTTATTTTTACGCTGTTGTCTATTCCGATATGCTCTAATATAATCATGATTTATGATCTTGATGTATGGGAAGGTATTGGTGCGATTGGCGCTGTAATTGGAGTTGGTGCTTTAATCTTTGATATTTTAAAAAAGAAAAATGCTTTTGAGTCTGAATTTAATAAAAACTTAGTGACATCTTTAAGAAAAAAATGGGTGCCATTACTTATAACCTCTGTTATTTTTGGAGGTATGCACGTGTTTAATCCTGAAGTTGGTAAGCTAGGTTATGGTGTAATGGTGTATTATATTGGTACAGGTGTATTTTTAGGAGTACTAACGTTAATGGACGACGGGATGGAGTTAGCCTTAGGGTTTCATGCTGCAAATAATTTATTTGGTGCGTTATTGGTTACTGCAGACTGGACTGTATTGCAAACACATTCAGTTTTAAAAGACGTGTCAGAACCAGGAGCAGGTTTTGGAGATGTAATTATACCGGTATTTGTAGTGTTTCCTATATTGCTATTTATTTTTGCGAAAGTCTATAAATGGACCAATTGGAAAGAGAAATTATTCGGAAACATTGAAGCACCATTAAAGGAAAATAGTAACCTTTTAGATTAAGTAATGACACCAACATTTAATAAAGTACATAACCGATTTAAGTTAAACGGGAATAGTTTTTCTTTTGAAGACTTGAAAGAAGTAGCGTATAGTTTTATTAAAGAAGGTGATTTGTTTGAAAAAGAAATCGGTGATTTTTTATCAGATTGGTTAGATGATAATGACTTTATTTTAGTAAAGACATCAGGGTCTACGGGACACCCCAAAACAATTACATTAAGTAAACAAGCCATGGTGCATTCGGCTATTGCTACTGGAGATTTTTTTAAGTTGCAACCTAGTAATACCGCGTTATTGTGTCTTCCGGCAACGTATATAGCGGGTAAGATGATGTTGGTACGTGCTATGATTTTAGGTTTAGAAATAGACTGTGTACAACCAACAACTAATCCGGAATTTAATACTAAAAAGCATTATGATTTTTGTGCTATGATTCCTGCGCAAGCAGAAAAGACAATTCAAAAATTAAGCAATATAAAAACGTTAATTGTAGGAGGTGCTCAAGTGTCTCCCAAATTAAAACAACAGTTTAAAGGTTTAAAAACTAATATTTTTGAAACTTATGGGATGACGGAAACCATTACTCATATTGCGGTAAAACAGATTAATGGTAAAACGACAAACTACTTTAAAACGTTACCAAATATAACCATTAGTCAAAACGATAAGGAGTGCTTGGTTATTGATGCGCCACAATTAAATACAACGCAAATTATAACTAATGATGTTGTAAAACTACATTCTAAAACAACGTTTGAGTGGTTAGGACGTATTGACAATGTTATAAACTCTGGAGGTGTAAAACTGTTTCCGGAACAGATAGAGGCGAAGCTTCAATCTAAAATTGGACCTCGTTTTTTTATAACTTCAGAAAAAGACGAGACGTTTGGAGAGGTCATTGTAATGGTAATTGAAGCGGAAGACAATATGTTAAGTCCTGCTGTTTTTTTAGACCTAACAGCAATACAAACGCCTAAAACTGTATATTCTATTCCCGCTTTCGCGGAAACAACCTCAGGCAAAATAAATAGGTTAAAAACTATGGCGCTTGTTAAATCGTAGGTTTGCCTAATTGAAAAGTAGCGTTCCCTCAATATTGGTTTTGTAATCTTTAGTTTGGTTATAAGTTTGTTTTAATTTTAAAACAACCACCATGAAACTAATCAAACTCTTTTTCTTTTTTATCTCAATACAACTATTTGCGCAAGAAGTACCAAGAATAAAACTTCAAGATTCTACTTTATTAACGTTAAAGCAATTGGATGTTAAAACAGAAGTTGTAGGTAATATTGCTACAACTACTTATAACATGACCTTTTATAATGGTACAGATCGTGTTTTAGAGGGGCAGTTGGCTTTTCCTTTGGGGCAGGGTCAATCTGTGACTAATTTTGCAATGGATGTAAATGGTAAGCTTAGAGATGCTGTAATTGTTACTAAAGAGTTGGGTCGTGTCGCTTATGAGTCTACTATCAGACAAACCATTGATCCTGGATTGTTAGAAATTACTAAAGGAAATAATTATAAAGCAAGAGTATATCCAATACCGGCAAAAGGTTATAAATTATTAAGTATCACATTTGAGCAAGAAATGAATATTAGTAATGGTAAACACTTATATCAGATTCCATTACATTTTTCAGATCCTTTAGACTTTAATCTAGATGTTGTTGTTTATAATGTAAATCAAGAACCGAGGATTATTGGTGATAATCTGTATAAACTTAAATTCAAAGAAGTAGATGGCGTATTAAAAGCATCATCTAAGCAGACTAAAGCTATTGTAAATACGGCTGTTTTGTTAGAGTTTCCTATAGGTAGCACAGAGAGTGTATCCACTTATAACGCATATTTTAATGTTTATAAATCATTTAAGCCGAAAAGTAGGATTAAAGAAAAACCTAGAAATATTACATTGTATTGGGATGCGTCTTATTCTATGAAGTTTAGAGATTTAGAAACCGAAATTAAGCTTTTAGAAGACTATTTTAAATATTTAAAGACGGTTAACGTCAATTTAGTTGTGTTTAGTAATGTAACTCAAACACCAAAATATTTTAGTATTACTAACGGAAATTGGGACTTATTAAAAAAAGAAATTCAGTCCGTAGTGTATGATGGAGGTACATCTTATTTGGATATTAAAAACACGGTAAAAGAGGAGGTTTTATTTTTTAGTGATGGTATGTTTAATTTAGGAGAGTTGCAAAATAAGTTTAACGGTCGTTTGTACACCATAAACACTGTTAAATCTGCCAACCATCAGTTTTTAGAGCACATAGCAAATCAAAATAACGGAAAATATATTAATCTAAATTTCAACAAACCTGATGCTGCTTTACATGCCCTTAAAACGGAATCATTTAAGTTTTTAGGTACTGATAAAAACAAGGCGGTTTCTGAAGTGTATCCGCTACCAAATACAACTGTGAATAGTGATTTTTCAGTATCAGGAAAATTTGATTCTAATACAGAAGTAAAATTAAATTTTGGTTATAATGGTCAAGTTACAGAGCATTTAAAAGTAAACTTAATTAAATCTAGTTTTAATGGATTAGTAAAGCGCTTATGGGCAAAAAAGAAATTGCAAGCATTGAATATAGATAAAGAAAATAATAAAGATGACATTATTAAACTAGCAAAAAAGCATCATTTGATATCTGAATATACGTCGCTAATAATTTTAGATAGAATAGAAGATTATGTCAGGTATAAGATTGAGCCACCATTGGAACTAAAAACAGAATATAAAGCACTTATAGCTAATAATAGTCAAGCTGAAGCTGAAAGACAAGAAGAAATACAAGACAGAAAAGAAGATCTTATTAAAGATTATCAAGATTTAATGGATTGGTATAGCACTAAGTATCCGATCGTAACTAAGATTAAAAAACCAAAATCTTTAAATACAGCAACGGTGACAACAGAAAGTACTACAGTTAACCTGCCAAGTATTCCAGAACCTGAAGTTATGCCTGTTAGAAGTGTGTTACAGGAAACAGAATTAGACTCCAATAGTAGGATAATATCAGGAGTTATAACTGACGAAAACGGACTACCATTGCCAAGTGCTTCAATAATTGTCACAGGAACGTCTAGAGGTGCAACAACAGATTTTGATGGAAATTTTAGCATTAATGCCGACGTTGGAGATAGTATTGCTATTAGCTATGTGGGGTATGTAAGTAAAATGTTTGTTGTTGGTAGTAATACTACTGTTAATAGTACTTTAGAACCGGATAATAATTTAGATGAAGTGGTTGTTACTGCTTACGCTTCTATAACAAGGAAAAGTGTGACAAGTTCAGTTCAAGTTGTTAAATCAGAATCTGTTACGGACGCAGTACAAACATTAAGCGGTAGAGTTGTTGGAGTTAATATAGAAGACGATTCAGTGAAGCCAGGAGGTAGTCCTCAAATAATTATAAGAGGACAAAGTACTATTGGTAACAATACACCGTTGTATGTAATTGATGGAGTAATAGTTTCTGATACTGAATTTAAAAAAATAGATACGGATTCTATTGATAGTCTTACGGTGCTTAAAGATGCTTCAACATCCGCCTTATTTGGAAGTAGGGCTAGTAATGAAGTTATAATAATAAGAACCAAAGCTGGTCTAAAAAATAGACCAGAGGAAATAGAAGAATTAGATAATAAAATTAGGGAAGACATTAATTTTAAACCTTGGTCAGCAGAGAATGATTATATAAAATTGTTAATGGCGCAAACTAGCATTGAAGATGCTTATAAAACGTATTTAAAGCTGAGAGGAAAATACCGCAATACACCATCTTTTTTTATGGATGTCGCAGATTTTTTTGATTCTAAACAAGAAACAAAATTAGCAATTAAAGTGTTGTCTAATTTAGTTGAAATAGATTTGGATAATCATGAAGTAATGCGTGCTCTGGCTTATAAGTTAGAGTATTTTAAACAAGATCAACTGGCACTGCATGTTTATAAAGAAATTTTAAAGTTGAGACCAGAAGAGCCACAATCTACAAGAGATTTAGCTTTAGCTTTTGAACACGTTGGACAGTATCAAAAGGCTTTTGACTTATTATATACATTAATAGACGGACAATTAGTTGAAAAGGATTTAGATGAACGCTTTTATGGAATAGAACACTTAGCATTTATCGAGGCTGGTCATTTGATACAAAAATATAAAGGTCAGATACAATTAACTGAAGTACAGAAAAAACGAATACAGCCAATTAAATTAGACCTGCGTGTTGTTGCAGATTGGAATCATAACGATACTGATTTAGATTTATGGGTAGAAACACCTGAAGAAGTATCGATAAGTTATAAAAAGACCATATCAGATTTTGGAGATCATTTGTCAGAAGATATGACTGAAGGTTATGGACCGGAAGAGTTTATGATTAAAAAAGGACTAAAAGGAACATACGAAATTGAATTAGATTATTTTGCTGACGACGTTCAGAAAATTTCGGGACCAACCACTTTAAAAATTACAATATTCAAGAAATACGGAAGTAAAGAAGAAACGAAAGAGGTTAGAGTTTTTAGATTAGATGCTGAGAAAGATCTATTGGAAATCGGAACAATACAATTTTAAGTTTTAATTGTTACTGGTATTTAAAATAAAAAAGGAGCGCTAAAAGCGTTCCTTTTTTATTTTGTTTTATTCAGTTAGATGAAAGAAACTCATTCTGTTTTTTGGATTTTTATTTAGGAGTTTTTTAGCTTTATTATGTTGCTCTTCAAAAGTGCTTAAATAAGTACCTTTACATATGCCATAATCATAATGATATTTTATAATTTCTATATCAAATGCCGACAGATTAATATTGTCTTGATAACAACCTGAAAAAAAATTTTCACAATCTATTTGATCGTCAAATGTAAAATAACCCAAAGACTGAATAAATAATGATTTAATTTTTTGTAACCTTAAGGTTTCATTAAATAATTTATCCTCTCTTATTTTAATGGCCCCTTTGTAAATTTGACTATTGGCATTTTTCCAGTGGATATATAAATCAGAGTATGTATTGTTGGACATTTTACTTTCATATTCATAACCATTAGAATAATAAATAACATAATTTGAATCTTCTACTTTTTTAACAATATCTAATTTTAAGGAGTCTACTTGATTGATAATATTTTCAGCAAAATGGATAAACTGTTTCTTTGTTTTGTTTGGTATGTTTTTATCAAAAAATAATTTTATGGGTTGTTTCCAATATTTTGACGTTGTAGAATCATTGTAAATATGGTTCTTATGATTAAATCCGATTTTAGTATATTTAGCTAAAAAGGTAGAGTCTTTGTATGTATATGCTACGCTAGTCCCTTTTTTATTCAAGACACTATCTTCTTTTAATAAAATTAAAAAAACACCATCTTTTATTATTAAGTTTAAAGAGTCTTGTTTAGTTAAGGGGGCTTTGTTTTGTATTTGATATTCACTTAAAGGAATATACCTTTTAGTAATTGTTTGCAATCCTTTTTTTTGTCCATAACTAAAATTAAAACAAAAAATTATAAGTAGGCTCTGAAAAATAGTTTTCATTAATTTTTAGATTTTAGTTTTTGAATTTCTTTGAATACTTTATAGTCAACTTTAAAATCATAGATATGAAAATAGTGCATTTTAAGTAACAATATGTCATCCTCATTCAATCGGTCTATAGTTTTTGTTTTAAAATCCAAAACAGAACCATTTGGGGCACCGTAAGTTAGGACACTAAAATTACTTATGGTTATAAAAAACGCCTTTTTTAATTTCGTCATCATATTATCGTCTTCAAATATAGACGGACTTAATGTTAGTAAACAAGCGTAACTATTATGGTTGTTATCATTAAAGTTTATTCTTGATATTTTCTCGAAAATCAAATTTTTTCTTTCTTCTTCAGGGTAGTTTTTTAATATTTTTTGAGATATTCCTTGAAAATTTTTATCAGCTATTTTAATATAGTAATTACTGTCATCAAGTGTGTTAACAAATGATATTGATAAGTTTTTAATTTCTGGTATGTCTTTTATAAAAGCTACAAATTCTTCTTTTAAGTTCTTTTTTAGATTGGGGTCAATATAAATTTTTATAGGTTTTGAAAATTGTTGAATGATGCTGTTTTTTCTAGAAAAAGTTGCATTTATATAATTACTAGTTAAAGATTGATTTAATAAATAATCAAATTGATAAATAAAGTCTAATTTTTCAGGATACACTTTTATATACGTTGAATCTTTTTTAGTGCTATTTGTATTTTCATGATTAGTAGTTATAGTAACTTTTTCTCTCAGATTAAAAGCAAAACTGTTTGTTTGACAAATGCAAAAATTTGATGTAAGAATTATAGCTAATAATAGGTTATTTTTGTTAATTGCTTTCATGTTTTAAATTTATTAAATTAAAAACGTTTCTTAAAAATTAAATCTTCATTTAAATCATAAACACGCCAAGTACTAACTTGTTTGTCTTTTCTGTATTTACCAGAAATTTTAAGAACTCCGTTGGAATAGTAGGATTTATAACGTCCATGTTTTAAACCATCTTTTAATTCAACACTAAATTTGGTGTTTCCGTTAGCGTATTTTTTAGAAAATTGATCAGCAGTTAGATCTGTTGGATATATTTCAGGAATATTAAATACAGTAGTCTGATCAATAGTATCTTTATTAATTAATGAAGATGTATTACTATTTGGTTTGTTTGGTATAGTGGCATCTATAAAAGTATAACTACTTTTTACTTGATCAGGTGCTTGATAGTCTATTACTATTTTACTTTCAAAATAACGTTGTTCTGGTGTTAGTTGTATTCCTATTAATGGAAAACATATCACATAGTCTTTATTTACACTTAACTGTTGTTTAGTGGCATTATCTACAAATTGATAAGCGTTGTTGTATAAGCTAGGTGTATTGATGTAAGCGAAGACGCTAGAGCGTTTATCAAAGCGGTCGTCAAAATTATTAAAAGCTTCAAAATTACTTAATGTTTGTTTGTTAGTATACCCATTGATGATACTCTTTAAGGTGTTAGGCTCATTACTAAAAACAACATAATTATCTATAATGGTGTAGTATGGCTTTTCTATATCTGAAAACAAATCACCTAAAAGAATTTTAAAGAAGCCCTTTATGGACATAAAATTAATAGTATAGCCTTTGTAGTCAACCGCCTTGAATTTAACAGGAGATCGTTTTCTAATTTGTTCTAGAATAAAGTCTAGGTTTTCTTTGGCGTCATCAATGTTATTTGTTTTTATAACTAAGGCAACATCTTTTTTAGAATCTGAAACGTTGGAATGGAGTTGTAGTAAAGCAATCTCATCATCAACCCAACTTATGAAGTGTTTTTTAATGTTTATTTTTAAAAAGTTTTCAATCTGTTCTGTACCGTCCAAATAGCTTTTAAATTGTTCTGGGTTTTCTTTTTGAATGGTCTCAAAATTGTTGTAAAAGTCTTTAAAACTACTAAAACCGAAGCTAAGATATAAAGCAGTTTCTTTTGGAGCAACACGACTTATTGTACGTTTTCCTTTTCCTGATTTTTGAAGTGCTTTTAAATAGGACGACGCTTGATTGTTTGTATTTGTAATTCCGTTAGCAATAATGGTATTATCGTCCAAGTCAAAACTAAAACCACTATACTCAAGACTTTCTTTTAAAACTTGTGTTGTATACCCAGTAGTATTAGAAAAGACCTTAACAAACTGGTCTAGATAGTCATATTGAAAGTATAGCCTAAACATATCATTATACCCGACTTGCTTTTTGACTTCAATAAAATTTAAATCTCTACCAATTTTAGGTTCAGAATACTGATCAATAGAAGCTTCTACTAGAGTATGCGTATATGACGCAATCATTTGGTTTTCTATAAAACTAATATAAAGTGTTTCTCTGTTTTTAACATCGTAAACCTCTGTTATTTGATGGTCATGATATTTACGTTTACTAACCTTATAATTACTATTTATTAATGAGTTTAAATTGTTTTTAAGTAAATTAAGTTTAGATATTTTCTGTAAATCTACAACATAGAAAAACCCATATTTTTTAGGCGCATAAACATGTGCAGATATTAAAATCTCACGATTACCAATACGGTTAAAAGTGCCTTGCTTTTGCTTAAAAATAGTATCTAACTTATTTAAGTTTTTAGCAAGGCTATTAAAATAGGTGTTGGTGTTTAAGTGTTTCCAAATATCACTTTTGCTTATGGCATCCCAGTTGTCTATTGGTTTTTGACTTTCAATAACATAAACCGCATCTTTAGGTACTAGATAGATGGATTGTATGTTGTTGTTATTGTCAAAATAAAACACATAAATTTGGTATAAACCATAACTAATAAATAGTGTTATAAGTATATAAAGTAAACCACGTTTTGTCATGTATCTAAACCTGTAAAACCCCCATGTTAAATTGTTTCTCAATAGGTGCGTGGTTTGCAGCTTCAATACCCATGCTAATCCATGTTCTAGTATCTAAAGGATCAATTACAGCATCAGTCCAAATACGTGCAGCTGCATAGTACGGAGAGACTTGCTCATCGTAACGTGCTTTTATTTTATTAAATAGTTCGTCTTCTTTTTCTTTAGTAATTGTTTCACCTTTCTTTTTAAGTGATGCTGTTTCAATCTGTAATAATACTTTAGCAGCGCTATTTCCACTCATTACAGCAAGCTCTGCACTTGGCCAAGCAGCAATTAATCTAGGATCATACGCTTTTCCGCACATTGCATAATTACCAGCTCCATAACTATTACCTAAAATAATAGTAAACTTTGGCACCACGCTATTACTAACAGCGTTTACCATTTTGGCACCATCTTTTATAATTCCAGAATGTTCGCTTTTACTACCAACCATAAATCCAGTAACATCTTGTAAAAAGACTAAAGGGATTTTTTTCTGATTACAATTAGCAATAAAACGGGTAGATTTATCGGCACTATCATTATAGATAACACCACCAAATTGCATTTCTCCTTTTGCATTTTTAACTAAGGTACGTTGGTTTGCTATGATACCGACAGCCCAACCATCTATTCTAGCGTAAGCAGTTATTATAGATTTACCATAATCGGCTTTGTATTCATCAAACTCAGAGTCGTCAACAAGTCGCTTAATAATCTCTTTCATATCATACTGATCCGCTCTAGATTTAGGCAAAATACCATAAATGTCTTGTGGATCTTCTTTTGGTTTTTTCGACTCATTTCGGCTAAAGCCAGCTTTGTCATAATCACCAATTTTATCAATAATACGTTTAATTTTTTCTAAAGCATCTTTATCATCTGTAGCTTTATAATCTGTTACACCACTAATTTCGCAATGTGTTGTTGCTCCACCTAATGTTTCGTTGTCTATAGATTCTCCAATAGCAGCTTTAACTAAATAGCTACCTGCCAGAAAAATACTTGCAGTTTTATCTACAATAATAGCTTCGTCACTCATAATAGGTAAGTAAGCACCACCAGCAACACAACTTCCCATGATAGCTGAAATTTGTGTAATTCCCATACTACTCATAATTGCATTGTTTCTAAAAATACGACCAAAGTGTTCTTTATCAGGAAATATTTCGTCCTGCATAGGTAAGTATACACCAGCAGAATCTACTAAATAAATAATAGGTAATTTGTTTTCGATTGCAATCTCTTGAGCACGTAAGTTTTTCTTTCCTGTAATAGGAAACCAAGCGCCTGCTTTAACAGTTGCATCATTGGCAACAACTATACATTGTTTACCCTTTATGTAGCCCACTTTTACAACCACACCTCCAGAAGGGCAACCGCCATGTTCTTGGTACATGTTTTCTCCAGCAAAAGCGCCGATCTCTATACTTTTCTTTTTACTATCTAATAGATAATTTACACGTTCTCGGGCAGTCATTTTCCCTTTTGCATGTAATTTTTCTATGCGTTTTTCTCCGCCACCTAGTTTAACTTTAACTAATTTAGACTTAAGGTCAGAAAGTAATAGCTTATTGTGATCTTCGTTTTTATTGAAGTTTATGTCCATTGCAATTGTTTTATTTGAGGTAAAAATACAAAAGATAATAGTGTAATGAAACTACTATTTTCTAATTATAACAAGTATTATGCTATAATCCATAATTTACAGCTTATAATTAGCATTTTTTTTGTTTCATCTGTAATACAACACAAGGAATTAGTTTCCATGTAATATATATTAATTTATTTTGTATATTTGTAATCTATAAAATTAGATACATGAAAAAATTAATAGCATTTGGAGCAAGTAACAGCTCAACATCAATAAATAAACAATTAGCAACTTACGCAGCGTCTTTAGTACCAAATACAACAGTAACGGTTTTAGATCTTAACGACTTTGAAGTACCTGTTTATGGAGTAGACTTAGAGCAAGCTTCTGGTTTTCCTGAAAAGGCACAATTATTTTTTGATAAGCTTAAAGCAACTGACGGAATTATTATATCCTTAGCAGAGCATAATGGAGCGTATACCGCAGCTTTTAAAAATTTATTAGATTGGATGTCTAGGATAGACGTAAAAGTGTTTCAGGATAAACCAATGTTGTTAATGAGTACGTCTCCGGGTGCAAGAGCAGGACAGTCAGTGTTTGACATGGCAAAAGATAGATTTCCAAGACATAATGCTAACATTGTTGCCACTTATAACTTCCCATCGTTTAATGATAATTTTAAGGAAGGAAGTGTTATTGATACTGATCTTAATAAGGTATTAGTGCATGAAATTGCTAAATTTTCTGACAGTTTATAACAGCTAATAACACCAATGATCATGGCTAATTTCGCAGAAGAGATAAATTCAAAATTCGATAATAACAGGATAAAGGCAATGCTTAATATTCTGTATACAGCAAATTACATTACAAGTCATCAAAACGATTTTTTTAAACCTTTTGGGGTGTCGCCACAACAGTATAATATTTTAAGAATATTGCGTGGCGCAAAACAACCTATAAAAGTGCAAACCATAAAAGAAAGAATGGTAGAGCGCGCACCAAATCTAACACGTTTGACAGATAAGTTATGTGATAAAAAACTAATTAAACGGATTCCTTTTCCTGGAGATCGCAGAGTTGTTTTAATTGAAATAACAAAAGATGGATTAGATCTTTTAAACGAAATCATGCCTAATAATCCATTACATCATTTATTGGATTCGTTATCTAACGAGGAAGCGGGTCAGCTAAGTGATTTATTAGATAAAATGCGTGACAATAACGACGCATAAATTACGGTATTGATTACTAAAATAAATATTAAAACAAAATGAAAACAGTTATACACCAAGCATCAGATCGTGGTTTTGCAAATCATGGTTGGTTACAAGCAAATCATAGTTTTAGTTTTGCTCAGTTTTATGACCCAAATAAAATGCAATTTGGAGCGTTACGTGTATTAAACGACGATGTCATAGCACCTAGTATGGGATTTAGTACACATCCTCATGATAATATGGAGATTATTACTATCCCTTTAAAAGGTACACTTAAGCACAAAGACTCTATGGGTAATGCATGGCAAACCATAGAAGCAGGAGAAGTACAAGTCATGAGTGCAGGGACAGGCTTGTTACATTCTGAGATGAATGCTAAAACGGATGAGTATTTAAGCTTATTTCAAATTTGGGTGATACCCAATAAGCAAAATGTAGCACCACGTTACGATCAACGCTTTTTTAACGCAGAAGATAGGCAAGGTAAGTTACAAACCTTAGTAACATCTATAGATAATGAAGAGGATGGTTTAAAAATTCATCAAGACGCTAAGTTGTCCAGAATAGATTTAGAAGCCAATCAAAGCTTTAAGTATCATGCAAAAAGTGATAACCACGGAACCTACGTTATGGTTATGTCTGGAGGTGTAACTATAGATGATAATGTATTACAAACTAGAGATGCTATAGGAGTTACTGAGACAGATAATTTTGAAATAAAAACAAATACAAATACGCAATTACTTTTTATAGAAGTACCAATGTCATAGCTTCAAATTAAGCGATATCAAAAAAGCATCCTAAATAGGGTGCTTTTTTTGTTGAAATAAACGATATTTGTAATTCACATTTTACTAAAAATAGATTATGGCAATGAATAAAAATACTGTGTTAGCTTGGGCTACCACAATAATGATAATAGTAGGATTAGCATTAATCGCATTAGGCGCCTTTAGATACGATGATGTAGCAGGTTGGGGTTTTGCAGCTGTTGGTGTCGGTTTTTTTGCTGTGGCTTGGGTGTTTAACGCACTTAAGGGAAGAGTATAATCAAATTAATAATTAAAACATTACAATAAATGTCTGACGATAAAAAAGTAATTTTCTCAATGTCTGGTTTGACCAAGACATTTCAAAGTGCACAAACACCTGTACTTAAAAATATATATTTAAGTTTCTTTTACGGAGCAAAAATTGGAATCTTAGGTCTTAACGGTTCTGGTAAATCTACTTTACTTAAAATTATTGCTGGAGTTGATAAAAATTATCAAGGAGACGTAGTTTTTTCTCCAGGATATTCTGTTGGTTACTTAGAACAAGAACCAGAATTGGATAATGACAAAACAGTAATGGAAATTGTACGTGAAGGTGCAGCAGAAACCGTTGCTATTTTAGATGAATACAATAAAATTAACGATCAGTTTGGTTTAGAGGAAGTATACTCTGATGCAGATAAGATGGAAAAACTAATGAATCGTCAAGCTGAGCTTCAAGATCAAATTGATGCTTCTAACGCTTGGGAGTTAGATACCAAATTAGAAATTGCTATGGATGCGTTACGTACTCCGGATGGTGATAAAAAGATTGGTGTATTATCTGGAGGTGAAAGACGTCGTGTTGCTTTATGTCGTTTATTACTTCAAGAGCCAGATGTATTATTACTTGATGAGCCAACCAACCACTTGGATGCAGAATCTGTACATTGGTTAGAGCATCACTTAGCACAATATAAAGGAACAGTAATTGCTGTAACGCACGATAGATACTTTTTAGATAACGTAGCAGGATGGATTTTAGAACTAGATAGAGGAGAAGGTATCCCATGGAAAGGGAACTACTCATCTTGGTTAGATCAAAAATCTAAGCGTATGGCTCAAGAAAGTAAAACAGCGTCTAAGCGTCAAAAGACTTTAGAGCGTGAGTTAGAATGGGTTAAGCAAGGCGCTAAAGGGCGTCAAACAAAGCAAAAAGCACGTTTGAAAAACTATGACAAGTTAATGAGTCAAGATCAGAAACAACTGGACGAAAAACTTGAGATTTACATTCCTAATGGACCACGTTTAGGAACCAATGTTATTGAAGCAGTTGGTGTAAGTAAAGCGTTTGATGATAAATTATTATACGAAGATCTAAACTTTAGTTTACCTCAAGCAGGTATAGTTGGTATTATTGGTCCTAACGGAGCAGGTAAGACCACTATTTTTAGAATGATTATGGGAGAAGAAACTCCTGATAAAGGTGAGTTTAAAACAGGAGAAACTGCAAAGGTCTCTTATGTCGATCAAGCACACTCAAATATAGATCCTGAAAAAACAATTTGGCAAAACTTTAGTGATGAGCAAGAGTTGGTTATGATGGGTGGAAAAGAAGTAAATTCTAGAGCCTATTTAAGTCGTTTTAATTTCTCAGGAGGAGAGCAAAACAAAAAGGTAAAACTATTGTCTGGTGGAGAGCGTAACCGTTTACACTTAGCAATGACACTTAAGGAAGAAGGTAACGTATTACTTTTAGATGAGCCTACCAATGATTTAGATGTAAATACATTACGTGCATTGGAAGAAGGTTTAGAAAGCTTTGCAGGATGTGCAGTAGTGATTTCTCACGACAGATGGTTTTTAGATAGAGTGTGTACTCATATCTTAGCATTTGAAGGAGATTCTCAAGTGTATTTCTTTGAAGGTGGATTTAGTGAGTATGAAGAAAATAAGAAGAGTCGTTTAGGTGGAGATTTAATGCCAAAACGTATTAAGTATAAAAAATTAGTAAGATAAGTTTATTGATTTTTAAGCATAAAAAAAGCAGACTAATTAGTCTGCTTTTTTTTATGTCTTATTTTTATTGATATAAATGACCGTCCGTAAAATCGTTGTAATCATTACTGTTATTTTGTTTATTCAATAACGCTTCTATTTTTTTGTTTTCTTCATCAAGCGCAATTTGGTTTTTCCTCATTTTTATTTTTTGTGAACCTAATAATGCGCAAAAAATAACAAATACAAAACCAAATAGCAGAGTAATAAATAACGTGCTCATATTTTAATTATAAATTTTTAAGTCTTTTAATCTCTTCCTTAAGTTGGTTTACTCTATATAGGTTTAGCGTAAGTAAAGAAATCACTGTAACTAATGCAATAGACAAAATTGTAATTATTTTTTCATTATGTAATGTTGCTGATGTTTCTTCTATACTTTGTAAAATAAATAATACTTTAGGTGTCATAAATTGTTAATTTGGGGATATATTCATCCCAAATATAATAATTAATTTTTAGGATACCAATCTAACTGTATAACCTCAATTTCAGAATTACCAGCGTTAACTAAAGTTTTAAATTTAGCAACATCACTTAATCCCTCTGTTCCTCTGTAATGATAAGGATACACTTGTTTAGGTTTAAAATCTAATACTGCACTAGCTGCACTTTCTACTGTCATGGTGTAAGGTAAGTTCATGCAAACAAAAGCTTTGTCTATGCTTGTAAGCTGTCTCATTTCAGGGATGTCTTCTGTATCTCCAGAGATGTAAATACGTTCTTCACCAATAGTTAGTACATATCCATTTCCACGTCCTTTAGCATGAAATTTTAAAGCTTCCTCACGCAAATTGTACATAGGTATTGCTTGTATAGTAACCGTATTAACCATTGCAATGTCATCATTAGCCATAACTTTAATAGTTGGCTTAAAATCTTCAGGAAACTTATCTACTACCGCTTGAGGAGCAACTAATAATGCGTTTTTTAAATCTAATGCTTTTAAAGTCTCAATATCAAAGTGATCACCATGTATATCTGTAACTAAAACTAAAGTTGGTTGTTTTTGATCTTCAAAAGCTTCTTTTCCACCAGTTGGATCTACGTAAATAGTTTCGTTAGCATAATTTAAAACCAATGTAGCATGCGTAATTGGTATAATTTCTAAGCTGTTTTTAACAGCTGAGGTTGTTGGTTTTTCAGCTTTAGCGGTATCAGTTTTCTCTTGATTTTTACAACTAGTTAGTAATAAGGTTAATGTAAGTAAGGTAAATAATAGTCTTTTCATTTTTAGATTTTTGTTTTAAAGATACTTGTTTTTTAATTCTTGATAATAATCTGTAACATTTTAATAACAATTAATACTTATAATATGAGCAATAAATATTTTCTTAACTAATATTTTTTAACGAAATTGCTTACATAAATTTTATCCAACCTTAAAAACAAGAATATATATGTCTGATGATTTTGATTTATTAGAAACAAACTCTAATGAAAAAACCGAAAAAGTAGATGTCAATTGGGGAAAAGCAATTGATACCATGAAGTCTAAGTTAGCGCAAGAGGACGATCCAGAAAGTCGTCAAAAAATCTTAAACGCAACTTTGGATGATGTTGTTGGTATGGCAGAGAAAGATCGTACAACGCTTTTAGATGCTATTAAAGATTTAACAGACTACCAAGATGAGGTTGGTATCTTGTTTGAGCGTTTTTCATCTTTAAACGCAAAAGAACAAAAAGTTATTGACGATGCTCAAAAAGCATTAGAGCGTTCAAAAATCGAATTAGAAGACGCACAAAATAAGCCTGACACATGGTGGAATAACCTATGGGGACGTAAAAGCAAAATCAAAGCAGCAGAAAAAGCTTTAGAAGCATCAGAAAAAGTACGTGCAGGAGCAGACAACAAAGCAAAAGCAATGTTTCAAGAGCGTATAGAGAGTGCAGACATCCAAACACTATTAAGTGAGTTGTCATACAAATCTCAAGCAGCAGTAACACGTCTTAAAAATCGTGAGGTAGAAATTAAAGAAGTAGAAGATAAGCTACAAGTAGCTATCGTAGAAGCCTCTAAAAACCACACTAAAGCCTTAGAGAAAAAAGCAGAAACAGAAGCTAAATTAGAGACACAATATGCTGCATTAAAGCAGGCACGTCAAGCATTAGAAGAAGTTGCAGATAAACAATCACCACAGTACTCTGAGGCATTATCTCAAGTCACTAAATTAGAACAAGAGATAGAAGAGTTAGAAGGACTTAAAAACGCCTACACAACACTTGCAGCATCTAAAGACAGTTTTGTACACAAGCATAATTTAACTATTAAAGTATTAACGTCTTTACGTAGTAACTTACAAACGCACCGTGCTAAATTAAAGTCGGATACAGAAGAGCGTTTAAAGTATTACGACGGTTATGTCGTGGCTTTAAAAGCACGTACAGATCAAGAATTTGCTGCTATTTTAGAGCATTTAGGAGTTAAAACGGACGAGCATATTGGAGAGACATTAGCATCAATGCATACAGCAAGTGCTAAAGCACGTCAAGAAATGATGGATAATATCCCAGTTCACGAAAAAGTTATGCAAGGTGTATACCGTAGTTATGCAGAGGCTTTGCATGAGATTAGAGCAAAAGATGTGGATATTCAAAAGAATTTTGCAGACCGTTACGGAATTGACATGAAAGAGATTTTTGAAGAGTATTACAACTCAGATAATACAACACCTTCAGGAGATGATGCACCAGCAGGAGCACCAAAACCAGAAGCATCAAACGACGATTTATTGTCTTAAAATTAATAGAGCGTTACCTACTTTAGCTTTTAAGGGCTAAAGTAGGTCAGGCTTTACGTTATATCTTTTGCAAAAAAGCAAAAGGATGCCACTTCAATCCTTAACGCGCTTACTCAGGTGTTAAAGTGTAGATCAATAAAATAAATATTTATAAATATGACTAAACAGTTAAGATTAGTAATTGCAATTATAATCATAATAGGTTTTGTTTTAAATGGTATCTACATCCTAAAAATCAGTAATACACTTGCAAGCCAAATAATAGGTTGGTCAAATATTATCTTTTTTGGAGGATTTTTTCTTTGGGCTTTTTTTAAATATAAAAACAATAAAAAAAAGGTTAATCACAATTAAAACAATCAAAATATAGCATATTTAAAACTGTCTATAACAACTGAATATTGAAAATTTAAAATGAGTATAAACCACATTGTAACACCATTAGATTCGGCTATTTTAAATAGTAAAGATCAATATGTGTTTTATCATAAAAAGGTAGATTTTGCCTTAAAAGAGCTAATAGTTGGCGTCCAACAAAATGGCTTATGTACACCACAAGAAGTTATATTCTTCAAACAATACTGCGACCTGTTATTGTACTCCATAGAGGCCATGCGTGTCAAATACATGTATGACGAAGAAGATAACATGAAGATAGATGTTACAGATTCAGGTTTCCCAAATTATTTAGAATTTAGATATCTATTTAACGACCTGTCTTTACGCGACAACTATTTAAACAAATTAAAAGACGTCTCTGTACTTCAAGACGAATTTCTAGATCAATTATTACGCAAAAAACAGCCTGTTAGACGTGATAAATTATTTCAAGCAGCCTCAATAGTTTATTACACTTCAGTAGAGCAACAATACATATTCAATCGTTTTGTTCAAGGTAAAATTATAAAAGCACCGGAAGGTAGCGAAGCAGACTATATGACTAGTTGGAGTTTTTACGATGTGTCTTTAAACAGACCATTTGTATGCTTTATGTACTTTGACTATGATGGTAAAGATCCATTTACAAATAAACAAGAAATTTACGAGGCATTAAAAGCAGTAGCTGATCGTAAAATGAATATGGATACCATGGCTTATGGTATTGATAGACGTTTAAAAAACGTATATCCAAAACATATAAAACGTCTAGATATAGGTGCGTTTCATAACGTGTTTGCAAAGGATGATAACGACTTAACGCATACTATTTTAGAAGCAATAGGTAAAAAGGAAATCCCTTTAGAAGCCTATGCATTATCTTTTAAAATTCACGAAGTATTTACTGGAGGCGAATTTAAAGAAGGCGGTTATTTTAGCAAACAAACACTTCAAAATTGGAGCACTCCAATCAAGGAAGGCTATGTTTTTGCACCACACCGTATCATTCAATTACTTTACAATAAAAATCCAGAGATAATGAATAAGTTGGCAAAGCCACCATTTCAAGTATCGGATTTAATAATAAAAAAATAAAACCAATAACAGTGGTCGTAATTAGCTTTATAAAATATTGATAAATACGTATTACACACTGAAGACTAATAAACCATGGAACACAACTCAACTTTCCCTATAAAAAAATCAGAATTAGACGTTTTACGTGACGAAGCTTCATCATACTTAAAAAGTATTAGTTGGGAGCAAGGGTCGCGCGCAAAAAACAAGGACAAAGATGCTAAAGACGAATCTATATTACTGTATTTATCAAAAGCAAATAATGGATCGTCAGCATCCATTACATCGGTTTCAAAAACCATACTTGCTTTAAAAAAACGATTATTACCAGATTCGATAGCCATACCTATTCTTTTAAATCAGACATTATACGCAGTACAAGAAGGATTTACTTTAGGTATTTGGATAAAAGACAGTTATTATGATGCCTCAGGTTTATCTAGTCTTAACGAGCGTAAATCGGCTTTAGATAATGATGGTAAGCGCGAGTATGAAAGCAAAATGCAAACCGCAACTGCTTTTATGTTATTTGCATCGGCGTACAAAGTATTACATTTATTAAAACCACATGCTTCGGACGATTTAAGTGTCATGAAACAGAAGTTTGCGGGTATTCCAGAACTGTCTTTAATGTCGCCTTTAAAAGGGGTGTCTTGCGCCTTATTTTATTTTGACAAATACCTAGCACATCCGGATATTATTAAGTCAGATAAAGATGTTGCAGATTTTACTGTAGTTTATTTTGAAGCCTTATTAGCCGAGATTAGTTTAAGAAGAAGTAGCTTAGATTATACGGAGACTATTGTTGATAGAACTTACAAATTAGAAAACAGTGATTTTGCTATTTCAGGATGGGAAAATACTTTTCAAGGCACAGCCAAAAGTGTCGAGTTTAATAAAATACAATTCGAGCAAATCGTTGGTAACAGAGATGCAAAACACTTTGCACGTCGTTTAACAGAGCGTATGTTGAGTTACGATTTTGAAGCAAAGAAAAACCCGTTCCAAGAACTAGGTGGTTTTATGCCAGTTTTTATGGGGTACGGTATTCCTGGAACAGGAAAAAGTATGCTAATTGCAGCTATTGCTACACGATTAAAAGAGCATTGTGACCATTTAGACATTCCATTTTTATTCCATCCAATGCCGGATACTTTAATTAGTACATTTCAAGGTGGATCGGCAGAAAAGATGGTAGATTGGATGAAACCAATGCAGGATCCAACTAAACTTATTTTTGCACCAATTGATGATGCAGAAAACAATTTGCAAGAACGTACAGCGCAAGGTGTATCTGCCGGTGTAAAAGAAGTTATTGGTGTCTTTTTAAGATATACGGAAGGGGCGTATGCTGTTAATTACGGAAATAGCTCGGTAGGGTTATTTACCAACCTTCCAGAAATGTTAGATAAAGCAGTTATTTCTCGTGTTCAAGGACGATTTAAAATTGATGGTGCACGTAATGAGCATGATTTTATTGATCAAGATCATATCTGGTGGAGAAAACTAGATAGTACAATGCCTGATTTTGTAAATATGAGTAATCCTTCAGATTACAACTATTTAGATGCGCAACATGTTGCTAAAAACTTGGGAGATATTTTAGAAAAAGTAGACAACCCAACTGAGCAACGCGTTTTAGAAACATTTGAAAAAGTAGAGGCAAAATATAAAGATACAGAGCATATGTTTTATGCTAATTTATATACCGAAATTCAGAAAATATTTCCATTTTTCTCATCTCGTGATGTACGTAATATTCAAAAATCAGTATCGCTACGTTTAACGGATTTTGATTTAGAACCAGATTGGTTTGAGAATCCTGAAACGTATTTCAAAAAAGATTACGATACTAAATTTGGAATGTTACAAGAACTAATGCGTGCCAACATGAAAGGATTAGACTTTTCGGATATTAGAAGACAAGAGGTTGTGCGTTATTTAGATAACGTTGCAACTATTGCAGATACAGACTTTAAACGTAAAGTGGATGCTAGAGTAAATCAATTAAATATTGAAACTAAAGCTAGAGAACAATACGGTGTTAGTAAATAACAATTTGTCATTCTGCGCTACGACGCAGAATGACAAAAAAATGTAAACAAAACACAAGCTGAATAACAAATGAGTACTAGCCGAATCAAAAATTTAAAAACCGAATTATTATCTGATAATTGGTACACTCTAAACAAGTTAACATTTGATTATTTACAAAGTAATGGCGAGTGGCGATCAGTTACTAGAGAATGTTACGATAGAGGTGATGGAGCAGTCATTCTGTTATACAATAAAGTAAAACAAACGGTTGTATTAACCAAACAACTTCGCATACCAACATATGTAAACGGTAACAAAGAGGGCTTTTTGATTGAAGCCTGTGCGGGTATGTTAGACAATGATAAACCTGAAGATTGTATCAAAAAGGAAGTTGAAGAAGAAACAGGATATCGCATTACAAACGTAGAAAAGGTAATGGAAGCCTATTCATCTCCAGGATCTGTTACAGAAATTTTACATTATTTTATTGGCGAATATTCAGACCAAATGAAAGTCAATGAGGGCGGAGGAGCTGCTAATGAGACAGAAGACATCGAAGTATTAGAACTAGCGTTTAATACAGCTGTAAATAGCATTAAAACTGGCGAGATTAAGGATATAAAGACTATTTGTTTGTTGCAGTATGCTCAAATTAATAATATAATGCAGTAATTAATATGGAAGATAGTAAACACGGTAGTAAATTATCTAATCTTGGTATTCAAGATTTTTTATCCATTGGATACTTATTTTTATTAGTGCTAGGTGTTGTACATGAAACCATTTACTATAAATTTATTGGGATTAATATATTGGATTATTCATCTGTTTTAGATGTTTTGATTAGTCCAATAGCTGTTATTACAGGTAATTTAATTCTAGGTTTAGCAGTCTTATTTAGTATAGTTATGGCTTATGTAGTGGTTAAAATAACGCCTAAGTATTACAAATGGTTAAGTAAAAAGAAAAAGTACCAATCAGGAAAAAATAAAATAAAATTAGAAAAGGCACAAGTTAAAATTAATGCTAAAGACGCGGTAATAACAATGATTGCCTTTTATGTATTCAGTATTTTTATAGGCTTGGGTGTTGGAAGTGGTCATAAAACGAAGAAAAGAATAATTAGTAATGATTATAAAATAACACATCAATTAACATTTGATGATGGTTTTACACAAGACATAAAAATGTTAGGTAAAAATAGTTTGTATGTGTTTTATGTTTTAAAAGATGATCCTGAGGTAATAATTGCGCCTATTGATGGAAATATTAAAATGATTAAAAATTTAGAAAAATTATAATTTGAAAAAGGCTTGGTACATATACAAAAGGTATTTTTTAGCACCTCAAATATTGCTATTTGTAATACTTGGTATTGCATTGGTTAATTTGGATAAAAGTGAAACCCAATACCCTTTAATATTTATTATTTTAAGTTTATTTATTATGCTCTCATTACTGAGTGTAATGCGCTATTATAATTATGAGGTTTTAAGACCAAAAAAAATAATTGAGGAATTAAATTCTGAGTTATTTAACGAATTTAAAAGAAATGGGTTTAAATTAAAAGGTAGGGATTGGGTAGGTCAAATTAGAGACTACACGGTACTTGCAGGAATAGAATGGGAGAATCATCAAGAAACTCCTGATTATAGATTTAGAGTTTTGTTTGATCCGTTGTCATTAGGGCGGAATTTGAGTCTTGAAGAGTATGTAAATTATAATGATTTGGAAAAAAACAACTTCGATGTAAATTTAAGTCATTTAGAAAAATCGCATAATTTAAAAGCTTCTTCAAATCTCAATTATAATAGACCGTTAACTGTAATAAATAGTATGGTTGATTATTTAATTATTAAGAATTTAATCCCAATAACGCATAAAGAGTGGGGAAAGCATGTTTTTAATATTGAGAGGATGGAAAAAAAATATTTGAGTAAAATTTAATGTAATGCAAAAACTAAAACAAGCAAATCTATACAGATTCGTTTTTATGCTTTAAAAAATAGAATATGGATAAAATTGTTAACGATAATAACGATTTAAATACAGATGTTACAATAAAACCTGCACCAAAAAACTGGTTGCAAAGGTTAAAAGAAGAAAGCTGGGAAGCAGAACTATTAGTGTCCGCAATTGCTATTTTTGGTACATTTCAATTGTTTGGTGTTATAAGTTGGGGAACAAATAAATTTATAGACATTTTAGACCCAAGTCAGTATATTATTGGGTATATAATTATCTTTTTTGGACTTTTTGCAGTTAGTATTTTAGCTGCAATGTTTGTCATTCATTTTTTTCTGCGTGCATATTGGATTGGTTTAGTGGGTTTAAATTCTGTATTTCCTGATTATAGTATTGAAGACAGCGCTTATTCTAAAGTATACACAGAAAAAATATTATCTATTCTTCCAAAACTAGAAGATTCTATCAAAAAAGTTGACGAGGTTTGCAGCGTTATATTTTCAGCAGCTTTCACATTTTTGATTATATATACTTACATGGCTTTTTTTGCTAGTTTATACTTGGTGGTGTTTAATATGCTTTCTAATTATATTCCGTCCTACATTCTGTTAATACCTTTAGTGCTTATCCTTATTGTTATAATATTTCAAACTGCTTTTACAATTATTGCAAATCTTAAAAAAAACAAAGAAAAAACAGAAATGCAATTAATGCTTTTTAAGATAGTTAAATTTACTTCGATTGTAATTTATGGTCCTATTTATAAGTCTATTTTGCAAGTTACCATGATTTTTGGGTCTAATTTTAAGAAAAAAAAATCATTAGTTTATTTAATGATATCATGCTTATTGTTTGGAGCATTTGTAGCTATTTTTCAATTAAATAAAACGAATATCCCTTATTTGATTCTTGGAGATGATGTTTACTTTGATACCACTAAAGTTTATCCAAGTTTTTATGAGTCGTATAAGGAAGGTAATAATTTTTTGTTAACACCTCAAATCGAGAGTGATCGAATTAAATCGAATTTAGTAAAGGTTTTTATTCCAATTTTTTCTAACGAAAAAAGACTTAGTAAAAAAGTATGTGAGGTATATCAAAAAGATTATTCGTTGTTTGAAAAAGGTGAGTTAACAGAGAGAAGACAAATGAAACTAGATTGTTATAAAGCGTATAACTTTATATATTTAAATGGAGAAAAGATAGCTATGGAGTTTTCAAAATATGAACACCCTAGAACAAATCAATTTGGGGTTGTAGGTTATATTCCAATGGTTACACCAAAATTAGGGAAGAATATAGTTACAATAAAAAAGGAATACAGTGATGAATTTATAAAAGAATGGAATATTCCATTTTATTATAGCTCAAAATAGATTTTATAAAAATTATTTTCAGAAAATAAAGTAATAAAGGAATACCGTTTTAACTAAAACACATGCAAAAACTAAAACAAGCAAATCTATACAGAAGCGAGCTAATTCCAATAAGTGGTAAATTAGTGGAGCGTTACAACCAATGCCTTCAAAAATTAGGGTTTACGCCAACTAAATTGACTAGTTTTTCAATTGATGGTATTGGATATAGTCCAGAAATAGCAGAAGAAAAAGGGTCGACAATGTACCTTAATAATGGAGAAGCTAATCCGCATGCTATTATTATTTCGCCTTTACAAAAAGGAAAACCAGTATATTCTGAGTTTCATAGTTTTGATAGAGAGATGATGAAGCAAGTGTTTCAAGTACATGGTCAAAAAATTAATGATATTACAAGAGACTCAGCAATATGCATTGATTTTGATCAAGATATAGATGCATTTTATGAGCCACTAGACGTTCTTAAGTATAATAAGGTTTACATTAAATTTCATCTTGTAAATAATTTAGATAAACTTCAAAAAGAACAACAAGATCTAATAGATACTTTTAGACACGGTAATAATTTTATTGACGAAGACTTACATGCGCAACTATTAGCATCTGCAAAAGCACATGGCGATTTGCGTGGTCGTGATTTAAGCCTTCATAGTTTACAATATCAAACGGATTCGTTTTATACTAAATCCTTTGGTGGTGTTTATGTATTGCGTGACTTTATATCGCCAATTGTTGTCTTTGAAAACATAAAATGGTACAAAGAAGCCATAAAAGACACGATTCATGATGTTACAATTTTTCATATTGAGCAACCAGAACTAATGGATAAATTGCGTGATCATGTTATTATTGAGCATGATTTGGAGGAAGCACTAAATACGACGCGTTATCAACGCGTAAAAAAGATGGAATTCGCAATGGCTTTAAAAGACACGCAACATCCGTTACGTGACATTTTAAACGATGCTGTATTATTTAAAAGTTATTTAAACAAGTTAGATATTGATACCAGAAAACGTGTCATGGGTGTGGAGTTATATTTAGACAAAATTGAAGTTAGTAACCAATATAAAATTGCAGATATTGTAGATGTTAATTTGTTTAATGCATTGCATATACCACATTCGTCTTTAACAGCTAAGCATCAAGATTTAATTTGGAAACTATTAATAAATGTTTCGCCTAGAGATGTTCTGTTCTTATATTGGTATGATAAAGAAGAATTTTATAAGCAATACAGTACTTGGGAGGATTCTTTTAAGGATTGGGTTATTGAAACTATTAGTAACAATATTTAAAAATTATAGACTAATTTAGTACAGGCTTTGTAATAAGCCTTTTAAATAATAAAACACAAGCAAAACCATGGGTTTAGAAATTATTATATTTTTTGGAGCAATTCTTTTCGGAATTTTTATTTATTGGACAGAATCTAAAGGAAACGGAGTTTATAGATTTTTTAATAAACTATTAAATAGTAAAGAATTACAAATGAAATCAGGCAATGTAAAAGGCTTTATTTATAAGCAGGACATTTTACCTAGGGTTTTGTTTGTTGCATTTGGATTTTTAATAGTGGCTTTAATTATTCAGTTTTTAACACCTATCGTTATTTTTAGTTCTTATTATGGGATTTCAGCTTTTGCAATGGCCATTTTTGGAACATTGATTGGGACGTATGTTGCTAATTTTGTACTTAAATCTGGAGAGGTTATAGAAGAGCAAACAGATAGTATTGAAGATGTTGTAAAAGGTGGTTTTAATAAAGGTAAAGAGTTTTTAGAGGATTTAAAAAACACAGATACTAAAGTGATTAAAGAGGCTAAAACCGAAATTAAAGAAGAAGCTAAAGCACCTGAAAAAACTGCAAGAGAACGATTGAAGGATAAAGGATTAATGTAGTTTTTAGGAAAAGGGTAAATGCTATATTAAGGCAGAAGGCAGAAGGCAGAAGGTATAAGGCAGAAAAATAAACAAGGAAACACTATTCGGTTAAAAGCGAAAGCTAAAAACCAAAATATAAGTTATATGATTAAAAGGTATTGGAATCAAGGAGGTAAGCAAAAAGCAGTTGTTATTATTTTAGGACTAATTGTTTTTGCATTATTGTTTTTTTTAAGAGATGATTATCAACCGTTACTATTATTTATACGTAAGTATATTTTTATCATTTTACTAAGTGGTATATTATTGTTTTTTGGGTTGCGTAGTTTCCGTAATTCAGCAGCAACAGGAAAACGATTAGCTGTTTTAGCAGGACTATTAGTTTTTTTTGGACTGTTGTATGTGGCAGGTTGGGAATATCAATTATATGATTATATGAGAACGTATAATGTGTATAATAATCTAAATAAAATCGAAATTAACGAACTACCATTAACACAAAACGAACGTATTCAACCATTAAAAAACGTCCATTCTATGGGTAATGAAAGCGTTGGAGAGACTAAAGATGTGTCGTTGCCACACTTGGTTCGTATTGGAGATGAGAATAAATGGACGATGGCTATTCAGCCTACAGAAAAATATGTGTGGCAGGGTATAAGTGATAATACTGAAGAAGTGTTTTCTGTATCAAGTACAACACCTTTTCCTCGTTTTTCTAATGAAAACCGAATTCCGGTAACGTTTTCTATTGGAGAATCTTTAAAATTTAGTCGTAATACTTACAATGCAGTAGTACAGCGTTTTAATCCTTGGATGTTATTTAATTATGAACCAAGCGATACGTTTTACATGAAAAACGATTCTGGTCAATGGGTGGAAGTAGTAAGCCTTATCAAATGGAAAGGATTTTT
This sequence comes from Olleya sp. KKT75, assembly GCF_055635485.1. Lineage (NCBI taxonomy): Bacteria > Pseudomonadati > Bacteroidota > Flavobacteriia > Flavobacteriales > Flavobacteriaceae > Olleya > Olleya sp. KKT75. The sequence goes on from NZ_CM145759.1 coordinate 2,906,379, forward strand.
CTTTCCTTACCCAACCTTTGGAGGGGTAATGGTTATTGATAATGGCGCACATGATTTTAGCGATTATATTGAGCGTGTTACTATAGGTAAAGGGACGTTTATAAGCCAAGAAGAAATGAGGAATCATCCTTACTTGACACGTCAAAATACGTTGTCAGAAAAAGTATCACGCTTACAAGCGGAATCTTTAAAGTTTATTGGTGGATTTAGTGATCCTTTACCTTGGAACATGAAAACAGCAGTTAAAATTCCGGATTTAGAAGATGATCAAAATCAACTGCCTTTTGTAACGGATTTTAATTTTGAAGATACTAAAATAGATGCCTACAGCGGATTGTACCATTGGTTTGGTTTAGAGCCTTTTGGAGACGAGCGTACTAGTTTAACATACAGTGTTTTTGTACCAGCTGATGGTACTGATAAATTGTATTATTATGATCATGCAACAAAAAAACAAGGTTACGCAGGTATTTCTGCGATGCCTTCTAAAGTTAGAGAGTCTAGGAAAGAATACGATTGGGATGTTAATAAGGCTGTAGAGTTTAGGCCTTATATAAAAAATATTGCAGGACGTAAACGTTTATTCTTTTTAGGGACGGTCGCTTCAATTAGTAAAGACTCTGATAATTTTGACGGTTCTGCAACCCCAGATTTGGCATTAATTGATAGTGAGTATAGAGATGTTGTTTGGATAGATGTTAAACATCCAAGTACATGGGAAAAAACTATTTATGATCAACTTAATGAAGCTTGGAGAGCAAGTGAAGGTATTGACGCTTATTTTGTAGATGAAGAAAAAGCCACAGAGGCTATAATGAAGGACTTAAACGATCAATACATTGCTATTGATACTACAGCGGTAAATGGTAATACTATTGACAATAAAGAGACGCTAGAGGCTTTACAGCGAAAATACGACTCTATAGTAAACAAGCGTAAAGCTGATGATATTGCTAAATTAAAACAAAAAATAGATTCATTAGAAAATAATAATTAATCACAAAAAAAGCACTAAATCTTATTTAGTGCTTTTTTTTATACGTTTAAATCATATTCCATTTTTATATTGGACCTTTTGTAAGGCGAATCTTGCTCTAAAGTAATTTCCTTAAAGCCAAATTTTAAATATAAATAGATTGCGTTTTCTAATGTTTTACTAGAGTAGAGAAGTAGCCTTTTAAATTGGTTGGTTTTGGCAAATTCAATACTATGTTGCAATAATTTTTGACCTATTTTATGTCCTCTCATATCCGGAGAAACCGCCATTTTAGTTAATTCAAAACCAGGTTGGTCTTTTAAGGGCATAAAAGCATAGGTGCCAACTATTCTGTCTTCAAACTTAGCAAAAAAGATAAAACCACCTTTATCTATAATATAGTCTTTAGGATTGCTTAAAACAGTTTGATCAAAAGGCTCAACATAAAAGTAAGTTTCCAACCATTCTATATTTAATTGATAAAAATCTTTAGAATACAGTTGGTTAAACGGAATTATTTTAATGTTTTCTGTCATCTTTAATTTAATATTTTTATTGCAAAAAGCATTAATAGAATTGAAATTACAGAAATAAAAAACGTTAAATTAAATATAGATTTATCTGCAACTTGTTTTCTAATTAAATCAACAATCATCCAGATTGGAACAGCCACAATTAATACAAGAACGGGTATTGTTATGGCTTGTGCAGTGTTAATAAACCAATCCATTTGTACTTGGTTAATAAGCACAAATAATAGTGTAATAATAAAGATAAATACTAAGGTTGCTATCGCAAGTCTTATATATTCTACTTGTAATTTAGTCATTTTTATTTGAGTTTGAACGTATAAAGTCTGTTATTAAATAGCTGATTAGTTTACCTACTTGTGCAGCATTTTTCTTTTTTGCTGAAGCTTCGCAAATATGCAAATAATTAACATTATCTAGTCTTGCAAAGTGATGAAGAAATTGTCTTGTTTTTTCTACAGTAAAACCACTAGGTGTTTGTGCGCTACTAGGTGTATTTATTATAGCATCACAATCTATTTCTATTCCAAATTTTGATTTGTTTATATGTGATTCAGCACGCTGTAATTCTGCTAAAAACTTCTTTTCATGTCTGACAGCAATAGCTTCATAAGTATTATAATCTAAATGCTTATTGTCTTTAAACTGACTAAAAATGTCTGAGGATGTATAGTTTTCGTGTAAACCAAAAACAAAATAACGTTTTAAAAAACCTTCCGCGTAAGCGTAACTAAATCCATTACCGCTATGTCTTCCTTCCAATGCTCTAAAATCTGTGTGTGCATCAAAATTAATACTATTTATAGGCTGTTTTAAGGCTAAACTTGTTCCTTTTATCATTCCGTAGGCATTATTGTGTCCACCACCAATTGCAATAGGGATTTTACCTGCACTAACAATTTTAGAAACTAAGTCTACAATATGTTTATCTATTTCGGCAACTAATTTTCTAGCTTTAGAAATATGTTTAGGGTTGCTCTGTTTTAGTTTGGAGATTACTTCTTGTTCTTCAGAAAAATCTAGATGTCCCAGAATTAGTACTTTGTTGGGCACATTAAACGTGTTACTTTGTGTATTTAACAAAATTTTAATTGTAGCCTCCCAAGTGCTTGAAGTGCCTGATTTACCGTGATTTGCAAATACACCGACGTCTTCTGGTATGCCAAATATAACATGCGTAACGTCTAAATTTTTAAGTGCATCGTATATATTTGAAACACTGGTTAATGTCTGAACATGTTCACCAAATTTAGTTTCGCCAGAGCGTGTATTAAGTAGATCTGTAATAATCGAGTTATTAAATAAAACTAATTTATTCATTTACTTTTTATGTAGTTTTGAAAAATTAAAATTACGTTTTTATTATTAAAGTTTTAACAAGAAACAAGAATTAACGTTTAACAATTTAAAAACAAATAATTATGGCAAATAACACCGCAAGTACAGGACTAAAAGTAGCATTAGGTATTGCTTTAGCATTATTTATTGGTACTGGAATTTACACGTCGTCTTTATATAAAGACAAACAAAAAAATGAACAAGAATTAACGCAGCAAAAAGAGAGTGTTTTAAGTGATTTAAACATTATGGCTGCAAAGTATGACGTAGCATTAGGAGAAAATAAAGTAGCAAATCAAAGTTTAATTGATGCAAGAGAACGTATTCAAGGTTTGATAGACTCTTTAAAAGTATCAGAAAACAATGTGGGTAGTTTATGGAAGTATAAAAAGAAATACTTAGCGTTGCAAGATGAAATGGATGTGTTGTTAACTGAAAACGACAGATTAAAAGTTGAAAACATGCAATTAGCAACTACTTTGGATAGTACAAATGTGAGATTTGAAAAAAGCAGAATGTTTAACGATTCGCTTTTAGTACAAAATACAGCGTTGGCTAATGTAGTAGAAAATGCAGCAGTATTGTCTACTGCTAATTTAAAAGGGTTTGGTGTTATTGAGCGTAATAACGGTAAACTAATACCAACAGAAAGAGCAAGAAGAAGTGACAAAATTAGAGTATGTTATACAGTTGCAAAAAACAAGTTAGTACAATCCGGAGATAAGGAGTTTTTTGTACAAGTTATAGATCCTAACAACAATATTTTAGGAGTTAATGAGCAGGTTAAATTTGGAGAACAATCACTTAATTACAGTGTGATTAGTAAATTTAATTATGAGAATGGAAATTTAGATATTTGCGAATTTGTTACAAATAATACAGATGATGATTTTGAAAAGGGGCTTTACCAAGTCAATGTTTTTAATGCAAACGAATTGGTTTCTAGTTCTCAGTTTACTCTAAAATAAAAGTATTACTAATAGTAATTTATTATTCCATAAAAAGCCTGAAAGTATGTTACTTTCAGGCTTTTTTAATGCGTTTAATTTAACGTGAATTTTTCTTTTGTAAGCTTCTTTAGTAATTAAAAGAATAAATAATAATCTTGATAAGTTTAAACTATATAACTTGTCCGTTAATTATAACAGTATCAATATGATTATCTCCAAAAGCATATGGTAAATAGTTATAACTTGAGATTGGTTTTGTAATAATTAAATTGGCTTTTTTTCCTTTGGTGATACTTCCATATTGATTAGATATTCCCATTGCATATGCGCCATTTATTGTAGCTGCATTTATAGCTTCTTCTGGTGTCAATCTCATTTTAATACAAGCTGTACTTACAACAAAGTTCATGTTTCCTGATGGTGTAGATCCTGGATTATAATCTGAAGCCAATGCTAATGGTAAACCTGCATCAATTATTTGACGACCTGGTGTATATGGAATGCTTAAAAAATAAGAGCAAGAGGGAAGCGCTACAGCAATTGTATCACTGTCTTTTAAGGCTTTTATATCTTCAGGATTTAACTGCTCTAAATGATCTACGCTTAACGCATTATGCTTAACCGCTAATGCAATACCTCCAAACGCATTAAATTGATTAACATGTATTTTTGGTATTAAATTATAGTGTTTACCAGCGTTTAATATTTGTTCTGTATCGTTTAAGTCAAAATAGCCTTTTTCACAGAAAATGTCAATGTATTGGGCTAAGTTTTCTTTGGCAATTTGAGGTAGCATAACGTTAATAATCTGGTCTAAATAGCCTTGCTTATTATCTTTGTACTCTAAAGGTAATGCATGAGCACCTAAAAAAGTGGCTTTTACTTTTAACGGAAATTCTTTTTTAATACGTTTTATTACGCGCAGCATTTTAAGTTCAGCCTCAGGTGTTAATCCGTAACCGGATTTAATTTCTATTGCTCCTGTACCTAACTTCATAACATTTTTTAAACGTGCAATGGATTGGTTGTAAAGCTCGTCTTCACTTGTATTTTGAAGTATTTTAGCGCTATTGGTAATTCCGCCGCCACGGTTTGCAATGTCTTCGTAACTTAAACCATTGATACGGTCTACAAACTCTTGAGAGCGGTCTCCAGCGTATACAATATGCGTGTGAGAGTCGCACCAAGTAGGTAAAACTAGTTTACCTGAAGCGTCAATTGTTTTATCGGCTTTTATGGTACTTACGTCTATCATGGATCCAAAATCAACAATTGTGTCATTATCAATTAGTAGATAAGCATCTTTAATAGTAGGTAATTCTTTCATCTGATTTCCAGATAACTTTAAAGTGTTTTCCTCTCTTACCTGCAGTAATTCTTGAATATTTGTAATAAGTATTGACATAAAAAAAAGCTCTAATTTATATTCAAATATAGACAAAATGCATAGTACAGAATACTTCTTGTCAGAATAGTTGTTTTAAATTTTAACATGTCATACGTCGAAAACTTCTTTGGCCAACCAATAAATAGTATAATTTAGCATACGAGTAAATAAAATATATGTTTGAGAAGGGAGAAAAATATTATAATGATATATATAACTATATAACTTCATTTTACCCCATGTCTAAAACCTCATTTGATCAGATGTTAGGTGCTTCTAGTTGCAAACAGCTAAAAGCAGGAGATATTCTGGTTGATTCTGGAGATGTGCCAAGTAAAATTTATATGTTAAATAAAGGTGTGATGCGTTCTTTTGTTAGGTTAGAAAGTGGAAAAGAAGTGACTAAATCACTTTTTTTGCCTATCACGATTTTGGCATCTTTTGATGCTTTGCTTAATCAATCGCCTTCAAATAGTATTTATGAAGCTCTAACAGATTGTGATATTTATATTTTAGAATATTTTCAGTTTAAAGCATTGTGCGAATCTAATATTGAAATCCTAGGGTTTTATGCTAAATTTTTAGAAACCTTGATTTGCGAAAAGGATAAAAAGCATATTGAATTATTAACCATGGGAGGAAAGGCGCGTTATTTAAACCTAAGAAAAATGATTCCGAATATTGATAATTTGATACCGCAATATCAAATTGCGAAGTATTTGAGTATTACGCCAGTACAACTTAGTAGGATAAGGGCAAAATTGTAATATTTATTAACATATGTTAATGTGTATAAATATAATAAGTTATAATCTTGCAGTGGTTATTTAAACCATCCCTATTATTAAAATTAATAACTAACTAAAAAAACCGATAAGCTAGCTTACCGGTTTTTTACTTTTATAAGAGTTGTCACATTATTTTAATGCACCAACCATATTTTCTGGTTTTACCCATTCGTCGTAATCTTCTGCAGTAACATAGCCTAAATTAACAGCTTCAACTTTTAAAGTTGTACCGTTTTTATGAGCAGTATTTGCAATTTCAGCAGCTTTATAATATCCTATTTTAGTGTTTAAAGCAGTTACAAGCATTAAAGAGTTGTTTAAAAGTTCTTTAATAACATCGTAGTTAGGCTCTATACCTGCAGCACAATTAATATCAAAACTAACACATGCATCTCCAATAAGTTGTGCAGATTGTAATATGTTAGCAGCCATCATTGGTTTAAATACGTTAAGCTCATAGTGTCCTTGTGTGCCTCCAACAGTTACAGCAACATCGTTACCCATAACTTGTGCACATACCATTGTTAAAGCTTCACATTGTGTAGGGTTAACTTTTCCTGGCATGATAGAGCTTCCTGGCTCGTTAGCTGGAATAATTATTTCACCAATTCCAGAACGTGGTCCTGAAGCCATCATACGGACATCATTAGCTATTTTGTTTAAAGAAACCGCTAATTGTTTTAAAGCACCGTGACTTTCTACAATAGCATCGTGTGCAGCTAAAGCTTCAAATTTGTTTGGCGCAGTAATAAATGGTTGTCCTGTAAATTCTGCTATATATTCTGCAACACGTTTAGAGTAGCCTTTAGGTGTGTTTAAACCTGTACCTACAGCTGTACCTCCTAAAGCTATTTCGCTTAAGTGTGGCAATGTATTTTCTAAAGCTTTAATACCATGGTCTAATTGAGAGACATAACCAGAAAACTCTTGTCCTAAAGTTAAAGGTGTTGCATCCATTAAATGCGTACGACCTATTTTTACTACGTTTTTAAATGTATCCGATTTCTTTTTTAAAGTATCACGTAATTGTTTTACACCAGGTATGGTTGTTTTAACAATTTTTGTGTAAGCTGCAATATGCATTCCTGTAGGGAACGTATCGTTTGATGATTGTGATTTATTAACATCATCATTAGGTTGGATTGTTTTTTCTCCTTCGCCAACAATTTTACCGGCTAATTGGTGTGCTCTGTTAGCAATAACCTCATTAACATTCATATTAGATTGTGTCCCAGAACCTGTTTGCCAAATTACTAAAGGAAATTGATCATCGTGTTGTCCTTTTAAAATTTCGTCACAAACCTGTGCTATCAAATCGCGTTTTTCAATAGGTAAAACCCCAAGTTCACAATTTGTGTAAGCTGCAGCTTTTTTAAGATAAGCAAAACCATAAACCACTTCAAGTGGCATTGATGCAGCCAAACCAATTTTAAAATTATTTCTAGAACGTTCTGTTTGTGCACCCCAAAGCTTGTCTGAAGGGACTTTAACTTCGCCCATGGTATCTTTTTCTATTCTGTATTCCATCTGAAAATTAATTAAATTATAGCAGTAAAATTACAAAATTTTGAGGTTTTAGATTGTCAGATTTGGATAATAAAATTAAAAAATAATGTACTGTATTTGATGTTAGTGTTTTTGTAAAATTTTTAATAGTAAAAAATTGATTAGAAATAATTTAAGATGTGTTAAATACCCCTATTTCTTTGAGAATAAATACATACCTTTATCTTTTATTAGCAACTTAACCTAGTGCATGATTTTTAATAAGATAATTAAGAATGTAAAATATTATTTGCTTGTTTTTATAGTTTTATTTGTAGGTGTATTTTTATTACACAACCTATTGGATAACAATAATGCTTTAGAACAGCAAAAAATAGAACAAAAACTTAAAGAGGAGCATGCAAATGCTATAAATAGTGCAAAAGCAGGTTTGCAAGTGTATGCAACGATAGTGTCTTCTATTAAAAGTTATACTAAAAATGAAGCTACATTCCCTGATGAATACCAGCTCCAAAAGTATCTTAACGATTTATTAAAAGATATCAATTTTAAGGATTCGATTTTAATAAGCCATGTAGGGATTGACCATGCTTTTAAATATGTAATTACTCCTAATCAAATTGATCCTAAAAAATTAAAGGGTGTTTCTACAAAATCATTTATTTCTAAGAAAAAGATAGCTGCATTAGATCGTTTAATGCAGTCTGAGGATATCGAATTGTTTCCACCTATAAATTTGAGAGAAGGATGGGCTGGTTTTCCGTTTGATTTTTCGGCAAGAAATAATAAAAACGAAATTTTAGGATATGTTGCTCCCGTTATAAATGTGAAGTATTTGTTGGATTATTTTTATGAAAACAATGATTCAGAAACTTATGTACACAAATTTATTGTTAATGATTCGATAGATTTTACTCGAGAAGCAGTCCATAATAATACTGAAATATTTAATGCTACCGAAGATGCAGAATATTATAAAAAATTTGATGTTAAGGATAGTGATTATATCTATTCCAGTATACAGTTGTTTGGTTTAAAATTAAGAATTGGTAGTGCTTACAAAGTTAAGCCTTTAGTGAATAAGAGTAGCACAAATATAGCTTATGCTTGGTATGCTTTAATTTCTCTTTTAGTGTTGTTATCATTATATCAGTTTCTTAAAAACAGAGCCTTAAATAATAGTTTACATGATGCTAACGATTTAGTTCTTGATAAAAATAAAGCGTTGGAGGGTAACTTGCTTAAAATTCAGACCTTGATAAAAGAGATTCACCACAGGATAAAAAACAACATGCAAATGGTGTCTGGTATTTTATTAATGCAAGAGGATGAGTATGAAGATGAAAATATTAAAAAGGCTTTAAGAGATAGTCAAAACCGAATACAATCAATGTCTCTTGTACATGAAAAACTTTATGCAAATGCGACTTTAAAGGAAGTAAATACAAAGGAGTATATAGAGCAATTATTGATGTATGTTGAGGATACTGTAAAGTATAAAGCATTAGAGTTACAAAAAGAAATTGTTATAATTCAAGAGTTGTACTTTGATGGTGACACCTCTTCGGATTTGGGATTAATAATTAACGAATTGGTTACAAATTCTTTTAAGCATACTTTTAGAGAAGGACGTAATAATAAATTACGAATTGAAATTATTAAAGAAGAGTCATTCTATAAATTGATATATAAAGATTACGGTAAAGGATTAGCCGATAATTTTGATTTTAAAAGTGCAAAAACTTTAGGAATGCAATTAATTACAATTTTAACGGAGCAATTAGGAGGGCGATTGGAGTACAATAAGTCGCCGGATAGCACTTTTATTATCTATTTTAAACCATTAGAAAAAAGTTTCAAGGCGTAGGTCGGAAAATTATTAACAAGTCTGTTAATAAATTTTAACTTTGTATTGGATAAAAAACAACTTTACTTTATCTTTGCCATAACAATAAACAAGAAATTAAACGCATTATGTTCGAATTTGACCAATATTTAGGCTTTTTAGCATTTTTAACTATCTTAACCATAGGGTTTTGGTTGATGATATTTTTAATCACTTTTGTTATTCCTTACTGGATTGGAGGAAGTGTAATTGAGCGTTTAAACGAAATTAAAGAAGAGAAAAAAGCTAATCATAGCGCATAAGCTTTCAAATAGTATATTAAAAAAGGGAAATTCGAAAGAGTTTTCCTTTTTTTTGTGAGTAGTACTTTGTTATTTAATTTGGTACATAAAAAAAGGAGCAAGTATTTAATTACTTGCTCCTTTTTTATTAATTGTATTTTAACTATTAACCTTCAAAATCATCACCATCTCCGTAACTACCGCGTTGTGATCGTTTCTTTTTCTGATTGAATCGATATGTAAAGGCTAAATTAAAGCTACGTTCTCTCCATTGAAACTCGCTATAAGCATCATAAGTAGGAGTAGTAGTAGTCTGCTGTCTTTTTCTACTGTTAAATAAATCGTTTACATTAAGCGCTATTGACGCTCTGTCTCCAAATAAATCTTTACTCAATGCCATAGTAGTTGTAAAGATACCTTCTGATTTATTTTGAGCATCTTCACTTGGACCTCTATAATTTAGATTAGTTTGCCAATCAATTTCTCCAGGTAACGTATACTTATTGCTTAATCTAGCAAACCAGCTTGTATTTGTGTTGTCTAAGGATAAACCATTTGGAGTATCTCCTTTAGTGTCGTTTTGAAAAAAGTTAAAGTTTCCGTTTACTCTCCATTTTTTAGAAGGACTGTAAGTTAAAGTGAATTCAAATCCATATCTATCTTCCGTAGCTAAATTAATAGGTGTACGTTGTATGATTGGTAATTCTTCTCCATTTACAATAGCTGTTTCTCCAGTATCAAAACTTACATAGTTAAAAGCGTCTGTAGCATGAGAATAGTATAAAGATGAATTAAATGTGAATTTACCAAAACGTTTTAAGTATCCTAAATCAAATTGTCCTGAATAACTAGGGTTTAAGTTAGGGTTACCTTGGAAATAATTAGTAACACTAGATCTTGATGGGAATGGGTTTAAAAAGAATCCTCTAGGACGACGTAAACGTCGTGCATATCCCAATGTAATGTTTTCTCTGTCCGTTATTTCGTAACTTAAATTTACTGTTGGGAATAATCCTGTAAAATCTCTTTTACTGAAATCGCCTGTAGTTGGTTGGTCAATAGTTAACTGCGTGTTTTCTAAACGTAAGCCTAGTAAAAATGAAAAGTCACCAATTTTACTTCCAAACTGAGTGTAGACTGCATTTAAATATTCTCTAAAATTTAAAACGTTAGATAAATCTGTACTTAGTGCAAATTGATTACTATCAGTATCTAAAAACTCTACTTGAAAATCTGTTGTCGTTGTATTAAAGTTTCCTCTGTAACCTGCTTCAAATTGACTGTTTTCTCCAATAGGAAGTACATAATCTGTTTGTAGTAAAATTTGTGTTTGATCTTCTAAAGTAGCAACACGCTCTGAAGTAATATCATCTACTTTTACTAAAGAGTTTTCGTCTTCTGAACTTTTTTCATATTGAAAATCAAAAGTAAAAACATGACCACTTTCTTTGAAATTTTTCTGAAAGTTTAATGCGTACTGCATTGTTTTGTCCTCTTCAAATTCTGGGTCTAAACGTACCGTTGTAGATAGTAAGTTTTTATCAGAATCAAATTGTTGTAATAAGTTAGTCGTGTTGTTTTCGTCATCACTATTTCTATACAAGAAAGAAGCAGTTAAAGAAGCAGAATCATTGACATACCATTCTACACCAAAATTAGTAGTAAGTCCTTTTCTAATTCTATCAAATTCGTTAGTTTCATCTAAAAAGTTTCCTGTAGATACGTATTGAGTAGAAGAAGAGGAGTTACCAGGTGCTTCTCTGTAGCTATAACCTGTAGTATTAAATATATTGATGTCTCCAGTTCTGTAATTAATGTTACCATTAATTCCTGCAGACGGATTGTAACCAACATTAGTTGTTATTGCACCATTTAAACCTTCTAACTTACTACGTTTAAGAATGATGTTTAATATTCCTGCAGTTCCTTCCGACTCATATCTTGCGGATGGCGATGTAATTACTTCGACACGTTCTATAGATTCGGCTGGTAGTTGTCTTAAAGCGTCAGTCGAATTTAAACCAACTAAACCTGATGGTTTTCCGTTAATCAAGATGCGCACGTTATCATTTCCGCGTAAAGCGACATTACCTTCCACATCCACCGAAACAGAAGGGACGTTATCTAAAACATCACTTACGGTTCCGCCACGCACGGTTAAATCCTTACCAACGTTATATATTTTTTTATCTAATCTAATTTGTACTGTCGTTTTTTCAGCAACAATTTCAACTTCATCTAATGCTTCCGCATCCATAAATAAATACTGCGTTTTTAAATTCTGGTCAGCAGTAATTGTTTTGTTAGGAATTGTTTCGGTTTTAAAACCGATATACTCAAAACTAATATTATAAGTTCCTTTGTTTATTTCAATGGAGTAGTTACCAGTACCATCTGTAATACCTCCTGAAACATCTGTTGGATTTTTAGCATTTTTAAATACAACCGTTGCATATTCTAAAGGTGCATTGGTGTCCTTTTCTAAAATTTTTCCTGTAATAGTTACCTTGTCATCAGCTCCACTTTGTGCAAATGCTGTATTTAATGCTAAAAAGAGCAAGCAAACGGTAATAATATTTTTTGTCATAAGTTTTGGTTTGTAAGTATGACCTCAAAAATACCGATAGGTTTAAAGGGGATTGGTTAAAGGTTTGTTAAATAAAAAATGCGCCTTATTTTAAAGGCGCATTTTCTTGCTGTACGATATCAAATATGCGTTTTGGAGGATCTCCGATAACAGCTTTTTCACCGTTTATAATTATCGGACGTTCTATAATATCTTGATACTCGATCATGATATCTATTAAGCTGTCGTCATTAAACTTGTGTCCCTCATCTACAAGAGGCTTGAAGTTATCTATCCACGTTTTACTTTCTTTTCTAATTAATTCTTCAGGTTTTACATTTAAAAGTTTTATTATTTTGGTAAACTTGATTTTATCTAACGGTTTGTCTTGATATTTTATAACTTGACTATCGTTTTTATGTGTTTCTAGTATTTCAAGGCAAGCGTTTGAGCCTGTAGACTCAGGATTGTGATATATTACTATCATTAGTTTAAGGGAAAATTTTAGTTGCTATTAATTGCTAAGAACTTATATTACAATATTGTTTGAATTAACTCTGTTGGTCTGCCTATTACTGCTTTGTTATTATTAACAACAATAGGTCTTTCTATTAGCTTTGGATATGTGACTAACGCATCAATTATTTGATTATCCGTAAGTGTTTTTGTTTTGTAGTTTTCTTTCCAAATGGCTTCATTTTTTCTTACCAATTCCATTGGCGTAATATCTAAAAGCTTGATTATTTCTAATAATTGAGCTTTTGATAATGGATGGTCTAAATATTTAATAATTTCAAACTCTTGATTAGAGTCTTCTAATAACTGTAACCCTTGTCTAGATTTGCTGCATCTAGGATTATGGTATATTTTAATCATTTTTTATAGGTTTTGGTTATCTGTTTCTTGCTGTCCCATCATCATTAAATAGGCTTTTAAAAAGGGTTCTATATTACCATCTAAAACAGCATCAACATTTCCTGTTTCATGGCTACTTCTTACATCTTTAATTAGTTTGTAAGGGTGTAATACATAGTTTCTAATTTGACTACCCCATTCAATTTTCATTTTTCCGGCTTCAATATCATCGCGTTGTGCTAATTGTTTTTGCAACTCAATTTCGTACAATTGAGACTTTAACATTTGCATAGCTCGAGATCTGTTATCGTGTTGTGATCGTGTCTCAGAACATGATATTTGTATACCAGACGGCTTGTGTGTTAGTTGTACTTTAGTTTCAACTTTATTTACATTTTGTCCACCGGCACCACTTGATCGGGCAGTAGTAATTTCTATATCAGCTGGGTTTATTTCAATCTCAATAGTATCATCTACTAAAGGATATACATATACGGAGGCAAAACTAGTGTGTCTTTTTGCATTACTATCAAAAGGAGAGATACGCACCAATCTATGGACGCCATTTTCGCCTTTTAACCAACCAAAAGCAAATTCGCCTTCAATTTCTAAAGTAACCGTTTTGATACCAGTAACATCACCTTCTTGAAAGTTAAGCTCTTTGACCTTGAATCCATTTTTTTCGGCATACATTAAATACATGCGCATCAACATGTTTGCCCAATCACAACTTTCTGTACCACCAGCTCCAGCTGTAATTTGTAATACGGCACTTAAATTGTCTCCAGGTTCTGACAACATATTTCTAAACTCAAGATCCTCAATTAAGGATAAGGCTTTATTATATCTGTTTTCTACGTCAGATAAAGTGGCTTCATCTTCTTTATAGAATTCGTATATAACTTCTAAATCTTCAACAAGTATTTTAGATTGGTTGTAGTCATTAATCCATTTTTTCTTTTCTCTAATGGATTTCATTACTAGCTCAGCGCTTTTTGAATCATTCCAAAAGCTAGGATCAAAGGTTTGTTCTTCTTCGTTTTGAAGTGCAATTAGCTTAGCATCAATGTCAAAGATATTGCCTTAACAAATTAAGGCGTGTATTAAGATCTTTAATGTTTTCTGAAGTGATCATATATTAGGTTTGCGTATCTAACAAAAATAGAATTAATACTAACATTTAAAAATATTTGCCAACTATTTTTAATAGATTTATGCTGAAAAATAAGAATTAAGATGATTATAGATTTAAGAAGTGACACGGTTACTAAACCAAGTCCAGGAATGTTGGATGCCATGATGCATGCCAATGTTGGTGATGATGTTTATAAAGAAGACGAAACTATAAATGCATTAGAGTCAAAAGTTGCCGACATGTTTGGTAAGTCTCATGCTATGTTTTTTCCAACAGGGACAATGGCTAATCAAACCGCACTTAAATTACATACTAATCCAGGAGATCAAGTAATATGTGATAAATATGCACATATATATAATTACGAAGGTGGAGGTGCCTCTTTTAATAGTGGTATATCATGTAATTTACTTGATGGGAACAGAGGGATGTTTACAGCGCAGCAGGTAATTGAGGCTATAAATCCTCCAGAATTTTACCATAGTCCATTAACAACGTTGGTGGAAATTGAAAATACTACAAATAAAGGAGGAGGTGCTTGTTGGGATTTTCAAGAAGTTTTAAAAGTAAAACAAGTTTGTCAAGATCATAACTTAGGATTTCATTTAGATGGTGCACGACTTTGGAATGCATTAGTAGAAAAAAACGAAACGACACAACAATACGGAGATGCGTTTGATACGATATCTGTCTGTTTAAGTAAAGGTTTAGGGTGTCCAATAGGATCCGTTTTAGTAGGGGATGAGCAAATTATGAAAAAAGCACTCCGAATTAGAAAAATTTTAGGTGGAGGTATGCGACAAGGTGGTTTTCTAGCTGCTGCGGGATTATACGCTTTGGATAATAATATTGAAAGATTGGCAGAAGACCATAAAAAAGCAAGGGAATTAGGGGACGCATTATTAACGTCTTCTTTTGTTAAAAAGGTAGAACCTGTTGAAACTAATATTGTCATATTTGAGCTTAATAAAAAATACTCAGAAAACCAATTTATAGAGCTGTTTTCTGCTAAAAATATTAAATTAATTGGAATGGGAAGTAACAAATTAAGGCTGGTAACGCACTTGGATTATTTTGATAACCAGCATGATAGGGTGTTAGAGATTATCAATAATTTGTAATTTTTTTTTACTAGAGTTGTTATGCAGAATCTAATAGTGTAAAAACAAGTGTTTTTAAACGGAAATTTAACACACTTTATCGAAATGTTAACTCAATTTTAAGAATAAATACCGAGAATAGTCAGATATGTGTTTTTTTTGCATCAAATTAGTGAACAGTCGTTATTAGTTCGGCTATATATTTTAATAAATAACAATTTAAATTAACAAAAATGAAAAAAGTATTACTAACAATTTTATCTTTTGTAGTCTGCTCAGCAGTTTTTGCACAAGATTTACCTACAAATCCTGAGCCAGGGAAATGTTACGTACGTTGTGTAACTCCTGATGTATGGGTTAACCAAGACATTACAGTTCAGGTTGCACCAGCTTACAAGAAATTAAGCGTGGTTCCTGCACAGTACAGAACAGAAAACGAAGAAGTTGTAACTCAATCTGCTGGACAAGAATTATCTGTTGTACCTGCACAGTATGAGACACAAACTTTTGAAGTTGTTACTCAAGGAGCGTCACAGAGATTAGAAAAAGTAGCTGGATCTACGGATACAACTACTGAAGAAATGACAATCCAACCTTCTTACCAAGAATTAGCAGTAGTACCTGCTAAGTATGCAAACGAAACTTTTGAAGTTGTTACAGCTGAAGCTGGTCAAACTTTATCTGTAGTTCCTGCTAAATTAGGGTCTGAAAGTTTTGAGGTTGTAGTACAAGAGGCTGGTCAACGTTTAGAGTTGGTTCCTGCACAGTACGAAAACAGAACTGAAACTGTATTAGTACAAGCTGCTTATACTAAGTTACAAACTGTACCTGCACAATACGAAACTAGAACTGAGACTGTAGTAGTACAAGCTGCTGGTCAACGTTTAGAAGTTGTTCCTGCAAAATGGACAACTGAAAATGTAACTGTATTAGTACAACCAGCTTCTTCTAGATTAAGTTTAGTTCCTGCTCAATATGGTACTGAAACTGTAGAAGTTGTTGTTAAAGACGCTGCTCAACGTTTAGAAGTTATTCCTGCAAAATGGGGAACTGAAACGTTATCTTACAAGAAACAAGAATTTGGTTCTACTTTATCTGTAGTGCCTGCTAAATTTACTTCTGGTTACCAAACTATCGAAGTAAAGCCAGCTACAGCTAAATGGGGTATGAGTGATACACCTGCTGCTGATTGTGCTTCAAGTGATCCTAACGATTGTAGATACTGGTGTTACAAAAATGTACCATCTCAAAACATTACAATTAACACAACTGAATTAGCTTCTGATGCGCAAGTAATGACTAAGCCAGGATGTGATCAAGGAACAAACAATGCTTCTGATTGTGGTATGGGTACTTACACAAGACGTGTAGTTCAAACTCCAGCAACAACTAGAGTAATTGATATTCCTGCTGTTACTAAAACAGTTAAGAAAACAGTAATGACTACACCTCCAACATCTAGAGTTATTGAAATTCCTTCTGTTGAAAAAACAATCAAGAAAACAGTATTAGTATCTCCAGCTACAACTAGAGTAATTGATATTCCTGCTGTAACTAAAGATGTAACAAGAAGAGTTATGGTTACACCTCCAACAACAAGAGTTGTAGATGTACCTGCTGTAACTAAAGAAGTTACTAGATCAGTAATGGTTACACCTCCAACAACAAGAGTTATTGCAATTCCTGCTGTTACAAAAACTATGACACGTACAGTTGTATTAGAGCCAGCTACTACTAGAGTATCTGAGATTCCTGCTGTAACTAAAACTATGAAACGTACTGTAATGGCAACACCTCCTACAACGAGAGCTATTGATGTACCTTCTAAGTCTACAACAATCAGAAAAACTAACATTACTCCTGAGTCTACTAGAGTTGTTGCAATTCCTGCAGTAAGTACTACAATGAAGCGTACTGTTATGACTACACCTCCTACAACTAGAGTTATCGCTGTTGCTCAAAAAACTGCAACTTTAAAGCGTACAGTTTTAGCTAGTGATGCTAGAGTAGAAGAAACTACTGTTCCTGCTGTTAACAAAACAGTAACGAAAGAAGTATTACAGAAAAAAGGTGGATTAACTACTTGGACTGAGGTTGATTGTAAAATCGTTGAATATAACGACTTAAACATAAACTGGAATTTAGGTTCTGCTTCTTTAACAGCAGCTGCTAAATCTGAAATTGATGCTAAATTATTACCTGTATTGGCTAGTGGAGTATCTGTAGAGATTGCTTCTCATACTGATTCAAGAGGTTCTAAAGAATCTAACAGATCTTTATCTGAAAGAAGAGCTCAAGCTGTAACTAACTACTTAATCACAAAAGGAATCAATTCTTCAAGAATTGTATCTAATGGATATGGTGAAGCTAGATTAGCAAACAGATGTTCTGATGGTGTTTCTTGTACAGAAAGAGAGCACTTAGCAAACAGACGTACTCAATTTAGAGTTATCAATGCTAACTAATTAGTATATACTTTTATATAAAAAAAGGAAGCCAATTTGGCTTCCTTTTTTGTTTTAATAAGGATTTGTTTATTAAAACAAATCCATTCCTGGAATGTTAGGCATTCCTTCTTTAGTAACAGCAGCAATCTCAGTATCATTAATCTCAGTTGCTTTTGCAATAGCCTTGTTAAGTGTTAAAATCAGATAATCTTCTAGCTGTTCTTTATCATTTAATAAATCATCACTAATAGTAATAGATTTAATTTCACGGTTAGCAGTTATTGTTACCTGTAATAAATTATCAGTACTGTTTTGATCTATTAAAACAGTATCCAATCTTTTTTTAGTGCTTTCTACTTTTTGTTGGGTTTCTTTTAATTTACCCATCATACCCTTAAGGTCTCCAAACATTTCTAATAGTTTTAAAATTAATTGTGCAAATTTATTAAAATGAATGTTTATAAATTCATTTTAATTAAATATGAAAAAACTGTTTTTGCTAATTATATTAAGTTTTACATTTGTAGTATCCCATTAAATAGAAAAAAGTATGACTAAAAGTAATATAGTGCCTCCTGTAGCAAAAAAAGTAAAAAAGGAATTAACCATACATGATGACACGAGAATAGATAATTATTATTGGCTAAACCAAAGAGAAGATCAAGAAGTAATAGATTACTTAAATGCAGAAAATAGTTATACAGATTCTGTTTTAAAACATACAGAGCCATTTCAAAAGTCTCTTTTTGACGAAATGAAGGCTAGAATAAAAGAAGACGACCAAAGTGTGCCATATAAACAAAATGGGTATTGGTATATTACTAGATTTGAAGAAGGAAAAGATTATCCAATTTATACTAGAAAAAAAGATAGTTTAGAGGCGGATGAAGAAGTCATGTTTGACTGTAATACAATGGCGGAAGGATTTAGTTACTTTAAGTTGGGTGGTATTTCTATCTGCACAGATAATACATTAGCAGCTTATGCTGTAGATACCGTAAGTAGAAGACAGTATACCATTTATGTAAAGAATCTTATTACAGGTGAAATATATTCAGATAAAATAGAAAACACATCTGGAGGTGCAACATGGGCTAATGATAATAAGACTTTGTTTTACAGTCAAAAAGATGAAGTTACATTACGATCTGACAAAATTTTTAAACATAAACTAGGAACTGAATCCTTACAAGATGTTTTAATTTTTAACGAAGAGGATGAGACCTTTAATACATACGTTTATAAAACAAAATCTAAAAAGTATTTAGTTATTGGAAGCTCTAGTACATTAACTACAGAATATAGCATTTTAGAAGCAGATAATCCAGATGGTGATTTTAGAATTTTTAATGCACGTACGCGTGATTTAGAATATTCTATTGCGCATTTTGAAGATAATTTTTATGTTATTACCAACAAAGATGGTGCAACAAATTTTAAGCTTCAAAAAACTAGCGAATTGGATACTAGCAGTGATAATTGGGTCGACGTTTTGCCACATAGATCTGATGTTTTGTTAGAAGATATCGAAATTTTTAAAGACTATTTAGTAGTTAACGAAAGAGAGAACGGATTAAATCAACTACGTATTATTAGTTGGAATGGTAAGGAAGATTACTATTTAGATTTTGAAAATGAAACGTACACCGCATTAATTGGTAATAATCCTGATTTTGATAGCGAATTTTTACGTTATGGTTATAATTCTTTAACAACGCCGAGTTCTGTTATAGACTATAATTTTATTACAAGGATTAAAACAGTTAAAAAAGAACAACAAGTACTTGATCAGAACTTTGATAAAGACAATTATACCTCAGAACGTATTTGGGCAACAGCTAGAGATGGGGAGAAAATCCCAATGTCTGTAGTATATAGAAAAGACACAGAGCTTAACGGTAATAACCCAGTATTACAATATGCTTATGGCTCTTATGGCTCTACAATAGACCCCTATTTTTCTACAATTAGATTAAGCTTACTTGATAGAGGCTTTATATATGTTATTGCACATATTAGAGGAAGTGAATATTTAGGTAGACCTTGGTATGAAAACGGTAAGTTGTTAACCAAGAAAAATACTTTTACAGATTTTATTGATTGCTCAAAACATTTAATAGAACAAAACTATACGTCTAAGCAACATCTATATGCCATGGGGGGTAGTGCAGGAGGACTGTTAATGGGAGCTATAATTAATATGAATCCAGAATTATACAACGGAGTTATTGCTGCAGTACCATTTGTAGATGTTGTAACTACAATGTTAGATGATTCTATTCCGTTAACAACAGGAGAGTATGATGAGTGGGGAAACCCAAATGATAAACCTTATTATGATTATATGAAATCATATTCACCTTATGATAATATAGAAGCTAAAGCGTATCCAAATTTATTAGTAACAACAGGTTTACATGACTCGCAAGTACAATACTGGGAGCCTGCAAAATGGGTTGCAAAATTAAGAGAGTTAAAAACAGACGCTAATTTATTATTGTTAAAAACAGACATGGAAGCCGGTCACGGTGGTGCTTCTGGTCGTTTTGAGGCTTTAAAAGAGGTGGCTTTAGAGTATGCATTTATATTTGATTTAGAAGGAATAAATAAATAATGAAAAAAAATGCTTATTTTTGCACGGTTTGATTTTTAAAATCAAAAAAATAAGTAGCTTTTAAATAGCATTTATGAAACAAAAGAAACAAGTTTTTGATAGCGTATTAGATTTAATTGGTGATACGCCAATGATAAAACTAAAAAAAATTACATCAGAATTTAAAGGAAATTACCTAGCAAAGGTAGAGGCTTTTAATCCTGGTCATTCTTCTAAAGATAGAATTGCACTATATATTATTGAGCAAGCAGAAAAGCAGGGTATCCTTAAACCTGGCGATACAATTATAGAAACGACTTCTGGTAATACAGGATTTAGTATTGCTATGGTTAGCGTAATTAAAGGATACGACTGTATATTAGCTGTAAGTTCTAAATCTTCTGCAGATAAAATAGACATGTTAAAAAACATGGGAGCTAAGGTGTATGTTTGCCCAGCAAACGTAAGTGCGGATGATCCTAGAAGTTATTATCAAGTTGCAAAACGTTTGCACGACGAGATTAAAGGTTCTGTTTACATTAACCAGTATTTTAATCAGTTAAATATAGATGCACATTACAAGTCTACTGGTCCAGAAATTTGGAACCAAACAGGTGGGGAGATAACACATTTAGTAGCATGTAGCGGTACAGGAGGAACTATTTCTGGTACAGCTAAATATTTAAAAGAACAAAATCCAAACATCAAGATTATTGGTGTAGATGCATTTGGTTCTGTACTAAAAAAATATCACGAAACTAGAGAGTTTGACGATAAAGAGATTTATCCATACAGAATTGAAGGTTTAGGTAAAAACTTAATTCCAACAGCTACAGATTTTGATAGTATTGATAAGTTTATCAAAGTATCTGATGAAGAAAGCGCACACACAGCAAGAGAATTGGCTCAAACAGAAGGTTTGTTTGTAGGATACACTTCTGGAGCTGCGATGCAAGCTTTAAAGCAGTTAAACGAATTAAATGAATTCAAGGAGACAGACAACATTGTTGTTATTTTTCCTGACCACGGATCACGTTATATGAGTAAAATATACAGTGATAAATGGATGAGTGAACAAGGCTTTTTTGATAGTAAAAATGAAGCTGCTGCTCAAAGCATTCAATATGTAAAGTAATTATTACAATAAACATATAAAAAGTTAACTTTAATATAATTAGAGTTAACTTTTTTGTTAATAACAGTTAGGCTATTTATTATGCACGTATAATAAAAATGCCTAATTTTGTATTATCTAACTAAATTATAATAGCTTAAGCCAATTATTTCGCAAATAATAGCTTAAAAATCGCGTTTTACAATGAAAGATTTATTTGAAAAAATATACAAGGACAAAGGACCACTAGGTAAATGGGCTGCGCAAGCAGAAGGTTATTTTGTGTTTCCTAAATTAGAAGGAGAAATTTCTAATCGTATGAAATTTCAAGGAAAGGAAGTTATCACTTGGAGTATCAATGATTATTTAGGATTAGCAAATCATCCTGAAGTTCGTAAAGTGGATGCAGAAGCTGCAGCACAGTACGGATCAGCTTACCCAATGGGAGCAAGAATGATGTCGGGTCATACAGAATTACATGAGCAGTTACAAAACGAACTAGCAACTTTTGTACAGAAAGAAGCAGCATATTTATTAAACTTTGGTTACCAAGGTATGGTATCTACTGTAGATGCTCTAGTTAGTAAAGATGATATTATTGTTTATGATGTTGATGCACATGCATGTATTATTGATGGTGTAAGATTACACCACGGTAAACGTTTTACGTACAAGCATAACGACATGGAAAGTTTGGAAAAAAACTTAGAACGTGCTACTAAAATGGCAGAGACAACTGGAGGAGGAATCTTAGTGATTTCTGAAGGTGTTTTTGGTATGAGAGGAGAGCAAGGTCGTTTAAAAGAAATTGTTGCTTTAAAAGAGAAATTTAACTTTAGACTTTTTGTTGATGATGCACATGGTTTTGGTACTTTAGGTAAGACTGGAGCAGGAGCTGGTGAAGAGCAAGGTGTACAGGATGATATTGACGTTTATTTTGCAACGTTTGCAAAGTCTTTAGCAAGTACAGGTGCTTTTATTGCTGCTGATCAAGAAATTATTGATTATTTAAAATATAACTTACGTTCTCAAATGTTTGCTAAGTCATTGCAAATGCAATTGGTTGTTGGAGCATTAAAACGTTTAGATATGTTACGTACAATGCCTGAGTTAAAACAAAACTTATGGAAAATTGTAGATGCATTACAGTCAGGTCTTAAATCACGTGGTTTTGATATCGGAACAACACAAAGTTGTGTAACTCCAGTATATTTAAACGGAAGTATTCCTGAAGCGATGGCTTTAGTTAGAGACTTAAGAGAAAATTACGGAATATTCTGTTCTATTGTAGTGTATCCAGTAATACCAAAAGGATTAATTTTATTAAGAATG
Organism: Olleya sp. KKT75; assembly: GCF_055635485.1. Lineage (NCBI taxonomy): Bacteria > Pseudomonadati > Bacteroidota > Flavobacteriia > Flavobacteriales > Flavobacteriaceae > Olleya > Olleya sp. KKT75. The sequence goes on from NZ_CM145759.1 coordinate 2,929,123, forward strand.
ATTCCTACTGCAACGCATACATTAGAAGATGTAACAGTTACTTTAGATGCTTTTGATGCGATTAGAGAACGTCTAGAAAACGGAACTTACAAACGTATGTCTGCTGCTTTAATAAAAGCAATGGGAGAATAAGAAGTAATAAATATTATATATAAAAAAATCCGATTCGTAAGAATCGGATTTTTTGTTTTAGTGTAGTTCCTTTTTGAAGGTACAACGTCTAATATATACTTCTGGATCAAAATGCTTCCATATTTTATGTATAGCTTCATTATCTTCTAGTTCTGGTGTTCTGTAACAGGTTTGTATACCTTTTTCAGTAAATGTGTTATAGTATTCATTAAAAATAACAGCATGGACACCCTTATTTTGATAATCAGGATGTACACCAATTAAGTAAAACATAACATCTTTACTTTCTTTTTTAGCTTTTAGTAACTTCAAAAACCCTAAAGGAAAAAGTTTACCATTCATCTGTTTTAATGCACTTGCAAATCTTGGCATTACGACCGCAAAAGCAACTAGCTTTTTATCTTTATCTAGTACAAACTTTATGTACTCTGGATTTATAAAACTGATAAATTTCTTTTTAAAATATTCCTTTTGAATGTCTGTAATAGCCACAAAGGATGACAAAGATGCATAGCTATCATTAAATAAATCAAACATCTGATCTACGTATGGCATAACTTCAGATGTTTTTTTCAAATCTAAAGCAGTTAACTGATAGCGACGCTTGATTAATTCTTGCGCTTTATAGAAAAATTCCGGTTTTACGTTTTCAAAAGGAAAGCGATTTTCAGAGTATTTTTTTTCAACAGAAAATCCATGTGCTTTATAATGGTTAACATAATAGGGGTGATTATACCACGTTATCATGTTTCCAACAGTATCAAATCCTTCAGTAATAACACCAACTTTATCTAAATTAGAAAATCCTACAGGACCTTCTGTGTAAACTAAGCTATTTGCTTTTCCTATACTGTAAACCTCTTCTAACAGTGCTTTACTGACGTCTTGGTCATCAATAAAATCAAACCAACCAAAACGCATTTTTTTGATGTTCTGATCTTTTACTTCTAGCCAGTTTATTATGGCAGCTATACGCCCTACAATTTTATTGTCTTTATAAGCTAAAAACAATGTGGCTTCAGCATCATTAAAGATTGGGTTTTTTTTAGCATCAAACGTAGCTAATTCTTGGCTAATAATAGGAGGAACCCAATACTTGGAATCTTTATATATATCGAATGGAAATTTAACAAATGCTTTGTAATCTGCTTTTGAAACTACTTTTTTGGTTGTAATCATATAAAAAAGAAAGGGTTAATTTTCGTCATCGAAATCAATTTCTTGAGTTTCTTTTTTTCGTTTTCCTGAATCTTCTGGAGTATCAGGGTCTCCATCTTTTTTCTTCTTCTTTTTCTTATTTGCTCTTCTTTCGTATTCTTCTAAAGCATCAGTCCCGTTGTCTTTGTCTGCTTCAGGATCTTTATGAAAATCTAAACGGTAAGAGGCACCAAAGTTTACACCAAATACAGAAGGTGTGTCTTTAGTATTAAAAGTCACTGCTGTATCTAATTGGAAATCTTTATTCCATAAATAGGCACCACCAAATCTAAATAAGTTATCTGCGTAGTAGTCACTTTTAATCCCTTGCGTTTCTCCAAATAACACCCATTGTTGATTAATGGCTTTAGTTAATGTTACTATATATTCAAAATCAGAAAAATCTGATCCAATTCTGTCTTTAGAAAAATTGGTTACTAATACCCATCCACTGCTAAAGTTGTTTTGAGTAGCAATCATTACTTTAGGTGTAAAACCACCTTCGTAATTAGGACTTGTAAACGGGTTGCTATAAGGAACATAACTGTTATTGTCAGCATCATAGTTAACTCCCACATATACGGCAACTGCTGGTATTAAATTACTCCATTTAAATTTCTTGTTTGCATGGTAGCTATATAAATTTGGTTTTTCTTCACCTCTTTTTTTATAAGGATCGTAAACCAAATATTTAGCACCTACTGTCAAATATCTAAAATTAGCACGGTCTGATTCTACAGGAAATGCAGAAGAGCGGTTATCAGTAAAGGTGTCATTTTGGTAACTTCCTTCAATATTTAATTCTAATTGCTCCCAAACCAAACCATAACGTGCCGCAAAGTCAATTCCAAATCCTGAAACTTCATTTTTTAGTGGCGTATGTTCTTCTTTAACTATATAAGGACCAACTTCCAGTTGAGCTACATTTTTTCCCACAGCAAAAGCACTTCTAGATACTCCAGGTCTGTTAGAATTTATGACATCTGTATATTGGGCAGTAGCAGTGATACTTGCTAATAGCAGAATATACTGCAATATTAATTTTGGGTTAAGCATATATTATTGTTTAAAGTCAAATATAAGATTTTATATTTTTTTTAAGTATTTAAAACTTAATTTAAAACTGAAGAATTGTATTTTTGTTAAAGTATTGATAATTTAACAAAAGTTACAACATGGGTTTATTAAGAACCATCCTTATTATTGCATTAATTTATTACGGATTAAAAATCTTATCTCGTCTGTTTGCACCTGCGCTTTTTAAATACGCAGCCAAAAAAGCGGGTCAACGTTTTAATGGCGGTTTTAACCAACAAAAAGCAGAACCAACTACAAAAGAAGGAGAAATATCTATAGATAAAATGCCTAATAATAAATCTTCAAATAAAAATGTAGGGGAGTATGTAGATTACGAAGAAATTGAGTAATTTTCAAGCTCATACTTTTTAAAATCATTTATGCAATTTTCGTTTAAAAAAATCTTACCACATCTTTTAGTTTTGGTAGGATTTATTGTTTGCTCTTTAGCCTATTTTAGTCCTGTTTTACAAGGTAAAGTTATTTACCAAAGTGATATTGTGCATTACACCGGAATGGCTAAGCAACAAAAGGATTTCAAAACCAAAACAGGTGAAGAAACGTATTGGACTAACAGCGCATTTGGAGGTATGCCAACCTATCAATTAGGAGCAAAATACCCACACAATTATATTAAAAAATTAGACTTATCCTTACGGTTTTTACCAAGACCTGCGGATTATTTGTTTCTATACTTTTTAGGTTTTTATATTTTACTTTTAGTTTTAAAGGTAGATTGGAAACTTGCTGGACTGGGGGCACTAGCCTTCGGTTTTTCTACATATCTGATTATAATTCTTGGTGTTGGACATAATAGTAAAGCACATGCTATTGCTTATATGCCATTAGTTTTAAGTGGTATTTTACTAACATTTAGAGGTAAGTATGTTGGGGGGTTCTTGTTAACAGCAATTGCTATGGGCTTAGAGTTGGTGGCTAACCATTATCAAATGACCTATTATTTGCTTTTATTAGTGTTGGTATTGGGTATTGCTTATTTAGTAGATGCTTACAGAAAAAAAATGTTGCCACATTTTTTCAAAGCGGTTGGTGTCTTATCGGCAGCAGTAGTGTTAGCGATAGGTTTAAATGCTACAAATATATTAGCTACGCAAGATTATGTTAAGGAAAGTACACGTGGTAAAAGTGCGTTAACCATAAATCCTGATGGCTCTAAAAGAGAAAGCAGTAATGGATTAAGTAAAGAGTATATCACAGAATATAGTTATGGAAAACTTGAAACTTTTAACTTATTTATTCCAAGATTTTTAGGAGGAGGTAGTGGCGAAGATGTTGGAGAAAACTCGGCTGTATTTAAATATATAGTGGCGCAAGGTGTACCTGCCAGTAATGCTAAAGAATATACAAAGAGCTTGCCTACGTATTGGGGAAGTCAAACAATAGTGGAAGCGCCTGCTTATATTGGAGCAGTAGTTATCTTTTTGTTTGTACTTGGCCTATTTTTAGTAAAAGGACGCTTAAAGTGGTGGTTAGTTGGCGGTACTATTTTATCATTATTATTATCGTACGGAAAGAATTTAGAGTTTTTAACGGACTTATTTATAAATTATGTACCACTATATAATAAGTTTAGAGCGGTTAGTTCTATACAAGTTATTTTAGAATTATGTATTCCCGTTTTAGCTGTATTTGCTTTAGTTAGACTGTTTAATGACGTTGTTAAAACAGAAGAAAAAATAAAGGCTTTAAAATATACGGTATTTATTACCGGAGGGTTATCCGTTTTATTTTTGGTTGCTAAAACCATTGGTCTTTTTGATTTTGTAGGAGGAATGGATGGACGCATTAGAGAAGGTAATGGCCAAGCGTTTTTAGATGCGTTAAAAGCTGATAGAGCTAGCTTTTTTACAACAGACACACTTAGAACGTTGCTATTTGTTCTGTTAGCTGCAGGTGTTATTTACTTATTTTTAAAACAGAAATTAAACGAAACCAAAGTCATTATTATTTTAGGACTTTTAATTGTTGTGGATTTAGTTAGTGTTGATAAGCGTTATGTAAATAATGATGATTTTGTGTCTAAGTTCCAAATGGAACGTCCTTATGAAGCTAATAAGGCCGACTTACAAATATTAAAAGACAAGTCTAATTATAGAGTATATGATATGACGTCTGGCGGTGCAAAAACAAGTTATTTTCATAATGCTTTAGGAGGATATCATGCTGCCAAACCAAAACGTTTTCAGGATTTATATGAATTTTATATCTACAAAAACAATATTAATGTATTAAGTCTGCTTAACGCGAAATACATTATTGGTGCTGGTGAAGATGAAAAACCATTTCCTTACGTTAATAATGATGCAAACGGAAACGCATGGTTTGTTTCAAATCTTGAAAAAGTAGCTTCAGAAACGGATGAGTTATTGGCTTTAGAGTCTTTAAAATCAAAAGAAACAGCTGTGTATTCATCAGAATTTAAAGGGAAAACTAATTTACCTAAATCATTTACAACGGATTCTTTAGCTTGGATTAAAGTAAAAACGTACACTCCCAATCTAATTGAATATAGTTCTGAGAACAGTAACAATGGTTTTGCAGTGTTTTCTGAAATGTATTATGCTAATGGTTGGAATGCTTATATAGATGGTCAATTAAAACCACATTATAAGGTAGATTATGCTTTACGTGGTATGGAAATCCCTAAAGGGAAACACATCGTGACTTTTAAATTTGAACCTCAAGTGGTTAAAACGGGAAGTACTATTGCTTTAGCTAGTTCTATATTATTAGCTTTATTGGTGCTTGGAGGTTTGTTTTTTGGATATAAAAATTATCTAGGAAACCAAAAGGATTAATACGTCAAGGCATAAATTCCGCGAAAGCGTTATATAATGAATAAAAAAAAAGTACTTATAATTACTTATTATTGGCCACCAGCAGGAGGTCCAGGCGTACAGCGTTGGTTAAAATTTGTAAAGTACTTACCAGAATTTAATATAGAACCTATTGTATATTGTCCGTCAAACGCTAGTTATCCTATTACAGATGCTAGTTTGGCTGATCAGGTTAATCCTGATTTAACAGTAATTAAACAACATATTAAAGAGCCTTATAAGATAGCGCAATTGTTTTCTAAGAAAAGTAAAACGATTAGTAAAGGGATTATTGCCGAAAAGGAAAAGCAGAGCTTAATGGAGCGTTTGATGCTATTTGTAAGAGGTAATTTTTTTATTCCTGATGCGCGAAAAAATTGGGTAAAACCGTCTGTTAAATACTTGTCAACTTATATTAAAGATTTTAATATAGATACGATTATTACAAGTGGTCCACCGCACAGTTTACATTTAATAGGTTTAGAATTACAGCAAAAATTAGACGTGACTTGGATTGCGGATTTTAGAGATCCTTGGACAACTATTGGCTACCATAAACAATTAAAATTAACATCTGCGTCGAAAATTAAGCACAAAAATTTAGAGAAAAAAGTACTTAATACTGCCAATAAAATTATTGTTACTAGTCCTAGCACTAAGGTGGAATTTGAGCAAATTACAACACAGCCTATTCAGGTTATTACCAATGGTTATGACCATGAAAAAGTAACAACATTTGGATTGGATAAAAAGTTTACGCTCTCGCATATTGGTTCGTTATTATCAAAAAGAAACCCTGAAGTATTGTGGAAAGTATTACGTGATTTAATTAATGAAGATTCAGATTTTGCATCAAATTTTCAGTTGAATTTGGTTGGTGCTGTTGGTAAAGAAGTGCTTCAATCTATTGAAATTAACGATTTAACTAATAGTTTAAATAACATTGGTTATGTTTCACATAGTGAAGCAATTATGTTTCAGAAAAAGTCGCAATTATTATTATTGATTGAGATAGATTCTGAAATTACTAAAGCAATAATACCAGGTAAGTTATTTGAGTACATGGTTGCTAATAGACCTATAATTGCATTAGGCCCAATTGGTGCAGATGTGGCTTCTATTATTAAAGAAACTAATACAGGACAGTTTTTTAATTACCAAGATTACGATGCTTTAAAGTTGACTATAAAACAACATTTTGAAGCCTTTAAAAAAGGAGATTTAAAAACAAATCCAATTGGTTTACAGAAGTATTCTAGACAACAACTTACCAAGAATTTATCACAGTTGATAAATCCTTAATACCTTAGGGTTTTAATATCTTTTAATTTATGGGAATAGTCATTAATCAATCTATAAAAAACACTATTGTCACGTACTTTGGTTTTGGAGTAGGCGCTATTAATGTTATTTTTTTGTACACTCAATTTTTAACGGAACAGTATTTTGGTTTAATAACTTTTATATTGTCTACCTCTAGTATATTAATGCCATTTATGGCATTTGGAGTACATAATACTATCGTTAAGTTTTATTCGTCGTTTAAGACAAGACAATCGCAAAATAGCTTTTTAAGTTTGATGTTGATACTGCCTTTGTTTCTTATTATTCCTTTAGGTTTACTGACGCATTTTGCTTTTGATGTGATTGCGAATTGGCTATCTAAAAAAAATGCGATAATAAAGGATTACACGTGGTTAATTTATGTGTCTGCAGCTGCATTTGCTTATTTTGAGGTGTTTTATGCGTGGAGCAAAGTGCAGTTACAAAGTGTTTTTGGTAATTTTATGAGCGAAGTCTTTCATAGGATAGCAACCTCTATTTTATTAATAGCACTTTATTTTGGTTATCTAACTGTAGACCAATTAATTTATGGGATTGTTATAGTATATATTGCGCGCGCTTTGATAATGAAATTGTATGCTTTTAGCTTGAGAATGCCTAGTTTTAAATGGACTAAAATCCCTAATTTATCTAGTATTTTAAAATACTCTGCTTTAATTATTATAGCAGGCTCTGTAGCTAATATTATCTTAGAAATAGATAAGTTTATGTTAGGACAGTTTCAAGCGCTTAATAATGTAGCTTATTATGGTGTAGCAATCTATATTGCTACGGTAATTGGTGTGCCAGCAAGAGCAATGCACCAAATAACTAATCCTTTAACTGCAAAATTATTAAACGAAGGACATAAGGAGGAATTAAAGACCTTGTATCAAAAAACGTCTATCAACTTATTTATTATAAGCGGTTTTATTTTTTTGTGTATTATCATAAACATATCCAAGTTATATCTTTTGATTCCTGAGAATTATAGCGAAGGGTTTCTTGTGGTGTTAGTTATTGGTTTAGCTAAGTTGTCTGATAACTTAATAGGAAATAATAATGCTATTTTGTTTAATAGCGATTATTATAGAGTAGTGCTAGTATTTGGTGTACTGTTAGCCATATTGACCGTGGTTTTAAACTTAGTATTTATTCCTATATATGGAATTAACGGAGCAGCTTACGCGAGTTGTATCACGATATTTACTTATAATATTATTAAACTTAGCTTTGTGTATCGTAAGTTTAAAATGCATCCTTTTACAGGTTTAACACTAAAAACGTTGCTTTTAATTACGATTTGCGGATTAGCATTATTCTTTTGGGAGTTTTCGTGCCATCCGATTTTGGCTATTTTGTTAAAAACAATGCTACTTAGTATTGTATATGGGCTTTCTGTTTATAAATTTAATTTGTCTGAGGATATTTCTAAACTATTAAATAAGTTTATTCCATAAAAAAATCCTACTTCCAGTTGCTTTAGGGCAAACAACCGTTTGTAGGATTCTAATCTTGTAACTATTCTATGTTAATTTCTAGACCTTGTACTTCTTGTTTTAGAAGATGTACTTCTAGAGCTTGTTGTTCTTGGTTTAGAAGTCGTTTTTCTAGTTGTTGTCGTTCTAGTATTACTTCTATTTGATTTTGTACTTACGGTATTCCTTGTTCTAGGTTTACTAGTTGTTGTACTATTATTTCTAGTTCTAGGCGTAGAGGTTGTTGTTTGGTTCCCTCTTGTTCTAGGCGTACTAGTTGTAGTGCTATTATTTCTAGTTCTAGGCTTAGAGATCGTTGTTTGGTTTCCTCTTGTTCTAGGTGTACTAGTGGTAGTATTATTGTTTCTAGTTCTAGGCTTAGAGTTAACTGTTTGATTACCTCTTGTTCTAGGCGTACTAATCGTAGCATTGTTATTTTTAGTTCTAGGCTTTACAGTAGTATTACCTTTTGTTCTAGGTGTTACTTTGTTATTTCTTGTACGTGTTGTACTGTTTGCTCTAGGTGTTCTTCCTTCGTTTCTAGAAGCTAAAGCTCTATTTCTAGTAATTGTGTTTCCTCTTCTGCTAGCAACCGCTGTTCTGCGTCTATTGTTGTTTACATAAGGCCTATCATATCTGTATCTAGTAGGTGTGTAATGTTGTCTGTAAGGTGTAGAGTATAATACACGGTAATGTATTGAAGGTAATACATAAAACGAGTGCCATGATCTGTAAACATATGCTCTGTTATACACGTTAATAAATCCTGTGCAGTGAGAATAACGGTTGTATCGGTTATAGTGTACATATAATCCACCAACACGGTTTACATATCCTCTGTTGTTATAGTTTATATAAACATTTCCAACTTGACTTACACGACCATAATAGTCATAGAATACTGGAGTGTTTTCTACTTGTATAATAGCTCCAAATTCGTCATACTGCACATAAGCACCATAATCGTAACCTGTATTAAAGCTAATACTTGTGTTTCTGTTATTTACGTCTACGTTAACTTGTGGTCCGTAATTTGGCATGTAGAAGTCAAACTGCCCATCAGCATAAACAGAAAATTCTATTCCTGCTTCTTCAAATATAAAAGAGTTACCATAACCTCTAACGTAAGAGTTGTTAATAACACCGTTATCTACAGTGGTATTTGTGTCTGCATTAACAGTAAATCCACTAAGGACTAATGCTGTTAATAAAAGGAATATGTTTTTCATAATGTATTGTTTTAAGATTGAACAATTAACTAATTACAAGCATCGTGCCAAAAATCAAAAACCTAGTAATAGTAAGGGGTTTAGGTGTCTTGTTTTAATTTTATCACATAAAAAACCCCGTAAATAAAAATTTACGGGGTTTATCTTTAGGGCAAAAAAGATATTATTTTCTTGTTTTAACAACTTTAGTCTTTTTAGTTTTTACACCTTTTTTATAATAGTAGTTATCATCATTAGTATTATAATCATTGTATGTATTATAATCTACAGTGTTATTATGGTGTTGACCACCATAGTTACTTGTATTTGCTCTATTAACATGACCAATGGTTTTAATTAAATGCCCATTTCTGTTGTATTTTAAACGCATGCTTCCAATTTGACTAACTAAACCTTGACGGTTGTAGGCGATATATACAGATCCTAAACGTTTGATTTGTCCAGTTCTGTTATAGTTTAAAAACACATGTCCAATACGTCTTACTTTACCATCTCGATCATGGGTTACAATCATACCTCTGCCTCTAGGGGTAGAATAGGAAACCTGTGTTCCTGGTGCACCATAAGTTGTATTTACAGATCTACGTTTTGTAGTGCTACGTCTGTAATAATTGTCACCTTGTGTTTGTTCTAATTGTGTATTAAAATCAAAACTTCCGTCAGGAAAAATTAAAAATTCTACACCACGCTCTACAAACAATATTGGTTGTGCGTAATAATTTCTGTTTAATACTAAATCTTCACCTTGCGATGCAGATTTAGTTTCTGCTGTTACGGTAGTTAATCCAATTAACATACCTGTAAATAATAGTACTAATTTTCTCATAGTATTAAGGATTTAGATTTTGCCTACTAATTAAGCGTTTCGGCATTCGCTATATTGATTAGATAGTTTCAATAGCTGTGCCAAACTTGTTAAACGTTGGTTTTACTAGTGTTTCAAACCGTTTAAAGACATGGTTTTATTCTTGATGTAAACCAAAAAGTATTAAAAAGAATGCTATATTTACTATCGTAAAAACCAACCACCAATGTCTTTAAAGTATAACACGTGTAAAAATTGCGAGAGTGATTTTAAATCTGGATTTGATTTTTGTCCGCATTGCGGAATGAAGGATAAAGAGGATTTAACGCTTGGAATTTTGTTTTATAATACTTTAAACAACTATCTACTATGGGATTCTAAATTCTTCAAGAGTTTTATACCCTTAATGACTAAGCCAGGTTTTTTACCAAATCAATTTATAGGAGGGAAGCGTTTGTCTTTTTTGCATCCCGCCCAATTGTACTTATTTATAACATTTGTATTTTTCTTTTTGTTTTCTTTTCAGATGAACAAAGTAGAACAAGACCTAAATGAAGGTTTTAAAGCCGAATCAAACAATGTATTAAATCAGATTCAAACTAAGGATGCAGATTCCGTTAAAAGAGATGAAATGCGCACCGCTTTAATTAAAAACAAAACACTGACTAGAATGTCTGATAAAGTGATTGACTCCATAGTCTCTCAAAAGGATATTAAGTCAAATAATTCCGTATCCTTTGGGTATAATACTCAAGAAATAGATGCTCTATTAGCTGCAAGTGCTTCTAATGACACTATTTATAAAGCAATGGGAATGGCAGACAATCCGGGTTGGTTTGACAAGATGTTGTATCCTCAAATGTTAAAATTTCATAAGGACAGAAAAGCAGGTTCGATATGGATCTCTATGATAAATGCCACACCAATTGCATTATTTATATTGTTACCTATTTTTGCTTTATTTCTAAAATTGTTTTATTGGAAAAAAGGACGCTATGCTTATCATTTAGTGTTTTCGTTCTATTTTTTCGCTTTCATTTTCATGGTGTTTAGCATCTTATTAATTACCAACCTTATTATAGATGTGCCTAGTTGGGTTAATTTGTTGATTGCACTATCCATTTTTATCTATTTTGTAATTGCCGTCAAGCATTTTTACAATCAACGTTGGCGCTATAGTATACTAAAAAGTGGTGTTATTTCCTTTGTATTTTTGGCAATATTGGTTCCTATTGCTTTTGTGGTGTTAGCGTTTGTTTCTTTTTTGTTTTATTAAATCAAAATTTAAATAGGGAAGTAGTATTCTAATTTTTTTTTCGGTTAAACCGAAATTAAAAGCCTTATAAATAAATAGGTATAGACTTAATGAAGTTGCTTTTTTGGGTTACAAGTATTGTTTATAAACCATAACACTAAGACGTTGCATGCCAAATAGGAATGTTAAAATGTTTGCTTAATACTTCAGCATCAATAATAATAGTTTTTAGTTTGCCATGATCCACCACATTAATTCGTGAAGCATCTTTTAGTACTAAATTAAGTTCAAAGCTTTTGTAATTACCATTCTCACCAGATATAGTTTCGCCAATAATCTGTAAAGCAACAATGTTTGATAATACAGTACTTTTCTTTGAGTTGTGTTTATTAAATCCGCGATAAAAACGATTGGAATGTTTATTAAAAACAATGGGCGAAAAATAAGAAATCAGTAAATAGTTACCTGCAATAAAAAACATAGTTCCTGCTAATGTTGCTAGAGTAAATATAAAGTCAAAATTTTGAGTCTTTATATACAAGGCAATACCTGCGTACAAAAAGGCATAAGCAACACTAACAAATAACAGTGTAAATAGGGCAAAGCCTAAAGATGGCTTAAATTTAAACCCATATCTAGTCTGAGACAAAACATGTGTTTCAAAATTAGCACCTCCACTTACTGCGGGTTTTGTAGACACCTTTTTTTTGATAGTTTCTAAATCACCCATTTAACGTTGTTAACTGTAATGTTTATTATAGTTTGTCTTTTAAATATTGCGCAGTAACACTAGCTTTTACCTTTATAATATCTTCAGGTGTTCCAAAAGCGACTAATTTACCACCATTTTCTCCACCTTCAGGACCTAAATCTATAATATGATCTGCACATTTTATCAATTCTAAATTATGCTCCACAACAATTATAGAATGTCCTTTAGCTATTAAAGCATAAAAGGATTTTAATAATTTCTGAATGTCATGAAAGTGTAAACCTGTTGTAGGTTCGTCAAAAATAAATAAGGTTTTATCTTTTGTGTTTCCTTTACCTAAAAAAGTAGCTAGTTTAATACGTTGTGCTTCTCCTCCAGAAAGGGTAGAACTGCTTTGACCTAAAGCAACATAGCCTAATCCAACATCTTGGAGTGGTTGTAATTTATTTTTGATTTTAGAAACGCCATTTTTATCAAAAAAGGCAATAGCATCATCAATAGTTAAATTTAAAATGTCATCAATGTTTTTATCTGCAAAAGTGACTTCTAAGACCTCCTTTTTAAAACGTTTTCCTTTACAAGTTTCACATTCTAAATGGACATCAGCCATAAATTGCATTTCAATAGTCACTTCACCTTCACCTTTACAGGTTTCGCAACGTCCACCATCCACGTTAAAACTAAAGTGTTTAGCTGCATAATTACGGATAGTACTTAGTTTTTGTTTAGAATATAACGCTCTGATGTCATCATAAGCTTTAACATAAGTCACCGGGTTTGATCTAGACGATCTTCCTATAGGGTTTTGGTCAATAAATTCGATGTTTTTTACAATACTATAGTTTCCTTTTAGTTCTGTAAACTGTCCTGCTTTATCACTAAAACCAGTTAAGTGTTTTTGTATTGCCGGAAATAATATTTTTTTAACCAATGTACTTTTTCCACTTCCAGAAACACCAGTAATAACTGTTAGCATTTCTAAAGGAAAAGAGACATCTATATTTTTTAAATTATTTTCTCTAGCACCAATAATATCGACACTATATTTACTAGTACGGCGTGTTTTAGGCACTTCAATTTTTAAGGTTTCATTTAAATATTGTGCGGTTAACGAGTTTGATTTTAGAATATCAGCATACGTACCAACTGCAACAACTTCTCCTCCTAAAGTACCAGCTTCAGGACCAATATCTATAATTTGATCCGCTTCCTTCATGATATCTTCATCATGTTCTACCACAATTACAGTATTTCCTAAATCACGGAGTTGTTTTAAAACTTGTATCAAGCGTTCAGAATCTTTTGGGTGTAAACCAATACTAGGTTCGTCCAATATATACATAGATCCAACTAAGCTACTACCTAAAGAGGTTGCTAGATTTATACGTTGGCTTTCTCCTCCGGAAAGGGTATTAGATTTTCGGTTTATTGTCAAATAATCTAATCCTACGTTATGTAAAAAGCTAAGTCTGTTTCTAATTTCTATTAATAAACGTTCTGCAATTTTTGCATCGTAGTCGTTTAACACGATCGTATTAAAAAACACAGCCAATTTATTTAAAGGTAACTCTACTAATTCCGTTAAGGTTGCATTACCAACTTTAATATAGTTAGTTTCTTGTCTTAATCGTTTTCCATGACATACTTTACATTGTGTTTTACCTCTGTATCGGGATAACATCACACGGTTTTGAATCTTGTAAGCCTTGCTTTCTAACTCTGCAAAAAAGCTATTTAAACCTTCAAAGTATTCATTTCCTTCCCAAATTAAGGCTTTATGTTCTGCACTTAATTCAAAATATGGTTTATGAATCGGAAAATCAAATTTATGCGAGTTGTTAACCAATTGGTCTTTATACCAACTCATACTGTCACCACGCCAAGGGAAAATGGCGTTTTCATAAACAGAAAGTGCTGTGTTTGGCACGACTAAATCGTCATCAATACCTATCACATCACCATAACCTTCACATTTAGGGCAGGCACCATAAGGGTTGTTAAAACTAAATAAATGTACGTTTGGCTCTAAAAACAGCACGCCATCTAATTCAAATTTATTACTAAAATGACGGGTTGTATTATCAGCTAACGTTTCTATATAACAATTGCCTTTACCTTCAAAAAAAGCAGTTTGTATGGCATCTGCTAATCTGTTATAAAAATCCTCATCGTCTTTTGTTACAATACGATCTACTACCAAAAACAAATCTTTGGTTGATGTTAAGTCCTTAGCATCGTCTATTCTTATAACTTTATCTTTTACTTTAATTCTGGCGTAACCTTGCGCATTTAATGCACTTAATTTATCTTGTAATTCACGACCTTCTTCTAAAACTAAAGGCGCTAAAAGCAGTAGTTTTTCGTTTAAGCCTAATCCTTTTATATAATTTGTAACGTCTGTAACAGTATCTTTTTTAACTTCTTGACCAGAAATAGGAGAGTAGGTGCGTCCAACTCTTGCAAAAAGCAGTTTTAAGTAATCATAGATCTCAGTAGTTGTTCCAACCGTAGATCTAGGATTTGTACTATTTACTTTTTGCTCGATTGCAATTGCAGGAGCAATACCTTTAATATAATCTACTTTAGGTTTGTTTAGACGACCTAAAAACTGTCTAGCATAACTACTTAAACTTTCTACATAACGACGTTGCCCTTCAGCATATAAGGTGTCAAATGCTAAACTTGACTTTCCAGAACCTGATAGTCCTGTTATAACAACAAGTTTGCGTCGTGGTATTACAACATCAATATTTTTAAGATTGTGCAGTTTTGCACCTTTTATAATAATGTTTTCTTTTGGATTTACTTCAGAAAGCGGTGTAGTCATAGTTGTTTTTACGTCTAAAACACAAAGATAACACAAGTTGAGCACCTTTTAAATAGGTTTATTGTGCAATAAAATGTTAAAAAAAATGTTTTTTTTTGCTTTTACGGAATGATTGTTGTTATATTTGGAACATATCATATTATTAACAAAACTTTATAGCCTATAGTATAACATTACTTTTTAATTTATAAACCCCAGACCAAAACCTGCTTTTGGTGCTTAAAAGTAATGATTATGCAAAAAATAACCATAACGGATGCTATCCTTGTTAGTAACTATATTAAAGGAGATGAGTCTTCTTTAGAGATTCTTATTAAAAGACACAAACAACGTATTTACAGTTTTATCTATTCTAAAGTATTTGATAGAGACATCGCAGAGGATGTTTTTCAAGATACCTTTATTAAGGTTATTCGTACCTTAAAAAGAGGTAAGTATAATGAAGAAGGTAAATTTTTACCATGGGTTATGCGTATCGCACACAACTTAGTTATTGATCATTTTAGAAAGAATAACAGAATGCCAAAATTTGATAATTCAGGTGATTTTGATATCTTTTCTGTAATTAGTGATAACTCTTTAAACGCTGAAAAAGTGATGGTTAAGGAGCAGGTCGAAGCAGATGTACGTCGATTAATAGACGAATTACCAGAAGATCAAAAAGAAGTTTTGGTTATGCGTATGTATAATGATATGAGTTTTAAAGAAATATCAGAACGTACAGGTGTAAGTATTAATACCGCTTTAGGGCGTATGCGTTATGCATTAATTAATATGAGAAAAGTAATTGAAAAGCATAATATTGTTTTAACAAATTAGAAATGCAATAAATCAAAAGATTGCTCGTTATCTGTGTATACCTTAAACATATATACATGGCGAAAATTTACTCTGAACATTCGAATACCCCAAAAAAACAAAACTTTAAAATAGAACCAAAAGCAGAAACAATTAGTTTTATTTTAAATTATTCTAAGGCTTTAAGTGTTATAAATTATAAAAATTTGAAGTTTGAAGCACTTCAAAACTAAACTTTGAAAACGTCCTGATAGTCTCAGGACGTTTTTATTTTTAAGGCATTTTAGTAATTAACCTTAATGAAAATGAATTATTATACTTTTTCAGGACCTATTATGTCAGAAAAAAGGTGATGATAATTATTCAGTTCGCGGAATTATAAAACCATTTTTAATAGTATCAAAACCTATTTTTGGATAGTATTCCATTGCTAATGGTGCCGAAAGTAAAATTAGCGTTGTTTGTGGTCCAATCTCTTTTTTGGTAAGGTTTATTAGATGCTTACCAATACCTTCTTTTTGATATTCGCTATTTACCGCTAAATCTGATAAATAACAGGCATAGCAAAAATCTGTTAGTGAGCGTGCTATTCCTACCAATTCGTTGTTTAACCAAGCGGTTATAATTAGATTAGAATTTTTATACATTTTTGAAATCCGATCACTATCGTTGGTAGGTCTTGTTATTCCTGAGCTATTATAAAGTTTGATTATCTCCGATGTGTTAGGACGTATTCCGATTTTGAATTCGATATTTTTCATGTGTTACTAATGTTTTTCAGCTTATTAATCTATCAATTCTACTTATAATAGTCCTTTAAAACGGTAGCACGACCAATAGTTTTGGTAATAATATCTTTTTCTAAATCCCAACCTCTAGCTGGAGAATACTCGCGTCCATACCAAATAATTTGCAAGTGTAAATCATTCCAAGTGTCTTTTGGAAATAAGCGCTTGGCATCTTTTTCTGTTTGTTGTACGTTTTTACCGTTGGTTAAATTCCAACGGTACATAAGTCTATGTATGTGTGTATCCACAGGAAAAGCAGGTACACCAAAAGCCTGACTCATAACTACACCAGCTGTTTTATGTCCAACAGCGGGAAAGGTTTCTAATGCTTCAAAAGACTGTGGTACAATACCATTATAGTCTTCGACTAACATTTTTGATAACCCGTAAATACCTTTACTTTTCATTGGAGACAAACCACAAGGTCTAATAATAGCTTTGATTTCTTCCACACTCATTTTTATCATATCATACGGGTTATCTGCTTTGGCAAATAATAACGGTGTGATTTGATTAACTCTAACATCTGTACATTGTGCAGATAGCAATACAGCAACTAATAAGGTGTACGGATCTTTGTGGTCTAACGGAATAGGTATTTCTGGATAAAGTTTATTTAACGTATTTATAACAAAATCTACCTTTTCTTGCTTAGTCATTAGTCGTATTTTTGAATGAAACCAAAATTACAACTATGAATACATTAAAACAAGGCGATAAAGTACCAAATTTTACAGTAAATGATCAAGATGGAAATCCAGTGTCATTATCGGATTATAAAGGCAAAAAACTAATTGTTTTCTTTTATCCAAAAGCTAGTACGCCTGGTTGTACAGCCGAAGCTTGTAATTTAACAGACAACTATACACTGTTACAAGATAAAGGTTATGAGATTTTGGGTGTAAGTGCAGACTCAGAAAAAAGACAAACTAATTTTAAAAACAAATACAGTTTCCCGTTTCCGTTATTAGCGGACGAAGAGAAAGAAGTTATTAATGCTTTTGGTGTTTGGGGTTTGAAAAAATTTATGGGTAAAGAATATGATGGTATCCACAGAAAAACCTTTTTGGTAGATGAAGATGGAGTAGTAGCCCATGTTATTGATAAAGTAAAAACTAAAGACCATGCAGCTCAAATTTTAGAGCTGTAGGATTATAATTTAAGTATAAAAAAAGCGACCATGAGGTCGCTTTTTTTGTTGCTATAAGTTTGAAAGAACAATTATTCTGTAGTTTCTTCCATAGTATGATATACGTTTTGCACATCATCATCTTCTTCTAATTTTTCTAATAATTTTTCAATATCTGCTGCTTGTTCCGGTGTTACTGCTTTTGTAACTTGAGGAATACGTTCAAATCCTGAAGATAATATTTCGATATCACGACTTTCAATTTCTGATTGGATAGCGCCAAAGCTTTCAAAAGGCGCGTAGATTAAAATACCATCATCATCAGCAAAAACCTCTTCTGCACCAAAATCGATAAATTCTAATTCTAACTCTTCTGGGTCTAAACCTTCAGCATTTACTCTAAAGTTACACGTGTGGTCAAACATAAATACTACAGAACCTGACGTCCCTAAACTACCATCACATTTATTAAAATAACTACGCACATTTGCAACTGTACGGGTGTTATTATCTGTTGCAGTTTCTACCAATACAGCAATACCATGTGGTGCATAACCTTCAAATACAACTTCTTTAAAATCACCAAGACTTTTATCACTTGCTTTTTTAATAGCACGCTCTACGTTGTCTTTTGGCATGTTTACTGCTTTGGCATTTTGGATAACTGCACGTAAACGTGAGTTACTAGCTGGATCGGGTCCACCTTCTTTAACCGCCATTACAATATCTTTTCCTATGCGTGTAAAGGCCTTGCTCATCGCAGACCAACGTTTCATTTTACGTGCTTTTCTAAATTCGAAAGCTCTTCCCATGGTTATATATGTTTTTAAATTTCCGCTTAAGCGAAAACTAAATAGTTAAAATTAATTTTACAATTACAAATTTAAAAAAACTTTTACTTTTAATTTAATCTTTAGACAGGTGTCTACGTAATTAGTTTGCTTTTATTACTAATTTTTAAGATTAAGTAGGTCTTTTAAAATTGTATAAGATTCTGCAATATAAATATCTTTTGATAATTGCGTGATTATATCCGCATTTAAGGTTTGATCTTCTTTATTAATATCTAATAATTTTTGTGTTGCTTTAGTATTAGACACTTTAATTAATGGTAAATCGTCTTGTTCAGGAAAAATCTGAAAATATAAGTCGCTCTTAGTTTCTCTGGTTTTTTTTATACCTTCTAACGTCAGTTGATATTTTTCTCCTTTTTCAAAAATACTGGCTCTTAACTTTAGGTTGTTTTTAGCAATGTCTTTAAAATTAGTGTTGTTGGCTAATCGCTGCTTATTATTACTTAATATAGAGGCGTAATCTACTGTTTTAAACGGTCTAAATCCCATTTGAGGCGTAACTGTATCTTTGGCTAAAGCGTAGTCTAAATACCCTTCTCCGCTATCTAAATTATCATAAATAGAAGGGAGTTTTATATCCGGAATTACTCCAGTTGCCTGATGACTTTGGCCTGTGATACGATAAAATTTTTCGACAGTAATTTTGCAAAACCCTAAATTGCCCGTGTCATCTAAAGCAAGGATACTTTGCGCACTGGATTTACCATGTGTTGTAGACCCCACAATTAAAGCACGATTATAATCTTGCATTGCAGATGCAAAAAACTCTGATGCAGAAGCGCTATAACTATTAACCAGTACTACAACAGGTTTGTTAAAAAACGTACCACGCTTACTATCTCTAATGGTGTAGGTTTCTTTTAAGTTAGTTTCAATAATGGTTATTGGACCTTGATCTATAAACATGCTAACAAGTTCCATTGCTTCTTGCATGGATCCGCCACCATTAAATCTAAGATCAATAAGTAACGCGTCAATATGTTGTTTTTGTAGTTTGTAAAGTTCTTTAGCAAAGTCAGAGGATATACCACGACCGTTTAGAGACTCGTCATTAGTATAAAAACTAGGTATCTTGATATATCCTAAATCTTGATTTTCGCCAAGTAAATAGCCTTTAATGGCATTGTCTTCTACTTTAATTTTGGTTTTAGTTATGGTAATGGTTTGTTCTGTTCCGTTTTTCTTTTTTACTAAAAAGGATACTGTTTTATGGTCTTCTTTATTACTAAATGCTTCGATCTCATGATTAGAAATACAAAACGTATTTAATGTTACGCCATTAGCGGTTAATGACATGATGATATCGTCCGTTTCAAAGTTTCCGTTATTAAAAGCTGCGCTTCCTGGTGTGATTTCTGCTATAAAAATCTGACCTTCTTTATTTTTTTCGGTAGTAATACCAAAAGACAATTGATTACTAGATAAGGAGGTTTCGTAAATTAATTTTTCAGTAGGATTAAAAAACACCGAATGTGGATCGTGATACTCTAAATAAGCATTAATAAAGGCATCTTTTACATAACGATCAATACCACCGCTGGTGTTGGTAAACTGCTCAAGTTTGCACAGTTGATTTTTAATAACATCCAATCTAGCGTTAACTTCTAGAGTTGAAAAGTTAGATTTAATAACTTCTATAGCGTCATTACTATCCAATAGATTGGTAATAACCTTATAGGCTACTAATTTTTCAAGCATTTTTTGTAATCCCTGATAATCTTTGGGGTAAGTGATAAATTTTGAAGGCGAATATTGTAAGGTTAGCCCACCAGAATAATCAGGAACAGTTGTGTTTAATTGCTCTAAAATAGTTTTAGTGTCGTTAATACGTTGTAATAATACTGTTTTATAAGTGTCTAAAAAGTCGCAATTATCAGACAGTAAATAATTATCAAATTGCAGTTGATCTGATTTAAATTGGTCAATATCTGTTTTTAAAAAGTAATCCTTATCAGGATCTAAGCCTTTTAAAAACAGATTAAAAACACCTTTTGATAAACTATCATTAATTATTTTTGGTTGGTAATGGTTATTTTTTACCAACTGTTTTACAGCCACTAACTGCTTACAAAATATAGAATCTGATTGCGCCAAGCTGACGTTAGTACTTAATAGAAAGAGTAGGAGAAGGTGTTTATACATTTGGGGCGTTTAAACGGTTAGTCTTCGTCTTCTTCAACAATATGCTCAATAGCTAATGCTAATTTAAAATCTTTATCAGTAACGCCACCTGCATCATGCGTTGTTAAAATTATTTTTAAAACATTATACTCGTTAGTCCATTCTGGATGGTGGTTTAATGCTTCGCACTCAAAAGCAATTCTGCTCATGGCACTAAAACAATCTTTGAAATTTTCGAATTCAAACTCTGCATGTATTGCATTATCAGCATAGTCCCATTCTGGTAATCTTAATAAACGTTGTTCAATTTCAATAGGGGTAAGTGTAGACATAAATTTTTATTTAAAAATAAGACATTTATACTTCTAATTCTGTTAAAATATCATGACTTAATAGCTCTAAATTTTTTGGAAGCGCATTTGTTTTAGATAGTACTGCTAAATAACGGTCGTCATTAGTAGTAAACACTTGCTTAAACACTGGGTTTATAACACCTAAAGACGCTATTATTTCTTTAAAAAAGTCGTCATGATGCACTAAATCTGTACTTCCAAGATGGAAAATACCGGATTTTTTTTGATTGATAATATAATGAATTTGTTGTGTCACCTTGGTATCTGTAGTGACATTCATTATTAAATTCGGAAAAACTTCAATGGGTGATTTTTCTTTTAAAAAAAACTTTATTTCTTGTATTCTTGGGGATTGCGCTCCAAAAACCATGGGTAGTCTTATAATTGCGTAGTTGCGTTTAGGCAAGCGCAATAGCATGTTTTCAATCTTAATTTTAAAATGACCATACATACTATGGCTTAATGTTTTATCGTCTTCATAACTAGGATACTTACTATAAGCATCAAAGACATTTGCAGAAGATAAAAAGATAAACTTACTATTATTAGCCACCACATATTCTGCAATATGATGATGCGCAATAACTTGTGCCGAAAAATTACCACGTACTGCCGAGATTATAATTGTAGGTTTTACAATCTCTAGAATTTCGAAAATATCATCCTCTTCCATATTATATTGGAAGTAGTGCTGATTTTTACTAAACGCTTTATTATCTACACAATACGTCCCGTAGGTGTTAAAATAGCCACACAACTCTTTATATAAAGCTTGTCCTATAAACCCACTAGCGCCAAGTATAAGTATGCGATGTTTGTT
The DNA here is from genome assembly GCF_055635485.1 of Olleya sp. KKT75. NCBI lineage: Bacteria > Pseudomonadati > Bacteroidota > Flavobacteriia > Flavobacteriales > Flavobacteriaceae > Olleya > Olleya sp. KKT75. Next base: position 2,950,858 of record NZ_CM145759.1, read on the forward strand.
ATTTATCGTTTTCATTTAAAGACTATAACGTTTAGAAAATAGATAAATTGGTTTGGGTAGTAAATTGTTCTAAAGCTTGCATTCCAATTAAAGAGTTTCCTTTAGCATTTAGTCCTGGAGACCAAGTAGTAATTACAAATTTATTTGGTAGAAGTGCCACAATACCGCCACCAACACCACTTTTTCCTGGTAGACCGACTTCAAATGCAAACTCGCCAGATTCGTCATAAAAGCCACAAGTCAACATAATAGCATTGATCCGTTTTGCTTGACTAACGGTAACATGTTGCTTGTTATTAACACATTTTCCGCTGTTAGCAAATACATAAAACGCTTTAGCGACTTGCGCACAAGTCATCTCTAAAGCACATTGATGAAAATAAAAGTCCAAGACCACCTCCACATCATTATGCAAGTTGCCAAAAGACTTTAATAAGTTGGCAGCCGCATAATTATTATAACCCGTAAGCTTCTCTGAAGCCGCCACTTTATAATTGTAGTTTATGGACTGATCATTACTAATATCTCTAACGTACTGTAAAAAGTCTGCTTTTGGGTTTTTAAATTGTGTACACAATATATCTGCCACAACAATAGCACCAGCATTTATTAAAGGATTTCTAGGTATTCCGTTTTCTAATTCTAATAAAGATAAATGGTTAAATGGGTTTCCAGAAGGCTCCACATCTACACGGGTCCATAAGTTGTTATCTTCAAACGCTATGGCTTTAGATAAGGTTAGAACTTTAGATATACTTTGTATGGAAAATGGGACATTAGCATCTCCAGCCATAAATGTACGACCATCCATGTGCTGCATAAAAATACCAAAGTGATTAACATCCTGTTTTGACAATTCAGGAATATAAGAAGCAACAACACCCTTAACAACTTCGTTTTTTAAGTCGCTATGGATGTTGTTTATAATAGTATTGAAGTCTAGCATAAATAATTACGCTTTGTAAAACGGAAGTTTTACTACAGTTGCTGGCACTGCGTTTTTACGTATTTGTATGTTTATTTTGCTGTTTACATCAGTAAATACGGTTGGGACATAACCTAAGCCAATACCTTTACCTAACATTGGAGACATTGTACCAGAAGTAACAACACCAATCTTTTTACCTTGACCATCTACAATATCATAACCTTGTCTTGGTATACCACGTTCGTCAAGTTCAAAAGCGACTAATTTACGGTCTACACCACGACGTTTTTGATCCTCTAAAGCTTCACTATTAGTAAAAGTCTTACTAAACTTAGTAACCCATCCTAAACCAGCTTCAATAGGTGATGTTGTATCGTCAATATCGTTTCCGTAAAGACAGTACCCCATTTCTAGACGTAAGGTATCACGTGCAGCTAAACCAATAGGTTTTGCACCAGCTTCAGTTACCTTATCCCAAATTTGTTTAACCTCGTCATTTTTGCAATAAATTTCAAAACCACCACTTCCAGTATAACCAGTTGCAGAGATAATAACATTGTCAATACCTGCAAAATCACCAACTTCAAAGTTGTAAAATTTAATAGCAGATAAATCATGACTAGATAACGCTTGCATTTTTGCTACAGCATTAGGACCTTGTATAGCTAAAAGCGAATAGTCTGCAGACAAGTCGCGCATATCCGCATCCACTGTGTTTTTAGAACTAATCCAATTCCAGTCCTTTTCAATATTACTAGCATTAACAACTAATAGGTATTGTTCCTCTTTTAGTTTGTAAATAATCAAATCGTCAACAATTCCACCATCATCATTTGGTAAACAAGAATATTGCGCTTTACCAATAGTTAATTTAGTAGCATCATTACTACTTACACTTTGTATTAAAGCTAAAGCGTTAGGACCAGAGATTAAAAATTCTCCCATGTGAGATACATCAAATACACCACAATCTTTTCTTACGGCTTCATGTTCGATATTTACACCATCATATTGTACAGGCATGTTGTAACCTGCAAAAGGAACCATTTTTGCACTTAGTGCTTCGTGAGTTGCTGTTAAAGCTGTGTTTTTCATTCTTAATATATTTTTGATTTTACCGTCAAGCGGAAATGATTAGCAATTGTCTAACAAAAGTATTGAAAATTATCGAGTTGCTTTTTAGTAATAGAAATAATATCAAGTTAAAATTTATAATCGAAGCATGTCCCGTTTAGAAGCACTTCAAATGTTAAAAAAATTAGTAGTTGCATGTAAAATCAAGTGTTTTCTATTAAACTAAAGTTAAACCAATCCTTGAAATTTGGTAAGCGGGTGTGTAGCTGTTATCTTTAAGTATGGAAAATATATTAGTAGCAGGTGCCAACGGTACCACAGGAAAAAAAATAGTAAATCTTTTAAACGAATCTCAGTATTTTAACCCAATTGCAATGGTTAGAAAAGAAGAGCAAGTCGCTTATTTTAAAGCCAAAAATATTGATACGGTTTTAGCAGATTTAGAACAAGACGTTTCTGTAGCTTTTAATAACACTATAGACAAGGTTGTTTTTGCTGCAGGATCTGGAGGAAAAAAAGTAGTGGAAGTAGATCAAGAAGGCGCAAAGCGTCTAATTGATGCATCTAACAAAAACAATGTCAAAAAATTTGTGATGTTAAGCTCAATGGGAGCAGACCATCCAGAACAAGCAGAACAACTACAAGCGTATTTAAAAGCAAAACATAACGCAGACGAGTATTTAAAATCAAGCGGATTAAATTATAGTATTGTTAGACCAGGATCTTTAACTAATGGCGAATTAACTAACAAAATACAGTTAGACACTAAGCTAAATAAAAGTGGAGACATTAGCCGAAACGATGTAGCCCAAACCTTAGTTAGATCTTTAAATGACGATGTTGCAAATAATGCCACTTTCGAAATTTTAAAAGGAGAGACCTTAATTGGCGATGCCTTAAATACATTGTCTAAATAGAATAAGAATTTCTTGTTTTTAAGATATTTGATTAATAAAAAAAGCTACCGTTTGGTAGCTTTTTTTTGTTTTCGGGTTTAAAATAGCGTTTTGTGTAAGAATAGTAAAGGATTTAGAATGACTGAACTTTCAATTTATCACTTAGTCAAATTTACAATTTTTTCTTAATTTAAATAAACACGCAAAATTGTAAATTTTGCGGACTTTGTAAAATGCTCTGAACTTTGGTTTAAGCACTAAAACCCTTATTATTTTTACACTTTGTTAGCAAACGTTTTTATTATATTAAATTCAGGATTTTGGGGAAAAATATTATTCCAATATTATATGATGCATGAATTATTATAGGAATTATTACTTTTTTATTTTTAACATAAAAGATACTACAGGTAATCCCTAAGATTAATAAGCTAAGAAATTTTAATGGATCTAATATTTGATTAATGTGGGTTAATGAGAATAGAAGAGATGAAGTAATAATAGCAACGTATGGTCTATATTTTTTCAAAAGTCCTTTCAGAATAATTCCTCTGAAAAATAATTCTTCATAAATAACTCCAAGGAAAATACTTTCAATTAATAAACTAATCGTTATTTCATATTGTTGAGATATTTTGTTATTGAAAATAAATTGGTATATATAATAAATTGTTCCAATTGCAACACCTAACACCGTAAAATATATTATTTTCAAAAAACTACAATCTAAGTCTTTAGGTTCAAAAAAGTAATTGTTAAATAATATAATTATTATTACTAGGATTAGAAGTTGGCTTATAAAAGATGTTGTGTTAAAATCAAAATTCAATAATTTAACATTAATAAAAATCAGAAATAATATAATTATATATAAAATAAAGGTCATTAAAATAGATTTAGGAATTGTTAGGTCTTTAAAAAATCTATTCATAATCTTGGTTCAACGTTTGCTAACTTAAAACTAATATGACATCGTTTTTAATAACTTATATCAGTAGTTATTTTAAATCCGAAGGTAATGGTTTTATTTTTTAAAGTCAAGGCCTTATTGCATTGTAATAATCTAAAAATTAAGCTCAAACCTTAGTTAGATCTTTAAATGACGATGTTGCAAATAATGCCACTTTCGAAATTTTAAAATGAGACACCTTAATTGGAGATGCCTTAAATACATTGTCTAAATAGAATAACAATTTCTTGTTTTAATATATTTGATTAACCAAAAAAGCTACCGTTTGGTAGCTTTTTTTATGTTTTTGGGTTTAAAATAACGTGTTTAAGTAATTAATTTAGCAAATAAAAATCGAATAGAATATTTCGTAGGAATATTTGTAAGTAGGCTAGAACTAACAATGGATTATATACTTTGTTAGCACCAGTATTTTTTCTATTTATCATATCTGCTAAAATCAGAAACATAACACACAAGAGATAATGCCTTTAAACTATTTAATTCTTTTCCATAATCATTTGAAATTCCGTGCATAACTCCGTGTCTATTTAGGTCACTAAAATAATTAGAGTTTTTAGTTTTTGAATTGTAATAATCAGTTAATGAGTTTTTTTCTGATAGAACATCTATAATTGGATGATTTTTTTCTTTATCCTTGATTTTTTTGATTTTGCTTCCGCTAAATATTATTGAATCACATATTCCATCTGCTTGGGATAAAAACAATATTGTGGAAGAATAAAACATTTTTTTTCGATAGGCTTTAAATGCTTCTGAAAGTATATCTGTTCTATTATTATGATAATTAATAAGGTTAGATTCAATTTCTTTTATATTTTTCTTAAAGTACTTAATCAAAATACTTTCTGCTTCCATAATTTTATCATTTTCGAATAACTCAACTAAATCGAAAACTGTTTTTACTTCTATAAAAGGAGGAATGTACCAGCCGAATTTCGCAAAAATCCTATCAGTTTCTTTAAAAGTATAATTTGGAAAATTTAAATTCTCGGTTAGGAGTTTTAGTTTTTCAGATTGTTCTTTTAGTAATCCTATAAGTTTATAAGTTGTGTCCAAAATTTGAAGTTTAAATCTTTATCGGTTTTTTTATTTTGGTGCTAACGGTGACGTATAAGAATTGTGCTTGTTTGATTTAGGAATAAACTTACGCATTATTTTTATACAATGTTAGCATACGTTTTTTTCTATTAGCAAAAATATAGCTGTAATTATAAAAATCGGAAAGCTCCCAATATTTACGCTATACCAACCATAATATCCTTTATTTTTTAAATCTCCATTGTTCTTTATCCAAATTCCGTCTGACAATCTTCCCCATTGCATTTGAAAAGCTTCTCTTTTAAAAACTTTTTTATAAAACTCAATAATCCCTTTTGAGATTAACAAAGTCAGAAAAGGTGAAAAAGTCAGAAGAGTGCATTTAAATGGACAGAAATAAGTCCAATTCATTAACTCCATTATAATTCCAAGAAATCCAATTAAAAAAGTAATTTTTAAATACCGTTTATAATATTTGTCATCTTTTAGGTCTTCCGTAAATGTTATTATTACCATACTAAAGAGTTGGTAAATTATAATAATTATATAAAAATATACTTCGGAAAGTGTCATTTTCAAATGTATGCTAACTTAAAACTGATCTAAATCGTTTTTAATAACTTATATCAGTAGTTATTTTAAATCCGAAGGTAATGGTTTTATTTTGTAAAGTAAAGGCCTTATTGCATTGTAATAATCTATAAATTAAACTCAAACCTTAGTTAGATCTTTAAATGACGATGTTGCAAATAATGCCACTTTCGAAATTTTAAAAGGAGACACCTTAATTGGAGATGCCTTAAATACATTGTCTAAATAGAATAAGAGTTTCTTGTTTTTTTTGTTTTCGGGTTTAAAATAACGGTCTTGTGTATGGTTAGTTGCGTGTTTCAGCAACTAATTTAGTAAACAAAAACGAACGCGAGAAAATTCCGAAGGAATTTTCCAAATAAGGACTTACCAAAGCAATTAATTATACACGTTGTTGTAACACGTTTTTATTCCGATTTACAGTTATGATTCCGTACTTTTTAGTTTGTATAAGTCTAACTGCTTTTTGTAATAATTGAATTGTCTTGTAGAGAAAACTAAAAAGAAAATAAATGGTGTTAATAAACTTAATTTCGGTAATTCTAAATTTCCAAAATCAATATTTGCAATATTCCAATCATAGGCTTTTAAATAAAAAATGTAAAAAATAGTAATTCCTATAAATATCAGTACTAAAGATATAAGAATTCTTAATTCCCATTTTTCCATTTCTTTTTTATAGAATTTAATGTTCTTTTTTATTTTACTTTTTTTTGCCATTCAGTTGTATTATCTCCATACAAAGATAAATTTCAACTATTTAATATTCAATAGCTTTGGTTAATAGTTATCAACGTCGTTTTAGAATATAATCTTATATTTTACTTGGTAAACTAAAATATGTATTAAAATAGGTATTTTTGTTTTTCATATTTAGAATATGACCTATATATTATAAATTTTGTTAATAACTTCTACTATTATGAAACTATATATCGTTAAAGGAATTGAAATTGATAGAAAAAAGTCAAGCAGTACACTAAAAAAAGTAAATAGTTTTATCGGTTTTTACACAAACCTAAAAGAAGTTTATAGTCAATTTGATCGTAAAACTATTATGTCATATTCGTCTGTTGCGAATAGAATAAATGAAACCAACTATTATATTACTTATGATTCAAATTTTCTAATTGATGAAAAAATGATGAAGTTTCAACAAGTTCGAATTGAAAGAGTTCAGGGAAACAAAATTTATCACAAATCTAGAGATGTAAATATAAGTCCATTGATTTCTCAAGAATTTAGCGACTTCAAGTTTTAATCTCAAATTTTTAGGTTCTGCTCAAATGTGTTACAACTTAAAACTGATATGACATCGTTTATAATGCTTATATCAGTAGTTATTTTAAATCCGAAGGTAATGGTTTTATTTTTTAAAATCAAGTTTAGATTACGTCTAGAATTTAAGAAACTTATACTTCTTTGTGTAGTAAATTCAACATTTATTCCTGCTCATAATCATGCACAAAAGTAATGTGTGGGCTGCTAGCCATTAAGTTAGGATTTGTGCCTTCAATCCCTTCAGGAATGGGTTGATTACGTGTTTTATAATAGGTTATCCAACTTGGCATTGGGTGTCCTGTACTATCGTTAAAGGTCATTGGGTGTGTCAAAAAAGGAATTGCTGCTGTTGCTAAATTTTGAGTGGAGAACATTTTATAGACTAATTCTGAGCAATAATATGATGTATCGTCCCATAAAAAAATATCGTCATAAGGTGTGTTTAGTCTCTCCATTCCGTAGTCCAAAGCTTTTGCAATATAGGGTTGGTAAATGCTATCTAATCTGGCGACTGTAGTTTGCGATTTGTTTAATTTGTTTTTATTTCGGTCTAGAAACGTTTTTAAAGAGGTTTGAGAAACCCCGATTTTTGGATAGGCTTCCACAACAAACCATTGGTCGTCTATTTGCATGGCGATGCCAACATGAGAGTAGTTTTTAGATAGTGATGTTGCTGTTACATCTTTGATTGCGTTAGCTACATCACTTGTGCCCGTATTTTGAAACAGTAAATCGCCTTGTTTTAATTTAAACGTAGTAGTGTTTTTATTACTATTACAGCTTATAAAAACAAGAGATGCTATAAAAAGGAGATACGTTTGTTTTAGCGTTAGAGACATGTTTTTTGTGGTTAGTTTTAGGTTGAATAGAATAGGTCTGAAAATAGTAATTAGTTTACCTGTTATTAGTGGATTTTCTCATCATTTTTAATCCTATTATCAAACAATAGATAAAACCGAAGCTATAAATAATTAGTAAAAGTTTATCTAAGGTTTCTAATTTAGTTTTAGTCCAAAAATAATAGCTCCAAAACCCAAAAAATATCAGATTAAAGAGTAAAATCAAAGGGAGTTTGAATTCTATTTTTTTTAAAGCTTCGTTTTTAATTACAAAAGTATTGGATACATTATCGTGTAAAGCTTTTTCGTCATCACTTAATCCAGAAAATATACTAATAAATCGGCTTATATTTCTTTTAATTAACTGTATCACTGTTGGCTTTTCTCCAACATGGTTTACAACTTGAGTTTGTGTTTGGTACTTACCAGGTGTTCTACCCGAAATATATTCAAAAGAAAAATAGTAAATAAATCTGACAAGTATATAAATTAAAAAAGCTAATGGGAGGTTTTTATAAGTGTAAAAAGCTATTAAAACACCCATAAAAGAAGATATAATAAAATCCATTATTAGGTTTTCACCACGATCATCCTCATTTGCTAAATTAAGATTTTTATATTTTTTGTTCGTGATTTTCATTTATATAAGACAGGCAGTTTAGTTTCTTAAATGGTTAATTTAGTGGTTTTATTTTAACCGTTCAAATTTTAATTTTTCTAACCAAAAAAAGCCACCAAATTGGTGACTTTTTTTTGATGTGTATTTTTATAAAGAGATTTATTTAGGGGCTTTAAGCTTATGCTTTTGATATGCAGTGCTAATTACCTTTAAATAAATAATTTTGAATATTTACCTCTATTTTATAACCAATTTAAAAGTTTCAGTGACCAATTTATCAGATACTTCTACAAAATAGACACCATTAGACAAATTATCCAAAATAATTTTTTGACTAAGGTCAAAATCACTAAATGATTTAATTTTTGTTCCGTTAATTGAATAAATTACGATGTTAGAAATTGTATTTTTTTTAGATTTATTTGTTATATAGAAAACTCTAGAAGTAGGGTTAGGATAGATAGAGTAGGTGTTAGTATTTTCGGTTAATTCATTTATCCCAAGTGTCTCATCCGCGAGGTATCTTACGATAGCAAAATCGTCACTATTTCCTGAAACTCTGGTCGATCCTGCCAATAGTATCTTGTTATTTTGAAACGCCATAGAATAAGCGTAATCGGAAGAATTGTTATTTAAATCTGTTAATATAATTCCATTATTACCAAAACTGGAATCTATGGATCCATCAGAATTATATCTAGCTAATCCAAAATTAAAATCAAATGTGGTTCCATTAATAACATAACCTCCAACTAAAATCTTCCCATCGCCTTGCAGTAATGCAGAAGTACATATTTCAAAATCTAATCCATGATCTATTATTGAAACACCATTAATACCAAATGAAGTATCTACACTTCCATCTATATTATACCTAGCTAATGCAAAATTATCATCTTCTGTTCCTATGTAAGAAGATCCGCAAACAACTATTTTATTATCAGGTTGAATAATTAAAGCATTTCCACTATCATCACCTCCATCTTCATAAGTTGTAAAAATTATTCCATTAGAATTAAAGGTAGTATCTAAACTACCATCAGAATTATACTTTATTATAGCTTTGTCAAATGAATCGCCATTGATTCCAGAATGATTATTACCGCTAGTTCCTGTTACTATTAATTTATTATCTGATAGCAGTTTTATATCAGTTAAATAATCCACCGATCCTAAATCTGTTGTTACAATTCCGTTTGTACCAAATGTTGAATCAAAAGTACCTAGCTCTGTTAATTTAATTACACCGTAGTCAAAAAAGAATCTACAACCAATATAAATTTCATGATTTGTTGATATTGCAACAGCAATAGCGACGTCTTCAGAACTAATATTGTAAACAAAAATACCATTTGTAGCAAATGAAGTATCTATAGTTCCATTAGAATTAAATCTCGCTACTACTACTTTGTTATCTGTTTCGCCAACTGTAATTATTTTTCCATCCGACTGAAAAGTAGAACTTATTGCATCTTCATCTAAACCATTTATATCCAAAGTTACAATTCCGTTAGTACCAAATAAAGTATCTAATGAGCCATCAGAATTGTACTGTGCTAGAGCAATATCTTTATTGCCATTACTATTTGTAGTATAACCAGATACCACAAAAGCACCATTATCCTTTACAATAATTGAAAGACTTTTATCACTTAAAAGATTGTCAGAAATGTCATTAATTACAATTCCATTTGTTCCGAATGAAGTATCTAAGCTTCCATTTTGAGAATAACTAAATTGAAATATAAGAATTGAAATAAATAGTAATTTTGTTTTCATAGGGTTTAGTTTTTTTTATGATTAATTTCTGCATCGAATTTAAAGGTTTTAAGTAGTTAAGTCAAGCTTTTCTTACAATAAATTCATTTTAAACTTGTTTTAATTTCTAAATAAAAAAACATTTGCTTGATAACAGTTGGTTAGCTATAATTTTAGTCTGTCTTTAAATTAATAATTGTGAGATGTTAAAATAATCTTTGAATCTTTTTATTACAAAATGTTGCGTCAAGTATTGTAGTAAAATGTTTATTTATCAAAAAAAAGCCACCAAATTGGTGACTTTTTTAGACTTGTAATCAAGTATTTATAGTAAATGATTTTTTATTTTGAATAAGCGCCAGACGAGTAGGTAAGCTCATAACTATGCGTGTAAATTTCAAATACAATTCCAAAAGGATCTTCCACGTAGCACATTTTAAAAGGCTTGTCTTTTGGATAGTATTCTCTAATTGGCATTCTTTGTTTTCCGCCGTAAGCCAAAATTTTCTCAATAAGGTCTTCAATATTTGGGTCTTGGATGCAAAAATGAAATAATCCAGTATTAAACGGATTAAATTCGGGTGCTTCTTTTATACCATTCGGAAAAGAAAATAACTCTATTCCAATACCGTCAGACGTTGCTAAATGTGCAATTTCAAATTCGGTCCAATCGTTACCAAAAACATCAATACACATTTGACCAATCGCAGTTTCTGTTTCTTTTTTGACAGTAGATGGTTCCATTATAATGTACCAACCCATAACTTCAGAATAGAATTTTACAGCTTCTTTTATTTCGGGAACCGTAAGTCCTATATGAGAAAATGATTTTGGATAATTTTGATTTGTTGTCATAACATTTATTTTAGATTACAAAATTAATCTATATTTGCTTTATAGGCAATAACTTACCAAAAAGTAGTATAGTTACCTAAACGAGTAAAATAATATAAATCAACACTTTAAATATATAATATTGAATAAAGAAATTAACTGTCCTCTGAATTATACAATGAATTTGATAGGCACAAAATGGAAACCTTTAATTTTATTTCATTTATTGGAAGGTAGTATGCGTTCTGGAATCTTACAAAAGCAAATTCAAGGAATTTCAAATAAAATGTTTACCCAAACCGTTAGAGATTTAGAAAAAGATGGACTGATTTCTAGAAAAGTATATCCTGTTGTTCCTCCAAAAGTGGAATATAAATTAACTACAAGAGGGAAGTCTCTAGAGGCTATTTTAAGAAGTTTAGATCAATGGGGTTTGGATGACAGTCAGAAGTAGTGGAGGTGTTTCTATATTTTAGTCATTACTAATTCTATATGGTCCAAAGCGTAAACTAAATCAATTAAGATTAAAGTTTCACATGTCATAATTATTAATCTGAAGGTTTTAAATAACCGTAGTAATTAAGGTTTCTAAAATTAGTTGCCCTTCTTTCCAATGTTTTAGATTAGAATTTGAATTTATATGCCCTTTAGAGCCGATATTGATAAATTGACTACCCCAACAGTCTGCGAAGTATTTAGCACGCTCTAGACTTACGTAATTATCATTTTCGCTAGCGACTACAATGGAAGAAAAGGGAAGTTTTGAGGTTGGCATAACTGAAAAATCTCGAACACTTTCAGGTGTATGACTAGGCGAATCTACATCTGCAGGTGCAACTAATAATGCGCCTTTTATATACGGGTTAGTATTCTTGGTAGCCCAATGTAATACTAATGACACTGCAAGACTATGAGCAACTAATATGGTTGGTACATCAAGATTTTGAAGTTGTTTGTTTAATTTATCTAACCAATCTTCAAGGTTTGGAGCATTCCAATCGTCTTGTACGACCTCGATAGTATTGTCAAATTGCTTTAACCAAAAGGATTGCCAATGGTTTTCTCCAGAACCTCCAAGTCCAGGAATAATTACTATTTTGGTGTTTTGATTGTCCATTATTACGTCTGATTTTTAATAAAGTAGTTCCCTAAATATAGTAGCACTTTGTTTTAATGCCTTACATTAAATAGTGTCTTAATTTCTAAAATTAACGAGTGCCTTTACTCAAAAATAATCAAACCGCATTGTTTACTTCAATCCAATAACCATCTGGATCTTGAAAGTAAATTTGCTGGATACCATCATCCCGCACATAATCTTTTTTAGGCGTATCACGCCAATCAGAGTAATATACTTCTAAACTTTTAAGGTGCTTTACAAAAGCGTCAAAATTAGCAGTTGCTAAAGCAAAATGAATGGCTTTATTGGTTTTAACCTCTAATTCTGGTCTAGGTATTAAATGGATTTGTTTATGATCTGTAAGTGCCAACCATCTGGTTTTAGAACTGGACGCAGTGTTTTTAACTTCTTCTATCCTAAAAACGGATTGATAAAAAGCAACCGATAGGTCGACGTCCTTTACAGAAAGTGCAATGTGATCCAATACAAATGTCATGTTAGTCTCTTTTATATTTAGCATTTAAAACTAATCAAAAGGCTTTGAATTATTGTAATAAAAAGGCTTTTAAACCATCGTAATCACTAATTTTAGTAGCGACTTTGGTTTTGTCCATAACCGCTTCAATTTGTGGTGGTAAGGCTTGCTTTTCTTTAATTACGTCTTCAACAACATCTAAAAACTTAGTTGGATGCGCAGTTTCTAAAAACACACAATGTGCCTTAGGATGCGCTTTTAAGTAAGATTTGCATCCTAAATAGCCAACAGCGCCATGTGGATCTGCAACGTAGTTATAGGTATCGTAAATCTCTTTTAAAGCCACTTTTGTTTCTTCATCAGTAAAGCTAAAAGAAGATAAGTTTTCTTTTAACGCGTTAAAGTTATTTTTGTAAATTTCTTGGATACGTATAAAATTACTTGGATTACCAACATCCATCGCGTTACTAATGGTTTGAACTGATCGTTTTGGAGTGTACAGTTCCGTTTTTAAGTAATTAGTAACCACGTTATTTTGATTATTAGACGCAATAAAATGTTTAATTGGTAAGCCTAACTGCTGTGCCATCATTCCGGCGCATACATTTCCAAAGTTTCCGCTAGGTACAGAAAATACAATCTCTTTTTGTGTTTTGTGTAGTTGTTTATAAGCAAACATAAAGTAGAGTAGTTGTGGTAACCAACGTGCTACATTAATAGAGTTTGCAGATGTTAATTGCATTTTACTGGTTAACGTATCATCCAAAAAGGCACGCTTAACCATATCTTGACAATCGTCAAAGACACCGTCCACCTCTAAAGCTTTAATGTTTTGTCCTAACGTTGTTAGTTGTTTTTCTTGAATATCGCTTACTTTTCCTGAAGGATATAAGATTACAACATTTACACCTTTTACACCCAAAAACCCATTGGCAACAGCACCTCCTGTGTCTCCAGAAGTGGCTACTAATACCGTTACTTGATTAGTGTTATCTTTATTAAAATAGCCTAAACAACGCGCCATAAAACGGGCGCCAACATCTTTAAAAGCCATAGTCGGACCGTGAAATAGCTCTAATGTTGAGATGTTATCATTAAGCTTTACCACAGGAAACTCAAACGATAAGGTTTCGGCAATAATTGTTTTTAAAACCTCTTTTGGAATATCAGGACTCACAAATTGTTGTAAGGCCTCAAACGCAATATCTGTATAGCTTAAAGTGTCAATATTTTCAAAAAATGAAGCCGGTAAAGGCGTTATGCTTTCTGGAAAATACAATCCTTTGTCTGGCGCTAACCCTTTTACAACAGCATCTTTAAATGTTGTATTTGGTGCTTTATGGTTTAATGAGTAGTAGTTCATTTTTTTGTTTTTGTTTGTCTTTACGCGGACGCAGGACGTGGCACTCTATTTTAATTATTTTGTTTACTGGTAATGCCGATTAACTTAATATTTTCATCCCTTGAGTGTTAATTTTAGAGACATAAGTATTAAAATTAATAGCTGTTTTAGCATAAATAGTAGTCATCGCTTTAGCTACATCTTCCGCAGTTTTTTTGCTTTTTGATAAAGCGAATATAGACGGGCCAGATCCAGAAATTCCGGCACCCAAAGCGCCTGCTTTTATAACTTCGGTTTTAACCGAATCAAAATGTGGTATTAATTGACTTCTATAAGGCTCTACAACTACATCAACTAAGGCTTGGCTTAGCAATTTATAATCGTTAGTATGCAACGCATGTACCAAACTACCAACGTTTGACCATTGTGTTATGGCGTTTTGCAACGGAATCTGTTTTGGTAAAATAGCACGCGCTTCAGAGGTTTTAACTTCAATTTGTGGATGTATAATAGTCACAAATAAATCTTCTGGAGTTGGTAATTGTAATACTTGTAAAGGTGTTGTGCTTTTTACTAAAGTAAAACCGCCAAATAGGGCAGGAGCAATATTATCAGCATGCTCGCAACCACTAGCAACCGCTTCGCCTTTCATAGCAAAATTGGTTAATTGTGTTTGATTATACGGTCTGCCTAATAGCTCGTTTATAGCAAACACACTTCCGGCAGCACTTGCAGAACTGCTTCCAATCCCGCTTCCTGGCTTAATGTTCTTATAGATTTCTATTTCGAAACCGCAATCAGGATTAGCGTGATTATATAAGGCTAAAGCCGAAACACTAGCTACATTTTTATGCGCTTCAAAAGGAAGATCAGCACCAACGATTTTAGTGATTTTGATTCCTTTTTCAGTGGTTTTTCTAATCACCATTTCGTCACCAATAGTATCTAAGCAAAAGCCTAAGACGTCAAAACCGCAAGAAACGTTAGCGACTGTGGCTGGTGAGAATATTTTGATTTCGTTCATTTAAAACTCCTTTTTATAATTTCCGCGAAAGCGTTACTCTTTTTACTAATTACTGCCTTTACTATGGCTTATTTATTACCTATTCTGATAATATCTGCAAATAATCCGGATGCTGTAACATCTGCACCTGCACCAGCACCTTTGACTATTAAAGGCTGTTCTGGATAGCGTTGTGTGTAAAACATAACAATGTTATCTTTTCCTTCAAGATTATAAAAAGGATGTCCTTCTGGTACTTCTTGTAATCCTACTTTAGCTTTTCCATTTTTATATTCGGCAACATATTTTAGTTGACAATTATTAGCTTGTGCAGAAGCGTATAGTTTTTGAAAATGTGCTTCGTCATTAATTAAAGTATCGTAAAAATCGTCAACAGAAGTGCTATTTAAATTAGCTTCGGTTAAAAATGAATCGTTTACAATGTCTTCGATTTCCATCGGAATTCCGTTTTCACGGGCTAAAATTAATATCTTTCTTGCGACATCAATTCCGCTTAAATCAATACGCGGATCAGGCTCAGTATACCCTTCAAATTGGGCTTGTTTTACTGTATCATGAAAATTCTTTTTATCACTAAAATTATTAAACACAAAGTTTAAGCTACCAGATAGAACTGCCTGTATACTAATTACTTTGTCTCCTGATGCAACTAAATTATTAAGTGTATTAATTATTGGTAATCCGGCACCAACATTTGTTTCGTATAAAAAAGGTGCGTTGTATTTTAATGATAAATCTTGTAAGTTTTTATAGTTAACATACTTATCAGAACAGGCTATTTTATTACAAGCAACTACTGCGACACTTTGTTTAAGATAACTGTCATATATTGCTGCGACATCCTTATTAGCGGTTACATCTACAAATATGCTATTTCTAAGATTTAGGCTATTTACTTTATCTAAAAAGGCAGTGATGCTTGATGGTTCTGCGTGATGGAATTGTGCTGTCCAATTATTTAAATCAATACCTTTTGGATCAAAAATCATTTTTTTAGAATTTGCCATTCCAACAATTCTGACATCTAATTTTAAGTTTTTCTTTAAAAAACTATGTTGTTGCTGTATTTGGTCTATTAGCTTTTCTCCAACGTTTCCAATTCCGGTAATAAATACGTTTAATTGTTTAGTGTTAATCTCAAAGAAACGCTCGTGTAAACTGTTTAATGCCTTGCTAACATCATGCTCATTAATTACAGCTGAGATGTTTTTTTCTGACGCACCTTGCGCAATAGCTCTGACATTAATATTGTTTTTTCCTAAGGTACTAAAAAGCTTTCCGCTAATACCTTGGTGGCTTTTCATGTTATCACCAATTAATGCAATAATTGAAAGTCCTTTTTCAACGATAATAGGATTTATTTTATGTAAAGATATTTCGTATTCAAATGCTGTGTTTATGGCTTGTTCTGCCTGTTGGGCATTACTAACATCTATTCCAAAACAAATAGAATGCTCTGAAGACGCTTGTGTTATAAAAATGATGTTTATTTTTTCGTTGGCTAAGGTTTCAAACAGACGTTTAGAAAACCCTGGGATACCAACCATACCACTACCTTCTAATGTTAAAAGTGCGACATTATCTATATGACTAATCCCTTTAACGGTCAGGTTACTTTTATTGTCTTGATTAGAGATCACTGTTCCGTTAGCTTCCGGGTGTAATGTGTTTTTTATGTGTATCGGGATAGCTAAATTTAAAACCGGTTGTACTGTTGGAGGGTATAAAACCTTCGCACCAAAATGCGACAGTTCCATAGCTTCTTGATACGACAAATTAGTAATCGGGTAGGCCTGCTTTACTAATTTTGGATTAGTAGTATACATCCCGCTAACGTCTGTCCAAATTTCTAATTGGTCTACTTTTAAAGCAGCTGCAATAATAGCTGCTGTAAAATCTGATCCACCACGACCTAGAGTTGTTACTTCTCCAGCTTGCGATTTTGATACAAACCCAGGAAGTATTGTAATTTGCTGATTGGCGTTATTAAAGTAATCTGTAATATTCTTGTTAGTTATGTCGTAATTAACTTCTGCTTTTGTAAAATTAGAGTTAGTAACAATAAGCTCTTGACTGTTTTTTAAGACAGCATTTAAGCCCATTTCTTCCATTGTTTTTGCAATTATAAAAGACGAAAGTAGCTCTCCAAAACTAACTAGCTTATCAGATGTTTTTGGAGACAACTCGTTAATCAAATAGATACCATTTAGTAGTTGTTTTAAGTCTTCAAACTTTACATCTACTTCAGACGTGATTGCTTTAGGTTTTGTACTTAAGCCTTCAATAACTTTATAGTGAGTGGTTTTTATTTTTTCAAAAATAGTAAGGTAGCTTTTGTCTTTTTGCTTAGCTAATGTTCCAGCTTGTAGCAATTTATCAGTAATACCACCAACAGCGGATACTACACAAACGACAGTACTAGATTGCGATTCTTTTTGAAGAATGGCGATAACTTTTTTTATGTTTTGTGCTGAACCAACAGAGGTTCCACCAAATTTTAATACTTTCATTTTTAAATTATTTTGTGATAAAAATTGTAGTTGAAAAACTACCCAAACGGAAGGAATATATAGTCATTAACCCAAAAGGGTAATGGTCATAATTAACGTAAAAATAGTATGTCTTTTTTTCATTTTATGCATCTATACCTATCAAATGTATTACTTTTACTTTTATCAAAAAAACTAAACATCAATTTTTGCGAGATTGATAATTAATAGCCAATATATTATTAAAATGAAAATATTTTCGAAAGAACAAATTTATGAAGGCGATGCTTTAACAGCTAAAAAACAAGGTATTACATCTACCGATTTGATGGAGCGTGCAGGTATACAAATTTTTAATTGGTTGCATATGCGTATGCAAGGCGCACAAGTCCCAATACACGTGTTTTGTGGGATTGGAAACAATGGAGGAGATGGTTTAGTAGTTGCTAGACATTTAATAACACACGGATATAATGTAAAGACTTACATTGTTAATTATAGTACAACACGATCTAAAGATTTTTTACTTAATTATGATCGTATTAAAAGCACAACTAAAGATTGGCCTGTAGTATTAGCTGATGATTGTGAGATGCCTGTAATAGAAGAGAAAGATATTATTGTAGATGCTATTTTGGGTATAGGTATTAATCGTCCTGTGGATCCTTGGGTAAAGTCATTATTTAATCACTTTAGAGCTACTAAAGCTTTTGTTTTAGCCATAGATGTGCCTTCAGGTTTATCTACAGATGCAGCGCCAACTGATGAAGAAAGTGTTGTAAACGCAGGATACACCTTAAGTTTTCAAACACCAAAATTGGTTTTCTTTTTGCCAGAATTGGCTAAATATACGGTACAATGGGAAGTTTTAGATATTGGTATTGATCCAGAATATTTATTTACGACACCAACTGTAGCTGAGTTAATTGGAAAAAATGAAGTCTTACCAATTTATAAGCCTAGAACTAAGTTTAGCCATAAAGGAGATTTTGGACATGCTTTAATTATAGGTGGGAGTTACGGTAAAATAGGATCTGTTACGTTAGCTAGTCAAGGCGCATTAGCTATTGGAGCTGGTAAGGTTACAGCGTACACACCAAAATGTGGTTATATTCCATTACAAGTTGGTTTTCCTGAAGCAATGGTTATTACAGATAGCGATGAGGAAAAAATTACGGCTATAAATTATGATATAACACCAAACGTTATTGCGTTTGGAGTTGGTGTTGGTACAGATGCTAAAACAGTTACTGCTTTTGAAACGTTTTTAAAAACAAACAAAACAGCTTTAGTTGTTGACGCGGACGGTTTAAATATACTATCTAAAAAGAAAGCATTATTAAAATTATTGCCAGAAAACACAATATTAACGCCACATCCAAAAGAGCTTGAAAGACTTGTTGGAACATGGAAAGATGATTTTGATAAGCTTAAAAAAACGAAAGCATTTGCTAAAAAATATAAGTGTATTGTTGTTATTAAAGGTGCCAATACAATTACTGTTTTTGATGATAAGTTGTATGTAAACTCAACAGGAAACCCTGGGTTATCAACAGCTGGTACTGGAGATGTTTTAACAGGTATGATTGCTGGTTTAGTAGCACAAGGTTATGACGCTTTGTCTGCTGCAATTTTTGGTGTGTATTTACATGGAAAATCTGCCGATTTATTAATCGAGGATTTGGGTTACCAAAGCTTTATAGCTAGTCATGTTATTGAAGGTATATCGTTGGCCTATTTAGATATGTTTAAGCAACCAGAGCCACCACAAGTTGAAACTGAAGAAGAAGGTGTAGAACCACAAGGATAAATTAAATATAAGTACAAAAAAAAAGCGAACTGAAAAGTTCGCTTTTTTTTATATCAGTTTTAAACTAGCTTAGATTCCGAAAGAACTTAAGTACTCGTTTATTTTTGGATATGATGGTCTTGGAGCATCAGCATTAACAATATTACCATTTGGATCTATTAAGATAAATCTAGGTATAGAGTTAATTTTATAACCTGTAACAAAATCAGAGCTGAAAGATTTATCAGCAAATAGTTGAATACCACTCATTTCTTTTTCAGCAATCATTTTTCTCCAAGCTTCTTTAGATAATTTAAAAGATTCTTCTTTGCTTGCAGCTCTATAACCTCTTCCATCATCTGTAGAGATACTTACAAAAGCAATATTTTTACCTTCGTAATCTTTTTCTAAAGTTTGTAATGCAGGAATTTCGCCAATACAAGGTCCACACCAAGTTGCCCAAACATCTACATAAACATATTTACCTTTTAAGTCAGATAAAGACACTGTTCCACCTTTATAGTTTTCGTAATTTTCAAAAGTAGGAGACACTGTTCCTGCAGGTAATTCTTGTTTTAATTTAATACCACCTAATACATATCCTTTTAAACCGTCTAGCATTGGGCTAACTTGTTCTTTAGATTGTGCAATAAGTGTAGAGTCAATGCTTACGTTTTTATCATAAAAAGCAATCATTTCATTTTTTAAACTCTCCATTTTAGAATTCAATCCAGTTTCATCTAAACTTTTTAAAGCTTCGATATCAATTAAACCTTCTTCAAATTTTAGTTTTTCACCTAAAAAATTAGTTTTTTCAGCACCTTTTCCAGAAAAAGCAATCGTTTCATCAAATGCTTTAGTGTCTAAAGTCATTTTGATATCCATATCATTAGCTAAAAAGATATTAGTTTGCTCTTTACCATCATATAATCCGTAAACTCCAGATTTAACTTTTAGTGTATCACTAAACGTTCCGTCTTCATTAACTTTTATCGTTCTTTTAAAGTCTCTACCTTGGTATACAAATAAAGAGTCACTGTTTTTATTTTCTATTTTACCAGATATTGTAGCATAATCTTTAGGGGCTTCCTTTTTGCAAGCAACAATAGATAATGCTGCTATACAAACTAATAGTTTTTTCATTGTTTTAATTTTATTTAAACCAAAAATATATAGAATTCTTATAGATATAAAGTTTTTTTTTAATTATTAACAATTACTTGCATATTATTATAGTATTGATGACTTTTGACTAGTTAAATTAAGCAAATGAAAACAACGCACATTATATCTTCAACGCCATTAGATTTGGCGACTATACAATCGATAATTTTAGAACAAAAACAATTAGAATTATCAGAGCAATCTATTGTTAAGATTAATGAGTGTAGAGCTTATTTAGACGAAAAACTAAAATCTGAAACTAGACCAATTTATGGAATTAATACAGGATTTGGGTCTTTATATAATGTAAAGATTAGTACCGAAAATTTAACGAAACTTCAGGAGAATTTAATGATGTCTCATGCTTGTGGTACCGGAGATTTGGTACCTAATGAGATTGTAAAATTAATGTTGCTATTAAAAATACAATCATTAAGCTACGGACATTCTGGAATACAGTTAAAAACTGTACAACGTCTAATAGATTTTTATAATAACGATGTTTTACCATTGGTTTACACACAAGGATCTTTAGGTGCCTCTGGAGATTTGTCACCTTTAGCACATATGTCATTACCATTAATTGGTAAAGGAAAAGTGTTTTATAAAGGCGAAACTTTAGAAGCAAAACAAGTGTTAGAGCAATTTAATTGGGAACCAATAACGATGCAGTCTAAAGAAGGATTAGCATTGCTTAATGGAACACAGTTTATGAGTGCTTATGGTACGTCTTTACTATTAAAAGCGTATAAATTATCTTATTTAGCAGATTTAATAGGAAGTGTGTCTATTGATGCTTTTGATGGTAGAATAGAGCCTTTTAATGAATTAATACATTTGGTAAGACCGCATAATGGTCAATTAAAAACAGCCAAACGTGTGCGTGACTTTTTAGAAGGAAGTGAAATTATTACTCAAGAAAAACAGCACGTGCAAGATCCTTATAGTTTTAGATGTATCCCACAGGTACATGGTGCAACTAAGGATACGCTTGCTTTTGTTGAAAAAACGTTTACTACCGAAATTAATTCTGTAACGGACAATCCTAATATTTTTGCAAAAGATGATGAGATTATCTCTGGAGGTAATTTTCATGGTCAACCATTAGCGTTAGCTTTAGATTATTTAAAAATAGCGATGGCGGAAATTGGAAATATATCGGAAAGACGTGTGTTTCAATTAGTCTCAGGACTAAGAGGTTTACCTGCATTTTTAGTGGATAATCCAGGTTTAAATTCTGGTTTTATGATTCCGCAGTACACTGCAGCAAGTATTGTAAGTGCTAATAAGCAGTTGGCATCTCCTGCCAGTATTGATAGTATTGTATCTAGTAATGGTCAAGAAGATCATGTTAGTATGGGTGCTAATGCAGCAACACAAGCCTATACTTTAATAAATAATGTAGAACGTGTTTTAGCTATCGAGTTGTTTAATGCGTCTCAAGCATTAGCTTTTAGAGCGCCATTAAAGTCAAGTGATTTTATAGAGGCCTTTTTATCTAGCTATCGTGATGTTGTTCCTTTTATAAAAGAAGACGAAATTTTGCATGATGATATTCAGGCATCTATTGCATTTATTCAGACTATTGGTATTGATTCAGATGAATTATTCTAAGAGATTTGCGCGCGTATAGCGTTATGTTCAAGTGTTTTTATAGCCCAAAACATGGCATTGTCCATAGTTTCAAATAGTTTGAATTTGTTTTTATAGAACAGTTTTTCTATTTCAGAAATTTCTGTTTTCCTAGTTTTATTACAAACCACGCCAAATCCTATGATATTTTTGATTTTAGAAATATTGGTATATAATGTAGGATCAATAGAGTAGGAGTTTATGCGATTTGTAATATAAACCATTGGATAATCTCCTAAATGTTTAAAAACGGTTAATACAATGGTCTCACTTAATTCAGGAGTAAGATGTACGCCTTCGTTAACTGTACCAATTACTATTTTGTTTTTTTTGAAAATTTCTAAGGAACAGAAATTTAATTTTATTGTTGTACTCATAATAGCATTTACTTAGGCTACTTAAGGTACTAATTGTAGACTAAAAAAATAAATACAACAGAATGATTTAAGCTATTTATCGCTTAAAAGTCATTTTATTCGTCAAAATACTTATTTTGATCTAGTTTTCATTATTGTTTTAATGTTATTGAATAGATTTGAATAACTTAAACTAATTGGTTTAATCAATAAAAGATTCTGATTGGTTTTCTTTTAATCTTTTTAAGGCCCAAGCTTTGGCTTTATCTAAATCAGAAAATATTTCAAAAGGCTTATTTAGAAATAAGCGCTCTATTTCCGCATTTCTAGCTGATAGCGTTTGAGAGACTACAGCAAAACCACGCAAAGTTTCAATTTGAGAGACGTCTCTATATATAATAGGATCTACAGCATAAGAATTGACTCTATTAGTAAGATAAACAAATGGTCTATTTTGAAAAGTGACTTTTGCAAAATGAATGATGGCATCAGACAGCTCTTTATTTAGAGTAACCCCTTCATTAATCTCCGAAATAAGGATACTATTAGAAACTAATAGTGTTCCGAAGGATAATTTTGTTTTTGCGTACATTTTAAGTCAATTAAAAAAGCTTCACTAAAGTTAGTGAAGCTTTTAATATTTTGCAAATATACTTTTAATCTTAAGATTCTGCAGGCTTTTCTGCTTTTTCTATTGCTATAGTGATTTCGTCAGTTTTTGAATCTAAATCCATCACTATTTTATCACCTTCTTGCAGTTTAGCGCTAATAATTTCTTCAGCTAAAGCATCTTCAACATACTTTTGAATAGCACGCTTTAAAGGACGTGCACCGTATTGTTTATCAAATCCTTTATCCGCGATATAATCTTTAGCAGCATCAGTTAAAGTTAATTTATAACCTAAACCGTCAATACGTCTTAGCAGTCTATCTAATTCGATATCAATAATTTTATTAATATCTTCTTTTTCTAAAGCATTAAAGACAACTACATCATCAATTCTGTTTAAAAATTCTGGAGCAAACGATTTTTTAAGTGCATTTTCAATAACACTTTTTGCATTTGCGTCTTCCTGAGATTTTTGAGAAGCTGTTCCAAAACCAATACCTGTTCCAAAATCTTTTAATTTTCTTGCTCCAATATTTGATGTCATTATAATGATAGTATTTCTAAAATCGATTTTACGACCTAAACTATCCGTTAAATAACCATCATCTAATACCTGAAGTAACATATTAAAGACATCTGGATGTGCTTTTTCAATTTCATCTAAAAGAATTACAGCGTAAGGTTTACGACGTACTTTTTCTGTTAATTGACCACCTTCTTCATATCCTACGTATCCTGGAGGTGCACCTACTAGTCTTGAGATAGCAAATTTTTCCATGTACTCACTCATGTCGATTCTTATCATAGCATCTTCGCTATCAAACAATTGATTAGATAAGACCTTGGCTAACTGTGTTTTACCGACTCCTGTTTGACCTAAAAAGATGAATGACCCGATTGGCTTGTTTGGATCTTTAAGTCCAGCACGGTTACGTTGTATCGCTTTTACAACTTTTGCAACTGCTTCATCTTGACCAATTACTTTTCCTTTAATAAGGTCTGGTAATAGCGATAGTTTGTTACTTTCGGTTTGAGCAATACGATTAACAGGTATTCCTGTCATCATGCTTACAACATCTGCAACATTATCTTCGCTAACAATTTCTTTATGTAACTTGGTGTCTTCTTCCCATTTTTCTTGGGCAACAGCTAATTCTTTCTCTAAACGTTTCTCGTCATCACGTAAACGTGCTGCTTCTTCGTATTTCTGTTTTTTAACAACAGAATTTTTTGTTTCTCTAACGTCCTCTAATTTTTTCTCTAATTCTATGATCTGTTTTGGTACACTTATGTTGGTAATGTGTACTCTTGAGCCAGCTTCATCTAAGGCATCAATTGCTTTGTCCGGAAGAAAACGTTCCGTCATATAACGGTTGGTTAACTTTACGCAAGCCGCAATAGCTTCGTCAGTATAGGATACATTATGGTGTTCTTCATACTTACCTTTAATGTTGTTAAGTATTTCAATAGTTTCGTCAACAGTAGTTGGTTCTACAATTACTTTCTGGAAACGTCTTTCTAAAGCACCATCTTTCTCAATATATTGTCTATACTCATCAAGAGTGGTAGCTCCAATACATTGGATTTCTCCTCTTGCTAATGCAGGTTTAAACATGTTAGAAGCATCTAAACTTCCTGTAGCTCCACCAGCACCAACAATAGTATGAATTTCGTCTATAAATAGAATAACGTCATCATTCTTTTCAAGCTCATTCATTACCGCTTTCATACGCTCTTCAAATTGGCCTCTATATTTAGTACCAGCAACTAAACTAGCTAAATCTAAAGTAACTACGCGCTTATTAAATAATATACGAGATACTTTTTTACTTACAATTCTGTTGGCTAATCCTTCAGCAATTGCTGATTTACCAACACCTGGCTCACCAATTAGTAATGGGTTGTTCTTTTTACGACGAGATAAAATTTGAGATACGCGCTCAATTTCTTTTTCTCGTCCTACCACTGGGTCAAGTTTACCTTCTTCAGCCATAGCTGTCAAATCACGTCCAAAATTATCTAACACAGGTGTCTTAGATTTTTTGTTTCCTTTAGCTCCCCCAGGAGTATTAAATATGTCTTTAGAACTAGAGTCTTCAGAAGATGGGTCATCTTGAAATGACTCAGCTTTTGGTGCTCCAGTTATGTCTTCGAAGTTATCGTCGTTTGTTATCATAGACTTAAATTGTTCTTTAACGTTATCATAATCTACTTTAAGCTTATTTAAAAGCTTAGTTGTAGGGTCGTTTTCGTTTCTAAGTATACACAATAATAAATGTGCTGTGTTTATTGATGTACTTTGAAACAGTTTAGCCTCTAGAAAAGTGGTTTTTAATGCACGTTCTGCTTGACGCGTTAAGTGCAAATTTTTCTTTTCGTTAGAAGTAATAATGGTATTAGGATTAGCAGGACTTAATATTTCGACCTTTCGCCTTAAATGATTTAAATCAATATCTAACGCATTTAAAATATTAATTGCTTTTCCGTTCCCGTCTCTTAATAAACCAAGCATTAAATGTTCAGTACCTATAAAGTCATGTCCTAAGCGTAATGCTTCTTCCTTACTATAGGCAATGACGTCTTTTACTCTTGGTGAAAAATTATCATCCATATATTTGTTCCTTTCAGCTTTAAAAATAGTAAACATATTTACTAATGGCAAAAACTATACCTTAAATAATATGTTAATTGTTTAAAGCTTGAAAGTACAGATAATTTCAAAATAAAGCACAATTGAGTTATTAACTAAAAAAGGGAATCAAATTGTTAATAAAAAACATCAAAAAATAGACTTAAAAGGCGTACGGTTACTAATGAAAGTTTTATATTAGCGTGTTTTGAAATAATGAATAAAACTAATTAAATTTATATATGGCAGAAGGAGAGAAGGTCATTCCAATTAATATTGAAGATGAAATGAAATCGGCTTACATTGATTATTCAATGTCAGTCATTGTGTCACGTGCATTACCAGACGTTAGGGACGGGTTAAAACCTGTACACAGACGTGTATTATATGGTATGCATGAACTGGGTGTTAGAGCAACCGGAGCGCATAAAAAGTCGGCAAGAATAGTTGGGGAAGTTTTAGGAAAGTATCACCCACACGGGGATACATCAGTTTACGATGCAATGGTACGTATGGCTCAAGAGTGGAGTTTACGTTATATGTTAGTAGACGGTCAAGGTAACTTTGGATCTGTAGATGGAGATAGTCCAGCTGCAATGCGTTATACAGAAGCACGTATGCGTAAGATATCTGAAGACATGTTGGCAGATATTGATAAAGAAACTGTAGACCATAAATTAAACTTTGATGATACTTTAGAAGAACCAACGGTTTTACCAACACGCATACCGGGTCTTTTAGTAAATGGAGCATCTGGAATTGCTGTAGGTATGGCAACAAACATGCCTCCTCACAATTTAACGGAAGTAGTAGATGGTACTATTGCTTACATTGAAAACAATGATATTGAAATAGATGAGTTAATTACACATATTAAAGCTCCAGATTTTCCTACAGGAGGAACAATCTATGGTTATGATGGTGTAAAAGAAGCTTTTCATACAGGTAGAGGGCGTATTGTTATGCGTGCCAAAGCTATTATTGAAGAAGTGCAAGGTCGTGAGTGTGTTATTGTAACGGAGATTCCGTATCAGGTCAATAAGGCAGACATGATTAAAAAGACTGCTGACTTAGTTAATGATAAAAAGCTTGAAGGTATTTCTACTATTAGAGATGAATCTGATAGAAATGGAATGCGTATTGTCTATATCTTAAAGCGTGATGCTATACCTAATATTGTACTTAATAAATTGTATAAGTATACAGCATTACAATCTTCTTTTAGTGTAAACAATATTGCATTAGTTAATGGAAGACCTCAATTATTGAATCTAAAAGAATTGATTCATTATTTTGTAGAGCACAGACATGAAGTTGTAGTAAGACGTACCACTTATGAGTTACGTAAAGCTGAAGAAAGAGCACATATATTAGAAGGACTTATAATTGCATCGGATAATATAGACGAAGTAATTAGTATTATTAGAGCTTCCAATAATGCAGATGAAGCACGTGCTAATTTAATTGAACGTTTTAAACTTTCTGAAATACAAGCAAAAGCTATTGTAGAGATGCGTTTGCGCCAATTAACTGGTCTAGAACAAGACAAGTTACGTAGCGAGTATGATGATATCATGGTAACTATTGATGATCTTAAAGACATTCTTGCTAAGAAGGAAAGAAGAATGACTATTATTAAGGACGAGTTGCAAGTTGTTAAGGAAAAATATGGAGATGAGCGTCGTTCTGTAATAGAATATGCTGGTGGAGATTTAAGTATCGAAGATATGATTCCGGATGCACAAGTAGTTATTACTATTTCTCATGCAGGTTATATTAAACGTACATCTTTAACTGAGTATAAGACACAAAATAGAGGAGGTGTTGGTCAAAAAGCATCAACTACTAGGAATGAAGATTTCTTAGAACACTTATTTGTTGGTACTAATCACCAATATATGTTATTCTTTACTCAAAAAGGAAAATGTTTCTGGATGCGTGTTTACGAAATCCCAGAAGGAAGTAAAACGTCTAAAGGTAGAGCTATCCAAAACCTTATAAATATTGAGCAAGACGACAAAGTAATGGCGTTTATTTGTACTCAAGATTTAAAAGATGAAGATTATATTAATAGTCATTATGTGATTATGGCAACTAAAAAAGGTCAAGTTAAAAAGACTTCTTTAGAGCAATATTCAAGACCAAGAACTAATGGTATTAATGCTATTACTATTAAGGAGGATGACGAATTATTAGAAGCTAAATTAACAACTGGTAATAGTCAAGTTATGATAGCACTAAAATCTGGTAAAGCTATTAGATTTGAAGAAGCTAAAACTAGACCAATGGGAAGAAATGCTTCTGGAGTTAGAGGTATTACTTTAGCACATCCAAAAGATGAAGCTATAGGGATGGTGATCGTAGAAAACCCTCAAGAGGAAACGGTACTTGTGGTTTCTGAAAACGGATATGGTAAGCGTACTTATATTGACGACCCAGAAGATGGAGAAGCAGTGTATAGAATTACAAACAGAGGTGGAAAAGGAGTTAAAACCATTTCAATATCTGAAAAAACAGGTGGTTTAGTATCTATTAAAACAGTAACAGATACTGATGATTTAATGATAATTAACAAATCGGGTATTGCAATTAGAATGGCGGTAGAAAGTCTACGTACTATGGGAAGAGCAACTCAAGGAGTTAAATTGATTAACCTAAAAGGTAAAGACTCAATAGCAGCTGTTGCAAAAGTAATGAAAGACGAAAACGAGGAACTAGATGAAACTCTAGAAGGCGTTGAAAACAGTACTGAAGCAGAGGATGGCACAACTATTGATATTACAGAAGAAGAATAAATAACAACAAATTTAAAAATAACTAATAATGAAAAAACAATTAATACTTGGGATAGCGTTACTTGTATCTGTAAGCTCAATTGCGCAGAAAAAAGAAATCAAAGCTCTAGAAAAAGCAGTAAAAAATAGTAACTATGCTGAAGCAAAAGGTTTAGTTACACAATTGCAATCTATGGAAGGTGCTATGGATGGTAAATTAAAAGATAAATATTATTTAGCTTCTGCTAATGCCTTTTTTGCAAATGGTACAGCATCTTACGGTGATATTAGTAAAGCAGTTGAGTTACTTGGTAAGTTATCAAATAATTCTGTTGAAGGAGATAAATTAAAAAGAACGATTGAAAATGGTTTGCTTACTAAAGCAAATAATTCTTATACAAATAAGGATTTTGCTAATGCAGCAATAGGTTTTGAAAATCTTTATAATGTAAACAAAACAGATCCTTCTTACTTATATTATGCAGCAGTTAGTGCATTAACAGCACAAGATATGGACGAAGCATTAAGATACTATGTTATGCTTGATGAATTAAACTATACAGGAGTAGAAACAGAATATTTTGCTACTAATTTAGAGGGAAAAGAAGAAGTTCTTGATAAAAATGTAAGAGATAATTATGTGAGATTAAAAACGCATACTAATCCTGGAGAAAGACAAACAGAGTCTAGACAAGGTGAAATTACTAAAAATATTGTAATTATTTATACTAACAAAGGTGAGACTGAAAAGGCTTTAGCAGCAATGAAAAAAGCTAGAGATGCTAATCCAAACGATTCTAACTTATTAGTTACTGAAGCAAACCTTCAATATAAATTAGGGAATACAGCAAAATATGAAGAGTTAATTAGTCAAGCATTAAAGAATGATCCTAACAACTCAGAGTTGCTTTACAATTTAGCTGTATTAGCAAACGATTCAGGTAATTCTGAAAAAGCTAAAACGTATTATTCTAAATCTTTAGAGATTGATCCAACTAACGCAAATACATTAACTAATTTAGCTGTATTGATTTTAGCTGACGAACAGTCAATAATCGATCAAATGAATAGTTTAGGTACTTCTGCTGCAGATAATAGAAAATATGATGAGCTTAAAGCAAATAGATTATCTTTATATAACGAAGCAATTCCATATTTAGAGAAAGTTGTAGAGATCGCTCCAGACAATAAAATCATTGATACTTTGGTTAGTATTTATGGTGCTGTTGGTCAAGACGATAAAGCTAAAGCAATTAAAGCAAAAAAGATTTAAGTTATATTTATAACAAAACTCAATAATAAAAAAAGCCTTCAGTAATGAAGGCTTTTTTTTATGTCCAATTTTAAGTATGGTTAGGTAGATTGATAGTATATCTTATAATATCGAAAAGTAGTATTTGCTTAGTAAATAATTATAGAAGTCACAGAAGTTAGTTTAAGTGTGCTAAATATTATAAACATACTTTATGAGGATGCAAAACTTAAATATTTAATGCGAGTAGTACAATCTAAAACACTATGCTGTAGTACTAAAAAAGCCTTCATTTCTGAAGGCTTTTTTCTCTATTATATAATCTTTTTAATGACTCGTAATTTGTGCGTATGCATGCGCCTGTCTGCATTATATATACCTGTATGATCTAATCTGTCAATTCTTACTTGTCCATGAGCATGGATAACATAATTATCTTGCATAATAATTCCAACATGTATAATGCTTCCTTCATTATTATCAAAAAAGGCTAAATCACCTGGCTCACTTTCCTCTATAAAACTTAAAGCTTCTCCTTGTGTTGCTTGTTGAGAGGCATCACGTAATAATTTATAACCATTAAGTTTATAAACCATTTGGGTAAAGCCACTACAATCAATTCCAAACGGTGTTTTACCACCCCATAGATATGGCGTGTTTAGGTACTGAAATGCAGTCGTAATTATTTCTTCTTTTAAATTTTTCTTATCACAAAAATCACCTTCAAAAGCATGTTGCATTAAGTCTAAACCATTTAATTGAGAACCTAAGACAATAGTATTTAACTGGTTATTTTTATCCTGAATAAATTCAACTAAATCAGTTGACAATTTAAGAGGTTGACTGTTTATTAGATGGTATTGCTCTTCTGTAATTTCAATATATTGCTTATTATCAATCCAGCCTTCGTATTTATCAAAAGCTAATCTTATTTTACTCCATTGCTTGCGCTGCTCTAAAACTTTAAATGTTTCTCCATAAATAACCTGCGAGACTAACTCGCTTGTATCAGAGGTTTCAAGTCTTAAAGGAACAATACTTAAATTACAGATTCCGAATTGCATTAGGTCTTTTTAGTGACGTTCAATAATTACAGCAGAGGCACCACCACCACCATTACAAATGGCTGCAGCTCCTATTTTAGCATTATTTTGTTCTAACACATTTAATAAGGTAATTAGTATTCTAACACCAGAACATCCTAATGGATGACCTAAAGAAACAGCACCACCATTAACATTTACATTAGAATCGTTTAATCCTAAAATTTTCATATTAGCTAATCCAACAACAGCAAAAGCTTCGTTAAATTCAAAAAAGTCAATATCGTCAATTGACATGCCTGCTTTTTCTATTGCTTTTGGTAACGCTTTAGAAGGGGCAGTTGTAAACCATTTAGGTTCGTGCGCAGCATCAGCGTAACTTTTTATAGTTGCAAGAGGTTTTAAACCTAATTCTTTAGCTTTATCAGCACTCATTAATACCATTGCGCCTGCACCATCATTAATAGTTGAAGCATTAGCAGCAGTTACTGTACCGTCTTTTGAAAAAGCAGGACGTAAAGCAGGTATTTTTTCCATTTTCACATTAGTAAATTCTTCATCTTTACTAACTATTACTGGTTCTCCTCTTCTTTGTGGTACTTCAACAGGAACAATTTCATTATCAAATTTACCTGCTTCCCACGCAGCTGAAGATCTGTTATAACTTTGGATAGCGTAAGCGTCTTGGTCTTCTCTAGAGAAGTTATACTCAGTAGCACAAGCATCAGCACAAACGCCCATTGCATTT
This sequence comes from Olleya sp. KKT75, assembly GCF_055635485.1. NCBI lineage: Bacteria > Pseudomonadati > Bacteroidota > Flavobacteriia > Flavobacteriales > Flavobacteriaceae > Olleya > Olleya sp. KKT75. The sequence continues at coordinate 2,982,136 of NZ_CM145759.1, forward strand.
TGGTCGTAAGCATCAACTAATCCATCTTTTTGCATACCATCAATTAGTGTACCTGGACCAAATTTAGTTCCAGTTCTAGCATGAAAGTAATGCGGGATCATACTCATGTTTTCCATTCCACCAGCAACAATTATATCAGCATCACCCAAAGCAATACTTTGTGCAGCTTGCATAACTGTTTTCATACCTGAAGCACATACTTTATTTATAGTTGTACATGGCACAGTATTAGGTATTCCGGCATATATAGCTGCTTGTCTAGCAGGTGCTTGACCATTACCAGCTTGTACAACATTACCCATTAATACTTCTTGTACTAATTCTGGGTTTAAATTTATTTTATCTAAAGCTCCTTTTATAGCAATAGCTCCTAACTTTGTAGCAGGAACAGTACTTAAAGCACCTAAAAAACTACCAATTGGTGTTCTAGCTGCAGAAACAATAACAACTTCTTTGCTCATAATATCTATTATTTAGTAAAGCACGAAATTACTAATTTTTTTAGAAAATTTTACTGTAATCTTAATATTATAGGTTAATTGTAGTATTATAAATTGTTACATTTGAAAAACACGAGTTTTAAGCATGAAAGATCATATTAACGCGATTTATAAAAATCATTCGCAATTTTATAAAATATTACTATTTGTAGTTACTACTATTTTAATAGTCTTTATTTTTCCTAAAAGTGGACGGTTTAAATATAATTTTGAGAAAGGTAAGCCTTGGCAAACAGAAAATCTGTACGCTCCTTTTAATTTTGCCATTCAAAAATCTAATGTTGAAGTTTTAAACGAAAATGCGATTATTATTTCTCAAACTAGTCGTTTTTTTAACAAGAAAGCAGATTTAGCAGCAGAAGTTAGTGATAGTTTTGAAGAGAACTTTGGCAAAGTATTTAATGATACACTACGGGATTACAAAAAGATAAAATCTAAAGGGTTTTCTATTTTGAAAGACTTTTATAAATATGGTATTTTAAGTCAAGATTTAGATTTAAATGATCAAGATAAAGTAGTTATTTTAGTAGATAATGTTGAGAAAAAAATAACTACATATTCTAATTTACAAAAATTAGGTGCTATAAAAACTACGATTGATAAAGAATTAAAAGGAAGTTCTTTAGAAGCGTATTCTAATAGATTAACCGCTTTGTTTTTTGATGTTATAAAATCGGATTTAACTTACAATCGCGCTTTAACAGATAATGTGTTAAACGAATCTTTAAGTAAGATTTCTAAAAATAGAGGTGTAGTGGATAAAGGGACTTTAATAATCTCTAAAGGAGAAGTTGTTAATGACGAAAAGTATCAAGTACTAACATCTTTATCTAAAGAATACGAATCTCAAGTTTGGAGTAAGTCAAGTTATAATTGGATAATTTTTGCTTATACTTTATTAGTAGCTTTGGCGCTATTAATGTTGTTGCTTTTTATAAGAAAGTATAGGTTAGATGTTTATAAAAATAACACAAAAGTAACCTTCATCTTTTTTAATGTTTTTATAATGGTATTATTAACGACTTTGATTGTTAACTACAATTCAGAGTACGTTTATTTGGTTCCAATTGCGATATTACCTTTAGTTTTAAAAGCCTTTTTTGATGCACGTCTTGGATTATTTACTCACGTTATTACAGTATTATTGTTAGGATCTATAGTGCCTAATAGTTATGAGTATATGTTTCTTCAGATCATAGCGGGTATTGTTACCATCCTAACGGTATCAGAGCTATATAAAAGAGCAAATCTATTTATTTCCGTGGGTCAGATAACTTTGGTGTATATCATCGCTTATTTCGCCTTTTTTGTAATTCATGAAGCTAGTATAGATAATTTGAAATGGGAAACTTTTGGGTTATTTGTATTATGTGGATTAGCCACGCTATTTGTACAACCGTTAATCTACGTTTACGAGAAGTTATTTGGATTAGTGTCCGATGTGTCTTTATTAGAATTGTCTGATACTAATTCGAAACTATTAAAAGAGTTGTCTAATAAAGCACCAGGAACGTTTCATCACTCTTTAAATGTTGCTAATTTAGCTGAAGCTTCTGCTAACGAAATTAATGCGAATGCGATGTTAGTTAGAGTAGGGGCATTGTATCATGATATTGGTAAGATGAAGTCTCCGACGTATTTTACCGAAAATCAATCTTCAGGAATTAATAGTCATGATGAATTATCGCCAAAAGAAAGCGCTAAAATAATTATAAATCATGTTTTGGATGGTATTGAAATAGCAAAGAAAAATAATTTACCAGATCGTGTTATTGATTTTATTAGAACGCACCATGGTACAAGTCAGGTCTATTATTTTTATATGAAGGAGAAAGCCAATCATGAAGATGTAGACATTAATGACTTTACATATCCAGGTCCAAAACCTTTTAGTAAAGAAACTGCAATATTAATGATGTGTGATAGTGTAGAGGCAGCTTCTAAAAGTTTGAAGGAGCCAACCTCTAGTAAAATTGATAATTTTGTCGAAAATATCATAAATAAACAGAAAGATGACGGTCAATTTTTAAATGCGGACATAACTTTTAAAGAAATTGAATCAATTAAAAAAGTGCTAAAGCGCAAGCTTGCAAATATTTACCATTTGAGAATTGAATATCCTGAATAAAATTCAAAAAAAACTTGAAAAAAGGTTGTGATATTTAATAAAGTATTCTAAATTTGCACCCGCAATTACTTGCAAGTTCATTACAATAACGGAGAGGTGCCTGAGTGGCCGAAAGGAACGGTTTGCTAAATCGTCGTAGGTGTTAAAACTTACCCAGGGTTCGAATCCCTGTCTCTCCGCAATTTTTTTATCAAAATTGTATTTTGATTTAAGATAACCGTTTTTCGGGGTGTAGCGTAGCCCGGTTATCGCGCCACGTTTGGGACGTGGAGGCCGCAGGTTCGAATCCTGCCACCCCGACACTGTTTTCGTAGAAACAATAAAACTACGGGCTCTTAGCTCAGCTGGATAGAGCACCTCCCTTCTAAGGAGGCGGTCTCAGGTTCGAATCCTGAAGGGCTCACTCAAAGCTTCACTAGAAATAGTGAGGCTTTTTTGTTTTATATAGTTTTCTTAACTAATAGTCTTTAATTAGTTATAGTTCTGTTCTATTTTAGTTTTATTACAATTTGTTTTATTACTATTTTGTTCTAGTTATTGTCCAAATTTTTCAAGGCAATTAGTTTCTTGAGTAATTAAATATTTACGATTTACTTATTTTTTATCGCCTTTATATTTTACTAACGGTTTAGTTTTTAACACTATATCGATTTATTTTGTTTTTCATCGATTCAGCTATTTTTTTAAGTGTACAAATTTTTTATCCTCTTTTAAATGGTACTTTTGCAGCCCCAAATTCAGCATATTTATTTGCTGGTTTAAACTTGAAAAAATAATGAAATATCTATTAAAATTATCAGTTGCAATTTGTTTATTATTAACTGTATCTAGTTGTACTGTAGAGTCTTTGGATGATGCCGTAAGTAAAAGTACAGTAAGTCAAAATGCAGCCGAAGCAAATCAATCTTGCAATGATCAAGACCCAAAAACAAAACTAATAAACAACGGAACTGTCGCTTTTACTTTTCAAATCATAGATTCTGATAGTAATATGATTGAATTTGTAGATGTAGCTGCAGGTGCAAGTACTTCTTGGATTAGTTTTACAGAAGGAGATACTATTTTTAATTTGGACAGTAATGTTATTGGTGTTTCTGATGATAAAATAGCTATAAATATTAATAACTGCTCAGAAATTGAAATTGTTGTTAATGCTCAAAATAAAATTGACACACCTATAGTAAATAGTCTAAACTAAAGTTTAGAGCAAAGAATAGTGATTTTTGAATTGTCTAAATTGGTGGTAAAAAACAAATAGTTTTTACCACCATCTTTTATTTTAAGCTTTTCTCTTATTTTGGCTACTGACTCAGGAAAGTTACGAGTCGTTATATTAGCTTGTTTTAATCCTATTTTTTTATTGAATTCCTTTTTGTTGTAATTAATACTAGTTTCAATTTTAAATATTCTTCCTGGAAATTTAATTAATGTATCACTAGTGTATAAATGCGCGTGTTTGTGCAACTTAAAAAGCTTTAACTGACTTGCGACACTGTTAAACGCTCCGGACTTTAAAATGGCTGCATTAGGTTCGTATAAATAGGTTAGAGGCTGGCTGTAGTCAGGATCTTCTTTATTTTCATCACCTAATAAAAAAGAAAACTCTTGTTCTTCGTTATTTTTAAGATTTACTGTATTAATTCTTATTGCGCCCTCAAAACCTTCTTCTAACACCCACAATAGTTCTTTAACTTCATTATTGACAGCAACACAATGTATTGATTTTACATTTTGAAGTTCGTTTATACCAGAAGTTAAATCCAAAAGAGGAGAGGTTTTAATCAAAACATTTTTGGCCTTTGTAAATAGAAAATTTAAATGCTCAGGTATATTTGGTAAACAGTCTTTTAATAAAAACACTTTTCCTTTTATATCATTTCTTCTAGAGGGGTCAACATATATCCAATCTAATTTGGTGGTTATGTTTTGTAAAACCTCTATTCCGTTTTGGGGATAAAAGTTGCTATTTTTAATTTTTAAGATAGAAGCATTATAAGCGACTATTTCAGATAGCGTTTTGTTTATATCACAATGCACGACAGATTGTATCGTTTTAGCAAAATACAAACTGTCTACCCCAAATCCTCCAGTTAAGTCTATTAATGCTTCTCCTGAAACTAAATTAGCTTTATACTTTGCTGTAATCTCTGAGGACGTTTGCTCTATATTTAATTTTGTTGGATAGTAAATGTTTGGCGTGTTAAACCAAGTAGGAAGCTTTTTTTGACATCTTTTTTTTGCTTCTATTTGTGTAAAGATATCTTGTTTTAAATACTCAGAAAAGGGAATACCTTTTAGCGCTAATTTAGATATGTCAGAGTTTATGTTAGCGTTTATAAAATCTTGTATGTCGCTATCAAGAATGGCCTTATTAAACTTAATCATCTAAACCTTTAGTTAATTTGTCAACCACTCTGTATTCTGATAAAAACTCTTTAGAAATCACTTTAAGTACTGTGTACATTGGAATAGCGACTATCATACCAACAATACCAAATAATAATCCAGCGATAATAATAACTAAAAATATTTCTAAGGGATGAGATTTTACACTTTTTGAAAATATAAAAGGTTGGCTAACAAAATTATCTACTAATTGTGCTATTAAAAACCCAACCATTACGTAAATGGTCTTTGGAAGTATAACATCGCTAAAACTTTCTCCTAAATTGCTAGACATACTTAAAAGTATTAGTAAAAAGGCGCTAATAATAGGACCAACGTATGGAATTATATTTAATAGAGCACAAAGTGTTGCTATAATTACTGCATTTTGTATTCCAAAGATTAAAAGAACAATTGAGTAAATTGTGAACAGTATTAACAACTGTAATAGTAATCCTCCAAAATATCGTGTTAGTAAATCGCGTATTGTAACAAATGACTCTCTTAATCTTTTTTCATGTTTTTTAGGTAATATAGTAACCAATCCTGTACTCATTAGTTTACTATCTTTTAGGAAGAAAAAGGATATAAATAGTATTGAAAATAGACCAATACTAAAGCTTCCAAAACCGGCAATTAAATAGTTTAAAAATTCTGGTATTATACCAAAATTAATACTTGACATAAATTTAGAGTCTTTTATAGACTCTTCAACTGTAGAAGAACTTAATCCAAAATGACTAATAACTTCTTTATATAAGTTTTCAATATTGGTTTGTAATAAATCAATATCTAATAAAGCTAAGTTTTGACCTTGTTCTATAATTAAGGGTATAAAAAGACTAATTACACCAAAGATTAGTGCAAGAAAAATAACCATGGTAGAAACCACAGCTAAAGTATCCGAGAATTTTAGTTTGCTTTTTAAGAACACCACTAACGGACGCCCTAATAAAGCAACGATACCAGCAATTACTAAATAAACTATTACAGATTGTATTTTATATAAAAACCATAAAAGTATAACAACACCAACTAATGTTGCTGCAGCCCTTAAAATTCCATTTGATATTGTTCTTGATGTCATACTGTAAATATAAAATATTGAATTTTATTTTTGTGCTAACTGTTTAGTAATTTCATATAAACAAATACTTGTTGCTTGGACTACATTCATGCTACTATTTTGCCCAAACATATCTATATGTACAACGGTATCAGTTAGTTTTAAAATGGCTTCAGAAACCCCAAAATTCTCATCACCAATAATTAATGCGATAGGTTGTTTTGAGTTAAATTGGCACTGACTTATGGTTTTACTGTCCGAAGTTATTTCTAAAGCTACAATTTTATAACCTTCTTTTTTTAAATTGCTTACGGTTTCAAGTGCTGAGTCTTCAACTTGATAATTAACTACTTTTTCTGTCGCACGAGAAGTTTTAGTCATTTTTCGTCCTAACGGAATATCTGCACCACAAAAAATTAGTTTTTCTATTCCAAAAGCATCACAAGCTCTAAATAGACTACCAATATTTGGCGCGTTTGTAACGTTTTCGCAAATAACAGTTATAGGAAATTGATGTTGTTTAAATTTTGAAGTATAATGCGTTAGTTGCATGGATTGGCAATTGTTTTAATAAGTTAATTTCCAAAAGATTTAATTTTCGAAAGCATATTTTACAATATTAGCTCCCATTTTTAAAGCTTTTAGACGGATGGCGTCATCGTCGTTGTGTACTTCTTGATCTTCCCATCCATCACCTAAATCGCTTTCAAAAGTAAAAAGAACAACTAACCTAGTTTTATAATACAAACCAAAGGCTTGCGGGCGTTTACCATCGTGTTCATGAATTTTAGGCAAGCCTTCTTTAAAAGTGAAAGCTGTACTAAAAATAGGATGTGTGCTTGGTAATTCTTCTAAGTCTTGATTCGGGAATATTTTTTTTAGTTCTTTGACTATATATGGCTGCATACCGTAATTATCATCGATATGCAAAAAACCACCAGATTGCAAATAGTTACGTAAGTTGTCTACATCGTCTTCTTCAAACAGCACATTTCCATGACCTGTCATATGTAACAATGGAAATCTAAATATATCTATACTATTTGCTTCAACGGTTTCTGTTTTTTCGTTGATTTGTGTGTCAATATTTTCGTTGCAAAACTTGATAAGATTAGGAATGGCTGTAGGATTACTGTACCAATCTCCGCCACCTTTATATTTAAGTATCGCTAAGTCTTGAGAGAAACTATTGAAAGTAGATAGAAAAAGAAATAATGTTAGAATGTTTTTCATTTATAAATATTCAGTTTCAATTTTATTTACTAAAGATAATACTTCTGTTTCTATTTTATGATTGTCAAAAATCTAAACAATGTAAGTTGTATTTGTATTGTTGCTATTCATTTATAAAAGCAACACTATGACAAGCTACTATAGCAGCAGTTTCCGTGCGTAATCTTGTTTGTCCTAAAGTTACTGGAGTAAAATTATTTTTAATAGCTAATTCTATTTCTTTTATAGAGAAGTCACCTTCTGGTCCAATTAAAATGGTGATTTCGTTTTTAGGTAATACCTGAGATTTTAACGACTTTTTGTCTGTTTCTTCACAATGCGCAATAAATGTATCTCCAGAAAATTCTTGATTACAAAAGTCTTTAAAATGTAATGGTTCATTTAAAATAGGGTAGTAGCAATTTAGAGATTGCTTCATTGCAGATTGGATAATCTTATTAAACCGCTCTAATTTCACGACTTTCCTTTCGCTATGATCGCAGATAATTGGCGTTATGCTTGTAATTCCAATTTCGGTAGCTTTTTCAAGAAACCACTCGTAACGATCATTCATTTTTGTTGGTGCTACTGCTAAATGCAATTTGTAATGTTGTGGTTGTTGCAAGGTGGTTTCTAAAATAGTAACAACACAGTTTTTTTGATCAGCAATAGTAATTTCAGCTTCAAACAAATACCCTTTACCATTGGTAATATTTAGGGTGTCTCCCGTTTGTTTTCTTAAGACTTTAACAATGTGCCTGCTTTCGTCTTTAGGAAAAGAAAATTGGGTTGTATCGGGCTGTATGTCTGGATTGTAAAATAGTTGCATTTAATCTTTTGCTATTACTTTAAGTACTTTAATTTCTTTGATTTTCTTAATGCGTTCCGTTTTTAAGATCACATAAAAACCATTAGGTTCAGGTATTCTTACAGTATAAATTTCTCCTAATTTGTGATCCAAATTAAACGCTTCATTTTCTACTTCAATTGGCATGCTTCCTTCTTTTAACCATCCAGAATCTCCACCACGTTTAGCGTTTCTGTCCATCGAGTAACGTTTAGCTAAATCGTCAAATCTAACACCATCTTCGTAAGATTTTAAAATATTGTTTTTGTATTCTACAATTTTGGAAGCTTCTATTTTATTTCCATCAAAGTAGATATAACTAAGCCTGTAGTGCCTGTCATCTGTCCTATCAACCACTTTATAATGTGTGACATTAAATTCTGTCTTTACAACTTCTGTACTTCCAACGCTTGTGCTTAAAAGCTTTGTTGCTAGCTTAGTTTTATGCTTTTCTTCATTAAAGATTAATATTTTATTTTTTCTAGACTTTTTTGTTTCTAAAAATTTTTCAGCTTGTGCAACCGTTGTAATGGTGTCTAATTCTTTTTTTAAAGCTCTTTGAGCAAAAGTAGAGACCGACAATAGACAGATAGTAAGGTAAAGTAAAAATTTCATTGGGTAGTGTATGTGTTTTAATTTCAGCAAAAAAACAAAAATAAATAGTTTTAGTTGTGATTGTTAACAGTAGTTTTAGGTTTTAGATATTGTATTTATATTTTTAATCTAGAATTTGCCATTACATTTTGTTCGGCAAAATCACCATCTAAAAATTTAAGATAACCCACAATTGCTATCATTGCTGCATTATCTGTTGTAAATTCAAATTTAGGAACATAGGTTGTCCATCCGTGTTTTGCTTCACCATCTTTTAAAGCTTGTCTTATGCCAGAATTTGCCGACACACCACCACCAATAGCGATATGAGAGATACTGGTTTGTTTAACTGCTAACTTAAGTTTATCCGTTAAAATACCAATAATTGTATACTGTATGGAGGCGCAAATATCATTTAAGTTTTCTTCTATAAAATTAGGATTTAACTTGACTTGCTTTTGGATAAAATATAAAACAGCCGTTTTAAAACCTGAAAAGCTAAAGTTTAAACCATCTACTCTTGGTTTTGTAAATTTAAAAGCCTTTGGATTACCTAATTTTGCTAATTTATCAATTTTAGGACCCGCAGGATAACCTAAGCCTAATGTTTTTCCGCTTTTATCAAACGCTTCTCCAACAGCATCATCAATTGTTTCTCCAATAACCTCCATATCAAAATAGTGGTTCACCTTTACAATTTGCGTGTGTCCGCCAGAAATGGTCATTGCTAAAAAAGGAAAAGGCGGTTTGTTAAATCCATCTTCGTCAATAAAATGAGCTAAAATATGTGCTTGCATATGGTTAACATCAATTAATGGGATGTTTAATCCGAATGCCAACGATTTGGCAAAAGATGTACCCACTAATAAACTTCCCATTAATCCTGGTCCTTTAGTAAAAGCTACAGCACTAAGTTGAGATTTAGTTATTCCTGCTTTTTTTAAAGCTTGATCTACAACAGGTACGATGTTTTGTTGGTGCGCTCTAGAGGCTAATTCAGGTACAACACCACCGTATTCTTCATGTATTTTTTGGCTTGCAACAACGTTACTTAATATCTTTCCATTATATATAATAGAGGCAGCAGTATCGTCACAAGAGCTTTCAATTCCGAGGATATAAATATTTTGTGTAGTCATTAGGTATTTTTAGGCATAATAATTGTTAATTTTGGTGTAATGATTAACAACTAAATTACTTTTGTTTACTTAAAAGCAAAAGTAAGATATTATATATAATTTTTAAGCTTAAAAACAGTATCAAAAAATTTCTTAAAATAGTCGGTAAATTAATAGCAATCTTGCTATTGTTGTTCATCATTTTGGTGTTGGTCATGTTTATTCCTGCTGTTCAAACTAAAGCTGGTAAATACGCTACGGATTGGCTTAATGATTCTTATAAAACCAATATAAATATTCAAAAAATCGGATTGCAATTTAATGGAGATGTCCAGATTAAAGGTATTTTGATTAGAGATTTTAAAAAGGATACATTAATTAGTGCGACAGAATTAAATACATCAATTGTTAGTTTTAAAAATCTATATAACAGTAAATTAAATTTTGGGGATATTGATTTAGAGGATTTGGTATTTAATATTGTGACTTATAAAGACGAAAGCCAAACCAATTTAGATGTGTTTGTGGATCGATTTGAAGATGATAACCCTAGACCGGAAAAAAGTAATTTTTTATTGACATCAAGTGATGTTAATATTACTAACGGGACTTTTAATTTAATTGATCAAAATAAAGAAACGCCACAAATTATTCAATTTAATACTATTAATTTAAACGGAACCAATTTTGTTATTGACGGTAGTAATGTAAGGACTAGAATAAATACCATGCAGTTTGTTGACAGTCGTGGAATACAATTAAAAAATTTATCTTCTGATTTTAGTTATACACTGTCAGAAATGCGTTTTGATAATTTAAATTTAAAAACACCAGAATCTTTTATAATAGGAGAACTAGCCTTTAATTATAATAGATCGGATTTTAAAGAGTTTGAGGATAAAGTAAAAGTTTCTGCTAATTTTACAGAGGGTAGTGTTTTGTTAGATGAATTAAATGTGTTTTATAATGAATTTGGTAAAAATCAACGTGCCAATTTTTCAACAAAACTATCAGGAACATTAAATAATCTAACAACAGAAAATTTAAGATTAGATACAAGCCGAAACACTAAGATATACGGGACAATAAACTTTAAAAATCTATTTAATAGTGAAGATAATAATTTTGCCATGCAAGGTAATTTTACCAATTTATCTTCTAATTACAAAGACTTAAAAGATTTGTTACCGAATGTTTTAGGAGAATCAATTCCGTCTTTATTTGATAAGTTAGGTAATTTTACTGCAGTTGGTACTTCTAATATTACACCAAATAAGATTAGAGCAGATTTAGAGATTAGCACAACATTAGGCTATGTTAATTCTAATCTTGAGATGTCTGATATTAGCAATATAGATTATGCATCGTATAAAGGGAATATAATTTTAGACGAGTTTGATTTAGGACAATTATTAGAAGATCCTAAAATTGGGACTACCTCATTAAACGTAGATGTTGATGGTGTAGGTTTTAAAAAAGAAAACTTAAAAACGCAATTAAAAGGGGATGTTTATAACATTAATTACAACAATTATAATTACCAGAATATTGTAGTTAATGGACAGTATAAGCAAAGTAAATTTAATGGAAAGTTGGTGTCTAGGGATAAAAACTTAAAATTAGAATTTGATGGTTTAGCAGATTTATCTCAAGAGGTAAAGTCGTTTGATTTTGTTGCCAGAGTAGATTATGCCAATTTGAAAGCACTTAATTTTTATAACCGAGATGAGCAATCAGAGTTTACTGGTATTGTAGACATGAAAATGAATGCAAATACTATTGATGATGCTGTGGGTAATATTTCATTTAAAAACACAGTGTATAAAAATGAGAACGATACATACACGTTTAAAGATTTTGCTATTAGTTCTGAGTTTTTTGATAATGAAAGGCTAATAAAAGTAAACTCTCCAGAAATTGTAGAAGGGCAATTAAACGGGAATTTTAAATTTAAAGATTTAGAGCTACTCTTTGAAAATTCTATAAAAAGTGTGTACGCTAATTATGTTCCAAATACTATAGAAGGGAATCAATACATTGATTTTAATTTTAAGATATATAACAAAATTGTTGAAGTCTTTTTTCCTGAAGTAGAGGTAGGCGCCAATACCTTTATTAAAGGGCGTGTAGAGAGTAATGAAAAAGCGTTTAAACTAACCTTTAAATCACCAAAAATTAAGTTATTAGATTACTTTGCAGACACCATAGAGTTGCAAGTGGATAACAATAACCCACTATTTAATACTTATGTAGAAGTGGATAGTGTTTATACAAAACACTACAACATTTCTAAGTTTAATTTAATTAATGTGACGCTTAACGACACACTGTTTATGCGTTCAGAATTTAAAGGAGGTAAACGTAATGACGATGCTTATAATTTAAGTTTTTATCACACTATAAATAAAGATAATTTATCTGTTGTTGGTTTTAAAAAGAGTGATGTCACTTTTAAAGGCAACAAATGGTATGTTAATGAAGATAAAAACAAGTTAAATAAAGTGATTTTTGATCGTGATTTTAAAAATTTCAAGATTGAAGAGTTGATGATGAATCATGAAAATGAGCAAATCAAATTAGCAGGAGTTTTAAGAGATTCGACTTATAAAGATTTAAAGCTGAATTTTAAAAATGTTGATTTAAATAAGATTGTTCCAGAGGTTACTAAATTGTCCTTAGCGGGAAATATTAACGGAGATTTAGATATCCTTCAAGAAAACGGAAACTACATTCCTAATGCCTTAGTTACAATTGATGATTTAGAAGTTAATGAAACCTTTTTAGGTTCTTTTGATGCAAAAATAAAAGGAAACTCGACGTTGTCTAATTACACAGTAGATGCAAAAATAAAGGATGATATTGCTAATTCGTTTACTGCAACAGGAGACATAAGTGTTAAAGGAGATGATGCTTTTATTGATGTTAATTTAGATTTTAATAAATTCGATTTACAAATATTAAATCCATTTTTAGAAGGCGTCTTGGATAAGATTAGAGGAGATGTTTATGGAGGTGTTAAGGTCGTTGGTAATTTAAACAAACCAAGCTTTAATGGTGCGTTTAAAATTGATAATGGAGGTTTAGGAGTCCCTTATTTAAATGTGGACTATGCTTTCCAAGAACAAGCTTCGGTAACATTAAAAGACCAATCGTTTTACTTTAATAAAATTAATATCACAGATATCAAAGAAGATACTAAAGGTCTATTAGATGGTAGTATTAGTCATACTAATTTTTCTAAATGGAAACTTGATTTAGAAGTGCTAACATCAAGACTGTTAGTTTTAGACACAAAAGAAAGCGAAGACTCTTTATATTATGGTACAGGATTTATAGGTGGTAGTGCCTCTATTAGCGGTCCAGCCGAAGGATTAAGTATTAATGTTATTGCCCAAACTAAAAAAGGAACGGTTTTTAAAATACCTTTAAATGACAACGAGTCTTTTGGTGATAACTCAATAATTCATTTTATAACAGCAGAAGAAAAAGCTGCAAGACAAAAAGGAATTGTATTAGAGAATACTTTAGATACAGGGTTAGATTTAAATTTTGATTTAGATGTTACGGAAGATGCTGAGATCGAGATTTTAATTGATAAAACCTCGGGAAGTACAATAAAAGGACGCGGAGTTGGAGGTTTGTTAATTGAGATAAACACCAATGATAAGTTTAATATGTATGGTGATTTTGTAGTATATGAAGGGGTTTATAACTTTTTGTATGGAGGTGTAATAGAAAAGAAATTTACAGTAGAACCATATGTTAGTAACATACAATGGAATGGTTCTCCTTTAGATGCAATTATAAATATTAATGCGAAATATGAGACGCGTGCAAACCCATCTCCTTTATTAGATAATCCTATAAGTAGGAGTATTCCTGTCGAGTTAATTATAGAGTTATCAGATAAGTTAGAACGTCCGGATATAGATTATGTCTTTACGTTTCCAACAACAGAATCAAGTATAAAATCTGAGTTAAACTATAGATTAGACTCAAAAGAAGAAAGAGATAGCCAAGCTTTATATTTAATTTTGACAGGTGGATTTAGTAGTGGTATTAATGATCTTAATTTTTCAGGAACATTAACCGAAAGATTAAATGGTCTGGTTAATAGTTTATTGTCTAGTGGAGATGGTAAATTTAACGTTGGACTAAACTTTGAAGCTGGGCAAAACAATCCAGATTATCAAACGGATAATCGAGTAGGGGTGACATTGCAAACCAAAATTTCTGATCGTGTTTTAATTAACGGTAAAGTTGGGGTTCCGGTTGGAGGATTGGGAGACTCAGTAATTGCTGGAGATTTACAAATAGATTTTTTATTAAATGAAGACGGGACTTTAACCGCTAAAGTATTTAATAGAGAAAATAGTATTAGAAACTTTGGGGAAGAGATTGGATATACCCAAGGTGTAGGATTATCTTACAGCGTTTCTTTTGATACGTTTGGAGAATTACTTCGTAAAGTTTTTAGTCCTAAAAAAGAGGAGGAAAGTTTAGAACCTCAAAAAGAAGACCAAAATCCCAAACCAGAGACAGATTCAAACTCGCCATTTCCAGACGATATGACTTTCAAAAAAGAAGAATAATCTCTACCAAAAGTCTTCTTTTATTCAATTTAACACGCTGTATTTTATTAAGTTATTAACGATAACGTTATAGTTTTAAGCTTATCGTTAAATTTTAGCAAAAGCAATGTATTATCTAATATATCTTTATTAGTTTTACTTTATTAAGTAAAAAATACATGTCAAAAACCATAAAAAAAATAGCAGTTATGACTTCTGGAGGAGATTCTCCAGGGATGAATGCTGCAATACGTTCTGTAGCCAGAACATGTGCCTATTACAATATTGAATGTGCCGGAATATATCGTGGATACGAAGGTATGATTGAAGGTGACTTTAAGGAGTTAACTGCACGTAATGTAAAAGGACTTATTAATAAAGGAGGAACTGTTTTAAAGTCTGCTAGATCAAAAGAGTTTCGTACTAAAGAAGGACGTCAAAAAGCATATGATGCTTTGGTCGCTGCCAATGTGGACGCTTTAGTTGTTGTAGGAGGAGACGGAACTTTTACCGGAGCATTAATTTTTAATCAAGAATTTGGTTTCCCAGTAATGGGTATACCAGGAACTATTGATAATGATATTTTTGGAACCTCACATACATTAGGTTACGACACCGCTTTAAATACGGTTGTAGAAGTTATTGATAAAATTAGAGATACTGCCAGTTCTCACAACAGATTGTTTTTTGTAGAAGTTATGGGCCGAGATGCCGGACATATTGCTTTAAACGTAGGTGTTGGTGCTGGAGCAGAAGAGATTTTAATCCCTGAAGAAGATTTAGGTTTAGAACGTTTATTAGAGTCGTTAAGACGAAGTAAATTATCCGGAAAATCATCAAGTATTGTTGTCGTAGCAGAAGGCGATAAAATTGGTAAAAACGTTTTCGAACTTAAAGATTACGTTGAAGAAAATATGACAGAGTACGAAGTACGTGTATCTGTATTAGGGCACATGCAACGTGGTGGTTCTCCATCTTGTTTTGACCGTGTGTTAGCAAGTAGAATGGGTGTAAAAGCTGTAGAGAGCTTATTAGAGGGTAAATCTAATTATATGGTTGGTCTATTAAGTGATACAATACAATTAACACCTTTAGAGCAAGCTGTAAAAGGAAAATCAAAAATTAACGAAGAATTAATACGTGTGTCAGATATCATGACCACATAATATAAATTGAATACAAATAAATAAAAATCATATGTCAACATTAAAATTAGGAATTAACGGATTTGGTAGAATTGGTCGTATCGTGTTTAGAGCGACAGTAAAACGTAGCGATGTAGAAGTAGTTGCAATTAACGATTTGTTAGATGTAGACCACTTAGCTTACTTATTACAATACGATTCTGTACACGGAAGATTTGATGGTACAATCGAAGTAAAAGACGGAAACCTTGTTGTTGACGGTAAAACAATTCGTGTAACAGCAGAAAGAGACCCAAAAAGTTTAAAATGGGATGAAGCAGGAGCTACTGTAGTTGCAGAATGTACTGGTATTTTTACAACTTTAGAAACAGCAAATTACCATATTGAAGGTGGTGCTAAAAAAGTAGTAATCTCTGCACCAAGTAAAGATGCACCAATGTTTGTAATGGGTGTAAATGATGATAAATTAACTGCTGCAGATACTATAGTTTCTAATGCATCTTGTACTACTAACTGTTTAGCGCCTTTAGCTAAAGTTATAGAAGATAACTTCGGAATTGAAGAAGCTTTAATGACTACTATCCACGCAGCGACGTCTACACAATTTACTGTAGATGCACCTTCACGTAAAAACTACCGTTTAGGACGTAGTGCAATTAATAATATTATACCAACATCTACAGGTGCTGCAAAAGCAGTAGGGAAAGTAATTCCAGAATTAGATGGTAAATTAACTGGTATGGCTTTTAGAGTGCCAACGGTTGATGTATCTGTTGTAGATTTAACGGTAAGAACTAAAAAAGAAACGTCTTTAGCTGAAATTAAAGCAGCTATGAAAAAAGCATCTCAAGGTGCAATGAAAGGTGTTTTAGGATATACTGAAGATGCAGTTGTATCTCAAGATTTTGTTGGAGAAGTACAAACTAGTGTTTTTGATGCAGATTCTGCTATCGAGTTAAATTCTAAGTTTTTCAAGTTAGTATCTTGGTATGATAATGAGTTTGGATATTCAAACAAATTAGTAGACTTAGCTCAAAAAGTTAACGCACTATAATACGTTTAATTTTATATAATTTAAGCACAGTAAATAGATGTAATTTATCTTTTTACTGTGCTTTTTTTTTATCTTACCATAAATATTTAAAAATATGATTTTAGTTGTTGATAGTGGTTCTACAAAATGCGATTGGATTGCAGTAGATAAAGACGGTAACCAATTATTTGAAAAAATACGTACCAAAGGTTTAAATCCTGCGATACTATCTGAAAAGAAAATTAAAAAAATCTTAAAAAAGAGTACGCCATTAAAGGATAATAAAGACAAGGTCACACATGTGTTTTTCTATGGTGCTGGTTGTGGGACAGAAAATCCACGATTAATGCTAAAGGTTGTTTTACAAGAATTTTTTCCAAAAGCAACTATATTAGTAGACGAAGATACTATGGCTGCTGTATACGCTACCATTAATACACCAACTGAAGCTGCAGTAGTTTGCATCTTAGGGACTGGATCTAATTGTAGTTATTACGATGGTACTATTTTACATCAACGTGTAAAATCTTTAGGGTATACTATTATGGATGACGCTTCAGGTAATTATTATGGTAAGGAGTTATTACGTGACTACTATTTTAATCATATGCCAGAGCAAATCAGAATTGCTTTTGCAGATAAGTATAACCTAGAAGCAGATTATATAAAGTATAATTTATACAAACAACCTAATCCTAATGCTTACTTAGCGCAGTTTGCAGAGTTTATGATATTAAATAAGGATTCAGAATATATAGTTGAAGTAATCAAATCAGGAATCAGACGTTTTGCAAAAAATATGATTTTACAGTACCAAGAAGAGCTTAAAACGGTACCAGTACATTTTGCGGGTTCAATTGCGTTTTTCTGTCAAGATGAAATCAAAGCAGTTGCTAAAGAGTTAGGTTTTAAAGTTGGAAATTTTGAAAGGCGTCCAATAGAAGGTTTGGTTGCATTTCATACTAAAACAATAAAATAAATGGAAATAGCTATAATTGCACACGATGGTAAGAAGGCAGAAATGGTTCAGTTTTTAAACGAAAATCAGGCTATTTTTCATCAAAAAGAAATTACTTTAATATCAACAGGTACTACTGGTAAAAAAGTAAAAAAAGCAGGCTTTGAAGTATTACGTATGTTATCAGGCCCAATGGGTGGGGATGCCCAAATAGCTGCGAGAGTAGCAGAAGGCAAATGCAAAATGGTAATATTTTTTAGAGATCCTTTAGAAAAACACCCACACGAGCCTGATGTCTTAATGTTAATGCGTCTTTGTGATGTACACGATGTACCATTAGCTACTAATTTGGCTAGCGCAGAGCTGTTTATGAAAGCTTTAAGGTAAATAGAAATATAAGTAGATAAATACTATCTAGTTTAAAAAAACAAGACCTATATATAGCATATTAGGTCTTGTTTTTTTTATACCCTTTTTTAATGCATACGTATAACTATGTATTGGTTTTTAGGATAAATAGTTGTAAATCAATTGCATTATAATTAATTGAAAAAATCAATTATTTTGTATTTGTACTATTTTATTTGTTAAAAAATGTTAATTTTTCTTCAGAAGAACATTAATTAAGTGGTAATTTTGTCCCAATTAATTAATTTTATGAGACACCTAATAATCCTCACAGCTTTTGCTTTATCAGGTTATTTTAATTTAAACGTTACATCGGATACTCCTGATGCAGTTATAAATATAAATTATTCAACAGTTGCTGTTGCCGATACTGAGGTTCTTAATCCGTTATATACTTTACCCACTAAAACTAGATTTAACCCTAATTGTAATATAGAACAAGGGATAGCTATACTGCCTAAAACAGGAGTCTGTTTTATAGAGGATGTTGTTTTTGAAAGTTATAATGCACTGCAAGAAGACTTTTATAAAAATGATGTTATTTTACAAATGGCTAGTTTACAAAGTCAATATAAGGCTGGAACGTTTATTGATATTGATCAAACAACATATACACCGGAACAATTAATTACGGATATTTTAGTTAATAATCCTTGTGCTACAATATCAAATGTAATTTCTAGTACTGGTAGTGATTTTGGAACAGGATTTGGATTTGATAACGGGATTGCTTATTTCAGTGCAGATCCTGGTGCTTTCCCTTTTGAATCTGGAATAGTCTTAAGCACGGGAGATGCTACTGTATTACCCGGACCTCATTTTTCAGGAGATGAGAGTACTGGTTTTTGGTCAGGAGATGCCGAGTTAGAAGCATTAATTCCTGGTATGATTGGACAATCACGAGATGCAACCTCAATCCAATTCGATTTTACACCAACACGAAATACCTTAAATTTTGATTTTCTATTTGCTTCTGAAGAATATGGCGAAGAGCAGTGCGATTTTGGAGATGCTTTTGCTTTTATATTAACAGATTTAGATAATCCTGGTCCACCAGTAAATTTAGCTGTAGTACCTGGAACAACAGATGTTGTTTCTGTATTGACGGTTAGAGATATGGCTAACAATGCATTATGTGCTTCTGAAAATCCAATATATTTTGATGCTTATTACGCTGTTGGTCCTGCAGGTTTTAATAATCCTCTTAGACTTAGAGGGCATACACAATCTATGACTGCTTTTTCTCCAGTAACCCCTGGTACTAATTACAGAATAAAACTAGTTATTGCAGATTATGAAGATCATGCTTTGAACTCAGCAGTTTTTCTTGGTCAGAACTCATTTAATGCAGCGGGAGGTTCTTTAGGTGATGATATTACTATTGCAAATGGTACAGCGCAATGTGAAGGCACTACGGTAACGCTATCATCTAGCTTACCAACAGCTGGTCATATTTGGTATTTTAATGGTGCGGAAATTATTGGAGAAACTGGGGCTACATTAGATGTGACCGTAGATGGAACTTATAGTGCTGATATTACAATATCGCCAACGTGTACAAGTACCGATGAAGTTTTGGTTGAGTTTATACCGGCTCCAACAGCAGATATAAAAACCAATGAGCAATCTTGTACATCTTATACACTAGAAGCGTTATCAGCTAATAATAATTATTATACCGCAACAGGAGGACCGACTGGAGCGGGGACCGTAGTTACAGCAGGAACAGATATCATTGTAACAACAACGTTATACGTTTACACGGAAACAGGAACAGCGCCTAATATTTGTTCTGACGAAACTAGTTTTATAATTACTATTGATGGAACGGTAGTAGCCGATACACCTATGGATGTAGAAGCTTGTGACACGTATACTTTACCAGCTTTGACTGCTAATAATACTTATCACACAGCATCAGGAGGCGCTTCTACAACGGAGTTGCCTGTTGGCGAAATAATTACAAGTACAACAACATTATTCGTTTATAAATCAATTGGAACAGCGCCAAATAATTGTACAAACGAAAGTAGCTTTGTAATAACTATTAATGCATCTCCGACAGCAGATGTTATAAGTGACGTGCAATCTTGCGGACCTTATACATTACCAACATTAAGTGCTAATAATGACTATTATTCAGCAACAGGAGGGCCAAATGGAACGGGGACTATAGTTACAGCAGGAACAGATATTACAGGAACATCAACGTTGTACGTTTACACGGAAATTGGAACAGCGCCTAATATTTGTTCTGACGAAACCAGTTTTACAGTTACAATAGATACAGCACCAGTAGCTGATTCACCTATGGATGTAGAAGCTTGTGACGCGTATGTTTTACCAGCTTTGACTGCTAATAACACTTATCATACAGCAACAGGAGGGTCTCCAACAACGGAGTTACCTGTTGGCGAAATAATTACAAGTACAACAACATTATTCGTTTATAAATCAATTGGCACAGCGCCAAATATTTGTACTGACGAAAGTAGTTTTGTAGTAACTATTAATACATCACCTACAGCAGATGTTATTAGTGACGTGCAATCTTGCGGTGCTTATACATTACCAACATTAAGTGCTAATAATAACTATTACTCAGCAACAGGGGGACCAAATGGAACGGGGACTATAGTTACAGCAGGAACTGATATTACAGGAACAAGTACGTTGTACGTTTACACGGAAACAGGAACAGCGCCTAATATTTGTTCTGACGAAACTAGTTTTACAGTTACAATAGATGCAGCACCAGTAGCGGATTCACCTATGGATGTAGAAGCTTGTGACACGTATACTTTACCAGCTTTGACTGCTAATAATACTTATCACACAGTAACAGGAGGGAATTCAACAACGGAGGTTTCTGCAGCAACAGACATTACGACAACAACAACATTATATGTTTATAAATCAATTGGCACAGCACCAAACAATTGTACAGACGAAAGTAGTTTTGTAATAACTATTAATGCATCTCCGACAGCAGATGTTATTTCTGATGAGCAATCTTGTTCTTCGTATACATTACCAACATTAAGTACTAATAATGACTATTATTCAGCAACAGGAGGACCAAATGGAACGGGGAATTTAATTGCTTCGGGAACAGATATTACAGCAACAAGTACGTTGTACATTTACACTGAAACAGGAACAGCGCCTAATATTTGTTCTGACGAAACTAGTTTTACAGTTACAATAGATGCAGCACCAGTAGCGGATTCACCTATGGATGTAGAAGCTTGTGACACTTATACTTTACCAGCTTTGACTGCTAATAATACTTATCACACAACAACCGGAGGGACTTCAACAACGGAGGTTTCTGCAGCAACAGACATTACGACAACAACAACATTATATGTTTATAAATCAATTGGCACAGCGCCAAATAATTGTACAGACGAAAGTAGTTTTGTGGTAACTATTAATACATCGCCTACAGCAGATGTTATAAGTGACGTCCAATCTTGCGGACCTTATACATTAACAACATTAAGTGCTAATAATGACTATTATTCAGCAACAGGAGGACCAAATGGAACGGGGAATTTAATTGCTTCGGGAACAGATATTTCAGTAACATCAACGTTGTACGTTTACACTGAAACAGGAACAACTCCAAACACTTGTTCTGACGAAACCAGTTTTATAGTTACAATAGATGCAGCACCAGTAGCGGATTCACCTATGGATGTGGAGGTTTGTGACACGTATACTTTACCAGCTTTGACTGCTAATAATACCTATCACACAGCAACTGGAGGCGCTTCTACAACAGAGTTGCCTGTAGGCGAAATAATTACAAGTACGACAACATTATACGTTTATAAATCAATTGGAACGGCACCAAACAATTGTACAGACGAAAGTAGTTTTGTAATAACTATTAATGCATCTCCGACAGCAGATGTTATTTCTGATGAGCAATCTTGTTCTTCGTATATATTACCAGTATTATCGACTAATAATGACTATTATTCAGCAACAGGAGGACCAAATGGAACGGGGAATTTAATTGCTTCGGGAACAGATATTACAGCAACAACGACATTGTACGTTTACACTGAAACAGGAACAACTCCAAACACTTGTTTTGACGAAACCAGTTTTACAGTTACAATAGATGCAGCACCAGTAGCGGATTCACCTATGGATGTAGAAGCGTGTGATTCGTATATTTTACCAGCTTTGACTGCTAATAATACCTATTACACAGCAACCGGAGGCGCTTCTGCAACAGAGTTGCCTGTTGGCGAAATAATTACAAGTACGACAACATTATTCGTTTATAAATCAATTGGAACAGCTCCAAATAATTGTACTGACGAAAGTAGTTTTGTAGTAACTATTAATACATCACCTACAGCAGATGTTATAAGTGACGTCCAATCTTGCGGACCTTATACATTAACCACATTAAGTGCTAATAATGACTATTATTCAGCAACAGGAGGACCAAATGGGACGGGGATTTTAATTGCTTCCGGAACAGATATTTCAGGAACATCAACGTTGTATGTTTACACTGAAACAGGAATAGCGCCTAATATTTGTTCTGACGAAACTAGTTTTACAGTTACAATAGATGCAGCACCAGTAGCGGATTCACCTATGAATGTAGAAGCTTGTGACACGTATACTTTACCAGCTTTGACTCCTAATAATACTTATCACACAGCAACCGGAGGAGCTTCAGGTACGGAAGTTTCTGCAGGAACAGATATTACGACGACAACAACATTATTCGTTTATAAATCAATTGGAACAGCTTCAAATAATTGTACTGACGAAAGTAGTTTTGTAATAACTATTAATACATCACCGACAGCAGATGTTATAAGTGACGTCCAATCTTGCGGACCTTATACATTACCAACATTAAGTGCTAATAATAATTATTATACCGCAACAGGAGGACCAAATGGAACGGGGACTTTAATTGCTTCGGGGACTGATATTACAGCAACATCTACGTTATACGTTTACACTGAAACAGGAACAGCGCCTAATATTTGTTCTGACGAAACTAGTTTTACAGTTACAATAGATGCAGCGCCAGTAGCTGATTTACCTATGGATGTAGAGGTGTGTGACACGTATACTTTACCAGCTTTGACTCCTAATAATACTTATCACACAGCAATCGGAGGGTCTCCAACAACGGAAGTTTCTGCAGGAACAGATATTACGACAACAACAACATTATATGTTTATAAATCAATTGGCACATCGCCAAATAATTGTACAGACGAAAGTAGTTTTGTAATAACTATTAATGCATCTCCGATAGCAGATGTTATTGCCGATGAGCAATCTTGTTCTTCGTATATATTACCAGTATTATCGACTAATAATGCCTATTATTCAGCAACAGGAGGGCCAAATGGAACGGGGACTTTAATTGCTTCGGGGACTGATATTTCAGGAACATCAACGTTGTACGTTTACACTGAAACAGGAACAACTCCAAACACGTGTTCTGACGAAACTAGTTTTACAGTTACAATAGATGCAGCACCAGTAGCGGATTCACCTATGGATGTAGAAGCTTGTGACACGTATACTTTACCAGCTTTGACTGCTAATAATACTTATCACACAGCAACAGGAGGGACTTCAACAACGGAGGTTTCTGCAGGAACAGACATTACGACGACAACGACATTATATGTTTATAAATCAATTGGAACAGCTCCAAATAATTGTACAGACGAGAGTAGTTTTGTAATAACTATTAATACATCACCTACAGCAGATGTTATTGCCGATGAGCAATCTTGTTCTTCGTATATATTACCAGTATTATCGACTAATAATGACTATTATTCAGCAACAGGAGGGCCAAATGGAACGGGGACTATAGTTACAGCAGGAACAGATATTACAGCAACAACTACGTTATACGTTTACACTGAAACAGGAACAACTCCAAACACTTGTTCTGACGAAACCAGTTTTACAGTTACAATAGATGCAGCACCAGTAGCGGATTCACCTATGGATGTAGAAGCTTGTGACACGTATACTTTACCAGCTTTGACTGCTAATAATACCTATCACACAGCAACCGGAGGCGCTTCTACAACAGAGTTGCCTGTTGGCGAAATAATTACAAGTACGACAACATTATTCGTTTATAAATCAATTGGAACAGCTCCAAATAATTGTACAAACGAAAGTAGTTTTGTAATAACTATTAATGCATCTCCGACAGCAGATGTTATTGCCGATGAGCAATCTTGTTCTTCGTATATATTACCAGTATTATCAACTAATAATGACTATTATTCAGCAACAGGAGGACCAAATGGAACGGGGGCTATAGTTACAGCAGGAACAGATATTACAGCAACAACTACGTTATACGTTTACACTGAAACAGGAACAACTCCAAACACTTGTTCTGACGAAACCAGTTTTACAGTTACAATAGATGCAGCACCAGTAGCAGATTCACTTATGGATGTAGAAGCTTGTGATTCGTATATTTTACCAGCTTTGACTGCTAATAATACCTATCACACAGCAACCGGAGGCGCTTCTACAACAGAGTTGCCTGTTGGCGAAATAATTACAAGTACGACAACATTATTCGTTTATAAATCAATTGGAACAGCTCCAAATAATTGTACAAACGAAAGTAGTTTTGTAATAACTATTAATGCATCTCCGACAGCAGATGTTATTGCCGATGAGCAATCTTGTTCTTCGTATATATTACCAGTATTATCAACTAATAATGACTATTATTCAGCAACAGGAGGACCAAATGGAACGGGGGCTATAGTTACAGCAGGAACAGATATTACAGCAACAACTACGTTATACGTTTACACTGAAACAGGAACAACTCCAAACACTTGTTCTGACGAAACTAGTTTTACAGTTACAATAGATGCAGCACCAGTAGCGGATACACCTATGGATTTAGAAGCTTGTGACACGTATACTTTACCAACTTTGACTGCTAATAACACTTATCACACAGCAACCGGAGGCGCTTCTTCAACAGAGTTGCCTGTTGGCGAAATAATTACAAGTACGACAACATTATACATTTATAAATCAATTGGTACAGCTCCAAATAATTGTACAGACGAAAGTAGTTTTGTAGTAACTATTAATGCAACATCTACAGCAGATGTTATTAGTGACATGCAATCTTGTTCTTCGTATATATTACCAGTATTATCGGTTAATAATGACTATTATTCAGCAACAGGAGGACCAAATGGCACGGGGACTTTAATTGCTTCGGGATCAGATATCACAGCAACAACTACGTTATACGTTTACACTGAAATAGGAACAGCGCCTAATATTTGTTCTGACGAAACCAGTTTTACAGTTACAATAGATGCAGCGCCAGTAGCGGATTCACCTATGGATGTAGAGGTGTGTGATACGTATACTTTACCAACTTTGACTCCTAATAATACCTATCACACAGCAACAGGAGGAGCTTCAGGCACTGAAGTTTCTGCGGGAACAGACATTACGACAACAACGACATTATACATTTATAAATCAATTGGTACAGCTCCAAATAATTGTACAGACGAAAGTAGTTTTGTAATAACTATTAATACATCACCGACAGCAGATGTTATTGCCGATGAGCAATCTTGTTCTTCGTATATATTACCAGTATTATCGGTTAATAATGACTATTATTCAGCAACAGGAGGACCAAATGGAACGGGGACTTTAATTGCTTCGGGGACTGATATTTCAGGAACATCAACGTTGTACGTTTACACTGAAACAGGAACAACTCCAAACACGTGTTCTGACGAAACTAGTTTTACAGTTACAATAGATGCAGCGCCAGTAGCGGATTCACCTATGGATGTAGAGGTGTGTGATACGTATA
Source organism: Olleya sp. KKT75 (assembly GCF_055635485.1). Lineage (NCBI taxonomy): Bacteria > Pseudomonadati > Bacteroidota > Flavobacteriia > Flavobacteriales > Flavobacteriaceae > Olleya > Olleya sp. KKT75. The sequence goes on from NZ_CM145759.1 coordinate 3,007,983, forward strand.
CTTTACCAACTTTGACTCCTAATAATACCTATCACACAGCAACAGGAGGAGCTTCAGGCACTGAAGTTTCTGCGGGAACAGACATTACGACAACAACGACATTATACATTTATAAATCAATTGGTACAGCTCCAAATAATTGTACAGACGAAAGTAGTTTTGTAATAACTATTAATACATCACCGACAGCAGATGTTATTGCCGATGAGCAATCTTGTTCTTCGTATATATTACCAGTATTATCGGTTAATAATGACTATTATTCAGCAACAGGAGGACCAAATGGAACGGGGAATTTAATTGCTTCGGGAACAGATATTACAGCAACAAGTACGTTGTACATTTACACTGAAACAGGAACAGCGCCTAATATTTGTTCTGACGAAACCAGTTTTACAGTTACAATAGATGCAGCACCAGTAGCAGATTCACTTATGGATGTAGAAGCTTGTGATTCGTATATTTTACCAGGTTTGACTGCTAATAATACCTATCACACAGCAACCGGAGGAGCTTCAGGCACTGAAGTTTCTGCAGGAACAGACATTACGACGACGACAACATTATATATTTATAAATCAATTGGAACAGCTCCAAATAATTGCACAAATGAGAGTAGTTTTGTGGTAACTATTAATACATCTCCGATACTAACATTAATAAATACAAATTGTAGTACTGATTTATTAACGTACAGTGTGTCATTTTCAGTATCGTCAAATACTGCTGTAATTACGTCCTCTGCAGGGACTGTTGGTTCTGGTAACATTACAGATATTCCTGTAGGAACAGATATTACAATTACTGCATCAAACTCGGTAAACACATCCTGTGATGCCGTTTCAAACGTAACAGCACCAAATTGTGCTTGTATATTTGTAGACGAGCCTATATCACCTAATAACCCGATTGTTTGTGAAGGATCTTCTACACCAAACTTAACTGTTGCTATACCTGGATTACCTGCTGTAGGGAATCAAATTAATTGGTACGATGCATCTGTTGGAGGCTCTCTTTTACAATCCAATAGTCTAACATATTTACCAACAGGTACTTTTATTCCGGGAACAACCTATACGTATTATGCTGAAGCAGAAGAATCTGTGACAGGTTGTGTAAGTAGTAGGATTGCTGTAACACTAACTTGGGTTACTAGTATTGTTGCAGAAACGGTTACGGATGTGTCCATATGTGGTTCGTATATTTTGCCGGCATTAAGTCAGAATAATACCTACTATACAGCGTCAGGTGGTCCAAATGGAACAGGCGTTGCGATTTCTGATTTTACAGAAATTACAGTATCATCAACTTTATTTATATATGCAGAGGCTGGTACAAGCCCAAATACGTGTACTGATGAGTCTAGTTTTAATATAATCATACAAGATGGTGCGCAAGCTAATATGGATATGGTTCCAATTGTTTACCAATTATGTGATGATGCTTTGGATGGGGATGGAAACACAACTAATGATAGTGTGCAATTTGACTTAATAACACAAAATACTGATATTTTAGATGGTCAAAGTGCAGCTAATTTTAGTGTGACTTATTACCTAAATCAAACCGATGCAAATGCAGGTTTAAACTCATTACCATTGGTCTATGAAAACATAAGCAATCCACAAATAATTTATGTGCGTGTTGATAATGATACTATGGCAGATGATGGTTCTGGTACCGGAGCAATGGTGGATACTTCATTATGTTATGATATTGCAACACTAACGCTTCAAGTTAACCCGTTAGCAGATTTTGAGTTAGATGCTACTTATTTATTATGTGTTAATACCAATGGGACAGAAGTAATTGGTTCGCCCATTATTGATACAGGTTTAAATACTACTGACTATACTTTTGAATGGTTGTTAGAAAATGTTACAATTCCTTGGGCCTCTGGGAATACTTTAGAACCATTAGTGGGTGGAAACTACTCTGTGATTGTAACTGATATTAGAACAAGTACAGTAACATTGTGCGAAGCTTCTGCAACTACTGTAGTTATAGAGAGTGCACCACCAGCAATAACTGTTGAAGTATTGACCGAAGCCTTTTCTGATGAGCAGAATATTTTTGTTACAACAGTAGGTAATGGGGCTTCAGAATACGAGTTTAGTTTGGATAATGGACCTTGGGAAATAAATGTTCCAAATAATGGAACGTATACTTTTACAGATGTTGGAGCAGGAGAACATATTGTTACTGTAAGAGATCGTAATGGTTGTGGTGAGGCAAGTGCATCAGTATCCATCATTGGATATCCACATGTCTTTACACCAAATGGTGATGGTTATAATGATACTTGGGCTATTTATGGTATCGGAGACCAACCAGATGCTGTTATTTACATTTTTGATAGGTATGGTAAATTATTAAAACAATTAAGTCCAACAAGCTTAGGGTGGGATGGGACCTATAACGGAAATCTAATGCCTACAAACGACTATTGGTTTACAATAGACTATATGGGTGCTGATAATAATAGAAAGCAATTTAAAGCACACTTTACGTTAAAACGATAGTGCTTCTAATAAAAGAACAAAGCATAAAAAAAGCCTGAACTATTGTTCAGGCTTTTTTTATATAATAAATAGTAAGTGAATTATTATTTAATAGCAATCATACTAATTTCTACATTTACAAATTTTGGTAAGTTAGCGACTTCAACCGTTTCTCTAGCAGGAGCAGTGGCATCATCAAAATAAGTACCATATACTTCATTAATTTGTGCAAAATTATACATATCACTAATAAATATAGAGGTTTTAATAACGTTTTCAAAAGTCATGTCTGCAGCTTCTAAAACCGCTTTCATGTTTTCCATAACTTGTTTAGTTTCTGTTTTAATATCACCCATGACTAGTTCTCCAGTCTCAGGATGTAATGCTATTTGTCCTGACGTATATAACGTGTTTCCGCTTAAAACAGCTTGGTTGTAAGGACCGATTGGAGCAGGAGCTTTTGATGTAGAAATTATCTTTTTCATTATGTGTGTGTTTAATTTCCGCGTAAGCGAAATAATATAACTATTATAGACCTTCGTCAGCTTTACGACGTTGTTCGTATTTTAAATCTTTTAGGATGCTAGACTTAATTCCAACAAAGAAATTCCAGCTATTATAAGTTCCAAATGGTACCCATGTAAAGTTCATTCTCCAACTTAATAAATCACGTTCAAAACGCAATTGTGTTAAACCAAAACCATTGTTTTTAAAATCATAACTTGAAGATCCTCCAATAGACCATTTAGGAGACAGCTCAATATCCCCTGAAAACATTAAGGAATGTGATGATATCTCGTTTTGTCTTGTGCTATTACCATAGTTTACAGCATAAGCAAATCTTAGGCTCCAAGGTATTTTGTTGTTGTAAAACTCGTCAGACTCTCGTTCTTCTTTTTCCTCATTATATTCAGAGCCTTGCTGCGCAGCAAAATCTTGAGACACACCAAACAAATCATCTGCACGACCACCACTTAACAATCTATCGTCTACAGCATCATTTTGATTGTTCTTACCGCCATCTTTACTACTTAAACTATAACTTAAATTAAGATTAGCACTTGTTAATCTAAACAAGCTTCCTCCGTTATTTACATTAAAAGTGTTAATTCTGGTATTGTTTGTATCTAGCGCGTAAGGGTCTAAAGTAGCTCCAAAATTGATACTCATTTTATTGTCAAATAACTGTGTTCCTCCAGTAACTCTAACAGGACTCCATTTTAAAGAATCTCCTGCGACATTATAAGACGTAGAAAAGTTAAGACTATTAAGTAATATTATTTTTTTAGATTCGGTTTTAGTCGAATCTGGATGTCTTACTTTGGCTTCAAAATTATTAGAAAGACCTAATCCTATAGAGCTTGAGAAGGTGTTATTAGGAGCGCCAAAAAGATTGTCTTCAAATCGCGTGTATTCACCTTTTGTAGTTCCGTCTGCATCAATAATCTCAAAATCGTCATAATAATTATCAAAAGCAGGATTAATATTATAACTAATACTTGGTCTAATAACGTGTCTTATGGCTTGCAGTTTTTTTCCTTCTTTGTCTTTATCAAAATTAAATACACCATAAAGTGTTGTTCCGATACTGGTACTAAAATTATAAGTTCTGAAGGCATCAAAACCATTAACGTCTTGAGTTACTATTTCTTCATTGGTAGTATCATAATATTTTTCAACAGTTTTTAAAGTCCAATTTTCTTGAAAAGTTGTACTTGCAGAGACACTAAAGTAGTCAAAAACCTTAAAGTTTGTGCTAATAGGAATGCTGTGTTGTGCTCCAATTTGGGCATCATCAAACATACCTGATTTAAAGAAAAGCGAATCTGTAGTGGTGATTCTGTTTTCTGCTTTTACGCTGTATTGTAAGTTAATATTTTGAATTGCTCCTTTTTTAACGCCATCTTTTCCTGCAAAGGGATAAATTCTACTTAAACTACCTTGAAAGGTTGGTAGCGTCATACTAATAGATTCCGTTTGAGTATTTTGTGTGTGTGTCGCGGTTAAACTCATGTTAGCCTGCGGTTCTCCTTCAAAGGTTTTAGAGTAAGATATAGAAGACGATAAGGTGTTGTTTTGTGTGTTTGGCAGGTTTAACTGATTTATAGATTGTGTGTAATAATTACTACTACCTAAGTTTACAGATGCTGAAAACCTAGAACTTGGATTGGCTTTACCATCTTGTGCATGCGACCAACGTAAGTTATAAATTGTTGATTTTGCATAATCTGGAAATCCACGCTCACTGGTAATTAAGTTTTCATATCTAAAACCTAAGTTTCCATTGTATTTATATCTAGTAGCATATTTGCTTTCTAATCTTAAACCGTAACTACCGTTAGTATAATAGTCTCCCATAACTGCTAAATCTACTCTGTCGCTTATAGGAAAGTAATATCCTCCATTTTGTAAAAAATAACCTCTGTTACCATCTTCTCCAAAACTAGGAAATAATATACCTGCACGACGTGTTTTTGTCAATGGAAAAAAAGCGAAAGGTAGACCAATGGGAGTAGGGACGTCATAAATAAACAAATTTGTTGGTCCTGTAATTACTTTTTTATTCGGGACTAGTTTTCCTTTTCTAATTAGAAAATAGTATTCTGGATCTTCTAAATTGTCTGACGTGGTAAATTTTGCGTTTTTAAGATAGTAAACGGAGTCATTGACACGCTTAGTAACTTCCGTAATTATTCGACCTTGGTCTTGTTCGGTTTGAGAATTATAAATTAATCCTTTTCTAGTTTCTGTGTTAAACACAATAGAATCAGGCTCAATTACATTAGCACCTTGCTTAAAAGTTGGTCGTTGACTATAAACTCCTGAAGAATCCTTGATCCCTTTTGCGTAAACTAAATCTTTGGTATAATCTATAATAATTAGTCCAGCAGAAATATCCATATCTTCATAAACCACTTGCGCTTCATTATAAAGGTACATTTTAGCTTCTTTCTTTTTAAAAGACATATAATCTTTAGCTTTGTAAGAAATGGTGCTGCTTAATAAAGGTTTTGGTTTAATAGAATCTGTTACGACACTATCGGTTTCTTTTTTAGATCCTAATAATTGTTCTACGTTAATAGAAGTGGAATCTTTTAGTGTTGTAATGGGCTGTTCTTTTTCTTGAATAGCAGGTATTGACTCACCATCTTTAGGTAAATCCTGCTGTGCAAAGCTAAACGTGTTAATAAACACTGTAAAACTCAAAGTAAAAAGTATATGAAGACTATTTGTACGCAACGCTTTTAAATGTATTTTTGTAAAAGTATGGCTTGGTTTTTGAAAAGACAAAACTACATATATTTTTTTGTGAATGTTTTAATATTCGTTAAAATTTATAAATCATACTAATCGTAATAATAATTGGTTATAACTTATATGCAAACGTACATTTTTAAACTTATAGTATCCTTTATAATAGTATTAACATTTGGTAGTACCCAAACTATTACTGCGCAATCTAACGATGGTAAATTTGTGGTGGTCCTAGATGCAGGTCATGGAGGAGATGACCCTGGTAATTTAGGTAATGGTCATAAAGAAAAGGATATTGCTTTAAAAATAGTTTTAGAAGTTGGTAAAGCCTTAGAAGGTAAAAAGGATTTTAAAGTTATTTATACTAGAAAAACAGATGTGTTTATTGAGTTGCGCGAGCGTGCAGCTATTGCAAATAGAGCAGATGCAGATTTATTTGTGTCTGTACACTGTAATTCTCACTCGTCTCAAGCATCAGGTACAGAAACGTTTGTTTTAGGAGTTGCTAATACAAAACGTAACTTTGATGTCGCAAAAAAAGAGAACGAAGTTATTTTTTTAGAAAAAGATTATAAGAAAAATTATAAGGGATTTGACCCTAATGCACCAGAGTCATTAATTGGTTTGGCTTTACAACAAGAAGATTATGTAGAGCAGAGTATTAAATTAGCACGATTAATCGAAGATAATTTTATAGACCAATCTAAACGTAAAAGTAGAGGTATCAAACAAGCTAGTCTATGGGTGTTACACAATACCTATATGCCAAGTGTTTTAGTGGAAGTTGGTTTTTTAACTAATAATGCAGAAGGTAAATTTTTAAATTCTAAAAGCGGACAGTCTAAAATGGCAACCTCTATATTAAAAGCAGTTAATGCTTATAAAAAATCTTTAGATTTAAATGTTGGTGACAATTATATTGTAGATCCTGTTATTGAGGATACAATTTCTACAGCAAAAAAAACTATAAAAAACACAGTATTTAAAATACAGATAGCAGCTAGTGCTAAAGCTTTAGAGCCTAAAGCCTATAATTTTAAAGGTCTAAAAGAAATATCTAGAGAAAAGCAAGGACGTTTGTATAAGTATTATTATGGCTATACATCAGACTATAATATAGCTCAAAAACTACAAATTGAAGCTAAAAACAAAGGTTATAAAGACGCTTATATTGTTGCACTTAAGGATGGAAAGCAAATTAAACTATCGGAAGCCTTAAAAACCGACTCTAATTAGACCCATTCTTTTGTAATTTATTTCTAATTTTGTTACCAATCTAAATTTAGCATATTGAAACTAACACTTGAAGTTAAAACAGCCATACTAGTTATACTTGGAATAATCTTTTTCATTTTTGGATTTAGTTATTTAAAAGGGAATAACATTTTTGATTCTAACAACACGTATTATACAGAGTTTGATTATAACTCGTTAGCAGTATCTGCACCAGTTACTATTAAAGGTAACAATGTGGGTAAGGTTAAAGAAATTATTTACGATTTTCAAACAGGTAAAACTAGAGTAGCCTTTTCTGTAGATAAGCAATTGCAATTTTCTAAAAACAGTACAATTAGTTTGTTTCAAACAGGACTAATGGGAGGTAATGCTTTGGAGATTATTCCTGCGGAAGACAATCAAATGGCACAAAACGGAGATTTAATAAAATCATCAGTAAAAGAAGGTTTAGTAACAAGTCTATCTAGTGACTTTTCTCAATTAAGCACAAATTTAGACGGGACTTTAAAAACTGTAGATACCTTAATGGGTAATTTAAACGGTCTGGTTTCAGATCAATCAGGTGATGGTTTAAAAAGTACGTTAGCGGAGTTAAATTCGACTTTAAAATCATACAACGGTTTAGCAAACTCAATAAATTCATTAGTTAAAAAAAATGACCAAAACGTAACAGCAATGGTCGACAACTTTAATAAAACTAGCGTTAATTTAAATCAAATGAGCGAGAAGTTAAATAAAGTGGATATTACTAAAACAGTAGCCGATCTAGAAGCAACATTAGGTAGCGTAAATAGTATGCTTGCGGGTGTTAAAAACGGAGAAGGGTCTATTGGTAAACTATTAAATGACGATAAATTATATTCAAACTTAGAAGGAGCAGCATTACAAATGGAGCAACTTTTAGAGGATATGAAGCTTAATCCTAAACGTTATGTACATTTTTCTTTATTCGGAAAAAAAGCAAAACGTTATGATGCTGATGGAAACGAAATTAAAGAAGAAAAGAAAAATTAAGACCAAAACTAACTAAACAAACATGGAATACATACCAAATATAATTTTTGCTATCATACTTGCTGCAGGTATCGGTTATTTTGCAAATAATGTCAGAAAACTTGTTAGGAACATAAATTTAGGTAAAGATTTAGATGTCTCCGACAACAAACCACAACGCTGGAAAAACATGGCTTACATTGCTTTAGGGCAAAGTAAAATGGTGAAACGTCCAATAGCGGGAATTTTACATATTGTAGTTTACGTAGGATTTGTTATTATTAATATCGAAGTTTTAGAAATTATAATAGACGGATTATTTGGTACACACAGGATAGGGCATTCAATCTTACCAAGCGCATTATATGGCTTTTTAATTGGTAGTTTTGAAGTTTTAGCATTATTAGTATTAGTCGCAGTTATTGTGTTTTGGATAAGACGTAATGTTATAAAACTAAAACGTTTCATGAGTTCAGAGATGAAAGGGTGGCCAAAATCAGATGGTAACATTATCCTTTATTTTGAAGTTGTTTTAATGTGCTTGTTTTTAGTAATGAATGCTACAGATACTGTATTTCAAGGATACAATTCAGGAAATGTAATAAGTCAGTTTATAGCACCATTATTTGATGGTTTATCAGCGTCTACATTACATATTATAGAGCGTGCTGCTTGGTGGATGCATATTGTAGGTATTTTAGCTTTCTTAAATTACCTATACTTTTCAAAGCATTTACACATCTTATTAGCGTTCCCAAACACCTATTACGGTAAGTTAACACCTAAAGGTCAATTTCCTAATAACGCAACAGTAACTAAGGAAGTTAAAATGATGATGGATCCAGATGCAGATCCGTTTGCGGCAGCACCAGAAGGAGAAGAGGATGCAGTGCCAGAAAAATTTGGAGCAAGTGATGTGCAAGATTTAAGTTGGGTAAACTTACTTAACGCATATACGTGTACAGAATGTGGACGTTGTACAAGCGAGTGTCCAGCAAATTTAACAGGTAAAAAATTATCACCGCGTAAAATAATGATGGATACTAGAGATCGTCTAGTAGAAGTTGGTAAAAATATAGACGCTAACAAAGGAGTGTTTGTGGATGATGGAAAGCAATTATTGGGTGACTATGTTACAGACGAGGAGCTTTGGGCTTGTACAAGTTGTAATGCCTGTGTAGAGGCTTGTCCGGTAAGTATTGATCCATTAAATATTATCATGCAAATGCGTCAATATTCTGTAATGGAAAAAAGTTCGGCGCCCACAGAGTTAAATAACATGATGACTAATATAGAAAACAATGGTGCACCTTGGCCTTACAACCAAATGGACCGTTTAAACTGGAAAGACGAGTAAAATTATTTGGGCGTTACCACAAGGGTCGCGTTGGAATTTACCCTGAGCGCAGTCGAAGGGTTGTATCTTTTTTTGCCATATATGGCAGCAAAAAAAGGATGTCATTACTACCGCTAACGCATAAAAAACAATGAGTTTTATATACAAAGTACCATCCAAAACAAGATTAATTAGTGGCATTGCCATATTAGTAATAGGACTGTTATCATTCTTTGTTGTTGGCAAATTTGACACAGGAGGTTTGGGAGGTTTTTTAGCGGGCTTTTGTACAACACTAGGATTTGTGTTAATTGTAACACGAAACAAAAAAGAATAATTAATTGAAATATAGCGTCTTAATACTACTAATCTTAACTTTTAGCTTAACCAAGCTAAAGGCTCAGGATTATAAAAAAGACTCGCTTCAATTTAAAATCATTACTAGTATTAAGTACAAGTCTAGTAATGTAGAACATATCAAATTAAAAAAAGTGCTGTGTGATTTTTGTACAGAAAAACAGACAGAGCAATTAGGATTACAAGCATTAAAGTTAGCAGCTTTAGAGCAGGACGATCCAAAAAATAAAATGAAAAACGGTATCAAGATTTTGTCTATTTACATCAGGTTATCTAAAATCGATTTTTCAGCAATAAAATAAAACTTAATTATGAGCGAAAAACTTATAGTGCCAACTATGGCAGAAATGATGACCCAAGGAAAAACTCCAGATATTTTATTCTGGGTAGGATCAGCAGGAAGTTATGACGATAGAGCAAAAAAAATAACAAAAGCATTTGTTAAGATATTAAACAAAGCCAATGTTAATTTTGCTGTATTAGGTACAGAAGAAAGTGCTACAGGAGATTTAGCTAAGCGTGCAGGAAACGAGTTTTTGTTTCAAATGCAAGCGTTTATGAATATTGAGGTGTTAAACGCATACGAGGTAAAACGTATTGTAACATGCGATCCGCACTCATATAATTGTTTAAAAAACGAATATCCAGAATTGGGTGGTAATTACGAAGTCTTACACCACACACAATTTATAAAACAATTAATAGACTCTAAAGTTATTCAAATAGAGAACAGTACGTTTAGTGGTAAACGTATTACATTTCACGATCCTTGTTATTTAGGACGTGCAAACTCAGAGTATTTAGCACCAAGAGATGTATTATCCGTTTTAAATGCTAATCTAATAGAGATGAAACGTAGTAAATCTACAGCATTATGTTGTGGAGCAGGAGGTGCGCAAATGTTTAAAGAGCCAGAAAAAGGAAACAAAGACATAAATGAACTTAGAACGGAAGACGCTCTAGAAACAAAACCAGATATTATCGCAACCGGTTGTCCATATTGTATGACTATGATGTCCGATGGTGTAAAAGTCAAAGAAAAGGAAAACGAAATACAAGTAATGGATATTGCGGAGCTTATCGCTAGCGCACAAAACCTATAGTAAAATATGAAAAAGTATATTTTATCAGGTTTAATATCAGGGTTAGTATTTGCTTTAATTATGGCTGGTTGGGACTATTATAAAGAGTTGCCATTTTCTGTCATTAAATTTATAGCACATTTAGTTTTATTTGCAGCGCTTAACGGGTATTTAACGTATAGAAGAGATCACAAAAAATTGAATAAATAATAAGTATAGACTAACTAATACGCATTTAGTAGTAGTTAACAACTCAGTAATAATGGCAAACGATATATTTCTTTTAAACATTTCAGGACAGGATAAGCCAGGATTAACATCAAGTTTAACTAATGTATTAGCCAATTATGGCGCTAAGGTTTTAGATATTGGACAAGCCAATATACATGATACACTATCCTTAGGTTTTTTGTTTGAGATAGAGTCCGGAAATAACTCGGCTGCAGTATTAAAAGATTTATTGTTTAAGGCGTATGAGCTTGGTGTTAAAGCTAAGTTTACACCAATTTCTTTAGACGATTATGAAAACTGGGTTAGTTTACAAGGTAAAGACAGATACATTGTGACTATTTTGGGAGATAAGTTAACTGCCGAGCAAATATCGGAAGTCACTAAGTTTATTTCTGATAAAAACTTAAATATTGATGCCATTAAACGTTTAACCGGTCGTACGTCTTTAGTACAGGAAGCCGAATATCCTAGAGCATCCATTCAGTTGTCTATTAGAGGTAAAATAGAAAGTAAGTCTGAATTTACAGAAAAATTCATGCAAATTTCTCATGATTTAGATGTAGATATTGCATTTCAGGAAGATAATATTTATAGACGTAATAGACGTTTGGTTTGTTTTGATATGGATTCAACACTTATTCAAGCAGAAGTTATTGATAAATTAGCAGAATTAGCAGGTGTTGGAGATGAAGTAAAAGCAATTACGGAATCAGCAATGCAAGGAGAAATAGATTTTAATGAAAGTTTTATACAACGTATGAGACTATTAAAGGGATTAAGTGAAGATGTTTTACATGACGTTGCCATTAATCTACCAATAACAAAAGGGGCAAGACGTTTAATTGATACTTTAAAAAAGTACGGTTTTAAAACCGCTATTTTATCAGGAGGTTTCACCTATTTTGGACACTATCTGCAAAAAGAATTGGGTATGGATTATGTCTATGCTAATCAATTAGAAATTAAAGATGGTGTTCTAACTGGCGGTTATCTTGGAGATATTGTAGATGGTAATAAAAAGGCGGAATACCTTAAAGAAATAGCAGAAAAAGAAGGGATTGATATCAGTCAAACCATAGCAGTTGGAGATGGAGCAAATGACTTGCCAATGCTTAATTTAGCAGGGTTAGGAATTGCATTTCATGCCAAGCCAAAAGTAAAAAACAATGCCCAAAGTGCCATTTCTAGCATAGGATTAGATGGTGTCTTGTATTTATTAGGGTATCACGATAGACATATAGATTTAATAGAATAACAACAATATAATGTTAGTAGATTTTAACACATTACCAGAAACTTCAAGAGTTTGGATTTACCAAGCTAATCGCTCTTTTTCAGATACAGAATTAGAAGATATTAAGTCTAAATTAGATGTTTTTATAGAAAGTTGGACAGCACATGGTGCTGACTTAAAATCTGGTTATGACATCAGATATAAGCGATTTATTATTATCGCTTTAGATCAAGAACTAAATCAAGCTACGGGTTGTAGTATTGATGCTTCTGTTGTTTTTATTCAGCAATTAGAAAAAGAATACGACGTTGACTTATTAGATAAAATGAATGTGTCTTATAAGCAAGGTGAATTTGTAGCACACAAAACGTTGACAGATTTCAGAAAAATGGCGAAGCAAAAAGCTGTTTCTAAAAACACGATTGTATTTAACAACCTAGTGACCAATATTGAAGAACTTAACGAAAGTTGGGAAGTACCTGCAAGCGAGAGCTGGCATAATCGTTTTTTGAGTTAAATTGTTCAAAAAACGCTTATAATTCTATCATAAAGTCCTTTATTAATAATCTTAAAAGTACTAATTTGGCATAGTTTTTAGTGGTATATTAAAGTACCACTTAAAAAGTCAAATTCAGTATATGCAATATTTAAAAGCCCTCACCTTATTTTTAGTGTTTTCTAGTGTTTTACACGCTCAAGACACGCCTGATCCTTTATTGGATAAAGACCCAATCGCCCAGAAACAATGGGTTGATGATTTGTATGACGCCATGACTTTAGAAGAGAAAATTGGACAGTTGTATATGGTTCAGGTTTTTTCTAATCAATCAGAAATAGAAAAAAGTAATGTTATTAATTTAATTAGAGATAATAAAATTGGTGGTGTAATTTATTCTAAAGGAGGTCCTGTTAGACAAGCAAAACTAAATAACGAACTTCAAGCAGTTTCAAAAGTGCCATTATTAGTTGGTATTGATGCGGAATGGGGCTTGAGTATGCGTTTAGATTCTACGTATGCTTTTCCATGGAATATGACTTTAGGAGCCATTCAAAACAATCAATTAATTGAGCAAACAGGTCGTCAGTTAGGAGAGCATTGTAAACGCATAGGTGTTCATTTTAATTTTGCACCTGTAGTAGATATTAACACAAATCCAAATAATCCTATTATTGGAAACCGTTCTTTTGGAGAAGATAGAGATAATGTTACTGAAAAAGCTCTAGCCTTTATGAAAGGGATGCAAAACGCTGGCGTATTAGCCAATGCAAAACATTTTCCAGGTCATGGAGATACGGATTCAGATTCTCATAAAACATTACCAACAGTTACATTTGACGAAAAACGTATTGACTCAGTAGAGTTATACCCATATAGAAGATTAATAAAAGAAGGCTTATCAAGTGTCATGGTGGCACATCTTAACATACCTAGTTTAGAGCCAAGAGATGGTTACCCATCAACATTATCAGAAAATATAGTAACTAATATATTAAAGCGACGTTTAGGTTTTAAAGGTTTAATATTTACGGATGCTTTAACCATGAAGGGTGCCTCAAATTTTAGCGCACCTGGAGATATTGATTTAGCTGCTTTTCAAGCTGGTAATGACGTGATGTTAATGTCTGGAGATGTTCCAACTGCTATTGCTAAGTTTATTGAAGCTTATAATAATCAGGATATTTCAGAAGCACGTTTAGCGCATTCAGTCAAAAAAATACTTAAAGCAAAATATAAAGTAGGTTTAAATAATTACAGACCTGTTAGTCCATACCACCTTGTATCTGATTTAAATAGAATTAAAGATGATGCATTGTATGAGATGCTAATGGAAAATGCCATTACAATTGCAAGAGATACAACTAATCAATTACCACTTAGAAATCTTGAGACTAAAAAAATAGCTTATGTAAAGCTTGGTAGTGCGGATGGTTCTTATTTTGTGGATGAGCTTAAAAAATACACTAAAGTACATGAAGTGTCCTCTGAGAATTTAGACGAATTGATTGTGAAATTACAAAACTATAATACTGTAATAGTAGGGTTTCATAAGTCTAATGCTAGTCCTTGGAAAAGTTATAAGTTTTCAAATAAAGAATTAGTGTGGTTGCAGGAAATAGCTAGAACTAATAATGTTATTTTAGATGTTTTTGCTAAACCTTATGCGCTTTTAGATTTAAAGTCAGTTACTAATATAGAAAGTGTAGTAGTTAGTTATCAAAATAGTAAAATCTCTCAAGAAAAATCGGCTCAGCTAATTTTCGGAGCTATAGCCGCTCGAGGGAAATTACCTGTTTCGGCTGGACCATATTTTAAAGTAGGAGAAGGGAAACAAGAAAACTCTTTAGAGCGTTTAGGATATAGTATTCCAGAACGTGTTGGTATGTCTAGTTATGCTTTAAAAAAGATTGACTCTATAGCTAATCACGCTGTTAATGGTAAAATGACACCTGGTATACAGTTGATAATAGCTAGAAAAGGAAAAGTAATTTATAACAAAAATTTTGGTAAACATACGTACGAAGGTTCGGAGCAAGTAAAACCAGATGATATTTATGATATCGCTTCTTTAACTAAAATTGTAGCAACTTTACCGTTGTTAATGGAGTTAGAAGAACAAGGTATTGTGTCTTTAGATACTAAGCTTTCTGAAATTATACCATTGTATAAAAATTCGAATAAAAAGAATATCACTTTAAAAAAAATGTTGTCGCATTACGCACAATTAAAACCGTGGATTCCGTTTTATTTCGCAACATTAGATCCTGACACTAAACAACCTTCGACAAAATATTATAGAAAAGTTAAGTCTCAGGGTTTTTCTATTAAAGTCTCTCCAGAATTGTATTTAAGAGACGACTATAAAGATTCTATTAATACTAGAATTAAAGATACTGATTTATTAACGCGATTAAAATATAGATATAGTGATTTACCTTACTATATTTTAAAACAATACATAGAGTCGCACTATGACAAACGTTTGGACGAGTTGACTGCAGACCATTTTTACAAATCTTTAGGTGCTAATAACACGATGTACAATCCATATAATAAAGTTAGTAATAGTCGTATTGTCCCAACTGAAATAGATGACTATTACAGATATCAAAAAGTACAAGGTTACGTGCATGATATGGGGGCAGCTATGCAAGACGGTGTAGGAGGTCACGCAGGTGTTTTTAGTAATGCTAATGATATTGCTAAGATTATGCAATTGTATTTACAAAAAGGATACTATGGTGGACGTCGTTATTTTAAAACAGAAACGTTAGATAAATTTAATACGTGTTATTATTGCGAAAGTAATAATAGGAGAGGAATTGGGTTTGATAAACCTCAATTAGGAGATGCTGGCCCAACTTGTGGTTGTGTAAGTATGACTAGTTTTGGACATTCAGGATTTACAGGGACCTATGCTTGGGCAGATCCAGAACAAGAAATTGTATATGTTTTTATGGCTAATAGAACGTATCCATCTTCAAAAGGTCCCAATACACTATTAAGACAAGATATTAGAACCAATATTCAAGCAGCCATTTACGATGCAATTATAGATTAAATTGTAAAGTTTTTAAAAATAATCAGACCAAGTATTAAACCATAGATATTACATGAAAATAGGTATTGTTTGTTATCCAACATTTGGAGGAAGTGGCGTAGTAGCAACAGAGTTAGGTTTAGAGTTATCAAAACGTGGTCATGAGATTCACTTTATTACTTATAATCAACCTGTAAGACTAGAATTGTTAGGTAACAATGTGCATTTTCATGAAGTAAATGTACCAGAATACCCTTTGTTTCATTACCAACCTTATGAGTTAGCTTTATCTAGTAAGCTTGTGGATATGGTAAAACTGCATGGCATTGAAGTTTTACACGTACATTATGCAATTCCGCACGCATACGCAGCCTATATGGCTCAAAAAATGCTTAGAGAAGATAATATATATGTGCCAATAGTAACGACTTTACACGGTACGGATATTACTTTAGTGGGGAGTCATCCATTCTATAAACCAGCAGTAACATTTAGTATAAATAAATCAGATGCTGTTACAGCGGTGTCTCAAAGCTTAAAAGACGATACGTTACGTTTATTTGATATTAAAAATGATATTCATGTAGTGACTAACTTTATAGATATTACAAAGTTTAGTAATGGATTTACAGATTGTCAACGTGGCATGATGGCAAATGAAGACGAAAAGATTATTACTCACATTAGTAATATGCGAGAAGTAAAGCGCATACCTGATGTTATTAATATTTTTAACAAAATTCAGAAAAAAATTCCTGCAAAATTAATGATGGTTGGAGAAGGTCCAGAAAGGGAACCGGCCGAACGTTTATGCGAACAATTGGGAATTATGGATAAAGTAGTCTTTTTTGGTAATAGTAATGAGATAGACAGAATACTATGTTTTTCAGATTTATTTTTATTGCCAAGTAAAACGGAAAGTTTTGGATTATCTGCTTTAGAAGCTATGGCATCAGGTGTTCCGGTTATATCAAGTAATACAGGAGGGATTCCAGAGGTGAATAAAGAAGGTTTTTCTGGTTATTTAAGTGATGTGGGAGATGTAGATAGTATGAGTGAAAATGCAATTAAAATCTTGGAAGATGATGCAATATTAAATCAATTTAAAATAAATGCTAGGGAGCAAGCTAAAACATTTGATATTCATCAAATTGTTCCGCAGTACGAAGCAATATATCAAGAGACATTAAATAAATGTAAAATCTTAAATTAAGAACATAAAAAAACCACCTTAAATAGGTGGTTTTTTTATGTTTAATGATGATTGTTATTAAAATCTATAACGTACACTTAATGCGATATCAAAATCTAAATCATCTCTGTAGTCTCCAAACCCTAATTCTGGTCTAAAATCTAAAGCTAATTGTAAAGGAATATCAAAATTGTATTCAACACCAATATCTCCAGCTGCAAAAACAAAAGTTTCATCATCAATAGCATTGTTATCAAAGCTATAAGATCCAACACCTCCACCAACTCCAGCGTACCAATTAAAGTCTCCGTCCAAAACCCAAACCCATTGGTATAATCCGGCTAGTTTAAATCCATTATACGCACTTCCCGTACGCCATCCTAAATCTACTTCTAATCTGTTATTGTCACCTAAAGCACGTTGGTAAGAGATTTCTGCTCCAAAGCCATCACTATCTCCTAATCTTAATCCAATAGCATTATCAGCAATATCCTGACCATACGTCAATGTTGCAAATCCAAAAATCGCAAAAGCGAATAAAAAATATTTTTTCATATTAATTTGTTTATTAGTTATACTATATACGTCTAAACGGTATGCTTAGATTGTTTAGTACAAATATATTGTGATTATAATTTACTTATTCTTAAATTAAATTTAAAATTGAGGTATAAAAAAAGGTTGGAAACATATGTTTACCAACCTTTTTCAACTTAAACTAACTAACTATTTTGTAGTTCTATTTTTCAATAGAAACATCAATTCTTCTGTTTTTTGCTCTTCCTTCAGCAGTACCGTTATCAGCAATCGGATCAGCAGATCCCATTCCTTTTGTATTAATACGAGAAGTAGCAACACCCATTTCAACTAATTTATTTTTTACTGAAAGTGCTCTGCTAGCAGATAATTTGTTATTTCCTGCTACAGATCCTGTATTATCAGTATGACCTCTAAATAAAATCTTTACTTCAGGATACGCTTTCATTATAGCTGCAACGTTTTCAATTTGATTCATAGAGTTTGCATCTAAAGAAGAAGATCCAGTGTTAAAGTATAATCTATCAAAAGCATAGTACTTTCCAGCTTCAAACTTTCCGTCTTTGATATAACTTAAGAAGTTATCTTCAAATCCACCTTCTGGAATGTTTAATTTTGTTCCGTTTGGTAAATCAGAGCTAAAAAAGTTTCCGATAGCTTCACCAAAAGCATTAACTACATTACCTGAAGCATCTACAATACCACCTGCAACATTACCTATCGCTTTTCCTGTAGCATCTACTGCATTACCTGCAGCGTCAACAGTTTTGTTTATTACATTGCCTGCAGCGTCAACTGTATTACCGATAGCGTTACCAGTTGCATCTACAGCATTTCCTGCAGCGTCTACTGTTTTGTTTACGGCGTTTCCTGCAGCATCTACAGCAGAGTTTGCTGTGTTTGAAATAGCACCTGTAGTTTCGTTTGCAGCATTTTTTACATTATCTAATATAGACTTATCACTATCACAACCTTTTACTAAAAAGAATGCTAGTAACAATCCAATAATTCCAATTGCCCAAGGTAAAATCTTTTTAATTAAAGATCCTCCAGCTTTTCCTGCGCTTCCTGCTAAACCTGCAGCAGCACCACCTATTTTACCAACACCATCAATAGCGCCTTTTCCAACGTTACCTGCAACACCTGCAGCAGCACCACCTATTTTTCCAACACCATCAACAGCACCTTTTCCAAGGTTACCAGCAACACCTGCAGCACCACCTATTATTTTTCCTGCACCATCAACAGCACCTTTTCCAAGGTTACCAGCAACACCTGCAGCACCACCTAATATTTTTCCCGCACCATCAACAGCACCTTTTCCAACATTACCAGCAACACCTGCAGCGCCACCTATTATTTTTCCTGCGCCATCAACAGCACCTTTTCCAAGGTTACCAGCAACATCTGCAGCACCACCAACTAGTTTACCAGCACCATCTAAAGCAGCTTTTCCTGTATCACCAGCAAAACCTAAAGCACCACCAGCTAAACTTCCTAATTTATCAGAAATTCCAGAAAAAGAACTTAAACCTAATAAAGAAGCTAATCCAGCAGGAGCAAACTTGTCTAAAAAGCTACCTTGTCCAGATAACATTCCAACAAAACTTCCTAAATCCATTCCTGAAGATTTTTGTTTTCCTAAAACACCACTTAAAACAGACCCTGCAACACTTAATATAGATGAAGACGAATCTTTACCCATTCCTGATACAGAGCTTACTAAATCAATAACTCCAGAAGCTTTATCTCCTAATATATTTTTTACAAAATCTAACCCTTTATTTAAAAACCCATCAGATTTTTCACCGCCTGCACCTAATGCATTTGATAAATTACCCATTTCGGCACCATCACCTAACATGTTAAAAATTGAAGCAGCACCTTCCGTTGTAGAGGCTTTGTCCATAATACCACCTAATAATGCAGGTGCAGCAGCCATAAGCCCTTTTTGTATTGTTTCTGTTTTCTCTCCTCCAACTAGGTTAGATACATTGCTAAGTACGTTGTCTGATAATTGTTCTTTGAATAAGTTTAATAGATTTGTTGACATTTATTTTGTTTTATGTTAATTGTTAATAATACAAATGTAATTATCTAACTATCTTTCCTATTTTTGAGAGCATACTAAATGTTTCATATCGTTAAAACGCTTATTTTACCGATGAAATACGTAAAATATTGATTTTTTTGTAATTATTAAAGGGTAATATGGATTTAAACAAGTTGAAAAACAGTTTATTAGGAGAATTGTATCATGATGATTTAACAAAATCCATTTATGCAACAGATGCTTCTGTTTATAGAATGCTGCCTTTAGCGGTTGCTTACCCTAAAAATAAAGAGGATATAAAACAACTTATAACTTTTGCTAAACAAAACAATACATCTTTAATACCAAGAACAGCAGGAACATCCTTAGCGGGACAATGTGTAGGTACAGGAATTGTAGTGGATGTGTCTAAGCATTTTACAGACATCCTATCTATAGACTTAAATAATAAGACAGTTACTGTACAACCTGGAGTGGTTAGAGATCAATTAAATAACTACCTTAAACCACATGGTTTATTTTTTGGTCCCAATACCTCTACATCTAACCGTTGCATGATTGGCGGTATGGTTGGTAATAACTCATCAGGTACAACTTCCATAAAGTATGGCGTAACAAGAGATAAGGTTATTGCGTTACAAACCATATTAAGCGATGGAAGTGAAGCGGAATTTAAAAGTTTGTCTAAAGACGAATTTAAACAGAAATTGACATTAAACACTTTAGAAGGTCAAATCTATAATCAAATACAAAACGATGTTTTTACTGAAGACGCTAAGGCTGAAATTTTAAAACACTTTCCAAAACCAGAAATACATAGAAGAAACACGGGGTATGCTTTAGATAAGATTTTAAATACTGAAGATATTAACCTTTGTAACTTATTAACAGGAAGCGAGGGTACATTAGCATTTACAACACAAATAACATTAAAGTTAAACGATTTACCTCTTGAAAATAGAGTAATGGTTGCATTGCATTTTAAAACTATTGAAGACTGTTTAAATGCTGTAAATCCAGTAATAGAGCATGATTTGTATACTTGTGAAATGATGGACAAAACCATTTTAGATTTAACAAGGCACAATAAAACGCAACAAGACAATCGCTATTTTATACAAGGAGATCCGGAAGCTATTTTAATGTGTGAAGTTAGGGGTGTTAGTCTTAAGGATGCTACGTTAAAGGCTGAAAATTTGATTTTCTCTGCAAAAAATAACACCAAAAGTTATGCTAACCCTATATTAATTGAAGATCAAATAGATAAAGCTAATAATTTAAGGAGTGCTGGGTTAGGATTGTTAGGTAACATGATTGGTGATAAAAAAGCAGTGGCGTGTATTGAAGATACAGCTGTGGCATTGCCAGATTTAGCAAATTACATTTCTGATTTTACGGCTTTAATGAAAGGGTACAATCAAAAAGCGGTCTACTATGCGCATGCGGGAGCAGGTGAGTTGCATTTGCGTCCTATTTTAGATTTAAAAAAGAAAGAAGATGTTAAGTTATTCCGACAAATCACAACTGATGTTGCGCTTTTAGTTAAAAAATATAAGGGCTCTTTTAGTGGAGAGCATGGTGATGGTATTGTTAGAGGGGAATTTGTAGAATTAATGATTGGTAATAAAAACTATCAATTATTAAAACGTATTAAGTCTTCTTTTGATCCAAACAACATATTTAATCCTGGGAAAATAGTAGATGCGTTTCCAATGGATAAAAATTTACGTTATCAAACAGATAGCGTAGCGCCAGAAATTAAGACCATATTAGATTTTTCTAAATCGGAAGGTATCTTGCGTGAAGCAGAAAAATGTAATGGCTCTGGTGACTGTAGAAAGCTTCCAGAATTTGGAGGTACAATGTGTCCTAGTTATCGCGCAACAAAAAATGAAAAAGATACGACAAGAGCAAGAGCAAATGCGTTAAGAGAATACTTGACAAATTCAGAGAAAGCAAACAAGTTTAATCATGAAGAATTGAAGTCAGTTTTTGATTTATGCTTAAGTTGTAAAGCATGTTCTAGCGAGTGTCCAAGTAGCGTAGATGTTGCTAGTTTAAAAGCTGAGTTTTTATATCAATATCAGAAAGAAAACGGAACATCTTTAAGAGCAAAACTCTTTGCTTACAATGATAAGTTAAATCATTTAGGGAGACGCTTTAAGGGAGTTACAAATTTTATGTTTTCTAATACTGTAACATCATCTTTGATTAAAAAAAGTATTGGTGTTGCACCTAAAAGAAGTTTACCTTTATTATCAAGTAAAACTTTAAGTAAGGAGTATCAATTAATTAAAAAAGAATTAGTTAGTAAAAATTATATTAAAACGGTGTATTTGTTTAATGATGAATTTACTAATCAATTAGATTCTGAAATAGGGAAGGATGCGATACAATTATTAATAGGCTTAAATTACAATGTAAAGCTTGTTGATAATGTAGAATCGGGTCGTGCATTTATGTCTAAAGGACTATTAGAACAGGCTAAAAAAGTGGGCGATAAAAATGTGTCAATTTTTAAAGATTTAGTTTCAGAAAACACGCCTTTAATAGGTATTGAGCCTTCTGCTATTTTATCCTTTAAAGATGAATATCCAAGATTGGTCGACGACAAAATTTCCGCGAAAGCGATAGCAGAACACACGTATTTAATTGAAGCTTTTTTAGCTAACGAAATAGCATTAGGAAACATAACTTCGGCACAGTTTTCTGAGGAGGTTAAAACAATTAAATTTCATGGGCATTGCCATCAAAAAGCACAGTCTAGTCAAATTTACAGTTTTAACGTCTTGAATCTTCCTAAAAACTATAAAGTAACATTAATACCCAGTGGGTGTTGTGGTATGGCGGGAAGTTTTGGTTACGAAAAAGAGCATTACGAAGTTAGTATGCAAGTAGGAGAACAAACCTTGTTTCCAGCTGTAAGAAAAGCGCCAATGACTACAGTTATAAGTGCTAATGGGACCAGTTGTAGGCATCAAATTAAAGATGGAACACAACGCGTAGCATTACATCCAATAACTATTTTAAAGCAGGCGTTGTTGTAATTATTGTGTAACACTATAACTAATTAATGTTTGATTATTTAGTACAGATAAACTTGTTGGTAATTGACTTAAATCGACACCAATACCTTCTAAGATACTTACAGTATTAGCATTTAATGTGTAACCGCTAGTCGCTTCTGCTTTTACAAGTCCTATATTTTCTGCGTAATAACTAATTACTGATAATACAGGGGTTGTGTCATCTAATATCGGAATGGTTTGGGTAATACCAAAAGTAACTTCTGTTGTTACAGATAGTGTTAAACTTATATTAGCTGAAGTAATAGTATTGTAAGTCGTGTTATCCACCGTTAACGTTTCTAAGTTAGCTAATTGCGTGCTTGTTAGTGTGTAATTAATGGTTATCGGGTATTCTTCAAAATCTTGAGTAAATACTCCTGATTGTGTTGATAATAACTCACCATTGGCGACTTGTGTATTATAAAGTAAGGCATTTTCTAGTTCAATTTGTAAATCAAAACCATCTATTGGTAATTCTACAGTACCGTTTGAGATTAATGTTGTTTCTGTGCGGGTTAATGCACCGCTTGTTAAAATCCCACTCATGATACCATTTGGAATCCCATTTTGATTTACACTTAATGAAAATCCTGTATTTGTTTGGCTTTCTACTTCTATAAAATCTGTGCTAGTTACAGTTTGGTTAGTATCGTTATCTGTGTTTTGTACATCATAATCCCAAGTGTTACCCATGTTTAAAGGGAAAAAATCACCAGTAAATTGTTGTTGAGTTAAACCATTATTATCATCTAAGTCAGAACTAGAACAGTTGAAAATAACGGTACAAATAGCAAAAAGCAGAGTAAGTTTTAATGGCTTCATTTTAATATTGTTTTTAACAAATAAACAATAACTAAAACTAACAGCACAAATTTAAAATGTTATTTAGGTGTTTTAAAAGGTTTCATAACCGTAATGGCAGCAATTAATTCTTGTTCCGACATGTCTTTCAATTCTTCGTCTGCATAAAAGGCAGAGAGTTTATCTTCACTATACCTGTAAAGCTTCCAGCGGTTAAACTGATATTCTAAAGCAGTAAAATTCTCTACCCAATCTCCGGAGTTCAAGTAGTTTGTTTTTCCTTTTTTAGTTTCTACTATTTCGTTTTTAGGTTGATGGATATGTCCGCAAATAACATAGTCATAACCATTCTCTATAGCTAAGTCTGTTGCTGTTTTTTCAAAATCGCTGATAAACTTAACTGCTCCTTTGACACTATTTTTTATTTTTTTTGATAATGAGTAACGTTCCTTTCCAAAAGTAATTAGTAGCCAATTTATTAATCTGTTTATTAAAATTAAAAGATCGTAACCGTAGGCACCAAGTTTAGCTAACCATTTGGCACTTTGTATGGAAGCATCAAAGACATCGCCATGAAAAAACCATGCTTTTTTACCGTCCAATTCTAGAACTAACTTATTAACTATTGAAATATTTCCTATTTCAGAATCCGTGAATTTTCTAAGCATTTCGTCATGGTTTCCCGTTATGTATGTCACTTTTGTGCCTTTAGCAGCTAAAGCCACAATTTTTTTAATGACCTGCATATGTGATT
The DNA here is from genome assembly GCF_055635485.1 of Olleya sp. KKT75. Classification (NCBI taxonomy): domain Bacteria; kingdom Pseudomonadati; phylum Bacteroidota; class Flavobacteriia; order Flavobacteriales; family Flavobacteriaceae; genus Olleya; species Olleya sp. KKT75. The sequence goes on from NZ_CM145759.1 coordinate 3,032,152, forward strand.
TCGGAAAATACCGTTTGCTAAATTGCCAAACATCAATAATATCCCCATTTAGAATTAAATGTTTGGGATCTACGCTACTTAAATAGGTTAGTAACTGCTTTGCATGGCAGCCATAAGTGCCTAGGTGCACATCCGATATAACAACAATCTCAACTTTTCTTTTTAATTTCAAAGCAATTGGGGTTTCAATTATGATATGCAAATATCAGTTTCTAGTGTTAATCTAACATTATTGGATAATTATCTAATTATGAGCTAATTGTTAAGTTAATATTATCAATTTTTTGAAGTTGAATTTACTTCAGTTTTGTTTGGCTATTATTTATGATTACTTTAGCGTAAATTAATTGATTTATGGCAGGTAATAGCTTCGGAAACTTATTTAAACTAACCACATTTGGAGAGTCACATGGTGTCGCAATTGGTGGAATTATAGATGGATGCCCTCCAGGAATCGAATTAGATTTAGAGGCTATCCAGGCAGAAATGAATAGACGTAAACCTGGCCAATCTGCTATTGTAACACAACGTAAAGAACCAGACGAAGTTAAGTTTTTGTCAGGTGTATTTGAAGGTGTAACTACCGGAACACCAATTGGTTTTGTTATAGAAAATTCTAATCAAAAATCTCACGATTACTCGCATATTAAAGATAGTTATAGACCTAGTCATGCTGATTATGTTTACGACAAAAAATATGGTTTAAGAGATTATAGAGGTGGAGGACGTAGCTCTGCAAGAGAAACCGCAAGTCGCGTTGTTGCAGGTGCTATCGCTAAGCAAATGCTTAAAAATGTAAAAATTAATGCGTTTACATCTTCGGTTGGAGATATCTTTATAAATAAACCATATCAAGATTTAGACTTTTCTAATATAGAAAGTAACGATGTGCGTTGTCCGGATTCAGCTATAGCTGAAAAAATGATTGACCGCATTAAGCAAATTCGTAAAGAAGGAGACACTATTGGAGGTACAGTAACTTGTGTTTTACAGAATGTACCTATTGGATTAGGAGAACCTGTTTTTGATAAATTACATGCCGAATTAGGTAAAGCCATGTTATCTATTAATGCTGTTAAAGGCTTTGAATATGGTAGCGGATTTTGTGGCGCAAAAATGAAAGGTAGTGAGCATAACGATTTATTTAATATAGACGGAAGCACTAAAACGAACCTTTCAGGAGGTATTCAAGGTGGTATTAGCAACGGAATGGATATTTATTTTAGAGTGGCTTTTAAGCCTGTTGCAACCATCATGCAAAATCAAGAAACGATAAATAAGGACGGCGAAAAAGTAGAAATGCACGGTAAAGGACGTCATGATCCTTGTGTTGTGCCAAGAGCGGTACCTATAGTGGAAGCTATGGCAGCATTGGTTTTAGCGGATTATTTATTGATCAATAAAACGTACTCATAAAACCCGTATTACAATTATAAATATCACGTTTAGCTTTGTTTTTTAAATGGAATCTAAGATTTACTATACAGCTTTGCAGCCTTTTGATGCTAATCATAAGCATGGATTTAGTTGGGAGGACTATTTAGCATTTTCTGAAATTAATCATTTAAAAGAATTAGTATCTTTAGATGGTAATCTTAATAGGTTGTTATTTGTACCAGAGATGGATACAGAAGCAGATTGGGAGCATTTGGTAACAGATCAAGGTTTAGTCATGTTTTATTTTAATACATTGGATTATGTATTAGAAAAAGTAAAAGCGATTCCTTATTTTAATTTGCTAGCAATTGTTAAAGAACCTAATGCTAGAAAAGCAGACTTGTCCGACCAATTTGAGTTTGTTGGTTATGATTTAATCACAATAGGAGGGGATACTAGCGCTTTAAGTAATGGAGGTGGTTTTGATAACACTTTTTTAGCGACAGATTTAAATACATTTGGCTTAATATCCGATTACAATAAGGTGAAAAGAATACAGCGTGAATTACCATTAAATAATCCAGACCAAGACGACACGACATGTTGTCTTTATGAAGTTTGGAGACATAAAATTATAGGACGAAAACTAACTAACTAAAAGGAAAAACAACTAACAACTTATGAAAAAACTTGCATTACACTGGAAAATTATAATAGGAATGGTTTTAGGAATCATTTTTGGTTTTTTAATGAATAGCGTAGATGGAGGTAAAGGATTTGTTGGCGATTGGATAGCTCCTTTTGGTAAAATTTTTATTAATCTTTTAAAATTAATAGCAGTTCCGTTAATATTAGCATCGTTAATTAAAGGGATTTCAGATTTAAAAGATATTTCTAAAATCAAAACAATGGGGTTACGTACCATTGGTATTTATATTGGAACAACTGTAATAGCAATAATAATAGGTTTAAGTATTGTAAATATTGTTAAACCAGGAGAGGGGATGCCTCAAGAAACTATTGATAAAATAAAAACAACATATCAAGGTAATGCTGATGTAATGATTGGTAAAGCAAAAGTAACTCAAGATGCCGGGCCATTACAAGCTTTAGTTGATATTTTTCCTAGTAATATTTTCTTTTCTTTTAGTGATGCTAATGGAAAACCGGCAATGCTTCAAGTTATTTTCTTTGCATTATTTGTTGGTATTTGTCTATTATTAATTCCAGTAAAAAAAGCAAAACCATTAGTAGACTTCTTTGATTCTTTAAACGAAGTGGTTATGAAAATGGTTGATTTAATCATGCTATTTGCGCCTTATGCAGTTTTTGCATTAATGGCAAACGTTATTATCGCTTTTGATGACACTACAATATTGGTTAAACTGTTAGGTTATGCAGCCTGTGTAGTATTTGGTTTGTTTTTAATGATTTGTTTTTATTTATTATTGATAAAAATATTTACAAAAAAATCACCGTTATGGTTTCTTCAGCGTTTCAGTCCTGCACAGTTATTAGCATTTTCTACAAGTAGTAGTGCTGCAACATTACCAGTCACTATGGAGCGTGTAGAGGAGCATTTGGGAGTGGACAAAGAAGTGTCTGGTTTTGTATTACCAGTTGGGGCTACAGTAAATATGGATGGTACTAGTTTGTATCAAGGTATTGCTGCTGTTTTTATTATGCAAGTAATTTGGCCAGAAGGATTAACATTTACAAATCAGTTAGTAATTGTTGGTACCGCTTTATTAGCGTCAATAGGTAGTGCTGCAGTGCCAAGTGCTGGAATGGTTATGTTGGTTATTGTATTGGAAGCTATTGGTTTTCCACCAGAATTATTACCAATTGGTTTAGCGTTGATTTTTGCTGTAGATAGACCTTTAGATATGTGTAGGACGGTTGTGAATGTAACGGGAGATGCTACAGTATCTATGATTGTGGCAAAATCTTTAGGAAAACTTCATGACAATCCTAAACCAAAAGAATGGGACGATAATTACGAAAACGTTAAATAAAGCAACTATGGAAGGATTTGATAATATTGTATCTGTAAACTGGTTGCAAGCTAATTTAGAACAGCCTAATTTAATTGTTTTAGATGCAACTATTGCTAGAGTAGCGGGTAGTCAATCAAATCCGGAAGAACAACAAATACCTAATGCTCGTTTTTTTGATATAAAGAAAGACTTTAGTGATGTTATGGCAGAATTTCCTAGTACTATCCCGTCAGAACAACAGTTTGAGCAGTCAGCTCGAGATTTAGGTATACACAAGGATAGTTTTATTGTGGTTTATGACAGTAAAGGTGTTTACTCAAGCCCAAGAGCTTGGTGGTTGTTTAAAACCTTTGGGCATGCTAATGTAGCGGTATTAGATGGTGGTTTACCGGAATGGAACGCACACCATTTTAAAACAGAATTGTGTCAAGACAATATAAAATTAACAGGTGATTTTAAAGCAAAATATAACCCGAGTAACGTGGTCTATTTTGAGTCTTTAGATGCTATAGGAAAAGATTCAGAATTTAAAATTATAGATGCCCGTTCAAACGATAGGTTTACATCTAAAGTAAGTGAGCCTAGAGCGGGATTACGATCGGGAACTATACCAAGCTCGGTTAACTTACCATATACTGCGCTTTTGGAAGGTAATACTTTTAGATCAATCAAAGATTGGCAGTCTCTGTTTAGTGGTTTAGCAAAAAGCAATCAACAATTAGTCTTTACTTGTGGCTCTGGTATAACAGCATCAGTATTAAGTTTAGCTGCAACAATTTTAGGATATAGTAATAGTGTTTACGATGGCTCGTGGACAGAATACGGAACTTTAACAACAGAAACAATGGAACACCCAAATAAGTGGTCAAAAGACGAATTATTAGCTTATATATTACTTTTTATAGCACATTCTGATTTAGACGAAAGTAAATCGGAAAAAGAGTATATTTTATCAAGAGTAGATAAAAGTGTGTACCAACGTGTGCATGAAAAATTTGAAGAAGATAATGATTATCAAAGTATTCAGAATATTGTTGAAGCGGTAAAAACACACGACTATTATCGAAATGATTTAGCAGATTTATTTGCAGATATTAAGCTTATGGCTTTTGCTGATGGAGAAATGGATCAAATGGAAAAAATAGCTTATAATACATTGAAAAAAATATTAAAGTAAAGCTTTGTTTTAAAACTGTTTAAGAGTCTTTGTTTAATCTATAAATTTAGATTTTAATTCAGGTGTCGGAATCATACAATTGTCTTTTTTTCCATACCATTTATATCTGTTTTTCGCTATAAAATCGTAGACCCCATTTCTTATAAAAGCAGGGACAATTAAAAACACAGATAGTAAATTGTTTGGTAGTCCTAAACGTTTTGCAATATATAACGCAGCGGTAGATTTTACTTTTAAACCTTTGTCTGCAGAGTATAATAAAATCGAATCTGTTTTAGACGTATCTAAGTTGTATTTAGCTATGATTTGCTGTCCAATATTACTTTGTAAAGGGGCAAATAGAAACCTGTTATTTGCATCATGTTTTATAACATAAAGCACTGAGGTATTGCAAAGGTTGCAAACACCATCAAAAAGAATTAGAGATTTGTCTTTTGGTAACTGTAACATACCACAAAAATAATTTAATATATTTACAAAAATCAATATTATGAAAACTTTACAACAATGGTTTGATAGTTATGCGGTAAGTCATCAAGACCCGACTAACATAGCAATACATTATATTTGTGTACCTGCAATCTTTTTTAGTGTTGTCGGCCTATTTATGTCTATTCCATCAGGGTTTTTAAATTCATTTTTACCACATCCAATTATTGCCAATTGGGCATTTGTAGTTTTAGCAGTTATTTTGGTGTTATTCTACTTTAGACTATCGGTAAAAGTTGGATTGCAAATGTTGTTATTTTCAGCATTTTGCTTAGTCCTTAATTATTACATTTCTCAATATGTGTCTATATTATACTTTTCGATTATATTGTTTGTAGTTGCTTGGATTGGACAGTTTTACGGTCATAAAGTAGAAGGTCAAAAACCTAGTTTTATTGACGATCTTCAGTTTTTATTAGTGGGTCCTGCTTGGGTTATTTTTAAACTTTTTGGTAAGTAGGATAATTGTTTTAATTAATAGAAAACTACGTTAATTGTAATCTCATAAGACCAATCACACCACGTCAGTTCGAGTGCTTTGACGCAGGAGAAGTGTATCGAGAACTTTTCTCTGTCTCTTATTTCAATGTGCTTCTCGATACAATTTGCTCGTTCTCACAAACCACTCGAAGTGACGGTTTGGAGTATGACGTGATAATTGATAATACTTTTGATAATCTAATATAAAGGAACAAGAGTAGTCACACCACGTCAGTTCGAGTGCTTCTACGAAGGAGAAGTGTATCGAGAACTTTTTCTCTGTTTCTTATGTTTATTTACTTCTCGATACAATTTGCTCGTTCCTCACAAATCACTCGAAGTGACGGTTTGGAGTATGACGTGATAATTGATAATACATTTAATAGTTAGTCATATATAACCGAATAAGAGTAATCACATCACGTCAGTTCGAGTGCTTCGACGAAGAAGAAGTGTATCGAGAACCAGTTTAAAACTGTCAATCAAAACTCTTTCTAGCTAGATTAGTAAGTTTTTCAAACTCATTATTTATCAGTGCTAACTTTTTTACTTTTGACCATTTTTTTATTTGCTTTTCAGTGGAAATTGCAACGTTAATATTAGTGAATTCAGCATAAAACTTTAATTTAACAGGTCTTCTTTTGTAGGTGTAACTTTCATGGTGTTTACCATCTTTGTGTTCGATTAATCGCTGGTGTAAGTTTGAAGTTACACCTATGTAGTAAGTGTTATCAGAACATTTTAATATGTACACGTATGATAATCTCATTTTTAAATATATGAAATTTATAGTGCTTTTATGATTGTTTTTATTTCAATGTGCTTCTCGATACAATTTGTTCGTGCCTCACAAATCACTCGAAGTGACGGTTCGGAGTGTGATGTAATAAATGATTAAGCTCAGAAAATCTTCACATCTAAGCGAATAAGAGTAATAACGACACGTCAGTTCGAGTGCTTCGACGTAGGAGAAGTGTATCGAGAACTTTTTATTTTTCTTATGATAATGTGCTTCTCGATACAATTTACTCGTGCCTCACAAATCACTCAAAATGACGGCTTGGAGTATGATGTGATAAATGATTAAGCGCAGAATTTTCACATCTAAGCGAATAAGAGTAATCACAACACGTCAGTTCGAGTGCTTCGACCCGGGAGGAGTGTATCGAGAGCTTTTATTTATTTATTTAGTAATAACGGTCTCAATACCACTTATAATTCAATTACTATTTCTTTTTAATTGCTTCAACAAGCTCCAATAAGTCTGCATTAACGTTAGTGGTAAAAATACCGTAGTTAACAATTGCTTTACCTTTTTCAAACTTATCAATAGTACCAACTGCACGTCCATCGTTCATTCTTACACGATCTCCGACTCTTAAAATTGGTTTTGGTGCCACAGGTTTGTTTTTCTCTTTTTCTTTAGCGTCTTTCTTCTTTTTGCGAATAACTTCTACAGTTTTTTCTGCTTCCTTTTTAACCTGCGTTTCTTTAGCTTTTTCAGCTTTAGCTTGTTTTGCAGTCACTTTTTTACGCTTAGAGTTTTCAATTTGCACCAAACGGAACAATTCTGACATTAACTCCTTTTTCTTTTTATCATTAAAAAACTTCTCTGCAATGTCATTCATTTTCTGACCTAAGTAAATCAGTCGTTGATTACTATCGTATAATTCTTGATAGTTTTCTAGTTTTTTCTGAACCTTAGCATTGATTTCTTCTAACTTATCGGCTTCGGTTTGTTTTTTCTTTTCGTTTACTTTCAGCGATTCGCTTGTTTTTTCAAGCTTAGCACGTTGCTTTTGTAATTTAGCTATCGTGGCATCAAAACGAACTTTACTTCGCTCAATCTTCTTTTTAGAACGATTAATTAGACTATACGGAATTCCGTTTTTCTGTGCGACTTCAAACGTAAAACTACTACCGGCTTGTCCTAATGCTAATTTGTACATTGGTTCTAGTGTACGCTCGTCAAACATCATGTTTGCGTTAATCATTTCATCTTTTTCATTAGCCAACATTTTTAAGTTAGCATAATGCGTGGTAATAATCCCGTAAGCATTTCGAGCATAAAATTCTTCCAAGAAGGTTTCCGCTAAAGCGCCACCTAATTCTGGATCAGACCCTGTACCAAATTCGTCAATTAAAAACAGCGTATTTTTATTAATCTTTTTCAAGAAATAATTCATCTGTTTTAATCGGTAACTATAGGTGCTTAAATGGTTTTCAATAGACTGATTATCACCAATATCACTCAATATACGATCAAATAAAAAGGCTTTACTACGCTCGTGTACCGGAATTAAAAGTCCGGATTGTAGCATAACTTGTAGTAACCCAACAGTTTTTAGTGTAATCGATTTTCCTCCGGCGTTAGGTCCAGAAATCACTATAATTCTGCTGTCTTCCTTAAGTCCTATGGTTTGCGGAAATGTCTTTTCTTTTTTCTCTAAATTATTTAAATAGAGTATAGGGTGGTACGCATCACGCAAGTGTAACTCTCTCTTTTCAGAGATTTCTGGTAAGATAGCGTTCATAGATTTTGCGTATTTCGCTTTCGCGGAAATCACATCAATCTCAGTTAAAAATGATTGGTATAAATTTAATAATGGTAGATAGTGACGCATATAATTGGTCACTTCTTTTAAAATACGAACCACTTCCTCGCTTTGTTCGTATTCTAAATTATTAAGTTCTCTAGTATGTTGTAATGTTGTTTCAGGCTCAATGTATACTATGCTTCCGGTTTTACTTCCGCCCATAATAGCACCTTTAACCTTACGTCTGTACATGGCTTTTACCGCTAACACACGTTTGTTATCCACAACAGATTCTCTGATATCATCCAGATATTCTAAGTTATGATATTGGTTTAATGCCGATGTAAAACTAGAATTAATTTTACCTTTAAGTTTATTAATTTCTTGTCTTAATTGTTGTAATAAAGCAGATGCATTATCCTTTACGTCTCCAAATCTATCCACAACACTATCTACTTTTTCAATAATAGCAGTGGTTACTTCAATACGTAAACTATATTGATGTAATCCTGGATAGTAGGTTTCAAATTTTTTAAAAAACTTGACAATCTCATTAGCAGTCAATGATATTGAGACTAACTTTTTAAGACTATGCGTCTCTAAATAAGTGTTTTCTATTTTTAAAAGTTGTAATTCTTTTGTAATGGTATCAAAACCGTGATTAGGAATACGATTATCATTGTAATAAGACGACAAATACTCATTGGTGAGCTGTAACGCACGTAGTAATTCTTCTTTGTCTTTATATGGTAAAATGGTTAGGGTTTCTTGATTACCTAATGCAGTTACGCAATATTCGCTAACTTGTTGCAATACGGTGTAAAACTCTAAATCTTGTAATGTCTTTTCGTGAATATTTATCATCTATGCTTTTTTCCGTGAAGGCGGAAAATCCTTTAATCTTTAATTAGTCTTTTTCTAGCATTACAAATTTACGCAATTGGGTTGGATTTTTTTTAAGACACTAACTCAAATATTGGTTAGTCCTCTAAAAAACAAGTTTGTACTTTTTAAGATTGGGTAGTAGTGATTTATTGGTAGGCTTTATTTAGTAAGTTTTTTAGAAAAATAAATACGTTTATGACCTTTGGGGAAATCTTTTATTTCGCCAATAGCTTGGTAGCCATTTTTTAAGTAAAATTGTTCTGCTTGAAAATCAAAGGTGTCAAGCATTGCTATTTCTGCACCTTTCTGGATGGCTATCGTTTCAGCATATTTTAAAATTTGAGAACCAACCCCTTTTTTTCGGAAGCCATCTTTTACCCAAAGAATCTTAATTTCTAAACCATTCCAATACCCAATTCCAGCTAGGATTCCGCCAATTTCAATACCATTTTCATCTTTAGCAACAAACTCTAAAGGTGTCCAAATTGGAGCAATAGCAGCTACTTTTTTTAAATTGTAGTTGTTAATTCCGTCAACAATTACTTTTATATTGTCTTTGCTGCAAGGTTCTATATTAAATCCCATTTTTGTGTCCATATTTATGTGTTTGATTTGAGGAGAATAGATTTGATAGTTGCTACTTATCTAAATAATAAATTAGAAGAAATTACAATTCCTCCAAGCCAAAAAGTTAAAGCGTAAAAAGTGTAAATATTATTCTGATTATTGACAAGAAACTTGATAGGTTGCTTGTCAATGTTTTGAGAATTATTTCTTTTATGAAAGTTTACCAAAGTGTTAATCATGGTTTTAATAATAAACTTGTTCCAAAGATAAATAAAGGCGAAAAGCCCAAATATTTGTATGATTTTATAAAAAAGGTCCAATATATTTAATGCTATTTAAATGTTGTAACCTCTTAGTTTAAAGGGAAAGTTAGACCAGCAGCAAATGCACCCACATATTGTTTAACAGATGGCTGATAGAAATACGTAAAACTAATGTCAACATTATGTTTACGTCCTAATTCTAGTCCAAGAGAAAAAGGGATATGATAAATTATTCCGGTTTTATCAAAATTATAAAAACGCGTTAATGTTCTAAATTTCCCGATTGATGTTCCTATACCAACCTCGGCATATGGAGCTACGTACGGAATCGGAATTCTGATTCTTGACTTTACGCCTAATAAAAAGGCTTGACTTTCGGCAATCTGATTGGTTGGATTACCATCTAAATCTTTACCGTTTGAATTTGTTATTATAAAACCGGCATACGGTCTAAAATCTACCCAATTGGTTATTTTTAATACTAATTCAGATTGTGCAAAAAAACCTTCATCGGCAAAATCGTCAGTACTGTCAGACGGAAAAGTAAGTCCATATCCAATTTGTGCATTTATTGATTTCTCTTTTATAAATTGTGCGTTAACAATTGTTGACGTTAATAGAATTAGCAGTACAATTAGGTTTTTTTTCATTTGGTTGATTGGTTAAGTAATTTGTTTGGTTTGCTTTTGTAAAAAAGTAAGAACGAAGTTACAATTATCAGTATTTATTTGCAACACTTATGCGTTTTGAAGTGTTTTTTCTTATGGATACTGAAACGAGTTTAGTATGCGGTTCAGGTTGTGATAGTGGTTCTGGTTTTGGTTTTGGGTGTGGTTTTGGTTGAATTAGTACTTGACGTCAATCTGAATTTATTTCAGATTCTCATTATTTGAAGTTATCGTGTTGCTTTTCTTAGCTTGTTGTGTGATACTGAAACGAGTTCAGTATGACGTTGTGGTTGTGATAGTAGTCGCGGTTATGATTCCTGTTCCGGTTATGGTTGATTTTGTGGTTTTAACTATAGTTGAATTAGCACTTGACGTCAATCTGAATTTATTTCAGATTCTCATTATTTGAAGTTATCGTGTTGCTTTTCTTAGCTTGTTGTGTGATACTGAAACGAGTTCAGTATGACGTTGTGGTTGTGATAGTGGTTACGGTTCCGATTCCTGTTCCGGTTATGGTTGATTTTGTGGTTTTAACTATAGTTGAATTAGCACTTGACGTCAATCTTAATTTATTTCAGATTCTCATTCTTTGAAGTTATGGTGTTGCTTTTCTTAGCTTGTTGTGTGATACTGAAACGAATTCAGTATGACGTTGTGGTTGTGATAGTGGTGACGGTTCCGATTCCTGTTCCGGTTATGGTTGTGGTTGATTTTGTGGTTTTAACTATAGTTGAATTAGTACTTGACGTTAATCTGAATTTATTTCAGATTCTCATTATTTGAAGTTATCGTGATGTTTTGCTTAGCTTGTTGTGTGATACTGAAACGAGTTCAGTATGACGTTGTGGTTGTGATAGTGGTTACGGTTCTGATTCCTGTTCTGGTTTTGGTTGTGTTTGTGGTTTTAACTATAATTGAATTAGTATTTTACGTCAATCTGAATTTATTTCAGATTCTCATTATTTGAAGTTATCGTGATGCTTTTCTTAGCCTGTTGCGTGATACTGAAACATGTTATGTCTGACGTTGTAGATATAGCTATGCTTAAGCTTCAACTGAAATCCTGATGCTTTTGGCTTTATTTCCGCGAAAGCGATATTATCTAAATTACAACCAGAAAGTTGCTAGTTTACGATTTTAAGTTAATGATGTAGTTATAACATAAGCCTACAGTTATGGCTATACCAAAGCTAAGGAGTGTTCCAATTAAGATATATTCGGTTAATTTGCGGTCTTTCGCTTTTGATAAATCTCCGAATCTAAACACTGATTTTGCTGCTATTAGTAAACCTATGGCGCTCCATTGGTTTATGATTATAAATCCAAAAACAAATAACCGTTCTAGGATACCAATGTATTTTCCTGCTTTTTCTAAGGAGTCATTTGCATCATCTTCGTCTAGAATCCATTTACTCATTATTAAGCGCATTATTACGGATGCTATGGATGTTATAGCAATTAGTGATAGGAGTAATGCTAATGTGTTTTTAGTATATAGCACGTCTATATCTACGCTGTATGAGGTGTATGCTACAGCGACTAATATTATAATTATTAGATGTGCAATTTGGTCCATTAAAAATAGACGTCTAACATTTATTTTAGAAGTTAAGTGTAATTTAATTAGATCTATAATATAATGCGAAACGACTATAGTTGTTATTCCTAGCCAATAGGTGGTGTCAAATTGAAGTATAACTAATAAGGCTATAGCGTGTATTAGGACGTGATAGTATAGGTATTTAGATTTTTGTTTTTTTAGTATTTTGTCTTTTACCCAATGGTCTGGTTGCAGCACAAAATCGCCTATGGCATGTGCTAATACCAATTTAAGTACTAGTAGCATCATAACTTTATTATTTGGTTTTGGTAGTAGTGGTTTAGTTGCATAATCTCTTCATAGCCACCGCGTTTTAGGGCTGCACTGATGTTACTTTGAGATTTGTTTAATAGGTCTGCTATTTGTTTTTGGTTTTTTGTAGGATGCTCTAATACGGCTAATATTACTGTTGCTACTGTACTGCTCCAGTTATTAGCGGTTAATACTGCTAAATTAAGCATGATATTTAACGGTTGATCCCAATCTGGAATATTAGATTTGATAGTAAGCGTTTGCTTTTTTAGTGCTTCAAAAGCTTCGCCAGAGTTAATAAACGCAGGTCCATTGGATTCGGCTATTTTTTTAGCATTATGTGTTTGCTGTCCTAATCCAATAGCGATTCTGACATCATAATTATCGTTTTTCTTAATGGCTGCCTTTATGTGTAACGCTGCAAATAAGGCGTGTTGTGGTGTGGTAACTAACTGAAAACTATCCCCTCTATAAATGTCCCACTGGTGTGGTGCTTGTCCATATTTGTCCAAGGTTTGCTTTAATATATCTAACCATTGCACAACATTACCTTGTCTAGAGTTGATAATATCTCCTGTTAAAACTGCTACCATTTTGATTACTTTTTATAAATGTATCGCTTTTTAAGCAGATACGCAATAATATACGCTTAAAAGCAGATAATTTAAAATATCCGCTTTAGGGCAGATATTTTGATTTCTATTATCATTTTATAAAAAACTTGATACCGTCATAACCACTAATGTAAATACAATAAGGGTTATAAATAGTGGCATTACAAATTTAATCCATTTGTTAAAGCCTACTTTTACCACTGCCAATGAGGCTAATATTAAACCTGTTGGGTTTATAAAATAAAATAAGCCTAATCCGTATTGATACGCGTTTACAACAATTTCTCTTCCTACACCAACACTATCTGCTAAAGGCGACATGATTGGCATTGTTAATACTGCCATACCAGAACTACTTGGTATAAAAAAGGATAATCCTCCGTAAATTGCGGTCATGGCGCTTGCAAACACACCTTTGTTCATGCCCTCCGTCATGGAACTAGCATAATATAATAACGTATCGCTAATTAATCCATCAGCCATAATTACAGTTACACCACGTGCTATACCAATAATTAAAGCGACTCCTAATAAGTCTCCTGCACCTTTTACAAATGTGTCTATAAACTCTGTTTCTTTAATTTTTGCAATTACTCCAATTAAGATAGAACCTACTAAAAAGACAGAGGTCATCTCTACAAACCACCATTCTAAAGCCACAACACCATAAATCATGATTATAAAACACAAAGCAAACACTATTAAAGAAAGACGTAAACGGGTTGTGAATTGTACGGTTTCGGTTTTATGAGAGAATAATGCTGCTATCTGTTGTTGCTGATCGTAAACTACAGATTTTGTTGGGTCTTTTTGTACCCGTTTACCATATCTAATAATATACGTTAAAGCAATAGTTAAACAGGCTAGTAGCATAAAAAGTCTTCCGCCAAGTCCTGTTGTCCAACTAATACCTGCTGCATCACTAGCAATAATAGTACTAAACGGATTAATTGTTGAGCACATAGTCCCAATAGCACTACCTAAAAAAATAGAGGCAATACCAACCATAGCATCATATTTTGCTGCTAAAAATACTGGGATTAAAATAGGGTAGAAGGCAATAGTCTCTTCAGCAAAACCAAAGGTTGTTCCTCCAGCTGCCACTAAAACTGTTACTAATATAATTAAAATAAACTCGCGTCCTTTTAAGGCTGTTGCCAATTTGCTGATTCCAGCATCAAACGCACCTGTACTATTTATTATACCTATTAATCCTCCGATAATTAAAACAAGGAAAATAATGTCTGCCGATTCTATGATCCCCTTTATTGGCGATTGTACAAAATCGAAAAACCCTTGTGGTTGCGCTTCTAGCTCTTGATACGTATTAGGTATGTTAATAGGTTTGTTAATGTCTCCATTAGTAAATTTTTCTAAAGGAATTTTAATGTTAAGCGTTTCTAAGGTTTGTTGAGTTGCTAGTAATGTTTCAGTTTTTTCTAACGCCACTCTTGTAAATTGATTCGCGTCTTTATTATACCCCAAAGTCTGGTACTTACCCGCAGGAACTAACCAAGTTAATAGTGTTACTAATCCCGCTATGATTAGTAAAATGGTTTGTGCTGAAGGGAATTTTATGTTTTTCATCTAAAAAATAATTATCTTTTTGAGGTAAGTAAATGGTTATTGTTCTAATTGTATTTGAAACAAACACGCTGGCTGATTATGGTAATGGTCAGGCAAACCATCTGTGTTTTTTAATTCAAACATCCCTAAAAAGTCAAATCCTGATTTTTTATAATAGTCTATTAAACCCGTGTTGTTTCCTAAAGTGTCTAATCTAATATAATCTATCGTGTTGGTTTTTGCATAGTCCTTTGCCCAAGCGACAATTTTAGATACAAACTGTTGTCCTCTAAATTTAGGGTTAGTCGCAATACGATGGATGTAAATAGCATTGTCATCTTTACTGGTTTCCCAAATTTGCTCGTCTTTAAAGGCAATTGCCCAAACACAAGCCACTGTATTGTTGATTATGAGTTTAAATTGGCGGTTTTCTTTAATTTCTGAAACAACCATGTCGCGTTCAAAATCAGGCCAAACCACAACGGTTTTCTTAGTTTTTTGATAGTCTGAGGCTATTTTGTATAACTCAAAAATAGTGTCAATATCCGTTAATGTGGCGTTTGTAATAGTCATTTAATATTTAGTAAATAAGTTAGAGTTATTAAAGATAGTATTATTTTTAGCACTCCGTTACACCTAATAATGGCAGCAAAAATAACAAGATATGAACGTGAATATTCATCAAAGTTGGAAAACTTATTTACAAACCGAATTTGATAAATCTTATTTTAAAGATTTAACGCAATTTGTAACTAAGCAATATCAAGAAGCGACTTGTTTTCCGCCTGAAAATCAAATTTTTAATGCTTTTGAAACCTGCCATTTAGAAGATTTAAAAGTTGTTATTATTGGTCAAGACCCGTATCATAATTATAATCAAGCCAATGGTTTATGTTTTAGTGTTACAGATGGTGTTAAACATCCACCATCTTTAGTTAATATTTTTAAAGAAATTGAAACGGATTTAAATATAAGTTATCCGTCAAGCGGAAATTTAGAGTGTTGGGCTAAGCAAGGGGTCTTTTTGCTAAATGCGACGTTAACGGTTAGGGCGCACGAAGCAGGGAGTCATCAAAAGGAAGGTTGGGAAACTTTTACAGATGCTGTAATTAAATCGATTAGTGACCAAAAAGAAAACGTGGTATTTTTACTTTGGGGTGGTTTTGCTAAGAAGAAAGCTAAGTTAATTGATGCTAAAAAACATCATATTTTAACGTCTGGACATCCTTCTCCTTTAAGCGCTAATCGTGGATATTGGTTTGGTAACAAACACTTTAGTCAGACTAATAGTTTGTTAGCATCCGATGGCTTGGATTTGATAAGTTGGTAAGGTGTTTTTACTATTATTTGAGATTATTACAGATGTTGTGTTAATGCAGCTCTCCTCTTAAATTTAAGCCGAGTCATGAATTTCAATTTCTTAATTAAAGGCAAATTGTAAGAAAGAGGAGTTTAAGTATTCATACATAAAAAAGCCTCACTAATAAGTGAGGCCTTTTCAAATTATAAATCTTCAACAAGATCCTCATATTTCCATTTTTCAGGAATAATATTTAGAGCAAATAACTCGTCTTGAACTTTTTTAACGGTTTGTTTTGAGATGTTTTCTTGTGACCATTCTGTTAAGCTTAACCATTCTTGAACATCTTCAATCTCTTGTTCATAACGGTTGGCAATCATACGGTCTATACTTGGTATTTCTTTAAACTCTTTAGTAGTTGCATTTACAATGTCTAAAATAGCTTTAACGTCCGCTTTATTGGTTTTTAAAAAGTCTTCTCTTACTGCTATAACAAAGCATGGCCAAGGAGAAGGACAGTTATCAACACGTCTAAAAGTACCATTATCTACTAGTGGTTTTGTGGTAAATTTCTCCCACATAAAGTAATCGGCTTTTCCTACGGATAAACCCTCAACAGCACCATCTAGGTTTTTTATAACTTCAAAGTTTAAATCTTTTTCTAGATCCCATCCATTATTTTCAGCATTAATGTACGCCATTAAATGTGATCCAGAACCATATCTGCTTATTGCTGCTTTAGTTCCTTTTAAATCTTGAATGTTTTTATAATCAGATTTTTCAGCCACATGAATTCCCCATATTAATGGGGTATCTACAAATACCTGAACAATTTTAGATTTGTTACCTGCAATAATATCTTTTATAATCCCTTCAGTAAGTATAACTGCCATATCAATGTCACCATCGCGTAAACCTTTACACATAGCGCCTGTACCGCCAAAATAATCTTTCCAACGTAAGTTGATATCTTGCTCTTTAAACTCGCCATTTTTTAAGCCTAAATACCAAGCTAGGTTAAAATGTTCTGGCACACCACCAATATTAATCTGCTTCATCTTATTGTACTAATTTGTCTAAAGTATATTGTATTAAGTTCTCTACTACTAATTTAGGATCTTTACTAAATTCTCCTGTAGCACGATTAGCAATTATAGCATTCATGGATACAGCTCGATGCCCCAATAAGCCTGCTAAACCATAGATTCCGGCTGTTTCCATCTCTAGATTAGTAATCGCCTGATTATTATAACTAAAGGTAGCTAGTTTATTGTTAAGATCATTATCTTGGATTGATAGTCTTAAAATACGACCTTGAGGTCCGTAAAACCCAACATTAGTTGCTGTAAAACCTTTTGTAGTTTGATTAGATTCTAACTTAGCAAATAACACTTTATCTGCAGTTACTACGTAAGGCTTAGATTTGTCCTCAGACCAGTCTGTATGGGCTATTAAAGCATCAGATACATCTGTTTCCTGGATGTGTTTACTATTATAAAAATGAAGTAAACTATCAAAACCACAGGCTTTTTCGCTAATTACAAAAGTATCAATACCAATATTTTTCTGAATAGATCCAGAGGTTCCGATACGCACAATATCAAGTGATTTATGTGTTTTATTAATTGTTCTTGTTTTTAAGTCGATATTAACAAGAGCATCTAATTCGTTAAAAACAATATCTATATTGTCTGTTCCAATTCCTGTAGAAATTACAGTCATACGCTTACCTTTATAAACGCCTGTTTGTGTATGGAATTCTCTTTTGTGAGTAGAAAATTCGATTGATTCAAAATATTTTGTAACACCAGGCACACGATCGGGATCTCCCACTGTTATAATTGTGTCTGCGATATGTTCTGGTAATAAATTAAGATGGTAAACACTACCATCTGGATTTAGAATTAATTCTGATTCTTGTATAGCCATTAAATGGTTTGTATTAATTTATTCTCTTTTTTATTGTATTGGAAGTCCGCTTTATTTACGCCTCCAAATTGTAGATTGGTATCTATTAATTTATAGAAGTTTTTTTGGTCTTCTATAGCCAAATGACCATTTCTGTTTAACGTTAATGTGTTTTCCGTTTCGTCATAAAACAATGCTAATCTATCAATCATTCGTTTTAATTGTAAATCCCCAAAGCCATAGTAACCTTGATAATGTAAACAATAACCTAATAAGTGATTACGGGACGTTACGCTGTGTTCTTTTATAAGTACCAAGGTGTTAAATTCTAAAGTATTTAATCCACTTCTAGTATCCGGAAAACGTCTTAAATGTGCTTTTAAGCAATTGCTTAAATATTTAAAACTAGAGGGTCTTATAATTAATTCTTTTAATAAATTATGGTCATATTCGCAATAAATACGCCACGCTTTTTGGGCTGTAGCAATATCATCAACATTTAACTTAATTCTATTATTATATTCTTTTAAAAGTTGCTGTTCTGATAAATCAGATAATGCTTTAAGTTCCTTTTCGCCTTCAATACGCCCACTACAAACTAAATAGAGTGGAAGCTTGATACCTTTTTGTTTAATTAAACTAATAGCAGCTACTAGATTAATATGGCAAAATAAATCATATTCAAACCATAATACAATATCTGTGTATTTTGAAACATCGTTTAGTTTATCAAACTCGGTTTTAATACTATCAATATCATATTCTAGCGCATAAGCCTCCTCAAGAAATGCTTTTCTATTTTTAAAAAACTCAGGTGTATCAATCTCTTTTGCGGTTGGACCTTCACAAAGCATTTCGTGCCAAGTTAAAGTATCTCCTTTAAAGTTTATTTTAGATAAATAATCTGTTAAGCTAGAACCGTTTGTGATATGAAGACTGTTTTCGCTCATAATTATCCGCCAACGCGTTTTACATTAAACCCTTTTTCTTTTAGCATTGCCATGATTTTATCACGGTAATCGCCTTGAATTATAATTTTATCATCTTTAAAACTACCGCCAACACTCAATTTTTGTTTCAGCTCTTTTGCCAATAACTTAAAATCTTCGGTTGCACCTGTATACCCTTCTAAAATGGTAATAGGTTTGCCTTTACGCTTTTCGTATTTGCAAAGTATTGGGTCATCTTGAAGCCATATATCACTCGCTTTGTCTTGTTTTTCAACAATTTCAGGTTCGTGTTCTGGGAAGAGATTTTTTAATTGATCTTGTAAATCCATTTTGTAGTGTTTATAGTTCACATTTACAGTCTCAGTACCACAATCTATTGTGATTGTGACTGAGACTGTAAACTGAATACTATTTTTTCAAACCTAATTCTCTTAAACGCTCGTCTAAAAACTGACCAGCAGTAATATCATCAAACTGTTTAGGGTTTTTGTCATCCACACAGCTGTCTAAAACATCAAGTTTCATTTCGCTTATTGGGTGCATGAAAAAAGGAATTGAGTAACGTGATGTTCCCCAAAGTTCTTTAGGTGGATTAATTACTCTGTGTATAGTAGATTTTAATTTGTTGTTAGTATGTCTAGATAACATATCTCCAACATTAATCATTAATTCATCTGGTTCTGCAATAGCATCAATCCACTCGCCAGCATTATTCTGTACTTGTAAACCACGACCTTGAGCACCCATTAACAATGTAATTAGGTTAATGTCACCATGTGCTGCAGCACGGACTGCATTGTCTGGTTCTTGCGTGATTGGTGGGTAATGAATTGGGCGTAAAATTGAATTCCCGTTATGGATATAATTATCAAAATACGTTTCTTCTAATCCTAAATGTAAAGCTAATGCACGTAATACGTATTTAGCTGTTTCTTCCAATCTTTGGTAAGCTTCTTTTCCTACTTGATTAAATTTAGCAAGCTCATTTACGCTTACATTTTCAGGGTATTCTTTAGCACGTTCAGCATCATCTTCTACATATTGTCCAAAATGCCAAAATTCTTTTAAATCGCCTTCTTTTTTACCTTTTGCACTTTCTTTTCCAAAAGACACATATCCACGTTGTCCACCAATTCCTGGTATTTCGTATTTATGTTTTGTTTCTAATGGTAAAGAAAAAAAGTTTTTAATTTCTGTATATAGGTTATCTACTAAGGAATCGTCTAATAAGTGCCCTTTTAAAGCAACAAATCCTATCTCTTCGTAAGCTTTTCCAATTTGATCAACAAATTGTTGTTTTCTAACAGGATCTCCAGATGTAAAATCCTTTAAATTAACGCTAGGTATGCTATTCATCTTTATATTTTATAAGTGTAATATATACAAATGTAGCGAAAACATTGGAAAAATGGTGCTCATATTTTTTTTTAAAGCACTGATTTACTTCTGAGCAATTATTCTATATTTGACAAACGCTTTTATGAAAACATCAGCATTAGAAAAAACCAACATGACTTTTGACAAACAATCTTTAGATAATACTACGCTTTTAAATCTTTATAAGCGTATGCTAAAACCAAGATTAATAGAAGAGAAAATGCTTATTTTGCTTAGACAAGGTAAGGTTAGTAAATGGTTTTCTGGTATTGGTCAAGAAGCTATATCTGTTGGTGTAACAGCTGCAATGCATAAGGATGAGTATATTTTACCAATGCATAGAAATCTAGGCGTTTTTACAACAAGAGACATTCCATTG
This sequence comes from Olleya sp. KKT75, assembly GCF_055635485.1. Lineage (NCBI taxonomy): Bacteria > Pseudomonadati > Bacteroidota > Flavobacteriia > Flavobacteriales > Flavobacteriaceae > Olleya > Olleya sp. KKT75. The sequence continues at coordinate 3,052,538 of NZ_CM145759.1, forward strand.
CATAGATTATTTTCGCAATGGCAAGGAAAAGCTAATGGTTTTACAAAAGGACGTGACAGAAGTTTTCACTTTGGAACGCAAGAGTTTAATATTGTGGGAATGATTAGTCATTTAGGACCTCAATTTGGGGTTGCAGATGGTATTGCTTTAGCTTCTAAATTAAAAAATAAAAATCAAGTAACCACTGTTTTTACAGGAGAAGGAGGGACTAGTGAAGGGGATATCCATGAAGCTTTAAATGTCGCTTCCGTTTGGCAATTGCCTGTTTTGTTTTGTATAGAAAACAATGGTTACGGTTTATCTACGCCAACTACAGAGCAATATAATTGTAAAGATTTAGCGGATCGCGCCATTGGTTACGGAATGGAAAGCCATATAATTGACGGAAATAATATTTTAGAAGTCTATACTAAACTTGATGAGTTGGCAACAAGTGTTCGTGAAAATCCTAGACCAATTTTAATCGAATTTAAAACCTTTAGAATGCGCGGGCATGAAGAGGCTAGTGGTACAAAATACGTGCCTCAGGAGTTGATGGACGAATGGGCAACTAAAGATCCAATCGAAAATTACCAAGAATTTTTACTAAAAGAAGGCGTTTTAACCACTGACTTAATTTCAGAATTAAAAGCAAAATATATTACTGAAATTAGTGATAATTTAGATATCGCTTACGCGGAAACTGAAATCGTTTCTACTGAAAGTAATGAGTTAAATGATGTGTATCAAGACTTTGTTTATCAAGAAGTTAAAGAAAACAACGAAACTTCAGAATTGCGATTAATTGATTCGATTTCTGAAGGATTAAAACAATCAATGGAACGTCATGACGATCTTGTTATAATGGGTCAAGATGTTGCCGAATATGGTGGTGTTTTTAAAATCACAGATGGTTTTGTAGCGCAGTTTGGAAAGGACAGAGTCCGTAATACGCCAATATGTGAATCGGCAATTATTGAGACCGCAATGGGATTAAGTGTTGCCGGAATAAAAAGTGTTGTAGAACTACAATTTGCAGATTTTGTAACCTCTGGATTTAATCCTGTGGTTAATTATTTAGCTAAATCACATTATAGATGGAACCAAAAAGCAGACATTGTTTTAAGAATGCCTTGTGGTGCAGGAGTAGCAGCAGGACCGTTTCATAGTCAAACTAATGAGGCTTGGTTTACAAAAACACCAGGTTTAAAAGTCGTTTATCCTGCATTTCCTTATGATGCTAAAGGATTGTTGGCAACAGCTATTAACGATCCTAATCCAGTATTGTTTTTCGAGCATAAAGCACTATATAGAAGTATTAGACAAGAAGTGCCTACAGATTATTTTACTATTCCGTTTGGTAAAGCAGCTTTACTTCAAACTGGGAGTGATATTACTGTTATTGCTTATGGTGCTGCGGTACATTGGGCATTAAGTACTTTGGAGAAACATCCAGATATTAACGCGGACGTTATAGATTTAAGATCTTTACAGCCTATAGATACCGATGCTATTTATGCTTCCGTTAAAAAGACAGGGCGTGCTATTATATTGCAAGAAGATTCACTTTTTGGAGGTATAGCTAGTGATATTTCCGCATTAATTATGGAACATTGCTTTGAGCATTTAGATGCGCCTGTAAAACGTGTAGCTAGTTTAGATACGCCAATTCCGTTTATCAATCAATTAGAAGATCAATACCTTTCTAGAGATAAATTTGAAGGAGAATTACTTAAATTAATGGACTATTAGCATAGTTTTAGCATTTAGGTACGATTTTTGGTTTATTTTGGTCAAATAAATAAACATGATGAAATTTTACATTTCTTTTTTTATACTTTTTACGTTTTCTGTAGCTACCTATGGTCAAATAGACAGCGAGGAGATTGGCTTTGCTATTCCTGCAGTAGAGAGTGAGGATCCAAAAGATGACCCAGAATTAATTATAGAACCTGCTCCTGAGGCAGAAGAAGCAAAGCCTAACGAGGATAGCAATACGGAAGTTAATACACCTAAAAAGGTGGTTGCTGCTGAAAAACCTAAAAAAGCATTTTCTATTTATGAAGAAGATAATAACTTCAGAAATCCTGCTGAGCTTTACACAAAACAGTTAGACAAGCAAATCGAAAGTGTTAGAGAGCGTGAGCAATTACTACCTGCAGATACCAATCAATTTTTAGGTGAATTTAGAACAACTGCAAAAAAACTTAACATACAGTATCGTGATTTTGGTGCTGCTGATGGTGATTTAATACGTGTTATAATAAATGGTGATGTTGTTGTGCTTCAAGAAGTGTTAACACATGGTTTTAAAGGGTTTAATATAGATTTTAACGAAGGAGTATTCAAAATAGAATTCCAAGCATTAAATCAAGGTCTTTCTGGACCAAATACAGCAGAACTTAGGATTTTTGACGAAGCTAACAATGTAATTGTCTCTAATCAATGGAATTTAAGGACTGGACGTAAAGCTATTATTATTTTGGCTAAAACCGAAGAGAGTAAGCTTCAACTTATTGAAAAAAGTATAAACGATTCAGAAGCCGATACGACTAAGCCTGCTTCTAAACCAGTTACAAAAACAAAGGAAGATACTACTAAAGCATCTTCCAAAACTAAAAAAGAAGAGTAATCTAATTTGGGACTAACCCTAAATTATTAAATAGCTTGGCTTTGGTTGTAAAAAATTTATTTTTCAACTGTATTGCTTTTACTTGCGCTACTATCAGCTTATTTTCTCTACTATTAATTAAAAACACTGAGCTTTCTCCAAAACTAAATTTGCGTTCTTCAGCATTTAATAAGGTATTGTAGTCCGTTACAATAGTCTCAATTAATACATTTTGTGTTTGATAAGAATCTAACTCTTTAGTTACTGCTTCAATCTTATTTTTTAATTGCAATTGGGTATTTGATAGATCAAACTTAGCTTCTTGTATTTTCAATTTAGATAGCTTTAAATCACCTCTTTCTTTTCTTAAAAACAAAGGAAACGCCACTTTTATAGTTGCTTTATAGTTTGCAGCATTAAAGGTATTAGCTTGATCTGGTGTTTCACTTAAAAAATTATACTGCGCATTAATCACAGGTAACAGTTTGTTCCCTTTTAATTGTCTATCCACATCCAAACCATCAATTTTACTACCTAAAGCCAATAGTTTTGGATGGCTTTCGATATTAAAATTATTCAACTGATTTAAAGATAACACGTTATCAATCTCCTCTTCAATAATAGTAATAGGCGTTACCGCAGCATTAATATCCACCGGCGTATCATTTATCCAAATAAAGTTTGACGCTTCTAATCTTGCTTTTAACAACTTAACCTTTGCTTGCTCTAATTCTAAAGCTCTTGTTTTTACAATAATTCCGGCTTCTAGACTATCTATTCCTGCTTTATCACCTGCTAAAACACTTGATCGCACACCTTTAAATCTAATATCTGCATTCTGTAAAAAGCGTTCGTAAATTTTAGTTTCGTTATACGCTTGCAACCAATCAAAATAAGCTAGAGATGCATCGTAAATTACTGTGTTTACTAATAAATTACGTTCGGCTTCTGTCTGTGTTTTAAAAAACTTAGCTTTTTTAACATCAGCCATACGCTTGTTTATCCACATACCTTGACCTAAAGAAAACCCTATACCTGCACTAAATAAACCATCATCTGGTACGGTGTTTTCTGGGTTAAGATAGTAACCTGAGTTTTCTTCAAAATTAGCTTTTAACTCAATCCCGTACCAAGTTGGAACTTTAAACGTAGCGTTTAAACGTTCGTAATACTCAGTGCTTTTAAAATCTTTTTCATTAAAATCCACTTGAAACTTTGGATCAAAGCCACCACGCGCTTTCATTAAAGCGGCTTGGCCTACTTCCAAGCGTAATTCTGCTTGTTTTGCAACAGGATGATACTGTTTAACGTAACCTAGATATTCAGTAAAACTTAAGCCTTCAATAGACTGTGCGTTAATTAAAAAAGGAATGACTAGTACTATGTATTTAAATATGTTTTTCATCTTTACTTTTTATCTGCTTTGCCTGTTTTTGCTCCGTTTGGCTGATAATAATTAGGAGGGAAGCCATTTAACTGTCTCCATAACTCAAACCAAATCGGTACATCTTCTAATAACCCAATAGCTCTTGCTCCAGAACCTACGCGTACTGCTTCTGGCCATTTATGTTCTCCTTCAATTGGCGCTAAAAGGATTCTAAATTTCCCGTTAGGACTAATAAAACGTTCTATTGCCACTACTTTTGCACCGTAAGTACCATAAGATACATTAGGCCAACCGCTAAATATAATAGCTGGCCACCCGTCAAACTGTACTCTAAATTGCTCATTTAAATGGACTAGAGGTAAATCTATTGGATTTATAAAAGTTTCGATAGCGATATCAAACTTAGATGGTGTGATTCCAACTAATTGCTCACCTTCCTTAAACGTTTCTCCAATACCAGCTTTTATAGCTTTGTTTATATAGCCATCTTGCGGTGCTTTGATATAATACATATCATTTCGCATAGAATAATTAGTGTACGCATTTTCTAATTTGGTGACTTGTGCTTCCGCATCAAATCCACTAGATTCCGCAGTAAATTTATCACTCTGCGCTTTGGATATTTTATCTGAATACTCTGCACTGATGCGGTTTAATTCTACTCTTGCATTAATAACTTCATTCTGAGCAGCTAAATACTTATTCTCTTGTGAAATCAGTTTAGCCTGAGTTTCTTGAAGTTTTAAACGCTTTTCCTCGACATCTGTGACAGCTTTTAATCCTTCAGACTGTAATTGCTCTGTACGCGAAAATTGTTTTTCGGCAATATTTAAGTTGGTTTTTGAAGCTTGAAAATCGATGCTATCACTTTTAACCTTTAATTTAGATTGCAATAGTTTATTTTCGGCTTGTTGCAGTTTTAACTGTCTTTCGTTAGCTAAAGCTGAAATACGATTATTTAACGCTTTAACTTTACCAGTGTAAGAGACTACAGAAGCACTTTTAGCTTTAATCTGCTGTCCTGTTCTTTCTACTAAATTAGGATCAAAATATTCGTTTTTTATTTCAGAAATAAATAAAATAGTATCTCCTTTTTTCACAAAATCACCTTCTCTGACGTGCCATTTTTCAATACGACCTGGTATAGGCGATTGAATGGTTTGTGGTCTTTGATCTGGTGTTAGTGTTGTTACCAAACCTGAAGCAGTGATGCTTTGTGTCCAAGGTAAAAACAATATTATAATACCAATAATGGCAAATATTATTAATAAGCGATTAAAATGCTTATAATGTTTTTTGTTAAATGCTTTTTGCACAGAACTAAAACGACTGATATCAACACTTTTGTTGACGTTATTTGTTGAAATATTTAACATGCTATTTAGTGTTAATTATTTGACCTTTATCTAAAATAATCACTTGGTTAAGTGTTTGTTTCCAGATATTATTCTGGCTAACAACAACTAAAGTCCAAGGATGCTGTGCTTGACTTAAAAAGTCTACTATTTGCTGTGCTTCTTTAGCTTCAAATTGATCTAATGGTTCTTTAAGCATTAGCAAGCGTGGTTGTTTTACAATACTTCTAGCTAACATTATTTTTTTAGAAATTGTAAACGACACCCCTTTTCCTTCTGGATATAACATCGTACTCATGCCATCTGGTAATTGTTTTACAAAGTCCTTTAGTCCCACATTTTGAATAGCCCAATCCAATTGCTTTGTAGTAATAGAAGTATCTCCAAAGGTTATGTTTTGAAGTAACGTCCCTTCAAACGGTGTTTCTTCTACTAAAATCTGACCAATATTAGAACGGTAACTATTGATATTAATACTAGTTAATGATTTATCGCAAACGTAAATACTTCCATTTGTAGGTGCAATAACGCCAGCAATTAATTTTAGCAAACTAGATTTACCAGAACCACTGTCACCTTGAATTAAAATCCTGTCCTTAGCATTAATTTTTAAGGAAATATCCTTTAAAATAGGAGTGCTGCGGTCTGGCACACTGTATGAAATATTATCAAGTTCTATATCAAAATCAGTATCAGTGACATCTAATATCTCGCCATCTTGAGACTCTAAATCTTTATCTACAATTTTTCCTAATTTTTCAATTGAAGTCAAAACATCATAAAATGTTTCTAAACCTAAAATTAGTTTTTCAACAGAATTAATGACTAATAATATTATAATCTCAGCAGCTACAAACTGCCCAATATTCATTTGCTGATTAAGCACTAAAGCACCACCAATAATCAAAAGACCGGCTGTTACTAAGACTTTAAAACCAATAAGCTGAATAAACTGAGTAACTAATATCTTAAAATGGCTCTCTCTTGCTTCTAAGTAATTAGTAACCAATTTGTCGTTTTTATTAAGTGCTAAACTCGTTTTTCCAGACAATTTAAAACTAACTATAGAGCGTGCAATTTCTTGCAGCCAGTGTGCCACTTTATACTTGTGGTTAGACTCATCAATACTTGTTCGTAATCCTTTTTCTGCTGTAAACTTAAATACAACGTATATTAAGATTAGTAATAAAGCACCATATATAATAAAAAAGGGATGGTAAAAAGATAAAAGAATCAATCCAAATACAATTTGTAAAATAGCTGCAGGAAAATCGATTAAAACTTTGGCGATTCCTTTTTGTACATTAATAGTATCAAAAAAGCGATTGGCTAATTCTGGTGGATAATAACCACTTAAACCACTCATTTTCATTTTAGGAAAACGATAAGCAAATTCAAAAGAAGCTCTCGTAAATATTTTTTGCTGAATATTTTCAATAATTCTGATTTGCATCAATTGCAAAATTCCAACAAAAACAACACCTAAGGTCACTAAAACTACCAATACAATCCAAGATGTGCTAATCTGTGCAGCTTGTAGTAAATTGATAATAGCTTGAATCCCCAGGGGTAAGGATAGGTTAACTAAACCAGCAAAAATGGCGTAGAAAAACACTTGTCTAACATCTTTTCTGTCTAATTTTAATAAACCAATAAAACGTTGCCAAGCGGTTAGGATTTTTTTACTCATTTGTAGAAATGTTAAGGGTTTTGAATACTAAATCTTTAAAATAATTTGTAGGTGCATCAGAAGCTTTTAAGTCTGATATGGTTGTAAAGTGATCTTTTAAAAAGTGTTGATGTAAGGCACCATCTATAACCGTACTTGCTAAACTAAATGCGTAAGGGTAGTTGCTGTCTATTGCTAAAATCATGTCATGAAACCTGGTTACTAAACGTTTATATACTAAAAAGTAACCCTCTTTGTTTTCGTTATCAACCTCTTTAGTTAAGTAAGATTTTGAGTATTCATTAATAACTATACGCTTTAAAATAACCTCGTTAATATGTGAGAAGTTAGAATCTACTGTTGTAGTTCTTGTCAGTATATTTATGGCTTTATCAATTTTTGCAGTTGTGTTATCAATACTATTTGTTGTAAACACCAATTGATATTCTAACCAAGTCCAATACCAAGACGCTAAATAGATTAGTAATTTATGTTTACTCTCAAAATAGCGATAAATACTACTTTCATTAGAGCCAATTTTAGCACCTAATTTTTTAAAAGTATAAGCATCAAAACCAATTTCGTCAATTAGTAGGATACTATTTTCTACGATACGTTTACCCAAAGCAGAAGATTCCGGATCTTTAAGGTAAATTTTCTCGTTAATATTAATCTTTAAATTTGAAAGTAAAGTATGCATAATATTTAATTTGATTGCAAATATAATAGTAATACTATTAATATTGAAATCGAATTAACTAAAAATTAACTTTCAATAAAATTTAAGAGGTTAGGATTGCTTAAAAGACGTATCGTTTGGTAATTCAAACAATTCTAAATCAAAGTAAGGTACAGCAGCTAAAAAATGATCAAACAAGTCGCTCATTACGTATTCATAACTTTCCCAACGCTTATCCTTAGTAAAGCAGTAAATCTCTAAAGGAATACCTTGTGCGGTTGGTTGTAATTGTCTAGCCATTAATAACATGTCGTTATTAATAGCAGAATGTTGCTCTAAATATGTTTGAATAAATTTTCTAAAAACACCAATATTAGTTAGGTTTCGTCCGTTAATTAAAACAGATTTATCAATAGTGTGTGACGCATTAAAGCTATTTATTTTATCCTGCATTGTGTTTAAATATACCGAAATGATCTCGATTTTTTTCAAACGTTCAATATCTTCTGTATTTAAATACTTTATAGACGTTTGCTTGATTAGCATGTGTCTTTTAATACGTCTACCGTCAGAGTTTGTCATTCCTCTCCAATTTTTAAACGAATCCGATATCAACGCATAAGTTGGAATAGTGGTGATAGTATTATCAAAATTCTGAACCTTTACTGTCGCTAAATTTATTTCAATAACATCTCCATCTGCACCAAACTTTTCAAATGTAATCCAGTCGCCAATGCGGACCATATCATTAATAGACACTTGTATACTAGCTACAAATCCTAAAATGGTGTCCTTAAAAATCAATAAAATAATGGCTGTAGCAGCACCAAAACCTGTAATAAATTTCCAAAGCGAATCGCCTCCAATAATTACTGCCAATGCCAAACCAGCTCCAACCACCCAAGCAAATATCATAAATACCTGAATATAACTATCAATAGGTTTATCTCTTAATCTTGGTAAGGTTTTAAAGTAATTTTTAAGTGTATTTAATAAGCTTCTAACAATCCATAAACCTAATATAATCCCGGCAACTTGCATTAATTTTTCAAAAAACACATGTAGATTTTCAAAATCATTAAAAACTAAAGGAATACTTTCTATCGCTAAGTATAAAGCAGGAATATGTGCTATGTTTCTTGGGACGCGGTTAGCGATTAGTAAATCGTCAAAATTAGATTTAGTAGTCGATGCCACTTTAGCAGACAATAGCCTTAAAACCTTTCTAATTAATAGATCTAATAGTAAAATTACAACCAACGTAACTATTAAAAGCACCAATAAATTCAAGTATTTAGAGGTTACTTTACTAACTCCTAAATCTATAAAATAATCGTAAAAAAAATGGGCGTATTTAATCATGAAATATGTTGCTAATTAGTACAAAAGTAATGTGTTTTATACGATTACTATAGTATTAAAAATTAAAGATACGTTAAAGTATCTCTTTTAGATTTTCTATAGGAAAAACAGCACCAGAAGGCATAGCATTTAATAGAATATTACCAACTCTAACACGCACTAATCTTAAGGTTGGACAGTTAACAGCACTTGTCATTTTACGCACTTGCCTAAATTTTCCTTCTGTTAAAGTTACAGAAATCCAAGTGGTTGGACCATGTCTGCCGTCTCTTATTTTTTGAGACCGTTCTGGTAAATCTGGTAATGCTTCCAATTTAAAAACCTTACATGGTTTTGTCATGTACTTTTTACCGTTAAAACCAATTTCTACACCATCGCATAATTCTTGTATCGCTTCCGCGGAAATTGCGCCATCAACTAAAGCGTAGTATTCTTTTTCAATTCCGGATTGATTAATATGGTCACTTAATTTTCCGTCTGTAGTAAGTAGGAGTAGACCTTCACTTTTTTCGTCTAAACGACCAATAGGCATTGTACCTTCTGGAAATACACCCAACTCACTTAAAAAACGCTTACGTTGTTCTTTACTAGCATTACTAGAAAACTGACTAAGCATTTTATAGGGTTTGTATATTTTAAAGTGTTGCTGGTTCTCGTTTTCCAAAATAATGATTTTGTCGTTTTAATTTATAATGCGGGTTTTGATATGTTTATAAATTACTACTTTAATTGATTTATTGCTATTGTCATTCTGCGCTACGACGCAGAATCCACTTTTAATTCCTCTAGTTACTATTACAAACAGATCGTTTAATGCGCTTCTCGATACAATTTTTCATGCTTCAAAATCACTCGAAGTGACGATGTGTTTATCGAAATGTTAGCTTTGTTTCCATAGTTTAATCATCTCGTTTGTCATTCTGTGCTACGACGCAGAATCCACTTTTAATTCCTCTAGTTACTATCAAAACATAACGTTTAATGCGCTTCTCGATACAATTTTTCATGCTTCAAAATCACTCGAAGTGACGTTGTGTTTATCGAAATGTTAGCTTTGTTTCCATAGTTTAATCATCTCGTTTGTCATTCTGTGCTACGACGCAGAATCCACTTTAAATTCCTCTAGTTACTATCACAAACAGATCGTTTAATGCGCTTCTCGATACAATTTTTCATGCTTCAAAATCACTCGAAGTGACGATGTGTTTATCGAAATGTTAGCTTTGTTTCCATAGTTTAATCATCTCGTTTGTCATTCTGTGCTACGACGCAGAATCCACTTTTAATTCCTCTAGTTACTATTACAAACAGATCGTTTAATGCGCTTCTCGATACAATTTTTCATGCTTCAAAATCACTCGAAGTGACGTTATGATTATCGAAATGTTAGCTTCGTTTCCATAGTTTAATCATCTCGATTGTCATTCTGCGCTACGACGCAGAATCCACGTTATAAAAAATATCCATATTCAAACTCCACTAACCATTCAAAATCTGAAACACTAAATCTTTAGTTAAAGGTTGCCCATTAGCCTTTTCACGAATCAAATCATAACTAAATCTAAAATCGCAACCCGTTTTGTAGGCACTACAACCATAAGCTGTTTTACCTTTAATAATAGTTCCTTTTTTACACTTAGGACACGTTTTGTCATCTGTAGTATTAGTTGCTTTAGTTTGCTTAGGCTCTAACTTCAATTTAAAATTATCGTCAAAACGTAGCAAACCTTCAACAGAAGTATCATTAATCTTAAAACCTTTCAAATTTACTGTAGATCCTTTATCTAATAAACGCTTGTACTGGTTTTCGGATATAGTCTTTTCACCAAAACTAAAAGGAAGCACAAAATCACATGTCTTACCATAGTTAGTGCATCCATAGGCGCTTTTTCCTTTTAAAATCTGTCCTGCTTTACATTTTGGGCATGCTTTTCCAACAATGCCTTTAGCGCTAGCTTTAGCTTTTGGTTTAGCCTTGGTTGCTTTTTCAGATTTGTTATTAGTGTAACTAATTTTGGCTTCTACTTTTTCGCTTCGCACTTCGTAGACCAATTGATCTACCATATGCTTCATGTTTTTTATGAATGCTGAAGCAGAATATTCGCCTTTCTCAATATCTTTTAGCTGTTTTTCCCAAAGACCAGTCAATTCTGCCGATTTTAATAAATCATTTCTAATAATATCAATCAACTGAATACCGGTAACAGTTGGTAGTACTTGCTTTTTATTACGTTTTATATACTTACGTCTAAATAGCGTCTCGATAATATTGGCACGGGTAGAAGGTCTTCCAATACCGTTTTCTTTCATCAAATCTCGCAACTCATCATCATCCACTTGCTTACCTGCTGTTTCCATTGCGCGTAATAAGGTGGCTTCTGTAAATTGATTTGGCGGCTTGGTTTGTTTTTCTAGAAAACTAGGTTCGTGTGGTCCTTTTTCGCCTTTTACAAACGTTGGTAAAAGACCAGCTTCACGATTAGAACTGTCTTTAGTTTCAAATACAACTCGCCATCCTTTTTCTAATATTTCTTTACCTGTAGTTTTAAAGTTTACACTTTCGGCTTTACCAATAACCGTAGTATTTGCCACTTTACAATCGTCATAAAATACAGCAATAAAACGACGGGTAATAATATCATACACTTGTTGCTGATTGTATTGCAAATTACTTTGGACCCCCGTTGGTATAATCGCGTGGTGATCCGTAACCTTTGCATCATCAAAAACTTTTTTTGATTTTTTTATCTTCTTTGTTAAAACTGGAGCAGTTAATGTCGCGTATTTAGTTAGGTTTTTTAAAATCCCTGCTACTTTTGGATAAATATCATTTGGTAAAAACGTAGTATCTACTCTTGGATAGGTGACTACTTTCATTTCGTACAATTTCTGTACTATTTTTAAAGTTTCGTCTGCCGAAAACCCAAATTTTGTATTACAATAGACTTGCAACCCTGTTAAATCGAATAGTTTTGGCGCATATTCATTACCCTTTTTCTTTGTAATTGACACAATTTCAAAATCATGTGCTTTTACAATATTGGCTAACTTCTCACCATCTTCCATTTTTAAAAATCGCCCTTCCTCATAACTAAATAAGGTGTCACGATACATGGTTTGCAGTTCCCAATAGGGTTGGGGCTTAAAATTTTCGATTTCTTTCCAACGGTTTACTACCATTGCTAAGGTTGGTGTTTGTACACGTCCAACACTTAATACTTGTTTGTAACCACCATATTTAACAGTATACAAACGTGTGGCATTCATGCCTAAAAGCCAATCTCCAATTGCTCTTGAAAACCCAGCATAGTACAAATTATCATATTTAGAACTTGGTTCTAACTTCAAAAAGCCTTCTTTAATAGCTTCCGTTGTTAGAGAGCTAATCCAAAGGCGTTGCACTTCTCCTTTATAACTAGCTTGATCTAAAACCCAACGTTGTATTAATTCTCCTTCTGTCCCGGCATCCCCACAATTTATAACTACATCTGCTTTATCAAATAAGCTTTTTACAATTCTAAATTGCTTTTGGATTCCTGAATCTTTAGTAACTTTAGTTTCAAATTTTTCAGGAAGCATTGGTAAGTTGTTTAAATCCCAACTTTTCCAATACGGTTTATAGTCGTTTGGTTCTTTTAAAGTACATAAATGGCCAAACGTATAAGTTACTGCGTACCCGTTACCCTCATAGTAACCATCACGCTTTGTGTTGGCACCTAATACTTGCGCAATTTCTCTTGCTACACTTGGTTTCTCGGCAATACAGACTTTCATGTTGTGGTATCTATTATTTTAAAAAAGACGCGTGTAACATTCTTAAAAACCAACAAATCTATTGGATCATTTAAATGAGAATGACACTTTTTACGACTAAATTTAGGGTTGCAAAATAAGTGAATTTGTTAAGGTAATGAAAGGGTTTTGTAAGGAGTTATTAACGAAACCTTTTTAAGCCCGTTTTTGTTCAAGTAATCGCAGAAATTTAGTTATTTATTACGATTAAAAATCTTGTTTTTAATAAGCACAATTCGTTGTGTTATTTTGGTTTTATTAGCATACCAGTTAAAACACGCCATAGTTGCAATTAAAGTTATAAAAGCTAAAGTTCCTAAAGCGCCACCGTATCCATTAAAAAAGTGGCTTTTATTAACGTAAATTACACTAAAAAATACACCAGCGATAGCCAATAATAAATAGTTTTTTGAGCCTTTCGGCGAAGCCATGCCGATAAAAGACGTTCCGATAAAAACAATAGGAATTGTATTGGTAAGGTAACTACTTAGCACGTTTGGAAACCAGTAAAAAAACAAGCCAACAATTAGAGCTAAAACAGCAGATGCCCTAACAGCACCCTGATTTAGCTCCTCACTAACATAATAAGTTAATGTCGCGCCAAGTATTCCGGTTATAGCTAAAATGATTAAATTCATATAAATAAATAATAAAGTAATGAAACCATAGAAACACCAGCAAATGCTAATGCACCTAACTTACCACCAATACCCAAGAATAAATTTTTAGACAACATAAAAAGTCCCCCAGTAATTAATCCTGCAACTATTACAAATGTTATTGTCGGAGTGATTTCAGCACTGGACATACCAACAAAAGCACCACAATATATGGCACCTGGTATTTTTTTTATGTACATGGATTGCTTATTCAATACAGGAACAAATGAAGCTAAAGTGCCTGTAATTCCGGCAGATAAAACACTACTAAAACCAAGATGAATGTTTAGTCCGTAACAAAACACTGCGCCAATAGGCACCCAAATAGCAACTCCTATTTTCTCGTAATCGTAGGTATCATGGTGTAAATCCAAATACCGATAAGCAAAAAACACAGCAACAGTAATAACGATAATATAAAACAGTATTGTAAAATTAGAAGCTTCGTATTTTTCTTTAGCTATCATAAATAAAAACACCATTTGTATAATTAATAGTGTAATTATGGTAAACGATCTAATGTTTTTATGCTTTTTCATTAATAAAACAAAGGGTGCTATAGGTTTACGTTTAGATAAATGATACGTTGTTTAACTCCATTTAAAGGTTAAAAGTAATTGTAACATATAAGTGTTTCACAAAATTAATTTAAAAAAACGAAAAAGCCCCAAAAAGGGACTTTTCATTCTGCTTAATAAAGCCTTAAAACTTATTTTATCCCTGTTACTGTATCATTTTTTGGATATTTAATACTGTACATAAACGAATTTACAACGGTTTCTCTTGCACCAACCTGTAATGTCCATAATAGTTTACCCACATCCTCAGTATATTCAGCTTGACCTTTTTCTTCTAAAACCACTTGAACATTTTTGTTTTTAGAGACAGGTATCTGATCTAAAATTTCGATAGTAATTGGTGTTCCTTTTTTGTTTTTTACAACAATATCATAGCCAATAGTTTCTTTAGTATTACTGCCAATAAATTTAGAAGACCTATAATCTTTTATAGGTGTGCGCTCCACAATAATACTGTTATCACGTCCCATAGATATCAATAATGCTTTAGCGGTTACTTCTGGATTTATAAAAGTAGTCCCCACAAAAGCACCTTCAAAAAAGATATTAGCTTGTCCAGCAACTAAATTATACTGACTCCAATCCGTTATTTTAGCTAGTAAAAAGGCACCTCTATCTAATTTAGGAACCGTGTGATAGATGTAATCTGTATTTAAATCAAATGCTTGTAGTGCAACTAAATTTTGTTTTCCATCACTAACAATGGTGCGTTTACTTAGAATATTAAAGTCAATAGTTAATTGATTTTCAGAGACACTTGATTGGTCAACATACCCGTTAGATTTTTGTCTATAGGCCATATTTGTAACTATAACTTCTTCCATAGCAGCATCTTGTTCTTTCTTAAATTGTTGTTGATAATAGATGTTAGCATATAATGGATTTAAAATAGGTCTATCGTTGTTTTGTGATGGATTCCCGGTACTAATAGTTAATGTAACATCGTTCCAATCTAAACCTGTATTTTGATAAATTCCTGCTTTGTATGTTAGGCTAACTTTTTCGGTAATTCCTTCTGACCTTAAGTCATATAAAGGTTCCCATCCAACATTACCAACACTATATTTACAATCTAAAACTACTTTTTCTACTTGTTTCGATTCTATTTGTAATACGATGTTACCACTAGGTTTATCAAATTCTGCGCTAAGCTCTTTTAATTGTTGGTTTAACTTTATAACTTGTGCTCTAATAGGTTTTTCTGATGTTTCTAATGCAATCAGTTCTTTTTTTATCTCTAAATATTTAGCACGATACACATTACTTAACTCTAAAACTTGTTGTGGTGTAAAGCTAGAATTTCCAGAACCTAGATCTTGATTTTTATTAAGTATTTGCTCCATACCAAGTAAGCTATTGCGTTGGTGTGACATCCATAGTAAATTACTATTTAAAGCCTCTAATTGTGTTTTTAAGGTTTCAATCTCTTTGTTGTTTGGTTTTGAGACTAAATAATTAGTTTCATATTTGGCAGAGATCAATACTGTGTTAGAATTATTAAACAAAACCTGCAAACTAGAAGGATTTATACTTGTAGAAATACCGGTTAACACAATATCTTGTCGTCCTATTTTGGTTGTAAATGACGCTTCTCTTTTTATCTCAGCATTGCTTTTAAATACTTTTACGGCTTCTATTTTTGACAGTACTTCAGTTTGTGCGGTAACCAATGTGGTTAGCATTAAGATGCATAGTGTAAATATATTTTTCATAACGTTGTTTTTTACGAAGCTATCGTAAATACAAACAAAAATTAAGACCAATGAGTCAACCTAAAGTTTGAGTGAGTCAACTAATACTTTTAACAAGGCTACAACATATTGGTTAACCAAACTGATTAAACTATTATGAAATCTTGTTGTTGTACACCGAAAAACATTAATTTTCTTTGTTTATAAAAGCATAACTAGTTATCTTAAAGAAATAAACCCTACTTAATGCCATTTAAACTTCCTCTATATTTATTCGTTTTTATAATCTCCTCTTTCAGTTTTGCCCAAAATTCTGACCCTAATCCCGCTACTGATGTCTCTAAAACAAAGGAGAATACTACACTAAAAAAAATAGATTCTTTAGGCTGGGCTGCCTTTATGGAAGGGCGTTATTCTGATTCTTTTAAAACACATGCAGAATTATTAGATAAAGCAAAACAAGCGGATAACGATTATTTTATACAAAAAGCTAATTCTAGATTAGGCTATGATTTTTTAGAGCAGCATGATACCATAAGTGCCGAAAAAAGTATCACTAAAGCTATGGAATATGCAATAAAAATTAAAGATGACCGATCGTTAGGCGAGTGTTATATGGTTCTTTCTTTTATATATTTTATAAAAGGAGATGCGGTTAAAATACGTAAGGCTTTTGATTATATGGATAAGACTGTAGCGCTTAATATAAAAATGAAAGACACTATTAATTTGACTAATACGTATTACAATTATTTAAATAATGCTATAAAAGTTAACTATCTAGATAAAGGTGAAGCTATTGTAACAAAAATTAATGAAGTACTACCTAAAATGGCTGTATCCAGAGATAGTTTGTTTTACTTAGACTACATTCCTTTAGCTGCCACATTTTACAACTTAAAAAAAGATTATAAACAAGCTACAAAATATATTATTCCATATTTAGACGACCCTAATTTTAAAAAAGAACGTTTTACAATTAATATGGCTAATCTTTATAAAGAATATAGTTATGCTTTAGAAGGATTAAAAGACTATAAAGAGGCTTTATATTATACTAGGTTATATGATTCTTTAAAAACATTTAATTTTAATAAACAAAAAACAAGAGAAGCCTCTGTAATAACAGCGGAGTTCAAGGTTAATGAATATAAAGAAAACGCTTTAAAATCAGAGTTTGAATCGCAGTTAAAAACAGAGAAAATCAAGAATAAAAGCAACATGAATTATGGTTTAATTATCGGTACCATTGTCTCTTTGTTTTTTTTAACACATTTTTATTTAACCTCTAAAAGGCGTAAAAAACTAGTACAAGAAGTTAATATAAAAAATCAAGAATATTTAAAAGCAAAGGAAGAAGCAGAGCAATTATCTAAATCTAAAAGCGCCTTTTTTTCTACTGTTAGTCACGAGCTACGGACACCACTTTATGGAGTAATTGGATTGAGTACAATTTTATTAGAAGATGAATCTTTAGATAAACATAAAGAGGATCTTAATGTTTTAAAATTTTCGGCAGACTATTTACTAGCACTTATTAATGATGTTTTGGAAATTAGTAAAATAGACTCTAATAAAATCGAAAACGCTAAAAAAACGTTTAACATTCGTAATTATATAACAGCCATTTGTGCGTCTTTTGAATACATGCTAATTCAGAATAAAAATGAAATTAAAATTAATATTTCGGATAACACACCAACATTAATTCACGGAGATTCTATTCATTTATCACGAATTTTAATGAATTTGATAGGAAACGCGTGTAAGTTTACTGAAGATGGTATTATAAGTATCGACCTAATAACAACGCCTTCAAAGGATGGAATATTGGCTATTAAATTTAAAATTAGCGATACAGGTATTGGTGTTCCAAAAAATAAACAAAAAACTATTTTTGAAGAATTTACACAAGCTAATTCTGCTAATTATAACTATCAAGGGACTGGATTAGGTCTACCTATTGTATCTAAACTTCTTAAATTTTTAGATTCTGATATTCATCTTGAAAGTGATTTAGGAAAAGGGGCATTGTTTTACTTTACCTTGAAATATGAGACTGTTAATGAAGGTACTTTAGCTGATAATCAAGCATTAATGGTATTTGATTACACGTTATTAAAAGACAAAAAGATATTAATTGTTGATGATAACCGTATTAATCAAATTGTGACTAAAAAGATGTTGGACAAAGAGGATGTTATTTGCGCTGTAGCTAGTAACGGGGATGATGCGATTGCTATGATTAAAACTAATGCTTATGACGCTGTTTTAATGGATATTAATATGCCTGGAAAAGATGGTATCGAAACTACTAAAGAAATTCGTCAATTTAATACAACACTACCAATTATAGCTTTAACCGCGGTAGAAATTGAGGAAGCCAGATCTATAATTTTTAATAGCGGAATGACTGATTTTGTAGTAAAACCTTATGATGTCAAAAAGTTTAAACAAGTTATAATTAAGCATATTATAAACGCTTAAAAACACCTATCTGTAATACATAAAGGCCATTACCAAGGGACTACAAAACATTTTGTTAATTCCCCATTAGGGAATTTTAACCATAATAAAGGCGCATATTTTTCGGTTTCGTAAATGGTTAATTGTGGGGTGATTTGCTCTAAAGTTTGCCAATTGACATTAACATCTAAATCTAATAACCAATCTGTCTTTTCAGGTTTAAAAAACTTACAGTTAGAAAACTCAGGTAACGCTTTGTAATTAAAATAAAACCCATAAATACAGTCGTTATTTATGGTTTTAAAAGTAACAGAGGTTCCGTAAGGCACAAAAATTTGCGCTTTAAAATAGATTTGTTGTTTTACGGTATTGCTTTCTAAATTTAACGACTCCAATACTGGTTTAGTCGCAGGATTAAAGAGTAGGGGAAGCTGTTTTATTTTTAGTTTATTCAGTTTTTCTAATAACGAGTCACGACGCATCGGTCCAATTAAACAATCAATTTCTTTAGGACCTAAAGTAGCATCATATAAGTAGTATTTAAACTGTATTTCTAGATGAAATGGCACCGTTTCATCAAGATATAAGCAGTCCAATTCGCCTATAGTATGGTTTACATTTTCTTGGATTTGTATGTTTTCTGCTATAACCTGAATGGATTCAAACTGATTTAACTCTTCAAACACAAATTGCTCGACACGCTGCCCTAGTCTTATGGTAGGCCTGACATCACGATTAAACACAAACGTTTTATCTAATTGTTTTACAAAGGGTTGTATTCCGAAAATTTCAGAATAAAATAAATGGGGTGTATTATAAAAGCCACTAAATTGGGCTTGAAAAAGATCTGAATTATGACTCATAGTAAGGTGTAAAAGTAGACATAATAATTTTTTTTACATATTATTCGTTGAAACCCTTTAATTCGTTGTATTTTTGCACATCTTAAAATCTAAAAATTTACACTTAATTAATGTCTGTTAAAACCCTAGAATTACAAGAACGCACAGAAGGAAAAAGTCTTTATAGCTACCAAAAAGGGGCTATTGATAAGATTTTTAAATGTTTTGAAGAAGCACAAGAAGATTATCACTTGTTATACCAATTACCAACGGGTGGTGGTAAGACGGTAATTTTCTCTGAAATTGTTAGACAATATTTAAAGACGCATAAAAAGCAAGTGCTTGTTATGACGCACCGTATTGAGCTTTGTAGACAAACGTCTAAAATGCTTACCGAGTTTGGTGTAAGTAATAAAATTGTAGATAGTAAAGCAGATTTAAGTGATCAAGGTGATTTTAATTGCTTTGTGGCAATGGTAGAAACACTTAATAACCGTTTGACGGATAACAAACTAGATATTTCAGACATAGGTTTAGTTATTATTGATGAAGCGCATTATAACAGTTTTACTAAGTTATTTAAGTTTTTTGAGAAATCGTTTATCCTTGGGGTAACAGCAACACCTTTAAGTAGTAATATTAACCTTCCAATGAAGGATAACTATAACGAACTTATTGTTGGAGAAACAATCCACTCTTTAATTGCTAATGAGTTTTTGGCTCGTGCCGAAATTTTCTCTTATAACGTAGGATTAACTTCTTTAGTTGTTGGAGCAAACGGTGATTATACCGTAAAATCTTCTGAAGATTTGTATACCAATACAGACATGTTAACTAAGCTTATCCAAGCTTATGAAGAACGTTGTAAAGGTAAAAAAACACTAATATTTAATAACGGTATTAATACCTCTTTACACGTGTATGACACGTTTAAACGTGGTGGTTATCCCGTAGCACATTTAGATAATAACAATACAAAAAAGGAACGTAAAGCCATCCTAAAATGGTTTAAAGAAACACCGGATGCCATTTTAACGTCTGTAAGTATTTTAACTACTGGTTTTGATGAGCCTACAGTAGATTGTATTATGCTTAACAGAGCAACCAAATCATTAACATTGTATTACCAAATGATTGGTCGTGGATCACGTATCTTAAAAGATAAAAACAAGTTTGTTGTTATAGATTTAGGTAACAACCTACACCGTTTTGGACCATGGGGAAGTGATTTAGATTGGCATAAAATATTCCGTTCTCCAAATTATTACTTAGATGGAATTTTAAGTGATGAAGAGCTTGAGAATAACTTTAGATATGAAATGCCGGACGAGTTGCGTGAGCAATTCAAAAAGTCTGAGCAGGTGTATTTTGATATTAAAAAATGCTATATTGATAGTATTAGAGCAGGAGAAAGCTCTAAAGTAGTATTAGAACGTTCTATCCAACACCATGCACATATTTGTACAGAAAACAGTGAGGATCTTTGGGATGCATTAGCATTAGCTAAGCTTTTAGGAGACGATATAGATTACCGTATTTCGCGTTATACAAAGTGTATTAGTAAAAGTACTTATAACTTTGTAGAATGGTTAAAAGACGATTACCGTAAAAAATTAAATGCGTATTTACGTACTAATTTTGATCAGGTTTTTGAAGAGATCAATGGTTTTCCACCAGAAGAATAAAATACATTTGACAGTATTCAGTCGCAGTTTGCAGTTGCTTACTTTTGTAAATACATTAAAATAACTATAGACTAATTACTATTAATTATGACTTTTAAAGATCTAGGTTTAGATAAAAACTATATAAAATCACTAAAGGAATTAGGTATTAAAACACCTACAGATATCCAGGCACAAGCCATACCAACGTTACTAAAAAAGTCAACTGATTTTATCGGATTGGCGCAAACAGGAACTGGTAAAACCGCTGCTTTTGGATTACCTTTATTACATAAAATAAACCCTAAAAAGGATACAGTACAGGCTTTAATTATTGCACCAACCAGAGAGTTAGTACAACAAATTAAAAAGCAACTGTTTAAGTATATCAAATATAACGATACTAAAATCTTCTTAGAAGGTGTTTATGGTGGCGAAAAAATTGATATTCAACTTAAAAATGTAGCTAGAACAACACATATTATTGTGGCTACTCCTGGTCGTTTAGTAGATTTGGTTAATCGTGGAGCAGTAAAATTAACAGATGTTAAAACTATTGTTTTAGATGAAGCTGATGAAATGCTAAGCATGGGTTTTAAAAACGATTTAACAACAATCTTAAGTTCTGTAGCAGATCCAAAAAACACGTGGTTATTTAGTGCTACGATGTCTGACGATTTAAAAGAGATTGTTAAGCGTTATATCGCAGATGAAGCAGTACGTTTAGAAATAGACAGAAGTAGCATTGTTAATCAAAATATATCTCACTTTTTTGTTGAAACCTCAGTACACGAAAAAGCATCGGCTTTAATCCGATTATTAGAAGAAAGAGAAGACCAACGTGGTATTATATTTACTAAAACTAAGGCTGGTGCGCAAGCATTAAGACACCAATTAGAAACCGAAGGGTTTAATGTTGGTGCTTTAGAAGGAGATATGCAACAAAGAGAACGTGATAAAGTAATGCGTGCGTTTAAAAATACGACGTTACAATTATTAATATCTACAGATGTGTCTGCAAGAGGAATAGATGTAAATGATTTAGCTTTTGTAATGCACCACCAATTACCAGAACATATTGAGTATTACACGCACAGAAGTGGACGTACAGCAAGAGCTGGTAAAAAAGGAGAATCTATTGCGTTGATTTTAAGTAGTGAGCGTAATGACCTTAAAAAGGTAGAATCTACTTTAGGGATCAAATTCAAACAATTATCGGTGTAAGTATAGTAACCGGATTATAAAATAATCAAAACACGCTAACTACAGGTTTTATATAACCATAGTTAGCGTGTTTTTTTGTTTAAAATCTTTAAAACAGCTTCGCGTTTAAGGCAAATCCTCCGGGTTGTTATTTTTTCATATAATAATTGCACTAAACTTTTCTGCTTCACCAAAAACTAAAGCATAAAAAAAGCAACTCGAATAGAGTTGCTTTTTTTATCAATTATAATGCTACTAATGGGCATTCATTTTTCCTTTACGTTTAGAAAGTTGTCTTTCTAATTGGCTAACAACCTCACTAACACTTTTATGTAGTGTGTCTTTACTTTCTTCAGCATATAATCTTGGTCCAGGAGCACTTAATCTAATTCCCGCAATTTTCCCAGATTTATCGTCACTTGTATTTTCTAATTTAAAAAATACGTCCGCACGTACTATAAATTCGTATTTATTAAACAATTTTTGGATTTTTTCTGCAGTAAATTGCTCTAACTCTTCACTTGCTTTTACCTTATCATATTCAAAATTAATATCCATATTCTTAAATTTTATATTTACTTAAAGATACTAAAAATAGGTTTCCTTTTAACATATTTATTAAAATTTTAAGACAAAAAATTAATGGCTATCTTTAGGGCACAATCAAATAAAACTATAAGTAATGCGTACAATTAAATCTTTAATTCTACTAACTGGTTTAGCTTTAGTCTCTTGTGGAGACTCTGGTACTTCAGGAGTAGAGAAGACTGCCGATTTTAAAATCGATTATGAAAAATTTACACTCGATAATGGTTTAGAAGTAATCCTTCATGAAGACCATTCTGATCCAATAGTTGCTGTAGCAACCCTGATGCACGTTGGTTCTAACCGTGAAAAACCAGGTAAAACAGGCTTTGCTCACTTTTTTGAGCACATGTCTTTTAATGATTCCGAAAACGTTCCGGTAGGTGCCAATCGTAAAATGATTCCAGAATGGGGTGGAAGTCGTAATGGAGGGACTTCTAATGACTATACTGTGTATTATGAAGTGGTACCAAAGGATGCTTTTGAAAAAATTATGTGGATTGATTCAGACCGTTTTGGTTACATGATTAATACAGTAACAGAGGCTGCTCTAGAACGTGAAAAGCAAGTGGTTAAAAACGAAAAACGTCAACGTGTCGATAACGCAGCTTATGGTTACACGGATGAGATTATTAGAAAAAACTTATATCCTCAAGGACATCCATACAATTGGACTGTAATTGGTGCATTACCAGATTTACAAGCTGCAACTGTTGCTGATGTCAAAGAGTTTTACAAACAGTATTATGGTGCTAAAAACGCCTCTCTAGTAATTGCTGGAGATATTGACATTGCCGAAACTAAAAAACTAGTGGCGCAGTGGTTTGGAGAAATCCCTAGCGGACCAGATGTAGAAGAGCAAAATATAGCACCTGTGGTTTTAGAAAACACAAAATCGTTATATTTTGAAGACAACTTTGCCAAGTTACCTGAGGTACGTATGGTATACCCAACAGTAAAAAATTATGATGCTGATAGTTATGCTTTAGATATTTTAGGCGAATTGCTAAGTGGTAGTAAAAAATCACCTTTATATAATGTATTAGTCGAAGAACAAAAACTAGCACCGCGTGTTGGAACCTACCAAAACAGTAGTGAGTTGGCTGGAGAGTTTGTTTTTAGAGTACGTGCTAATGTAGGGACGGACTTAGATCAAGTTAAAGCCGCTATAGATGCTGGTTTAACTAAATTTGAAACTAATGGAGTTAATACAGACGATTTAAAGCGTATCAAGGCCGAACTTGAAACAGGTTTATACCAAGGGGTTAGTACTGTTTTAAACAAAGCATTCCAGTTAGTACAGGATAATGAGTTTAACGGTGATCCTAGTTTTATTACAGAACGTGCTAAGTTAACCAATGCAGTTACTGCTGCGGATGTAATGCGTGTGTATAACAAGTATATTAAAGGTCAAAACTATGTTATGACAAGTGTAGTACCAAAAGGGCAATTAGACCTAGCTATTGCAGATAGTAAGGAAGCAACCGTTTGGATTGAAGAAGTTAAAAAGGATGTTGCCAATGAAGAAGTAAGTCAAGGTGAAGAAGCAGTTTACGAAAAAACACCTAGCAAACATGATAGAAGCGAACCTGGATTTGGAAAATTACCAGTCTTTAAATCACCAACCATTTGGAAAGGCGATTTAGATAACGGAATGGCATTATATGGTATCGAAAACAATGAGGTGCCATTAGTACAATTTGACATTACTATTCCTGGTGGTCAGTTATTAGATCCTAAAGGAAAAGAAGGGGTTGCTAACCTATTTAGCGATTTAATGATGCAGGGTACAAAATCTAAAACAGCAGCAGATTTAGAGGAAGCAATTGGTTTACTTGGTGCTAGTATCAATATGTATAGTGCCAATGAAGATTTTCATATTACGGGATCGTGTTTAACAAAAAACTTAGACGAGACTATTAAGCTAGTTAAAGAGATTATTTTAGAACCTCGTTGGGATGCTAAAGAGTTTACAAGATTAAAACAAGCTCTAGAAACAGGTTTAAAAGGTAGCGAAGCAAATCCTAATGCCATAGCTTCTAACGTCTTTAATCAATTAATATATGGTGAAAGTCATCGTTTCGGAATTAATGGCTCTGGTACTTTAAAGAGTACTGCAGCGATAACTATGGACGATTTAAAAGCGTATTACAAAAACTTATCACCAAAAGCGGCAACATTCCATATTGCAGGTGCCATTAATAAAGCGCAAACTATTAGTGCTTTAAGTCCTTTAAAAGCATGGCAAGGTGACGCAGTTACTTTACCAAAAATGGATGTTAAGGATAACGGAACAGGAGGGACATTATACTTTGTAGATGTACCAGATGCTAAACAATCAGTAGTTTATATTGGTAAATTAGCGTTATCAGGAACAGATAAAAACGCAAACAACCTTGATTTTGCTAACGAAATTTTAGGAGGTGGTTCTAGCGGAAAATTATTCCAAACCTTAAGAATTGGAAAAGGGTATACTTATGGTGCCTATTCTAGTATTGCTTCACGTCAAGCAGTTAGTCCATTTGCAATCAGATCTAGTGTCCGCGCCAATGCAACTCTAAAATCGTTAGAGATTATTAAAGACATGGTAACAAATTACAAAGACGATTTTACTGATACTGAAGTAGAATTAACAAAGAATAAAATCTTGAAAGGAAACACCAGAGCTTACGAAAGTTTAGGTGCACAATTAAGTATTTTAAGAGAGATTAGTAAGTATAATAAAGCGGATAACTTTTTGGGTAACGATCAAGACGAGTTAATAAATATGACTTTAGCGGATTATAAAGCTATTATTGACCAATATTTAAACGAGTCGGAAATGGTTTATTTAATTGTTGGTGATAAAGCCACTCAATTTGAAGAAGTAAAACAATTAGGGAAACCTGTTGTACAACTTGATATTTATGGAAATAAGATCTAACGTCTATTACCTAATATAGTGCTTTAAAGCCCAACAGTTATGTTGGGCTTTTTTGTGCACTTTAACCACTTAAATGTGAATCTTATAACGGTCTCCTAAAATTGTATAATGCAATTACTGCGGGTTGTTGCCATCTTTGTAAAACAGAATAGTAACCCTTTAAAACATAAATTATGAAACTAATAAGTATTATAATCAGTCTGTTTTTTGCATCAACAATAGTTATAAATTCAGACCATACAAAAACAAAAAAAGATAGAGGAGAGGTGACCAAACAAGTACGATATGATGGTTATGATGGCCGACTATTTTACTTTACAGATATAAAAGATAATATGATTATTATCGAAGATCTAAAAGCTAGTAATGTCTTAGATGCTTATAATTTAGATATCAATTTACATGTTGGTGATGCCTTTAATTTAAAATTGAAAAACACCACAGAAGATAATATTTACAGCGAAATTGAAGTTATTTCCATTAACATCTTAAACCAATAATAACATGAAACATTTAAAATATATAATAATAGCATTAGTCATATTTAGTTGTCAAAATGCCATTAAAGCGCAAGTTCCGGATGTGGTTCAAACTGCTTTTGAAAACAAATATCCAGGCGAAACTGATCCTGATTGGGAAGTTGACGCACATAATAACTACGAAGCGCACTTTAAGAAAAAAGGCGAAAAGTATCGTGCAGATTTTAGTCCAAACGGACAATGGATTGAAACGGAATCTAGTATTAAAAAAGACGAATTACCAAAAGCAATCAGAACCGTTATTAAAAACAAATTTGGTAGCGAAGATATTACTGAAATCGAATTTGTACAAAGCGCATCTAAAGGTACTTTTTATGATGTCGAATTTAAACAAAAAGGAAAAAACAAGGATGTCGAGTTTAGAGCCAATGGTAACATAATAAATTAAATAGCACATATTTTAAAAGCCCAACATAATTGTTGGGCTTTTTTATGCTTTTTATTTAAGTAACTTTAAATTATTGAAAACACACAACAATGTCATGTTTCTTATAAATTGAATATTCTGTACCATTGTGCAATTGTTTTCAAATACGCGATTTATGAAGCAGTAGTATTTTTAGCATATTTTGCATTTTATAGAATAGTTATTCAAACCGAAAGAATAAGAGTAAAAGATATGTTGTTAAAAAGTCTATTTTACATAATATAAATTATAGAACATTTTATAACAATTAGCGAAATAGCGCTTTTGGGCGATATTTGACATAATTGCAGATATAATGTCGCAGACTTATATCGATAGTAATTATGTCAAGCTAATTGTGGCTTTGTTAGAATAATTTAGATGTGTAGTTTGTTAAATGCTATTTTATAAAATAACTTTAGCCTTTAGAATTTCTATTAATTCTTTAGAACCATATTTATAGATATCATTAATGTTAAGTACAGTTATTTTATTATAATAAGTATTACCAAAAGTGTCTTTAATTGCTTGTAAATGCTTGTTTTCCATAACAATCACATCATCAGCTAAATCTAATTGTTCTTTACATATGTAGTTTGTCCCAAGCTTATTACAGGTGTTTCTGTTAGTTCCAGCCGAATCAAAAGATAAGTTTGGATACTGTGTGCTAAAATAATCTTCGGCAGTTTTTGATCTATCCTTATTGGCAGAACATATAAATAGTATGTTTTTCATGTTTACAGTTAAGATACTTTTTTTATAATACCATAAATCACGTTGTCATCCCCTTTTTCATAAGCTTTATACAAATAGGTGTTTTTATCCAAAATTTCAATGATTTCAACATAAATGAGTCTTCCTATTTTGTGTTTATCCTTTGCTAAGGGCTGTTTAAGTGTTTTTAAAGTATAAATATAATCTTTAATCCATTCAATTTTATAGACTTGTCGTTGGTCTTTATCTGGACTTTTTTCAATTTGTCTATGCTTTCTTCTAATAATTTTGGTATTAGAATATGCTGGATTTTGATACTTAAATTCACCTTCATGAAATACTTTACATTTTACTTTATCGGACGCTTGTAATTCCGCAGTTTTATATTTTAAATTCACAAAATAATAAACAGATTGCCAACATTGGTTTACCATTTTCATTGGATAAATTAACGTTCCATCTTTAAAATGTTGCAGACAACCTTGTTTCCAAGGTTCGTTATTATATGTGGTTTTCTCCTTATTTATTTCGATATTATAACGCTGGCCAGATTCATTAACGCAGTAATCAATAACGACAACAGCTACTTTATCAATATCATCAACAAACGTTTGAGAAAATGTAATTTGTACAAATCCTAAGAGGATTATTATATTTAGATGTCTTAAAAATCTCATTATTTGTAAATTATTAACCTTTGTATAAAAACGTACTGCTCCTCTCCCACTTTGTAATTAGAAACTTAAAGCAAGGATTATATAACCTCTCATTCCTTTTTACTTTTTTTAGCCTTCTCTAAGGATACTTTAAAATCGTCTATGTTTCCATGTAATTTTATATTGAGGTAGCGTACTTTTTTGTTAGGGTCTAGTTCTATAATTTCGTCATCCTCAATATCTCCTGCTTCACCATTATTATTTTTATTAGCAAATAGTTTGTAACGTGCTGCCTTCTTTACTGTTTTCCATGGGATTCTTACATAATATTCGATATTATGATCGCTATCTTGTGTTCCTGACAGCTCCATATGTCCCAACGTAGACTCAATAGTCATGTTAGGTATTGTTATGCGTCCATTAGTAATATCTAAATGATTTCTGAGGGTATCAAATTTTATGTTTTTAAGATTTTTATCACCCATATAATCTGATAACATAGAGATGGGATCGTAATTTTGTAATTTACCATTAAGTACTTCTACATCCATATGAATTTCTGATTGATCCAAATCTGGAACAAAATCTGGATAAATTCTAATTTTTCCTTTTATCCGAGAGGATACGGTACCTTTTAAATTTTCTGACACTAAATGATCTTGGCCAAAGTTTTCAAACTTAAACAGTAGTTTATCTATATCTACATTTTCAGCCACTAAATCTGGCTTCATGTAAATATGTTTTGGGTCACTACCATTAAAATAGCCTGACATTTTAAAGTTACCTCCAGCCGCATCCATAGCAAATGTATCCACATGGATATAATGATTTTGTGTAGTACGAAAATTTGCATTAATATTTTGCAAATCAATACGATGATATATAAAATGAACTACATTTACATCAAATGTCATATCTGTAAATGGAAGTTGATAGAGATTAAAAGCATCTGCATGCGCTTTAACATCTGCAGTTTCTGTTTCTATTTTAGTTGTTGTTATTGGAGTGGTTGCTGACGGTGATGTATTAAAATTAAAAAGTTGATCAAAATCTATGTAATTTGCTTTTAATGCAAGGTAATTGTCTCGTTTTTTTATAGCCACATCATTTCCTAGATAATAGTTAAGGTCTACACCAAAAACAGTTCTACCTATTTTACCATTAAAATTTTGAATGACCAGGTGGTCATCTTCATAATGAAAACGCCCTTTAAAATTTTGAAATCGTAAAGGATGCAAATGCATTTTAGTATTAAGCTTATCAAGATCTAGATCTATGGAATGTAATGCTGAATCTTTATAATGCATACTAGAGTTAACATGTAAGACTAGTTTCTCGAACTCTTCGTGACGATAGTCTTTAGGGACATAATTCTCGCCCTGATATGAAAATATGTCTTCTAAGCGTAATAAATCGGATGTTAACGTAATGTCCAAATCTACATCTCCATTAAGTTGGTCTTGCATCCAAAAGCCATAATTATAGACTTGACCATTAAAATGAAAATCTGAATCGTCAATAAAACCAGTGAAATCTACAATTTTGAGGTCTTTTTCGCCAATAAGAAAATCAACATGAAAATCATGTAATTTATGCGGGTAATGTTTAAGTTGCGCGTGAAGACTATCTATAAAAAAGGCTCCTTGTGGTAAGTATTGAGATTCTGTAAAACCCTTAGCGGAAGATTTAAACGAGAATCCCGTGCTAAAATTTTTAATCTGTTCATCTATTCCTGTACTGTCTATTGCAGAATATCGCGTAAGCTCTGCAATATCAAGGACATTAGAGGTAATATCTAAATGCGCATTTACAGGCGTGTTAGTGTGATGTATAACAGCAGGAAGGTCTGATAAATATCCTGTTATGGATACATCGGATTTACCCATTACCATATCAAATTGATCAAGTGTTGCTTTTTTACCATTAATTATAAGGTGCGCATTAAGTTGTTTTAATGGTGCAGGAAGCGTTGCAGATGACACACTTAGATTGGTTACTTTCAGCTCTGTAAAATACGCTTGATTAAGTGTACTGAGTGCAAGATCTGGCTGATCTATATCAATAATATCATGAAAATTCATTTCTAATGCAACATTTCCAGAAGCGTTTTCTATGTCTGTAATGTTAAGAAAACTAGCCATAAATTCTAAATTAAAATCAACATGTAATTGCATATTAACTTCCGGTTCTTCAAAATTTTCAACAACAAGATTACCTAAAAACGTTCCTGTTTCTAATTTGGCGGTCATATCTGTTAACGAGAATTTTGTTGTACGTAAATTGCGTGCTTCTCCATTGGTAAAATGGCCACTAAACCCCATATTGTCCACGCGTTTACCCTTGTCTGTGTTTTCAAGAAAAGCCTCATTAGCACCAAAATGCACATCAAAAAAGGGCATTTGTTGGTTCAGTGTAGGACCTTTAACAATAGCGTTAAAATAGATGTTTCCTGCATTACTGTAACGTTCTAGTACAGGAATAACATCTTCTGGTGCAAAAGCAATTAGCATATCAAAATTTGGCTTGGTTCCTTTTATAGCAAGGTCAAGGTCTACATCATTTTTAGTGTCTATAGTGCCTTCTATCTCAAAATCACCGTGTTCCATTTTAATACCAGAAGGGTTAACGGTAAGCAATCCTGTGTTTTGATTGAGTTTGAGGTCTGTATGAAGTTCAAAATGTTTGTGACGGATATAAGTGGTGTCTCCATTATCAATCAAATTCATTTCAAATTTTGTGTCTATATGTCCAGAAATCAGTTGATTATTTATATTAAACCCACCTTTACCCTCGTGAATAAACGTTTCTAGATCTGTATTTTCGGTTTCATCCTTTTTATGAATATCTAGATTACGTAACTTAATACGCTCTAGCTGAATATTTACAAAGTCGTCACTTTTTGATTCTGTTTCCTCAAAAGAGTCTAAAGCATTTTGAAGATTGATTGTTCCATCTTTATGTATCACAACATCAAAAAATCCTTCTTCTATAATAAGGGACCTAATAGTATAGTTTCCATTTATAATATCCCATATATTAAAACCCGTATAGATATCAGAAACATCTAGTATTGGTGCTACAGTAGCGTCTTTAGTTTCATAAATCTTTACATCATCTACCTTAAAAGAAATATCAGGAAAGTTGTTAAAAAGGGACAAATGACTGTCGCCAATCGTAATCAAACCTTTGTGCTGCTTATTTAAAACAGCAATTTCATTTTGAATAATATGGTCTTGTTCTGAATAAATATATAATACCACGGTACTAAAAATAAGTATTGGTAAAAAGATTATAATAGCAATAAATCGCCACCAGAATTTTCGTTTTTTTAAAAATTTAAACTTCATGCTATTTGTTGGGAATGCAGTTAATTCTGACAACTTAGGTATTATAATAAAAGGAGTAATATAATAAATATACTTACTAAACAACGACTGATATTTTAATTATTACTATAGTTATTGCATCTCTAATTTGAAAGTAAAGCCAATTATTAGATACAGATTATCATATAAATATATCAAACAATGAAAAAAGCACTCACCATAGTATTACTAGTAATAGCATATTCTGTAAACGCACAAACAATAGATTATAATACTAAAAAAGGTTTTATAGCGGATGGATATGGTGTGGTTTCGTATTTTAATAATACCGTTCAAGTAGGAAACAACAACTATGTAGCGACACATGATGGTGTAAACTATAAATTTTCATCTCAAACCAATTTAGACACATTTAATGCCAATCCAATGCAATATGTCCCCCAATACGGAGGTTATTTTGCTTATGCCATTACTATAAAAAATAAAAAAGTATCTATCGATCCAGAGACTTTTAAAATAAGAGACGGAAAACTATATCTTTTTTATAATTCTAGGATAAACAATACGCTTGAAACTTGGCTAGAAGAATCTACTGATACTTTAAAAATAAAAGCCGATAATAATTGGAAAAAGTTAAAATAACGCATTTTTTTTATGCATTTAATCACGTAATGATAAATAGTAAAACTTTTTTGTTTAAACATTTTAACAAAGAATTAAACAAAATAATTAGTTTACAATGAGAAACCTGAAGTATCTTTGATAAAAAAATATAATATTATGAAAAAATTTATCACACTTTCGATTGTCGCTGGAATTGTCTTTGTTTTTACGGCATTTACTAGTTTAAATTCTTCTACAGAAAATTCTTCTATTAAAAATGAAGTATTTAATACTGACAAAACAATTGTTGCTATTGCAGCTGGTAATGAAAAATTTACAACCTTAGTAGCTGCCGTAAAAGCTGCCGAATTAGTAGAAACGCTTAATAGTGAAGGTCCCTTTACTGTTTTTGCTCCAATAAATGATGCATTTGCAAAACTTCCTGAAGGTACTGTAGCATCTTTGCTTAAAGCAGAAAATAAAGAAACATTAACCTCTATTCTTACTTACCACGTAGTCTCTGGTAAATTTATGGCTGCAGATGTTATAAAAGCTATAAACGCTAACAATGGAGAATTTAAAATAGCAACGGTTCAAGGAGGAATTTTAACTGCATCACTAAGTGGTGCTAATGTTATACTTACAGATGCTAAAGGAAATAAATCAACAATAGTTATAGCTGATGTAGATGCTTCCAATGGTGTTATTCATGCAATTGATACAGTAGTTATGCCATAACTATTAGCTTGACAATTGGCTAGTTTTTAGCAGAAAATCCATTTCAATTAGAGATGGATTTTTTATAGACAATAATAATTATAAGTCTATATTTTTATTAATAGAAATACCACTTAAAACTTAACATTATGTTTGGATTATTTAAAAAGAAATCAGAAAAAGACAAGTTGTACGATCAATATCAAAAACTAACTAAAGAAGCACATAGTTTATCTTCTACTAACAGAAAACTAAGTGATCAAAAGGTTTATGAAGCTGAAGAGATTATGAAAAAATTAGAGCAGTTAAAATAACAAATAGCAGGCTTAAAAATGGCTTTGTAATACCTCTAACATCAAAACAAGCACTTACACTGTTACTAAAAAAAATAAAAATGAAAGAAATAATTTTAAAATGGTATCCTGTAATTTTGGCCTTTCTATGTTTACTGTATTCAGTAGGATTGGGACTGTTCGGAATGACCGCTGAAGCTCAATATTCGGCACACTGGCCTGGAACAATATTATTGTTTGCAATAGCAATT
Source organism: Olleya sp. KKT75 (assembly GCF_055635485.1). Lineage (NCBI taxonomy): Bacteria > Pseudomonadati > Bacteroidota > Flavobacteriia > Flavobacteriales > Flavobacteriaceae > Olleya > Olleya sp. KKT75. The sequence goes on from NZ_CM145759.1 coordinate 3,085,488, forward strand.
AGACAAAGAAGAAAATCATGAATATCTCATTTTTTATAATTGGAGGTGTAATATTTGCGACGTACATGTTTTTAACATTTTACAATATTTTCTACTCTAACAAGAAGCAAAAGGAAGAGAACTATCCTAATTTAAATCAAAATTTAAATGAAGAAGAAAACAGGCAACTAAAATAAAAGATAAGGTGATTGTCAGATTGAGGTCAGTAGCAATTAACGTCAATTATATGCTGTTGTAATTTTAAATTTAATATGAATAAACAAGATTATAAAATACATATTATAGGTGCTGGAATAAGCGGATTAATAGCTTCTAAAGTATTGGAAGATAATGGATACAAATCAACTATAATTGAAGCAACAGATCGTGTTGGAGGACGAGTAAAAACAGATATTATTGATGGTTATCAATTGGATCATGGGTTTCAAGTCCTACTTACAGCTTACCCAAGTGCTCAAAAATATTTAAATATTGAAGCTTTAGAGTTACAACATTTTTTACCTGGCGCTACTGTTTTTAGTAACGGAACCAAAAAGACTATTGGAGACCCTTTAAGAAACATGACCTTACTTTTTCCGACTTTATTTTCGGGTATTGGAACATTACAAGACAAGTTTAAAATACTGAAGTTAAATAGTCTATTAAAAAATGCAGCATTGACTGAAATTTTTGATAAAACAGAACAAACAACGCTTCAATATTTAACAGATTTTGGATTTTCTGAAGATATGATTGCTCGGTTTTTTAAACCATTTTTTAGTGGTATCTTTTTAGAGCCTAATCTAGAAACATCAAGTAGAATGTTTGAATTTGTTTACAAAATGTTTGGTGAAGGTTTTGCTGCATTACCAAAAGACGGCATTGAAGCGATACCAAAGCAACTAAAAGGCAATTTAAAACAAACGACTTTTAAATTTGACACCAAAGTAAAGTCTGTGGAGGATGGTAAAATTATACTTGAAGATAATACCAAATTAACAAGTGATTTTACAATTATAGCTACTGACGCTAGCAAACTTACTGGTCGTAATAAACAGCCAAAGGTTAAATGGAAATCTTGCGATACATTATATTTTGAAACAGATATTAGAGTGATAGACAAACCGCTTATTGGACTTATTGTAGACAATGATGCGCTAATTAACAACATATTTTACCACACTAGCATACCATCTAACGCAGTTAATAAAAAGGAATTATTATCTGTTACTGTAGTAAAAACGCACGGTTTAAATTCTGAATCATTAATAATGCGTGTTAAACAAGAATTGATGCAGTATTGTAAAATAGATACTAGCACTTGTTTAAAACATTATGCGATAGCACATGCATTACCAAAATTAGAGGGTTTGAAGTATGACATGTTACCGGCGGATACAAAATTTAGTGATCGTGTGTTCCTTGCTGGTGATACCCAACTAAATGGTTCTTTAAATGCTGCAATGCTTTCAGGAGAAAAAGCAGCATTACAAATTATACAAACAATAGACGTTAGACTATAAAAGGACTGTTAAATACAGTACATTCAAAATAAATTTAATTACACTTACTTTAAAAATTAATTCAATGGACTATTTAATAAACATAATCAAAATTGCAATCGCACTTAGTATTCTAAACGTGTGGTTATTTAGGTTTAATAAATCTACAGCATGGCGTGGAAATAATGCTGATACTATGGCTGATGAATTTAAGGCTTATGGATTACCTAAATGGGTAATGCTGTGTGTTGGTACTTTAAAGGTGCTGTTTTCAATAGGTCTTTTAGTCTCATTTTATTATAATCAATTGGAAATACCGTCAGCATTAGGTATTATAGTCTTAATGTTTGGAGCCATTTTAATGCACCTAAAAATAGGTGATCCTATAAAAAAATCTTTACCTGCTTTTATATTTTTGTCGCTATCTTTAATAGTAGCTTTAGTACAATAATTAACTATAGATAGCTAGAAAATGGACAAATAAGTAACCGTTTAAAATCATAAAGACAAAAGATGGTAAAGATAAAATAATTGAATCTTTAATTTTTAGTCTTACCATAAATCCTAAAAGCATTTGAATAGTTAATCCTCCAGTGGCTATAATACCTACAAGGGGACTTATAAAACTTAGAAGAAGTGCAACCCCTGCGATAATTTGTAAAACTCCTGTTATTTTTCGTTGGGTGTCACTTAATTTAAAACGTACAAATTCCAACTTCATTTTATCTAAAAACAAACATCCGTATCCATAAAACAAAAATGATATTGCTAAGAAAATGATTAAAATAATGTGATAGATTTTCAAATGGAAATGAATTAATACTAGATTACAGTTAATAGATTATTTAAGATATATAGCATGTAAGACATAACTGAAAGCCTTGCTATATTAGTGTTACTAGTATTTAATTTTTGGGCTTTTAAAACAAATCTTAGATAGGTTTTAAACATAAGATTTAGTCATAGAGATTTAAACCTTAGCTTGGTATTGTTTTAATAATTCTATTGAAGTATAGTCTAACGCCTTTTGAAGTGTGCTTTCTAGTACAACAGGAGGTGCGACACCGTCTTTTTCCGCTTGTAACCATCGTGAGATACATAAACACCATTTTGATCCTGCGACAAGTCCCGGGAATTGCCAATGCGGTATTGGCGTACTTAAATCGTTGCCTCTTGATTTTGTATACGCTAAGAATTCGGTTGTCATTATTGCACTAATAATATGTGTTCCTGAATCTTCCGACATTGTTCTACAATAGCCATCCCTAAAATACCCTGTTGCAGGATTTGTACAACAGGGTTTTAATTCTGTACCTAATACATTTAGTTCCGTCATCTAAAAAGCTGATTCAGGTCTACCTATTAAGCGCTTTTCAATTTTTTTCTTCTTAGCAGTTAAACGTTTCATGATATCCATTAAACTTGTATCCTTTGATTTTTTGTAAATCTCGTTTAATGCTAATATTAGACGCTTTGCTTCTCTTGATGCAACCACTCTATCACTTGTAGACATATGGCTCATTTTTGCATGTTCAAATTCTAATGCTTCGTTTATTAATTCCATTGCTTTCGTGTTTTGTTTATTCTTTAACAAAGATAATTAAACAAAGCTCGTATTCAAATAATTAACAATTGATTATGCTTATTTTAAGATTGGCTTGAGCTATGCAAAAAACAAAAAATAGCGCTATTCTTTGTTTTATTTCTCCATGGTAGAAATAAAAGAAGATTTATTCCGAAACTGTATTACAACTTCAAACTTAATAATACATTCTAAAATCGAGTAGTTTGCATAGTTTGTAATGTCTTTGATGCAGCTCTTCCACTACATCTAACATATTATCGTCTTCTTTAAATAAATTAAAGAATGCGATGTCAAGATTAGAGCTAGTTACTCCTTGACTTTCATATCCGTAGCCAGAAACTGCTTTTGCGCCAGTTATATCTAAAAAGTATTGGGCTTCTTCTTCGTCTAAATCTGTGACTTTAGCATTTGAGAAATGTAAAATTTTACCTTCTAAACGCCCTTCAAAAAGTTCAGCAATTTCTTGTAGACTGTAGTAATAGTCATTTAAACAAATGCTATTAGCTTCTCCTTCTATAACTAAATAAATTATTTCGTAGTCTTTAAAATTATGATCATCCAAGACCAATGCATCTAAACTAGATTCTAATCCTTCAATAGTATCGCAGGTATTATAAATACTGGCAACGCCATATTGCAATGTTAGTTGTTCTAGCTTTTTTTGTGCTTCTGTAACCTGATCAATTTCTATATCTTCCACTGCTTCTAGACAGTAAATAAAATAATCTGTATCTATTAATTCTACTTGTGGTAATTGCTGTGTTTTCTCTAACAAATCTTAGTATTTATGCGTAAAATATCAATTGCAAAAATACTGCAAAACTTTTATTTTTTTTAAGGATATTAGTTAAAACACAGGTAAATTATCAGCAGCTTTTAATGTTTAAAAGCTATACTAGTACAATAGTATTTAATTTTTTCTAAATGGTGTTGTGTTTTTCTTTACAACCATTAATGTTATTATTACAAGCTATTGATTATAGCTTGTAATTTTTATTTTTCTGATTTCTTTTTTAATATTTTAAACATAATTGTGATCTATTAATTTTAAATTACAAAGACACAAAAATATTTAACTAACTATATGTATAGCTAAATAAAAGTATATAATAATAATAATAATCTATTTGACTAAACGCAATCTCGTTTAACGTTATCTGTTTGTTTACTCCAACCGTTAACAACCAGTAATTTTTCTATAAAGAAAACCAATAGTTTCACTTTTTAACCTAACTTTTTACAGTAGTAAAAATCTAAAGTAATTATTAAAGTTCACCTTCATTTTATCAATATTTTTAAAAAAATTAAAAGATAGAAATCGATGAACTATTAAGTTTATGGCATAATTATAGCTATACTAGAATGATAGATCAAAAAAAATAAAATAGATTTATTTAAAACAAACTTCGTAATTTAGTAAAATGAAAAAATCAAATACAATGTATAAAAATATAGTAATGGCTGCAACTTTTATATTGTTTATAGCTAGTACCGCTTCAAGTCAAGAGCAAACGTCACTACAGGATTCTGAGTTTAAAACCACTAAAGCTTTTTTGCAAGGTGATTATATATCTAATTGTGATGTAGATCAAATTACATTACAAGTCAAAAAAACGGAAGAAAAAGGGTTGCATTTAGTACAGATTGTTAACGGTAATGAAATAATTTGGATGCGTACTTCAGAAACTTCTTATGTTAGAGAAGAAGGCGACGATTATACAATAACTTTTGATAAATCTCAAGCAATTTTGCGTTATACTAATTATGAAGGTGAATTGTGCGAATGGATCAAAATGTAGATTTTAATTAAATAACTGTTTAATATAGTTAAAAAGCCACTCAATTTTATTAAATAAACTGAGTGGCTTTTTTATGAAATAAATCTAATTGTTAACGTCTTAGAGTAAAATGACCTGTAATAGTTTCGCTTGAAAACAACTGTATCTCGTACCAGTAATCATTTTGTGGTAATAACTGATTATTATAGGTACCATTCCAAGAAAACGGAGCACTATTTATAGTTTTTAATAATTTCCCAAAACGATTATAGATATATACAACCTCTATTTTAAGTACCGATCCTTGAATTTCCCATTGATCATGGACAGTATCATTATTTGGCGTAAAATATTTAGGAATTATCATCGTAGAATTGGACACTAAGCGACTTACTGTTGTAAACTGTTGTTCTGCACAACTTAAAGCTTCTCCGTTGTCGTTATACGGTATAATTAATACAAATATGTCTGTTTGTTCGGGTAAGTCTAAAGCTAAATCAATAGTTGTTTCTGATCCGACATCTTCATTGTTTAAAATATCAGTTCCTCCCGAGGTTGTCCCAATAGATATTAAATATCCTGTGGCATTATTGGCCGAGCTCCAAGTAATATTTGTTGAAATAGAGACATCTACTGCTCCATTACTTGGACTTATTAAGTTACTGCAACTAGGCAAATTTGGTAACGTTTCGGTTGTAAAGATTTCTTCTACACAACTATTTGCTAAACCAACAACATTATAAGGTGTTATAGTTACATAAAGCACTGTGCTATTAGGAAAATTGTCAATTGGCGTGTAACTTAAAACATTACCAACATCTTCAGAATTCACTATATCTGTTCCCCCTGATGTTGTTCCTATCGATAATAAATAACCGGTGGCATTAGAACTTGCATCCCAAGATAATATAGCAGTTGCTAATACGTTGGAATCTCCATTGCTTGGCGCATTTAAGTTTGTGCAAATGGGTAGATTTAGCTGCGATTCGGTTGTAAAACTTTCTTCTACACAACCATTTGCTAAACCAACAACGTTATAAGGAGTTATATTTACATAAAGTACTGTGTTGTCAGGAAAATTGTCAAGCGGCGTGTAGCTTAAAACATTACCAACATCTTCAGAATTTAATATATCCGTTCCGCCCGATGTTGTTCCTATAGATAATAAATAACCTGTAGCTTCTGTAATAGCATTCCAACTTAAACTCGCAGTTATTGATACATTTGTATCATCGTTCACTGGTGCACTTAAATTAGTACAACCTAAAGTGGTTGAACTACCTGTAGTAAACATATCATCTCCACAAACTGTACCCAAACCTAAATGATTATATGAAGTTATAGTAACATATATTTCTGTGTTTTCTGGTAAATCAAAAGGAGGATTAAATGTATTTACATTTCCCACGTCTACAGCAACCATAATATCAGAATCTCCAGTAGATGTACCTAAACCAATAGTGTAACCTACTGTACTTGTACTCTCATCCCAACTAATATTAGTATCTACTGGGACATTCATTGCGTTATATACAGGAAAGGTAACATTAGAGCACCCTGCATCGTCATTAACAAAAAAACTTTCTTCTGAACATCCCGTTGCTAATCCTTCTGAATTGTATGGGATAATAGTTACATATACTTGCTCTCCTAAAGGAAATTGAATAGGAGAGTTAAAAGCATTAAAATCTACATCTACCATATTTGCTATATCTGTAGCGCCAGGAGATGTACCTACCGAGACTAAATAGCCTGTTGCATTCTCAATAGAAATCCAAGTAAAAGCATTGTCAGTTAAATAACCAGATAATGCTGTACACTCTGGCAACGTGTTTATTATTGTTGTTTTATCTAATTCTTGATCTTTTAATGATAACTTATTTCTGGAAGATTGATTGATAAATAATGCGAGTAATATAAAATAAAGGTAAAATGTAATTTTCAATGTGCTAAAAAGTATTTTGTGGTTGGATTCAAATATATACTTTTATCTTCATTTACCACAATCCACTTTCACGTCTTAAAAATAGGAAAAGACATTTATTTTTTAGCCAATAAATTAAAGTTATCAGCTTCAATTAGCATTACAGGTTTCAAAAATTATTTAAAATATCGTCCTTAAGGTAGTAAGTATACAGAATTAAAATAAAATTTAAAATTTATTCATTTTGTAACTAATTACAAATTCAAATTACTAGCTTTGTTACAGTAAACTTTAGGAGTAGCTATTAAATTAGTTTGAGAAAAATCCTTAGAACCTGATTTGGTTAATACCAACGTAGGGAAAAGTTAACAGTATTTTTTACTGTACACTTCCTCTATTTTCAATTCTTACCATTCTCAATCCTTTATTGTTTACATAACTGAAGCTTTTATGCTTCTAAATTGTAATTAATATGATAAACATAAAGGTTAATAACACCACGTACCAATTTCAATCTACGGTCACACTAGACCAAATAATTAACCAACTAGATATTTCGGTTAACGGGATTGCTGTTGCTATAAATCAAAGTATTATCACCAAATCAGATTGGATCTCTACAACGCCTAATGATGGTGATGCTGTGCTAATTATTAAAGCTACTCAAGGCGGATAATTGCCACTTTCAAATACTTCAATACAATAAAAGACCAAAAATAATCAACCCTTAAACGATGAAAAACAAAGATACTGCGCCCAAAAAAGGCGGCATTACCAGAAACCCTTTTCCTAATTCTAAAAAGATTTACGTTAGTGGTAAAATTCACTCACAAATCAAAGTCGCTATGCGGGAAATTGAGTTGAGCGACACCGTGGATTCTATGACTAAAAAGAAAACACCTAACCAGCCAGTAACAGTGTACGACACTTCGGGTCCGTATACAGATCCAAACAAACAAATCGATATCCATAGCGGAATAGAGCGCATCCGTGAATCTTGGATTTTACAACGTAATAATGTGGAACAATTAGACGCCTACTCTTCTACCTATTGTAATCAGCGTCTAAACGATAAAAGTTTAGACCACATGCGTTTTAAACTACTAAAAAAGCCATTACGTGCTAAAAAAGGAGAAAATGTAACCCAATTACATTATGCCAAACAAGGTATTATCACACCAGAAATGGAATACATTGCTATCCGCGAAAACCAGCGTATTGATGAGATGATCCAAATAAGAAAGCAACATAAGGGCGAGCATTTTGGAGCCTCTATTCCTGATAAAATCACACCAGAATTTGTACGTTCTGAAGTTGCAAGAGGTCGCGCCGTAATACCTTCCAATATTAATCACCCAGAAGCCGAACCTATGATTTTAGGACGCAACTTTTTGGTTAAAATTAATGCCAATATTGGTAACTCAGCAGTCACCTCTTCTATTGAGGAAGAAGTGGAAAAAGCAGTTTGGGCGTGTCGTTGGGGTGCAGATAACATTATGGATTTATCTACCGGAGAAAACATTCATGAAACCCGAGAGTGGATCATTCGCAACTCCCCTGTTCCCGTTGGTACCGTACCTATTTATCAAGCTTTAGAAAAAGTTAATGGTGTCGCAGAAGACTTAACATGGGAGATTTTTAAAGACACGTTAATAGAGCAAGCAGAACAAGGTGTTGATTATTTTACCATTCACGCAGGTGTTTTATTACGTTATGTACCTATGACCGCCAATCGCGTTACCGGTATCGTATCTCGTGGTGGCTCTATTATGGCTAAATGGTGTTTAGCCCATCATAAAGAAAGCTTTTTATATACTCATTTTGAAGACATTTGCCAGATTCTTAAACAATACGATGTCGCTTTCTCTTTAGGTGATGGTTTACGTCCTGGATCTGTTGCAGATGCCAATGACGAAGCGCAGTTTGCCGAGCTAGAAACCTTAGGTCAATTAACACAAATTGCCAGAAAACATGACGTACAATGCTTTATAGAAGGTCCTGGTCACGTACCAATGCACATGATTAAAGAAAATATGGAGAAACAAATAGAGCTTTGTGACGAGGCTCCTTTTTACACATTAGGGCCATTAACCACAGATATTGCACCTGGTTACGATCACATTACATCCGGAATTGGAGCTGCCATGATTGGTTGGTATGGTTGCGCTATGTTGTGCTACGTAACCCCAAAAGAACATCTTGGTTTACCCAATAAAGAGGACGTCCGCGTTGGTGTAGTAACCTATAAATTGGCTGCTCATGCTGCCGATTTAGCAAAAGGGCATCCAGGGTCACAACATCGCGATAATGCACTAAGTATGGCACGATTCGAGTTTAGATGGGAAGATCAATTTAATTTGGGATTAGATCCCGAACGTGCCAGAGAGTACCACGACGAAACGTTGCCAGCAGCTGGTGCTAAAATCGCCCATTTCTGCTCGATGTGTGGACCAAAATTCTGTTCCATGAAAATTTCTCAGGAAGTCCGTGATTTTGCTGCCGAAAACAAAATTGTAGATAACGAGGTCATTCAAAAAGGAATGGACGAAAAATCTAAAGAATTTAAAGCCAAAGGTTCCGAAGTATATCTATAAAATAATTAGGAAGTTCCCACGCAAAAAAAGCGTGGGCAGGCTTTCCATTACAATCTTTTGCAGAAAAAGCAAAAGGATTTTCATTGCAATCCTTAACTCAAAAACACATGATCATTGTCATTGCTCCAGAACAAGATGTGCCTCAAGAAACTGAAACATTAAACACATTGTTTCATAATGGTTTAGAGTGTTTTCATTTAAGGAAACCTTTAAAAAACTATCAAGAGCATGTTTCGTATTTAAATCAAATAGAGACTAAATACCATCATAAAATTGTAGTCCATCATCATCATAAACTGGTTAATACATTCCCCATAAAAGGGATTCATTTTACAGAACAAAAAAGAATAGATCATATCGATAATCCTGGTCCATATTTAAAAAATTTAGACCTATTTGGAAAAACAATTAGTGCCTCTTTTCATAATCCTGAAGTATTGGCTAATTGTTCTTTTCAATTGGATTACCATTTACTAAGTCCAATATTTGATTCGATATCAAAAAAAGACTATTCCGGTAAAGGTTTTGACGTTACTGCTATTGATAAGTCAATTATTGCTTTGGGCGGTATTACTGTTAACAATATACCGCAAGCATTATCCCTAGGTTTTAAAGGTGTTGCAGTTTTAGGGAGTATTTGGAATACAAAAAATCCTTTTGATCAATTTATAGCATTAAAAAAGGCAGTATTAAATAAAATAATATGATACCAAAACTACATTATATATCACAAGGCGCCTCTCCTACCCAACATTTAGAGAACATTAAAAAAGCCTGCGTTTCAGGAATAGACTTAGTACAATTACGACTAAAAAACGAGACTAAACACGTGGTACTAGAAACCGCAAAAAAAGCAAGAGAAATCACCTCAAAACATGGTGTTTTACTAATTATAAACGATCATTTTAAAATCGCTGTTCAAGTCCAAGCAGATGGTGTTCATTTAGGAAAATCAGATACCTGTCCACTAATAGCTAGAGCGACTTTAGAAACATGGCAAATTATTGGAGGAACAGCAAATACACTTGAAGACTGTCAAACATTAATAGATAAAAAGGTAGATTATATTGGTTTAGGACCTTTCAAATTTACCAAAACTAAAGCCAACTTAAGTCCTGTTTTAGGGCAACAAGGGTATGCTTCCCTAGTAAAGCAATTACAAACCAAAACACCAATTATAGCTATAGGTGGCATTATTCAAACAGATGTTTCCTCTATTATAAAAACAGGTGTTCATGGTATTGCTGTTTCCGGCGAAATTACTCGTGATTTTAATTCAATTTTAAATTTTAAGACATTAATCAATGCTGACATCACACAATAACCAAGATAGTCATCAAAAGAAAATAATACATACTATGTTACAAATAGCAGATAAACAATTTAACTCCAGGTTATTTACAGGAACAGGCAAATTTAGTTCGTCTAAAATAATGGAAGACGCTTTATTAACCTCAGAGAGTGAGCTTATAACCGTAGCATTAAAGCGGGTTGATGTAAAAGATAAACAAGATGATATTTTAAGTCATTTAAAGCATCCTAATATACATTTATTACCAAATACGTCTGGCGTTCGTGATGTAAACGAAGCCATTTTTGCAGCACAATTATCAAGAGAAGCTTTGGAAACCAATTGGATTAAATTAGAAATACATCCCGATCCAAAATACTTATTACCAGATCCAATCGAAACCTTAAAAGCAGCAGAGATATTGGTAAAATTAGGGTTTGTAGTTATGCCTTATATCCATGCAGACCCAGTATTATGTAAACGATTAGAAGATGTTGGTGTACAATGTGTGATGCCTTTAGGGGCGCCAATTGGAAGTAATAAAGGCATTAAAACACAAGAATTTCTAGAAATTATAATAGAGCAAAGTAACGTCCCCGTTATTGTAGATGCGGGTCTTGGTGCGCCTTCTCATGCTGCTTTTGCAATGGAATTAGGTGCAGACGCCGTTTTAATTAATACAGCCATTGCTGTTTCTCAAAACCCTGTGCAAATGGCTGAAGCTTTTAAGCTTGCTGTAAAAGCTGGTAGATTAGCTTACGAAGCCAAATTAGCACCTGTGATTAATAAAAAAGCTATGGCAAGCAGTCCGTTAACTAGTTTCTTAAATTAAGCATATGAGCAGTTTTAAAGAGGTATTTGATAAATACAATTGGGAAGACACGTTACAAAGCATTTTTGATAAAACAGAATCGGATGTTTTGCATGCTTTGAATAAACCAAAACGAGATTTAGAAGACTTTAAAGCGCTGATTTCGCCTGCTGCTAAACCGTATTTAGAGCAAATGGCACAATTAAGTCAACAATTAACTAAAAAGCGTTTTGGTAATACTATCCAAATGTATGCACCAATGTATTTGAGTAACGAGTGTCAAAATATTTGTACCTATTGTGGTTTTAGTATGACTAATAAAATTCCACGTAGAACATTAACAAACCCTGAAATCCTTGAGGAAGTGGAGTATTTAAAATCTAAAGGCTATGATCATATTTTACTAGTTACAGGAGAAGCTAATAAAACCGTTGGTGTAAATTATATTGATAATGCGTTGCAACTTATTCGTTCGCATTTTTCAAATATCACTATCGAGGTGCAACCATTACTTCAAGATGAGTATGAAACGTTAATTGATAGCGGACTTTATGCCGTATTAGTTTATCAAGAAACGTATCACCGAGACGAATATAAAAAACACCATCCAAAAGGTAAAAAATCCAACTTCGATTTTAGACTAGATACTCCTGATAGATTGGGTAAAGCAGGTATTCATAAAATAGGATTAGGCGCCTTATTTGGTTTGGAAGATTGGCGTGCGGATAGTTTTTTTACTGCACTTCATTTAAATTATTTACAAAAAACATACTGGAAAACTAAATACTCCATCTCCTTTCCTAGGTTAAGACCGCATTCTGGAGGATTAGAACCAAAAGTAGAAATGACAGATCCTGATTTAGTACAGCTAATTTGTGCATTCCGTTTGTTAGATGAAGATGTAGAATTATCCATGTCTACACGCGAAAGTGAAGTGTTTAGAGATAATATTGTCAATTTAGGTATCACTTCTATAAGTGCGGAATCTAAAACAAATCCGGGTGGTTATGCGGTAGCACCTCAATCTCTAGAACAATTTGAAATCTCTGACGAAAGATCAACTGAAGCAATAACAACCATGCTAAAAACTAAAGGTCTTGAAGTAGTTTGGAAAGATTGGGCAAATAATTGGAAATAATGGAACTATCAAAACAAGAACAACAACAATATGATCGTCATCTAATTTTAGATGAAATAGGTCAAAAAGGGCAGTTAAAACTTAAGCAAGCTAAAGTGCTAGTTATTGGTGCAGGAGGTTTAGGATGCCCGATATTACAATACTTAACAGCTGCTGGTGTTGGTACTATTGGTGTTATAGATCATGACACCATCGCACAAAGCAACTTGCAACGTCAAATCTTATATACCTATGCCGATGTTGGTAAGCTTAAAGCTGAAATAGCTACTAAACGGTTATCACAATTAAATCCATTTATAACTTTTGAAACGCATTTAGAGCGATTAACAGTGGATAATGCCATCTCTTTATTTTCTAAATATGATATTGTAGTGGATGGTAGTGATAACTTTCCGACACGTTATTTAGTAAATGACGCAGCTGTTTTAACTAACAAACCTGTGGTATTTGGTTCAATTTTTAAGTTTGAAGGCCAGGTCTCTGTCTTCAATTATCAAAACGGACCAACGTATCGTTGTTTATATCCAAATGCTCCAAACCCTAATGAAGTACCAAACTGTTCAGAGATTGGTGTTTTAGGTGTTTTACCAGGAATAATTGGTAGTTTTCAAGCTAACGAAGTAATTAAAATAATCTGCAATATTGGCAACGTATTGTCAGGCAAACTACTAACCTACAACACGTTAAGTATGACGCAATTGATGTTGGATTTTAATAAAAACACGTCTATAAACATAACTGATTTAGAACCCAATTACGACGCTATTTGTGGGATTACACCAGATAATCATAAAAGTATTACCCTAGAACAACTACAACAACATCCCGAAAGATATAATTTATTAGATGTCCGGGAAACGGAAGAACGCGCATTATACAATATAGGTGGACAACATATTCCGTTAGGAGAATTACACCTTAGAAGCTCTGAAATATTTCAAGACAAACCAGTAGTTGTGTATTGCAAATCTGGTGTACGCGCCAAACAGGCAATTAATATTCTTAATCAAAACACTATAAAAATGCCTTTACTATTTTTAAAAGGGACTATCATTTAAAATTTAACTGGTAATAATTCCTAAAAAAAGCACAACTTACAGTTACTTAATCTCGATAATATTCTCTAAAAATTAGAGCTATTTTTAATAGTCTTTATATTTAATTGTTAAAAAATAAAACATACTGCAATTTATTGAAGAGTTTAAGCATTTACGGGGCTTACATTGGTAAAAAAAGTATATTTGTTTTGATTGAATTTCACGGTTTATTAACCTAGAGCTTCAATCTTTTTTTTCTAAAATTAATAAATCAAAACAAAAAATTATGAAACATTTATTTATTGTGTTTACAGCTTTAATGTTGAGCACAGTGTCTTATTCTCAATTTGAAATGTCACTTAGTACAGGTTATGCTTTTGATAGTGCTGGAATGAAGTTAGGTGAAACTGTTACTATTTCTGAAACTGAAAATTCTTACGGAAGTTATGGTGAAGGTGCTAACGTACAAATAAGAGGTACTTACTTTTTTAACGACTCATTTGGAGTAGATTTAGGTATTGGTTATTTACACGGTACAGATCAAACTGTTTCTGAGGTTACTCTTCCAAATCGTAATGTTGATGCAGTTGCAAGAGCACGTGCTTTTGGAGCATCTACATCTATAGTTTATAAATTTACAAACAACTTTTATGGTCGTTTTGGAGCATTATTAAAATTAGGTGGTAAAACGGAAGCTGTTATTTATGACAAAACAGTATTATCTCAAGCAGAGGTTGATGCTTTCGGAATCCCATTAGGATCATACTCTGAAACTAATTATAAAGAAGATTTTCATGGACATTTTCCACTTGGATTTGTAGGTGCTTTAGGATATAAATTTAACTTAAATGACAACTTTCAATTATTTGTAGAAGCTGAGTATTATGGTATTAGTTTAAAGCGTAAAGATTCTGAAATCTCAGAATTTAATACAGACATTGTTTTAGCGGATGGTACAGTTGTGTTAAATGGTTTTTATGACATAGATAATTTACCTTCAGATGTGAATAAAAAGACTACTTACGTGGATAACTTATCAAACAGTAATACGGATAGCTCTAAAAAACTATCTCAAAAAGTACCATATTCTTCTTTCGGAGTTAACTTTGGTATTACTTACAAGTTTAAAACTAGTACTAAAAAACAAAACATGTAAACCCAAAAATTGTATAATGTTATTATATAAAATTTTGGATTAGCAGCAATTTGTTACAGTCTAAAAAAGCCCATTAAACAATAGTTTTAATGGGCTTTACTTTTTTTAGTACATTGTATAAATTAGCATAATCAAAATTGTGTTTATACTTTTAAATCCATTGTCATGGGAATAATGTATACACTAAAATAACAGTTTATATAGCTAAAAATGCAATGCCTTTTTAATACTTGAAAGACTGTTTTTAAAAATCATAAAAACTTACAATACAACACTATAGGTGTTTTTATTTGAAGTTTTAAATCAATTTAACTCTTGCATTATTTCAGCAAATAATTGATACGATTTTATACGATCTTTTATGCCATAAATATTGTTTACCGCAATAAGCTCGTCTGCCTTAGTTTTGTCTAAAAAGTCTTTTATTTGCTCCTTAACAGTCGCTTTACTTCCTATAAAAGAATACTTAAGCATTTGGTGTATTTGAGGGTTTTGTAAAATATCTCTAAACTCGTTAGTCATAGCTGTTGGTGGTTGCACATAATCGCGTTTTCCTGTAAATATTCCAACTATCATCTTTATTAACGAGGTAGATAACCGCTCTGCTTCTTCATCTGTATCTGCAATTATAACATTGCAACCCACAATTGTATATGGTTTTGTTAGTGCTTCGGATGGCTTAAATTCTTCACGATAAATAGCCAAAGCATCCCATAAATGTGTTGTTGCAAAATGACTGGCAAACGCATAAGGCAATCCTTTTTTAGCTGCTAAATGTGCACTATCTGTGCTTGATCCTAATATATAAATAGGCACCTCTACACCTTCTGCTACTGTAGCACGTACTTTTGACGTCGCATTATCTGCCCTAAAATATTGTTGTATTTGTCCCAACATAGTTGGAAAAGCGTGTGCAGCAGACATAAAATCTGATCTAATAGCTTCTGCTGTTTCGCGATCTGTACCTGGTGCGCGTCCCAATCCTAAATCTATACGGTTAGGATACAACGTTGCTAAAGTCCCAAATTGTTCTGCAATAATTAATGGCGAATGGTTAGGCAGCATAATACCTCCAGATCCAATGGTAATAGTTTTAGTACCTTGCGCAACATAACCAATTAATATTGACGTTGCACTACTACCTATATTTGGTGCATTGTGGTGTTCTGCCAACCAATACCTAGTATAACCTGCAGCTTCCGCACTTTGTGCCAATTGCAACGCATTTTCATACGTTTGTTTAAGTGTATGACCTTCTGAAACTAAAGCAAGGTCTAATATAGAATATAATGTTTTATGAGTATCCATGGGTGTCTACAATCGTTTGTGTTTATCTTGATTGATAACTAAAAGTAAGACCACAAATTTACCAATTGTAATACTGTTATCCTTCTTTTTTAGATAGGTTTAACGGTATAATGCCTCTAACCTATTTGTAATACTAGATTTATGCTTGTGGTATTGTATCTTTATAAAATTAAGATGAAAATTTATTTTTTTTACTGAATTAAAGCTTGCTAAAATGCAGCGTCTTAATGAAGAATCACCAATTAATGCCATAAATTAAGGACTAATGATTATTGTAATTTCACCTGAAAAGGATATTCCAAACGAAGCTAAACTTGTTAATCAATTGTTTGCAGAAGGTTTAGCTTATTTTCATCTTAGAAAACCGGATAAAGATTATAAACAACATGTTGACTATATACATACAATTGAAGAACAGTATCACAACAGAATTGTCGTGCATTATTTTCATGAGCTGGTTAATGAGTTTAATTTAAAAGGCATTCATTTTCAGGAACAAACAAGAATAGATAACATTGATAATCCTGGTCGTTATTTTAAAAATCTTAATTTATTTGGAAAAACAATAAGTTCTTCTTTTCATGATCCAAAAGATTTAGAAGACTGTTATTTTGAATTTGATTATCATTTACTAAGCCCTGTTTTTGCATCAATTTCTAATACAAACGTTAGTGGACGTGGTTTTAATGTTACCGCTATTGACAAGCTAATAATTGGTATGGGAGGCGTTACAGCGGACAATATAAGCAAGTTTACAAATTTAGGCTATAAAGGTGTTGGTGTTTTGGGTGGTATTTGGAGTAGTAAAACGCCTATTGCTGTCTTTAATAAAATGAAACAATTTTATAGCTAGTTTAAAACTACAAAAAAAGGCAGTATAGTTTAAAACTGTAATGCCTTTTTTATTTATTATAATAGTGACTAAAATCCTTTTAAAAGAAAGAGTACCCAATAGATAATTGTGCCACACCGTTTCTAAATTTATCTTTGGAGCCTACTACGTCGTTAATATTAGACAGTCCTGCATTGTAACGTGCACTAAAATTTAATCCATTTTCAAGCTTATAACCTACACCAAAAGTAAGCCCATAATCAAGAGATTTAAAATTATCCTTCACATCGCGACCTTCATCTTTAGCAGACAATAAATAACCTATTTGTGGTCCAGCTTCTAAACTTAGTCCTTTGGTTACATAATATTTTCCCATTAATGGTAAACTTAAATAATTAAGTGTGACAATGTCATCACCAACACTAAAGCCTTGAATAGAATACATTAATTCTGGTTGAAAGGAAAATTTTTCGTTAAAAGCAATTTCAGAATAAGCCCCAAAACTAATAACACTTGTTATTGTTTCAATCTCATCCGAAGTATCTCCATAGATTGAAGAAAAATTAGCACCTAACTTTACCCCAAATTTTACATCTTGTGCTTGCGATTTTGTAAATCCAAAAACAGAAATCACGGTAATAAGTAATAGTTTTTTCATTATATATTGTTTTAATTGATTAAAACAAATAACTACGATTTTAAACAGGTAGTTTGCTAATTATAAAAGCTTTAACTTTTTTAACCAATTTTAACAACGTGTTAAAAAAACAGTTGATTAGTAGCTATTAATTACTAGTATTAAGTCTAAGGTCTCACAATATAACTAGTTAATCATTTTCATTTTATTCAACTTTAAAACTGTAAACCGTTCTATTATCACATAACTAAAGTATCTTTGTCTAACTGCTAAAGCATTGCAATACATTACCACATGATTATACCTAAATTACATTACATATCACAAGGAAACACATCTAAAGAGATTTTAGAAAACATACAAAAAGCCTGTACTTCTGGTGCAGAATTAGTTGTGTTACGTTATAAAGATGCTTCTGAAAAAAAATATCTAAAATTAGCTAAGGAGGTCATTAAAATTACAACGCACTATCAAACTAGATTGATTATAACTGATTTTTATAAACTAGCAAAAGATATAAAAGCGGATGGTGTGTTATTAGAAGCCTCTAAGGCAACAGTAACTTTTGTTAAAAAGCATTTGTATACTTGGCAAAGTATTGGAGGTTATGCCAATACCCTTGCAGATTGCGAAAACCTATTAGATCATCAAATTAACTATATCTATTTAGGACCGTTTAAAAATTCTGATACAGAAAACAATACAAAGACTGCTTTAGGTTTAAGTGGTTATACTGCGATTACTGATGTACTAAAAACACCGACTCCAATTCTAGCTTATGGCGGTGTAAGCTTACAAGATGTAACACCGCTTTTAAATACTGATATTTCGGGTATTGCTGCTTCTGATGCAATCACTCAAGATTTTGATAGTATTAAGTTATTTAATCAATTATTAAATGCATCGTCAACACAAGAACAGCGTCATACTTTTGAATAAATGAATACACGTATAGAGACTATAGCAGTAACGAATTTAGTAGGCGAATCAGTAAATTTAATGTCCGCTTATAAAAACAAAGTTTTGTTACTAATTATGTATAATAATGATTGTTTGGGTTGCACAGGACGCGCTATACCATTAGCATATCAATTTATGCAAGACTACCCCTCTATTCAAGTTATAGGTATACACAGTGATTTTGTTAACAGAGAAGGTAGTAAAGCTTCTATTAAAGCAATTTTTACTAGTGGTGAAAATCCATTTCCTATTTACATCGATAAAAATCATAAAATATATGATCAGTTTAACGCAGAAGGTACGCCACAATGGCTGTTAATTTCTGATAAAGGTGAATTGTTCCGTTCTGTTTTTGGATCTCAAGAAAACGCTCAAAATCGCTTGTTCTACGCTATTGAAAGTTTAGTGCAAAAAAAAAGTAATGCTCAATAACATTACTTTTTCTGAATACTTAATAAAACATAACTTATAAAGTGATCTAACACTTTGTAAGGTCTAGTTTGTTTTTCTATTCTTTTTAAAATTTATCCTTAAATGATTCTGTATTAGTACCATCTTCAATTAAATTAGAATTATCCTGATTTTGTTGTTGTGCATATCCTTGAGATGGCACCTTTCTTTTCCCTCTAATCTCTATAGCTAGCATAGATGTTGAAAATGTAAAAATCATTAATAGCGCAAAAATTTTGTTTTTCATAATACTGGTTTATTGGTTATTCTTTAAAGGTATGAGAATAACTTAATAAAAGAATGATTACTTCATCTTTTTAATTATAAATCGTTTAACAGAAAGTATAATCACTAAATATAACATCTAACTATTTTGTGCTTATTTTACTTCAGGCATCACTTTCTACAAGAAATTACCGCATAAAAAAAGTGCTATCATATAAATATGATAGCACAATTTAAATTAACAATAAATTAAATATTTACTTAGCAGAAATATTTATAGTTATTACACCTCTTCTGTTAATTGCTCTTCCAGAATCAGTATTGTTAGTAGACGCTGGTTGCGCTTCTCCAACACCGTTAGTAGAGATTGAAGCAGAAGTAAACCCTTTAGATACTAAATAGTTTCTAATAGCTTGTGCTCTTCTTACAGATAGGTTATCATTATAACCAACTGAACCTCTATTATCAGCATGACCTACAATAGAAACATTGTATGCAGCATCTGCAGTCATATCGCTAGCTAAATCATCTAAAATAACTTTAGCATTTAAATCTAATTCCGCACTGTTGTAAGGGAAATATACTTTTCTTTCTCCTTCAATAGATTTAGTAACAGTTTTAACTACTTCTTTAACTTCAGCAGGACAACCGTTATCAGTACCTTTTACATCAGGACATTTGTCTTTATTGTCAGCAACACCGTCACCGTCAGTATCAGGACATCCACCAAATTCGATTAAACCTTTTACTTTAGGACATAAATCATCTTTATCAGCAACACCGTCACCATCAGTATCAGGACAACCACCAAAAGCAGCTAAACCAAATGTGTCAGGACATAAATCGTAATCGTTTGGTACACCATCTTCATCTCTATCATTGTTTACAACTTCTTTAGCTTTTCTTTCAGAACCTAATTTGTAAACTAAACCAACGTTATGTACAAATTGCTTAGGTAAGTAATCTTCAAAAGAATGCTTGTAAGTAGTTTGAACGTTAACACCAATATTATCAGTAACCCAATATTTAACACCAACAGAACCATTTGCTGTTCCTGCTCCAATTAAACTATCAGTACCATCTGCAGTAGATGTGTTAAAAGGACCTTCTTCAATCCATGTGTAACCACCACCAATTGCTACGAAAGGTTGTAATCTTCCTTGACCAAAACTGTAGTTAACCATACCGTCAAGTCCATAATACTTTAAATTATCAACTAAAACACTTTCGTCAGCTTGTCCAAAATCACCCCATTTGCTTAACTCACTAGCAGTACCTTTAGCAGTTACAGATAAATGATCTGTAAAATGTCTTGTAACACCAGCATAAACACCTAAGTTATAATGATCGTTAAGGTTAAAAAATTCGTCAAAATAATCACCTTGAGGACTATTTTCTCCTACAGGATAAAGATCTACAACAGCTACACCAGCCTCAAAAGACCAACGTTTTTTGTTTTGAGAAACTGATTTAGTTTCAATTGTTTTGTCTTCTCCTTTTTCAAGTTTGTAAACAATACCAAAGTTATGATCCCAATGCTTAGGTAAGTAATCTTCAAAAGAATGCTTGTAAGTAGTTTGTAATTTTAAACCAAATCTTTCGCTAACCCAGTATTTAATACCTACAGAACCATTTGCTGTTCCTGCACCTATTAAACTGTTAGTTGCATCTGCAGTAGATGTGTTATAAAGACCTTCTTCAATCCAAGTATAACCACCACCAATTCCTACGAAAGGTTGTAATTTTCCTTGACCAAAAGAATAGTTTAACATACCATCAAGTCCGTAATATTTAAGGTTATCAACTAATACACTTTCATCAGCTTGACCTAAATCTCCCCATTTACTAATTTTACCAATTGTACCTTTAGCTGTTAACGATAAGTTACTAGTAAAATTTCTAGTAGCACCTACGTAAAAACCTAAGTTGTAATGATCGTTAAGGTTAAAAAACTCGTCAAAATAATCACCTTGAGGACTGTTCTCTCCAACAGGGTAAAGATCTATAGTACTTAAACCAGTCTCAAAAGACCAACGTTTTTCAGTATCTTGAGCAAACGCTATTTGTGCGCAAAACCCAAAAATTAATGTTAATGTAAAAATCTTGTAATAATGTTTCATAAATTAAATTTTAATAAATTATTCCTTTAGTAAATTATTCGATTTTATACGAATTTTCTGAAAAGGCTTGCAAATAAACAACATCTGATTATAACAATGAATATTTATTTTAAATATTTTAAAATCGATGTGAGACCAGTGATATCGGGCATTATGGATTTGATAAAACCAAGAGCATTTGTTTAAAGAATCGTAATTAATTATTGATAAAATTTAGTAAGACTATTGGTTTTTGTGTTGATATTTATCACTTTGATATTTTGCAAATTTTACATATTATTTTAATTTCTAAATAAAAACCAGTAAAAATCTGTTAGAGTACTCTTGTTTTGGGACTTACATGGAACATATACACTAAAATGAATCACTAATTACCATTAAAAATTGCAATTAAATTAATTAGAAAATTAACGAAACAACTATATTCGCGCCATGTGGATGTATTTAGGATTATTAGCAGCATTGTTTTTAGGTTTACACAACTTATGTAAAAAACATGCAGTACAAGGCAATGAGGTTTTTCCTGTACTTTTGGGAACTGTATCTAGTGGCTTTTTGTTTGTGGGTACCTTTTATATTTTGTCCTTTATATACCCAGAGTATGCATTAGCGCATGGTTACCATTTTC
This sequence comes from Olleya sp. KKT75, assembly GCF_055635485.1. Lineage (NCBI taxonomy): Bacteria > Pseudomonadati > Bacteroidota > Flavobacteriia > Flavobacteriales > Flavobacteriaceae > Olleya > Olleya sp. KKT75. The sequence goes on from NZ_CM145759.1 coordinate 3,107,443, forward strand.
AGGAATTATCATGGCAATTGCATGGTTTTATTTTTATAAAATCCATTATCATGGCTAGCTCTTGGGTTTTAGCTTATCAGGCTTTAAAACATTTACCTATAACTATTGTAACGCCTATACGTTCTGCAGGACCCTTTTTTACGTTTATTGGTGCAATTGTAATTTATAAAGAGAGTCCTAATCCCTACCAATGGATTGGATTTTTTCTTATTATTTTTTCAGTATTACTGTATTCTAAAATTGGAAAAAAAGAAGGTATTAATTTTAAGAGTAACAAATGGATATTTGCAATAATTGGTGCTACCTTTTTAGGTGCATCAAGTGGATTGTATGATAAATACCTGATCCAAACATTACATTTAAATCCGCAAACATTACAGTTTTGGTTTTGCCTTTATACCATATTAATTTTACTAGTAATCTTATCTATAACTTGGTTTCCGTATGCAAAAAAACGAAAAGCCTTTAAATTTAGATGGTCTATTATAGCTGTCGGGGTATTACTGCAAGCTGCCGATTATTTCTATTTTAAAGCTTTACAAGATCCTGATGCATTAATCATGTTATTATCTGCAATAAAAAGAAGTCAGATTATAATTGCTGTTGTTATTGGCGGTTTGGTCTTTAAAGAGCAGAATAAACGTCAAAAATTGATTCCTTTAGCCGGGATTATGCTTGGTGTGTTTCTAATACTATATTCCAACTAATTACTTAAATTTAACAATTGGTTTTACAATACTAAGCTTGTAAATACGGCTGCTACTCTATTTTATCCAATGTATTCGCGTTTAAACAAACAATTAGTCATCATTAATTTCGTATCGCTTCTTAAAGTCTAAAGGCGTTATTCCTACTTTCATTTTAAAAAGTTTAGAAAAATGCGCATAGTCATTATAGCCTAAAGTTTCTGCTGTTCTAGAAAAGGAATTTTTAGAATGTACTATTAATCGTTTAGCTTCTAATAATACACGTTCTGTTATTAATTGCGTTGTGGTTTTATTGATAGTAGACTTAGTAATCCTATTTAAATGTTTAACTGTTATACTTAATTTATCGGCATAAAATTTTGCGGATTTTTCTGTTTTATAGAAGGCTTCAATAGTTTGTTCTAAAACACTTAATGCATTTAAATATGACGATGACAAAACTTCCATCTTGGCATCTATAGTAGTGTAAATACGAGATAAATCAATATAAGCAAGGTTAATAAGGCTTGCTAATTTTTGCTTTTTATAGATATCTGTTTTGTGAAACTCTATATTTATAGCTTCAAATCTAGAATTAATACTCTTGATTTCTGTTTCATTTAAAACTAAATATGGTGGGTTTTCATAAGAATAATAAAACGGAAATTGAGTAATGCTTTTATTCAAAAAATAGAATTCATAAAATTCTTGGGTATGAAAAAAGATATAACCTCTTGGAGCGCTAGTAAAAGACCAACTATGTGTTTGTCCCGGTCTTAGAAAAAAGACACTGCCCTCAAGCACGTCATAACTACTAAAATCTATTTCGTGTGTTCCTGTTCCTTCTAAAAAAAAGACACATAGATAAAAATTGTGACTATGAGGCTTGTGCACCATTTGTGCATTGTTTTTTAAGTGAATACTTAAATCGTTACTATAAAAATTTGAAAAGGAATCTTCTTCAAACTCTTCAATATTTAAAATTGGTATTGTGTTCATAATTCTAAAATATGTCCTAAATATACAAATATTAGCGACATTCTTACAACAATACCATTTTAGACATAGCTTATCTTTGTAGTACATAAGTAGTAATATTTACCACTGTAAACGCACAACACTATAAGACTATTTAACATATAACTTGTTTAAGTTTTTTGTATAGTAAAGCATTATAATTAATTGATATAAATCATAAATTATGGAATTTTTAAAAGGCACCAAAATTAATAGTATTTTAAGTGGAAGTTGTCCTGTTTGTCAAAACGAAAGCATGTATACTGTCCCTAATCCTTATAAGGTTACAAGCACTTTAACTATGGAAGCGCGTTGTAACCATTGCAACACCAAGTATAAGATTGAACCTTCTTTCTTTTTTGGAGCGATGTATGTTAGTTATCCGGTAGGTATCTTTTTTGGAAGTATTTCATTTTTTATAACCTTTTACCTCTTAAACCTTCCTTTTATGACCTCTTATATTATATTAATAATTGTGATGTTATTGTTACTTCCTATAATACTTAGAATTTCTAGAAATATTTGGATTAACATCTTTATGAAATATGATAAAACAAAAGCATTACAGTTAAAAAATAGCCAATAAATAATTAGTTCAAATTAGATATTTAAGACTAAACAATAAAAAACGCCCATCAATAATTTGAAGGGCGTTTTTTATATGTATAACAAGCGACATTTACCTACCAATCTATAGGGAAATAATCTTTTAAAAATTTACCACACCAATGTTTTCCTGTATTAATACCATCAATTAATGGGTCCATAACACGCGCTGCACCATCTACAATATCTAATGGTGGCTGAAAATCGTGTACTTCTACTTTTTGTCTTGATAACGCTGCAGGATCTTCATCAGTAACCCAACCAGTATCTACAGCATTCATGTATATTCCAGACTTGGCAAAAGTGGCAGCAGATGTATGTGTTAGCATGTTTAAAGCTGCTTTTGCCATATTTGTATGTGGATGTCTATCTTCTTTTTTAAATCTATGAAACTTACCCTCCATAGCAGACACATTTATAATGTGTTTTTTACCTGTGTTTTCCTTCATCATAATATTTGACAAACGATTACACAACACAAAAGGTGCTACTGCATTAACTAGCTGCACTTCTACCATCTCTGTAGTTTCTATCTCACCTAGTTTTAGACGCCAACTGTTAGTTTTTCTTAAATCTACTTGTTGTAAATCCGCGTCTAGTTGTCCTTCTGGAAAAACCTCTTCTGCTTGCAATGAATTGTCAAAACTATATGGGATTTGTGATAATTCTGCCGAATTACGTAATCCTATTCCAGGTTCAGGACCATGCCATGTTACTGGTAGTACATTGTTTTTATCTGTTTTTGAAGGCCCAACACTTAAACTTGATAATTCTTCTAAACAACTTTCGTGATCTTGTAATAAGGTTTGTGCTAATTTAGGTAATTGGTCTATTGGTAATTTCTCGTTTTCCATTAAATGGAAATAAAAACCAGACGGACGTCTTACCGTTTGTGCGGCATTGTTGATTAAAATATCTAATCTATCGTATTTCTGCTCTATATAATTACAGAATATTTCCACACTAGGGATGTGTCTTAAATCTAAGCCATGTATGTGTAATCTATCACTCCACGTTTTATAATCGTCTTCTTTAGAAAATCTAATAGCAGAATCTGCCGGAAAACGTGTGGTTGCAACAACTGTAGCTCCAGAACGTAATAACATTAAAGTAATATGATATCCAATTTTTAATCTAGAACCTGTAATTACAGCCACTTGATCTTTTAAATCGGCTGTTTGAAAACGTTTAGCATAATTTAGGTCACCACAATCAGTACACATTGTATCATAAAAGTGATGTAATTTTGTGTACACCGTTTTACAGACATAGCAATTTCTTGGAGATTCTAACTCTGGAGTATCCTCCGGAATTACAGCTGCAGCCAATAATTTTGGTGCCACAAATAAAGTTGCTTCTCTTGCAGATCTTATTCCTGTTAATTTTCTAGCATGTTTATCGCTTTCAATCATTTTACGTTTTGCAGCCTTTTTAGCATCTTTGCGTCTTCGCTGAAACTCGTCACGATTAGGTCTAGATAATTCTCCTGCTACTTTATATAATGCAACGCGCTGTTCTTCTGGCATATCAAACAGTTGATTAGTATCGTCTACTAAACGCTGTAATGTCAAAATACAATTTTGTATGTCTTGATTTGTGTTATTATCACTCATAAATTACTGTAACTACTTGGTGCAAATATAATCACTCTTTTTTGGAGTGCAACATTGGTATACTAAAAAAGCCCATCTAAAAATAGATGGGCTTTTCTGAAAATTGTTGACTATATATTAGATAACTTTTACGTTAACCGCGTTTAATCCTTTGTTTCCTTCTTGTAAATCAAATTCTACTTCGTCACCTTCTCTAATCTCGTCGATTAATCCAGAAATGTGTACAAAATGATCTTTATCAACTCCTTCTTCAGTGATGAATCCAAAACCTTTAGTGTCGTTGAAAAATTTTACTGTTCCTTTACTCATTGTAATGTAATTTTATTATTAATACTTTAAATAAAGCAAAGATAATGCCAAAGATTAATATCCTACTGCTTGAAATTAATAATTAGCACAATACTGACATTAATCATATTTATAATTAAAAAATCATATCAAATAACTGTATTTTTAACATATTAGCGCCATTATTAATGCTTCTTAAAGAAAAAGTTGTGTCGTTTTTATATTCTAACTAATATATAAGATATGTTATAACGATTAATTATAATCTATTAGTTGTCAGTTTCTTTAAAAGAATTTATTATCTTTAAAATCCCCAATTCTAACAAAAACTTAATTATTTAAATGACTATAAAACAGTTGTTTTCTTTTAACTACTTAAAACAAAAAGATGTAATTTTTAATCTTTTTGTATATCTCAGCTTTATAGCTACCGTTTTGGTTAGTATCATAGCAGACAAAAAAGTATTAACTTACTTTATGCCTGTCACCATATTTGCTATTCTTTTAAAATATATAAGTTTAACAAAGCAAAATGTAAAGCCTTTATATATTATTGGATTGTTAGCTATCATAGTCTCCGATTTATTAACATTTTTAGATTTTAATACCCATTTTAAATGGATTACAATCTTAACTTCCCTCTATTTAATATCAAGCGCTTTAATTTTAAGAAAATATCTACTCAAAGGACAACTAAAATCCATTCTCTATTTTTCAGTATTTATAGGCTTATTATTAGTGAGTTACATTATTTATTCTGTATTAGATTTGATATTAGATTTTATACCAGAACCAATGCTGATGTATATAATTTTAAATGCATTTAGTGTTTTAATCTTTACTATTTTATGTGCTCTAATATATGTTAATGACCATTACGATAACTCTACAATATTATTAGGAGCTGCTATTTTTTGTTTATTCCATATTGGCTTAACACCTATAAATGAGTTTATAGCTTACAATGACACATTTACTGTATTAATTGTCATTTCTCATGTGCTCTCCATTTATCTTTTTATGCGATTTATTACCACCACTGAAGCAATTAAAACAAAGGATATCAAACAAAAATATTTTTAAAATATAGTTATTTTCTTTTAAGTTCTTCCAACTCTTGCTCCAATGCTTCTGCTTTTTCTTTAAAGGCATTCATAGCTTTTTTTAACTGTGCAATCTTTTTAAAAGCGTCGTCATCTTGCACTGCGGTATAGGTTTCAATAGTTTCTTTTACTTTAAACTTTGCTTTTGCGCCACAAGTTGGACACGTTCTTACGTCTGACATATTTTTGAGTTTTTACTATTAATAATTACAATAGAAAAAAGGCTACCAAATGGATAGCCTTTTAAATATTTTGTTCCTAATTACTTAGGGAAATTAAATTTTCCGTTTGTATTTTTTCTATCTGTCTCTGGTGCAATAGTTTCTATAATATCCCAGTGTTCTGCTATTTTTGAGTTTTCAACTCTAAATAAATCATAATAAGACGTTGGTTGCCCCGCAAATTCACCTTCACTTACAGTCAATACAAAATTACCCTGCCCCAATACTTTATGAACCTTAGTAAATTGCATTGTAATACCTTGTTTTGCCATTGCTTCCAAAGCTTGTCCTAAACCAGATAAACCATCACCAATATTTGGATTATGTTGGATATAGTTGTCTCCATCAAAATAATTTGCAATTATATCCATTTTACCGTTAACTAAAATGTCATTTATAAAATTGGATACTAGTGTTTTATTTGCTTCTGTCTTTTCTAAGTCAGTTATAACAGTTGAACCATCTGTTTGTGAGTGCCCACTTGGATTTAAAGCTGCTTTCTCTATTAAGTTATCCCAATGCTCCACTACTTGACCATTTTGATATCTAAAGATGTCAAAACCAATTTTAGGACCAAAAAAATCATATTCTGTATGTGCAAATCCGTAGTCTCCGTCTTGAAATGCTCTTATTGTTTTTACTTTAAAGCCACCTTCTGGAGCATGAGATAATAAAGCTCCAAACCCATCCAACCCATCTGCTACAGCAAGGTTGTGTTGCTTATAGTTTGTTGGATTAATATAACCAATAGCTACTTTATCTCCTGTTTCAATACTTTTTAATATTGCTACTGTTTTGTTTTTGTTTGATAATTCCATCTTAGTGGTGTCTTTAATTATTGTTTTTGTGTTTAAATCTTTTTCAGATTTACATGATATAAGTGTCATGACTAATGCTAATGTTGTAATTGTCGTTTTCATAAATGTTATTTTTATGAGGACAAAATTAAATCAACACCACAGCTAACTAAAGGTGAAATTGGTTTTAAAAATGGTAAATACCGAACCTAAAACACTAGATAAAGTCTTTTTTAAAGCTATTAGGGGTAAATCCTGTATGTTTCTTAAAGTATTTTACAAAATTTGTAGGCTCTTCAAAACCTAAAGAATACGCCAGTTCTGTACTTTTAATTTCCGAATTTATAAGTAAACGTTTGGCTTCTAAGATTACAAAAGCATCAATAAACTGCTTTGCTGTAATAGTTACTAGGTCTTTGCAGATACTGTTTAAATGCTTATAAGTAATGTTTAATTTTTTGGCATAAAAATCGGCGTTTCTACTTGTATTAAAATGAATTTCTAAAAGAGACTTAAATGCTAAGAAACTATTTAATTTATCCGATCGTTTTAAATGAAACGTTTGATATTGCTTTAAACGTTCCAATTTTGAAAAGATAATAGAATACAACGCACTATAAGTATTTTCTTGATTATAGTCTTCTTGAATATTAGAATATTCTTGAAAAAACAATTGTATGTAATTTGAAACATTAGAATCTTTTGGAACCTGAATAATTGGAGAAAACAAATGTGCATTAAACAGTCTTATCACTTCGTTTTTAGGCAATGTGTTAATCTGTTTTTTTAAATAGTCTTCAGTAAAAAGTATGATGTAACCTTCCAAGCCATCGCTAAATTGAAACGCATTAATTTGACCTTTAGATAAGTGAATAATCGTGTTTTTTTTAACATCATGCCAAACAAAATCTACTAATTGCCTACTCTGACCCGCTGTATAAAACACAATCATATTAAAAGCTAATTGGTGAGCCTTTTCAGGATTATGTGTAATATCACCTTTACGCTCTGCTAGGCTAGAAATAGTTAATATGTCAATACCAGAATTTTCTGGTTTTGGAGAATCGAAAACGATATGCGGAATCTCTTTATGCATGCTTCTTATTCTTCGTTAAACTTATTTAAAGCTTTTCTAATATGTTCGCTATCCCAATGGTTATCATATTCTACAATACCACGTTTAAAGTCTTCGTTTAAAAACTTTTCTTGTTGTTCTAATTCTTTTTTTGCTTTAAAAATGTAGTCTTCCTCTCGTTTTGGCTCAGAAGCTAAACGTCTTAAACTATCTTCGTCATACTTAATAAAATTTTGAACTTGTCTAGTCAACGTGTATTTTCTAAACCCCATTTTACTTAGTACATCCTTGGCTAATGTTAAAGAGGTTTCTAAAGATTCGCGATAAATATTTTCATGACCTAGATTAAGTAACTCATAAGCATCATAACGGTTTTTAGTTCGAATCATCATTTCTACATGAGGATAGTTTTCTTTAACTATTTTACTAATAGCCTTAGAAACGTCTATCTTATTAGTAGCACAAATAATTATTTTGGCATCTGCAATACCTGCAGATTCTAATAAATCTAAACGGGTTGCATCTCCATAATAGACTTCAAATCCCATTTTACGAAGAAAATCAACACGGTTAGAATCATGATCTAAAATAGTTGCTTCTACACCATGCGAACGTAAAAAGCGTCCAATAGTACTTCCAAAATGACCAAATCCTACCAATATAATTTTTTGAGATTTTGCAATGTGATCCATTGGGCGTTTTACCGACTCTTTAGTTCCAATTCTAGGCAGGATAAAACGCTCGTTTATAATACCAATAATTGGCGTTAAAGACATACTAAGTGCTGTAATAACTAGCATTATGTCCATCTGTTCTTGCTCTAAAATATTTAATCCAAATGCGAAAGACAATAATACAAACGCAAATTCTCCAATTTGGGCTAAACTACAAGTTAGTAGTAAATTTTGATCTAATTTTAGTTTAAAAATGTAACCTGTGATAAATAAAACAATTGCTTTTAATATTATAATAGCAATTAATAATCCTCCAATTGTCAAAGGACTATTAGCAATAATAATAAAGTTAATAGATGCACCTACAGCCATAAAAAACAAACCAAGCAGTAAGTTTTTAAAGGGCTCTAACGTACTTTCTAGTTCATGCTTAAACTCGCTATTAGATAATACAACACCTCCTAAAAACGCACCTAAAGCTGGACTTATCCCGACATATTCCATTAAAAATGAAATTCCGAAAACAATTAATAACGCAGCCGCAATTAGCAATTCTCTAACACCTGTTTTTGCCACTTTTCTTAGCATTGGAACAATTAAATAACGTCCAGCAACAATGATTAAAACAACCGACATTATAATAGCTAACGTTTGAAGACCAATGGGTAAACTTTCTAATAAATTAGTATGGTCGCTATGTTTTTCCGCGGAAGCGTTACTATCTGTACTTGATAATAACGGAATAAAACCCAACATGAAAATAACAATGATATCTTGAAACAATAAAATGGAAAAAGACGACGTCCCAAAAGTGGTATCCATTAAGCCCTTTTCTTTTATAGTTTGCAATGCTATTGCGGTAGATGATAACGCAACAGCCATAGATATTACCAAAGCAACTTTCCAATCAAAACCTAGTAAAGCAAATAATATATAGGATAGTAACATGGTGCCTCCTACCTGTATACCGCCCATACCTACAATGGTTTTTCGCATGTTCCAGAAGTTTTTAGGTTCTATCTCTAAACCAATTAAAAACAACATCATAACTACACCAAACTCTGCAAAGTGTAAAATATCTTCGCCTTCATTTCCAATAAATCCTAAAACATAAGGTCCAATTAAAACACCTGCAAATAAGTATCCAATAACAGAACTTAATCCTAACTTTTTAGCAATTGACACACATATTATGGCACCTGCAAGAAAAACTATCGCTTCAAAAAGTATGCTTCCACTCATAATTTATGTTGTATTTAATTTTGGAATATCATTTATAAATGAAAACCCATTACAATCTGTATTAGAAAGGTTGTCTTTAAGTAAAGTAATTAAAGCACCATATTTATTAGCATGTTTAATTAAATCATCATCACTTAATTTATGAGTTTCCATGACTGCAAATGGCGGTAAATAATTCATCCCGCATAAGTTTGCAGTTTGCTCGAATGGTCTTAAAAACTGACGGATAGTATAACTATTACTACCTTCTGAGCAATACACTTCTCTAGAACCACCAGTAGTTATAACATTTAAACAGGTTTTAGATTGTAGCGCATCTCCATTTGGTCCATACGCCCAACCAAATTCTAAAACCATATCAATCCACTGCTTCATTAACGGTGGACAACTATACCAATAAAAAGGATGGTGCCATATAATAATATCATGTTGACTTAAAAGTTTTTTTTCTGCTGAAACATTGATATGAAAATCGGGGTAACGCTCGTACAAATCATGAAAAGTAACACCTTCCATGTCTTTTATATGATCCACTAGCGCTGTGTTAGCTCTAGATTTTTCAAACTTTGGATGAGAAAATAAGACGAGTACTTTTTTCATTATTATTTAGCTATTAAAACAAATTATTGAATTAGAAACACACAATATTTTAATCGAAGTTTTTTTTAACTAGCGATTAAGTCAAAAGAGATTTTAATACCTTGGATAATCATACCTGTTCCAATAATGGCAATAATTAATCCCATAATTTTTCCAATTACAGAGATAACATTATGACCTACTAATTTTACAATAAAATCACTTAATTTAAATGTAAAATAAGTAATTAAACTCATAGAACCGAAAATAGCTATAACCAAAAACATCTGCAAAGGCGCTGCGTTTGAAACAAAATTCATAGCTGTTACAATAGTTCCTGGACCAGCTAAAATTGGAATAGCTAATGGAGAAACTGCAATATCCTCGTCAATATGTACATCATTTAAACTTTTTACATTAGACTGTTTAGATTGCAGCATATCAAAACCGATAAAAAATATTAATATACCTCCAGTAATCTTAAAAGCAGGAATACTAATATTAAATAACTCAAAAATATACTTACCTAATAAAATAAAAACGGTTACAATTATGAAAGCAATTATATTGGCTTTTTTATTAATTTCATTTTTAGTTTGTTTGTCTGCACCTTGCGTTAAAGATACAAATACGGTCATATTTGATATTGGGTTTGTAATAGCAAAAAACGCTGTAAAGACTGTGATTGCAAATGTTGTAATGTTCTCCATTTAGTGTTAAATTATTAATCCGGAAAGAACTTGAAATACTTCTGTTTGACCAAACCAATTATGATTTATTATAGTTTTTTTAACAATATTGTATAATATAATAAATGCTACTATTAATCACTAAATTAATTATCGCATTTTTAATAGTAAATAAAAATATTAGCAACAAAAAGATACCTTTATAAAGCTATCTATTTTCTGATATTATTACTAATTTAGGTACTTTAGATAGATTATTTAGCCTTATCACATTTAAAAACATTTTGACATTTAAATAATTAATGAATTTAATATCAAGGCCTAAATGCATTTAAATGAAGTATATTGCCCACATGCAAAATGTATAATGGAAATTTCCGTTATATAATCACACACAAAACAACTACAATATTGGATTTTACAAACCCGCTAGTTTACGGTGTTCCTTGTTTTTTAGGTTTTATAGCAATAGAGCTTACTTATAGCAAAACACTTGACAATAAAGAATTATACAATTGGAAAGATTTTTTTTCAAGCTTATCGCTTGGAATAGGATCTGCAATTATAGGTGCACTTGTAAAAACAGTAGCCGTAATATTAGTCTTTAATTTTGCTTATGAGCTCTTCAATCCTCTTGTGGATGGTGTCCGCACCAATATTATGGGGTGGCAATCTTTTGGCTACGCTTGGTATGTTTGGATTATTTGCATGCTTTTAGACGATTATTCTTATTACTGGTTCCATAGACAAAACCACATGGTTCGTTTTTTATGGGCAGCGCATATTGTACATCATTCTTCAGATAATTTTAACTTAGGGACAGCTGTGCGTAATGGTTGGTTTACTATTTTTTACAAGCCTTTTTTTTATGTTTGGATTGTAATTATTGGCTTCCCGCCAGAAATGTTAGTCGTTTGCATGGGTATAGAAGCGTTATGGCAATTTCAACTTCATACACAATATGTCAAAAACTTAGGTTTTTTAGAAACCTTTTTAAATACACATACGATGCACCAAGTGCATCACGCCCAAAATATTGAATACATGGATAAAAACCATGGTGGAATCCTAAATGTATTTGATCGTGTTTTTGGAACTTGGAAAAAAATAGACCACACTATTGACATAAAATATGGCGTTTCTGTTCCACCTGAATCTTATAACTTGTTTATTATTTTAACACACGAGTATAAAAATATTTGGGATGATATGAAAAAATCGAGTAATTGGTATCATAAATTTAAATATGCCTTTGCTGCCCCAGGTTGGAGCCATGACGGAAGTACATTAACTATAAAGCAAATTAAAAAAGAAATAGCAGAAGACGCTAATAACACTATGGAGATAACAAATCCTAAGCCTATTTTAATAAAGAGTGATCTGAAATAAGGATAATAAAAAACGCTATTTTGTTTTTATATAAATAACAAATGCTCCAATTAATTATGTGATTAATTGGAGCATTTTAGTATCAATTCTTTTTTCTATTGAAAATCTGATACTTTAAATGAGTACTTTCTTTGTGTTTTTTGAATAGTAACCCAAGGTGCAACGGTAAATAAAACGTTTTTACTTACTTTGATAAGCGTAATAATATTCATCAATGATATCGTTTATGAGAATACTGATTTTTTCAAAATCCTCAGAGTAAGAATTAGCAAGCGAGAACCTAATAGTCCAATCCGGTCCATCAAAACCACCTCCAGGCATAGCTACAATAGATTCTTCTTCAGCCAAACGTATTACAGGGTCTAAAGCATTGTAATTTTCGCCAACCCATGTACTAAATTCTTGACTGTATTTATCTTTTGCCAAATTCAAGAAATCTACCAATGTGTAATAATAGGCGGCATTTTTATTGTCATCAGAAATTAACGGGGTTCCTGGTAAGTCTTTATACAATTTATCATATCTATTTCTAACTAGTTTTTTTACATCAGTTTTGTACTTATTCTCTTTGTCAATCAAAGTTGCTAAAGAAAATAACGACATTTGAATTTGTTGTGGTGTAGATAAACCAGCGGTATGATTTAAAGCCACACTACGACTGTCGGCAACAAAACGGTCTATCATTTTTATACCATCAGGATTTAAAGAAATTGTCTCATATCGCTCACGTAATTCAACTTTATCTTCCTCTGGAAGTTTGGCTAGCATTTTATCGAAAATATTATTTTCATTAAGTGCTATTACCCCAAGTCTCCAACCTGTTGCACCAAAATATTTTGAATAAGAATACACCAAAATCGTACTTTCTGGAGCTTTAATTGCTAACGACGTAAAATTTTCTGTAAATGATCCATAAACATCATCCGTTAATAAAATTAAGTCCTCTCTATCTTTAGCTATTTGCGCAATTTTATCTAATGTTTCGTTACTTAATTTTACTGATGGCGGATTACTTGGGTTAACCAAAAAGAAAGCTTTTACTTTAGTATCCTTCAATTTATCAATTTCAGAATCTGGAATCTGCCAGTTATTATTTTCATCAGCATTAATCAAAACCATTTTCAAATCATAATCTTTTAAGGCTGGCATTTCAAAATATGGTGTAAAAATAGGTGCTCCGATAGCAATAGTATCTCCTGCTTTTAAAAACTTATTTGCTTTTAAAGAATTGAATATATATACCATAGCAGCTGTACCTCCTTCTGTTGCAAATACATCATATTTAGAATTTGGTGGTGTTGTTCCTGCACTCATTTCTTTCATTAAGTAAGCATGAGCAATTGTTTCAGAGTGCTTTAACATTCTTCCTGGCTCTGGATAATTGTTTCCGATAATTCCATTAACCCATTCAAACATTAAATCGTCAGAATCCATACCATAATTGGCTACTGCAAATTGAAATAAATCATTTAAATAACGTAAACCAATAACATTCTTATTTAAAGCTAAATAGGCTTGAAACCTTTTAGTTATGCCATCTTTATCTGTAATACCTCCAAAACCATCTAATTCTTGATATTGTCTTTTACTTTCCTCTAAACTAAATAAACCAAGTTGAAAATAGGCATCTCTAGGTTTTGTTGCTATCCAGTTTGGGTTACCTCTACCTGCATTAATCATTGAATGTTGGTGATTTGATTTTGCAAGTTTTATTAGCGTGTCTTTTACCTCGAACGGACTTAATGTATTAAGTTGGACTTCTTCTTGTTTTTTCATTTTATTGTGTTTTATAATTTAAGGCATCAATGCAATAATTATTGGTCCCCAAAGTGTTAAAAATATATTTGCAACCGCGTATGTCATTGTAAATGTTGGCGTTGGTGTTGCATTTTGTGTTTTATCTAATAAAGAAGAAAATGCTGGATTTGCACTTTTACTACCTGCAAGTACACCCAAAGCCTCTACAGGATTTTTAATTTTTAATACATAAAAATTCATAAAAAACTGAACGATCATAGGAATCATAGTGACTAGAATTCCTAAAAGAAATAAGGTTATACCACTTTTTAAAATAGCTTGAAAAGCAGGAGCACCAGCATTTAGTCCAACAATACCAACAAATACAGCAAGCCCGAAGGTTTGGATAAAACTAGCTGCACCTACGTTTATACCTCCCATTTTTGGATGTTTTGTTCTTAAAAACCCAATAATTAAACCAGAAACTAAACATCCCAATCCTGAGCCTAACGCTACGTTTGTTCCGTTGATGTCAAAATTAATTTCGCCTATTAAATAACCAACGACCATACCTAAACCAAAGACTATAAAATCTGTGCTATTTATTGACGTTGGTTTGTACCCTATTTCTTTTTCAATTCTATCTAAATCTTTTTTCTTACCAACTAGTGTTATTTCATCACCAGCATGAATTTCGGTATTATCTAAAACTGATAATTCGTGAGACATTCTAACAATACTATTAATGTAGACACCATGTGTTTTAGTTAATCCTAATTTCTCACGAATTTCAGCTAATGATTTACCATGTAGTTTTTTGTTTGAAAGAATGATGTGTCTTTCCTCCTCTGTAAAATCAATGTTTGCTCCAAATTCTGAAATCTCTTCACCTAACATATTACCAGCTTTAGAAAAGGCAGTTATTAATCCTGTTACAAATAAAATATCGCCTTCTTTAATTTGTAAATCTGCTTTAGACTCTAAATTTTTACCATCACTAATAACAAGCTCTACCGTTAAATTAGATTTTAAATCAGTTTCAAAATTTTGAATCGTTTGATTTAAATACTTTGATGATTTTAAAATTTTGAAGACTCTAGTATCTACTCTCTTAATAGGATCAAATTCCCCTTCCACCATTTCTTTACTACCACCAAGTTTTACCGCTAATTTTTTAGCTTCTGCTCTGATATCCCATTTCATGAGAATAGGAATAAAAGACACCATTAATATAGGTCCTATAGAACCAAAAATGTAAGTTATAGAATAACCAACAGCAACATTTGTTTTCATTATTTTAGCAGCTTCTGTTGCTAGTCCTAACTTATCAATAGCTTCTCCTGCTGTACCAATTATTGCAGACTGTGTTAACCCTCCAGCAGCTAATCCAGCTGCCATACCTTTATCTAGACCCATCCAAATAGAAAGTCCAACCACAACCAGTAGACCTAAAACAGTCATTGAAAATGCAGCTAATAAAAATTTTAAAGAGGAAAGCTTTAATGAAGCGAAGAATTGTGGACCACCTAAATATCCAACCATAAAAATAAATAAGGCAAAGAAAAGACTTTTCACTTCTCCGCTAATTTCAAATCCACCTACTTGACCAATAACGACAGCCATAATTAATGTTCCGGCTACTCCGCCAAGTGTAAATTTTCCGATTTTAAATTTCCCTACAAAATACCCTATTGCAATTGCTAAGAATAAGGTTAGATAAGGGAAGTTTCTGAGTGTGTTGTAAATAATATCCATAATATATTTTTTAATTTTTAATAATTATTATCACTATTTAAAGGTGATAAATAGCCATAAATTGAGCACGATAGCCAACACCATTATCATTTAACTTATTTTGATTTTTACCATAAATTAACTCCACTCCATAATCCAATCGATCCACGGGCGACCACATATAATTAACTGCGCCGTAAGTAGAGAAATCATACATGTCATCATCTACATAATCAGAATTATCAATACTTGTAAAGCTAAAAACAGCACTAGACGTTGATGTTTTACTCCACGCATGTTTGTAAGCTATAAATCCTCCCATAACTGGTATTGGTTGCATATCACCGTTATTATCTGGTGCAGCATCTAACCCTTGACCTCTTAAATCGTTTATATAATGTGCAATGCCAAATCCATAGGTATATCCAAATCTAACATCATCATTAATTTCATTTCTATTAAAAAATTTAACGATACCAGAAATTTCTGCACCTCCACTTGTTTTACTTTTAATAGCATCTGAACTGGCGTTTGTATACGACATATTTTTCAAGATACCTGTTAACCTAAGGTTTCCCCAGTTTCCATTTTTTTGTATGTATACTATTAAATCTGGAACATATTGAAAAGCCATACTATCATCTATATTAACATCATAGGGTGTATAATCTTCATTATGAGTTTCTAGAGCTACTGCAAAAGAATACTTATTATTTATGGACTGTGTATATCTAATCATTGGGTTTCTTGGTCCTGCAATACTATTGGGACCTTCAAAATCTACTTGTACAGGAAAAGCAGATGTGTTTTTCATGGTACTCCACGTTTGACCAATTAAAAACCCTTTATATTCTCCGTAAGCATGACGTAAATGCGGTACAAAACTGGTGGCAGCTTCTGTATTAAAAAAATCCATTTCTACGTAAATATGTACTTTATCGGCATTTGATATTTCATATACACCATCTACAGCTAATCGTGTTTGTCTTGCATCTAAAAAACTACGTGGTTTTTCTTCACGTAATGTTGGATAAATAGGAATTTTACTAGGATAAAACTCACTAGTATTTTGAATATTACCTAAATCCAAGCCACCTATTAACTTAATATAGCCGATAAAATCGAGGGATATTTTTTTCGATTTCTTATTATCTGAATAGCTATTTCTTTTTTCGCGAACCGGAAGCGGATCCTGATTGTCTTTTGTAATATTATGTTGCTTTAGCGCTACTGTATCCTTGTAATTTTGTGCAAATCCAGAAGAAACTAGCATAGAAAAACAGAACACTGTTAACACCTTAAATTTGATTGACATGTTTTTTGTTTTAGGAAGTGGTAAAAACTTTAATATTTCTTGATGAAATATATAATTGCTTTAAAGATTATCTATAAGCAAAACTAACCCTCTAACAAAGTCCCTTAGATGACCTAGGTCAGTTTAATATAAAAACGTGTGCATTTTTTTTGATATAATAGATATTATAGCAAATGCTCCAAGTAATAAGGAGTATTTTTGTTTGAAGAGAATTAATTCTAATAAAAAGTAATATAATTGGCTACCTAACGGTAGCTTTTTTTGTTTACAATAGTTTTTATTACGAATATAAAACTAATCCAATCGCTTATAAATCCATATGTTTTATTTCTAATGCTGTTATTATATTTATACTATTAGTCCAAAACAGTACTATTTAATAACGTATTTAAAGCGCACAAAAGCACTTACTGCAAATCAATTATATGTATAAAAAAGTAGAATAGTTAGACTTAGTATTAGCGCTTTAATAGTGTATATATCATGTCTAGTAATCCTATTTAAATGTGATTATTCTGAAACCCTTTTTACAAAAGATACAGTAGAAGTCGCTTTCTTATTATGTATACTAATTGCTCCAATTTCATTAACTATCATTTATGCTTTAAATAGATTATTTACTGATAAAAAAGACCGTTTAGAAAAAAAGGAATCTATCAAGTGCTTTTATAAAATTATGCGTATTCTTTTTGTCATTTGGTTACCATTAATAATATATAAAATATTTACTGCTAAGTTTACAATGGGTATTTAATAAGATTTCAAATAAAAAACAAAACAATAATTTGAATAAAAGCACTAAACAATTATAGATTAGAATTATGAAAAAAATAGTAATACTAGTATTAATCTGTTTTGGTTTTCTAACTAACAATTTCGCGCAACAAGACACTATTTATTTTGATGCAAATTGGCATAAAACAGTTAAAGATAGTGCAGATTTTTACAGACCAATGCCACTTACAAAAGTTGGTGACTTGTATCTGGTAAAAGATTACCATATCAACGGTAACGTACAAATGGAGGGCTACTACTCCAAATTGGAAAAAGAAGAATTAGAAGGAAAAGCTATTTGGTACTATAGTTCTGGTAAACGTTCTCAAGTACTTAATTACAAAAATGCAAAACGTAACGGTGAAGCATTAAACTTCTCAAAAAAAGGGTTTCTAAGAGCAAAAGGTCTTTATAAAGACGATAATTATTGGTCAGGAACTTTTATTGACGACTGCTGTTTTAATGGATATATCCCAAAATATAAAGCAGGTAAGAAAATAGGGCAATTACTATTTCATGCGGACTCAGATCAAATTGCTGTTAAATACGATTTTAAAAATGATAGCCTAGTAATCGCAAATCACTTTAATACTAAAGGAGAAAATATTGATAGTCTTAAATCCATAAATCACCAGCCTAAAGATGGACTTTTGGCTAGTTATAATTTAAATAACGAAGATGATGTTTTAAGTTTTAGCCACTATTCTCATTACAAAAATGGAAAAGATAATGGTGAAGAGGCCACTTACAATAAACAAGGTGAATTATTAGCGATAGGTATTAGCCAAAATCACGAACCCATTTCAGGGACTTTCTATAGATATAACAGTGTACAAAACTATGTTAACGGAAAATTAGAAGGTCCAGAAATCGGTTATTCTGATGGATTAAAGCAACTAACAAAAGGTATAAATAAAGATAATGCACATTGGCAAGGACAGTTTCTTGAGTATTATGAAAATAGAATTTATAGTTATAACAAGGGAGTATTAGAGGGCAAACAAACATTCTATTTTTCTGGAGATTATAAAACAATAAAAGCATATCATCATATTTTAAGCAACAAAAAAGAAGGCGAAAGTGCTTATTACAATAAAGAAGGATTAGAACTAGCAAAAGGTTTATATAAAGACGGACAGCCTTGGGATGGCACTTTCTTTGATACAGGAACTAACATTAAGTCATCCTATAAAAAAGGGTTAAAACATGGATTGTTTATTCAGTATGATAGATCAGGTCAAATTATTGCAAAGCAAGAATATGAGGATGACAAGCTTACGGGTCAAGTAATTAGTTCTGGTTATTTTACAGATAAAAAATGCGAATGCATCTATAAATCAGGTAATCCATATTCTGGAATAGTGTGTGAAAAATACACCATCCTTCATTACAAAAATGGAGCTATAATAAAGCGAGAAAATTACGAATCGGATTATCAAACAGACACAATATTATTTAGGAGCGCAACTACTTATAATGCTGATGGATTAGTAATTGCAACAACAAATATTAAACATGGCGAAAGTTACACGTTAACCTTTAAAGATGAAACCCCTTATAGTGGTGTTTATATAGGTTATAATGATGAAACCATTACCTATAAAAAGGGTGAGAAACATGGTCCTTTTTCGAAGCTAGAAAATGACAACAGGTACCTAGCTATTAACGGAAACTATAAAAATGGGCTTTGGGATGGCATGATCACATTTAAAGATGATGATTTATTGTTACAACCTTCGGACATAAACTCAAAAAACGAGTATACCTGTAGCTATAAAAAAGGAAAACCAATAGCGGGTACCGCTGTAAACAATAAAGTTATAACACGGTATAAAAATGGCTTAAAACAAGGATTAGAACAAACCTTAGAATATGGTAAACTATCTAGTGACATTATAAAAACCACAGCATATGATAAAGGAGTTCCTTTAACAGACACATGGCATAATTTGTTAAATCGACAAGGAACAGACTTTAAAGGTTTTTATAAAAATGGCAAACCGTTTAATGGTGGCTTTTATAGTAAATCTTCTGTTATATGGTCATCAATTTATTACAAAAATGGAGACATAACCAGTCAAATCCAAGGTTATGTGGATTATCCAGAAGTTTATAATGATAGCCTAACATATAAGTTTGGCAAACCGTATCAAGGTCAATTAATAACATTTGACAATGATAATATACACAAGCACATTTTTAATCAAGGTAAACTTATAAAAACGATTGTAACAGATGATAATGACATATACAGAGTAAGAAATACTATTAAATACACAACTACAGGATATGTAATTACAGATAAAGACTCTGATTTAGTAATGGGGCAACTCACCTATTTAAACGATTCAAAAACCAAAGCTAAATTAGTTTTTGCACCAGAATTAAAAGAATATAATGGTAGTGTAACATTTCATAACAATAAAATCACAGCTATTGATGTAACCTTTTATGACGGCGGACATCAAATGGATTACGCACTTGTTAATCAGCAATTGGTTATCACTGCAAAAAGTAAAAATACCATGTTTAAAATATATCCCACCTTTTCACATATAGAAACATTTACTTACAAAGATTTCCTTGATATTGAGAATCTCTTTGTCGCAGATGGTATAGTTGTTATGGATGCCTATATTGATAATATAAAGATGGCTTCTGGTGTTTTAAAAGACAGACAAATGTTTGATGGAATACATATTAGAACCTACAATAACACCTACAACTACTATAAAATGAATAAAGGTGAACGTGTCGATAAAAAAGTGAATTTAAGTAAAGAAGCGCTTTTAAAAATATTGAAATAATAACGCTTAAAAAAGTACCATTTTAATGGGAATTAAATATAATATAAAAAAAATACTGTTCATTTTACTTATTAGTATCACCAATAACTTAGTCGCTCAAAACAGCACTACTAATGGTAAAAACACGTCTTCCGGCTTTTTTAAAGACCGAGTTTGCGAATGCGAATACAAAAACAACACCCCGTTTAATGGAGAGGTTTGTAAAGACTATACAATAGTTTTATACGCTAGTGGTAAAATACTAAAAAAGACATCGTTTCAATACGCTAATCCTTCTCAATTAGAAAGTGTTCATTATTATAAAAATGGCGAAATATCCAAAGAAGCAGAATATGTAGACGATAAAGTGTACACGCTAATTTATAAAGACAACAGACGCTATTCTGGTCAAAGTTACAATAGGCTTTCAGGCAATATAGAAAGTTTTAAAGATGGTATAGAACATGGCACTTTTTATAACAATAACTATTATTCAAAATTAGCCATTTCAGGAAATAAAGTTAATGGAAAGCGTCATGGTAAAATAATATTTAAAAACGTTAACACAGGAAAAACAACAAGTTGCATTTACAAGCAAGGTTCTCCAATAAATGGTGCAATAATAAATAAACATACTAATCGAGTGTCGTCATATAAAAAGGGCTTAAAACATGGATTAGAAACAACTTTTAGAGCAGACAACAATTACAGAAATGCACCTTTTGATAGTATTACTAGAAATTACAAAAACGGAAAGTTAGAAGGAGAAGCACAATACTATAAAGCATCAAGATTTTTAGCAAAAGGACGCTATAAAAATGATGAGGCTTATACTGGTGTTTTCTTTGATGAACCTGAGGAAGGAAACTACAATATCTCCACGTTTAAAAATGGAAAAATATTAACTAAAGAAGAAATAACGCATGACTTTAAAAACAAATTCACCTATAAAAATCAAAAAATAAGTCAAGGAGAATATTATTATAAAAATGAATTAATAGCTAAAGGAAAATTTAAAAACAAACTACCATATAATGGTGTTTTTGCTAAAATTGAAGCTGTAGATAAGCATTATTATCCAGAAAGATATACGTTATCAAACTATAAAAACGGACAAAAAAATGGCAATGAAAAACTAATCCATTTTAAAGATAAAAGACTAGAGCAAATTACAAATTACCAAAAAGGTAATCCAATACGTAAAGTATTATTTACTCCTTTTAAAACTAACGATAGTCTTATAGGTATTTATAAAGATGGCAAACCCTTTTCTGGTATTTTTTTTAATGATTTACTAGATAAAAAAACACAAGAAAAATCTAGCATCAGCCTAATAAACCATTATAAAAATGGAGAAAAATCAGGCTTTCAATATTATACTGTAACGGGGTCTCATTTAGAAAAAGTTTTAGACAGCATAAAGTATATAAAAGGACACCCTTTTAAAGGAAGCGTACTAAGCGAATATCAAGGTGTAACATCTCAAGATATTTACGAAAATGGTATAAAACTCAAAAGTAATTTGTATTCTTTTGGAATAGAATCTTCTCCAAATTATATAGTAAACTATACTTCTGATGGATTTAATACAACAACGCGTTCTTCAAAAAATAGATATATAAAACACAACAAAGTAAGTTATACAAATCCATCTAAAAATGAAGGTCGCGTTATAATTTATTCAAAAAATCTCGAAATTGGATCATTTACATTTACTGAAAAAGGTATCAAAACAGTTAATATTTCATTTAAAGAAAATTCGGCAACAGTAAACATTCAAAGTAATGCATTAAATAAAGGAACAATAACCATAGAAACAAAAGAACAGTTGATACAATTAGATTATCAAAGGTCAAAAAAGCTAGAAATAAGCCCAATAGGCTTAAAAATTTGGGAACCTCTCTTTTTTAAAACTGATGGTATCTTATATTATTATTTAAAGGATAAAAAGACATTAGTTAGCACGTGTACTTCCAAAAATGGAAAAGAACACGATGGTATTATAACCAGAGTTAATAAAGATGGTACTTATGATTACAGACAATATCAGAATGGAAAAAGAATAAAAACTAAAAAAAATATAACCGAAAAACAATTACTTGAAGATGTTAAAAGGCTTAAAAACTAAATCAAAGTTTTTGTAGTTGCTAATAACGCTTTTATTTTAGCTTCATCATAAGCATCAGGATGCGCTGGAGAAAAGTATCCTTTTGGATCCCCTTTATCATTGTCAAAATACTTTCCTGAATCATTTTTATAATCATCAGACAAAGCCAAATCAAGTAAAATATCAACGCCTTTTTCTGCTGGAGACCAATGCTGACCATAGGCTTCATTAGCCATTTTAGTATTTAATAAGGACCCAGGATTTACAGCAATAACCGTAATATTAGGTTCTTGTTTTGCTAGATTAAAACTCCACATCGTTAATGCTAACTTACTTTGTGCGTAAGTGCTATTTTCTGAATCTTGCTCCTTCCCTATTAAAACAGCTTCAGAAACTGGTGCTTGTGCAGCAGAACTTAAATTAATAATTCTTGGTGCTTCGGATTGCTTTATGTTTTCTAATATGCCATTTGTCAACACATAAGGTGCTAAATAATTTACCACCATTCTAATGTCTAATCCGCTTTTATTCTTAACCTCTTTCGTTTTAAAAATTCCTGCATTATTGATTAGTATATCTATTTTAGGAAGGTCCTTTTTAATCTTTTCTGCTAATTTTGAAACAGCTTCTAAATCCGAAAAATCAGCAACTAAACCATAAATATTCTGATTATTTGTTGTTGTTTTTATTTCTGAAACAACCGCGTCTACCTTTACTGCATTTCTTCCATGTACATAAACCGTATGTCCTTTTTCGGCTAAACTAAAAGCAGTTAACTTTCCAATGCCGTCTGTACTTCCTGTTACTATTATTGTTTTACTCATCATTTTTTGTTTTTTTATTAAAATATCACCTTGAGTTCAGATGCTAACTATAAAACCTTTCGGCTGTGCTCACGGTGACATTTTCTAGTTTTTTTTATCTTATTATAAAATTCTAATAAATAGCCCAGTAGCTATTTTTGCATATAATCATTGCCTAAAGAAAGATAAATGATTTTTAGTCTTTTTAAAAAGGTGCAAAGGTGTCTTTGGGACTCTTTGACACAGTCCAACGCTCACGAGCACTAATACTATCAGATGTAACAACTTTAGGCTCTGAGTTATCGACACTACCGTAGCTACTAGCTCCACCTCTTGGAATTTGCATACGGTCTCCGTATAACCACACAACCAAATTACTACGTTGTCCACTGATAATTGGGTGCGTTGCATGCGCTACATCACCTCTGTGAATTATTGCTTGCCCTGATTCAAACGTAGTTTGTACTGTTTTCCCCGTGGTTTTATCGTAAAAATCAACTTGCGAACCTGTAAATGCTTCATCGGGTAAGTTAATGTTGATATTCAAAGTAGCAGCAGAAGCATCCGTGTGACCATTTAAATCCTTGTCTTTATCGGGATTGTACTGAATAGAAAAACCAAATGTTTGGTTATCATAACCATAAGTCCCCAATAACAAACGTGCAATTGGGCGCATATAACGATCCATAATTTCGTTATAAAATGCCTGAAAATTCGGTGCTGCAAGATAACCTTCTGAGCGTGGATCAAGCATAATTCCATAACGATTCAATTGTATTCCGTGTGGTGCTCGTTTAGGTATTTGTGAATTTACTACAGCTTCTAGATATTTACGGAAATCCGCTAAGCGTTCTGGGTTAAAAAACTGAGCAACATAAACACCAGGACTAATTTCTTCCCATAAATCGGCAACAGCAGATTCTTTTTCTGGGTTTTCCCATGCTTCTTTAATCGCCTTTTGTAATCGTGGATCTAGCAACGTCTCATCAGGAACTAATAAATTGTCTTTGTTTTCAATTTCCCATTCCGTCCATGCTTCTTCGAGTAAATCTCGGTTACTATTCCAAAAGTGTGAAACTGAAGTTTCACGATTTAACGAGGCTTCACGAGAAGGTAAAGTAAGTGCACGAGCTTGTGCTAATATATTTTTATTTGTCATTGTTTCTATATTTTTTTTGCCAAAAACTGTCGTAATAGGATATTTTGGTTTTTATGTATTTCTGTTTACCTATTAATTAATCGCCTTATTTGTACTTAAATAACAATTAATCTCACTACAAAGGTAGTCTTAGATAGTAATATTTTTTTGGTAGTAAAAACGGTTGTTTAGGTATATTTCAAGGTTTTATTTTATTAAAATTATTTTACAAATCCGCCGTAACGACTCATAATGCTAGTTGCACCAGCTACCGCGTTTTTTAATTCTGGAGTTACATCCCCATAAACATTAAATGTATCCATAGTAGCACCTTCTAAAAACAGAGTTGCAAATTGAGACCATACTTTTAGGTGTGCCAAAGCGGCATCTGCATCTTGGTAACGTTCATAAATATGAATGCTTTCTAGATCTTCTGCTACATACCATTCGTGATTAAGCGAACCTTCTTCTTTAAATGTAGCTGCTGTTATTTTTTCCATGGCTTCCTTGAATTTGGTTTTGTTTATTATTTTGCCATCTACCGTCCAAGCTATGTTATTATTAAGTTTCATAATGTGATATTAAATTGAAAAAACGCCTCCTATACAAGAGGCATTTATACTAAATTTTGTTAGTCTACAAATATTGATTTTACGTGTAATGTGTCCATGTATTCTTTTATTCTAAGAATCTTACCATCAGAAAATTGAAATAAAAAGTGATACGGATTATTATATTCTCTTCCATTGGTTAATTTTCCATAGGAAATGAATTCGGCAGCTACCCTATCTCCTTCTGCGGTCCAACCCACCGGTGTTAATTCTAATCCTTTTGGAATAGCAGATTTTACCATTTTTATAAGTTCTCCAATTCCGTTTTTATCCATGATTCCTGAAACTGGTAGATCCCCTTTAATTCCCATAGATTGCCATGTTGCATCTGTATCTAAATAAGTTAAAGCGCTTGCAGCATCACCTGCAGAAAAACGTTCAAAAAAATCAAGTATCGTTTGTTTATTTTGTGCTGTGTTCATAATTTCTAGTTTTTAGTTTACACCTTGTAATCCCATTAATAAAGTCTCGAAGTTTCTTTGGTTTTCCATATCATTTTGAAATCCGGTATCATCAGCTAACGTAAAACGTTTGATTGCTGGCGACTTACTTGTTGCTTGGTATAACCAGTAGGCTTCCTCTTTTAAAGCATCTTCTATTGGTAAATCAATAGATGCATAAACAGTACGTTTTGCAGCTTCGATAGCATCGGAATTAAATTGTGACATTCTATTTACTAAATCTTCCACAAAATCACCAATTTTATCCGCATCTAAAGCTCTATTTATAAGTCCGTAGGCTTCTGCTTGGTCTGCATCAAAATCTTTTGCAGATAAAATCACTTCTAAAGCTCTACCTAAACCAATTTGACGTGCCATACGAGATGATCCACCACCACAAGGTAAAATTCCCATACCAACTTCCATTTGCATAAATACTGCTTTACCACGTGCTGCAAATCGCATATCTGTTGCTAAAGCAAATTCGTGCCCGCCACCTCTAGCAAAACCTTCTATTTTACTAACGGTAATTTGCGGTAATTTACTAATACGTTGTAATACTTTTTGTAAGTCTAATAACTCAATATCTTCTCTAGCTACAGCTGTTGTAGACATCTCTTTTAAGAAATTAGTATCTGCATGCGCAATGAAAATTTCTGGATGAGCAGATTGAAAAACGACTACTTTAATACTTCTATCTTCTTCTAAAGATGCTGCTAAATCATCCAACTCTTTGATCATTGGAATATCCTGAATATTTACTGGTGGGTTATCAAAAGTTACCCAAGCTTGTCCTTCTTTTACTGCTACTTTAAATGTTTTAAATCCTGTTGTTTTCATGGTGTTATGTTTTAAATTATTAGTGTTGTGTTTTAATTACACTGCAAATTTACAGGAGGAACCAAGGTTTAATTTGGTATAAAACAAAGCACTATTAGTAAAAAACAAGGTTATTAGTAAAAACTTAGGCTAAAGCAGCCTTAAAAGCACCAATAGTAATGCCTTTATAGGCTAAAAAAGTTTTATTTAAATGACTAGAATCTGTAAAACCGAGTTCGATTGCTATTTCTGAGAATTGTAAATCTGTATATTTAAGTCGTGTTTCTACTAACTTCAATTTATAATTAATGATGTACTTTTTTAGGCTAATGTCTGTATGCTTTTTAAAATACTCGCTCATATAATTATCTGCCATATGAAATTCTTCTGCAAGACTTCTAGTAGATAACAAATCTGAATTATAAATATTTGTATGAATAAAATTTATGATTTGCTGAATTTTTGAAGACTCCACAACCTTGGCAGTCATATCGGTATTTAAAAACTGAATGTTTCTAGCAATCAAATGAAGAATTACGGATAATGAATTTTGAATGATGAATAGATCATAGGATTGTTTTTTCAAATTTTCAGTAGAAACCATTTTAATTAAAGACACTAAATGTAGTTTGTCTGATTCTGTTTCAAACTGCATTTCACGTAGTTGGTGACTTTCGCTATTTAAAATACCTTCAATTTTACGAAACCAATCGTTAACAGGAAGAGTGTCGTTTTGCGTATTCGTATTTCTGAAAAAACTCTTTAAAAACTTTATAGCAACAGTTGATGTTGGTGTTTCTGGATTAACAATATAAATATCATCTGGAACAAAAACGAACACACTATTTGAGGTGTAGTTTACCATTTTTCCATTAATCTTTATAGTTCCTGTGCCTTCTTCAAAATAAACAATTTCAAAAAAACGAATGGTAGTATACTTACAAAAGTCAAAAAAGGTTTGCTTTTTATATTCTGCAATAACAATATTCTCGATGATAGTTCTTGGCATAATTTGCTTTTTCTTAAGTTAAACATTTTGTAAATAGAAAAAGCCACTTAAACAGTGGCTTCTCTTCTTATTTAATAATAATAAAAGGGATTCAACTATTAATCAATTCATAAATTATCTAAAAGAAACACCTGTTGTAATAGGCTTAAACCTGAAAATGCAAAATGGTTTTGTAGATAAATCTTTACCATCATTAAACGCAGCACCTTTGTTTACTTGGGCAGCGGACACATACATATAACCGTCTACATGATTGTAGCTTACACCATCTGGCCAAACCATGTTAGAATCTTTCACCATGGTTTTTACACTTTTATCTTTGGCCAAAACAACAGCAACACTGTTGGTCTCTAAAGCTGTTATATAAATATTACCTGCTGTATCAATACTCATTCCTCCATTGTTTGGTTTTTCAGAATAAGTTTCAATTTTGCCATCTAATGCTGTTTCCGTAAAATCTTCATTTACTAAATCTAACGTTTTAATTCTGTAGATTTTAGTTCCGTTTAACGGACCATAATAAATGTATTCAAAATTAGCATCGGCAGTAATTCCGTCATTTCCTACCAACAAATCTTTACCGTTAACCGCTAAATGTTTACCGTTAATTACTGTTGGCGTATTTTCTGGTAATGTTGTGCGCGTACCTTCTAATAAACGACGTGTTTTACCTGTTTTCATATCTACAATAATGAAAGCAGCACCAGTTCCATCGCCTCCATTACCAATACCTTCATCTGCAATTATAAAATAACCGTTTTTAGTATCAACAACCATATCATTTGGCTGCGAGTGCTTTGGTACGGAAGATTTAGGTAAATAATAAATACGTTCTAACTGATTAGTTTTTGTGTTCCAACCCACTATTTTAGGTGTTACATTATCGCGTTGCGCCATATCTAACATCCAAACAATTCCGTTTTCATCGTTTCTAATACCTAGAACATTACTTAGATAATTATCGTCTGTAGTTCGTGGTGTATTCCAAGCTTTATTAGGAAATGGTTTGCTTTCTTTAGTTTTGGCATCCATAATCATGACTCTGTTTTCTGGTGAGAAAAAAGGATGATGACTATAAACTAAATCGCCAGTATCCGTAAACGTAATATTACCAACTGCTTGCGCTGTAGTCGCAAAAACTTCGGTTTCACCTACTGTGTTTTGTGCTTTTATGGACATAACAGATGTGATTAAAATTAATAAGAAACTAATATTTTTCATCTTGAATATAATTATGACGTCAGTTCGAGTGAAATTCTTTTTCAGAATTTTGTATCGAGAATTTTTTCGTTACCCAAACTTCTCGATACTAATTTCTCGTGCCTCAAAATTCACTCGAAGTGACGATATTTTAAAGTTTTACTTGCTCTTTTTTAAATACTCTGGTAATTCTTTAGATAACCAATCTTCACGAACAGGAACATGCACATCTAAATCTACGGTTTCTTCTAAAGCCCAAAACTCATGCGGTACATTTTCAGGAAACACAATCACTTCTCCTGCTCCAACTTCTACAAACGTTTCTTTACCATCAATAATGGTTTTGATTTTTACTTTTCCAGACATAATGTATGTAATCTGTTCGTTTGGATGCTGGTGCCAAGGAATATGTGCATCTTTTTCTAGATTAAAAATGGTCATCTGTCCTTTTTCACCATGAAACCATTTACGTTGGATCCCTTCTCCAATAGTTTCAGATTGCATATCGTCAAAATTGAAATGCTGCACTTTTGAAGTGGCTATAGAATCTTTAGTTGTTACTTGCGCATTTGCAGTATTACCAACAAACAGTGCTGTTACTGCTAATGCAGCTATAATTGATTTATATTTCATATTAAAATCCTTCTAAAACTATTTTACCTTTTGCTTTTCCTGTTTCTAAGAAAGCTTGTGCTTTACGAAGGTTTTCTGCATTGATAATTCCGAAATTTTCCCCTAACGTGGTTTTAATCGTTCCGTTGTCAATTAAACCAGAAACTTCGTTTAAAATATTGTGCTGTTCTATCATATCTTCCGTTTGAAACATAGATCGTGTGAACATAAATTCCCAATGTGTTGAAACCGATTTTAATTTAAACGGCATAATATTAAACGTTTTTGGGTCGTCAATAAAACCAAATCTTCCTTGTGGTTTTATTACTTTAACAATCTCATCTGCATGCTGTTCAGTTGCATTTAAACTCACAATATAATCTGGTGCAGCTAAATTGTACTTCTCAAACTCTTCACTTAATTTATTTCTGTGATTTATTACAGCATCTGCTCCTAATTCTTTTAACCAATCTGTAGTTTCTTCGCGAGAAGCCGTACCAATAATATTCAGTTTTGTTAGCTTTTTAGCCAATTGCACTAATATAGAGCCAACACCTCCAGCAGCACCAATAACTAAAATAGATTTGCTAGCATCGTCTTTAGAAACCTGTAATCTATCGAACAACATTTCGTAAGCAGTAAGCGATGTTAATGGTAAAGCAGCAGCTTCAGGAAAAGATAAACTTGAAGGTTTTTTACCAACAATACGTTCGTCTACTATTTGGTATTGCGCATAACTTCCTTGACGTGTAAAATCTCCTGCGTACCAAACTTCATCACCAACTTTAAATAAAGAGACATCCTCTCCAATTTCTTTTACAATACCTGTAGCATCCCATCCAATAACTTTCCAATCGTCACCTTCTACTGGCATTCCTGCACGTACTTTGTAATCTGCAGGGTTTACAGAAATGGCTTTTATTTCTACTAAAATATCTCTTCCAGTAGCTTTTGGCGTATTTAATTCTATGTCTTGTAATGAGTTAACATCTTCTATTGGAAGATTCTCTTTATATCCTATTGCTTTCATTTTACTTATGTCGTTCTAATAAATTATATTTCAGTGATAATTTCACTTTGTGGTAATCTAGATTTTGGTGTTTTTTCTGTTGAGTTAAAATCAGATTCTGCTCTGTAGCCTAAGGAAACAGCTACTAAAGACGTAAATCCTTTTGCTCTTAACCCGAATTCTTCATCTAAAGCTTTAACATCAACACCTTCCATTGGCGTTGCATCAATACCTAAACTAGCTACTCCTAATAAAAAGCTACCAATGTTTAGATATACTTGCTTTTCCATCCAATGTTGATAATCTTTTAAATCGTATTTATGAATGTCTGCAAATGCTTTTACAGCCCCTAAAAAGCCATTTTTAATGTCTTCATTTGGGAACCTTCCATTTTTGTCATCTATGTCAGCTATGTGCTTGAAATAGTCTTCATCAGCATCAATTTTAGAACAAAACAGTACAACTGCTGATGCATTCGTTATTTTTGGTTCATTAAAATGAAAAAAGCCTTTAGTACCTTTGGCCATACGTGCTTTACCTTCTGTAGTTTCAGCAACTATAAAGTGCCAAGGTTGAAGGTTTACACTTGATGGACTCATCCTTAATAAATTTTTAACCTGTGCCATATCCGATTCAGATATTTTTTTGGTAGTATCAAATTCTTTAGTTGTGTATCTCCAGTTTAGTGTTTCTTCTAAATTCATATTTATATGTTTTAATGATTAATTTTTAGTTATGTACAAAGATAAAACCAGTACACAGGTAAATTGAAGTATAAAAAAAGGTGAATTAGGTATAAATGGAGGTTTTAGACTTTAAAAAACATAAATATTTCTTAATTTTTATGAAATAACCCGAATATAGCCAACCATTTATACTTTTAAAACCATCGTAATCCTTTATTAATACCAAAAAAAATTACTGAACCCATCTAAAGGTTAAGTTAATTCTTGGTAAAATTGGTTTTACTGTTTTAGGAATTTTGTGTTTCCAATTTTCTTGTGTAGCACCTTGCATTATTAGCATGCTACCATGGGCTAACGGAATTTCGATACGTTTTAAATCCTTACGTGTGGCGTGTTTTAACTGAAACGGTCGTGTGGCTCCTAAAGTTACCGATCCAATTACCGTGTTTTTACGTTTACCGACTTCATAATCCTGATGCCAATCTACACTATCCTTTCCGTCGCGATAATAGTTAAGTAAGCAACGTGTAAACTTGACATTGACCTCCTGTTCTATACGTTTCTTGATTTTAATTAATTCTGCAGTCCAAGGACGTAACTTTGTTGTTTTTCCAACATAAGCAACTTCTAAATCGGTATCACCATACCATGCTGTAAGTCTAGGTAAATCTATTTGCTTACCATAAATAGCCATTTGGTCCTGCTCCCAAGTTGTATTATTTAATAGACTTGTATATAAGGCATTACTTTCTTCTATGCTGAAGAAATTTTCGAATAAAGTAACATCTGCACCTGGTAAATCAAATACTGTTTTTACGACTTGATCTGTAGAAAATAAGTTAGGTTGACTAAACACATCCATACTTTTATTGTTTATATATTAATCGAAAAAAGAGCTAAAAACTTACAGTAATTACTGCTCTATTTTACTAGGTATTGCTTTGTTTTTCCTTAGGTCTTTAACAAAAAGAATCAACATAATTATAATAAAAAAAGCGAACGGTAACGACGTGATTATTAGTAAACGCTGTACTGCTTCTAAAACATTGATATCTGCCTTAATATTACCCAACAGTACTAAAGCTATGGTTGCTAATAAAATAAAAATAGACCAGATAACACGATGTGCTTTACTTGGATTTTTAGCGCCTTTATCTGTAAACATACTTAATACAAATACTGCCGAATCTACAGAAGTAATTAAAAAGCTGATCAATAATATAATTGAAGTTATGTTTAAAAATGTCGCAAACGGATAATGTTCAAAGAATACAAAAATGGAAGAAAATACGTTGCTAAATTCATTATTATAAGTTCCCCATTCTTCTATTAATTGAAAGGCAGAGGTTCCGAAAACGGAAAACCAGAAAAAAGTCCCCAAAGACGGAATGATTAAAACACCCAATAGCAGTTGTCTAATGGTACGACCTTTAGAAATACGCGCAATAAATATACCTGTAAATGGTGCCCAAGCCAACCAAAAGGCCCAATAGTAAAAGGTCCAACCGGTTAAGAATTCTAAACCAGGATTATAATCGCCAAGCGCTAAACTCATTGGTACAAAATCGATTATATAATGATATGTAGACGTAAAAAATGCTATTAATATTTGTTTTACATCACTAGTAAAAAAGATAAACAACAAGATCGCAAAAGTAACAATGATATTTAAGTTCGAGAATATTTTAATCCCTTTATTAACACCTTGCCAAGCAGAATAACAAGCCACAGTAGAAATAAACACACATAGTAAAATTGTAGTTATTAGTCCAAAATCTTGATTTGAAATATGATTTAAACCACCATTAATCTGGGTTGTTCCTAATCCGATTGCTGCCACCAAACCAAATACAGTCGTTATAATAGTTATAACATCTACACTGTTTTTTAAGGTCTTGTTTTTAACATCGTCTTCTATAGTTGCGCTTATTCTTACCTTCTTTTTCTTGACGTGCAAGGCGTAACCAACAATTACTGCAAAAAGTCCATAAAAAGCCCACGCTGTAAGTCCCCATTGGTAAAACGTAAACTCTAAAGCGACAGTTTGCGCAGATAAACCAGAAGTAAAAGGCGGCTTTTGTTGCATAAAAACAGGCTCTTGCACTGCTCTTAATAAAATACCAGATCCCATTCCTGCACTATAAAGCATAGCCGTCCAAGACCATAAAGAGTATTCTGGTTTAGACGATGGCTTTCCTAGTTTTATTCGTCCATATTTTGAAAACGCAATTAACAAAAGCGCCAAAACACAACCAAAACCTAAATACAGATAAAAATACCCAAAATAGTTACGCACCCATAATGAAGCACTTTCAATAGCATTATAACTTGCTTCAGTAGCAAAAAACACAACCAATGTACACGCAAATATGATACTTATTGATATTGATAAAATGGAGTGTTTTTGGATGTGTTTTAACATTAAAGCTGTTTTGATTTATTCAAAAATAGGGATTAGAATTTAAATCCTAATCCCTATTAAATAATTTATAACTGTATGGTTTTCTAATTTACCGTTTCTGTCATTTCATTTAAAATAAACTCGTCAACCTTACTTCTGTTACTTTTAAATAATGCGCTAAATATTTATTACCCATATGCTTTTGCCATAACTCACGATTAACCCATTTTTCATGAAATATAAAAAAGTTTGGATTCTCATTATCCTGATGTAAATCATAACTTATATTACCTTCCTCTGCTCTAGTCACATCTAAAAGTTTTAATAGCTCTGCTTTTACAAACGCTCTATGCTCCTCTTTTACTAAAATTCTTGCTACAATTGTTAAATACGATTTTTTCATGAGTAAAATATTTAAATAGTTTTAAGATTAGTCTCAAATACAATACAAAGGTATGATTGAATTGACCTCTTTTAATGTACTTTAAATGGATATTAATGTATAAATAAAGGTTATAAGCATGAAAAATCAGGTTGTTATTTCTTTTTTTTCTAAATTTGAATAGAAATTGTAAACAATCAGACAGAAATGCAAGTAATTGAATCTTTTAAACCTTTCGAAATACAAGAAATAGAATTAACAGACTGGAAACAACGTCCTGTTAAAAACAACTTTTTTGAATTGGTTTTAGTTAAAAATGGTACAGGAACGCAATGTATTAACTATAACGAGCACGCCTATAATAAAGGCAGCATCTTTTTATTACCACCTTTAAAATGCCACTCATTTACAATAGCGCAACCTACACAATTTGTGTTTCTTAAATTTACAGATTCATTCTTTAAAAACATAAATCGCATTACTATTGATAGAAACGAATGGTTTAAGGAAGCCTCTTATATCTTATCAAATTACAACCAATTACCAGGAGATATTATTAAGAATGATGTAGATAGAAACCACCTAGAAAGCTTAATCAGTATGATTTTGCAAGAATCTAGAAACTACGGAGAATCATCTATAAACCTTGTGACAAGCCTAATGACTAGCATTCTTGAAATACTAATTAGGAACATAAAAAAAGGTAGCTATTTTGAATTACCTAAAAATAATTCGGATGATAGAATTACAAAAATGTTAACTTATATTAATGAAA
The DNA here is from genome assembly GCF_055635485.1 of Olleya sp. KKT75. Lineage (NCBI taxonomy): Bacteria > Pseudomonadati > Bacteroidota > Flavobacteriia > Flavobacteriales > Flavobacteriaceae > Olleya > Olleya sp. KKT75. The sequence continues at coordinate 3,141,760 of NZ_CM145759.1, forward strand.
ATATTGATAAAACAGAGTTACTTAAAGTGGAAAATCTGTCCGATGTCTTTATGATGTCTCCAACTTATGTTAGCGAGTTTTTTAAAAAACAAGTTAATATGCCTTTACGTGAATATATTATTAAAGCGAAGCTCAAATTAGTAGAAATAAGACTACTAAACTCTGATTTTACATTAACTCAAATTGCTGACGAGTTAGGGTTTACAGATGTTAGTCATTTATCTAAAACGTTTAAACGCTACGCTGGAACATCAATACGTGAGTTTAAAAATAATGGAGAGTATATGTTGTTAAAACGCGGTAGTTGTGCTTCTAATATTAGAGCTTAATTATTTCTTATTTAATAACAAGTCTTTGATCTCTTTCAGCTCGTTTTCCATAGCTTCTTGTCTTAACTTTAAAGCTTCATTTTCAGATTGTAACACTTTAATTTCCTTTGTTTGTTCTTGAATAGCTTTTACCATTGGCGCCATTAAATCGTTATATCTTACACTTAGCATACCTTCGGTATCTTCTGTAATAATTCCGTTTATTTTTGAACTACTATTTTTTAATGTTTCTTGTAATTCCTGAGCTATAAAACCATACTCCAATTTATTCTTTTTGTCATTATTCCTGAAGTAAGATACTGGACGTAATTTGTTTATAAAATCTAGTCCTAAATCTGAATCTTCAATGGTGTTTTTCCAACGTCTATCAGAGGTTATCGTCCATGCTACTTGCACTCCTGCATATGTTATTGCAATACCGCCAATTCTAACTTGGTTATCTGCCGCACCGTCAGGAACATTAGACAAGTATCCTATTGCAATATTATTACTTCCTGTAGTTACATTGTCTAAGGATCTGTGTCCAACAGCTGTATTACCGCTTCCGGTAGTTAATACTCTGGAAGAATGGTAACCTAAACTAGTATTGTTATTTCCTGTTGTGCTTAAATTTAAGGCTATATAACCTATTGCAGAATTATAGTTTCCAGAAGTGTTCTTTGGAAGAGAACTATAACCTGATGCAATATTACCAATACCTGTTGTATTACCAGCCATAGCCCCTCCACCGGTAGCTGTATTATAATTCCCAGTTAAATTAGTTATCATACTATTTATACCAATACTAATATTATAATTTCCTTCGGTATTATTACTCAGAGCTGATTGTCCCATAGCAACATTATAACTTCCTGAAACATTATCTAAAAGAGAATTTAATCCGTTTGCAGTATTACTTGCACCTGTTGTATTATACAACATTGAATTAACACCAAAAGCTGTATTACTACTCCCTCCTATATTATTACTAAGTGCATTAGTACCTACTCCTGTATTATTAACTCCAGTAGTATTATCTCTCAGAGAAGTATTTCCTATCGCTGTATTATTAACCCCAGAAAGATTACTATAAAGCGAATTATATCCCATAGCTGTATTACTTGCACCTGTTAAATTAGAAAAAAGAGCATTTGCGCCATTGGCAGTATTTCCGCCTCCAGCGGTATTAGATACCATAGCGTTGTAACCAGTTGAAGTATTATAATGGGCTGATAAATTAGCGCTTAATGAATTTGCACCAATTGCCGTATTATAAGCTCCTATTGTATTAGTAGAAAGTGAATTTGCTCCACTTGCGGTGTTAAAAGCTCCACTTGTATTTGAAGACATTGCATTTACTCCAACAGACGTATTACTACTACCCGAAGTATTTATAAAAAGAGATTTTTCACCCACTGCAGTATTGTTACTTGCTGTTGTATTTGCATTAAGTGCATTTGCTCCCAAAGCAGTGTTGTGCGCACCGGTAGTATTAGAATACAACGTGTTTGCGCCAACTGCAGTATTTTCATTAGCAGTCTTATTAGAATACAGCGCATTAGTACCGACAGCGGTATTGTAATCACCACTAGTATTAAAAGTTAAAGATTCTGACCCACTTGCTGTGTTATGTGTTCCTGTTGTATTATCAAATAAAGAAAAAATCCCCGTTGCAGTATTATTAGTTCCTGTTGTGTTTTTAGTTAGTGATTGCATACCTAATGCTGTGTTGTTAGCTCCAATAGTGTTTTGATTTAGAGTTAATGACCCGACTGCTGTATTACCTGAACCAGACGTGTTATTAACCAGTGAACTAGATCCCAGAGCTGTATTAGAACTCGCTGTATTAGCAATAAGCGTATTGTAACCAACCGCTGTATTACTACTTCCTATTAAATTGTCCCTTAAAGCGTTTTGGCCAATAGCCGTATTTTGTCCCCCTGACGTATTTGAAGACATCGCATTTACACCAAAACTAGCATTCTCAGCTCCTGAAGTACTAAGCGGTAAACCATTAACCCCAAATGAGACATTATTAGAATCTAATAAACCTGCTTGTATGCTATTTCGTTTAAAAATAACATTTTGATCGTCTGTAGTTCCTATAAAATTTACGGATTCATTTGTTCCAGAATTCCCTAAAATATTCCAATCAGTGCCTGTTGTTTTTGCAGTTGCTAATTGCAACCACTCCGTACCACTCCAATAAAAATACCCAGGAATGACATCCGCAATAGTAGCAGTATTATAGACTAACAAGCTAGCTACTGGCGATGTTATTGTAGTTGTATCAGCGGAGGACGTTAAATTAACTCTAGGAATCAATAATCCCTTATCAGTACTAGTTACATCTAAAATAGCTGATGCATCAGGTGTTGTTGTATTAATCCCTACTTGAGAAAAAGAATTTATTGTACAGAAAAATAATAGTAAGCGTAAGTATTTCATTTATAGCAACTTTAATTTGGGCGATGCAAATTTAGACGATTATACTTGTAGTTTGTCGATTATATTTATGAAGGAACGTATTTTAACATATTTTTTAATGCATATATCCGAATTTCCATGAATTATAGAAATTAAATATTTTATGTATAATTCTGTATGCTAATAATTTAAACAGATGAATAACTTAAAATCAAAAATTCTGTTTAACGTGTTTGAATAGTAAAAATATAACATTTATGATTTAATTATCACGAATAACCCTACAAAACAGGTGTTTATAATGCTTTTTAACTGTGTTTTTAATGCAGGATAGATTTTTATTCGGTTAAACAAAACTATATTATAGATTAAATCTAAATTAGTTTACCCCCTTTTAATCAAACTATTTTTTATATTTATTGAACCAAAGTCTACTAACCTACAATTAATGACAATTAAAAAAATTAGCACATTTCACTTTTTAAAAAAGAACAATGTTTTTGATATTCTTTTTTTTGTTGCTTTTTTTACGGCTATAACCATGAGTATTACCCTTACGGTTAAAAAAAACATGATTTATATTGCTCCGGTAGTCATCTTAGCCATAATTGCAAAATACTTGAGTGTTACCAAAAAGAAAGCAGACCCCTTGTTTTTATTGGCATTACTTGCTTTTTTAGGACTAAATATTTTAAGCTTTTATTCTTTTAATAAATACTTTAACGCTATCAGCCTTTTAACATCAGGTTATTTAATTTTATTTACACTGATACTTAAAAAGTATTTAGTAAAAAGTAGATTAAAATCTTTTCTATCGTTATCTGTTATTATTGGTTTTTTCCTTGTTGGTTATATTATATACGCGGTCGTGGATTTGCTAATAGGGCAAATCCCTAATTCAAATTTAATTTATGTGTTTATTTGTGCATTGTGTTTGTTTATTTATGCAGCCACATTTGCCATGATTTATATTAGTGATAACTACTCTAATGGTACTGTTTTATTAGCTTCAGGTGTTGCCACCATATTTAACTTAGGCTTATCTCCTATAAACGAGTACTTTTTATACAACCAGACGTTTACGGTTTTAATCCTTATTTGTCATTACATGTCACTTTATCTTTTTATGAGATTTATTTCAACAACTAAAGTAATAGACACTAAAGACGTCAAAAGAAAATATTTTTAAATACTACTGCTTACCGCTTTTAAACAACTTATTATAAACCACTTGCATACTCTTTGTCGACACTTCGATTTAGAGAAAATTGTAAACTCTAACAATTAACATTTTTTAAGAAACAGGTATACTTATATATCCTAAATTTGCCGACTTAAATTAATTATCAAGAATCTCAATAAAAGGAGATAGCAACCTGCAATAACAAGCAAGGTGCTAAATAGATAAGCCATTAATTGGAACAAATGTTAACACATCTTTCTTATTACTTGCTTGTTTATTCCTTTTTAAAATGAATAAAGTAAAATGGCAAATTCAAAAAAAATCATTCCCAAATTATCAGCATTAATACCACTATTCGTATTTGTATTCACGTTTCTAGGCGTTGGTATTTATCAAAACGATTTTTATGCACTTCCAGCTCCAATAGCTGTTATAGTAGGAATTATCGTTGCTTTTTTAATGTTTAGACAGTCTGTAAATTCCAAAATTAAAACGTTACTAAAAGGTTGCGGTGATGACAAAATACTTACCATGTGTTTAATCTATCTTTTAGCTGGTGCATTTGCAACTATTACCAAAGCGACAGGTAGTGTTGATGCAATTGTTAATTTAGGCCTTGATTTTATAGCGATTCAATACATTTATTTTGGTGTTTTTATAATCGCAGCCTTTTTATCTGTTTCTACCGGAACTTCCGTTGGTGCCATTGTCGCTTTAGCTCCAATAGTCATTGGTTTTGCGGATAAAAGCAGTGCTGATCTTGGTATTTTATGCGGTGCATTATTAGGAGGAAGTATGTTTGGAGACAACTTATCTGTAATCTCTGATACAACTATTGCTGCCACACAATCCTTAGGTGTTAAAATGAGTGACAAGTTTAAGCAAAACATAAAAATTGCGCTCCCTGCTGCCCTATTTACTATTGTCATATTGATCATACAAGGTTTAGGATTAGAATCTAACTTGGAAGACACTACCGTTTATAGTTATTCTGTAATCAAGATACTTCCCTACTTACTAGTTATCACACTTTCTATAATAGGTGTAAATGTATTTGTTACACTACTTTTAGGTGTAATTTCGGGAGGTCTTTTAGGGATTATTTATGGTGATTTCACATTAATTGAATCTACTAAAATTGCTTATACCGGCTTTACTAGTATGACCGAAATTTTCTTACTTTCTTTATTAACAGGAGGTTTAGCTGCTTTAGTTTCTAAAAACGGAGGGATTGAATATATCCTAATTAAAATAAAAACATTAATCAAAAGTAAAACGTCAGCTCAGTTTGGTATTGCTGCATTAGTTAGCACCATTAACCTAGCAATTGCAAATAACACCGTATCCATTATTATTGCTGGTCCAATTGCAAAAACAATAAATGACGAGTATGATTTAGACAACACAAAAACAGCTTCAATATTGGATATTTTTGCCTGTATTACTCAAGGACTCTTACCTTATGGTGCTCAAGTATTAATGATTTTAAGCTTAACTAATGGAAAAATTAATTATTTAGATTTAGTGGCTAACACATGGTATCTATTGCTTTTACTAATCTACACATTGATATTTATAAGCTTTAAACCATTACGATTAAAGTAAGTGTTAAAAGATTTTTTTAAGCTAAAAAGGAGGATAACCCTAAGATTATCCTCCTTAACCACTAATCTACCAAACCAATTCTTAATTCATTTCAATAACACCTACTACTTCATAAGCTCTAGTACCATCTATCTGTACTTTCTCGTATAGAATATTAGCATATTCATAAAACGTCTCGTTATTAATTACCACTTTTTCGTAATCTTCAGGAAGCTCATATACTACAGTTCCAACTTCTGGATCAACAACCTCATATTCGTTATTTACTTGTGTGTAAAATATACCATGCGCATTATAATAATTGTGACTAATAAAACGTACTCGCTTATAATTTGTAGGTAATACTTTTATTCTAAAACCAACCTTTGGTGCAATAACAATATAGCGACCTCTAGACTGTGTATAATACTTATTATTAGCGTAATAATAGTTTTGTCCTTTATGTTTAACAACAGTTCTATTTGGTACTGTTCTAACCGAGGCTACTTTACGTTTTTGTGTTTTGTAAGTCACTTTAGTACTTGGCACTCTACTATTAACGGTGCTTCTTTTTGTAGTTGTTGTGGTTACTGTTTTCTCTTTAGTGCTGCGTTTAGTTTGTGCAGACACATGAGTTGTTATTGCTATTAAAAAAGCGAATGGGACGACGTATGTTTTAATTAATGTTTTCATAATTTTAAGTTTTTAAGATTAAACGTTACATAATACTTTGACTCTATTTTGTATTAATAGTTTAAAAGTACAAGCAATAAACCTTCTAAAAAACATAAATAGACCAACTCGTACATTCTATCTACCAACTAGATTATTCTATTGATAACTCCTATCTTAATTTATAGAAATCCCTTAGTCTTTGGACCAAAAAAAAGGTATACAATTAAGTACACCTTCATTTTAAACTAATTCTAAAAAAATATTATTTCAATAAACCCAATAAACCTGTTAATTCAGTAAGATTTAAACTTGAGTTACTATCTGTATCTAAAACATTAAAGTTTTCTGACACAGTACCAATAGCTTCTGTAGAACTTATAGCTTCATCCTTGTTAGCATCTAACAAACTAAAAAGGCTTGAAATTTGCTGTACAGTAGAATTAGAACTTAATGAACTTAATAATGTTGCTGCATTTGCAATATTTGATGTGTTTACGTTTTTAACGCCATTACAACTAAATAAACTTACTGTAATTGCTAATGTTAGTGCTATTTTTTTCATGATTTTAATTTATCTTATTTTATGTTTCAGTAAAGGTAGTTACACCTTTAAATATTCTACTAAATAATAGACGTGTGCTATTTAGTAATCTATTAAATACATGATTTTATAGACGAAACAATAAATAGTATGTATTTATAGCGAGTTATTATTCACAAATTCTAAAAAAGCAGGCTTATACTGCTCAGAAACCGTAATACGTTGATCATTGATAATAATTTGACTACGTTCAATAACTTCAATGTTTTTTAATGATACAATAAAAGAACGGTGCACACGTAAAAATTGAGTTTGTGGGAGTTCTTCTTGCAAAGATTTTAAGCTCATTAAGGTTAAAATAGGCTTCGGGTTATCCTTTAACCAAATTTTAATATAATCCTTCAGGCCTTCAAAATATAAGACATCAGACAGCTTAATTCGTAATTGTTTGTATTCGGATTTTACAAAAAGAAATTCTTTTACTTCGGAAACTTCGTTTTGTGGTTTTCCTTTTAACAACGAGAAATAATGATTTGCTTTATTGGCTGCTGCTAGAAACTCAGCATAATCAAAAGGTTTTAATAAATAATCTAAGGCTTCTACTTTAAAACCTTCTAAAGCATATTGATCAAAAGCAGTTGTAAAAACTACACGTGTTTCTTTTGGTAACATTTTAGAAAACTCAATACCTGTTAAATCTGGCATTTGTATGTCTAAAAACAATAAATCAACAGGTTCATTTTTTATAAACTCCATCGCTTCAATAGCACTACTACACTTTTGTTTTAGTTCTAAAAAAGGTGTTTTCTCGACATAGCTTTCTACTAAATTTAAAGCCATCGGCTCATCGTCCACAATAACACACGATATTTTTATATTGCTCATAATTTAATTGGTTTCAATTTTTAAAGTGACTAAAAAGCGGTCATCTTTTAAAATGGTTTTAAAGTTGAATTTATCCGAATACAATAATTCTAAGCGCTTTTCTAAATTCTGAAGTCCTATACCAGAGCCACTTTTATCGTCAGTTTTCTTTGGGAAATTATGGTTTTCAACTGAAAACAAAACAGTATTATCATCACAAGTCATGTTAATATCAATAGTACTTGGTTTAGTCGCCGAAACACCATGTTTAAAAGCATTTTCGATTAATGAAATAAATAATAAAGGTGCTATTTGTATACCTGTTTCCCCGGAAGGGAAACTATAATTAACAGTCGTTTTATCCGATACTCTTAAGGTCATTAAATCAATATACTTTTTAAGAAAATCGATTTCTTTACTAAGCGGAACCACTTCTAAATTAGTCTCATACAGCATATAACGCATTAACTTACTTAAACTGTGAATCGAAGATTTTGCTTGATCTGGCGAAATATCAACTAAAGAATAAATGTTATTTAACGAATTAAAAAAGAAATGTGGTTGCAATTGATAATGCAAATGCTGTAACTCCGACTTCAATTTAAAATTAGCTGCTTCCTTACGTTCTGCTTCTGTTTTAGCCCAACGTTTTGTTGATTTTAATGCTACTGAAAAAAACAAAGGTGCTAAATAAGATAACAATTGAATATATACCGCCATTTTAAATGGAGGCTCTGTTCTCTCGGTATTTGCGAGACGCTTTTTTAAAATATCTTGAAAGTAGTTATCTTCAATATATTCTTTTAAAAACAAGAACAATCCTATCAATGCAATATTTATTACTATAAAAAACAACGTTTTTTTAGGAAACAAAAAACGATCTATCAACACAAAGTAGTTGAAGTAAAAGATAATTGCAGAAAAGAACAAAGGAATCCAAAAATGTGCTTTAACTCTATCTAATTCTTGATCTTGACTATAAGATAACAAGTAAGGCAAACTGACTAATGTTAGCCAAACTAGTAGATGTAAAAAGATGGTTATGTTTTTATTCTTGTACATTAACTTTAATTTAATTTTACTATTCTTTTGTTACAAAAAGGTCTATTTACTCCTGTACAATTGCATTTCCTGCAACACCATTTAGACATTTTATTACTTGATTCCCTCCTGGTTCTCCAGCATGATAATGATAACCTCTAGTTTCGTCTTCATGACCTCCACAATCATCTAGGCCTGTTGGTTTATGGTCATTTTCGTCTAAAAGTGCATAAATACCAAAACCATCAATAGCATACCCTAACATTGGTGCGTGCACATCTCCTTGATTTACTTCTTTAGTAAATCCTGTAGCTGCATGATAATGGTAGCCTCCATGCGGATTTACATGTCCTCCTTGATCATCTAAAGGCGCAATAGTATGTGCAGCCAATATAGCTTCTGTTGGTGCTGGCGGATCAAAATTAACACCATTAAAAGCGACACCAATCGCACCTCTTCTAAAGCGTTGTTCATTATTTGTATAAACTGGTGTAACCGGAATAGTATACGTTGTTACTTGGTCTTTATAATATTTAGGTAAACACTCTACACAATAATTTTGATAGGCTTCTTCCACATCTGGCTTTGCTGCTCCTTCGCATTCTTCTTGTGTAGCGGTATACTTTACGCTACCATCTTCTCTAAACACTTTCCATTCATCATCTTTATAAAACTCGGCTAATTCTGCAATAAAATGACCATCTACATCATAGACTTTTCCATCTTCAAACCAAATACCTCCTTTTTCTTTAGCATCATCAATATGTCTTGGACACCAAGGTCCCATTTGATGTTCCGATGGTCTTGAATTGGTTTTAAATACATAGCATAATGTTGGTGTTCCGTCTAGTTCTACAGTTTCCTGAGTAATTTTTCCAATAATATTATCTGCTATAAAATAATCTGGATTTACTGAAACAACCTTAATTAACTCTGTGTTTTTATCTGATTTACAGGACGCCAATACAATGGTGATTACTAAAAGTAAAAATGGTTTTAAATGTTTGCTGGTTTTCATGTTTTTCCGTTTTATTAATGAGTTAGAATCACGAGTCTTTACTCGTAACGCAACGCGGTTATAGGATCTAAAGCCGATGCCTTTCTAGCGGGATACCATCCAAAAAAGATACCTGTTACAGCACATACTGCAAAAGAAATAATTATAGAATACATCGCCACGCTTGTAGGCCAATTTAAGAATTTTTCTATGAACACCGTTGCTCCAAGCCCTAATAATACACCTAAAACACCACCAGTTATGCTTATTAAAATGGCTTCTATTAAAAATTGCATTAAAATATCGGAGCCCTTTCCTCCTACAGCCATACGTAACCCAATCTCTTTGGTACGTTCTTTTACGGAAACATACATAATATTCATAATCCCAATTCCTCCAATTAATAAAGAGATACTAGCTACCGCAACTAGCAGTATTGTAAGCATTTCACTAGTTGAACTAAAGGTTGAAATTAACTCTTCCATAGAACGCACAGTAAAATCGTCTGTATCACTATCGGTTAATTTGTGTTGTTCTCTTAAAATTTTAGAGACCTCTAAAACAGCATTTGGCGCCTCTTCCTCACTAATAGCAGATGACATAATCTGATTTAAATGATCGATAGCCAAAATACGTTTTTGCACCGTTGTATAAGGTGCAATGACTACATCGTCTTGATCTTGACCAAAGGTGTTCTCTCCTTTTTCTTCTAAAACACCTATGACTTTAAACGGAATATTATTAAAACGAATCATTTGCCCTACAGGCTCTTGTCCATCAGGAAATATATTATCTACCACCGTTTGACCTATCACAGCCACTTTAGATGCTGTTTGAACCTCAGCATCTGTAAACATGCTCCCACTTTGTAAATCGACCACTTTAATGTTTAAATACTCAGGATTAACACCGTAAATCGAGGATGGCCAGTTGCTAGAGCCATTAATAACTTGTCCTTTACCTTCTACCACTGGCGTGCTATAACTTAGTAAAGTCGACTGCGCTTTAATGGCTTTATAATCACTTAAAGTCAGCGATTCCATAACACTTGCCTCTTGCCTTACACCGCCTCGGGTGTCTGCGCCTGCTTTTATAGTTATCATATTAGATCCCATACTTGATATGGTAGTCCGAATGCTCTCTTTGGAGCCTTCTCCAATAGCTAACATTGCAATAACAGAAGCCACACCTATAATAATCCCAAGCATCGTTAATAAGGTTCTTGTTTTATTAAGAATGATGGCTTTTGTTGCGATTTTAAATAAATTTAATAGTCTCATCTGTTTATATTTAGTGTTTTTTTAAGGTCAAATGGAATGCCACAATTACATATAAATTCATATTAGAATTTTGATATGGCATTTCATAATTAACCGTCTTGTTTAGGTAGTTTGGCCAATTCATTTGCTGCAGATTGAATATTATGATTCTCATAATCCTGCATCACTTCACCATCTTTTAACACAATAGTTCTACTGCTAAATGTAGCTATATCTGGCTCGTGCGTAACAAATGTGATTGTAATCCCTTGTTTGTTTAACTCCTGAAATAACGCCATTATCTCATACGACGTTCTTGTATCTAAATTCCCTGTGGCTTCATCAGCTAAAATCATTACTGGATTATTAACCAACGATCTGGCAATAGCCACACGTTGTTGTTGTCCTCCCGAAAGCTGCGAAGGTGTATGATGCAATCGCTCGCCCAAACCAACCATCTCTAAAGCTTTGATTGCACGTTCCCTTCGCTCTTCGGAATTTACTTTACTGTTATATAATAAGGGCAACTCCACGTTTTCAATAGCCGATGTTCTGGCTAATAAATTATAAGATTGAAAAATGAAACCTATTTTTTCATTTCGAATAGTTGCCAATTCATTTCTAGATAAATCTTTGACTCTTACACCATCAATTTCATAGGTTCCAGACGTTGGTTGATCTAAACATCCTAAAATGTTTAACATCGTACTTTTTCCAGAACCACTAGATCCCATTATAGTGACAAATTCTCCTTCTTTAATATCAAACGAAATACCTCTTAATGCATGAACCGTCTCGGTTCCCATGGTAAACTCTCGTTTTAAATCTTCTATTTTTATGATTGCTTTACTCATGATTATCTATTTTTTCCTGTTACCTCCTGGTTTTTGTGGCATAAACGGACTTTCGCTTTTAGCGGAAACACTAGCCTCCGATTTTGAAACCCCTTTTAAACTATATACAAGTTTATCTCCTTCTGAAACGCCACTTACCACTTGCACATTTACACCATCACTTGCGCCAAGTGTTACTGTTTTAGGTGAAATAGACCCAGTACTTTCCAATACCCAAAGTGTTGTTCCTTCTTTAGTTATTTCAGTGTTATTAGCTTCTAATTGGTGTTGTAAATTATAGCTTGCAAAGACTTCTTTTTCTGGTTTAAAGTTGATGGCTTTAGCTTCCGCAGTTAATACATCATTTAATTCTAATGTGTAAATTGAAATAGTTGCTGTTAATCCTGGCTTCAGTTTTAAATCTGGATTATCTGCCTTAATTACAACGGTATACGTTACTACATTTGAAGTAACCGTTGGATCTAATCTTACTTGTGTTACTTCTCCTTCAAAGGTTTCTCCTAAGTAAGCATCGACTGTAAATGTGACGCGTTGTCCTTCTTTTACTTGTCCTATATCTGCCTCATCTACATCTGCCTCTACTTGCATTTCTTTTAAATCTTGTGCAATAGTAAATAGCGTTGGTGTACTTAAACTTGCTGCTACCGTTTGCCCTTCGTCAATAGCTCTAGATAAAACCACACCATCTATAGGCGAATAAATATTAGCATAACCTAAATTAGTTCTGGCTTGTTGTAAATCTGAATAACGTTGCGTCACCGTTCCTTTTGCTGTTTGATAGTTGAAAGTCGCATCATCAAAATCTGATTTACTGATCACTCGATTATCAAATAACGTTTTCTGTCTGTCGTAAATAGTTTGTGTATAATTTCTTTGGCTAACCGCATTATCGTACGCTGCTTGTGCTTGCGTTTTTGCTGCATTTAAATTGGTTTTATCCAATTCTGCTATTAATTGTCCTTCCGTAACCACACTGTTATAATCCACATATATTTTTTCTACAACTCCAGACACTTGTGTACCAACCTCAACTTGCGTAATAGGCTCCATTGTACCTGTTGCAGTAACCATGGTGGTAACATTAGCCTTTTTAGCTAAAACGGTCTTAGCTTCAATTACAATAGCATCGTCTCCTTTTAATAATGCGTATCCTGCAATAGCGAGTACTACAAGTACAATACTTACTATTATTATATTTTTTTTATTTTTCATGAGTTTATATATTTTGTTTTTTGTTCGGTCACATGGTGCTTCCATATAATCATTTCCGTAGATATCGAATTTAAATTATGGAAGGTTCATGGTATTATGGTTTAAAGTTTAATGTCGTTTCCTTGATAAAATTGTAATAATTGGTGGTATAGAATATTTAAGTATTTAGATTGTAAATAGTTTTGCTGTGCATTAGTAAAGGTGTTTTGACTAATCACTAAATCCGTTGTACTTAAACCTCCTAACTCATACTTTTTTTGTGCTAGTTTATACGATTGCTCTGCTGGAGTTTTAGAGACTTCCGCAGCAATGACTTGCTCTTGAGCAGACACTGCGTTTTGATACGCTGTTTCTACTTTTTTATAAACTTCTTTTTCTGTATTCTGTTTTTGAATCTCAGCTTTTTCAATATTTATTGATGCCGTTTTAACTGCTGCTTTAGTTTGATTTCTATTAAAAATGGGAATTGTCAAAGACAGTCCTATTTTCTGATTAAAATTTATATCAAACTGATCTGAAAACGTATTATCATTAATACTTGTGTAACCAGAACCAATGCTTCCGTTTAAAGACAACGTTGGTAAAAAGCCACCTTTTGCAATATCTAATTCTTTCTCGTTTGCAGCTATGTTTAGTTTACTTGCTTGTATCTCTGGTAAAAAACCAATAGCGTTATTGTATAACTGGTTTTTATCAATTTCTAGATTAATTAAATCCATGTTTTCATCAATGGTTTCAATCTCTAAATCTTCTAAAGGCGATAATTCTAATAACTGCTTTAACTGAATGATATATTGTTGGTAATCGTTTTTAGAAGCAATAACGTTGTACTTGTTTGTTGCTGCTTGACTTTGCGCTTCTGTATAATCGCTTAGTGCAATAGTCCCTGCGTCTAAACGTGCTTTTGCTCTTAATACTTCTTTTTCTGAAGCTTCTAAGTTATTTTCCGCAATAGCGATACTTTCTTTACTATAAAGTGTTTGTAAATAGACTTCTAGAATGTTTAACTCAATGTTATTCTTTTCTACTTCTTCCAAAAACACACGTTGCTCTAATAGTAATTTATTTTGTTTAATTTGATTGCTAATCTGATTACCTTGAAACAAGGTCATAGAACTGTTTATACCAACATTAGTACTGTTTATTTGATCTGTAACATAACTACTTGTAATAGGATCAATAGTGTTTCCGCTAGAGAAACTTTGAGATGCACTACCAAACAAGTTTGGTAATCTTGACGATTTTGCTTTACTATAATCAATTTCGGCAATGCTTTTATTTAAAGCAGCTTCCTTAACCGTTATGTTATTTTCTATAGCGTAAGTGATGCAATCTTCTAACGACCACACTTTAGATGCAGTGGTAGTTGAAGCGTCTTGTGCAAAAGAAAACTGCACGAAGAATAGACTTGCTAGGATTAGATATAATTTCATTTTTTTGAGTGTTTTGATTTAACACTTCAAAGATGAAACTATATGTAATCTTATTATAAAGCGATAGACGTTTGAGGCAATTGACTATACAAAAGCCCGTTATTTATCGATGAGATTTTTTCGGCTTTAGCCTAAAAACAAAAACAGCATCTAATTACCTTAGATGCTGCTGTATTATAAAATTAAAAACCGTTTTAGTTTTTAAGAGATTTCATGTCAATTACAAAACGATATTTAACATCGTTACTAGTTACACGATCGTAGGCTTTATTAATATCTTGCATATCAATAAGCTCAATATCACTAATAATATTGTGCTCTCCACAAAAATCTAACATTTCTTGAGTTTCTTTTATACCTCCAATTAAAGATCCTGCAATACGCTTGCGTCCTCCAATAAGATTACCTCCATGAAAAGGTTTTAAAGCCTCTATTGCACCAACTAACACCATTGTAGCATCAATTTTAAGCAACGTTAAATAAGGATCCATTTCATGACCTACAGGAATGGTATTTAAGATAAAATCAAAACTTCCTTGATGCTTCTTCATAGCGTCAGCATCTTTAGATACCAATACTTCATGTGCTCCTAATCTTTTAGCATCTTTACCTTTTTCTGGAGAGGTTGTAATCATAACAACATGTGCTCCTAAAGCATGTGCAAACTTAACACCCATATGTCCTAATCCACCAAGACCAATAACACCTACTTTATCTCCTTTTTTTACTTTCCAGTGACTTAAAGGTGACCAAGTTGTAATTCCTGCACATAATAATGGTGCTGTTCCTGCGTCGTCTAAATTCTCAGGAATACGTAATACAAATTTCTCATCAACAACTACAGAGGTAGAATACCCACCGTATGTTTGTTTACCTTCAATATGCTTATCAGGACTATTATAAGTCCATGTTGTTCCTTTTTCGCAAAATTGTTCTAAATCTTGTTCGCAAGAAGAACACGTTTGGCAAGAATCTACTAAACATCCTACACCTACTTTATCTCCTACCTTGTATTTAGTAACACCTGCACCAACTTCTAAAACACGACCAATAATCTCGTGTCCTGGCACTACCGGATATGTTGATCCTTTCCAATCGTTTCTAACGGTGTGTATATCACTATGGCAAACACCACAAAACGTAATATCAATTTTTACATCGTCTGCACCCACAGCTCTTCTCTCTATATCTAAAGGTTTTAAATCTTCTGTTGCTGCTGTTGCACCATATGCTTTTACTGTTGTACTTGCCATAATTATGATTTTTTAAGAGTTACAATTAACTCGATTTCTGTATTTAATACTTTTGAAATTGGGCATACTTCCTTTGCTTTTTGAGCAATCTGTTGGAACTGTTCTGCGTCAATTTCTGGAACATCACCTACTAAATTTAATGTAATTTTAGTAATTGCACCATCTTCAAAAGTAACGGTAGCGTCTACATCTAAAGTAGTTGCTGTAAATTTATTTTCGTTTAATAAAAAGCTTAACTGCATTGCAAAACATCCTGCATGTGCTGCTCCTATTAATTCTTCTGGGTTTGTTCCTTTTTCACCATCTTCAAATCGTGTATGAAATGAATACGCTGTTTTATCTAAAACCTTACTAGCTGTTGTTAGGTTTCCTTGTCCATCTTTACCACTACCTTTCCATTCTGCATTTGCTTTTCTTGTAAATTTCATGTTGTGTGTTTTAAGTTAAACTATTTATTAATTATTTAGTTGCATTTGGATAATCTGTATATCCTTTTACTCCTGTTGTATAAAACGTGTCTTGATCCCACTCTGCTAACTCTAAATTGTTTTCAAAACGTTCTACTAAATCTGGATTAGAAATAAATGGCTTTCCGTAGGCTATTAAATCTGCATCACCAGCCTCCAACACTTTGTTTCCTTTGTCTTGATCAAACGCTGTGTTAATCATTAAAGTACCGTTATATAATGGTCTAAAGTGTTTTGCTATTTCTGTAACAGCAAAAGGAATTTCAGAAACATCTGTAAACGGTTCTGATAAATGTACGTAAGCTAAATTATAATCGTTTAATTTTTTGATAATATATTCAAACGTTGGGATTGTCTCTTTATCCATAGTAATACCAAATAACCCATCTAAAGACGGATTAAAACGTGCGCCTATTTTTTCTTGAGGAATAACCTCTTTCATAGCATCTAAAACTTCAAAAAAGAAACGTGCTCTGTTTTCTATACTTCCTCCATAGTTGTCTGTTCTCTTGTTAGACGTACCATTAAAAAATTGCTGAAACAAATAGCCATTTGAAGAGTGAATCTCCACACCATCAAATCCTGCTTTTACTGCATTTGCTGCTGCGTTTTTAAAATCTTCAATTGTTTGCTTGATATCTTGGATAGTCATTGCTCTTGGCGTAACTGTATCTTTAAAACCTTCTGGCGTAAATGATTTAGCGTTTGGATTTAAGGCTGAAGCCGAAATTGGTAGCTCTCCATTATGAAAATCTGGATGCGACATACGTCCAACATGCCAAAGCTGAATAAAGATTTTCCCACCTTTATCATGTACACGCTTCGTTACTTTTTTCCAACCTTCTACTTGGGCATCTGTATGAATCCCTGGTGTATGAATATATCCTACTGCCTGAGTTGATACTTGAGAACCTTCAGAAATAATTAAACCTGCCGAAGCACGTTGCTCATAATACAAGCCTTGTAATTGGTCTGTAGCAACTTTACCTTCGTTATCTGCACGACTACGTGTCATAGGTGCCATAACTACGCGGTTTTTAAGATTAATATTTTTATTATATGGAGTTAATAGGGGTTGTTTGCTCATTGTAAATAATGTAAATTATTAATAATAACAAAGTTACATTACATACTAGCCAATATCATTGATGTAAGTCAATTAAGATAGATTTAACTTTTAATAAGCCTTCGGACTCTACTTAAATTTTCTGGTGTGACCCCCAAGTAATTAGCTATATCATAATTTGGCACACGGTCTTCTATTAAAGGATACGAGGCACAAAACTCTAGATAACGCTCTTTAGTGTTTTTTTCTTGCGAAGATAATATACGCTTACTCTGGCCTATAAATGCTTTGGTAAGTAGCAATCTAAAATAGCGTTCATATATAGGGGCTTGGTCATAGATTTTTTGAAGATTATCATAACTAACAGATAACAGTTGTGCATCCTCTATGGCTTCGATATATAATTTAGCTGGTGCTTGGTTAAAAAAGGCTTCAAAATCGCCTATCCACCAATTTTCTACCGCGAACTGTATGATGTGACTATTACCTTTATCGTCCAAATAATATGCTTTTAAACAGCCTTTTACCACAAAATACTGATGTTTTACATGAGTTCCTGATTTAAGTAAAAACTGCCCTTTAGAAACAGACACTTGCGTTAAAACAGAATTAAATAATTCCAGATCGTCTTGAGATGGCGAAATGTGATTAGTGATGTGTTTTACAATAGGTGCATGCATAGTGCAAAGATGGTATTTTCTAAATATTAAATACTAGTTTAACATAACTTTGTTTATAGATCAAAAAACATTTAATAAATTTACAATTAATTATGAAGCAAGTATTACATAAAATAATGTCTTTTGCAATGGCTTTGGTAGTGTTACTATCTACAATGTCATTCACATTTAACATGCATTATTGTGGTGATACTTTAGTAGAAACAGCGCTATTCCAAAAAGCAAAAGGCTGCGGAATGGAAATGATACAACCAGCAAAAGAAGGTTGTGTTATTACAAAAAAAAGCTGCTGTAGTGACGAACAACTTGTTGTAGATGGTCAAAATGAGCTTAAGCTTAATTTAGATCAAATATCTTTTGAGCAACAGTTTTTTATTGCTTCATTTGTTTACACCTATAGCACTCTTTTTGAAGGTGTCGAAAATAACACCGCTACGTTTGAAACGTATCACCCACCACTCGTCAGAACGCAAATCTTTAAGTTAGACGAGACGTATTTAATCTGATTTTAAAACAATAGACTGTATTATCCAGTGATTTATATCATTAGGATAATGTACTGTATTCGGTGTTTTCCTTTTTGGGATGTCACCTCTTTCTAATTGTTTTAAACATCAAACTTTATGCTAAATAGAAGCATTAAATTTCTAATAGAAAATAAACTCGTAGCCGTATTATTACTCGCCCTTTTTATTGGTTGGGGAACTGTAAATGCACCATTTAATTGGGATACTGGCTTTTTACCAAGCGATCCTGTTGCTGTAGATGCCATTCCTGATATTGGCGAAAACCAACAAATTGTATTCACAAAATGGGATGGGCGATCGCCTCAAGATATTGAAGATCAAATTACCTATCCATTAACCTCTTCCCTATTGGGAATTCCTGGAGTAAAAACCATTCGTAGTTCTTCTATGTTTGGATTCTCTAGTATCTACGTCATTTTTGAAGAAGATGTTGAGTTTTATTGGAGTCGTAGCCGTATTTTAGAAAAGCTAAATTCTTTACCAAGTAACTTATTGCCAGAAGGCGTAAATCCTGCTTTAGGACCGGATGCTACAGGTTTAGGGCAAATATTTTGGTACACTTTAGAAGGTCGTGACGCAGACGGAAACGTGACTGGCGGTTGGGACTTACAAGAACTAAGAAGCATTCAAGATTACTATGTAAAATACGGCTTATCTTCTGCTAGTGGTGTCGCTGAAGTCGCTTCTATTGGTGGTTATGTTCAAGAATATCAAGTCGATGTTAATCCCGAATTAATGCGCCAATACAATATTGGTTTAAACCAAGTTGTAAAAGCGGTTAAAAATAGTAATCAAGACATTGGTGCACAGACCTTAGAAATTAATCAAGCGGAATATTTAGTACGTGGTTTAGGCTATGTAAAATCTGTTGAAGATATTGAAAATGCTGTAGTAACTTCAGCCGACTTTACTTCCATTAAAATTAAAGAGATTGGTAAGGTTACCTTAGGTCCTGCTGCGCGAAGAGGGATTTTAGACAAAGAAGGTGCCGAAGTTGTTGGTGGTGTTGTAGTGGCAAGATATGGCGCCAATCCTATGGAAGTCATTACCAATGTAAAAGCAAAAATTAACGAGCTTAAAGGCGGTTTACCATCTAAAGTATTAGCAGATGGACGCACCTCTCAATTAACGGTGGTTCCTTTTTACGATCGTACAGAACTGATTGTAGAAACCTTAGACACCCTTAACGAAGCATTGACATTAGAGATATTAATTACCATTTTGGTGATTATAATAATGGTTTTTAATTTAAGAGCTTCCATTTTAATTTCAGGATTATTACCAGTGGCTGTTTTAATGGTTTTTGTTGCCATGAAACTGTTTAACATAGATGCTAATATTGTTGCGCTTTCGGGTATTGCTATTGCTATTGGAACTATGGTTGATGTGGGCGTCATACTCGCCGAAAACATGATTCGACATCTGGACGACGATGCTTTAAGACTTCGTGACGATGGAACAGAATACACTATTAATGAAGTTATTTACAACGCTACTGCGGAAGTATCTGGCGCTATTTTAACTGCCGTTTTAACTACTATTATCAGTTTTGTACCCGTATTTACTATGATTGGTGCAGAAGGGAAATTGTTTAGACCTTTAGCCTTTACAAAAACGATGGCATTGTCAGCCTCTTTGGTGATCGCCTTGTTTTTAATTCCACCTTTTGCGGCGTATTTATTCAGAAAAACAACATTAAAAAATTCCTTTAGATATTTTTTAAATGGCGTTTTGATACTTGCAGGAATTGCAATTATTATTAACGGTTTTTGGTTAGGATTACTCTTAGTCGCTTTTGGTATCACTGGTTTACTAGGTGTTTTAAAGAGATTAGATAAGAAGAAAATAAATCTAATAAATATTATTATTTCTTCGATTGCAATTGTATTTCTATTGGCAGAATATTGGAGACCGTTAGGTTTTAACCGCAGTATCATTGTCAATCTTATTTTTGTTGCTATTATATGCTTCGGAATTTTAGGTGTGTTTTCTATTTTCAGAAGGTATTATAGTCAGATTCTAAACTGGGCTCTAGCCAATAAAGTGTTGTTTTTAATAATTCCTGCGACCGTTCTTATATCTGGATTTTGGATTATGAAAAATACAGGAAAAGAGTTTATGCCTTCCTTAAATGAAGGCTCGTTTTTATTAATGCCAACCTCCTTGCCTCATGCTGGTGTTGAAGAGAACAAACGTGTGCTTCAGCAATTAGACATGGCGGTTGCGACTATTCCAGAAATTGAAACTGTAGTCGGAAAAGCTGGTAGAACAGATTCACCTTTAGATCCTGCACCTTTATCCATGTATGAAAACATGATTCAATATAAATCGGAATACATGCGCAATTCCGAAGGAAAAAGACAGCGTTATAAAGTGAATGCTGACGGGTTGTTTGAGTTGAAAAACGGAATGTCATTGCGAGCAGAACAAAGTGAAGCGTGGCAATCTCTTAATGCAAAAGAACAACTTATCGAAGATAATAACGGTGAATACTACAGAAACTGGCGACCAGAAATTAAAACTCCTGATGATATTTGGAACGAAATTGTACGCGTCACCAAATTACCAGGTGTGACGTCTGCACCAAAATTACAACCTATTGAAACCCGATTGGTTATGTTACAAACCGGTATGCGTGCGCCAATGGGAATAAAAGTAAAAGGTCAAGATTTAAAACAAATTGAAGCGTTTGGCTTAGAATTGGAACGACTACTAAAACAAGCGGAAGGTGTTAAAATAGAAGCTGTTTTTGCAGATAGAATTGTTGGTAAACCTTACTTGTTAATTGATATCGACAGAGAAAAAATAGCACGTTATGGTATTTCAATAGCAGATGTACAAAGTGTTTTAAAAGTAGCCATTGGTGGTATGGCATTAACACAAACCGTTGAAGGACGAGAACGTTATGCTGTAAGAGTACGTTACCCAAGAGAGTTACGTGGTAATCCGGAAGATTTAAAAGACATTTATATTCCTGTAGAAACGGGTAGTCCAGTTCCTTTAAGTGAATTGGCAACTATTAAATACGAACAAGGTCCACAAGTCATAAAAAGTGAAGACACTTTTTTAGTAGGCTATGTCTTGTTTGATAAATTGGATGGTTTTGCAGAGGTTGATGTTGTAGAAAATGCACAAGCCTTGTTTCAACAAAAAATAGAATCTGGAGATCTAATGGTTCCAAAAGGAATCAGTTACAAATTTACTGGTACTTATGAGAATCAATTACGTGCAGAAAAAACATTGTCTGTGGTTGTTCCGTTAGCATTGGCTATCATCTTTTTAATACTTTATTTTCAGTTTAAATCTGTTAGCACATCATTAATGGTATTTACCGGAATTACAGTTGCATTTGCTGGTGGTTTTATCATGATTTGGCTATATGGTCAAGATTGGTTTTTCAACTTTAGCTTGTTTGGCGAGAATATGCGAGACCTCTTTAACATGAAAACCATTAATTTAAGTGTTGCTGTTTGGGTTGGTTTTATTGCACTATTTGGTATTGCTACCGATGATGGTGTGGTTATGGCCACCTACCTAACACAAACTTTTGATCGCGAAAAACCTGCTGATAAAAAAAGTATTAGAGCTGCTGCTTTACATGCTGCCGAAAAACGTATTCGTCCGTGTTTAATGACTACAGTAACCACCATTTTAGCGTTGTTACCCGTTTTGACATCCACAGGTAAAGGAAGTGATATCATGATTCCGATGGCAATTCCAATATTTGGAGGGATGGTTATTGACATTACCTCCTACTTTATTGTTCCGGTTTTATATAGCTGGAGAGAAGAGATTAAAGTGAAAAGGCTTCAGAAAAAGAAAATATAGCTTAGACTAAAAAAACATAAAATGAAATACAATAAAAATCATATCAAACATAAAGTTGTCTTGCTTCTTTGTTCTTTATTCTTTGTTATACAAGGTAATTCACAAGAACTAGAAAAATACATTGCTACTGCTTTGGAAAATAATCCTGAGATTCAGAAATTTGAATTACAATACGCTATTGCTACAGAAAAAGTGAATGAAGTTAATACGCTTCCAAACACCGATTTTAGTGCTGGCTATTTTGTAAGTGAACCAGAAACACGAACAGGAGCACAACGTTTTAAAGTTTCAGCTAAGCAAATGTTACCTTGGTTTGGGACTATTACTTCACGCGAAAATTATGTAAGCGCATTGGCTGATGCAAAATATGAAGACAATGTAATTGCTAAACGAAAGCTTGTTGCTTCGGTGTCCCAATCGTATTATAATCTTTACGCTAATAAAGCAAAGCAAGAAGTTTTAAAAGAGAATATTAAATTATTAGACACTTACGAAACATTAGCTTTAACCTCTGTTGAAGTTGGTAAAGCATCTGCAGTAGATGTATTGCGATTGCAAATGCGTCAGAATGAAATGCAACAATTATTAGACATCTTAAGTCAACAATTTTTAGCAGAGCAAACTAATTTTAATAAGCTACTAAATCGGGATAAAACTATTGCTGTAAATGTTTTAAATGCATTGCATATGCCTTCAGAAGATTTTAAAATAAATTTGGAAAATTTAGTATTACATCCAGAATTGTTGAAGTATGATAAACTGTTTGCTTCCGTAGAAAAATCAGAACTAGTAAATCAGAAAGAAAGCAATCCAATGATTGGTTTTGGTTTAGATTATATCGCCATTTCAGAAAGACCAAATATGAATTTTAATGATAACGGAAAGGATATAGTTATGCCAATGGTTTCGGTTTCAATCCCAATATTTAATAAGAAATACAAATCTAAAACCAAGCAAAACAAATTACAACAACAGGAAATCGAATTTCAAAAACAAGACCGTTTAAACACGTTAGAAACATTATTAGACAAAGCAATAAATGATAGGAAATCAGCTAGAATAAGTTACAATACACAAGTAAAAAACTTAAAACAAGCTATGGATGCCGAATCGATTTTAGTAAGAAGTTACGAAACCGGCACTATTGATTTTAATGATGTTTTAGATATTCAGGAACTACAATTGAAGTTTCAAATGAATCAAATAGAATCTATTAAAAGTTACTATTTACAAACGACAATTATTAATTATTTAATTCAATAATAATGAAACATACATATCACATACACGGAATGACTTGCAACGGATGTCGCAGTCATGTGGAAGACACGCTTTCAAAAGTAAAAGGTGTTTTAAAAGCTACAGTTGATTTAGAAAAAGCAGAAGCTACGATAGAAATGGATTCACATATCCCCTTAGAAACCTTTCAGGAGGCTTTAAAAAACGATGGTGGTCGATACAGCATACATCATTTAGGAGACCATAATCATGCTAAGGACAATAGTACCACGTCCGTAGACATAAAAAAAGGACATGGTACCGGTACTTTTTACTGTCCTATGCATTGCGAAGGCGATAAAACCTATGACAAATCTGGCGATTGCCCAGTATGCGGAATGGATTTAGTGGAAGAACAAAACCTATCAAATACCACAACAACGCAATGGACGTGCCCAATGCATCCTGAAGTTATTAAAGACGAACCCGGAGCGTGTCCCATTTGCGGAATGGATTTAGTGCCATTGGAAGCAGATGCTTCAGCAGAAGACAAAACCTATAATAAACTATTAAAAAAATTCTGGATTGCAGTCGCTTTTACTGTACCCATATTTTTAATAGCCATGTCAGAAATGCTCAACAACAATCCGTTGTATACTGTTTTAGAGCAAAAAACCTGGAATTGGATCCAGTTTGTATTGTCTATTCCTGTTGTGTTTTATGCCACATGGATGTTCTTTACACGTGCTTGGACTTCAATTAAAACAAGAAACTTTAACATGTTTACGCTTATCGGAATAGGTTCTGGTATTGCCTGGTTATTTAGTGTATTCGCTATGTTATTTCCAGACGTATTTCCTATAGATTTTAAAACCGCAGATGGCAATGTTTTTGTGTATTTTGAAGCTGCAACAGTGATTCTAACTTTAGTATTATTAGGACAACTATTAGAAGCAAAAGCGCATAGTCAAACTAGTGGTGCAATAAAGGAATTACTAAAATTAGTACCCGCAACCGCAACATTGGTAACAGAAGGCGAAGACAAAGTTATTGCAATTGATAAGATTGAACAAGGCAATTTATTACGTGTAAAACCTGGAGAGAAAATACCTGTAGATGGTAGTATTGTTGAAGGACAGAGTAGTATTGACGAATCTATGATTACCGGAGAACCTATTCCTGTTGATAAAATTGTAGCCGATAAAGTAACCTCAGGAACCATAAATGGTACAAAGTCGTTTGTAATGAAAGCTGAAAAAGTAGGTTCGGAAACATTACTGTCTCAAATCATTCATATGGTTAATAACGCCAGTCGTTCTAAAGCACCAATACAGAAACTGGCAGATAAAATTGCCAAGTATTTTGTGCCTACCGTATTACTAGTTTCTATAATTACCTTTATTCTTTGGGCAGTCTTTGGTCCAGAACCAGCGTATGTATTTGCGTTTGTAAATGCCATTGCTGTATTAATTATTGCCTGTCCTTGTGCTTTAGGGTTAGCAACACCAATGTCTGTTATGGTTGGTGTTGGTAGAGGTGCACAATCTGGTGTATTAATTAAAAATGCAGAAGCTTTAGAGACAATGAATAAAGTAGATGTCCTTATTGTAGATAAAACGGGAACAATTACAGAAGGAAAACCATCTGTTGAAAAAGTGATTGCTGTGACTAAAATTGAACAAGACCTACTACTCCACTACATTGCTTCTTTAAATCAATATAGCGAGCATCCTTTAGCAGAAGCTATTGTCAATTATGGTAAATCAAAACAGGTAACTATTACCAAAGTAGACGACTTTGAAGCTGTAGCAGGAAAAGGCGTTATTGGTACCATTGATAATAAAAAAGTAGCTTTAGGAAATGCTAAATTATTAGAGCAATTCTCTATTTCTATATCAGAAAGCTTGGCTAGTCAAGTAATTGCAGAACAAGAACAAGGAAAAACCGTGTCTTACATCACCGTAGAAAATGAAGCTGTAGGATATGTTACTATTTTCGATGCCATTAAAAAGACAAGTCAAGAGGCTATAAAACAACTTCAGGACAATGGTATTGACGTTATTATGCTTACTGGTGACAATAAAAACACAGCTAAAGCAGTCGCAGAACAATTAAAACTAAAACATTATAAAGCAGAATGTCTGCCAGAAGATAAACTAAACGAAATAAAAAAATTGCAACAACAAGGAAAAGTAGTTGCTATGGCTGGAGATGGTATTAATGATGCACCAGCGTTAGCACAGTCGGACGTTGGTATTGCAATGGGAACAGGAACCGATGTTGCTATTGAAAGTGCTACAATTACTTTAGTTAAAGGAGATTTACAAGGTATTGTAAAAGCTAAAAACTTAAGTCACGGTGTGGTTAAAAACATACAACAAAACTTGTTTTTTGCTTTTGTTTATAATGTTATCGGTGTACCTATTGCAGCAGGAATATTATATCCATTTTTCGGATTGTTATTATCTCCAATGATTGCTGCTTTAGCAATGAGTTTTAGTTCGGTATCAGTAATAGCCAATGCGTTACGTTTAAGAAATATTAAAATATAGTCAAATGAAAAAATATATAATTTATACAGCAGTATTAGCGGTTGGGTTACTACTGGGATGGTTTCTTTTTGGAGGCACTTCTAATACTGAAACAGAACATAAGCATGATGCTGCAGCAGAAACTAACCAAATGTGGACCTGTTCTATGCATCCACAAATAATGCAACCCGAATCTGGCCCATGCCCTATTTGTGGTATGGATTTAATTCCTGCAGAAAGTAGCGCTAAAGGGTTATTAGCCGACCAGTTTAAACTATCTGAAAATGCTATGGCATTGGCCAATATTCAAACGTCAATAGTTGGTAATAGTAATACGGAAGATAATGCCATAACACTATCAGGTAAAATTGTAGAAAACGAAGACAATACAGCTATACAACCTGCGCATTTTGACGGAAGAATAGAAAAGTTATATATTAAGTCTTTAGGCGAAAAGGTTAATAAAGGACAAGCTATTGCTAAAATTTATTCGGCAGATTTAATTGCAGCACAGCAAGAATTGATAACGACCTATAGTATTAGAGCATCCCAACCTCAGTTATACAAAGCAGTGCAAAACAAGTTTAAAAACTGGAAAATCCATGGGGCTCAATTAGACGATGTTTTAAAAACGGGTCAAGTAAAAACAAGTTTTACAATCTATTCTCATGTGTCTGGTGTTGTTACAGAAATTGCGGTGAGTGATGGCGCGCATATTATGAATGGCAAACCCATTTTTAAAGTTTCTAATTTAGCAACAGTTTGGGCAAACTTTGATGTGTACGAAAATCAGATTAGTCAATTTAAAAAAGGACAAAATATTGACGTCTTTACTAACGCTTACGCTAATAAAGTATTTAAAGGCACTGTAGATTTTATAGATCCTATTTTAGATACTAGAACTAGAACTGTAAAATTACGCGTAGTACTTGATAACAAAGATCAAATATTAAAACCTGGTCTATTTGTAGAAGGGAAAATAAAAGGAATCACCGCAAGTAAATCCGATGCTTTATCTATACCCACAACAGCCGTTTTATGGACAGGAAAACGCTCTGTAGTCTATATTAAATCGAATCCAAATGAACCTGTTTTTGAAATGCGTGAAATTACATTAGGCACTCAAATTGGTGATAAGTACCAAATTTTAGAAGGTTTAAACGCTGGTGATGAAGTGGTAACCAACGGAACCTTTACAGTAGATGCTGCTGCACAGTTACAAGGCAAAAAATCTATGATGAATAAAAAAGGAGGTAAAGTTATGACGGGACATGAAAGCCATTTAGGAATGGAAACTACCACAAATACAACGCGTCAAAAAGGAGTTAACACGGAACGAATAGACGTTTCAAAACAATTTCAAAACCAATTAAAAGTTGTCTTTAATGATTATATCCAATTGAAAGAAGCCTTACTTAAAGATGATATAAATACAATTAAAGCAGAATCAAAACAACTACTAAATGATTTGTCTAAAGTTGACATGACCTTACTAACAAGTCAAGAGGCTCATAAACAATGGATGTCACTTGAAAAAGAACTAAAATCTGTTACTACGTTACTTTCAAATACTTCTGAAATTGAAGATCTAAGAGGGCATTTTAAAGATCTGTCTTCAAAATTAACAGAGGTAATCAAAGTTTTTGGAATAAACCAAAAAGTGTATAACCAGTTTTGTCCTATGGGAGATAATAACAAAGGTGCTTTTTGGTTGAGTAAGGAAGAAAAAGTAATCAATCCTTATTTTGGAGGTAAAATGCTGACTTGTGGAGAGGTAAGACAAACCATAAACTAATTAATAACCAAAATTTAAAACAATGAACTTTTCAAATAAAAATCACAAACACAAAATTATTAAGATGAACAACGTGAGTAAAAATGTAATTTTAAGCTTGGCTATTATGGCCACATTAGGTTTAGTAAGTTGTAAAAATGAAACTAAACAAGAAACAAAAACAACAATCGAAGTCTCTGAAAATATGGCAAATGCAGTTGTTTCTTTTGGAGTAAGAGGAAATTGTGGTATGTGTAAAAGCACAATCGAAAAGGCAGCAAATAAAGTAGAAGGTGTCGCAAATGCTGTTTGGGATGTAGAAAAAAAGAAAATTGATATCACTCTTAATGACTCAAAAACAGATGCCATATTAATACATAATGCCATTGCTGCTTCTGGTTACGATACGGATAAAGTTTTAGGTAGTAAAATTTCCTATAACAGCTTACCTGACTGTTGTAAATATAAACATGACATGGTAATGAGTCAGTCTGGTGACATGAAAGCGGAAGACCATTCTAATCACGATCATTAAAATTATTACTATAAGGCCTATCAAACATAATACTTTAGTAGGTTTTTATACTTTTAGGGAACTTAAGACTCAAATCAATATAAAAAAAAGGCTTTGTATTATTACAAAACCTTTTTTTACTGCTATCAATCTTCTCAATATATAAATAACACGTTTATTTAGTTAGGGTTAATAAACGCATTAATGTCTTCTGTACTAAATTGAGGGTTTGCACCTTCACTACCGGCAACTAAAGCACCAATTGCACAAGCATAGTCAATTGCCTCCTGTGGGTTATCTCCTTTAAGTAATTTACTAATTAATGTAGCCAAAAAGGAATCTCCTGCACCTACAGTATCTACGACTTCTATTTGATAACCACTATTGTAATAAAACGTATCATTATAATATAAAATAGCACCATGACGACCTTTGGTAACACAGATTGTCTTGGTATTAGTCTGCTCTGCTAAAAATGTAATATTCTGTTCTAAAGAATGGGTTTGTGAGTGAAGCGCTTCTCCGATTTCAAAAATCTCTTCATCATTAAATTTTATAAAATCAGCTTCATTCATTAAATGATTTAAAACCTCCTTAGTATAATATGGTGCTCTTAAATTAATATCAAATATTTTGTATTTCGCTAGCTTTAAAAGTGCGTACAATGAGGCTCTAGAAATATCATCTCTTGCCACTAAACTGCCATAAATAAAAGCATCCGCATGTTGCGTTATACTTTTACTGGTGTCTGTAAGGGTAATCTTATCCCAAGCTCTAGGAAACATAATGTCATAAGACGCCGATCCTTTCGCGTTAAGCATCACTTTTACTTTTCCTGTTTTTA
The DNA here is from genome assembly GCF_055635485.1 of Olleya sp. KKT75. NCBI lineage: Bacteria > Pseudomonadati > Bacteroidota > Flavobacteriia > Flavobacteriales > Flavobacteriaceae > Olleya > Olleya sp. KKT75. The sequence continues at coordinate 3,170,840 of NZ_CM145759.1, forward strand.
GCTGGCTATCTATTTGTAAATTTGCAACATTAACACCTTGTTTTAATAGATGCTTCTTTATTTTCCGTCCTTTTTTATCATCCCCAATACGACTAATAATTGACACATTATTATCTAAAGATTTTAAGCGTAAAGCCACATTTAGAGGTGCGCCTCCAATTTTTTTATGTGTTGGAAAAACATCCCATAAGACTTCGCCAAAACAAACTATATTTTTCATTCAGATCGGTTTAAATGTTAGCGTTTAAATCAAATACACATTGCTCCACACCATGCTTTAAAATAGCATTATATGCTGTTGTGTAAGCTTCAACAAATGGTTTTGAGTCTTTTAAAGATCCAAAAACAGCATCTATTTCTAAAAAAGCTTCTGGATTTGTTGTGCTTTCTAAAGCTTTTGCGCTTAACACTGGTTGCATGGCGTCCTTTATAATTAAAGTATTTCCTTTTTCATCTTTTCCTAAACTGTAAATAGCCCAAGCGGCAACCACAAATGCAGCATTAGTAATATCACCTTTATCTTCTAATTGTGCGTTTACTGTTGGTAATATAAAAATGGGAAACTTAGCAGAACTCTCGGAACATATACGGTCTATTTGATCCTTAATATTAATATTACCAAAACGCTCTAATAATGATGTTTTATAATTTCCTAAATCTATCCCTTCCAAATCGCCTAAAGTTGGCGTCACCTCTACATCCATATAATTATGTAAAAACGTAGCGATATTTGGATTAGAAACCGATTGATCAATTGTATTATATCCTATTAATGCCCCAAGTATACCTAATACAGAATGTCCAGCATTTAATAAACTAAGTTTCATTTTCTCATAAGGTTCTACATTATCAACAAACTGCGCGCCCACGGTTTCCCAAGCTGGTCTACCTGCTATAAAATCGTCCTCAATAACCCATTGTTTAAAAGGCTCGCATACTACTGGCCAAGCATCATGTACACCATCGGTCTTAATTAAATTTACAATATCTAATGGCGCTGTTGCAGGTGTAATACGATCTACCATTGCGTTTGGAAACGACACGTTACATTCTATCCAATCCACTAAACTAGGTTCAGCTTTGCCAACATAACTCAATACCATTGTTTTTGTCATATGACCGTTACCTTGAATATTATCGCAAGACTGTACCGTTACTCCTTTTAAACCACGTGACTGTCTTAATTTTAATGCTTGTGTGATATATCCAAAAATAGTTTTGGGTGCTTTAGGAAACTCTAAATCATGCTGAATTAAAGGATTATTAAAGTCGAATGCTTTAGTTGCTTCGTTATAATTATAACCCCCTTCTGTAATGGTTAATGATATAATTTTTACTTCAGGACTTGCCATTTTTTCGATAACCGCAATTGGATTCTCTGGTGCATATAAATACTCGACTATAGATCCAATAATACGATTAGTATGTCTACCATCTAATTCTTTAACTATTAAAGTATATAATCCGTCTTGCTCGTTTAACGTATTATAAATTCTGCTATCAAAATCTAATAACGCAATACCGCATATTCCCCAATCCTTATTATCTGGATCCTCTAATAATTGGTCTGTATAAAAAGCTTCGTGTGATCTATGAAAACCACCAATACCAACATGTACTATGCCCGTTTTAATGGTCGTTCTGTCGTATTGTGGCACTGTAATTCTTTCAGAAATATAAGAAAGATTCTCAGAATTTAATTTGTAATTTTTCATCTTAATTATTTAATTATTTGCTTTCAAATCTTTGAAGTAATACAGCAAATATGATAATAGCTCCTTTTACTACTTGTTGTGGATATGATGGTACATTTAAAAGGTTTAATATGTTTCCTATTAATCCTAAAATAAGCACCCCCATTAATGTATTGATTGCGGTTCCTCGACCTCCATTTAAACTAGCACCACCAATAACAACAGCTGCTATGGCATCCAACTCCCATGACATACCCATATTTGGTGACCCTAAATTAGTTCTAGATGCTACAATTATAGCTGCAGTAGCTGCTAAAGCACCAGAAATAGCGTATACTAAAAACTTGTATTTGTTAACTTTTATACCTGATAAACGTGACGCTTCCTCGTTACTTCCAATAGCTATAATTAGTCTTCCAAAGACGTTATAACGCAGCATAACCATGGCTGCTATAACAATTAGAAAAAAGACAATTGCTATATTTGGTATCCCTAAAGTAGCGTTGTTTGCAAAATTTGACATGTGTACGCCTCCCGCTGTTTTAAAAGTAACTGGAGAGCCTTTAGAATATATAAACCCTAATCCTCTTGCAATAGTCATTAAAGCTAATGTTGCAACAAAAGGCGCCATTTTTTGATAGGCGACAAGATATCCCGAAATACTACCTAAACCAAAACCTATTGCAATGGTTAATACTATTGCTAATGGTAGTATGACTAGGTTTATTAGAATAGCGAAAGTAACCGCCAACAAAGCCACCATGGACCCTACAGATAGATCAATACCGCCTGTTAAGATTACGATTAGCATTCCAATACTAATAATACCAATACCTGAGACTTGTTTTAATAAATTAGACAAGTTTACTGAAGTAAAGAAAACATCAGATATTAACGCTGAAAAGATTACTAGTAAAATAAAAATAAATATAGTATTATACTTTACTAAAAACTTAAGAAAACCACTTGGGCTGCTAAGTTGTTGTTTTAATGTTAAAGCCATAACGTGAAATTTTTAATATTTAATTGTGTTGTTTTAATGCCTTACCAATAGAGTAACGCAGTATGTTTTCTTCAGAAAATTGCTCTTTTTGTAACTCGCCATAAATGGTCCCTTCATGCATGACTAGAATACGATCGGAAATACCCATTATTTCAGGCATATCTGATGATATTACAACGACTCCAACCCCTTTTTTAGCGACTTCGTTTATTAGGTTATAGATTTCTATTTTAGCTCCAACATCCACACCTCTAGTAGGCTCGTCAATAAAAATTACTTTACTATCTATACTTAACCACTTAGCTAAGGCTACTTTTTGCTGATTTCCACCACTTAAGTTTTTAACATCAATCTCAGAACTTGGTGTTTTAATATTTAACTTATCAATTAAGCCTAGCACTTTTTTATACTCGCTGTCCACATTAATAAATCCTAATTTTCCTGAAATGGATTTAAAATTAGTGACACTAACGTTTCTTCTTATGGATAATGGTAAAAACACACCTTCTTCCTTTCTGTCTTCAGACACAAAGCCAATTTGATGGGCAGCAGCATCTACCGGAGATTTTGTTTTTATCTCTTTACCATTTAAAATTAAAGTTCCAGATTTTTTTTTGTCAGCTCCAAAAATAAGTTTTGCAGTTTCTGTTCTTCCACTCCCTCCTAATCCAGCAATACCAAGGACTTCTCCCGGACGTACTGAAAATGAAACATCATGCACTATAGTGTCTTTTGCAGTTAGATTTTTAACTTCAAAAATAGGTTCTGTACCAATTACCGCATCTCTAACAGGAAACAAATCTTTCAATTCGCGACCAATCATTAAACGTATAATACCATCCGTATCTGTATCCTTAACAGCCATACTACCTGTATCAACACCGTCTCTTAGAACGGTAACCGAATCTGCTATTTTTATAATCTCGTCTAAATGATGCGATATATATATTATTGAAATTCCCTGATCTCTTAATCTAAACAGGTTATCAAACAGCTTTTTTGTATCTGTAGGATCAAAAACGGTTGTGGGCTCATCTAAAACCAAAACTTTAGTGTCTTCTGACAATGCTTTTGCAATTTCGACTACTTGTTTTTGAACAATACTTAAGTCTCTAACTTTTGCCGAAGCGTCTATTGTAAACCCTAAAGAATCAATTAAAGCTTGTGCATCTTTAGTAATTTTATCCCAATTCATCCAAAACTTACTTGCGCCTAATTTGTGCAAATAAATATTTTCGGCAACAGATAAATCATTCACTAGAGACAACTCTTGATACACCACGCTAATCCCAAGCACTTGGCCCTCATGCGTGTTTTTTGGGTTTATTTCTTCACCATTTAAAAGGACTGTACCAGAATCTTTATGGTGTACACCACTTAATATTTTTATAAGTGTTGATTTACCTGCTCCATTTTCGCCTAATAAGGCATGGATTTCTCCTGGCTTTACTTTTAAAGTCACGTCCTTAAGTACTGATACAACACCAAAACTTTTGGATATGCCGGACATTTCAAGACGGTATTCATTTTCTGAATTTTTCATATCAATGTCTATTAGAATAAAGCATTAGGATTGTAATACTTAGCAGCATTTTCCTTTGTAATTAATAAAGGTGCTGTGTATGATTTTTTATCAAAATCACGTTTCCCATTCATATATTCCACTGCATACTTTACAGCATTTTTTCCAATTTGGACTGGACTATTCATTGCGGTACACCCATAAAAATCGGTTTCCATAATATATTTAATAGCCTCTTTCTGTCCATCCGCTCCTGCAACAATTAAAATATCATCCGTTTTACCTGCCTGTGCAATAGCTTTTATAGCACCTAATACACACACGTCAGATTCTGTAATCACCACATTTATATCTGGATGCGCTACTAAAATATCTTCCATAGCTTTTAAACCACCAGCATAAGACCATTCTGTATACGCTTGTGTTTTTACATTTAAGTCAATTTTTCCTTGAGTACGTAATTGCTCTTCCGTAATCCCTTGTAATAAGCCTTGTTTACGTGTACGACCTACGGGGTTACCTGCGTTACCGCTTAACAAAGCAATATTCATAGGTGTTTTTCCCATTTTCTTAGCTAACCACTCGCCTGCTAATGCACCATTTGCTAGATTATTAGACTGGATAGTTGTTACAAAATCAGCCGAAGGATTAATAGAACTATCAATAATAAATACCGGAATGCCTGCTGCTTTAGCCACTTTAGTTATCCCAACCAAAGCATCAGGATCTTTTGGATTTAACAATAACGCATCAACACCTTTGGTAATTAAATCCTCTACTGCTGCGATTTGCTTTGTAATATCATCCTGACCATCTGCAGATAAAAATATCATACCGTTTTTCTCTGTTGTTGCTTTTATACTTTGTAATAACGCTTGATAATACGGTGCATTTAAAGACGGTGTACAATACCCGATTTTCTTACCAGTAAGATCAATAGCACTTGCAAATAGTGCCCCTTCCGCTTCACCACTATTTGCAGTTGTTTTACTGGCATCTAAATGCTCCACACAACTGTTTAGTGATAGACTTAATAGCATTGCCAGCATTGGCATACCTATTAATTTTAGTCCGAATTTTAAGTTTTTTATTCTCATGATTTTAAATATTACTTAAAGGTTTTATTCTATTATGTAAGTTAATACTTTATCGTTATATGTTAGTTACTACTATTTTAGGTTCAATTTAAAATAATGTAATATCTAATTGCAATACTGTTTTTTCTTGTTCTGGATTCCACATCGCGGTAACATCCACAGGCACACTATAATTACTAATCGTTAATTTTTTACTAAACGTAGCACCTACATTTATAATATTTCCTGAGCCTGTTGTGTAAAACGTTTTATCTGTAATAAAAGACCAAGCACCACCAGCAAACAAAGACAAGCTAGAGGTCTTATTTTCCCAAACTTTACTGTTTACTTCAAAGTAATGTGTCCAAGAATTTTCTAAGTCTCCGTTAGCTTGCACCTCATAATCACCAGAACCTCCATTAATAATAGTTGCTAGATATAATAAGGTGTTAGGTGTAATATTGTAACCAAAATTTAAATCCACAAAATTATAGCCTTGCGTCTTGTCATAACTCCAATAATGGAGTTTATCACCTCGCTCTTCAACACCAGTGTAGTTGTTATGTGATACTGCTTCAATAAAAAATTGGTCAGAAAAACGATATTTTGTATAGATTGAAAACTCCTTATAGTAAGCACTTTCATTTTCGCCAGTAACAATATTCTTAACATCAACAGAAGAAAAACTTGCACCTCCCCAAAATCCAAAAGTAAATTTCTTATTTCTAGAATTATATTCCAAATTAGCAGCAAACAACGCTCCAGGATGCACGACAAAACCATGCCAAGTGTGCATGTTTTTAAGATGAGCACCAATACTAAAAGGCTCATAACTATCCGCAGTCATATCGTCCTCCTGTGCATAACTAATACTTACTGCACAAACCATAAAAAGGCATATCAATAATTGTAATGCTTCTTTAAAATTTGACGGTTTAGTAATCGCTACTTGTCTTGTTGTGGTTAGTTGGCTTAATGTCATCTTATTAGGATTTTAAATTACTCACATTTTATAAACGTCATAAATACGTTTGTTTTTCAAATGTATCATAAATAAATTATTAAATCCTAATAAAAGTGTAAAAAAATATGTTATTTTATCATTATTATGTGCTATTTTACCTCTAATTAGAGTATATTGTCACTCTCAAATTACAGTATTAGTAATGTATAACTGACGTTTAATAAAAATCTAACCACTAAAATGGTTAACTAATTAAAAATTAGATTTCTAAAGAAATAAACCTATGGAATCAGAAAAAATATTGAATCTATCTGTGGATTGTGTCGTTTTTGGATACGATACCAATACTAAATCTTTAAATGTGTTATTAATCAAACGCTATTTAAAATCGAAGTTTACATCAGAGGTTTTAGTGGACGATTATGTGTTAACAGGATATCACGTCCTTAAAACCGAAACTTTAGATGATACTGCTACGCGTGTATTAAAAGAGTTAACAGGATTGACTGATCAATATAAAAAGCAATTTAAAGCGTTTGGTGATCCTGATAGATTGACTAATCCAAAAGATTTAGTTTGGATTGCAAACGAAGCCTTTAATCTAAGAACCATAACCATAGCCTATTATTTTTTACTAAAAACAGAAGATGTCAATTTAGAGCAGAATACGTTTGAAGCCAAATGGTTTCCTATTAATGCCCTACCCGATTTGGGTTTTGATCACGAAAAGATAATACTAGAAGCTTATGAGGATTTAAAAGAAAAATGCCTGTCAGAGCCTATTATATTTAAATTACTTCCAGACAAGTTTACTATTAATGAAGTACAAGATTTATATCAGTCCATATTGGGTATTGATATTGATAACAGAAACTTTAGACGTAAACTAATAAACAAAAAGTATATTATTGCTTTAGACGAAAAACAAGTAGGCGTTTCTAAAAAGCCTGCACAGTTATACATGTTCAGTATGGATATTTATAACAAAATGTTTAGTAAAAACTATTTAATAAGCATGTAAATGGTTTGATGACCTTATTAGAATATACAAACACCTAAAATGTCATAAAATTAAATTATAAGACTAATTAACAACAGCTTAACACAAACTAATAGGTCTCTTCCAATAGCATAAACAAGGCTTGTTGTTACATGTTATAAATGTTTGTTAAAAAAAAAGAATGAACATTCATTTTTACATATCTTTGTGCACTCAAAACAAAGACATGAAACTAATTTGGAACATTTTAAAAGTACTTCTAGCTGTATTTATGATATATGCAGGTAGTCAGCATTTTATAAGTCCAGACTTTTTTAACCCATTTGTACCAGATGTATTGGTTTTTAAAACTGCTATCATTTACGGGTCAGGGATTTTAGAAGTTGGTTTAGGTATCCTTTTACTTGTCCCAAAATTTGCTAGCAAAGCGGCTTTAGCAATTTTTGTTTTAATGCTCCTTTTTCTACCAATACATTTATGGGATGTTTTTTCAGACACACCAGCAATTGGAAGTCATCAAGCAGCATTAATCAGATTACCAATGCAATTAGTATTAATAGCACTGTCTTTTAAATTATATAAAACAAACGCGTAATGGCAAAACTTCAAAAAAGTATTGATAAACGTAACGCATTGATTAAGGCGACTATCGAGTTGGTAAACAACAACGGTTTTCACGCCACACCAATGAGTAAGATAGCAAAGATGGCTAACGTCTCTCCTGCTACCATTTATCTGTATTTTGAAAATAAACAAGATTTGGTTAATAAGACTTACGTCGAAGTTAAAGCCGAATACACAAAATATGCGTTTGAAAATTTTGACCAAAATATGCCTGTAGAAGCAGGTTTTGAATTGATCTGGAAACGTATTGCTGATTTTAAGCTCAAGGAGTGCGATAATGCCTTGTTTTTAGCGCAATGTGATAATACACCAATGATTGATGAATATAGTAGACAAGAAGGTATAAAACACCTACAGCCACTATTAGATCTTTGGCAACGTGGCAGAAAGGAAGGCATTATAAAACCGTTATCTGATTACTTGTTATATGCTTACGCCATAAATCCACTATCCTTTTTAATGATGACAGAAAAACGTGGTGCCTTTAAATTAGATCAAACACATTTAGACGAAGCCTATCAATCTGCTTGGAGCAGCATAAAAGTTTGTAGTTAACATGAATAAAACAGCAATAATATTAGGCGCGACCGGTTTAACTGGTGGTTTATTACTTCAAAAATTAATTGAAGATAAAGACTACTCTAGCATTAAACTGTTTTCGCGTACAAAAATAGAAGGTCTACCAAGTAAAGTCACACAATATATTGGTGATTTGTTGGATTTAGAACAATTCAAAGCGGATTTTAAAGCACACCAAGTCTTTTGTTGCATTGGTACAACTGCCAGTAAAACACCGGACAAATCGGTTTATAAAAAAATTGATTACGGTATTCCTGTAGCTGCTGCTAAACTAGCAAAAGCTAACGGTATTGATACGTTTGTCGTTATTTCGTCAATGGGTGCTAATCCTAACAGTTCTATTTTTTACAATAAAACTAAAGGCGAAATGGAGCGTGATGTTAAGCAACAAAACATCAGCAGAACTTTTATTTTAAGACCTTCATTAATTGGAGGACAACGTGAAGAGCGTCGTATGTTAGAAAAAATCGGCTTAGCCATTTTTAAAGTGCTTCAGCCATTATTTATAGGCAAATTAAAACAATATAAAATTACAGAACCTGATCATATCGCGCAAGCCATGATCAATCTGGCAAATAGTACAAGTTATGCCGAAGTCATTATTACTTCAACAGATATAAAAAGAATTACTAAAAACAATTAAACAAAATAAATTAACCCTATGGAATTATTAGACAAATTAAACTGGAGATACGCTGCAAAAGCAATGAATGGTGAGAAAGTAGCAGAAGATAAAGTAGAACGTATTTTAGAAGCTGCACGTTTAGCGCCTACTTCTAGTGGTTTACAACCTTTTGAAATTTTTGTAGTAAAAAACCAAGATATTAAAGAACAAATTAAGCCTGTAGCATGGAATCAATCTGTAATTACAGACTGTTCTCACTTATTAGTATTTGCTGCATGGGACACTTATACACCAGAACGTATAAACCATATGTTTGATTTAACTAACGAGATTCGTGGTTTTGAAAACGAAGGATGGGAAAATTACCGTCAAATGTTATTAGGTATGTACCCTCAAAAAGATCCAGAAGAAAACTTTAACCATGCTGCAAAACAAGCTTACATCGCTTTTACGGAAGCATTAACAGCTGCAGCTTTTGAAGGTGTAGATGCAACACCATTAGAAGGTTTTGAACCAGATGCAGTAGATAAAATTTTAGGCTTACGCGAAAAAGGATTACGTAGTGCTGTAATGTTACCTATTGGTTATAGAAAAGAAGACGAAGACTGGTTAGTAAACTTAGTTAAAGTTAGAAAACCTATGTCAGAATTAGTAACTGTAATTGACTAAAAACTATTATGAGAAAGACCATTTTATTAAATAACAGACCAGTAGGAAAACCTACAGTTTCAAATTTTGAATTTGTTACTGAAGATTCAGAGCTAAACATATCTGAAGGCGAAGTATTGTTAGAAGCTGCTTATGTTTCAGTTGATCCTTATTTAAGAGGACGTATGAGCGATGCAAAATCGTATGTGCCCCCTTTTCAATTAAATCAGCCAGTACATTCTGGAGTGGTTGCCAAAGTAGTAGCGTCTAAAAATGACAACTTTACTATAGGCGATTATGTTTCTGGTATGCTAAATTGGTCTACTCAACAAGTATCAAATGGTGAGGGTTTAAATAAAGTAGACGGGTCTAAAGCGCCATTAAGTACATACTTAGGTGTTTTAGGGATGACCGGATTAACTGCATATTTAGGTTTAACTCAGATAGGTAAACCGGTTAAAGGTGAGACTATTGTAGTTTCTGGTGCTGCAGGAGCTGTTGGTAGTGTTGTTGGTCAAATAGCAAAAATCTTAGGACTTCATGTTATAGGAATTGCTGGAACTGATGAGAAGATTGACATGCTAAAAGACAAGTTTGGTTTTGATGCAGGTATTAATTATAACACAAGTACAGATATTAATGCGGAGCTAAAAAAACTAGCGCCAAATGGTGTCGATGTTTATTTTGATAATGTTGGAGGTCCAATATCTGATGCTGTATTATTTAATATAAATCATTTTGCTAGAATCATTATTTGCGGAGCAATCTCTGTTTATAACGAAACCGAATTACCTACAAGTATTAGTGTACAACCATTTTTAGTGAAAAATAGTGCTTTAATGCAAGGGTTTATTGTCTCTAATTATGCAGATAAATTCCCAGAAGCAATGCAAAAGCTATCCACTTGGTTAGCTGATGGTAAATTAAAATATACAGAAACTATTGTTGAAGGTTTTGATAATATCCCAAATGCTTTTATCGATTTATTTGAAGGTAAAAACAAAGGGAAAATGATTGTTAAAATCTAAACCTCCTTGTTACGTTCCCCTCAAAGGGACTAAAGAGATGTTTATTTATAAATTAAGAACGAATTAAAAGAAAAGAAGATGAACAATTTTGAATTTAAAAATCCAACCAAAATTATATTTGGAAAGGATACTATAAAAAAAGTAAAAGAAGAAATTCCTCAAGATGCTAAAGTATTATTGCTTTACGGTGGAGGAAGTATTAAGAAAAACGGGATTTACGACCAAGTAAAAACAGCATTAGCAGGTGTTGACGTTGTTGAGTTTGGAGGTATTCCTGCAAATCCAGAGTACGCCACTTTAATGGAAGCATTACAAGTTATTAAAGACGAAAACATTACGTATTTATTAGCTGTTGGTGGTGGTTCTGTAATTGACGGAACTAAGTTTTTATCGGCTGCTGCAGTATATGACGGTGATACACCTTGGGATATCTTAACAAAAAATATCAGAACAGAAAAAGGAATGCCTTTTGGAACTGTTTTAACGTTACCAGCTACAGGATCTGAAATGAATTCTGGTGCAGTAATTACAAGAGCAGAAACTCAAGAAAAGCTTGCTATGGGCGGACCTGGTTTATTTCCTGAGTTTTCAATTTTAGATCCTCAAGTAATACAATCTATTCCACAACGTCAATTAGCAAATGGATTGACAGATGCATTTACACATGTGTTAGAACAATACATGACGTATCCAATTGGCGCTTTATTACAAGATCGTTTTGCGGAGAGTATTTTACAAACCTTAGTAGAAGTTGCTCCTAAAGTATTAAAAGACCCAACGGACTATAAAGCTGCTGCTAACTTTATGTGGAGTTGCACCATGGCGCTTAACGGATTAATTCAAAAAGGAGTACCTACAGACTGGGCTGTTCATGCTATTGGTCATGAGTTAACTGCTTTATTTGGTATTGATCACGCACGTACATTAGCTGTAATTGCACCAAGCCACTACAAGTTTAATTTTGAAGACAAAAAAGAGAAATTAGCACAATATGGTGAGCGTGTTTGGAATATTACGGAAGGTAGCACGGATGACAAAGCCTATGCTGCAATAGAAAAAACAGTAGACTTTTTCCATCAATTAGGTATTGATACCAAATTATCAGATTATACTAAAGATTATGAAGGTACTGCTGAAAAAATATCACAACGCTTTACAGATCGTGGTTGGACAGGATTAGGAGAACACCAAACATTATCTCCAGATAAGGTTGAGAAAATAGTAAAAATGGCTTATTAAATATAAAGGTCACAATGGGTGTGGTCAAACTGCTATAAACGCAATATTCTAAGGGTCCTGACTACATCCAAACTGACAATTATATTTAACATTAAAAAGAGCATCTAATATAAAAAAGGTCATATTGAGCACAGTCGAATTGCTGTAATGGCACAAGTGTTAAGGTCTCGACTGTGTTCATATTGGCTACTATAAGTTTTTACCCGTCACATTATCCGCAAGTCAAAATGCTATCAAAAGCAAAACTGTAATAGGTTTATGACTGTGCCAAAAATGACAAATTAAGATTGACCATTATTTAAATGAATATATTAAAAACATTAGCATTAACGCTAACTATAGTAACAGCTTCAAGCTGTAACAATAAATCAAACAAAACCACCTCTGAAAAAGTTTCAGAAGTAAAAACAGAACTAAAAAAAGAAAAAACTATGAAAGTATTATTTGTATTAACCTCTCACGATCAATTAGGAGACACAGGAAAGAAAACAGGATTTTGGGTTGAAGAATTCGCAAGTCCATATTACTCATTATTAGACAAAGGCGCTGATATTACTATCGCTACTCCAAAAGGAGGTGCTGCACCAATAGATCCAAGTAGTGATTCTCCTGATGCTGCTACAGAAGCAACAGACCGTTTTAATAAAGACGCTGCTGCAAAAGCTAAGATTGCAAACACAAGCAAATTATCAGACATTAATGCTGACGATTTTGATGCTGTTTTCTATCCAGGTGGACACGGACCATTATGGGATTTAGCTAACGATGCAACTTCTATTGCATTAATCGAGAAATTTAACACACAAGAGAAGCCAGTTGCATTTGTATGTCACGCACCTGCAGCTTTAAAAGGTGTAAAAGGAACTGATGGAAAACCATTAGTGAATGGTAAAAAAGTAACAGGATTTACTAATACTGAAGAAGCAGCTGTTGGATTAACAGATGTTGTACCATTTTTAGTAGAAGATATGCTAAGTGAAAATGGCGGGATCTATTCTAAGAAAGAAGATTGGGCAGCTTATGCTATTCAAGATGGTAATTTAATTACTGGACAAAACCCAGCATCGTCGGAGTTAGTTGCAGAAAAATTATTAGAGAGCTTAAAATAAGTTTCACTTTATATACTAGTAAAAAAGGTTGTCCAAATGGACAACCTTTTTTTTGTTTGTAATACTATGCTAAAACCAATCTAACACTTAGTTATGACCTATCTCAGGCTTATCTAAACTTTGTCTATGTCTTTGTAAGATACTATTTAACTAAAGCTAAATTTAGAGCATAAAAAAAGGCTACCTTTATAGGTAACCTTTTTTCTGAATTGTACTGAATATATATCTTAGATAACTTTTACGTTAACTGCGTTTAATCCTTTGTTTCCTTCTTGTAAGTCAAATTCAACCTCATCACCTTCTCTAATCTCATCGATTAATCCAGAAATGTGTACGAAATGATCTTTGTCTACTCCTTCTTCAGTGATAAAACCAAATCCTTTTGTGTCGTTGAAAAACTTTACTGTACCTTTACTCATCGTAATATAATTTATTTTATTAATACTTAATAGATTACAAAGATAATGCCATTAATTTAATATTTCGTTTTATTTCTTAATTATTTTTGTTTTTTTAAAAAATAATTATTACCTGCCTTTATTTATCTACTATTAGAGACACTACTACTTGCCTTTGTTAACTATAACGCACAAAAAAAGGCTACCTTTATAGATAACCTTTTTCTTGAATTGTACTGAATATATATCTTAGATAACTTTTACGTTAACTGCGTTTAATCCTTTGTTTCCTTCTTGTAAGTCAAATTCAACCTCATCACCTTCTCTAATCTCATCGATTAATCCAGAAATGTGTACAAAATGATCTTTGTCTACTCCTTCTTCAGTGATAAAACCGAATCCTTTTGCGTCGTTGAAAAACTTTACTGTTCCTTTACTCATTGTAATATAATTTATTTTATTAATACTTAATACATTACAAGTATAGTGCCATTATTTGAAAGGGCAACATTATTAATCATAAATGATGCATTTACCACTCAATTTAACACCAAACCTTTGTTATTAATTCGCTTTTAAAACTTTACAGTGATTGTCATTACTTTTTAAGCACAAAAAAAGGATACCTTTATAGGTAACCTTTTTCTTGAATTGTACTGAATATATATCTTAGATAACTTTTACGTTAACTGCGTTTAATCCTTTGTTTCCTTCTTGTAAGTCAAATTCAACCTCATCACCTTCTCTAATCTCATCGATTAATCCAGAAATGTGTACGAAATGATCTTTGTCTACTCCTTCTTCAGTGATAAAACCAAATCCTTTTGTGTCGTTGAAAAACTTTACTGTTCCTTTACTCATTGTAATATAATTTATTTTATTAATACTTAATACATTACAAGTATAGTGCCATTAATTGAAACTGCAACATTTTTTTTTGTTTATTTTCGTTTTACACTAAAAATAAGTCGTTTACAGTCTATTCTAAGTCTAATTCGTCATCATAACCGGGTAACTCTAAAGCTTTTACAGACTGTATTGCATTACCTGCAATACCTTTAATAGAGCCATACATATCTATAGTATTGGTCACAACTTTCTCAATTTGCTTCTCTCTTTGCTTCCAAATACGCTGCATAGATCGTTTTTCGCTCTCTAAATCACTCTTCATTTGTGTAAACCCTTCTACAATTGCTTCAATTTGCATTCTAAACGTATTACTAGTTAAGTAATCGTATAACAAATCCATTTTGTCTCCTTTATTCTCTTGTGTGATTATAGCGTTATTAACCTGTAAGATTCCCTCTCTTAATACCGCACACAAGCCTTTAAACTCGTCGTAGTTACAAATCCAAATCCCATCCTTTAAACCCATACGGTCCATGTCTGATGGCATTACCTCAGTTACCAACACACCAATATTAGCCCCTTTATCTCTAATGTCTGCTTTAAATTTTTCTATCCAGCTAGGCTGAAAATCTTTAGTACGTTTACTCTCGTAATAAATAGTACCACAGTTTTGCTCTGTTCTAGAATGTACAATCTGCAAACAGTCTCCACCTCTAGCGCCTTTTTTAATTTCTTCAATAGTATCTAACGGAAACTGAGCTGCCAACCACTCCTCTATTGCTAATTCTTGAACTTCACCTTGCAACTGCATCGAGCCTTGCTCCTGCTTACGCTTCATCTCCTCGGTAAGCTTCTTCTGGTCTTCTAGTTGCTTTTGCATTTCTTTAAAACGCAATTCGTTTTTGTCTTCCTCAGATTTTTTAATTTTTTCCTTTTCGGAAATCAAAATCTCATTAAGCTTTTTCTGTGCTTCGGCCTCAGCAGCTTCTTTAAGTTCGCTTTTTTCTCTTTTAAGCTTTTCAATTTCGGCTTTAGAACGGTTTAACTCCTTGACTTGCTCAGACTTTTCATTTAATTCCTTCTGTAACGCATCAAATTGTTCCGACTGCTCTTCCTTTAACTTAAGCTTAAGTTTGGCTTCTATTTCCTTTTTATCTTCTTTAAGCTGATTCTCTAAACGTTCTTGGAATAACACGTTTTCGCGCTTCTTCTTTTGTTCAAAATCATGTTGCGCTTGCTTTAACTTCTCTTGCTGACCCTCGTATCGTTTCTTCTCCGCTGCAATTTGCGACTGATACTTTTGTTTTATTTCCTCTTCTAATTGATGTGATAAAATATCTTGAACATCTATGGAAGTCCCACAATTAGGACATTTTATTTGATTTTCGTTTTTCATTTTAGTAACTGAAAATTTTATTTATTTTCTTTTTTAATGATTATGTTATCTTAAATTCACTGTCATTAACATGCTTTATCGCAATAAAAGGTTTTGATTCTTTACCTTTTATGTTCAATTCTAACTCCTCTTCTATATCATAATTCAAAATTACAATCTCACCTAAGTTTGTATCTATACAATTACCAATTGCTTTAGATAATTTATTAGAATCCTCATGCACTCCAATAGACTTTGATGGGTGATTATCTTTATCATAAACAACACAATACTTAATATTAAATTTATTTAATTTCTTACTCTTGTTTCCACTAGTTACAAACTAGCGGCAGCGGGTGCAATAAAAAATCCACCTATTACATTAGCTCTTATACTTTACCAAGCTTTGTTGGCACTAGTTGCAAACTAGAGCTAGCGTGGGGTTACTTATGTATCATTATTCTTTTCCATCTATTTGGGTTATATTTTATGTCAAGATTTATCATTATCAAAAGAATTGTTGGTGCTCTATATATAATATCTTCAAATCTATTGCTATTAATAACATTAACAAATTCATCCAATAATTTAATATTATTGAATCCATCAGCAATCATACCATTTAATAACTCTCCTTGTTTATAAATAAATCGACCATTAGTATCTCTTGTGCTTTGCGATGTTTTATAAGGACATTGATTAAAAATGGATTCAGTTGAAAAAGAACTAAATCCAAATTTTTCAATAATAGAGTTCATTTCTTTATGTAGAATTTCAAAATCTTGATTTTTACTAATAATTGAATTGAATAAATTAATATAACCTTCTTGTGTGTTTTCAATTAAAACTTTGGATAAAATAATTTTTTTTTCAAATTCATTTATCATTTCATAAAAATCGAAATTTTGTTTTTCATTTCTTAACGGTAGATTATCGTTTAATGTACTATTTATGCATGATTTTAATTCGTTAAGTATTATCGACTCTTTCTTTTCACATGAGAAGAAGAAGAAGAAGAAGAAGAAGAATGTTATTATAACTCTATTCATAAACTAAGTCTTTAGTATTAATAGTTGTAACAATGTAATTATATTGAGGATATAGTTTATTTAAACGGTTATAAATAGCATCAGAGCTCGATTGAGTAGTATAAATCTCTGTATCTGGCCCACTATACTTTCCAGTAAAAGGATGAAACATTCTAATAAGGATCGTAGCTTGTTTATTTGGATAAATTTTCCCATTTTGCTATTTACGAATTATAATTACACTTTTCTGGTTTTGAAAACAAATCGTTTTTGTCTTTTATAAATACTCTACAATCTTTACAAATATATCTAAACTCACAATCTTTACAGTCTTTTACTTTCTCCTTAGTTATTAAATCATAGTTTTTATACTTTGAACTATTAATAATTTCAGTTATATTTAAATCACCTAATGTACCATTACTGTCTTTCATTTAAGGGGAGTTTTTAATGTTTCCTTTAACATCAATTGAAAGCTTTTTGTATAAGCATGAATTAAACTCTTGTGAGAGTCCAAAATTCTCAATATTAACTGTAAAAAAAATTAGGCTTTAAATTTATGCTCTTTTGCTTCAAGACATTTAAATAATGTAACTAATTTTTGATATTCAAAACCAAGTATTTTAGTTGTGCATCAGTTTTTGATATATGTTTTATTTATTTGAAATTTCATAAAATTTTATTCAAACAATTATTTGATTTAA
The DNA here is from genome assembly GCF_055635485.1 of Olleya sp. KKT75. NCBI lineage: Bacteria > Pseudomonadati > Bacteroidota > Flavobacteriia > Flavobacteriales > Flavobacteriaceae > Olleya > Olleya sp. KKT75. The sequence goes on from NZ_CM145759.1 coordinate 3,188,305, forward strand.
AATTACATTATTAAACAGCAACCTTTTTGAAAATAATCGTATACCCTTTCTGTTTATACAAAAACAGAATAAATAAGCAAATTACTTCAATCTAAAACACAAACCTTACGGGAAGCCTCATCCCTCAGAAATTTCACAATAAAACAAAAAAAAGACCAAGTATAAAACTTGATCTTTTCTTCATTAATTAATATTCCCTCAAATATTATTTACTGTTATTTAGCATAATAGATTTAGAGTTTACAAATTCTCTAATACCAAATCCACCGTGTTCACGTCCATAACCAGAGTCTTTTACACCTCCAAATGGCATGTTTGGGTGTGCTAATCCGTAGGAGTTAATGTTTATCATTCCGGTATCAAAATGGTTTTTAGCAAGCTCGATCGCTTTGTCTTCGTCTTTACTAAATATGCCACCACCTAGTCCAAAACGACTGTCGTTAGCAATACGCATGGCATCGTCATTATCTTTGGCTCTAATTAATGAGGCTACAGGTCCGAATAACTCTTCGCTATACGCTGGTTGTCCTGGTTTTACATCTCCCACTACTGTTGATGGGTAAAAATAGCCTGTAACGTCTGGTATTTTTCCACCACATAAAATGGTTGCTCCGTTTGCGACACTGTCTTCTACTTGTTGGTGAATCTTGTCTCTTAAATCTTTTCTGGCCATAGGTCCTAATTTAGAATCCTTATCCATCGGGTCTCCATAAGTAACGTCTTGCATCCCTTTTACAAAGGCGTCTTTAAACTGGTCGTACACTTTATCTACGACAATAAAACGTTTGGCAGCCACACAGGTTTCTCCGTTATTATAGGTACGTCCTACAATACTGGTTTGTACTGCTAAATCCACATCTGCATCGTCTAACACTAGGTAAGCATCATTACTACCCAGCTCCATGACAGTCTTTTTAATTACTTTTGCTGCCTTTTGCGCCACATATTGTCCTGCTTTTGAGCTTCCTGTTAGGGTGATACCTCTTACTAAATCGTGTTCGATAATTTTATCTGACGTTTCATGGTCTATAATTAATACCGTGAATAAGTCTTTTGGTAAGCCTGCTTTTTCAAAGACTTCTTTTAATTTTAAAGCTGATCCTGTGACGTTTTTAGCGTGTTTTAATAACACACCGTTTCCTGCCATTAGATTAACGATAGCGTAACGCATGGCTTGGTACAATGGGAAATTCCATGGTTGAATACCGTATATAACACCTAATGGTGCTTGTTGAATGATTCCTTTTCCGCCATTTTCCATGGTACGAACCTCGTTTTGTAATTGTTTGATACCTTCGGTTGCTGTATACTCGCAAATACCGACACATAATTCGATTTCATCATGACTGTGTTTTACTAATTTTCCCATTTCTTGAGTCATTAGCTTTGCATAGTCGTCTTTAGCATTGATTAACTCTTGTCCGATGGCTTTTATAACTTTAGCACGATCTTCTAATGGTTTTAATTTCCAGTCTAAAAATGCGTTGTGACAGGTTTCTACCGCTTTTATAGCTTGGTCCGCTGTCATGTATGTATACTGTTGTATTTCTTTTTCTGTTGCAGGATTAATAGTTGTAAATCCTTTATCTGTGTTAGTACTCATGTGTGTTTAGTATTAAATATTGTGTATGCTCTGCCTTGTCCATTTTGAACAAGTACTGTAATTATTGAGCTTTTATAGTTTGCCTTTTAGTTTTAACTAGTTTGGGATTAGTTACTAAAGGACTTTTGATATCATGTTTATACGATGTTGTGCTTTAAAGACTAATTATCTTTAAAAGACCTTACTGTTTTTGCATACTTAAAGATACAACATTGTAACGTTTAAATTATGGCTTTTAAGACTACTTTATGATACTTATAACGTAACTATAACAATAGGTAAGCCTTGTTTTGCTGTTTTTAAAATTAGTTATTATTTTTAACAAATACATTAGAATATTGCCTAGTAAAATGCGCCCCAAATAATAAGATTAGACTTGAATAAGATACCCAAAGCATAATTAGTATTATAGATCCTGCTGCGCCATACGTTGAACTCGGTTGCATTGTACTAAAATAAATTGCCAATAGATATTTACCTAATAAAAACAATATGGTTGTTAATAATGCGCCTACTCTGACTGACTTCCAAGGAACTGTTGCTGATGGCAAAAACTTAAACATGGCAGCAAATAATACATAAATAAAACCGATTGATATTAAAAAATCAAAAACATATAAATATTGGAAAAGATTGTCTGGTAGTAAACGTTCTAGGCTTTTACCAAAGGTGCTTAGTACTGATGTTAATACAAAGCTTGTTAATAATAAAAATCCGATGATTAATATAAAACTAAAGCTTTTTAGACGACTTATTATTACCGCCAAAACACCGTTTGTATCGTCTTCTTCCTGTTCCCAAATTTTATCTAAAGACGATTGTACTTGAAAAAACACTCCTGTAGATCCGTATATTAATGTCCCAATACCTACTGCTGTTGCAAATACAGAAGTGGCCTCGTCACCCTTTCCGACTATCATTATTCTGATAGACTCCGCAGTATCGGGACCTAATGCATCCGAAATTTGTCCTAATAATTCGCCTTGAACAATCTCGCGTCCCCAAAACGCACCAACGACATTTAAAATTATGATCATTAATGCAGGCAGCGACAAAATAGCATAATAAGCTACAATGGCGCTACGTTCAAAAGGTTCTCCTGCATACCAAGCACGTGCCGTACTAACAACCAAGCTAGGAAAATTAACCCATTTAAATGCTGTACTTTTGCTCATATTCCTGATTCCTGATTACTTTTTCCTAACTGGTGTTGCTACGTGTTATACTTGTTTATCTGTTTTTTGATTATTACGCTTCTCCTCTAGCAGGATAATCTGCTTTTAGGATATAGTCAATACCACCTAAAACATCATTAAAACTTGGTCTTCCAAATGGCATAGATTGGATAGATTCCCAATATACAGTTTGTTCCGGAGTGATTAAATATAATCCAGGCTCAGTAAATAATTCTGGTTCTTCTTTAATTCCTGTAGAAATAAATAATCCCCATTCTCTAGCTTTTTCAATAGATACGCCGTATCCTAATGGTATGTTTGGAATATCCCATGCTTTGTGCGTTTCTTTTGCTACTGCTTCTGTATCTGCACTAATTGCAATGACATTTACACCGCGATCTGTAAACTTATCTAGTTTACGTTCTAGGTCTTCTAACTGAGACTTGCAAACAGGACAATGTTTACCTCTGTAAAACAATACTAATGTGAAGTTTTCTGGCGACTGATCGCTTAGCTTCCATGTGGTATCATTTACTAATTGTACTTCTAGTTCTGGTGCTTTTTCTCTTGGCTTTATCATGTTGCTTTATAGTTTGTGTAATGTAATGGCTGTATTTACTATACTAACCCCGTGCATTACTTGTTTGTTTCTTACTGATTACAAAGTTACCCACAAACACTAGCCAGTCTATTATACAATTACAAGTCAGCCTTACATGATTTACATATTGAGCACAAAAAAAAGGGTTGCTAAACTAGCAACCCTTTTTTTATTCATTTTTATCCAAATCTTTAAATGGTATGGATACGTACTTTTCTCTTTTTTAAACGCGAGTTATTGGTTTTGGCAATAATACTTTCAGCTTTAGCTTTAGGAACCGCAACAAAAGCGCAATCCTGCTTTAACTCTATAATACCAATTTCTGATTTTTCAAGATTACATTGTTTAAACAACATACCTGCAACATCTCCTTTAGAGATTTTATCTTTTCGACCACCAGAAATAAATAGCGTTACCCACTCTGTTCCTAACGTCTTAACGGTTCCTTTTGGAGTCACAGTGTCATCAAACTTAATAAAGTCCGGTAGACGCTCTCCTTCCCATTGTATAACGTAAGAAGTTCCTTCTGCATTCATACGCGCTGTACGACCATTACGGTGTGTAAACTCTTCTGCCTTTAACGGAAGTTGGTAATGGATAATGTAATTTAACTCCGGAATATCTAAACCACGCGCAGCTAAATCTGTCGCGATAATAATTTGATGGGTTCCGTTTCTAAACTTTATTAAAGCACGCTCTCTATCTATTTGCTCCATGCCCCCTTGGAAACACCCATGCGGAATGTCGTTTTTATCTAAAAAGTCGCTTACAAACTGAATCGTGTCTTTATAATTACAAAAGATAATCCCTGGCTTGTTACCAATATCATGTAATAAATCGACTAAGGTCTGTAGTTTGTTTTTATCTGGAGATATTACTTGCTTGATTTCTAGATTAGAAACTTCCGTATCTGAATAGTCAATAATTAACTCGTTTTCTAAACCTACAAAACGCGGAATCTCCATGTCTTGCGTTGCTGAGGTCAGAATACGTTTTTTAATGTGTGGTAGATTATTAATAATCTCGCTCATTTCCTTTTCAAAACCAACTTCTAGAGATTTATCAAATTCGTCTAAAACTAAGGTCTTAATATCATCTACTAAAAACGTTTCGCGTCTTAAGTGATCTGCCACACGACCTGGTGTCCCGACTAAGATTGCAGGTGTATGTGCTAACTCTATTTTATCTTTACTAAAATGGCGTCCACCATATACCGCATTGGCTTTAAAACCAGTACCCATAGTACGGATGACTTGTTCTATTTGTATAGCCAACTCTCGAGATGGCACTAAAATTAGTAATTGTACATTTTTGCAATTGGTGTCTAATGCTGCAATAGTGGGTAATAAAAAGGCCAACGTCTTTCCTGTTCCCGTAGGAGACAATAATACCGTGTTTTCTGCATTGGTAATAGACAACAACGCTTCCTCCTGCATTGGATTAAGCGTTTTGATATTTAGTTTGTCTAAAATATCCTGCTGTACTTTTATATAACTACTCATTATTTATTTCTTCTTTTTTTTCTTTACAACCTCTTGCTTCTCAATAATAGTATTGTTTTCGGCAATGTAATTGGATAAGATTTTATCTACTAATTCTTCTTTTGTTAAATGATGAAAAATAGTTTTTACTTTCGCTTTAAAATCCTCTGGAATATCACGATTAGGCTTTGTTTTAAAAATCTTTCTTGCCCAAAGTAATCCGTTGTTTTCCTCAATACTTTTAGCGTCTGCTTTTTGGTATTGTTTGAATGTAATCCCTAACTCATCTTCAAATTCTGGAATTTCTTGTACTTCGTCCTCCTGAATAACACTTAATGCTAATCCATTGGCTCCTGCTCTAGCCGTACGTCCACTTCTATGCACATACGCATCATACGTATCTGGTAAATGGTAGTTAACTACAAACGCTAAGTCTTTAACATCAATACCACGAGCAGCTAAATCTGTAGCCACTAATATATTAATATGACTTTCTCTAAACTGTCCCATAATACGATCACGAATTCCTTGAGATAAGCTACCATGAATGGCACCGGAAGAAAATTTGTTTATCGCTAAGTTTTTTGCCAACTTATTAACTGCTGCTTTAGTCTTACAAAAGATAATACCACGTTGCCCTTCATGCGTGTTTAAAAAATGCATTAATACATTTAATTTCTCGATAGGCTCCACTACGACATATTGGTGATCAATCCCTTGGTGACCAATTGTTTCCATATCAGCTTCAATAGTCACGACTTTTTTAGCCAAACTATTTTGTACCAATTGTTTGATTGTACCAGGCATGGTTGCTGTAAACAATAATGTTCTTCTTGTTTTTGGTAATGCTTTTATAATAGCATCTACACCTTCTTTGTGTGCACTAACCATCTCATCCGCTTCATCTAAGACAAAATACGTGATATCCTTAACGTTTATCGCGTTACGCTCTATCAAATCTGCTAAACGTCCTGGTGTAGCTACAACGATATGTGTGGTGTTTTTTAATGTTTCTATTTGTGGTTTTATTGGAATACCTCCAAATACACCTGCAATAGTTACCCCTAAACTAGCCGCATTAAATGCTTCTAGGTTTTTAAATATTTGTTGCCCTAACTCTCTTGTTGGTGCTAATATAACCGCTTGAATATTACTTTTAGTAACGTCTATTAATTGTATTAAAGGCAATCCAAAAGCAGCTGTTTTTCCGGTTCCCGTTTTTGCTATAGCAACAACATCGTCCGTATTATTAAGTATTACAGGGATGGCTTTAGATTGTATATCTGTTGGCGTTGTGATTTGTAAATCTGCCAAAGCACTCTGCAATGCTGTATTAATACCTAAACTAGAAAACTGTTGTGACATAAATTATAATTTTATGCAAAGATAGTAGAGTTTTATTGGTTTAACAGATTTATAGATGAAGTATTACTGCATAAAAAAAAGCCTATTAAAATAATTAATAGGCTTTTATAAAACTTTGTGTCTTGTTTTACTTAATACGTTTTACGTTTACTGCATTTAATCCTTTATCACCTGCTTGTAAATCAAAAGAAACTTTATTACCCTCGCGAATCTTGTCAACTAAACCAGTAACATGAACAAAGTGCTCCTTATCTGTATCATTTTCTGCTATAAAACCAAACCCTTTAGAGTTATTAAAAAACTTTACAGTTCCTTGTTTTCCAGTCTCGCTTTTTTTTGAACCAAATAATTTACTTATTAATTGTTTTAACATTGTTTGTGTACTTTAAATTTGTGTTTTTGTTATAATAACAGACGTAACTTCGAGTTTATGATTATTAAAACGAAGCATTTTAGCTTGATTACCAATACCATGCACTAAAAATTTCTTTACATGATATAACAACCTATACGCTGTTGTATTTTTTTTCAGTTACAATATTAGTCATTTTTTTGTAATGTACACGACTAACTACGGGAAGAACATGCTGTAAATATTGAGAATTCACCTAATAAGCTACCCTAATTATCATTTTACTCCCTAATAAAGAATAAACAGCGTTATTACCATTTTGAGAAGAAAAACAAAAAACCCATTAAGATTTACTCTTAATGGGTTTTAATCTATATGATATTGTTAGATTATATTTTCTTCACTTTTACAGCGTTCATACCTTTCATCCCTCTTTCAAGTTCAAAAGATACTTTGTCGTTTTCTGCAATTTGGTCTATTAAACCACTTACGTGACAGAAGTATTTCTCGTTGTTTTCTGTATCAATAATAAATCCGAAACCTTTAGAGGTATCAAAAAATGATACTTTTCCGTTTCTTACTGGATCTTCTTCTTCTCCTTCAACTTTTTTAGGTACTCCTAAAACAATCTCCTCTGCATCAATCTTCTCTTTCAACTCTGGATCTGGCGGAGTATCCACCAAGTTACCGTTGTAGTCTACATATGCAAACTGTATACCATCAGAACCTCCGTTAGCTTCTTTATCAAGCTTACGAGCTTCCATCTTCTTACGCTTATCTTCTCTTTTCTTTAAGCGTTTTTTTTCTTTTTCACTTTTATTAAATGTTTGTTGCGACTTAGCCATTAGCGTTATTAAATGTGTGTTTTAAATGAATTCATTTAAAAGAAAGTAATTAAAAGCTATCTTCTGCTTAACGATTCAAAACTACTTAAAAGTTAGATTAAGGAAAGGTTTACTTGCTAAAATGAGCTACAAAGATAGTGAATTTTTAAATAATTGTATATAAGGTCTTTATCCTAATTATAATTAATTTTTGATTTTTTGCACTTTATTGCGTTTAAACCTAGAAAAAACAACAATTTTTTTCTTAGAATTTATAAAATAAACTCCCATTAATAGCACAAAAGCAGCAACTAAAGACTGCGTACTTATCTGCTCGTCCAGAACATACCATCCTAAAAACATCGCTATAACTGGATTTACATAGGCTGAGGTTGATACTTTTTCTGTACTAACTTCTTTTAATAAGTAGTTAAACGCTGTAAAAGCAACAATCCCACCAAATACAATTAATAATAACATGGACCATTGTGCTTTACTACTCCATGTTGTTGGTAGCTTCCAAGTTTCGCCAAAAAACAAACTTAAAGAGACTAAAAACAAGCTAGCAAATAACATTTGATAGCCGGTAGCGACAAAAAAACTTGTTGGCAAATCTGCTTTAGACACAAAAATACTACCGTAACTCCAACTTAAAACACAGGTAAAAATCATAGCAATACCTATAATACTTTCACTGTTTAACTCTAAACTATCCTGACTAACTAATAAGTACATTCCAATAATCCCTAGAACAACGCCAATAATAGATTTCGATTTTATCTTTGACCCTTGTAAGATTCGCATTAAAAAAATAACAAACAATGGTTGTGTGGCTGCAATTAATGCAGCAAATCCGCTATCCACATACTTTAAAGCCCATACAAAGACACCATTACCGTAAACTAAAAACAGAAATCCTGCTAAAGCTGAGTTGCGTAATTGTTTTGGTGTTGCTTTTAAAGATAGTTTTAAGCCCTTAGCAATAATAAAAATTAATAATCCAGCACAAAAAAATCGGATTGAAGCTAAATAAAAAGGGGCCACTTCTGACACAACAATCTTATTTAATAAATAGGTTGATCCCCAAATACAGTATATAGAAAAAAAAGAAAGGACAATTAGTATAGATTTTCTAGTGCTATCCATGAAATAAATTTTAAACGAAATTAATGATTAATCAATTATAAATCATAATTAAAAAAACAATATTTATCTTTGTAAAAAAGTTATTTATTATGCTAAAAACATTCCGAATTGTTGCTTTGTTAGAAGGGGTTTCTTACCTATTATTAATGGGCGCTTCTGTCTACAAAAGACTTCCTGGAGGTGATGATTTTTTTGTCAAACTTTTAGGATATCCTCATGGTTTACTGTTTGTTGGCTATATCATCTTAGCGTTTTTGATTAAACCGGATCAAAAGTGGTCTTTAAAAGTATTTGGAATTGTATTATTGGCGTCTATTTTACCGTTTGGAACCTTCTATGTAGATAAAAAGTATTTAAAGTCTTAACAGTTACGCTTAAATATGTTAATATTGGATTATTAATACATTCAATATGAACATTTTTTATAAGTCCTCACTCCTTTTAACAACCCTTTTTTTGGTTGCTTGTAATACTTCTGATAGTAAAAAAGGAGATGGATTATCAAATACTAATGATGGTAATGTTAAAGAAATTGCAGCCTTAACAGATCAAGAATTTTTGATTAATGGACACAGCTTTAGTGACGATTTAAAAACCGTGTATTTACATAAGCTTGATAACAAAGTACCCGTTATAATAGACTCTGTTACTGTTAGTAATAAACAGTTTAAGTTTAAGGGGACTATTGCAAACCCTGATTATTATAGTTTATCTAGCAACTTAAGCAATAAACGTTTTAAACTACTAGTAGACGCATCTGTTATAGATGTGTTTTTAAATGAAACTACAGAAAATTCTTCAAGCTACTCTTCCACTCCAATTCAAAAGGAATATGCTACTTACGCTAAAAAAATGTATGGTTTTAGAAATAAAGGCGTGGATTTATATTACAATTTAAAAGGTGATTTTTCTTCAGCAAATATTTCAAAATTAAAAAAAGATCGTTCTAAGTTATTTACGGAAAGTGGGCAATATACAACGGAGCATATTACCGCTAATCCACAAACGTATTTTTCAGCATTATTAATTAGAGATAATATTGAAACTTATGACAAGACAAAAATGCGCGGGTTTTATAATAACCTAACGCCTGAACTAAAAAACTTAGCATTTGTAAAGGCGATTGATGCTGTTTTAATTGAAAAAGAAACCGTTATTAGCAAACCTACACCTGCAAAAACAACCACAACGGTAGTTGCCAAAACAGCACCAAGTGGAGAGTATAGACCAAAAGCATACAGCGTAAAAGGTAAGAATCAATATGGCGAAACCATGTCTTTAAACTCTATCCCTCGCGGAAAAGTAGTTTTATTAGATTTCTGGGCTAGCTGGTGTGGACCATGTCGCGCGACTAATCCTGACTTAGTACAACTTTATAATAAATATAATGAAGACGGCTTAGAAATAATGAGCGTTAGTATGGACAAAGGAATTCCGGAATGGATGAATGCCATAAACACTGATAATTTAACATGGCAATACCACGTTTTAGACAAAAATAAAACCATAGCTTTTAGGTATGGTGTGGAAAGTATCCCTTATAAAATCTTAATTGACAAAAAAGGAAATATAGCTAGCGACAAAATATCTGGTCGCAAGTTAGAAGCACGCATTAAGCAGTTGTTAGCAGAATAATTATTCTGCTAACCTGTCTTTAATAAATTCTGTTTTAGTCTTACCATGTGCTTTAGGTAGCCCGTTTTCGTCTAAGTTTACCATAATAATATTTTCTACGGTAATGATCGTTTCTCTAGTGCGCATGTTTCTAACTTCGCAATTTAAAGTAATAGAACTACGTCCAAATTTTTGAACTTCCATACCTATTTCAACAATATCGCCTTCTACAGCTTTGGCCATAAAGTTAATTTCGCTCATGTATTTTGTAACTACTCTGTTGTTTTCCAACTGAATAATAGTATATAATGCAGCTTCTTCATCAATCCATGCTAATAGCTGTCCTCCAAATAGTGTTCCGTTTGGATTTAAATCTTCGGGTTTAACCCATTTTCTTGTGTGAAATCTCATAGTTTTTCTTTACTTCAAAGATAAATAATCTTGATTGTTAATAACACCGTTAAAAAGTATATTTTACTATACTACTATTGGCGTTATTTATCAATATTTTTAATAAAACTTAATAATTATGACTACTAGAGAAGAACAATTATTGGCTATTAGACCTGTTATATCAAGTATAAAAATCAGTGACGATATGAGCCCTGAAGAACGCTTTCAAAATATAACGCTACGCCCTATAATTAAATTTCAGAATGATTTATTTATTACCGTTTTTAGACATTATATAGCAAAACATAAAAACGTATTCTATGAGCTAACTGTTGAAAAACGACTGCATTATATAGAAAATGCGATACAGAAGGATATCAAGTTTAGAAATAATTTAAAAGGACTAATAATTGGTCAATTTAGTGTGTCAGAATATGAAAATTATATGCTACATTCGTCCGCTTTAAACAAACGTATGATGACCATTGTCAAACAGCGTTTACAAAGCAATATTCAATTATTTGAAAACCCTAAAATACTAAAGGCTGTATAGGCTAAAAAATGACAATAAAACAACAACTTTTGCAAGTTTGTAATCAACATGTTGCGCAACGCATAACAGATTACACCAATGAAATTGATCTTATAAAAGAATCAATTGAAAGTAATGACAAAGGAAGTTCTGAAGGCGATGACTCAGGAAATGGTAAACTTTTAAATGATCTTGAGAAAAACATGGACTTTCTTTACGAAGCCCGTAAAACCCAAGACTATTTAAAACAAGTAAAAGCAAATCTATTAACCACCACTGCTGCCTTAGGAAGCTTGGTAAAAACCGATAGTTTACACTTTTTTATATCCATTAGTGTGGGTAAAATAGTTTTAGAAAACACAGACTATTACGCGATATCCTTACAATCACCAATTGGATTGTTGTTAAAACAAAAAACTATAGGAGATACCTTTGAGTTTAATGGCACAAAGTATACAATTACAGATGTGGTTTAGTCTTTAATTAAAGACACTCCATTTAAATCTGTAGTTAATACATCACTCATATAATCAAAAAACGGTCGGATGGTTTTAAAATCATCACTCACTTTTTGAGCAAATCCTTCTGCAATAACCTCTGCATCCGTAAACTGTTTGCTAAAAATAAATTGTTTCTTTTTAATTAGGTCTATTGCAGGATGTGTTTTGTCAAAGTCACGAGGCGCTGTTTTAAGTTCTTCGCCTTGCAATTCTCCCCAAACAGATTGTAATTTTGGATTACTTATAATATCTCTAACCTCTTGGTCGTCCATTTCAAACTCTTTCCTAATCCTTAATAAATCTTCTTTTTCAGGACTCCAAAACCCTGTAGCTATAAAACTATTACCTGGTTGTATTTGTAAATAATAACCTCCTCTAAGTCTAGGCTTAACCCTATGGAAAGCTGCTCCAAAATTTGTTTTATAAGGTTGTTTGTTTTTAGAAAATCTAACATCTCTGTATATTCTAAACACCTTCATTTTTTCAAATTCGTCATGCACTTGCATACCACTGTATACTTCATTATATAAGCCCTTAACCTCTTTTAAAGCTTTTTCATATTCTGGTTTATTATCGGCAAACCATTCACGATTATTATTCTTTTCTAACTTTTTTAGAAAATTTAAAGCGACTGTAATGTCCATATATTATTGTTATGCTATAAAAATACAAAAGTCCTAAATTTAATTAGGACTTTTGCTGCTATTAATCTTCTATATCCTTAAAATATATAAAATTAAATTTTCTTATTATAGCTATTTTTTTCTTCAGTTAATCTACTGCATCTTCTACATCATCTGCAACATTCTCTACAGCATCTTCAACTTTTTCTCCTGTAGACTTTTCTTCTCTACATCCTGTTAACAACAGAGATAGTGAGAATAATACAATACATGTTTTTGCTACTTTTTTCATGGTTTTTAAGTTTTAATTTTTGTTGATTCGTTTTAAATTTAAGTATTACACTACTTACCAATCACTTATTTTTGCTTAATAAAATGAATTATAAAATTGGTAAGTCGTGCATTCTTAATTTATGATTTTACTCCTTTTTTTAATAGAGATAGTACAAACAGTACTATAAATACAAAGAATAAAATTTTAGCAATTCCAGCAGAAGCTCCTGCTATTCCGCCAAATCCTAAGACTCCAGCGATTAATGCGATTATAATAAATGTGATTGTCCAACGTAACATAATTTTTGGTTTTTAATGATTAATATGATAAACTAAAAGCACTTTACTTTTAATTATTTGAGAATTGCTTCTCTACTCCCTTTGAAGAATCAACAGATAATTTATTATCAAATTGAAGCGTCCTGATTGGGAATGGTATATTTATATTTTCTTTATCGTAAGCTTTCTTTATCTCAATGATTGCTTTACTTTTTGATCTCATTTTCTCTAAGGCATTGTCTGCATCAATCCAAAATCTACATAGATAATTTATCGAGCTTCCGCCATACTCAGTATAATAAAACTCCACATCCTCAGGTTTTTCTATCTGATCAAACGTATTACAAATGGTTTCCTTAGTTAATTGTTGTACATGATCTAAATCGGACTCATATCCTACTCCACATTCTAAAAAGACTCTCATCTTAGTGGTTAATGTGTAATTTTTCATAGGATTATCTAAAATCATTTTATTAGGGATAATCACCATATTGTTATCGGCTTCCTTAATAGTAAAGTCTTTTAAATTTATGTCAATCACCTCTCCAGAATACCCGTTAGTTTCTACCCAATGTCCAATTTGTATTTTCTTTCTAAATGACAATACAATACCAGCAAACGTATTTGATAACGTGCCTTGTAAAGCTAACCCAATAGCTAAACCAGCAACACCTGCACCTGCCAATAAAGAGGTTAATGTTTTACTTAAATTTAGAATACCTAAAGCAAGAAATAGTCCTGCTAGAACAACAACTACAGAGGATAACGTTCCTATCATGTTTGTAATTGAGTTTTGTTGTACTTTTTTTGCCACAAATTTGGTGACATACTTTTTAACATATTTTGCTATAAAATATGCTGCAATTAATACAACAATTGCTAAAATTAAGTTGGGTATGTTTGATACAATGGCGTTAAACCAAGCTTCTAATTTTGTAACAAGTAAATTATAGGCTTCTGATAATTGTGATTTCATAATAGGTATATTTTAAATTAATCTGATTTTTTTAGTTGTTTACTAAAAATGGGATTAACTTTTGCTAGCTACTTTTAATAAATGGTCTGAAGTACTTTTAGACCAAGCATTAAGCATCCAACTTGATTTTTCTAACTCTCTGATATAAGCACCAATTAAATCTATAGTACCTTCATCTCCTGCATCTTCAGCTTTGTTTAAAACCTGTCTCATTTGAGATAACATAGTTTTATGGTCATTTAACAACTCGTCTATCATTTCATCATCAGTAGTCATAACTGACCCTTCAGATAATGATGAGATTTTTAAATAGTCGCTAAATTTACTTACTGGATGATGTCTTAATGTTAAGATGCGCTCTGCTATTTCGTCAACTTTTAGCTTAGCTTCATTATACATATTTTCAAACTTTTCGTGTAAATCAAAAAAGTTTTTTCCTAAAATATTCCAATGAAATGTTCTTAGTTTTTGATAGTATAAATTATAATCTGATAATAGTGTGTTTAACTCTACAACTACAGGTAGTACTTTTTCGTCTTGCATATTCAAATAATTCATGTCTTCTGTTTTTTAGTGTTAATAAATATCTTCGGTACAAAGATGCAACACTAATCAAGCTGTCATGTTATATGATTTTTTAAGAATGTTATAGAATTTCAATAAACACCTTAAAAAACGGTCTTTTCTTATTAAAATGCTGTTAAAAAGATAAAAAAGAGTCAAAAATAAAGAAAAACGAACAAAGTCTATTCGAATTCAATAGCCTTTAAAATCAATCCTGAAGCTGGCGCAACGTAATAAACCTCTCCTGTAAAATCTGGTTTTAGACTTGCTTCAATATCTTCTAAAGTACGTTTTCCTTGTCCTAAATGGATTAAGGCACCCATCATTAATCGGATTTGATTACGCATAAAACCTTTTCCTTTTACACGCAAAATGTAACTTTTCTCAGGAAAAAAATTGGCAGTATAAATCGTATTTTCTACTATTTCGCATTTTAAAATAGTACGATTGTAAATTCCGTTGTCTGTAGGTTTGTAGCAATACTTTTTTAAATAATGCTCGCCTTCAAACAATTTAGCTCCTTTTTTCATCAACTCGACATCTAAAGGGTCTAGAATAGTTGTTAAAATTGGCGCACAAAACGGATGAAATTTATCTCCAAAAGCAAAAACATATAGATATTCTTTAACTTTTGAATGTTGTATAATATTAAATTTATTATCAACCTCTCTAATAGTTAATGCTCTAAGGTCTTGAGGTAAATTAGTATTAAACAAAGCCATAAATGCATCAAAATCGTCAATAGGCTCTTCTAAAAACAACTCGAAAGCAGCACTCTCCGCACTTACCATCGCATCCGTACGACCAGAAGTCAATGTTTTAAATTTCTTTTTTTCTAAGATGAAATTTAAAGTTCTGTCAATCATTAAATGCAAGGTTTTTAAGTTAGGTTGCTTTTGCCAACCATGAAACCTATAGCCTAAATATTGAATTGTAATGACGTAGAAATACTTTTTTTGCATGATAAATTATGAATGCCGAAAATACTGCTTTAGTTACCGTCTCGCAAAATTTTTATACATTGAAACTCTTTAACTAACTAAAATAAAATTTCATGACAAATGTAACTATCCAAAAACCGCCAATGTGGTTTTTAGTAATTAGTATTATTGCCTTAGTTTGGAATGCCTTAGGCGTTTTTGCTTATTTAGGACAATCTTTAATGACAGATGAGATGTTAGCACAATTACCGGAAGCGGATCAACAAATGTATGCCAACCTACCTTCATGGTATATTGGTGCATTTGCAGTCGCTGTTTTTGCTGGTACCATTGGTAGCCTAGGTTTAGTAATTAAAAAAAAGTGGGCTTTTTATGTGTTAATTATATCTTTAGTAGCAGCTATTGCACAAATGTACTACTTAGCTTTTGTCCTAAAAATGGCAAATACAATGACACCTTTAATTATTATAGTAGGTATGGCTTTAGCTTGGCTAGCAGATTATGCAACAAAAAAAGGATGGTTGTCTTAAACTTATTAAAACATAAAAGCATTAATTAAATAATTGATGCTTTTTTAAATTATTATAATTTGAAATTTAAATATCCATTTGATCCTTCTTTGAAACACCACGTCATTATTGGATTTGGTCTTGCTTTATGGATTTTTTTATTTTTATTTGTAACTGAGCCTTTAGACATAAGTGAGCTTAACACATCCGAAAAACTAAAATATTTACCTTTTTATAGTCTAATCGCTACAGTATCCTACTTACTATTTTTACCACTACAAAATTACATTTATAAAAAGTCTCAAAATAATTGGTTAGTAAAACACGAAATACTGTTTTTGTTAAGTTTATCTGTTGTTTCTCTTATTTTAGCTAGATCTTACTATTTATATGTTGTGGTTGCTGGTCAAGCAAACCCACATACATTAGGCTATATGCTTATGTCACTTTTACTACCTGCATTAGCCATTATTCTGCCAATTATAGTAATTGGTCGTTTTGCTTTTGGAAAATATTTTGAAAAAAAACTTGAGGACACAAAAATTGAGATTAAAGGAGAAGGTAATTATGAAAGTTTAAAGCTTCATTTAAACGATTTAATTGCGGTACAATCTTCAGAAAATTATATTGAGGTTTTTTATATTTCTGGGTCTATTCTTAAAAAAAGTTTGATCAGAAATAAATTATCTAAAATAGAAACTACTTTTTCAGAATTACAACGCATACATCGGTCATATATAATAAATCCTTATCATTTTCAATCTTGGAAAACCGAAAAAGGAAAACACTTTTTAGTACTATCGCACAACATAGAAGTGCCAATATCCAAAACTTATTTAGAGGCCATTAAAAGCACTTTAAATTTCACCACTGCAGGATAGCATTTCACCCCAAAGACCTACTAATACTGACTTTTATTTTATTTGAGAACTATCTTTGTTAAAGAAAGTTTAATCAATTAAAACCCGTTACAATGAAAAATTTCACATTACTTTTTGTTCTTTTTTTAGCTTCTATTCAGCCTGCTTTTTCTCAAACCGAAACTTGCGACTGTAAAACCGATTTAGATTTTATTGTTGAAAAAATAAAAGCAATGCCTTCTTTTAAAACACAAATTAAAGGTCCGAAAGCAACCGAATTTGAAATTACTTACACCAACTTATCTAACCAAATGAAGCAGCCCATTTTAATAGAGGATTGCTATAAAATGTTATTACAACAAATGGTTTTAGTAAATGATGTGCATGCCTCATTAAGCTATATTAAAACACCAATTAATAAGGAGATTTTAAACGACACTTTAAAACTAAATGACTTTAAAGCTAGTAATGCTTTTAAAAATCACCCAAAATCAGAATATAACCTAAACGATTTGGAGGCTGAATTATCTAAAAAAAACGAACAAGAATTAGAAGGTATTTATAATTATGGTGACGATCTTAAAATAGGAATTTACCAACAAAAAGATAGTGATACCTTAGTAGGTGTTGTTTTAAAAAGCAATCTAAAACAATGGGAAGCAGGACAAATAATAGTTTATGCTACCCATACCGCAGAACTAAAATATAATCTGTTTTACTACAACCCAAGCACTAGAACTCCTGGTTTTGTTAAAAGCATTTCTTTTGAAAATGGAAGACTTTGGATATATAAAAAAACAACTAATACTAATAACGAAGAATTACCTATAAAAGACCAATCTAATTGGGAGTTTAGACAATTAACACCAGATACTCAATACTTGTATTTTGGTAACTTTAGTTCATTTAGTAAATCTAATCGAAAAGCATTTAAAGACTTTTATGCTAAAGTAAAAAAAGAGCTAAGTGCTACAAATGTAATTGTGGATTTAAGAAGTAATGCTGGTGGAAACAGTAAACTATCTGATCCCTTTTTAAAATTATTAAAGAAGAAAAACGTTTATATTTTAACCAATTGCTTTACAGGAAGTAATGGTGAGCAATTTACTTTAAAACTAAAAGCACTTAAAAACGTAAAACATTTAGGACAGACAACTCGCGGTATTATTGCTTACGGAATGAATTATGGTTACAATTACAATACACCTTCTGGAAATTTTAATATTACTCCAACAGATATGGATTTTAACGAGTATTTAGCTTATGAAGGAAAAGGTGTCACTCCAGAAATTGCTTTAGACTTTAGTAAAGACTGGTTAGAGCAAACGTTAGCAATAATAAAAAATACATCTAATTAATTATATATAAAGGTTTTACGTGGTTCTAATGCACGATTAAACTTTCTATTTTATCATTAGATAAACTGTCGCTAAAAAATTAGCGACAGTTTTATATATTTATTTCTTCTCTCTTCCTTTTAAAACATCCACAACATCATTAAGCTTAAACCCTTTTGCTTGCAATAACATTAAATAATGAAACAGTAAATCTGCACTTTCACTTAAAAATAAATCGTCTTTGTTATCCATTGCTTCAATAACAACTTCTACAGCTTCTTCACCAACTTTTTGTGCTACTTTATTAATTCCTGAAGCAAATAACGACGCCACATAAGATTTCTCTGTATTGCCCGCTGCTACTCTACTTTCAATAGTGTTTTCTAATTTTGAAATAAAACCGAAATTTTCAGAATTAGTGTCGTTCCAACACGTATCAGATCCTTTGTGACACGTTGGTCCTTTGGGATTGACTTGTATTAATAAGGTGTCGTTGTCACAATCTAGCTTTACATCAACTAAGTTTAATACGTTACCACTTTCTTCTCCTTTAGTCCATAAACGGTTTTTTGTGCGACTAAAAAAAGTAACTAATTTAGTCTCTTTAGTTTTATTGAAAGCTTCTTCATTCATGTAACCCAGCATCAATACGTTTTTTGTTGTGGCATCTTGAATTACTGCTGGTACTAAACCGTCATTGTTTTTGTTGAAATCTATAGTCATCTTGTTATATATTGGCATTGCTAAATACATTGTATTTTTTTTAGCAATATTTTCTTAATTATGCGATACTGAAACAAGTTCAGTATGACGTTGCGATTATTTCTGCGTCGTCAGTTCGAGTGAAATTGCTTGTTCTGCAATTTTGTATCGAGAACTTATTTTGTTGTGCTTCTCGATACAATTTGCTCATGCTTTACAAATCACTCGAAGTGACGTTATGTTTTGTTTGCTCTGTTTAATTTAGCGCAAACTACTCTTTTATGCTTTACTTTATGTGATACTGAAACAAGTTCAGTGTGACATTATGTTTATTATCGTTCCGTCAGTTCGAGTGAAATTGCTTTTTCTGCAATTTTGTATCGAGAACTTATTTTGTTGTGCTTCTCGATCCAATTTGCTCATGCTTCACAAATCACTTGAAGTGACGTTATGTTTTCTTTGCTCTGTTTAATTTAGCGTAAACTACACTTTTATGCTTTACTTTATGCGATACTGAAATAAGTTCAGTATGACGTTACGATTATTACTTTGTCTGCCGTCTTACATTCGTCTTTTTCTATTATTGTCTTCTAATAACCTCTCGACTGCGCTCGAGGAGACACATCTATTATAATCGTACTTCTATATTATTTTCTCTTAACGCTTCTTTTAAATCTTGTATTGCTATTTCTCCAAAATGAAAAACACTTGCAGCCAAAGCTGCGTCAGACTTACCATCTTTAAAAGTGTCTACAAAATGTTGCACTGTTCCAGCACCTCCTGAAGCTATTATCGGAATATTTAATGTTTCTGATAACTTTGCTAATGCTTCATTTGCAAAACCAGCTTTTGTTCCATCGTTATTCATAGATGTAAACAAAATCTCTCCTGCCCCTCTACTCTCAACTTCTTTTGCCCAATCAAATAAATTTAAATCTGTTGGAATACTTCCGCCAGCCAAATGTACAATCCATTCGCCATCAATTTGTTTAGCATCAATAGCAACCACAACACATTGACTACCAAACTTATTAGCCAATTCGTTAACTAATTCTGGTCTTTTTACTGCTGAAGAATTGATAGATACTTTATCAGCACCAGATTTTAATAACACATCAACATCTGCGATTGAAGAAATACCACCTCCAACCGTAAACGGAATATTTACATGCTCAGCCACTTTTAAAACCATATCAATCATGGTTTTTCGGCCTTCTAGTGTCGCTGAAATATCCAAAAACACTAATTCGTCTGCACCTTTTAAGGCGTATTGCTTCGCTAATTCCACAGGATCTCCTGCATCACGTAGGTTTACAAAATTGACACCTTTAACGGTTCTTCCGTCTTTGATGTCTAAGCATGGTATGATTCGTTTTGTAAGCATATTTAGGTCCTCGAAATCAAGGATTATTATTAATTATTATACTACTATATTTTATTTTAGAGACACTTCGACTGCGCTCAGTGTGACGTCAAAATTGTAATTTTCAATGCCACAATAGCATTCTAATCACTATTATAAAAAGCGTTCTAATTCTTTTAAAGTAATTCTGTTTTCATACAATGCTTTTCCTATAATTACACCTTCACATCCAATCTCTGCAAGCTTTTCTAAGTCTGCTATAGTTGTTACTCCTCCTGAAGCAATTAATTTAACCGACTGACCAGAACTGTCATTACTGCATTGTTCAATAATATTTTTATACAATTCTATAGAAGGTCCTTCCAACATGCCATCTTTAGAAATATCCGTACAAACCACATATTGTATGCCTTGTTTTTGGTAATCTTTTATAAACGGAATAACTTCCAAGCTACTCTCCTCTAGCCAACCACTAATTGCTATTTTCTCATTATTGCAATCTGCACCAAGAATTATTTTTTGAGAACCATACTTACGTATCCAACCTTCAAATGCATCTCTGTTTTTAACAGCTATACTTCCTCCTGTAATTTGTTTTGCTCCAGAGTTAAAAGCTGTTATAATATCGTTATCAGACTTTAAACCACCCCCGAAATCAATTTTAAGATTGGTTTTAGATGCGACTTGCTCTAAGACTTTATAATTAACTACGTGTGCAGCTTTTGCACCTTCTAAGTCAACCATGTGCAAGTACTCAATTCCTGCATCTTCAAATTGCTTAGCGATTTCTAATGGGTTTTCACTATAGATTTTTGTTGTACTATAATCTCCTTTTGTCAAACGTACACACTTCCCTTCTATAATGTCTATTGCTGGTATTATTCTCATATCTCTAGCCCACAAAGTGGGAATTTATTTTTTGATTACTATTAGTTTAAATTGAATCCTTGTTACTGCGTTCAAGGTGAAACCATTGTGGTTTACAATTCAATAAAATTCTTTAATATTTGCTCTCCTGCCGTACTACTCTTTTCAGGGTGAAATTGCACGCCATAAAAATTATTGTGTTGCAAAGCTGAAGCAAAGTCTATACTATAAGTAGTAGTTGCGATACTTTCTTTACAGTTTTCGGCATAAAAACTATGTACAGAATACATAAACGCTTCATTTTTGACATCCTTAAATAAATCAGACTTTAGATTTGCAATAGTATTCCATCCCATTTGCGGTACTTTAACTGAGTTGTCAAAACGCTTAACAGACACATCAAAAATACC
Source organism: Olleya sp. KKT75 (assembly GCF_055635485.1). Classification (NCBI taxonomy): domain Bacteria; kingdom Pseudomonadati; phylum Bacteroidota; class Flavobacteriia; order Flavobacteriales; family Flavobacteriaceae; genus Olleya; species Olleya sp. KKT75. The sequence goes on from NZ_CM145759.1 coordinate 3,209,595, forward strand.
TAAACCTTCTGTATTTCCTTCTTCAGAAGATTTACACATTAATTGCATACCTAAGCAAATTCCTAAAACAGGTTGTTTTAATGTTGGAATTAAAGTGTCTAAACCACTTGCTTTAAGCATTTTCATTGCAGAACTTGCCTCTCCAACACCAGGAAAAATCACTTTATCTGCTGCTTTGATTTCTTCTGGATTATTAGATAATATAGCATCATACCCTAAGCGTTTAAACGCAAATTGTATACTTTTTATATTACCTGCTCCGTAGTCTATAATTACTAGTTTCATATTTTGGCTTTTCGTTTTTCGCTATCAGCAAATGGCTAACAGCTAATAGCTGATTTACAACATCCCTTTTGTTGATGGTAAAAACATTTTGTTGGAATCACGTTTTACTGCCATTTTCATAGCTTTAGCAAATGCTTTAAAGATCCCTTCTATTTTATGATGCTCATTAGTACCTTCTGCTTTTATATTTAAGTTACATTTTGCACCATCTGTAAACGATTTAAATAAATGAAAAAACATTTCAGTTGGCATATCACCAATTTTTTCACGTTTAAAATCAGCTTCCCATTCTAACCAGTTTCTACCACCAAAATCAACTGCAACTTGCGCTAAACAGTCATCCATTGGTAAACAAAAACCATAACGCTCGATACCTAATTTATTACCTAAAGCTTTATTAAACAGCTCCCCTAAAGCAATCATCGTATCTTCTATCGTGTGGTGCTCGTCTACTTCTAAATCGCCTTCTACTTTAATAGTTAAATCCATTGCGCCATGACGACCAATTTGGTCTAACATGTGGTCAAAAAAGGATAAACCAGTATTAATATCATTTTTTCCAGAACCATCTAAATTTAATTTGATATAAATCTTAGTCTCGTTAGTGTTTCTAGTAATTTCTTGAACACGATCTTCTAATTTCAAAAACTCATAGATTGCTTCCCAATCTGTACTAGTCAATGCTATACAATCTAAAATAGCTTGTTTTGATGTTTCAATTTCATCAACTCCCAATTCTGGATCTTCAGACAAAAAGATACCTTTAGCGCCTAAATTCTTAGCCAATTCCATGTCCGTAATTCGATCTCCTAAAACAAAACTATTTGCTAAATCATACTTTTCTTTATCAAAATACTGCGTTAATAAACCAGTTCTAGGTTTACGTGTTTCTGCATTTTCATGCGGAAATGTTTTATCAATAAAAACAGCACTAAAAACAACGCCTTCCTTTTCAAAAGCAGTCATCACTTTATTTTGTGCAGGCCAAAAGGTATCTTCAGGAAATGAATCTGTTCCTAAACCATCCTGATTAGTAACCATTACCAGTTCGTAATCCAATTCTGAAGCTATTTTAGCCATATATTGGAACACTTTTGGGTAATACTCTAACTTCTCTAAACTATCCAATTGATAATCTACAGGTGGCTCTAATACCAATGTTCCGTCTCTGTCTATGAATAATACTTTTTTCATGTGCTATTTTTTGTAGTGAGATTCTGAAACCAGTTCAGAATGACACGTTATACTAATTTTAATGTTTCGATTAATGTATTGTTTTCTTCCGGTGTCCCAACAGTTATTCGAATGCAATTTTTAACTTGTGTATTTCTATTTCTAATAATGACCTTCTGCTCAATTAAATATTGATACGTTTTATTAGCATCTTCCACTTCTACTAACAAAAAATTAGAGTCTGTAGGATATATTTTTTTTACTATCGCTAATTTGCTTAAAGCCTCTTTTAACTTCGTTCTTTCCTCAAGAATAGTCTCTATGTTTTGAGTCACTTCTTCCAAATTATTCAAACTTTTTAAAACAGCTTCTTGGTTTAAAGTACTAACATTATAAGGCGGTTTAACACGGTTATAAAGTGTAATTATAGCCTGACTAGCATAAGCAACACCTACTCTAACACCTGCCAATCCCCACGCTTTACTAAAAGTTTGACTAACAATTAAATTATCATATTTATCAATATTTTTAATAAATGACGCTTGTGCGCTAAAATCAATATAAGCTTCGTCCACAATCACGATACCATTAAAATTCTCCAAAATATATTCAATATCATCTGGATTTAAACTGTTTCCTGTTGGATTATTAGGCGAACATATAAATATGATTTTAACATCTTCAAAATCTAAATACGGTTGTAATTGATTTAAATTAATCTGAAAATCATTAATTAACGGTTGTTCTATAACTTCAATATTATTGATGTTGGCAGACACATTATACATCCCGTACGTTGGCGTAAAGGTTAAAACCTTGTCTTTTCCTGGCTCGCAAAAAATACGAAACGCTAAATCAATAACTTCGTCACTACCATTTCCAATAAAAATTTGGTCTGTTGCGACCTTTTTGATAGCAGATAATTTATCCTTAATCTCTTTTTGCTGCGGATCAGGATATCTGTTTAAATCTCCAAATGGATTCTCGTTTGCATCTAGAAAAACATCTGCAGTCCCTTTAAACTCATCTCTTGCAGAAGAATACGGTTTTAACGCTTTTATGTTAGCTCTAACCAGATTGTTTATGTTTATTTTTTGGTTCATTTTCTCTTATTACTAAATGTATTGGCAGTATTCTGTTGTATTATTCTTGTGTGATACTGAAACCAGTTCAGCATGACGTTGCGATGGTGTTTCGAACTTTAATTCATGATTCACGATTCATAATTCTTGTTTCATAACTCTAGTTTCTTAACTATCGTTCCAAATCTCGCGTCACACTGAATTTATTTTAGTGTCTCATTATTTATACTTGTGTGATACTGAAACGAGTTCAGTATGACGTTGCAATGGTGTTTCTAACTTTAAATAATGATTAATAATTTACAATTCACGATTCATGATTCCCGTTTCTTAACTCTTTTTTCAAACATCACGTCACACTGAATTTATTTCAGTGTCCCATTATTTTACTTGTGTGATACTGAAACGAGTTCAGTATGACGTTGCGATGGTGTTTCGAACTTTAATTCATGATTCACGATTCATAATCCATGATTCTTGTTTCCTGTTTCTCGTTTCTCGTTTCTTAACTCTTCTTTCAAACATCGCGTCACACTGAATTTATTTCAGTGTCTCATTATTTAAACTTGTGTGATACTGAAACCAGTTCAGTATGACGTTGCATTATTTTAAATCCTTTAAACGAATTGTTACAGCGTTTTTGTGTGCTTGTAATCCTTCGGCTTCAGCCATTAACTCAATAGTGTTTCCAATATTTAGCAACCCTTGTTTTGTAATATTCTGAAAGGTAATCGCTTTTGTAAAACTATCTAAATTCACGCCAGAATAGGCTTTACTAAATCCATTAGTTGGTAAGGTGTGATTAGTTCCAGACGCATAATCTCCAGCACTTTCTGGTGTGTAATTACCTAAAAATACCGATCCTGCATTCTCGATACCGTCCACATAAAAATCGTTATTATCTGTACAAACAATAAAGTGTTCTGGTCCGTATTGATTAATTAAATCTAGTGCTATGGCATCAGTTTCAACTAAAATAGATTTAGAATTATCTATAGCTTGTTGTGCAATGTCTTGTCTTGGAAGCGCTTTTAGCTGAAGCTGAATCTGTTCCGCGACAGCGTCAATTAACTTTTGAGAGGTAGACACCAAAATGACTTGGCTATCTGCACCATGTTCTGCTTGACTTAATAAATCCGAAGCCACATAACTAGCATTTGCAGTATCATCTGCCACAACTAATAACTCACTTGGACCTGCAGGCATGTCAATAGCAACACCATATTTAGTTGATAATTGCTTAGCAACAGTTACAAATTGATTTCCTGGTCCAAATATTTTATAAACCTGAGGAATACTTGCTGTACCAAACGTTAAACCAGCAATAGCTTGGATTCCTCCAACTTTTATAATTTTAGTCACTCCGCAAAGTTGTGCTGCATATAAAATTTCGTTAGCAATTTTACCTTCTTTATTTGGTGGCGAACATAATACAATCTCTTTACAGCCTGCAATTTGCGCAGGCACTGCTAGCATTAAAACCGTCGAAAATAAAGGCGCTGTACCTGCAGGTATGTAAATCCCGACTTTCTGAATCGCTCTTTTTTCTTGCCAACAGTTAACACCTTCTGTTGTTTGTACGCTAACTTTTTCGGTTTTTTGCGCGGTATGAAACGCTTCAATATTGCTTTTTGCTTGCTGAATGGCTTCTTTTAATGGCTTTGAAACTTTGGCACTTGCTGTTTCAATTTCTTCAACTGTAACGATATTTGTTTTTAATTCTGCACCATCAAATAATTGCGTGTACTTAGCAACTGCTTGATCACCGTTACGTTGTACGTCTTCAAAAATTTGAGTTACCGTAGCTTCTATATCATTAACAGTTTGTGTTGGACGTTGCAAAATGTCTGACCACGTTGCTTTTTCTGGGTTGTTTATAGTTTTCATTATAATACCATGTTATCGATTGGACAAACTAGGATACCTTCTGCTCCATTTAGTTTTAGTTCGTCAATAATTTCCCAAAAATCGTTTTTATTAATTACAGAGTGGATTGAGCTCCAACCCTCTTGCGCCAATGGTAAGACCGTTGGACTTTTCATTCCTGGTAAAATATTTATAATATCCTCCACCTTGTTATTTGGTGCATTTAATAATACATAACGTGATTGTCTAGCTTTTAAAACAGATTGTAATCTGAATTGTAATTTATCAAGAATAGCCTGATTGTCATCAGAAATCTGAGGAGAAACCGCTAGTACAGCTTCTGACTTTAAAATAACCTCTGCTTCTTTTAATCCGTTTTTGAATAAAGTACTTCCGCTAGAGACAATATCTACAATAGCGTCTGCTAATCCAATATTTGGAGCAATTTCTACAGAACCATTAATAATGTGTAAGTTGGCTGTTACTCCGTTTTTCTCTAAAAACTGATTAACAGTATTTGGGTAAGACGTTGCGATGCGTTTTCCTTCTAAATCTTTTACTGAATTGTACTTTACTCCTTTTGGTACTGCCACAGAAACTTTACAAGTAGAAAATCCAAGTTTTTCAGAAATTGTAATCCCATTCCCTTTTTCTATTAATACGTTTTCTCCAATAATAGCAACATCTACCACACCGTCTTTAAGGTATTGTGGAATATCCCCATTACGTAGATAAAAAATTTCTAGTGGAAAGTTTTTTGCAGACGCTTTTAATTGGTCTTTACCATTATCTATGGAAATACCAACCTCTTTTAGAATTCGCATAGAATCCTCGTTTAATCTTCCTGATTTTTGAACTGCAATTTTTAATTTACTCATTTTCTTTTCTTTTTAATTTTTTAGATTCTTTTGAAAATTTGAGTAAATCTTTCGGAAAGTATATAAATACAAAAAACCGCTTGATTTACTCAAACGGTTTTAAAATATATTTTGATTTTATTCAATACATTTCTAACTGGCTTGAGTGCTAGTATGGAAATGATGATGATGTAATTGAATAAAGTTCATGTCTTCTTTTTCTTCTTTACAAATATTGTTAAATTTTATTTTAAAAACCAAACCAAAATGTAATTAGTTTTAATTTTTATGAAAATATTAATATTTGTACAATAAATTATTGATTTCCTAAGATAATTGGCATACCACTATCTCCAGATCCAATAACAATAATTTTACTATTAGGTGATTCAGACAACTTTACTGTAGCCTCAATACCTTTATCTTGTAAAATTTTATCTGTTAATGATGCACTTAAAATACGGTTAGATTCTGCTTTACCTTTTGCATCAATAATAACTTTCTCAGCTTCCTTTCTTGCACTTTCAAGTCTAAACTCATATTCTAATGATGCTTGCTCTTGCTTTAATTTACGTTCAATAGCCTCTTTAATTGTTGGAGGCAACGTTACATCTCTAACCAACACCTCATTTAATTGAACATATTGTTTATCAAGTATTTTCTTAGTTTCTTGAAAAATTTCAACTTGAATAGCATCACGTTTAGTAGAATACAAATCGTCTGGTGTATAACGACCAATAACACTTCTTGCAGCACTACGAATAGCAGGTTGTATTACACGTTGTAAATAATCTTGACCTAAAGATTGGTGAAGATTTCCTAATTGATCATACACTGGCTCATACCAAGCTGAAGCATCAATTTGAATTTCTAAACCGTTTGAAGATAACACCTTCATTTTTTCAAAAAGTTCTTGCTGACGTACTTCGTAAACATATACTTTATTCCAAGGTGCTACAATATGAAACCCCTCTCCCATTGGTGGCTCATCAATAACAACCCCTTCACCAAAAGTCTCAAAAAGGACACCTGCCTCTCCTGAATCTATTGTAACCGCAGATTTAGCAATTAAAACTATTACTATCACAGCCGCAATTAAAAACGGAAATGCAATTTTTGGTAATTTTTCCATAACTTCTTTTTATATTTTTAAATTAATCCTTTATATTTTCTTAAAAACCACTCTATAGCTAAACTTAAGGCTATAATAAATAGCAAATAATACCAATCTATCAAAGGTACGACACTTTTATTACTTTTTTGAATGGCTTGATAACGTTTATCGTTTAATAAATTATCTGCTAATGCCGTGTAACTATTAACAAAATAAGCTTCTCCATGACTATTAGTAGCTAGTTGCTGTAGTTTTGTTACATCTGCATTTAAAAATTGTTGCTCGACGTTGTATTCTATTATTTTAAATCTACCACCAACCGAAATATTATCAGGTGACGCTTTAACCGTAAAGTCATAGTCCTCAGAAGCTAATCCATTTAAATTGACTTGATAATTATTCCCTTTTAAAACTAAAGGTCTTGTTATAGTCTCACCTGTTTTTTTATTTTTTAATGTGATGACTAATGAGGCATTAGCTTCAAACTCGTAATTTTTATTAAAAAACTGAGCGCTAATAATCATATCATCACTTCCGTTATAAAACGAATTATAATCGACTTCTAATCGGTTTTTACGTTTATTAGAGGCTAAGTATTGCACTAATTTGCCAATAAAATTGTCAAATTCTATAAAACTAGAAGCATTTAAATAACTCTGTGCACGCCATTTCCATAAATCCTCTCCAAATAAAACAGCTTCCCTTCTTCCGCTAATCTCTAAAGTTGCTAATAATGGTTGTTCGGTTTTTATACCAGATACTGTTTTAAATAAAATGGTCTCAAAAGGCTGATTAAATTCTGCATCTCCAAACGTAGCGTTTAAAGGCGGAAAGCTTTCAAAGTTTAAATCATCAACAATAAAAGGTGTGTAATTAGTATTTAAATTTGGTTGATAATCTTCGGTCTGAGACGTGACCTCAAAACTATAATCTGATATAGCATTATTTAAAAACAACCAATCCGTTTTAGGACCTGAAATAATCCATTTGTTTTTATTCTGTTTTTCTAATGCCGTAATTAATTCCTTAAATAGATTGTTTGGCTGATACAATATAACTAATTGAAAATCATTTAATTGTTTTACTATCTCTTTTGGAGAAACAAATTCAACGACACGTTGTTCGTTACTTTCAATACTCTTTTTTAAAGCCCCTAAATCAGGATGCAAAACACTACTAACAATAGCAATTTTCGATTTTTGATCAATAACTTCTACTGCAAAATTCTTGTAATTATTAACCTTATTTTTCTCTGTTTCTAACGGAATTATTTGCGCTTTATAACTCTGTACACCAACACTATTTGCTGGCAACGTAACGTTTAAAATTTGACTATTATTAGTCTGATCTAATCGTACAACTTTAGAAAACACAGTAGTATTACCTTTTGTTACTATAAACTTACTAGTAATAGCTTGCTTACCGCTGTACACAACTATAGCTTCTAATGGAAACTTATTTTTTAAATAAGCATACTTGTTGACATTTAGCTTACTTATCTGTAAATCTGAATATACTATTGTATCTCCCAATATAATTGGATAGATGGGTTGGTTATATTTTTTAGCAGAAAACTGATAATCACTACCAATGGTTTGATTACCATCAGTGACTAGTATGGTAGGCGAAATTGTGTTTTTATAAACTTGAGTTAGTTGTCTAAAAACCTTATCTAAATTTGTTTGACTTTCTGAAAAGGATAAGCTATCACTACTATTTAATGTATTTCCGAAAGAAAGCACTTCAATATTAAATTTGTCTTTTAATGCTGAATTATTAGTAATTGTATTTAAAGCTATTTTTGCATTATCATCTTGTTTTAAATGCTTTAAAGATGAAGAATTATCAACTGCAACAACTAAGTTGGGTTTTTCCGTATAATACTTTACTTGATCAAATTTTGGATTGATTAGCAATAACAATACTGAAAACAAGGTAATAAAACGCAAAAAAGCAAAAAGCGCATTAGATTTAGCTGCGCCTTTTGCTTTATAATTATACTGGAATAACGCTAATAATAGTGCGACTACTCCTGCTAATATGATATATAATAGTGTTTCTGTTGACATTAATTAGATTATGTTAACATTCCTCCATCAACATTTAACGTCTGACCTGTTACATAAGCAGACATGTCTGATGCTAAAAACACACAAACATTTGCGATATCTTCTGGAGTACCACCACGTTTTAATGGAATTGCATTACGCCATCCTTTTACTGTCTCTTCGTCTAGTTTTGCTGTCATTTCTGTTTCAATAAAACCAGGAGCAATCACGTTACTTCTAATGTTTCTTGATCCTAACTCTAAAGCTACAGATTTAGAAAAACCAATAATACCAGCTTTAGAAGCCGCATAGTTAGTTTGTCCAGCATTACCTTTAACTCCTACTACACTACTCATGTTAATAATAGACCCTTTACGTTGCTTAAGCATTGTACGTTGTACCGCTTTAGTCATGTTAAAAACAGACTTAAGGTTAACTTCGATAACTTTATCAAAATCGTCCTCACCCATTCTCATTAATAAATTATCTTTAGTAATTCCTGCATTATTAATTAATACGTCAATACTTCCAAACTCTGCAAGTACGTCTTCACCTAATTGTTGAGCTTCCTCAAAACTAGCTGCGTTACTTTTATATCCTTTTGCTTTAACACCTAAAGCTATTAATTCTTTTTCTAACTCGTTAGCAGCTTCTACAGATGAGCTGTATGTGAATGCAACATTTGCACCTTGCTGAGCAAATACTTGAGCAATACCTTTACCAATACCTCTTGAAGCACCTGTAATAATTGCTGTTTTTCCTTCTAAAAGTTTCATTAAAATTATATTTAATTTGTTTTCGGTTTAACCGAAAACCAGTTGTTAGTTTTCTATTTCAAATATAGTAATTACAAATTGTTATGTATAAAAAAACCTCATAATTTATACTAATTATGAGGTTTTAATAGGTCTATAAGATGCAGTTACACTACTTATGTCATACTACATTTTAACATCTTCAGATTTTTCGTAATTAAATATATGGTCAATGTCCATTTCTTGAACTTTACCTAATTTATTTAATGCTGTTAAATCTACATCTTTCTTGTTTCCGATTACCATAACATTGTAATCTTCTCCTTTGATATTTGCATTAAAAAACTCGCGTAAATCTGCTAAAGTCATATCTTTAATAGCATTATACATTGCTTCTCTGTTATCTTCAGACATTCCTAATTTTTGAAGTCTTTCATAACTCCAGAAAATACTAGACTTATTAATACGTTGCGCTGCTATCTTTTTTAATGTAGACTCTTTAGCTGCGTTAAATTGCGCTTCAGATTCTGGCATATCATTCATAAGTTCCATCATAGCATCAACCGCCTGAGGCATCTTATTTGCTTGTGTACCAATGTAAGCCATAACGTAATTTGCATCCCCTTTTTCTCTAGCTGTGCTGTAATTAGACCAAGCTGAATATGCTAAGGACTTAGACTCTCTAATCTCTTGAAAAACGATAGAAGACAATCCTCCACCAAAATATGTATTAAACAATGTTGATGCAGCCATGTTTTCTGCCTTAAAAGGCTCTCCTTTAGCTAAAAACATCATTTCTGATTGTACCATATCAAAATCTACGAAAAACACGTTTCCACCTGTTTCTTTTTCTTCAAAAGTCATTGCTTCTGGGTAGTCTTTTAAATCAGCACTTACTTTATGAGATGTATTTAAAGCAGAAACTGCATTGTCCACATCCTTACCATAATAAAACATACGTTGTTTGTAGTTTTTTAAATCCTTAGTTAAATCCACTAATTCTTGAGGATTAACTTTTTCTAAATCACTAACAGAGATGATATTACGTAAACTAGAGTTTTCACCGTATTTAGCATAATTTAATAACCCACCTCTTAAGATACTTCCTTTATTAGTTTTGTTATTTTGTCTTCCTTTAGCAATAGATTGCACATATTTATTATACGCTTCTTGATTAGGCACTGCATTATCAAGTAACTCTTCTAATAATTCTAGTCCTTTAGGTAAGTTTTCTTTTAAACCACTTAAACCAATGTATGTTTTCTCGTTACCAGTGTTTACATAATAATCTACACCTAACTTATAAAACTCTTTTTTCAAATCTTCGTTTGAATATTTTTCAGTCCCTAAATACTCTAAGTAACCAACAGCTAAATCCAATTTTTTATCATTATCGCTTCCCATGTCAAAAATGATGTTCATGTCAAACAAGTCATTTGTTTCATTTTCAATATATGATACTTTAATACCGCTATCTGTTTTAGTTTCTTTTATAGCTGATGCATAATCTACATATACAGGTTTTAAATCTTCAGATTTCATTTTATTAAAGTCCTCGATATACTTAGAATTAGCACCTCTATTTAAGTTAACTGGCGTTATTCCTGGATTTGATACTTTAACAATTTTATCGTCTGCACCTTTACGTTTATACGTAACAACGTAATTGTCCTTATAAAATGAATTGGCAAAATCTACTAATTCTTGTTTTGTAATTTTCTTTAAGTCATCTATAAACTTAACTTTATCTTCCCATTTTTCGTCATGAATAAAAGCATTCACATATGCATCAGCAACAGCTGTACTGTTTTCGTATTGACTTAATTGAGATTTTTTTAAGTCGTTAACCACTGCATCAATCATCCAGTCTTCAAACTCACCTTTTTTAAGCTTTTCAATTTGCTCTAAGATTAAACCTTTTAAGGATTCTAAAGACTGACCTTCTTTTGGCGAACCACTAAAAGAATGATAACCATAGTCATTTAAAAATGTAGTCGAACATCCTGCGTATTGCACTAATTGTTTTTGATTTAAGTTTAAATCTAATAAACCAGCACTACCATTAGCCAAAATCATATCTGCTAATGTTACAAATTTTTCTTGTTCTGTATTTACGCCACTTGTTCTAAATGCAATAGAAAGACTTTCTGCTGTTGGTCCAAAGACTTCATTTTCTACAATTGTAGTTAATGGTGCTTCTGTAGGTAATACTGGATGAGCTACTTCTTTTCTTTCAAATTTCCCGAACGTTGTATTTACCTTTTTAATAGTTGCTTCAAAATCAAAATCTCCAACTAATACTACAGCCATATTGTTTGGTACATAATATTTATCAAAATAATTGTGAATATCCACCATTGATGGATTTTTTAAATGCTCTGCAGTACCAATAGTAGTCTGTTGCCCATAAGGATGCTTTGGGAATAAACCTTCTAACATTGCAGCATAACGCTTACGTCCATCACTATCCTGACCTCTATTAAATTCTTCAAAAACTGCTTCTAATTCTGTATGAAATAAACGCAAAACTACTTGGCTAAAACGCTCACTTTCTAAAGCTAAAAACTTATCCAACTCATTAGCAGGAATCTTATTTGTATATACTGTTTGCTCAAACCACGTATAAGCATTTGTACCAGTAGCTCCTAAAGAACTTGACATTTTATCATACTCATTAGCTACTGAATAGTTTGAAGCCTCTAAAGATACTCTATCAATTTCTTTATAAATTTCTAATTTCTCTCCACCATCTCTAGTAGCTCTATGCTTTTCGTACAAATTAGAAATAGTATCTAAGTACTTTTTTTCAGTTTCCCAATCTACAGTACCTACTTTATCAGTTCCTTTAAAAACCATGTGCTCTAAGTAGTGCGCTAATCCCGTAGACTCTTTAGGATCATAGTTTGACCCAGCTCTTACAGCAATATAAGTTTGGATTTTAGGCTCTTCTGTGTTTTTACTTAAATACACTTGTAGACCATTGTCTAAAGTATATAAGCGTAGACCCGTTGGATCGTTAGTTACACTCTCGTAACTAAAACCATTGGCATCTTTTTGTGTTTCTGTCTTAACAGCTAATTGATCCGAATTACCTTTTTTGCAACTGGCAACAAAAGTAATCATAGCTAAAGCCAAGACTAATTTTAAATGTTTCATGTTTTTTGGTTGGTTATATTAATAAAAAAAGTTCGTTAGCTAAATTAAGCCAACGAACTTTAAACGTTTATTTATTTGGAATATTTTAACACATTAGCGTTAAATTGATTATACCATAACTTCGGCAACCTTTTTTCCAATTTCTGCTGGAGAATCTACAACGTGAATTCCACATTCTCTCATAATTGCTTTTTTAGCTTGAGCTGTATCATCAGATCCACCTACAATTGCTCCTGCATGACCCATTGTACGTCCTGCTGGTGCAGTTTCTCCTGCGATAAAACCAACGATAGGTTTTTTACTACCTGAAGCTTTGTACCAGTTAGCAGCATCTGCTTCTAATTGACCTCCAATTTCACCAATCATTACAACACATTCAGTCTCTGGATCGTTAATTAATAACTCAACAGCTTCTTTAGTAGTTGTTCCGATAATTGGATCTCCACCAATACCAATAGCAGTAGTGATTCCTAATCCTTGTTTTACAACTTGATCAGCAGCCTCATAAGTTAAAGTACCAGATTTAGACACGATACCTACTTTTCCTTTTTTGAAAACAAAACCTGGCATAATACCAACTTTAGCTTCTCCTGGAGTAATAACTCCTGGACAGTTAGGGCCAATTAATCTACAGTCTCTATCTTTGATATATGCTGCAGCTTTAATCATATCTGCTACAGGAATACCTTCTGTAATACAAATGATTACTTTTATTCCTGCATTAGCAGCTTCCATAATTGCGTCTGCTGCAAAAGCTGGTGGTACAAAAATAATAGTTGTGTCTGCTCCTGCTTTATCTACAGCTTCTTGAACTGTGTTAAAAACTGGTCTGTCTAAATGTGTTTGACCACCTTTACCTGGTGTTACACCACCTACTACATTTGTTCCGTATTCAATCATTTGTCCGGCGTGAAAAGTACCTTCACTACCTGTAAATCCTTGAACTATTATTTTTGAATCTTTGTTTACTAAAACGCTCATGTTTTGTATTGATTAAGAAGTTTTGTATTGAATTGTTATTTGCAATGCAAAAGTAAGATTTTGATTGCTATTACTAAAAGTATTTTAAATTTTTATTTTTAAGAATATGAAGATAAGCTAGATGGATTTTCGTCAAACAATTGACTTATTTCATGTCCTTTGTATAAAAGTCCGTCCTTGACTTCCCAAATAGAAATAAAATGCGCTATTGGCTCTACTTTATCCGGTCTTTCAATAGTTGCCGCATACGCCGTATATCTTGCAGTTATTGTATCATTTTCTTTTAACAAATGACTTAATTTATAAGTAAACGTTACAAAAGACTGTCTTACTTCTGCTAATTTTTTACTTATGCCATCATAATCTAAAGCTGTGTAACCATTGCTACTATTCCAATGTAACTGACAATCTTTGTCAAACATTTTAATAGCATCTTCTGCTTTTGCTAAATCTAAATTATAAAAGGCTTTTACAACTGCTCTGGCTGACATCTACTTATTTTTTAATTGTTTAATTATTTCAGGAATTCGCTTAATATAAGCTAGCTCTTTTAATTTTACTCTTGACTCTTCTATTGGTGTTCCAAAATACGACTTTCCTCCAGCAATTGATTTTGTAACACCTGTTTGTCCTAAAACATTTGCTTTTTTACCAATAGTTATACCGCTAGTTGTACCTACTTGTCCCCAAAGTGTTACTTCGTCTTCAATAATACAACATCCAGCAATACCCGTTTGAGAAGCTATTAAACATTTTTTACCAATCACGGTATCATGTCCAACTTGTATTTGATTGTCCAATTTAGAGCCTTCTCCAATAATAGTATCTCCTGTTACACCTTTATCTATAGTACAAAGTGCTCCAATATCTACATTATCTTTTATAACGACTCTACCTCCAGATTTTAACTGATCAAATCCTTCTGGTCTGTTTTTATAGTAAAAAGCACTAGCACCTAAAATGGTTCCTGCATGGATGGTAACGTTATTACCAATAACAGCATCATCATAAATACTAACGTTAGAATGGATCACACAATTATCTCCTATCACAACATTGTTTCCAATAAAGCAATTAGGCTGTATTACTGTGTTTTTTCCAATTTTGGCTGAAGCCGAAATAGCAGAGTTTGAACTAGTAAAAGGCTTAAAATGTGACGTTAATTTATTAAAATCTCTAAACGGATCATCACTAATCAACAATGCTTTACCCTCAGGACAATCTACCTCTTTATTAATTAAAACAATGGTAGCTGCACTAAGTAATGCCTTATCGTAATATTTAGGATGATCTACAAAGACAATATCTCCGGGTTGCACAACATGAATCTCATTCATGCCTAACACCTCAAAATTTGCATCTCCAATAAATTTACAATCTATTAGATTAGCAATAGTCTCTAAAGTATATGGTTTAGGGAATCTCATTGTGCGACTTGACTATTCTTTAACACGTTCTTTATACGTCCCTTTTTCTGTTTCTACTTTAATCTTGTCTCCTTCATTAATAAATAAAGGCACGTTTACAGTAGCTCCAGTTTCAACAGTTGCAGGCTTAGTTGCGTTAGTTGCAGTATTTCCTTTAACTCCAGGCTCCGTAGCTGTTACTTCTAATATAACCGTTGCAGGCATATCTACAGAAAGTGGCATGTTGTCTTCTGAGTTAATTTGAATAGTAACTACCTCACCTTCTTTCATTAAACCTGGCGTATCTAAAGCAGATTCTAATAATCTAATTTGAGTGTAATCCGCTTCATTCATAAAATGATAAAATTCGCCATCATTATATAAATATTGAAACTTATGTGTCTCTACTCTTACATCTTCCAATTTATGACCTGCAGAAAATGTATTATCTAACACTTTTCCGTTAGTTACACTTTTCATTTTTGTTCTAACAAACGCTGGTCCTTTTCCTGGTTTTACATGTAAAAACTCGATTATTTTATAAATATCGTTATTATATTTAATACAAAGTCCGTTTCTAATATCTGAAGTACTTGCCATTTATCTTTTTTTTTAATTTTTAATTTGATTTAAAATACCCTTTCATGATTCCACGATGAGAATTCTTTATAAACTGAAGAATTTCGTCTCGTTCTGTAGTCGCTTCCATTTCTGCTTCAATGATTCCTGCAGCTTGGGTATTATTATAATTTTTTTGATATAAAATTCTGAATATATCCTGAATTTCTCTTATTTTCTCTGTAGTATAACCTCTTCTACGTAAACCAACAGAATTAATACCAACGTAAGATAATGGCTCACGCCCCGCTTTTACAAACGGTGGTACATCCTTACGTACTAAAGATCCTCCTGTTACAAATGCGTGACTACCCACTGAACAAAACTGATGTACAGCCGTCATCCCAGCCAATACAACATAGTCACCTATATTAATATGTCCTGCTAATGTAGAATTATTAGAAAAAATACAGTTATTACCAACAATACAATCATGTGCAATGTGGCAATAGGCCATAATCAGACAATTGTCACCAATTACGGTTTTCATTCTATCTGTAGTTCCTCTATTTATCGTAACACATTCTCTAATAGTAACATTATCTCCTATTATAGTTAATGTGTCTTCGTCGTTATATTTTAAATCTTGTGGTACAGCCGAAATTACAGAACCTGGAAAAATATTACAATTTTTCCCTATTCTCGCGCCTTCCATTATAGTTACATTACTACCTATCCAAGTACCTTCTCCTATTGTTACATTATTGTATATAGTCGTAAATGGTTCAATAACAACATTTTTGGCGATTTTTGCTCCTGGATGTACGTATGCTAAGGGTTGGTTCATCTTTATTGTTTTGTTCTAATAAATTTGTAAAAACATTTTAGTAATTAAATTACAATAACGTTTTTGTATTATTTTACTTTTGAAATTTGTGCCATCAATTCTGCTTCAGCACATAATTTACCGTTAGCATAGGCGTAACCTTGCATATGACAGATACCACGTCTAATTGGTGTTATTAACGAACACTTAAAAATTAACGTATCTCCTGGTACTACTTTTTGTTTAAATTTAACTTTATCCATTTTCATAAAAAAGGTTAAATAATTCTCCGGATCCGGTACAGTACTTAATACTAGTATACCTCCTGTTTGCGCCATAGCTTCAATAATTAAAACCCCTGGCATTACTGGAGCTCCTGGAAAATGACCTTTAAAGAACTCTTCGTTCATGGTCACATTTTTAAGTCCTATAACATGGCTATCTGATAATTCAAAAACCTTATCTAGTAATAAAAATGGTTGTCTATGTGGTAACATATCCATGATTTGCATCACATCCATAACTGGTGTTTGACTCAAATCTATTTTTGGTACGTTATTACGTCTTTCGTTTTTAATTAATTTAGACATCTTTTTTGCAAACTGAGTGTTTACAAAATGGCCTGGTTTATTAGCTATTATTTTACCTCTAATACGTGTTCCGATTAAAGCTAAATCTCCAATAACATCTAATAACTTATGTCTTGCTGCTTCATTTGGGTAATGCAATGTTAAATTGTCTAATATCCCGTTTGGTTTAACCGCAATAGAGTCTTTATTAAATGCTTTTTTTAGTTTTTCCATTGTAGACTCTGATAACTCTTTATCTACATAAACAATAGCATTATTTAAGTCTCCTCCTTTTATTAATCCGTGTTCTAAAAGCGCTTCTAATTCATGTAAAAAACTAAAAGTCCTAGAGTCTGAAATATCTTTTTTAAAGTCTGCTAACTTTGTTAAAGTTGCATTTTGAGTCCCTAATACTTTAGTTCCAAAATCTACCATAGTTGTTACTTGGTAGTTTTTAGCTGGCATTACTAAAATCTCGCTCCCCGTTTCTTCGTCCATATAAGATATAACGTCAGAAACCTCATACTCTTCGCGAAAAGCATCTTGCTCCTCTATACCTGCAGCTTCAATTGCTTCGACAAAAAACTTAGAAGATCCATCCATAATTGGTGGTTCAGAATTATCCATTTCTAAAATGGCATTATCAATATCCAAACCTACCAAAGCTGCTAAAACATGCTCGCAAGTCTGAATAGTAACTCCGTTTTTTTCTAAACAAGTACCACGTTGCGTGTTTGTAACATAATTGGCATCTGCCTCAATCACGGGGCTTCCTTCTAAATCAATTCTTTTAAAAGCAAATCCAGCATTTACTGGAGCAGGTTTAAAAGTTAATGTTACCTCTTTTCCTGTATGTAAGCCTACACCTTTAAGGGATATTTCCTTTTGGATGGTTTTTTGCTTTATGTCAGTACTAATTATTCCCATTGCCTTTTTTTTCTAATTCGTTTATAGTTTTTACCAGTTTTGGAAGATTTTTAAAGTAAACATACGATTTATTCCAATCTCCATAACCAAATGCTGGAGATCCTTGTAAAATTTCGTTATCCTTTATGTTTTTTCCAATACCGGATTGGGCTTGTATCTTTACGTTATTACCAATAGTTAAATGCCCAGCAAAACCTACTTGACCTCCTATTTGGCAATTTTCGCCAATTTTGGTAGAACCCGCAATACCCGTTTGGGCTGCAATTACAGTGTTTTTACCAATCTCAACATTATGTGCAATCTGTATTTGATTGTCTAACTTAACACCACGCCTAATTATAGTCGACCCTAAGGTTGCTCTATCAATTGTAGTTGCTGCTCCAACATCCACAAAATCTTCTAAAATAACATTACCAATTTGTGGTACTTTTGTGTATTCTCCTGCCTCATTAGGCGCAAAACCAAAGCCATCAGCTCCAATTATTACTCCAGAATTAATAACACAGTTTTTTCCAATAACACATTCAGAATATATTTTAGCTCCAGAAAACAACACTGTATTATCATCAATACTAACATTATCTCCTACATAGCAATTAGGAAAAATCTTTACATTGTCTCCAATGGTAACATTCTCTCCTATTACAGAAAACGCACCAATATAAATATCCTTACCAATTTTAGAGGTTTCAGAGATTGATGTTGGTTGTTCTATTCCAAACTTATTAAGTTTAACCTGATTATAATATTCTAATAATTTTGAAAACGATTTATAAGCATCTTCTACTTTTATTAATGTACACGCTATATCATGCTCCGGTACAAAGTCATTACCAACAATAGCAATGGTTGCTTTTGTTGTGTATATATAAGGAGTGTATTTAGGGTTTGCCAAAAAGGTCAAAGCGCCTTCCACTCCTTCTTCAATTTTGGATAGTTTAGAGACTTCTGCTTGAGGATTACCCTCTACAGTACCATCTAAAATACCAGCTATTTGTTCTGCAGTAAATTTCATTGTCAACAAAAATAGAAAAAATGTGCTAAAGTTGGGCTTTTGGATAACATATATAATATTTAGTCACAGGTTTTGAGAGCGCTTTAAGACTTATTTGGTCTGAAGCCTTAACTATATCCTCTACTTTACCACTTTTGTGCAAAATATTTATGTTCTGTTTTTTTTGTGAATACGCCTGATTACTAATCTGACCTGTAAACACAAAATAACTCGCTTCATGCTCTGATATATCACATCTACCTAATAAGGATGTCATATGATCTGCTAAAACTTGTTTTTTGATTGGTTTCTTTTTGATTTTAATTTTTAACAAATGTCTATTAATAATCATGTCGCAAAGGTTTTTCAAAACAAAATCATCATGGTATTGCCAATTTTTCATTGCAGTAACAATATCGTAATCATCTAACTTTGCAAATGTCTCTAAACACGTAGAGTCAAATTCCTTTAAAGTAATTTCATTCTCTAAAAAGAATTTTAATGGTTTACTGGCTTCTAGACTTACACCATTTTTAACTAACTCTTTAGCGCGTTTTAAAACTCTTATTAATAACTGTTCTGCTACCAAACTTGTTTTATGTAAATATACTTGCCAATACATTAAACGTCGTGCTACTAAAAACTTTTCGACACTATAAATACCTTTATCCTCTACAACCAGCTCGTCTTTTTTAACGTTAAGCATGGTGATTAAACGCTCACTATTAATATTACCTTCTGACACACCTGTGTAAAAACTATCACGTTTTAAATAATCTGCGCGGTCCATATCTATTTGACTAGAAATTAGCTGCAACATAAACTTACGGTGATACTCACCTTTAAAAATCTGAATAGCAAGTGTTAAATCGTCGTTAAATTCTTTATTCAATTCTTGCATGAATAAGGACGAAATCTCTTCATGAGATATACCACTTACAATACTATGTTCCATAGCATGACTAAAAGGACCATGTCCAATATCATGTAATAAAATAGCTATATATAACGCTTTTTCTTCATCTTCAGAAATGGCAACACCCTTAAAACGTAGTACTTGAACTGCTTTTTGCATTAAATGCATACAGCCAATAGCATGATGGAATCTAGTGTGATGTGCTCCTGGATATACTAAATAAGACAACCCCATTTGCGATATGCGTCGCAAACGCTGAAAGTATTTATGTTCTATCAAATCAAAAATTATCGAATTTGGAATAGTAATAAATCCGTAAATTGGGTCGTTTAGTATTTTAAGTTTGTTACTTGCTTTCAAGCTTAAGCCTTTATTTAATTAATATACACAAATATACATGAACAATATAAATATTCTTTGGGTTGATGACGAAATAGATTTATTAAAGCCTCATATCCTGTTTTTAGAGAAAAAAAACTACAATGTAACCACTTGTAATTCTGGAACAGAAGCTTTAGAAATCCTAGACGAACAGAAGTTTGATATTGTTTTTTTAGATGAAAACATGCCTGGCTTAACAGGTTTGGAGACTTTAAATGAAATTAAAGAAAAACAAGACACGCTTCCTGTGGTAATGATTACTAAAAGTGAAGAAGAATATATTATGGAGGAAGCTATTGGTAACAAAATTGCCGATTACCTTATAAAACCGGTTAATCCGAATCAGATTTTACTAAGTCTGAAGAAAAACTTAGACCACTCTAGATTGGTATCAGAAAAAACAACATCTAACTACCAACAAGAGTTTAGAAAAATAGCTATGGATATGGCTATGGTAAATAGTTATGAAGAATGGGTAGATCTATATAAAAAGCTTATCTATTGGGAAATTCAGCTTGAAGACATCGAGGATCCAAGTATGTTTGAGATTTTAGAATCTCAAAAAAACGAAGCCAACACACAATTTGGTAAATTTATTGACAAAAATTACCCGTCTTGGTTTGAGCCAAATACGGATGCACCTATATTATCACACACGTTGTTTAGAGAACGTATTGCGCCAGAACTAAGCAAAGAGCAACCTACACTTTTAGTTGTAGTAGATAATTTACGTTATGACCAATGGAAAGCGTTTGAACCTTTTATAAGTAACCATTATAAAAAACAAAAAGAAGAAGCTTTTTATAGCATCTTACCTACAGCAACACAATATGCTAGAAATGCCATTTTTTCTGGGTTAATGCCTAGTGATATGGAAAAACTACACCCTGAATATTGGAAAAACGACACAGATGAAGGTGGTAAAAATTTGCATGAAGCAGATTTTTTAAACGCACAAATGAAACGCTTAGGTCTAAGCAACCTAAAACACGAATATTACAAAATCACGAATCTAGCTTCAGGAAAAAAATTAGCAAGCAATTTTAGAGGACTAAAAGATAACGACTTAACTGTTGTTGTTTATAATTTTGTAGACATGCTATCACACTCTAAAACGGAAATGGATGTAGTAAAAGAACTAGCCTCTAATGACAAAGCTTACCGTAGTTTAACACAGAGTTGGTTTAAAAACTCACCTTTATTAGAAATGATACAGCAAGCGCAACAAATGGGCTTTAAATTAATCATAACTACAGATCACGGTACAATAAATGTAAAAAACCCATCTAAAGTTATTGGAGATAGAGATACTAGTTTAAACTTACGTTATAAAACAGGACGTAGTTTAAGTTACGAAAACAAAGATGTCCTTGCTGCTAAAGATCCAAAAACAATACACCTACCTTCTATTAACATGAATAGCTCTTTTATATTCGCTAAAAGCGATTTATTCTTTGCTTATCCAAATAACTACAACCATTATGTTAGTTATTATCGTAATACATACCAACATGGTGGCGTCTCTTTAGAAGAAATGATTATTCCGTTTGTAGTTTTAAGTCCTAAATAATTTATTTTTGCTCAAAAAATAAATACAGTGGTAATACATTATACATTAAATGACGTTGAAACAGTAGCAAAAACACTTCTTGAGACTGTAGATTCTAAAATAATATTATTTGAAGGCGAAATGGGTGTTGGTAAAACAACACTCATTAAGACTTTAATTAAACTTTTAGGGAGTAATGACGTTGTTAGCAGTCCTACCTTCTCCATAGTTAACGAGTATTTAGCAAAAAACCAGTCCATTTATCACTTTGATTTGTATCGCATAGAAAGCGAAGACGAGCTATATGACTTTGGTATAGATACTTACATTTACAATAACAACTTTGTTTTTGTAGAATGGCCAGAACTATTGAAACCATTGATACAAGACAAATATTCTGTTGTAAAAATAACTTTGTCAGAAAACACATCAAGAACTATATCGATTGAAAATATCAAGTAAACTTTCGCTTTTTTCTTTCAATAAAAAGTGTATTTTTGACCAAGTGCGGTTTTAACCACATCAAAAAAATAATAAAACACGTTTTTTAACATAATTTTAACATTTAGTCGATTTTTGTAAGGATAATTTATATAGTTTAGACGTATAATTAATTAAATCCCTAACAAATGAAAACTAAAAAGTATGTAATAGCTATGGCTATTTTCGGAGGTGTATTATTTACAGCTCAAGCAACAAATCTTATTGATTTAAATGGACAACAAACAACAGAAGTTGATAAACGAAAAATTAAAATCGCAAAGCACGGATAAGATTACTTATTCAAAGAACATCTTTAAGGGGAGTATTATAGCTATATTTATAGCTGTAACTCCCTTTTTGTTTTATTTATATGAATATGTTCCTGACAATGAAAATTGGACAACATCTTTCGGAACTGTAAGTAGTGGTCATTTCGGTAGCGTACAAATTGGGCTTTGGGTGTTTTTAATGAAAGCTATCCCCTTGATATTACTATTTATTTGGTTTTTCACCTGTCGTCATTGGTGGTATCACGCATTACTTGTTCCTATTGCTATGTACAGTTACCAATCAATTGGTGTTATGAATGAAGAACTTTACTTTATTGACGAATTCCAATTAGTTCATCTAGTACCTATAATGGGTATTATAGTACCTTCTATTTATTTAGTAAGAGCCAGACTATTCAACTCAATTAATAGTGCTGGACAAACAATGCAAGATTTAGAAGACGAATTAACCTTTAGACCTAAAACATTTTGGGGAAAAGTCAAGCAATACTTCTAAACCTAACGTACTTCCAGTAACTAATTTTCAAACAAAAAGACTATCATTACTTTAGACTAAAATAAGACTACATTTTTAATGCTTTTAATTATAATAATTTTGTAATTTGTTTCAGTTTTAAAAATCACTCTAATTATGTCTAAACCGCTCTCTCCTTTTTCTAAAGAACAATTACTTCCTCAAGAGGAAACTTTAGAAATATACAAACATAAAAGCGAGCTTTTTATAGGAATACCTAAGGAAACTGCTTTTCAAGAAAAGCGTGTTTGCCTAACTCCCGATGCTGTTTCTGCAATTGTAAGTAATGGACATCGCGTTTTAATAGAATCAGAAGCAGGAAAAGGCGCTAATTTTAGTGACAAAGATTATAGCGAAGCTGGAGCGGAAGTCACAAAAGATACCGCAAAAGTATATTCTTGTCCTATGATTTTAAAGGTAGAACCTCCTACTCTAGACGAATTAGAATTAATAAACCCACAGACTACATTAATATCTGCGCTTCAAATAAAAACACAAACCAAAAAATATTTTGAAAAACTTGCTGCTAAACGCATTACCGCTTTGGCTTTTGAGTTTATTCGTGACGAAGATGGGGCTTTTCCTGCTGTTAGAGCATTAAGTGAAATTGCGGGTACTGCTTCCGTTTTGATTGCATCAGAATTATTAAGCAACTCTAGCAACGGTAACGGTTTAATGTTTGGTAATATTAGCGGTGTACCACCTGTAGAAGTTGTTATTTTAGGCGCTGGTACAGTGGGCGAATTTGCAGCAAGAAGCGCTATTGGTCTTGGAGCAAACGTAAAAGTGTTTGATAACTCTATTACTAAACTACGCTGCTTACAAGCTAATTTAGGTCGTACAATATACACATCAACTATTCAACCAAAATACTTAAGCAAAGCCTTAAAACGTTGTGACGTTGTTATTGGTGCTGTAAGAGGAAAAGACAGATCTCCAATTTTAGTATCCGAAACCATGGTTGAAAACATGAAAAAAGGCTCTGTAATTATTGATGTTAGTATTGATATGGGAGGTTGTTTTGAAACTAGCGAAATCACAACACATGATAACCCTACTTATCGTAAAAACGGAGTTATTCATTATTGCGTTCCAAATATTCCAGCACGTTATTCTAGAACAGCTTCGGCCTCTATAAGCAACATATTTACGCCTTATCTGCTTAAAATTGCGGATGATGGTGGATTAGAACACGCTATTCGTTTTGATAAAGGACTTAAAAATGGGCTGTATTTTTATCATGGTATTTTAACTAGTCGTGCAGTTGGAGAATGGTTTGACCTAAAACATAGTGATATTAACCTATTAATATTCTAAATTTGCAATTCAAAACTTTAGAATGAAAATATTACACAGATTTGGTTATTACTTTGGTGGATTTGCAATTGGACTTGTAATTTTAGCTTTTTTCTTAAACGGAAGAGGTGTGTCTTGCGAGTATAGTTATGGCCCAGAAGCTAGAGTCCTTAAAAACATTAGAACAAAAACACTACATTTTTCTTCAGAAAGCGAAGCATTAATAGCATCAAAAACTATTGATACAGCTTCAATAAGTTATATTCTTAAAGAAGGAGATATTGATTTCTCTAAAAGTGAAGCTAGAAAAAAACCTTGTGGCGTCTATTATATATACGGCGAAACTAAAGACAATAAAAATTTAGAGTTTTATATTGAGAACTGTGACAGTATTGCAACTTTAAAAAACATAACATTTTTAGACTAAAGACTATTCTATTTTAAATACAAAAAAGAGCGATTTGTTATAACAAATCGCTCTTTTTTTATTTTACCGCATAACAACTAACGTGTTATTTTTGTTTTCTTCTCTTACGCTCTGCTTTTAATAATGTTAATTCGCGACCTGTTTGCCCTGCAACCGAAGTGTTTTCTTCTGCACGTCTAATTAAATAAGGCATCACATCTTTAACAGGTCCAAATGGCAAATACTTTGCAACATTATAACCTTGAGCTGCTAAATTAAAACTAATATGATCACTCATACCATATAATTGACCAAACCAAACGCGGTTATCTTTTTTATCAACACCTAATTTTTCCATCAATTGTAATGCTAAATAAGAACTCTCTTCATTATGCGTTCCAATAAAGATGGAAATAGTCTCTAAATTATCTAATATATACAACAGACAATCATTAAAGTTTTTATCTGTGGTGATTTTATCTTTACAAATTGGGGATGCATACCCTTTATCTTTAGCGCGTTCACGCTCTTTTTCCATGTATGCGCCACGAACTATCTTATAACCTAAAGTATAACCTCCAGATTTAGCACGCGCATGAGAAGCCTTTAAAAACGCTAAGCGATCATGTCTATAAGTTTGTAACGTATTATACACAATAGGCTTATCCGTGTTATAAATTTTCATCATATCCTCCGCCAATTGATCTGCAGCATCTTGCATCCAACTCTCTTCTCCATCAATCAAAACTTCAACATCACGGGCTTTAGCTAATTTACAAATAGAATGATATCTATCTACAATTCTATTCCACTCCTGCGCTTCCTCTTCAGTAAATACTTTACCTTCTCCTTTTTTCTGAAACAAGAAAATACGCCCTAAACCTGTTGGTTTAAACACAACAATAGGCATAGCTTCTTTCTCATCACTAAACTCAACCAGCTTCATTATTTTTTCTTTAGCAGAATCAAACTGGTTTTCAATAGCTTTTCCTTCTACCGAGTAATCTAAAACAGAACATACACCAGCAGTATACATCTTATCAATAACAGACAAACAGTCGTCCTCATTAACACCACCACAAAAATGATCAAACACGGTAGCACGTATTAAACCTTCTACCGGTAGATGTGCTTTTAAAGCAAAATTAGTAGCTGCCGTACCTATCCTAACCAACGGTTGGTTAGATATCATTTTAAATAAAAAATAAGCGCGTTCTAATTCAGAATCGCTTTTAAGCTTAAATGCAACTTCTGTGTTTTCAAAAAAAGTAACCTTTGCCATATTATAATTTCGTTTTAGTCAAAACAAATATACCATCTATTACCATTATTTTTTAAAAAAACTATTAATTTTACGTTCTAACGTTTTAAAGTATTTATGACTCCTATTCAAACTCAAGATTACAGCATACAATTCAATGATGATTGTTACACAGCGCTTAATAAATACATTAACCAGCATTCGTTTTCAAACATCTTTGTTTTAGTAGATAGCAACACTTCAGAGCACTGCTTACCAATCTTTTTAAGACAATTAGAAACTGACTTAACTATTGAAGTAATAGAAATTGAAGCAGGAGAACAAAATAAAACTATAGAAACTTGTTCCGGCGTATGGCAAACTTTATCTGAGTTAAGAGCAGACAGAAAAACACTAATGCTAAATTTAGGCGGTGGAGTTGTTACTGATCTAGGTGGTTTTGTTGCATGCACCTACCAAAGAGGAATTAAATTTATAAATATCCCAACGACACTTTTATCTATGGTAGATGCTTCTATTGGTGGTAAAAATGGTGTGGATTTAGGAAACATAAAAAACCAGGTAGGAATTATAAAAACACCTAACATGGTTTTAATTGATACTAACTATTTAGAAACGTTATCTAGTCGAGAAATGCGTTCTGGCTTGGCCGAAATGCTAAAGCACGGATTAATACGTGACGAATTGTATTACAACAAGTTATCCGCTTTATCTAATCTAACACTTGAAGACTTAGATCAGCTTATATACGACTCTGTCTTAATTAAAAAAGATATTGTAGAACAAGATCCAACGGAGCAAAATTTAAGAAAATCGCTTAATTTTGGTCATACTTTAGGGCATGCAATTGAGTCTTATTATCTAAATCATGAGACCAAATCTTTACTACATGGAGAGGCTATTGCAATAGGAATGATTTTAGAAACCTACTTATCTAGTCAATTACTAAATTTTCCAACTGAGAAAACAAAATCAATCAAAGAGAATACGCTAAAAGTGTATGAAAAAATAGACATTCCGGAAAAAGACTACGCACCTATTATTGAATTGATGAAGTTTGATAAAAAGAACGAAAAAGGCACCATTAACTTTGTATTACTAAACGCTATTGGTAATCCTGAAATTAATTGCGTCATCCATAACGACCTATTAATCAAATCTTTAAATTTTTATAACGAATAATTTCATTGTATTAAAAAATTGCTTAATTTTAAGTAATTGCAGCAATGCAAGACTATCCTAACCAGTTAATTTAAAACATATTGGTATGCGAAAAGTTATTGTAGATTATAAAAAGTTAACACCAGAAGTACTAACACTGTTAACTCAAAAGTTTCCCGATGGTTATGGAGACAAGGATATTATTACCTTTGACAACCACCACAACCAAACCATTGAAGCTAATGAGGTTACAAGCCAAGACACCATCTTTTTAGTAAAGGTTAGCAGCAAGCTACATTACACCATGACCAATGTTGATACTATTGATGATGCTACAGTAAACAGTGATGGTCATATAGTAATTGATTTTAAAGACAACCCAGAAAACAGGCCAGAAGATAGCAACTACATTATTTCTAACGAAGAAGAATAACTACTTCAAGTAACGCTCCTTAATCACATTTACGTGATGCTTCTCATGTCCGATAACTAAAAACCCTAAAGCCCTAACAGAAACTGCTCCACTACCAGCTACACCTTTACTCTTAAGCGCGTTATCAGAAAAGCTTTTAAACAAAGCTACTGTTGCTTTCCTAACTAAAGTGTACTCCTCTAACAAATCTGCAATAGAACGCTCTGAAGCACCAGAAGCTAACACGTACTCATTCTCATCAAATCCTGAAAGTGCGGTTTTATCCTGCCTAGCAAAGCGCAAAGCTCTGTAACAAAATATACGCTCAGTATCTATCAAATGACTAATAATCTCTTTTATGGTCCACTTACCCTCATCATATCTATACTCTAATTTTGCAGGAGCAATTGTAAGATAGAAGTCATATATCGTTTTAAAGCTAGACTCTAAGCCCGATAATAACGTTACACCCTCTGCTTGATCGATATAACCTTTAAAATAAGGTAAATACTCATCTTTTTGTAAATCTGAAATAGTCATTAAAATATTTTTTAATAAAATTAAACAAAAAACGCCTCATAAAATGAAGCGCTTTATAATTGTGTACTGCAAAAATCTATAAATCGTTAAAAATGCTATGCATTAAACGTTTTTTATCATTTATACTCTCCTCTAAAGATATCATAGTTTCTGTTCTATAAACACTTTCAATGTCATCTAACATAAAAATAACATCCTTTGCATGCTCTGTATTTCGAGCTCTAATTTTACAGAAAATATTGAATTTACCTGTAGTAACATGCGCAACCGTAACATAAGGAATCTCAGCAATACGCTCTAAAACGAATGATGTTTTTGAAGTGTTTTGAAGAAAAACACCAACGTAAGCTATAAATGAATACCCTAATTTTTTGTAATCTAATGTTAAAGAAGACCCTTTAATAATCCCTGCATCTTCCATTTTCTTCACCCTAACATGAACAGTACCAGCAGAAATTAATAATTTTTTTGCTATATCTGTAAAAGGAACTCTTGTGTTTTCGATTAACATATCAAGAATCTGGTGATCAATTTCGTCTAGTTTAAACTTTGCCATTTTGTAATTTTATTAAATAAAACACAAAAATAAAACATTTTTCATAAATTATCTACATCAAAATTGAAGAAAATTAAAGATTTAATGATAATTTCACATTATCTATATTTACGAAATCGTTTTCGTAACCTTCAAACACCACCTGATTACTTGCAGTAAAAATCCTACTATTATTCGCATTCAGCACTTTATGTCCGTAAAAATCGGATAAATCACCAATAAAAACAATTTGCGGCACAAACATTAGTTCCTTATCCACCAATCTTTCTTGATAATTAACACCTACATCTTTAATACCATCATCAAATTGAGCATTTTTAATAATTATATCATAAAATAACTTACCGTTTTCTGGAATAGAAAAATAATCTACATAATCATCACCACTAACAACCGTGTTTGCAATACAATCTAAACCCACCAATAAAGACTTATAAATAAAACGCCTCACCTCTTCTCTATTGTAATCATCCTTATAATGTCCAGCCTCAAAAAGCACCGTAGGCGTTTCTAAAAACTGAAAAGCATCACCAACACAGTTAATATTAAAACCGTCATCATAACGCCCTATTTGATCAGGTAAGTCCGATTGCAACGTTGTATTTATAGCATTAATAATAGACATCGCCTTTTTTCTAGCCACAGTTAAGCTTCTATCACTATCTGCTGAAGGTGATAAAAACGACAAGGTTGCCACATTATTAGTTTCGCCAGCACTAAATAATGTACGTTGCCCATGCAAATTAAAGCAGAAATCAGGTTTAAAAGCATTATAACAATCTAAAAGCACACGACTTTCTGGCTGTGTCAACTCTTGAGCATCTCTATTTAAATCCACTTGATTAGCATTTAATCTAGTATAGACTTCTGATCCGTCTGGATTAAGCATTGGTATCAATTTAATGGTACAAGTTTCTAAAATAGAACTTAAATCATCTTCAATAAAGCTGTTTAACATATCAAAAGCAGCCTTCGTTGTCGTGGATTCGTTGCCATGCATTTGCGACCAAAGCAATACTTTTTTTGGTCCTGTACCAAATGTAATAGTATAGATATCTTTTCCTAGAACTGACTGTCCAATAATTTCTGATTTAAACCTAGAGGGCAAGTTAGTTATTAAGGGAGTAAGATTATCTAAGGTAATATATCGCCCATAAAGTGATGACTCTTTATAGGTCTTAAATAAGTTGTTTAATAATGTATGATTCATGCGTGCTTGTTTCGTTTACAAATGTAACCAAATACTTATTTACAAATGTAAACACTATAATTTACATTTGTAATTTACGGTTGTAAACAAAAGTGATTAGAAAGTGTGCAAATTTAACTTACTAAAGTTCTGAATATTACCAAATAACCATTTATAAATACAAACAATTTGTTTTCAGTTACTTACATTAATCTATTTAAAGTTATTATTTAATGTATTAACACTTGCTTACCTCTTCAAAATCATAATACTTAGTTAAGTTTTACATTTGTAACACTGTTTATACCCTGTAAATGTTTACATTTGTACCACCATGTTAAACAACGCAGATTTTTCAAAAAGACTACAAAAAGTCATCGAATACTATAGTGAAAGCGCCTCTTCTTTTGCCGAAAAAATAGGCGTTCAACGCTCTAGCATATCGCACATTTTATCAGGTAGAAACAAGCCAAGTTTGGAGTTTGTTTTAAAAGTACTCTCCTCTTTTCCGGAAGTAGAATTATATTGGTTGATGAATGGAAAGGGTGAATTTCCAAAAATTGAATCTCAAAATAGACAAGAACCAATTGCATCAGTTTCAAAAAAAGATGACCAAAATTTATTCACGGATTCAAAAAATGAAAATCCAGTAGAACCAAAAAATTCTGATTTATTAAAAAATTTAAATCATAAATCTTCCAATGGAAAAATTATTGAACGCATCGTAATTTTTTATTCGGATGGAAGTTTTTCAAATTTTGAAAATTCGTAATTCTGCCTCCACTATTTTATTTTTCAAATTGAAAATATTTTTTTCAAGAAATTTTCTATTTGGTGAAAATTTAGAAAATTGATATAATTTGAAAATTCAACAAAAAACTATAAAATTTTAGAATTATTGATTTTGATCACTTTTTCTTATAATTTTCAAATTTCACGAATTTGTAGTTAGGTACATAAAATTTTCAAATACGCGATTTATAGAAAGGTTGGATTTTTGATATTATAATCAAACATTTCATTAATTTTGTTTAAACTCTTTTTTGATGAAATTAAAATTTTTATACCTAATAGTATTGACCTCTTTTTTTAGCTGCTATAATGTGGAACGTAATTGTACCGATTTTAAAACTGGGCAATTTTATAGCGAAGTCAAAGTTGCTGACAAAATATATAAATCTACATTTACTAGAACTGAAAATTTACAAATAGAATCCTACGATGGTAAAATTGATAGCTCAAGCGTAAGATGGGTAAACAACTGTGAAGTTATTTACAAAACCATTAATCCCAAAAACATGGCCGAACGTAAAGATGTTCATTTAAAAATACTAACCACGACAGATTCGTCTTATACTTTTGAATATTCTTATGTTGGCGAGACTAACAAGCAAAAAGGTATTGCCTATATTAAAAAATAAATTATGTTAGAATTTTTCACTTCCAGCGATGCTATTTTTGCATTAATTACTTTAACGTTTTTAGAGATAATTCTAGGAATAGATAATATTGTATTTATATCTATTGCAGCCAATAAACTACCCGAAGAGCAGCGCGCTAAAGTCACCAACATTGGATTGCTTTTAGCTATGGTGCAACGTATTATATTGCTATTTTTTGTGTCGTTTTTAGTTGGTCTTTCTGAACCGTTTTATAAACTAGATTTAAATTGGATGCATTTGGAAATTAGCTGGCAAGCACTAATTCTGTTTTTTGGAGGTTTATTTCTAATATATAAATCTACATCAGAAATAAGAGAGAAGGTAGAAACACCAAAACATGATGAAGATGAAGTTAAAGGAAAAGTGATTAAGTCCTTTCAACAAGCTATTATTCAGATATTGATTTTAGATTTTATATTCTCCATAGACTCTATATTAACAGCAGTAGGAATGACCAATGGATTATCAGATAATCACAACTACAACCTGATTTTGATGATTATTGCTGTTGTTATATCGATAGGTATTATGATTGCATTTGCTAACAAAATAAGACTATTTATAGACAAAAATCCTAGTGTACAAATCTTAGGTTTATCCTTCTTGATCTTAATAGGGTTTATGCTTATTACCGAAGCTGGTCACCTATCGCATACCACCTTTTTCGGGAATACAGTAGGTGCAATCCCTAAAGGGTATTTGTATTTTGCAATTGCTTTTTCTTTATTTATTGAATTTCTGAATCAAAAAATTAGCAAGAAGAATTAATATAAACCCCTTCGAAAACATTAGTAAAAAAAAAGCCCAACTTTATAGTTGGGCTTTTTTTTTAGTTAAAAGAATAATAGATTTATCAAAATAACGTCACCTGACCTTTATCATCCAACCCATAACCTGTGTCCGTATCATCATCATCTTTTTTATCTGATTTCGGCTTTTCTTCCTTAGAATCAGGTTTAGATGTTTGTTTTACTATAGGTTCTGGAGATTTTGGCTCTGCTTTAGGAGTTTCTTTTTCTACCTTTACAACTTCTTCCTCAACAACCTCCACCTCTTGTGCAGGCACTTCTTCTGGAGCTTCGTATGGAATAGATTCTAATAAATTAATAGCATTTACCTTATCCTTAGTTAATTGATTACCTAGAGCAGTAATTCCTTTTACAGAAATAAACTCTTCTAAATTAACTTCTTCATTTTCTTTTCGTTCTTTACCTCTTTCCTTAGCAAAAACAATTTCTGCAACTGGTTTCCAATCTGTAGAAACTATTTCTAACTGAGACCCTTCATGCTCCGTTATAAACGACTCTTCTTTATTTTCATTTTCGATAATAAAACGTTTCACGTAATAACGCTCTTTTTCACCATCAAAATAAATAGCAGAAATAGGTTTTTTAGGCACCCATTTTTCCATAACAATCATATCGTCATCAAAATGCAATGTCACTTCTGGTGTAACTGTTTTTACAATACCTTTTTGGTTTATAATTAACAACTTGTCCTCACCTCTAAATTCACCTACCAATTCTCCTCTAGAATCTACATTTAGTCTTTGAACAGTATCATCAAACCATATTTTACGCGGTTTTAATGTGGAGATTCCTTTTTCTTTAAGCTCTACAGTTTTTATTGCGTGTTTAGTGACAACATTTCCTTTAGACGCACGCCCTTTAATTAAAATGTCTGCAAAATCTAAATCCCACTTTAACTTTTTAACACTACCGACTTGTCTTAAACTAATAGCAACAACTTCTGCTTCTCCATTTGGATTAGCTGAAAAATACCAAGATTTAGACCCTTTATTACCGTTAGTTAAATCGTAATCCTTATCTCTAGTTATAGAGGTTACCGCAAAACGTTTGACATAAGATGGTCCTTTTGCCCCATCGCGATAAATCATATTATAAATAGTACGCTTATCCTTTTTCTTAAAAACAGCAACGTGAATAATGTTTTTACCTATAAACGTTTTACTATCTACTTTGGTAACCATCATTTTACCTTCCGCAGTAAACGCAATAATATCATCAATATCACTACAATCACCAACATACTCGTCACGCTTTAAAGACGTCCCTATAAACCCTTCTTCACGGTTTACGTAAAGTTTAGTATTTCTAATAATAACTTTTGTAGCATCCACATCCTCAAATGCACGTAATTCTGTTTTACGCTCACGTCCTTCTCCGTACTCTTTTTTAAGCCTAACAAAATAAGCTATAGCATACTCAATTAAATTAGCTAAATGATGTTTTACTTCTGCGATACTAGCATCAAGTGCATCAATTTTTTGCTGTGCTTTATCAATATCAAATTTAGAAATACGCTTAATTCTAATTTCTGTTAAACGTGTAATATCTTCTTCTGTAACTGCACGTTTTAAATGCTTAATATGTGGTTGAAGTCCTTTATCTATAGCTTTAATTACACCTTCCCAAGTTTCCTCTTCTTCTATATCACGATAGATACGATTTTCAATAAAAATACGCTCTAAACTAGCAAAGTGCCACTGCTCTTCAAATTCACTTAGCTTTATTTCAAGTTCTTGTTTTAATAAATCGACCGTATTATCTGTACTACGACGTAACATTTCGGTTACTCCGACAAATAATGGTTTATTATCCTCAATAACACAGCCTAATGGCGAAATTGACGATTCGCACGCAGTAAAAGCATACAAGGCATCAATAGTTTTATCTGGAGACAAACCTGCAGGTAAATGAATCAGAATCTCTACTGTAGCAGCAGTATTATCTTCAATTTTCTTTATTTTAATTTTCCCTTTGTCATTCGCTTTTAAAATAGAATCTATTAATGACGATGTTGTTGTTCCAAAAGGCAACTCATTAACTACTAACGTGTTTTTATCAAATTGACTGATTTTTGCACGACAACGCACTTTTCCACCACGTAAACCATCATTATAATCACTACAATCTGCAATACCTCCTGTTGGAAAATCTGGTAATATCGTAAAACGCTTGCCTTGTAAATGTTTTACAGAAGCGTCAATAAGCTCGATAAAATTATGAGGTAATATTTTTGTAGATAATCCTACCGCAATTCCCTCTCCTCCTTGCGCTAACAATAAAGGAAACATAACTGGTAAATTTGTAGGCTCCTTACGACGACCATCATAAGACGATTGCCATCGTGTTATTTTTGGGTTAAAAACAACGTCTAAACCAAATTTAGAAATCCTAGCTTCAATATATCTTGAAGCTGCTGCACGATCTCCGGTTAAGATGTTACCCCAGTTACCTTGCGTATCTATTAGTAAATCTTTTTGTCCAATTTGGACCATAGCATCTGCAATACTTGCATCTCCGTGCGGGTGATACTGCATAGTATGTCCAACAATATTAGCTACTTTGTTATATCTACCATCATCCAAATCCTTCATGGAATGCATGATACGTCGTTGTACAGGTTTAAAACCATCTTCTATAGCTGGTACTGCACGTTCTAATATTACATATGAGGCATAATCTAAAAACCACTCCTTATACATACCAGTAATTCTGGTAATAGTTTCTTGAGGCTCTTGGGGTTCTTGATGCTCTAAATTGTCTTGGTTATCGTTAACTAAGTCGTCGTTGGTTAGGTCGTCGTTTTCTTCTATCATCTATTTATCCTCTTCAATTAAATCAAGTTCAACTTTTAGGTTATCAATAATAAACTCTTGTCGTGTTGGCGTGTTTTTTCCCATGTAAAAGGATAGTAAATCTTCAATAGACATATTATCATCCAGCATAATTGGATCCAATCTTATGTCTTCTCCAATAAAATGCACAAATTCATCTGGACTAATTTCCCCTAAACCTTTAAATCGAGTAATTTCTGGTTTTGGTTTTAGCTTTTCAATAGCATCTCGTCTTTCTTGATCACTATAACAGTAAATAGTTTCCTTTTTATTTCGGACCCTAAACAAAGGTGTTTGTAGTATATATAAATGTCCTTCTTTTATAACTTCTGGAAAAAATTGCAAAAAGAAAGTGATTAACAATAATCTAATGTGCATTCCATCCACATCGGCATCCGTTGCTATTACGACGTTATTATATCTTAAATCTTCTAAAGATTCTTCTATATTTAGTGCCGCTTGCAAGAGGTTAAACTCTTCGTTTTCGTAAACGATTTTTTTAGTTAACCCATAACAATTTAAAGGCTTTCCTTTTAGACTAAAAACAGCTTGTGTATTAACATCACGAGATTTAGTAATACTACCAGATGCAGAGTCTCCCTCTGTTATAAACAGCGTACTCTCTAAATTACGCTCGTGCTTGGCGTCTCCAAAATGAACACGACAGTCTCGTAATTTTTTATTATGTAAACTCGCTTTTTTAGCACGGTCTTTGGCTAATTTTCTAATTCCTGACAACTCTTTACGCTCACGCTCTGCCTGTAAAATTTTACGTTGAATTTTATCTGCTGTATCAGAATTTTTATGTAGATAATTATCTAATTGTGTTTTTAAAAAATCAGTGATATAAGTACGTACCGTTGGAAGCTCTCCTCCCATGTCCGTAGACCCTAATTTTGTTTTAGTCTGACTCTCAAAAACAGGTTCCATAACCTTAATAGCTACAGCACTAACAACAGATTTACGTATGTCTGAAGCATCATATTGTTTTCCAAAAAAGTCACGAATAGTTTTTACTATTCCTTCTCTAAAGGCATTTAAGTGTGTTCCACCTTGCGTGGTGTTTTGTCCGTTTACAAAACTATTATACTCCTCACTATACTGCGTTTTACTATGTGTAAGCGCCACTTCAATATCATCTCCACGAAGATGAATGATTGGATATAGCAAATCCGTTTCGGCTATTTTTTCAGCTAATAAATCTTTTAAACCATTTTCACTGTAGTACTTTTCTCCATTAAAAACAATGGTTAACCCCGGATTTAAGTACACATAGTTTTTAAGCATTTTTACAATATACTCTGCTCTATACTTGTAGTTTTTAAATATAATTTCATCCGGAACAAAAGAGACTTTAGTCCCTTTGCGACGCGTTGTTTCTTCTAAAAACTCTTCGTCCATTAAATTACCCTGTGCAAAATCTGCTGAAGCACTTTTTCCGTCTCTAGAAGATTCTACTCTAAAATAAGAAGATAATGCATTTACTGCTTTTGTACCAACACCATTTAATCCTACCGATTTTTTAAAGGCTTTAGAATCGTATTTACCACCGGTATTCATTTTAGACACAACATCTACCACTTTTCCTAACGGAATACCACGACCATAATCACGCACTATAACTTTACTACCTTGTATAGAAATCTCAATAGTTTTACCAGCACCCATTACAAACTCGTCAATCGAGTTATCTAACACCTCTTTAAGCAGAATATATATACCGTCATCTGGAGACGATCCATCACCAAGCTTACCAATATACATCCCTGGACGCATACGGATATGTTCTTTCCAGTCTAGTGATCGTATATTGTCTTCGGTATATTTAGTTTGTTCTGACATAAAATTTAGGTGCAATTTGAGATACGTTGCTAATATAATATAACCCTTTAAAAAATGAAACCTTGAGGCGATAAAGTAATTAACAATAAATAGATATTATTGTTCAGAACGTTGATTTTTAACAATTTTCGGCTTTATCCTTTAAATATTGGTTTCTAGTTTTTAAAAGTGTTGTCATGTATTTTTTTAAAAACAGATTATTTGCTAATCGGCCCAATACACCAAAAGGTGATTTAAACCAAAATTTATCCGTCATAATTGTTTTACCGCCTTCAAAAACAAAAATATGCTCGTGCTTAAAACTTTTAAAGGCTCCGGAGACCATTTCATCTACAAAATAGTGAGGCGAATCAAACGCTGTTATTTTAGACGTTAACTTCTGTTTTACGCCAAAATGAAACGCTTCCCAAGTCACCCATTCATTTAAACCAATTAAACCAGAAGTCTTTCCTGCTATAGCTTTTTCGTTAGAATGTGCCATAGAGTCCTTATGGAAATCTATATTTCTGGACAGATCAAAACAGGTTTGAATATCTGAATGTATTATTGTTTTTATTTCGATTAAAGGCATAATACAAAGGTAGTGAAATAAAAAAAACGAGATGAAAATTCATCTCGTTTTAGTGATTTATATCTGATTAGAATCAAATTGATAAATTTAACTCCAATAGTGATATTATTTATACATTAAATAAGAAATGCATTACATCGCCATCTTTAACGACATATGCCTTTCCTTCTACTTTCATTTTTCCTGCTTCTTTTACTTTAGATTCACTTCCGTACTCAACATAGTCGTTATAACCAATAACTTCAGCACGAATAAACCCTTTTTCAAAATCAGTATGAATAACACCCGCAGCTTGTGGCGCTGTAGAACCCACATTTATAGTCCAAGCTCTTACCTCTTTTACACCTGCAGTAAAATACGTTTGTTGATTTAATAATTTGTAAGCAGAACGGATTAATTTAGCAGATCCTGGCTCTTCCAAACCAATATCTGATAAAAACATTTGACGTTCTTCATAATCATCCAACTCATTAATATCAGCTTCTGTACCAACAGCTAAAACAATTACTTCAGCGTTTTCGTCCTTAACAGCATCTTTTACAAGATCCACGTAAGCATTTCCAGAGACAGCACTTTCTTCATCTACATTACATACATATAATACAGGTTTTCCTGTAATTAATTGCGCCGGATTAACAAACTCCTCTAAATCTTCATCAGAAAACTCTAATGCTCTTACAGATACACCTGCTTCTAAACCTGCTTTCAATTTTAATAAAACAGCTTCCTCTTTTTGAGCCTCTTTATTTCCTGTTTTTGCAGCACGTTTAACTTTATCTAATTTTTTATCTACAGTCTCTAAATCTTTAAGTTGTAGCTCCATGTCGATAGTTTCCTTATCTCTAATAGGATTTACATTACCATCAACATGTATAATATTATCATTATCAAAACAACGTAATACATGTAAAATAGCATCAGTTTCTCTAATGTTTCCTAAAAATTGATTCCCTAAACCTTCTCCCTTACTTGCCCCTTTTACTAAACCTGCAATATCAACAATCTCTACAGTTGCTGGTAAAACACGTTCTGGGTTAACTAAGCTTTCTAATTTTTCTAATCTTGGATCTGGCACATTTACCACACCTATATTAGGCTCAATAGTACAAAACGGAAAGTTGGCACTTTGCGCTTTTGCGTTAGATAAACAATTAAATAACGTTGACTTCCCAACGTTTGGCAATCCTACTATACCTGCTTTCATGTACAAAAAATTTATGATAATTTAAGGCTGCAAATATAGTACTATCTGAACAACAATTAACGACTTGATAAATTTTTAATTTTTTTAGAATTACACTGAAAAAAAATCATTTTTATGATGTTAATTTTATATTCTAACCAATTAAATAGCTAAATTTTTAAGTATACGTAATTGTATTGTGAAAATTTTAACATAATTTAGCAATCAATTAATTAAAACCTATCAAAAATGAAAAAACTTAAATTATTGTTTCTGCTACTTCTTTCTGTAGCTTTTGCAAATGCCCAAACCAATGTGTCCGGAACGGTATCCGGAGATGATGGCTTTGGTATCCCAACCGTAAATGTTATCGAAAAAGGTACAAGTAACGGAACAACTACTGACTTTGACGGAAAATACTCGTTAAGTGTTTCTAGTGGAGCAACATTAGTATTTAGCTATGTTGGTTACGACACTAAAGAAGTAGCTGTTAATGGTAAAACAAGTATTAATATTACTATGGCTAGCGGAGAAACGTTAGACGAGGTTGTATTAGTTGGATCTAGAACAGCACCAAGAAGTAATGTTAATAGTGCATTACCAATTGACGTTGTTGGAATTAAAGAATTAACGTCTACAGGTCAAGCAACTTTTGACAAAGCGCTACAGTACAGAATACCATCTTTTAACACGGTACAAACACCTGTTAATGATGCGACTTCTTTATTAGATCCTTATGAAATTAGAAACATGGGACCAAGTAGAACATTAATTTTAATTAATGGTAAACGTAAAAATTTAAGTGCATTACTTTATACACAAACGTCTCCAGGTCGTGGAGAAACAGGTGCAGATATCTCTGCAATACCTACAGATGCAATAAAGCGTGTAGAAATTTTACGTGATGGTGCCTCTGCACAATACGGATCTGATGCAATTGCTGGTGTAATGAACATTATATTAAAAGACGAAGTAAACAAAGGTTCTGCAACATTAAGAACAGGTATTACTAGTGAAGGTGATGGAGAAATGATTGGAATTGCTGTAAACAACGGTTCTACAATTGGTGATGATAAAGGTTTTATCAATTATACAATTGATTTTTCTAAAACAAACTTAGCAAACAGACCTGGTACTGTAAATGCAGAAGGAGAAGCTGCCGATTTTGGTGCTGACCTTGCAGATGTACAAGAATTTTTATCTCGTAACCCTGATGCTAATAACATTAATGGATCACCTGAAAATGCATCTTCTAAATTCTTAATCAATTCTGGATTAGATTTAAGTGAAGACACAGAATTATATTTTAATGCAGCATATGTTTACAAAAAAGTAAACAGTTTTGCTAACTACAGAACACCTTATTGGAGAACTGTTGATGACTACCCTTATTTAGCTGATTTTTTCCCTGGGGACAATCCTAATACAGCTGGTGGATATGATGGTTATGTACCTACTTTTGAAGGTTTATTGAATGATTATCATGGAACTGTAGGTGTTAAAACTAAAATAAACGACTGGAATGTTGACTTAAGTTACACTACAGGTGGAAACACACAAACATATACTGTTAGCCAATCTCATAACAGAAATGAAGTTTATGGCGTTAGTTATAACCCAGCAACTGATGAATTTGAAGCAACGCCTTTATACGGTGCGAATAGTCAACAATCTTTTAACCCAGGAGGAACTAAATTCACACATAACGTAGGTAACATTGATATTTCAAGAGTATTATCTGATAAAGTAAGTGTTGGTTTTGGTGCTGAGTTTAGAAATGAAACTTTTGAAGTAATTGAAGGTGAATTATCATCTTATGATGGTGGTGGAGCAGATTCTTTTGCAGGAAATAGTCCTGAAAACTCTGGTAAATTCAACCGTTATAATATTGGAGCTTATTTCTCTTTAGATTATGATGTATCTGATGCTTTCTTATTAAGTGGTACTGTTAGAACAGAAAACTATTCTGATTTTGGTAATACATTTGTTTACAAATTTAGTACACGTTACAAAATAACTGATAATTTAACTGCTAGAGCATCTATCTCTTCTGGATTTAGAGCACCAACATTACACCAAATCTATACGCAAAAAGCACAATATAGCTTTGTACCAGGACAAGGTATTCAAGTTGGAGGTTTAATTAACAATGTATCTACACAAGCTAAATTATTAGGTATTCCAGAATTAGATGCAGAAACGTCTAACAACTTTACTATTGGTTTTGGTGGAAAATTAGCTAATAACTTAACATTTACTGTTGATTATTACAGTATCAACGTACAAGACCGTATTGTATTAGGATCAGAAATCAGTGCAACTGGAGATGCTACTAACCCGTTAGATATCTTATTAACAAACAACAATTTAAGTGATTTAAGTTTTTTCTCTAATGCTATAGACACAAGAACATCAGGTATTGATGTTGTTTTAAGTAAGAAAAACATCGAAATAGGTGAAGGTGATTTAGATATTAACTTATCAGGAAATTATACGATCCAAAACGAAAGAGATGGTGCTGTAAAAGATATTGCTATTGTAGCTAACGCAGGACAATCTGTTGTAAATGCAACTCAAGAAGCTTTATTCTTTACTTCTAGACCAGAAACTAAGTGGATTTTAGGTGCAAACTATGACATTAATAAATTTAGTTTCTCTTTAAACAATACTTATTTTGGTAAAACTACATTTAAGCAACAAGGTATGAGTACTGATTTACGTACTGAGTTTACTCCAAAAATTGTTACAGATTTAGGTATCAACTTTAATGCAACGGACAAATTAACGTTATCATTAAACGTAAACAACCTTTTAAATGTATTACCTGAGTGGAAATTTAAAGCAGAAAATGCTGCTGGAGATGCTATTCTTGCTGATGCTGCTGCAACGCAAAATCAGTCTAACTTAATTACATTTAATCAACGTTATTCTCAAATGACTTATGATGGTTTCCATTTTAGTCAATTAGGAACAATGTTTAACTTTTCTGTAAACTACAAGTTCTAATTTAACTTAGTTTAAAAAGTATATTTAAAATGCTGCTCAAATTGAGCAGCATTTTTTTTTATATTTAAGTATTACAAGCAAACCCTGTAAGCTAACCTATCAATTACAATTATTATGCAAAGTTTATATTCCAATGGTTTCGAAAAAATATATGATAACATGTATCAAAGCTTTATTGATTATAAGCAAGAATATCTGTTTTACAATACCATTTTAAAAGACCATAATAAAGACAGTGTTTTAGAAATAGGATCTGGCACAGGTCATTTGGCAAAATATTTTATTGACAACCAGTGCAACTATCAAGGATTGGATTATAGTCAAGCTATGATTGATTTAGCCATACAAAACAATCCAAAGGGATTATTTACTCAAGGAGACATGAGAAATTTTAAACTAAGTACTCCCGTTAAAAGTGTCATAATTACCGGACGCACCTCAAGCTATCTATTAACTAATCAAGACATTAATAACGCATTACAATCTATTTATACTAATTTAGAACCTAATGGTATTTTGTGTTTTGATTTTATTGACGCTAATCGTTTTTTTAAACAAATAAAAGGAGGTACAACTCTAACGCACAAGGCTTCGTTTAACAATAGCCATTACTCCAGAGATAGCAAACTAAACACTAATACGTCTAACAATTTTATGTTTGATTGGGATTCTAAATATTATAAAATAGAGGGTCATAACAAAAAACTAATAGCAAATGACACATCAGAAGTTAGAGCTTTCACTAAAAACGAATGGGAACTACTACTCTATCTTAATAACTATAAAATTTTAGCGTTTATTGATAAACCCGCTTACATGTTTGATTGTTACGCTGTGGTTGCTCAAAAACTATAAATAAAAAAAAGCCCAAGTATAAACTTGAGCTTTTTTAGATTTAAATATTTTAATTATCCATCAGGATGCATAAATTTTTGCTTTCCTAATAAGGTGTCTTTAGTTTCTACATGCTCGTCATCCGGTACACAACAATCTACAGGACATACTGCAGCACATTGTGGTTCTTCATGAAAACCAACACATTCTGTACATTTATCTGGTACTATATAATAAATCTCGTCACTAATAGGCTCTTGCGCTTCATCAGCATCAACTTCCTTTCCATCAGTTAAAACCAACTTACCATTTAAACTAGTACCATCTTTGTATCTCCAATCGTCAGCACCTTCATAAATTGCAGTATTTGGGCATTCCGGCTCACATGCTCCACAGTTAATACATTCGTCTGTTATAATAATTGCCATAGCGTTTTTTAATCTTTTTTGTTTACTTAACTTTGCGGTACAAAAATAAAGCCAAAAAAGGTGTTATACAAATAATAATGAGTAACAAAGATCACATTACTGAAGCTTTTATACAATTAGGGCGTTTTATCAGCCAATTTTCTTCTGAAGAAGTAGAAAAAAAGGAAAACATACTTCACAACGATTTATTTTTTGATGGTTTTAAGCATCAAATTAAATTAGCGAAAGAATATAACGGTTGGTTTACAAAAGAAAATATTAGATTTTCATTAGATGGTTGGAGCACGCAACTTTCTGAAGACAATATAAAACAATGGCTAAACAATTATAATACAGACCAAGTAACCCCAAAAACAGTAGCCATAATAATGGCAGGTAACATACCACTTGTTGGGTTTCATGATTTTTTATGTGTTTTAGTTTCAGGTCACCATGTTTTGGTTAAACAATCGTCTAACGATAAGCACCTACTACCCTATTTAGCTAAATATCTAGAGCATGTAGCACCTGAATTAAAAGGAAAAATAAAATTTACAGAAGATAAATTAGAGGCATTTGATGCTGTTATTGCTACCGGTAGTAATAATACGGCGCGTTATTTTGAATTCTACTTTAAAAACAAGCCTTCCATAATTAGAAAAAACAGAAATTCTGCTGCCATATTAACTGGTAACGAAACTAAAGAGCAATTAGATTTACTTTCTGAAGATATTTTTAGATACTATGGTTTAGGTTGCAGAAATGTATCCAAACTGTTTATACCAAAAGGTTATAATTTTGATGCTTTCTTTGCAGCGATGTACAAATGGCATCCTATTGTTAACGAATCTAAATACGCTAATAATTACGACTATAATAAAGCCGTGTATATAATGAGCGAATTTGATATGTTAGAAAATGGGTTTTTGATGATAAAAGAAGACCAAAGTTATGGGTCACCTATAGCTACAGTGTTTTATGAGTATTATGACACTGAAGACACCTTAAAACAAAAGCTTGATATTGATAAAGATCTAATACAATGTATTGTCGCCGATGGCTTTTATAAAAATGAAATTCCGTTTGGAAAAACACAAAAACCAGAACTTTCAGACTATGCTGATGATGTTGATACTATTGCATTTTTATTAGAAATCTAGTTAATAAATTATTATATTCTTAACTTATTTTAAATCAATATTTAGCACCTTTGTTAACTGAAAAATAAAGATAATTTCTGTTACAACAGAAACAAAAACTTGTACTCATGCAAAAACACAATTTTAGCGCAGGACCATGCGTTTTACCTAAAGAAGTAATACAAAAAGCATCAGAAGCTTTATTAGATTTTGATAATGGATTATCATTAATCGAGATTTCGCATAGAAGCAAGTCCTTCGTGGATGTAATGGAACAAGCTAGATCTTTAGCTTTAGAGTTATTAGGACTAGAAGGTAAAGGTTACAAAGCTTTATTTTTACAAGGTGGTGCTAGTATGCAGTTTTTAATGGTTGCTCAAAATTTATTAGAAAAAAAAGCAGCGTATTTAAATACAGGAACATGGGCAGATAAAGCCATTAAAGAAGCTAAAATTTATGCCGATATTATAGAAGTTGCCTCATCAAAAGACGCTAACTACAACTACATTCCTAAAGGTTTTGATATTCCTGAAGATCTTGATTATTTTCACTGTACTTCCAACAACACTATTTTTGGAACACAAATGAAAAGTTTTCCAAAGTCTCCAATCCCATTAGTTTGTGATATGAGTAGTGATATCTTCTCTCGTACTTTAGATTTCTCTCAATTTGATTTAATATATGCAGGTGCTCAAAAAAATATGGGACCAGCAGGTACAACTTTAATTATAGTTAAGGAAGACATTTTAGGTAAAGTATCACGTAAAATTCCTTCAATGTTAGACTATAAAGTACATATTGACAAAAGTAGTATGTTTAATACGCCTCCTGTTTTTGCAGTATATACGTCTATGTTGACTATGCAATGGTTAAAAGACTTAGGTGGTATTAAAGCTATCGAGCAAGAAAACGATAAAAAAGCACGTTTAATGTATTCTGAAATTGATTTAAACCCTTTATTTAAAGGAT
Organism: Olleya sp. KKT75; assembly: GCF_055635485.1. Taxonomy (NCBI): domain Bacteria; kingdom Pseudomonadati; phylum Bacteroidota; class Flavobacteriia; order Flavobacteriales; family Flavobacteriaceae; genus Olleya; species Olleya sp. KKT75. The sequence continues at coordinate 3,254,179 of NZ_CM145759.1, forward strand.
TTGCAGCAAAAGAAGACCGTTCTGACATGAATGCAACATTTACATTAGTTAACGAGGATTTAAAAGAAACGTTTGATACGATGTGGAAAGAAGCTGGAATTAATGGCTTAAGCGGACACAGAAGCGTTGGTGGTTACAGAGCAAGTATGTACAATGCTTTATCATTAGATAGTGTAAAAGTACTTGTTGAAGTAATGAACGAGTTAGAAAGTAAAGCCTAAACTAGTAATGTAAACAGTTACAATAAATAAGTGTTTACTACATAGGCAAAAAAATAAATAGAATAAATGGTTATCCTAAATAATAAGGAATAACGCAATTACAATTATTATGAAAGTATTAGCAAACGATGGTGTATCTCAAAGTGGAATTGATGCATTAGAAGCAGCAGGTTTTGAAGTTAACACAACAACCGTTGCCCAAGAACAATTGATAAATTATATTAACGATAACGCTATTAGCGTACTATTAGTTAGAAGTGCAACTACAGCAAGAAAAGATTTAATTGATGCTTGTCCAAACCTAAAAATTATAGGTCGTGGTGGTGTTGGTATGGATAATATTGATGTAGAATATGCTAGAGAAAAAGGATTGCATGTTATTAATACACCTGCAGCATCTTCTCAATCTGTAGCAGAGTTAGTGTTTGCTCACTTATATGGTGGCGTAAGATTTTTACACGATGCTAACAGAAACATGCCTTTAGATGGTGATTCTCAGTTTAAAAAATTAAAGAAAAATTACGCAAAAGGTGTTGAGTTAAGAGGAAAAACTTTAGGTGTTATTGGATTTGGTCGTATTGGTCAAGAAGTAGCAAAAATAGGTTTAGGTGTAGGAATGAAAGTAATTGCTGCAGATAAGTTTATTGAAAATGCAGATGTAAAGGTTGATTTTTTTGATGGACAGTCTGTAAATTTTTCTATTAAAACAGAATCTATGGAAGACGTTTTAAAACAATCAGATTTTGTGACATTACATGTACCGGCTCAAAAGGATTACGTGATTGGTAAAGCTGAATTTGATTTAATGAAAGATGGCTCTGCCCTTATTAACGCTGCAAGAGGTGGTGTAGTTAATGAAGTAGAATTGGTTACTGCTTTAGAAAATGGTAAACTAGCCTTTGCTGGTTTAGATACATTTCAAAACGAACCAACGCCAGCTGTACAGTTATTAATGAATGGTAGAATATCATTAACACCACATATTGGAGCTGCTACAAACGAAGCACAAGATAGAATTGGTACTGAATTAGCAACTCAAATCAAAAATATACTTTTAAACGGATAAATCAGTCGTTTTGTCGATTCTTTAGTTCGGATTAAATTATAAAGAAGTCACATTGTTAAGATGTGGCTTTTTTTTGTACTTTGTAAGTATCAATATTATTAACTATTAATTTTTATATACAATGGCAGGAATTTTCGATCTTTTAAACTCAGATTTAGGTAAAACAATAATAAGCGGTGTTGCAGGTTCAACTGGACAAGACCAAGCAAAAACAGGAGGTCTTTTAGCGATGGCTTTACCAGTTTTAATGAAAGCAATGGAACGTAATGCTTCTACACCAGAAGGTGCTGAAGGATTAATGGGAGCTATTAGCGGTAAGCACAACGGAAGTATACTAGATAACCTTGGTGGTTTATTTGGTGGTGGTGTTAACGAAGAAGTAACTAATGACGGAGATAAAATATTAGGTCATGTTTTAGGAAACAAAAGAGCTGGCGTAGAGCAAGTATTAGGTCAAAAGGCTGGTATGGACTCAAGCGCTGTAGACAGTATCTTAAAAGTAGCTGCACCAATATTAATGGGTGTTTTAGGTAAACAAGCGTCACAAAACAATGTAAGTTCTTCTAGCGGAATCGGTGATTTACTAGGTGGTTTACTTGGTGGTGCTAGTAGTCAAGGTGCTGTAACTGAAGAGCAAAGCTTTCTTGAAAAAATGTTAGACAGCGACGGTGATGGTAGCATTATTGATGATGTTGCAGGAATGGTTTTAGGAGGATCTAATAAAGGAGGACTAGGTGGTTTACTAGGTGGTCTTTTCGGAAAATAAGATATACCCCTATTTATAATATTAAGAAGCCAAACAATTGTTTGGCTTCTTTTTTGTTTTATAATGCCTGATAAATGTTGTATTTTTAATAAAATCTAATAGTATGAAAAATTTAATATTAATTGTTGCTATCCTATTTATAGCTTTTAGCTGTGGTACAAATAAAAAAACTGCTACAATAACAAAAGACGCAGCACAGGTTGGAGATACTATTACCTTAAGTAGTGACGATTCTGACTACGAAATCTTGATTATAGAACCTGGATTTAATGCTTGGTTAGCAAGTAGAGCGCGACCTAAAGGGTTTCACTCTCAGTCCTTTTTAGAAAATAAAAATATTTTTTATGTGACACAATGGAATACGCGTGTAATGCAACCACAACGCTATAATGCTACTTTATACGAGATGCAAATAGATTATAGATCTAACATAGACTATGGTTACGACGTTAATTACCAATTATATAACTACTTTGTGTACTTTCAAAATAGATATAAACAAAATCTTTTAGGCGGTCGTATACCTACTAATTAAAGCCCTTTTAATACCTTTGCGACGACAAAAATTAAAATGGAAAAATTTAAAACACGTTGGGACATCCAACAAAATTGGCAACTCCTCTTCCCCTTACTTGGTATTGTAGGGTTAGGTTACTCTAGCTTTAAACTGGCTAAATTGCTGTTTGACAACAATCTAATCTTAACAATTGTTTTAGCAATTGTAATTACATATGCGTTGTTAAAGTTCTTTTTATTTCTATTTAAAAAACTAGAAAACAAATGGAAAGTTGATTACAGATGGGAAATGATTCGTATTTTTCTTGTCTTTGCAGTAACCGGAAGTTCTTCCGTATTTATTGGAAGACCAATTATTTCTTGGCTTGGAATTACTAAAGAAAACTTAAATGTTTTTGTCTATTGGGCATTATACATTATCATTGGCATAATATTTTACCAAATAATGCTAGTTTGTTTTGGTTGGCTATCTGGTCAACACAAATTTTTTTGGGAATTTGAAAAGAAAATGATTAGGCGTTTTGGTTTAGGCAAATTTGTAGATTAATTGAAACAACAACAGCACATCGCATTTAAAATTGCAGCAATAGTCCTTCTATTAGCTGTGTTAATGCCATCTGCGGTAAAGTTTACGCATATTTTTGAAAATCACAAGCATGAGGTTTGTACAGATTATTCAACAAAACATATGCATGAAATTAATTTAGAATGTGAGTTTTTCAAGTTTAAAGTAAACCCTGTTTTTTCTATTAATTTTGAAACAGTTACATTTTTAAAACCATATAAAAAGCAAACTTTAATCACCTCTCAATATCAGTTTGTTAGCGATTACCAAAAACTTGGTTTTGCACTTCGTGGTCCCCCACAATTAGTATAAATACATGTTAGTTTTCTTCGGAAAACATCTTTTATCATTCAACATTTATACTAAAAATTCATAAAATGAAAACTTTATATTTTATGCTATTGGCTGTAGTTTCTACTGTATCAATAGCACAACAAAGCCTGTCTGGGCAGGTCTCAATTATAAATACGTCAGAAACCGTTTCTGATGCTACCATTTACTTTCCTCAGTTAGAAAAAGGAACAACTACAGATAGTAATGGTCAATTCACAATAAATAATTTACCATCGGGAACACAAAAAATAGTGGTTTCCGTTATTGGATTTGAAACTATATCTCAAAATATTACCCTTCCTACTACCCAACTTTTAACATTTGAAATCATCCCTTCTGTTATCGAAATGGACGAGGTCATATTATCCACTCCGTTTCATAAACTTCAAAGAGATAACGTTATGAAAGTGGAACAGGAAAAAATATCAGATTTACAAGCAAAAGGAGCTGTTACCCTGTCTGAAGGTATTACAAATATTGCAGGTGTAGAAAGTGTTACTACTGGTTTAAGCATTGGAAAACCAGTCATTAGAGGACTAAGTAGTAATCGTGTTTTAGTGTATGCACAAGGCGTACGACTAGAAAATCAACAATTTGGAGCTGAGCATGGCTTGGGAGTTAATGATGCTGGTATAGAAAGTGTCGAGGTTATAAAAGGACCAGCGTCCCTCCTATATGGTAGTGATGCACTTGGAGGTGTGTTATATCTAAATCCAGAACGTTATGCCGCATCAAACAGCAGTAAAACAGATGTTAATACGCGCTATTTTTCAAATACAGAAGGTTACAGTACTAATGTGGGCTTTAAAAAATCTGCAGATCAGTTTAAGTTTTTAATACGTGCTAGTCAAGCGGAACATAGTGATTACGAAACTAAAAATTATAGTGTAACAAATACACGGTTTAGAGAGCAAGATTTAAAAGCAGGTTTAGGTTACCAAAGCACTAATTTTAAAACTGATTTTAGATACAACGTTAACTTATCTAAATTAGGTATCCCAGAAGAAATCGGAGCACAATCAAACTCCAGGACACCGTTAGAGCCATACCAATCCTTAACAAATCATATTTTAAGTTCTAAAAGTACTTGGTTTTTTAACAATTCTAGTTTAGATGTTAATCTTGGATTTATTTATAACGATAGAAAAGAATTTGAAGACCATCATCACGACCATGACGCGGACCACGATGATGAAGACCACGACGAAGACGCGCACGAGGATGAAGAGCACGACGAAGAAGCACATGAAGATGAAGACCATGACGACGAGCTAGAAGCAGAAGCACCTGCGTTGCACATGAAACTTAAGACGTTTAATTATGATGTAAAATATAATTTACCAACGTTAGGTAAATTTGAAACTATTGTTGGCTTGCAAGGGATGAATCAAGTAAATACCAATTATGGAGAAGAATTATTAATACCAGATGCAACCACTAATGATGTTGGTGTACTAGCAACGTCTCACATACATTTTGAAACCTTTGACGTCCAATTAGGAGCAAGATTTGACAACCGTAATATCAACATTAATAACAGTATAAAAAAGCAATATAATAGTATTAATGGTGCAGCCGGAATCAAAGCTAGCTTGTTAAAAAACACAGTAGTAAGATTAAATTTAGCTAGCGGATTTAGAGCTCCTAATTTATCTGAATTAGCCTCAAACGGAACCCACGAAGGAACAAACCGTTATGAAATTGGAAATATTGCACTTAAAAATGAGCAAAACTTCCAAAGCGATTTAGCTTTAGAATATAACAACAAACACTTTGAAGTATTCGCAAACGGTTTTTACAATCATATTAATAATTATATTTTCTTAGCGCCTAATGGCGAAACTATTGATGATACACCAGTGTATAACTACTTGCAAAGTGATGCCCGTTTGTATGGTGGCGAATTTGGATTACATTTACATCCACACCCTTTAGATTGGTTACATGTTGAGTCTAGTTTTGAAACCGTTATTGGACAGCAAGAAAACAAAGACTATTTGCCATTAATCCCTGCCAATAGCTTAACTAATACCTTACGTGTAGAGTTTGAGAACACAACCTTTACAAAAAGTTATGCGTTTGTAAAATTAAAAAGCACCTTTTTACAAAGTAACATTAGTGCTTTTGAAACCACCACACCAAGTTATACACTACTAAGTGCAGGTTTTGGTACAACCGTTAGCTTATTTAATAACCCTTTACAAATTAGTTTATCTGGTACTAACTTAACAGACAAAGTCTACATTAATCACCTATCAAGATTAAAATCTGAAGGCATTGCAAATATGGGACGTAATATCAGCATTGGTCTGGGGTATACTATGTAACAATTATTACAAAAAGTGTGGATATCCCGGGAATTTTGTGGGATATTCACTACTTTAGTTGTTATATAACGAGTTAGGCACAATTATATCAAAAATGTCAAAAAAGAAAATATTAATCGCTGGAATTGGAGGCATAGGTGGATACTTTGGAGGATTACTCGCTAAAGAATACTATGATAGTAAGGAGCTTGATATCTTTTTTCTTGCTAGAGGAAAGAATTTAATAAAAATTCAAGAATCTGGATTACGAATTAATGACAATGAAGTTGAATCGATTATCAAACCAAACCTAATTTCGGATGAAGTAAGTGATTTTGGTATTGTTGATTATATTCTAATATGTACCAAGACATATGACTTGAAGGAAACTGTAATACAACTATTGCCATCTATTAATGATGATACCATAATTATACCTTTACAAAATGGAGTTGATAGTAAAGATAAGATCTCTAAGCAACTGCCCAAGAACCTTATTGCAAAAGGTTGTGTGTATCTTGTTTCAAGATTAGAAGAGCCTGGATTGATTATAAAAAGAGGGCATGTTCATTCATTATTCTTTGGTATTGATACTGGAGGAAATGAAAAACTACAATTTCTTCAGAATGCGCTTTTAAAATCAAATATTAAATCTGATTTATCAAAGGACATTAATAAAATCATTTGGGAGAAGTTCATTTTTTTATCTTCTATTGCTACGGCTACAGCATACTTTGATACAGAGATTGGTACTATTTTAAAGAGTAAAGAAAAGTCTGACTTGTTAATCAGTTTAATAAACGAGGTCACGAATTTGGCTATATCAAAGCAAATTAATATTGATAAAAATCAGGAAGAGCTAGTTATAGAGAAACTTAAATCACTTCCAGATGATGCGACCACTTCTATGCACTCTGACTTTCGAAGCAGAAAAAAAAATACGGAACTAGAAAGTTTAACGGGCTATGTAGTTACAGAAGGAAAGAAAAACAACATTAATATGGAAACATTTTACAAAATGTATCATAAATTAAACGTTAAGCATTATTAGATAAAAGACAGACCTGTCTTATTTTATAATGTTTTGTATATTTGCTAAGTGAAACACTCCGAAATCAAAAATAGAATTATTGAGACAGCATCATCCTTATTTTATAAGAATGGTTATAATATTACAGGAATAAATGAAATTGTTTCTGAAGCTGGCATTGCTAAATCGACACTTTATGCTCATTTTAGATCCAAAGAAGATATTTGTATTGCCTTTCTGCGTTTCAAAGACACAAATTTTAATATAGAAATTGAAGAATTTACCACTTCCAAACCAAAAGGAAAATCACAAATACTAGCTATTTTCGGTTTTCTTGAATTATTCTATCATACCGAAGATTTTAATGGGTGTTGGTCTATCAAAACTGTGTCAGAAATATCAGGAGATAATGAGAATATTAGAAATGAAATACAAAATCAAAAAAATAAGTTTCTTCAATTTATTTCTAAACTCGTAACAGATAACTTGGACGATATTAAAGAAGCAGAAATCAAGTCGCTATCACGAAAAATATATTTACTATATGAAGGAGCAGTAGTTGAAAGCAATTTACATCAAGCAGATTGGCCTATTAAGGAAGCAAAAGATTTGTGTGCTATGCTATTAAATAAAAAAAATACTTCCATAAAGACCGACTAAAATCAGCTACTTTTCTAAAATAGCTTGTATAACTCTGCGCAAACCTTCTTCTAAAATGACTCTAGGACAAGCAAGGTTTAATCGAATAAAGCCATCTGCATTAGCGACAAACATATTTCCACCTTCCAATAAAACACCTGCATGTCTTGCAAAATACAAGGTTAGGTTTTCATTATCCGTAAAATAATAACTAACATCCACCCATGCCAAATAGGTTGCATCTGGAATTGTAAATTTTGCTTGAGGCAAGTAGGTATCTAATTGTTCTTTTAGGTACTTAAAATTAGCATCTAAATAATCTGTCAATTCCATAAGCCAAGCATGACCTTCTGAATAAGCGGCTTTAGCAGCTACAACACTCAATGGGTTTTCTACAGGCAAATAATGCTCATTGTATTTCATTCTCAATGCATCGTTGGGAATAATGATATTAGCAAACAAATTACCTGCCAGGTTAAATGTTTTGCTTGGCGCCATACACGTAATAATTTTATCCGAATTAGGAAAAAGACTCGCCAAAGGTGTGAAAATTTTATCTTTACGGATTACGTCACAATGAATTTCATCAGAAATAATAGTCAATCCATTTTCTAAACAAACTTCGCCAAACTCCACTAATTCTTTTTTAGACCATAATCTCCCTGTTGGATTATGAGGGTTACAGAAAACCGCCAAAACACATTTTTCATCAGACGTTTTCTTTTTAATATCATCCATATCAATATGGAATTCACCATGGTCTTCTGTCAAATCAGAACAAACCAACTCTACGCCATTATAATCAGCTCCATGCTTAAAAAACGCATAAGAAGGAGTAACAATCAATACTTTTTCATCTGGTTTACAGAGATAACCAATCAAATCATATAAAGCAGGAATAACACCTTTTGCATGCACTAAATGTGCTATGTTAAACTTCCATTGATAACGATCTACACACCATTTTTGAAAACTTAACGCATAAGAAAGATCGGCTACCATAGAATATCCCAATAATGGATGTTCTAAGCGTTCTTTCATAGCATTGATAATTTCTGGAGCGATAGCAAACTCCATATCTGCCACCCACATTTTAATAAAATCATCTTCCGAGTATTTACCATTAAGATCTTCTTCTGGATCAAAAAGATAACCTCTATAGCCCTCAACAGACATAGCATTGGTTCCTTTACGTTCTAATACTTGATTAAATTGGTAGTTATTAGATGGCATGATTTTAAAAATTTAAATTGACAAAAAGTATAAGGTTATTTTAGGTTTTTTATGCTGTTATTTTTGCAGCAACTACAGACATTTCTACAAGTAATTCGGGTCTCGCCATACGCGCTTCAACACATGCACGTGTAGGCTGATAACCCTCCGCTACCCATGCATCCCAAACATCATTCATTGCAGCGAAGTCTTTCATATCTCTCACATAAATGGTTACAGAAAGGATGTGTTTTTTATCAGATCCCGCTTTGTTAAGCAATTCTTCAACCTTTTCTAGTGTTGTTATCGTTTGTTCTTTGATGCCTTTAGTACCATCTTTTGCCACTTGGCCACAAAGATAAATAGTATTATTATGTTCAACAATCCTACTCATACGTGGAGTTATATCTGTTCTAGTTATCGACATCCGTTTTTATTATTGATTAAAGATTTAAACTCCTAAATATAAGTTATTCCTTATTGAGTAATTCATTACAGCTATTTATAAGTTTCTAGCACAAATGTCTCCCATTGGGAGACTTGCGCTAATAAACAGTTAAAACAATTACTTCATAAGGTGCGTACCATGAACCACTGCTGCACCTGCTCTTAAGGTTGCTGCAATAAAAGTTGTTTCTGCTAATTCTTCTTCAGTCGCTCCTGCTTCAAGTGCATGTTTCTTGTGAATCTCAAGACAATAAGGACATTGAGTAGTAAGTGCTACTGCTAAAGCGATTAATTCCTTATATTTTATAGGAATTGCGCCTTCTCCCATAGCCACTTTATCCAATGCTTGAAAAGCTTCCATTGCAGCAGGTGCGCCTTTTCCTAAAGCTCCTAATTTATTCAATTGCTTCATGTCGTACATAATTTTTATAATTTAAAGTTGAATGCAAACTTACAAAATCAAACAGACTGGTCTGTTTGATTTTGTGTTAAAAAAAAGTTAAAAAATGTCTTTATAAAAACATTCAGCTGCACAACCTCCAATTTCTTTTAGTATTCCAGAAAAATTTATTACAGTTATTAAAAAGCACTTTTAATTAATTGACACTTATGCTTATGGATAGTTTAAAAGATAATTTAAATAAGATGAACAAACACATTGCCTAACACCATATAAAAATAATTGCTACATTGTGCTTAATCAAAGGTAATTGCACTTTTGTTAAGTCTGATTTTCCTTCGGAAATTCCTCGCATACAAACCCGCAACTATTCTTATACATCAACGTTCTACGCAAGCTAAAAAAACACCTATGAGAAAAACAATCGTAATTGCTTTATTATTAATTTTAGCTTTTTCATCGTGTAAAGATGGCAGAAATACAATAGCTGAAAATAAAGCTAAAATATTCACTGAATTATACAATCAAGAAAATATTGAAAGTGAATATTTTAATATTGACGCAAAAACGGACACTATTCTTGTAACAAAAAAAGGTTCTAAATATAGAATTTATGCTAATTCCTTTCAACTTAAAAAAGAGAACTCAATAAATAAAATTCAAGTAGAAATAAAAGAGGTTTTCAATCCAATTGACTTTATTAATGGCAATTTAACAACCACGAGTAATAATAAACTTTTATCAAGTGGTGGAATGCTATTAATAACTGCTTACTCAAACAACAAAACAATAAAATTAAAAGACGGAAAAGAAATCGGAATTATAATTCCGACAAAAAAATTGGACAATGAAATGTTGATTTTTGAGGGAATAAAGGATAGTTTATCAATAAATTGGATAAATCAAGATAGTATTCTAAACAACAAACTAAAAAGTCTAGAACAATCCTATAAAACTATAACTTATCAATTTGACAATATCGCTAACTTTGATGATAAGGTACTTGGCAAATGGTTTTGGAATCCTGAACGAAAAATAGGAGATAAAATTCAATTTCAAAAAGCTAATATCGTGATAATCGGAATTTCAAGAGATACAGTTAAATTAAAAGAGAGTCATAATGGTTTATTTATTCCAGAGATTATAACAAAAAAAGGAGAAAATGGATTTGTAGAAGATTTTAATACGAGTTATATCTTTTCTGTCAAAAAATTAGGTTGGGCGAATATTGACAAATTTTTTAATGACCCAAAATCTGAAATTGTAGACTTAAGCCTAAAAGTTAAAAATGAGGATTTTTCATATGTATTTACTTCGCTTTTATTACCAAATAAAAATATGTACATTCCTGGTTACGAAAGAATGGATGGTTCTTTCGGATTCACTCATAATGACGCAGAGGATTTAATTTTACCCATTGGAGAGAAAGCTTATATTATGGCAACTTCTTATATAGACGATTTACCATATTTTGATTTAATTGAATTCGAAATAAGCTCTAAAAAAGAAATTACATTAGAATTGAAGCAAACAACAGTAATGGGATTAAAAAACAAACTAGCTGAAAAAATTGAGTAGAAAGCCTGTGCATAACAATGTATATAATTTATTTCTAATTATAGCCTACTTATTAAAACTCTCGCGGATTTTATTGGTCAATAGATATTTACTAAATTAGGTGCAAATATCAAATATTAAAGCTTTTACCAAACTAAACCTAAAATAAATGAAAAAATTTATTTTACTCTTTCTACTATTAACCACTGTTTTTAGTTTTGCACAAAATGAAATTGGCATTGGAGATGTCAATAAAAAATAAAGGATTCTTTAACATTACAAAAATTGGATATTTTACCAACACCTCTGTAAAACAAGAATTAATTATAGAAGGTGAAAAAATCATACTATCGGATCTTGATAATAGTGAGTCTCATGCTTGGAGTTTGCAAACTGTAAATGGTTATTTTATTTCTCCTTATCTCTCACTTGGAATTGCAATTGGACTTGATAGTGATAATAATTTCACCACTTTACCTGTCATGCTGGATATAAGAACTTATATGTCTGATAAAGCGGATTCATTTTATGCATTTTTAGATATTGGACCTACATTAAAAATTGGCGGAAAAAACTCTGAATTAAGAAAAGGATTGGCTTTCAATATTGGTTTAGGCTATAAATTTAAAATTTCTGAAAAATTATTTTTAATATCTGATCTTTCCTATTCTCATAAAAATGTTAGTTTAACCAACGAAGGCATTGGAACATCTGATAATATTATTAAAGCAAATGGTATTGGATTAAATATTGGAATTATTTTTTGAATTTAAACTGAAAATAAAAAAAGCGGTTAGTAACAAAATAATCAAAAATGCGTTTTTGTGGCATCTGGATTTCCTGAAAACGTAAAACTTAACCCCTCTTAAATGGTCTAAAAAACATTTTGCACCACCATATATAATGAATAGTTAACCTACGTTAAATTCACTTTAAAAGATTTCCTACGTAGTATTATTTCTGTTTTTTATTCCCTAAATTAGACGTTTAAACACTCATTTAATCAAATACAATCACATTATACACCAATATGATAGATTTATCTCAAACTGAGAAACAAATTAGATATGTCACAAATTTTAAAGATCTTATATCTATACCTTTTCAAGCGGAAATTAACGCAAGTTGTTGGACTCGTAATCTAGTAGGTGATTTTTCTGAAATTATTAAGCAAATAGAACAAAACGAAACTATAGTAGAACTTAATCAAGAAGAGCTACTAGATCTAAAATTGAGTGCACAGGGACAACTCGCCCGTAATATTATTTTAAATGATTTAGAGACGCTAAAAGCGCAAGGCGCCTCTCCAATACTTAATGTGATCAAGAGTTATCAAAGAGACGATGCCTATCCCCTTTTTCCAACGGATGTGTACTCTTTTCATGTAGACCGTTCTCCTATACCAACCAATACTTTTTTATGCACTTATCACGGAGAACCTAGTGAGATATTACCCAATACACAAGCCAATCAGAAAATATTGGTACCAGAAATACGTCAGGAATTAAAAAAACTATATGATGGTGCTGATGATGGTTTTGAATCGTTTTTAAGCGAGTATTTCTTTGATTTACACTATCAGCCCAAACCTAATGCTAATATTATAAACCTAGGCGTTGGTCATTTATGGAAGCTAGCAGTTGATCACCCAAGAAGCCAAGTCCTACCTTGTATACACCGCGCACCTAAGGAAAAAGGTGGAAATAGCCGCTTGCTATTAATCTGTTAATAATTATAAGAGTAGCATAATTTTAAGTGATCTATAATCCATGTAACATATACATTATCTCTGAAAAACAATAAATACTAACGCTTCTCTACTACTATTACAAATCTTAGAAAATTTTCTATTCTAATTTTATTTACTAAATTAGGTTGTAAAATTTATAACAAACCTTATTTAATATAGACATTTCTAAAGAATCAAAACAGTATTAAAAAATGAGAAAAGATTTAAAACGCTTAGTAGCTATAATATTATTTCTATTTATATCAATAAATACTTACAGTCAAACCAAAATTTATTTTGATTCAGAATGGAATACATCGACTAAAGATAAAGCTGAATTTTACAGGATACTTACTAAAAAAAACGACTCTCTATTTCATATAAAAGATTTTTACATTAATGGGAACCTACAAATGGAAGGGTATTTTTCTGATCTAGAAAAAGAAACCTTAGAAGACAAAATAGTATGGTATAATTCTGATGGAAAAAAACTCAGTTCGGCTCATTACAAAAAGGGCATACTACACGGTTTAAGTACAACTTATTTAAAAAATGGTAAAATCGACTATACCACTGAATATAGAAACGGAAAAGTTTATGATGGTGTTTACGCTTACAATTCCTATAAGCAATACTATAAAAAGGGCAAATTAATAAAACAAGTAGAATTAGAAGCCCCAAATTATTTTCGTAACCTAGAAACACGTGTATTTGGTGCAGAAAAAGATACCGTATATTGGATGAGTAATAAAGGTGATAAATTAATAGGTATAGGGATATACCTTTCTTCAAGTTCACAAATTATTGATGGTTTAGATATTCAAAATGATTTTTTAATAGCTATTCACACAAACTATAAAAATGGTAAAAGAGAAGGTATTCAAAAAGTTTTTTATGAAGGCGATTTATTATCAGAACAAACTTTTGTTAATAATACCGTGGTTTTAGAAAGATCCATAAATCCAATAAACGGTAAAACTGTTGAAATAAATTTTAAAGATGGCGAACCAAATACTGGTCATCTTTTTCAATTTAATCAAATCAACGAATATTATAATGAGTTTATATATAAAGAAGGTGAAGTGCTTATAAAAAATCATTACGAATTAGTTAAAGGCGAATTAAAATTAAATATCGAAAAATCTTACAAAAAAAAGGAGTTTTAAATAAACGTTATTATCTTACATTTTTTTTTACCAAAACACCAATTTTTATGGGAGCTATCCAATTAATTATTTTTGCTATTATGTTTATAATAGGTCTAATTAGTGTAATTAGTTATTATCAAGATAAAGGAGAAATGAAAAGGACACAGTCTAGTCTATTAGAGACTTTAAGTACAGAAAGAACCCTAACAGGGAAAGAAATAGACTCTATAAAAAAAATATACAAAATTAAATTAGACAGAACTACACCTGTATATTCATTGACCGGTAGCATTGGATATATTCTTTTTGAAACTAACGGTCAAGGACAAAAAGAATGGCAGATTGCCAATATTTTAATAGCTAATAAATCGGTAAAAATTTTGGACAAAAAAGGAGTCTCACTTGAAAGTTTATTAATGAATGAACACGAGGTTAATCCTAAAATTGAAGCATTAAACAAGGAATTAGAGACCGATAAGATAACAATCACAGAAGCAAAAGAGAAAGCGTCTGTAATATTGGAAAAATACACAAATAATAAAATGGAATTTATAATAGCTAACCCTTCCAAAAAGGATAAACCAGTATATTTAATAAGCTTTAAAAGTAACGACATGACAAGCTCTCTTAACTTATTAACTGAGATTTAATTATTATTCAATTAAACTAAATATAGAAAACGATTACTGTAATAAAATAAAGGTAAAACAGTCTATAGTTTTGCTTTAGCAGAATTTTAATATCATGTTAAAATAGGCACAAAAACAGAACCAACATTAAACAAAAAAACTTAGTAAAAAAAGTCCTTTATATTTAATCAATCAAATGAAAATCCCAAAAATAAAAGGAATTATAGACCGACGAATTTTAATCAATTATCAAATTGATAAAGCGGTCTTAGAAAATTATTTACCAAAACCTTTTAAACCTAAATTAGTAAATGGAAAAGGTGTTGCAGGAATCTGTTTGATAAGATTAAAGGACATCAGACCAAAAGGTTTGCCTAAACAAATCGGAATTTCATCTGAAAATGGCGCACATCGTATTGCTGTTGTATGGACTGAAAATGGTAAGCAAAAAGAAGGTGTTTATATACCAAGAAGAGATACGTCTTCCAAGTTAAATGCATTAGCTGGAGGAACTATATTTCCAGGAATCCATCATTTAGCAAATTTCACAATAAATGAAAAAGACGGACAGTACAAAGTCGCTTTTATAAGTCATGACGGTACTGCACTATCCATAACAGCAAAAGAAACAAATACTTGGAATACCGAAAGTGTATTTGAAAATTTAGACTGTGCTTCTAAATTCTTTGAAAATGGCGCAGTGGGCTATTCTCCCGACAAAAATAATTTTGATGGCCTTGAATTAAAAGTCTATAATTGGAAAGTATCTCTTTTAGAAGTTGATCACGTAAGATCAAGTTTTTTTGAAAATGAAAGTATTTTCCCAAAAGGTTCTGTCCAATTTGATAATGCTTTATTAATGAAGGATATTGAACACGAATGGATTGGGTTGTCAAAAATCAAAAACTGATTCAATCTAAAAACGAAATAAAAACACAGACAATTCTAAATTTACCTAACAACATGCTTATAATCTGTTCTAATTATAATTTAATTTCTGTATCCAAAAGTTAACTAATTAGTAGTCAGTTATTTTTGTGACATAATTCTTTTCGATTTTCAGCTTTATTAAACCATGATTAAATACACATATTACAATATAAAAGTTAAATTTAAGAATGTCTCCATGGACCTTTTAAACTAAATTTAATACAGATTACTTTATGAAGCAACCTGTACTAAATCTTTAAAAATTATGCTGGTAATTCCCAATTTACAGACTTAACCCATTCCGATAAGTTTTGTGGAGTCACCCCTAATATTTCTTGTGTTCTTTTAAAATCTTTAGCAATGATTTGATTTCTATTGCTTTCCACATATCTATATAGATTTGAGATTTCTCTTCCTGCAACTTCTCCAAAAGTTGGTGAAATTTTATTCTCAAATTCATCCGGAGTTACTGAAATAAAACGAAGCTCTTTTCCTATTTCTAATGAAATAGCAGCTGCTATTTCTTCACCAGAAAATAAATTACCACCAATAGGTAAAACACTACCTGACAATTCCGGTTTGTCAATAGCAGACGCAACATATTTTGCTAAATCTGAATGACTAATCCAAGGTACCTTATGTCCTGATGCAACTGGATAAGGAACAATACCATTGTTTAAAATTACAGGAATTGACCATGGTGCAGAAATATTATCAATATAAATATCAGGTACTAATGTTGTTACATTAAGCCCAGATTGATCAAATAATGTTTTAATCTGAGATTTAATGTTAAGAGCTAATAACCCCTCTTTTTGTTCTGGTAAGTCAAAACCAACATTAAATACAACATGGGGAATATTTTGTGCTTTTGCTGCCTTAATAAAATTCAAAGTATATTCTTTCACTAAATTTAAATCAAATAATAAAGGGAAAGTAAAAACAGCTGCATCTACACCAATTAATGCTTTATTTAAAGCGTCAATATTTTCTAACCCTCCTGTTACAACACTTATATTTGGTAGAAGTGGCAGATTGCCTTCAGAACGTCTTAATGTTACCAGATCATGTCCTTTTCTTATTAACTCTTGTGCTATACTACCTCCCTGAAAACCAGAAGCCCCTAATACAAATATTTTCATGTTTATTATTTTATATATTAATTTATAATTCAAAAGTATTACATTACCTGACTTTTTACAAGTACCTACATAAAAGTAAGGTACTTACAAAAAGGTATGTAAAACTGATAATCAAATACTTAATAAAAATTAAAAAAATGTTAATAAGTGAAAACTGTCCTGTAAATATTGCGCTAGGCGTCATAGGAGGAAAATGGAGATTACTTATAATCTTTCAAATTGGTAATGAAAAAAGAAGGTTTGGAGAACTAAAAAGACTTATTCCTCAAATTAGTGAAAAAATGCTGATTCAAGAGCTAAAAAACTTAACTAAAGCAGGAATTTTAAATAGAAAAGCTTATCCAGAAATTCCGCCTAAAGTAGAATATTCACTAACTATTCAAGGACAAAAAATTTTACCAATAATAGATCAAATTAAAGATTTTGGTTCTGAGTTGATAGAAAAACAACAAGATCATTAAATACCATATTATACCAATTGGCATCATTAGATTTATGATAAAAAACTCTAGACGCTTTAAGCTAAATATTTAAAAGCATCTCTTACTAAATATCAAATTAAGTAAATTGACTTTGATAATAATTCCAAAATATTAATATTCAACAATTGACAGAAACTTTAGCTTCCTTCAAATATTAAATAGAATAAAAACTAAAAAACGTTTTACAATACCACATAAAAACAATTACTTTTCTAATATAGCTTTTATTACTCGGCATAAGCCTTCTTCCAATATTACTCTAGGACACGCTAGGTTTAATCTAATATAGCCATCAGCATTAGCAACAAACATATTGCCTCCTTCAAGTAAAACACCAGCATTTTTAGCAAAGAATAAAGTAAGGTTTTCATTATCCTTAAAATAATAACTAACATCTACCCAAGCCAAATACGTTGCATCCGGAATTTTGAATGTCGCCCTAGGTAAATAGGTATCTAATTGTGCTTTTAAGTACTTAAAGTTATCATCTAAATAATCTATCAACTCAACCAACCAAGCATGCCCTTCTGAATAAGCAGCCTTAGCTGCTACGATGCTTAATGGATTTTCTACAGGTAAATAATTTTCGTTGTACTTAAGGCGTAATGCTTCGTTAGGAATGATAATGTTAGCAAACATATTCCCCGCAAGGTTAAATGTTTTACTTGGTGCCATACAAGTGATAATCTTATCCGAATTAGGAAAAAGACTAGCCAATGGTGTGAAAATTTTATCTTTACGGAGCACATCACAATGAATTTCGTCAGAGATAATAGTCAATCCGTTTTCTAAACAAACGTCGCCAAACGCTACTAACTCTTCTTTAGACCATAATCTTCCCGAAGGATTATGTGGACTACAAAATATTGCTAAAACACATTTAGGGTCTGAAGCTTTAATTTTTATATCATCGATATCCATTCTAAATTCACCTTTTTCTTCTAGCAAATCAGAACAGACCAACGCTACCTCATTATAATCCGTTCCATGCTTAAAAAAGGCATAAGAAGGCGTAATAATCAATACTTTTTGATCTGATTTACAAATATGACCAATCAAATCATATAAAGCAGGGACAACACCCTTGGCGTGTACTAAATGCTTTATGTCAATCGCCCAATTATAACGCTTAATACACCATTGCTTAAAACTTAAAGCATAAGAAGGATCAGCAACCATAGAGTATCCCAATAAAGGATGCTCTAAACGCGCTTTCATAGCATTAATAATTTCTGGAGCAATAGCAAACTCCATATCTGCAACCCACATTTTGATAAAATCTGCCTCTTGATATTTACCACTAAGGTCTTCCTCTGGATCAAAAAGATACCCTCTATAACCTTCAAGAGACATGGCATTTGTTTCTTTGCGTTCTAATACTTGATTAAATTGATATTTAGTAGATGACATTTCTTATAAAATTTAGGCTAAGTAAAAATACAACCTTAGATTTAAATCAAGTATGCTCCATATAGAAAACTGCTACGCATACTTAAAGGTTAGCATTATATTAATTATAAAAATACTTGCTATTAATATCTGTATTTTATTTATTAAATTAGACGATTATATATGGTAAAACCTCCATAAAACACTATAAAATAGGTTAGTTTTTATAATTTTATAATGTTCAAAATTATTAAAAAAATGAACGAAAAACTAAAATACAGGACTTTCCAAGTAGCTATATTAGGTGCGGTTGTACTAATTTATCTGATAGGTTGGTTTGGTCCTAGTCTGATAAAAAATTACAAATTAGAACAAGAACATCGTCAAATTAATATAGGAGGTTCCGATAAAGAATTAGAAAATTCAATAGAGGTTTATACCAAATCTTTAGATAGTGTTAGTCAGCTAATAAAAAAAACTCAAAAAAATTATCCATTTATATATGTGTGTACAAATGATAGTTTATTTACAACAAGCGATGTAACACTTTATCCATCACTAGATTATTATGCTTTAAAAAAGCATTTTCCTACCAGTCAAATATCATATAATAAATCAGCTACAAAAGCATTAAATACTTATTTACAGAAAGAAAAAAAGGTTTTAAAGGTTAAAACTAAATTTAACAACGTGTCGCGCCAAGTAAAAACTATTGTCGCCGATACTGTTTTAGACCAATTTATTATTTTCACATATTTTAAACCCACTCCTGAATATTTAAACCGTCCAATTATTAAAATGAATAGTCGTTACAATTTAAAAAAGGATACCATACGTTCTCGTTATTTTACATATAGTTTAAATAACATGAAAGCTTTAAATAAAATAATTCACCGATCAGCTATTGAGCGACCACACCATTATCAGTTGTATGACGATACATTCAAGTTTTATATTACCTATTGCGGTTCTCAAATATCAGAAGAAGCTTTTAGAAACTATTGCAATGATTTTATTAAAGCTGAATTTAAAAAACTAAAAAACAAACAGGTAACGTATTCTAAAGAAGCTATTAAAATCATGCCTTTTTTTGAGTAAAAATAAAGTCTAAAATATATTAGCATATTATTTTACTAAAAACGAAATTAAGCCTCTCAAATTTAAATTAAAAATTACTCAAATTGGCATAATAAATGTGCTAGATGGAGACTAAACCTAACTTATCAATTATGAAAAACACAACATTACTTTTTGGACTTTTATTTTTAGCACTAATTAGTTGTAATAACGATGATGATATGCAAACCATTGATACAAGCAATAAAAATTTAGTCGCTTATTTTCCTTTTAATGGTAATGCTATTGACCAAGTAAATTTAGAGAATACTAGTTTGGTTAAAGGTGCCATTTTAAGTACTGACAACCAAGGGATAGACAACAGTGCTTTTAGATTTAATGGTATAGATGATATTATAGAAATTAACCACAGTGCGGCATTAAATTTAACAAATGAATTTACAATCTCAGCACTTGTTAACACTGAAGAAATCAAATCGCAAACAATTATAAGAAAAGGTGCTGCCGTAAATGGAATAGGAACTGTGCCTTATGGATTAAGTATGTCCGCGACAGGTACCATCTCATTTACTGCTACTACAGAAAATGGAGCAACAATAAACCACGTCAGTAAGCAAGGGTATCAAATAAATGAATGGTATTTAATAACGGGAGTCTTAAAGGATTCTGAGATGTTTTTATACGTAAATGGAGTCCTGGAAGATTCTGTTATTATTAATGGAGAAAGTAATACAAATTCATTCCCTTTATTAATTGGTTCAAGGTTACGATTAGAAAGTAATACTTTTAAAGGTGTTATTGACGAAGTAAGGCTTTACAATGTGGCTTTAACTGAATCTGAAATTTTAGCTTTGCATAACAACTTGTAACTAAAGTTATAATTGTTATGGTAATTATTCAATCTTAGAGCGTGATATTATTCTAAACGGTATCACGCAATAGTAAATTATGATTTAGTTAAAACCTATATGTTGCAACTTCTTGTTTTCAATTATAATTAAAAAGAATATCGGACTATTAACTAAAATATTATAATCAACAATTTAGCAATACAGTACAATCTATAAAGTCTTATCTTTGCATACTTTACTATAATTGGAAGTTTCTATTTTAAGTATCAACTTGGTATATTCCGCAACACCTATCTATCTTATGACTTTACATGTCAAAATTACCAAAAGCGCATAAATTTATAGATCTTTCAGACTATGGAAGACCTATTGCTCAAATTATTGCCAACAGTTTAAAAAACACCTCTTTTACGCCTATCCATGTTACTTTAGCCTTTATTATATCCGGTTTAATAGCTGTATATTTTATTATTAATGGCAATTATTGGTGGGCTGCTTTTTTTTTAATTCTAAAATCAATTTTGGATGCAGCGGATGGCGAGTTAGCTAGAGTAAAACAAACACCATCTTATACGGGGCGTTACCTAGACTCGGTTGCAGATATATTATTAAATGCCATAATTTTTATAGCTATTTGGTATATAACGGATACCTCAATTTGGTTAACACTATTAGCCTTTTTAGGCATACAATTACAAGGTACTTTATACAATTATTACTACGTTATTTTAAGAAACAAATTTGATGGTGATACAACCAGTCGCATTTTTGAAACTAAAATACCCACTGCTTTAAAAGGAGAACAACAACGCCATGTCAATATTCTTTTTAAATTATATACAGCCTTATATGGCGGTTTTGATAAAACCATCTATTTTCTAGACCCAAGAGCGGCGTACGGTAAAATAGTGCCTAAATGGTTAATGACCTCAATTTCTACTTTTGGATTAGGTTTTCAGTTATTGATAATTGCTGTGTTATTAGTTTTAGGATTAAAAGACTACATCATACCGTTTTTTGTTGGTTACTCTGGGATGATTTTAATTTTTATTGCCATTAGAAAACTATACTATAAATAAAAAAGCTGCATCTTAATAGGATGCAGCTTTTTTGTTACTTGTTTTTTTATTTAACCGTTATGGTTTCCTCTTTAGACTTATTATTATAGACATACGTATATAACCACATTAAGGTAAAGGATGGTATAATATCAAACCCAGGCAATGCTTCTTCAATAAAGGTAAAAACAGCAGCTATTTTTCCGGTTCGACCTTTGTATAATTTAGTCATTAACCATGCGGACGCAGGCGCCCAAACAATATCAGCAAATTCGCCAATACCAGGTATAATAAAAGAAACATATCCTAGAGCATCAAAAATTAGCCCTAAAAATAGTTTTGTGTATTTGTTTGTGTCGTTAAAAATCATTTATAATATTTTGTAATTCTATTTAATATAAAGCAAATAGTATTCCAAAAATCTAGCTTAATTTAGAACTTATTAAATTTAAAAACTCTGTACGCGTTTCTATGTTTTGAAAAGCACCTCTAAACCCAGAAGTTGTCGTGACACTGTTTTGTTTTTGCACACCGCGCATTTGCATACACATGTGACTTGCTTCTATTACTACAGCTACACCTTCCGGTTGTAATGTGTCATTTATACAATCTAATATTTGATGTGTTAATCGCTCTTGTACTTGCAAACGTCTAGAAAATACATCTACAATTCTTGGTAATTTACTTAAACCTACAATATGTCCGTTAGGGATGTAAGCAATATGCGCTTTTCCAAAAAATGGCAATATGTGATGTTCGCAAAGCGAATAAAACTCGATATCTTTAACAATAACCATATCATTGTAATCTTCTTTAAACATAGCACCTTTCAAGATTTCTGCTGCATCTTGATCATACCCTTGCGTTAAATATTGCATTGCTTTTGCAGCACGTTCTGGTGTTTTTAGTAACCCCTCACGTTGTGTGTCTTCACCTAAATCTTCAATAATATTTTTATAACGGTTTTTAACATCATCTGTAACTTTAACGTTATACTCTTCAAACTTTTTATATGGCATCTTTAGGCGTGTTTTCTTTTAATTTAGTACTGTAATACTTTTTTATCTTATTAATTTTTGGATCTATAACAAACTGACAGTAAGATGTTTCTCGGTTTCTGTCATAATACATTTGATGATCGGCTTCTGCTATATAAAATGGTCCTAACGCAGTAACTTCTGTAACAATAGGACTATCAAAAACAGCTTCGTTTTCTAATAAATCAATAAAAGCTTCCGCTTGTTCTTTTTGACTTTCAGAATTATAAAAAATAGCAGATCTATATTGTGTCCCCACATCATGTCCCTGTCTGTTTAATGTTGTTGGATCGTGCGTTGCAAAAAACAACTCCAATAACGTTGTAAAAGTAACCTTATTTTCGTCATAAAATATCTGAATACCTTCTGCATGTCCTGTTCGTCCTGTACCTATTTCTCTATAAGCAGGGTTTTTAATAGTCCCACCTGTATAACCAGACACGACCTTTTCCACTCCTTCTATTCTTAAAAACACAGCTTCTGTGCACCAAAAACAGCCATTAGCAAAAGTGGCTATTTGTAAATTTTCTTCTTTCATAGTATAAAAATAACTAATTCCGCATAGCTTTTCTTTATTCGACAATAGTCAAAATAAATTTTTAACGTTTAATTAGGAGTTTTTTTTTAACATCAAATTTAGATTTGTAATCTAAAACTGTAACAAAGGAATAATTTTACTGTCTTTACTACAGAAACCATCAATCAAAATTTAATGAAACCTTTTTTAATCACTTTTTTTGCATTACTAATCTCTTTTCAGACCTTAGCCCAAGACAAAAAATCTTATCAAATTAAACGTACCGACTACCCTCCAAAAATAGATGGTGTTTTGGATGATAAAGCTTGGAGCGATGCACAAATTGCAACAGACTTTACAGAGTTTAGACCAGATGTAGGAGATACAGCGCCCGATAATAAAAAGACAAAGGTCCAAATGACCTATGACGATACTGGTATTTATGTCGCTGCATATTGTTATGACAACCCAGAAGATATTATGCGTCAATTTACACAACGTGATAATTTTGGACAGTCAGACTTTTTTGGTTTAATTTTTAATCCTAATAATGACGCCCAAAATAATACTGAATTTTTTGTGTTTAGCTCCGGAACACAAGCTGACGCTGTTGAAAGCCCAAATTATGGTGAAGACTTTGGTTGGAATGCGGTTTGGGAAAGTAGCGTCAAATTAGTGGATGATGGTTGGATTGTAGAGATTAAAATTCCGTACCGTGCTTTACGTTTTACGCAACAAGAAGATCCGACTTGGGGAATTCAATTTCATAGACATTACAGAAAAACACGTGAGCAAATGACGTGGAGTGCAATTGATGTTACAAAAGGTAATATTGGATTGTATAATGCCGAGTTAAAAGGAATTAAAAACATCACACCTCCTACCCGACTTAGCTTTTTTCCTTACGCTTCTGGATTGGTAAGTACTTTTGATGGCGAAACAGATAGTGATTTTGCTGCCGGAATGGATATTAAATACGGTTTAACCGAAAACTTAACTTTAGATGCTACATTAATCCCCGATTTTAGTCAAGCTGGATTTGACGATGTACAATTAAACTTAGGACCTTTTGAACAACAATTCTCTGAACAACGTCAATTTTTTACTGAAGGTGTCGATTTATTTAGCAAAGGAAATCTATTTTACTCTAGACGTATTGGAGACCGTGCCTCAGGACGATTAAGTTTAGACGATAATGAGTCAGTTGGCGATTTTCCTGAAAAAATACAGCTATTAAATGCAGTTAAGGTTTCTGGACGTACTAAAAATGGATTAGGAATTGGTTTTTTTAATGCTGTTACCGAAAAAACCGAAGTATCCATTACAAATGAAGATACTGGTCTTAAAAGAAGCCAAGTTATAGAGCCTCTTGCCAATTATAACATTATGGTATTAGACCAACAGTTTAATAAAAACTCTGCTATTACCTTAATTAATACTAATGTGACTAGAGATGGTGATTTTAGAGATGCCAATGTTACTGGTCTATTATTAGATTTAGTAAACAAAAGCAATACTTATGGGGCTATAGCCGAAGTTAAAATGAGCACATTTAATGATGTTCAGAATAAAGACAATGGTTACACTGCACGTCTTGGTTTAGGTAAAAACAGTGGTAATTTACGTTATAGTGCAACTTATGACTATGCTGATGAAAACTATGATATCAACGACTTAGGGATATTGTTTAGAAACAATTACAGCAATTTTAATGCAGAGGTTAGCTATCGTACTTTTGAGCCTTCAAAAAACTTTAATAACACCTATTTAGGGACTTGGATAAACTACAATCAATTGGCTAATCCTAATACATTTACTGGGGCTAATACTGGGTTTAATTTTAATGGACAAACAAAAACACTACACAATCTTGGAATAAACGGTAATTGGAATTTTGGAAAACAATATGACTATTTTGAGCCTAGAAACGGATTTGACAGCTATTTTGTTACAGAAAATTATGCGCAAGCTAATATGTGGATTTCTAGTAACTACAACTTGTTTTTTGCTTTAGATGCTAATTTAGGATACGGACGTTTATTTAACGATACTCGTAAAAATTTTAATAATATATGGTTTGGTTTAAATCCTAGATTTAAATTTAACGACAAATTTTTAATGGTGCTTGGGTTTGATTATGACAACTATACTGCCGATAGAGGTTATGTTAATGGTCAAGAAATTGACGACAGAATTTTATTTGGACAGCGTGACCGTGTGGATATGACTGCTAGTATTTCTGGAAGTTATAACTTTAACTCTTTTAATGCTTTAACCTTAAGTTTTAGAAACTATTTAAGTACAGTAACCTATGACAATAGTTTGTATGTATTACAAGACAATGGGACTTTAAACAGATCTGATATATATACCAAAAACAACATAAGCAGTGATCCCGATTTTGATCCAGACATTAACTTTAACACATGGAATTTAGATTTAAGTTATACTTGGCAATTTGCGCCAGGAAGTAACCTTACTGCCTTATATAGAAATCAAATATTTAATTTTTCTAACGACTCTGAAGCTAGCTTCTTTGATAGCACAGAAGACCTATTTAAACAAGAGCAACGTAATACGTTTTCGTTAAAATTAGTCTACTTTATTGATTATAACGATTTAAAGAACGTATTCAAAAAGAAAAGCAAAACCAGTTAATTGTTGCCTAAGAATATATAAAGTAGTAATTTCCGTACTTTATAAGTAACTATGATTAAAGCAAAAAATATACATAAATATTATGACGATTTACACGTTTTAAAAGGTGTAGACGTCCATATTAAAAAAGGAGAAATAGTATCTATTGTTGGGGCTTCTGGAGCAGGAAAAACAACATTGTTACAAATATTAGGAACCTTAGATTTTATTGATAATAAAACAAAAAGTACGCTTGAAATTAATGGTAAACAAATTACTGGATTATCAGACAAGCAACTTGCACAATTTAGAAATCAACATATAGGGTTTATCTTTCAGTTTCATCAGTTATTACCTGAATTTACAGCAATGGAAAACGTCTGTATTCCTGCTTTTATTAAAGGAACAAATAAAGCTGAAGCTGAAAACAGAGCTAAAGAATTACTTGACTTTTTAGGTTTATCACATCGCTACAATCATAAACCAAGCGAGTTATCTGGAGGAGAACAGCAACGTGTAGCAGTAGCTAGAGCGTTAGTAAATAATCCCGAACTTATTTTTGCTGATGAACCTTCTGGAAATTTAGATAGTGAAAGTGCAGAGAATCTTCATAACTTATTTTTTAAATTAAGAGATCAATTTGGACAAACCTTTGTAATTGTTACACATAACGAAGAATTAGCAAATCTAGCAGACCGAAAATTAACTATGGTAGACGGAAAAATAATATAACATATGAAGCAGTTATTTTCCTCTATTTTAAAGTATGTAAAAAACCCACGTTTAAAACAACTTAAACACGCTACTATACAACAAAAAGTAGGCATTGTGTTAGCATGTGTCCCTATTTGTATAGCTTTAGGACTAGGTTTTGGTCTTATAATTGCGCTCTTAGAAGCTTTAGGTGTTTATAGCTCCGATGATCACGCGGTATCAAAATTATTTGAAGAAGAAACACCACTTTATATTATATCTTCAGCAGTAATTTTAGCACCAATAATAGAAGAATTAATTTTTAGAGGACCTATTACACTTTTTAGTAAAAAGTATTTTAAAATAGCATTTTATACATTTTCTCTGTTATTTGGGTATGTCCATCTTTTTAATTTTGAAATAACGCCACAACTTATACTTTTATCACCATTATTAGTCGCTCCACAGATTGTTGTTGGATTAGTTTTTGGATATGTACGTGTCCGATTAGGTTTGATATACTCCATGTTATTACATGCGTGTTATAATGCTGTTTTAATTATTCCGTCTGTAATATTTATGTCTTAAAAATTAAAATCAGATTTTTTCACGCAACCAAAGTGTAGTTTTGACATCTATAAATAAAAGCAATGTTAAAAAAAACCGCTTATTCCCTACTCTTTTTTCTAAGTCTTCAATTTGTATTGTTTTCCTGTTGTAAAGAAAAAACTTATTTGGTTAATTTACAATCTATTGAAATTTTTAACGACACAGAAGATCCAATTACTACGACGTCAGAAGACTTAATAGTCTATCTTAATATAATTTATGACTACGATGATGTTAGTGTAATAAATGCATCATCATTCAACTTTAATACTGCTGTAGCAACAAGTTGTCCTGACAATGTATACATATATCAATCAGAATTTACAGATCTAAATATTACCGCAGACCAAGAAATTAATGGTATTGC
This sequence comes from Olleya sp. KKT75, assembly GCF_055635485.1. Classification (NCBI taxonomy): domain Bacteria; kingdom Pseudomonadati; phylum Bacteroidota; class Flavobacteriia; order Flavobacteriales; family Flavobacteriaceae; genus Olleya; species Olleya sp. KKT75. The sequence goes on from NZ_CM145759.1 coordinate 3,281,532, forward strand.
TGCTGGTCAAAGTTTAAATAGCATAATGAAATTTGCTTATTATAATATAGACAATCCGTTAGATATTAGTCAATTTTACAACACTACAGATAGTGAAGAAAACACATTGTCAAGAGCTCCTGATTCAATCGTTTTATTTTTTGATCAAACCATTCAATCAGATAGCCCTTTTAACTTAACAGTAGCTATACAAAACTCTAATCAAGAAACATTTACAGCAGTATCAAACACTTATATCATAGAATAACATAAATGAATAAAAAAGACCTTAAAGATTTTCTAGATAATAAAGTAGAACAGTACAATAAACCTGACTTTATTACAAGTGACCCAATACAAATTCCGCATTTATTTACAAAAAAGGAAGACATTGAAATTTCTGGTTTTTTAAGTGCTACAATATCTTGGGGAAACCGTAAAAGCATTATTACTAATTGTCATAAAATGATGGATTTATTAGACCAATCACCATTTGATTTTGTTATGAATCATCAAGAGTCTGATTTAGAAAAGCTAGAAGCGTTTGTGCATCGTACATTTAATGGCTTAGATTTTATAACTTTTATAAAAGGGTTACAACACATTTATAAAAACCACGACGGTCTAGAAGCAGTATTTAATAAACACGCCCAAAACGATAGCTTACAGCAGTCTATCCATTACTTTAAGCAAACTTTTTTTGAAATAGAACACTTGCAACGTACACAAAAACACATTAGTGATCCGCTAAAAAATAGTGCAGCTAAAAGAATAAACATGTTTTTACGTTGGATGGTTAGACCCAATAATACAAATGTAGATTTGGGTATTTGGACTACCCTTAACCCTGCACAGCTATCATGCCCGTTAGATGTACACTCCGGTAATGTTGCTAGAAAACTAGGGTTATTAAAACGCAAACAAAATGATGGGAAGGCTTTAGCCGAATTAGATACTGCTTTAAGAGCTTTGGATAGCAATGATCCTGTTAAATATGATTTTGCGTTATTCGGCTTAGGTGTTTTTGAAAAATTTTAACACTTAAAGTCCAAATTATCAGTATTTTCGTAAAAAATAGTGTAATATTTATTTCTTTTAATGATCAAACCTGATTTTCCTAAAAATGAACTGGAACGCATATCCTGTGTCAAAAAATATAATTTATTAGATACACTTCCTGAAAGTGATTTTGATAATATTACTAGTTTAGTTGCAACTATTTGTGATGTACCAATTTCTTTAATTACGCTATTAGATACTGATCGTAATTTTCTTAAATCACATCATGGTATAGATATACAGGAGTCTCCAAGAGACATCTCCTTTTGTGGGCACGCTATTTTACACGAAGACGATATTTTTATTGTAGAAGATGCCCGCGAAGACATTCGTTTTAAAGATAACCCGTTAGTTGACGGTTTTAAAGCTATATTTTATGCCGGTGTGCCTTTAAGAAATACAGACGGATTAGCGTTAGGGACTTTATGCATCTATGATCATAAACCTAGACAACTTACTAAACTGCAAAAAAAGGCATTAATTACAATTGCTAAACAAGTTATTAATTTGTTTGATTTAAAGTTGAATAATCGCCTTTTAGCCGACTCTAAACAAGAATTATTAGATCGTAATGCTGAGCTAAATAAATTTGCTAGTCATGTCTCACATGATTTAAAATCGCCTTTAGCTAATATCATGTCTTTAACTAGTTTTTTAAAAGAGGAAGAAGACAATACTTTAACAGAAGCCTCTGTAGAGTATATCAATTATATTGAAGAATCTGCTGAATCGCTTAAAAATTACATAGATGGTATCTTAATCCATTATAAAGCCAACGAACTTTTAAATGCAGATAAAGAATATATTGCAATAGACACTCTATTTTCTAGTGTACAACGCATCCATTTATTAGATGATAAGCATTTTAAAACAACACCAAATTCAGCTCTAATATTTATTAATAAAGCAGCTGTAACACAAGTATTAATAAACTTGGTTGATAATGCATTAAAGTATAACAACAAACCTAATCCTGAGGTCGTTTTAAATTATTCTGAAGACTCAAATTTTCATATCTTTTCTGTTACCGATAACGGAAATGGAATTCCTGCTAATCAGCAAGACGAAGTGTTTAAATTGTTTAATAACAATAACCAAACTGATGTCTCAGGTAAAAAAGGAACTGGAATTGGTTTATTTACAGTAAAAAACTTAGTAAAAAAATTAAACGGGACTATTACTTTACAGTCCAAAATAGATGTGGGAAGCACGTTTACTTTTACTATTTCAAAATAAAAAAAAAGCCTAATCTAAAGATTAGGCTTTTTTTTATCAGTATTATAAGTTATGATTTCCTCATAAGTTTAATAAGCTTCTTTGTTAATGTTTCTTGGTCTTTATACAATGTACCACTCATTCCTAAACATTGTCCATCTTCAAGCTTACCTGTTTTCTTACCGTTTACATAAGTTCCGTTTGTCTCTACAACCGTCCCATCATGTAACGTTATTGCTTCATCTAATTGTACAACACCATTTGCTGTATAATGAAACACTTTACTGTCTAAAAGAATAACGTAATTAGCATCTTCAATTTGTTTAGCATCCTGTGCCATTGCTGTATTTACTCCTAAAAATAAAGTAAAAGCAATAAGAATTAATTTTTTCATTGTAATATGTTTTAAAGTTTATTAGCCCAAACAATTTATAACTACTATAAATCATTCTCTAAGTTAGTTAATTCAACTTCTATGCCAAACTTTTTGTAATTAAATTAACCTTTTAACCACGCTTTTCTAGTTGCCTTTTGAGCAGCAGTAGCATTTGGATTTTCAATTAATTTAGTCCCTGTTGTATAGGATTGTGTCGTTTTTGTTTTAATAACAATTTCTTTTCCACCTCTATCTAATACAACATTAATATCAGTACCTGGCTGCCACATATACATACTTGTAATAATAGCTTGAGCAGTTCCCATATTTAATTCTTTACCATCAACCGTTTTAATAACATCTCCCGGTAATACCCCGTTTTCTGCCCAAAAACTGTTGTCTTTAACTGCTTCTCCAAAAGGAATAGTCATTGTTTCTCTATTTGGTGTAAAGATTAAAGCACCATCATTCTGGATATAATTAGTTTTAACTCGTCCTTTATCTAAAGATAAACCTACTTTTTCAAAAAACACAGCGTAATCAATTGGTGTACCACCTACAACATGTGTATTTAAAAATTCACCAACACTTGGATACGTCATTGCAGTAAGTTCTTCTATTAATTTATCATCTTCAAAAGGCTTGTTTTTACCATATTTATTAGATAATTCTTTCATTAAAGATAAAATACCTCTGTTTCCGTTACTCTCTTCACGCATTAAAATATCTACACACATACCAATTAAAGCACCTTTCATGTATACATTATAATATTGTGGCGCGTAGGGTTGATCTAATACGTTTTCACTCATTGTAGTAAAACTCATGCTATCATCCATATTAGCTGATGTTTGGATTTTACCTAAAATATCTCCGTAAAATTCTTCACTGTCAATTAAATCTTGATCAACTTGAAATAATGTAGCAAAATATTCTGTTACACCTTCGTACATCCATAAATGCTTAGAGAATGTTGGTTTATTATAATCAAAATAATGAACATCCTCAGAATGAACACTCAACGGAGTTACAATATGGAAAAACTCATGTGATACAACATCTATCATACTTTCGGCTAAAGCTTCAAAAGGCGAATTCTCCTCTAAAACAACCACCGTAGACGTATGGTGCTCTAAAGCTCCAAAACCTTTTGGAGAGTCTGGCTTTCCTTCAGATAAATATAAATAGATATCATAACGCGGTGTGCTATTTACATCTCCTAAATATGCTTTTTGTGCTTGCATCATTTTTTCCATTACAGCTTTAATACTTGCTGCTGTGTGTACTTTATTTGGCGAGTAAACACTTAATACAATCTTGATGTCTCCAACCTGAAATTCTTCAACATCCAAATCTCCATAAAACATTGGGTTATCTGTAATATCAAAATATCGAGGTGCAAAATAACTAGACGTTGCAAACTTACCATCTTGACTTACTTTTTTACCCGTTTCTTGTAATGCGGATGTACGTTTAAAGTCTGCAGGAGCAGTCACGTCCAAACTGTATTGATTGTCTTTTAAACTATCAAAATAACCAATAAACCCATGTAAATTTAAGACATAGTTAGTCGGCTCTATATTTGTTCCTGCTGGAGAAAATGGTGCCTCTCCACCTATTCCACCTGTAACTTCTTGATCAAATGTATCGTTAACATTATACGTAATGTAGTCTAACTGTGTTGCGTTTGCAATAGTCCATGTGTTAGTGTCTACTTTAGTTGCAGGCAAAGCATTACCCTTATAATCTACTGCTTTAAAATCGTCAATATACTTCCCAAAATCACTCACAGAATATGTTCCTTGCACAACTCTAGGCAATCTATACGTTACGGTTTGAGCTGTAAAACGTCCTGGATTAATAGTTACAGGTGCTTTATCATCTACTACTTTAGATAAATCTATAGACGTTGCTATTGGCGACTGTGATGCAAGTTTATCCGATGTTTTGGTACTGTTACAACCCACTAATAATAGGCCTGTTGCAATAGTTGTTACTAGAAGTTTTTTCATATTAAATCTGTGTGTTTGTTAATGGTCTTGCTTAAAAGACGCTCAAATGTAAAATTTGTTACACAATACATACATTAAGTTTTTGTTAAAATGTTATTTTGGATATACACTTATTATAAATGCAATTATTATCTTTGACAAACTTTAAAATTAATGCAGTTTAAAAACCCAGAACTTCTTTACGCGCTTTTCTTACTGCTTATTCCTATTATTGTTCATTTATTTCAGCTTAGAAAATTTCAAAAAGTTTATTTTACTAATGTAGCTGTTCTAAAAAAAGTACAATTACAAACTAGAAAAAGTGCAACAATTAAAAAGTGGTTAACCCTTTTAACTAGATTGCTATTATTAGCAGCAATTATTATTGCTTTTGCCCAACCCTATTTATCAAAAACAAACGCATTTAATACTAAAACCGAAACCGTTATTTACCTAGATAACTCGTTTAGTATGCAAGCAAAAGGTGAAAAAGGAGACCTGTTAAAACGTGCCGTTCAGGATCTAATTGAAACCATACCGGAAACCGAAACATTATCTTTAATAACTAATACAGAAAGTTATAGAAATACAACTATTAAAGCCATAAAAAATGAGCTTTTACAACTGGATTATGTTTCTAACCAATTGCCTTATGACGCTGCTTTGCTAAAATCTAAAAAGGCCTTTTCTAGTGATAAAAACACGCTTAAAAACTTAATATTTATATCTGATTTTCAGCAAAAAAAAGCAACATTAAACATTAAACAAGATACGACTATCGCTATAAATTTAGTACAATTAAAACCCGTAAGTGCTAATAACATTGCTGTAGATAGCTTATTTATTTCCAAACAAGATCCTAATAGTTTAGAGTTAACTGTTGTTTTAAAAAATAATGGTTTAGAGGTTAAGAATTTACCAATTTCATTATTTGACAACGGTAATTTATTATCCAAAGCCTCTGTCGATTTAGATGGCAAAGCAACTGCTATTTTTAATATTCCTAATAATAAAATTATCAAGGGTCAAGTCACTATTGAAGACAAGCAATTACAGTTTGATAATGCGCTATATTTTAATATTAATGAAACTTCAAAAATTAATGTTTTAGCCATTAGTGATACTAATACATCGTATTTAAGTCGGATTTTTACTGAAGATGAATTTGTATTAACTACAAAAACAACAAGCAATTTAGATTACAGTTTATTTGATACACAAAATTTAATAGTTATTGATGAAACGGAAACTTTACCAAACAGCTTAGTAACCGCTTTAAAAGTTTTTACGGACAAAGGAGGCGCAGTGGTTTTAATACCATCTCTAAAAGGTAAATTATCCGATTACAATACGTTTTTACAACGTTTTGGTTTTGCTCCTTTTGAAGCTTTAAATACAGCCGAAAAACGTATCACAACCATCAATTATGCACATCCATTGTACGCCAATGGTGTTTTTGAAAAACAAGTAGATAATTTTCAATACCCAAAAGTTAATCGTTATTACCCGCAAACAAATACTAAAACAACCGCTGTTTTACAATTTGAAGATGCCAAACCCTTTTTATCTCAAAACAAATCTGTTTATGTGTTTTCTGCGCCAATAAATAAGACTAATTCTAATTTTAAAAATATAAATTTAATTGTTCCAACGTTTTACAACATTGCAAAACAAAGTTTAAACACTACCACTTTATATTACACAATTGGACAAAATAATAGTTATGATGTCCCTGTTAATATCCAACAAGACCGTGTTTTAACTTTAGTTAATGGTACTGACAAAATAATACCAGAACAAAATTATTTTAATAACAAAGTGGTTATTAAGACTAATGATATTCCCGAAAAATCAGGGATATACGATTTAAAAAACAATACTACAATCCTCCAAAACGTAAGCTATAATTATAATAGAGCAGAAAGTAATTTAAACTACATTAATTTAGATGATGTAAAACACGCCACGGTTAACAACAATATTACTACCGTGTTTGAAAACATAAATAACGACACCAAAGTTAACGAGTTATGGAAATGGTTTGTAATTTTGGGGCTCGTGTTATTAATTATAGAAATGCTCATCTTAAAATACTTGAAATGAACGTCTTAATAAAAACAGCAACAATCATTGACCCTTTAAGCAAATTTCATAACGAAATTTGTGATGTCTTAATTGAAAAAGGTAAGATTACTAAAATTGCTACAAGCATTGACAATACCAATAATTACAAAACAATAAGCTTAGATAACCTGCACCTTTCACAAGGATGGTTTGATAGTAGTGTTTGTTTTGGAGAACCTGGTTTTGAAGATCGCGAAACCATAGAAAATGGTTTAAAAACAGCTGCTAAATCTGGTTTTACTACTGTTGCGCTTCAAGCCAATACATATCCAGTAATAGATACCAATGCAAATGTTGCTTTTGTATTATCAAAAGCGCAAAACCATGCTGTCAAACTATTACCTATCGGTGCGTTAACTAAAAATAGCGAAAGTGTTGATTTGGCAGAGCTTTTTGATATGAAAAATGCCGGAGCAGTTGCTTTTTCTGATTATAAAAAACCAATTAGTAATCCTAACCTTTTAAAAATAGCATTGCAATATGCTAGTAATTTTGATGGTTTAGTGTGCTCATTCCCATTAGAAACTAAAATTTCTGGAAAAGGAATTGTAAACGAAGAGTTTAATAGTACATCGCTAGGCTTAAAAGGAAGCCCTAATTTAGCCGAAGCTTTGCAAGTAACGCGTGATCTGTTTTTATTAGAATATGCGGGAGGAAAATTACATATTCCAACTATTTCTACTGCAGAAAGTGTTGCCCTTATTAGAGCTGCTAAAAGTAAAAAGTTGGATGTAACCTGTAGTGTAGCAATCCACAACTTATGCTTAACAGATGACGTTTTAGTAGAGTTTGATACTAATTATAAAGTCAACCCACCACTTAGAATACAAAAGGATATTGACGCTTTAATAGAAGGTCTAAAGGACGGTACGATTGACATGGTTACTAGTGATCATAATCCAAAAACTATTGAAGATAAAAAGGTCGAGTTTGACCATGCTGCTTTTGGAACCATAGGACTAGAAAGTGCTTTTGGCGCTTTAAACACAGTGGTATCTACTAAAAAAGCAATCCAATTGTTAACTAAAGGGAAAACTAGATTTGGTCAAGAAACAAGTAGTATAAACGAAGGAGAAATAGCAAATATTACGTTATTTAATCCAACTATTACTTACGCTTTCACGGAATCTGATATCGTTTCAAAATCTAAGAATAGTGCTTTTTTAGGCCAAGCTTTAAAAGGAAAAGCATACGGGATAATTGCAAATAATAAAATAGTATTATAATATAATGAATCAAGAGACAATCGAAGAAGGAAAAATATACGCTGTAGTTAGTTACCTGACAATAATTGGTAGCGTTATAGCTATAATAATGAATGGCGAAAAGAAAAACGAATTTACAAGCTTCCATAATAGACAAGGCTTAGGCTTGTGTCTTTTATGGATGTTAATTGGTTATTTTGTTAGTCAATTTGATAATATGCAAATATCACTTGCCTTTTGGGTAAGTATGGGAGCCTTATTATTTTTAGGCGTAATGACAGCAGTAAACGGGTCAATGAAACCTATTCCCGTTATTGGACCTCTATTTCAAAAACTATTTAAAGCAATTGGTTAATAATGGAAAACTTTAACTTACATCACATCACAAGGCCATCGTCTTTAAAAGAAAACGCCCCTTTACTTATACTCTTTCATGGTTATGGAAGTGACGAGAATGACCTTTTTAGTTTTGCAACGGAATTATCGGAAGAATTATTTATAATCTCGGTAAGAGCCCCCTATCCAATGCAACCTTACGGAAATGCTTGGTATGCTATCAATTTTGATGCGGACAAAGGTAAATGGAGCGATAATGAACAAGCCATAAAATCTAGAGATTTAATAGCTACTTTTATAGATCAAGCTATAGCCAATTATCCTGTAAACAAAGACAGTGTCTCACTTTTAGGATTTAGTCAAGGTTGTATATTAAGCTACGCAGTAGCCCTAACCTACCCAGAAAAAGTCAACAATATTATTGCACTAAGCGGTTATGTTAACGAAGATTTATTTGACGTTAAAGATCAGTCTGCTTACAAGCATTTAAACTTTTACTGTTCTCATGGAAGTGTTGATCAAGTAATACCTGTAGATTGGGCAAGACAAGCACCAAAATTTTTAGATGCTTTAAACATTAAAAACCAATTTAAGGAGTTTCCTGTTGGTCATGGTGTTGCACCTCAAAATTTTTATGAGTTCAAAAATTGGCTAGATACTTTGATATAGATTTTGTTCCCTAAATAAAACGTATGGTTCCCTAATCAAAAACAGGTTTTAACTAATTGTAAGTTTTTGGGATACTACTAATTTGTAATATTTGAATAAAATAAATTCAGTATTATGAAACATCTACTATTAACAACAATCCTATTATTTACTATAACCACCTCCAGCGCATCAAATAAAGAAATAGTCGCAGAGGTGGTTTTTGAAAACTTATCAGATACCCCATTTGGCACCGGTCAGTTTATAATCTCTGAAACAAATACCAAAGTATTAGTAACTAGCACAGATAGTTTTAATATTACACTACCCAAAAAAGGAAAGTATAATTTTAGTTTTTCAACCTACAATTTCATCTCCTCCATATCCTATCCTAAAAAAATCACTAAAAATAAAAATATAATTTATATTAGATTAATTGCGAAAAACAATGCGTTTCAAAATAAATATTCATTACAAAAAAACTTAACTAAGCAGGATAAACTTTCGGACGGAGACATTGCAGACCGAATAAAGTCAGGAAGCGTAAATTTTATAGCCAACGGAATTACTAATAACATCTCCGAGGAATACATTCAATTTAAAAAAGAATACAATATTGGTTTTATTATTGAAAACTGTGCTATCGATCCTCTAGCTTTTGGTGCTGCAATTGAAAATAACAAAATTATTTCAGAATTTTTAAGGAGAAACTATGGTGAAACTTGGATCAAAACACTAAAAAACAAACCCTTAGGCGTTAAGTAAATTATATATTAGATGATTACCTAGTATACAATAAGTAGTCTAATACCTCAAATTCTACTTCTTCAGCACCCGTTACAAAATACTTTATTAATATTTCTCCCCAATATTGACCATCAGAGAAATCGGCAACAATCCATCTGTGATTAAGCATTTTAATGGTGTTAAATTGCATTTTTCTGCCTTCTGACGCTGCAAATGGTATTAAAGGATGTTGACCATCCGTTTCATTTAATTTATATAATTCGTTTTTTATAAACGGAATTAATGAATCGCTATCTAGTTTCTTGTTATAAAAATAATCTTGAGCCTCTTGGTTATAACGCAAATCAAACAAAGACAAATCAGACAACTCCTCTTTCTGGTTTGCTAAAGAGTCCTTAAGTGCTTCGTTTTTAGCAATAAAAATGCCCATACGTTTTTCGCCTGCATCTAGTATTTTTTTAGAATTTACATATTGAAACACCACGATTAGTGAGGCGAAAATAAACAGGTACATAAATATTTTATTCTTCATTCTAATAATTATTTAGATTGTAATTTTTAATTGATCATAAGCCAGAAAAACATTTTCTGGTAATTGTTTTTCCACCTCGTCATGAAACCCTAATAAATGGCTAACATGAGTCAAGTAAGCGCGTTTAGGTTTAAGCAAAGCAATAATCTCTAAAGCCTGTTCCAAATTTAAATGCGAAATGTGTTCTTTAATTCTCAAGGCATTGATGACTAAAACATCTAAATCTTTTAGCTTATCCAATTCTGTTTGCGTAATAGTTTTAACATCCGTCAAATAAGCAAAATTGTCAAATCTAAAACCAAAGACTTGTAATTTATAATGCAAAGCCTCAATAGGAATAATTGATTTTCCAGCTATAGTAAAAGCTTCGTTTTTAATTTCATTTACAGAAACCGTTGGCGCACCTGGATATCTGTTTTCTGTTGCAAAAACGTATTCAAACCTTATTTTAAGCTGTTCTATAACTCGTTTATGAGCATATATTGGTAAATCGCCCTGTCTAAAACAAAACGGTCTAATATCATCTAAGCCAGCAGTATGATCTGCATGCTCATGTGTAAATAAAAGCGCATCAATCTTTTCTGGATTAGCCAATAACATTTGTTGTCTAAAATCTGGTCCGCAGTCTACAACAAAAATCTTGTCATCCCACTCTACCATTATAGATACTCGTAAACGTTTATCTTTAGAATTAGTACTTAAACACACAGGATGTGTACTTCCAATAATGGGAATACCTTGTGATGTACCTGTGCCTAAAAATGTAATTTTCAATTGTCGAAGATTTTACACAAAAATAAGTTATTTATTTTGTTTGATATACTTATTTGATACCTTTGTAAAACTTAACAATATTGTGATTTTTATATGGAAATTAGGCTAAAAGGAGATAAAGAGTTTGAAAACATTCCCTCTCTGAAAGACAAGGCATTACGTATTAACTTAAACGAAAATATTTACGGTACGTTTGCTGAAATTGGAGCTGGACAAGAAACTGTTCGTCACTTTTTTAGAGCTGGAGGTGCTTCTGGTACTATTGCGAAAGCAATGTCTGCCTACGATAAAGATTTTAGTGATGCTATTTATGGTATTGAAAACGACCGACGTTATGTAACGGAAGCGCGTTTACGTAAAATGGTATCTCATGAAATTAAATTGATTGAAGAGCGTATTGATCGTGAAAAAAATCCACACAAAATGTTTTTTAGTTTTGCAAACACTGTGGCTACCATAGATTTTGCAAAAAAGTATAAAGGACATGGTTGGGTTGGTATCAAATACCAAATTGATCCTGAAGAAGAAGAATATAATGAAATTGTATTACACATACGTTTTAAAGAAAACGATGCAAGATTACAACAAGAAACACTTGGTATATTAGGAACAAACCTTATCTACGGTGCTTTTTATAAGTATAACGAACCTAGAAAATTACTACGTTACTTATACGATCATTTAGATAAAGATCAAATTGAAATTGATACTATTAACTTTTCAGGTCCTGTTTTTAAAGACGTTGATAACCGTTTAATGAGTTTACAACTGGTTAAAAATGGTATGACTGATGCTATTATGTTTGCTCCTGACGGAAATAACGTATTACCTGCAAGAGTATTATATAAAAAGAACATATTAGCCTTACGTGGTAGTTTTAGACCCGTAACCAAAGTAAATATTGACATGTACGAGAAATCGTTAGACATGTTTATCAAAGAAAATAAGGTTGATGAAAATAACACGCAAGTTATTTTTGAGATTACCCTTTCAAACTTAAGAGCCGAAGGTGAAATTGACGAACAGGATTTTATGGATCGTGCAAGATTACTATGTTCTTTAGGTCACACTGTATTAATCTCTAACTTCCAAGAATATTATAAGTTAGTCGAATATTTCTCTCAATACTCTAAGAGTAGAATGGGATTAGCGATGGGTGTCAATAACCTAGTGGATATCTTTGATGAAAAATACTACAGACATTTAAGTGGTGGTATTTTAGAAGCGTTTGGTAAATTATTCTTTAAAGATTTACGTGTTTACTTATATCCAATGAAAGAATCGGATGGTACACTTACAACAAGCGATACTTTAAAAGTACATCCTAGAATGAAGGAGCTTTATAAGTTTTTTAAATATAACGGAAAGGTTGTAGACATTACAGACTTTGATCCTGCAACTTTAGACGTGTTCTCTAGAAGAGTGCTAAAAATGATTGCTACAGGCGAAGAAGGATGGCAACAAATGCTACCAGAAGGAGTCTCTAAACTAATCTCTGAGCAGAGTTTATTTGGTTGCGAAACTGAAGAAATTCATAATAAAAATTAGATTCAAATCTAATTAGTAACAAAAAAGCGACTTTAATTTATAATTAAAGTCGCTTTTTTTATTATAGCGTTGTGTTGTAGTAGATAAATGTTTCTTTTTAGGGACTTATAGTTTACTTTATGTTTCATTGTGTACTACACTTATTATAAATCAAATGTCATACCAAGATTCTAATTTTAATAAAAAAACTAAATATTTTTTTCAATCCTACCCTTTACACCTTTAAAAAAAGATTTCATAAACTTAAAATCTTCTTCAATATTATCGGTAGGAAAAAAAGGTTCAGAAATAGTATTTTGTTTATTTCCAAAGTCCAATGTAAACATTATAATGGGCACGTTAGCTTGCTTTGCTATATAGTAAAACCCCGTACGCCACTCGTCTACCTTACTCCTTGTCCCTTCAGGCGCAAGCGTTAATCTAAACTCCTCTTTATTTTCAAACAACTTGGCAATTGTCTGTACTTTATTCTCTTTATTTTTTCGATCAACTGGCACACCACCTACTGCTCTAAAATAATAGCCGAAAGGCCATGTGAAAAGCTCTTTTTTACCAATAAAATTTGTTTTTACCTGTGTGATTTTTCGCAACAAGATTCCGATTATAAAATCTAAATTACTAGTATGCGGCGCAGAAATAATGATAGCTTTTTTAATAGTATCCTTTGAAAAGTTAGTATTACCTACAACTTTCCAACCCATGATTTTAAAATAAACAAATTTAGCTAACCAATGCATGTTACATCTTTTTATACAACGCTTTTAGCGTGTCATGAGTAATCGTTTTTTTCCAGTTTTTACCAATTGCATTTTCCCAAAGTGGTTCTAAACTTAGAGCGACATTAATCATAATATCAAAATCCTTATCAGATAAATCTGCACAAATACCTTGCGGTAACGTTATATTATGTTTTTCCTTCATTTGCTTAAAAACAGCAACACCTTCTGGATAATACGCTTCTAAATGATCAAAAACAATACAATTACCGATACCATGTTTAACACCTAATAAATATCCCAAACCATAACTCATAGCGTGTGCAACTCCTACTTGAGAATAAGCAATACTCATCCCACCGTGCCAACTAGCCATCATTAATTTATCTTGAGATTCTTCAGCTGGTAAATCATCATTTAAAAATATCTCTTCACATAATTCTAACGCTTTTTCGCCATAAGATTGGCTAAATGCATTAAGATATGTTCCGTTAAGTGACTCAATACAATGTACATAACAATCCATTCCTGTATAAAACCATTGGTCTTTTGGGACATCTTTTGTTAATTCAGGATCTAAAAGCACTTGGTCAAATGGTGTGTAATCACTATTAATACCAAGTTTACGTTCTGGTCCAGTTAAAATAGTGGTTCTAGACACCTCTGCTCCTGTTCCTGAAATAGTTGGTACACCAACATGATATACCGCTGGATTTTTAACGATATCCCATCCTTGATAGTCTTTACTTTCACCATCATTATTAATCATAATAGCAACAGCTTTAGCGATATCTAATAAAGATCCACCTCCAATACCTATGATACCAGATGGTCTTTCGTTAAAGGAAACAATAATATCTTCTACGTATGCATCTATTTGTTCTGTTTTTGGCTCTTCATTAGCTGAAACATAAACGACTTTATCTTGATAGGATAACGGTATTCTGGAGGTTAACCAAGGATTACCTTTAAAAACATCATCCACAAAAAAGATAAATGGCGCACTAGTATTTAACCTATTAGGCTCTAAAATATCGCTTAATTGATTAAAACTACCTCGTCCAAATATAACTTTGGACACCATTGGAAAATTTTTATAACTCATTGACTTTTCGTCTTAGATTGTAAATTTATTACTTATTTAAGTTTTTCTGAAATATTTCTGAAAATAAACTAATATGATAACCATCTACTAAAGCATGATTAACATTAATAGCTACATTCATAACCAGATTACTTTGTTGTTTTACTGCTTTACCAAATGCTAATTTTGGTACTGAATCCATTTGACCCGATACAGGCTCTTTATGACCTGAAAAATCAAGCCAAGGTAACGCAGAACAATGTATACAATTTAAACCATTAACCGGTGGAAACAGATCCGGTGTAAGCTCTATTCTTCGTTTTTCCGCAGATAAATTAGATAAAAACACATGTAAGTCTTTATCATAATCTATAAATGAAAATCCAAAAGTATTATTGGATCGCATAATTGTTGCCGATGCATGTATTGTATCACAAATTTGAACCGTATTATCTACAATTCTATATTTTAAATTTTCTACCGCATTAATAGCCGTCATACAAGCGTGTAAATACACACCAAAAAAGCTTACTTTATTATCTTTTGCATACTGATAAGCATGTTCCACATTAAACGGAATAGTAACACCAAAATAGGGATCTTTAAGCTTTGAAAAATGCTCAAAATGTTGCTTTCTGTCCCATGTATTAATATCTAATAGTTTCACTTTTACTGTAAAATTTTAAGCAAGTCTTTAAGACTTTTTATTGTTTTGTATTGTTTAGATTCTTCTTGATTTACATTTACTTGTTCATGCAACCAAGTTGTATGAAAAGGTACATGTACTGCACTTGCCTTGATATTAATTAATGGTAAAATATCTGACTTTAAAGAGTTACCTACCATTAAAAACTCTGAAGGTTTAATCTCTAAATGATTTAATAATTTAGAGTAATTAGCTTCTTTTTTATCGCTTAAAACCTCAATATGATGGAAATAATCTAATAATCCTGATTTTTCAAGTTTACGTTCCTGATCTAATAAATCGCCTTTAGTTGCAACTATTAATTTATATTTTTGAGATAATTGCTTCAAGACTTCTTCCACGCCATCTAACAACTCTACCTCTTGATTAATCATTTCTTTACCAATATCTAAAATTTTAAATATGGTTTGATTAGAGACTGTATTGTTGGATAGTTCCAAAGCCATTTCTACCATTGACAGCACAAACCCTTTAACACCGTAACCATAAACTGGAAGATTTTTCATCTCCATTTTAAACAGCTCTTGATCTATTTTATTTTCAGTCTCAAATTGGCTTAACAATTTAGCAAACTGCACTTCTGCATCTCTAAAATAGGTTTCATTAACCCAAAGCGTGTCATCAGCATCAAAACCAATAACTTTAATATGTCTGTAATCTACTTCCATAGTTTTTTTGCGCGCTCTAAATCTTCAGGAGTATCTATTTCTACACCTTGAATATCTGTTTCTACCATTTTGATACGCTTTCCGTATTCTAAATATCTTATACACTCAATTTTTTCTGAAGCTTCCAAAGTCAACATTGGTAACCTATAAAAATCCATTAAGGCCTCTTTTCTAAAAGCATAAACGCCTTTATGTTTAAAGTATTTAACAGGTACTGCTTCGTCTCTTGGATACGGTATTGGACTTCTTGAAAAATATAACGCAAAGTTTTGCTGATCAACAATAACCTTAACCGTGTTAGGGTTTTTAATTTCGTCCCAATCTGTAATATGCACCATCAATGATGCCAAGTCGACTTGCTTATCTGTATCTTCTTTAAATACTTTTATTAGTTTTTTAAGAGATTCTGTATCAGTAAAAGGCTCGTCACCTTGCACGTTTACAACAACATCTATATCTAAATTCTCTACTGCTTCTGCAATACGGTCACTTCCACATTCGTGTTGCTTAGTACTCATTAAAACATGACCACCAATTTTAGTGATTTCGTCAAAAATAATATCACTATCAGTAACCACAATAACGTCATCAAATAGTTTGGTCTCTACTGTAGCTTCATAAGTACGAGTAATTACCGGTTTTCCGCCTAAATCTTTCATTAGCTTACCAGGAAAACGTGAGGCACTATATCGTGCCGGAATCATTGCTATTATTTTCATCTAAGAATTAAATTGGAGCATAAAAATATAATAATTTAATGGTCTTCTTCAAAAAAATCGTCTTTAAAACCAATTAAATACAATTTATCTTTTGCTCTAGTTATAGCTGTATACAGCCATCTTAAGTAATCTTTATCAATTCCGTTAGGAAGATAAGGTTGTTCTACAAAAACAGTATTCCATTGTCCACCTTGAGACTTATGACATGTTATTGCATAACTAAACTTTACTTGTAAGGCATTAAAAAACTTATTGCCCTTTATTTTTAAAAACTTTTTATAGTTACTGGTTTCATCTTCGTAATCTTTTTGAACCTCTTGATATAATCTGTTAGACTCTTCATAAGGTAAAGACGGTGTTTCTGCCTCAATAGTATCTAACATCAAAACAGTTTCAAAAGGTTGCATTTTAGGATAATCAACCATCCTAACCTTTACTTCTGCAAATCTGAAGCCATATAATTCTTTAATGCTAAAAATTTCTAAAACTTCTACAATATCTCCGTTAGCAATAAAACCAGCTTCGGATGTAGGTTTTAACCAAAAATAATTATTCTTTACAACCATTAAATAATCTCCAGAAGACAATTCGTTCTCACTAAACAAAATACGACTACGTATTTGCTGGTTGTATAAATTAGCGCGTTTATTACTTCTTACAATAATACTTGTGTCTTCATATCCAAAAGAACTATACGCATCATTTATAGCGTCCATAATCTCATAACCATCTACAAGCCTAACGATGTCCTTAAAAGACTTTAAATTAAACTTAAAGCTATCAAAAAAGCCATCAGCGATAGTTTCTCTTAAAATAGTTGCGTTTTCTAAAATACCAGAGCCTTCACCTTGCCTTACAACTTCATCTAATTCCATTTTAGTCACAGACTTGTTGTAATTTAGACTTAGTGTGTTTTCGTCCAATGCAGGACTTAAATCTAATTTTATTGGAGGTAATTGGGCTGTATCTCCTATTAAAAGCAATTTACATCTTTGACCTTGATAAACATATTGCATTAAGTCGTCCAAAAGCGATCCATTTTCAAAAAGTTTAGAATCACTTGGCGAATCTGGTATCATCGAAGCTTCATCAACAATAAAAATAGTGTCTTTATGTTTATTTGGTTGTAACACAAATTTTACACCTCCACCCTTTTCTTTTTTCGGAAAATATATTTTTTTGTGGATAGTAAACGCCTCTTTTTTAGAATAATTGGAGATAACTTTAGCTGCTCGACCCGTTGGAGCCATCAAAACTGCACTTTTTTTTGCGTGCCACAAATTTGTCACAATCGTACCAATAATGGTGGTTTTACCAGTACCAGCGTAACCTTTTAACAAAAACACGCCATTTTCTTTATCATTTAAAATAAACTCAGAAAGTTGTAAAAGTAAAATATCTTGTTTTGAGGTTGGATTGAACGGAAAATGCTGTCTTATAAGGGAATAAAATTGAGAACTGGTCATTAAATAGTGTGGATTGAAAACTTTTTATCAAATATATAAATCATTTTTACCAACAATGGTTTTTACGAATAAAAAAAAATTGTAGATTTGTCACAGACCTTAATTAAATTTAATAAAATACTTATGATAAAATTAGCACTTATTATACTTGGAGCAATTTTACTAACAATTTTGATTGTTTGGCTTATTGACAAATTTATTCCAACAAAAGCAAAACCATTTATTACCATCGCACTTTGGGCACTTATTGCTTATTTAGGATACTTAACTTTTAACTCTGTATATGGAGAAATTAAGTTTAACCAATTAAAAGAAAAAAGATACAGAGCTGCAATTGAACGTTTAGTAGACATTAGAGATTCTCAATTAGCACACAGAACTGTTACAGGTAAGTTTACTAAAAGTTATGATACTTTAATTAAATTTATTGAAAACGGTAAATTCACATTAATAGACAGAAGAGATTCAACAGTTATTGATGTTGAAGCTACAAAACGTTATGGTGGTGTAACAACAACTAAGGAAATTGTTATAACAGATACTATCGGATTTGAACCTGTAAAAAATCGTTTGTTCAAAGGTACTGATAGATATAAGCAAATGATGAATGTACCTCTTGGAAAAGAAGGAACTAAATTTACAATGAACGCAGGAGAGATTGAAGATGAAAATGGAAATAAAATTCCAGTATTTGAAGCGTTTGTAATGAAAACAGATGTCTTATATGATCAAGATAAAAACTTAGTACTTAAAGAAAGTCAAGTAATATCTGTTGAAGGAGTAAATGGAGATGCACTACGTGTAGGATCTATGGATGAAGTAAAAACAATCGGAAACTGGCCAAAAACTTATGGCAGTAACGACTAGTAATAATAACGAATTAACCAACTTAGAATTGTCCATTCAAATTAGTTTGAGTGGACATTCTTTTTGTGTTTTAGATACAAATACAAAAACTATAGTTACACTTAAATCTGAACGCTTTTCTGTTAAGAAAACGCCATCAGAATTATTAGATGCTATCAAACATCTTTTTAATACAGAAACTGTATTAAAACAGCCTTTTAAAGCTATAAATGTCATACATGTTAATGATTGGTCCACAGTTGTTCCAAAACCATTATTTAATGAAGACACTTTAGCCGATTATTTAAAATTTAATACTAAAATTTTAAAAACTGATTTTATAACGTTTGATGACATCCATCCAAACGATAGTGTTAATGTTTACGTGCCTTTTACTAACATTAATAACTTTATATTTGATCAATTTGGCAGCTTTACTTACAATCATTTTTCTACTATTTTAATAGAACAATTATTGACCTTTGAAAAACACAGCAATACTCCAAAAGTTTATGTCCATGTGTCAGACACAAATTTTGAAATTATTGTTATCAATAAAGGAAAGCTAACCCTATACAATACATTTGAACATCAGACAAAAGAAGATTTTATTTATTATTTATTGTTTACCTTAGAGCAATTACAGCTTAACCCAGAAACCATAGAAGTACTGTTTCTAGGTGAAGTAACCAAGGACAGTCCGTTGTTTGAAATAGCTTATAAATACATCAGACACGTATCTTTTGGCAATAGAATGGACACTTACGCTTTCGCGGAAAAACCAACACACAATCACTCAAATTTCACATTACTAAAAAGCTTATAATGCGCATTGTATCAGGACAATTTAAAGGAAGAAGAATCACTGCTCCAAAAAAGCTACCCGTAAGACCTACAACAGACATGGCCAAAGAAGCCTTGTTTAACATTTTAAATAACCAATATTATTTAGATGACATTTCTGTATTGGATTTATTTGCAGGAACAGGAAACATAAGCTACGAGTTTGCCTCTAGAGGTACAGAAAATATTTTAAGTGTAGATCAAGATCATGGTTGCATTAAGTTTATTAACGAGACCGCTGCTAGCTTTGAAATGGACATACAAACTATAAAAAGTGATGTATTTAAATTTTTAGAACGCAGCAAACAACAACATACTATTATTTTTGCGGATCCGCCTTATGATTTTTCTGTTGAAGATTTCACTAAAATTCCAGATTTAATATTTGCTAATAATCTTTTAGAAACTGACGGTTTACTTATTGTAGAACACTCTAAATATACAGACCTATCAGGCATAATAAATTATAGCCACTCTAAAAGTTATGGAGGAAACACCTTTAGCTTTTTTGAAAATATAACTTCAGACGAAGAAGAGTAAAAACAAAAAACCATCTATTTCTAGATGGTTTTTTTTATAAGTAAGTAAATCTATAAGCCGGATTTTGTACTTCCTAAGAAGCCCCTATCATTTATCTGAGCTTGCTGTTACCAACACGCTTTAGCTACCTACCCTCTAACAATCGCGCGTGTACGCTCAAACGTTAGTATACATGGTATTGCACCTCATAGAGTTTACCTGGTTTCACTACAGCATGACCTGTACATTCTTTCTGTTGCACTTTTCCTCACCTCTCGGCGGATGGCTGTTAACCACTATGATTACACTACGGTGTCCGGACTTTCCTCTTTAAAATAAATTTAAAGCGATAAGGCAATTTACTGAAAGCAAAACTACAATAAACTAGACATTTTTAAAGCTATAATCTTTAAATTGTTTCCACTTTAAGGATTAATACTGTTTTGTTGATAACTATAAATAAAATCACAGTTTAGACTTCTTAATTAGCCTTCTATTTTTTAAATTTGTTACATCTTAATAATAGCATCAAAAAGACGCTAAAATAAATTTTGTAGCATTGGAACACTTTGTAGTATCGGCAAGAAAATACAGACCACAAACCTTTAAGGATGTTGTTGGACAATCTGCTATTACCAATACACTACTTAATGCTATTGAAAACAATCACCTAGCACAAGCTTTATTATTTACGGGTCCGCGTGGGGTTGGTAAAACAAGTTGTGCACGTATTTTAGCAAAAATGATTAACAGTGACGGTAACGAAACTGGAGAGGAAGATTACGCCTTTAATATTTTTGAACTAGATGCCGCATCAAACAACTCGGTTGATGATATTAGAAATTTAACAGACCAGGTCCGTATACCACCACAAGTTGGAAAATATAAAGTCTATATTATTGACGAGGTCCACATGTTATCTCAAGCTGCCTTTAATGCCTTTTTAAAAACGTTAGAAGAGCCACCAAAACATTGTATTTTTATTTTAGCAACTACAGAAAAGCATAAGATAATTCCAACCATTTTATCACGTTGTCAGATTTTTGATTTCAAACGTATTACTGTTAAAGACGCTAAAAACTATTTAAAATATATTGCTAAAGAACAAGGTGTAAATGCTGAGGATGACGCCTTACATATCATCGCTCAAAAGGCTGATGGTGCCATGCGTGATGCCCTATCTATATTTGATAGAGTTGTAAGTTTTGCAGGTAAAGAACTTACAAGGCAAGCTGTAACTGAAAACTTAAACGTTTTAGACTACGAAACCTATTTTGAAAGCACAGAGTATATCTTAGAAAATAAGATCCCTGAACTGTTGATACAATTTAATAAAACATTAGCAAAAGGTTTTGATGGTCATCACTATATCGCTGGATTAGCCTCTCACTTTAGAGATTTGCTAGTTTGCAAAAACCCAACTACTATAGAGCTCTTAGAAGTTGGTGAAGACACCAAAAACAAATACTTAGAACAATCTCAAAAAGCAAGTCAAGACTTTTTAATAAAAGGAATTAACTTAGCTAATGAGTGTGACTTAAAATATAAGAGTAGTAAAAACCAACGACTCTTAGTCGAATTAACTTTAATGCAACTTGCCTCTATCACTTTTGATGGAGAAAAAAAAAATAGTAGTCGGTTCATAATTCCGCCATCTTACTTTAAAAAAATAGGCATTACTCCTGTAAAGGTTAATGTACCACAAGCTACTGTACCTGTTGTAAAAGCTACACCTACTCCACAACAACCCGCTAAACCTGTAACACCTAAAATTGTTTTAGAAAACGGTATAGCCTCTAAAACAAAACGTACTTCTGGTTTATCTTTAAAAAGTATCAGAGCTAAAAAGGAACATCAAATTAGACAATTAGATGTTGTTGTGGACGAAGAAAACTTACCAAGAGAACCATTTAATCAAGACGAATTAACGGAGGTATGGAATGCTTTTGTAACTAAAATTGAAGGCGAAGGTAAATTTAATTTAGCCTCTATCTTATCTATTGACAAGCCTACTTTGGCTCCTGATGGATTTTCTATTCAACTAACGTTTCCAAACGCGACAAACAAAGTTGAAGTGGAGCGTCAGTCTTTTGATCTCATGTCTTATTTACGTAAAAACTTAAAAAATTACGATATCACATTAGATATAACTATTAATGAAGAATTAGATACTAAATATGCCTATACGCCTCTAGAAAAATACGAGAAGCTAAAGGAGAAAAACCCTAATTTAGAGCTATTGCGTACCACTTTTGACTTAGACGTTTAACTATGAACAAATTTGCTTTTTTACTATTTGCGCTGATCCTTGTATTATTAAGTTGTGATGGTCGTCATCATGTTAATAAAAAACCAAGGGATATTCTTATTGAAAAAAACCTATATCAATCCTTTGCAGAACAGACACAATACTTCCCAGAAAGCTATACTGAAACAAGCACAGATACCATTTTAAGCAATGGTTACAGAGTTACAATAAAAAGTTACACAGACATGACTAAAGCTGTGTTACAATCTTTTGAAGAAGACTATATAACTAACAATAATTACTATAGAGAATTTGTCTCTGAAATTGAAGTTTTCAAAGATGATAGACCAATATTTAAGCAAGTCATGGATGACAATTTTCTGTCTGAAAAAGTTAGCGACTATGTAAGCACTGAGATTTATATAGACCAACAAAAAAGCTTGGAAACAAACAAAGTACACATTATTGCATCCCAATGTATTCCTAGATCAACAAATTGCCCAACATACAATTTAACTATTGAAGCAAATGGGGATTACAACATAACAAAACAGAGTTAACTTTTAACACCTAAGACATGCTAGGACTTAAATTACCAACAGATCCACGTTGGGTAAATATAGTAGAAAAAAACATAGAAGAAATCTTAACAGATCATGCTTACTGCGAGCAAAAAGCAACAAGTACAGCAATCTCCTTAATAGTTAGTTTTCCTGAATATACGGATCTAGTACAAGAAATGGTTGCTTTAGTTAAAGAAGAGATTAGCCACTTTAAAATGGTCCATGATTTGATAATAGAAAACGGTTGGATTTTAGGTCGTGACCGCAAGGACGATTACGTTTTAAGATTGATTACCTTTTTTCCTAAAGGAGGAAGTAGAACAACACAGTTAGTCCATAGACTGTTATATGCCGCATTAATAGAAGCTAGAAGTTGTGAACGCTTTAGATTATTGTCTGAAGAATTAGAGGATAAATCTTTAGCTGAGTTTTATCGTAAATTAATGGTTAGTGAGGCTAACCATTACACCATGTTTTTAGGATTTGCAAGACAATATGGCGATCGTACAGAAGTTGATAAAAAATGGAATGATTTACTAGAATATGAAGCACAAATAATGCAAGATTTAAGTAAAAAAGAAACCATACACGGATAAATAAAATTGCTAAATAAAAAAGCCCATTCTAAATTAGAATGGGCTTTTTTATTATAATATATTATGTTTAGAATTTTACTCCAAAACCTATTTGCATGTTTGTGTTTTTTGCTTCTAAACCAGCATCATTATCATCTAAAACATTAGATAATCCATACGAATATCTAAAATCGATAAAAAACTCGTCAGTAATTAAATACTCTAAACCTCCTAATACCGAAAAACCTAAATTTGTCAATCCGTCTTCATAAGAATGTCCTTTTAAAGCCGCTTGAGGACCTAAACCAACAGATAAAGCTGAGTCTATTTTATATTTAAAAAATAATGGCACTTGAATATAATTGATACGTAACTCTTGATCTTTTGCTCCTTCTGCAGAAAACTGAACTTCTGGTGCAAAAGAAAATGAATCCGTTAAACTATATTCGCCAAAAAAACCAATAGCAAATCCGTTTCTATGTGCATTTGCAACTCCAGCAGGAACACTAGGATCAAAATCTAAATTAGAAATATTATATCCAGCTCTTACACCGTATAACGCGTCTTGTGCATACCCATAAAACGAGGCTAAAACAAAAGTTAATAGTAAAATAGTTTTTTTCATGTTTTGAAAACTTAAATTGGTTTATTTAATACTTGATTGTAGAAGTAAAGATATATTTTTTTCAATAATATGATACATTAAATAGATAAAATGTATTATTTTAACTTTGTATGACTAGAAACAGTATCATTATACATACTTTTTATGATACCATCTGCAAGTCCAATTTTGGGTACATAAATATCTTTTGCGCCACACCATTTCATTGCTGACAGATAAATACGTGTTGCTGGAATAATAACATCTGCCCTATCTTGATTTAAATCTAAAATAGAAATACGCTCCTCGTAAGAATACGTTTGAAGCATGTTATAATAAGAGGTTAAGTAAAAATAAGACAATGGTTTTCCCATGGCTTTACCAGAGACTTTAAATATTTTATTTATGTTTCCTCCGGATCCAATAACTTCTATTTTTTCATGTTTTACAGTCTCAGATTTAATCCAGTTTTCAAGTTCTAACCAAGCTTCTTTTTTCACCATATCGTTTAATAAACGGACGGTTCCGATTTTAAACGATTTGGATGCTGTTTTTTGACCTTTATCAATTACAGAAAACTCCGTGCTCCCTCCACCAACATCTACATAAAGATAAGTCTTATTGGCATCTATATACGACTGTAAATCTGTAGCTGCAATTATGGCAGCCTCCTCTTCGCCTTCAATAATATCTATTTGAATTCCTGTTTTTTGTTTTATAAACTTAGCAACTTCTCTTCCATTATTTGCTTCTCTCATTGCTGATGTTGCACATGCTTTATACTTTACAACACCGTGCGTTTTCATTAACAATTTAAACGCATGAATGGTATCCAACATACGATTAACGTTGTATTCTGAAATCTGCTCTTTAATAAATACATCTGCACCCAAACGCACCGGAACCCTGACTAACGAGCTTTTTTTAAAACGCGTTGGCTTATCTCTTTCTTCGACTATATTAGATATAAGTAATCTAACGGCATTGGACCCAATATCTATAGCTGCATATTTTTGAATATTAAGCATCTAATTTATTTTTTAAATAGGTGTAAGCTTCAAATTGAGACCTACATTTAGGTTCGTTATTTCTTTTATAAGTATTGTTTTGTGCTTTGTTTAAAATCCTAGCTTTTACATTATCCTTCCAACAAATGTGGAAGGTATCTATCAATTCTTCCTTAATTTCTTCGTCATAAATAGGACAACTTACTTCTACTCTATTTTCAATATTTCTAGTCATCCAATCTGCAGAAGAAATATACACTTTAGGTGCATTATCATTACAAAATACATATAATCTTGTGTGCTCTAAAAACTTATCTACAATACTAATAACCTCAATATTTTCGCTAATCCCTTTTACACCAGGAACCAAACAACAAATACCTCTAACAATCATCTGTATCTTAACACCTGCTTGACTTGCTTCGTATAACTTGTCTACCATTTGGTAACTAGAAATACTATTCATTTTTAATTTAATGTAGGCAGGCTTTCCTTCTTTTACATTTTTAATCTCGGTGTCAATTAGTTGAAAAAACTTGTTTTTTGTATAATGCGGAGACGTAATTATATGTTTAAATCTGTAAATTTTATAATTGACTTCAAAAAAGTTAAACACTTTATTTACGTCTTTTAAAATCTTTTGATTGGCAGTAAATAAGGTGTAATCTGTATAAATTTTTGCTGTGGATTCGTTAAAATTTCCAGTACTTATAAAACCATAACGTTTCAATTTATTATCTTCTTCTCTTTCTATCAAACACATTTTACTATGCACTTTTAATCCTTGCACACCAAAGATTAAATTAACACCTTCCCGCTGCATTTGTTCCGCGTAAGCGATATTAGCTTCTTCGTCAAAACGTGCTTGAATCTCCATAGAGACCGTCACTTTTTTACCGTTTTTTGCTGCATTAATTAAAGAACTTGCAACATGACTAATTTGAGCTAATCTATATATAGTAATTTTAATTGCTTTTACTTTAGGATCTAAAGCAGCTTCTCTTAAAAATTTAACCACATAAGAAAAGGTATGATAAGGCGCATATTGCAAATAATCTTTTTTAGCAATTGCCTCAAAAATACTACCTTCTAGACTCAATCCTTTTACTTTTAATGGCACAATTTTTTCATACAATAAATCTTTACGTCCTAAACTAGGAAACCCCATGTAATCTCTGCGATTATGGTATCTACCTCCAGGGATAATACTATCCGTATTATCAATCCCCATTTTATCCATTAAAAATGCTAATGTAGGTTTATCAATGGTTTTATCGTAAACAAATCTAACCGGCTCTCCTTCTTGTCTATCCTTTACACTGTCACTGATTTTTTCCATAAAACTCTTGGTCAAATCACTATCTAGATCCAACTCGGCATCTCTAGTAATTTTAATCATGTGAGCTGTAATTTTTTTGTAATCAAAAATGTTAAATATATCGTCTAAAAATAAACGTAACAAATCATCCAACATTATAATATTGTCTGTATCCCCGTTTTTGGGTAATACAACAAAACGATCCATGCTTTTTGAAATTTCTATCAAAGCATATTGATTACTACCATCTTCCATATACATATTAACAGCAAGATAAGCTGCACTGTCTTTAAGATTTGGTAGTTTTATTTCAGAATTTAAAACAATAGTAACTAACGCAGGACTCACTTTTTCTAAAAAGTAACTTCTAAGGTATTGCTTTTGAGTTTTTGAGATTTTAGTTTCTCTTAAAATGAAAATATTTTCTGCTTCTAATTTTTTCTGAATATCATGTAATATTTTCAAACTTTCGGTTTGATGTTTAATTACCGTGTTTGTTATAATATCCAAAAGCTCTGAAGCCTTTATACCACCTAACTGACTTTTACCAGCTTTTCCTGCATAATCAATACGTTTGACAGTTGCATAACGTACTTTAAAAAATTCGTCTAAATTATTAGAGAAAATACCTAAAAAACGGAGTCTCTCTATTAACGGAACAGACTCGTCTGCAGCCTCTTGTAACACACGATGATTAAATTGTAACCAACTTAATTCTCTGTTTACATATTTATTATCAATAATATGGTTAGTCATTATTTTCAGAATTTACTACAAATATATCTAATTAGATTGTCTATTTTAAATGTTTTGGAAATACAATTTTTGTGGTTTTACCATTTTGTATATTTTTCCATGAGTTTTGATCAAATTCTATTTGTACAAAACCTGACGTTGTTACGTTGTCAATACTTATGTTTCCTAGAGAGTTACATAAATTTGTTAAAGCAAAATTATGTCCAAAAAGCATTAAAACGGTAACAGAATCATCGCATGTTTTAATAGCGTCTAAAACCGATGGTCCTGAGAAGTCATAAAGTGCTTTTTTTACTTCAAAATTGACGTTTTTCAATTCCAATATATCGACGAACAACGTTGCTGTCGATTTTGTTCTTTGTGCAGAACTACAAAAAATAACATCTGGCTTTAAAAGAATAGTTTTTAAGTGTTTAGAGACTAAAAGCGCATCATTTACTCCTCTTTTTTTTAATGGTCTGTCATGATCATCCACTTGAAATTGCCAAGAAGATTTAGAGTGTCTAATAAATTGTAAAATTTTACTCATAGTTGTCGTTAAAATACGTATTTTTACGTTTACCGAATTAAGTAATACCTTTTATCGGTTTTATATGTGCTATAACATATATATTTGATTAGGCACCTAAATCAGCTTTCTTTTGTTAAAGAATTAGTTAAATTTGTCCCTGAATCTAAGTAATTACAGAATACCTACGTTTGTCACTATGTGGCACCTCCCTTAAACTGTAGCATATTTTGGCTGAAATGATTAGTTAAAAATATAATATAACGCAGTAAAGACATATAATGTTATGGGAATACAACATTCTCTTTTACTATTTAATCGTAATACACTTACAGCTTAATGCGGTCGGTGGTTTTGTGTTTGTTATAGATTTTACAAAAAAAATAAGATATAAGTTAAAAAATTATAAATTTTGAGAAAAATAGAAAATAATTTGAAATATTCAAAATCAGTGTTAGCTGTGCTAATCGGATTGATGTTTAGTTGTTTTGCATTTGCGCAAACACAATCACCATCGATTCAAACTGGAGTTACCTTTCAGTGGTCGGATAATCAAAATGCTGGTATTAGTAATCCAGCTACAATAAGTTCTGTTACTGTAAACGGAGACGTATATAATACGTTTGTTGTACCGACATCTTATGAGATGACAATTCTAGGTCCTGACGGAAACTCTCCAAACATGATTCTTGAAAATGGAACTACTTTAGCAAATACAAGTAGTGACCCAAACTGGAACACTAAAGCATTGAGTGCTTTTCAAGACAAAAACTTGAATCATTATTTTACTGCCAATCCAAATGGAGAAAATATGTGTGGTAATTTTACCAAAGCAGAAGTTTCCAATGCGCAAAGACAAACTATTTTTTATAGTAATCCTATACCATCTAATCAAGGTGGTATTTTGGCGGTTACAGAAAGAGGTGGAAACAACTGTTTTTATGTTGAAGTATGGGGTACACCAGTTGGTGGAGGTCCAGAGCAACAATTAGGAAATACATTTGTTAGAAATACTGGTGATTATAGAGATTGTACTTTTGGAGTTCCTGCAAACAACTCTGACTATTGGAGGTCTGGACGTTGTAATGAAAACGGACAAACTATTGGTATTGGATTATTTTATTTAAACTCTATTGCTCCTACAGGATCTAAAATTACTAAGATAGAATTTGTTGCTGCAACACGAGATCATGGTGATGGTAAATTTTTTCTACTTCAAAAATATGCACTTGATGGCGATTTCGAAGAGTGTGTAAATGATACCGCTAGAGGTGAATTAAGCGAAATAGCAACTGCACCAGATAACTCTACATACACTTTAATATCTGGACCTAGTCCAGCTGGGCAATCTTTTTCTTTAGCTTCAAACGGAAATTACAGTTATGTACCAACACCTGGTTTTACAGGAACTGTTACTTTTCAATATCAAGTATGTCTACCTGCACCAAACCAATCCGTTTGTGATATAGCAACAGTTACGTTAAATTATCAACCTTTACCTGCTAGTCCTGTTTTAGATATAAGTTGTAATAATACTAATGATACTAGTACCATTACGGTGACGTCCCCTGTTGGAAGTCAATACACCTACTCTATTAATGGAAGTCCTTATCAAAGTTCTCCAACATTTAATAATTTAGCACCAGGGAGTTATACTGTATTAGTCTCTAACACACTTGGGTGTACTAGCTTTACATCTACAACAATTAATAGTGCTTTAGAGATATCTAATGTTGCCTTAACTAATGCTGCATGTGATACCGGAAATACCGGAGCTATTGACATTACAATTTCTGGTGGTACAAGTCCATATACTTACGCATGGAGTAACAGTGCTCTAACACAAGACCTAAATAACGTTCCAACCGGAACCTATAGTGTTTTAGTAACAGACACAAACGGTTGCGAGGCTTACATGGATAATATTATTGTTGGTTCTCAAGACAATGCTAACCCTGTAATTACAGTACCTAGTACATTAAGTATAGAAGGTTGTAATGCAAACGATATAACAGCTACTAATACTGAGTTTAATTATAGTACTTCAGTTTCTAATAATGTCCTTACTACTTTTGGTACACTTTCAAATTATAATACATCAGATGATACACAAGTACAATCTGTAACTTATATAGATACTATAACATCTAACGCTAATTGTACTATAGTAGTTCGTAGAACTTTTACTGCAACAGATGATTGTGGTAATACTTCAACTGCTATTACTACAATTACAATTAAGGATACTACCGCACCTGATTTATCTAGTTGTAACCTAATTGCACAAACAAACGAAGAGTGCTCAAGTTCTGATAACAAAACTATAATAGATACTTGGAATACTGATAATATTAACTTATTACAAAATTGTAGTACCGATAATTGTACTGACTCTGCAGACCTAGTGGTAACGTCTAACTATGTTTACTCTAATTTTATATATGATTGTGGAACTAGTGGTAGTATAACTGTAACTTATACTGTTAAAGATGAATGTAATAATACATCAACAACAAGTGCAACAATAACTATAGAAGACACAACAGGTCCAGATTTAGCCAATTGCGCAGACATTAATAAGACTATAGAATGTGATAATGTTTCAAATCAATCTGAAGCTTTCCAATGGAATAATGCTAACATAGCAGCATTAAGAATCTGTGGTACTGATGATTGTAACACGGACTCTGCAAACAATGTAACTTCAGATTTTAATTATTCTGATTTTGTAGCAAACGCTTGTGGAGGTGGGACAATAGAAGCTGAATACTCCGTAATTGATGATTGTGGAAATATTACACTAATAACAGGAATATTAACTATAGAAGATACGACCCCTCCTACTTTTAATGAAAATTTACCTGCTAATGATACTGTAGATTATGATGCTATTCCTACTGCTCCAACATTAACTGCTACAGATAATTGCGGAGATGCTGATGTTACTTTTAGTGAAACTACTACGGGTGATATTTGTACTGGAACAATAACAATTACAAGGACTTGGACTGCAACTGATGAATGTAATCTTACAACAGAGCACATACAAACGTTAACCGTAACACAACCTGTTTTAGGAGCTACTATCGCAACTGTAACAAATGTATTATGTAACAGTGAAGCAACCGGAAGTATTGATATTACAGTAACAGGAGGAACAGCTCCTTATACATATGTTTGGAATGATGTAAGTAATTCAACTAGTCAAGATTTATCAAATGTTTTAGCTGGTGCATATAATGTAACAATTACAGACGACAATGGATGTACTACAAGTGTTGGAGCTACAATCTCTGAACCTTCTAGTCCTCTTAGTTTAAACATAACAAAAGTAGATGCTACAACTGCCCAAGGTTGTGCAAATGGACAAGCTACTGCAATTGTATCTGGTGGTACAGCAAATTACACTTATTTATGGAGTGCATCTGCAGGTAGTGCAACTACTGCTTCAGTAACAGGATTATCTGATGGAACGCATAGTGTAACTGTTACAGATGCTAATAATTGTACTATAACTCAAAGTATAGTAATAGAATGTGTTAATACGTGTGATGCAGAAATTGCAATTACAAATGTTACCGATGTACTTTGTACAGGTGACACAACTGGTGCAGGAACGGTAACAGCTAACTCTGATGCTAATCCAAGTGCTACTTTTACTTTTGTTTGGAACGATGGAAATTCTGACGTACAAACTGATACAGCTGTAACTTCTAGTACATTAGCCAATTTATCTGCTGGTGTATATTCTGTAAGCGTAACAATTGATGGAACAGTTTGTCAAGCTGTTGCTAAAACTATTGCTATTACAGAACCTAGTAATGCTTTAAATGTTACTGCTACAACTACTGATGAGTCTGGTCCTACCACTGGTGATGGTACTGCTACTGCAATAGTAACTGGCGGTGTAGCTCCTTATACTTATTCTTGGACTCCTAATGGAGAAACTACTGATGCTCTTACAGGGCTTAGTGCAGCAGAATACTGTGTAACTGTAACCGATGCTAATGGTTGTACAGATACTACATGTGTAACTGTAAACCCAGGGTCTTGTAATAATCTATCTGTAACAGGATCTTCTAATCCTGCAATATGTTTTGGAGAAAGTAATGGTAGTATAACAGCTACTGTAACTGGTGGATCTGGAAACTTTAGTTACTCTTGGGATACTATTTCTAATACGACGACTTCTGTTAGCAATTTACCTGCTGGAGATTATACTATTACAGTTATAGATAATGTAACTTTATGTACTACAAACACAACTATAACAATAAACGAACCTAATGTTTTAAGTTCGGCGATAGCAGTTACTAATATATTATGTAAAGGCGACGCTACTGGATCTCTTGATTTAGCTGTTAATGGTGGTAATGGTGGTTATACATTTTTATGGAATGACACTAATGCTTCAACTACTGAAGATTTAATTAATGTAGTTGCTGGTACTTATACTGTAACTATTACGGATTCTAAAGGTTGTGAAACAACAAACTCTGCAACAATATTAGAACCTGCTGCTGTTGTTTCAGCTTCAATTACAAGTCAAACTAACGTGGATTGCTTTGGTACTAATTCTGCAACAGTAACTGTTGAAGGTGCGGGTGGTATTACGCCTTACACCTACTCTATAGATAATGGTGTTAATTATGTGACTTCAGGAACTTTTAATGATCTTTTAGAAGGAAATTATACTGTTATCGTATTAGATGCAAATGGATGTACATTTAATCAACCGATTACAATAACAGAACCTACAGCTGCTTTAGAAGCTTCAATAACAAGTGTTACAAATGTATTATGTAACAGTGAAGCAACCGGAAGTATTAATATTACAGTAACAGGAGGAACAGCTCCTTATACATATGTTTGGAATGATGTAAGTAATTCAACTAGTCAAGATTTATCAAATGTAATAGCTGGTGCATATAATGTAACTATTACAGATGCTAACGACTGTACTACATCTATTGGCGCTACAATTACTGAACCTACTTCTGCTTTAAGTTTAAATATAACTAAAGTAGATGCGACAACTGCACAAGGTTGTTCTAACGGTGAAGCTACTGCCATAGTATCTGGTGGTACAGCAAATTACACATACCTATGGAGTGCTTCTGCTGGAAGTCAAACGACTGCAAATGCTACAGGATTATCTGATGGAACTCACAGTGTAACTATAACGGACGCTAATAATTGTACAATAACTCAAAGTATAGTAATTGAATGTGTTAATACTTGTGATGCAGAAATTGCAATTACAAATGTTACCGATGTACTTTGTACAGGTGACACAACTGGTTCTGGAACGGTAACAGCTAACTCTGATGCTAATCCAAGTGCTACTTTTACTTTTGTTTGGAACGATGGGGTTTCTGACGTACAAACTGATACAGCTGTAACATCTAGTACATTAGCTAGTTTATCTTCAGGTGTATATTCTGTAAGTGTAACGATTGATGGGACCGTATGTCAAGCGGTGGAAGAAACAATTGCTATTACAGAACCAAGTAATGCGCTAGACGTAACAGCTACAACAACGGATGAGTCTGGACCAACTACAGGTGACGGTACAGCGACAGCTGTGGTTACTGGAGGTGTTGAACCTTATAGTTATTCTTGGTCTCCTGGAGGAGAAACTACAAATGCAATCTCAGGATTAAGTGCCGGAGATTATACTATAACTGTTACCGATGCTAATGGTTGTACAGATTCTACTACAGTAACTGTTAACCCGGGGACTTGTAATAATCTATCTGTAACAGGTGCTTCTAATCCTGCAATATGTTTTGGCGAAAGCAATGGAAGTATAACAGCTACCGTAACTGGTGGATCTGGAAACTTTAATTATAGTTGGGATACTATTCCTAATACGACAACTTCTGTTAGCAATTTACCTGCTGGAGATTACACTATAACAGTAACGGATACTGTAACACAATGTACTACAAGTACAACGATAACAATTAACGAACCAAACATCTTAAGTTCTGCTATTGCTGTTTCTAACATACTATGTAAGGATGATGCTACTGGCTCTTTAGACTTAGCGGTTAATGGTGGTAATGGAGGTTATACTTTTTTATGGAATGACACTAACGCTTCAACTACTGAAGATTTAATTAATGTAGTTGCTGGTACTTATACTGTAACTATTACGGATTCTAAAGGTTGTGAAACAACACAATCAGCAACAATATTAGAACCTGCAACTAGTGTTTCTGCAACTATTACAACTCAAACAGATATTGTTTGTGAAGGTTTAGGTACAATTATAATAGAAGGTGCCGGAGGTATTGCTCCTTACTCCTATTCTATAGACGGTGGAGCTAACTACCAAACAGATGGTACATTTGCTAGCTTACCTGAAGCTAACTACACAATAACAGTAGTAGATGCTAATGGATGTACAACAACAGTAACTACTGAAATACTTATTAACTGTACTGATGCTATCGCAGATATTAATAATACATTCCAAGACCAACCGGTAACTGGTAATGTATTAACTAATGATGAAGATTTTGAAGGTGATAACCAAACAGTAACTGCTAATACTGACCCTGCTAACGGAACAGTAACTATTGATGCTGCTGGTAACTATACTTATACTCCTAACGCTGGATTTACTGGTGAGGATACTTTCACGTACACAATCTGTGATGATGGTACCCCACAAGCATGTGATACAGCTACTGTATACATTGAAGTATTACCGGTAAGTGGTCCTGAAAATGAAGCACCTATCGCTAACGCTGATACTGCGACAACTCCAGAAGGAACACCGATTACTATTCCTGTAATTTCTAACGATTTTGATCCTGATGGTGATACAATTACTGTAACTAATACGACTACTCCGGATAACGGAACAGTTACTATTAGTCCTACAGGTGAAATTATCTATACTCCTAATGATGGATTTATTGGTGAGGATACTTTTACTTACACTATATGTGATGATGCTAATCCTGCACTTTGTGATACTGCAACTGTAACAGTAACTGTGCAACCTACCGATTCGCCTAATACAACTAATGCTAATGATGATGCCTATACTACAACTCCCGGAGCTGATGTAACAGAAAACGTATTAGTAAATGATAATGATATTGAAGGTGATAATCAATCAGTAACTGCTAATACAAACCCAACTAATGGTACTGTAACAATGTCTCCTTCTGGTGACTTTACTTACACGCCTAACCCTGGGTATACTGGTGCGGACTCTTTCACTTATACTATTTGTGATGATAATGCTGACCAAGCTTGTGATACAGCTACAGTATATATTACAGTGGGTGGTATTGCTAATACTACTGATGCTATCGCAGATATTAATAATACATTCCAAGACCAACCGGTAACTGGTAATGTATTAACTAATGATGAAGATTTTGAAGGTGATAATCAAACAGTAACTGCTAATACAAATCCTGCTAACGGAACAGTAACTATTGATGCTGCTGGTAACTATACTTATACTCCTAACGCTGGATTTACTGGTGAGGATACTTTCACATACACAATCTGTGATGATGGTAACCCACAAGCATGTGATACAGCTACTGTATACATTGAAGTATTACCGGTAAGTGGTCCTGAAAATGAAGCGCCTATCGCTAACGCTGATACTGCGACAACTCCAGAAGGAACACCGATTACTATTCCTGTAATTTCTAACGATTTTGATCCTGATGGTGATACAATTACTGTAACTAATACGACTACTCCGGATAACGGAACAGTTACTATTAGTCCTACAGGTGAAATTATCTATACTCCTAATGATGGATTTATTGGTGAGGATACTTTTACTTACACTATATGTGATGATGCTAATCCTGCACTTTGTGATACTGCAACTGTAACAGTAACTGTGCAACCTACCGATTCGCCTAATACAACTAATGCTAATGATGATGCCTATACTACAACTCCCGGAGCTGATGTAACAGAAAACGTATTAGTAAATGATAATGATATTGAAGGTGATAATCAATCAGTAACTGCTAATACAAACCCAACTAATGGTACTGTAACAATGTCTCCTTCTGGTGACTTTACTTACACGCCTAACCCTGGGTATACTGGTGCGGACTCTTTCACTTATACTATTTGTGATGATAATGCTGACCAAGCTTGTGATACAGCTACAGTATATATTACAGTGGGTGGTATTGCTAATACTACTGATGCTATCGCAGATATTAATAATACATTCCAAGACCAACCGGTAACTGGTAATGTATTAACTAATGATGAAGATTTTGAAGGTGATAATCAAACAGTAACTGCTAATACTGATCCTGCTAACGGAACAGTAACTATTGATGATGCTGGTAACTATACTTATGAGCCTAATCCTGGATTTACTGGTGAAGATACTTTCACCTACACAATATGTGATGATGGTAACCCACAAGCATGTGATACAGCTACTGTATACATTGAAGTATTACCGGTAAGTGGTCCTGAAAATGAAGCGCCTATCGCTAACGCTGATACTGCGACAACTCCAGAAGGAACACCGATTACTATTCCTGTAATTTCTAACGATTTTGATCCTGATGGTGATACAATTACTGTAACTAATACGACTACTCCGGATAACGGAACAGTTACTATTAGTCCTACAGGTGAAATTATCTATACTCCTAATGATGGATTTATTGGTGAGGATACTTTTACTTACACTATATGTGATGATGCTAATCCTGCACTTTGTGATACTGCAACTGTAACAGTAACTGTGCAACCTACCGATTCGCCTAATACAACTAATGCTAATGATGATGCCTATACTACAACTCCCGGAGCTGATGTAACAGAAAACGTATTAGTAAATGATAATGATATTGAAGGTGATAATCAATCAGTAACTGCTAATACAAACCCAACTAATGGTACTGTAACAATGTCTCCTTCTGGTGACTTTACTTACACGCCTAACCCTGGGTATACTGGTGCGGACTCTTTCACTTATACTATTTGTGATGATAATGCTGACCAAGCTTGTGATACAGCTACAGTATATATTACAGTGGGTGGTATTGCTAATACTACTGATGCTATCGCAGATATTAATAATACATTCCAAGACCAACCGGTAACTGGTAATGTATTAACTAATGATGAAGATTTTGAAGGTGATAATCAAACAGTAACTGCTAATACTGATCCTGCTAACGGAACAGTAACTATTGATGATGCTGGTAACTATACTTATGAGCCTAATCCTGGATTTACTGGTGAAGATACTTTCACCTACACAATATGTGATGATGGTAACCCACAAGCATGTGATACAGCTACTGTATACATTGAAGTATTACCTGTAAGTGGTCCTGAAAATGAAGCACCTATCGCTAACGCTGATACTGCGACAACTCCAGAAGGAACACCGATTACTATTCCTGTGATTTCTAACGATTTTGATCCTGATGGTGATACAATTACTGTAACTAATACGACTACTCCGGATAACGGAACAGTTACTATTAGTCCTACAGGTGAAATTATCTATACTCCTAATGATGGATTTATTGGTGAGGATACTTTTACTTACACTATATGTGATGATGCTAATCCTGCACTTTGTGATACTGCAACTGTAACAGTAACTGTGCAACCTACTGATTCGCCTAATACAACTAATGCTAATGATGATGCCTATACTACAACTCCTGGAGCTGATGTAACAGAAAACGTATTAGTAAATGATAATGATATTGAAGGTGATAATCAATCAGTAACTGCTAATACAAACCCAACTAATGGTACTGTAACAATGTCTCCTTCTGGTGACTTTACTTATACGCCTAACCCTGGGTACTCTGGTGCGGACTCTTTCACTTATACTATTTGTGATGATAATGCTGACCAAGCTTGTGATACAGCTACAGTATATATTACAGTGGGTGGTATTGCTAATACTACTGATGCTATCGCAGATATTAATAATACATTCCAAGACCAACCGGTAACTGGTAATGTATTAACTAATGATGAAGATTTTGAAGGTGATAACCAAACAGTAACTGCTAATACTGATCCTGCTAACGGAACAGTAACTATTGATGCTGCTGGTAACTATACTTATACTCCTAACGCTGGATTTACTGGTGAGGATACTTTCACGTACACAATCTGTGATGATGGTAACCCACAAGCATGTGATACAGCTACTGTATACATTGAAGTATTACCGGTAAGTGGTCCTGAAAATGAAGCGCCTATCGCTAACGCTGATACTGCGACAACTCCAGAAGGAACACCGATTACTATTCCTGTAATTTCTAACGATTTTGATCCTGATGGTGATACAATTACTGTAACTAATACGACTACTCCGGATAACGGAACAGTTACTATTAGTCCTACAGGTGAAATTATCTATACTCCTAATGATGGATTTATTGGTGAGGATACTTTTACTTACACTATATGTGATGATGCTAATCCTGCACTTTGTGATACTGCAACTGTAACAGTAACTGTACAACCTACTGATTCGCCTAACACAACTAATGCTAATGATGATGCGTATACAACAACTCCTGGAGCTGATGTAACACAAAACGTATTAGTAAATGATAATGATATTGAAGGGGATAATCAAATAGTAACTGCTAATACAGACCCTATTAATGGTATTGTAACTATAGAGGATAACGGTGACTTTACTTACACGCCTAACCCTGGATATTCTGGTGCAGACTCGTTCACTTATACTATTTGTGATGATAATGATGATCAAGCTTGTGATACGGCTACAGTGTATATTACAGTGGGTGGTATTGCTAATACTACTGATGCTATCGCAGATATTAATAATACATTCCAAGATGAAGAAGTTTCTGGTAATGTATTAACTAATGATGAAGATTTTGAAGGTGATAACCAAACAGTAACTGCTAATACTGATCCTGCTAACGGAACAGTAACTATCGATGATGCTGGTAACTATACTTATATCCCTAATCCTGGATTTACTGGTGAAGATACTTTCACGTACACAATCTGTGATGATGGTAACCCACAAGCATGTGATACAGCTACTGTATACATTGAAGTATTACCTGTAAGTGGTCCTGAAAATGAAGCGCCTATCGCTAACGCTGATACTGCGACAACGCCAGAAGGAACACCGATTACTATTCCTGTAATATCTAACGATTTTGATCCAGATGGTGATACAATAGTTGTAACTAATACAACGACTCCAGATAACGGAACGGTAACGGTTAGTCCTACAGGTGAAATTATTTATACGCCTAATGATGGATTTATTGGTGAGGATACTTTTACTTACACTATATGTGATGATGCTGATCCTGCTCTTTGTGATACGGCAACTGTAACTGTAACGGTACAACCTACAGATTCGCCTAATACAACTAATGCTAATGACGATGCCTATACAACAACTCCTGGAGCTGATGTAACAGAAAACGTATTAGTAAATGATAATGATATCGAAGGTGATGATCAATCAGTAACTGCTAACACACAACCAACTAATGGTACTGTAACAATGTCTCCTTCTGGTGACTTTACTTATACGCCTAACCCTGGGTACTCTGGTGCGGACTCTTTCACTTATACTATTTGTGATGATAATGCTGACCAAGCTTGTGATACAGCTACGGTATATATTACAGTGGGTGGTATTGCTAATACTACTGATGCTATCGCAGATATTAATAATACATTCCAAGACCAACCGGTAACTGGTAATGTATTAACTAATGATGAAGATTTTGAAGGTGATAATCAAACAGTAACTGCTAATACAAATCCTGCTAACGGAACAGTAACTATTGATGCTGCTGGTAACTATACTTATACTCCTAACGCTGGATTTACTGGTGAGGATACTTTCACTTACACAATCTGTGATGATGGTAACCCACAAGCATGTGATACAGCTACTGTATACATTGAAGTATTACCGGTAAGTGGTCCTGAAAATGAAGCACCTATCGCTAACGCTGATACTGCGACAACTCCAGAAGGAACACCGATTACTATTCCTGTGATTTCTAACGATTTTGATCCTGATGGTGATACAATTACTGTAACTAATACGACTACTCCGGATAACGGAACAGTTACTATTAGTCCTACAGGTGAAATTATCTATACTCCTAATGATGGATTTATTGGTGAGGATACTTTTACTTACACTATATGTGATGATGCTAATCCTGCACTTTGTGATACTGCAACTGTAACAGTAACTGTGCAACCTACTGATTCGCCTAATACAACTAATGCTAATGATGATGCCTATACTACAACTCCTGGAGCTGATGTAACAGAAAACGTATTAGTAAATGATAATGATATTGAAGGTGATAATCAATCAGTAACTGCTAATACAAACCCAACTAATGGTACTGTAACAATGTCTCCTTCTGGTGACTTTACTTATACGCCTAACCCTGGGTACTCTGGTGCGGACTCTTTCACTTATACTATTTGTGATGATAATGCTGACCAAGCTTGTGATACAGCTACAGTATATATTACAGTGGGTGGTATTGCTAATACTACTGATGCTATCGCAGATATTAATAATACAT
Organism: Olleya sp. KKT75; assembly: GCF_055635485.1. Lineage (NCBI taxonomy): Bacteria > Pseudomonadati > Bacteroidota > Flavobacteriia > Flavobacteriales > Flavobacteriaceae > Olleya > Olleya sp. KKT75. The sequence goes on from NZ_CM145759.1 coordinate 3,321,799, forward strand.
TCCAAGACCAACCGGTAACTGGTAATGTATTAACTAATGATGAAGATTTTGAAGGTGATAACCAAACAGTAACTGCTAATACTGATCCTGCTAACGGAACAGTAACTATTGATGCTGCTGGTAACTATACTTATACTCCTAACGCTGGATTTACTGGTGAGGATACTTTCACGTACACAATCTGTGATGATGGTAACCCACAAGCATGTGATACAGCTACTGTATACATTGAAGTATTACCGGTAAGTGGTCCTGAAAATGAAGCGCCTATCGCTAACGCTGATACTGCGACAACTCCAGAAGGAACACCGATTACTATTCCTGTAATTTCTAACGATTTTGATCCTGATGGTGATACAATTACTGTAACTAATACGACTACTCCGGATAACGGAACAGTTACTATTAGTCCTACAGGTGAAATTATCTATACTCCTAATGATGGATTTATTGGTGAGGATACTTTTACTTACACTATATGTGATGATGCTAATCCTGCACTTTGTGATACTGCAACTGTAACAGTAACTGTACAACCTACTGATTCGCCTAATACAACTAATGCTAATGATGATGCATACTTTACAACACCAACAACTGATTTAGTAGCTAATGTATTAGTAAATGATAATGATATTGAAGGGGATAATCAAATAGTAACTGCTAATACAGACCCTACTAATGGAATAGTGACTATAGAAGAAAACGGTGACTTTACTTATACTCCTAACCCAGGGTTTTCTGGTACAGATTCTTTCACTTATACTATTTGTGATGATAACACTGACCAAGCTTGTGATACAGCTACAGTTTATATTACAATTGATGGTTTAGCAGGATTAAATGTTGTGAAATCTGCGGTTAATGCTAATGGAAATGACTGTATTGTAGCTGGAGATTTAGTAACATACATATTCACAGTTACAAATCCTGGTGATTTACTTATTAACTCTATAACAATTGCTGATACGTTATTAGGTGGTGATATTACTGCTGATGTAACTTTGACAGGAGACACCAATAACGATGGTTTACTTGATCCTTCTGAAACTTGGGTTTATACAGCTCCAAATTATACCGTAACACAAGAGGACGTTGATACCGGTATAATCACGAACAGTGTTACAGTAAGCGGATTAGAGCCTGACGGAACAACAAGCATAGAAGCAAATGATACATACGTAATTGATGAAAACAACACAGAGTTAACTTTCTGTACGCCTACTAATGGTTTAAACATTGTTAAGTCCGCTGCAATTGCAAACGGTGAAGCGTGTTTAGTAGTTGGTAGCGAAGTAACATATACTTTCACTGTAACTAATACGGGTACAGTATCGGTTAACTCAATAACTATTACAGATGCTTTATTAGGTGGTGATATTACTGCTGATCTAGTACTTGCGGGTGATACTAACACTAACGGTGTGATTGAGCCAACAGAAACTTGGATCTATACTGCTAATAACTACACAGTAACGCAAGCTGATGTTGATGCTGGAATGATTACTAACACAGTAACTGTAGATGGTATTGAAATTCTTGGTAATACAGATGTAACTGCTACGGATACTTATGTGATTGATGAGAATAATACAGAAGTAACTTTCTGTACACCTACTAATGGTTTAAACATTGTTAAGTCGGCTGCAATTGCAAACGGTGAGGCGTGTTTAGTAGTTGGTAGTGAAGTAACATATACTTTCACTGTAACTAATACGGGTACAGTATCTATTAATACGGTAACTATTACAGATGCTTTATTAGGTGGTGATATTACTGCTGATCTAGTACTTGCTGGTGATACTAACACTAACGGTGTGATTGAGCCAACAGAAACTTGGATCTATACTGCTAATAACTACACAGTAACGCAAGCTGATGTTGATGCTGGAATGATTACTAACACAGTAACTGTAGATGGTATTGAAATTCTTGGTAATACAGATGTAACTGCTACGGATACTTATGTGATTGATGAGAATAATACAGAAGTAACTTTCTGTACGCCTACTAATGGTTTAAACATTGTTAAGTCCGCTGCAATTGCAAACGGTGAAGCGTGTTTAGTAGTTGGTAGCGAAGTAACATATACTTTCACTGTAACTAATACGGGTACAGTATCGGTTAACTCAATAACTATTACAGATGCTTTATTAGGTGGTGATATTACTGCTGATCTAGTACTTGCGGGTGATACTAACACTAACGGTGTGATTGAGCCAACAGAAACTTGGATCTATACTGCTAATAACTACACAGTAACGCAAGCTGATGTTGATGCTGGAATGATTACTAACACAGTAACTGTAGATGGTATTGAAATTCTTGGTAATACAGATGTAACTGCTACGGATACTTATGTGATTGATGAGAATAATACAGAAGTAACTTTCTGTACACCTACTAATGGTTTAAACATTGTTAAGTCGGCTGCAATTGCAAACGGTGAAGCGTGTTTAGTAGTTGGTAGCGAAGTAACATATACTTTCACTGTAACTAATACGGGTACAGTATCGGTTAACTCAATAACTATTACAGATGCTTTATTAGGTGGTGATATTACTGCTGATCTAGTACTTGCTGGTGATACTAACACTAACGGTGTGATTGAGCCAACAGAAACTTGGATCTATACTGCTAATAACTACACAGTAACGCAAGCTGATGTTGATGCTGGAATGATTACTAACACAGTAACTGTAGATGGTATTGAAATTCTTGGTAATACAGATGTAACTGCTACGGATACTTATGTGATTGATGAGAATAATACAGAAGTAACTTTCTGTACGCCTACTAATGGTTTAAACATTGTTAAGTCCGCTGCAATTGCAAACGGTGAAGCGTGTTTAGTAGTTGGTAGCGAAGTAACATATACTTTCACTGTAACTAATACGGGTACAGTATCGGTTAACTCAATAACTATTACAGATGCTTTATTAGGTGGTGATATTACTGCTGATCTAGTACTTGCGGGTGATACTAACACTAACGGTGTGATTGAGCCAACAGAAACTTGGATCTATACTGCTAATAACTACACAGTAACGCAAGCTGATGTTGATGCTGGAATGATTACTAACACAGTAACTGTAGATGGTATTGAAATTCTTGGTAATACAGATGTAACTGCTACGGATACTTATGTGATTGATGAGAATAATACAGAAGTAACTTTCTGTACGCCTACTAATGGTTTAAACATTGTTAAGTCCGCTGCAATTGCAAACGGTGAAGCGTGTTTAGTAGTTGGTAGCGAAGTAACATATACTTTCACTGTAACTAATACGGGTACAGTATCGGTTAACTCAATAACTATTACAGATGCTTTATTAGGTGGTGATATTACTGCTGATCTAGTACTTGCGGGTGATACTAACACTAACGGTGTGATTGAGCCAACAGAAACTTGGATCTATACTGCTAATAACTACACAGTAACGCAAGCTGATGTTGATGCTGGAATGATTACTAACACAGTAACTGTAGATGGTATTGAAATTCTTGGTAATACAGATGTAACTGCTACGGATACTTATGTGATTGATGAGAATAATACAGAAGTAACTTTCTGTACGCCTACTAATGGTTTAAACATTGTTAAGTCCGCTGCAATTGCAAACGGTGAAGCGTGTTTAGTAGTTGGTAGCGAAGTAACATATACTTTCACTGTAACTAATACGGGTACAGTATCGGTTAACTCAATAACTATTACAGATGCTTTATTAGGTGGTGATATTACTGCTGATCTAGTACTTGCGGGTGATACTAACACTAACGGTGTGATTGAGCCAACAGAAACTTGGATCTATACTGCTAATAACTACACAGTAACGCAAGCTGATGTTGATGCTGGAATGATTACTAACACAGTAACTGTAGATGGTATTGAAATTCTTGGTAATACAGATGTAACTGCTACGGATACTTATGTGATTGATGAGAATAATACAGAAGTAACTTTCTGTACGCCTACTAATGGTTTAAACATTGTTAAGTCCGCTGCAATTGCAAACGGTGAAGCGTGTTTAGTAGTTGGTAGCGAAGTAACATATACTTTCACTGTAACTAATACGGGTACAGTATCGGTTAACTCAATAACTATTACAGATGCTTTATTAGGTGGTGATATTACTGCTGATCTAGTACTTGCGGGTGATACTAACACTAACGGTGTGATTGAGCCAACAGAAACTTGGATCTATACTGCTAATAACTACACAGTAACGCAAGCTGATGTTGATGCTGGAATGATTACTAACACAGTAACTGTAGATGGTATTGAAATTCTTGGTAATACAGATGTAACTGCTACGGATACTTATGTGATTGATGAGAATAATACAGAAGTAACTTTCTGTACGCCTACTAATGGTTTAAACATTGTTAAGTCCGCTGCAATTGCAAACGGTGAAGCGTGTTTAGTAGTTGGTAGCGAAGTAACATATACTTTCACTGTAACTAATACGGGTACAGTATCGGTTAACTCAATAACTATTACAGATGCTTTATTAGGTGGTGATATTACTGCTGATCTAGTACTTGCGGGTGATACTAACACTAACGGTGTGATTGAGCCAACAGAAACTTGGATCTATACTGCTAATAACTACACAGTAACGCAAGCTGATGTTGATGCTGGAATGATTACTAACACAGTAACTGTAGATGGTATTGAAATTCTTGGTAATACAGATGTAACTGCTACGGATACTTATGTGATTGATGAGAATAATACAGAAGTAACTTTCTGTACGCCTACTAATGGTTTAAACATTGTTAAGTCCGCTGCAATTGCAAACGGTGAAGCGTGTTTAGTAGTTGGTAGCGAAGTAACATATACTTTCACTGTAACTAATACGGGTACAGTATCGGTTAACTCAATAACTATTACAGATGCTTTATTAGGTGGTGATATTACTGCTGATCTAGTACTTGCGGGTGATACTAACACTAACGGTGTGATTGAGCCAACAGAAACTTGGATCTATACTGCTAATAACTACACAGTAACGCAAGCTGATGTTGATGCTGGAATGATTACTAACACAGTAACTGTAGATGGTATTGAAATTCTTGGTAATACAGATGTAACTGCTACGGATACTTATGTGATTGATGAGAATAATACAGAAGTAACTTTCTGTACGCCTACTAATGGTTTAAACATTGTTAAGTCCGCTGCAATTGCAAACGGTGAAGCGTGTTTAGTAGTTGGTAGCGAAGTAACATATACTTTCACTGTAACTAATACGGGTACAGTATCGGTTAACTCAATAACTATTACAGATGCTTTATTAGGTGGTGATATTACTGCTGATCTAGTACTTGCGGGTGATACTAACACTAACGGTGTGATTGAGCCAACAGAAACTTGGATCTATACTGCTAATAACTACACAGTAACGCAAGCTGATGTTGATGCTGGAATGATTACTAACACAGTAACTGTAGATGGTATTGAAATTCTTGGTAATACAGATGTAACTGCTACGGATACTTATGTGATTGATGAGAATAATACAGAAGTAACTTTCTGTACGCCTACTAATGGTTTAAACATTGTTAAGTCCGCTGCAATTGCAAACGGTGAAGCGTGTTTAGTAGTTGGTAGCGAAGTAACATATACTTTCACTGTAACTAATACGGGTACAGTATCGGTTAACTCAATAACTATTACAGATGCTTTATTAGGTGGTGATATTACTGCTGATCTAGTACTTGCGGGTGATACTAACACTAACGGTGTGATTGAGCCAACAGAAACTTGGATCTATACTGCTAATAACTACACAGTAACGCAAGCTGATGTTGATGCTGGAATGATTACTAACACAGTAACTGTAGATGGTATTGAAATTCTTGGTAATACAGATGTAACTGCTACGGATACTTATGTGATTGATGAGAATAATACAGAAGTAACTTTCTGTACGCCTACTAATGGTTTAAACATTGTTAAGTCCGCTGCAATTGCAAACGGTGAAGCGTGTTTAGTAGTTGGTAGCGAAGTAACATATACTTTCACTGTAACTAATACGGGTACAGTATCGGTTAACTCAATAACTATTACAGATGCTTTATTAGGTGGTGATATTACTGCTGATCTAGTACTTGCGGGTGATACTAACACTAACGGTGTGATTGAGCCAACAGAAACTTGGATCTATACTGCTAATAACTACACAGTAACGCAAGTTGATGTTGATGCTGGAATGATTACTAACACAGTAACTGTAGATGGTATTGAAATTCTTGGTAATACAGATGTAACTGCTACGGATACTTATGTGATTGATGAGAATAATACAGAAGTAACTTTCTGTACGCCTACTAATGGTTTAAACATTGTTAAGTCCGCTGCAATTGCAAACGGTGAAGCGTGTTTAGTAGTTGGTAGCGAAGTAACATATACTTTCACTGTAACTAATACGGGTACAGTATCGGTTAACTCAATAACTATTACAGATGCTTTATTAGGTGGTGATATTACTGCTGATCTAGTACTTGCGGGTGATACTAACACTAACGGTGTGATTGAGCCAACAGAAACTTGGATCTATACTGCTAATAACTACACAGTAACGCAAGCTGATGTTGATGCTGGAATGATTACTAACACAGTAACTGTAGATGGTATTGAAATTCTTGGTAATACAGATGTAACTGCTACGGATACTTATGTGATTGATGAGAATAATACAGAAGTAACTTTCTGTACGCCTACTAATGGTTTAAACATTGTTAAGTCCGCTGCAATTGCAAACGGTGAAGCGTGTTTAGTAGTTGGTAGCGAAGTAACATATACTTTCACTGTAACTAATACGGGTACAGTATCGGTTAACTCAATAACTATTACAGATGCTTTATTAGGTGGTGATATTACTGCTGATCTAGTACTTGCGGGTGATACTAACACTAACGGTGTGATTGAGCCAACAGAAACTTGGATCTATACTGCTAATAACTACACAGTAACGCAAGCTGATGTTGATGCTGGAATGATTACTAACACAGTAACTGTAGATGGTATTGAAATTCTTGGTAATACAGATGTAACTGCTACGGATACTTATGTGATTGATGAGAATAATACAGAAGTAACTTTCTGTACGCCTACTAATGGTTTAAACATTGTTAAGTCCGCTGCAATTGCAAACGGTGAAGCGTGTTTAGTAGTTGGTAGCGAAGTAACATATACTTTCACTGTAACTAATACGGGTACAGTATCGGTTAACTCAATAACTATTACAGATGCTTTATTAGGTGGTGATATTACTGCTGATCTAGTACTTGCTGGTGATACTAACACTAACGGTGTGATTGAGCCAACAGAAACTTGGATCTATACTGCTAATAACTACACAGTAACGCAAACGGATGTTGATGCTGGAATGATTACTAACACAGTAACTGTAGATGGTATTGAAATTCTTGGTAATACAGATGTAACTGCTACGGATACTTATGTGATTGATGAGAATAATACAGAAGTAACTTTCTGTACGCCTACTAATGGTTTAAACATTGTTAAGTCCGCTGCAATTGCAAACGGTGAAGCGTGTTTAGTAGTTGGTAGCGAAGTAACATATACTTTCACTGTAACTAATACGGGTACAGTATCTATTAATACGGTAACTATTACAGATGCTTTATTAGGTGGTGATATTACTGCTGATCTAGTACTTGCTGGTGATACTAACACTAACGGTGTGATTGAGCCAACAGAAACTTGGATCTATACTGCTAATAACTACACAGTAACGCAAGCGGATGTTGATGCTGGAATGATTACTAACACAGTAACTGTGGATGGTATTGAAATTCTTGGTAATACAGATGTAACTGCTACGGATACTTATGTGATTGATGAGAATAATACAGAAGTAACTTTCTGTACGCCTACAGCTTTACTTGATATTGTTAAAACTGGTGTTTTCAATAATGATAATAGTAATGAATGTACTGAAGTAGGTGAAACAATAACATATACATTCACTGTTACAAACCCTGGTACTCTATCATTAGAAAATGTAGTGATAACAGACCCATTACTAGATAATGCAGCGACGCCTGTATCAGTAACATTTGTTTCTGGTGATGTAAACAGTAACAATATTCTTGAACCTACTGAAACTTGGATTTATACTGCAACGTATTTAGTAACACAATCAGATATTGATGCTACAGAAGTTGTCAATACAGCTACTGTAACAGCTACAGCGATTCTAAATGGAGAAATAGCAACAGCTACAGGTCAAACAACTACAGACTTAATCGAAGATACTACTCCGCCTAACGTTTCAACTTGTGCGGTTCTAGATGAAACGATTGAATGTGATGGTGACAATAATGCTTTACTTGCTGAAGTATGGAACGAGACTAATATTACAGCTCTTGAAAATTGTGCTACAGATGCATGTGACAATAACGTTACAGTAACTTCAAATTATGACTTTGCTAATTTAGTATCTACTTGTGGTGCTAGCGGAACAATTGAAGTAATATATACTTTAACGGATGCTACTGGTAATGCTAGTACATTCACTGCTACAGTTACTATAGTGGATACAACAGGCCCTGCATTAGTTACACCTTTAGAATTACCAACAAGTGTTATATGTTCTAATGTTCCTGAAGTACCTGTATTAGTATTTGAAGACAACTGTTCTGTAAATGATGTACAGATTACATTTGAAGAAACTACAACATTTACTGGTAATGAAGAAGTTTACAACTTAGTATGGACTTGGACAGCTACTGATGACTGTGGTAATGATACAGTAATTACACATACAATTAATGTGATTACAGAAGACTTTACTACACCATTAACGGCTGATAGATGTAATGAAGATGGGGTGATAGATCTTTACCAATTCTTACCAACCGATGCCGATACAACTATAGAATGGACGGTTGTAACTAATGGTACAGAAATTGTTGATGGAATGTTTGATCCTCTTGAAGTAGAACTAGGAGACTATGTCTTTACTTACACAACTTTAAATGGAGGATGTTTAAACACATATGAATTAACTATTAATATTAATGATGACTGTACAGTACTTCCATGTGGAGAAGATGATTTAAAAATATCTAAAGCTGTTACTCCAAATGGTGATAACTATAACGAGTATTTCACAGTTGGTGGATTAAACGAATGTGGTTTCATAATAGAATTACAAATATTTAACCGTTTTGGTGATATCGTTTTCGAAACTAAAGATTACCAAAATGATTGGAATGGTCAAAGTCCAAGTGGATCAGTTGGATCTGCAGGTAGACTACCAAACGGAACATATTACTATGTAGTAAAAATATTAGATAGTGGAATCGAACCAATAGCAGGTCCTCTTTACCTAGGAACAAAATAAAAACTATAAATGAAAAAAATAAAATTATATAGTATTGGAGTAATATTACTGTTGAGCTGTGCAAATGCATTAGCTCAACAATTACCACAATTTTCTCAATACATGTTTAACACTATTGCTATTAATCCTGCTTATGCTGGAAGTAGAGAAACTATTAGTGTTGTTGGTTTACACAGAAGCCAGTGGGTTGGATTAGCAGGTGCGCCAACCACTTCAACAGTATCTGTGCATGCTCCGCTTAAAAATGAGAAAATTGGTCTAGGATTATCTGTAATTAATGATGAGTTAGGTTACGAAAATTTTGTTTTTGTTTACGGAGACTTTTCATATACTATAGAGCTTTCTGAGAAAACAAAATTAGCATTCGGATTAAAAGCCGGTTTTACACACTATAATTTAGATCAAGAAGGTTTCTTAGATGATCCATCAGTAGCTATAGACCCTTTCTTTAGTAACTTTACTAATAGATGGAACCCTAACATAGGTGTTGGTGCATACTTGCACCAAAACAGATGGTATGTAGGTTTATCTGCACCAAGAATTCTTAATACGGATTACAATCAAAGTGCTTTAGATCCTGAAGTAGATTATATAGCGCTAGAACGTGTTGGATACTATTTAACCGGAGGTTATGTGTTTGATTTAGACGAAAACACAAAACTTAAACCTTCTGCCCTAGTAAAAGTAACTAACGGAGCACCTATATCTTTTGATCTTAGTGCACACGTCTTATTTAACGAAAAATTCTGGTTAGGTGGTAGTTATAGATATAACAGAGATACATCAACAATCGGAGCTTTAGCAGATTTTCAAGTATCGCCACAAATGAGAATTGGATATGCTTACGAACATTATATTACTGACTTGAGACCATATACTGGAGGAACACATGAAATCTTAATAATGTTTGAAGTATTCAAACCTACAAAACGTGTAAAATCACCTAGATATTTTTAAAATGAAAATAAAAATTATTTCATATTTAGTACTTTTCTTATTTGTACAACAAGCTGTCGCACAAACAAAAGTAGCGGATAACTTTTTTAGAGATTTCTCTTATGAAAAAGCAGCAGAACTTTATAAAGAGGCTTTAAAAAAAGAAGATAGTACGGAGTATATTCTAAAAAGAATTGGTGATAGTTACTTTAATATCAGTAAAGTTGAAAAAGCTGAATTCTGGTACAATAAAGCAATAACCAAATATCCAACAATTGATCCTGAATATATTTATAAGTATATACAAACTCTAAGAAGTCAAAAAAAATACGATTTAGCAAATGAGTATTTAAGAGACTTCAAACTAAAAAATACCAAAGATAAACGTATCAAGGATATTGAAGTTTTTAGTATGGAAAACTATAACCAATTAACTAATACTGAAAAAGTGTATGTTGATACTGAAAATTTAGAATTAAACACACAGTATTCTGATTTTGGAGGTTATGAGTTTAAAGATAAAATGTACTTCTACTCTACTTGGGTTAAAGATTCTATTACAGACGAAAAAGAATTATATGATTGGAATAACGAGCCTTTCTTAAATATTTTTGAAGTTGATACTAAAATAGAAAAAGCTGCAAAAACATTTAGTGAACCACAAAAACTTAATTCGTCAATTAATACAAAAGATGATCATGAAGGTTTAGTGACTATTACCAATGATGGTAAAACAATGTACTTTACTAGAAATAACGTTAATAAAAAAGAGAAACGTAAATATTCAAAAGAAGGAACCTCTAATTTAAAGATATATAAAGCAACGCTATCGGGAGAAAAATGGAGCAATGTAGTAGAGCTTCCTTTTAATAACGATGCTTATTCTTGTGGCGCACCAGCTTTAAGTCCTGATAACAAAACGTTATATTTTGTATCTGATATGGAAGGTGGTTTTGGTCAAACCGACTTATATAAAGTATCAATAAAATCGGATGGCACTTACGGTGTACCTAAAAACTTAGGAGCAGAAATTAATACGGAAGGAAACGAAAAGTTTCCATTTGTAGCAAAAGATTCTACCCTATACTTCTCTAGTGATGCCAATTTAAATTTAGGATTACTTGATATATTTGAAACTAACTTATTAAAGATAAAAAGAAACGATTCTACGGAAGTATTTATCAAAAATCTTGGAGCGCCTTATAATAGTCCTTTTGATGATTTTTGTTACTTTATTGATACAGAAACGCAATCAGGTTACTTCTCTTCAAATCGTGAAGGAGGAAAAGGTGGTGATGACATCTATGCTTTTGGTAAATATGAATGTAAACAAACTGTATCTGGAGTAGCATACGATAAACTATCTAACGAGCCTTTAGATAAAGTAAGAGTAGCATTACTAGACATAGATGGTAAAGTTATAGATACCTACTTTACTGAAAAAGATGGAAAATACGAGTTTAAAGATATCGCTTGCGATAAGACGTTTACAGTTTTAGGTGAGCGAGTAATTTATAGACCAGACAAACAAGGATTTGTAACATCGCCAAATAACGGAGATGAAACAACTATAGATTTATACTTAGATCCGTTAATTGTAGATAATGAAATAGTTATTAACCCAATTTACTTTGATTACAATAAATCAGACATTAGAACTGATGCTGCATATGAATTAGAGAATATTGTTGCTGTAATGAGAGAACATCCTAAGATGATTATTAAAATCGAATCTCATACTGACGCTAGAGGACGTGATGCTTACAATTTAAAATTGTCTGATAGACGTGCTAAGTCAACTAGAGATTATCTTTACTCAAGAGGTATTGAGGACGGCAGAATACAAAGTGCTATAGGGTATGGAGAATCACAAATACTAAATCACTGTACTAACGGTGTAAAATGTACTGATAAAGAACATGAAGAGAATAGACGATCTAAGTTTATAATCACAAATCAATACAAATAAATAAAAAAAAGCCTTTCTAAATTAGAAAGGCTTTTTTTATGTTATGCGGATTAGTGAATAATTATATCTAAAAACAACATTGTATTTTTCGCATTCTTTTATAATACGTTGAAACTTTATAGGCAATTGTATCAATTAACAACATTAAGCGCAGCCGCTTTGCTATAACAGTTATTATACAACAAAAGTATTAACTCCTACACAAGAAGCCTTAAAACAACGCTTATAACTAAAATAGCATGTACATATTACATTAGTTAAAATTCGTAATCCCTAATAACAGAAAGAGACTTATATCTATAACTATAAACGCCATTCCCTAAATAATTGTTACAAATTTGGTCTACATAAAAAAAGCCTCAACAATATAACTATTGTTGAGGCTTTTTAATACTATTATAAATCCGTGATTTTTACATCAATTAAAAATCATGTAAAAAATATAATTATTTCTTCATAAAAATATTAGTAAAATACCATTTGTTATTTTCTCCTAACTCTGCAGAAATTTCAAAATCTGTGTAATCACCTTCAATATTACCTCTATGTCCTTCACTATTTAACCAGGCATTTACTACTGATGCAGCACTTGAAAATCCATAAGCGACATTTTCAGATACTTTTACGGCATCTGCATTATCTACTAAGAACGATTTTCTGTTAAAAAAATGATCGTGATTTACCTCATTAATATCTGTCATATAATCTGTATGACTAAAAGCTTGTCCTTTTATAAGCTGGTGACTAACCAAAACGTTTAAACCAATACTTATACGGTGTTGATTAATAAGTTCTAAAATTTCAATTTCAATTGGTTTTGCTTCTGGGATAACTAGAGCTTCAACATTATAATCTGCTGTTTCATCTAAGCTATCAGTTGAACAAGATGTTAAGGTTATTGTTAGTAACATAACAGTCAGTAGGTAGGTAAATTTTCTCATTTTTAAAGAGTTAAGTAGGTTTGGGACTTTAAAAATAGAACAGGTTACTCTAACAAACTGTTAAAGAAATGTTAAAATCGATTAAAAACATGCTTTTTGACGTTTCAATATGCTTTTAATCGATGAAATACATATTTTAAATGTATTTAAACGATTAAATCATGGCGATAAACGGTTTTTAACCCAATTAAACTCAGCATCTAATGCATATAGAATTCTATCATGTAATCTATTAGGTCTACCTTGCCAAAACTCAATAGAAATAGGTTTTATAATAAAGCCACCCCAAAACGAAGGTCTCTCAATTTCTTTCCCTTCATAATCAAGCTCAAGCTGCCTTAATTTAGATTCTAATACCTCTCTACTCTCTACAATACTACTTTGATTTGATACTATTGCACCTAGTTGACTACCACGTGGACGAGATTCAAAATAACCATCACTTAAATTCTCTGCTATTTTTTCCGCCTTTCCTTTAATTATGATTTGTCGTTCTGCACCATGCCAGAAAAAGGATAAACATACATTTGGATTATTAAGTATCGCTTTTCCTTTTTCGCTATCATAATTAGTATAAAAAATAAAGCCTTCATATGTAAATTTTTTAAGAAGCACCACTCTACTTTTAGGAAATCCGTCGCTACCAATAGTAGCAACTGTCATCGCGTTAGTTTCGTCTTCAGGAAAATGTTGATCCACTTCATTAAACCAAGACCTAAAAAGCTCTAATGGGTTTTCAGGTGTGTCTTTTAATAACAACGCTCCTTTCTCGTAAGTTTTTCTGTAATTACTTAAGTCTTTTTCCATAACATTAATTTATATGTAAATTTACGCGTTTTTTACTATTTTTAAGGCATGATGTATTCTCAACTTTTGGTAAGTATAATTCTAATTATTTGTGGTTTTTTAGTGAAGAAATATCCAGATCTAATTGCTGGATACAATACATTAAGTCCTTCTGAAAAAGCAAAAATAGATAGTAAAGGTTTAGCCTTATTTTTAAAACAAGTATTAGTTGGTTTAGGAATACTTAATATAGTATCCTTTTTATTATTAACACTTAACCACGTAAGTGACAAAAACATCTTATACTTTAATAGTGTACTATTAATTGTATTACTTCTTCTAAGCCTTTTTGTAGTTAATAGGCGTTATAAAATTTAAAACTCAAAAACTTTACCATCGTCACCAAGTACAACATTGTCAAAGATTGTTTGTGCTTCGGTTTTAAAAACATTTAAATCGTCGTAACGTGTAGAATAATGTCCTAATATTAACTGTCCAACATTAGCTTGCTTTGCAATACTTGCTGCTTGTTTTGCAGTACTATGTTTTGTTGGGGCTGCTAATTTAGCATGTTTTTCTAGAAAAGTAGATTCGTGATATAATACGTCTACGTTTTTTATAAGTGGTATTATATCTTCTTTATAAGCAGTATCGCTACAAAATGCATAGCTTTTAGGTTTATTAGGTGCTTTGGTTACGGTTTCGTTCTTTACAACCTCTCCCACTTCATTTGTAACATCTGCCCCTTGTTTTAACTTTCGATAATAAGACACATCTATATTTTCATTTAAAACAGCATTCATATCTAATTTACGGTCTCCTGGCTTTTCTTTAAATAAAAACCCGTTTGTGTAAATTCTATGATCTAAAGGGATGGTGTGTACTTCAACCTTTTCATCCTCAAAAACAATTTCAGAATCTTTATTAGTTAACTCATGAAACGTAAGCTTATAATTAGTCCAAGAATTGGCTAACTTCATTTGAAGTGTAATGACTTCTTTTAACCCTTTCGGGGAATAAATATGCAGTTCTGTATCACGTCCTAATAATCTAAAAGTAGAAATTAATCCGACTAACCCAAAAAAGTGATCGCCATGTAAATGCGAAATAAAAATGTGCTTAATGCGACTGAACTTAATTTTATTTTTTCTTAGTTGTACTTGCGTTCCCTCTCCACAATCTATTAAAAAAATGTGATTATTAATTTCTAATACTTGAGATGTAGGATTAGTAAATGTACGCGGTGTTGCACTGTAACAACCTAAGATATTTAATTTCATTAAAGAATATTAATTTAATTATAAGACAAAATAAAATTCACTAAAAAGGTGTTTTAAAACCCTAAATCGCGTTCCATAACTTCCATTTCAATAATGTCGTGTGCTTCTTGAAGCGTTGGTACAATTATTATTTCGTCCGGCGTGTTGTCTGTATCTGCACCTTCGTTAACTATTACAAAAGAATGTTTTGCAGCGCGGTGTTGATTAGATACTCTTAAAAACTCAATAACATCTTTTAAAGACACCACTTTTGTAGCGTTTAAATTAACGATAATATTATTATTTTTAAATTTAGGATATAGTGTTTCTATTTTTTTAACTAATTCTATAACCGTAGCATTTTCTTGGGTTATAATTGCTAAGTTTTCATTTTGATCTATAATCATAACTATTGTTTTATTTTAGAAGCTAATAAGTAAATTACCGCCATTCTAACCGCTACTCCATTTTGTACTTGATCTAAAATAATGGCTTGTTTAGAATCTGCAACGTCACTAGTAATCTCTACACCTCTATTTATTGGTCCAGGGTGCATTATTGTAATCTCTTTGTCTAGGCTATCTAATAATGCCTTATTAACTCCGTATTGTTGTGTATATTCTCTTGTAGATGGAAAATAACTTATATCCATTCGCTCATTTTGCACACGTAACATGTTTGCTACGTCGCACCAATTAAGTGCCTTTCTTAAATTAGTTTCTACATTTACTCCTAATTTTTCAATATGTTTTGGTAATAATGTTTTAGGACCACAAACCATGACATTAGCGCCTTGTAACTTTAAAGCATAAATATTAGATAATGCAACACGACTGTGTAGTATGTCTCCAACAATAACCACGTTTTTACCTTTAACACTACCTAAACGCTCTCTTATAGAATAGCTGTCTAATAAGGCCTGTGTTGGATGCTCGTGCGCTCCATCTCCTGCGTTGATGATACTAGCATTAACATGCTTGGATAAAAAGACACCTGCTCCTGGATTTGGATGGCGCATAACAACCATATCCACCTTCATGGATAATATATTATTTACAGTATCTATTAATGTTTCTCCTTTTTTTACTGACGATTGCGAAGCCGAAAAATTAATGACATCCGCTGACAATCGTTTCTCTGCTAATTCAAAAGACAGTTTTGTACGTGTAGAGTTTTCAAAAAACAAATTCGCAATAGTAATATCACGAAGAGATGGTACTTTTTTAATAGGACGATTAATAACTTCTTTAAAGTGATCTGCTGTCTTAAAAATAAGCTCTATATCTTGTTTATTAAGATACTTGATTCCTAATAAATGTTTGACACTTAACTCGCCCATATTATTTGTTTTCAGTTTTAAATAGCAGTTTTTTAATTGCTATTGTATTGATGATTATAATCTTGTTACTTTAATTAACTTACTATGTTATTAGACAAATGCTATGTAAAGCATTTAAGCAATTTTATGTTTAGTTATTAACTAAATATACAGCATCTTCCCCTTCATTTTCCATCCAATTTACTTTTACCTTTTCGTTATTTATAGCATCTACTTGACGACCTCTATAATTTGGTTGTATAGGTAAATGTCTACTAAAACGTCTGTCTATTAAGGTTAATAATTCAATTTCTTTAGGTCTTCCAAAAGATTGAATTGCGGTCAAAGCTGCACGAATACTACGTCCAGTATAAAGTACATCGTCAATAAAAACAATATTTTTATCTTCAACTTGTACATTAATCTCTGTAGTATTAGCTTCTAATGTGGTGTCTCCTCTTCTAAAATCATCTCTATAAAACGTAATATCTAGATGTCCTAATTGTAAGTTTTTAATTTTGTAATCCTCTTTTAGCATGGTTGCTAAACGGTTAGCCAAATATTTACCTCTAGGTTGTATACCAACTAAAACGGTATTAGAAAAATCATTATGATTTTCAATGAGTTGACAAGCCAATCTATGTAGAATGATGTTGACTTCTGTAGCGTTAAGTAGCACTTTTTGACTCATAGTATTCCAAACGGGTTTGGTAAACAAAGGTAAAGTAAATTATTATAAGTTGAAAGCTGTTTTTGTACCAAATAAAAAAGCCTCTCATTTCTGAGAGGCTTTTAATATTGATAAAAACTTTAAAGCTTATACTTTACCGTCCATTTTATCTTTTAACGCTTGTAAAGCTTCGTTAGCATCACCTAAAGTTGGTTTAGCTTCGTCAGCTTGAGAAGCTGCCTTTTTAACAGCTGCTTTTACATTTGCCATTTCTTCTGCTTTAAATATAGCAGTATGAGATGCAACAACACGTTTGAATTCTTTATTAAATTCGATAATCTTGAATTCTGCAGAATCACCTTTCTTTAACATCTTACCGTCTTCTTTTTCAAGGTGACGAGATGGTACGAAAGCAACGATATCTTCGTTAAATTCAATAGTAGCTCCTTTATCTACAACATCAGCGATTTCAGCTGTGTGTGTTGTACCTAAAGCAAACTCAGTTTCGTATTTATCCCAAGGATTATCAGTTGTTTGTTTATGACCTAAAGATAATTTACGTCCTTCAACATCTAACTCTAATACTACTACATCTAATGTATCACCTACGTTACAGAACTCAGATGGATGCTTGATTTTCTTAGTCCAAGATAAGTCAGAGATGTAAATTAATCCATCAATACCTTCTTCTAATTCAACAAAAACACCAAAGTTTGTAAAGTTACGTACAATACCTGAATGCTTAGAACCTACAGGATATTTAGTTGTAATATCTGTCCATGGATCAGCAGATAATTGCTTGATACCTAATGACATTTTACGATCTTCTCTATCTAAAGTTAAGATTTGTGCGTCAATTTCGTCACCAACTTTTACAAAGTCGTTAGCAGAACGTAAATGAGTAGACCATGACATTTCTGAAACGTGTACTAAACCTTCAACTCCTTCTGCAACTTCGATAAATGCACCGTAATCAGCGATTACAACAACTTTACCTTTAACTTTATCACCTACAGCAACAGTTTCTCCTAAAGCATCCCAAGGATGTTTAGATAATTGCTTAAGACCTAATTGGATTCTAGACTTATCTTCATCAAAGTCTAAGATTACAACATTTAATTTTTGATCTAACTCAACAATCTCATTTGGATGGTTAATTCTTGACCAAGATAAATCTGTAATGTGAACTAATCCATCAACACCACCTAAATCAATAAACACACCATAAGAAGTAATGTTTTTAACAACACCTTCTAATACTTGTCCTTTTTCTAGTTGACCAATGATTTCTTTTTTCTGCTCTTCAATATCAGCTTCAATTAAAGCTTTATGAGAAACTACTACGTTTTTGAATTCGTGGTTGATTTTCACAACTTTAAATTCCATAGTTTTGTTTACGTACTGATCGTAATCTCTAATTGGCTTAACATCAATTTGAGATCCTGGTAAGAATGCTTCGATACCAAAAACATCTACAATCATACCACCTTTAGTACGACATTTAACAAAACCATTAACGATTTCTCCAGTTTCATTAGCTTTAATTACTCTATCCCAAGCCTTAATTACACGAGCCTTTCTGTGAGATAATACTAATTGTCCTGTTGCGTCTTCACGTACATCAATTAACACCTCAACCTTGTCTCCTACTTTTAAGTCTGGATTGTATCTAAATTCGTTTAAAGAAATAACTCCTTCAGATTTAGCGTTGATGTCAATAATTGCATCACGATCTGTCATGTGCACTACTGTTCCTTCAACAACCTCATCATCTAAAGTATCTACGAAATTTTCTGATACTAATTTTTCAAATTCTTTTAATTGAGAATCTTCAACTTCATCAATTCCTTCTTCGTAATTGTGCCAGTTAAAATCTGCTAAGAATTTTTCAGGGTTTGCTTGAGCTTCAGATACTACTGGAGCTACTTTTGTTTCTGCAGTTGCTTCTTGAGATGCAACTTCTGCTTGTTTTGCTTTTTCAGCCATTTAAATAAATTTAATAATGTACTTCCCGCTTTCGCTGAAATATAAATACATTATGTTTTTGTATTCTGTTATGTCTAGAAGATTTAGGCGCTAACACACAGAAGTGTTATAAATAAAATTGTTTTAATCCCTTTTCATCTTTCTTGTATGCGCCAAAAAGGAGTGCAAAAATACTACTTTTTAATAATACAGCCTAATAGTAATATAAAAATATTAAAACACTGAGCTTCAGCATACTAATTAATTATAGTTTTAAACTAAAAAATGCTTTTAATCGGATAAATCAATCATTTTATCTAAGTTGATTCTAAATAAGGTTTTAGATAATCAACCTATTATTTTATTTACTATATTTAATCAAGAATTAATATTTAAAAACAAATTATTTATGGCTGTAAGAGCAAAATATCAAGGTGTACTTGATTTAGGAGAAAAATTAAAGATCGCTAACGGAGACGTTACTGAAGAAAATGGTGTATTAAAAGTTAAAGGAACTGCTGGTACGCAATATGAGAAAAACTTAATGTGGGATGCAATCAAAGCTGCTGGTGGAGATAGCCCTTCTGATATTATGGCAAACATTGATGTTGCAGACGAAAGTCTGTATGCAAGACATACTGTTGTAGGTGGAGACACTTTAGGTAAAATTGCTAAGCATTACTACGGTAACGCATCTAAATACACTGCTATTTTTGAAGCTAACAAGGATATCTTAAAGAATCCTGATATGATCAATGTAGATCAAGAACTAAAAATCCCTAATTTATAGGCATTTTATACCAATTAGTAAAAGCGGATTGTTAAGCGTAAGCCAACAATTCGCTTTTTTTTTATGCTTTAATCTAATTAGGCTAAATCTTCTAGTGTCTTATTTACTAAATTAAGTACAGTATCAAATTGTTTTTCTAATGTTAAATCAGAATTATCAATGGCTATAGCATCTTCTGCTTTTACTAATGGGGAGTCTTCTCTATGAGAGTCTATATAGTCTCTTTCTTGTACATTTCTTAATACGTCCTCGTATTTTACATCATCTCCTCTACCAATCAACTCATCAAAACGTCTTATGGCACGTTTATCTGCTGATGCTGTCATAAACAATTTTAATTCTGCGTAAGGAAACACAACTGTTCCAATATCACGACCATCCATAACGACACCTTTATCTTTACCCATTTTTTGTTGCTGTTTAACCAACTGGTAACGCACTTCTGGGATCGCTGCTACTTTACTAACAAAACTAGAGACTTCTAAAGTTCTAATTTCTCGCTCTATATTAACACCGTTTAAATAGACTTCTGCAAATCCTAATTCTGGATTAAAAGTAAAGCTTATTACTATTTTGTCAAGGTTTGAAACTAAAGCATCAACATCAAACTGATCTTTATCAATCCAACCATTTTGCATAGTATATAAAGTAACCGCCCTATACATTGCACCAGTGTCTACATAAATGTAACCTAAATGTTTTGCTAATTGCTTTGCTACTGTACTTTTTCCTGTAGATGAAAAACCGTCTATGGCTATGGTAATATTTTGCACTTATTTTGTTTTAGAATGTAAAAATAGGAATTAAAATTCGGAAATATAAGGTTGAAATAAGGCTGTTTTATAAAGTCAATTACTGCAATCATAATCAAAACAAATAATAACACTACTCAAACAGAGGGAAGTCTCCTGTGTAATAATACTCAAAATCAATAACTTCTCCTGTATCTAAGGTATCACGTCCAATCAAATAATACGTTGTACCAACATGTAAACTAGAATAAGATTTTGCCGAAATAAAAGTAACAGTCTCTCCTGGTTGATATATTTTGACAGATTTTACCTCTGGCGTATCATATGCTGTAGCTTCATTTAAAATTAAGCTGTAATTTTTAAATCTTAAATTATTAGCATTCCAACGTATAGTAGCATGCTCTTTTAGTTTGAATGGTATATTTAAGCATTTAGCATAGCGTTCGTCTTCAGACACATCTTTTTTAGAATCATACATCAAAGCGCAAAAAACACCAATAAACATGATTACAAAAAAGAAGAGACCAGCAAAAACAATTCTTTTAACTCTTTTAGAATTATTAGACATGTATTGCTAGTATTAAGCTACAAGGTTAGCAACAATATCCCTAACTGGTAATATTGCTTTAGTATGCTCAATACTTGGTCCTGCAACCCAAACAGTTTTATAAGTTGCTTTTTTAGCTGCATTTTCTGTGGCTTTCATCCCTATTGAAAAACGAATCATTTTAACCCATTTTTTCAACTTCTTGTTTTTATTTAAAACGCGCTCTATCCACGTTTGCTTTGTACCTATTTTTTGTACGTAAGGTGTATTGATTACTGTACAAGGTGTCCCAGAGATACGCTCTGTCATGATAATATCCTTTTCGCCGTAATCGACACAAGCCTGCTTATACTCGTCAGTAACTCCTGCTTCTACAGATGCAATAAATGGACTACCAACAGACACACCTTCTGCGCCGTAACTTATCATTTTATCAATATCCGCTTTACAACCTACACCTCCTGCAGATATTACAGGAATTGTTAAGGCTTGACTTAATTGATTAGTCAACTCTTGAGGTGTTAAATTACCTCTATGCCCTCCTGCTTCGTTATTAACAGCAATAGCAGCATCTGCACCCAACTGCTCTACTTTTTTAGCAAAACGTAAGTCTGTAACATCACAAAACACTTTTATACCTGCTTTGTGAGCCTGTTTTATAGTTTCTTCTGGGCTTCCTAGAGATGTAATTATAAAATCACAACCTTCTTCACATAAGACCCTTAGTTGTTCTTTATATTTAATGTTGGACTTGTTAACTATTAGGTTAAACCCAAAAGAGCCTCCTTCAACCTTATTAGCTTTTAACTCTATTATAGCAACTCTTAACTGCTCTAATGTTCTATAATTAAGTGCAGGAATACATCCAGCAATACCAGCCTTCATCCCTTCCGTTACCATAGCAACGTTAGACACTAAAAACATTGGTGCTTGTATAATTGGATATTTTATATTTAAAAGCTGAGTTAATTTAGTTTCCATAATCATTAAATTGTTTAAACAAATATAGCATAAATTTATTATGCATGCATAGTTTTTTTATTCCAATTATTAACACAAAAAAACGCAATCAAATTAATGATTGCGTTTTTATATATGTTAAATCTAATAAGATACTCAGTCAAGCTGAGCATAAGTGATTCACTCAAGTTTTACAAAACAAAACTTGGTTCTCTGCTTACTTTACTTCTTCGAAATCTACATCTTCAACATCACTGTTTTCAGTTGTATCTGCTCCTGCATCAGGACCTGGTTGCCCAGCTTGTCCATCTGCTTGTGCTTTGTACATTTCTTCGCTAGCTACTTTCCAAGCTTCGTTAATTTTCTCTAAAACTGGCTTAATAACTGCTACATCTTTAGATTCGTAAGCTGCTTTTAATTCAGTTAAAGCTGCTTCAATTGGTGCTTTTTTATCATCAGATAATTTATCACCAAATTCTTTTAATTGATTTTCTGTTTGGAAAATCATAGAATCAGCTTCGTTTAAAGTCTTAGCGTTTTCTGCTGCTAAAGCATCAGATTCAGCGTTTGCTTCTGCATCAGCTTTCATTTGCTTAATTTCTTCTTCAGTTAAACCAGAAGATGCTTCAATACGAATATCTTGTGTTTTTCCTGTAGCTTTATCTCCTGCAGAAACTTTAATAATTCCGTTTGCATCAATATCAAAAGTTACTTCAATTTGTGGAACACCTCTTTGTGCTGGTGGTAATCCATCTAAGTGAAAACGTCCAATTGTATTGTTATCTGCTGCCATAGCACGTTCACCTTGTAATACGTGAATCTCTACTGATGGTTGGTTATCTGCTGCTGTAGAGAAAACCTGAGACTTTTTAGTTGGTATAGTTGTATTTGCTTCGATTAACTTAGTAAATACGTTACCCATAGTTTCGATACCTAATGATAAAGGTGTTACGTCTAAAAGTAATACATCTTTTACATCTCCTGATAATACTCCACCTTGGATACCAGCTCCTAAAGATACAACCTCATCTGGGTTAACTCCTTTTGAAGGTGCTTTTCCAAAAAATGCTTCTACTGCTTTTTGTACTGCTGGGATACGTGTAGATCCACCTACTAAAATAACTTCGTCAATATCAGATTTTGATAAACCTGCTGCTTTTAAAGCTGTTTGACAAGGCTCAATAGTACGTTTTACTAAATCGTCAATTAACTGCTCAAATTTAGAACGTGTTAATGTACGTACTAAGTGTTTTGGTCCACTTGCAGTAGCTGTAATATATGGTAAATTGATTTCTGTTTGCTCAGAAGAAGATAATTCAATCTTCGCTTTTTCTGCTGCTTCTTTAACACGTTGTAAAGACATTGGATCTTTTCTTAAGTCCATACCTTCTTCTGCGTTAAACTCATCAGCTAACCAATCAATAATTTTTTGATCAACATCATCTCCACCTAAGTGCGTATCTCCATCTGTAGATAATACTTCAAATACACCATCTCCTAATTCAAGGATAGATACATCATGTGTTCCTCCACCAAAATCAAATACTACTATTTTTTGGTCAGTACCTTTCTTGTCCATTCCGTAAGCTAAAGCTGCTGCTGTTGGCTCGTTAATGATACGACGTACTTTTAAACCTGCAATTTCTCCTGCTTCTTTAGTTGCTTGACGTTGTGAGTCATTAAAGTAAGCTGGTACAGTAATAACTGCTTCAGTTACATCTTGACCTAAATAGTCTTCAGCAGTTTTCTTCATTTTTTGAAGTACCATAGCAGATAATTCTTGAGGCGTGTATAAACGACCATCAATATCTACACGTGGTGTATCATTATCACCTTTAACTACTTTGTAAGGTACGCGTTCTGCTTCTTTTTTAGAATCAGAGTACTTGTTACCCATAAAACGTTTAATAGAATAAACAGTTTTTGTTGGGTTAGTTACTGCTTGTCTTTTTGCTGGATCACCAACTTTAATTTCGCCTCCTTCAACAAAAGCGATAACTGAAGGTGTTGTACGTTTACCTTCTGCGTTTGGGATTACAACTGCTTCGTTACCTTCCATTACAGAAACGCAAGAGTTTGTTGTTCCTAAATCGATTCCAATAATCTTACTCATAATTTTATATAATTTAAATTTTGTATTGTAATTGTTACGGTATCAGTAAGTCAATGATTATGCCAAGACAACCTAACTGACATGATGGCAGAATCTTAATAAAGAAGACTATTATTTTAACTATTATATGTCCAACAAAAAACTATATTTGTCGGCTAATACTAAAACGATATAGTAATATGGAATGTATTTCGGTTTTTGACATGCTTAAAATTGGTGTAGGTCCTTCTAGTTCTCATACTTTGGGTCCTTGGCGCGCTGCAGAGCGTTGGATACACGAGCTTAAAGCAGCTAACTTATTTGACCAAGTTCAACGTGTTACTATTGACTTATATGGCTCATTATCTTTAACAGGAAAAGGGCACGCCACAGATTTAGCAGTCATGTTAGGACTTAGTGGCGCAGATCCAGAACGTATACCTACAGATACTATTGATATTATAATTGCCTCTATTACTAATACTCATAAAATTGTTTTAGACAACCAACGTATTATTTCTTTTGACAAAAAAGAAGACATTATATTTAACCGTGCTTTTTTACCGTTTCACTCTAACGGAATAAAATTTACCGCTTACGCTGAAACAGAAATACATACCTCTACCTTCTACTCCATTGGTGGTGGATTTGTTGTTAAAGAAGAACGTACGGTCGATGCCGAAAATAAAGAACTAAAAAAAGAATTCCCGTATCCTATTGATAAAGCTACCGAGTTACTAGCCTTTTGTCAAAGTGAAAACAAAACAATATCAGAAATAGTTTTAGAAAACGAACGCTCTCTTAGAACGGACGAAGAAATTGATTTTGAATTACACCGCATCTGGGACACTATGCTAGAGTGCATGTTTATTGGGTGTCATACAGAAGGTAATTTACCTGGAGGACTAAACGTAAGACGTCGCGCTTTTGACACACACAAACGTTTAAATATAGAAATGCCTTACACTACACCTCAAGAGTGGTTAGAAAGCATCAGGAATAGTGAAGTCAAATTTAGACAAATCTTAAAATGGGTAAGCTGCTTCGCTTTAGCAGTAAACGAGGTTAACGCATCCCTTGGACGTGTTGTTACAGCGCCTACAAACGGAAGTGCTGGAGTAATACCATCTGTTTTAATGTATTATATGGTAATCGAAAATCATGATGCCAACTTTGATGACATTAAAAAATTCTTACTTGTAGCCAGCGAGATTGGAAGCATCTTTAAAAAAGGCGCAACTATTAGTGCCGCAATGGGAGGCTGTCAAGCGGAGATTGGTGTATCTTCTGCTATGGCGGCAGCAGCTTTATGCGACTTACTTGGCGGAAGTACAGAACAAGTTATGATTGCAGCAGAGATTGCAATGGAACATCATTTAGGTCTTACTTGCGACCCTATTGGAGGTTTAGTACAAATACCATGTATAGAGCGTAACAGTATGGGTGCCATAAAAGCTATTAATGCAGCAGAGCTTGCTTTGGATACAGACCCTAAAAATGTAAAGGTACCATTAGACAAAGTCGTGGATACCATGTGGGAAACTGCAAAAGACATGAATACAAAATACAAAGAAACTAGTGAAGGCGGTTTAGCTGTTAGAGTAAACATGTCCGATTGCTAATCCGTTTAACAATACAATGCCATTAGCTTTTACTAGCACCAATAACATATAAAAAGGCTAAGTATAAGGGACTCAGTCTAAAAGAAAAATTTAGCAATACGTCTTTAATTTAGTACATTTACAATCTATATAAACAACGCAATATGTCTGTAGCAAAAAAAGAATACAAAAGAGTTACCGTTAAATCATTAGTAGATATGAAAAAGAATGGAGAAAAAATCTCCATGCTTACTGCCTACGATTACACTATGGCTAAAATAGTAGATGGTGCCGGTACAGATGTTATATTAGTAGGTGATTCTGCAAGTAACGTAATGGCTGGACATGAGACAACCTTACCTATTACTTTAGATCAAATGATTTATCACGCCTCTTCTGTTGTACGTGCTATACATCGCGCATTAGTTGTTGTAGATTTACCATTTGGTAGTTACCAAAGTGATCCAAAAGAAGCGTTACGTTCTGCTATCAGAATCATGAAAGAATCTGGCGGACATGCTGTTAAAATGGAAGGTGGTAAAGAAGTAAAAGACTCAATAAAACGTATTTTACATGCTGGTATCCCTGTTATGGGACACCTAGGATTAACGCCACAGTCTATATATAAATTTGGTACTTACACTGTACGTGCTAAAGAAGAGCAAGAAGCTGTACAACTTAAGGAAGACGCTTTAATGTTAGAAAAAGCAGGTTGTTTTGCAATTGTATTAGAAAAAATACCGGCTAAATTAGCGCAAGAAGTAGCAGAAAGTGTTTCTATTCCTGTTATCGGAATTGGTGCTGGTGCTGGTGTTGACGGACAAGTACTAGTTACACATGATATGATTGGTATGACACACGAGTTTAACCCAAGATTTTTACGTCGATACATGAATCTTTACGAAGACATGACTAATGCTATGAAGCAATACGGAGAAGATGTAAAAAGTGGTGACTTCCCTAGTGATAAAGAACAGTATTAATTCAGCTTTTAGCTTATTGCTATTGGCTTTTAGCTTATAACTTGTGCCTAAAATACTTTCCAATAAAGACAACCTAAAAGTCATCTACGAGGACAACCATATCATCGTAGTAAATAAACGTGCAGGAGATATTGTACAAGGCGATAAAACGGGAGACAAACCTTTAAGTGATGTTGTTAAAGGATTTATAGCTGACAAATACAACAAGCCAGGTAAGGTCTATTTAGGGACCGTACACCGATTAGACAGACCAACCACTGGTTTAGTTATCTTTTCAAAGACCAGTAAAGCCCTACCCCGTTTAAATAAGTTATTTGTATCCAAAGAAATTTCTAAAACCTATTGGGCTTTAGTTAAAAACAAACCCGAAAAAGAAGCAGATACTTTAATACACTGGCTAAAAAAGAATCCTAAAAATAATAAGTCTACCGCTTATATAAAGGAAATTCCAGAAAGCAAAAAAGCTATTCTGCATTATAAAACAATCAAGACATTAGATAATTATTATCTCTTAGAAGTTAACCTAGAAACGGGACGCCATCATCAAATACGCGCGCAACTCTCTAATATTGGTTCTCCTATTAAAGGCGATTTAAAATACGGTTTTGATCGCAGCAACAAAGACGCAAGTATTAGTTTACATGCCAGAAACATAAAGTTTATCCATCCAGTTTCTCAAGACAATTTAAACATAACAGCACCCTTACCTAAAGATCCTATTTGGGACGCTTGTTTATAGTTTATAGGCGTTACCACAAGGGTCGTATTTAAATTTATCCTGAGCGCAGTCGAAGGGTTATATCTTTTTTCGCCATTTATGGCAGCAAAAAAAGGATGCCATTACTACCACTAACGCAACAATAGCAAACCAATAAAATACGTTACCTTTATATAAACACACACGCATGATTCCGGAATTACTAAACGATCAAAAAAGCTATTTTAAAACAGGTCAAACGTTAAGCATCACCCATAGGAAAACACTTTTAAAAGCACTTTTAAATCAATTAGTAGCAAGAGAGCAAGATATTACCGATGCGCTGTATAACGATTTCAAAAAACCAGAATTCGAATCTGTTTTAACAGAAACAGCTATAGTTATTCAGGATTTAAAACACACCATTAAAAAGTTAAACAAATGGGCCAAACCTAAACGTGTATTTCCTGCGTTATTAAACTTTCCGTCTTCTGACTATTTGTATGCAGAACCTTATGGAAGCGTTTTAGTTATCGCACCATGGAATTACCCCTACCAATTGGCAATAGCTCCTTTAGTTGGCGCTATTGCTGCAGGAAACACGGTTGTTTTAAAACCAAGCGAATTAACGCCACATACTTCTGCTTTAATCAGTGATATTATTAAAACAGTATTTAAGCCAGAACACGTTACAGTTGTAGAAGGTGGTGTTGACACTTCTACTAAATTGCTAGAGCAACATTGGGATTATATTTTCTTTACAGGTAGTGTTAACGTCGGTAAAATAGTTGCTAAAGCTGCTGCTGTTAATTTAACACCAACCACTTTAGAATTAGGCGGTAAAAACCCATGTATTATTGACGATACTGCTAATATTAAGTTAGCAGCAAAACGTATCGTTTGGGGTAAATTTGTTAATGCTGGACAAACGTGTATTGCTCCTGACTATATCTTAATTCATCATTCCAAAAAAGACGCGTTCTATAAAGCTATGAAACATGAGGTTGAATTAGCCTATTCTACCACACCGCAACAATCTAAAGATTTTGCGCGTATTATAAACCTTAAAAACTTTGAGCGTTTATCAAAAATGCTAACCAATCAAAACTGTATTATTGGTGGTCAAACAGATGCTGAT
This sequence comes from Olleya sp. KKT75, assembly GCF_055635485.1. Classification (NCBI taxonomy): domain Bacteria; kingdom Pseudomonadati; phylum Bacteroidota; class Flavobacteriia; order Flavobacteriales; family Flavobacteriaceae; genus Olleya; species Olleya sp. KKT75. Next base: position 3,350,580 of record NZ_CM145759.1, read on the forward strand.
ACGTTATACATTGCGCCTACTGTTATTGATAACCCAACGCTTGATAGCGAAGTCATGAAGGACGAAATATTTGGCCCCATTCTTCCTGTGATTTCTTATCAAAATGATTCGGAATTAGAAACTATTATTTTGTCTTATAACAAACCATTAAGCTTATACGTATTTGGCTCAAATTCCGCGAAAGCGAAACAATTAATACAAAAATTCTCTTTTGGAGGTGGTTGTATCAATGACACCATTGTACACTTTGCTAATCACAGATTACCATTTGGAGGTGTCGGAAATAGTGGTCTTGGGGCTTATCATGGACACTATACTTTTGACACTTTTAGCCATAAAAAAGGAGTTGTTAAAAAAGCCAATTGGCTAGATATACCTGTGCGTTATGCACCTTATAATGGAAAATTAGACTTGGTTAGAAAAGTATTAAATTGGTTATAATATACCAATTACTAGTAGTTTGATAGATTAACAAAAGGATATCCTAATTGTAATTTTACGCCTTCACCTTTTGTAGACGTCAAAGCGTAAGACATATTTATAAGCTCGGCACGACTTTTCATGTTTAATAACCCTGAGCCTTCTTGTACGGTGGCCATATCAAAACCAATACCATCATCTGTGGCCTCTATTAGTAATTGATCTTTTAAATAATGAAGTATAACGTTTAAGTTTTTAGCTTCAGAATATTTAACTGTATTAGAGAAAAACTCTTGTAATATCCTAAATACAATTATCTCGTGCTTTTTGTTATTAAAAGGCACAACGTCTCCTTTAACCTGCAACTCTGCTGTTGCAAACTTCATTTTTTTAAGTCTACTTAACTCGTTAGAAATTGATTTCTCAAACCCTATATTTAAAATAACCTCGTTGTTTAAAGACCGTGACAGCATCCTTACTTCTTTAAGACTTTGCTTGACGTAGTCTGAAGCTTCAGAAAAATTTTCTTTAGTCTCTTCATCCACTTTTGTCTTTAAAATGTTTAACTGCATACTTGCTGCTGCTAATAGCTGACCAACATTATCATGAAGCTCCCATCCAATGTTTTTTAGTGTTTGTTCTTGAATTTCGGTTTGTGCAATGGATAACTCTTCTTGAAAGGTTTTTTCTTGTTCAAACTTATCTATTAAAAGCTTGTTTTTTCGCTTCTGAAATACAATAAAAAAAAGTACAACTAAAGACGTTACAATAAGTAAAACGCCAATCATGTATATTAATAGATAGCGCTCTGCAGCTGTAGACACAGGAAGTTTTTGTATAAACAATAAAAGGTTAGTCATTTTTTAAATGTGGTTTAGAAATAATAAGACCAATAGCAAAACAAGTATACATAAATATATTAGCAAACAGAAATACACGTCGTTTTAAATTTGCAAAATCCCAATCTGCAGTGGTATTGTATTGATCGTAAAATATTATTGGTGTAATTACTAACCACCAAACAAAAAGCCCGGTTGATGCGTACAAACCAAAGCTTGTAAACATGTTTAAAACAGCATTACTTTTTAATAATTCTAACAGATACAAAGCAACACATATACAAACAACAGAAGCATCCAAAATAAAATATATTGGCGGATGTGCTTTTAAAAACAACTCAAAATTAAAGATAACATGTAGCACAAAAATTATCGTAAAGACCAAAGCGGTGTACTTAATTATTGTTTTATAAAGCTTTGTTTCTAAAAGTAAATGGTAATATTTTAAAATAAATAAAATACTTCCAAACATCCAAAAAGCATTAAACCAATTAGTACTACGCAACCCATATAGCCTTAAAAACTGTATTACCCCTAGTTCTCTAAAATAGATAAAACAAATACCTACACATTCCACAAAAACAATATAGACTAAAAAGTAGATAAAACACCTTGTTACTGTGTGCTTATGTTTCTTAAACACTACAAGACCAATTATAGCTGGTAACAGCTCAAAACCATAGCTAATAAAATTAAAATACTTGGTTATAAATTCTATCATATTTAAAGGTGATCTTCAGTAAGTGGTTTTGATACTATTAGTCCTACAGCATATGTTAAATACATAAATAGGTTTGAAAACATAAATATTTGCCATTTTAGAAACACAAAATCCCAGTCTTCGGTGGAGTTATAAACGCTATAGAATACAACTGGTGTTGTTATTAACCACCAAAAAAATAATGCGATACTTATATAAAAATCTAAAAGCTTATAAAAATTTAGAATTTTAGTGCTTTGTAATAATTCAATAAAATAAAAAATAGTGTAAGCTAATATGGATATACAACCCAAAACACTAAGTAACGGTAAAAATCCTATAAAAAAGAGATCAATATTAAATACAATATAAAATACCGCTATTATAAAACTGATACTCCCAATAAGTAATACAGCAGTTTTGTAGGTCTTGTTGTTTAGTATTTTATTAAAGTAAAACATAAAAAACAAAATACTACCTAGTATATAAAATATAGTAAATAGCCAATAATTATATTGAAACCTAGAGTTTTTAACCACAGACAACCATTCAATTTTCCCGTACATACTTGGGTACAATCCAATAAAATCGACACAAAAGACATAAATTAAAAAATAGATAAAATATCTAGCTGTCGTACGTTTGTATTTTTTTAAACACAATATACCTACCAACACTGCTAAAAACTCAATCCCATGAGTAATTATAGTATAGTTTTGTTTTAAAAATGTTTCCAATATTTAATTATTGAGGATAATTAGAGTTTGGCGGATTACCTGCAGACCCCATATTTAAAGGTCCAATTTGGGTAAGATCATTACTTTTTGAAGGACCAAATTTAGCATCTTTATTTATTTGCGTTTTAACACCAGTTGGCACCATAAACATCGTAGTATAACCTACTAAACCTTTTGTTTCAGGATAGGCGCCTAAATAGACTCTTAAACCATTCATAGCATACCCCAAACTATCTGCTTTGTGTTTAGAATACTGTAAGTAGTTTGTAATGTCATTTATGGACCACCAACAGGATCTATTATCAGGTCTTTTAACAATACTGTCACTAACAAGTTTATGTCTTAAGTCAAAAGTGTAATCTAATAATTTGGCTTCAGTTGGTGTAATAATGCCATTTGGTTTGATAGTCGTGGTTACTGCTTCTCCTGTATTAGATGTATTTAAGTAAAAATACATAAGTAATGCACCAAGAAGAATACCTAGGATAAGAGTTCCTAAATTTTTCATTTGTTTTTTGTTTAGTAATTAATAGCGTTTTAAATGTACTAAAAAAAACCTAAACAACATTTAAACCTTTAAAACTAACACTTTACTTTTCAATTTCCTTTTCTGGCGTGGACACAATAAAACCAATAGCAAAAGAAAGGTACATAAAAACTATAGAAAATAAATACACATAATTTTTTATATGTACATAAGCGTAGTCATTAGCATTAAAGTATTGCTCGAAAAAATACAATGGTGTTGTCACTAACCAAAAAAAGAAAACGCCAATAGCGATATAAAAACTTAAAGATTTATAAAATTTTAATATTTGCTCAGAATCAAGTAATTGAATAAAGTAACATATTGTTACACTTAAAATAACGATTAAACTTAAAATTTCTAATGAAAAAATAGAATTAGTGTGTAGCGCATTGTAGTCCACAATAAGAATAATTGTTGATAATATTAGAAAGCTGATTAAGAGTATTTTTAAACCTTTTTTTATTCCATTATTTTTATTTACTAAAATAAAATAAAGAGCTATAATAGCTGTGCTTAAAACAGTCCAAAAGACTTGAAAAAACCAAAAATTTCTATCAAAAATCGTGTTTTTAATTATGCTTTTTAACCAACTAAACTGCTCCGTTTTAGCTAAAAACAATGGGTAAGCTCCAACTATTTCAATAAATTGGACATAAACCAAAAACCAAATAAAAAGCCTTACTGCTTTAGTTTTAAATTTTTTATACAAAACCAAACCCGCCACTGCTGCTAGTATTTCTGCACTACGATAAATCAATACATAATTTTCTAAAAGAAAAGAGCTCATTATTAATTGTATAACTTTTATTTATTATTGTTTAGTTTATTAAATTAACCTCAAAACATGAGATGTTTTACAAACAAAAAACAGCCATCAAATAATGCCTTCAACAGGCGTATATATTTTAATGGCTGCCATTTTTTTTACAATAGTATTAAACTATTTTAATAATACTAAGGATATCTACAAATAAAATTTATTGAGGGTAAGCACCTATTGGAGGGTGTCCATTTGATCCTCTATCTAAACCATCAGCATCTGTAATATCAGTATTTAAATCGTCATCATCCTCAGTACTTGGCTCTGTCGGCACCATAAAAATTGTAGTTAAACCATTTCCTTTGCCAGCATCTTTATTTACACCTAAATAAAAACGTAACCCGTTAGCCGTTTCATATTTTTCTTTAACACTGTTAATAAATGCTTGTAAATCATCTAAAGAGTACCAAGAAGACCTGTTGTCTCCTTTACCTCCTTGCGCCTTGTCATTGGCTTCTTTTCTTAAGTTTGTCCATTCATCACTTAGCACTTTTGCTTCTGTTGATGTGATAATTCCCTTTGGTAATCCGTTTTCAGTTTGTTCCATAAGTTTAGTTTTACTTAAAAACAAAAACCTTATTTAGGTTTCCTTTTTAAGCATATAGTTATTAATTAATAGCCTTGCTAAATTATGAAAAAGAAACCGATTGTAGCACCTACTAATTAAATTATCCTAACCAACCATCTCTATCTAGACTTCTATATTGTATGGCTTCGCTAATATGGCTCCCTAAAACGTCTTGACTTTCCTCTAAGTCAGCAATAGTTCTGGATACTTTTAAAATACGATCATAAGCTCTTGCAGAAAGATTTAAACGTTCCATTGCTGTTTTTAATAATTGTTTAGAAGCTTCTTCTAGTTTACAATACACCCTAATTTGTTTGGTAGACATTTGTGCATTATAATGTACGTTCTCAAATGTTTCAAAACGGGTGGTTTGTATTTTTCGGGCTTTAGTCACCCGTTTTCTTATGTCTACAGATGATTCGCCTTTACGTTCTTCAGATAATTTTTCAAAAGGTACCGGTGTAACTTCTATATGTATATCTATTCTATCTAAAAGTGGACCTGAGATTTTACTTAAATAGCGTTGCATTTCGGCTGGACTACTGGTTATAGGAGAATCTGGGTCGTTAAAATAACCACTAGGACTAGGATTCATACTAGCCACCAACATAAAAGATGAGGGATACGTAACTGTAAATCTAGCTCTAGAAATAGTCACCTCTCTATCCTCTAAAGGTTGTCGCATAACTTCTAAAACACCTCGTTTAAATTCTGGTAATTCGTCTAAAAACAACACCCCATTATGAGATAACGATATTTCTCCTGGTTGTGGATACGCCCCACCACCAACTAAAGCGACGTCGCTAATAGTATGATGCGGACTTCTAAATGGTCTTTGAGACATTAAACCGGTGTCTTTAACACGTCCCACGACACTATGTATTTTTGTAGTTTCTAAAGCTTCATGTAAGGTCATTGGAGGCAATATGCTAGGCAAACGTTTGGCTAACATTGTTTTTCCTGCACCTGGAGGACCAATTAAGATTATGTTATGTCCGCCTGCTGCTGCAATTTCCATGCAACGTTTAATACTTTCTTGACCACGTACATCGCTAAAATCGAATTCAGGAAAATCTAAGTTCTTTTCAAACTCTTCTCGTGTATTAATGATGGTTTGTTCTAAAGGCTGACCCTTATCAAAATATTTAATGACTTGACTAATATTTTCTACACCATACACTTCCAATCCGTCAACAATCGCAGCTTCCTTTACATTTTGGATAGGTAATATAAAACCTTTATAACCTTCCTCTCTTGCTTTAATTGCAATTGGCAAAGCCCCTTTAATAGGTTGTAAGCTTCCATCTAAGGATAATTCTCCCATGATTAAGAAGTCTTCTAAATTGTCTGCTGCAATTTGTTTAGACGCGGTTAAAATACCCATTGCCAACGTCAAGTCATAAGCAGAACCTTCTTTACGAAGGTCTGCTGGTGACATATTGATAATTATCTTTTTTCCAGGAATTTTATAACCATTGTTTTGTAGCGCTGCCGCAATCCTAAAATTACTTTCTTTAATCGCATTATCCGGTAGTCCAACAAGATGGTAGCCGATACCACTATCTATATTAACTTCTACTGTTATTGTCGTAGCCTCAACGCCAAAGACCGCACTTCCAAAAACTTTTCTTAGCATAAAATGGTTGGTTTAGATACTAAAAGTAGGAAAAAGATTCAAGACATTACTTTAAAACTGAAAACTCTATTGCAGAATCGTTATAAACTTTGTGTGTTTGCGCTTTAAAATCAGATGCTTTAGCTTCAAATATATTATCAACGTACGTTTGTGGATTGATATCTATGTAAGGGAAAAATGTACTTTGTACTTGTACTTGTATTTTGTGTCCTTTTTTAAAAGTGTGTAACACATCTTGCAACGTAATATTTACAGCAGTTTTTTGATTTGGAACAAATGGTTCTGGATTAGTCATACTATTTCTAAAACGTCCACGCATGGTTTCGCTTCTAATTAGCATGTGGTAATTACTTAATTTTAAGTGGTCTTGTACGTCTTCAGTATTTTCTGTGTCAGCAGGAAAAACATCAATAACCTTAACAATCCAATCTGCAGAACTACCGGTTGTAGACACCTGTAGTTTAGCTAAAATATCTCCTGCCAAAGTCACATCGTTTTCTAAAACTTCAGTTTCAAAAGTTAAAACATCAGGACGTCTTGAAGCAAAACGTTGATCGTCCGTCATAAATTTACGTGGTGTAAATACTACTTTAACATCTTCTGTGTATGGTACAGGCTTTTTTGGATCACTAATAAAATCGCTAGTCGCTATCATACGATTTGCTTTTTGCGTTAAACGTTGATCTGGCTGCATAAAATAGTTTTCTTTAACGCTATTTTCTGGTGGCCAAGCCGTAAAATCTGACCATTGTTTGGTTCCTGTATTAAAAAAGTGAGCTTCTGGTAAATCCACTGTACCATCTGCTTTTTCTTTTAGGAAATGGTTAAAGAATTTAGTTTCGATATTCTTCTGAAAGTAATCAGAGATACTATCTCCAAAATGAATATTACCGACTACTTGACGGTCATTACTTCTTGCCCAATCCCCATGACTCCAAGGTCCAAAGACAACACCGTTATAGTTTTTACTATTTTTTTCAATAGACTTATACGTATTAAATGGTCCGTATAAATCCTCTGCATCAAATAAACCTCCTACGACTAGCGTCGCTGGTTTAATATCTTTTAAATGTTGTAGAATTCCTCTACTCTGCCAGAATTCATCATAATTTGGATGGCTTTGAATTTGATTCCAAAAGACATTATCACCTTTAAAATATGAATTTAAATTGCTAAGTGGTCCTGCATCTAAAAAGAATTGGTACTGATCTTCTGTTCCTAGTTTTGGAAACTCATACCAAGATTCTGTTGTTGGTTTATCTTTCATGTAACCAAATAGGGTCGTTGCTCTCCAATAACTTAACAAAAAAGCACCGTTATGGAAAAAATCATCAAAAAAGAAATCACTAATACAAGCTTGAGGAGAAGCTGCTTTTAAAGCAGGATGGCCCGATAATGTAGAATAAGTCGCATAAAACCCAGGATAAGAAATTCCCCAAGTCCCCACATTACCATTAGTATTATCTACATTATTTACTAACCAATCTATAGTGTCATACGTATCACTAGCTTCGTCAAATTGTTTGCCTGTTTTATTTGGTATAAACGGTCTCATGTTATCATAAACCCCTTCACTATTCCAACGTCCTCTAACGTCTTGATAAACTATAATATTACCCTCTCTCATTAAATATTGATTAGGTCCTATCTTTGATTTAAACTCGGCATCTCCATAAGGCCTGCAACTGTAAGGTGTACGTTGCATTAAAATTGGATACTGTTTAGAAGTATCTTTAGGCGAATAAATAGTGGTATGTAATTTTACACCATCACGCATAGCAATAGAGACTTCTTTTTTATTATAATGTTCTGCTACAATAAAAGTGTCTTTTACTTTTCCCGTGGTAGTGGTGTCTAATTTTAGTTGGTCTTTACAAGACGAAAATACTAGCGTTATGGCTAATAAAAGAAGGATACGTTTCATTAATTTTTGATTTAAAAAAACTAAAGATAGGTATTTTATTACTAAACTGAAACTAGAGCTGTACGCTATAAATTAGTAATAAACTGAAGCATTCGTTTTTCCGAATAATAGGTGTTTTGTTCATCATAAAAACCAACATGTCCACCATATTTAGGCATTTCTAAATAAAAATTAGCATTTTGTTCTGCTTCTTGAATCGGGTAACATTCTTTTGATAAAAAAGAATCGTTTTGTGCATTTATCAGTAAAGTAGGAATTGAAATGTGTTTTAAATACTGCAGACTACTAGCTTGTTCATAATAATCATAAGCATCTTTAAAACCATGCGCTATTGAAGTATATACATCATCAAAATCTTTTAGAGTTTTTACAGCACTCAAATCTTGATTGTTTATTTTTTGAGGAAACAACTGTTGTTTCTCTACTAGTTTACTTCTCAAATTTCTTAGAAACTTCTTTGAATACACATAGTTTTTAGAGGACATTAGTTGTTCTAAAGATCCTTTTAAATATACAGGAACAGATACTGTTACTGCTGCTTTAATTTGTTTTGGTAAATCTGATGTTTCACCTAAATACTTTAAAATAACATTACCACCCAAGCTAAATCCATTTAGGTAGATTGTATCATAATCAAACTGAGTCGTAATGTGTTTTATAACTGAAGCTAAGTCGTCCGTCTTTCCTGAATGGTAAGATTGAAAGGTTTTGTTTACCTCGCCACTACACCCTCTAAAATTAACACAAACCGCATCCATATTGTTTTGGTTAGCCATTTTAGCAGATCCTAGCATATAATGGCGTTGTGCATTACCTTCTAAACCGTGTAAAACCACTAGTAGTTGTTTAGTCTTATTACCAGCATAACTCCAATCTAAGTCTATAAAATCAGTATCTAGTAAAGTAATACGTTCTCGCTTTTGAGTTACGCCTTCTACTTTACGTAATACACCTGAATAAATCGTTGAAATATGCCCATTTCTGAACATAAATTTAGGTTTATATGTGGATTTTAGGATTGGCATTTAATGGTTGTTTTTTTATTTTTAAAAATTCTGTCACATTGTGTGCACTCAAAATGCTAAAAAACTTAAGTTTTTCGACTGCGCTCAAAATGACAATTGTTTAGCTAGTATATAAACACTAAACCTCTAAACTAGTAAACTCAAATTTTCCACCATCAAACAAGCCTTTATCACTCAATTTTAGTGAAGGAATAACTAATAATGCCATAAAAGACAAGGTCATGTAAGGTGCATTTAATGTTGTCCCCAATTGTTTAGCAAACGCATCCAATTCCGCGTAAGCGTGCCCAATAGTTTCGGCATTTTTATCGCTCATAATTCCAGCAACAGGAAGCGATACTATTTTTTGATCAGTATCAGACACCGCGCAAATACCACCTTTATTTTCAATTATTAAATTAACTGCTTTACAAATGGCTTCGTCGCTAACACCTACCGCAATTATATTGTGAGAATCATGTCCCACAGAACTTGCAATGGCACCTTCTTTTAAACCAAAGTTTTTAATAAACGCTAACGCTGGCTCGTCGTTTTTATAACGGTTAACTACTGTCATTTTTAAGACATCAGTAACTGTGTTTGATACTAAATTTCCGTTTAAGATTGTTGCTTCTTCAATTAATTGATTAGTTACCAACTGTCCTTCTAAAGCTTCAATAACGCGTATTTGTTTAGCTGTACTTTCGACTTTAAAGTCTTCAATCGTTTTAATTTCAGTATCAAAATTATTAAGATTTTCAAAATCTACGTGCTTAATTAAAGACGTTCCATTGTCAAACACTAACTCACCATTTATATACGTTTGTAATGTTTTAAAATCTTTTAAATCTTCAACAATAATAAAATCTGCAACATCATCTTTTTGTAATAATCCAACATCTAAATTATAATGTTTTACAGGATTGACACAAGCTACTTGCAGCACTTTAAACACATCAATATCTTTTGCTACTGCTCTAGCGCAAAGAGCGTTTATATGGTTTAATAATAAATCGTCAGGATGCTTATCGTCACTACAAAACATCATGTTTTGATAATGCTCAGGTAATAAATCGATTAAAGCTTCAAAGTTTTTAGCAGCACTACCTTCTCTAATCAAGATTTTCATTCCCTTTTGAAGCTTTTCTAATGCCTCATCATAGGTAAAACATTCGTGATCTGTGCTAATTCCTGCATTGATATATTTAGTAACGTCATCACCTCTTAAACCTGGTGCGTGACCATCTACGGGTTTATTATAGTGTTTTGCCCACGCTATTTTTTTAAGTACTTCCTCATCATCAAACAACACGCCAGGGTAATTCATCATTTCGGCTAGATACTTAATATCTGGATTAGCCATAAGCGTTTTAATGTCATCAGAATCTATAACTGCTCCAGCCGATTCAAAAGTAGTTGCTGGTACACAACTTGGTGCTCCAAAATTGAATTTAAACGGTGTCTTCTTACCGTTATCAATCATAAACTCCACTCCCGCGACACCTAATACATTGGCAATTTCATGCGGATCACTAACGGTAGACACTGTACCATGTTTAACTGCTATTTTAGCAAACTCTGATGGTACTAACATCGAGCTTTCAATATGTATATGTGAGTCTACAAAACCTGGTAAAATATAATGTTTTACATCGTGTTCTTTTTCTGTGATAGATTGTATTTTACCTGAATCCACAGTGATTTCTCCACTAAAAATACGTTTATTTTGTATGTCTACTATTTGTCCTTGTATTGTTTTCATGTTGTACTATATAACAGTAAAAAAATCCTGCAATTGCAGGATTTTTTATTTATTTTTTAAAATTTTCTAATCCCTCTTTCAGCCATTCAAGATACTCGTCTGCACTTGGCGTATATGCAGTTGTATGATTTAAAAGTTCCATTTTATCATTAACCAAAACATAGAATGGTTGCGAATTATTTTGGAAATTTAAAGTTTGTAATGTTGCCCACTTGTCCCCAATGGTCTTGATGTTTTTTAAATTACCATTGGCTTTAACAAATTTAAATTGTTCCTCTTTTGGTAATTCTTTTCGGTCATCCACATATAAAGATACAATAATGTATTCGTCTTTTAAGATTTGATAAATAGCATCTTGACTCCACACTTGTTCTTCCATTTTTCTACAGTTGACACATGCCCAACCTGTAAAATCTAACATGATTGGCTTATTTTCTTCTTTTGCTGCTGCAAGACCTTGGTCTATATCTTTATAACAATTTAAACCTAACGGACAATCGCTATCTTTTTCATAAAGACTATATGGTAAAGGTGGTGGGAAACCACTCAATAATTTTAAGTTAGCATATTTTGTATTAGTCAATCCAGGAATTAAATAAATAACAAATGCTCCCACTAGTACAGCAAATGATATGCGACTAAAGCTTAACTTTTTTAGTGGACTATCATGCGGAAACTTAATTTTTCCTAATAAATAAAGTAATAGACCTATCCCAATTATAATCCAAATACCGATAAATACTTCACGCTTTAAAAGTCCCCAATGTTTAACTAAATCTGCATTTGATAAAAACTTAAATGCCATCCCTAATTCTAAGAATCCTAAAACTACTTTAACTGAATTTAACCAACCTCCAGATTTAGGTAATGAATTTAACCATTTTGGAAACATTGCAAATAATGTAAACGGTAAAGCTAAAGCTAATCCAAAACCGCTCATTCCGGCTGTTAATTGCATAGCGCCACCATCACTTGTTAGCGAGCCTGCTAATAATGACCCCAAAATAGGACCAGTACAAGAAAAAGATACAATTGCTAAGGTCAACGCCATAAAAAAGATACCGATAAAACCACCAATTCTAGACGATGTTTCATCCATTTTATTTCCCCATGATGCAGGTAAAGTAATCTCGTAAAATCCAAAGAATGAAAATGCGAAAAAGCCTAAAATCAAAAAGAAAATAATATTTAACGTCACATTAGTAGATATCGTGTTTAGTATTTCTGGATTTAATGAATCTAAAAAGTGAAATGGCAATGATAATAACACATATATGATTAAAATAAAAAGCCCATAAATGATCGCGTTAGCTAATCCCTTTTGAGAATTCTCAGCACTTTTTGTAAAAAATGAAACCGTTAAAGGTATCATTGGAAAGACACAAGGCGTTAATAAAGCTATTAAACCTCCAATAAATCCAAGGACAAATATTCCGAAGTTAGTCTCTTCTTTAACGTCTTCCTTTTTGTATTTATCCCAACCAGTAACACCTAAACTAAGTGCTCTTGATTTTTCTAAATCTTGTGGATCAATAGCTAAAGTCTCCACAAGACCTTGGCTTCCATCAAGATTGTTTATAAATTGAAATGTCGTTGGCGCCAAACATTTTTCGTCGTCACAAGCTTGATAATACGCTTCCGCCTCAATTTTTTTAATCGCAGGATTTAGTACTTGTATTTTTTGAGTGAAGATTGCTTGTTTTTCAAAATAAGTAACATCCATTGCAAACGCATTTTCATACTTTGTAATAGTTTGAGACTCCTCTAGCTTACCAATAGTCTTATAATCTTTATTCTCGTTATCCTTAAAAGTAATCTCAGTTGGAATAGGTCCCATTGGTTCCGTATTATTCTGAGAATAAATATGCCATTTGTCTTCTAACGTTGCTGTATAAACTAACTCATAATCAGTATCGTTTAACTTTTTTATTGAAGACGTCCATTTTACAGGATCAAATATTTTAGATTGCTTCTCTTCTTTTAACTGAAACGTTACAATTTCGCTTTCAAAAATACATTTTGTGTCATCACACGCTTGAAAACTAATTTCAGCCTCAATTGAAGAGATATTTGGATTTGTAACCTTTATTTTTTGAGTGAATGTTGCCGCATTATCAAAATAAGACAACTCCATTTGAAAGACTTTATCAAACTCAGTGATGCTCTCACTTTCCACAGCCTTACCAACTAACTCAAAATCTTTGTTTAAAACATCTTCCTGATAAAAAAACTCAGTAGGAATTGCGCCTCCTTCAGGTAACGTCTGAGAATAGACATGCCAATGGTTGTCAATTTTAGCATTATAAATCAAGTTGTATTCTGTGTCAGATATTTTCTCGACCTCAGTGGTCCATTTTACAGGATCTAACTGCGCATTTACAGTAAATGCTGTAATAAAAAACAGTATAAAAGCGGTTATATGCTTCATTTTGATAATTTAATTTTTAGTATTGATTTGGTTTGATTGGTTACTTTAAATCTATCATCTGCACGATGATTAATAACCCAAACAATTTTATCTTGACTACACAATAATAAAACCTTTTTCTTGTCTAACAAAGACAACTTTTGATCTTTAAAATATTTGCTAAGCTTCTTTTTACCTTGCATGCCAATAGGGTAAAAATAGTCTCCTTCTTCCCAATGTCTTACAGTTAATGGTAATTTTAACGTTTCTTTATCAATAAACACCGTGGAGGTGTCCAATTTTTCTATACTCTCTGTGGTTTCAAAAGACAAAACGCCTAACGACACATCTAACTCGTTTTTAAAATTAGTTATTAATACAGACCCTTCATTTTCATGCTGACTATCCTCCGTTTTTAATTCACTTAAAATTAAAGTCTCTCTATTTTTAAGTAATTGGTGCGTTGCAGAAAACACTTGCTTTCCACTTTGTGCGGTCAACAAATTAACAATATCTGTCCATTGGGTAAATCCGTAATCTTTAAATATTTCGAATAGATATGCTTTAGGATTACTAACTTTAATAAACTCCGAAATTTTATAACTTATTTGAGTATCATCAATATCAATTATTGCACGTTTTAAAACCGCTTGCACACTTTCTTCCACAATATCTGCTGTATCATTAAGATTATTTAATGTGTTTTTAAAATTGGTTAAAACATTGCTATTTAAAGATTTTAAAACCGGAATAACATCATGTCTTAACTTATTACGCAGGTATTTTGTAGATGCATTACTACTATCTTCTCTCCATTGTATTTGGTTTGAAACCGCAAAATCTTCGATAGTTTCTCTAGAAAATGGCAACAATGGTCTAACAATGTTTTCATTTATTTCCGGAATACCTTTTAAACCTTCTAAACCTGTTCCTCGAGTCAGATTAATTAAAAAAGTTTCTAAATTATCATCTGCATGATGAGCAGTTAAAATATAATCAAAACCCAACTGTGTTGCTAATTCCTGAAACCAATCATAACGCAATGTTCTTGCTGCCATTTGGATGGATTCTTTATTACTTTCGGCGTAAGCCTTAGTATCAAAACTTTCAGTAAACACTTCTAAATCTAAACTATTAGCTAGATTCAAAACAAATTTTTCGTCTCCATCGCTTTCAATACCTCGTAAATTAAAATTACAATGTGCCAATGTAATATCTAAACCAGATGTTTTACATAAATGCGTTAAAATAACACTGTCCAAACCTCCTGAAATAGCAAGTAATAGTTTGCTGTTTTTAAGAAAAGGAAGCGTATTGTTAATGTGATTTTGGAAGTGTTCTTTTAAGTTATAAGGCATAAGTAAAAAGGCATAAATTATACAGCCAACTTTTTTATTAAAGCGTTAAGCATTTTTTCTATTTGTAAAGACAAGTCATTGACATCATTTAAGTCATTACTTTTTAAAAACTCTAAATTAATTGCGATTTGTAACTGTGTTTGCATTTCGTATAATGATCCTCTAGAAATATTTAAAAATCGAACATACTCCTTAGTATAATTACGACCATAACCTTCTGCTATATTAGATGAAACAGAGACAGCACTTCTTTTTATTTGCGAAGTCAAGCCATATTTTCCATCTTCAGGAAACCCCTTCAATA
This sequence comes from Olleya sp. KKT75, assembly GCF_055635485.1. Classification (NCBI taxonomy): domain Bacteria; kingdom Pseudomonadati; phylum Bacteroidota; class Flavobacteriia; order Flavobacteriales; family Flavobacteriaceae; genus Olleya; species Olleya sp. KKT75. Next base: position 3,365,588 of record NZ_CM145759.1, read on the forward strand.
AACGATAAACATGAGTTACCATGTCTACTGATTTTTGCCAAACTATCAAATCTCTATAACTCTTCATTTACCAAATTTACGTTTTTTTATACTAGCTTCTTTTCTTTCTAATTTAACCTTTAGCTAATATCTTATGCCTTTTTACTTATGCCTTTTGCCTAATTACCACCTTCTAAAACCGTCCTCATGGCTTTCGCTTTAAGCAAGCATTCTTCATATTCGTTTAAAGGATCTGATTTTGCAGTAATGGCGCCTCCAACTGAGTATGACACGTATTTATCACTGGCATTATATAAAATACTACGTATTACAACATTAAAGTCAAAGTCGCCTGTTGGCGAAATATAGCCGACTGCACCAGAATATAAACCGCGTTTGGTTTCTTCTAAAGTTTCAATAATTTTCATTGCCGAAATTTTTGGAGCTCCAGTCATACTTCCCATAGGAAACGTACTTTTAATAATATCTATTGGATGTGTGTTTTCTGCCACCTGAGAGGTTACTGTAGATATCATTTGATGTACTTGATCAAAGGTGTAAATCTTACATAACTCTTCAACCTTAACACTCCCTTTTGTTGCGGTTTGCGATAAGTCATTACGCACCAAATCTACAATCATCACGTTTTCACTACGCTCCTTTTGGTCCGTAACCAAGTTGTTTTTTAAAATAGAATCCAATATAAAATCGTCCTCACGTTTTGCGGTCCCTTTTATAGGTTGCGATATAATTTTAGTGCCTTCTTTTTTAATGTAACGCTCTGGTGACGCTGACATCAGATATTTATCATTTAGCTTTAAAAACGTCGCAAATGGTGGTTTTGAAATGGCATTAAGTTTATTATAAATCTCTAACGGATTTATAACGGTGTCCTCTGCATAAAACTCTTGACAAAAATTAGCTTCGTAAATATCACCTCGGTGTATGTGACTAAGCATGGTTTTTATCTTATCAAAATACGCGTCTTTTTCTATTCTCAGTTCAATTTTAATTGGGTCGTTTTCATTCGGCAAATTGTCACGTCGTTCATCCTTGTACTGACGTATTTGATTTAAATCCATTTCCACTTCATCATCAACCATTTTTAAATACTGCATTTCGACAGTATCACCTTTAATTAAAAAGATTTTTTTAGGTTGAAAAAAATACAAATCAGGAAATGCTAAACCATCATAATTAGCAGATTTTAAATGCTCTACATCATTTTTTAAATCGTAAGACAAATAACCAAAAACCCAGTCATTAGCTAACGTTTGGTATTCTTTAAACTGTTCAAACGCATTCTTATAATCCGTTTGAAACCCTGTAAAGGCATCCACAGCTAAAACGGCATCATAACTAGAATACTGTTGCTGATATTGGTTAGAATCTAGCCAAACGACATCGTCAAATTGTTGGCTCCAAGACAATAAATTTTGCTTGAAGTCCTCAGGATTAGTCAGTTTATGTTTTGTCGTTGTTCTCACTATAAAAATGTTGTGTAAAGTTAAACAGAAATGTTAAAAAAAACGAGTATTTTAGTCATGAGATTAAATATAAAACAGATGTTTGAACTATCAAATGAGGTATTAAAAATTTCGGTTAAACCGAAAGGCGCAGAATTATGTGAGATTGCTTCCGTAAAAAATGACAATCAGTTTATGTGGCATGCAGATCCTAACATTTGGGGCGGCTACGCACCTAATTTGTTTCCTATAATTGGTGCTTTAAAAAATGACAAATACACCTTTGAAGGCAAAACATACACATTACCAAAACATGGATTTACACGACATAGTGATGCTATTAAACTAATAGATCAAACCAAAAACAGTTTGACGTTTAGTTTAATGTACAATGATGACTTACTGAAACAGTTTCCTTTTAAGTTTGAATTTTTAATCACTTACACTTTAATTAATAACACGTTACATATAAATCACACGGTTAAAAATTTAGATAATCAAAGCATTTATTTTAGTATTGGCGGACATCCTGCTTTTAAATGTCCTGTTTATAAAGATGAAAATTATACCGATTACAACTTGGTTTTTGAGACTGACGAAACCGCTCAAACCTATTTGTTAAATATGGATAATGGTTTAGTTACCAATCAAACAAAACCTGCTTTTGACACTAAAAACAGCATCCAATTAAGACCCGATTTATTTACTAAAGATGCGCTTATTTTCAAGGATTTACAATCTAGACAGGTCGCTTTAGTTAGTAAAACTCATGGCGAAATACTAAATATGACCTTTAAAGACTTTAATTATTTAGGTATTTGGGCAAAACCAAACGCACCTTATGTTTGTATAGAACCTTGGTTAGGTATTGCTGATGCTGAAAACACATCACAAAAACTAACCGAAAAAGAAGGGATTATCAAATTACCACAAAACGAAACCTTTAATGCAAATTACAGTATACAAATACATGAGCATCATTTAGGGTAAACAAAATATTAGTAGTAATTTTGTAGGCTAAAATAATACGTTTTGAGCTTTAGAGATTTAAATTTAAATACCCCTTTATATAACGCAATTGACGACCTAGGTTTTACACAACCAACTCCAATACAAGCAGAAGCTTTTAATGTAGTTGCTAGTGGGGCAGATATGGTTGGTATTGCACAAACTGGTACAGGTAAAACTTTTGCCTACATGTTACCAATACTAAAAAACCTAAAATTTTCTAAGCAAGAAAACCCTCGTGTTTTAATTTTAGTACCTACTAGAGAATTAGTAGTACAAGTTGTTGATGAGATTGAAAAATTAGCAAAATATATAAACACACGTGTGCTTGGTGTTTATGGAGGAACAAACATTAACACACAAAAACAAGCAGTTGCACAAGGTCAAGATATTATTGTTGCAACGCCGGGACGTTTATATGATTTAGCGGTTAGTCGTGTACTACAACTTAAGTCTTTAGAGCGTCTAGTTATTGATGAAGTAGATGTTATGTTAGATTTAGGGTTTAGACATCAATTAATTAATATTTTTGATATCCTTCCGGAACGTAGACAAAACATTATGTTTTCTGCAACAATGACGGATGATGTTGACGCGTTAATTACAGATTTCTTTACTGCTCCTCAAAAAGTATCTATTGCAATTTCTGGTACGCCATTAGAAAATATATCACAAACAAAATACAGTGTTCCTAATTATTATACTAAACTTAATTTATTAGTACACTTATTTCAGGATGCTGAAACCTATAATAAAGCCTTAGTCTTTGTGTCTAACAAACGTATGGCTGATAGATTATTTGAAGCTTTAGACGAGTTTTTTAATGAAGAATTATGTGTTATACACTCTAACAAAACACAAAACTATAGATTACGTAGTATTGAGCAATTTAGAGAAGGTGTAAATCGTATTCTTGTTGCTACAGACGTTATGGCACGTGGTTTAGATATTGATAACGTATCACACGTATTTAACTTTGATACGCCAGATTATCCAGAAAACTACATGCACAGAATTGGTAGAACTGGTCGTGCAGAGCGCGAAGGGCAAGCCATTATCTTTTCTACAATAAAAGAACAAGAAGGCCTTGAAAAGATTGAGACATTAATGCAAATGGAAATTCCTGAATTACAAATTCCTAAGGAAGTTGTGATCTCTACGGAGTTGATTGAAGAAGAACGTACTGTAATTAAGGAACGTAACAATCCAACCAAACGAAAGGATATAGACGCACCTGGACCTGCTTTTCATGAAAAATCAGAAAAAAACAGTAAGGAAAACTTAGGGGGGAGTTATAAGTTTAAGATTGCTGCCAAATACAAGAAACCTAAAACTAGAGGAGATAAAAATTACAATAAACGTAATAATAAATAAAAAAAAAGCGAGCTATTTAGCTCGCTTTTTTTTTTGTGCTTTAAACATACTTTTATCTAACAACCAAAGTACTACACAAACAGTCAATTATAAAAGCGTATTAGCGTTCCCGTAGTCAATTAGTTAACTTTACGCATAGTTACATCTAAAACCAAAAACAATTCAATAATAAATAATTATAATAAATCAACTCTACCCTTAAAAATTATTTACATAAAAAAAGCGAACCAAATTGGTTCGCTTTTTTTTTAAATTTTATTTCCGCGAAAGCGGATTCTCAACTTAACTTTTAAACATGTAATGCCCTATCATCAGTTGCAGCTAAAGCAGCTTCTTTTACCGCTTCTGCAAATGTTGGATGTGCATGTGACATACGCGAAATATCTTCGGCAGATGCTCTAAATTCCATAGCTGTAACCGCTTCTGCAATTAAATCTGCACAACGTGCTCCAATCATGTGTACTCCTAATACTTCGTCCGTCTTTTTATCTGCAAGGATTTTTACAAATCCATCCAAGTCACCTCCTGCTCTAGCACGACCTAACGCTCTAAAAGGAAATTGACCAACTTTATAATCTACTCCAGATTCTTTTAACTCCTCTTCTGTTTTTCCAACAGCAGCAACTTCTGGCCATGTGTAAACAACACCAGGAATTAAGTTATAATCAATATGTGGTTTTTGACCTGCTAAAGTTTCAGCAACAAAAACACCTTCTTCTTCCGCTTTATGCGCTAACATTGCACCTTTTACAACATCTCCAATAGCGTAGATATTAGATACATTAGTTTGTAAGTGCTCATTAACTTCCACTTGACCTCTGTCTGTTAATTTTACACCTGCAGCTTCAGCATTTAAACCACCAGTAAAAGGCTTACGTCCAACAGATACTAAACAATAGTCTCCTTTAAACTCCACAACCTCTCCTTTTTTGTTTTCAGCTTTAACAATAACCTCATCTCCAGCACGCTCTACAGATTGCACTTTATGAGATAACATCATTTTAAATTTAGCCTTTTTAAAGACTTTATTTAACTCTTTAGACAATGCACCATCCATTGTTGGTAAGATTCTGTCTTGATACTCAATAACAGTAACCTCAGCACCTAAACGTCTGTAAACTTGACCTAATTCTAAACCAATAACACCACCACCAATCACAATCATGTGTTTAGGGATTTCTTTTAGTTTTAAAGCTTCAGTAGATGTAATTATACGTTCTTTATCTAAAGTAATAAATGGTAAACTTGACGGCTTACTTCCTGTAGCAATAATGGTGTTTTTTGCTTCAATTACAGTTGTTTCTTCACCTTCAATAGTAATGTGAGTAGCATCTTTAAAACTTCCAACTCCAGTAAAAACATCAATGTTGTTTTTCTTCATTAAAAAGTCAACACCACCAGTTGTTTGATCCACAACTGCTTGCTTACGACCAATCATTTTTTCTAAATTTACTTTGATTTCACCCGGAATTTCAATTCCGTGATCTTCAAAGTGTTTAGTTGCTTCTTCATAGTGATGTGAAGAGGCTAATAATGCTTTACTTGGTATACATCCAACATTTAAACATGTACCACCTAAAGTAGAATATTTTTCAATAATTGCAGTTTTCATTCCTAATTGTGCGCAACGTATTGCTGCTACATATCCACCAGGTCCTGAACCGATAATTGCTACGTCGTATTGACTCATATATTTTATTTTTTCGCTTTCGCGGAAATTATTAATTGTTACTTTCTATAACAAAAGTACAATTTTGTGTGATTATTTACTAACGACTTAAAGCTAATTTTATAATAATATAGACAAATGAAAACCATATGTGGTATTCACTTTTAAATCAGAGATAAGTTCTAATTCAATATCCAAGTTTACTTTTGCGCTTCTATATCTTCTAAAACCCAATGTAATTCTGGATCAATGTTATTTAAACGATCTTGATAAGTCGGAATTATTTCTACATCAGGTTTAACGCCATAACCATCGGTACCAGTTTTCTGTTTAGTATCTATATGCAATAACCCTATCCTAGCTTCTACCTTTGTATTAGGCAATATATACATTTTCATTAATCCTGCTACTGTCCCGTTATAAGCGCCACCGGTCTCTTCTCCAACAAAAGTAGCACGTTTTGTACCTTGAAGCTGAGAAGATAATACAGATGATGCCGAAAAGGAATTACCATTAATTAGCACATAAATTTTACCTTTAAAATTTAATGGGTTCGCCTCGCTAAGTTTTGCTTGTTTTAATGTGTAATACAGTTTACCATCTTTTTTGCTGCTTTTAAAATACTCAATCGGAGCTATAACCGGAGATAAAACACCCGCTAAAACTTTAATTCCAAAAGGGTTAGCATTACTCATAATACTTTTTAGAAATGGCAATCTGGTTTTGGTTTCACTTTTATTAATAAACGTCACATTTTTATCTGAAAGATAGGAGTATAAATAAGCAATTTCAGACAAGCGTCCGCCAAAGTTATTTCTTAAATCAATAATTAATGTTTTTGTTTTTAAAGAATCTAAAGATGTAAAAGTATCGTCATAAAAGCCTTTAAAATTACCTTTAGTAAACGATTTTATCTTTAATAAAGCTACAGTACTATCCTTACCAACAAAATTTAAGTTCCGGTTATATGTTTTTACTTCCGGGAAAAATTTTATTGACGTATAGCCATGTTTACTATTAAAATCCCTTAACGCTTTTGCTTCTCTTTTTTTAGCTTTACGCGCTGCTTTTGTTAGTCTGATTGTATCTTTTTTAACCTCTTTTTTGTCGATTTCTAAGCTTAACGCTGTGCTATCTTTATTACTAACTCTTTTATATTTTTTTATAAAAGTAGAATCTGGTGTTTTTAAAGTCAAAGAAATACTATCAAAATGACCTTTATCTTTAATGTAATAATTAAGAAAACGTCTACCCGCTACCCTATCATGAAATGTTGTATTGTAACCATCTGAAGCAATAATACGTTTGTATTTTTTTATTAATTTTTGAGGTGCTTCATTTCCTATTTTTAAAACTTGAGCATTAATTAAAACCGAATCCTGTCCTAATGCATCAACAACAAAAAGTTGATCATCCAAATATTCAAACTCTAAAAAATTGATTCCAAATTTTAATTTACTTTGTTTTTCTCGCTCTTTTTTATCAAATCTTTTTGAAGGTGGTGCAACAGAAAAATGTCCTTGACCTACATATTTTGTAACCTCTGCTAATTGCTTATAAAACGTGCGACTGTCCATTGGTTTAGTAATGGCGGTTTTTAAACTATCAAACTTAAAATCTAAAGTTTCTTTTGGAGTAAATTGGTATAAATGTGGATGGTTGCGTTTTAACTGCTTATAAATAGCATCAACATCATCTTGTAAATCCTGTACCGGATGTTGTTTGGTGACTTGTAAATTATAGGTCTCGATACTGTTACATGACACTAACAATAATATAACACTCAGATAAGTAAACAACTTTCTCATAATTATAGCGATTTTAAATGATTGTATTTATTTATAAAGACGCAAAAAAAGAAGAAAGGGTTGCTTTGGTATGTGTTTTTTTTAACTAAAAAATAAACTACAATGCTAAATAACATCAAACTAATCTTCTTTTTAAGATTTTTATCTAAATACAAAACATGTGCCATTTATTAAATTGGGATTGCAGTTGTACTCTTTACTTCGCTAATAACAAACATACTATGCGTGCTACCAATATGATTAATGTTGGTTAGTTTTTCTACCATAAACTCTCTAAAGGCTTCCATATCTTTAACCATAACCTTTAAAATGTAGTCGTAATCACCACTAATATGGTGACACTCTAAAACCTCTGTTAAGTTTGTTACTTCCTTTTCAAATTGTACCACATACTCTTGGATATGTTGTGACAGTTTAATATGGCAATACGCAACAAAGCTTTTTTCGACCTTCTCCTTTTTAACTAACGCTACATATTTATTTATTACGCCATTATTTTCGAGCTTTTTAATACGCTCAAAAACAGCGGTTACGGATAAATTTAGTTTGTTAGATAACTCTTTATTAGTCTGTTTACTATCATTTTGTAGTAATTGAAGGAGTTTTCTGTCTATTGCATCAAAGGTCATAATCGAAAAATTTTCAGTCTAATTAGATTAAATTCAAATATACATACTTTATTTTCCGAGAAAACACAATTATATAGTTTTATATTCCTAATACTTAACCAAGCATTGATTATTATTCTAATAATATGCATATTTGATATAATAAATACTAAAATCATACTTATGTCATTTAAACCAGCAGACAACATTCAGGACTTACAATATTTTGGAGAATTTGGAGGTGTAAATCCCTCTATTTCAGACTCATCTACTTATACTTTTTTGAAAGCAAAAACCATGTTTGATACTTTTGAAGGTAATACAGATGGTTGCTATTTATACTCTAGACACTCTACACCTTCTAACCTTTATTTAGGCGAAGCATTAGCTGCTATGGAAGGAACAGAAAGCGCAAATGTTGCAGGATCAGGAATGGGCGCTATCACACCTACTCTTTTACAACTTTGTGGTGCTGGTGATCATATAGTATCTAGCCGAACGATTTACGGTGGTACTTATGCTTTTTTAAAGAACTTTACACCTAGAATGAACATTGAAACGTCTTTTGTGGATATTACTAAACTAGACGTTGTAGAAGCTGCAATTACTAAAAACACAAAGGTATTGTATTGCGAGTCTGTTAGTAATCCTTTATTAGAAGTTGCAGACATTAAAGGCTTAGCCGCTTTAGCAAAAAAACATAATCTAACATTAGTTGTAGATAATACGTTTTCTCCTTTATCAATTTCGCCTGCGCAATTAGGAGCAGATATTGTAATACATAGTTTAACTAAATTTATTAATGGCTCTTCGGACACTATGGGAGGTGTTGTTTGTGGTAGTGCAGACTTTGTTAATTCACTTAAAAGTGTCATTGATGGCGCTAGCATGTTACTTGGTGCTTCTATGGATAGTTTGCGCTCATCTTCAATATTGAAAAATATGAGAACGTTACATATTAGAATGAAGCAACACAGTAAAAACGCAGCTTATTTAGCTGAGAAATTTGAAGACTTAGGCATAAAGACCGTATATCCAGGATTAACTTCTCACCCTTCTCATGATGTGTTTAAGTCTATGATGAATGAAGCCTATGGTTTTGGAGGTATGCTAACTATTGATGCAGGATCACTAGACAAGGCAAACGCCTTAATGGAATTAATGCAAGAAAAAAATGTGGGTTACTTAGCTGTAAGTTTAGGGTTTTACAAAACATTATTTAGTGCTCCCGGAACCTCTACATCTTCTGAAATACCACAAGAGGAACAAGCTGAAATGGGATTAAGCGAAGGTCTAATTAGATTTTCTATTGGTTTAGATGATGATATCCAACGCACCTTTAACATGATAAAAGCATGCATGATTGAAGTTGGTGTTTTACAAACAGCAATGGCATAACCAAAATAATTCACACAATAAAAAAGCCTGAACATGTTTAATGTTCAGGCTTTTTTGATTCTATTTAAAAATTAGATTATTGATTCAAAAGGGCTTCTATTTTAAGAAGTCTATCTTCTAAATTCTTTATTTTTTTGTCTTGAGATTCAATAACAGCATCCTGAATCTTTATTTTTTTGTTTAATTGTGTGATGTATAAAAATTGTTCTTCTAATTTTTCTAATGAAGATAAAGTCAATTCACTTAAATCAATTCTGAATCCATTATTTTTAATTTCTTCATAAGATTTAACTCCTGGAAGATGATTGTATTTTTTTGCAAAAGCTTCTGTTTCTTCAATAGACTTAAATTTATACTCTGAATTAATTCCTGATTCTCCCGTAAAAAACTTTTCAAAAACATAATCCGCATAACCTGTAGCGAAACCACCGTTAGTGGCTACAAAATTATTAGCAGTTACTCTTCCTAATACAGTTACATCTTGTGACACACTAACATCTCCTAAAAAGTAACCAGCCCAAGAACCTACTTTTTCTACTTTTGAATATACACCATAATGAATACCTCCTGCATCAGTATCAATTATATTTTGTGTTCCGTATTTAACACCACTCCCTATTCCACTTAACTCATTTTTTGTTCCAAAATGATTTCCTGATCCTTCGTTATTTATATTATTACTAGTTCCTATCTTAGTTCCATTTCCAGTACCACTTATTTGATTATTGACTCCAATATTAGTCCCATTTCCATCATTTAAAACATTATTAACCCCAAAATGACTTCCGTTTCCTACTCCAGAGATTGTGTTACTAATACCGTAATGTGTATTATTATTTGAGTTGGTAATTGTATTTCTCATGGCAAACTGAACACCAGTTCCAACTCCTGAGAGTAAATTAAAACTACCAATATGGGTACCTGTTCCAGTACCAGATAATTCACTTCTAGTTCCATAATGAGAGCCATTTCCCGAAGCGGTTACTCTACTTCTTACCCCTTCAATAATACCACTAGCATCACCTCCTAATTGAGAGTAAACACCACGATGGTTACCCGTACCATCAGTATTATCTTCATTATAAATGCCTGTGTGCGTATTGTTATTATCACTTATAAAAAATGTACCAACACCTCTATGTTCACCTGATGCTGTAATGGGTTGGCTAAATCTATTATAAAGACCATGGTGTATACCGCTTCCTTCAATACTCATTTCATTGTACATCGCAAAAACACTATTATTATTAAGTCCTTGAACTTTAATATTTAAAGCTCGTTCTTCGTCATTAGATAATAAATCTAATCCGTACAATGGTTTATCATGTCCTATTCCAACCTTACCTTCAGTAAAAATATCATCTGCTATATTTGTTGATTGAATAGTAGTTTCCGCCTTATACCAATCGTCATCTAAATCAACCGTATCAAAAGGCTTCCAATCTGTCACAGCATTATCCCAATAATAAAACCCAGAACTATAATCCTTAGTTGTTCCACTTATATTTACGCCTGTTAAATTATTGTTTAAGTAAATTACCATAGCATTTTGATCCACATTTGGATTAATTGCTGGAAATACATCCAAACGAGGTAACAGCAACCCATCGTTAAAATTAGGAGCTGCAGGTGTAGTTACAGAAACATCTAAAAGAGATTTAGGATCTACGTTATTAATACCAACTTGGGCATTACTATCAATAAAAGAAAGTAATAAAACAAAAAATAATATTTTTTTCATAGCTAGAATCTTAATTTACATTGCTAATGTAGGAGCGTTAGTCGTAAAATAATGTTATAGTATACTTAAAGTTGCTAATTTTAGATTAAGTGTGTATAAAGTCAGTTAAAATAGGCTTATATGAACCTTTTATGGCTATTAATATCAACACTTTAAACGATTATAAAAACACAAAACAGCTTACCTTTTTTAATTTGGTTAAAACAAAAAGCAACACGCTTGTAACAAAAGTTAAAATCATTCACAAAATTACCCCAAAAGCAATGGTATATTATCTATCCCTTTTTTTTGAGATTGTTAGCAAAAAGTTACTCCTTTAAAGACTCAACTTAACAATTACAGATAACTGCCTAATTGTCAGCACTCAAATCCATTTGCATAGCTTCTTGTAAAATCGTAACATTACATATCCAAAAAACTAACTAAATGCAAGACGACAATCTTTCGGAAATAGAAATCCAAGATCAAACCATTATAGAGAATAAAGAACTAAACATTTGGGAAGCATTAATACCTGTTGTATTGCTAATGTGTATGCTAGCTTACAACATATTTGTGGCAGATGGCGAAGCTTTAGGTGCATATTCTAATCAGTTTATTTTATTAATCGCAGGTGCTATTGCAGCAGTTGTCGGTTTCTTTAATAAAGTAAACTATAAACTAATGCTAAAGGAAATATGGGAAAACTTACAAAGTGTATTTGTCCCGATCATGATTTTATTTTTAGTTGGTGCTTTAGCCGGAACTTGGTTAATTAGTGGTGTAATACCTGCTATGGTATATTATGGATTACAAGTTTTAAATCCATCCATATTTTTACCGGCTTCTGTTATTATTTGTGCAGTAATATCTATTGCTACAGGTAGTTCTTGGACCACCTCTGCAACTGTTGGTATTGCGCTTATTGGTATTGGTACAGCTTTAGGGATTAGCCCAGGTATGATTGCTGGAGCCGTAATTTCTGGAGCTTATTTTGGAGATAAAATGTCACCTTTAAGTGATACAACAAACTTGGCGCCTGCAATGGCGGGAACAGATTTATTTACACATATAAAATACATGAGTATTACTACTGTACCAACAGTAATTATTACACTTATAGCGTTTTCTATCATGAGTGTAAGCATAGAATCTACAGGTAGCTCTGATACCTCTTTCATTTTAGGAACAATAGACAAATACTTTAATATTACACCGCTTCTTTTTTTAGTACCAGTAGCTGTAGTTGTATTAATTCTTTTTAAAGTTAAACCTGTAGCAGCCTTAATTTCTGGTGTACTTTTAGCAGCAGTATTCGCCTTTATATTTCAATCTAAATTAATTGAAAACATAACAAACTCTTCTACCAAAACAGTTGTAACCTCTATATTAACAGATACTAGTGTAGAAATTGATAACGCAGAATATCTAGCTAACTTATCTCCTGCAGATATAGAGAAAGTTAATAACGACCCACAACTTAAAAATCTATTTTCAGATGACGATTTAAAAGGTGTGCATACACTACAAAGTTTACAAAGCTTTTTAGCTCCAGATTATGCAGACGCTGCTGTTGTTAAGGCTAAAGCCGAAAACTTAGAAAAACTAATCACCATAAAAAGATTAAAAAAATTATTTAGTGCAGGTGGGATGAACGGGATGCTTTGGACCATCCTACTAATATGTTGTGCAATGGTATTTGGTGGTACAATGGACGCAATTGGTGCCTTATCACGTATTACAAGAGAACTATTAAAACTAGCCACTACAGTCTTTGGATTGTTTGCTAGTACGGTAATAAGCTGTTTAGGGTTAAATGCAATTGCATCAGATCAATACCTAGCGCTGGTTATACCTGGTAAAATGTTTAAAAAAGCATATCAAGATAAAGGACTAGCGCCAGAAAACTTAAGTCGTACACTAGAGGATTCTGGTACTGTAACCTCTGTACTTATACCATGGAATACCTGTGGTGCATACCAATCTGGTGTTTTAGGCGTAGGTGTTGGAGAGTATTTTGTTTATGCCATTTTTAACTGGCTAAGTCCATTTACAACCTTATTTTTTGCTGCACTTAATATTAAAATCAGACAACTAAAAGATAAATAACTGTAAATTATACAGTTTAGAGTTTACTATAATTAAAATTTATAGCCTAATAAGATTTAAAAATTTTATTAGGCTATTTTTTTTTACCTTCTAATGTATCTTTGCACACTGAAAAAACAATGTATTAATTATAAAATTTTAAACAAATGGCAATAGTAGGAAAACAATTCCCAGATTTACATGTGGATGCAATGAACGAAATGGGTGATACTTTTAAAATCAACGTTCTTGAAGAAGCAAAAAACAACAACAAAAAAGTAGTATTATTCTGGTATCCTAAAGATTTTACTTTTGTTTGCCCAACAGAATTACATGCTTTTGAAGCTGCTAAGGCAGAATTCGCAAAAAGAAACACAATCGTTATTGGTGCGTCTTGTGATACTCCAGAAGTACACTTTGCATGGTTAAGTCAAGCAAAAGATAATGGTGGTATTGAAGGTGTTACTTACCCAATCCTTGCAGATAGTAACCGTAACTTATCTAGCATCTTAGGTATTTTAGATATCAAAAACGAAACTTACGATGAAGAAACTGGAACTGTACAAGTAGAAGGTGACAACGTAACTTACAGAGCAACTTATATTATTGACGAAGATGGTATCGTACAACACGAAAGTATCAACAACATGCCATTAGGTAGAAACGTTGGAGAATACTTACGTTTAGTAGATGCATTAACGCATGTACAAGAAAAAGGTGAAGTTTGTCCTGCAAACTGGGAAGAAGGTAAAGATGCAATGCAAGCTAACGCTAAAGGTACTGCAGCTTATTTAGCAAATCACGTAAACTAAATTATTATGTTACAAGAACTAAGTCAAGATAACTTAAGCGAAATTATAGCAAATAACGACACTGTAGTAGTACAATATTCGGCTACATGGTGTGGTAACTGTCGTATCATGAAACCAAAGGTTAAGAAATTAGCTAGCGAGTTAGAAAATATAACATTTGTTATCGCTGACGCGGAAAAATTTCCGGAATCAAGAAAATTAGCTACTGTAGATAATTTACCAACGTTTGCAACATTTAAAGGTGGACAATTTGTAAATCAAACACAGACTAACAAATTTGACGTTTTAAAAGAGTTAGTTGACGAAGTAGCATAACACATAAATGTCAGGTTGCCCGCAGTTACAGCCAAAAGCTTAACTGCGTTTAAACAGACAACAAAAAACAATTATCAATGAAATTACCAGTAATAAAACACTTAACACAATTTATAGAGGACAATGACGAAGATTACATCGTTGAAACTATTGAAACTCTAGAAGCCTTAACTGAAGTACCATCTCTTAAAGATGAAGAATTAGACGTTATTGGAGAGTTAATCTCTAATATGTACGGTGCAATTGAAGTTAATAAAATGATTAAAGACGGTGCAACTAAAAAAGATGCAGTAAACGGATTTATGAAACGTGTTTTAGGGTCTATTGATAAGTAATTGAAAAAGAAAAATTAGTAATTATTAAAACCACTTTGTGCTAGCAAAGTGGTTTTTTTTGTTAAATAAATAATTGGTTAACCAAATTTTGCATACCTTGGTTTTGTTATTAATGCAAGGCAATATAAATGTATTGTTACGCTATACCACCAAAAAAAACTAAACTACAATGACAAAACAAAGTATCTCAACAATTTCAGCTACTTTACTTCTATGTGCTTTAACAACACTTAGTAGCTGTAAAAAAGAAACAAAACAAGCGGAAATGCCTAAAACGGAAGTCGCTCCAAAAACAGTATACGCTAGTAGTGTTATTCCGTTTTTTGATCAATGGAAACTTATTTTAGGTGATGGTTCAAATGCAGGAATTGCAACAAATTTTGAAAACAAAGATTTTTTCTACACACAAAACGATGGAAAAGACAACTGGGTTGTGTTTAAATCGCCAAATGGTGGTGATACTCACGGAACATCAAATAACACCAGAACCGAACTAGCACAAACAAAAAAATGGTATCCAGAAACTGCTGATGACAAACTATCTGCGACATTAAAAGTAATGAATGTGTCTGCAACAGGAGATGCACGTGTTGCTGCATCGCACGCTGTGGTAGTTGGTCAAATACATAGTGCTGATGCTTTTGAAAACGAGCCATTAAAAATATTTTACAAAAAATACCCTGGTCAAACTAAAGGTTCTGTCTTTTGGCATTACGAAATTAATACTGCAGGAGACGATAATGCTAAGCGATGGGATTATTCTTCTGCTGTTTGGGGTAACGATTTTTCTGTAGTGGGTAGCGATGCTAATACATTTCCGGCAGAACCTGAAGATGGTATAGCCTTAGGCGAAGAATTTAGTTATAATGTAGTTGTAAAGCAAGGTATTATGCATCTTACATTTACAAGTCCAGGACACGAAACTAAAACGTTTACTAAAAACTTATTACAATCAGAATACGCTACTAAAGCAGATATCCCTGTACAAACTCAAAAACTATTTTTTCCAATTGGTCAAGATGGTGTGGAGCGTAAAGAAGCATACACAGGAGAAGGTTGTTTCTTTAAACTTGGATGTTACAATCAGACTAACGGAAAATCTCCTGACGTAAATAAAAACTGGTGCTCTGGAGCAGAAACACATGGTGGCGATATCCAAAAGCAATATGCAGATGGTAACTATGCAGAAGTATGGTTTAAAACAGGAAGCATATCTGTAAGTGATAAAGCTGTATCAAATGATGGGTATTTTGCTAAAAACGATTAAACCACGCTACTAATTTATACTATTTTAAAAGCCACTTTACAGTTGTAAAGTGGCTTTTTTTATGTCGCATAACGTCTAGTTTCACATCAATTTTTAATATTATCTATTCTAAGATCTTATGACTGTTTAAATAATTTCCAATTAGTAGCTTACATTCTGACGGGTTAGTTATAATTAATCGCTTACTTTATTTATAAAATAAACTGTTGTAAATTACTTGCTTAATTAGAAAAATGAGAATAAAAGTAAACGTTTTATTTATTTTAATATTTGCCACTCAATGCAAAAACATTGAGAAAAAAGACGTGCAAGAGCGTGATTGGGATGTGGTAAAAACATCAAGGCATTATAGAGACTACGCTACATTCATTCAGAACCATCCTAATTCTAACAATTTAGAAAATGCTATTTCAGAGTATTTATTTTTAAAAGATAGCCTTTCGGATTTTATTGTTTGCAATAGATACAATGCCACAATTGATTCAGTTAACAATACTAAACTACTGTTTAATCAGTCATTAACAACTATTGATTCGTTAAGGTATTTAGCCTTCAACTATCTTAAAAATGCAAACGGAACAATGGAAGTTTCATCAAAATTAAAATATAAAATCAGAGTTCCAAATACAGATGTATTCGATTCCATTTCTAAAGGTCAATTTGAATTTCATTTCTACAAAAAACACATTCCTGTTACTTATTTACAACCAGTAATAACTGAAATAAGTAAAGGCATTACTGATTACAAAAACTATTTGTCAAAAAAATGGTATCAAACGGAATACGCTAAGTTAGAAAAGGACAAAAAAATAGCAATTGACGCATTAAACGATCAAAAGTTGGTCTTTTTTGATTTCACGGACTTAGAAGCTAAAAGGATTACACCACCGCCACCAGCATCGGACTAATACAGTTAGAAGTAAATAACAAAAGGCACAACCAATATTATAAACAAAGCCCTACTCTTCCGCTTTTATTCACTAAATTAGACATCCAACAAAGACAGTTTACCTAAACTAATCACAAATAACACCATTACAACTAACGCTATTACACAATGAAAATTGAAAAAGTAAAAAATTACAATCAAAAACTACTGGCAATTCTAGGAACACTAGCAGCCCTTTTTTTAGTAATAGCTTTAATAGCTTTTATTTCAATTATAATTAAAGAAAATCGTGACTACTCTTCTTATGACGATGTTGAAACAGGAATATTATCTGACGAAAAAATTGAAAAACTACAAAAAGAAAATAAACGTCTACAAGTCATATCCTACGAAACACCAAAATTAATTGACACCTTAAAATCTGTTTACATAATCCCGGTGTCTCATAAAATGCTGAATCAAAAAGAAGATATTAATGGCATCTTAAATGGATTTGTAAGTGCTTCAGGAGAACAATATGCAAGCTCTAACAACAGATACTCTAGTGGCTTTTATGGTGCTTACAACAATGTTATTATTTATGATCAAAACAATCAGATCAACAAAAAACTATTTGACAAGCGTGTCAATTTTAATACCATACATACAGCGTATTTTGATAATGATATACTGTTATTAATGCAAGCGTCAGAAAAGGACACCTATAAAGATGGCGTTTTAAATTTAGAAGATTTTAAATCACTTTATATCTATTCGTTTAAGCAAAAAGAAATGAAAAAAGTAAGTATTGAAGGCATGGATGTTTTCAATTATAAGTTTTTAAATAACAGTACTGATTTAATTATTGAATTTGGAATAGACAAAAATAATGACGGACAATACGAGTCTTATAACGAACCTATTTTAATCAAGAGATATGATTTTAAAAGCGGAACACTAAGCGATATTATAGACAATCAAACACATTCTGAGTTACAGAAAACGTTAGAAGGATCAGAATAATAAAACACCATAAACACACACACAACTCAAATTGAAACATCTAATCATCATCATTTTATTTATAACGTGTCACGTTTTTATTCAGGATCTAAAACAACTGGAAACAATAATTGGAATGGATTTCGATTTTGGGATTCAGGTGCAAAAGGACTGGCAACAAAGAGACCAATTACTTGAAGCTATTGCTTCCAATAAAAAAAGTTGGAACAACCTAACAGACCAAGAAGCAGCGCTTTTAGAAAAATATGACGAAACCTACAGCACAATGTGGGATGTAGAAGGTGCAGGTTGCTCCTGGTATTGTGGCGCGGGAGACTACACCGTTAGCGCTTCCTCCTTTTTAAAATCGGAAAACGCAAATACGTATAGCGTCAATAACATTTCTGACTTTAGTTATCAAACAGCTTGGGTAGAAGGTGTAAAAGGCTATGGTATTGGAGAATCTGTTACGTTTTCATTTGTTCCAAACCACCCGCGCTTAACCACTATTAAAATTGCAAATGGTTATATAAAAAGCAAAACCACTTGGAAGAATAACTCCCGTGTAAAAAAGCTTAAACTATATATAAACGATACCGTTTATGGGGTCATTAATCTTAAAGATTGTTATGCATTGCAATCCATTAGATTAGATAAACCTATTGGGTATTCTCAAAGAAAATATCAAGAAAAACTAAAAACATTACCTAATTGGAAGATTAAATTTGAAATCTTAGAAGTCTATAAAGGCGATAAATATGAGGATACTGCACTATCTCAAATATTTTTTGACGGTATTGATGTGCATTAAAACGCAATAAATTTATAACGTTTTACAAGCTTTTTTTAAAACCTAGTGATAATTAACAGACTAATTGTTTAATCAAATTAGAGTTAAATAACTAGACAACAATACTTTTAAAAGAAGTCCATTACAAGTGTACTAATACTTTATACTTTTATTAATTAGTAGTTTAACCAAAATAAAAAGAGATTCTTAGTATATGAAAAAACTAGTAGCGATAGCAGTCTTACTACTTTCAAACCATTGTTATAGTCAATTAAAATCAGTAATAATTGACAGCACTACCAACAAAGCTATAGCTTATGTTAATATTTGGGTTGAAAATGAAAATATTGGAACCACTTCCAATATTAACGGAGCATTTACATTAGATATAGATACACCTAAAGTTATTCATTTTTCGGCTATTGGATTTGAAACAAAAAAAATAGCATCAGATGCCATAAAAAGCAAACTTAAATTAAAACCAATAATAACACAGCTCAGCGAAGTTGTCTTAACTTCAAAAAAGGAAACTAAAAATTTAACCATAGGACAGTTTAAAAAAGCTAATATTAGTAGCTATTTTTCTTGTTCAACAAAACCATGGATAACAGCGCGTTATTTTAAATTTGATTCAACTTACAACAAAACACCGTTTTTAAGCAAACTTAAACTTCTAACTAATAGCGATGTATCCGATTCTAAATTTAATATTAGATTATACAGTGTAGCAAAAAATGGAGCTCCAGAAAATTACATCTATGACAAAAATATTATTGGAATCGCAAAAAAAGGCAAAAAATTTACTGAAATTGACCTCTCAAATTTAAATATCGAATTCCCAAAAGATGGTTTTTTTATTGCAATAGAATGGTTAATAATTGAAACCAACAAACACGAATACAGATACACCAATACCGAAACAAAGACCAAAGAAAATGGAATTTCTTACGAACCTGCTCTTGGAACAATTTTTTCAGAAACAGACCAAAATAGTTGGTATTTTATTGGCGGTAAATGGAATCGAATTTGGGAAAATATTGTTACAACAAAAAAGAAAAAAAACAAATACAACCTGTTAGCAATGCAATTAACGCTAACTAATTAACACCAAACACCAATCTAATTCAAAAAAACTGATAATAAACACAACAAATCATAAACGCTTTAAAACAACAAAGACTTTGCAAAACAAAAGCAGATCCCGATGTCAACAAAAAAGTTAACCAGATATAAACACCCCTTATTATAACTGCTTTTCGTTTTCAGGCTTTACCCTTTTTTAGTCTCTAATAGCTATGTAAACAGACCGTTTATATAATTAATAGAGACTATTTTATTTAAAATAAATGGTGGTTACGGTTTCCCGTAAAGTATAGTAATCAGACTTTTGTAACTTGGCTGTAGTTTAGAAAAATACGTAGTTCTACTTATAGTTTTTTAAATGAATAAAAAGTAACTTCGTTTTTTATGTCTTAATAGATATAAGCAAAACTAAACTAACCATATCCGGTATATTTACGGGATATGAGGAACAAAAGTAATCATATAACTAGTTGTGTACTATTTGAGAAAACCGTTACGCCGAATTGAAAACAGTGATGAAATTAACAAATGAACAGTTTACAGAAGTTGCTTTTATTTTCGAAAAGGAAAACGGAAATTCTCACTCGGAATTTGAAAAAGGAATAATTGCGGAATCTAAACTGACCAAATATAAACCGACTGAATTGGAAAATATAATAGTCGACGGACTGAACTCTGGAATTTATAAAAACGAGGGCGAACGAGTTAGTGGATATTGGAGCTTATCAAAAATCGGAAATCGGAATTTAATAGCCGAATATAAAAAGTGGTTGCGAACGGAATTGGAAAACGAAAATGGAATTGCAGTTTTTCAAATATTAATTGGACTTGACCGACTTGGCGAACCTGTCTTTAACGAAAACCGAACTGGACAAGGAGTTGACGAAACGGAATTGAATATAAGAGATGCTAAACAGTATCTGAAAAAATAAAAACAGTGCACAACACCGTGTATAATTAATTGCTAGGTCACTACCGACTTACGAACATTCCTGCGGAATATTCTATCTGTGATTTATTTGCTAAATTAGTTGCTTAACCACGCAACTAACCATACACAAATCCGTTGTGTGCAATTACTCAGCAGACCTCAAAAAACTGAATGAAAACAGAAAAAGACAATTTAACACCGAAACAAAAGAAAAACGTTTATCTGAAAATACTTTTACTCGGAATTATTATCTGTGCTTTTTTCTTTTACAAAAATTACGACAATGAAAATCGAGAAAAATTATTGTCTGAAAATTTTGAGTTTACATTTTGCAGAATTATTGGAAATAATACATACAAATCAAAAACAAACTTTCTCGAATATAATGTTGACGGAATAAAATACGAAACTCGACCTTTAAGTTCAAGAATCTTTAATATTGGAGAATTTTATAGAATTAAATACTCTAAATCAAAACCTGAAATTTCGGAAGTTGATTATACAAAACCAATAATATTAAACCAAAACGACTTTGATTTTACAAATGGAATAGTAACTAAAACATTTGAAAAAGAAAGTTTGAGTGTTCTTTCATTCTCTTATAACTATCAGAATGAAAATTATGAACGAGATGTAATTCTTGAAAAAATTGGTGAATTAAAGAAAGGAAAACAAATTGAAATATTAGTGAATAAGAAAAATCCTGAAATTTCATATTTAACAGAACAAATAAAAGCGGAATAAAAAACTGCACACAACACCGTGTATAATTAATGGCTGGTTCTCGCCTACTTACGAAAATCCTCGCGGATTTTCTATTCGGTTTTTATTTGCTAAATTAGGTGCTTAAACACGCCACTAATCATACACAAACACGTTGGCAATAATTATGAGACAAACATTTTACACATTAACAATCATTCTCTTATTAATCTCTTGTAAAGAAGAAAAAAGAGTAATTGAAAAAATTGATTTTAAAACGAAGTATCAATTTTCATCTGAAATCGACAAAAAAACGGCTAAAGATACTGTTCCTTGGAAATATCAAATATCTGCTACTGCTTATGCAGCAAAAGGAGATTATAGAAATGCTTTAATTCAATCAGATTTGGAATCTGAAGGAAAAGAAAAAAACTTTTCTAAATCGCAAATAGATTCAATAAACCTTAAATACAGAACAATAAATGCTTCCGATTATATAATTGAAAAATCCAAAGAGAATAGAATAGTGATAATAAACGAAGCTCATCATAATTCATTCCATCGTGTATTCACTAAATCACTTCTTAAAAAATTATATGACAATGGTTATACAAATTTAGGACTCGAGGCATTAGATACTTCAGATAGTTTAAATATTGCTTTAAACAATCAAAAATATCCAATTTGGAAAACAGGTTATTATATAAAAGACCCACAATTTGGAAATTTAGTTAGAGACGCTTTAGAAATTGGATATAACTTATTTGCTTACGAGCAAACGAAAAATGTAAATGGAAAAGAAAGAGAAATAGAACAAGCAAAAAACATTCAAAAAGTAATTGAAAAAAGACCAAATGAAAAATTTCTAATTCATTGTGGTTATGACCACGTACTTGAAGGTAATCACGATTATTTTGAAAAAGCGATGGCTAGCAGACTATTTGAATATACAGGAATAAATCCTTTAACGATTAATCAAACTAAATATAGTGAAGTTAGTAATCCAAAATTTAATCATCCTTTTTTAAAAGCCATTAAGATTGAAGAATCTTCTATTCTAATTGACAATGAAGATAATCCATTAAAATATGAACGTGATGAATCATACGCAGATATTGCTGTTTTTCATCCAAATACAGAGTATGTTAATGACAGACCAAAATGGTTATTTGAAAATGGAAATAAAAATATCTCAATAAAACTAACAGATATAGAAATAGAATTTCCTATTATGGTTTTGGCATTTAAAAAAGGAGAAAATATTAATTTGGCTGTTCCGATTGACATAATGGAAGTTGAAAACAAAACAAGTAACTGCAACCTAGGACTAAAAAAAGGGATTTATAACATTGTTATAACAAATGGAAAAGAGTCAGTTAAATTTGAACAAACCGTAAAGTAACTATTGCCAACAACGTATAAAATTAATTGCTAGATTCTAGCCTGCTTACGAAAGTCCTCGCGGACTTTCTATCTGTGATTTATTTGCTAACTTTAGTGCTTAAACACGCAACGAAATCATACACAAACCCGTTAGCTACAAGTTTAACAAAACTCATATGAATGAAATTCCAGATGAATTAAAAGAATTCTATAACTCAATTGAAAATCTGAATTCATTGAGTATTTGGAATATTCAAAGAGAACTTAAACCAACAAAAAGAATAAAAGGCGATTGGAAAAAAAAGCTAATCGTTGAGAGAAAATCATTAAACTATAATTTAAATAAAGGAGAATTAATAACCAATGTTCAAGTTACTGATACGAAAGGTCAAATAGCGAGCATTGGATTAGACAAAGATGACCTTGAATATTTAAAGAATAGGTTAGAGACAACTGAAAATACTTGGTTAAAATCCAGATATTCACATTTATTATGGCAAGGAACAAAGCATAACAAATATGCAGAAATTGCAATTGACAATTATATCCAAACGATAAATAGAATTAAGGCAGAAGAAGCTCGTGAATTACCAATAATTCTATCTGCCATATTGCACATTTCAAAAATATCAAAGAAGAAAATAGATATAGCTAAAGAGACAGCTATAACATTAGTTAATGACTTACCAAAATGGTTTAAACCAAACATCTTAAACTCTATTTTAGATAATAATACGCTCTCAAAAGAAGAATTAAATGATATAGCATCTAAATTACCAAAATGGATTGAAGATGATAAACCAGTTTCATATTTCACTAATAAAAACAAACTCGAAACTGGAATTAGACTTTATAATTTAATTGGACTTCCTCTAAATGAACTGTATGAATTATTAGCAAAAAACGAAGACCTAATTTTAGAACAACATCAAGAAGACACTGATTTTGTTAAGTTTACTACAATCGGAACAAAAGCAAAATATTTAAGACTTGCAGGTAAAATAGAAGAAGCTGAAGAAAATCTAAAAGAATATAATAGACTAAAGCAAACGGTAAAACTTGGAAAAGTAAATTGGGAACTTGGTGAGAAGGAAACAGAAATGTTTAATGAGTATCTAAATATGAAATCAAAAATCATTTTGGATATGCCAACAGACGGAATTCTTGCTTTCTTTTCGATAAATGAAGATATTCTTGTTGACCCAATTGAAAATGAAGAAAATGCAAAAAAATCTATAAAAAATTCTATTAGTAATCTATTCATTACCAGCGTTTTTGATATAAACAGTAATTTTAAAAATCTTGAAGATTCGGGTAAAATTGACAAAGAAATAATTCAAAGCTACACAATTGCTCACGGAGTTAAATGCTTTAGTCTTTTCTTAAAAGTATTCGTTGATGGAATTATAACAGGTAAACTAAATTATTATAAAATATTCGAGTTTTTAGAAGTCCAAACGTGGTATGGAATGAAATTCAAAAGAGGAATGACTGACAATGAGATTGACCAAAACTCATCTTGGTTGACAATGCTTGCACCTGGAATTCATAATTTATTTGCACAATTTGAACTTTCCGTTTTAATGAATACTAATAAAATAAATAATTTCATATTAGCTATGGATTCATTGACTGTAAAGTTTGAAGGTGCCTTGAGAGATTTTATTCGCTTATCTGGTGGAAATACGTCCACTTCAAAAAGAGGAGAAATAAAAGAACAGCTTCTTGAAGAATTATTGGATAATCCAACAACCAAAAAACACTTTACAGCAAAAGACATTGAATTGTTCAAATACACTTTCACACAAAAGGGAAAGAATTTAAGGAATAATATTGCTCATTCATTTTTACAATATTCGGACTATAATTTACAAGCAGTTACATTAGTTTTTTTCTGTATCTTAAGACTTGGGAAATATACATTTGAAGAAAAAACCAGTAGCTAACACTGTATATAATTTATTGCTAGATTACGTGCTTAAAACACGTAACTAATCATACATAAAGACGTTAGTTTAATACATTCATCACCATGAAAAAATTTCTATTTTTAATATACTTTATCTCATTCCAGTTTGCTTTTAGTCAAACAATCGAATTAACGCCGAAAGGAATTATGAATTCTGACGATTTAAATAAGAGTTATGTTGTAATAAAAATTCCTAAAAAAAATGCTTCTGAATTATATAATAACTCAATAGCATTTATTCAAAAAAACTATAAAAATCCTGAATTTGTTACAAAAGGAAATATTGAAAACAAATTTATAAGTTTCAGTACGCATACAAACAAAATTGCAACATATAATATTCCGCTTAATGGAAAACATAATATTGAATCAAATTATATGATTGCCTTAGAATTTAAGGATGGAAAAGTCAAATTTGAAGTGGTTTCCTTCGAAATGTATTATATGTATCAAAATAAAAAAATAACCTTTAATGTAAATAAAAACTTTAGTGGCTGGAGTGTATTCAATAAAAAAGGCAAAATAATTAAAAGAGCTATAAATACTAAATTAGAAATAGAATCATATTTCAATAGTTTTATAGAAACTCTAAAAAACAACATTGCTGATAAAGTTGATAAAGAGAATGATTGGTAAAACTACTGCAAACGAAATATATAATTTATAGCTAGTTCTAGCAAACTTATGAGAATACTCGTGGGTTTTCTATTTGATATTTATTAGCTTTATTAGTTGCTCTGAAAGGAAAATCCGTTGGAGATACATTTAAAATTAGGGATTTAGATAATTATGTTAGAGTATGAGAAACATTATAATAAAGATATTTAGTTAGAAAATGAACTTGAGAAGTTCAAAAAATTTTAGACTAATACTACCGCAGTTTCCGCAAAATAAAAAATTAATTTTCTCACAGAAACAAAACATTATTATTTATGAAATCAATAAATGAATTAACTTCAATTTTTTCTGAATATGAAAACAGCAAAGAACATTGTATAGAAATAAAAAAAGGACTTGGTTGGGAAATTAAAATTTTCACACCCTTTGAAAGAGATGGAAAAAAAATATTTTCTTTCCGATTATATGGAAAAACAACTGGAAGCAAATACGCCAATGAATTTAAATGGTATGGAGGTGTCGATTATTCACATGATTTAAATACATTACAGTTAGAAAGATATGAATACGAACACAAATTAAATGATTTGGTTATAAAAAAATCAAGCATTTTAAATTTACTAAAAACAATATAATTTTATAGTCAAAAAACCAAGTTCAAAACCAGATAATTAACCTAATTTAAACTTGGTTTCATTTTAAAACACCACAAAAAAACTACCCTAAAAGCGTAGCAATTTCAGTAAACTTCTTATCCACCGCATACTCCAAAGCTGTCTTACCATCGTTATCTTTAATGGTTGCATCTGCGTTATGATCTAAAAGTAGTTTTACTATGTCTACTTTATTGTATTGTGTGGCAAAGGTCAAAGCAGTTGTTCCGTTGGCATTTACTGCATTTAAATCGGCACCATTTTCAATTAAATACTGGGCAAAAGCGACGTTTCCTTTAAAACTAACACCAATTAAAGCTGTATTTCCTGAGGCATCTTTAGCGTTAATAGGCGCGTTATGTTCTACTAAAATTTTAGTGGCAGCTTCGTTATCAAAATAAGTGGCTAAAATTAAGGGTGTAAAACCACGCTGATCTTTAGAGTCTGCTAATTTAGGATTAGCACTTAACAATGCTTTTAAAGTGGCATTATCGTTATTTTTTATACTTTCAAAAAGGGTCTTTATAGTTTCCATTTTGGATATTTTTTATAAAAAAAAGGAATGCGTTGTTAGACCCATTCCTTTTATAATTACTGTATTGTTTATTATTTTAAATCAAAACGATCTAAGTTCATCACTTTAGTCCAAGCTGCTACAAAGTCTTTTACAAAACGCTCTTGACCATCGTTAGCACCATATACTTCCGCAATAGCTCTTAACTCTGTGTTAGAACCAAAGATTAAATCGGCACGTGTCCCAGTAAATTTAACGTCGTTAGTTTTACGGTTACGTCCTTCAAAAACAGTTTGATCATCATCAGTAGCTTTCCAAGTATAAGTAAAGTCTAATATGTTTTTAAAGAAATCGTTAGTTAAATGTCCTCTATTTTCTGTAAAAACACCATGATTTGAACCATCATAATTAGCACCTAACACACGTAAACCACCAACAAGAACCGTCATTTCTGGTACTGATAAGGTTAATAAGTTAGCACGATCTATTAATAAATCTTCTGCTGCAATCTTAATGCCTGGTTTGATATAGTTTCTAAAGCCATCCGCTAAAGGTTCTAAATAACCAAACTGTTCGATATCTGTTTGTGCTTGCGTTGCATCTCCTCTACCTTGAGTAAATCCTGGTGTTAACGTATACCCTGCATTTTTAACTGCTTGTTCTACTCCAACATTACCGGCTAATACAATTAAATCGGCTAAAGAGACTTCGCCTTTAAAGTCAGCTTTAATGCCTTCTAATATTATTAAAACCGCATCCAATTCTGCTGGATTATTTACTGCCCAACTGCGTTGTGGTTCTAATCTAATTCTAGAACCATTAGCACCACCTCTTTTATCCGATCCTCTAAACGTTGACGCAGATGCCCAAGCGGTAGTTACCATTTGAGAAATAGTTAATCCTGAGTCTAAAATAGCGTCTTTTAAAGTTGTAATATCTGCATTACTTAATGTGTAAGTTACTGCTGGTACTGGATCTTGCCATAACAATTCTTCTTTAGGGACTTCTGGTCCTAAATAACGTGACACAGGACCTAAGTCACGGTGTGTTAATTTGTACCAAGCACGTGCAAATGCATCTTCAAAGGCTTTATGGTCTGCGTGAAAACGTTTAGAAATCTCTAAATATGCAGGATCCACTTTTAAAGCGATATCTGCGGTAGTCATCATTAAATCTTGTCTACCATTAGCATCTCCTGCTTTTGGTGCACGTTTAGCATTAGAAGCTGCTGTTGGCTTCCATTGGTGTGCACCCGCTGGACTTTTTGTAAGCTCCCAGTCATAGTTTAATAACACGTCAAAATAGTCCGCATCCCATTGTGTTGGGTTTGGTGTCCATGCCCCTTCAATCCCACTAGTAATAGTGTCATCCAAAACACCTGTACCAAAGCTATTTTTCCAACCGGTACTCATTTCTTCAATTGCTGCGCCATGCGGCTCTTTGCCAACATATTTATTTGGATCTGCTGCACCGTGTGCTTTACCAAAGGTATGCCCACCTGCAACTAGAGCTACGGTTTCTTCATCATCCATTGCCATTCTACCAAAAGTTTCTCTAACATCATGTGCTGATCCTAATGGATCTGGAACACCGTTTGGTCCTTCTGGGTTTACATAAATCCATCCCATCATTACTGCTGCTAACGGATCTTCTAAATCGCCATTTTCGTAACGGTCTTCATTTGCACCCCATTCTGTTTCGCTTCCCCAGTATACATCTTGTTCTGGTTCCCAAACATCTTCACGTCCCGCAGCAAAACCAAACGTTGGAAAGCCCATAGACTCTAACGCACAGTTACCAGCAAGAATCATTAAATCTGCCCAAGATATTTTGTTACCATATTTTTGTTTAATTGGCCATAATAATAAACGTGCCTTATCTAAGTTACCATTATCTGGCCAACTATTAATAGGTGCAAAACGTTGGTTTCCTGCTCCTGCACCACCACGTCCATCACCAACTCTATAGGTTCCGGCACTATGCCAAGCCATACGTATCATTAATCCACCGTAATGTCCATAATCTGCAGGCCACCAGTCTTGAGAGTCTGTCATTAAATCTGTAACATCCTTTTTAAGCGCCACAAAATCTAAACTGGCAAATGCTTCTGCATAATCAAAATCGTCTCCCATTGGATTTGATTTTGAAGCATTTTGACGTAAAATGTTTAATTTTAATTCGTTTGGCCACCAATCTCTATTTTCAACTCCTCCTCCCGAAGTATGTTTAACAGTTCCACTTAAAAAAGGGCACTTGCTTGCGTCTCCACTATTACTATGATCCATATGATATGTTTTTTTACGTTTTAATTTTTGATAAAACTAATCTATTACTTAATCGATAATCGATAAATAAAATTGATTGTATTTATTTTAGCATAACTTTTACTTATACAGCTTATCACCTATTAGGTCTTTAAAGTTAACCAAACCTAACTAATCAAACAAAAAAAAGGCTACTTCTATTACAAAGTAGCCTTTAATTAAGCTTAATAAATCCCTAGTAAATTAAGACTTAGGTAATACTACAGTATCAATAACATGAATCACACCGTTAGATTGATTAACATCTGCGATAGTTACTTTTGCTGAGTTTCCGTTTTGATCCGTGATGTACACGTCCTTATCTTTTAACCAAGCAGTAAGCGTCCCACCACTAACTGTTGTGATTGTCGCTTTTCCGTTTCCTTTTTTAATTAACTTTAAAAGGTCTTTTGCATTTATTTTTCCTGCCACCACATGGTTTTTTAATACCGTTTGTAATGTTTCTAAATTTTCAGGTTTTAATAATGTCTCTACTGTACCTTCTGGTAATTTTTCAAAAGCAGCGTTAGTTGGTGCAAATACAGTAAATGGTCCTTCGCTAGATAAAGTGTCTACTAATCCTGCTGCTTTTACTGCTGCTACTAATGTGGTATGATCTTTAGAGTTTACCGCGTTTGCAACAATAGTTTTACTTGGATACATCTCTGCGCCACCAACCATAACTGTTTTTTCGGTTTTCATTTTGTCTTTTTTCATCATCTTATCTTGAGAAAAACCGCTGATTGATGTAAATAATGCGACTGTAAATACTGCTGATTTAATTAATGTTGTAGTGTTCATAATTTTAGTGTTTTATTAAAATGGTTATTTATTTGTTACAGCCATATAAACGAGAACACAAGCAAGGCGGTTTTTAAAAAATAGACGTTTAACACTTTATTAACTAAACCATAGTAGCAATCCATTGATTTTCAGATTCAATTTTAAAAATGAATAAAAAAAGAAAACAAATAGTTTAAACATCTATTTATTGTTAATTTTATACTTTAACCAAAACAATTCAAAATGGCAAAAATAACATTAGGCGGTACTCCTGTCGAAACAATAGGAAATCTTCCAGAAGTTGGATCTCAAGCTCCAGAATTTACTTTAACTGCAAGTGATTTATCAATTCAAAAACTATCAGATTTTAAAGGACACAAAGTGGTTTTAAATATCTTTCCAAGTGTTGATACTGGTACTTGTGCAACCTCTGTACGTTCTTTTAATAAAGAAGCTGCAGAAATGAAAAACACTAAAGTATTATGTATCTCTAGAGATTTACCATTTGCACAAGCCCGTTTTTGTGGTGCAGAAGGGCTTGATAATGTAGTGATGTTATCAGATTTTAAAACAGGACAGTTTGGTAAAGACTATGGTTTAGAGTTTGCTACTGGTCCTTTTGAAGGATTAGATTCTAGATGCGTTGTTGTTTTAGATGAAAATGGCGTTGTAAAATATACAGAACAAGTACAAGAAGTTGCTGACGAACCTAATTACAAAGCGTCACTTGAGGCGTTATTAAATGAGTAAAAAAGAACCTTTTGTAATCAATCGTTTAAAAAGTGTAGGGTATGCCTTTAAAGGCATGCTCTTACTTTTAAAGACAGAAGCTAGTATAAAAATTCAGTTTTGTATTGCTGTTATTATGACCATAGGTGGTTTTTATTACAACATATCTTCTACAGAATGGATAATGCAATGCTTTGCCATAGGATTAGTAATGAGTATAGAAGGTGTTAATACCGCTATTGAGGCTATTGCCGATTTTATCCATCCTGAACATCACGAAAAAATTGGTTTTATTAAAGATATTGCTGCTGGTGCTGTTTTTATAGCGTCTATAGCTGCATCCATCATTGGTTTGATTATTTATATTCCAAAGGTATTTTAAACAATTATCCATTAGGATAAACGTTAACTATTTGTATTTTTACCCAAACTAAAACCCAATAATGGCTAAAGCAAAAAAAACAGTTAAACCTAAAAAGAAAATCAGCATTAAAACCCCTGATTTTAAACTAAGTAGTCAACAAAAATTAGTTCTTGGGAGCTTCTTGATTATCTTAGGTGTCTTGTTTTTTATCGCTTTTTTATCCTATTTATTTACCGGAAAAATTGATCAAAGCGCGTTAAGTGAGTTTGCATCAAGAGATATTGAAACAAAAAACTGGCTAAGTAAGCTTGGTGCTTGGATCAGTGATCTGTTTATCCAACGTGGTTTTGGTATTGCTGCTTTTATTATTTCTGGACTCACCTTTTTATCTGGAGTATACGTACTAACGGACTTGAGTAAAGACAAATTACGTAAGCATTGGTTTTGGGGGATTTTAGTAATGATTTGGTTATCTGTTCTTTTTGGATTTTTTACTTACAAAAATGATAGCCTTAGCGGAACAATAGGTTTTGAAATTAATAGCTTTTTTCAAGATTATATTGGTAAGATTGGAACCATCCTACTATTGGCATTCGCATTTATTAGCTACCTAGCTATTAGATTTAAATTTACGCCACAACGTATTGCTGCTATATTTAAGAAAGCAAAAAACAATATTAAAGACGATTTTAATGAAGACTTTGTGCCTGTTGATAATGCACATTCTGATGAAGCCGAAGACATAAAATCTGCTTTTGATGTCGATAAAAAAGTAGAACCTACAATTTCTAATCATTCAAAAATTGAAGCTAACAAACCTATCGAGCTAACACAAGAACCTGTTAAACCTGTTGTCAAAGCAGCTGTAACATCGCCTCCAATTGAAATTGAAATTCCGAAAGTTGAAGAAGAGGAAGAATTACCAATGGAAATTGAAGTTGAAGCAGTAAAAGAAGAACTGTCTGAAACTGATAATTTAGCGAATAAGTTAGTGGAAGACTTTGGACAGTTTGATCCAACTTTAGAGTTAGGTAATTATCAATTTCCGCCTTTAGATTTACTTAAAAAGTACGATAACGAAGGGGTTACTATTAACCAAGAGGAATTAGAAGAAAACAAAAACCGTATTGTAGATACATTAAATAACTACAAAATCGGAATTTCTAGTATTAAAGCAACCATTGGGCCTACCGTAACGTTATACGAGATTGTACCAGAAGCTGGTGTTAGAATTTCAAAAATTAAAAACTTAGAAGACGATATTGCACTATCCTTATCCGCTTTAGGAATTAGGATTATTGCCCCTATTCCTGGAAAAGGAACGATTGGTATTGAGGTGCCAAACAAAAATTCGACAATAGTATCGATGCGTTCTGTAATTGCCTCTCAAAAATTCCAAAAAACAGAAATGCATTTACCAATTGCAATTGGTAAAACTATTAGTAATGAAACTTTAGTTATTGACTTAGCAAAAATGCCTCACCTATTAATGGCAGGTGCTACAGGACAAGGTAAATCTGTTGGTTTAAATGCCGTATTAACGTCATTACTATACAAAAAGCATCCTGCGGAAGTTAAATTTGTATTAGTCGATCCTAAGAAAGTAGAATTGACGTTATTCAATAAAATTGAAAGACACTATTTAGCTAAACTTCCTGATGAAGCAGAAGCTATTATAACAGATAATACCAAGGTTATACATACATTAAACTCGTTATGTATAGAAATGGACAACCGTTACGAAATGCTTAAAAATGCATTGTGTCGTAACATTGTAGAATACAATACTAAATTTAAAGCACGTAAATTAAATCCAAACGATGGACATGCGTATTTACCATACATTGTTTTGGTGGTAGATGAGTTTGCAGATTTAATTATGACTGCAGGAAAAGAAGTAGAAACCCCTGTTGCACGTTTAGCGCAATTAGCACGTGCCATTGGTATCCACTTAATTATAGCAACACAACGTCCTTCTGTAAATGTTATTACAGGTATTATAAAAGCCAATTTCCCGGCACGTATCGCCTTTAGAGTATCTAGTAAGATAGATTCTAGAACTATTTTAGATGCGGGTGGTGCAGATCAACTAATAGGACGTGGAGATATGTTATACACACAAGGTAATGATATGATCCGTGTACAATGTGCATTTGTGGACACGCCAGAGGTAGAAAAAATTGTCGATTTTATTGGGAATCAAAAAGCATATCCTGATGCGTATTTGTTACCAGAATATGTAGGTGAAGAAAGTGGCACAAGTCTTGATGTAGATATATCAGACAGAGATATTTTGTTTAAAGATGCTTGTCAAATTATTGTTACAGCACAACAAGGTTCTGCTTCCTTATTACAACGTAAATTAAAACTAGGTTACAACCGCGCAGGTCGATTAATTGATCAATTAGAAGCTGCAGGTATTGTAGGAGGTTTTGAAGGTAGTAAAGCCAGACAAGTGTTAGTACC
This sequence comes from Olleya sp. KKT75, assembly GCF_055635485.1. Classification (NCBI taxonomy): domain Bacteria; kingdom Pseudomonadati; phylum Bacteroidota; class Flavobacteriia; order Flavobacteriales; family Flavobacteriaceae; genus Olleya; species Olleya sp. KKT75. Next base: position 3,398,593 of record NZ_CM145759.1, read on the forward strand.
AGATTTAATAGCTCTTGATCAACTATTAGAAAACGAAAAGAAATAAATTACATTTAAAATGAAAAAATTATTAGTATTATTTTTATTAGCTAGCAGTACCATTTTTGCACAAGATAACGATGCAAAAAAGTTACTTAATGAAGTGTCTGCTAAAGCAAAAGGTTATGATAACATTGCTATAGATTTTAAATATGTTTTAGAAAATAGCGAAGAAAACATCAAACAAGAAACTAAAGGTGACGTAGTGATGCAAGGCGAAAACTATCGCTTAAACATCCTAGGTATTACACGTATTTTTGATGGTACAACTATTTACAGTATCAGTCCTGAAGATGAAGAAGTGACTGTCTCTAAAGGTAGTGACCAAGATGAAAGTACAATTACACCAAGTAAAATGTTGTCTTTTTATAAAGAAGGGTTTACTTATAAAATGGACATCATACAAGATGTTAGTGGAAGAAAGATACAATATGTAAAGTTAATTCCTATTGATTCAAATTCTGAAATCAAATATGTACTGCTAGGTGTTGACACTAAAACAAAACATATTTACAGATTAATTGAAGTTGGAAAAAATGGTACAAAAACAACTTTAACTGTAAATTCTTTTAAAACTAATGAGCCTTTATCAAAATCCTTATTTACCTTTGACGAAACAAAGTACAAGGACTATTACATCAATAAACTGGATTAATCTTAAGTGAAAATATTAGATAGGTACATATTAAAATCATATCTTAAAACCTTTATCAGCGTGTTTGTTATACTCATGCTGATTTTTGTTTTACAAGCCATTTGGTTATATATTAAAGAATTAGCAGGTAAAGACTTAGACTTAGCAACAGTCCTAAAGTTTTTGATGTACATAACACCTACGCTAATTCCTTTAATTTTACCACTTACAATCTTATTGGCTTCTATTATGGTTTTTGGTAATTTTGCCGAGAATTATGAGTTTGCAGCCATGAAATCTACAGGTATATCCCTGCAACGGGCCATGTCAGGCTTAGGGATTTTTATTGTTGGCTTATCCGTACTAACCTTCTTTTTTAGTAATAATGTTATTCCTTGGGCGGAATACAATAGTTATAACCTACGTAAAAACATTGCTAAAGTAAAACCGGCAATGATTATTGCAGAAGGACAGTTTAATGATATCGATGAAAGTTTCAATATAAAAGTTGTAGAAAAATCTGGGTTAAACGGTAAGTTTTTAAAAGGAATTACAATACATCAAAAAAGCGGTAAAGGCTTTTCTGGTAACTACACAACAATAATAGCTAAAACTGGAGAACTAGCTAGTGCTGAAGATTCCAATATTTTAAAACTAATCCTACATGATGGCTATTATTATGATGATACTCCTCCTAAAAAAATAGCTGACCGTAACAAAAAGCCTTTTACTAAAGTTGCTTTTAAAAAGCACGTTATGAATATGGACTTATCTAAATTAAATAATATTGATTTAGACGAGAAAAATATTGATAGTAAATATACCATGCTAAATGTTGCGGAGTTAAATGAGGCTATTGACTCATTAAAAACAGACCGTAATAATGTTATTGAAGAATTTTCAACTGCTTTATTTGCCAGAACCAATTTAGCAACATTAAACTTAACCGTAAATGCTAAAAAAGACAGTGTTTATGATGGCGTAATACTTGATATTTTTAATGATAAGCGTAAAATACAAATTTTAGACTACGCTATTAATAGTATCTCTAGTACACAACAAATTATAAAGTCAAAAAAAGGTCAAATCAAAGTTAAAAATTCTTCGATTTATAAACACGGAATACAATTACATAAAAAGTTTGCTTTGGCTGTTGCTTGTATTATACTCTTTTTTGTTGGTGCACCATTGGGCGCATTAATAAGAAAAGGAGGATTAGGATTACCAATGGTAATAGCTATTGTATTATTTTTAAGCTATCACTTTATTGGTCTATTTGCAGAGAATAGCGCAAAAAATGGAAACCTCCATCCCGCCCTCTCCGCATGGTTCTCAACCTTAATCATGCTACCTTTAAGTATCTTTTTAACCAAGCGAGCAACGCAAGATCGCGGTATTTTTGAATTTGATCATATTACTGAGCCAATTAAGCAATGGTTCAACCAAAAATTTAATAAAGGAAAACTACAAGTTAATGCTTTAGACAATGATGCTGTTATTGTATATTTTGAAGACAAAGACATTCAAAATAATAAAATACTCTCAAAAATAAGCAGTGTAAGTTTTGCTATTGCCATAGTATTAGCACTGCTGTACTTTGTACTAAAAAACAATAAACTACCACAAATTGCAACTGCAGGATTACAAATAAGTGCGATTGCATTAATAGTATTTGTGTTTAACTATATAAAATCTTGTACTTCTTTTAATAGTTTAATTTCTAAAACCGAGCATAAAAAAGAAACGATAGTACAACAAGTTATTGGGGCTATTATATACCCTTTAACTAACTTTTTACGTAAGCAAAAACTATCTATAGGTACTAATTACAATGGTTTAAAACCACAGTCGATAATTGATGTGACAGAAAAAGCTCCTATTGTTTTAACGGATGCAGATACTAAAGACTATAGGATAATTTCAAGATTAAGTCTTTTATTCTTTACCATTACAGCGATATTATTTGTCTCTTATTTTATATTAAAAAACAATAAGCAACCACAGTTAGCATTAGCAGGCATACAAATTAGTGCTATCAGTTTTATTGTATTTATTTATAATTACGTAAAATCATACTTTGCTTACAATACAATAATACAGACGTTAAAACAGAAAAAAGAAAGCCCATTTTTGACGCTATTAGGCTTTATAGGTTACCCATTAGTACACTTTAAAAGGCGCCAAAAAACAAACGCTTAGCTACACTAAGTAATAAATATGCAATATCTTTGCAGCACAACACATTTATTATGATTACTACAGATAAAGAAAACAAAACTTCTTTTCAATTAAATACAATTGAAGAAGCTATACAAGACATTAAAGCAGGAAAAGTTATTATAGTCGTTGATGACGAAGACAGAGAAAACGAAGGAGACTTTGTGGCTGCTGCCGAATTAGTAACACCAGAAATGATAAACTTTATGGCCACTCACGGTCGTGGTTTAATCTGTACACCTTTAACAGAGCAACGTTGTGAGGAATTAGATTTACACATGATGGTTACCAATAATACAGATCATATGGAGACCGCATTTACGGTTTCTGTAGATTTAAAAGGTAAAGGTGTTACTACGGGTATATCTGCAGGAGATAGAGCTAAAACAGTTAAAGCATTGACTAATGGAGAGACTAAACCTTTTGATTTAGCAAGACCAGGTCATATTTTTCCTTTAGTTGCTAAAGAAGGTGGTGTTTTAAGACGAACAGGACATACAGAAGCAGCTATAGATTTTGCAAGACTAGCAGGTTTACAACCAGCGGGAGTTATTGTAGAAATTATGAACGAAGACGGAACAATGGCACGTTTACCTCAATTAATTGAAGTTGCTAAAAAGTTTGACTTAAAACTAGTATCTATCGAAGCTTTGATTGCTTATAGAATGGATCACGATTCTTTAATTGTAAAGAAAGATGATTTTGATATTGAAACTAGATTTGGTAGTTTTAGATTAAGAGCTTACCAACAAACAACAAATAACCAAGTACATATTGCCTTAACTAAAGGGGATTGGAAAAAAGAAGATACCGTTTTAACACGTGTTAATTCTACTTTAGTAAATAATGATATTTTAGGAACATTAACCAACAATGCTGACGAAAAATTAGATGACATGTTCCGTGTTATTAACGAGGAAGGAAAAGGAGCTATCCTATTTATCAATCAGGAAGCTGAATCGATGAATCTTTTACAACGTTTATCATTATTAAAAAGTGAGCAAAAACCAAATACTATTGTAAAAGCACCAGCAATTGCAATGGATAGTAGAGATTTTGGAATTGGAGCACAAATACTTCATGATTTAAACATTCATAAATTAAAACTAATTTCTAATTCTCAACAAACTAAACGTGTTGGAATGATAGGATATGGTTTAGAGATTGTAGAGTACGTCGCTTACTAAGCTAATTATAAGACATAAAAAAAAGCTCCAATTATAATAATTGGAGCTTTTTTTATAATTATGTTTTACTAAAGTGATTCTTTTATGGCTTCTACCATAAGTTTAGCGCGTTGTTTTGTTTCTTCTTCCGTCCAAGATAACTTGATTAAACAAGAAATATTTCTACCAATAAAATGGTCTGATTTTTCAAATGTTTTGTCTTTTAGATATGCTAGTCCGTCTTTAACTTCTTTAGAAACTGGATATAAGGTTTTTATATCTTTTAAATGATCCCATTTTCTAATATAATGCCAGTTGTTATCATAATAATGAAAACAAACATCTACTCCTTTATCTTTAAATGCAGCCGATGTTTTTCTTGTCGTTTCTAAATTTGGTAAAAAGAAACTTAAAAAAGCATAACTCTCTTCTCCTCCTTCGGGTACAGTTCTAAATGTCACCTCAGGAATAGCTGATAACGCCTCTCTTAAAATGGTATAGTTTTTTTTCTGAATGGCAATAAAGTCTTTTAAACGTCTAACTTGTGCTAAACCTACAGCAGCATTCAATTCTGATATTCGGAAATTATAACCTAAGTAAGGATGTGTCTCTGCCCCTCTATCACTCCCAATATGGTCATGACCGTGATCTGTAAACAAATCCGCATGTTTTGCATACTCTGGATTATTAGTAACTACTGCTCCACCTTCTCCACAAGTTATTGTTTTAACAAAGTCAAAACTAAAACATCCTAAGTCACCATAGGTACCTAAAGACTTTCCTTTATAGGTTCCTCCAATAGCTTGACAAGCATCTTCTACCAGTTTTAAGTTATGATCATCCGCTATTTGTTTAAGCGCATCTAAATTAGCCATACTACCACACATATGTACAGGCATGATTGCTTTTGTTTTAGATGTAATAGCAGCCTTAACCGCTTCTGGGTTTAAGGTTAATGTATCATCTATATCCACTAATACAGGAATAGCACCCAACATCATAATAGCTTCAAAACTAGCGACAAACGTAAAACAAGGCATAATTACCTCATCTCCTGCTCCAATACCCGCTAAAGCTAAAGCTACAGATACAGCTGCTGTCCCGTTAGTTACTAATTGTGCGTGATTAACCTGTAGTGTTTTTTGTATTTCTGATTCTAAAGACTTTGCTTTATAATGTCCATTACGCATGCCATCAAAACCATAACGCATTAATACTCCATTATCTAGTACATCTTCTACTTCTTTTCGCTCTAAATCTCCAAAGCTTTCAAATCCTGGCATCTATATATTTTTTGTTATTAGTCAAATTTAAAAGAATTTAAGCTATAAAAAAAACGCCTCAAACTTAATTTGGGCGTTTTTTAAATGTCTTATATTCTTGTAGTCTAGTAATTTTCTAGAATCGCTTCTATAAAAGCAAAATGTCTGTCTGTTTCTCTTAAAAAAGTATAACCAGATAATTCTCCTATAATATGTAATTGATCATTTAAAGCTACTAAATTAGGGTAACCTCCTGATGTATTGTATTTACTAACAACATTATTGTTTTTTTCTTGTTGCTCTTTAGAGATGATGTCCGTACGTCTTGGCATATCAATCATTAGAAGTACAAATTGGTCTGCTTTTTCTTCAAAAGCTTCTGTGTAGAAAAAATCTTTTTTCAACATTTTACAAGGTGCACACCAATCGCTTCCTGTAAAATAAATTAAAATTGGCTTTTTAGAGCTTATTGATTCTTGTTTAGCTTCTGCTAAATCTGTCAGCCAATTTAAATTAGATGAATAATCTTCGTAATCATCATCCTGCGCAAGCATTGAAAATGATACACATAAAGTAAATACAAGCAGTAATTTTTTCATTTTTTAATAAATTTAATGCATTACAAAAGTATTGCTTTTTATGAAATAACAATAATCTTGCCACTTTATTGTGTTAACGCATAATTACGGTGTCTTTTATTGGACGCCTTACTTTTTGTAAGTCCGCCATAAAATCGTCTTTAGCTCTATATCCAATTGGCATTACTAAAACCGATTTAAGCTTAAGCGCTTCCAATCCTAAAACAGTATCGTAATCCGATGGGCTAAAACCTTCCATTGGACAAGCATCAATATTTAATAATGCACAAACCGTCATTATATTACCTAAAGCCAAATAGGCTTGTTTTACAGCCCAAGCTTCTTTTTCTGATTGTGATTTGTTTTTAAAATCTTCGATTAAAAATGTTTTAAAAGGATCTAAAATAGCATCTTCCGTATTTCTAATAGATTTAACCCTATCAAAATAACTAGTAATAAATGTAGTATCCATCTGCGATTCTATACAAAATACTAATAGATGAGAAGCCTCTCCTACTTGTTTTTGATTGAAAGAAACCGGAACCAATTGTGATTGTAAGTCTTTATCCTTAATAACCATCAATTTTAATGGTTGTAAACCATAAGACGTAGCAGTTAGGTTAAAAGCTTCTGTAAGCGCTTTTATATCTTTATCTGAAACTAACCGTTGTGTATCAAAACTTTTTGTGGCGTATCTCCAGTTAAGTTGCTTTATTATATCCATATTTCAATTTTCGTCAAAAATAACGGTTATGCTTTTAATTTAGGTTAGAAAGCAATCAATTTATCTTATTAATTGATTACTAACAAACTATGACCTTGATTGAAAAAAAAACAAAAAAATCTTCTTTTTTATTTGAATAAAACTAAAATCCTATCTATATTTGCACTCGCAATTAGGGAATACCTAATGAGACACTTTGGAGAGTTGGCAGAGTGGTCGAATGCGGCAGTCTTGAAAACTGTTGAGGGTCACACCTCCAGGGGTTCGAATCCCTTACTCTCCGCAAAAAGCCTTACATTTTTATGTAAGGCTTTTTTATTTATAATACTTTAATTGTAATTACATGTTTTACAAGTGACTTGTGTTTTACATCAGTCCTCCAAAAAATACGTGACAAGCTATAAAGCCCATAACTGACATAATAATTCCCACTAAAAACACATTAAAAGATTTACGTAAGAGCTTAAATTTTCTATCGATTGTTTTCCCTAGATAGAAGGTGTCTTTTGCAATAGTTTTGTATAATTCATCTCCTTGATTCATTAACTGAGTAATACTATCCACATATTCAGCTTCTTCCATATCTTGAAAATTACCATAAAACATAAGATTTCGGGCACCTTTATCACCATGCACTAGTTCTGGACGTGTTGCAAATATAGCGTACGTTATAGATATCAAATTTGTAACAAGTATCATAACCACAGGAAAAATAAGATGTGGATCAGCATCTAACTGACTCATTACAGTACCGATTATTAATGACAAAATTAATGCATTAATTGAAATAAGAATGTTAGATTTTCTATCTATCATCGTATTTAAGGTGTACTGGTTTTTGGATAATAAACGAAACAACGTTTCGACACCACGCTCAGACCTTGGTTCAATTTTAGCTAATTTTTTCTTTAAAGATTTAAGTGTATCCTTATCAATCTTTAACTCATCCATAAGGTAGTTATCTTCTGCTTTTTCTGTTTTTTTACTACTCATATCAATACGTTGTAAATTAAGACTTATAATTCTTGTTAAGATTATAACAATTCAAGCTATTCTCTTCTCAGAACAGCAGTTAAAATGAGATTATTTACGGTGGATAAACCACACGACAACAATACCAAATAAAATATGTCCCATAACTAGTCCCATTAATACTAAAGCCATGTTACCAGAAGGCGCAGGCATTGTATCAAACATCTTACCCATTATTGTCATACTTACCTTTGCCATAACAGCTGCTATTACTCCAAAAACAACACCTTTTAGTACAACAGAATTAATCTTTTCAAACCAACCACTAATAACATAAGTATAAATTAGTGCAAACGAGACCCCAATCATAAAATGCATCATCCATCCAACCACTACGGGAGCTCCTAAAGTTGTCGCTAACATATGTGGCGGTTCCATTTTTGGCATTCCTAATTTTCCTGATATTACCATTAATACTGTCATGGCAATCGTTGCTATAATTCCGGCTACAATACTTTTTAAAAATTTATTATTCATCTTATTTATTTATTTTGTTTGTAATTGACTAATAGCTTCCTTAAAAAAGGAAACGCCATCAGCTTCTGTTGTATTTGATAATTCTAAAATTGCACCCGTAAACCCATCCGATTTCCACTCGCCAAGAGCTAAATTAGAAAAACCAGAAGTATCCATAGTTTTACCATTTTTATAACCAGAAATATAAAAATAGAATGTTTTTGAAACACTGTCGGGAATAGCTAAGCCCAATCCTATCGTGATATTACTATCTGGAAACGCCGTATAAATACCTGTATCAAAATGATGAGGCCAAACTCTACAAGGTGTCTCTAAATGGTATGCCTTTTTTAATTGTTGAATTACTTTTTCTACTAATACACGTTGTGCTGATAACGTTTTTAATCTATCAATATCCGATAATTTAAAAGTATAAGTAGCATCTATGGTATATGGTAAGTCATAATGAAACTTATAGGTATACAATTTATTAAGATTGCTTTTTGCGGTGTTTGAAAGCCATTGTAAAATTGTACTGTGCGTCGCACCATCCAGATTTAAACTTGTAGTCCCAGTTTTAGAGCTCCAAACCAGTGCAAAATTTTTGTAATCTAAACCTAATACGTCTTCGTTTTTAGAAAGTGTGTGCGTATATAAACATTGGTCTTTAATACTAAACCCTAAATTTGTATGACTATCATCGTCTTTTTTTTCAAGAAAACTAATTCCTGCTGCAGCTAAATATTGTGCTGCTAAATGCATTTGTTTTTCCATAATATGTTATTGTATTCCTGCGTAATTAATCCCTGTTAGTTTGTGCATCTCATAATCAAAAGTTGACAAATCCTCTTGATTAAATTTAGTCACATCATCATAACCACAAGCTCTTGCAATTACTTTAATTAAATCATTAGTCGCATCAAAATAGTTATATAATTGTTTAGCCGAAGACTCTATAATCAAGCGACTACGCAACGATTCTTTTTGAGTTGCGATACCTACTGGACAATTATTTGTACCACAAGCACGCATCCCTAAACAACCAATAGCTTGTAATGCCGAATTAGAAACCGCAATTGCATCGGCACCTAACATCATTGCTTTTGCAAAATCTTCTGCCACACGTAAGCCTCCTGTAGCCACCAACGTAACCTCTGTAGCGCCCACACGATCCAAATATTTTCTAGCTCTAGCTATAGCGGGTATGGTTGGTACATTTATATGATCTCTTAATATGGTTGGTGCAGAACCCGTACCGCCACCACGACCATCAAGAATGATATAATCCACACCAACATCTAAAGCAAACTGTATGTCTTTTTCAATATGACTTGCTGCTATTTTAAATCCAATAGGAATCCCTCCTGTACGTTGACGTACTTTATCTGCAAACGCTTTAAAATCCTGAACAGTATGAAAATTAGGATTTGCTGCAGGTGATATTGCAGTCTCTCCTTCTTTTACGCCTCTAACCTCAGCAATTTCTTTACTAACTTTACTGCCTGGTAAATGGCCTCCTGTTCCTGTTTTAGCACCTTGACCGCCTTTAAAATGAAAGGCTTGTACATGATCTAATTTATCCCATGAAAATCCAAATTGAGCCGAAGCCAACTCGTAAAAATACTTGCTATTATTAGCTTGTTCTTGCGGAAGCATACCACCTTCTCCAGAACAAATTCCTGTTCCTGCTAACTCTGCACCTTTTGATAGTGCTATTTTAGCTTCTCGAGATAATGCTCCAAAACTCATATCACTTACAAATAACGGAATATCAAGATGTAACGGTTTTTTTGCTTTTGAACCAATTGTAACCTTAGTTGCTACTGCCTCCTCATCTAACAATGGTCTTGTTGCTAATTGTGCTGGTAAAAACTGAATGTCATTCCATTTTGGTAACGTATTTCTATCCACACCCATAGATGCTGAAAACCCATGATGCCCTATGTTTTTTAAGCCATTTTGTGCTAGTTCTTTAATATAACCTGTGTATGGCTCTGTATCTTCTGGATGTGTATCTGCATAAGCACCTAAATAAGCATCACGATTAAAGGGTTGCGGGCTATTAACCAAATAGGCATCTATTTCAAATGCGTCTACATATAAGTCATCACCTTCTATTTTAGTCGAAAATTTATGAAGTACTTCTTTATTATTATATTCCGAAACTCCAGAATCTACACGGTAATCCCATCCATGAACACCACAAATTAGATTATGACCATCAATATGACCGTCTGACATTAATGCGCCACGATGCAAACAACGTCCGTAAAGGACTGAAATAGCATCGTCAAACTTAACAATAACTAAATCTAATCCATTAACTAATGCATGTTCCGGTTCTTTATTTTTTAATTCACTGACTTTAAATACTTGTATTGGTTTTTTCATATCGTTGGTTTTTAATTAGAATGCTAGACTTAGTAATATGTTTAATCTTCCACCTTCGTCAGAACTAAAATAGCCGAAGTTGGCAGTAGTAAATCCTGCAATGTTAAAAAACACACCTCCACCTGGTGACGTGTGCCACTCATTAGAATTGTCGTTTTCTACCCATACACGACCATAATCGAATCCACCATAAAAGCCGTAAGCAATCGGAATAAAAGCATTTCGTATTTTACCAAGAGATAGTCTTAAATCAGAGTTATGATAAAAGGCACTTTTTCCGCTAAAGCGTTCTTGTCTAAATCCTCTTAAACCATCTCCATCTCCTATGGATGCTGCTTGATAAAACTCAAACTCATTACTTAAATTAACATGTGCTTTAAGTTTTGTAGCATAGACTAAAATACCACGACTGTCAATTTTTTTTGTTAACCTAAGCTCAGGAATAACGTATGAGAAACTTTTATCGCTTTCAAAATTAGCTTTGTAACCTGCTGTCAATTTAAATCCAATTCCTGATTTAGGTAATGCTGCATTATCAAAGTTATTATACTCATAAACCCCTTCTACACCATAAAAACTTTGACTCTCAAAAACATCCGGATTAACACCAACGACTTCTATAAATCGACCTGCTGTTTTTTCTGCTTCTATATTTTCATAACTTGCACCTAAGGTTATAGAACTACCATAGTACCCGCGATAAATAAGCGATGGCGCAAAAGACAGTGTTCTTAATCTTACTCTATTAAAATCTAGATCTAGGTCGTCTTCAAAATTTAGGGTTTCATTTCCGAAGCCAAAAAAATTGTTAGTATAACTAGAAGAAGAATATCCTGCTTCTATACCAAGGTTTATCTTTTCAAATACGTTGGCAAATTCTCCAGAATAATCAATTTGCACTCCCGATGTTTCAGTAATATAAGCAAGACTTAAACTGTGTTTTGCTGTAAATGGGTTACGTTGTAAAGAGTTTTTTGTGTAGTTAAACGTTGCTCCTACTTTAAGTCCATCGTCTGGATTTAAAGCAATAATAGGTAGTGTGTTTCTGATATCTCTACGGTTTTTCTTAAAATAATATGTATTTAAATCGTAATTATCAGACAATGTTTTTGACACAGGAGTTTCAAACGTATTAGGCTTTGATTTCTGGTCAAATACACGCAGATTTCTTTTGTTATTAATACGGTACGTATCATTATTTTGTCCACCAATTATTTTAATTTTGATGTACTTATTACTCTTTCCATTCACTTCAAAGATATCTTCGTCATCCAATCCGTAAATCCATATTTCGTTAGTAATGGACTTATCATAATCAACATCTAAATACTTATCTGTTTTCTCTCCTTTTTTAATTCGGTAGATACTAACGTTTGTAATTCCGTCAGGCTTACGTGTAATTACAAAATGATCATCTTTATCGGTTCCTGTTACAATAACACAAGTACGAAGGTATTCATAAATGCTTACTGCATTTTCTTCAACTTTAGCTAATCGTCCTAATAAGGCTTTTTTTGTTCTAGCTACTTTTGTCTGATCAATCTCTTTAGGAAAATTACTAAATGCTTTATCAATAACTTCAGTCGTTAAGTTTTCTTTTATAAAACGTGCTTCGCGCAGCCAATCTTCTTGTGTATGCTTGGTCAACACAGCAAAATCAACATCATCTCCAGCATCATTAAACCATCGTGTGGAATTATATGTACCGTCATAACGTTGCATAAAACGCATAGGGGGACTTAATACGGTTAAAGCACCAAGCATAAAACCATCAAAATCTGCGTATGCTTGATCACGATCTCTAGGTATTGCTTCATAAAGATCTGTACCATCCTCTTGTTTTTGGACTGCCCAACGCCATTGGTCTGCGTGTCTATCAAAATCTCCAATTATATTATCAAATAAACGGGTTCTAATATATAAACTCTCGTTTATCGCTATTTTGTCTTTTCTACGTAGTTTGTCTAGTAAATCCGTAGTACTTTCTATAGTATTTGTGCTTCCTAGACTTGCTACATCTCCATGACCATCTGTTATACGTTCTTCAATAAAATAAATTTTATCACCAAAAGCATCGTTATAATTATCTAATGCTTTTTGTTTTGGGATATAATACATTTCAGTATTAGCATGATAAATATCTAACGCATCAGATAAGTCTCCTATAGTTAAACTTCCATAAGGATTTGCTGTAGTCCAATAATCTTGTAATAACTGAATAAAATAAGTATCCTCAACATCTGGCTCTAAATACTGAGTTTTAAACAGGAAATATTGAATAAAACGCAACGCACTTTTTTTAGCTGAGCGCATAGCAAATTCGCGTCCATCTTTTGTTTCTAAACGTAGTGAATTGGTTTGATGTCCTCCCCCTTTTCTAATAATAGATAATCCACCATATAATGTATCTAAAAGCGCTGTTTTTACATTTACGGCTGTAGCATAATCTTTTCTAAAATGTTCTCCCCAAAGCATTTTATAAAATCCAGAACGGTCTAACTCTTCTGGCTCATATATAGATGCTTTTACGTATTCTGGTGTTGCTGTTTCATTAAAATCTGGCAGTGTCACCTTATCAAATGCTTGTATTATTTCTGAAGCAAATAATGGTGTTGTAAAATTATTAGATTCGCCATAAAAGGCCATCCATAATGCGCCATTCTTATATTCGATAATCTTTGTATATCCTTTTTGATTAATGGCTGCTAAACTATTACTACCTTGTTTTGCTTTTTGAATTTTTCCTCCAGCGCCACTAATAATTGTTGGTATATTTTTTTCTACAATAAATTGCATGTTTTGTTCATGTCCTGAAAGAAAAACAACGTTTGTAGATTGTTGCGCAATAGTTAATAAGCGCTTGCTATACTCCTTATAATACGTATTATTTAGATTTTGAGACCCGATACCAAATGCATAAGAATTTCCATGTTTACCATAAGAAGCAATAGGGTGATACATTGCAATTAGCACCGTTTTTCCTTGACTTTTTATAATTTCATGCTCGACCTCGACATAAAACTCTGTTTTATTTTTTATCTCACAATGGTCATTAATATTAGGAATTTTATCCCAATCTGATAATGCCCACTGCGAATCTAAAATCAACAAATCTATGTTGTCATTAATTTCAATTTTTTCGATTGGACAACCTTTTTCTGGTTGAAAAACATTTTTATTATCAAACAGATCTTCTAAATAGTCTTCTTGTGCTTTTAAGCTTTTTAGTCCGTGTTTCCAGTCTGAATATCCAGGAATAAAATACATGCGCTCAGAAAACGGTTTAAAAACTGCAGCATAACTATCTAAATTTAATTTGGCTGAACTCTTTTTTTCTGAAAAACCTGTGGTAGACGCATTATTACCAAGAAGTAATAAAGTCGAATTACTATCTTTTTCTAATGCTTTAGCAAGTGCTGTTACCACAGTATTACTACTGGCAGTATTAGATGTTGCTAAATTCCCTGTGGCGTAAAAGGTGTGAGAAATTGGTGTGTTAGGTAGGTTTTTTTCTTCTTGAGCGTAGGCAAAACCTACAATGATAAGGGACAATAACGAATTAAATAATCTTTTCTTCATGTGTTAGTTATTTTGGTTGTTATTAGAGAATCAATCTTAAGGGGATTGGTATTATTATAAAAACACCTCAGTTTTAGGATTGCATTTTGTTTATAACCATAGCTAGCGGTTAGTCCAAAATGACTGTGTTTTTTTTGTAATACGTCTTTAATTTACAAATAATTTAAATAACATTTCAAAAAAACAGTCGCTCTATATACTTTATACCATGTTAGTTAAATGGTACTGAGGATTTAGACGCAATAAATTAAAAACCTAACAGACGGGCTATTTCTTTTTAAAAACAATAGCTTAACTATTTCTTGGATCTTGTAGTATAGCTAGCTTTTTACTCCAAACAACACTCATACTATAAAAGCCAAACCGGTCAGAAATTTTACCATAACACGCATAAATCCCCAATCCATTAATAGGGAATTGATGGACCACATTTGTAAAGTGTACTGCATCAAAATAGTCTCCATTTTTATCGACAAACGTACTTAGGCGCATCAATTTGCCTTGTGACGTTTTATTAAAACGTGTGGTCACCAGGTTTCCGTAAATAAGTATTGTTTTATTAACAAATAGGTGCATTTGCGAGGCCAACACATCGTCTTGCATTGCTTCACTTACTAAATCAAAATAATTGCATAACGGGAATCCAATCAATTCCATTTCGTCATAAGCATTTTCAATCCAATTATTATCTAATTTTGGTAAGGTGAATTGTTTATGCTCCGTTTTAAACAGCTTAGATTGTATGGTGTCTTTTCCTTTGGCATTCAATTTAAAAATAGCTTTCCAAAGCAATTCTACTTTAGGGATATTGGTAAATCTAAACGCATTACTTCTAATTAAAATGGTTAGTTGTTCGATACTAATAAGAATTCTATCAATAAAATCGTCTAAAGATTTAAACGGTCCGTGCAACTGTCGTTCCGTTAATAGGCGCTTAATGGTATAAGCTTCCAAATTTTTCAAATACCCCAATCCTAAATAAATGGAGGTATCAATCAACCTATTGGGATGATCACTAGTATTTACACAAGGCAAGCAAATGGTTGCGCCTTGTTGTCTAGCTTCATGAAAATAATGTTCTGCACTATAAAAACCACCACCATTATTAAGTACAGCGGTCATAAACTCTAATGGAAAATAGCATTTTAAATACAAACTCTGATAACTTTCTACAGCATAAGACGCCGAATGTCCTTTCGCGAAAGCGTAACCAGCAAAGCTTTTAATTTGGTTCCAGACTTCAAAAATCAAGTCGTCAGCATATCCTTTTTTTCTACAATTAGCAATAAATTTTTCTTCGACAGCTTCAAACTCTTTTAGGGACCTATACTTACCGTTCATACCACGTCTAAGCACATCTGCTTCGCCTAAAGTTAAATCTGCAAACTGATTAGCCACCTTCAACACATCCTCTTGATAAACCATCACACCATAGGTTTCTGGCATAATATTGTACAATACGGGATGTGCCTCTTTTCGTTTTTCGGGCATCCGATGGCGTTTAATAAACTCGTCTTTCATCCCCGACCCCGACACGCCAGGTCTGATTATAGAACTTGCTGCGACTAAACCTAAATAGTCTTGCGTTTGTAATTGTTGCATTAGCCCACGCATTGCAGGAGACTCTACATAATACGCGCCAATAGCACCTCCTGATTTTAATAGATTATTAATTTTTGGATCTTTTTTAAACGCAGCTACATTGGTAATATCTATTGGTGGTAATTCTGGTCTGTTTTCTGCAATAATTTCTAGCGCTTCTTTAATTTTTGCTAAACCACGTTGTCCTAAAATATCAAATTTAAAGACGCCGACATCTTCGGCAATATTCATATCAAACTGCACCGTAGGAAAGCCTTTTGGTGGTAAATCTGTTGCCGAATAACAATGTACGGGATGCTCCAAAATTAAGATTCCGGCGGAATGCACGCTTAAATGGTTTGGAAAGCCTTCAATTAACTTACCATATTTTAAAACCAATTTTGAAATATCGTCTAAACTAGAAGCGGTGTAACTGTTTTTACTTAGCTTGTCTATGTCTTCTTTCGGTAAACCGAACACCTTACCTAACTCTCTAACAACCGCTCTATATTTAAACGTGTTATAGGTTGCTAATAATGCGGTATGCTTAAATCTTCTGAAAATATAGGCGGTCACATCGTCCCTATCCTTCCAAGAAAAGTCGATATCAAAATCTGGTGGAGACGCCCTAAAAGGGTTGATAAAGCGTTCAAAATACAAATCTAGCTCAATGGGATCTACATCTGTAATTCCAATAATATAGGCTACAATACTATTGGCACCACTACCTCTACCCACATGAAAATAGCCTTGGCTTTTAGCATAAGACACGATATCATGATTGATAAGAAAAAAGGATACAAAGTGCATGGATTTGATGGTGTCCAATTCTGTTTTTAAACGCGCATGTACTTTTGGTGATGGATTAGCATACCGTTTTGGTAAACCGTCCCGACACAATTGTTCTAATAGGATACAATCATTTTTAAACGAGTCTGTGTATAATTTCTGGTTTTGGGAGTCTCTTTGATCGTCAAAACCAAACTCAACCTCACATTGGTCTAGCAACGCTTTTGTATTCTTTAGGATAAAAGGAAATTCAGCTACAGCTATATTCAATTCGTCTAAAGACCACATTGTATCCAAAGGATTACATTCCTCCGTTTTTTCCAGTTTACTTAATAGCGTGTTATTATCTATGGCTCTTAATAACCGGTGGGCATTAAAATCCTTTTTATCTCTTACCGTTACAGGCTGCAATAAGACAATTTTATGCTGCTGTTGTTTTAAGGTCGAAAATCTAAGCTTCCGCAAATCGGTAATAGACACCCCAATAAACTCGTGATCAGCAAACGTTTTTTTATTTAATTGTAAGACGTTTTCAAAAGGATAAATAATAAACACATTAGCAAGTGGTGGTGCCACATCTGGTAATTGTAATTTGTGTTCAGAATGTTGAGACAAAAAGGCGTTTAAAGCTTTAAATCCTTGATTGTTTTTGGCTAGACCTACAAAATGCTGTTGTGCACCAGTCCTAAAATCAATACCAATTACAGGCTTAATATTGCGTTTTTTAGCATGACGCACAAAATTTAAGCACGCAGAGGTGTTGTTAATATCCGTCAACGCCACAACCTCCATAGCATTAGCTTCTGCTAAATCTAATAGATCGGTTTCAGAAAATGTTCCAAAACGCAAAGAGTAATATGAGTGACAGTTTAAATACATTATTGATTACGGTGTGCTAATAAAACGGGAGGTTCGCCATTAAACGGGTTATTAAACCTACCAATGGTTTTGGCGCCCATTGCAGAGGCTCTCATAATACTTAAATCGCCATATCGGTTTCTTATCGCGTCCATTGCATTGTATAGATTTAGCATCTCTTCGGTATCATCAAAAAGATTAATTTGATAATTTCCCGTCACTATATCGCTAATTTTGACGCCTACCAAACGGATTAATAATCGGCGTTGGTATAGTTTTTCAAACAGCTCTAATACTTTTGGGATAATAACATGGTCTGCACTAGAATAAGTGATTTTAACCTGTTTGGTGTACGTATTAAAATCCGAATACCTGATTTTGACACTTAATGTTCCGGCTAGTTTATTGCCTTTTCTTAATTGAAAGGCTAAATTTTCTGCCATAGCAAAAATGGTGGTTCTAAGCTTAACCATATCGATAGTATCTTTTCCAAACGTGCGTTCTGTAGACAAGGATTTTCGCTCATAAAACGGGACCAATGGTGGATTATCAATACCATGAGCTCTTTTCCAAATGGTACGTCCATTCGCGCCAAGCGCACTTATCATCATTTCTAATGGCATTTGTTGGATGACACTAATTTTATCAACCCCCAAACCTCTTAACACCTGATACGTTTTCTCGCCAACAGATGGTATTTTACGAATGGATAATGGGGCTAAAAAATCTTTTTCAAATCCTGAATCTATCTGTAATTGGTTATTCGGTTTTGCTTCTCCCGTAGCCACTTTAGATACTATTTTGTTGGCTGATAATCCAAACGAAATTGGTAACCCCGTATTTTTAATAATGCTTTGACGTAATTCTGACGCGTATTTATAACACCCATAAAACTTATCCATGCCTGATAAATCAACATAAAACTCGTCCACACTCGCTTTTTCAAAAACGGGTGCTTTGTCTTTAATAATTTCGGTTACTAAATGCGAATATTTGGTGTAAATGGACGCATCTCCTCTAATTACTGTGGCTTCCGGACATAGACGTCTTGCCACTTTCATAGACATACCAGAATGCACACCAAAGCCTCTAGTCTCATAACTACACGCAGCTACCACACCTCTATCTCCTGTCCCTCCAACTAGTAATGGTCTGTTTTGCAAACGACTATCTATTAGTCGCTCGCAAGAGACAAAAAACGTGTCTAAATCTAGATGTAAAATATTATTCTGCATGCTACAAAATTAGCTACATATTTAAGTAATTATTGCTTACATTTGTAGTATTATGAATTATATATCTAAAAACATAAAACACTTAAGAAGTCTCAAAAAGCTATCTCAAGAAGGTATTGCTGAAGAGTTACAGGTAACTAGGTCACGTATTGGCTCTTACGAGGAGAACCGCTCTGCGCCTACTATCGAGTTTTTAATTGCGTTTTCCGATTACTTTAAAATACCTATAGATATTTTATTGCGTAACGACTTGACTAAAGCCAAAGACTTCTCGTTTATCGAGCTGAATAACCAACGGGTGCTGTTTCCGATAACAGTAGATAATGATAACGAAAATTTAATTGAAGTTGTCCCTGTAAAAGCCTCTGCCGGGTATTTAGCTGGGTATGACGATCCGGAATATATTGAGCAACTACAAAAAATAAAATTGCCTTTTTTACCCACCGGAAAACACCGTGCATTTCCTATTAAAGGAGACTCTATGCTACCCATGAAAGATGGGGCGTTTGTTATTGGACGTTTTGTAGAAGATAGAAGCGAAATTAAAAGTGGTCGCACCTACGTATTAGTCACTTTAAATGATGGTATGGTTTACAAGCGTGTTTATAATAACATCGATTTAAACAACTCTTTATTGCTAGTATCGGACAATAAAACCTATAACGGTTATAGTGTCCCTATTAATGAAGTTTTAGAGATTTGGGAATTTACCTGCAGTATTAACACACAAGAATACACAGAAGAAGAGCTAAAAATCAGCAGTATTTTAGGCATGTTTAATGAACTGGGTGTCGAATTAAAAGCTTTAGAAAAAACGTTAAGATGATGTATACAATTATTGATGTTGAAACTAGTGGTAGAAGTAACAAAATTACTGAAATCTCTGTTTTTAAATACGATGGTAAACAGATAATTGACGAGTTTACTTCTCTTGTTAATCCTGAGGTTTTAATCCCTGATTATATTACGTCTTTAACAGGAATAGATAACGGAACAGTTGCGAATGCACCCACGTTTGCCGAGGTTGCCAATGACGTTTTATCCATTACAGAGGACACCATTTTTGTAGCCCATAATGTTAACTTTGATTACAATGTTATAAGAAACGAATTTAAGGCGTTGGGCATTGATTTTAATCGAAAAAAGCTTTGTACGGTCCGCTTATCTCGCAAATTATTACCCGGTCATAAATCCTATAGTTTAGGTAAACTATGTACCGATTTGCATATTAATATTGTAGACAGACACAGAGCACGTGGTGATGCTGAAGCAACCGTTGTTTTGTTTGATATATTATTAAATCAAGAGGATGCTGAAACTGTTTTTGCTGACTTTCTAAAAAAGACATCCAAAGAAGCCACTTTACCTTCTCATTTACCGACTGCTGTCTTTAATAATTTACCCAATACTGCCGGTATCTATTATTTTAAAAATAAAAAAGGACAGATTATATATGTTGGTAAAGCAAAAGACATTAAAAAACGTGTTTTAAGCCATTTTTACAGTAAAGCGCAAAAATCGTTGGACCTTTGTCGTGAGACCTCCGATATTGACTTTGAACTATCCGGAAGCGAGCTTATTGCCTTATTAATGGAAGATGCAGCAATTAAGCAACATTATCCTGAATACAATGTTATTTCTAAACGCGCACCAAAAGCCTATGCTATATTTAGTTACGAAGATAGACAAGGCATAAAGCATTTAGCGTACAACACTCTAAAAGCAACGCCAAACAGCATTCAAACCTTTTCCAGTATTACCGATTGCCGACAATATTTAGAAAAAATGTGTGCTCAATTTAAATTGTGTCCAAAATTTTGCCACTTACAAGATGGTGTTGTACAATGTTCGCATTATAAAATAACAACTTGCAAAGGTGTTTGTGCTAATAAAGAACATGTGACAGATTATAATTTACGTGTCACCTCCGCAATTGATCACATTAATAACAACAAAGAAAACGTAGTATTAAAACAACAAGGGAGACATAGCCAAGAAGAAGCTTTTGTTTTAATTAAAAATAGTGTCTACTTAGGATATGGCTTTATTGACAAATCAGAACAAATTAACTCCCCAGAAGATCTAGAAACCTTTTTGATTCCACAAAAAGATAATTTAGATGTACAGAAGATATTACGTGGCGTTTTAAAGTAATATGTATTGAGACTTGAAAGTCTGTTGTAAATTTATTTAAAGACAACATTCTTATTTTAGATCTAATGGGTTAAACAATTGGATGCAATGCAATCGCATTATATTTAAACAAAAAATATCACCAAATACAGTGATAAAAAAAAGTTGAATTACTTTTATATTGCAGTCAATTATTGAACCTTTTAAAATAAAAGCAAATAATTACTATTGACCACAGATATAAAGGACTACAACATATGATTCCAATAGAAGACGCTAATAAACACATTAAAAAACACCAAAAACCAAAAGTTGATCGTTTTGACTTTAGACAATTTTCTACGCCATATAGAGTGTTAGGGAAAATTTTAGGTGGTGTAGAAAAAGATAAACGTGTTTGGTATAATGTAACAGATTTTATGGAGGCTTTTGACAGTCCAATCACTGTTAATCCTTGGGCTAATCAGGAAGGTATGCGTTTAGCCATGCAACTTTATGGTGTTGTACAAGCTCCTTATTTGGCTGCCATGTGGGATTTTATGAACACGCTACCCTATCAAACAAACTATAACAGAAAAGCCTTTAGATCTAAACCTTCTAAAACTGTTCTAATTAATAAACTAAACTATTTTACTCGGTTTTTACAGTTTAGCCGTATGGGTTTTTGCGGACTATCATTACAAGAGCATTTTCAATATAGTGTCTATCATCCTAATGCAAACAGTATTTTTTTAGCTACTGTATTACATAATGCCGGAACTATGTTTGATCCGTTATTAGACGACATTATTCAAGCAGAAGATGAGATTGGTGGTGTTAGTGCAGATATTATAAAAGCATTGCTGTTGTCTGAAGACGAAAAACATTGGGAACTAGTCGCTAAATTACTATTAGCAGCACAACGCCAAGAAGGCTTACGACAAACCATCCTAGAAGCCTTAGACCACTCCAGTCTTGGTGCACTTAAATATATAATTAATGTTGTATTAGAAAACGACCTTACCCGCTTTAGTAGTGTTACTAGAGCTGTAAGCACTTGGTTTGGTTTAAATTGGGAAACACCTAAAAAATCAGTAATTAATCGTGTGTTGGATTTAGCACAATCTTTAATTCTGAATCTAAAATCAGTAGACACATTGCTTGAAAGCAAAGATAATTTAGAGGTTTTAGTAGCGTTATGGTCTATTGGAATTTTGGATGTAGATACTGCAAACAGAAAAGCATTAGACCTTGTTTTTGCTTCTGAAGATAGAAACAAGAAAATTTTAGCCTTGTATTTTATCTCGACAACAGAAAAAACAAACGACGCTTTAGCACCTTATTTTATTGAAAATTTAGGACAAGATTACGCTTTAGACCATTGGATGGCAGTTAATTTACCATCAACGACTTTAGATAATACAACTTTTGACAAACTACTAAACGTAGCAAAAAACGTTACAGAAAAAGGAACATCCTTTGAAAGCAAAATTTTCTCTTGGTGGTCATTTACTCCTGGTCCAACATACTTCTTTCAGTTTTTAATTAATAGCGCTACAGAGCAGCAATTAGAGTTAATGGCTACTGATTTTGAGGCATTCCCTACAGAATATAGAGAAGCTTACATCCGTAAAGTCTTTCCTAAACATTACAGTTATTCCTTTTACAATTACAAACAAAGTCAAGAAAGTAAAGTCCGTTTAAAGTTTGATCAAAACTCATGGAAAAGAGCCTTAGCTAGAAAAGCCATTTATAACAGAAATGAGCTGGTTATGGCTACGGGACTAAATATCTTTAGTAAAATGCACCTTTATGATGCCGATTTAGAGATTGCGGAAGATTTACTAAGACGTAAAAACAAAGGCTTACGTACTGCCTTGATACATTTAATAGTTAAACTACCTGTTGATCGTTTAAGACATAGTACTACAAATTTAATCACTTCAAAAAATGTAGAACAACGTATTGCTGGTTTAGAAATATTAACGGTTTTACACGACGATAATAGGCAACCCGATTTTATTGAACAACACATAAAAGACTACAATCAACGACCTAAAATCACTAAAAACGAACAAGTTTACTTAGATAAGTTTTCTGACACTACAGAAGAGTATAACTTTAGTAATGGTTTTGGTGTCATTGATTATAACAACCTAACACCACTTTACCAACCACAAGCACATTTTAAAACAAAGAAGAGCAGTTTCTTTGATAAATTAGGAATCTCTACGTCAAAATCTTCTGAATTTAAATTCAAAGAATTTATAGATACTAGTAAAATTATTACTCAAGTTAATCATTTAATTAGGCTAGTTTCTGAAAATGGAAACTACGAATATCAAATGGAAAGCTATCAAGGCGAAACACGTACACTTTTTTTAGAAAAAGGATTGTATGACATGAAGCGTTTAGGCGAATCTCCAACACCTGAGGAGCATTTACACAATATTCCGTTGGCAAAATTATGGATAGAATGGTATGAAAAAAGTCAACTTAATGATTTTGAAATGTATGCTGCAATACGCTACATAAACAACCCTAGTTATCCTTTTGGGACTTATAAAGCTTTAGAGCCTTTTGTAAGGCAATATTACCCAGATTTAAACGGTTTAAATCTAGGTGTTACAAAAAACTATTCTAACAGATTAAATACTTACAACACTATTTTAAAACGTTTATTTAGGGTTTACGCAGACACCAAAACTATGATATCTTTCAAGTTTTCCATTTTTGAGGACATGATTGCTAATTTCCCTAATAAATACAAGCTTAAAACTTTTCAGGACAGCGACAAATACTATACAACAACATACCATTGGACTAGTATTATACTTCCCTTAACACCAAGTTTTAGTCTTAATTATTTAAATCAATTTTCTAATAAAGAGCTTTTAAAATATTGGTGTCTTAACATGTATTTAATTGCTCAAAACATGTCTCATCCGGATGTTGCTACAGATATAAAAGTCATTACTGAAAATAATAAAAAGCCACGTAATTTAGAATTCCCTAATATAGAAATCACCTTAAATCTTTATAAAAAAGGCTTAATAAAAGACGACGACTTACTGTTTCAAGCCCTACATTCAAAATCATTAATGACGGTTATTGATGGTGGTTTTAATTACAGGATGAATTACAAAAATGGCTTTGAACGTGACATGGTACCTAAGCACGTTTTTCTTCCTTTAAAAACTAATTTATTAGAAACCGAATTAGAGCGTGGTGATTTAATTACGCCTGCTACAGAATATATAAATTCCATCCATAAAGTTGAAGGTGTAGACTATGTTTTTAGAGTTTTAGAACGTTTAGGCAAAGATAATTTTGAACGTGGTTACAGTTATTACGGAGACAGTAAAAAAACTATTTTTAGTAATATCTTAAAAAAGACAACCTTTAAAGACACGGAAAGCTATGCCGATTTTGCAAGATTGGCAGACCAAGCTAATTTACCTAAAAAACGATTAATAGAACTAGCGTGTTATGCCACGCAATGGGCGGAAGTTGTTGGCCAATATCTTAACATAGAAAGTCTAAACAATGCAGTTTGGTGGTTTCAAGCACATGCTTCAGATTATATGAACAGCGAAAAAGAAACCATTATTTCGCGTTATTCTAACATTCCAAAAAGCGATTTCGCTTTGGGCGCTATAGATATTGATTGGTTTAATAAAGTATATAAAACATTAGGAAAAGCCAATTGGAAACTGCTTCATGATGCTGCTAAATATATCTCTGATGGTAATGGACACCGACAAGTAAAACTATATTCTAGCGTCATGTTAGGCGAAGTAAAAATCACAGAAACACTTAAAAAAATTAAAGACAAGCGCGATAAAGATTACGTACGTGCATTGGGATTAATTCCGTTAAGTAAAACCATTCCTGAAAAAGATTTACTAAAACGCTTTAACCTACTCCAAGATTTTTTAAAAGAAAGCAAACAATTTGGTGCCCAACGTCAAGAAAGCGAAACTGCTGCAGTCACAATAGCATTAGACAATTTATCTCGTAATGCAGGTTACAAAGACCGCGTCCGATTTAGCTGGGCAATGGAAGCCAAAGCCACAAAAGCCATTATGGAACAAGCAATTGTTACTATTGATGACACGGTAATAGCGCTTATAATTACAGATCTTGGTAAAACTACAATCAAAGTAACAAAAGCAGATAAAGTCTTAAAAAACATTCCTGCTAAACTGCGCAAAGACAAACAAGTAATTGCCTTAAAAGACAATAAAACGTACTTATCAAAACAGTACAGTCGTACGCGTTTATCATTAGAAAACGCGATGGTTAATCAAGACCAATTTACAGCACTCGAAATTCATAATATGATGCAACATCCTATTGTAAAAGCGATGTTAACTAAATTAGTACTGATTGTGCCAGAAAAAGAAATCACAGGATTTTACAACTCAGGTAACTTAACAGATGCAACCGGAACAACGCATCCTTTAAAAGAAGACGACGTGTTACTTATTGCACATGCTTCGCATTTATACCAAGCAGTACAATGGGATCTTTACCAAAAACAGTTGTTTGCAGCGCGTATTACGCAACCATTTAAGCAAGTGTTTAGAGAATTGTATTTAATTACTGCGGATGAGCGTGAACATAGTAACCGCTCAGAACGTTACCAAGGTCATCAAATACAACCTAAAAAAACCGTCGCACTTTTAAGAAGTCGTGGTTGGACAGTAAGCATGGAAGATGGTTTGCAAAAAGTATATCACAAACACGGGTTTATTGCCACAATGTACGCTATGGCAGACTGGTACTCGCCTTCTGATGCAGAAGCGCCAACATTGGAAGACATTTGTTTTCAATCTATAGACAACTACAATCGTATTCCGTTAACAGAAATTCCTGAAGTTATTTTCAGCGAAATCATGCGCGATATTGACCTAGTTATAAGCGTCGCTCACGTTGGTGGTGTCGACCCTGAAGCTAGCCACAGTACTATGCAAATGCGAGCTGCTTTAGCCGAGGCTTCTGCAAAATTATTCAAACTAAAAAATATTACTATAAAAGAGCGTCACCTGTTTATAAAAGGGACTTTAGGAGACTATAGTATTCATTTAGGAAGTGGTCAAGTCAGCAAAAACGGACTATCATTATCCATCCTTCCAGTACACAGTCAGCATAGAGGTCGATTATTTTTACCATTTGTTGACGACGATCCAAAATCTGCTGAGATTATTTCAAAAATGAAACTACTGTCAGAAGATAACAAAATCCAAGATCCAACTATTTTAGCACAGATAAATAGTTAACTTTAAATTATTAGGGCGTTACCTCGCTTAGGCGAGGTCGGGCTTTCTGTTGCAAGTCCTCGTGCTATCGCACTGTGGGCTTTCCACGACAATCCCTAACGCAAAAAAAATAAGTATAGCATGATATTCACGTTACAACTAAAAAGATTAGGTAAGAAAAAAGTAAAGGAAGTCCCTTTTACATTAGATCATACACCCAAAAATTTAGAAGAATTATTAATCGCATGTGTCAAAAATCAAGTCGATGCTTTTAACACAAAGCGCACAACTGTAAATGTCATTGGATTTTTAACGCCTAGACAAATTCAAGAACAAGCCCAAAGCGGTAAAGTTGATTTTGGAGAAATTACCAATACTAATTTGGCCAACCAACAACTAGCAATAGACAATGTATTACTAGCCTTTACAGACGGATTATTTGTTGTATTTGTGGATGATCAAGAGATTACCGACTTAAAAGCTCCTTTACAATTAACCTCAGAAAGCGTCATTGCTTTTATAAGATTAACCTTTTTAGTTGGTACTTATTGGTAAAAACTATATTTGATGTAGACGTTTCACTTTCACACACAAAAACCTTTTAGGTAAAGGCTCTTTCAATTAATTGATACTAAAACCATTCACCTTAAAACATTAATTCTAGACAAATAATTTAGATTTCATATTACATAAACACCTAATTTTGCAAAATAAAATACACACTACAGTTTAGCATTTTTAAAGCAAATGATTAAAATTATAAAAGCAACTTCTGAAGATTCAGAAATAATTGCAACATTAGGACAACAGACCTTTAGAGAGTCTCATGGCAACAGTGCGCCAAAGGAAGATATTGACCGTTTTATTTTAAACACCTACAATACAGACGCTATTTTCAAAGAGTTTGAAAACAAAAAGGCGCTATACCATTTACTGTATTACGATAACCAATTGGCAGGATTTTCTAAAATTCAATTAGAAACGCCTAACGATAATATTACCGACAAAAACATCACCAAATTAGACAGGATTTATCTTTTAGAGGCTTTTCAAGGCAAACAATTAGGTGTTACTTTGTTGGATTTTAATATTGCACTATCTAAACAACATAATCAAAAGGGGTTGTGGTTAGTCGTTTGGGTAGAAAACAAAAAAGCCATTCAGTTTTATAATAAAATGGGCTTTAAAATAGCTGGAGCTTATAATTTTAATATTTCAAAAACACATAGTAATCCTAATCACGTCATGTTTTTAGAGTATTAATATTATTATTTCAAAATTAGCAGTAATTTGAACTAAATCAGCAAAATGTAGAATACTAATGAAGTTTACAGAAAAATACATAAAACTTTATGAAGAAATTTCTCAGGAAAGTCTGGATAAATGGGGGTATTCTTATCCACCAAAAACTTGGGACCAATTATTTGCTTGGGATACAAAGTCTTTTGAAAAATACTTGAAAGATAAAAAGGATGATAATAAAAAGACAAAATCTTATGTCTCCTTATTAAAATCAATAAATGACTTTGGGTTTTACATTGCTTTTCAAAAACGTGATTACCAGTTCCTAAATAATGTTCTATATCAAACATCGAGACAAATTATTATAAGTAGAGGCATGTTAGCAAGCGGAACTGACCATTGCAATGTTCTTTTTAATGCACTTAACTCTTTTTCTTGCAATGATTTTGAAATTATTGACTCATTTTTTCCAAAAAACCTACCGCAATCTAAAGGAACTTATTACACAGAGGTTTCAGTTAATTTATTAAAAATTCTTTATTACAAACAATTCGATTTGAAAAATGAAGCTATAAAAAAGGCTGACAAATTTCTTGTCAAAAAAATTACCGCTTGGGAAAAACATGTAATTCTATATTTTAAAGCTTTAATAAATAAAAACGAAATAGATGCTAGCAATTGTCTGATAGAACTTTGCAAAGCATATCAAAAGATGAAACACTCAGTTTCCAAACGTCATAATATGCTTGCAAAATGTTTCGCTTCGGAAATACATGGACTATATCGTTTTGCTAAAATCATTGATGAGGATTTATTTAAGAAAATAACAAGACCAAATCATAACTGCTTTTCTGAAGAATTTGAATTATGGCAAAAGAAAAATGATTTCCCAAAAGGAAAATTATTCTATGAATATCCAGAAAAATTGGATTATATGAATAAAATACTTGAAGCTAAATTACCAACAGTAGCATTACATAATCCATACCCTAAAAAAAAGATGCTCTATAAAGATACAGATAAATTTTTAACAGATTTAACAGAGAATGCAACTAAATTAATGCACTAAAAACATAAAAGATCAGCTTTGTGCTTAAAAAAAACAGTGCCTTTTTACACACTACAATTCATACATAAGTTTTTATAACCATAAGGTGTTTACAAGCGTATTACACCTTTTTTTATGTTCAAAAAGCAAACCATTAAATCTGTAAATGGCTGAATACCGTGATAATAAAAACAGCGTTCAATTATAAATTTGTAGTAAATAATTAAACAAATAGTATTATGAGCAAAGTCATTCACGGAAAAGAAAAATCTCAAGAAGAATTAGAAAAAATCATTGAGCAAACAAAGCAAAGTGATCAAAAAATCTATCCAATTTTAAAATCAGGACATTGGGTTGGTCTTAAAGCAGGCGCTTTAAATTCTAATTTAATCAATTCTGATAACGGACCTAAGGTTGTTATTGGTTACGGTATAGATACTCCAGATAATTTTGTGTTTTTAACAAAAAAACACTTAGAAACTATGGATGGTCAACAAATCACGCAACAAGCATTTCAAAACTTAGAAAATTACGAAACCGTATTTGAATATTCTGAAACATTTGATAACAAAGTAGTCACCTCTAGCGGTAATGATTTTTCTAGCGAAAGAATCTTATCCGTTTCACACATGCTAAAAGCGCACGAGATGTTACAAGCAGATGAGTTACTTGTATCATTAGCACGACGTACGTGTATGATGGCTATTTCTAGAGATGCAGATCAGGAATTACTAAATAAGTTTGTATACCTACATGAGTACACTTGGAATGACGACAGTTTTGGAAATGCAGAGATCTCTGATATTTTATTTATTGTAAAAGAAGGACGTATTACAGGACATATTCCATTATCAGAATAAAGAAGCGTAAAAAAAGAAAAACAAGAAGTATTTACCGCTATTTAAAACCAACTAACGGTAAATACTTTTTAATAATTTAAAATTAAAAGATTTGAAATATTTAGACTTTAGTATTAATGGCAGAATCCAAAACTTAATGGTTGATGTGTTTGATGCCATAAGTGGATCCAAAGAACCACAACTTAAAATTAACGAGCTTTTAGAAACCAGGAGTATCTTTGAGTTGGTGTTTGAAATAGTTAATGCCACAGGGTTTTATAATCAAGATGAAAATTTTAACCTGATTAAAGCCTTAAATATTGACACAGATAATGTTGATTTTCAAGATGCTTTATACGCAACTTGGGTCACTATGGGTAATAATTTAAACACTTCAAAAACACAAGAGGAGTTTAATGCTAAGTTTGCTTTATTTGTGCCTATCATACTTAAAAAGATGGACGCTATTAACCGTATTGCGGTCTAAACAACACCTTTTAATTTCACCTTTTTAAATTCTAAAAAACACAGTTATAACAGCATTATTTTTTTAACTATAACTCAAAAAAAAGACCAATTACAGCTTTGTAGTTGGTCTTTTTTATATGCTTAAACTTGAGATTTATTAGTTTAAAATTTATTCAGAATAGGCTTTAATTAATTTGCTCAAGGTCCATTTGGTTTTAAACAAGCTGCCATCATCATGACGAAAAATATAAAGCGTCTTACTATCATGTCTATCTATAAATAATAAATCTCCTGATGCATTATTACCAATAGTGATGCTGCTGGACAACATTAACATGGACCATTTTTTTCCTTTTTGATCATAAACAGTAGGCCCTAAAATAGTTTTTAAAGTCTTAACATAGCCTTTTAAAGCGCGCGCTTCGCTAACTTCTAAACCGTCTATGTTAGTTAATGCAATCATTTTTTCAAAGCTATACAGTGTAAATGTATCATCTACAATAGTGACTGTTCGTGGTTGCTCTGTAATAAATGTTTTATACTTTTTATTAAACAAGTTTCCGGCGTCTTCAACTGATTCTATAATTAAATTTGTTTCCATTTGTATTATTTAAAATGCTTGTTCGTTTTAATTCATTATTCGTTTTTACTGTACAGACTAATCACTAATCAAATCATATACATTGTCTCCATTAACCACTGATATAGGTTGTAATACTGTATTTAAATACGTGGTTTTTATATAGTCAATTGTTTCGTTTCGGACACCAAACACAAAATTGGTACTGACGGTGCCAGCACCAATATGCATGGCGTTTCCGTAGTTATTATAGTCTGATCCAATTAGCATATAGTCATCATAGTCTGCTTCATATTTAAACTTTAACTCGTAATCATGTCTCATGGATTGATGCCTTAAAGTAATTACGGTG
Source organism: Olleya sp. KKT75 (assembly GCF_055635485.1). NCBI lineage: Bacteria > Pseudomonadati > Bacteroidota > Flavobacteriia > Flavobacteriales > Flavobacteriaceae > Olleya > Olleya sp. KKT75. The sequence goes on from NZ_CM145759.1 coordinate 3,429,036, forward strand.
TTATTTAAAACTTTTAACCGTTGTTCCACAACAGTGTAAATAAAAGCGTAGGTCAAATTACCCGTTTGGTTTTTAAGCTTAAACGCACCATCCGTTTGTCCTTCAAATATGGCAAGCGTCACACGTGTTGCATCAGCATAATCTTTACTTTCCGTCCCATTAGACAATAACACGACGTAGTCATAAATTCCGTCCGTATTTAGATCAGCTTTGACTTTATTAAACTTACCTCCTGACCTGATAATGGCATAGCCTTCTGGAATAAAACCTTGTAAATCTTGCACTACACTATTTTGTTTCTCTTGAAACCCTAAAGTCTTTTTTGAAGTTTTAGAATCAACCATTTGATTATTACAAGACGTCAAAACAATTAAAATAAGTAGTACTGTTAGTTTGTGTATTGACATTGGTTTAGGGTATAAATACTTTTAAAATTTACTTAAGGTTAACTACAAGTCACTTTTACGTGTTTCTATTGTTTTTATAAGAGCATCTATGTCATTCAATTTTGCTTTATATTCACTTTTAATAGCTCTTTGAGACGCTTCAATTGCTTTACTAGAATCGTACTCCAATTGCTCCATTTTTTCTTCGGTTTTAAATGTTTTTTCTTGTTTTGTAGATTTAAATAACAAGACCGAAGCTTCGTTAGATCTTTCTAAATCTTTTACAGACATGGTTTTAAGCGTACCCAATTGTGTTAGTGATAATGAATCTGATGCCACACGAGTATCATTCAGCGAAAGCGTAAAATTTACAGCAGGTAAACTACGATACACCACGCCTTCTAATGGTTTTTGAGTACTTACTGATGGTAAACTATCCGTTTTAGGCATTGGAAACTCTAGCGTCACCACATCGTTTAACGTCACTTGTTCTCCAAAAAGATAATCGGGTGCGATGGTGTGGTAGATTTTACCCCCGTTTATTTCAGACCAGTGACCTTGGTTGGCGTATCGCTGTGACGGATCAATAATGACAGTATATTTCAGCTTTGTTTTTTTTATGTAGCGCTTTACGTCATGACCTGTTCTTATCGATTGTTTTTTGTATAAATGCAATAGCTCTAATGTAAACTCAGCTTCATCTTTAGTGGTGATTTTTGAAATATTATTCTTTATTTCTAAAACCGAATTATACGCGCCTACTTCAATATTAGAATCCGTTAAAAAGGATAACGTATTACCATTTTTTATGTGATTAGCATCAATTATTACTGTGTCTTTTGCAATACTATTTTGTGCAGTTTCTCCCGTATTTACAAAAAAGGCATCTGATAGTTTTTGACCCGTTATAAAAAAAGTTTGTGATGTATCTGCTACCAATAATTTTGTGATTTTGATAGGATCCTCAATAGTCACTTTAGCGTTATTACTTATAAGCGGATGATTGGCGTTAGTTTTATACAATTTCGGCTCGTTTAAAGTATAAATAATCTCTAATTTTAATAGGTCTTTTGATAAGTGGTAAGCCACCTCATCTCCTGTTAAAACAGAAGTGTCAGCATGCATAACCGTGTAACTTTTTTGGTTGCAAGACATTAATAAAACTAATAATAAGGCGAAAAAAAATATTGGTTTTTTCATAGTAAAAGCGTGTTTTGAAATGGTATATAAATAGCGGGTTAATCTTGTGGTGTTTAATTAAATAGAATAGCTGTATTACTTGTAATTTGTAATCGCATGATCTTGTTGTTTTAATTGTACATGACAAAATTAGATTTTAGGATGCTGCGCTTTATCACTGAAATTAATGATATCCATAAATACTCAATTGTAGACTCTGGGTATTCAGCAGATTTTAAAACACAAAAAAGCACGCTATATTAGCGTGCTTTACATTGTATTTCTTTTATTTTTATGGTGTTACAACCACTCGGTTTTAATTCCCATTTCTATAAACTCATTATAAGCTTTCTCTTTTGCGTAGCATAATGTTACCGTTTTTAAATTAGGAAACTGTTTTGCGTCCTCAGTACTTTCAATATCCCAAAACGTTACTGCTCCACCAGAAAAAGGTGCTAGATTCATATAAATATCATTCCCTCCATCTTGATAGATATCAGTTAGTTCTGAAGCCAAACGCAACGGTATTGGCAAGTCTTTAAAATACTGTTCTGCTTCTGGAATAGGATCATAGCCTTCCGCGTCAATATCTATCTTTCGTGGTTGGTACCAATTCGTAAATTCGTAAAGATCAAACTTAGGTAACAACACTTCTTTTTCGTACATCAGCGTTTCAATAACAGATAATTTGAATCCAAAATCGGTAAAATGGAGCACTGCTTCATCCAACGGTTTTATAGTGTATTTATCTTTAGGAATTCCTTCTCCTCTTGTATAGGATTGGTATGGACTAATTTCGATAGCACTTATAGCATCGTCATTAACATCAAACCAAGCACTAATATTATTTAAGACCAAAGCGCCGCCATCATCGCCATCAAACAACTCGACACGCTCATTTTTGTGACTGTTGTAATATTTAGAAATGTCTTCATCTTTAAAATAAAACGCTCCAGAAAATATACTTTTTGGACTAAAATCGTAAGCTTCAGGTTCTAACTCTAAAGTCAAAGAATCTACCAACTCACCATTTTCAGAATAAGCTATAATCCCTAAATCGTCCCAAGTAAACAAGGTGTTGTTTTTGGTGTTAGTCTGTCTAAAATTAGCCTTAAGACAATCTTTTAAACTGTTTATAGCGACCGGGAATGTTATAGAAACCGCATTAATTTCAAAACTAGTTGGTGTTAATCGTAATGTTATCATACCTGTATTTTAAGTACGACAAAGATACTTACTACGGTATAAAATCTAGTCGTTGTTTTCCGTGATATTATAATTATTTAAGGGTATTTGTTATCTGAAAAACAAAAAATCACCCTTTTCAGGGATAAAAAAACCTAATGTTAATTGGAACTTTGTTGTAAACTAATTATTCAACTCGTTTTTGATACCGAAACCATGGTATTGCTAATAAAGAACAACAAATAATGTCAGTGATTTTTAAAACAAAAATAGACGCCAAAATAAACACAAATGCTTTAAATCCGAGTGAAGCAAAAGCATTAGCGACCACTTTAGAATTATTAAACTATCAAGATACGGAAACCTATACACGCACAAAAAACAGCTTAACCAACCAATCAACAACCCCTGTTTTTACAAATGCATTGGCTCAAAAACTATACTACCATCCTGAGATTTATGCAGATCAAACTCAGGGATTAGAATTTGTAGCCTCTTGGTTTCCTTTGGTAGACAATGCTTATTATCCTGATAAAAAAAGTAGCGAACTGTTGGTTACTTTTTTAAAATTCAGCTTAAGCTTATTTACTTCTAATACTATTACAGAACAGCTTAAAACTCGTGTTTTTGATGTTATAAAACTTTTAGTACACAGTCCGTCTGCTGCTGCTGTTCCGCTCACGCAATTTTTAATAGATACTGTGTTTGATACTAGAGACAGTAACAGCTCCGCGTTTATGGTACAACAGTGTTTAAAACATGATATTTTAAACGGACTTTACTACGTTTGTGATAAAAATCAAACGTATACAGCACATTATTTTACTATACAGCAGTCCTTTATTAATCATTTTCAAGAGGGTAATTGGGAAGCATTAATAACCAAAATCCACAATATTATTCCAGTTGGAAAACCACAAAAACCGGGTGCTTACAATTTAGTTGCAACTTGGTTTAGCTTTGATTTAGCGCAATTTTACGCAACTAATTTAGAGTTTGCCACAGCTGCATTGCGTGCCATTAAAGAACGCTTTTTATTTGTTGAAGACCACTGCACTGCCTTATTACACATTAAAACCACTGAAGGTTTGTATCCATTAATTAAGACTTTAGGTAGTAAAACATGGGATTCTGGTGATGTTTTAGTGTTTAGTACACTTGATACACACATCCCACAATCTCAAGTAGATGCATGTTATTTAAGATTCCTAGATTGGTTAACAGTAGATGGTAGTAGTAATTTTTATACCGAAGCGTTTAAAGACCACGGAAACACTATTTTAAGTAACAGTAACACTGCAACGCTTCCTGCAGAATGTATTCCGTTTTGGTTTGAAAAGTGTCATCCAAAAACGGGTGTTGTCAGTCAAACTGAAGCTTATAATGCTCTATTCTATAAATTACTAATTGCAAACACAAAACATACGCTACCAACTTTACGGTTGGATCATAGTGACTTTCAAATTACTGGAGAATTTCTAATTACAACCGTATTTCAGATTCAACATAATTTAAAAGCGTGGTTGGAACCTTTTAAAACATCAGGAATAGAAAATCCTTTAAATCAGTTTTTAGTCCTTGCCTTTTATGATGCTAGAGAAACTTTATTAACGCTATATAACGAAGCCGATTGTGAGGTCTTACAAACCTATGCTCTAGCATTAGCGCACACTGCAACAGAAGCTTCAGACACTATAAAAACCAATAATCTACCATTATTGGTTAGTATTTTAAGCACATTGTGTGTCCAATCAGGAAACTATACGCGTGTTAACGAGATTTGGGCGCTTAAAAATATTGATCGGGTTATAATAGACCAATGTAATACGTTTGCGCAATCGCATTATATAAATATAGAAACGCCATTACACCTTAATGTCATACAAGCGTGGTATAACTTTTTGGGCGATTATTATTACAGTCTAACCACAGAAGCTGTTTGGGTATCTGACATGTTAAAAACGCAAGGTTTACGCACAGGACTTTATTTTAATAGTCTTGAAGATGATACAACCTTCTTTTTAAATAAAGCCATTAATCGTATTGTGCATTTTCATAAAAAAAGCAAGCAAAAACAAGTTCAAAATAGCGTTTTCACCACGATTGCTTCGCAAATTGAAACCTATCTAGCTGATGTTCTTGAAATATTAAAAAAAGATAAACTAGACCAAAATACAGTGCAGTTTTTACAGAATTATAGCTGTGATGAAACCTTTGGATTTAAAAATAACACGACTTTAAGTACTATAATTCAAAGTTGTTATAGCTTTCACTTTAAGGAAGCTCCAACACCAGAAATTAATATACTTCGGGAACATGGTCAGTTATCAAAAATAGACACAAAAGACATCCCAATAGACCAAACAACCATTACAACAGTATTACACAATTTAGAACATTATAAAACGGAAGGCGTTTGCGACACTACCCTTTTGCAAGTTTTACACACCAAAATAGATGCTTTAAAATCGTGGTTATCGCAAAATGATTCAGGTATAGAAACCCAATATATACAAGCATTATACATGACATTACTAGATCCAGATTTAGCACCAGAAACACCATTAGAAACCTACGGTAACTTATGTAGACAGTTATTTGTACAATTAGCCAAAGGTTCCGATATGGCTATGTCCTACGCTTTGGGGTTAAAAGCTATTGCACATTCTGGAGCCTATGCTGATCCTTTAAAAACGACTCTATTACAAGTTGTAACCGATTTAAACACGTAGATAATGACAGCAGATATAACACCACAAATACAAGAGCAATTAAATTTATCGGCTTTGCTACTTAAAAAAAATTATAATACTGCAGACCTCAGCACTTGGTCTGGTTTTAATAGTGAAGACCAAATGCAAGTCAAGCAAGCCAAAAGACTTTTAAAACTGAATGGCATTACCTCGGGTTTGCATTTACGCAATAGCTTACAACGTTACCAAAGTGGACAAATGGTGTCTCATACTTTTTCTAAATTGGCAGCCGAATTTAGAATGAATACCACCACATCGTTTGATGCCAAATATAATGCACAAGAACACCCAAGGCTTAAACACAACTATAAAATGGTATGGAAATACCGTTTCACTTTAAAAGAGCACCTACTAATTGGGTATGAGTTATCCTACTACATTTATCTGATGCGCTTAGCAACAGTCGTTGGCTTTATAGGTACAGACGAGTTACTACTGCGCATGGAAGATGCTAATGAGACTATTAAATCGACTTTTTCTAGTTGGGGAGCATTCCATCGTAATGTGTGTTTGGGAGACGAATTTGTTTTGGGTGCCACAGAGCAAGACAATAGCAAATTTCCAGGCTCTAAAACCCTTTGGGAGCACTATCAACGTCTTTATGTAAAACATGCCGATTGGTTTAAAACATGGAACAAATGATGATAACAAGAAAAGACCTGATACAACATATTACGCGTGCAGAACAACTGTATGCAGCCAATCTATATTCCCATTTAGCGTCCCATATTACTGCAGTTCAAGAACATTTTGAACAACTTGAAGAAACAGATTACGCAAGGTTTTACCGCATTGTCATGTTGTACATCTGCGCTTTTGAAGACGTAAATATGCCAGTTATGGAATCGTATTTAGAAGCTTTAGAAAGTATTGGTGAAGTCGAAGCTTCAGATTACGAATTGATTTGTAGTTACTACACCCAATGCGATGCGTCTATATACAAAAAAGCAGTAGTCGCTTTTCCGTATAACGATACCTTACATCTGCATTATGCTTTAAAATTACAACACGACAAACGTTATGCTGATGCTATTTTAATTTTAGAATACATTTTAGAATGTTATCCTGCCTTAACCGAAGTTCGGTTTTTACTACATGACGTACAAACTGCACAATTACTAAAGTTATGCACCTCTGAGGAAGCTGCCCATTATAACGACGTATTAGCACTAGCTTCAGCAACACACAATCTAGACGCCTTAACAGGATTAGAAATGGATCCACGTTTAGATCCAAAAAGTAAAACCTTAATCCACATTCAACTGTCTATTTGGAATAGCAAATCTGTAGAGATTGCGCAACGTTGGCAAACGGAATGGAAACTATTGGATTTAACACCAACCACACGTTACTTGTTAGCAGATTATGCCCAATCATTTATGCGTTATGATTTGGTAGCACAAATTTTAAGAGCGCCAAAAACACCAGAATTCCCCGAGGATAATTTTAGTACGTTTGACCAGTATAAAGTCTACATGCAAGATTTAGCAAACTCAGGTTGGCAATTGGCACAACACCATTATTTACTTGTTGGTAATTCGGCTTATTATCATACTGGAGATGACAACATTTTTAATATTTGTGTCACACAAGGTTTAGCACAAAACCCTAAAAACCCCTTATTATTAGTCTTAAAAGCTAAATATTTTTACTCAAAAGAAGACTATAATCAAACAGGTGCCGCATATCATGAAGCCTTTAAAAATGGGTTACGCTTAAGCGAATATCTATTTTATCTTCTAGAAGTTAATAACCGTATTAAAAGCTGGCAAGGTATTTTAGACATTGTAAAGCAATTCCACAAAGGACAAACCCCAACACTAAAAACCTTATTTTTTCAAGCTCGTGCCTTAGTTAATTTACAACAACACGATGCTGCGCTTGAGGTTATAAATGAAGCGCTTGAGGATTTTCCACACCCAGCACATTCCTACGCGCCTTGGTTGTATAATATGCGTATGGAATACCATAGAAAAAACCATAATTACGACGCTTTTTTAGAAGATTTACATAAAGAAGTTGGCTTTTACAAAACGGGTGATAACGATTATTGCCAAACTATAAATTGTGGTGTCGAAGCCCTTTTTGAAAAGGAAGATTATGAAGAATGTTATAACTACGCCATTTATAATCATGAACAAGGCAAATTATATCCTCACCTCTATCCTGTGTTGCAATGGGTATGTTTTTATGAATTTGCGCTTCAAAAACCAGATGATTTAGAAGATGTGACTACAGCCGACTTGGTAACCGAACCGTCAACATTTATCGACTACAGAAACAATGGTTTAATCTATTGGATCTTAGGAGACAAAGTCGCTGGTGCCGATGCTTTACAACAAGCTGCCAATTTAGCTACCAATAAAGCCTTATACTTAAGATTAGCGATAGCTTGTGCTAACGAAGGGTTTAATTACGATAAAAGTGAAATCCTTTGTGAAATTTTCAAAACAGAAACTCCCGAAGCCCGAAACTGGAGAACAGATTATGACTACGGTCAAATAATATTAGACAAAGACAATTATCAAGAAGCCTACAAGGTGTTTTCAGAATTATTACAAAGCTATCCAAAAACCTCTTTTTACGCCTTTCCAAGAGCTTTTAATAATATGTTTGCTAGCGTTTTTAGAGATTGCTCCAAAGGTATTGATAATATATCGGCGTTTCATAAGTACACAGCGCTGCATTTAAGCAATGACAATCCTAGTGTATTTATAGCAAAAGAAGAACAAACCTATGCGGATCAGCATTATACAAACGACTTATTTTTAAGACATAATTTATTAGAATATGCTAGTAGATTAGAATGCGGACTTACAGACGTCGAAAAAGAAGCATTATTACAAATCAAAACAACAATAAGCGCCTCTTATTTTGTCTAAACCTCTTAAATTTACGTTTTTTTTATAAATGACACGATTCTTAAAACAGACCTTACTCACGCTACTCCTATTTTTAGGGTTCCATGTCGTGGTAATAGCTCAAAACTCTAATAATACCCCATTAATAGACTCGCTATCCGTAGTCTATGGTAAAAACCTATACACCAATCCTATTGTCGCTAAAAAAGCTGCTGAAGAGTGGTTGAAAGAAAGTAAACGTTTAGATATCGATCTTCAAACGGTTAGAGCGCTTTATGCTTTAGGGAATTTAGGAAACATCTCTGGAGACTATAAAAGTGCCATTAGTAAAACTACAGAAGCGATTACTTTATTAAAAAAACTAAACCTTGAAAGTGGCTTGGCTGCCTGTTACAATATACTGGCTTTAGGCTATAAAAACCTAGGCGAATACCCTAAGGCTATGGATAGTTTTATGATGTGCTTAAGTTTCGCTGAGGCCAATGATAATAAAATGCAAGAGGCCAATGCGTATCAAAATATAGCAACCTTGTATGTGCTACAAAAGGACTTTACAAAAGCAACTGAAAACTTAGATCGTGCTGCTAACTTGTATCGCGAGTTAGGAAATGACGATGGTGTGTTGACTACCCTATTCAATTTTGCAAATATTTTAAAAGAACAAGATAAATTTGACGACGCTAGAAAGCATTATAAAACCGTGCTTGGTTACCGCGAAAAAGAAGGCAACAAAGCAGTTATAGCGTATATAAACATTAACCTTTCGCAAATGCTTGTGGAAGAAGAACGTTGCGAAGAAGCCATAGTCGCTTTAAAAAAGACGTTGACCTTATTAAAAGCACTTAAGTTTAATTCTGATATTGCTATTGTGCTTAACGATTTAGGTTTGTGTAACAGTAAATTGGGACGTACCAAGGACGCTATTAACTATTTCCAGGAAGCCTTAGCCATAGGCGAAACACAATCGTTGTTAAGTTATAAGTCTGATATTTATAAAAACTTAGCACAGTTATATCAAGAAGCAGACGATTATGAAAATGCTCTAAAATACTATCAAAAAGGGGTAACGACTGTCGCCGAACAAAACTCTCTAGATAAAGAAAAGTACGTTGCTAAAATCCAAGAACGGTATGAAACACAGTTAAAAGAAACACGAATTGCATTATTAGAAAAAGAACAAAAATTAAGTGATGCCGAGTTACAAAAAGCAGAACTGACTTTAAAACGTCAACGCTTTGTTAGAAATGCTTTTATTGGTGGCTTTGTATTGGTTTTAATTACTCTAATTATTTTAAGACTGTTTTATATCCAACGCTTACGCGTACAAAAGGAATTAAACCTGCAGCAAGAAGAAAATGCAAAACAGAAAATTAATCAAATGATTCAAGATCATAAATTATCTGTTATTGAGCGTTATCAAGAAGGTCAAGACGAAGAGCGTGCTAGATTAGCACGTGACATACATGATGGTATTGGAAGTGATTTGGCGGGTATAAAATTAGCATTTGAGCATTATTCTGAAAAACATGAAGATGCCTCTCAGGCCAAACGTATTGGAGAAGCCATAGACAATGCCTGTTTTGACATCCGTAGCTTATCGCATCAATTACATCCGTTATCGTTTTCTAAAATAGGCTTTACTAGTTTTTTAAACGATTTTGTAGATCAGATTACTAACAACACAACGTTAACCATTCAAACCTTTATCTTTCCAGAGGAAGACATTGACAAGCTACCAGAAGACCTATTAGCAGATGCTTACCGAATTGTGCAAGAGTTAATAAACAACATTATTAAACACGCGCAAGCAACAGAAGCAGACGTCCAATTAACAAAACATGACGCCTATTTAAACATTGTTGTGCATGATAATGGAAAAGGGTTTAAAACCAATAAAAAACAAGGAATAGGACTCCGTAATATTAAAGAGCGCTTACAAAAAGTTCAAGGGACTTTAGATATAGATAGTGGCTCTGGAAACGGAACGTCAATTACCATAGATATTCCTATAAACTAAATCATTTTGAAGAAAACAAACATCATTATAGCAGACGACCACTTAATGTTTTTAGAGGGCATTAATACCATATTAAGTGATATGGAAGAAATTGGTGAAGTCCATTTAGCTACCGAAGGGAAACAAGTGATTAGATTACTAAATCAATTTGAAATTGGTTTAATTATTAGCGATATTAATATGCCAAAAATGGATGGTATTGAGTTGCTTACTGAAATCAAGAAAAAACACAGCAGTGTAAAAATTATTATGCTAAGCATGCTTGATAACCACAGAACGGTTCATAAAGTAATACAAAAAGGAGCGGATGGTTTTGTGCCTAAGTTTACTAGTAAAGACGAATTACAAAAAGCCGTTAGAACAGTACTTGGTGACGAACAGTATTTTTCTGAAATTATAAAACAGCGTTATATGGAAAGCGTTTTTGAACGCAAAAAGTATAAAAACATTGAGCTATCACCACGAGAAAAAGAAGTCTTAGCGCTTTTAGCTGAAGAGTTAACCTCTAAAGAAATTTCAGGAAAATTATTTATTTCTGTTAATACTGTAGAAACGCATCGCAAAAACATTTTACTAAAAACGGGATCTAAAACCACGACTGGTGCTGTAAAATATGCAATCGAATCTGGGTTATTCGATTAATTACAACGTTTAAAGTAATTGCATTGGCTTCATTTGGAAACGCGCCCAAAAATACAGGGTTGCATTACCATGCCAAAACACCTTCTGTTTGGAGGGCTTCCTTTAATTGTACTAGGGTTTCGTCGTAAGACAATGTATCATAATTAGACGTAAGTAAATCGCCTTTATAAATATGATGTGTTTCAAAATCAAAATACGTTACATACACACCTTTTAAGGGGTTTTGCCATTTGGTGTTTCCGCCATTAACAATGGTTGTATCACTAAGATAATGCACCCAAGCAGCTCTTGACAATGTAGTTTTATCCAAGAAAATCTTTTGTGCGTTATAAATTTTAAAGTTAGGTTGTGACTGCCTTAAATACTGGTTTACCTTTTTTATAATAAAAGTTTCCACCGTTTTTAGACCTGATGCTTTTTCCGATAACATAAAAAAGGCGCTATGCCATTTACTATCAAACACCTCCAATGGTACTTCCAGAAACCCGTCGGGATGCTCAGGTGTTTTTATAACAATGGCAATATCCGAGTAGATGCCCAAATCTTGATAAAAATAATTTAAACGCACTATAAAACGTTTTACTAATTCCTGTAAGGCGTCCGGCTCTAAATTGGCCTCTAAAGTCAAGTCAATAGTATTAGTATTAAATGTTATTGTGGGGCATTCGGTTTTAAACAGGCGCTTTATGGCTTGTCTAGTATCGTAACGTTTTGTGGCTGCCAAATAAGGCGCATTAATCGTGTTTTGTTCCGTGTCTCCACTTGTTACAGCATTGTCTTCTAAAATGGTCTTTAGATTAATATGACAATAAAATTCGATTTCAGGAGTATCCGTATTATATAACAAGACGGTAAACATATTAGGATCCATGTTTCCGCTATTAAAAAAGCGCTTTAACCATTTATAGCGCACCTCATCCTGATACTTAATCTTTAAATACGCCTCTAAATTAGTGGTGGCGTGTTGCTTTGAAATGCCACCCACTAGTCGCGTAAAATTTGCAACTAGCAGCACGATAACCAACAGACAAATCCCTAATATAATTGCAATTCTCATAGTCCTTTATTTATACAATAAAATTAGACCTATTTAAAAGTGGGTGCCTCACGGAATTCAGTGAGATTTAACATTCACTTAAATGAGGTGTTTTATTTATGTGGTGTTAAAATACCTTTGAACTATCAATAACACTTAAAATAGGTATCATGGGATTAAAAGAAAGAAAAGCAGCAAAATCTATTGAAGATCAATATTTAGCAGATTACCAAAAAGAAATTAATGACATCGTGGGTAAACCAGTTCCTGTAACTATTAACTGGGATACGTTTGATATCGATTCTATTAAATTTGTACCAAGTGTGTGTTTACAACGTCTTACAGATGGTTTAAAAGAAGTTTGTAATGATGCTATGGGTAAGGAAGCTGTGCAGGAAGGGATTAATACTATTGAAGTATTTTGTATCCCTAACGAAGGTGCAGAAGACAACAAAGCACTTACATTAGACGCTGGTGTCTTTAGTTTAACAGCGTGTTGGGGCGGACACCACAGTGGCTATTATACGGATTTAGTAATTCGCGATTACTTAGAAAACACGTTATAAACATACTAACCGTATTAGAATTAAAAAAAGGAAAACCCTATCGTTTTCCTTTTTTTTATGCCTTTTATGTTCTGCTTTTTTTAGTCGTACTGTTGCTACTATTAACACTACTTATAATGCAAAGATTACGCTGACTTTAGCGCACGAAAAAGCCCTTAAGCAGCCACGCTTAAAGGCTAATTCTAACAATCTAAATTAGCTATTAACTTAATGGTATACTGTTATAAACCACACCTTTTAAAATAGTATTAAAATAGGCTTCGTTTAATTGTGTGTTATACTCCGTAAACGATTGACTACATCCTGTTGCTACAGCCTCTTCAAAGACAAGCTCAATAGTTGGTTGGTCACTATTGTCATGATAGATTTTAAGACTACCAGACCACTTTCCTGGTTGGTTAGATATCCATTGGATAAATAAAGGATCTATAGCCTCTTTTATGCCTCCAGAAAGATTAACCTCAATAGGCATACGGTCTTGCTCCTCTTGATAGTAATGTGTCGAAAAATTATAATCACACTGACTTAGTGCAAATAGTTTTTCTGTAGTGTTATCTTTTCTGATTAGTAATTCTATTTTGGTATTATTATCTGATGTTTCCATAGTTGAATTTATTATTGATTATATACTATTATGTTGCAGGATTAACTACAAACATGCTTCGATTAGTTCTTGTAATTGGTGCGCAGACGCTACACTTTTTAAACTTTTAGATACGTCTAAAGTTATGGACAAGGTTCCGGCTGCTAAGCTTACCGCATTTGTTGTATCTAAATTAAATTGAATTGTAGATACTGACTCTGTAAACGCTGCTTTGGATAAGTTATCCTTTGCTATATTAGCCATCGTATCTTTTAGTAAGGTTATGGCACTATGTGCGTAGTATTTTTGGTTATCGTTAGGGGTGTCCTGATAACTATAAGTTACAGCAATCTGTTTGTTTAAGGCTGCTTTTAGGTCTAGCGCCACACTATTCATTTCTTTTTTAAGTTGAAGCATGGTTGGTATTTTACCTGCTGGTGGCGTAAACGCGATGGTTCCGTCTGATAACAGGTAAGCATAACTTTCTATATTACGAATGGAAACCGAAGCGATACTACTAGATTGTAAGTACTGTAATTGGGCTTTACGATCGTATAATTCGCATAGCAAAATCACACCTTTTGTACTATCATAGTTTACAAAAATACCAGACGCGCTGCTAGTATGCGTGGTAATGGTTACCATTGGCATATTAGGTTTGTCTTGATGTCTTTCTTTATCTGCTATCTGTTGTAGTAGTGTTACCACCTCACTAATATCTAGTGCAGGCAATTGTAACATTGTTTTATAATCCATAAGTCTATCTATTTGCTTAGATCACAAAATTGATATATTATGTATGAAGTTTAGTAACGGTTTTCAGTGATATTTATAAGTCGTTAAAAAACAACGCCCATTATCCAATACATGGTATTAATAGTAGGGTTTTAAACTAGTATAAATGGGGTTAAAAATTAATTAATCACCTCTTGCTGTGCGCCTTGCCTAAAACAACGCTCCTGGCCTAGATATAGCGGATTACCATGTTTCTCGGACCAAAACCCGTCTAAAAGGTCTTGAGTAATGCATTTATATACCACAACGCCTTTATAAATAACATCGTCATCACCAATGTAATTAAAATTAATAACCAAAATATTATCCTTAAAAAACCCGGTACCTAACTGTTCTTGACTGTTGTTAATGGTCCACTTGGCATTAATCCTATTGTTTTGGTCTAATGTCAACTCTAGTGTGCCTTTATAGGTTACTGCCTCCTGGTCTTGATTGCTTCCTGTTATGTTGTAAGTTCCTGGTAGTTGGGTTAGTTGCATTTTTATTTGTTATGTCATTGCGAGCGTAGCGAAGCAATCTGTTTGTTGTTTTTCTTAGCTTCATGAGTCTACCGCGTGCCTCGCAGTGACAGTATTATTCGTGTTTTATGTTGACGGTTTACTTCCGCTTCAACGCATCTAACGTTTTACCGTTTTTATCTTTCCAAACGTCCAACCATTTGCAGAACGCCCTGAAACTAAAGCTGCTGCTGCTGTACTTGGTTATCATTTATGACACATTTAGCGTTTATTCTATTATTTTAGTTTAAGATTAACTCTAATAAAGTAACCAAGGTTTGTGCCTCCTAACCTTGGTTGCTTCCTATGATGTTGTATGTTCCTAGTCGTTGGGTTATAATCATAAATGGTTTTTACTTTAGAAAGGCTTAGTCAATATTATTTAGCATAATACTTTAACAACTCTTTAAACTGTTCAAATGATTTTTCTATTAAAGGCATAGATAAGCTCTCATTAGGCTCATGAATTTTTGAATACTCATCATTTGGTCCAATAGCTAAATATGGTTGATCCTTTAAGATATGTGTTAAAAAAGGACAGGCATCAAACTTAGTAAGACTTCTGTTCTCTGTATATGTTGTAAAATCATATTCAGCTAAAGCAGGTAAAATAACATCTTTTGCTTTTACTAGTTTTGAATCTTCATTTAGTGTTAAAAATCGTTGACGGGAAGTACCTAAATCAAAAAAACCAGTTTCTTCAAGCCATAAATCTATTTTAGGAATTTCTAACAACGGAAACTCTTTATGCGCAACAGGAGAACCTTTCTCTTCCTCACCTTCAATGAGCCAATGAATTTCTGGCAAACCACTATTAACCAATGCTTCAACAGCATGAATTCTTAATAATAGAATTCCTAAATTATCACCAACTCCTCTTCCAAATAATCGATCATCCCTCAAAGTTAACTCAGTTGGAGGAGACTTCCATTTTAAATCATCTGTTGGTTCTACATCATAGTGACCATATAAGCCAATGCAACCAGATTTTACTTTACTTTTTCTAACTGCATATAGCACAGGTGTTTTTGTAGTACTTCCTCCTAATAGTCTAATGCTAAAATTTAACTCTAATAATTTATCCTTAAAAAAACTTAGGCTATTTAATAATCCTTTATCATTATTTGTAAAACCATTATTTGCTACTAATGAAGATAATTCTTCTAAATACTTATCTTTTTTAAATTTCATAATTCCATTTTTAAATTGGGTCAATTCCCCAAATACTTATTGATCTTTTTCTAAAAGCAACAATATCTTGCTTTGACATTTTATTTTTATACAATTCCAGAAATTTATAAAGCCCTTGTTTATTCTCTTTACTTCCTGCTGTAGAGATTCTTTTCCCTTCATGAGAATTAAAAACCACAAGATGCTCCTGTATAGACTTATATTTTACATCTTTTTTATTAGAAAGCCTAATACCAAAATCTATATCATTAAAGGAAAGTAGTTCTTCGTTAAAACCGTTTATCTCTAAAAATAATTTCTTTGAAATAGTAATATTAGACCCTCTTATTCCTGGGTTTTTTATAAAAAACAAATGCTCTTTTAATTCTATTGGTGGAGACTTTTCTATTGAAATATCTTCATCTTTTTTTTTCTTAAATGCAGCAAGAGCAACATCAAATGATTTTCCTGAAAATATCTTTTCAAGATAATTTACTTCCCAATAATCATCGTCATCTAAAAATGAAATAAAACTCGTTTTTGTAAAATCTACACCAAAATTTCTAGTAGCAGAAACTCCTTTTCTGCGTGTATTATGCACTACTCTAATATAATTACAAAATTTATAATATATTTTAAGCTTTTTGTAACCTACTTTATTATTATCTACAGCAATTAAAATTTCTTTTGGCAATTTTGTGTTTTTCAAAATATGTTTTATCGCATTATCTAATAACCTCATTCTATTTCCCTTTGTAGGAATCACTACAGTTGTATCTAGTATATTTTTGTTTTGCAAACCATTAATATGTTTTGATATTTCTTCGGCACCCGGATTTCCTAAAACCTCTTTAGCTAAATTAATTTTAAGATTATACTCTTCACGAAAAATATCTTTTAACTGATTTTTTATATGGTTATAAATTTGTTTTTGCGCTAATGGTGAAGTCTCAACATACTTTAAAGCTTCTAACGTTTTATTAGTAAAATATTCTTCATCTAAAGACTTCATTTCTTCAAAATTTGGGAAACTGTAAAATTTATCCAAATTTAAACCCCCATCTATCAGTCCAAATTTCTCATAGTACTTTAATTGGATAACCTGACTAGCATTTTGTGGAGGTAACATCACTATTTTGGCACCATAATAAATACCTTCAAAAATAGCATTTAGACCAGGACTAGATATTAATATTTCCGAAGATTCAAGAATTCTTAGATACTCGTCTTGACTATAATTATTTATAACAAATTTATTCTTAGGTAGATTTTTTTTTATTTGCTCAATGATTAGAGCACCTCCCCCAATATAAATTTCATAACCACTGATTAAATCTTGAATTTTCAGAATAATATTTGATATAATACTAGCATAATTTGAATTAATACCTGGCTTAATCCATCTATTTTGTCCTCCACCTAAATTAATCAATATTCGTTTTAATTTATGCTTAGCCTCTACTTTATGACTAAAAGTAATTATGGGTCCAACTTTAATAAAATCCTTCTCATTTGTTTGATCAATTTCAAGAAATCTTTCCGTGAAATACAGAGTAGCTTCCTTTTTTATTCTATGTTTGAAATTTGGATGCCACCAACTATGGAGATCTACAAAAAATACAGGGATTTTAGAATCTAAATACCAATTAACATTTGTAAGGTTAGATACTACGAGTACAGCATCATAGTTTATTAAATTTATTTCTTGTCTTACAAGTTGATGTTGTTTATTATCCAATTTTATTATATTATGAATTAAAGCACTTTTAGAAAGTACCTCATCCGTAATACCATAAGCAAAAGCCGTATTAACACTAGATAAATATTTTAACACTGCAAGTAGTGCTGAACTTGAACCAAATGCCATTTGGTTAGTATCACATAATAATCTAAGCATACCTATAAATGATTAATATTTGGAAGAATTAATATGATGGTATGCCAGCTTAAATCCTTTCCTTCAATATCTTTATCGATATTCATTAAGGTTGTATCAATTATTTGTTGATCAATCCACGATACTTTATAAGCAAAAACAACTCTAGTATTTTTATTAAAACCTTCCCTTAATAATAAATCTCTAACAAGTAACCAATCTCTGAATGACTGATATAAAACTATGTTGGGCTTAGTTGCAAACACCTTTTTTAATTGTTCCGGAAAATATTGTTTCGTATCCCTAATCCTTTCTATACTCGTAATGAAAACATTTTGATTTGTTGAGAAAGAAGTTATATCAATACTTATTTTGGCACAAATAGCGTTAAGTGCAGTAATACCCGGGATTATCTCGTATTCACACGATTTACTTTTTAAGAGTTTAACATATTCATGTAACATAAATTGTTCGCCATAATGTCCTGAATAAAATGCACTGTCTCCAGGCATAAGAATAGCCAAATTTTTATTTTCAGAAATAGATTCATTTATAATGTCTAGAACATAATCTTTATTAAGGTTACCTGTAATTAAAGTTTTTTTTTGAAATAAATCTTTGATATCATCACAAATCATTTCCCCTACATAAATACCTAAATCTACATTTTGCTCTATAACCTTATTCGCTCTTAAAGTTAAATAATCCAAATCGCCACCAGGACCAATACCTATAATATATATCATACTTTAAATAATTCTTTTTTACAAAAAAGTTTGTCGTTTATAATAACATGTGTTAATTCTGTTTCTTTTAGTATTTCTAATCCCTCTTTACTATTCGAAACCAATGGTTTTCCATTTGTATTGAATGATGTATTTAAAATAATTGGATAACTAGTTAAATACTCAATTTCTTCTAATAAATTGTAAATCCATTCATTTTGATTAATAGTAACTGTTTGTAATCTTGCTGTTTTATCAAGATGTTCAATCGCCGGAAACATACCTTCTAATTCTTTTTTAATCGGGTAAGCAAAACTCATAAATGGTGAGGACACATTATCTTTAAAAAAAACACTTGTTTTATCTTCTTGTACAATAGGAGCTAGAGGTCTAAACCATTCTCTAAATTTTATTTTATTATTAATAATTTCTTTCTTACCAATTGAATCGGGATAACATATTATAGATCGGTTACCTAATGCTCTTGGTCCTACTTCAGAGTTATTTCGAATAACACCAATAATAGCATCTTCTTCAACAAGTAACCTCGCTATTTCTGATAATAAAAAAGTTTTACCTATTTTATTGATATTAGTAGGCAAATTATTAATTAACGGAAGGCCTTTATATGTGATATTTTGTTGCTCTAGTGGAGGAAAAAGAGAAAAAATACTTCCTAAAGAAATACCACTATCATTTGGAGCTGAAGGCACGTGAACTTTTAATTTAAACGTCTCTTTAATTTGGGTATTCGCTAATACATTTAGTGCTACTCCTCCAGATAGTATTATTCCATCGTATTTGTTCTCTTTAAGCTTTGCTCCAATCTCATTAATAATAATTAGTTCAAAGACTCTTTGAGAGGTTGCTGCTAAATTAACAGCATCTTCTTTTTTAAGACAATAACCTTCTTCTAACTCTAAACCAATTCTATTACCTAATGAATATAAGGCTTGGATAGGATATTGATAGAAAAGATAGTATTCTTTAAGAGGCTCAATCCATTCTGTAACAACCTTACCTAAAGCAGAATAACCCATAATTTTACCCGAGAGTGATAGATGCCCTATTCTTGGTTGTTGCTTATTATGAGTTATCTCAGGCATCAAGGTTGCTAAAAGTCTATAAGGTGTGCCAAGATTTAACAATTTTCTCTCAATTAATGTAATCTCATCCTTTTTTATTTCATAAAAATTAAAAATCCCATCATCTCCTCCTCCATCTGCACTTAAAATCAATGGATTTTTAAAACTTGACGTGTAGTAACCTAAAGCAGCATGCGCCATATGGTGACTGCATTTAACCCACTTATCAGCACTTATAATTGATTTTAATATTCTAACTTTACTAGGTGCTACCCAATTAGTTATAACGTAATTAAAATTTATACTACCAACAGTAGCATACACTTTATTCATCACTTTCTCCCATTCTTTTCTAAAGGTAATTAGATCATCAGAACATGAGAAATAACGTTGGTTGAAGATTCTTTCAAGTTCTAACACAAGAACAATTTTATTATTAATTTGCACACTTAAATTAGCATCATGCTGTGTATGTATTGATATAATATTCATTTAATAATTTCTTATTCTTTAATTTAATTTTTCAATTACAAACTGTCGTTCTAATTCATAATTGTCATCCTTTTCAAGCTGATTAGATATTATTGCACAGCAATAATCAATATTTTCTTTCTTCAAAACTTCTATTACATTAGAATTATATTGCCCGTCTGTGTAAGCATAAGACTTTATATTTACACCTATCTGAGATAAAGCCTTTTTTGTTTTTTGAATATCTGCTAATACCTCTGTTTCTGTTAGCTTAGTATAAATATCATGATAATATGAATGACCTCCTATTTCATGACCTAACCCATGAAGCGCTTGCAAATGAGTACATGACATATAAGATACATCTGTTTTGGGTTTATTTAAAAACAGCTTATCTATAATTGCTTGTTGCGCTTTGATCGAAAAATTTAAAAACTCTTTTTTTTGTTTACCAAGAACCCAATCTTCTTTAGTTCTCTCCTCTATATTTTCATTTACATAATGATAATAATAATCTAAAGGTGCTATTGTTTGCTCTATACAATAACCTATAATAGGATAAAACGTAGCATTGATTTTATACTTTTCTAAAATTGGCTTTGCATATAAATAGTTGTCTAAATAGCCATCATCAAAAGTTAATGCAACTTGTTTTAAATCAAGATCCTTTTCCAGATTGCAAATAGTTTTAAAAGTATATCCTTCTTTTAAATATTTAATAATTACATTTTCTAATCGCTCTTGAGAAACAAGTGTACCTCTAATAAAATAGGCGTCATTAATATTTATTTTTTTTTTAGGCAACACCCTATGAAACATTAAAATCTCAGTCATCTAATAACAATTTAGATAATTCGTCTATAGACTTAAATCCTATAAGTAGATTTTCTTTACGATCGTCCAAGTTTTGATTTGCTAATTTTTTACTCCACCCTTCTACTCCTGTGTAACAATATACTTTTTTACCAAATTGCCAAGCATAGCTAATTTCGTTTAAAGTACCTGCTCCACCGCCTAAAGCTATTAAAACATCCGATGATAAAACCAAAACAGAGTTACGTGCAAATCCTATTCCTGTTGGAATAGTAATATCTAAGTATTTATTAGCTTTTTTACTATCTTCAAATGGCAGAATACCGACAACTTTACTTTTTGTATGTTCAATAGACTTCACTCCTTTTGAAACCGCTTCCATTGTACCTTGCATACCTCCATTTAAAACGGTACATCCTTTTTCTCCTAAAAAAGCTCCCAAACGGTGGGCAAATTCATATAATTCTTTAGAACATTGACTTTCGTTTGATCCTATGATGCCAATTTGCATAACTTTAATATTAATTGGTTTTTATTTACTTTAAAATCTTCAAATTCACTTATAAAATAGTCTTTATCAAAAGAATTAATTTGAAAATCTAACTCTTTTAATTTGTCTATTTCATTTCTGAATTCACTTTCATTAATATTGTCATTTAACAATTTTAATGTGTGTTTTATGTGCTTTTGATGAAACTCTAAACGATTGTCAAATTCTTTTTTTCCTTTATACAAATACTGAATAAGCAACGCTCCTATCATATCTGAGAAATATTTTTGAGTAGCACTTTCAATTGACACCTCTTTGAATGTACGATTATGTACTAAACTGAAATAATTAACATCCTTAATGGAAAAGTTTAATTCGGTTAACAATTGAGAATGTATCATATCACTGCGTCTTGCTGGAATATTATCATATTCTGAAAAACCTAAATGCGGTACTCTAAAAATATCCATATTAAAAACAATAAAATTACCACCGCGTAATAGTTTTGATTCTTTTAATTCAGGTTTAACACTTTGCTTTTCATTAGAAGTAACTTTAGTTATTGGCTTACCAATTAAAATCTCCTTTACTACTCGATTTCTATCGTCTGATTCTGAAAGAAAAAGGGAATAATATTTTTCCTCACTTAACTGATTATAATAATCATGATATTCCATCCCATCAAATGGAAATTTAAAGTTGTATTCTCTATTAAAAACATCTTCTAATTGTGTATTACAATATAATAAGGATGGTATTGGTGGCACATAAGATGTAGGAGAAATAATAGCATCCACACTTTTGTTTTCGTTATAAAACGTTACTATGTCCGAAAAATAATCTTTAGAAAATGTAACGATATGCTGATTATTTATATAGTTACTTTTTCCAAAAAGAATATCATCATCTACTTGCCAAATGATTGAATTATTAAACTTCTCAACATTATCAATAATGTACACTTGTTGCTGTATTCTGGCTCTTTGTATACTATCTACTATAAGGCTACAATGCGCAGAGTTAAGTAACTCAGAGTGAGTAGCTTCTAATTCTAAAATTTTAGACCTGTTAATTACATTTATATTTAAATCAAAATTTTCAATATTACTCTTTATGTTTTGATCTAACGTTTTATCAAAAACCGTTATAAATAAAGAATAATTTCTTTCTTTATTTAACATCTTTATTTTATAAATACTACTTATAAGATTAGTTGTGTTTTCTAAATTAGTAGTTGAGAATATAATGTTTATTATCTTTTTATTCATTCAATCTTATTAGTGACTTCTTCTTAAACTTTAATCTATTCCTTTATAATTATTTCCCTACACTACTCATACGCTTCATAGTATCAAAAAACGCGGTTTTAAACGCGTCATCTTTAGCGTACAATCTATACAAGTCTAGCTCTTGTTTACGCTGTTTAGACATGACCTCATCAAGAATCTTCT
This sequence comes from Olleya sp. KKT75, assembly GCF_055635485.1. Taxonomy (NCBI): domain Bacteria; kingdom Pseudomonadati; phylum Bacteroidota; class Flavobacteriia; order Flavobacteriales; family Flavobacteriaceae; genus Olleya; species Olleya sp. KKT75. Next base: position 3,451,617 of record NZ_CM145759.1, read on the forward strand.
GAAAAGCTAAATTCTTATTTTGTTCATCATTATTCTCAACTACTTTTTGTAAAAAATCTGGATGCGCTTGTATGGATTTAGTTAGACTGATAAACTTCACACGTTGGTCTTCTGGTGTTACTTCCCAGTTTTGAAACCAGCGCTCATTAAAACTTTGTATAATTAAATCCAAAGGATCAAGCTCCTCATCAGTACCATGGGCTCCTCTTGGATTAGGGTTTTGAGGATCTACCATACTTTCCGATTCATCCAATCCTATCACTTCATTTAAACGCACACGTTCTAAACCGTAGGTGGATAAATCTACTGAACTTAAAAGCTCGTCTAAAGCATCGACTTCCGTATTATTTATAGGTAATTTAGGAATCAAGAATTTTAAAAACCAATACAGTTTTTCCCAATCCAAAATTTCAAAAGGCATAATAGACGCCATTTGACCATATATTTTCACAAATTGCTTTGCTTTAATTTTAAAGTCTGCTTTGTCATCATCTTCTAATTCTAGTTCGTTAACAAAACGTTCTGCTGCTCTTTCTATAATAGGACTTAATACTTGTGCATCTTCTTTATTAAAAAACTTAATATTAAAATCTTCTACCTCGCTCCACTCATAAACACCAACATCATCCAATACTTCTTTTAACTCATGTAATACATTTACATCTGTAGCTTCACTTAATGACGTGGCAGTATAAAAAGGATCGAATGACGCTTTAATATCTGTAGACGCATTAAAAAAGTCCAACACAAATACATCTTCTGTTTTCTTCCCTAATTTAGTTGCTGCTCTATTTAATCGGGATAAGGCTTGCACAGCTAAAACACCTTGTAGTTTTTTATCTACATACATGGCACACAATTTAGGCTGATCAAAACCTGTCAAGTATTTATTAGCAACTACCAGTATTCTGTACTCGTCTTCATCAAACTTAATGCGTGTGTCTTTTTCTGCAAAGCCATTCATTTCGGCTTCTGTGTATTCTATACCATCGACTTCTTTAGTTCCAGAAAAGGCAATGGCTATTTTAAATGGACGTCCTTTGTCTTTTAATATGTTTTGTAAGGCTTTATAATAGCGAATAGCAGATTCAATACTCTGTGTGACCACCATGGCTTTCGCCTTTCCCTTAAGTTTTTTCTGATTGACTATTTTAGGAATAAAATGGTCCAGTATTATTTCGGCCTTAGTATTAATAGTCTGCTGGTGCTGTTCTACATACGCTCGTAATTTTTTTTGCGCTTTAGCGGAATCAAATAACGGATTATCTTCAATAGATTTTTCTATTTCGTAATAGCTTTTTAAGGTGGTATAATTCGCCAATACGTCTAAAATGAAGCCTTCTTCAATAGCTTGTTTCATAGAGTATAGATGAAACGGTTTATACTGACCTTCACTATCTTTTACACCAAACTTTTCTAAAGTAATTGATTTTGGTGTAGCTGTAAATGCTAAATAAGATGCGTTTCCTGTGGTACTTCCATCAGCATTTAATCTCATTTTACGTGACTTCATCGCTTGTACTATTTTATCTTGCGCATCAACCTCATCGTCTTGATTAAATTGCTGTCCCATCGCTCTATTCATATTATCATGAGCAGAACCACTTTGGCTAGAGTGTGCTTCATCAATAATAACTGCAAAACGCTTGTCACTTAAATCAGCAATGCCATCTATAATAAATGGGAATTTCTGAATCGTCGTAATAATAATTTTCTTGCCTTGCTCTAAGCTATCTCTTAGTTCTTTGGATGAATATGCAGGAGCAATAATATTTTTCACTTCCGAAAAACTCGCAATATTATCGCGTATTTGCTTGTCTAACAAACGTCTGTCTGTAACTACAATAACCGAATCAAACAATGGTCGTTCCACATCTGTAATTCCAGGTACACTATTGTTTTCTGGATAAGTTTCTATTAATTGATAGGCTGCCCAAGTAATCGAATTCGATTTCCCAGAACCTGCAGAATGTTGAATTAAATAGGTTTGTCCTACGCCTTTTTTACTAGCATCGGCTATTATTTTACGTACCACATCCATTTGGTGGTATCTTGGAAAGAATAACGTTTTAGTCTGTATTGGATCTTTCTTTTTACCATCCAATCGCACAAAATGCTGAATAATGTTGGCTAAACTTTCTCTTGTAAAAACCTCATTCCATAAGTAATTCGTACGATGACCTACCTCTCCTTTTTCTAGTTCCGGATTACCTTTACCATGTTTATTTCCTTTATTAAATGGTAAGAAAAATGTGCTTTTCCCATTTAACTTCGTCGTCATATACGCTTCATCTGTGTCTACAGCAAAGTGTACCACGCAACGTGCAAATTGTAATAAAGGTTGTTTGGTATCGCGTTGGGTTTTATATTGGTGTTGTCCATGCACTCTGGCATTTTGACCTGTCCATGCATTTTTAAGTTCCATGGTTACAATAGGCAAACCATTAATAAACAAAACCATGTCTATTTCCTCTCTTTGATTGTCTATACTATAACGTAATTGTCTGGTCTCACTAAAACGGTTTTGTGCAAAGTTGTCTTTTACTTGTTGGCTACTACTTGCCAATGGTAATTGGTAAAACAACGTAAAATGTGCATCGTCTACTTGTAAGCCTTTTTTAAGCAGATATAGAATACCATACTTTTTAACCAAACGATCATAACGGTTTAGAATTTTTAATTTCCAGTCGCTTTGCTTTTGTAGCTTTTCTAGTTCTTCTTTTTGAGTATTTTCTAAAAAGTCCCAAAAGAATTGCTCATCTATGGCAAACTGTGCATTAAAATTAGAAGGCTGACCAATGTAATAGCCTTTTCCTGTTCTATAAACCTCAGTATTTTCGTTTACAGCATTTACAGATGTGCCTTGTTGTTTAAGGTCTTCTATACACGTACCTGTTAAAGTTCTTTCTATGGCTGCTTCTAAAGCTTGTTCGTTGGTTTGTCTATGCATAATGTCCTTGTTTTAATATATCAATCATTTTTTCAGCATGTTCTTTAATTTGTGTTTCTCTCCAACCTTCCTCTGCTGTTATTTTAAACATGATTTGCATTTTTATACTATCTGAATTTTTATCGATATTAAAATTATTTTGTTTTGCTTGAGGCATATTATTTGTAAATCTCGAATTTTTCGAACTACTCATAATGCTTAAATTTCCAAAATTGTGTAAATATTTATCTTTTAGAATAGGATGATTGTCTGGTGGTGTTTGAGGGTAATGATGCTCTATAGAACTTTTAAATGTAAAATTAAAGTTCTTATATCCTTCTAGGTCTCTCCATAAAATATAATCTAAGTAATTGAAAACAAAGTTTTCTACAGAAGTCCCTTTATTTAATTTATCCTCATCCAAATCGTTTTTTTCTATCTCTGTTTTTTCTCTATTATAAATAATATCATAATAATCAACTAACTCATTACCTTTCATAAGATATCTACCAAATAAGAAGGCTTCAGCTATTTCTTTTAAATAATCTCTGTAATCCTCAGCATCAATTTTCGAATTATAAAACAAGTAGTATAATGCAGCATTTAACCAATGCTTATAGACCATTGTAGGTGTAGATACATGGAACATAGAAAGTAACATTATAATTTCTTGATTAGTCAAACTATCTTCTTCTTCATCTCCAAAAGCATTTACATAATTTACTCTATTATCTTTATACCATTTCATTCTTTTTAAGCTCCAATCTTCTTTATCTCCTTTAAATTCTCTCTTTAAAATAAATTGATCAAAAAGATGTTTTAACTTTAATAAATTATAACCAAAATCTACAACAAATTGTTTTCTATTAGGATTGCTTTTATTATAATATGGTTTGAAAAAATCGAGTAATCTTTTGTCATCTAAACTAACTCCTCCAATATTTTTAAACTTAGAAGATGCATCTTCTGCGCAAGTTTGTATTTTTAAAACATGAAGTAAGAAATTTTGAAAATTCACTACAGAATTGAAACGTTCTGGCGCATCTTTATCGTGGTTTTTATTTAAGTTAAAATCAAAATTGGATTCTGTGATTTCTTTGATTGATAATACTTTGTTTTCTTTACTATTTTCTTGATTCGACTTTAAATGTTGAGCAATTTCTTCTAAAGACTTACAATGAAATTCATTCCACTGATTTTCTCCAAAAATTGCATGTCTCTCGTCTACTGAAAAACCATATTGAACATACCTTTCCATATCTGAACAAGCTTCCCAAATAGTATTAAAAGCATTAGATAAATCTTTATCTGCGTCATCTTTTAAAACTTCAAGCATATTTGCTTTTAAAATTTCATGCTTTTCTAGTTGTTCTCCTCTATTATTCATTATTTCAAAATAATGATTTAAATCTGTTTCTTCGGGAACTGCAACACGTACGACTTTAACTTGTTCTGTTAGATATTTATAAAAAATATTAACTGTTTTTTCTTCAACTAATAATGTCTTCAATGTTTTTACAACATCTTGATATCTCTCTTGAATATTGGTGTTGTGCTCTTTATTTAAAAGATAGCTTCCATTAAAGTCTTGCTTACAGATATGTTCTAATGTATCGGTAGATTTTTTTCTACTATAAAATGTTAAGTTCAACTTATAATCTATAATCTCAGTGATAGTATGACTAAAAGTATTGTGTAAAGCTGCTATTAATAAGTTGAGAGTCGTTAATCTTTGCTGTCCATCAATAGTATCGTAAAACACCTTATTGTCTTGTTGTCTTTTATTTATAACTAATGTACCAATGTAATAGTTGTTTTTATTTCTATTAGAATCAAATGCAAAATCAAAAACATCTTGCACTAATTGATTTACTTGCCCTTCTCCCCAAGCATAATTTCTCTGGTAAATAGGAATGCTATAAACGTCTCCATTTTCAAAAAGTTGTTTTATTGAAAATGTTGGTATATTATCTTTAATTAACATATTTCAAATTTTCAAAAATTGTTACTAGTTTCTCTACTTTTGAAGCCTTAAGATCTTGTCTTTTTATAGCATCGATTCTAATATTTAAAAAATCGTTTGGTTTTAAAGCTTCTCTAATTCTTTTAAATACGAAAGGATAATCAATTGCATAATTATCCATAGTAGCTAATTGTACATTTTGATGTGTTAATCTTACCTTATAAGACCATAAAAAAATCTTTTCTATTGCTCTATCAGCATCAACAAAACCAAATTTATCAACATAAAAAATTAGTGCACATTTAAATAGATTGTAAACGTATTTGTCTCCTGTTCTATGCTTTCCATCATAAATTTTTAATGTGTCAATTATAGTTTTTGCTGTGCCATTTGGGTTTATTTTATCTTTAATATCATTAATCATTTTATTATAATGATGGATCATTTCAAAAAAACGTTTACCGTTTATAATTACCTGGTCTAGTTGAAATGGATAAGGCATATTATTTTTATCAATATTTCTATTATAATCTTTATTATAACCTTCAATATAAAAGTGACTTATTCTATACATTGCAGCAAAAGGATATGGCTCTTCTACATTTGGGCTTATTCCTTTAAAAATTGCAACATCATTTTTAGTAAATTTTCTAGCCGATTTACCATTAGTCCAATTTCTAATTCTATATATATGATATCCAAATATTGATTCTAATTCTTTTTGCGCTGTGTTTTCCCATGTTTCAACAATTTTGGTTTGCTTTTCCTCACTCACATTATTTTGCATTTCTCTTAGATGAAATGCTTTTAATAAATCATGAGGTGCTAAATCCACTCCTCGTGCATTTTGAGAATCAAAAAATTGAAATGCTTCAGAAACATCTTTTAAAACCACTTTAACTACTTGACATCTTTGATAGAAAAACAAAGTTGTTTCCACATCAAAATCTTTAATTCTTTGCGCTATTTCTCTATAATTGTCTCTTAAATTGCGTTTTGATATTTGATTGGACACCTTTAAATTATCTGCTAAATCTAATTTTGGTATACTCGAATAGACTTTTTTAGCTGCTTTATAAAGCGTTTCGTTATTCTCTATTGCCAAAGCAATAAGTATAAGTGTTAACGTACGCTGTTGTCCATCAACAATATTTAAAATTCCTTCTTTATCTTGATGATAAACCACTGTACCTAATCTATAAGCAGGTTTTGTTTTAAAGGTTAAAATATCATCTATTAATTGATGTATATTTTTTGTAGACCATTTATAAGGTCTTTGGTATTTTGGTATAGAAATATTGGTTAATAGCAAATCTTCCACTGTTATAATAACAGGCTGAATACCATTTGTTGTTTCTGGCGGATTCTTAGTCATACACTATTGCATTTTAACTTTATAATTAACCGCTTCTACACACAAATTACTGGCATCACCTTGTAATACTAACATATCGCCTTTTAAGATTTCATCATTAAAATTATAGACACGATAAATAAAGAAATTATCTTGTTCTTGCTTGCTACGTTCTAACTCGTTTCTTGTTATAAAAAAAGGTGTGTTTTTAGTGCTTTTTGTTGCTTTTACCTCAATAAACATTTTGTTGCCTTCTACATCAAAAGACAACACATCATACCCCAAACCATCTCCTTTATCTTTAGCGTGGTGTGCTACTTTATTGGCTAGTTTTGGTTTATTGGCTTGTAATAGTTTGTCTTTTTCAAGCTGTATTACAAACAACTCCCCTAAATCGCCAATGCGTTTGTTTTCTTTATTGTTTTGTATGTGGTTTGTAATGTTACCATTAAAACTAACATTGGTTGTGGTTACGTTTATGCCTGATGTAGCAACTGTTTGTATAGCTATTTCAGTAATATTTTCAGATTCTATAATGGTTTCGGTATCTAAATGCTGTGCAACAGCATAAATAAAATCTTGTGTAAGTATATTGTAGTCTTCGTCTATATAACAATCTGCAGTTAACCTAGCATTGTGCAACCTTAACAGCTCTTGGTCTTTAACAATAATTGGTTTTAAAATATCGCACATATTATTAAAATGTGATACATTTTCTATTCTACCTTTTATAGGTGTATAGGTGTAATTTATTTTTGAAGCAAACGTTTTAAACATCCCAAATTTATATAGATAATAACGCTCTGGATATTTTAACACTAAATAGACAACTACTGCTCTATGGTCTTGATAATCGTTTTTAACATCAAAATCAGCAGCAATAAGCTCCTTCATTCCAGCTCTAAAAGCCTCTATTCTATATAATAAATCTTCGTCTTCGTTATAGAGTGTTTTAAATAAATTACGAACCGCTTCTGGATGTATTTCTGCTGTTTCTACCAGCATGCCTTTAGGGAAATATAAACCAGACGTTAACAAGTTTTCGGTTAAGCTTAGAGACGCTTGAAGCATTAAATAAAAATCTTCTGCATCAATATCCCAATAGTCTTGAAATTGCTTTACCGCTTGCCATTTATACAACTCTTGTTTGCTAATAGTTGCAAATTGATCTTTATAGGCTTTTAGATAAGTTTTAATTAGTTGTTGGTTCATGTATTATTTTAATAGCGTTTTCAATCTTCTCTTTATCACCTCAACATCTTCCTCTTTATTTCTAAGCAAACGCTTGTTTGCCTTATGGTTAAATTCTGAATAATCTAAAACAATAAGCTTAACTCCATTTTTAGGTAATTCGATTCTTCTTTTTTCGTCATAGCGTTTTCGTTGCTCCCCTCTAGACATCCCAGAAGCTGTAATACGTTTATCAAAATGAGCAACACTTTCTGTATGCTGTCGTTCATAGTATTCTATTACAAGGTTTTTGCTTGGGTAATAACAATCTACAGGTAATTTTACTCCTGTATCACCTCGTAAAAAATCGAAACGGTGTTGTCTTAATCCTTTTAAATCCAAAACAGTATCGCATAAATCTATGATATAAGCTTCATCATTTTGTTTTGATTCTGTAGAGATCGTTTTTTCTTTCTTAAAATTAATTTCAGTTGTGTTTTTAATAATCTTTTCGGTGTTATTAGAAGAAATAGCCATTCTAAAATCTAAAACGGTATAACCACCACGCAATCCAAAATCTGAAGCATAAAATCCTAAGCGTCTCAATTTTGCTCTGATACTTTTTTGATTACTAGTATTTGCCACTAATTTTTGCGCTATTAATTCCTCTATAACAGTAGTTTCTTGCATACTAAAGTAACTTCGACCTTTCATACTAACACACCTTTACTTTATGATTACCATTCTATTTAATTAACTAATCTTTTACCCATGATCCTGCACGTTTCCTTCATTACTCATAGCTTCCAACAACAAACTAAAAACCTTCTTTACTAAATCATCTTCTGTATATTCAATTTCATTTAATTCCCATCTTACACTTTTATCATCATTAAATTGAGGGAAGAATTTTAAATCATTTTCATTCTTATACAAACTTCCAATAAGATTTACAACGCTATTGCTATTTCTAGGTTGATAATATTTGTCTCCTCCAGAACTTAACTTTAAAGAAATTAAACGAACAGAATTTTCTGTAAAACCAACATAATCTGCAATAACAAAATAATCTTCTGCCTGTAGTCTTAAAGAATTAGAATTATTATAAACCTCTTGGTGTATTGGCAAATTCAATTCTAAACTGTAAGCAGCTGCTTTCTGTTGTATTGCAGCAAAAATTCTTATTGCAGAATCAACAACTAGTTTAACACCTTGTTCAGATTTATATAAAGCATCTAACTCTTTACGTAACTTCTTCACTTTTAAAACCTTACCAGCACTTTCTACAAAGCCATCTGAAACATTATTAATTTTAGTAGTTTTTTTATATTGCGTAAAGTCAGGAATTGCTCCTCTTTTAGGTTTTATCAACTTTGGTTTATCATGTATTACTCGTAATAAATCGAATGCTGTTTTATCAAACAATAAATCATTGGTCATATCATGGTACAAAGTCGTTTGTACATAAGTTGGCGCACTTGTTACTAAAGAACCTTCTCTTAATATGGGCAGAAATTTGGTGTTATCATTTTGCATAGAATAAAGCCCTTGAGAAATCATGGAATATTCCATACCAACACCTCCTTGTCTTCCATCTGCTTTTAGCTTGTAATTAGGTGTGAGAATTAATAATACTTTATCAGTTTCTGCAACTGCTTTTTCCATAAAATGCGTCATGTTTCCTCCTGTACTTAAATCGTATTGGTCTAAAGTTACATCGCAACCTCCTTGCTCTATTAAATAATTAGCAAGCTTTAACACCCATTCTTTATGAGTTTCATTATCCCAAGAATAGGATATAAAAATATGCAATGCTTTTTCCATTTATACAACCTTTACCTTACCAGTTACAACTCCATTTATTAAACTACTCTTATACTCTTTTAACTTATCTATTTCTTGCTGTTTTAAACCAATAGCGGTTTCTATTTTTTGGGAAGCCGTTTCTATATATTCTGAAATTTCTTTTTGTTCTGAAAGTGGTGCAATTGGAAATCTAAGTGATTTAATTAAATCTTGACTTATATTAGGCTGACCACCTCCATAACCAAATGAAATTATCTGTGTTCTAAAGGCTAATAAAACTTGAAAAAAATATTCTGTTCGTATTTTATTTGATTTTCTAAAAATACAACAAGCTTGATTCGTAGCAGCTTCAATATCCAATATTCCGAGCTTACCTATTGTTGCTCCATACATTGCCATAACTAAACTACCTTTTGGATAAATTTTCAAACTACTAAAATCTCTAAATGCCCTTTCTTTTAAGGTTCTCTTGGTGAAAGTAATTTTATCATCATTTAAATCACCTGTTTGTAAAAAATTGTAATTACCATCATAATATCTATTATCACCAGAAGTTGGCGTTGTACCACTTCCAATTCTATCAAACAAATGTGTAACTTTCTTCACCTCCCAACCCTCAGGGATCTCACCAATCCACTCCACACCAGAATCTTTCAAGGTCGCACTATCATCTAAACCACGTGTTACGGCTTTGTGTATTAAAATTTGTTTACGTTCTTTAAGTAAGCTTATTTGTTGCTGTTTAATTGCAATAGCCTCGTCTATTTTGGTGGTTTTATCGTCTAAAAATTGTGCTATTTTGGTTTGTTCTGAAAGTGGTGGAATTAATATTTGAAAATTTTTAATATCTGCTGGTGCTATATGAGGAACCATTGGATCTGTTTTAGTCATTTCAACCCAAAGCAAAAAATTTCGATTAACAATATTAAAATAGAGATAATTAGAGGTTAATGTTACTTTAGGTCTTAACCTCGCAACACGTTGAAGTAATAAAATAGGTAAATCTGATTCTTTAATTTGGCAAAAATTCTTTCCAACTTTTGAGCCATCCATAGCTATTAAGACATCACCATCTTTTAATAAGTAATCTACTAAATGTTTCTCTATTTCTGGCCAGAATCTTGTTTCTTTCCAATCTAGCACTCCTTCCTTCACATTAATACCTCTTGCCAGCTTTATTCCTTTATCGGTGTATTTTTCACTCTTAAAAGGATAACCGGTTATCATATCTATTTGATTTTTAAGACGATGAACTTCCCAATGCTCAGGAATTTCACCCAACCATTCTACTCCAGAATCTTTATAGCTCTCGTAACGTTGTGTTTCAGTTTCTACCATTACACCAAGTTTAAGATTTCAGAAATTAAACCATCACTTTGTTTTTCTAAGTTTAGAATATCTTTGGTAACGTCTTCTATGTTACGCAATGGTGTGTGCTTGTAAAAGTATTTGTTAAAGCTAATTTCATAACCAATTTTGGTAGCGTCTAGGTGTATCCACGCTTCTGATACGTGTGGTTTTACTTCGCGTAAAAAGTAGCTATGTATGTTGTCTTTTAGTGGTACGTTTTCTGTGTCTCTTAGGTCGCTTTCTGTTTCGTAGGTTATGTATTCTCCTTTTGCACTTCGACTGCGCTCAGTGTGACAGTTTGGAAAATATCCAAAATCTGCTAAATCTTTTTCTTCGCAATCTAAATGTGCTAAGAGTTTGGTAAGTTTATCACCAGATAGTTTCTCTACTTTTTTAATGACTTTTTCTGCTTCAGCATCATACCAACTAACCGCATTTAAAATGGCTTTTTTATCGCTTGCAGAAATACTTAGTTTTTGGGTTTTAATTTCGGCATCTACTAACGTTTTAAAGTCGTTAAAATCATTATACTCAGTTTCACCAATAGCTTTTAACAACACAGTTCCTGTTTTTACTAAGTTTAAGTGTTTTTGCCATGTTGCTGGCTTGGTCAGTTTTGTTTTATTGGCAGATGATAAGTTTAACTCGTTTTTTTCGCACCATTCTAACAACTCTTTTTCATGTTGTTTGGTATTGGTGTATATGCTATCTCCAAAAGTTTCAAATGCATATTGCATTGGTTCTTGTAAAACTCTGTCGTAACGTAAGGTTACTATACGTGCTGCTGTAAATTGTGCTTTTAGGCGTTTTGGTCGTTCTATAGTTGCTTTGTAATAACCAAAATCTGTATTATCAAATACCTGAGCTGAGATACCTTGATCGCCTTCGCGCTCTGCAACGCTCATGTTGGTATACGTATTTACAATTTTAGAAATGTGTTTTGGCGAAAACTCGCAGTTTTTGTTTCCTAAGTTTTTACGCAGTTTACGGTACAGTTGTCCTGCATCAATGAGTTGCACTTTGCCTTTACGGTTGGCAGTTTTATTATTGCTTAAAATCCAGATATAAGTGGTAATTCCTGTATTATAAAACAGGTTGTTTGGTAATTGCACAATAGCTTCTAGCCAATCGTTTTCTATAATGTGTCTACGGATGTTGCTTTCGCCACCTCCTGCATCTCCTGTAAAAAGGCTACTACCATTATGTACCGAAGCAATACGTGTTCCTGTTTTACTTTGGGATAAGGATTTCATTTTATCTACCATTTCCATTAAAAACAGTAATTGTCCGTCGGACGAACGTGGAATAGCGTCTGCTTCTTCTTCAACTCCCCAATAATTTTTTAAACTGATTTGAAAACGTGGATCAATCACATCTTTACCATCCTTGATATATTTTTGCTCACTAGACCATGATTTTCCGTATGGTGGATTGGATAACATAAAATCGAAAGACTTGCCTGCAAACTCGTCTGTAGATAAGGTAGAACCCACTCTGATGTTTTCAGGGTTGTTGCCTTTAATCATCATATCAGACTTACAAATGGCGTAGGTTTCGTCGTTGATTTCTTTTCCGTATAAATAGACATCTCCTGTTGCACGAATGTCTCCTTCTTCATCTTTAATGAAGTTTTGAGACTCGGTAAGCATTCCACCAGAGCCACAAGCAGGATCGTAAATAGTCATTACAGGTGGTAAGTTGTCTTTTATAGGGTCGAAGATAATATGTGTCATTAAATCAATCACTTCACGTGGTGTAAAGTGTTCTCCTGCTTCCTCGTTATTTTCTTCGTTGAATTTTCTAATCAATTCTTCAAATACATAACCCATGCCTAAATTAGAAAGCGCAGATAATTTTCTACCTTCTGGATCTTCTTTTTCAAAAGGTGTTAAGTTGATGTAAGACGATGTAAATTTTTCTAACACATCTAACAAAACATCTTTAGTAGCCATATGGCGTACTTGACTGCGTAATTTGAATTTCTCGATGATTTCCTTCACATTCGGACTAAAACCGTTTAGGTAATCTTCAAAATTGGCTTGTAATATTTGTTGGCTATTGGTAGCGGTATCTTTTAGTTTTTGAAGTGTCCAGGTGCTTACGTTATAAAATACGTAACCCGAGGCTTCACGCAATCCTGTTTCGTCCCATTCGGTAAAACCAGCTTCGTCTCGTTGGAATGCTAATTCTTCTAAAACCGCATCTTTTGTTGGTTCTAAAAGTGCGTCTAAACGACGTAAAACAATCATTGGTAGAATAACGTCGCGATATTTACCACGTACGTAAACATCTCTAAGGCAGCCGTCTGCGATAGACCAAATGAAGGATACTAATTTATTGTGTGATGATTTGTTCATTTTATATACTGTATTGTCTTATAATATATCTGCTAAAGTGTGTGGATAAACAATCCATTTTTCTCCTTTAGAGTTGTGTTTGTGTTTTAATCCTATTTGTTGCCCGATATACGTGATAATATTAGAATCTTCTATATATTCTTTACTTATCATAGTATTAATAACATCTTGATAATTTTTATCTTTTAATTTACCTAAAGCAGTAGCCGATAAAAACTTTTGTTTTGTAACTGTTTCCGTTTTTGGCGCTGCTTTTGAATCGTTGTATTCTAATATATTTTTATGTCCTTCTAAGTGTTTTAACATTGCTAAAATAGACCCTTCTGTGCGTAGCAGTAGGCATGCTATTCTTTTTTTATCGTCAAATAACTCGTTTGCCTTTTTTAATATATCACGTTCCGCATCTGTCCATTTTTCAAAAGCTCTGGGGTGCGATTTCCTAATTTCAATAATATTAGCTTTGTTAACATCTGCACTTATATCACTTGGCCATTTAAGTATTTGACTTTGGGTTTGATTATACCAAATTTCTTTATTTAACAATAACGTCTTATTAGCTGCCTTTTCTCTAATTTTATAAAGGTCATAACTATCTGGATTAATAATCACCTCTAACGCCTCACTAACCATTGGATCTAAACAAACATCTTGATTATCTAAATACACACCTGTTATAGGATTTACACCTGCAATTAATGCTTTTACAATATCTGTAGCTTCTGTAATAGACATCAAGGATTCCTCCTCTAAATCTTGACTTTGTACTTGGGTTATTTCACTATTTAAATTAGTTTCTATTTTATATTTAGATTTTGGCATTTGGTCTTTTGCATCATGAAAATACCATTCGCTGAAAATTTCATCTTTTACAGGATTAACTCTTGTACATTGTGGAATTAAGCTTTGCAGCTCTCCTAATTTAGCTAATCTATTTAAAAAGCGTCTAAAATAGACTCCATTATGTCTATCTTCTTCAAATAGTCCTTTTTTAACTAAATACGGAAACACATCTGTGCTTCTCATGTTTGTACTGCCTGTTGATTCAATTGTTTTTTGTATTGTCTTACTAATTAATAACGCTTTTTTTACTTCGTTTTTACTTAACTTCATAGAGATTTCAAATAATAAAGATTTACTCAACTTAAAATGAATAAATCCCAGATAATTAAACATCTAGTGCAATAAAATATATCAATCAGTACTTAAAGGGAGAGTTTAAATATAAGACCTTTGTCATAAACTCAGCCCGTTTTTTTTACATAAATAGCAACTGTTTGATTTAAAACAGATTACACTAATCCGTTGCACATTGCAAATTTTTGTTGTACGCTTTGATGTATTCCCAAAAGGCTTTACCGGCACTATCTAAATAATGTAATGAATAGTTAAGCTGTGTATTTGAGGCTACTTGATATAGATATTCTGTACAGTTATAAGAAAACTCCTTTTTAAAACAGACGACTGCAAAATAGTAGCTTTGATATTCTATTTGTTTACTATAAAATGTGACTTTAGAGATTGCATCACTTGTTGGACTGCTATAAGTGCTTCCATAATTATCTTTGGTTACTAAATCCATCATGTCTTCGCAGGATTGCGCGCTAGCAATATAGCTGCTTAACATAAACAATAGGGCGAATAATAGTTTTTTCATGGTTAGATGTATTTGTTAGGTATATTATTAATTGTAAACTTAAACCCTTAAAAAAAGAAAACCTTACGGTTTCCCGTAAGGCTTGCGTAATTTACAAAACACCTTAAAAAAATAAAGCCTTGCTCTGGTTACGCAAGGCTTTTGTAGTGTATAAATCTAATTGATTAATAGCATTGATTTATAGCACTGTTTTATTCTGTAAACTCTACTATTTGTCCTGAGACGATCACTTTATATTTATTTACAAATAAAAAGCCAGATGTTTTGACCTCTACAATCTCGTTTACTACAGTTCTAGCAGCGCCTTCCATACCTGCTGATTTTAGCATTTTTGCTTTAGCCTCTGCTATTAATCCGTTTTTAGCTAATCCTCCAATTCCAAAAATATAGGTGGCTTGCGCTTCGCCTTTAACGATTTGTACCACTTTAAAATTCTTTTTAGTTAGTACAACTTCGGTTGTGTTTTGGTTGTAGTTTTTTGGTAAACCATAATGGGTTGCACAACTGGATAGAAACAACGTCATTACGAGTAATAAGAAAGTCATTTTTTTCATAAATAAATATTTGATTTTTTAATAACCTACTCCTTTTTATAGTCTGTTTTCGGCTTATTCTGACTTGAAGCGTCAAACATACCGTGTTAAAAAAAGAAAACCTTACGGTTTCCCGTAAGGCTTGTAGATTGTGTTATTTTATTTATGATTTACGGGTCTTTATCTTGTTTGACAAAGCCCTTTTTTTTTATTGTTTTCCTGACAAGTAGTTGTGTTTACGTTATAAACCAAATGGTACTATTACCACCGACGCTTGCCCCGCGTTAAGGATGGAAATGGCATCCTTTTTTACGTAAGTTGGTGGTGTTGTGAAGCATGAGCAACGCCCAAACCAACTAGTAAAAAAGATATAATGGACAGCCTGACGCACGTTTGCTACTAAAAGCAAACGTGGGTAACGCCCAAAACAATTAATCCCAGAATTGCTCTATCTCCTCTAGTGTTTTTCCTTTTGTTTCTGGTATAAATTTATAGGTTACGTATACGATTACTAGTATAAAGGCTATGAATATAAAGTATGGCAATGACCCGTTCCATGGGGCACTATTATTAGTCTCGCTACCCATAACCATTGGAAAGGATTGTGATACCACATAGTTTGCTGCCCATTGTGCCGCAACTGCTACGGACATGGCTACACTACGGATTTTGTTTGGAAACATCTCTGATAATAAGACCCAAACGACTGGTCCCATGGATAGTGCAAATGAGGCAATAAAGATTAGCACGCCTATTAATGACAGCATCCCAACGCTTTCTTGTTGCAGTGTTACGCCTAATAATAAAAACCCGACGATCATCCCTATTGATCCAATGTATAATAATGGTTTACGTCCAAATTTATCTACTGTAAACATGGCTACAAACGTAAATACTAGATTAACAAAGGCTAATAGTATTTGTTGTGCTAGGACGTCTTCTTTTCCAAATCCTAAGGCTTTCTCGAAAATATCTGCGCCATAATACATGACCGCATTAATCCCTGTAAATTGTTGCAACATAGATAATACGGTACCTATGGCGATGATAGCTAATATGGCTTTTGAGAAATAACTGACTTTTACGCCTGCGTCTACTTGGTTTAACGATTGTTTGATTTGTAGTAGTTCTTTTGAGGCGATATCGGCTTCGTTAATTTTTTCTAGTACCACTAAGGCTTCGTCGTCTTTTCCTTTTAAGGCCAACCAACGTGGGCTTTTTGGCACAAAAAACAATAGGACTAAAAATAAGCCACTTGGTATTAATTCTGACCAGAACATACGACGCCATCCAAAAGCGATATTCTCTGTTTGTGTTAAGTTGTTACCAATATAATAGGTGGCTAAAAACACGATAAAAAATCCGATTACTATGGCTAATTGGTAATAGGTTACCATACGCCCACGGATGTTTGATGGTGCGATTTCGGCAATATACATGGGTGCGTTCATGGACGCTACTCCGATACCTAGTCCTCCTAAAATCCTGAAAAAGACTAACATGCTTACCGACTGCGGAAACATTTCTGGTAAGCCTGATCCGTAAGCGGATAATGTAAATAGTAGGGCTGATATTATTAAAGACCATTTTCTACCAATTTTAATGCTTAAAGGTCCTGCTATGATGGCTCCGACAAAACATCCTAAAAGGGCACTTCCTACGACCCAACCTTTTAAGGCTGCGCTTAAATTAAAATGCTCTGTTAAGTAAAATTGTGCTCCGTTTATGACACCCGTGTCATATCCAAATAGTAAACCTCCTAATGCCGAAACTGCAGCTATTAAAAGTAAAAAAACGCCTTTTTTCATGTTGTTTAGTTTTTAGTTAGTACATCAATATACCAATTATAATGTGTGGGGTTTGTCAAAAATGTGCCCTGTATGGTTTTTGTATAGGTGTATTGTTGCCTTTTTTGAGCTATACTTGACAAATCACGTCTAAATGGTATCCAAAATCTGATTTTGTAGTGTTGTTTTTGATTACTTTTTTGCTGTTTTAAGGTGAAATTCTGGCCTGAATTGCGATACTATGCGGTACTTATTTTTATAATTATTTTATGGTTTGATATGACTTATATCATTTTTAGAACTCGGCTTTTAATCTACCTTCGAGGTATAATTAGTGTCTAGCGAAAACACTATTTAAAACCCTATTTTTTTTAGTTATGAAACAATCGATTTTAATTCCAACTGACTTTTCTGATAATGCTTGGAGTGCTTTATTATACACTTTAAATTTATATAAAAATGAAGCCTGTACCTTTTATTTATTACATGCCTGGTCCGTTAAGTCAACCACACGCACTTATATTACCACAAACTATATTGATACTTTAAAAGCAGATGCTGAAAAACAGTTATTTGACCTTAAAAATCAAGCGGATGCTATTGATCAATTGTCTAAGCATACTTTCGAGATTATTTTTAGTACCGAAAAACTGCACGATGCTGTTGACACTGCGGTTAAAGCACATGATATAGATCTTGTTTTTATGGGCACCAAAGGAAGCTCTAAATCCAAAGAAATCTTATTTGGGAGTAATACCATTACACTTATAAAAAAACTGAAGCTTTGCCCGATGGTTATTATACCGGATGGTTATGCGTTTGTGCCACCAAAACAGATGGCGTTTGCAACGGATTATAGTCGGTTTTTTGGCAACGAGTTACAGCCTTTAAAGGACTTTAGTAAATTATACGATTCTAAAATTAAGGTGGTGCATATCTGTAAAGACAAAACGCTTACGGATGCTCAAAACTATAATTTATCCATGTTACAGGCTAATTTAGGAGATTATCCGCACAGCTTTAATTGGATAAAAGACGTGACTAATAAGACCGAAGCGATTAATACTTTTATTAAAGATGAAGCTATTAATATTCTAACCCTAATTAATTACGAGCATAGTTTTATTGAAAACCTTATTAACGAACCGGTGATTAAAAACGTGGTGTCCTATCCTACCATTCCGCTTTTAGTAATCCCTGCTATTGGGTAATTTAAAACAAAAAAACATCCTATAAAACACAACAATTACGGGACTTAAAGGGCGCCTTTAAAAGGTTAAACTTTTCTTATTTGTAATTTTAATTTTGATAAAAACTGTATCTTTAAAGTAAACCATAACCTTATGAAATCAAACACTAGTAATTACCAAAACAAACAAGAATACCGTCTATTTATACAAGAATCGTATACTAATTTGGTAGCTTTTAAAACTAAAGGTGATAAAACAGCATTTAACGCTTTAGTTTTAGAGATTCTACCAACGTTAAGGAATTATATAAATAGAGGTTTAAATGTATTTATAAGTAACGGACACTTTAGTAAAGGAAAATATAAAGGTGATGATATTATCGATCAGCTTTTTATTGAAATTTATGATCATATTGACGAGGTTAAACAGGCTTCTGATTTTTATGCTTGGTTGTATCAAAAAACAGATCAACTAATGCAAGACATTAAAGTGGAAGAAGAATTTAATGAGTTGTTTTTTAAAAACATTGATACGTATTCTAAACCAGAATGGGATGCTATGGAAGAAAAATACACCAAAGATGCAGATGGCGATTTTTTATTAATTGAAGAATTAACAGATCCGTCTTACAACCATAATGATTACGAATTAAAACCTGTTTTTATTGAAAATGATGAAGCCGATTTTATTACTAAAATAGATAAGCAAATCAATAAAGACACTGTAAAACGACACACCAGTTTTGTGGTTGGTAATTTACCTGCAGCTATGCGTCATGTTTTTGAGTTATATACTAACGAAAAACTAACACTAGAAGAAATTGCATCTATAAGACAACAAACGTTAGACGATGTGAAGCAGCTTTTAAAAGATGCTAAACGCGCTTTACAAGTTAGTCTTTACAATAGGTATTTATCAAACTAATACGTTACTATATTACATAAAAAAAAGAGCTATTATTTATTAGCTCTTTTTTTATGCTTATAATTTGATTTTGATTGTGGCTGTTATTGTGATTGAGATTGTGATTGTGATAATTACGCTCTAAAATCTAATCGTTTTTTCCCTGTTATGTCCTCAATTTTAATAATAAATACAGCCGGCACATTGTCTTTATAAATCTTACTAGAAAAATCGCTGATAAAATTAGCCTTGCTATGCTCCTTTTCTAATATCACAGCTTTAATTCCTAATGAGAATTTATGCAAATAGGCTTTAGCATCACTTCCAAAATGCTGTTCAAAAACCCCATGTACTAATACAGATTTCCAATCGGTAACAGTATCCACATCAGATACTAATAAGGATACGGTTGGATGTTTACGCATGGCACTCATTTTATGCCCATCTCCAGAATAACAAATAATAGCATTAGATTCTTTGTCAAAATAATAAGTAATAGGCACTACAAATGGTCTGTTATTATAGATATAACCGATCTGACCTATATAATTATTTTCTAAAACATACTCGATTTCTTTGGTTTCTAAATTTTTAAACATCCGTGATTGATTTAAGGTTATACTAGCTTTTGGTTGCGCATTGTCTGTTTTGCAACTGAAGTAATATTATTTAAAATTGCAGTTAAAAACTATGATATTAATCAGTTGTAGATTTTAATTCAATACAGGTAATTTCTGGACGCATCCCAACTCTACCAGGAAAACCCAACCAACCCAAACCACGATTAACATAAAGATATTGTCCGTTAACTTGGTATAAACCTGCCCAATGTTTGTGCTTGTATTTTATTGGACTCCATTCCTTTTTTTTAATTCTAATACCTGCTTGCATACCATGTGTATGGCCTGATAAAGTCAAAGCAATGTTGGTTTTATCTAAAACTTCTTCCGTCCAATGCGTTGGATCATGAGATAACAAGATTTTAAACGGAATGGCTTCCGCTTGGTGTAAGGCTTTTTGTAAATCGCCATATTGTTTAAATGGTGGATTGCCCCAGTTTTCAATACCTAAAATGGCTATTTTGTCTGTATTATGTTCAATTATATCCGCTTGATTTAATAAAAGCTTAAAATTGATCGTATTAAAAAACTGTTTTATAGTTTCAAAATTAGCTGCTTTTTCTTGTTCGGTTTGCCACGTACTGTAGTCTCCATAATCATGATTTCCTAAAATGGCGTATTTCCCTTTTTTTGCTTTTAATTTTCCTAAGGTATTTTCCCATCCTTCTAATTCCCAAGCATAATTATTTACCAAATCTCCTGTAAAACATATGTAATCTGCATTTTCGTGATTTATTTTTTTTATAGCCTTATCCAAAAGATGGTAGCGGTAATTAAAACTGCCTAAATGTAAATCGGAAATTTGTATTATTTTTAATCCGTTAAACGCTTTTGGTAACTGCTTAAATGTAAGGGTTACATGATGTACTTTAAAATGATACGCCGATTTAAAAATAGCATAAGCAATAACAAAAAATGGCAAAAACCCAGCAATTAAACCTATTAAAGGAATGATAATAAGCGACTGTTTTTCTGAGATAATATAGTTTGAATAATGTAAAATAGAAATAACAACTACAAATATTATTTTAGGAATAAAAGAAGACACTGTCAGTCCATATAACGAAGAAATAAGGCGTTGCTTTTTCTTTACAGCCACATGATCTAGTCTTACTTTTAGTATGATAATGGCAGTAATTAAACCAATAGTAAACAGCCAAAACACAACATTGATTGTTGTTACTAAAACCTGAGACGACATAAGTTGTGTTACAGATTGCAGCCAATAAAACGCTAAAGCATCAATAACTAAAATAGCAAAACACAATAGTAATATTTTATAAATGGAATGACTACGCATACTGATTTTAAGTCCTTTAAACGTTTACAACGCTTTATTTTTTAATTTCTATTTCAGGGATTTTAATAAGTTCTACTGTTGCTGAAGCTAAAACAACTTTACCATTGGTAGCTTCGATATCTTTTCTAATCAGATCGTTTAAAAGGTGTTTAGTGATTCTCCTTTTTTTATAATCGACGATATAACGCAAATTAAATTGAATCCAGTTATCTGTTAACGTTGTTGCTAGCGTCGGCTCTACCATTGCATCTTCTACATAATATTTAGACACGACCTCTGTCCATTTATCTTTTGAAGCTTTAGTATACTCCGCTAACGTTGTTGTTGCAGCGCTAATAATTATACTTTTAGCCAACTCTATATCAGAACCATAACGGATTGGTAAATTAAACTCGTCCCAAATAAAAGGAAAATCTTTAGAGTAATTATACACAGGACCCTTAAACACAAAGGCGTTACTCAGTTTTACAATACGCCCTGTATAATTATCACTTTGCACCCATTGTCCAATTTCCATCATGGTGGTGTAAATACTATCCACATCAATAACGTCTCCTTTAATACCGTTAATCTCAATACGATCTCCAGGCTCATACACTTTTACAATAAAAATATAAACAGAACCTGCAATGCTTAAAATTAACTCTTGTAATGTAAATGCTAATCCCGCAGACAGCAAACCTAAGGTTACTGTAAAGTCTTTTATACTTCCCGTAAAATATAGAATAGTAAAAATACCAAGGATAAAATAACCTAGTAACTCAACGCCTTTTTGAGACTTGTAGCGCACTGAAGCATTGGCAATCTTTCGTTTTAAAAAGGCTCTAACAAACTGAACGCCTAGCAAAACAAAAACTACTATTATAGTATATTTAATAATACTATTCACAAACGGATAGTCCTGAAACAAGTGTTGTATGGTGTCCATTATTTAATCTTGATATAGCCTATAAATCCTCATAAAGCCTTAATTTATTATTAAGCGATGTTATTTCGCTTTGCAAGTTTTCGACACGTTTTAATAAATTATATACTGCATCCAAGCCTTCCAAATTGATGTTTAAATCATAATGCAAACGCATCATTTTTTCGACTTCATTAATTTGCGTTACTTTAATATATTGGTCTTGCTCTGAAACTACAATTTCTATTAGTTCGTAATCCTCTAACTGGTTAATAAACGTTGTAGGCACATCATAATGCGTGCAAAAAGTGGTTATAGAAATTAAATCTGTTACTTCCATAATTATCTTAATTTTTGAAGTTCGGTAAATAATGCTTTCTCTTTATCAGTAAGTTCTGTCGGCGTTTTTATTTGGTATGTGATATACAAATCTCCAAACTGTCCTGCTTTTTTGTACTTAGGAAACCCTTTGCCTTTCAACTTAACCTTTGTTCCGTTTTGAGTTTCTGGTTTAATAGTTAATTTAACTTTACCGTCAAAGGTATCTACCATCAAATCGCCACCTAATAATGCGGTGTATAAATCTAAATCTACTGTAGCATATAGGTTGTCTTTATCTCTTTTAAAGGCGGTAGTATTAGTAATTGAAAACTGAATTAACAAATCACCATTTGGTCCGTTATTTGTGCCTTTACCACCGTGTCCTTTAATCTTAATAGTTTGCCCGTTTTCTACTCCTGCAGGAATAGTAATTCTGATATTTTTATTGTTAACAGTCAGCGTACGTTTATGGTCTTCGTACACATCTTTTAGATCCAACTGTAACTCTGCATTAAAATCTTGACCTCTAAATCTTGAAGTGCGTTGCCCTCCTGACGCCTGACCACCAAACATGTTACCAAAGATGTCTTCAAAATCATGCTGACTATAGCCGCCCGCTTGACCAGATTGACCTTGATATGCACGTTGTTGCTGTTGTTGCTGGCGTTTTGACTGCTCGTAAGCTTCAGAGTTTTGCCAATGCTCTCCATATTGATCGTATTTTTTACGGTTTTCAGGATTACTCAACACCTCATTGGCTTCATTAATTTCTTTAAACTTTAGTTCAGCATCTTTATCATTCGGATTTAAATCTGGGTGATACTTACGTGCTAGTTTTCGGTATGCTTTTTTTATATCTTTTTCGGACGCTGTTTTGGAGAGTCCCAATGTTTTATAATAATCTACAACTGCCATTTATTTTGATTTATGATGTTCGATATGTTCTTTTAATGTGTTTAAATAATCTTGTAAAACCGTAGGATTTATTTCTGGATGCTCCATACTTGGAATCGTGCTTGGATCTTCTTGCAAAAGCGCATATAACTCTGGATAATTTTTCTCAATTTTAAAAGTTAAATCAGTAATTTCTTTTATTAATTCCTGCTCTGTTTTCATATCCTAAATGGGTTTAATTCTTATAAATGTACTTTTAAAGTTACAAGAATAAAATGATAATAATCAGTTTTAAGGTGTTAATAGTTAGCTAATTATTTTACCATCTTCCATCGTGATAATACGATCAGTACGTTTTGCAAAATCTTCGTCATGGGTTACAATTAACAAGGATAAATTCTCTTCCACACTTAGCTTTTTAAAGATATTAAACACATTATCTGCATTATGGCTATCTAGATTACCAGTAGGCTCATCCCCCATAATTATTGATGGATTATTTATCAGCGCTCTCGCAATAGCGACACGCTGTTTTTCGCCTCCAGATACTTGAGACGCACGTTTATGTGCTAAATGTTCAATATTTAATATTCTTAGTTTCTCAAGCGCATCTTTTTCTATGGCTTTGATGCTTTTTTCGCCTAACTTTTTAGCAGGCAACATCACGTTTTCTAATACTGTAAATTCTGATAATAAATAATGAAACTGAAATACAAAACCAATGTGTTTGTTTCTTATAACAGTTAATTTTTGTCTGCTATCTCCTGTTATTAACTCGTTATTCAAATACAATTCACCCTCATACTCTGTATCCATGGTAGACAAAATGTACAATAGCGTAGATTTCCCACAACCAGACTTTCCCATTATGGAAACAAATTCACCTTTATTAATTTTAAAACTAATATCCTTTAGCACGTGAAAAGACACTGGCTTTTTAAAGTATTTGTTTATATTTTTTGCTTCTAAAACGGTCTCCATTATTGTCCTCTTATTATTCTTACTGGGTCTATTTTTTTAGCTTTAAGCGAAGGCAAATAGCCTGCAAAAAAAGTTGAAATAATTGCAAACGAAAACCCTATAACATAATACCAGATACTAAAATCTATAGGGTACGTTTCTACTTTTGCTAATGCGTCCGTTTTAAACGGAATGGTGCTAATTATATTAGTAAAAATCAAACCGATTAACAGTCCTAAAAGACCTCCAACTATTCCAATAATTAAGGCTTGACTCATAAAAATATACTGCACATCATTGCCTGAAAAACCGACTGCTTTTAAAATAGCTATGTCATTCATTTTTTCATAAATAAGCATACTTAAAATATTGTACACACCAAAACCTGCAACAATCAATAACGCGATAGAAACCGCATAAGTAATAAGATTTCTGACATCTGTACCGGTTTCAAATTGTGCATTAGCGGTTTTAATATCTATAGCAGTTACATTAAATTGCTGTTCTATTTTTTTAGATAATGGCAATGCCTTTTCAATATCATAAAGCTTGACATTAATATCTGTTATGTAATTTTGTGCTTCGCCTAAAATACGTTGCACTGTTTTTAAATTAACAAAACTTTGAATAGCATCAACATCCGAAATACCACTTTGGTAAAGACCAACAATTCTTAAAGGAAAAACATCACCTCTTATTGTGCTTATCTGAATACGATCACCAACCGATAACGCCATTTTTTTGGCAATACCTGATCCTAATAATATTCCGTTTTCAGTATTTTTGAGTTTCTCAGGAGAACCTTCAATAATATAATCTCTAAAATTAAATAATCTAGCTTCTTCCGTAGGTTGTACTCCTGTTAAATTACCAGCAATTTCAATAGAACCTGCGATATAAAATATTTGTGTTTTTATTTGCGGAATCGCTCCTTTTACATCTTCATTCTCATTTAAAAAATTTATAATAGGTGTAGCATTGTGGATTTTTTTCTGACTTAACTTTGGTTTGATAGAATGCACCACATTTAAGCTGTTTTTAAAAGCATCATAAATATCTACAGGTTGCTGTTTTGAAGGTTCAATTTCATTATAGACATGTATATGTGGGGTTTGATTTAAAATTAAATCGTCTAACATATTGTTTAATCCAGTCATAAAACTAACCAAAGTAATATACGCACCAATACCAAAAGTGACTCCTAAAGCCGCAATAGCAGTAGATTTAAACTTAGTTAACAATTGCTTTTTTGCAATATCAAGTATGACAGGCCAGTTTACCATTATTCTGGTTTATAAATGTATGTGTCTTTGGAAATACCGTCTAAAACCTCAATACTTTCAAGATCTCCTAAACCTGTAGTAATGGTTACTAAACCAGCATCAGTTTGCACCTGATTATTACCTGTGATATAACTTTTAGGGATGGTTAGCACATTTTGTTTTTTTGAAATAACAATATTTGCTTCGCCCGAAAGTCCCGGATATAATACATCAGGAGGATTTACAAAAACAGCTTCGACTTTAAAGGTCTGATTACGCTCATCTTTTTTAGGATAAATTTTGGACACTTTACCTTCCAATACTTTACCGTTATAAGCATCCAATGTTATTAATACGTCCTGATTTTTAATAATTTTGACAATATCCACTTCGTCAACCAACATTTCAATAATAAAAGTAGAAGCACTTCCAATGGAAGCTATAGGTTCCATAGTATTTATAAGCTCTCCAGAGGCTTTATAAAGGGCATACACCTTACCATTTATAGCACTTTTTACAGTAAAGTCTTTAGTGTTAATTAAAGAGGTTTGATAGGTGTTTTTTGCTTGTTTAACATTGGTGTTTAACTGATTTTTAGTTTGGTTATATTTGTTTTTAAGTAATGTCCAGCTGTTTTTTGATAATTGATAATTTAATTGTTTGTTATCAAAATCAGCTTTAGAACCTATGTTTTGATTCCAAAGATTTTGTTGTCTAAAAAAGTTAACCGAATCGTTTTTATATTTCAAATTAGCAGCTTCAATTTCATCTAAAATTCCTGATAAAATAGCCGCACTCCCATTGTAATTTTCTTTAGCCAAATCCAAAGCTAGTTTTGCGTTTTGCGTATTTAAAACTGGTGCGTTATTAATAATCTGAGAGAGGGCTTGTCCTTTTGTAACTAAATCACCTTCTTCTACTAAATTTTGATCTAAAATACCTGCAACACTAGCGTAAGCTTGATATAAACTATCGGGTTGTATTGTTACAGATGTATATACAGACTCCGTTAAATCTTGGGTTGTAGGACGTGTTTTTTCTGTATCTTTTTTACAAGACCACAAAAATAAAATGGCTACAAAAAACAAATACTTTTTCATATCTTTTTTAATTCGATATCTAACTTAGCTAATAGTATTAATTCGGACTTATTTCTACCAGAAAAACGACTCGCAATAGCATTTGCTGTTTGTAATACCAACGCTTTTGTTTTGGGTGTAAAAAGGACTTTATTGGTTGTCATATAGCTCAAAAAGTTATCAAAACAGACCTCAGCCTCGTGCGCTTTTGTATCATGTAACCAATCAAACATAGCCACAATAATATTGGCATTATTAGAATGCAACCACGCTTGCTTCACAACCATTTTTAAAGTCTCAATTTCTGTAGCTTCTACAACGCCATCTGCATTAGCTATAGCATAAAATAATTCTCCAAGATTTTTATAGAATAGCGTCGTACTATCTTGCTTATTTTTCATCCCATTAATTTAACATCCAAAGTAATCCTAATGCATTACCTAACACATGATATTAATCAGTTAATACAGTAATAGTGCCTTTTTTTTTGTATTTTGAATTTTTATTTTACACCACAAGCGCCCTTTATGTTTAAGAATAACCAGGACATTTTTCAAATTTTATCTGAAGCAATTTCAGAAGGCATTCTAATAGTCGATGAAACTCAAACCATTATAGCCGTAAACTCGTCTACAGAAGACATGTTTGGTTATGATAAAGACGAATTAAACACCAAACCATTAGAAACATTAATCCCTTCTAATTATCACAAAGGACACGGTAAGCAGTTTAATTCGTATTACAAAAACAGTGAAAAACGTACCATGGGTAAAGGACGTGCTCTTTTTGCTGTTAAAAAAGATGGTAGTACATTTCCTGTAGAAGTCGGTTTAAATCCATTTAGCGTGGCTGACAAAAAATACGTTATGGCCTTAGTTATAGATATTACCGAACGTAAAAACTATACAGATAAACTAGAAAAAACCGTTGAAGAACGCACTAAACAACTTAGAGAAGCTTTAGAAACGGAAAAAGAATTAAACGATTTAAAAACCAAGTTTTTATCGCTAGTATCTCACGAATTTAAAACACCTTTAACAGGAATTTTAACCTCGTCCATGCTATTAAGTAAATACAAACTAGCAGAGCAACAAGACAAAAGAGACAAGCATATAAATACCATAAATAGTAAAGTACAATACCTAAATAATATTTTAAACGACTTCCTGTCTGTTGAGAAACTAGAATCTGGAAAGGTTAATTATAAGTTTACCGAGTTTAGATTAAGTAAAGTTGTAAACGAGGTGGTTTACAATGCTAATATGCTTTTAAAAGAAGGTCAGAAAATAAAATACCCTGAAAATATTGATGACATTTCATTGATATTAGACGAAAAAACGATAGAATTAGCGTTGTCTAATTTGGTGCATAATGCTATAAAATACTCGCCTGAAAACACCACTATCGAGCTACAAGTCAATCAGGATAAGACGCACACCACTTTTAAGATTATTGACAACGGAATTGGGATTCCGAAAAATGATCAAAAAAATATTTTTAATCGTTATTTTAGAGCCGAAAACGCTTTACTAGATCAAGGGACTGGTATTGGTTTAAACATTGTAAAAACGCATTTAGAAAATTTAGGAGGATCTATAAGTTTTGAAAGTATCGAAAATTCAGGATCCACTTTTACTATTATAATACCTAACAAAGCCAACTAATGAAAACCATACTTTTAATTGAAGATGATATTGTTTTAAGAGAAAATACAAAAGAGCTTTTAGAACTATCCGATTATAATGTAACTACTGCTGCCAATGGTAAATTAGGTTTACAGGCTGCAATAGCCACTTTGCCTGATATTATTGTTTGCGATATCATGATGCCAGAATTAGATGGTTATGGTGTCTTAGAAGGTTTGTCTAAACAAGATAGTACTATGCATATTCCGTTTATCTTTTTGTCTGCAAAAACGGAACGACATGATGTTAGAAAAGGCATGGATTTGGGTGCGGATGATTATATTACAAAACCATTTAGTGAAGACGAAATTATTAGCGCAATTGAAAGTCGATTAGCAAAAGCTGCTATTTTAAAAGACAGACGAAATCAGCAAGCATCTAAAAACGATGACAACCAGGACGAACTAAGAAGTTTAAACGATTTAAAAAACTTTTTTGATGACAATGGTGAGATTTTTGATTTTTCTAAAGACGAGCACATTTACATCGAAGGAAAAAACTCCAACTACATTTATCTAATAACAAAAGGTATTGTAAAGTGTCATAAATTAGATGAAAATGGAAAAGAACTAACCACAGCATTACATAAAGAAGATGATTTGTTTGGGTATACCTCGTTTACACAAAACATTCCTTATCAAGAAACTGCAACCACTATTAGTGATGCTACCCTAGTCGGATTATCTAAAAACGAACTTAAAAACATACTAAACACCAATCATAAATTAACCTTAGAGTTAATCCAATTGCTAACGGATGATATTACTGGTGTGAAAAATCAGCTTTTAGAAATGGCATACAGCTCGGTTTATAAAAAAACAGCGACTACCATTTTAAAGTTTGCTGACAAATTAAATTGTAAACCAGACGAGGCTATTAAAATATCTAGAAGTGATCTAGCCAGTGTTGCTGGTATTGCTACCGAAACTTTGATTAGAACCTTATCTAGTTTTAAAAAGCAAGGTTTGATAGTTATAGAAGGCCGAAATATTAGAATTGTTGATGTTGAAAAACTTAAGGAGGTCTGCTAAAATTATACTAAAATAAAGTAGATATGATTTTTATCATTTTTTAAACTGCTTGATAACTATAGATTTGTTTGAATAAGACCTATTTAAAATGAAATCTATATTACTACCTACAGATTTTTCTGAAAATTCATGGAATGCTATCGCCTATGCGCTGCGCTATTTTTCTAACACAACGTGTACGTTCTACTTACTTCATGTTAACCCAATAACAGAAGTTGCTATTACAGATATAGACTATAGTTACAACATAGAACCATTAATAACAGAAGAAGTACAAACAAAACCTGCTAGAAAAAAATTAAATGGGCTGCTAAAAAAAATAGCAATTCAGTTTTCTAACAATCCTAAGCATTCTTTTTTTACAATCAACGATACTGATTTTTTTATAGACGCGGTTAGAAAACAAGTTTTAGAAAAAAAAATAGACCTTATAGTAATGGGTACCAAAGGTGCTTCTGGATTAAAAAAGCTAATTATTGGTAGTAATACAGCGGACATAATAACTAAAGTAAAATGCAATACGTTAGTTGTTCCAGAAAACGCAACTTTTAAATCATTAGACCAAATTGCATTTCCAACGGACTTATTACAATTTTATGGAATAACAACCTTAGCGCCTATTTTGGAAAACTTAGAGCAGTTTAATGGCACATTAAACATTGTAAATATTAACAAAAAAGAAGTCAATCTAAATAAAGATCAAGAAAAAAACAAAGACTTTTTAGAAGACTATTTTAGTACATATCCTCATCAATTTCATTTTTTAACGCATACAAAAATAGAAAATGGAATTAATACCTTTGTAAAAAGTGAAAATATAGATATGATTGTAATGATTGCCAAAAGTCTTAATTACTTTCAGCAACTATTTTTTCATTCTAAAATAGAAGAAATAAGCTATCAAACGGATATTCCGTTTTTAGTGCTTCACGAATAATTTACAACATGAATATAGGCTTAGTCCTTTCTGGTGGTGGTATGCGAGGTGCCGCACATATTGGCGCTATAAAAGCATTAGAAGAACACGGTATTTTCCCAACACACATAGCAGGCGCAAGTGCTGGTGCTATTATTGGCGCATTATACGCTTATGGCTTTTCTTGCGAAAAAATGTTGGACTTTTTAAAAACAATTCAGCTTTTTAATTACAAAAAATTTGCAGTTAGTAAGCCTGGATTTATTGATGCCGAAAAATATTACAACTACTTTAAAAAACAGTTTCCTGAAGATAATTTTAACGCATTAAACAAACAACTTTTTATAACTGCTACTAATATTTTAAGTGGCGATTCAGAGGTGTTTACGGATGGAGAGTTAATCAAACCAGTCTTGGCATCTGCTTCATTCCCTGGATTGTTTTCGCCAATAAAAATGAAACAAGGATTATATGTAGATGGTGGTGTGTTAAATAACTTTCCTGTAGAGTTATTACAAAAAAACTGCGATCAAGTCATTGGTGTTTATTTAAACTTATACAAAACCAAAACACAAGCGCAATTAAAACATTTTCATAATATTATTGAACGCTCCATTACTATAGGTGCAGTACAAGCTGATATACAAAAGTTTTCCGATTGTGATATTTTAGTGGCACCTCATGCCTTAAGTCAGTTTGCGCTTTTTGATAAAAGAAATATCGATGCTATTTATAAAATTGGTTATGACAGCATGAAAGCCGCCCTAAAAGATAAGCAGACTAATACTTAATTATGTAATTAGTAAACATTCCCTAAAATGTACGACTCTTATTATGACAAGCAATTCCGTATCTTTGTTATATAAAGGCTTTACATGAAACTGAACATAAAAAACACATTTACCTCACAACTTCCCGCAGATCCAATAACAGACAATAGTAGACGTCAAGTCACTAAAGCATGTTATAGTTTTGTAACACCAAAACAGACTGCAAAACCAGAATTAGTTCATGTCTCTCCAGAGATGTTGAACACCTTAGGTATGTCAGAAAACGATGCTAAAACAAAACAGTTTTTAAACGTGTTTACGGGTAATACTGTGTTGGAAGGCACCACGCCATACGCTATGTGTTATGGTGGTCACCAATTTGGACATTGGGCTGGCCAATTAGGTGATGGTCGTGCTATTAATTTATTTGAAGTCGAACACAATAACAAAAACTGGAAACTACAATTAAAAGGTGCTGGAGAAACACCATATTCTAGAACAGCAGATGGTTTAGCAGTTTTAAGAAGCTCTGTTAGAGAGTATTTATGTAGCGAAGCTATGTATCATTTAGGTGTACCAACCACACGCGCTTTAAGCTTAGCGCTATCCGGAGACCAAGTCTTGCGTGACGTCATGTATAACGGTAATCCTGATTACGAAAAAGGTGCGATTGTGTCTAGAATTTCACCAAGTTTTTTACGTTTTGGAAGTTTCGAGATTTTAGCCTCAAGACAAGATACAGAAACCTTAAAAACACTTGTAGACTATACTATAAACACCCATTTTACGCATTTAGGTACACCAAGCAAACACGCTTACGTTCAGTTTTTTAACGAGGTAGCTATGCGAAGTTTAGACATGGTTATCCATTGGCAACGTGTTGGTTTTGTGCATGGTGTAATGAATACCGATAACTTATCAATCCTAGGATTAACTATCGATTATGGACCTTATGGATGGCTAGAAGGTTTTGAGCCTGGATGGACGCCAAATACTACAGATAATCAAAACAAACGCTACCAATATGGCGCGCAACCAGATATTGTCCTTTGGAATTTATACCAATTAGCAAATGCCTTATATCCATTAATTGAAGAAGCAGAAGGTTTAGAAGCGGTGTTAGCAAATTATGCGGAACAGAAAGACATCCAATACCTACAAATGATGCGTAGTAAAATTGGATTGTCATCCGAAGAGCAATTAGATGCCAATCTTATTCAAGAACTAGAAGACTGTTTGCAGTTAACAGAAACAGATATGACTATCTTTTTCCGTAATCTATCAGATTTTGATGGTGTAAATCCGACTAACGGGTTACAAATTATTCGTGAGTCGTTTTACGACATAAAATCAGTAACCGAAGCTATAAAAGACAGATGGAACTTATGGTTTGAGAGTTATGCAGACCGTTTGGAACGCGACCCAATTTCAGCGAAAGCGAAAAAAGAAAACATGAACAGCGTAAACCCAAAATACGTGTTACGTAATTACATGGCGCAATTAGCTATAGATGATGCTAACAAAGATGATTACAAACTTATTGACGACTTATTTAACTTATTAAAACAACCTTATGCAGAGCAACCAAAACACGAAAAATGGTTTGCAAAACGACCAGAATGGGCAAGACATAAAGTAGGTTGTTCTATGTTGTCATGTAGCTCTTAGTTTTTATAAATATGTAATTTTTAACTCCTCTCTTTAGCTAAAGAGCGATGAATTTCAGCTTTAGCTTAAATCGGAGAGTTTGACCTAAAACGAGAAGCAGTTTTAAAACCCTATTTAAAACAATGAACAATAAAATAGCATTTGGAGGTGGGTGTCATTGGTGCACAGAAGCGGTATTTCAAGCCTTAAAAGGTGTTCAAAAAGTAGAACAAGGCTTTATAGCTTCTACTAAAGACCACACAACTTTCTCGGAAGCAGTAATCGTTCATTACAATCCAGAACTAATTACGATTGATATCTTAATTCAAATTCATTTATATACGCACAAAAGCACTTCTAATCATTCCATGCGTACAAAATACAGATCGGCTATCTATTATTTCTCAGAAGCACAAAAAGAAGATTCAGCTTTACTCCTAGCTAATTTACAATCAGAATTTGAAGCACCTATTATTACAAAAACACTTCCTTTTAAAGACTTTAAACCGTCAGAAGCACAATTTAAAAACTACTACAAAAACAATCCAAACAAACCCTTTTGTCAAACTTACATTAACCCAAAACTTAAGTTATTACAAGCAAAGTTTAGCAAACATTTAACGGATAACCTACAGCGTAAATCTATTAGCTAGTAGCTATTTAGTATCTTTGTTAAAAAAGAAAAAGGATGTCAGACACTAAAAAACCTGATAATATTGTCTTTAACCAAGAGACACAAAAATACGATGCATCATTAAAACCGTATGCAACAAATGTTGGTGCTCCAGCCATAAAAGTAACGGAAAACGTTACTTGGAAAAACAAAAACGTACATAAAGCCAATCAGCAAATTAAAGCCAAGTATTTAGAACTAAAAGCCGAATACGAGAAAATGATGGCAGAACTAGAATATAACAATCTAGTCTATAATGCTAAGTTTAGTTTTCAGCCTATAATTGGAGACACCTATCATTTATACAGAGATAAAAAAGGACAACCCTTTTTGTCCATTATTGCTCCAGAACAATGCAATTTTGACTTTATAGGTAGTTTTTACTTAAATTCTGAGCATATCTGGAAAAGAATAGACCAAGAAATTATTGGCCAAGATCTAATTACTAATGAATAATCTTAGTATTATAAGTCTACTCTTCGATTTTGGATTAGTGGTATTAATTTGGATGGTTCAGCTTATTGTTTATCCAAGTTTTAAATATCACAATCAAGAGTCATTAATAAAATGGCACGCCAAATACACGGTAAGAATAGCTGGTATTGTTATCCCGTTAATGTTTGGACAGCTTATACTCTATTTATATCTAGTATTTATGCAAGCAGATACGTCTATTTATATTAGAACCGCGTTAACTATCAGTGCGTGGATAGCGACATTTGCAATATTTGTTCCGTTACACAACACAATTAACAACGGAAAAAGCACAGAAAAAACATTAGCCCATTTAGTGTCTAAAAATTGGATTAGAACAGCAATTTGGACGCTACTTTTTATTATTAATCTAATAACGGTAGTAAAATAAAAGCATAAAAAAATCCCAAGCATAACACTTGGGATTTTTTATAATATTATATAGTACAGCAAATTGCTAACTATTTAATCAGTACAAAATTAGTTTCCTTTTTTGTAGTCTTCTAAAAACTTAGCTAAACCGCTATCTGTTAAAGGATGTCTTAATAACCCTTCAATAGAGCTTAAAGGACCAGTCATAACATCAGCACCTAATTTAGCACAGTCAATTACATGCATTGTGTGACGTACAGACGCAGCTAAAATTTCAGTTTCAAAAGCGTAGTTATCATAGATGTGTCTAATCTCTGCAATCAGGTTTAATCCATCCGTAGAGATGTCATCCAAACGTCCAATAAAAGGAGATACATAAGTTGCACCAGCCTTAGCAGCTAATAATGCCTGACCAGGAGAAAACACTAACGTTACATTAGTTTTAATGCCTTTATCGCTAAAGTATTTACAAGCCTTAATACCATCTTTAATCATTGGTAATTTAACCACGATTTGATCATGTAATTCAGCAAGCGCCTCACCTTCTTTAACCATACCTTCAAAGTCAGTAGCAATTACTTCCGCACTAACATCACCATCCACAATGTTGCAAATGTCAACATAATGCTTCATGATATTATCATGACCAGTAATCCCTTCTTTAGCCATTAAAGACGGGTTAGTAGTAACACCATCTAAAATACCCATATCCTGAGCGTCTCTAATTTGGTCTAAATTGGCAGTATCAATAAAAAATTTCATTCTAAAATATATTTAAGTTGTGTATATAATTATTTTGGGCGTTACCACAAGGGTCAGGCTGTCCGTTATATCTTTTTTTGCCATTTGTGGCAGCAAAAAAAGGATGCCACTTCCATCCTTAACGCAATGCAAAGTTACAATTTAACTTTAGCAAGTAAAATAATGATATCAAATGATATTAACATTTATTCAAAAAAGCAGTATAATTGTAATAGCTAAAAACCAAATAACCATGAAAAAATCAATTCTATCTCTTTTCGTATTATTAACATTATTTAGTTGTAATAACGAGCCTCTAGGCTTTACAGAAATAGATACTGAACTAACACAAAACATAGTATGTGTAACTCAAGATTTAGGATTGACAACAGTCAATATTACAACACCAATTAATACGAATAATGGAATAGAAGAAAAAGATTGGTATGTAGAATATACAGTCAATACTGTAGAACTTTTTTATTACTTTTCTTGCGGACTTGAGTGTGCTTCAAAACAATATTATGTGTTTGATAAAACAGCAGACTGCTTAACTTTTAGTCATGCTTACACAACGTCAAAAGACTTATATAGCCCATATACAATAGTATCAGAGACACAACAAACTATGACCTTCCTGTTACAAGAATGGGTAGAAGACACTAAGTTAGTTGGTGAAATAAACTATACAGATGCTGCATCTGGTAATTTTATACAAAAACAGTTTTGGATAGATATTTTACCTTCAAATTTTTATGTGCAAGAACCATACATAGCGTCTAATAACTGTTTTGGTCAACAAAATCCAATAGCTATTGATGTAAATAATGATGGTATAAATGACTTTGTTATTGACTACTCAACTGTAACTAATACAACCGCAACACCAAACCTAGAAAGTTCTCCTATTATATTAAATAGTGCACAGCCTGAAAACAAAATTTTAAGACGCACATTTTTTGGCGATTTTATTTTAGAAGGAGATAATACGCCTTACAATACAGAGTTTACAGGAGGACCACTTACAGAAGCTACTATAGCTACATATAAAGATTATGAAGCTCCTTATAAAAACAATAATCACTGGGAATCTACATATTTAGAGTCCTTTTTATCAGCAGTAGATTTTAATTCAGATTATATTATAGTCACTGTAAATATTGATGGTCTAGATTATTATGGTTGGATTAACTTCTCTTTAGATCTGGCTAATTGTACACTAATCATAAACAACACGTATTTAAGCAGTACGCCAAACCAGCATTTTATTATTAATTAATAGTAATGGTATAGTTTTTAGAGGTAGAATAGGAGCACATAGAATCCTCATAATCACCAGTTTCTTCATCATAATACATAGGTGGATCTACATCTAAGTATAACGTAAACTCAAACACGCCTCTATTTTGTGGAACACCTTCAAATGAGACGGTTCTATAATCTATGTACAGATCTATACCATCTGGTAAATCTCCAACAAGTTCAAAATAGTAATCATAATTATTATCTCTTGGTTCGTTTTTAATTTCAGCATCAAATTCATCATAATACATCTGCTGTCGATAACCTACCGTAAAAGATTTATCTGGTAATTCAGGACTTCGATTGATTACACATTCCAAAATATCTTCACAACTTGTAAAGGCTATAATACTTAAACAGAATAAAAGTAATATATGTTTTTTCATAATCATTAATTATGAAAAGACTAGTAGCAATAAATATACCAAAGACTAAAGCTTATAATGATTAAGTAAAAGCTTCTCATACATCGTATCAGGTAACAAAAACTTTAAAATAATAGAAAACTTTTGCATCGGCGCACCAACCTTATAATGTATTCTAGGATTTTTAGTATTAATTACTTGATGCACTTTTTTAGCCACAGCAATTGGAGAACTACTATTATCAACATGATCATCAATATCTTTAAGTACGTTTGGGTACTTAGTGTATGGCGAGTCTTTTAAAACAGGAGCATGATAACGTCCTGCAGCAATATTAGTTGCAAAATCACCTGGAGCAATATTGGTAAACTTTACTCCAAAATCCTTGGTTTCCATACGTAACGCTTCCGTAACAAGCTCTAAAGCACCTTTACTAGCACTATAAATACCACGATAAGGCAATCCCATATATCCAGCAATGGATGTAATGTTTATAACCAAACCTGACTGTTGTGCTCTCATTTGAGGCAACACTGCCTTGATAACATTTATAGGTCCAAAAAAGTTAGTATTAAAATTATGTTGGATTTGATCTTGCGGAATTTCTTCAATAGCACCATTAATACCAACACCTGCATTGTTAACCAACACATCCAACTTCCCTTCTGCTGCAATCACTGCTTTTACAGCTGCTGCAATAGTAACCGTATCATTTACATCTAAAGCGACCAACTTAAATTTACTGTTGGTATAATTAGACGGATTACGACTGGTACCATAGACAATACACCCTTTTTCGGTTAAAAACTCACCTATAGATTTTCCTATTCCAGAAGAACCTCCTGTAATTAATACGACTTTAGACATGTAAATAATTTTAAAAGTTAAAAGTAAAAAAGTTGAATTACAAAACGACTGTAACCAAAAAAGATTTGCTAGAATTAACTAACAAATCTTTATTTTATGTTTTTAAATCTCTTTTTATAAAAGGATTTAGAGTAATCAAAAAAAGGCAAGCTACCTACATCACACTGCTACGACCATTTACCTTTGCTTCGTTCCCGACCTGGAGGATTCAACAGGAGCTAGTTGTGTAGGACTTGCCAGGTGCAAAGATACACACATTTTATTTTCTCGCAATCATTTTTTATAATGAATTTTAATAAATAACTTGCTAACAAATAAGTTTACAAAATGAAAGCATTTAAATACCTTACAATCATATTTTTAGCAACAACACTTTTTTCGTGTGGTGACAACGTCGAAGCGCAAAAAAAGAGTTTTTCTATGACTACCAATGCCCAAAACGGTACAATTAGTATTGATAAAACGCTAGAAGTAGCATTAAAAAAACCTAAAAACATCCAGATTTCTTCTGTAAGTTATCAGTTAGACGGAAAAAATATTGAGGCTAAACAAACACTTTCCGATTTTAAATTAGGAGAGCATACCTTAAAAGCAACTATTAATTTTGATGGTGAAACTGCAGAAATCAAAAAAACCATTGCGTTATTAAGTGCAGTAGCACCAAAGTTTTTATCTATAGAAGTAATTAATACGTTTCCGCATGACAACACTTCTTTTACACAAGGTTTAGAATTTAACAATGGAGTGCTATTTGAAAGTACTGGACAACGTGGCGAATCTAAAATTAGAAAAATAGATTATAAAACCGGTGACGTTATTACTGAAACAGCTATTCCTGACGCCTTTTTTGGAGAAGGTATTACTGTACTTAATAATACCGTTTACCATTTAACTTGGCAAGGTCAAAAAGGGTTTACTTATGATGCCACTACCCTAGAAAAGAAAAGCAGCTTTAACTATGGTCAAAGTAAAGAGGGTTGGGGATTTGCAAACGACGGAACTAAACTATATAAAAGTGATGGTACTAGTTTAATTTGGAGCCTAAATCCAGATACGCTAATTGAAGAAGATCACATACAAGTATGCACTACAAAAGGAAAAATTGGAAGATTAAACGAAATAGAATTTGCTAACAACAAATTATACGCTAACATCTGGGAGAAAAACGGAATTGCTATAATCAATCCTAAAAATGGTGCTGTAGAAGCGGTTATTGACTGTACAATCTTAACAAAACAAATTCCTAATTTTTCAATTAACGAAAATTGTTTAAATGGTATTGCTTACAATCCAGAAACACAAACGTTTTTCTTAACTGGAAAACGTTGGGATAAATTATTTGAGGTTAAAATTTTAGAAAACTAATCCAAAACAAAAAGTTAAAAGATTATAAATTAGCTGTTAAAGTCTCTTAATTAAATTTATCATGTCCGCGATAAATCTAAATTTGAGACTAATCAACCAACCAAATCTTGAAGAATCTTACGCTTTTAATTGTCTTTTTGGCAAGCTGCTTTGTGTCCGCACAAACAATAAATGGTAGTGTTTACGACTCTATTTCTACCTTAGAAAACATTAAAATAACAAACCTATCTTCAAAACAAATGACTACTTCCGATGTAAACGGAAGGTTTTCAATAGCAGGAAAAATTGGAGATACGCTTCATGCCAGTTCTTTATTTTATGATGAGCAAAAGTTAGTTTTAAAAGATTATCATTTCAACGAAAGTGTAGTTATCGAGCTTAAACAAATTTTTAATAATTTAGACGAAGTACAACTTATCACGCCCCATAAAGAAACTTTGGCTGATATTGAAACGGTTCAAGTAACCCTTAAAAATCAGTTTGCAGAGGATAGAAAAAACAATCCTCACCTCTACTCTAAACAACCTACCACTGGCGGAATAGATATTATACAAGTTATTGGCCTAATAGCAAAACTATTTGAAAACAAAGACAAATATGTAGCTCCACCGTTTGTTGCAATAACTTTACAAGATTTAGAAGCACTTATTGAAACGTCTCAATTATTTGACAAAAAATTATTGACCAATACTCTAAATATACATGAAGATAATATTAATTTATTTTTGCAATATTTAGAAGCTAAAACAATTGATAGTGAGTTATTAAAAGAAAACAAGGAGGTCTATTTATTGGAGATTTTTATAAAATCAGGTGAAGATTTTAAACAGTTAGTGGATACTTTTAATGCTAAAAACAAACAATAAACATTACTTTTAGGGCTTATTATAACTAATGAAATCATACAGCCAAACGTTAACAGTAACGCCTAACGATCTTGACGAGTTAAACCACGTCAATAACGTAAAATATATTG
This sequence comes from Olleya sp. KKT75, assembly GCF_055635485.1. Taxonomy (NCBI): domain Bacteria; kingdom Pseudomonadati; phylum Bacteroidota; class Flavobacteriia; order Flavobacteriales; family Flavobacteriaceae; genus Olleya; species Olleya sp. KKT75. Next base: position 3,491,137 of record NZ_CM145759.1, read on the forward strand.
AATGGGTAAACCAAGTTGCTAAAGCACATTGGGTAACTCACGCCACAAAACAGATTTTAGATCAGTATTTCTGGGTTTTAATTTCGCATCATATCGATTACAAACAAGAAATTGTGTTAGGACAAACCGTAACCTTAAATACTTACGTTAAATCCTGTCAAGGTGTAACCTCTATTAGAGTGGTAGAAATACTTGTGGATGAGAAAATTTGCGCCTATTCCGAAACTAAATGGTGCCTGATACACACGGAAAATAATAAACCGGCTAGAATCACACCAGAAATCATTACTCTTTTTCAATAATTTTAAAGTCACATACTAATTAGCCTTTAAAAAAGTTATATTTTAGTCAATCAAAGTTACAATTACATTTTATGAAGCGTACGCTATATTTTATCTGCTGTATTGGGTTTATCTTAATGGTAAGTTCTTGCCGAAAGGATTTTGAATTCCAGGCGAGTTCTGGAGGTTTAGAATTCTCTAAAGACACGATTTATTTAGATACTATTTTTGCAAATATAGGTTCAAGCACTTATAATCTAAAGGTCTACAATACTAGTAATGATGACATCTCAATACCTACTGTACAATTACAAAACGGAGAAAACTCTGGGTACCGACTAAATGTAGATGGTCAAGCAGGCAAAAGCTTTACAGACGTACAACTATTAGCTAAAGACAGTCTGTTTATTTTTATTGAAACAACTTACAACACAGATACAACACCACTTACTAATAACGAGTTTGTTTACACAGATAAAATAATATTTGATTCTGGAAACAATCTACAGGATGTAGATTTAGTAACCCTAGTTAAAGATGCTAACTTTATTTATCCTGATAAAAATAACACAACAGGTATTATTGAAACCTTAACCTTAACTATTGACGGTACACCAACCGCTACAGAAATACAAGGTCGCGAGTTACTACCTGAAGAATTAAACTTTACTAACGAAAAACCTTATGTCATTTACGGTTATGCTGCAGTACCTGCAGGAGAAACACTAACTATAGATGCGGGAGCACGAATTCATTTTCATGCTAACTCAGGTTTATTGGTCTCAGAAGGTGCTACTTTAAACGTAAATGGTGCTTTAAGTACTGATCCTGAATTACTAGAAAACGAAGTTGTTTTTGAAGGTGATCGATTAGAACCATTATTTAGTGATGTCCCTGGACAATGGGGAACCATTTGGTTATTTGAAGGCAGTCAAAATAATACTATTAATCATGCGACTATTAAAAATGCCACAGTTGGTGTGTTATCCGATGGTAATGCAGATGCGGTAACTGATAAATTAACCATTACAAATTCACAAATATATAATATAAGTACGTTTGGTATTTTAGGTCGTAACACGTCGATTAAAGCAGATAACATCGTCTTAAATAATGCTGGACAAGCTAGTTTTGGAGCTACTTTTGGTGGAAAATACAACGTCACCCACTCTACTATTGCAAATTATTGGAACAGTAGTTTTAGACAATTCCCGGCGCTGCTAATTAACAACTTTGTAGCTGATGCTGAAAACACTGCGTTTGTTGCAGATTTAACCGAAGCTAATTTTAGTAATTGTATAATATATGGTAATGATAACCCTGAGTTATTAATTGACCAAATTGAAGATGCTGCAGTAGTTTTTAATTTTAAATTTACCAATTGTCTATTACGTTTTCAAGATTCTAGCAATTTCTTTTCTAGCCCTAATTATGATTTTGATAATGCAACACATTACGAAAACATGATTTTTAACGAAGCTCCTGATTTTGAAAATCCTTTGGAAAACAATTTAAAAATTGGTGAAGACTCAGCTGCTAATGGTCAAGGTAATACTACTTTTTCTAGTCAAGTCCCAAATGATATTTTAGGCGTTAGCAGAACCACTAGTCCGGACTTAGGTGCATTTCAACATATCATCTTTTAGATTGAACGAAAGAATAAAATAGCACTAGCTTTTTCTTTTAGTTTTGAATTAAATAACAACCCTCAATTATTTAGTCATGATAAAAATAAAAAGAAATATGAGCAATTTTGATAGACTGGTCCGTTTTATTGTGGTTTTATTGCTTGTAGCGATATTATATGTAGGAGAATTTGATGGTCCCATAGCTTTTATTATTATACTAATTTCAGCCATGTTTTTATTTGCTAGTGTTACAGCTTTTTGTCCATTTTACAAATCGACTAACATTTCAACTTATGATTCTGACGACTATTTATAATAGTTTGATTAACATCTAATTTTACATAAAAAAAGCCAGCTTTTCAGCTGGCTTTTTTTCCGCGAAAGCGAAAAATAATTTTATAATAGACTAAGCTACAAACAATGGTAACTCACTCATCATTGCATTAACTTTAATTGCGATTTCGTCTAATAAATCTTCGTTTTCATGATTCATGATTACTTGATCAATTAGCTCTACGATAGCTTCCATTTCGTTTTCTTTTAAACCTCTGGTTGTAATTGCAGCAGTACCAACTCTAATTCCTGATGTTACAAATGGAGATTTATCGTCAAATGGCACCATGTTTTTGTTTACTGTAATGTCTGCTTTTACTAATGCTTTTTCAGCATCTTTACCTGTAATGTTTTTGTTACGTAAATCAATTAACATCATGTGGTTATCTGTACCTCCAGAAATAATTTTGTATCCACGTTTTACAAAAGCCTCTGCCATAGCAGATGCATTTTTCTTAACCTGTAACATATAATGCATAAACGGCTCTGTTAGCGCTTCTCCAAAAGCAATTGCTTTAGCAGCAATAATATGCTCTAATGGTCCACCTTGGTTTCCTGGAAAGACTCCAGAATCTAAAAGTGAAGACATCTTTTTTAAGTTTCCGTTTTTAAGTTTTAATCCAAATGGGTTATCAAAATCTTTACCCATTAATATCATCCCTCCTCTTGGTCCACGTAATGTTTTGTGCGTCGTAGTAGTTACAATGTGACAATGTGGTAATGGATCATTTAAAATACCTTTTGCAATTAAACCTGCAGGATGTGATATATCTGCCAATAGCAAAGCACCAACACTATCTGCTATTACTCTAAAACGTTTAAAATCTATGTCTCTAGAATATGCAGAGGCACCTGCAATAATTAATTTAGGCTGTTCTTTAGTTGCAATTTCTTGAATCTTATCATAGTTTAAAACACCTGTAGCTTCTTCTACACCATAAAATACCGGATTGTATAATTTTCCCGAAAAATTTACTGGAGAACCATGTGTTAAATGCCCACCATGAGATAAATCGAATCCTAAAATTTTATCTCCTGGTTGTAATACTGCATGATAAACAGCTGTATTTGCTTGACTTCCTGAGTGTGGTTGCACGTTAGCATATTCTGCACCAAATAAAGCTTTTGCTCTATCAATTGCTATCTGCTCTACCTCGTCAACAATCTCACATCCACCATAATAACGCTTCCCAGGGTATCCTTCTGCATATTTGTTGGTTAATACAGATCCTGCTGCTTCCATTACTTGGTCACTGACAAAGTTTTCTGAGGCAATTAGTTCTATACCATTTAGTTGGCGTTCTTTTTCGGCTTGAATCAATTCAAAAATCTGTTCGTCGCGTTGCATAGTTATGTCTTTTTGTTATTTCCGCTTAAGCGAAAAATGTTTTAGAGTTAAATATTTATCAAAAATAAGAAATAACCATTGTAAATAATTGAAAAAACATATATTTACTTAGAATTTATAAACAACAAATCAACAATTATATATATGCCATTATCAGCTAATAATCCAGACAGAAAATCATGGTTACACGTCGATAAAAATTCTGACTTCCCAATTCAAAATATTCCGTTTGGTGTTTTCTTAACAAGAGATGACATTATTACTATCGGAACACGTATTGGTGATACAGCAATTGACCTAGGTGCGTTACACCAATTAGGATATTTTGAAGGTATCCCTTTAACAGAAGACATATTTTTACAAGACACACTAAACGATTTTATTGCGGATGGACGCAAAACATGGCGTTTAGTAAGAAATAGAATTGCCGAAATTTTTGATGCTGAAAATGATGCATTAACTAATAATTTAAAGCATAAAGAGATTGTTTTATTTAGATTAGATGAAATAGAAATGCAATTACCTGTGCAAATTGGTGATTATACAGATTTTTACTCAAGTATAGAACACGCTACTAATGTAGGGACTATGTTTAGAGATCCTGACAATGCTTTATTACCAAATTGGTTACATATACCTGTTGGATATCATGGTAGAAGTAGCTCAATAATCCCATCAGGAATACCTGTACACAGACCACAAGGTCAAACGTTACCTGCAGGAGCAACAGAACCTGTTTTTGGACCTAGTAAACTAATTGATTTTGAATTAGAAATGGGTTTTATTACTACTGATGCTAATGATTTAGGAGAACCTATTCCTGTGGATGAAGCTGAAGAATACATCTTTGGATTAGTGTTATTTAATGACTGGTCTGCTAGAGATATCCAAAAATGGGAATATGTGCCATTAGGACCGTTTTTAGCTAAAAACTTTGCGTCTTCAATTTCGCCTTGGATTGTCACTTTAGATGCTTTACAACCCTTTAAAACAAGTAGTCCTAAGCCATTAAAAAAACAATTACCTTACTTACAACAGTCTGGCAAAAAGAGTTACGATATTAATTTAGAAGTTGCTATACAACCAGAAAAAGCTAAAGAAACCGTAGTGAGTAAATCTAACTTTAAGCACATGTACTGGAGTATGTCGCAACAATTAGCGCATCACACCGTAAATGGTTGCCCAATAAACTCTGGAGACATGATGGGAAGTGGAACTATCTCTGGTCCAACACCAGATAGTTACGGATCTATGTTAGAGTTATCTTGGAGAGGTGAAAAACCTGTTAAACTTAATGATGGTACAGAGCGTAAATTTATTAATGATAACGATACTGTTATTATGAGAGGTTACTGCGAAAAAGATGGTACTAGAATTGGTTTTGGTGAAGTATCTACAAAATTACTTCCCGTTTTCCAACCTAAAAAACAGAAATAACAAAGCATTACATATCAGACAATTAACCCTTAAATTATTAAATTTAAGGGTTTCTTTTTGGGGTTTGGCACAGGTATTGAATACTACTTAAAATAGAAACCAATAAAATCCCAAAAGATGAAAAATTTTACACTTATTACAGTACTTCTTCTAGTACTAACATCTTGTGTTGGAAGAAAGCAAATCGAAAAGCAATTACACTCTGGTAATTACGATTTAGCTATTAGTAATGCTTTAAAAAAGTTAGAAAACAACAAGGACAAAAAACGCAAACAAAGCTATATTTTAATGCTTCAGGATGCGTATTATAAAGTTGTTGCAGATGATCACAGTAATTTAAATCATTTAACTAAGGATGGTAACCCAGAACTTTTTGAAACTATTTACAACACGTATTTAGATTTAGAGTCTCGTCAAACCGCTATTAAACGCGTGTTACCATTACAAATTGGAGGAAAAACAATAACCTTAGATTTTAATGATTACAGTAGCCAAATTGTAGAATACAGAGCTAAAGTATCCGAATATAAATATGACCAAGCTACAACCTTACTGCAATCTAGCAATAGCAAATACGACTACCGTGAGGCTTATAGCTTATTAAATACATTAGAAGCTATTAATCCAAATTATAGAGACGTTAGGTCTTTAATGGATGATACCCATTTTAAAGGAACTGATTTTGTATTGGTAACTATTGAAAATCAAACCCGTCAAATTATACCACAACGTTTGGAGTCTGATTTATTAAATTTTGACACTTATGGATTGGATGAGTTTTGGACTGCATATCACGCAAGTTCTGATACAAATATAGACTACGATTATGCGATGCAATTGCAACTACAACGTATTAATATATCTCCAGAACATATTACCGAAAGACAATTATTACGTCAAAAGGATATTGTAGATGGTTGGGAATATGTTTTAGATACTAATGGAAATGTAGCAAAAGATAGTTTAGGTAATGATATTACTCAAGATAAAATTGTTAATATTAAAGCTAGGTTTTTTGAAGTAAATCAGTTAAAATCAACTCAAGTTATCGCTAGAGTTGTTTATACAGATTTAAAGCAAAATCAAATATTAGATAATTTTAATATTGACAGTGAATTTGTTTTTGAAAACACTTTTGGAACTGTACGTGGTGATCAAAGGGCTCTAAATAATGGCGATTTACAGTTATTAAGAAACAGACAGATTCCTTTTCCTAATAACGAACAAATGGTTTATGATACAGGAGAGGATTTAAAATATAAACTAAAAGATATAATAAACAGCTATAGTTTTAGAGGCTAAACCTTAATTAAATATCATAAAAAAACTCCCAAATTACTTTGGGAGTTTTTTTGTGTGTTAAGCAAAAAAGTCTTTTAATCCGCTTAAAATACTTTGTACAGCATAGGAAGCTAAAATTAATCCCATAATTTTACTAATTACGGTAATACCATATTCCCCAATCCGTTCTTGAACCTTATTAGCTGCCAGCAATAACAAGCTTGTTAACCCAATTACTACAAGAACTAATACTGTGGTTAACAACTGTTGCTGTATGTTGTAAATATGATTATCTGTTAACAATACAACCGCCATAATAGCTCCTGGTGATGCTATAGACGGAATAGCTACAGGAAAAATAGTAACGTGTTTATAATCTTTAATACCATGTTTTTCTGTTTCGGGCTTACCCTCTCCAAAAATCATAGTTAATGCAAACAAAAACAATATCACGCCTCCAGAAATCTGAAACGCATCTAACGTAACATTCATTCCTTCTAAAATTAACTGCCCTATAACTATAAAAAATAACAGCACTAAAAAAGCAACAAAACTGGCTCTAATAGCAATGCGTTTTTTATATTTTTTATCAAAATTTTTAGTAGCTTCCAAATACACAGGTATAGACCCCAAAGGATCAATAACTGCAACTAAAAACAAAAAAGTCGTTAAAATTTCTTTCATAAACATTACTCTATTTCAACACCTGTAGTAGTAAAAGATAAGCCTTGTTGTCCTGATGTAGATATCTGTACGGCTTCAAAATAAGGCGGTTTAACATCTTTAGAAGCAATCCAATCAAATACAAAATTAGCACCTGTACCACCTTCAATATCCCTTTCGTTTATTACAATTTCTATAGTCTGCATTGGCTTGACATAAATAGTCTCTGTAAAATACGCTTTAATTAAATCACCACTAGTATTGTAAAAATCAGCTTCTTTTATAAAAATAGTATCTTTTTTATTAATATTCCTTAAGCTTACCGTAGCAGTTAAATTATGTGTTTTGTGTTCCGTAACACTATAAATTTGAGAATAAACAGACAAATAAGTTGATCCCGAAACTAATAACGAGTCCGTTAATGGTTTATTCCATTGCATAGCTTTCCAATTATTGGATGCCACGTAGACCTCTTCAGGTTTAGTATCGCAACTAAAAGCGGTTAATACAATAATAAATAGTAATACGTATTTCATAATTTAAACAAATTTAAATAAATCAATTTCATTTATAGCGCCATGACTTGCATGTGCAACCACTACTCCATTTTTTATCACCAATAACTGTGGCGATTGGTGCATTACCTGAAACTTAAAACCAGCTTCATTTGAGACGTCTCGATAACTTAATAAATCTAAATAATATAAATCTAAATTAATATCCAAATCAAATGCGGCAACAAACTGATTCATAACCATGCTGCTAATGCCACATCTTGTAGAGTGCTTAAATATAACCTGTGTTTTTCCTAAAGATAATTTAGCAATTTCATCTAACTGACTAACCGTCGTTAAATTTTTCCAAGGAAGTATTTTCTTTTCTTTTGGCTCTTTAGAACCCCCAAATAATTTTCCAAACATAATAATTTCTTTTTAGCAAAATAACTGCTATAAGTTAAACAAAAATATCATTTTTATGATACATATCATTGAATATGTCGAAACGTTTTAATTAACTTACATAGAAATTAAAAACAAAGCACAACTGACTAAAAGTCAGTCTAAAACAGGCCTTAAGCGACAATTTGTCTTGCAATTGCAATTGGTAAGGTAATTGAAATACTGCTCTTGTAAACAATTATAAACATAAGTTTTCGCTTACGCGGAACTACAAATAAATATACTATATGAACCCAGATAATTATACAATCAAATCGCAAGAAGCCATACAACGCGCTCAGCAGATTGCGCAAAGTTATGGCCATCAACAAATAGAAAATGAACACTTTTTTAAAGCCATTTTTGAGGTTGATGAAAACGTACTACCATTCATCTTAAAAAAACTGAATGTCAATCTTAATGTATTAGAACTAGCATTAGATAAGCAACTAGAAAGTTTTCCTAAAGTTACAGGAGCAGATTTAATACTCTCTCGTGAAGCCAGTAAAACATTAAACGAAGCGTCTATTATTGCAAAAGCAATGAATGACGATTACGTATCTATAGAGCACTTTATTTTAGCGGTCTTTAAATCAAAGAGCAAAATAGCACAAATGCTAAAAGACCAAGGCGTAACAGAAAAAGGTTTAAAAGCAGCAATAGACGAATTAAGAAAAGGAGATCGCGTAACCTCACAAAGCCAAGAGGAGACCTACAACTCCCTTAATAAATACGCTAAAAATTTAAACAAATTAGCCAGAGACGGAAAACTAGATCCTGTTATTGGTCGTGATGAAGAAATTAGGAGAATCCTTCAAATTTTATCTCGTCGTACTAAAAACAACCCAATCTTAGTTGGAGAACCTGGAACTGGTAAAACAGCTATTGCAGAAGGTTTAGCACACAGAATTGTAGATGGTGATGTCCCAGAAAACTTAGTCGACAAGCAAATTTTTGCGTTAGACATGGGCGCCCTAATTGCAGGTGCTAAATTTAAAGGAGAATTTGAAGAGCGCCTAAAAGCGGTTATCAAAGAAGTAACAGATAGCGAAGGAGATATTGTACTATTTATTGACGAAATCCATACGCTTGTTGGTGCAGGTGGCGGACAAGGCGCAATGGATGCTGCAAACATTTTAAAACCTGCTTTAGCGCGTGGAGAATTGCGTGCTATTGGAGCAACAACTTTAGACGAGTACCAAAAGTATTTTGAAAAAGACAAAGCTTTAGAGCGTCGTTTCCAAAAAGTAATGGTTAATGAGCCTGATACAGAAAGTGCGATTTCAATATTAAGAGGAATTAAAGAAAAGTACGAAGCACACCATAAAGTACGCATAAAAGATGATGCTATTATTGGTGCTGTAGAGTTATCTCAACGCTATATTACCAACAGATTCCTGCCGGATAAAGCAATTGACTTAATGGATGAAGCTGCTGCTAAAATGCGTATGGAAATCAATTCTAAACCAGAAGAGTTAGATGTTCTGGATAGAAAAGTGATGCAGTTAGAGATTGAAATAGAAGCTATTAAGCGAGAAAAGGATGAAAGTAAATTAAAAACATTACGTGCTGACTTAGCAAACTTAAAAGAAGAACGCAACGAAATGAATGCTAAATGGATTAGCGAAAAAGAAGTTGTAGACAACATACAAAACAGAAAGCAAGACATCGAAAACTTTAAGCTTGAAGCTGAAAAAGCAGAACGCGATGGAGATTACGGTAAGGTTGCCGAGTTACGTTATGGTAAGATTAAAGAAGCACAAGAAACATTAGAAAAATTACAGAAAGATTTAACTGATAAACAATCTGAAAATTCTTTAATCAAAGAAGAAGTTACTTATGAGGATATTGCAGAAGTCGTTGCTAAATGGACAGGCATTCCTGTTACCAAAATGTTACAAGGCGATCGCGAAAAGCTTTTAAACCTTGAAGCAGAATTACACAAGCGTGTGGTTGGTCAAGAGGAAGCTATTGTAGCGGTTAGTGATGCTGTAAGACGTAGTCGTGCAGGATTACAAAATCCAGAAAAACCAATCGGAACCTTCCTTTTTTTAGGAACAACTGGTGTTGGTAAAACGGAATTAGCCAAAGCGTTAGCAGAATATCTGTTTGATGATGAAAGTGCGATGACCAGAATAGATATGAGTGAGTACCAAGAGCGTCATGCGGTAAGCAGATTAGTTGGTGCACCTCCAGGATATGTTGGTTACGATGAAGGTGGACAATTAACCGAAGCAGTTAGACGTAAACCTTATTCTGTAGTACTTTTAGACGAAATTGAAAAAGCACATCCAGACACGTTTAATATCTTATTACAAGTGTTAGACGAAGGGCATCTAACAGATAACAAAGGGCGTATTGCAGATTTTAAAAACACCATCATCATCATGACATCCAATATGGGAAGTCAATTAATACAAGAGCGTTTTGATGCTGTAAAAGATGTAGAGACGGCTATTGAAGGTGCTAAAGTGGATGTTTTAGCCTTATTAAAACAAACGGTAAGACCTGAGTTTATAAATAGGATTGATGACATTATTATGTTTACACCTTTAACGCAAGATAATATTACAGAAATTGTAGGATTACAGCTAAAAGGTATTTCTAAAATGATTGCAAAACAAGGGATTACTTTTGATGCAACACCAGAAGCTATTACCTACTTAGCAGATAAAGGTTATAATCCAGAATATGGAGCAAGACCTGTAAAACGTGTCATTCAAAAAGATGTACTAAATCAGTTAAGTAAAGAAATCTTATCTGGAAAAGTCACTACCGACAGTATTATTTTACTAGATGCTTTTGATGGCGAATTAGTCTTTAGAAATCAAGGCGATTTAGTAACAGAAGAACTGTAATCACAAAGTTCTGTTAACGTAAAATAAAGCGTAAAAGAGCACGTTTTAATTATGGTTGGTTAGTTGAAAAGCAACACAATACTTTACAAAAGTGGCGTGTTGCTTTTTTTTGTTCTATATTGTATTACTCTAATAAAAAACCACTTAGCTTGATCACATTCCAACTAAAAAATCATCTCGTCGTTCTTTTTATATTAACCTCAACATTTGTTTTATCTCAGACTAAGTTTAAACGTGTATTAACTTCGGAAACCGATTTTAATGCCTTAAAAACATCACCAAACACTAATAAATATGGGAATATTGATGCTTTAAAAGTCGTTTTTGATATTAAAGAACAACAACTCTATTTTATCAACAGTAAAAACTACAAATACCACTACCATTTTTGTAAAGGGTATTTAGAGATCCCAGAAACTTTAAGAGAATTTAATAATTCTAACTACAAAGCGCAGCATAAAAACAAACGCTTTTTATTGGGAAACATAAATCATTATTTAGCTAACAACACCTACAACCTAGAGCTTTCTCCTATTGATGATATGCAAATTGCAGACATTAAAACATTTTACGAAGCCATCAAAAAAGCAACGTATTTTAAAAGCTTTAATTTCTTTTTAAATACGGCACGTTTAGAACAATTAAATGCTGTTTTAGACATTCCTACAATATCTGCTTCAGATTTATATGGCGACCAAACGTATCAAGCGGTAAGTACTCAAAAAAGTTATGGATGCTTAAAATTTGTTGCTGTTGATTCGTTAAAACAAAACAATATTTCTAAACATGATATAATTGTTATTAATCAACCTATCCTAGAATTACCTATTACTGCTGGCGTTATAACCACTATTTTACAAACGCCATTAAGTCACATTTCGGTATTAGGAAAAAACAGACAAATTCCAATTGCAGCTTATACTAAAGCCATGCAATCTGATATTTTAAAAAGCTTCAACAATCAATATGTTTCTTTTGAAGTGGCTTTAGACACCTTTTACATCAAACCAATCTCTAAAGAATTGTTTGAAAGAAAAACTAAAAAACAGAAAAAATCGACGTTGTTTCTAGAAAAAAACACAGCGATAAAAACCTTAATTAATGCAGACAATTTAAATCAAAACTCAATAAACACCGTTGGTGGCAAAGCTGCTAACTTTGGTGTATTATATGATTTAGCTAAAAAAGAAGCCTTTAAAATTCCGGAATCGGCATTTGCCATTCCGTTTTACTATTATGAAGCACATCTAAAAACGTCTGGAGCAGACAGCTTAGTCAAGCAAATGATTTATGATTACAAAATCAATCAAGATGCTAATAAACTAACAGAGCAACTAAAAACAATTCAGAAACTAATAAAAAAGACACCTTTAGATCCTGAATTAATATCTAATGTCGAAGCCAAAATTAAAAGTTTAGGAGACGAGACACGCTTACGATTTAGAAGCTCGACAAATGCAGAAGATATTGTTGGGTTTTCGGGAGCAGGATTATACGACTCTAAAACAGGTATTGTTGGTAGCAAGAAAAAATCTATTGAAAAAGCAATCAAAAAAGTATGGTCAAGCCTATGGTATGAGCGTGCCTTTTTAGAACGAGACTACTTCAATATTGACCAAAATAGCATTGCAATGGGTATTTTAGTGCATCGCTCCTTCCCTAACGAGAAAGCCAATGGTGTTGCTATTACCAAAAATTTATATCGAAAAAACTACCTAGGAACCGTTATTAATGTCCAAGTTGGAGAAGCTAGTGTTGTACAACCTGAAGATGGTGTGACCTGCGACCAGATTATTTGCTATTCTGGATCGTCTTCTAAATTATATAACGAAAAACGTATTGTCGAAATCATATCACACTCTAACCTTAACAATGGTAAACTAGTGATGACTGAAGCCGAAATAATTACACTCTCCGAACAATTAGAAAAAATCAAAAAACACTATTACTATAACGTGTATAAATCCAAACAGAAATACTTAGAGTTTGGCTTGGATATAGAATTTAAACTAGATGGAGCGGATAGAGAATTATACATAAAGCAGGTAAGATATTTTAACGATTAAGTAACAAATTATGGTAATGCCAAGTTATAACGACTACTTCCCTAACTCTAATGGCTAACAACTAGACTTTTAAGCTATATTAAGCCTATGCACTGCCTTTTTAGATGTAAAACATGTATTTATAAAGACTATTAAAAATCACTAAAACTAAAGCTTACTATAGCTAATTGCATATCAAATAGCTACGCAAAATTTAAACAAATAAAGCCCTTTATTAATTCCAAAATTTAATTTTAAATTTTAAAAGTCCCTTTTTTTTTACTACCTTGAAAACATTGAACTATCAACCAAAACCATAAAACAACATGGGAATATTCCATTATTACGATATAGGTAATGCCGAAATTTATGTTTTTGATGACTTTCTAATTAAACAAGTCAAAGAAGGTGCTTTTATCAGTGATGATGAAACAGAATTATTTGTTGAAATAATAGAAAAACATTTCAAGAATAAAAATTTTGCTTTTATTTCCAACCGTGTCGCCTCTTATACTGTTAATCCTTTAGTTTATAGTGCAGCAAAAGAAATTCCAAATTTAGTTGCTTTTGCGGTTATTAGTACTGACGAAAAAATGCGTGAAACTTCCAGGTTTGAAAACAAATTTCACAACAAACCGTTTGAGCTTTTCGAAAATTTAAGCGATACCATACTTTGGACGTCTAAAATAATAAAACAAGAAGACGAGAAAAAGTCTGAAATTTTATAATTTCGATTAACTAAAAGCTAAATTCTAAAACTAGAATACGTCTATGAAAATAATCAGTATAATCTGGCCTCAAATTTATAATACCAAGAACAGCTAATTCATTAGGCATTAAACCGGCAGCCTCTCTTCTATTCCAATAATTAGTAATAAAACTATCATCACCTTTTATTTTATAAAGTGCTTTCATGTACTTCCCAATGTTATTAGCTTCTAATATTTTAGTTGAATCTTTAGATTCTGATAAGTTACTGTAGCGATAAACTTCATTCCATAAACCACTTTCATGGAATTCTTTATTTGTTTTCTTTGACTGAAATTCAAACTTTTTAGGATCCTCTATTTCAATAGAAAGTAAATCAATCAAATACTGTCCATAAGCAACATCAACCGATAAATTAGGATACATTTTAGTTAAATTATTTTCAAAATCTAACACAAGTGCATTAAGAGATGCTACTTGTCTCTCTCCAAGCATATCCTCAAATATCGCAACTCTTTTTTCTGATATAGTTTTAGAGCACCCAAGTGTTAAAAGAAAAAGAAGTACAATTTGAATTTTATATGTTTTAAAAACTATCAAATTTCTATTTTATTTTTTACTTACAATTTTAAAGCTACTGCACTCTTTTTTAATTGTGCTTTAAACAAGTCTTCTGTAACCTCAGTATTATAAAAAGGAATCATTTTATCCATTACCGTCTTACCTTCTTCAGAGTGTAATAGTTCTGGAAAGGCTTTTTCTAAGACCTGTAACATTACAGACGTTGCTGTAGATGCTCCTGGAGAAGCACCAAGTAAGCAAGTAATACTACCATCTTTACTACTTACTACTTCCGTACCAAATTGTAAAACACCACCTTCAAATTCGTCCTTTTTAATAATCTGAACACGTTGTCCAGCTACTAAGATTTCCCAGTCATCACTATTAGCATCTTTAACAAATTTGCGTAACTCTTTCATACGGTCTTCATGAGAAGAAGTTACCTGTTCTATCAAATATTTAGTTAGAGGTAAATTATGCCAAAAAGCACCTAATAAAGGTGAGATATTATCAAATTTAACCGATTTAAACAAATCAAAATTAGAACCTTCTTTTAAAAACTTAGGACTAAAACCTGCAAATGGACCAAAAAGTAATTCGCGTTTTCCGTTTATATATCTAGTATCTAAATGCGGTGTAGACATTGGTGGATCGCCAAGTCCTGCCTTACTATATACCTTAGCGTTATGTTGTTTTATAATGGCTTCGTTTTTACAAACCAACCATTCCCCACTTATTGGAAAACCACCATAACCTTCTTTTTCATCAATTTCTACTTTTTGCAATAACAATAAGCTACCACCTCCTGCTCCAATAAAAACATGTTTAGATTCTAGATTATGTTTTTGGTTAGTTTCAAGATTTTCCATTTCTACAGTCCAATCAATATCTGGACTTGGATCAATATCTTTAACTTCCATATTACAATATACAGGTGTATCAAATTTGGTTTCTAAAATATTGAATAATGTTTTTGTTAATGTACCATAATTAACCTCTGTACCTCTATCAATTCTAGAAGCAGCCATTACCTCATCCTCGTCTCTGTTATTCATAATTAACGGAAACCATTCTTTCATTTTACTCTTATCCTTTGTAAATTGGATAGTATCAAACATAAAATGATGTTTCATGGTATTAAAACGATGCTCTAAATAATCTGCATTTTCTTTACCTAAAACCCAACTATGGTGTGGCACTGAAGCAATAAAACTATCAGGATCTTCAATTAAGCCAAGCGTCGCTAAATAGCTCCAAAACTGTTTAGACTCTTCAAACTGTTGACAAATTTTAATGGCTTTATCAATGACTACTTTACCGTCTTCTTCAGGGCAATAATTAAGTTCGCAAAGCGCAGAATGTCCCGTACCTGCATTATTCCAAGCTGCAGAACTCTCTTGAGCCACCTCACTAAGACGCTCCACAATTAACACCTTTAAATCTGGTTTTAGCAGTTTAGAAATCAGTGCCAATGTTGCACTCATAATTCCGCCTCCAACACAAATTAAATCGTATTCTTGTTTACTATCTAGTTTAGCTTTGCTCATTATATCCTAATTTTTCTTTAAATATAAATAAGTCCAGTGATATATTAATTCTGAAACAAAAAAAAGACTACAAATTGTAGTCTTTTTAATTTAACCTAAGCTATTATTATAACTTAACACCAATACCAACACCTATAATTAATGGGTTAATATCAACATCTACAGGTAACATTACCTCTCCTGTATTAACCGTTACATCTGTACTTAATAATAATTGTTTAATGTCAAAATTGATAAACCATTTATCGTTTAAGTTGTAGTCAATCCCTGCTTGGAAAGAAAAACCAACAGAATTATCGTAATCCATACCTACAACATCTCCTGAATCTTCTCCATAAAAAATAGTGTAGTTTACACCTGCTCCAACATAAGGTTTAAAGTCTCCTGCGTAAAAATGGTATTGCAAATTTAACGTTGGTGGTAATAACCATACATACCCTAAATCTGTTTCACCTACCTCAACATCATGTTTAGTGGTTGCTAAAATTAGTTCTGCTGCCCAATGCTTAGTAAAAAAGTATGTAAAATCTAACTCAGGCACTACGGTCGTAGAAATATCCACATCTGCACCATCAAGATCATCACCAGGAGATGGTATTACACCAGCCACTCTAAATCTTGCCTGCCATTTATTAAAATCAGTGTCATTTGATACTGTATCCTGCGCATGCGCGTTTAATCCAAATAAACCGACTACTAAGACTGCTAAAAATATTTTTTTCATAATATAATTGATTTGTTGTTTGTTTTATACCACAAAATTACGGGAGACTAAAAGCTTAAAAGCTGACTTTTGTCATTGTTTAAGTAAGTTTTTTTGTTGTTTTTGCAGTATAAAATTCTACTAAAAGTAACCCCTGCCTTTTAATCAAAAACCATTAACTTTATATCTTAATTTATTTAGATGAAACCATTAAGCAAGTACATAGATCACACCATATTAAAAGCTACAGCTACTAAAACAGATATTATAAAATTGTGTCAAGAAGCCAAGGAGCACGATTTTTTTTCCGTTTGTGTAAATAGTTGTTATGTTAGTTTGGCTAAAGCCGAATTAAAAAATAGTGCTGTCAAAGTCTGCAGCGTTATTGGTTTTCCTTTAGGTGCCATGAGTACTATTGCTAAAGTTGAAGAAACTAAACAAGCCCTAAAAGATGGTGCGGATGAGATTGATATGGTTTTAAATATAGGTCTTTTAAAAAGCGAAGATTTTGATGCTGTTTATAAAGACATTGACGCTGTAAAGAAAGTAATGCCTAGCAACACTTTAAAAGTGATTTTAGAAACTTGCTATTTAAATGACCTAGACATTAGTAAAGCCAGTGCATTAGCAATTCAGGCTAAAGCCGAATTTATAAAAACGTCGACAGGTTTTGGAACTGGAGGTGCAACTATAGAAGCTATTACTTTAATGAAAAACGCCATTAATAACGGTAACACAAAAATAAAAGCCTCCGGAGGTATTAAAGATACAGATACCGCTTTACAGTATATTAATCTTGGTGTTGACCGTATTGGTACGTCTAACGGAATTGCAATTGTAACCGGCCAAGCTTCGGGAGATAAAAGTTACTAATCTCAAGCGTAAGCATTTCACCTTAAAAAATAATTATGAGTATACATATTGGAGCCCAAAAGGGCGATGTTGCAGAAACTATATTGTTACCAGGAGATCCTTTACGTGCTAAATGGATTGCCGAAACCTTCTTTGAAAATCCTGTTTGCTTTAATAACGTTAGAGGCATGCTTGGCTATACAGGAACGTATCAAGGTAAACGCGTGTCTGTAATGGGTACAGGAATGGGCGTGCCTAGTATTTCTATTTATGCGCATGAGTTAATTACACAATTTGGTGTAAAAAACCTGATTCGTGTTGGTAGTGCTGGTTCTTACCAAGAACATATCAAGATTAGAGATGTTGTTTTAGCTATGGCAGCATCCTCAAATTCTGGAGTAAACACGCTTAGATTTGGAGGTGCCGATTATGCACCTACTGCTAGTTTTGAATTGTTTCAAAAAGCGGTGGACGCTGCAAAAAACAAAAACATAGCCATTAAAGCAGGTAATGTTTTTACCTCTGACGAGTTTTATACGGATGATTTTGAGTCCTACAAAAAATGGAGTAAATTTGGTGTGCTTTGTGTAGAGATGGAAACTGCTGGTTTATATACCGTAGCTGCCAAACACAATGTAAATGCATTAACGATATGTACTATATCAGACTCGTTAGTTACAGGAGAAAAAACGACTAGTAAAGAACGAGAAACCACTTTTAAAGACATGATAAACATTGCTTTAGAATTAGCCTAATATTGACTTATGAAAAAACTACTACTTCTATTTTTAGTATTCCTTTTTACCTTTTCTGTACAAGCACAACAAGATGATAACACGTCAACCACAACGTATTATTTTATTAGACATGCAGAAAAAGATAGAAGCGATGCCACAAACCATAATCCACAACTAATTAAAAAAGGAAAACGTCGTGCAAGAAAATGGAAACGTTATTTTAAAAAAATACAGATAGACGCCATCTACTCTACTAACTACAAACGCACTTTAGGAACTGCTTTTCCGACGTCAACAAACAAAAAATTACCTGTAATTGCATACAATCCAAACGCTATAGATTATGACGATTTTAAAAAACAAACCAAAGGGCAATCCGTTTTAATTGTTGGACACAGTAATACAACACCAAGATTTGTAAACGCCATAATAAATCAAGAAAAATACGAAGATATTGACGACGCTATAAATAGCAAACTGTTTATAGTAACCATTACTAATGGAAAAATTACAGATCAAGTTATAGATCTTAAATAATGCTAAACTTAAGTCCTGTTACCGTTGCTAAGCATGAGGTATTGCTGCAATTAATGCAACGTATTTATCCACCAGCCTACAGACAGCTTTGGAAAAACAACGATTGCAATTGGTACATAAACTCACAATACAACCTTAAACATGTCACTAAAGAATTAGACGTTAAAAACACCGATTACTTTTTTATCCAATACAATACTAAAACCATTGGTGTTTTAAGATTGGTACATCAAATACCAGAGGCAACAACCAAATTACACCGTTTGTATCTAGATCACGATTATCAAGGATTAGGTCTAGGAAAACAACTAATGCAACTGTCAGAAAATCGCGCAAAAGCAAATCAATCCACCTCTATCTGGTTAGAAGCTATGGACACACAATTACAAGCTTTAAATTTTTATAAAAAATGTGGCTTTAAAATTGTAGACTCCTATGCGTTGGATTTTGAATTAATTATGGACCCATTTAAAGGGATGCATAAAATGACTAAACAATTATAATTACTTTAACTTCAATTTTATTAGCTTTGCACCAATGCAAAAAAAGATAAACATACTTAATAAAAAGGCTAAATTTCAATATGAAATTTTAGATAAATACACTGCTGGAATCGTTTTATCCGGAACAGAAATTAAATCTATTAGAAACAGTCAAGCCTCTATCGCCGAATCTTTTTGCGAGTTTAATGAGCGTGGTGAGCTATTTGTGATTAACATGAATATCCAAGAGTATGCATATGGTA
This sequence comes from Olleya sp. KKT75, assembly GCF_055635485.1. Lineage (NCBI taxonomy): Bacteria > Pseudomonadati > Bacteroidota > Flavobacteriia > Flavobacteriales > Flavobacteriaceae > Olleya > Olleya sp. KKT75. The sequence continues at coordinate 3,510,339 of NZ_CM145759.1, forward strand.
ATTATTACAACCACAGACCAAAAGCAGAACGTAAGTTACTTTTAAACAAAAAAGAGCTTAAAAAAATGCTTAAAGAAGTTAATACCTCAGGTTTAACTATCATTCCTTTGCGATTATTTTTAAACGAAAAAGGTTTCGCCAAATTAGATATTGCGTTAGCAAAAGGTAAAAAACTGTATGATAAGCGCGAAACAATGAAGGATAGAGATAACAAACGTGATCTAGATCGTATTAAAAAATCGTTTAACTAAACACCTCTTTTTCTTAATCTGCTTCCTGTTTATGCTTTGGTTTCAACTAAAACAAAAACGGTACACAGCAAAAGCTTTAGTTTTCTATTTAAAAAAAACTTTATAATTTCTATAACAATATTCAATTTCAATAAGTTATATGTTTGAAGGCAGGCAACCTTTTTTAATAAAAAAGCGTCTATACTAATAAACAACCAACTTTAAATGAAATACTCTCTACTTACGCTATTTAGTTTAGTTAGCACTTTTGCGTTTTCTCAAATTACAGGTACTGTAACATCTGACAATAACACGCCTCTAGCTGTCGTCAATATTTTTATCGAAGACACATACACGGGTACCACCACAAATAATGATGGTAATTATTTATTAGAAGTTTCTAAAACAGGAGACTATACTGTTACATTTCAATATTTAGGTTACAAAACCTTAAAAAAGAAGGTCACTATTGATAAATTTCCGTTTGTATTAGATGCTGTATTATCAGAAGAAGACATCAACTTGGACGAGGTTGTGATTAACTCAGAAGAGAATCCTGCTAACGCCATCATGAGGCAGACCATAGCCAAACGTAAAGACAATCTTAATAAATTAAAAGCGTTTAGAGCAGAGTTTTACTCAAGAGGTCTATTAAAAATGGTAGACGTACCCGAAAAAGTTTTAGGTCAAGATGTTGGCGATTTTGATGGAGCGTTAGATAGCACCAGAACTGGTATTGTATACTTATCGGAAACCATATCTAAATTAGAATATCAAGCACCTAAGCCAATCAAAGAGACTATTATAGCTTCAAAAGTAAGTGGGGATAGTAATGGGTTTAGTTTTAATAATGCGACTGATGTCGAATTTAATTTCTACCAAAACACGTTTCAATTAGGAAGCGAAATTGTCTCTCCAATATCCGACTTTGCCTTTAATTATTATAAGTTTAAGTTAGTCGGAACGTTTTATGATGACTTAGGAAATCTAATTAATAAAATTGAATTACTCCCAAAACGAAAAAACGACAAAGCATTTGGTGGTTTTATATATATTGTAGAAGACCAATGGAGTTTGTTTGGTACAGACGTTACATTAACTGGGCAACAAGCACAAATACCTGCTGTAGATTTATTTACAATTAAACAAACGTTTACCTATTACGATACTGAAAAATCATGGATAAAAACCACGCAATTATTCGATTTCAAGTTCGGTATTTTTGGTTTTAATGGTGATGGACGTTTTACTGCTGCTTATAATAACTACGAGTTTAACCCCAATTTTGAGGCTAAAAACTTTACAAGAGAAGTCTTATCTTTTGAAGATAATGCCAATAAAAAAGATTCCATTTACTGGGACACAAAAAGACCTGTACCGTTAACTAATCTAGAAGCTAATGACTATGTTAGAAGAGACAGTATACAGTTAATTAGAGAGTCTAAACCCTATTTAGACTCAGTAGACACAGTTAATAACAAATTTAAATTCGGTAATATTTTAGGAGGGTACAGTTACAACAACTCTTATAAAAAAACCTATTTTAATATCTCCTCTCCTATCAGTAAATTAGCTTACAATACTGTGCAAGGTTGGAATGGAACAGTATCTGCTAGCTATAGCAAATACTTTAAGGACGATAGTCCTGAGTATTTAAGACTATCTTCTAGCATAAATTATGGCGAGTCAGATGATCGCTTAAGAGCTATCGGAAACATCAGCTATAGATTTGACAAAAAAAACAGAGCAAGAATAGCGTTTTCGGGAGGTAATAAAGTAGAACAATTTAATCCTAACCTATCTAGTTTAGAATTACTAAACACCGCGTATTCCCTTACTGCAGAAAAAAACTATTTAAAAATTTACGATCGTACCTTTGCACAAATAGACTATAGTCAAGAGTTACTTAATGGCTTACAACTATCTACAGATTTAAGTTATAACGACAGAAAACCATTATTTAACACTACGGACCAGGCGTGGTACCCTCAAGACAACAGAGACTATACTAGCAACAACCCATTAGATCCAACAGCTAACGGTGTAGCCTCTTTTGACGCGCACAACATCATGAAACTTAATGTAAACACGCGCATTAACTTTGGGCAAAATTACATGAGCTATCCTTTTGGAAAATATAACCTTCCAAATAGTAAAATACCAACACTATATTTAGGTTACGAAAAAGGGTTTGGAAGTAGTAACTCCAACTACAATTTTGATCAATTTAAAGGGATGCTATATCAACGCTTAAATTTAGGTAACAAAGGGGATTTAACCTATTTAGCAAAAGGAGGGGTTTTTAACAATGCAGACAATATTGCTTTTGTAGATTATCACCATTTTAATGGTAATCAAACTAATGTCGTTCTGGATGGCAATTATATTAATGCCTTTAAAATCTTACCGTATTACGCATTAAGTACTAATAAGGCTTACGCCGAAATACATGCAGAACATAACTTTAAGGGTTATATTTTAAACAAAATTCCGTTATTAAATAAGCTTAATTTTAATTTGGTTGCAGGATTTAATGCAGCAGCCACAAATGGCAATAAACCATACACCGAATACTCGCTTGGATTAAGTAATTTAGGTTGGGGTAAAATGCGCTTTTTACGTGTAGATTATGTGCGTGCTTACCAAGGAAGTGGTTTGGTTAACGATACCTTTATGTTTGGATTTAGCTTTTAACTACGTCCTACAAAATGCATAATTCAAGATTCTCTAATTTAGAATAGAAGTTAATTAGTATCAATTGCTATGCAATACAGAGCTTGACTTTACGACTTTATTATAACTAAATTTGTTAAACGACTGATATAAAATATTAAAAAAAAACGAGTATCTTAAAAAAACAAGTTTTTTGTGTTACCAAAATTAAGCAACCACTAATTCTTATCCTCTAATAGCGGAACAAATCTAAACTCACCAAATTCTGTTTTCTCAAAATCCTTTTGACCTGTTCTTACAAAAAGGGTCATTGTTTGTACATTTTCACCAACAGGTATAACTAAACGTCCACCAATTTCTAATTGTGCTAATAATGGGTTTGGCACAAAAGGGGCACCAGCAGTAACTATTATACTTTTAAAAGGGGCTTCTTCCTTCATCCCTTTATAACCATCGCCAAAAATTAAACTTTTAGCTCTGTAACCTAATTTTGGTAAAAATCTGCTAGTAATTTTAAACAGTTCTTGTTGCCTTTCAATACTATACACTTTAGCACCAAGCTCGCATAAAACAGCAGTTTGATAACCACTACCTGTTCCTATTTCTAATACTTTATCGCCTCTTTTAACTTGCATTAATTCCGTTTGAAACGCAACAGTATACGGTTGAGAAATGGTTTGATTAGCCGCAATAGGAAATGCTTTATCTTGATACGCGTGGTCCAAAAAGCTAGAATCCATAAATAAATGTCTAGGTATCTTGCCAATAGCAGCCAATACAGCAGTGTTTGTAATTCCTTTATTCTTTAAAACAGCAACTAATTGCTGACGTAAGCCTTTATGTTTAAAAGTATCTTTCAATGGTAGTCCTTAGTTTAGAGCATAAAATTACTTCAAAAATTCAACCCTGAAAAGGATTTCGGTCAATTTATAATTTTGTCTTAAATCCAATATATAATTATTAAATTCATATAAAATACTGTGTAAAAAAACTTATTTTTGTATAAAACATAACAAACTATGCTAAAAGCTGGTGTATTAGGTGCTGGTCACCTTGGAAAAATTCATCTTAGACTATTAAATCAATCAGAAAAATTTCAATTAGTTGGGTTTTATGATGCAGATGCCGACAACGGTAAAAAAGTTGAAGCTGAATTTGGTTACAAATATTTTAAAACAATTGAAGGGCTAATTGAAGCTGTAGATGTCGTTGATATAGTAACGCCTACCCTATCTCATTACGATTGTGCCAAGCAAGCTATTGCAAAAGGCAAACATATATTTGTCGAAAAACCAATAACAAATACCGTACAAGAAGCCGAAAGCTTAAGAGCTTTGGTTGCAGAATATGGTGTTAAGGGTCAAGTTGGACATGTAGAGCGTTTTAATCCCGCTTTTATTGCAGTTAAAGACCAATTAGATAGTCCAATGTTTATTGAAGCACATCGTTTAGCCGAGTTTAATCCGCGTGGAACAGATGTACCAGTAGTTTTAGATTTAATGATCCATGATATTGACGTTATATTAAGCGTTGTAAAATCTAAGGTTAAAAATGTATCTGCCAGCGGAGTTTCTGTTATAAGTGACACACCTGATATTGCTAATGCACGTATCGAGTTTGTTAACGGTTGTGTTGCTAATTTAACAGCAAGTAGAATATCGTTAAAAAACATGCGTAAAACACGTTTTTTCCAACGTGATGCTTATATCTCTGTTGATTTTTTAGAGAAAAAATGTGAGGTTGTAAAAATGAAAGATGCGCCAGAAACTCCTGGAGATTTTGATATGGTTTTACAAAATGCAGAAGGTGTTAAAAAGCAAATCTATTTTGATAACCCAGAAATATCTGCTAACAATGCTATTCTAGATGAGCTAGAATCTTTTGCAGATGCAATAAATAATAACACAACACCTATTGTAACATTACATGATGGTACAGAAGCGTTACGTGTTGCAACAATGATAATTGATCAATTTTAGAACAACATACAAATGAAAAACATAGCAGTTATAGGTGCAGGAACAATGGGTAATGGTATTGCTCATACGTTTGCACAATCAGGATTTAAAGTACAATTAATAGATATTAGCGAAGCGTCTCTAAAAAAAGGAATGGATACCATTACCAAAAATTTAGACCGTATGGTTGCTAAAGCTAAAATTACAGAAGCTGACAAAGCGGAAACTTTAGGTAATATAACAACCTATACAAATATTGAAGCTGGTGTTGAATACGCTGGTTTAGTAGTAGAAGCTGCAACAGAAAATTTAGATTTAAAATTAAAGATTTTCAAACAATTAGATGCCGCTTGTGGTGAGGATACTATTTTAGCAACTAACACCTCTTCTATCTCCATTACACAAATTGGAGCTGTGACGTCAAGACCAGAAATGGTTATTGGAATGCATTTTATGAATCCGGTACCAATCATGAAATTAGTAGAAATTATCCGTGGGTATAGTACAAGTGATGCAGTCACTAAAATCATCATGGATTTATCTAAGCAATTAGGTAAAACACCAACCGAAGTTAATGATTACCCAGGTTTTGTTGCCAACCGTATATTAATGCCAATGCTTAACGAATCTATTGAAACGTTATACAATGGTGTTGCTGGTGTCGAAGAAATTGATACCGTAATGAAACTTGGTATGGCCCACCCAATGGGACCATTACAACTAGCCGACTTTATTGGATTAGACGTTTGTTTATCTATTTTAAACGTAATGTATGATGGATTTAAAAACCCTAAATACGCACCATGCCCATTATTAGTTAATATGGTAAATGCTGGAAAACTTGGTATTAAATCTGGTGAAGGTTTTTACGATTATTCAGAAAGCAGAAAAGCAGAAAAAGTATCTAAACAGTTTATATAATTAAAAGTAAAAAGGCATAAGTTAGTAGTGTTTATAGCGCTAAAAACGTATGCCTTTTTTTTACTACTTCCCTACTTTGCTTTTTGCCTTTTGCCTTTTGCCTTTTGCCTTTTGCCTAAAAAGACTTCTTATTCTCAAAAACATGACAAAAATACTCCCCTTTAAAGCTGTAAGACCAACTAGAGATAAAGTTAGCTTAGTGGCGTCACGTTCTTATCAGAGTTATACACAAGCAGAAAGAGAAGCACGCTTGGATCATAATCCGTTTTCGTTTTTACATATTGTAAATCCAGGATACAAATACGACAAAGAAATCTCTGGAGAAGCACGTTATAAATTAGTAAAAAACCGTTATTCAGAGTTTAAAGAAGATGCTGTTTTTATACAAGACCAAAAACCTTGTTTTTACATTTATAAAATAGTAGACAGAGACTTTCAAGTCTTTAATGGTATTGTTGCAGCAGCAAGTGTGGAAGATTATACCAATAACATTATTAAAAAACATGAAGATACAATCGCTTCTCGCGAAACCGTATTTAAAGACTACCTAAAAACAGTAGGTTTTAATGCAGAACCTGTATTATTAACCTATCCTGATAACGATGCTATTTCTAACATTATAGCAAAAAAACAAAAAGAACGTGCTGAGTTTGAGTTTACAACAACCTACAGAGACACGCATTATTTATGGCTAATTGAAGAGCCATCAGATATAGATACAATAACAGCCACATTTAATAACATGCCAACGCTGTATATCGCAGATGGACATCATAGATCGGCCTCGTCTCAATTACTTTGCGAAGACCTAAAAAACGAAAATCAAAAACATACAGGAGAAGAAACATATAACTTTTTTATGAGTTATTTGATTGCCGAATCGGAATTACGCATACACGAGTTTAACCGATTAGTAAAAGATTTAAACGGATTAACTAAAGAAGAGTTTTTAATACAATTAGATACCGTATATCGTATTGAAAACAGAGGATTAACACCATATCAACCATCAAAATCGCATCATTTTAGTATGTATTTGGATGGCGAATTTTACTCGTTATACCTTAGAAAAACAGAATATAACTTTGGTACGTCTTTAGACGAATTAGATGCGCAAGTCCTTTTTAAAACAATTCTAGAACCTATTTTAGGAATTACGGACTTACGTAACGATACTCGCATACATTACATTAGCGGAAAAAAAGACATTGTAAACCTTAAGAGTAAAGTAGATAGTAAGGAGTTTATCGTAGGTTTTGGCATGGTTCCTGCGACAATTAATCAAATGAAACAAATCGCTGACGACGGACTAACAATGCCTCCAAAAAGCACATACATAGAGCCTAAAATTAGAAGTGGTGTTACTATTTATGAGTTTTAAAATAAGACAGTAGTAAAAAGGTATAAGGGATGAGAGATAATTTAGATGCTATATTATTTCTTAGTTTGTCATTAAGACTAAAGCGCAGAATCTAAATTAGAGCTATGAAATCGACTAAATTATTACTAATAATATTTTTAATTATATTTTTTAATTGTTCAAGCACTAAAAACACAAACTCTGATTCAAATACTACAATTAACATCCAATACATAAAAGAGATAAAGAACTATAGTCATTTTAAAAAATTAATAAATAAAGACTTTGATTGTAAAAGTGTAGAGCAAAATATTTTAAGAGGAATAACTACAGGCGCCAAACAAACAACCACCAAGTGCCATAATATTAAAAGTAATGAGTTGGTTTATGTTTCTTTTACAAGTGAAGGTGATACTTATATTAGTCAGAAATACTTTTATAAAAACAAGGCATTAGTATTTATTAAAACTGAGGCTATAGATAAAAACAAAGATTCTATATTTAATGAAATTTATGTAAAAAATGATTCAATTTATTACAATCGACAACAATCACATGAGGCTAATCGGTTATTGATTAATGGCGTATATTACTTAAATAATTTCAATTACGAATAACATAAGTAAGTGAATAACCTCAAAACAAATTCATATTACCATAGGAAACATTATGAGCATCAAACAAAATCTAAACATAATAAAACAATCCCTTCCTGATCACGTCACACTAGTAGCTGTTTCTAAAACAAAACCGGTTAGTGATTTAATGGAAGCTTATGAGACTGGTCAACGTATTTTTGGAGAAAACAAAATCCAAGAAATGGCGGACAAACATCAAGAGATGCCAAAAGATATTAAATGGCATATGATTGGTCACGTGCAAACTAACAAGGTCAAATATATGGCTGAGTTTGTAGATTTAATACATGGTGTAGAGAGTTTTAAATTACTAAAAGAAATTAATAAACAAGCTAAAAAGCACGATAGAATTATCGATTGTTTACTTCAAATAAAAATAGCTTCGGAAGATTCTAAATTTGGAATATCTCCAGAAGATGCTTCAATATTACTTCAGTCTGAAGACTTTTCAGCTTTAAAAAATGTTAGCGTTATTGGTGTCATGGGAATGGCAACTTTTACGGAAGACCAAGGTCAAATTAAGCAGGAATTTGGTGTACTAAAAACAACATTTGATTCACTTAAAACAGTACATTTAGATTTGGAAACCATATCTATGGGTATGAGTGGAGATTACCAATTAGCAATTGACTGCGGTAGCACCATGGTTCGCGTCGGAAGTAGTATCTTTGGCGCTAGAAATTATAATTAAAAACACACCTTATTTACACAATAGTCGACATAGAAACCACTGGTGGTAAGTTTAACGAAGAAGGAATAACCGAAATAGCAATCTATAAATACGATGGTCACGAGGTTGTAGACCAGTTTATAAGCTTAGTTAATCCAGAACGTGAAATTCAACCTTTTGTGGTTAATCTTACAGGTATAAATAGTAAAATGCTACGTAATGCACCTAAGTTTTACGAAGTAGCAAAGCGTATTGTAGAAATTACGGAAGACACTATTTTAGTAGCACATAATGCAAAATTTGATTACCGCATTTTAAAAACAGAATTTAAACGTCTTGGATTTGAGTTTGAACGTGAAACATTATGTACTGTAGAACTTTCTAAAGATTTAATTCCTGATTTGCCTAGCTATAGCTTAGGGAAATTAGTTAGGTCTCTTGGTATACCAGTTACAGACAGGCATCGTGCGTCAGGAGATGCTCTAGCAACGGTCAAATTATTTAAATTATTACTAAATAAAGACACCAATAAAACTATAATTAAAGCGTCTATTAGAAAAGAACCAAAATTCCAAATGGAACCGCGTTTAATAGATATTATAGCAAATCTACCATCAAAAACCGGAGTCTATTATATGCATAAAGCCGACGGTGAGATTATTTATATTGGTAAAAGCAAAAACATAAAAAATAGAGTCAATCAGCATTTTACAGGTACAACTGCTAAATCCAAAAAAATCCAAATGCAAGTCGCAACAGTGACTTACGAAGCTACTGGTAGCGAGCTTGTAGCGCTTTTAAAAGAAAGTGAAGAGATTAAGAGAAACAAACCTATACTTAACAGAGCTTTACGTAGAAGTATATTTACACACGCCCTGTACAGTTTTATAGATCATAATGGTTACATAAATCTAACTATAGACAAAGCAGATGGCAGAAAGCCTCACGTTACCACCTTTAGCACTAGACAAAGCGGTAAACATTTTTTAGAAAAAATGGTTGAAAATTTTGAGCTATGTCAAAAATTATGCGGGCTTTATAAAACAAAAAGTAGTTGTTTTCAATACGATGTAAAAAATTGTCAAGGTGCTTGTATAGAAGAAGAAACACCTGAGAGCTACAACAAACGTGTACAGAAACTATTAGACAAGTACAACTACAAAAATAAAAACATGGTTATTGTAGACCAAGGTCGTGAAGTTGATGAGCGTAGCGCTATTTTAATACAAAATGGGGTGTTTAAAGGTTTAGGCTTTTACAATTTAAATTATCAAATTAATAATCTAGAAATTTTAGAATCTATTATTACTCCAATGGAAAATAATAGAGACCAACAACATATAATACAAAGCTATTTAAGAAAAAATAAGCGCATAAAAATACTTAATTTAGAATGAGAACATTAGTCGTTATCGCCCTGTTATTTACAAATTTTTTAGTCTCACAAAACCAATTTAACACCAAGGATTTAACGACTACAAGAGCAGATTTAGAATTAAATGAATTTAAGCAAGATACCACTGCCAATGCTGTAGTTTTATATGAATATGGAAATGCTAAAATTGACGAAAAAAGCTTCAATTTAATTTTAAATTATAACAAAAAAATCAAAATTTTAAACCGTAACGGTTTCAATCAAGCCAACGTTAAAATTTACTTATACAACTCTGGAGGCAATAAAGAGAAAATTACAAATTTAATTGCCACTACTACAAATATAGTAGACGGAAAGGTATCTAGAATCAAACTTGATGATTCTCAAATATTTGAAGAAAAGGCAGACGAGAATCACACAATATTTAAATTTATTCTTCCAAATATTAAAGAAGGCTCCGTTATAACGTATAGTTACACTTTTGAGAGTCCATTTATCTATAAATTTAATACGTGGCGCTTTCAAGAAGAGATTCCAAAACTTTATAGCGAATACAACACGAGTATCCCTGGTAATTACGACTACAATATCAAACTAGTTGGAGAGCTTAAATTAGATGCAAACGAAAGCACTATAAAAAAAGGCTGTGTTGAAAGAAACAATGGTGCTAGTGCAGACTGCACCGTCGGAAAATATGCAATGCAAGACATCCCTGCTTTTATAGAAGAGGATTATATGACTTCTGCCAAAAATTATTTATCCCGAATTGAGTATGAATTAAAAGTTGTTAAAGGATTTGATGGTACAGTAAATAACATTACTAAAAATTGGGAAACAACGGATAGCGAATTAAGGACTGATTCTGATTTTGGAAAACAGCTAAAAAAGGAAAGTCTTGTAAAAAAGCTAATTGACCCTGAATTATTAAATCAAAAAAGTGATTTAGATAAAGCCAATTACATCTTTGACTTTGTTAAAAACAATTACAATTGGAATAACTATTACCGCATTTTTAAAGATGTATCCATAAAAGAAGTCATTGAACAAAAGTCAGGTAACGTAGCAGAAATCAACTTGCTACTTTATAACCTATTAATAAAACATGGTATCCAAACCTACCCTGTACTATTATCGACAAGAAACAATGGATTTATAACTAAACTATACCCTGTTATTTCAGAATTCAACTATGTGATTTTGAGAGCAGAAATTGATGGCGAATCATACTTTTTAGATGCCACAGATTCTGCATTAAATTTTGGAGAGATCCCGTTTAAATGCCTAAATCAATATGGACGAGAAATGGACTTTAAAAACGGAAGTCATTGGGTTGATATAAAACCAAAAACAAGCTCAGCAATACAGCATAAAATTATAGTAAAACTTAATGATGATGGTACATTTACTGGAACTTTGACAACCGCAAAAACAGGTTATAATGCGTTAAAAGCTAGACAGAATTATACTAGAGACGATCAAGATAATTTAAAACAATTCAAAGAAAAATATCCCGATTATACTTTTGGCGATATAGAGGTTGAAATAAACAAAAATAACAAATCGTTGTTTACTGAAACAATGTCTATATCAGGACCATTAACAACCATAGGAAACAAGATTTATTTAGACCCCTTTATTTTTAAAATTTTCACAAAAAACCCGCTACAATTAAACAAAAGGACCTATCCTATTGACTTCGGGTATAAAAATAATTTTATTTACAATATAAAAATTGAATCTAGTGACAACTATAAAATTATAGAAACTCCTCAAGAAAAATCATATAAACTATCTAATAATTCTGGTTTACTTGTTTTTAAACCAATACAAAAAGAAAATATTCTAGAGTTATCTTTTAGAGTTCATTTTTATAACACGATGTACACTACAAATTATTATCCTGAATTAAAATCTTTTTATAACGACATTGTTAAAATTCAAAATAACACTGTAATAGTTTTAGAAAAAAATAACTAATCTTTATTTAGTATTTTTACCACATGAGTGCAGCAAAACAAAATAAAGGTTGGAAAGACAAACTTCATGAGATTATTTATGAGGCAGACACACCTGCGGGAAAACTATTTGATGTCATTCTACTTGTTTTAATTTTAGCAAGTATACTTTTAGTTATGCTAGAAAGTGTCAATCATATTGACGCAAAATACCACGAGCTATTATACATAGGCGAGTGGATTATTACTATATTTTTTAGTATCGAGTATATTTTACGTGTCATAACCGTAAAAAAACCTTTCAAATACATTTTTAGTTTTTATGGTATTTTAGATTTATTGTCAACAATACCAATGTATATCTCTTTTGTTTTTGCAGGTTCTCATGCTTTGGTAACCTTAAGAGCATTACGTTTACTTCGTGTTTTCAGAATTTTAAAACTAGCTAGATACTTAGGTGCTTCTAACCAATTAAAGGATTCTATAATTGCTAGTCGTGTCAAAATATTTGTGTTTTTATTTGCAGTATTAATTTCGTCTGTCATTTTCGGGACCATTATGTATTTGGTTGAAGGAGAAGATAATGGTTTTACAAACATTCCTAAAAGTGTCTATTGGTGTATTGTAACCTTAACTACGGTTGGATTTGGAGATATTGCGCCACAAACTGCATTAGGGCAATTTATTACAACCATCATCATGATTTTAGGTTATGGTATTATTGCTGTACCTACAGGAATTGTATCTGCAGAGTATTCTAGAAGCATGAAAAAGTCTGATGACGAAAAAACACAACAACCGCCACAAAAAAAACTAAATCTAAACACGCAACGTTGTTCTAATTGTCATGAAGAGTACCATGATGACGATGCTAGATTCTGTAAAGTCTGCGGAACCAATCTATATTAATATTCTTTTAAAGACCTTTTAAAGTGAAACACACTAACAAGTATCTTATATCTATTGTTGGACCAACAGCTATAGGTAAAACAGCGCTTAGTATTAAGTTAGCCAATTACTTTAATACAGAAATAATATCAGCCGATTCTAGACAGTTTTTTAAAGAAATGAGTATTGGTACTGCTGCGCCAACCACTGAAGAATTAGCACAGGCTAAACATCATTTTATACACAACAAATCAATCACAGAAGCTTACAATGTTGGTGCTTTTGAAAAAGAGGCCATAACTTGTTTGAAAAGCTTACACCAAAGCAATGACGTTGTTATTATGGTAGGTGGTTCTGGATTATATGTAGATGCTGTTAGTAAAGGTTTGGACTACTTTCCTGAAGTAGATAAAGCCATTAGACCACAATTAAATAAACAATTAGAGACAGATGGTTTAGAAACGCTTCAATTACAACTAAAAACATTAGATCCAACATCTTATAATACGATAGCAATTGACAATCCGCAACGCGTTATTAGAGCCTTAGAGATTTGTATTGGTAGTGGACAACCTTATTCTTCATTTTTAAATAAAGATAAAAATAAACGCCCTTTTAAGACCATTACCATTGGTTTAGAGGCTGATCGTCCAATTATTTACGACAGAATTAATAAGCGCGTCAATATTATGATGGATAATGGATTAGTGGATGAAGTCAAAACACTATTCCCTTTTAAGGAACTTAACAGCCTAAATACGGTTGGTTACAAAGAGATTTTTAATTATTTAGATAATACTTGGACTTTAGACTTTGCTGTAGCAGAAATACAAAAAAATTCTAGACGATTTGCAAAACGACAATTGACTTGGTTTAAACGCAATCCCGAAACTTTATGGTTTGATTATCTAACACCAAAAGAAACTATCATTTCTAAATTAGAAACTATTATAAACTAAAAAAATCCAGCGATATGCTGGATTTTTTTTATTCAAAAAGTAGACTTAAGTAGTTATTAACTTTGGTTAACGACTAATCTGAATCCTTCTCCGTGTATGTTTAAAATTTCAACTTTAGGGTCTAATTTTAAATATTTTCTAAGTTTAGCAATATAAACATCCATACTTCTAGACGTAAAATAATTATCGTCTCTCCATATTTTAGTTAACGCTAATTCTCTTGGCATTAAATCGTTTTCATGTAGCGCTAACATACGAAGTAATTCGTTTTCCTTTGGAGATAATTTTACTTGATCTCCTCCGTTGTATGTTAAAAATCTAAGCTTAGAGTTTAAATCAAAACCTCCAATTTTAAATTCAAATTGCTTGCTATCTGCAACTGTATCGTTAGCTTTACGTTGCATGATTGCTTTAATCTTCATTAATAAGACTTCACTATCAAAAGGTTTGTTTAGATAATCATCTGCACCAACTTTATACCCTTTAAGCACATCTTCTTTCATCGCCTTAGCGGTTAAGAATACTATAGGCACTTCTGCATTTTTCTCTCTAATTTCTTTAGCTAAAGTAAAACCGTCTTTATATGGCATCATGACATCTAAAATACATAGGTCAAAATCGCCACGTTTAAACTTTTCAAAGCCTTCCATACCATTTTTAGCATGTGTAACTTCGTAATCGTTCATTGATAAATAATCTTTTAAAACAGTTCCAAAATTTGGATCGTCTTCGACTAATAATATTCTTTTTAATTGTTCTTCCATAATATTACGAGATTAAGGGAAGCTTTATTGTAAAAGTACTTCCTTTTTCTTTTTCACTTTCTACTGATATATGACCATGATGGTCTTCTACTATTCTCTTAACGTAAGCCAATCCTAAACCATGACCTTTGACGTTATGTATGTTTCCTGTATGTTCTCTATAAAATTTTTCGAACACACGTTTTTGAGCTACTTTACTCATTCCACTTCCGTGGTCTTTAATATGTACTAAAATATTATTACCAGCCAATTCTGTTGTAACTATAATTTTAGGTTGTTCTGGAGAATACTTAATAGCATTATCCAATACGTTTACTAAAACATTGGTAAAATGTGTTTCGTTAGCTAATACGGAAGACTTTTCAGCATTAAGATGGGTTTCTATATGACCACCTCTATCTTCTACAATTAACTCTACATGAGTAATAGCGTCTTCTACTAAGTCGTTTAACTCTACACGTTCCTTACTAATGTTTAGCTCATTTTTTTCAAGTTTAGATATTCTTAATACATTTTCTACCTGAGCATGCATTCTTTTATTCTCTTCTTTAATCATTCCTAAATAACGTAAAACCTTCTCTTTGTCGTCTATTACCTTAGGATTTCTAATGGAGTCTAATGCCAAATTTATTGTTGCGATTGGCGTCTTAAACTCATGTGTCATGTTATTGATAAAATCTGTTTTAATTTCAGAGATCTGTCGTTGTTTTATTAACTGATACAAAGCACTTGAATAAGCAATTATAATAATTAATGTAAATACAATAGACAAAATTAACATCGTTAAAACTGATGATAAAATGAATTTTTTACGTTCCGGAAAATTTACTAATAACCTGTAATTGCTATCGTCGTTTTCATTAAAAAAAAATGGAACACTAAAAGTAGACGCTTTATTTTGATCTAAATGAAAATTTTCTGTCTTAACCTTAGTGGCTAAACCATTACTATAAATAGCAAACTCATAACCAATATTAATATCGTCTTCAATTAGTTTTAATGCCAGTAACCTTTCAACCTGATCAGTATTAACCCTTTTATGTATTGGCTTTCTAAACGCATAATCTAAATATGACGTCTCTAGAAAAAACTCATTGACAGTTGTTACTCCAATCTCAGATAACATAGATGTGAGATTTTGCGTCCCATCTAAAGTGCTGTTTTCTACTATTTTTGTTTCTCTTTCGCTTAAAATTCGTTTTACATTTAAGCTATCTAAACCTATGTCAAAGAGCGATGATGATACTTTAAAATTTTCTTCAAGAATTCCATTTCTATAAATTATAGATTGGTTACTATTAGGATTATCCTGTTTAATATAAAAATTTAAAATAGCATTAGAATCTAGCTTAGTTTTACCTTCTTTAATTAGTTCAGAAATCTTATAATAATGGTCCGAGCGTTCTTCATTTTCAATAGTTTTAGAAACATAACTCAATGCTTTTTTTACATTGAAGTTAAATTGGTTTTCACTATTTTGAATTGAATTGTTAATATAATAAGCTTGTACTAAAATAATACCTATTAAAGAACAACTCATTAAAACTACTAATACTAGAAATATCCTTTTATTCACACACCAAAACTAATATTTTAACATTTAGGATTCCTTGCATTTAACCTTACATTAACAAAAACGTTAAAATTTAATGATTTGTTGCGCTATTTAAGATTTTAGCATGGATTTTTCCTACTTGGAGCCTTGTGTCTTCTAAATTTACATTAGTTATCACAAAATCTGAAAGTTCAGTTTTTTGTTTATCGCTCCATTGGTTTTTCATAATGGCTTTTACTTTTTCAGAAGAAGACTCGTCACGCTTAACTACACGCTTAAGTCTAACGTCTTCAGGTGCCACTACTGTTATGATGACATCATATTTTTTGTAGCTACCGTTTTCAAAAATAATAGCAGCTTCGCTAATAACGTAGTCTGACTCTTGTTTCTTTACCCAATTAGCAAAGTGTTTTGCAACTTTTGGGTGTACAATAGCATTCATTTGTTGTAATAATACTTTGTTGTTAAAAATCTGACTCGCAATAAAAGGTTTGTTTAATGACGCGTCAATATATGCTTGGTCTCCAAAAAGCTGTACTAGTTTTCGTTTTATAATTTTAGAACGGTTCATTAAAGCCTTAGCTTCTGTATCTGCTATATAAACAGGCACACCTAAGTCTTTAAAAAAATTAGCAACTGTAGTTTTACCACTACCTATACCTCCTGTTAATCCTACAATTATTGGTGTCATTCTTTTATAATAAATTCAATTTTCTGCTGTAACAACCTTATATTTTTAACACTAGCAGGTTGTTTTACTAAATTTGGAGTTAAAAACGAATTATCTATAGCGTCTTTATAATTACAAACCACTTTAAAATTTTGTGCTGATATATTCTTAAAGTTTTCTAAACTGGTAGCATAGCTTAAAGAAATCTGTTTTGGAAAATAATTAAGCGTTATACCTTCTGGAACATTAATAACCTCTATTGGAAGACTAACCACACCTTCTGAAAACTTAGAAACCTTAACTTCCAATTGTACTTGCTTTAAGTTTGTCTTTACCTTATTACCTATACTATCCAATTGTAAGGTTAGTATTTTATTAATATTGGCTTTAACATCTAAGACATCCAAGTTGTCCGTATCTATCTTTTTAATTTTTCTGAGTATAGAACTTGGTCCAATCAACTTTATGCTATCTGGTTTCGTTTTAACCACATCCAACGTATTATAACCAGGCGCATATTTAATATTTGCATGCAGCACTATTGGAACATATTTTATACTATTACTATCATACTTAAACGATAAAGTATCTGGATTGATGCTAATTATTTTTTTCTCTTTACTAAACTGCTTGTTAATATTTGCAAAGCCACGAGACATACTCCAGATAAGTGATGAGTCTTTTTTTACTATATCAGTGTTAAAATCAATGTCTAAAAGCGGGCGATTTATTGCATATCTAAGCCAATCGAATCCATAGGTTTCTAATGTTATATTTAACTTAGCATTGTCTTGATTTATTAAAACAAATGTGTCATCTACATTTATTGGATTTACATCAAAAGTTAGTGTTGCTGTATAAACTTTAGATAATTTAGTTAATACTAAAATTGAAAACGCTAACAAGAAGAACAGTAAAAAGACATTTATCTTTTTGCTCTTAAACAATCCTAATATTTTAGATTTTATGGTTTGCATTATTTATTATTAAAAAACAGATGAGGAAATAGCACTTCTGCTTTATCTTTTTTTATACTTAATATTAAAGTGGACTTTAAAAATCCATAGCCATATCCAAAAAACTGAATACATACTGCTAACAACGCCTGACATGTAATAATCACATTTTTTGTTGTGATTAAAGCTATAACAAAAACGAGACTAAAATAGAATAAGACTAAATATATTGGTAAGTAAATATTGAAAAGCGCAAATATTATAGCAAAAATAGCACCAAGTGTAAATACTGACGGAAACCAATAAGTCAGCTTTTTAGTTTGCGGATGCCATTGGTTTAAAATAGGTCTTACAGAACCAAATTTATAGACTTGTTGATAAAATTTAGACCAAGAAATACGTCTTTTATGATAAACGTAGGCTTCCGGGATTAATACTGTATTAAAACCTAAATTCCATAACCGTATAGATAGATCAGGATCTTCTCCTGGATGGATATTACCAAAGCCTTTTGTAGCTTCAAATGCTTTTTTAGATAATCCCATATTAAAACTTCTAGGCTGAAACTTGTCTAAACTAGCCTTATTACCTCTGATTCCTCCTGTTGTTATTACAGAAGTCATACTAAAATCTATTGCTTTTTGAAGATTAGAAAATGATTTATGTGCTTTATCTGGTCCTCCAAAACAGTCTACGTAAATTTGTTTTAAACTACGGTCAACTTCAATTAAATAATTACTAGGCAATAAACAATCACTATCCAAAATAATAAAGTAATTCCCTTTTGCTTTTTGCATTCCGAAGTTTCTTGAATCTCCAGGTCCCGAATTCGGTTTAAAATAGTAGGTTATATCCAACTGCGTATTATACTTATCTATTACGGACTGAGAGGTTATAGTCGACCCATCTTCCACAATTACAATTTCATAACTAAACGTACCGCTTAACTTTAAAAAGCTCTCTAAAAGCTCTTCAATCTCTACAGGACGATTATAAACGGGTATGATAAAAGAATAACTTAATTGCATGTTACAAATGTAAGTTAATCGCATAAAAAAAGCCACCTAAAAAGGTGGCTTTTAATTGTATTAAAGTTTAAGATTACTTCTTAATTACTTTTATTGTTTCTGTTACATTATCAATAGTTACTTTAACAAAGTAAGCTCCTGCCTGTAAGTTAGACATGTCTACAGAATTGTTAACACTGTTTGGTGCGTTTCTATAAACTTCTTGTCCAATCATATTATAAACAGATACATTAGAAATCTCTTTTTGAGCTTTTAATGTTAAGTTATCGCTAACTGGGTTTGGATAGTAAGAAAATAAACTTTGATTAGTAAAGTCTGAAGTACTTAAAACTGCTTCTGAAACTAATAAAGTAAAAGAACCTGTAACTTGTGATCTTGCAGTTCCATCATCACTAACTCTAACATAATACGTAGTTCCTTCCGTTAAATCACCAACTACAGATACATTGCACTCGCCAACTACAGCACCGGCACAATCACTATAAACAGCATATTGAGCAGCGGTAGTTGTTACTGTAACCTCTCCTGAAGCAGGAGCTACAAATGAATACCATAAATCTGATATTACACCTGTAAAACAATCTGTTGCTAAAGCAGAATCTGTTGCACCAGTATTATCTCCTGTAATTTCTACTCCTAAAGTTAAAGCTTCTGAAGTTGCACATTCATCGTTTGCTGGTGGCGGTGTAGTACATGTTACACTTAATTCAAAGTTACCTGTACTAGTTGAACTATATCCTTCGACTGAAATCCAATATTGTGTACCCTCTACAGTTGTGAAAGAAGTTGAAGCTTCATAATTTGAACCACATTCATCATATCCTTCATCTACTAAAGTTAAAGCACCTGAAGTACCTGTAAACACTAATATTTCAGTGTCAAAATCTGTGTTAACGCAAGTAGACAACTCTAAAATATCACCTGTTCCCATAAAACTATACCAAATGTTAGGAGAATCAGTATCTGCTCCATTTTCATTTCCATCAGGAGCCGCATCAGGAGCGTCGTCTTCATCTAAAGATGCAGAAGTTGTGTTACCTGTAACAACGTCACCACAAGCGATAGCTAGTGCATTTGCAAAATCGTCATTTTCTGGTGGTGCTGGTGCTTGATAAACACAAACATCAAACTCAGTATACGCTGTAGTAGAACTACTTCTAATGCTAATATAATAAGTTGTACCACTAGTTGCTGCTATAGTTAGTGCTGATGAATTAAAACAACTAGCAGACGACCCAACTGTTGTTAAACCGTCACATCCTCCTTCAAAAGCTGCAATATAAGTAGCCACAAAACTAGCCGATTCAAATGTTTCAGTAACATTTGCTATATAATTGGCATCTTCTGTAGCTGTAAAGGTATACCAAACATCTTTTCCTCCTGTACATCCCGTTGAACTGGCTAATGCATTTTCAGTTGTTCCTGACATAGCTTCATTACAAGTCCCATCTTCAGATAAAGTTATAGCAATAGCTCCTGAACAATCATCATTTGCTGGTGGTGCTGGTGGCGTTCCAACACAAACATCAAAAACTGTAGTTTGACCCGCTGTTGATGTGTAAGTATATACCTGTACAAAGTATGTATTTCCAATTATTAACCCTACAGTAGTGCTAGTATTACTATCAGAACAAGTTAAAGCAGTTGCTGTAGTTAATGCTTCACATCCTGGAGATGCATCGTATACTGTATGATATAAATCTGTTGCACTACCACTTACATTAGTTAAAGACACAACATGTGCATTGCTAGTTGCTACAAAGCTATACCAAACATCATCATTTGCTGTACCAAAACAATTATCGACACCAGAAGCTGATGCTCCAAAAACAGTTCCTGAAATAACTTCAGTACAAGATAAATCTGCATTAACATTTAGTGCTATTGCTTCTAAACAATCATTATTTACTGGAGCTGTTAAAGTAAAAAAAGATTGTTCAATACAATCTTGAGCACTACCATTATCGTTATAAGGAGTAATTGTTACATAATAAGTTGTTCCATCTGCTAAAGCACCCAAATCATAAGAAGTACTATTAAGATTGTCTACGTTATCAGCAATATCGTTTACACCTGATGCAGTACCAGCTGAAATATAATAACCTGCAGGTATACCTGTTGCTGCGGACCAAGATATAGATCCATCTGTCAATACATTTTCCGTTTCACTTAAAACAGAATCACAATTTGGCGCATCAGCAGAAGTTTGAGAAACTAAAATATTATCTAAATAAAAATAACTATCTCCACTTTGCCATTCTCCTCTTATTCTAAATTTAAAATCTGAACCTAAAGGAATATTTGCTGAAGGAATCACCTCACTATAAGTTGTACAAGCTGTAGTTTCTGTAACCGCAAAAGAAGACACTAAATTCCAATCAGTACCATCATTAGTTGAATATTCAACAAAAATTATGTAGTCTACAGCATTAGTTGAATAAGGTCTAGCTAACCAATCAAAAGATACAACAGCATCTGTTTCGTTTGATGCTCCTACAAAATTTGGAGAGGTAAATGTACCATCATTAGAAGCACTACCGTACAGATTATCGGCAATATTACCACTTCCTTCACATACATATGTTGCAGTTGAACTAGCAAAATAACTGACTTGAGACCATCCTGTAGGAAAGCCCGAGTCAAGATTTTCTTGAATAAATATTTGTGCATTAGACTGCATATTAAATGCAATAAGCGCAAACAATAAAAAAGTAATTTTTCTCATATTAAAATTGGTTTTAGTTAGTTATTAAATAATCATTCTTTAAAAATATTGAATAATTACCAACGAATAACAAACAACCTTATCAAATCGACAAAATACATTTTTCATAGATAAAAAACTGTTTTCTTTAACATATAACTACAACTAACTGATTATCATACTTTTCCTACACGCTATACTTTAAAGCATAAAAAAAGGCCTTACGTTACACGCAAGACCTTTTTTTAAATATGTTTTTTGACTTCTAATCTATTTATCCATACTCTCTACAAAAGCATTCATTACCTCGTCACTAACGCCCATATTGCTAAACCCACCATCATTGTATAAGTTTTGTAATGTTACACGTTTAGTTAAATCACTAAATAAAGACACTGTGTAATTAGCACAATCTAATGCTGTAGCATTACCTAAAGGCGACATTTTTTCCGCGTAAGCGATAAAACCGTCAAACCCTTTTACACCACTACCTGCTGTAGTTGGTGTTGGAGATTGTGATATTGTATTAACTCTAACCTTTTTATCTCTTCCAAAAAAGTAACCAAAACTACGTGCAATACTCTCTAAATAAGCTTTATTATCTGCCATATCATTATAGTCTGGAAAAACACGTTGTGCAGCCATGTATGTTAACGCTACAATACTTCCCCACTCATTCATTGCATCTTGCTTATATAACGTCTGCATTGTTTTATGAAAAGACATCGCAGATACATCCGTACCCTTTTGTGTCCAAGCATAATTTTGATCCGTATAATGTTTTCCTTTTCTAACATTAATAGACATCCCAATTGAATGTAATACAAAATCAATTTTACCTCCTAAAATCTCCATAGATTTATTGACAAGGTTTAATAAATCTTCTTCACTAGTAGCGTCTGCAGGTATAATCTGAGATCCTGTTTTTTCTGCTAATTTATCAATTTGCCCCATACGCATTGCAACAGGCGCATTAGTCAAGACAAACGTACCACCTTCTTCGTGTACACGTTCTGCAGTTTTCCAAGCGATAGAGTTTTCATCTAATGCTCCAAATATAATTCCTCTTTTTCCTTTTAATAAATTGTATGACATAACTTATAGTTTATCAGTTGACTTGTTAGTTTATTGTAATATCCTTCAAAGATAGTATTTATAATTTTTTTATTTCGTTTTCGCGGAAATTATGCCTCTAATTTAATAGTTGCTTTGCATGTGCTATTGCCGAATCCGATAATTGCGTACCACCTAGCATTTGCGCTAATTCCACAACACGTTCATCATAGTTTAATTTAACCAGATTGGTTGTTGTTACTTCATTAACATCCTTTTTATACACTTTATAATGTGTGTTTCCTTTGGCTGCAATTTGTGGTAGATGCGTAATACTAAACACCTGCATTTTTGTACTCATTAATGCCATTATATCTGCCATTTTATTAGAGATTTCTCCAGAAACACCTGTATCAATTTCGTCAAACATAATAGTTGGCAATTTCACATATTTTGATAAAATAGATTTAATGGCTAACATTATTCTAGATAATTCTCCTCCAGAGGCTGCTTTTTTTAGCACATTAAACTGCCCTCCTTTATTGGCTGAAAACAAAAAGCTTAAAGTATCTTTTCCATTATATAAAAAAGTATCAGAAACCTCTAAGCTAATATTAAATTGTGCATTTGGCATACCTAACTGACTTAAGATAGCTTCTAACTGTTTCTTTAAATCTGGTATAGCCTTATTACGTTTCTCTGTAATTTGTTTTGCTTCTGTATTTAATAATTTTTCGACTGCTTTTATTTCTTGTTCCTTATCTAAAATGTCTTGATCAGCATTTTCCGTCGCTGCCACTTTTTTAGATAAATCATCACGTATTATAATTAACTCCTCTACTGTTTTAACTAAATGCTTTTGCGTCAAGTTATTTAAGGTTGCTAATTTGGCATTAACAATTTCCAATCGGTTTGGATCTGCATCAAGGTTACCTTCGAAACGCTCTATATCTACTAAAACATCATCTAAATCAATCAAACTACTAGTTACCCTATCTAACAAATCTTGATAGGTAGTAGAAATTGTCGCTAACTTTTGCAATGCTGCTTTCAAGTCTCTTAAAGAAGTTAATACACCTGCCTGCTCTTCACTTAATAATGCATTTGCCTCTTCTAATTTAAGTTGGATAACTTCAACATTATTTAATAACTCAAAGTCTTCTTCCAATTCTTGAAGTTCGCCTTCCTTTAAATTAGCCTCAACTAATTCGTTTAACAAAAAAGCGTTATAATCGTGCTCTTTCAACGCTTCAGCTTGAAACTGTTGTAATTGCTTTAATTCCTTATTAAGTGTTTTATGACTTTTTAAATGAAGCGTATACGTTTCTAAATCACGATCCGTTTTAGCTAAAGCGTCAATTACCTGAAACTGAAACGCATCATCTACCAACTGCATGGTTTCGTGCTGAGAATGTATATCTATTAACTGCTCACCTAAAGATTGTAAGCTAGATAGGTTTACAGGCGAGTCATTAACAAATGCTCTTGACTTTCCTGAAGGTAAAATTTCTCGTCTAATTATTGTTTGCGTCTCGTAATCTAAATCTTGTTCTTTAAATAGTCCTTTTAGCTTGTATTTTGAAATATCAAAAGTAGCTTCAATTATACATTTATTTTCAGGATTACGTAAGCTTGATAAATCAGCTCGTTTACCTAAAATTAAAGAAAGACCGCCTAATAATATAGATTTACCTGCTCCTGTTTCTCCTGTAATAATGGTAAACCCATCATTAAAGCTAACTTGAAGTTGATCTATTAAAGCGTAGTTTTTTATAGTTAATCCTGTAAGCATTCTTAAAGTGAAAAGTTAAAAGTTAAAAAGAGAAAAGTTTTGATTTTTCGCTTTTTAAGAATGAAAATAAATATATCTAGATTTTAATGTTTCTCCATTTAGAAGAATGCATTGGAGCGATTTTATTAAGTGTGTCTATTAAATCTGTAATATCTACACTAGGACCGTCTGAGAAAATTTGCTCAATCTCTTCGGCTTTGGCGTCAAAAAACACACGAAGTAAATATGAATTTGGACGGGTTCTATTCATATCTCCAAACAAATCTAAAGCCATAGCAATTTCTGTTTTGGCATCCTTTTGATTAGCACTCATAACATCTAAACCACGTCTGTGATAATTATACATTACTGTTCTAAACGCCTTAAAAGTTGGTGACAATAAATTATCTATCAATGCAAATCTACTCTGTAATCCGTCAGATAATTTCCAACCTGAATAATTTTCTTGTTGAGAAAAATTGACAATATTTTGTGCTTGCTTAAAATACTCGTCTCCACCTTCTGGTTTAAACGTGTCTGCGTCCATACCTAAAACCATATTTACATGATATGCTAAAACCGAAATTAAATTAGAAGCATATTGCGTTGGATTGTATATCAAACTTTGAAACTCGATGTATTCAAATGTAAAATCCTTATCGTTAATATTATAGGTTGGGGTAGTATAACTAGCGCCAAAAACAGGTCTTGAAGACTGCACTTGGATTGTCGCTTTATAATTGTTACCTGAGTATTCGCTAATATTAATTACAAAATTACAGTCTATACGTTCTTGAGGTAAAACCTTTCTATCTGTCCATTTAGTACTAGAAATAAATTCCTTTAATTGTGTCTCTAGTGTTTTAAACTGCTGTAAGTTTTCGTTACCGGTTTGTTGCGCATTTACAACTACTGTCGCATTTAACTCTTGTGCATGAATTGATACACTAAAACAAAATATAAATAGGAATAATAGATTACGCATGTATTGTATTTATTATGGTGTTAAAAAGGTCCTTAGCAACTTCTGTTTTAGACTTTAATTGGTATACCGTTGCTTCTTCGTCCTTATTAATTAGGGTTACTTTATTAGTATCAGACTTGAAACCTGCACCTTTGTCGTTTAACGAATTTAAAACAATTAAATCTAAATTCTTCTTTTTTAGCTTCAATTTTGCGTGCTCCAATTCGTTATTAGTCTCTAATGCAAAGCCAACTAGAAATTGATTTGTTTTTATAGCTCCTAAAGAAGCTAAAATATCTTTGGTCTTCTCTAGTTCTAATGTTAACGTAGCTGTCTTCTTTTTTATTTTCTGAGTAGCTACATTTTTTGGTCTATAATCTGCGACTGCTGCAGACAATATTGCGATATCAGAATTATTAAAATGAAGATGAGCTGCATCATACATCTCTTGCGCACTCACTACAGGCATTACCGTAATTAAACTGTGCTTTACAGTTTGGTGGGTTGGTCCCGTTATTAAAATAACTTCTGCACCAAGATTAGCTGCTGCTTTAGCAATCTCGAAGCCCATTTTTCCTGAAGAATGATTCCCAATAAATCGTACTGGATCTATAGCCTCATAGGTTGGTCCTGCAGTTATTAAAACGGTTTTGTTTTTTAAGGGTAATCCGCTAATAATATCTTTCTCTATAAAAGAGACAATATCATCGGGCTCTGCCATACGACCTTGTCCAACCAATCCACTAGCTAGCTCACCTGAAGTAGCCGGTATCATGATATTACCATAATTTTTAAGCGTCTCAAAGGACTGTACAGAAGAGGGATGGATATACATATCCAAATCCATTGCTGGCGCAAAATACACTTTACATTTTGCAGATAAATAAGTGGCTAATAATAGGTTATCACAAGTACCATTCGCCATTTTTGACAACGTATTAGCTGTTGCTGGCGCAATTACAAAATAATCAGCCCAAAGCCCTAATTCTACATGGTTATTCCAAATAGCATTATCATCTTGGTCGTTTGTAAATGTTGAGTGTACTGGATTCTTGGAAAGTGTGGACAATGTAAGCGGTGTTACAAAATCCTTAGAAGCAGGTGTCATAACGACTTGTACGTTTGCACCTGCTTTTATAAATGATCTAACTAATGTAGCCGTCTTGTAAGCAGCAATACCACCACTGATGCCCAATAGTACGTTTTTGCCACTTAATATTGACATATAATTAGTCTTGGTTATCTTGTTCTGTATTTCTATGGTAAATTTTACCATCTAACCATTCTTGAACAGCTAAAGCATGAGGTTTAGGAAGTTTTTCGTAAAACTTAGACACTTCAATTTGTTCTTTGTTTTCAAAAATTTCTTCTAAGCTATCATTATATGTAGCAAACTCTTCTAGCTTCTCAATTAATTCCTTTTTAATTTCAGAATTAATTTGCTCTGATCTTCTTGCAATAACTGAAATAGCTTCGTAGATGTTACCTGTTGGTGCATCAATAATATTTCTGTTATACGTCGTTGTTGATAACGGAGCGTCGATTTTTTTTAAATCCATAATATATATTAGCTTTTGGTACTATATTTTTCTAATTGTTCTTTTAAATCTTCAACCATTTTATCTGCATCCTTATTAAACTCTGAGTCTGCATTTACTTTCTTAAAACTATTGTAGTAAGATATAGCTGTAGTTAATCTGTCTTGTTTTTTTGATTCTACACTCTTCATTCCTAAATGGTAAGCTGAATCAAATTTATAAAATAATGCCTTTTCACGCAGAGACGTCCCAGGAAAGTCTCCAATAAAATTATCAAAAGCACTTATAGAAGCTTTAAAATCTGAAATGTGATTGTATTGTTTTGCTGTACTATATGCCTTTAATTCTAACTTATATTGTAATTCTTTAACTAGCTCATTGATTTTAGGCATGAACTCTGAATTAGGGTATAAGTTTGCAAATACTTGCAGTTTTTCTAAAGCATGCTCTGTATCATGTTGTTCTTTAGAAAACACAGGAGATAACGCTGCATAACTTAACGCACTTTTATAATACGCTTCTTCAACTTTATCACTTTTAGAGTATGACTTTGCAAAACGTTCAAATCTAAATCCAGCTTGAGCATTTAATCCCATATGAAAATAAGAATCCGCATCTAAGAACATTAGTTTTTCAGCTTGAGGTTTACCTCTATACGCTGGCACTATTTGATCAAATAAACGACTTGCCTTACTATATTTACCATCCTTATAAAGCTGTTCCCCTAAGGCAAACTTTACAGCAATATCTTCAGACTTAAGCGCCTTTTGATACTCACTACAAGAAGTAAAAAATAAAAATGTGATTAAGATGTAAAATAAATTCTTCATAAAATTTTAACGAAGCGCAAAAATACGCTATTTAAATGGATTTTAAAAATATAATTTGATTGCTAAATTAATTGAAGGAATCAAGTTTAACGTAGGATTAAGTATAATTTAACTTTTATTAAAATTTGTCATAAAATCCGCTATACTGTTTTGTAGTATTTCTGTTGCTTCAACTAACGGTAATCTAACCGTTTTATTACAAAGTTCTAGATTGTTTAATACTGCTTTAATTCCTGCAGGATTATTTTCTGAGAAAATCAAACTAACAATATCCATCATTTTAAAATGAAGTGCATATGCCTCTTTAGCTTTTCCTTCTAAACCTAAATTTATCATTGTAGAAAAGGCTTTTGGCAAGGCTTGTCCAATTACAGATATCACTCCTGCTCCACCTGCTAATACAACACCTAAAGCTAAATCGTCATCACCAGAAATTACAGAAAACCCTTCTGGCTTATCTCTAATTAACTCTAAATATTGTGCCATGTTATTTCCGGCTTCTTTTACCGCTACCACATTTTTAAAATCATTTGCCAAACGTAACGTTGTTTCTGGCGACATGTTTTTAGCTGTTCTTCCTGGTACATTATATAAAATAATATCTACCGGACAAACTTCAGCTATAGCTTTAAAATGTTGATACATGCCTTCTTGCGTCGGCTTACTATAATAAGGTGTCACCGATAAAATTCCTGCAAATGCAGATAAATCTGTCGTTTTAATTTCTTCAATAACAGCCATCGTGTTATTACCTCCAACACCCAAAACTAAAGGTAAACGTCCTTTATTAAATTTGATTATTGCCTCTACAATATCCTTTTTTTCCTGTTTGGTAATTGTAACACTTTCGCCAGTAGTACCGCTTATTACTATATAATCAGTCCCATTGGTAATGTTAAATTCTACAATTTTTTCTAACGCTTTGTAATCTACTGTTAAATCATTATTAAACGGTGTTACAATTGCTACTCCTGTACCTAAAAAAGGGTTATTCATTACTTAATTTATTTAAAATGTTTAGATATTTTATTAGTTCGGTTTTAAAAAGTGCCTTATCGTCTAATTTAGTTTCAATAATTAAATCGTTTAGATCCTGATTAGCATCGTATAGCCCTACTTTAAATTGGGCTTGAGTTGCGGCAGACACCACTTGAAGCGCTAAAGCATCAGATTGATAAAGGTTAATCAACAAATCAAACTTAGTATCTACAAAGTCTTTTGCTGTTTGAGATTTTAATTGTCCTTTCCATCCAAGGTCTTTTTCAGAAAAGGTATTTGTATAGACAGAGACTTCTTCTTTTTTTGTATTAAAAAGGGATAAAATCTTAAGGTTATTTAGGTTAACACTTAAGCTTTCTGCAAGCTGGTTAATCCATTCTAAATCAGAAAATTGTTGACCGTCAACAACTACTCCAATAGTTTTAATAATGGCGTTAGTAGGCTTTACAACTCTACTAGCGGTACATTTATTAATATACTTTTTATTAGATTTTTCTTTAAATCCTTTTAAAATCATTTATCTTTATTCCTTTATTACAAATGTAGTAATTGTAACTATATATTAGCTTTAAATTATTCAACTTTAAATATGAATTATAAACACCTGTTAATCTTACTTTCGATAGTCTTAGTGTCGTCTTGTAAGAACGAAACTTACTCGTTAACAAAAATAGAAGGAAAAAAGATAACTATAACTGATACATTAGCAATAGATCCTGATGTTGATGCTTATATTAAACCATTCCGCGAAAGCTTAAATAAGGATATGAATACGGTCTTATCTTACGCTCCTGAAACCTACACAAAAAATGATGGTGATTTAAATACCGCTATTGGTAATTTAATGGCAGATGCAGTAATGCAGGAAAGCAATCCTATTTTTAACAAAAGAACAGGTAACAATATTGACATGGTACTTTTAAATCATGGAGGTATACGCTCCATCCTTTCTAAAGGAAATATTACGACTAGAACAGGATTTGAAATCATGCCTTTTGAAAACAGTATTGTTGTTGTAGCTTTAAAAGGCCCACAAATAGATAGTTTAACCACTTACTTAAGTAGAGCAAAACGCCCACACCCAATTAGTGGATTACAACTAACACTTGACAAAAACTATAGCATTACGCAAGCCTTAGTCAATAACAAACCTATTGATAAAGACAAAACATACTATGTAGCAACCAATGACTACTTATATAATGGTGGTGACGGTATGCGCTTTTTTCAAACTAATGACAGTTTATACGTTTTAAACTATAAAATTAGAAATGCTATGTTAGACTACTTCAAAAAAGTAGACACCATTAAACCAGTAATTGACAATAGATTTATCCAAACTAAATAACCAAAACAATGAAACGTAGAGACTTTATACAACAAGCAACAGCTGCTACTGCATTAATTACAGTTGGTGGTTATGGATTACAATCTTTTGCAACAACTGCTAAAACAAAAAAAATCACCATTTTACATACTAATGACGTACATAGTCATATAGATGCTTTTGGACCTGAAGATGGTAGAAACGCTAATCAAGGTGGTGTAGCACGACGTGCAACCTTAATTGAAAACATAAGAACAGAAAACCCAAACACGCTACTTTTAGATGCTGGGGATATTTTTCAAGGAACGCCTTATTTTAATTATTATGGAGGTGAGTTAGAATTTAAGCTTATGAGTAGGCTTAAATACGACTTAGCAACTATAGGAAACCATGATTTTGATAACGGAATCGACGGTTTATATGC
Source organism: Olleya sp. KKT75 (assembly GCF_055635485.1). Taxonomy (NCBI): domain Bacteria; kingdom Pseudomonadati; phylum Bacteroidota; class Flavobacteriia; order Flavobacteriales; family Flavobacteriaceae; genus Olleya; species Olleya sp. KKT75. The sequence continues at coordinate 3,540,549 of NZ_CM145759.1, forward strand.
ACAATTACCACATGCTAGTTTTGGTTTTGTGTCTGCTAACTACGATTTTACAAATACCGTAATGGATACGCATGTTAAACCGTATAAAATCTTTAAAAAAGAAGGTATTAAAATTGGTGTTTTTGGATTAGGAATTGAATTGGATGGATTAGTTGACAAAACAATGTCTAAAGAAACTAAATATTTGGATCCTATTGAAGCTGCTCAAGAAATGACTAGAATCCTAAAAAAGGACGAAAAATGTGATTTAATAATCTGTTTATCTCACTTAGGGTATAACTACAAGAAAAATCCTGATAAAATTAGCGACTTAAGTTTAGCTAAAGCAACCAAAGACATTGACCTTATTATTGGAGGACATACACATACTTTTTTACCAAAACCTACAGTTGCACAAAACTTAGAAGGTAAAAATGTGTTAGTAAACCAAGTAGGTTGTTACGGAATAAACTTAGGTAAGATTGATTTTTACTTTGAACCTGACAGTACTAAGAAAGCAGAAGGAACATCTATTATAGTATAACAGTAGCGTTATACTATGGCTGGGGATTCTGTTTTATAAGAATCAAAATGTCTAATTTTAATATAGACATACAAGAAATAGAATCCTAACCCCATTAACGTCGAGTAAATAATTTCTAATATTTGTTCTGAAGAAATAAACAAATAAGCCACTTGAACCATTTCTGAAAACACAATGCACACACTAGCCAAAAACAACAGTAAACTTTGCTTAGTTTGATGGTATAAATAGTGTATTAATGCCAATGATAGCACTAATTGAATAAATACGTTATAAACTACGTCTATCACAAAATCCAAAGAATCTGTTTCAACCTTTGGATCTTCCAAAATCATCTCGTTTAAAGCATAAATTATATAGGCATTAAAGACTACCAAAACAACTATTGGCAGTTTAAAGTCCTTAAATATCTTTTTAATTTCTAAATCTTTAACTAAAAAGATTATTAAAGATAAATAAGTTGCTATAATAAGATAATTAGCACCATAAACCCCAATCAATTCATTACCATCAAACACAACTTTTAATATTTCTACAATAGAAAATCCTATTAAAAAAAAACCAAAGAAATGATTATGCTCTTTTGTTAAGCCATAGTAAAGATATGCAAAAAGTGGAAACACAAAAATCCAAGAATAGTCGGACACTATCGGCATATCAAAGATCCTTCCTGTCATAATAAATAGGACAAGAATAACCAGACACATCGAGACGACATTGAACTTTGTTAACTTCATTTTAAAGATTTGAGATTACGAAGATACACAAAAATGTAATTTAACGCAATAAAAAGTAGTTTATCCGATTTTTAATATCCTTACTCTAAGCTATTTAAAAAATCCTGCTCTGTAATTAACTCAATATTTAGCTTTTCTGCCTTATCTTTTTTACTCGGCCCCATATTGTCTCCTGCTACAATATAACTAGTCTTAGAAGAGATTGAGCTACTAACTTTACCACCATTATCTTCTATTAGTTTTTTGAGTTCTGTTCTTGAAACCGAATGAAATACTCCTGAAACCACAATAACTTGACCTTTAAGCTTATCGGTTTGACTAGCAAGTTTTTCTGCCGAAATCTGTAATTGCAAACCATAAGTCTTTAGTCTATTAACTATATCTTGATTTTTTGGGTCCGAAAAGAAATCCACAACACTCTCCGCTATTCTAATACCAATTTCATTGACTTGCTCCAAATCTATAACCGATGCAAACGCTAACGCATCAATACTTTTATAATGTTTTGCTAATGTCTTAGCTACGGTTTCTCCAACAAAACGAATTCCTAAAGCAAACAATACACGCTCAAAAGGAATCTGTTTAGAGGCTTCAATACCTGCTAATAAATTATCAGCACTTTTTTCCGCCATACGCTCTAATGGTAACACTTGATCTTTAGTCAACGTGTATAAATCAGCATAATTATGTATTAGACCTGCTTTGACTAACAATGCAACAGTCTCACCACCTAAACCTTCAATATCCATTGCTTTACGCGAAATATAATGTTGTATACGTCCAATAACCTGAGGACTACATCCATTATAATTTGGACAAAAATGTTTTGCTTCACCAGCTTCTCTTTTTAGCAGCGTGTCACATTCAGGGCAGTTAGTAATGTATTCTGTTGGCTTAGAATCTGCAGGGCGTTCTTCTAAATTTACAGCAATAATCTTAGGGATTATTTCGCCACCTTTTTCAACATAAACCGTATCCCCTACTCTAATATCTAATTTTTCAATTTGATCAGCATTATGTAAAGATGCACGTTTTACAATAGTACCAGCCAACTCTACTGGCTCTAAATTAGCAACAGGCGTAATAGCACCTGTGCGCCCAACCTGGTAAGTAATACTATTTAAAACCGTACTTACCTGTTCTGCTTTAAACTTATAAGCCATTGCCCAACGTGGCGCTTTAGATGTAAATCCAAGTTCGTCTTGTTGATGTAAATTATTCACTTTAACAACAACACCATCGGTTTCATAAGGCAAATTATGTCTTGCTTGATCCCAATGATTTATAAACTCAAAAACCTCGTCTATACTTTGGCACAACTTAGCTTCTTTTGGTACTTTAAATCCCATTTTTCGTGCCTTTTCTAGGCTTTCAAAATGTGTTTTATAATCAAAATCACCACCAACTAAACCATATAATAAACAATCTAAAGGGCGCTTAGCCACCTCTGCGCTATCTTGTAATTTTAAACTTCCTGATGCTGTATTACGTGGGTTTTTATAAGGCTCTTCGCCATTTTCCACACGCGCTTCATTCATTTTAATAAATCCATCATAAGGCAAAATAATTTCTCCTCTAATCTCAAACTCTTCAGCATAATCTCCTTTTAGTTGTAAAGGCACAGAGTTTATTGTTTTTATATTTGGTGTCACTTCATCCCCTTGCATACCATCACCACGCGTCACAGCTTTTAGCAAGCTACCATTTTGATACGTTAAATTTATAGACGCACCATCATATTTAAGCTCACAAACATATTCAACATCACCATCAATACTTTTTTTAATTCTTGTCTCCCAATCTTTTAAATCTTCTAAAGAGTAAGAATTATCCAAACTATACATCCTATGCTTATGCACAACAGTATTAAAGTTTTTGGTTATTGCACCACCTACACGCAATGTTGGCGAATTAGCATCATAAAATTCAGGATGAGCCTCCTCTAAAGCTTGTAATTCTTTTAATTGTATATCAAAATCGTAATCACTAATAGTCGGATTATCCAAAACATAATAATTATAATTATGCTCTCTTAACTGATCTCTTAATGCGTTTATTTTTAATTGTATGCTCATGCTGTTTTACTTCTAAATCTAATAATTACTCTTGTTGCGGACTATTGCTTTTAACCAAATCTACAACTACCCTTTAGTCCCTTTTACCATACGGTCTTTTCCAAAAAAATCTTGTTTTAATTGGACATCTTTAAATCCATTATCTTCTAAAAGCTGAATCATTTCAGGACCTAAGTATTCGTTAATTTCAAAAAACAATTGACCATTTTGTTTCAAGTGTTGCACTGCAAAACCTGTAATTGCTTTATAAAAAAGCAACGGATTATCGTCCGCTACAAACAATGCCAAATGTGGTTCGTTTTCTAATACATTAGCCTGCATTTCTAACTTTTCTAAGTTTCTAACATAGGGCGGATTAGAAACAATAACATCAAACGTTATGTTTTTGAAAGCAGAATCTCCTTCAGTCATTGTTAATATATCACCAGCAACAAAATCAACCTCGACATTATTTAATACCGCGTTTTGTCTAGCTTGTTCTAACGCTTTCGCGGAAACATCAAGCGCAGAAACAGAACTTGGTACTATATTTTTTGCTAAGCTAATGGCTATACAACCACTTCCTGTACCAATATCTAATATCGAAACCTTAGCCTTGCTATTTTGTTCAGGATAAGCATCAACAACCAACTGTACCAACTCCTCTGTTTCTGGTCGTGGTATTAATGTATTAGCATTAACTTTAAAAGGCAACCCATAAAATTCTGTTTCGCCTAAAATATATTGTATTGGTGTATGTTGTTTTAAGCTCTCTAATGCCTTAAATAGTGGTTCTTGCTCTTCCTTTGTTATACTTATTTTAGTGTCTAACGCTACATCCAGTCTAGAAATATTACAATACTGTTCCGTTAACATAAAGAAAAAGGAAAATACTTCGTCTTTACCATAAATAGCATCTAGTTCCTTATGGAATATTTGTTTTAAATCTTTTACTAACATCTATAATTATTGTAGTTTTTTTTCCATCCAAACACCACAACTAAAATGACCAGTATCACCTAATGGTCCTTCTAAATGTGTAAATCCATTAGATTCGTATATATGAATCGCTTCTTTTAAAGTTGGAATAGTTTCTAAATACGCCTTTTTAAAACCTAGTGATTGCCCTTTATTTAAACACTTTTCAAATAGTTTTTTACCAAAGCCTTTTCCGCGTAAGCGATTAGAAAAATACATTTTCTGAATTTCAAAAACATCAGACTCCATACCATTCAATGGTTTTAAACCACCACCACCTTCTACCTTACCGTCCACAACAACAACGTAATACACTTCGTTTTTTCCTGCATAAGATTCAAACATTTTTGGCGTTTCTTTATCTGTATACGCTGTACCCACTAATGGCATATCATATTCAATAAAAACACCACGTATAACTGCTTCAATTTGCGCATTGTCTTCCGGCTGGATTTCTCTTATTTCAATAGTAGTATTAGTCACTTTTAAATAGTATTTTTGTCCTTATATTTTAGAGGATGAAGATACATTAAATCTAAAAAAAGACACATGAAGAGCACACTAATCTTATTAACAATATTAACCTGTTTTATTAGCTGTAAAGTCACAGAGAAGCCAGAGTTTATTAAAGTTGAAAATATAAAAGTACTAAAATCGACTTCTAAATTTATTACAATTACTGCAGATGCCTTTTTTTTAAACCCTAATAATATTAGTGGTCAATTAAAAACAGACGGGATTAAAGTTATTGTTAATAATAGTGAGTTAGCCTCTGTAACTAGCGAAAGTTTTAAAGTACCAGCTAAAAAAGAATTTAGTATTCCTTTACAAGCCAAAATACCTACAGACAGCCTTTTAAGTAACAAAAATTTAAGCAGCTTGCTGGGTAGCTTTTTGAACAAAAAACTAAAAGTCCAATATATTGGCGAAATAAAATATAAAGTCCTTGGGTTTTCTCACACTTACAAAGTGGACAGAACTGAAAATGTAAAAATCAAACTTTAAAATTTGACGGATCAATATTACATAAAACGCGCTTTACAAATTGCTAAAAATGGATTAGGACAAACACGTCCAAATCCAATGGTTGGTAGTGTTATTGTGTTAAATGACCAGATTATAGGCGAAGGTTTTACTAGTAAATATGGTGGTAAGCATGCTGAAGTCAACGCCATAAATAGTGTTACAGACAAAGCTTTATTAAAAGAAGCTACAATTTATGTTACACTAGAACCTTGCAGTCATTATGGAAAAACACCTCCTTGTAGCGATTTAATAATCCATCATCAAATACCAAATATTGTTATTGGCTGCGTGGATGACAACCCTGAGGTTGCCGGAAAAGGCATCAAAAAACTAATGGAAGCAGGTCGTAATGTTAGAGTTGGTGTTTTAGAAGCCGAATGCAAAGCACATCACAAACGTTTTTTTACGTTTCATAACAAAAAACGTCCGTATATTATCTTAAAATGGGCCCAATCAATCGATGGCTTTATTGCGCCAAAAACTAAAGACGAACAAAAACCCGTTTGGATTACTAATACCTATTCTAGGCAATTAGTACATAAATGGAGAACCGAAGAGCAAGCTATTTTAGTGGGGACAAATACAGTTATTAAAGATAATCCTACCTTAAATGTCAGAGATTGGACTGGTCAAAACCCTGTCCGTATTGTTTTAGATCGTAATAATTTATTATCTGATCAATATGCTATATTTAATACAGACGCAGAAACAATTACATTCAAAGACCATACGATAAAAACAATTTGCGACCATCTACACAAAGAAAACATAAACTCAATAATTATAGAAGGTGGCTCTAAAACCTTACAACTATTTATTGATGCCAATTTATGGGATGAAGCTAGAGTGTTTTCTGGAAAAATCAAATTTAAAGACGGTATTAAAGCTCCTAAATTTGATGGCCAATTAATAAAAGACACTACGATTTTAGACGATACATTAAATATTTACACTAATAAAAACAGATAACACTAATACGTTTAAGTAAACAAATTAGAACTGACCAATACAACTATAGCGTAATGCTGTAGCAGAAATAAAAAACTATGATTAAAACTATAATATTCGATTTTGGAGATGTCTTTATCAATTTAAATAAAGAAGGCGCTATGACTAACGCTTTAGAGTTATTTGAAATTGAAGAATTATCAGAAGAACTGATTGCTTTTAATAGCTTTTACGAACAAGGTTTGATTGATACAGACGAGTTTATTGATTTTTACATGGACAACTTTCCTAAACTATCAAAAAAAGAGATTACTGAAGCATGGAATTATATTATCTGTGACTTTCCGTCTAGTCGTTTAGAGTTTATACAACAACTAGCAAAAGACAAAAAATACAATCTGATACTATTAAGTAACACCAATGCACTGCATATAGAATGTATCCAAAAGCATATTTCGTTTTACGACGATTTTAAAAATGCGTTTAACAAGTTTTACTTATCTCACGAAATTCAGTTACGTAAACCAAACGCGGATATCTTCCAGTTTGTACTAGATCAAAACAAGCTTAAACCTGAAGAATGTCTTTTTATTGATGATACTAAAGAAAACACTGATGCTGCAAGCACGCTTGGTATAAATGTTTGGAATAACGATCCAAAAACACAAGATATTATAGATTTATTTACCATTAAAAAAGATTTGTTTTAATGTATTTAATTTTTAGTATTTGTGCTTCTACTTTAATTTTTGTGATTTTTAAAGTTATTGGAAAAAGAAACATTAACACATTACAAACCATTGTATTTAATTATTTTACTGCGTTTACTTGTGGTATTTTAAGTTATGATTCTCCAGTTATTATTGAAGACATCATAAGCTCTAAATGGTTTTTTGGTGCTATTGGATTAGGATTTCTGTTTATAGCAATTTTTAATGTCATGGCTCTGACCGCGCAACGTATCGGGTTATCTGTAGCATCCGTAGCTAGTAAAATGAGTGTTGTGATACCAATAATTTTTGGACTTTTTGTCTATAACGAAAGTTTAGGATGGCAAAAAGGTATTGGAATTATTTTAGCATTGGTTGCAGTATATCTAGCGTCTCAGAAAGAAAAAACTAATGCCCGGTTTTCAATTAAAAGTTTATGGCTACCGATAATACTATTTTTAGGATCAGGAACTATTGATACCTCTATAAAATATTTAGAAACTACGTATGTGGCAGATAATGGTATTCCAATATTTTCTGCAACTATATTTTTTATAGCCGGATTGATTGGTATTGGCCTACTTTCCGCGAAAGCGATACAAAAAACATTCACTTTTGATCCAAAAAGTGTTGTTGCAGGTGTTATTTTAGGTATTGTTAACTACTACTCTATTTACATGTTGTTAAAAGCATTAAATGCAGACAATTTTGAAAGCTCCACTATATTTACTGTTAACAATGTTGCCATAGTCATGTTATCTACATTATTAGGTCTTGCACTTTTTAAAGAACGACTACTTCCAAAAAACTGGATTGGTATTGGCGTTGCTATACTATCAATACTTTTGGTAACTTTAGCATAATTATGGAAAACGACGCTTACAAAACAATAACAAAACCATCTGAAGAGGTCCTTTTTAAGGATAAAAACTCTAAATTTTTTGGCTATGCTTTTCCTGTAAAAACAGAAGAAGACATTAAGCAACATTTAGAAGAATTAAAAAAACAACACCACCAAGCCAGACACTGGTGTTATGCTTATCAAATTGGTACTGAAACTATTGCTTATCGTGCCAATGACGACGGAGAACCAAACAATAGTGCAGGAATGCCTATTTACGGGCAAATCCAATCGTTTGAAGTCACCAATATACTTATAGTTGTTGTGCGATACTTTGGAGGCGTTAAATTAGGTGTTGGAGGCTTAATAAATGCTTACAAAACAGGCGCCCAATTAGCTTTAGAAGCATCCAAAATTGTAACACGCACCATTAACAAAACCTTTCTAATCACTTTTGATTATAAAAACATGAATAAAGTCATGCGGGTTATAAAAGAGAAAAATCTAAAGGTTATTAACCAAAAATTAGAATTAGATTGTCAAATCACAATTTTGGTTAGAAAAAAAGATGCGTCTACAATTTTTGAAATTTTTGAAAATATTTACGAAGTAAATATAAAATCATTATCCATTTAAAGCATCTAAAAAATACTTTGGCGGTCTAGTTGGACGTTTTGTTTTCATGTCTAAAAAAGCTAAAACCACACTTGCTGTACACATAATTTGACCCAAATCATTTAGTATTTCATAGTCAAATTCAACCATCGCTGTAGGTGCCTTTTTAAGTTGTGTTTTTACTTTAATAACATCATCATAAAGTATTGGTTTTTTGAAATTTAAAGCCATAGACACAACTGGTAAACCAATCCCTTCTTCCTCCATTTTTCGGTAAGAAATGTTTAATTTTCGTAGCCATTCAATTCTAGCCATTTCTAGATATAATGCGTAATTCCCATGATGAACCACACCCATCTGATCGGTTTCCGCATAACGTACTCTTATTTCAATTTCATCTTGTTTTATACCCATTATCTTAAATATTTTTTGTAGTTTCGAATTGCTAAACAACATGCACAAAAAAAACTGAATATTCAATAGTAATTCATTTTTTTTTTACGTTTTTTGTTCACATATTTGCCAAGCTTAAGAACGGAACTGTTCATTGCTATTATCAGAACAAAAGTAACTAACTTAGAAATACCTTTTAAATTTAAC